>NZ_JBQFJJ010000001.1:985000-4044956 GCF_056536245.1 Ruegeria sp. AJ12
AACCGAGTGATCTAGGCATGGCCAGGTTGAAGGTAAGGTAACACTTACTGGAGGACCGAACCCACATCCGTTGAAAAGGATCGGGATGAGCTGTGCCTAGGGGTGAAAGGCCAATCAAACTCGGAGATAGCTGGTTCTCTGCGAAATCTATTTAGGTAGAGCGTCATCCGAATACCCCGGGGGGTAGAGCACTGGATGGGTAATGGGGCCCCACAGGCTTACTGATCCTAACCAAACTCCGAATACCCGGGAGTACTAGATGGCAGACACACTGCGGATGCTAACGTCCGTAGTGGAGAGGGAAACAACCCTGACCTACGACTAAGGCCCCCAATTCATGGCTAAGTGGGAAAGCAGGTGGGACGACCAAAACAACCAGGAGGTTGGCTTAGAAGCAGCCATCCTTTAAAGATAGCGTAACAGCTCACTGGTCTAAATAAGTTGTCCTGCGGCGAAGATGTAACGGGGCTCAAGCCATGAGCCGAAGTCTAGGGATGCGTAAGCATCGGTAGCAGAGCGTTCTGTGAAAAAACGTCCTGCCTCTTCATAAACCTTTGTTTGACGGAAGATCGGGCCGCCGCGACGCTGGGGCGGGTTCCTGTGGAGAGATCTGCAGGGCCTCAAGTAGCGAAGCGATAGGCCAACAAAAGATCTTCTGATCTGCAACATGTGGTTTATGCGCAGGCATGGACGTTTGCGATGAAGCCAGGCTGTGAGGCACTGGTGGAGCGATCAGAAGTGAGAATGATGACATGAGTAGCGACAAAGAGTGTGAGAGACACTCTCGCCGAAAGTCCAAGGGTTCCTGCTTAAAGCTAATCTGAGCAGGGTAAGCCGGCCCCTAAGCCGAGGCCGAAAGGCGTAGGCGATGGGAACTAGGTTAATATTCCTAGGCCAGGAGGATGTGACGGATCACAGGTGTAGTTCAATCTTATCGGATTGATTGGGCTGCTGAGTGGTTCCTGGAAATAGCCCTCCATCAGACCGTACCCTAAACCGACACAGGTGGACTGGTAGAGCATACCAAGGCGCTTGAGAGAACGATGTTGAAGGAACTCGGCAAAATACCTCCGTAAGTTCGCGAGAAGGAGGCCCGGTTCCTAGGCAACTAGGGGCTGGGGGCACAAACCAGGGGGTGGCGACTGTTTATTAAAAACACAGGGCTCTGCGAAGTCGCAAGACGACGTATAGGGTCTGACGCCTGCCCGGTGCCTGAAGGTTAAAAGGAGAGGTGAGAGCCTTGAATTGAAGCCCAGGTAAACGGCGGCCGTAACTATAACGGTCCTAAGGTAGCGAAATTCCTTGTCGGGTAAGTTCCGACCTGCACGAATGGCGTAACGACTTCCCGCTGTCTCCAACATCGACTCAGCGAAATTGAATTGCCTGTCAAGATGCAGGCTTCCCGCGGTTAGACGGAAAGACCCCGTGCACCTTTACTACAGCTTCGCACTGGCATCAGGATTGTGATGTGCAGGATAGGTGGTGGGCTTTGAAGCCGGGACGCAAGTCCCGGTGGAGCCTCCCTTGAGATACCACCCTTCGCACTCTTGATGTCTAACCGCGGTCCGTTATCCGGATCCGGGACCCTGCGTGGCGGGTAGTTTGACTGGGGCGGTCGCCTCCTAAAGCGTAACGGAGGCGCGCGAAGGTTGGCTCAGAGCGGTCGGAAATCGCTCGTTGAGTGCAATGGCAGAAGCCAGCCTGACTGCGAGACTGACAAGTCGAGCAGAGTCGAAAGACGGCCATAGTGATCCGGTGGTCCCGAGTGGAAGGGCCATCGCTCAACGGATAAAAGGTACGCCGGGGATAACAGGCTGATACTGCCCAAGAGTCCATATCGACGGCAGTGTTTGGCACCTCGATGTCGGCTCATCTCATCCTGGGGCTGGAGCAGGTCCCAAGGGTACGGCTGTTCGCCGTTTAAAGAGGTACGTGAGCTGGGTTTAGAACGTCGTGAGACAGTTCGGTCCCTATCTGCCGTGGGTGTAGGAGACTTGAGAGGAGTTGCCCCTAGTACGAGAGGACCGGGGTGAACGATCCACTGGTGGACCAGTTGTCGTGCCAACGGCAGTGCTGGGTAGCTATGATCGGACAGGATAACCGCTGAAGGCATCTAAGCGGGAAGCCCCCCTCAAAACAAGGTCTCCCTGAGGGCCGTGGAAGACCACCACGTCAATAGGCCGGAGATGTAAGCGCAGTAATGCGTTCAGTTGACCGGTACTAATCGCCCGATAGGCTTGATTTGATCCAGTAATGGAAAGACAAATCACCAGAAGCATACACACCTTGAACAAGGACAGCGTCGCAGCGCCAAGCCGCGATGTTGGTTGATTATATAACCGTGCGGCAACGCGCCTTTATCTGCGATAAAGACGCTGCCTGCCGCGCGTCGCGCTTTTGCTCCGCAAAAGTCGCGACGTGGGCTTTCCTCGGTTTGGTGGTCATAGCGCAAGTGAAACACCCGGTCCCATCCCGAACCCGGTCGTTAAGCACTGCAGCGCCAATGGTACTTGGGCTTAAGCCCCGGGAGAGTAGGTCACCGCCAAACCTAGCAAAAGCCCACAATCTCTCTAAAACGATATCAGAATTACCGACCCCGGCCTCAAGTAGCGTAAGCGATAGGCCAACAATGGTCTCAAGTAGCCGAATAGGCGGTAGACCAAACCAAAGTGTCGCGGGATGGAGCAGCCCGGTAGCTCGTCAGGCTCATAACCTGAAGGTCGCAGGTTCAAATCCTGCTCCCGCAACCAAATCGGAATAGCCCAGATCAGCCCATTCAGGCTACAATTGATCGTAAGCGTTGCATCTGACCCCCTAAATATCACCTCATCCGGCCACTCTGAGCAGTCTATGATGCATCCAAAAGGATACAGGCATCATGAATTCTCTAGCTTTAGGTGAGCTCGCAAGTGACCAGAAAATCGAAAAAGTTTTCCATGCCTATGGCTACTCAATTCCCGTTGGGAAGGACGGCCGTCGACTGTGGCCCAGAAAATTCAAAAATGAAGTGGGTCAATGCATGAGAACCGGACGTCTATCAACACGCGATGTCGCAAAGCTGCCGCAAAGGGGGCCCGATGCAACGCTTACGACGTTTGGGATTTTACGCCAGCGACATAAGATGACGTAGCCCGACGGGCGCGTAAATTGCCCGTCAATAAGCATTGGTCAGATGTCGAGTACAGGAGAGAATTAGAGTGAATTCAGCCGTTCGGCGTTTGAGATGTGAGCCTACAACTTTCGCAAGCGCGTGAAATCGCAAAACTGTACATCGACGGAACAGAAGCCGATCAGCAAACTAGTCAACTCCCGAATGAACTTCCGCTGCGCGAGCCAAAGCCGCTGCGAGACGCTACGGTCGTTCTTGTTTGAACCCTGGGTGGCGCTTGTTTTACAGAGGGATTGTACTGCTGAATGTTGCTTCGAGACGTACCAAAACGTCCGTTGTCCATGTATCGGAGATAGCCACCTCCGGTCATGAAATAGCCTCTTCGGTCGCGCTCTCGGTAGACGGGCCGCACGAGATCGGAAATTGCTCCTCCTGCAATGGCGCTAGTGACGAAATAGCCAATGGGATTAGGCGAGTAGTACGTCTGCGCAGCGCCAGTCTCCCGCAGACACTCGCTGCGACCGTGTTCCGCTTCACACAGAGTCATGGTGTTGTATCTTGGGGCCGTAGCGACATGTATTCGCTGCCCTTCTTCCAACAGCGGAGTGCAATCACCATCCGGGACGAACTCCGCTTGTTCGCAATCAGAAACTGTCCGATAGACTTCGCCCTCGGTATCAACCTTCTCTTCGCATGCGGCGAGAGATAGCGAGGCTGACGCCATTGTGAGCAGTGTAATTGAGCGTGAACGTTTCATCAGCGTTTTCTCCGATCAGCCACGTGGGTCAATAGGTTATGCACGCTGCGTTCAGCAGCCCGACTGTAATCGCAAGACCTGCGAGCTTGATACTGACCGCGATTTCGCCCCGCGAAATGCGTTCGGATACCAGTGGATAAAACCGTCTGAAGACTTGATAAACCAACAACTGTGCGATCCCAGCGATGATACCCCATAGAATAAAGTCGATCAGGTTAATCGAATTGGCCGCTGCGCTAGCCAAGGGCAAAGAAAATCCAATAAACGCCGAACTAAGAACAACCGATGCCGCCGCGTTGTTTTCCTTGATCAATGCTACTTCGTCATTGGGCGTCATGCGCATGTAGAGCGCTACGAATGCAAGCAGCAAGAGAAGTGCGGTTGCAAAGTAAATCAGGAAGGGAGCGAGACCGGCCAGCGTGGCCATGATTGTCGTCATTTTTTTTGTCCTTTGCTGGATCAGATAATCAATGTGTGCTGCGGAAGCGCGCGACCAACTAGAAAGGATGCCGCGCGATCGCCGCTCTCGGGCTCTTCGAGATTGACAAGAAGCATCTCGTCGCGACCGTCGCCAAGACTGCGTCCAAATAGCATGGCCGTTTGGAAAATGCGCTTTTCTTTTTCGCTGTCGCGTTTCTCTCGCACCTCTTCCCAATAAGTCATTGGTTCTTCATCGGCATCGCTATGATCGAACCAGACTCGCTGAAAAGTCACTGAGCCAGTTTCGGTCGGTAGATCGAACTTGCGCCGGCGTTGCATAGACTTAATTTCCGACCATTCGCTATCTCGCGATAGATACCGAACATCATAGACGTACCAAAGAACAATCTCGTCGACGCGCGTGTCTCGGATGCCATCGCCTCCCTGAATCTGAAGTAGGTAACGGTCATCGTCAGGATAAAATCGATGAAGATGTGATTGCTCTCCCAGATCGCAATGCCCTTGCGCAGTGATCATGAAGCCGGTCGAGGGTGGTTCGAGTAATGAATCATCACTCTGCAGCTTGAGTTCAAGAGGGTCGATGGTCACGCTTCGCCCGATGGTCAGGCCAAGCATCTCTGGAATATTCTGCGGCTCTTCGCGGTTAAATAGTGATCGAAACATCGTCCTCCCCCAATCCACTCGCAATCTGTGCTGCCGACAGCCTTGTTTGGCACAGGTAATAGAATGTACCCTCTGCCTCCAACTGATCGGGAAACGGCGCAAACAGAAATGCAGGGTCATCCGATAGAGACATTGCGATCAATGTGGCGTCGTTGTTCTGAAGCGATGACCGCAAAGTCTCGACGGTCAGGGCCGATGCTGTTTTGGCAGAGAAGATGGTGGCGCCCACGTTTGCCGCGGAGAGCGCCATGAGGATCTGCCCCGCACCTGGGTCTTGCGCCGCGCGCACCAGCGCCTCAGACGCATTTGAAACGATCGCCTCCAGACCTGCAATCTTGGCGGCCCTTCGCGCGGTATCACGATCTTCAAAGAAAGCGGCAATGTGCAGCTTTTCGTTCAACTCGCGGATCGCCAGGCAGGTGTTGAAGGTTTCGGCATCAGAATGGGCATAGACCAGCACCTTTTCGGCGAATGGGATAGCCGCACGTTTCAACGAAGAAAGAGCATCGAGCCGGTCGGTCTTCACCAAGTATATCCCGTCGGGTAACTCAGCTTTGCTGCTTTTGGTCAACAATACAATTTTGTCGTCACCATCCTGACCAGCAATCAGGTTCTCAACCATAAGAGGCGTGTGATCCCGGTTGTAACCGACAATTACCGTCGCGCCTCGCATTTTTTCATAGCTGCCATGTCCATCAGTCATTCGCCTGATCCTTTCAACCATACCTCCCGCCAGCCACCCGAGCGCCGCAGAGAAAATGAGCAGTGAGCCGGGAAAAAACCAAAATGCAGCGATCAATCGCCCCGCTTCGGTTTGCGGAGAGTAATCTCCATATCCAACGGTCGATGCCGTTGTGGCTGCAAAGTATACGTAGACCGAAAAATTGCTTGTGAGTTCGTGCTCGCCAGCAAACCAGAACAGTACCCAGGAAACAACGAAGAAAACAAGTGCCATGAGGCACAAAAGCCACCATTTGAGCTCCAGAAATTCGCGATAAAATTTGGTGAGAAGCCTGTAGAAAATCGGCACGCGGCCTTGCCCTTGTTATTTTGAGTTCTGTGCAATCTTTGGTGCCTCTTCAGAAGGTTGTCAATTACACGAACGGCTTCGCCTTCTTGAAACCGGCGCCCCCGATGACTAGGAATGCATGTAGCAAAATTACCCTTTGGAGTAGCAAAATGTCAGACAATGCCCGCTCTTGGACTGTCTCATCCTTGAAGGAGGCGCTCACCGCGTCAGGCCCGGAGTACGGGCTTCGCTGCGCGCACGCCATCGGAACGAATATACTGGAAATCACAGTCGACAGCGCCGGCGATTTTGTTCTCCACGTGTCCGTTGGTGAAAGTCAAATTTTGACCTCGGCGATCTTGTGGCCACGCGACGCACAGGAGGATCCAACGAGCTTCGAAGCTATGATGCTGCGCAGCCATAAATCGCTTCTACCTCTCTGCGCTCTCTCGATCGATGTCATCGACGGACGGGAGTACTATGAGTTGTTCGGCGCTATGTCGTTGGATGCCTCTTTGAATGAAATTGTTACCGAATTCCTGACCATCTCTGATAGCGCACTTGAATTGGCGCGTGACATCGGGCCGCGTGGCCCCCGTTTGGAGGAAACAGCATGAGCGTCTGGAGAAAGCTTGTCACCGCTGTCAAAGGCACGGCCAACGACGCAGCCGAGGCCGTTGTTGATGCCAATCTGCTGAAAATTCTTGATCAGGAAATGCGCGAAGCGAAAGCCGCAATCTCAAAAGCCCGCGACGAGAAATCTCGCATGACGGCCAATCGTATCATGAAGGAAAAGTCAGTCGCCGAGATGATGACGGAGATAGAGCGGCGTACAGAAGCTGCGCGAAACGCCAAGCAGCAGGGCGATGAGCCTCTTGCGGTCGAAATCGTCGAGAGTGTTTTGAAGCTTCGCGATAGAGTGGAAGCCGACCAATCGCTTGCGGATCAATACCGGAAGACAGAAGACGGCATGGACAATGCACTGAAACTGTCCCAGGGCCGGATCGAAACGTTACAGCGCAAGATCGAGGCAGCCAAAGCAAACGAAGCACTGATTTCTGCGCAGAAGGCAACCGCTATCAATTCATCGTCTTCGAATGATCGATTGTCTAATGCGATGGCAAGCTTAGAACGGCTGGAACAGAGGCAGGTCCACCAACAAGCCATGTTGGATGCTGCTGAGGAAGAAGCCCAACAGATATCAGGCGAAGCCCTCGAAGATCGGATCAAAGCTTTGGAGAACCCGGCTAAGAACGACGTGCAAGCCATACTCGCCAAGCTGTAAAGCTGATGAAGAGGCATTTGTTGCCTGAGCGTCCCGGATGGCGGGCGCTGGCAGAGAGTTTGGGCTTTGGCTTTCATTCCATGTATGGAGCACCCTACTGGGATGAAAGCCGAGCCTATGTTTTCACCCTGGAGCAAATCGAAGCCAAGATCGAAGAGCCCACCGCCGAACTTTGGCAGATGTGCTTGGCTCTGGTGGCAGAGGTTGTGGCGGATCCATCGCTCATGCGTCGAATGGCGATCCCGGAGAGCTATCACTCCTGGATTGCCGAAAGCTGGCGTCGAGGCGATCCGTCGCTCTATGGCAGATTCGATTTTCACTACGATGGTTCTGGTCCGGCCAAGATGCTGGAATTCAACGCCGATACGCCTACTGCTCTATATGAAACGGGCTTTTTCCAGTGGGTATGGCTCGAACAGCAGATTGAGGCTGGCGTGCTGCCCAAAGATGCGGATCAGTTCAATTCGGTCCAGGACCAGTTGATTGATCGCCTCGGGAAGATGTTTGCTCCGGGCTATCACCTTCACTTCGCCAGCGTACAGGAAAACGAAGAAGAACGTGCGACGGTACGCTATCTTGAAGATTGCGCTAGGCAAGCGGGATTGATTCCGCATTTTGTAGCGCTTCAGGAAATCGGGCTTGATCTGCTCGGGCGTTTCGCGGACGGCGAGAGCTTTGTAATCGATACGGTTTTCAAGCTTTATCCATGGGAAGACATGTTTCGCGAAGAGTATGGCATCGCACTTCCTGATGCCCCAACGCGATGGCTCGAACCACCCTGGAAAGCGATCTTGTCCAACAAGGCAATTCTGCCGCTGCTTTGGGAGATGTACCCTGCTCACCCAAATCTTCTCCCCGCTTGGTTTGAAGCAAATGTGCCTGCGGAAGCCATCGAAGCTGCGCATGTAGTCAAACCCTTTTTCAGTCGCGAAGGCGCGAATATCATTCTCAAGCGTCCAGGTCAGCCGGACTTGGCGACGCCAGGAAACTACGGTGCCGAAGGTCGGATCATACAGAGCTATCAGCCTCCGGCGCGCTTCGATGGTTCCAACGCAATGTTGGGCTCTTGGATCGTTGGGGACGTGGCGTGTGGCCTTTGCATTCGAGAGGACAACCAGGAAATCACCCAGGACCTCTCGCGTTTTGTGCCGCACTTCATTCACGGGTAGCGACTTTGCGCCCATTCGCACAGTGCGCAGTATTGGTCGAAATGGGTTCCGTTCGGGCGCGGCGCAGCGGGTTCAACAACTGAGCCCATTTTTCCGAATGCTGCTCATTCCATAAAGGGGTATAGAGGGAGCGGGCCGAGTTTCGCAGCCGGTCAAAGAATGCCCCTCGCCTGCGCTCATCAACAAGCCCGTGAATCGTGAGAAGTTTCTACCCGACGATGCCGGCCGGACAAACAACTGGGGCTTGCTGTCGGTTCGTCTGCTATGCCTTACTTCTTCGCGAAGACACTGGTTTCAGGTCAATCACGCTGCCGGTGGAGATTGACCCCACCGGCAGATATCTCAGACCGTAGTCAGACTTTGACGTTGCCCTTGGCCAGGACGTTGTAGATCAAACCGCCCAATACGGCTCCAATCACCCAGGCATAGCCCGACAGCAACGAGAACCAGGGCACCCAGACGGTTGCGACCGAGAAGATGGCAGCCAGGCCGAAAGCCTTTACCGCGGCATGGTTCCAGCCGTTCTGGTAGTGATAGGTGCCCCCCTCCATGTTGTAGAGGTCATCCTCGTTCAGCTGCTCTTTCCGGTGCCAATAATAGTCAACGATCATGATGCCGAAGATCGGTGCCAGCGTCGCGCCCAGCGTGTTGACGAAACCGCTGATCCCGAATTGACTGATAAAGCTGTTCCAGAAGCCACCGATCACCAGTGCAAACACCGATGTGATCAGGCCCGCGTTCCGAAAGCTGATCTTTCCGGGTGCCACGTTGGAGATGCCATTTACCGCCGGGATGAAGTTGGCCACCAGATTGATGCCGACAGTGGCGGCAAAGAAGGTGATGGCTGCGATCACGCCCAGAAGCACGCTGTCGGTGCGTTCAACGATCTCGGTCGGGTTGATGATCTCTTCGCCGAAGACGACGGCCGCGCCGCCGGTCGTCAGCAAGGCAAGGGCCGAGAACAGGATCATATTCAGTGGCAACCCGGCAAGGTTGCCGATGATCATGGTTGGCTTGTCCTTGGCGTAGCGTGAGAAGTCGCTGAAGTTGATCATCACAGCCGCGAAATAGGCCACCATTGTGCCGACAATCGCAACAAAGCCTTTCAACTCGGTCCAGAAAGTGCCCTCCGGATTGGCAAAGATCGTTGCGGTGGCTTGCAGAAGCTGCCCGTCCGAACGCTGCCAAAGTACGACCACAAGGCCAATCATCACGACGTAGACGAAGGGGCCTGCGATGTTCAGGAAGGTTTCGACCCAGCCCATGCCACGCCAGAAGATGAAGATGTGAAAGGCCCAGACGATAACAAAAGAAAGCCAGTCGATACCGGTCAGGCCCAGGATTTCGGCACCGCCCGCTTCGGCGCCAGTGATAGACCGAATGAGAAGCGCCAGTGCGGTCGAGGCAAAATAGACCTGCACGCCATACCAGAACACAGCGACGGTGGCACGCAGAATGGCCGGCAGATTGGACCCTGCGGTGCCGAGACTGGCGCGCGCGAAGACCGGGTAAGGAATTCCGTATTTTTCACCCGCTGCGCCGGACAGGTTGACCATCCACATCACAAACAATCCGGCAAAGATCAAAGCCGCAAAGGCGGTCCAGCCGCCAACGCCGTAAGAGATGAAGAGAGACGCCACGAGCGAGTAGCCGAACAGCGATTGCACGTCATTTGCCCAGATGTTGAAGATGGCGAACCATCCCCAGGTTTTCTCGTCATCACCGACAGGGTTGAGCGTGTGCGTGCTCTCCCCCGCAATCGTATCACCATGGGCAACATGTATTTCTTCCGTTGACGCCATTTTTTCCTCCCAGTGTGCCTCACGAAGGGTGATTGCCGGTATGGCCGGACCCCTGTGAGAAGTTGTACTTGCAACTGACATTTTACATATTATCTTATTATGTATACTATCAATAATTTCATGTAGCACTTTAGCGAATTCAAAGATAATGCCGATGAGGAAGGCTGCGATGCACCAATTGAACGAGGTCCAACTTATGGCAACCCAGGCTCAGGAGGCTTTGTGGGCCGCGTTGCTTGCAGGAGAATTGCGTGAAGGGCAGTTTCTGTCGATGTCGCAACTTGTTGAAATTCTGGATTTTCCGATAGCTCCCATTCGGGAGGCGGTAAAGGTGGCAAGCGCGCAAGGGTTGCTGAGCGCGGTGCCGAAACGCGGCATTCGGATCATGGAAGCCCGCCCCGAAACGATCCGCGAATGTCTTGATTTCCGAATGGTGTTGGATCAGGAAGGTGCGCGGCGCCGGATCGCCGCCAACGCGCTTTCCGGGCTGGATGCGCTGCGGACACGGCATGTGGAGATGCGGGACGCCGCCAGAACCGACGCGGTGAAATCGCTGCCACCGAAGGCCACCGGGATCGATTTGTCATTGCACGATTTCCTGGCCGGAGGGCTGGACAACGCGCAGCTTGCAACGGTTTATGAGGCGAACCGGATACGCATCGGTATTATCCAGAATTCACGCCCGTTCCTGCAGGACCGGATCGTTTCGGCAATGGAGGAGCATATTGCCATTATCGATGCTCTGGAAAATGGCGACATTGAAACGGCGACAACCGCGATCCGACATCATTTTGATCAGACGCTTCGTTGGTGGGGTGTAACTTGAGTTCCGGCCCATTTCCAACTTCCGGGTGTTTGTCGCATACAAGATCACCTGAAGGTGATCTTGATAGTCATATCACAACAATTCGCGGCATAGTCATCGGTCCCAAGCGCAATTCCGATTTCGAAAATTTCGAGATTGATAGACGATTCAATCAAGTTTCCTCGGGGGTGTCTTCTCAATACCAATTGTCACGGCGCGCAAGCTCCATCTTCCCCCACGATGCAGAGCAGATCCATTCTCCCCTTAATTGGATCGCGCCTTGGCGATTGCTGCTCAAAACTCTTCCCATTTGGCAGCGGGGCGTACCCGCCTTGCGCCTGCGTCTCGTTGTGTCTGAACGAAGCGTAAGAAGCCAAGGCGAACTAACTCCTGATGTAAGGGAACGATCCTGCTCTTTCCGAACTTGACACGTTGGTATCCGCCCCCCTCTGGTGTGGGGTTGTATTAGAGTGTCCGGTAGTGGCCAACGGAAGTAATACATGCCGTGTCTGGACAGTGAGCGATACGCATGCAGCTTCATTTTGTGTCACACCGCTCTAGGCTCGGAATCCATTGATTTTTGCTTGGCTGCGTGATTCATTGCGCAGCAAGCAAGCGGTGACGATTTCTGATCTCTTCTGGTTAAGCGACGAGCAATTGGCCCGTCTTGAGCCCTACTTTCCCAAATCCCACGGCATGCCTCGCGTCGATGACCGACGCGTCTTGAGAGGCATTATCTTCATCAATCGCAACGGTTTGCGGTGGCGCGATGCATCCAAGGAATATAGCCCACACAAGACCCTTTATAACCGCTGAAAGCGATGGAGCGAGTAGGGCATATTTGCTGAGATGATGATGGGCTTGTCGGCTGACCATGGCGACGAAAAGACGGTCATGATCGATGCAACATATCTCAAGGCTCACCGCACGGCGTCCAGTCTTGCGGTGAAAAAGGGGACGTGGACGCCTGATAGGCCGAACCAAGGGCGGCATGAATACCAAACTGCATGCCATCTGCGACAGCCAGGGCCCGCCCTCTGAACCTTTTCATGACCGCCGGGCAGGTCAGCGATTACACCGGCGCGAAGGCTTTGTTGAGCAGTTTGCCAGCTGTTGATTGGCTACTGGGAGACCGAGGCTATGACGCTGATTGGTTCAGAGAAGCGTTGAAAGACAAGGGGATACGCGCCTGCATCCCCGGTCGAAAACAGCGCAAGAGACCGGTGCGATACGACAAACCGCGCTACAAGCGGCGAAATAGGATCGAGATCATGTTCGGCAGGTTGAAAGGCGGGCGGCGTGTGGCGACAGGCTATGACCGATGCCCCAAGGTCTTCTTATCAGCCATCGCATTGGCCGCACTCGTGATCTACTGGTTATGAGTCCTGACCCTAGAAACTTTGCAACAAAGCCCGCTACGACCGGTGCCCACAAGTCTTTCTGTCTGCCATCGCACTCGCAGCGCTCGTCATTTGCTGGCTATATGTCCAGAACCTCGATATACTGATTTGATCTCTCTCAGATGACAGCCGAGCGCCAATAGGGTTGGCCAGAGCAAATAGGTTTGAACCTCAACGTTTTCTCCAAAGGTAAGGAGGAGAATGGTAAGTAGCAGCCCCACCGGGAGTTTGCCTCGCTCAAACCTTATTGCGTCCAGGGTGACGACCGAGAAATGAACCAGAAACGGTATGAGAAACGCGGCAAATCCGGTCAGGCCTTTGACAAATAATAGCCCGTACCAGGTGTGATGGCTGCCGATCGGCATGTACTCAACAAGATGCGCTCCGGGTCTGACTGTGCCGTGCCCGAAAACCATCGCATCCGATTGCCAGCGCTCATACGCAATGCGCTGCAACGTTTCGCGTACGCGGGTGCTGTCGCCGCGCGCGGATTTGAAGCTGTAAAGGACCCGGTTGCCGAACTCGACAAAGACTGCGCCCCAAACGGCTACGGCGGTGGTGACTGCAGACAAAAGAATCCACCCCAAGCTGCGGGCTACAAGTGGCAACAGGCGGGGTGACAGCGAGCAGATCACCAATCCAACCAAACCCATTCGGGACTTGGACATCAGGATCATCAGAGCTCCGGCAGCCAAGCCGATGACCTTCCAACTGCGGTGCTTTTCTTCTAGGGCAAATAGGACCATGCAGACGCCCAACAAGGCCGCGAATGGCGACCAGGGCGCAAAGAACTGCCACCGTGGCGTGCCGCTGGCGGGGTCGATTGTATAGAGGTAGATCGAGAAATACTCGGGCCCCGGGCCGCCCACCGCTTTCAACGGGGACGTAAACAGCAGATGCGGCAGACCGGCATAGGGGGCGACAATGAACAACGGCAGAAGGCACAAGGTCCAAAGGCCCAGCACGCATTGCCCTCTGACTAGAAGCGCGCGCCGGATTGGTAAGACCGCCCCGGCAAGGATGAACAACGGAATCAACGCCCAACCCTTGGCCCATCCGATACTCGATTTGATCGTTTTGGTGGTGCCGAGGTTCCAATCTGCGTGACCAGCCCAAAGTGAGACAAGCATTACCAGCATGCCCGCGCTCCAAACCCAGACCAAAGCGGGTACAGGGCCGGTTGCACGCATATCCGAGCGGATCGCGGGGCCGAGATAAAGAGACAACCCAGCCATTGCAGCCAACATCCAACCCAGCACCGGACCAACAACATACAGCGCGCCAAGCCCGTAGAACGGCCATGTCCAGATCAGCGTGTACCAGACGATCTTTTCGGTTGGGGTTTCAGGGGCCACATGCATTAGACTTCGGCCTCTTTCTGGTCTTTCAGCAGCTTTGAGATCAGCGGGTTTCGGATCCAGGCCAGCACCAAACCCATCAGCAGCATAAGGCTTGCGGCGATCCCGGCGGTGATCGAGATTTTCTTGTTCGGTGAAGACGGGCGGGTCGGCAGAGACGGGTTCTCCAGCACTTGGATCAACGGGTAGGAGGCGTAGACATCGGTCTTTTTCGACTCGGACCGGGCGATGGCAGAGGCGAACACGGCTTCTGCCACGGCGAAATCTCTCTGCCGGTCCTCCAATTCAGCGGCGATGGGGGCGAGGTCTGACAAGTGCTGGGTTTCCAGACGAATTTGTTCGCGCAGTGTCGCGACCTGTTGTTCCAATCCGGCCCGTAAGGCATCTTCGCGCACCAACTCACTGAGCAACTGCGCCCGTTGCCCTTCCGGCGCGCGATCCAGTCCACCGAGCTGCTCGACCTCAAGACCAGTCACTTGCGACGCGCGTTGTAAGGCAACTGAACGCGCCCCTTCATAGTCGTTTTGGGCATTCACGTAGATCGGGTGGCGCGATCCGTAGGTCGCGTCGGCTTGTGCCAGCTTTGCAGCCCCCACCGACACGTCCTCAAGCAAGGATAAATACTGTGCATCGGCATAGAGTTTCAGCGTTGCCGCTGCTACATCAGAGGGCAGATTCAACGCGACCTGAAGTGCGGCGACACGTTCCGATTGGCGTGCCAGCTCGCTCTCCTGCTTTCGCAGTTCCTGCTTTGCACGGTCATTAGCGGCGACCTGCTCTTGGTATTGCGCGACTGATATCAGACCGCTTTGCGACTGCAGCTGTTTGATCTCGGCCCGCGTGGCCTGAATTGCGCGGGTATAGTCTTCGATCGCGCCTGTATTGCTGGCCTCGCGGGTGGCAATTTCATCGGCCCGCAGGGCGTCAATCTCAGCGAAAAAGGCGGCCACCAAGGCGTCACCATATTGCTGGGCATCCGCAGGAGAGGCCGCCTGAAGCTCGATATGTATAAGGCTGGTTTGATCGACCAGTTGCACCCGCGGCTTGCCAAACGCATCACGGTCAGCCTCTACAGCCTTGGCTGCCGCATCTAGAATGCGATCGGCCGACAATAGACGTTTATACGTCTCAGTTGGGCTGATCGACCCGTTGGCAAAGGCAGAATTCGCGTATGAAGATGCCTGACCGATATTGGCCAGATTGACCGATGCCGAAGCGCCAGATCCTGGCAGGATCAATGATGCGTTAGAGGTGTATTTGACAGGCGCGGATGCCAAGTAGCCGCTGATCGGGGCCCAGATGCAGCTCGCCCCTAGAAGAAATAGCGCCACGTAACGGGGCAGGCGGCCTGCATCGCTGAGGCGCCCTCCCTTTACGATGCGACGCCACCCGAGCGATCTGAAATTGGATCGCGAAATGCGCGCCCAATGCAGAAATTCTGTGTCGCGCGTGGAATCAGAGGAGTTCGAAATTTGTTGCGGCATGGAAAAACCCTTTCGTACAAGGGTGATACACCGCATCTGATCGCTGATCATTTGCTCAGCAGGCTAGGGGGCGAGGGGATTTGGAGCGCCCCCTATCCCTTCGGATAGTGAGGACTAGAACAACCCCGCCTCGCGTGCGGCCAAGGCGGCCTGCGTTCGATTGCTGACACCAACTTTGCGATAGAGCGTCTTCATATGCAGCTTGATCGTCGGCTCTGACAGATCCAGATCGCGGGCGATTTCCTTATTGGATTTGCCTTCAGTCAGCCCTTTCAGAACCTGCCGCTCACGCTCAGTCAGTTTTTGAGCCATAGGGTGGGAGTCTTCCGGCTGCTCTGCGTTCATGAAACCTGCAGGAAGGTATTGCTCTCCCATCGCCATAAAGCGGATCGCGTTGACGAGGGATTTGGCCGGTAGAGTTTTGGGGACGAAACCGGCCGCGCCAAGTTCCAGCGCGCGTTGCGCCAGATCGCGCGAGGTGTCGCCGGTAAACAGGGCCACGTGTTGGGCGCCGTCCAAAGCGATGCAGGTTTCAAGCCCGCTCAAACCGTTCATGCCAGGCATGTTCAGGTCCAGAAGGACCAAATCAAAGGCTCCGTCGTTCTCAATCAGAGTTTTCGCGGCCGGCAAATTCGGCGCGGTCTCAACCTCGATCCCGCCTGCAGCATCAATAAAGGCAACGAGCGTGTCCAAAATAAGCTCGTGGTCGTCAGCAATAAGAACTTTCATCTCAAATCTCCGTCTGCCCCCAACCACACCCAGATGTGTTAATAAATCATTGAACGCATGGCATGAAGCCTGCCCGACGGACAGGTGAATATCCAATCGGATAGGTCAGCGGGCCGTTTCCTCCACGCTATGTGCTGCGGGGTCGTTTGAATAGACCTATTCTCCGATCCCTCTCCGGATGCTCGCCTATCGGTTGCGAGATCACATTGGCAGTCTGAAGCCACAGATTGTCATACTTGATCGGAGAGTTCCATGCAGTTCCTGTCAGTCCAAGATATGTACAAAGGCGCGCAGCCGACACCCATACCAACTCTGGAAAAGACTGAGATTTTGGGTTTGCCAGTTGTGAATGCGCAATCCGGACAGGTGATTTCAAAACTGCTGGATGGGGCGCGCCGGACGGTGTTTTTCCTGAATGCACATTGCGCAAACATACGGGCCCGCAACCATACCTATCGAGCAGCATTGGCCCGGGCAGATATGATCCTACCTGACGGAATTGGGGTAGAGGTCGCGGCAAAGTTGCAAGGCGTCCAGTTGGCCGAGAACCTAAACGGCACTGATTTTATTCCCAAACTTCTGAAACGTGCGGCGCGTCTTGGGCAATCAGTCTACCTGTTGGGGGGACGTCCGGGAACAGCTCAGGCAGCGGCGGCGCGGTTGCAGCACATGATCCCCGAATTGGCCGTGGCCGGTACGCGCGATGGCCACCAAGGGGCCGCGCGGGTTAGTGAGGCGATCGACGATATCAACCAGTCCGGCGCAGACATCTTATTGGTCGCGATGGGCGTCCCGCTGCAGGAGCTTTGGATCACGCAGAACCGTCACAGGCTGGGCTCTCGCATCGCGCTGGGCGTGGGGGCTTTGTTCGACTTCCTGGCCGGCAATGTGCGGCGGGCACCGCGCATCGTTCGGCGCGCCCGGATGGAATGGGCATGGCGGCTGGCGATGGAGCCCCGCCGCATGGCCCGCAGATATCTACAGGGCAATTTTGAATTTCTCGGGCGTGCTGTGCACAATGCTCTTCCCAGGGTCTCAGCATGTCGCCTGCTGGACCTCACTCTGGCGGCGGTCGTGCTGTCTCTCCTGGTCCTGCCCATGGCCGCAATCGCCGCATTGGTGCGATTGGACAGTCGCGGCCCCGCCTTTTTTCGGCAGACACGCATTGGCCGAAACGGGGTGCCCTTCACGATGTACAAGTTCCGCTCGATGACGCAGGACGCCGAAGCGCGGCGTGCGGACCTGCTCATCCAATCGGATCGTGAGGGCGTGTGCTTTAAAGCCAAAAATGACCCGCGCATTACCCGTGTCGGGAAAGTTCTGCGCCGGTTTTCGTTGGATGAACTGCCGCAAGTCTTCAACGTGCTGAAAGGGGATATGTCGCTGGTCGGCCCGCGCCCGGCCTTGCCCGAAGAGGTTGCCGCTTATCCCGAACAAGCGCTGGAGCGCCTGCAGGTGCGCCCCGGTATCACCGGCCTCTGGCAGGTTTCGGGTCGTGCGGGCATCGGTTTTGATCGCATGATCGAGCTGGATAGGGCCTATGTCCGCTCCCGCTCGCCCCTTCTGAACCTCATCCTTATTGCGATGACCGCCCGCGCTGTCGTGTCGGGTAACGGCGCTTACTAATCAAACCTAGGAGCATTGAAATGGCGCGTATTCGCAAAGCCGTTTTCCCGGTCGCAGGTCTGGGCACAAGATTTCTGCCCGCCACCAAATCGGTGACCAAGGAGATGTTGCCGCTGATCGACCGCCCTTTGATCCAGTATGCGGTGGACGAGGCCCGCGCCGCCGGGATTGATGAATTCATTTTCATTACCTCAACCGGCCAATTCGCGCTGGAGGCGTATTTCGGGCGCAACTCGGGGTTGGAGCGCAAACTGAAGGATGGCGGCAAAACCACCCTGCTGAACCGCTTGCGCAGCACGAATCTTGAGGATGAGGCATATAGCTTTATCCAACAAGACAGCCCGCGCGGTTTGGGCCACGCCGTGTCTCTGGCGCGCGACTTTGTCGGTGATGAACCTTTTGCGGTGATCCTGCCGGATGATGTGATCCATGCGCAGCGTTCGGTCCTGGCGCAAATGGTACAGGACTTTGAAGGCAGCCATATGATCGCAACCGAAGAGGTTCCATCCGACCGCATCAGTGCCTATGGCGTGGTCGATATCGAGCATAGGACAGGGCAAGTGCAACATCTGAAAGGGCTGGTTGAAAAGCCATCCGCTGATCAGGCCCGTCCGAGTTTGGCATTGTCGGGCGCTATCTGCTGCACCCTTCGATCTTCGACCAACTGGATGGTTTGGCACCCGGCGCGGGTGATGAAATCCAACTGACCGATGCGATTGCGGCGGATATCGAAAGGACCGGATGCAATGGCTTCACATTTCAGGGAGAGCGCTTCGATTGTGGGTCGGTCGCCGGGTATCTTGAGGCAACCACCGTCTTTGCGTTGCAACGTGCCGAGCTGCGTGACGGGTTCAAATCCATGTTGCGTCAGCGCATGAACCTCCTGTCTGCCGCCGCATGAGACCGAGGCACCTATCCGTTCGGATAGGTGCGTAATCCCCATGCCCATCTGTCGCTACGGACCTCGTTCTGGTTTCTTTAGGTCAAAGAAATGGAGACTAAGATGCGTCTGTTTTTTACGATCCTCACAGCGGCGTTCGCTTTTTGCCTGACGTCTGCGCATGCCGAAGATTTGGCGACCCCGACAGGTGAGGTTGTCCTGACCATTTCGGGCAACATTGCACAGACCGGGCCCAATGGGGCGGCGCAGTTCGATATGGAAATGTTGCAGGCGCTGCCGCAGCGCAGCTTTGAAACCTCGACGATCTGGACCGAAGGTGGGACCAGCTTTGTCGGCGTTCCCCTGTCTGTCTTACTGGAACAAATTGGAGCAGAGGGCGCGACGATCCGGGCAACGGCGATCAACGACTACGCGGTTGAGATCCCTTTGGACTCAATCTCGGCGCAGGACCCGATTATCGCCTATGAGATGGACGGCGCGGCGATGTCCCGGCGGCAGAAGGGGCCGCTTTGGATCGTTTATCCCTATGATAGTGATACCAAGTACCAGACCGAGGTGATTTACTCTCGCAGCATTTGGCAACTCGACAGGTTGGAGATCGTTAAATAGCGTGGAGTTACAACACAGTATGACGTGGTTGATGCAGGAAAGATATTGACGGCTCAAAAACCTAACCAATCGCGGCGCCGGTGGGCTTTCGGGCTCATCGGTATCGCGGTTTTGGGTGCCCTTGCTTTGGTCGTGTTGCTGTCGGTCAAGGTGATGTCCGACCTGCGCGATCGGCAATCTGCCCGAACAGATAATGTGCAGTGGACGCTGACGCAAGTCGAGGTCGAATTCCTGTTCTACTTCAACGCGCTTGAGGCGAGTGTTTCGGATGCAGAGCCAAGCCCCGAAAACCTGGACCTTGTCCGTCGCCGTTTTGATCTTTTGTACAGCCGTATCGATATTCTGGACACCTCGCGTCTGTTTGAAACGCTGCGCGGTGACCCGAAATTCGCTGAACCTCTGAACGACGTATCCGCCTATCTGGAGGCCTCGGTACCTACAATTGACGCTGAGGATCCTGGCCTGATTGCGGGGCTGCCGGATCTCTATGAGGGCGCGCAGGGGATCGCTCCAAAGGTGCGAGAGCTTTCGGTCTCAGCGATCTCTTACTTCGCGGGCCAGTCAGATCAGCGCCGTGAAGACACCGCGCTGAGCCTGTTTCAACTGGCCGTTTTGTCCGGTGGGTTGTTTCTGATCCTGACTGCGGTCAGCGCCTATCTCTTGGTGGTCAACCGCAAGGCTGATCGACGTGGGCAGGCGAGCCGGCAGGCCAACCAGCGTATGAATACCATCCTGTCGACCTCATTGGATGCAGTAATCGTGGTCAACGCCGCTGGCAAAGTGCTGGAGTTCAACGCTGCTGCGCAGGCGATTTTCGGCTATTCTGAGGATGAGGCCAAAGGGCATTCGATCGGTGATCTGATTGTGCCTGCGCATTTGCGCGAAGCTCATACCACCGGAATAAAACGCATGCACAGAGGTGGGGATCGCCACGTCGTTGGCAAGGGCCGCGTTCAGCTTGAGGCGATGCGCAAGAACGGTGATGTCTTTCCTGTCGAACTTGCGTTGCAATCCGCCCAGACCGGGGATGAGGAAATCGTCATCGGTTTCGTCCGCGATATCTCGAAAAGCGTGGCGGATCAGAAAGAGCTCGTCTCGGCCCGCGACCGCGCCCTTGCCGGGGAAAAGGCCAAATCGGATTTCCTGACCGTTATGAGCCATGAGATCAGAACCCCGTTGAACGGGCTGCTGGGCAACCTCACCCTTCTCAAGAATACACGCACGACCAAACAGCAGTCTCAGTTTGTCCGAAACATGGAGATCTCGGGCCAGATCCTGCAAAATCATGTGGATGCGGTGCTGGATATTGCTCGGTTCGAGGCCGGTAAGCTGTCAGTCGCGCACGAGCTCACCGACCTGAACGCGATGCTGCAGGACTTGGCGGATGGCCAAAGCGGCAATGCAGCCTCTCGTGGCACCTCAATCTCGTGGCAATGGGTGGGCGGGGCCTATCCGCATGTCGCGACTGACGCGCAAAGGTTGCGGCAGATTCTGCTGAACCTTGTGGGCAACGCGATCAAGTTCACCGAAAACGGCCGGGTTTCGATTGAAATCGAAAGATGTGAACCAGCGGATCAGGCCAAGGCATATATCTACGAAGTGCGTGTGATCGATACCGGGGTTGGTATTGCTGAGGATGAAATCGACGCCATTTTTGATGACTTCTACACCAGCGACCCCTCAATCGGTCGTACGGTCGGTGGGACCGGGCTTGGCCTGGGGATTGCCCGCCGGTTCGCGCAGGCAATGGGCGGCGAGGTTGGTGCGGAAAGCACATTGGGCGAAGGCAGCGTTTTCTGGCTGCGGGTGCCATTGCAGCCGTCGGCGCGCGACCAACTGTTGGAAGCCGGTCAGATCAATACCGAGACTGTTCGCCCTCTGAACCTCCTGGTGGTCGAAGACAACGAGATCAACCTCGAAGTCATCTGCAACATGCTGGCGCTGGACGGGCACCGTGTGACGACGGCAGAAAACGGACAGGTTGGCGTGGACAAGGCTAACATGCAGCAGTTTGACGCGATCCTGATGGATATCAGCATGCCGGTGATGGATGGACCAACCGCCGCGCGCCATATTCGTGACGGTCAGGGGCAGTCTACAGATGTGCCGATTATTGCAGTGTCGGCCAATGTCCTGCCAGACGCGGTTGAGACCTTTCGCGCCGCTGGCATGACGGCTTTCATCGGCAAGCCGATCTCGCTTGATGCATTGCGCAAGGCGCTTTCGGTGGTCACCCGAGCCGAGGGACAGATTCCGGAGCATGCGCAGCCTGATCCGTTGGGGGAGTTGAAAGACAGCCTCGGGCCCGAGGTCTTTGCCCGCCTACAAGCCAAGTTTATTGCCGAGGGGGATGACTTTGTTGGGCAGATCGAAACCGGAGCATTTGACCGGTCCAATTTGAACCAACTCGCTCAGGCCTGCCACAAACTGGCTGGCAGTGCGGCAACCTTCGGCGCGGACGAGTTTCGAGAGGCATTAATTGCGGTAGAGACTGCAGCCAAGGAACACAAAGACATCACCAACAAACTGACTGCAGTCTCCACCGCTTGGGAACGGGCGAAAGCATCGCCCGCTCGGGGTTGATCTAGGGGGCCAGCAGCGCCGCTGCGCCGACGATACCCACCGCGCGGGCGACCTCGGTCAGGCCGGTCACCTTGCTGTCGTAGCAGGCAATCGCATCACCCGGCAGAACGTACGGATCATAATCATCCCGATCCCCGCGCCGCAGCAGCTTTTCGATGTTGCGTTCGATTACGATAGAGTTCCCGGTCATCGGGTTGCGGGTGAACAGGACCGCGCTGCGATTGGCATTGGTGGTCTTGGCCCCGCCGACACAGTTGGTGTCGACAACTGCCTGTAGATAGCGCGTACCATAGGGAACCTCGCGCACGTCGCGACCGATGGCCGACTCTGCGTTGCCGGTGGCAGGTTGCGTGAGGTTAGACATATACAGCGTCACCCCAGGCGGGCTGATCGGGCTGGGGCGCATCAAGTCATCCTGGAAACACCCTCGGCTGTTAACCACAATCTGATCCCCGGTCAGAAGCATGATGTCGGTCGGGTCTGAGCCTTCGAACACGCCGCGTAGGTCCATCCGGTAGATCGTGCCCTGCCGGTGCAGCTCGACCGCTGACAGATCCGCATCTGGGCGCACGCCTCCGGCGGCGCGAATGGCGACGGACAAGTTGCGCGCCTCGGTCGAGGCGCCCAGCACACCCTGGCGCCCTCGATCCAGCGCGTCGCCGGGGATGCCTCCGATCTCAACCGAGTGGGGCTCAAACACTGCGCCTTTCACGCCGACAGTGACCGAGGCGAAATCGCTGATGCGCGCCGTGACGCGCGGGATGCTGTCATAGAACTGCGCCGCCACCAGAACGCGGGCCACATCCCGCTCCACCTGCTCGGTTGCTCTGCCCTGCGCGCGCACCGGCGGCAGATAGGGCAGCTTTAGGTCGCCATCGCGGGACACAACATAGGTGTCGCTGAGAAGTTCATCCCCGTCGATGGCGATCTGCACCATGTCATTGCGCGAAAGCTTCTCGCCCAGCAGAGGGCTAAGCGCGGGCTGGGACCATTTGGCAAAAGCATTGGCGCCCTGTTCCCCGGTCTGAGGCATACAGGCGCGCCCATTCATATGCTCCGCTTGCAGCAAAGGCGCATTTGCTCGGCGCCGCGATGGGGCACGGTATTGCGCCTGATAACTGTCGCCTTTCGCGACGGGTTCGATGTTGCGCGGGGTTTTCATGCTACTGCAACCTGACATCGCAATCGCGCTGACGGCTCCTAAAACCAAAACTTTGAAATGTCGTCTCATATTGAACTCTCCTGAACTGCGTCCACAGCTACAGCAGTGTCTTGATGTGCGTCAGACCGGCATAGGGATTGCCGTTTATCTCATTCGGATAGGTCGCTCGCCCGATGGTTCGTCTGGCTGTCCTCCCGCGTCTGGGACAGAGGTGTCGCGGCTAATTAGAACTGATCCCAACACTGTTTTTGGACATTTGGCGACATGACTCAGCAATTGGTACATACCGGTTTTCTACGCCACTTGCTGGCCTACGCGGCGTCTGAAGTGGCGGCAAAAGCCTCGCGTCTCGTGGTGGTCATTGTTGTAGCCCGCAGCCTGAGCCCCGAGGCGATCGGTCTGGCTGCTGCTGCCCTCGCCGCAGGGGATATCCTCAAGGCGC
Source organism: Ruegeria sp. AJ12 (assembly GCF_056536245.1). NCBI lineage: Bacteria > Pseudomonadati > Pseudomonadota > Alphaproteobacteria > Rhodobacterales > Roseobacteraceae > Ruegeria > Ruegeria sp. AJ12. The sequence goes on from NZ_JBQFJJ010000001.1 coordinate 1,008,335, forward strand.
TGACCGAGAACGGCGTGGGGCAGAGGATCATCCAAGCCCCTCAGGCTGAGTTGGAAGAGCGCTGCAACACCGCGCATCGTATTTTCTGGGTCTGGTGCGGGGCGCTGTTCTTGCTGCAACTGTCCATTGCCCTTGTCCTCTATGCGATGGGGTATCAGACTCTTGCACTGCTTCTGGCCATTCTGGCCGGAGAGTACTTGTTCATGCCCGCCGGTCTGATGCAGGCCGCGCTTGCGATGCGTGAGGGCAAGCTGCAACAGACCGCCGCCATTGCCGGAGGCCAGGTGGTTGGTGCGAATGTAATGGCGGCGCTACTGGCGCTGCTCTGGGCCTCGCCGCTGGCTTTGGTGCTGCCTCGATTGCTGGCTGCTCCGATCTGGTTGGTCCTGATGCGCCGCCTGCGTCCCTGGACATCTGACACCAAACAAGGCTTTGCCGCCCTTCGCCCCTTTGTTGGCTTCGGCTGGGCCGTTCTGGGCGTTGAGGTTGTCAAAGTTCTGCGTTTGCAGGCCGACAAGCTTGTGATCGGCGCGATGCTGGGGGCCGAGAGCCTTGGCATCTACTTCATGGCTTTCAACGCTGGGCTCGGCTTGGCGACATCGTTCACGCAGGCCTTTTCAGTCGTTCTTTTCCCACATCTTTGCGCAGCCCATGACAAAACCAAGGCGCTGCGTCACGGGCTCGGCACGTCCCTCCTGGTGCTGAGCCCGCTGGTTTTGCTGCAAGCCGCGCTTGCACCGGTTTATGTGCCGTTGCTCTTGGGTGCAGAGTGGCAGCAGATTTCACCGGTGGTCTCGGTGCTGTGCCTTGCGGCTTTGCCCAGCGTCATCTGGTCCGCCGTGGCCGGCTGGCTGCGGTCCGAGAACCGCGCGATCACCGAGCTGCGGGTCAGCGCAGCCTTGGCTTTCGCACTGATCCTCAACACTGCGTTCATGGCGCCGTTCGGGCTGATGCCAGTTGCGATTGGATACCTGCTGACCAGTGCTGCCCTGATGCTGACGGCCTCTTGGGTGCTGATGCCTCGCGATCACAAAACAACAGAAAGGCTCGGCTTCCAATGACCCGCTTTACCATCATCGTGCCGTTTCACACCGATGCGGACACAATTGCTGACACGCTGACCAGCATTCGCGCGCAAAGCTTCACGGATTGGGAAGCGATCTGCGTCGGCGACCGTCCCTCAAGCGCGTGCCTGTCCATCGTGCTGGACCATATCGCGCAAGACCCCCGCATCCAGGTCGCGAGCAGCCCTTTTGATGGCCCAAGTGCCGCCCGCAACTATGGGGCCGAACTGGCCAAGGGTGACATACTGGCGTTCTGTGATGCAGACGATCTGTGGCACAAGCACAAGCTGGCACAGCTAGTTGAAGCCTTCCAACCCGCCTCAACGGATGCGGTCTTTGGGCAGATCCGGTTCTTCGCCGATCAGCCCGGAGATTCTCAGACATGCTCGACCGTTCCTGGCGCTCCACTGACGATTCAGGACCTGTTGGCCGAGAACCCGGTCTGCACCATGTCCAATCTTTCGATCCGTCGTGAAGTCTTCAAAACCGTTGGCGCATTGGACACGAGAACGCTGCATAACGAAGACTTGGAGCTGTTGATCCGCCTCGCAGGCGAAGGTTTTACCGTCAAAGGGGTCAATCGGTTCCAGGTCTGGTATCGTACCAGCGCTAGGGGCTTGTCCTCGGACTTGAACGCAATGCGCGCTGGACGGGCCTACGCGGTGAAAACGGCTGCGTCTTATGGCGTGTTCCCGTCGCGGTCGTCCGAGGCCGTCTATCTGCGCTACCTCGCCCGCCGGGCGCTGCGGTTGGGGCATCAGGGTGAGGCCCTGTCTTACACACGCAACGGCTTGAGCTTGCATGCGCGCAGTTTCCTGCTGCCCCTGCGCCGAGGTCTGCCTACCGCAGCAGGGGCCGCGCTGGCGCCGATCCTGCCGCAAGCGATCAAACGCGCGTTGTTTTCATGAGAATTCTGAAGGAGACCGCCATGCCCACAGCATCCATCGTCGTACCCGCCTACAACGCCGAAGCAACCTTGGCCGAAACGCTCGCCTCACTGCAGGCGCAAACCTATGACGATTTCGAAATCATCATCGTCGATGACGGATCGCAGGATGCGACCGCCGAGATTGCGCGCGCGCACGAAAGCGACCCACGCGTGCGACTTGTCCAGCAAGCCAATCGAGGGCTGGCGGGCGCCAGAAACACAGGCATCGCCGCCGCGCGTGGTACGTTCATCGGCTTTTGCGACGCCGACGATTTGTGGATGCCCGAGAAGCTGGCGACCCATATTCACCATTTCAAGGCCGAACCGGATGTGGGGGTGAGTTACTCCGGCAGTGCCTTGATCGACGAGGCGGGGTGCATGATGGGGATCAAACAAGCACCCCGCCTGAGGGATGTGACCGCAGCCCATGTTCTGAAGCGCAACCCAATCGGTAATGGATCGGCATCCGTTATTCGGAAGACAGTGCTGGAGGCTCTGGCCTACCGACCGGGTTTTGAGACCGAGCGGGATTGGATCTTCGATGAGACCTTCAGGCAGTCCGAAGATATCGAATGCTGGATGCGGCTGATGTTGAAGACCGATTGGCAGATCGAAGGCGTTCCGGGGCTGCTGACCCACTACCGGATCAATGCGGGTGGGCTTTCTGCGGCTTTGGATCGCCAGTTAGAGGCATGGGAGAGGATGGTCACGAAACTGCGCCCGCTGAACCCTGAGTTCTTCACGCGCAACGAACCCTCAGCCCGTGCCTATCAGCTGCGCTATCTGGCACGACGGGCCATCACCAACCTCGACCAGGAGACAGCTTGGGAGTTGTTTGCGCGAAGCGTCCAGGAAAGCCTCCGCCCGGTGTTGGAGGAACCTCTGAAATCGTTCAGCACCTTCGCCGCAGCCCTCGTGTTGAAAACGTTTGGACCTGGTCCGATCACCCGGCTGGGGCAAATGAAATCCAAACTGCAATCGATCTGAGAGAGGCATCAGCATGATAAATAAAAAGATCCTCCATCTGGTAGACGACACGACAGCGGGCGGCGTGATGCGGATGCTCGACCATCTTATGGCGCAGTCAGATCTGTCCGGCGCGGTCGAACAAAAGGTGTTGAAGGTCAAACGGACCGCGTTTTCGTGGGGCAAACTGAATGCGGATGTCATCGTGTCCCACGTCGTACCAAGTTGGCGAAGCCTGCCTGCGTTCTCGGCCCTTCGCGCGACGCATCTGGACACGCGACTGATCCATGTCGAACACAGTTACACCCGGGCATTCACCACCTTGAACGTCCTGCATAAACGCCGGTTCTTTGCGATGCTAAGGGTGATCTATTCCTTCTTCGATCAGGTGGTCGCAGTCAGCCATACGCAGTCGGATTGGATGAAGGAACGACGTCTGATTGCTTCGGAAAAGCTGACCGTTATTCCTCCCACCGTTGATCTTGAACAGTTGTCGCGCAAGACGACGCCGCCCAGGTCAAAGATCACAATTGGTGCCATCGGGCGTCTTGAGCAGCAGAAAGGGTTCGACATCCTGATCCAGGGCTTTCGGTCAACCCGAACACCGGCAGCGCGTTTGTTGGTCTTTGGCGAAGGCAGCCAGCGTTCATACCTTGAGGCGTTGGCAGAGGGTGACCCGCGCATCGAATTTCGGGGCCACGCCGAGGACCCGGCAGAAGCCTATCAAGCAGTTGATATCGTCGCGATCCCATCGCGGTGGGAAGCTTACGGACTTGTGCTGGACGAAGCGCTTGCCGCCGGGCGCACGGTTATTTCCAGCAAAGTTGATGGGCTGCGTGATCGGGAGGGCGATGCAAGAGTATCATTCTGTAATCCCGATCCGGAATCTTGGCGACGTGCTATCAACGAATGTTTGCTTCCTGACCATACTGCGACTAGCCGCTGAACCCAGGCCTGCTATTCGATATTCGTGCTATCGCCGAGGCTTGCCAAGTATAGGTGATTGCATCCCCAAATAATTTGTCTAGGGGTTCTTCCGAACAGGCTAGCGAATCTACTCGCCATGTAGGCGCTGTACCTTTTGACACAAGACTTATGCACCGCGCCACAAGGGGGGCACCACTTTCGTGATGGGTCAAAAATGCTTAACGTTTGAGGCAGATTTGAGTGGCGTGGTTCGCAAGTTTGTAGAGGTTTTGGTGCTTGATTGAGCCAAAAATCAGCGACGTTCCACATCTCTTGTAAGGCCACACATAGTTCTTCCTTTTTCGACAGAACCTATCCTTTGCTGACGCGCAGTTTTGCTTTTGATCAGTATGGGCTGACAGATCACCCCCACCTCTAAAACCCGCTCCCGGTGAGGGTTGGGGGTAGCAAGTGCAACACAATTCGATTCCGTGTCAGGCCACCAAGGGAGACCCACGAGCAACTGCCTTCGTTTCTGAAAGAGACCCGCCCGTCTTCTTGTTCGGGGCATGACATCAAGTTCTTTGAAAATCGATAAGAACTACGCAAAGACGCGTCTGACATCCTGAGCAGATCGGCGCTGATAAAATGTTGATAGATCTCAGCTACCTCCGCAACTGTTTCAACTTCAAGCAGAGGGAAAACAAAAGAATCCACATTGGAGAACTCGTCGCTGCCAGAAGCAACGGCTGTGCTTCGTGTGAGTGCCAGTTTACTCACATATCTGGCTACGGAACCGAGGTTTGTGTTGCCCGAATAGTCACTGTTGTTCGACCCGGTGACATTAACCTGTGAATCTGCAGGCTCAGCGTCCCATGCCGCGTAGTTTACGTCATAGTTCAGCGACAAGGTGTCTTCCGTTCCGTCGGATTCGGTGCTCAGAGAGTATGTTACGATCGCCGTGTCCGAGACACTCAGGTCCATTGTGTCGCCTAACGAAGCCCCTTTGACGATCTCGACGCTTCCTGTCGCGCCATCGAGCGGCAAACTTTCAACGGGATTGGCAATAACAGTACCCGCAAGTGTTGCTTGCCCTTCCTCGATAGAAATTAAGTCGCCCATATTGCTATTGAACTCGAAATCCACCCAGACCGAACCGGTATCAGACTGTGTGATTGTCCCGGTGATCTCAGTGGTGGCCACGTCGTCCAGCGAGCCTCCGATACGCCCGACTGACCCTGCTGACATGATCCCGGCGTTTGTAACCTGAGACGTACTTTGACCCATGTCGAACTCGTTCCCAAGGCCCAGTGAACCACCTTCATAGTTTTGGAACGTGTTCTGGACAGGCGACCCGTTCAACTTGTTTGCAGCCAAAGAAACCGATCCGCTCCACACGCCGTAGTTTTCCACGGCAATCTCGCTATCGTAGGTTTTCAGCGCATATCCTGAGGTGCCGGTTTCGTTGTCAATAACCTCGGACCGCTCGATCGTGCCGTGATTGACCAGATTGTTCTCGCTGTTCCCCATCGCCCAGAGAATAGCTTCTGAGGTTTCTCCACCGGCTGTGATCGAGCCGGTTTCACCTACGTTCACTGAGATTTCACCATTGCCATCATAGCCTTCGCTTTGCAGTAAAACTGCGCGACCGCGCAGTCCAGTCGCGGAAATCTCGCTATTCACAACCAGGGAGATATCACCCGATTTCTGTCCGCCGTCCGTGTCAACTGCAGATCCGCTGACGCTTTGGGCAAAGATACCAACGGCGCCCGCACCCGAAACCGACACGGGGGCATTCACAGTGACATCGATATTGCCACCTGATCCGTAATCACCGCCGCCGCCAGCCCAAGAGACAGCTTGGTTCTCGGCACCGGACAAGCCGCCACCCCAACTTGACGCGCCACCGCTGCCACCGACAGATTGCGCCCAGACCCCATGACCGCGAATGCCTGTGGTGGTGATACCGCCCGATCCATCATCTGCATCACCGACCGATACGGTAACTTTACGGCCATTGCCGCCATTGCCCGCCGAAAGGGTTCCGCCTTGCGCAATGCCGACGTTCAAATTGACGCCAAAGGTGCCTTGCAAAGCGCGCGAAATAGCGCCCGCACGGCCTCCGCCACCACCAACGGACTGGGCAAATATACCCATTGCATCAATACCTGTTGTTGCGATAGTGCCGGTTGAAGTCACGTCAACCGTTTGCCCACCGCCACCACTGCCACCTGTCCCGCCGACAACAAATTCGCCAATTTCACCAGCACCTGAAGATACGGTCCCGCCATTGCCGCCACCGCCACCAACGGATTGCGCGTAAATCCCGTCAGTTGCAAAGCCCGTGGTTGAGATCGAACTCGAGTTAGTGACGGCTACCGTTCCAGCTTCGCCACTGTAGCGTGGTTTTTGTTGAAATGACCTTTCCAAACTGCGTGCGGGGCACGCAATACGGTGCAACCGACCATCACTACCGCGTCGCTGCGGTACCTAAAGCTATAACCCAAGTTTATCCCGGAGGTTTGGTTGCGATGCAAAGACAAGGTGTTCAACTGATGTCGATGGACGGCTTCGCAAAGTTCGCAAGTTCGATATCGGACACAGCGGTTCCGGACTAAGGTTCCGATTAGGTTCCGGGGTTCCGTCGCAAGTCACCAGTACAACGCCCTGCATGCACGGCGTTGTAAACTTTACGATCAGAAGATGAAGGATTCGCGATGACGTCTGCCTTCTTCGACGTCCAGTTCAGTGAGCGCCGCTTCGCCCCACGTCATTAGCGCATCAGGCCCGCACATATAGACCTCTCGCGTGTCGAGTTCTGAGATGGATTGAATATCGTCAGCCTGCACGCGCCGTTCTTCGAGTCGCAGCACATCATCGGGGAACGCCTGACGCAGATCATCCTCTGCGGATTGTGCGGCCAATGGGTCATCTCCTAAGCTCTGAAACGCCGCAACTCGGAGTTTCACCTGGGCCGGGATAGGGCCGCTGTGCGCCGCAAAGTGTTCCAGGACTTTGATATCGTCACTACGACCGGAAAATAAGAGCACGATTTCGGTCGATGTTTGTTGCGGGTGTGCGTTCGCCACCTCAAGGATACCGTCCCACATCGCCATGAATGGGGTAATGCCAACACCGCCAGCGATCCAAAGCATCTTGGATGGGATGTTTGGCGGAGCGCCTTCAATGCCTTGCGAAAAACAACTGAAGCCCGCACCGATGCCTTTGAATTCAATCGGCAGTTTGTCCGTGATCAGTTTGTGGGCGTTGTTGTGTAGAAGATTGGACATCAGGCCGCCCGGTTTGCGTTTGACCGTGACGCTCACACGACTGGTCGGGCGAAACGCATGGCTCTCGGCGTCAAAACCGGGCGTGTTCGAAAGCGTCCAGGTGCGCACGTAATCCTCGTTGACGAGTTGCGGGTTTGCTTCGCTCATATGGCGGTATCCGGCGCCCAGCAGACCCGAAAAGTCAAAGACACCGAACCCGCCGGGCAATGGCGCTGTGATCGGCTGCGAAAGCTCAAAGTTGAAAGTCGTTATGCTGTCAGACAGCGTATTTGTCGAAACGAGCGTGGCAGTGACTGGGGCTTCGTTTTCATCGGAAGACAATGCGCGCCCCATCTGTTGTAACTCCCGACGCAAGTGTTTCACCGGCGGATTGTAGGGCGAGAATTGCTCTTGTGACGTCAGTCTCAGGTTCAGACCGTCTTTGACAAAGACTGCCCCGGTCACCTTGATGCGCGTCAAGAGGCGGACACGCGGTATAAGCGCTTCCGCGTGATCATCGAGCAGGTTTTCAGCGCTACCCGTGATGTACAGAACGTCACCCGTGGTGAAATCTGGAAACACCAGCCCGACCTGCGGATCCGTTTCGATATTGCCTAGCGACTGGTAAAAGCGATTGCCGGAATGGTCCGGCAACACCAGATACGTCGTGATGCGACCGTCATTGGCCTCTTCGTAAATGCGGGTAAAACCCGGTGCGCCGCCGCGATGATTAACACCCATATCGGTTTGGGTGCCCGAAGTGCTTTCATCACCGATGTGCTTTGTCGCTAGAAACACGGTGCTTGCGCGGTTCACCACGGCCTTGGCATCATCCGGCAATGCGGATGTGTGGGTATCAAAGCTGTCGTTTGCGAGTTCGGCGGTGCGCTTTTCATAGGTCAGTGTGCGCACGGTAATGTATTTGGGGCAGTTCCCGAGGTGCTGATCGGAAACCAACTGCAAGCTGATCTTGCCCCCCTCGTCGACAGAGGACGCGCCAATTGCCCCCGCGATTTTATTGCGTCGCCGGTTGGTGAAGTCGACCCCGACCCCAGCAAAGAGCCGCCTTTCGTTGTCAGGCTTTCGCTCTTGGGTGAGAGAACGGGCAAATGGGTCGTAGGGATTGGTTTCAGCAACGACATCAATTCTGTTGTCGCCCGCCGAAACTTTGATGCCGATGGATGGGTCGTTTTCAGAGCGTGCAACCAAAATACTGACCCAGGGACGGCCATGACGATCCAGCGTTGCAAGCGGCAAATAGGGCAGATCAGCGAAAAACTCTGCATGCTGCTGCGGCATGTCAGCGTGGATGTATTGCGGAATGGACTCGATAAGTTCTCTTGGTGTATTGCGGCGGCCCTGAAGCAGCAGCTCACCTTTGTGAGATTTATGTATCTGTACCATGTCCTGATCCTTTCATCCGCCTGATGACACTATGCTCTCAAGGGTATTCGATACTGCCGATGACGCGTTTCATTCAGCCGAATATGTATGGAAAGCGTCACCGGTCGTCTTTGTCACAGCGCCAGGACTAAAGCCCCATCGCTTAAACCCGGATGATCATCTGGGCGACACCGCAGTGGCCGTTGGAACGTCCGGTCCGTCTTTTGAATTGGGTGCTCGTTGATGCTGGCAAAGCGACGTGCCATGCAACCCTTCTCATCGAACTCCCAATTCTCGTTGCCATAGGCCCGAAACCAGTTTCCACTGTCGTCGTGGTGCCCGTGGGCGTACCGTACCGCGATGCTACCGGTTATGACCCACAATTCTCTGATCAAGCGATATTCCAACTCTTTGGCCCACCTACGGGCCAAGAGCTACTCAATCTGAGCGCACCCTTCCGGAAATTCAGCACGAGTGTGCCACTTGCTGTCAGATGTGTAAGCAAGGGAAACTTTCGCCCGGGTTCCGACCGTCTTCGACGAGGCGCACCATTTTCAATGGCCGCCTCTTTCGTAAACGGAGGTAAAGGATGGCGCCGGGCTTCGGGCGTCATGTCAAAACCCCCTCACTCAGCCACAAGGCCGGCAGCCGTCGCCGGCATAGCTTCAAAATGGGGGAGAGCTTCAAAACGGGCAATCCAGGCGCGCACATTTGGGTAAGGCTCAAGCGAGACATTCCCCTCTGGCGCATGCGCGGTGTAGGAGTAGGTCGCGACATCGGCAATGGTTGGTCGGGCACCAACAAGCCAATCCCGGCCTTCAAGCCCATGTTCCAGCTTTATCATCGCTTTTTCGGCGTTTGCAGCAGCGAAGCCTGGATCCAATGGTGCGCCGAAAACGGTGATCAATCGCGCGGCGCACGAGCCAAACGCAATTTCGCCTGCCGCCAGGGTAAGCCAGCGCTGAACATTGGCTTCTCCGATTGCGTCGGTTGGCATCCAGTCAGGCGCATACGTCCGTGCAAGATAGACTAGGATCGCGTTCGAATCTGACACAATTACCTCGCCATCTTCTATAACAGGCACCTGCCCATCTGGGTTCATGCCGAGAAACTCGGGCGACTTGTGTTCACCGGCAACCAGATCAACGAGAACGGCTTCATGTGCGATCCCTGCGAGTTTCGCAAACACCAAAGCGCGGTGTGCGTGACCTGATTTTGCGAAATGGTGAATACGAACGGCGTCAGACATTTGAGGCTCCAGTCATCTTTTCAAGTTGCGATTATCCAGTACCTGTTGCGTATCTGGATGATAATTGTCTAACTTGGCGTATGTTTAAGCCCTGAGAGGGCGCAATAAGATGGACAAGATTGATCGTATGCGTGCTTTTGCGCTCGTCGCAAAGAACGCCTCTTTCACGATTGCGGCGCAGCGCATGGGGCGATCTGCGCGTCTGGTCAGCAAATACGTGGCTGATTTAGAAAACGCGCTTGGTGTGCAGCTGCTCAATCGTACGACGCGGAGTGTCTCTTTGACAGATGCAGGAGCGACATACCTGTCTTTGTGTGAGCCCCTCCTCGATGGGTTTGATGAGTTGGAGGACAGGGTCAGAAACGAGCAGACATCGTTGCGTGGTGCGATACACATATCAGCGCCCACAGGGTTCGGAGCACTGCGGCTTACGCCATCACTCGCAAGGTTTGGCGCAAAACACCCCAATGTGGAACTCGATCTGCAGTTCTCGGATCGCAGGGTGTCGATTGTTGAGGAAGGTTTCGACCTCGCCATCAGGATTGGCCCAATGCGTGACAGCTCACTCAAGGTCCGGCAACTTGGCCGCATGCCCTTGGTCGTCTGTGCGGCGCCTGATTATTTGGAGCAGGCGGGAACACCAAGCCACCCGCGCGCGCTGGCCACGCATGAGTGTATTCTCGACGGCAATATGACAGAACCCACTGTCTGGAGGTTCAAGATCAACGGCCAAGAAGAGGCTGTTTCAGTAAACGGACGCTTTCGGATGAACGCACCAGCAGGATCGGCGCGGCTTGCGGCAACGGGCACTGCAGTAGCGCGTTGCCCAGCCTATACGGTTGCAGATGCTCTGAAATCCGGAGACTTGGTGGAACTTTTTGCCGAGTACCGGGTCTCGCCATATGTTGTCGCGGCTCTTTTCCCGCAGAACCGGCGCCTTACAACCAGAGTGCGCGCACTCATTGATCATCTCGCAGGCGACCCGGCCTTGTGTCCTGATGGCGAAGCTGTGGGCGCAGGTTGATGCGTAAAAAAGCACTTAACTTCCGCTATGCCGCCTTGCGGAGCGCCTTCGCCATATCGACAAAAGCTCGCAGGCGGCGCGTCATATTGCGCTTACTATGATAATTGAGGGAATAACGGGGAATGGGCTCATTCCGGCCATTTGCTGCACGGAATATTTAAGGCCGCTTCGGTCCTAAAGGAAAATGCTGCTGCCAAAAAGGAAAAACTTTGGTGCTCATACCACCAGTTAGGTTTTGGTGGAGCCTAGGGGAAACGCCGCCGAACGTCTAATGCACTGATAGTAAACACTATTGTAGTGTGTGGGTTTGCAGTGTGTCTCACCATAGTGTCACACCTAGAAGTGCACAACCTGTTGCGTTGAACTGTGTATGTCCAAACACACAACAGACCACTGTCTCCTATTGGTGCGGAAGGTTGCGGCCGGCCTGCATTTGCTGAACATCGTCGGGCCAAGTGGAGCGTATGTAGGCCAACACGTCCCATATGTCTTCGTCAGTCAGGGTGCCTTCAAAGCCGGGCATGCCACTGTTGAAGTCTTTAATACCACGTGCTGACAATGCGTCTGCTCCACCTTGTTTGGTATACTCAAACAGTAGCTGGTTATCATGGTGCCATGTGTGCCCTGTCACGTCATGTGGTGGTGCAGGTAACACTCCGTCATCACCGGGTGTCTGCCAGTTGGGTTGGCCTTCCAGATTAGCTCCATGGCATGAGGCACACTGTTCTGCGTAGAGTTCCTGCCCACTCGCTAGGTCTCTATCTAACAACTCATGATCTGCAGCGACGCTAGTACCAATACTGCATATAGCGAGTGCACACAGGTGTTTGTTCATCTCTACCTACCTTAACTCGGAAGTGTTAGTACGCTGGTAAGTGCAGCCGTTGTCGCCAAGACCACTAATACGACTATTGCCTCAACCTCTATAGATCGAGCGAGGAGTCGTGCTGCTTTGACCTCTCCATTTTGCATGGACGGAACAAATCGGAGCTTGTTAGCTGCGGCGAGGATCAGCAACAGCCCCACAAGGAACACTTTTAACAACAGTGCCTGCCCGTAGCCAGTGAACAAGAGCCCTTGGAGATTGCCGATAAGTAACCAAACCATCCATAGGCCAGCACCGATCAATACCGATACAACCAACGCGGCAGTTTGCCCAAACCTATGACCAAGTTCAGCAGCATCTGTCAGGTGTTCAGGCATGAGAGCCATACTCCGCAGCGGGCTAAAGATACCCACCCAGAAGGCTACACATAGCAGATGCAACAGGAGCAAGAGTTGGACGCCAAAACTCTCTAGTTCGGGCACGTGCCCGATCTGTGCAAAGGACCACAAAGCCACCGTGCCACCCAACAATGCGATCCATAGACCAAAGTGAGGAATAGACAGGCCCACAAGGATCATCACTGCGCCTATAACGCGGTAAACAAGTACGTCGCCTACGGATGTCTGCCAAAGTAGACCAAGCATCTCTGGATCGACCATGCCGTCAACTCCGCCTGTTAAGGCGGCCCCACGAAGCATGAAGCCAACCACCGTTGCGGCGAGAGCAAGGCACGCCAAGGCCCTAGCTTGGCGCTTCATCATTCGGTGTATCGGTGAGACAAAGCCGGAATAGAGGCAGCTAACAATCATTAGTCCGGTGGCGCCCGCAAAGCCGATGTAGAGCCCCAGCTTTGCGAAGACTGCGGCAATACCCCAAATGTCTGGCATGCTCATTCCACAGTGAAGGAAAACTCACCCTGCATCGCATGGCCGTCTTCGCCTAAGCCTCGCCATTCAATGACATAGGTGCCCGTTCCATTGCTCGGCAGAGGGATAGTGAACTCCTGACCAAAACTTGTCTGGTCGCCCAAATCTAGGCTTACTGCCGAGTGTTCTTCATGGGCCATCTCTATCCGTGTCAGCCGGATGTCCTTAGAAAAGTTGAGACCAATTTCAGCGGGCACAGTGGTTATTGTGGCTCCGTCGGCAGGGGTTGTTTCTTCGACCTTGGAATGCGCCAGCAAGCCGCTGGGAAGAGTAACCATGAGTGCGAGCGGTATTATCTTTTTCATGGTCCTGTCCTCAATTTATCCCGTTGGCACGTTGAATTTCACGAATGTACGCGATCACCATAGCAACGTCACCTCGCGTCAGACCTTCTACTGGCGGCATGTCTCCAAACTGCCAATGGTGGCTTCTTACACCTTGTGAAACCGCCCGCTGAAAGGCTTCATCGGCATGGTGGCTGGGTTCGTATATTTTGTGGATCAGAGGCGGTCCTGCGCCTTCTACACCGACCGCATTGACGCCGTGGCAGGAGGCGCAGGAGACCTCAAAGACACGCTGGCCGATTGCGGCATTACCCTCTATGGGCGGTATCTGAATTGCGACCATAGCATCGCCTTCAAGTGGTTCTTGAGGTGCGGCCTCTTCGATTGAACCGGGCCGAAGAGTTATGAAAGCGGCGACGGCAGCGACGGCGCATACGCCGAATAGTAAGTATCTTTTTTTCATGGATTGGTCCTGACATTCTGTAAGCTGTTAACGCCGCGAGACATCGCGAACAGCCACACGTGCCGTTCGCCTAAGCTCGCAAGGATTTACGCGGCTTCAAACGTCAGGGGGCCTGTAAGGGCTATCTGGTTCATTCAGCTTGGCTTGGGATCTAATTTGGAACTCCGGGTCAATATCACGTTGACGCAGTACGGCCTCACTGTTCTGGACGAGCAATACAACTGCTTGACAGAAAGCGGGGTTACAATCCCCGGTTCCTGAACTGTCGGGGTCATGGTGGGTAGTTGAGGTTGTGATATCGCCACTGCTCATTGCTTCGACAGTGTGTTTCGCCGATTGCATTTGGCCTTCACAGTGGTGGCCGATGCAGCCAATTGATCGGGCCTGAGCAATGGTACCAAACCCGGTCAGGATGACCAGAACGCTGACTAGCAGAACACGGGAGTATCGCCTTATGACCATGGTTCGTGACGCTAATGCAGAGGAAGACACATTACAACGTTGGTACACTAGGTATTTTGTAGCGACAAGTTATGCCTTGGGTCCAAGGCGGATGTTCGAGACGTGATTTAGGCCACTTTCCACTGGATAAAACCTCTCACTCACACCAGTATCAACCATAACGTGCAGTGTGTTTGCGGACTTCTCTGCATTTGTTTTGAACTAAACAATTAACAAGGCCCGATCCTGTGGAAGTATTGATACTGCTTATCATTGTAGGGGTAGTTGTGCTGTTCGTGGTACGCAGCAAACGCCAGCCCGACAAAAGCACTAAGCCGACCTACCAACCAACTTCGGACTTGAAGCCGAGATTGGATGCATCCAGCCTCCAAGTGGTTCAGCAACCGTCACGTTTCGATGCTGGCAGTGCAGTACCAAATACCTCCATTACTGTCTTGGAAGGTGCTGCGTACGTTGTGGACGGTGACACGATAAAGATACAAAAAAAGCAAGTGCGCTTGTTTGGAGTTGATGCACCCGAGATTAACCACCCCTACAGAAAGAAGGCCAAGTGGGCTTTGGTATCCCTGTGCAAGGGGCAAAAAGTGAGGGCAGAGGTTACTGCAGAGGATGCCCACGGTCGTACCGTGGCAAAGTGCTACCTTGAAGATGGGCGCGACCTGTCTGCGGAAATGGTCAAGCTGGGGATGGCGATAGACTGGCCGAAGTTCTCGGATGGGAAGTACAGTGATCTGGAATTGCCCGAAGTGAGAAAGAAGTTGTGGCTGGCTGACGCACGGCAAAAGGGGCGCATAAAGGTTTGGGAGCAATTCGAAGCCAAGCAAGCACAGCGCAATCAGAACAAGTAGCGAATAACCAATGGCAAGACGACAATGGCGCTGGAAACATTGGGTTCTACTAATTACCTAATTTGCATGAAAAAATCGCTATGTTCGGCGTTGGTGACGGCACTCTTTCTCTGTTCCTTGCCAGTGTTTGCTGAGAACTCAATTGTACCGAAACCGGTTTTTCCCGAAGGGGTCGAAGTCGCAGTAGATGTTGTGTCCTGCGCAAACACTGTGAATGGCCATATTGAACCTGTCGACGGAACACCTTGGGAACTGACACAAGCTGTCCTCGAACTGCCATATCAACATGAGAGCGAACGGCTAGCTGACGGGTTCTTTTTTGTTGTCGGCAGAAGGCTTGGGTATCACGTGACTTGGGTCGCCCTTCTTGATGTCTCTCAAAGCGACAGGGTTGCGTATGAAGTTAGGGATGAACAAGCGGGCCTTTGGACTTTTGGAGCAAGTCTTGTGCCGCCAGAAGTCATTTCCGCGCTCGGTGAATGCAATGTAAGATGGGGTGGTTTTTGGGGCGATGAGTTCCCGACAGTCGTTGTCGACGCTCCTGCTATCACACCGTTACCTCCGGAACAGAGGCTTCCAGATAACCCGTTAAGAAGTGGCGCTGACTTGCTTCCACCAATTGTGGCGAACAAGTAATACACTCAGTCCTACGTGTGGTGCTTGGTCTAGTGCGGGGTTTTGGTGTCGTGTCGGGTAGGGGCCAACGGAAGTAGTAGATGCCGTGTCGGGACAGTGAGAGATACGCATGCAGCTTCATTTTGTGTCACACCTGTGTGTCACACCGCTCTAATGCTTGCTATCTAGTTGTTCCGTTAGGTTTTGGTGGAGCCTAGGGGAGTCGAACCCCTGACCTCTTGCATGCCATGCAAGCGCTCTCCCAACTGAGCTAAGGCCCCTTTCCTGAACCGTCTAAGCGGTGGACGGACGTTTATGAGACAGCGCGCGCGAGTGCAAGTCCAAAAATAGGTCTTGGCACAAGATTCCAGCACCGGGTCGAGCTGTGAAATGAGGCGGCCCTGGCCGCCCCTGGTCCGGTTTAACTTTCGTCTTCCGAGGGAACGTCGGCAATATCGTCCAGTGAAACGTTGTCGCCGTCATCATCATCATCGTCCAGCAAGTCGTCGTCCAGATCGACGTCGACATTCTCGTCATCATCGATGACCAGATCTTCTTCTTCGGACGCTTTTTCACGTGCCTTGGCCGAAGCGGCATCCTCGGCATCTGCCGAGATCATCCGGCTCTTGCCGGTCTCAAGCTCCACGACCTCGCCGGTGTAGGGGCTAACGATCGGGTCCTTGTTCAGGTCATAAAACCGTTTGCCGGTGGTCGGGCAAACGCGCTTTACGCCCCATTCTTCCTTGGGCATGTCAATTCCCCTTGATATCAGGTGAGTCGTAACAACGATTCAGCTCAGTTGCCACAGGCGGCGGGCACTGTCAAAGCCTTTGCGCAGGAGAAGCCGGGTTATGGGCAAACATGCATTACCGGGGAAACCGCCAGTGCCTCTGACACTGCGAAAATCGGCGCGTGCGCGCCGCATCAGCCTGCGGATTTCCCAGTTGGACGGACGGGTTACGCTGACCTACCCGCACGGAGTTCCTGAATCCGAGGCGCTGGATTTCGCGCGTGTGAAGGAAGACTGGATACGGGGACACCTGCAGGATCAACAGCACCCTGCGCCAGTTGAACTCGGACAAATGCTTCCGATCGAAGGGCTCGATCGGCGAATCGTGCCCGCCGATGGGCGACGGGTGCAGTTGCAAGGATCGGAGATCGCGGTGCCGGCAGGATCCGAGGCACGGCGGCTGGCCCGGTTCCTCAAGGAACTTGCGCGGGATCGATTGACCGAGGCCTGTGACGACTACGCGGCGATGCTGGACCGCACGTACAGCAGTCTGACCCTGCGGGACACACGATCTCGCTGGGGGTCGTGCAGTTCGCAGGGCGGGTTGATGTTTTCCTGGCGTTTGATCCTCGCCCCGCCCGAAATTCTGCACTACGTGGCGGCTCATGAGGTGGCTCATCTTGCCGAGATGAACCATTCGCCGGCGTTCTGGGCACAGGTCGAGCGGATTTTCGGACCCTGTAAATCTCAGCGGCGCTGGCTGCGCGACAATGGGGCAGATTTGCACCGCTACCGGTTTGATGCATCCTCGAGTTGACCCTGCGGGGATTTGTGATCACATGAGGTAATGTTGAACGCGCGCCCTACAGATTCTCAGACCGCCACCCATGATCGGGTGTATCGCGCGCTGCGGTCGCGCATCATGCACGGGCAGATTGCCCCGGGCCAGGCTTTGACATTGCGTGGGATCGGCAAGGAATTCGGTGTGTCGATGACGCCAGCGCGCGAGGCTGTGCGCCGATTGGCGGCGGAAGGAGCTTTGTTTCTGTCCACATCCGGGCGTGTGTCGACACCGGAACTGACCAACGACCGGATCGAAGAGCTGGCGGCTCTGCGTGCCTTGCTGGAGGTTGAACTGGCCAGCCGGGCTTTGCCGCGGGCGCATATTGCACTGATCGACAGGTTGCAGAGCATCAACATGACGGTTGCCGAAATGGTAACCAAGCGAGATGCGGTCGGGTATATCCGCGCAAATCTGGACTTTCACAGAACGCTGTATTTGCGTGCCCAGGCGCCAGCGATGCTGGCCATGGCCGAGACGGTCTGGTTGCAATTGGGCCCAACCATGCGCGCGCTCTATGGTCGGCTGCGGCGCACCGAGCCGCCGCATTACCACAAGCTGATTATCGCGGCGCTGAAGGCCGGGGATGAACCAGGGCTGCGCCTCGCGGTCCGCTCCGACGTGACGCAAGGGCTGCGCCTGTTGGTCAGCTGAGCAGGTTCTGGCAACCCACTGAGCCTCATGAAATTCGAGCCCTGTTGGCATCGCGTCGTTCTGGTCTGAACGGTCCGACTGGGTTACTCTGAAGAAAATCACAACAAGAGCAGATTTCAGTCATGATGAATCGACGGACCTTTTCCATAGGACTTGGATCAACCCTATTGGCGGCCTGTTCAGACGCCAATCCGCCGGCCCGGGCCCCTGCGTCCCGAATGCAGGCGGTGCCAAATTCAGGGTATGATGCCTGGGTTGCCAGCTTCAAAGGGCGCGCAGCGTCTCAGGGGATTTCGCAATCGACAATAAACCGAGCCTTTCAGGGAGCCGGCTACCTGCCCGGCGTGATCGAGCGGGACCGCAATCAGGTCGAATTCAAACGCTCACTCGAAGACTACCTCGCAATTGCCGCCTCGGATGAACGGATCAGCACCGGCCAGCAGATGCTGCAACGTCACGGCCCGACTTTGTCGCGGATCGAATCCCAGTACGGCGTCGACAAGGAAGTTGTCGTCGCGGTTTGGGGGCTTGAGAGCCGTTACGGCGCGCGGCGCGGGGATGTTCCTGTGGTGTCGGCCTTGTCGACTCTGGCCTATGACGGGCGGCGCGGGCAGTTTTTTGAAAGCCAGTTGATTGCAGCGATGAAGATTCTGCAGAACGGTGACACAACGCCTGCCAATATGACCGGCAGCTGGGCCGGGGCGATGGGACATACACAGTTCATTCCGACGTCCTATCTGGCCTATGCGGTGGATTTCACCGGCGACGGGCGGCGGGATATCTGGGCCGAGGACCCGACGGATTCACTGGCCTCGACGGCCGCCTATCTGGCGCGGTCCGGCTGGGTGCGCGGCCAGCCCTGGGGCGGTGAGGTCGGATCGGCGGCGGCGAATTCCGGCACTCCGGTTGCAGTGCTGCAGCCCCAGACTCCGGGGCCGCGCATCGCCGTGTTCCGCAATTTTCAGGTGATAAAGCGGTATAACAATTCTGACAGCTACGCGATCGGGGTTGGTCACTTGTCCGACCGGATCGCGGGTGGCGCTCCGTTTCAGGCCTCATTTGGACCCGACGCGACGGGTCTGACGCTGGACGACCGCAAAGAGCTTCAGAGGAGGCTGACGTCGGCGGGATACGACACACAAGGAGCCGATGGCGTGGTCGGCAAGAACACCGAAGCCGCAATCAGCGCATATCAGCGTGCCAATGGATTGCCTACCACAGGGCAACCCTCACTGGCGTTGCTCCGGCAACTGGGTGGCTGAAAAGATCAGGCCGCCAGACCCTTTGAACCGATATCCAGGAATTTCTGGCGGCGATCCTTGATCAGGGCCGCCGAATCTTTTCCGTCCAGTTCCTCCAACATCGCCGCGATTGCGGACCGCACGGACTCGACAGCCGCAGGGCGGTCGCGATGCGCGCCTCCCTTGGGTTCGGTAATAATGTGGTCGCACACGCCAAGCTTATGAAGGTCCTGAGCCGTCAGGCGCAGCGCCTCTGCTGCCTCGCGCATCTTCTCGGAATCCTTCCACAAGATCGAGGCACAGCCCTCGGGAGAAATCACCGAATAGACCGAGTGTTCCAGCATCGCGACGCGGTTGGCCGTGGCAAAGGCCACAGCCCCGCCCGATCCGCCTTCGCCGATGATGACAGAGACCAGCGGCACACCGATCTTCAGGCACATCTCGGTCGATCGTGCGATGGCTTCGGACTGGCCGCGCTCCTCAGCCCCTTTGCCGGGGTAGGCGCCTGCAGTGTCGATCAGGGTGATCACCGGCAGGCCAAACCGACCCGCCATTTCCATCAGGCGCACCGCCTTGCGGTATCCTTCCGGGCGGGCCATGCCGAAATTCCGTTCGATCCGCGATTTGGTGTCCGATCCTTTCTCGTGCCCGATCACCATCACAGGCTGATCGTCAAACCGGGCCAGCCCGCCGATGACGGCCAGATCGTCCGCAAAGTTTCGGTCACCCGCAAGTGGCGTGAACTCGGTGAACAACGCGTCGACATAATCGTTGCAGTGGGGACGCTCGGGATGCCGCGCCACCTGGCATTTCCGCCACGGGGTCAGATCGGCATAAAGCTCATCCAGCAGCTTCGCGGCCTTGGCGTCCAGTGCGGCGGCTTCTTCAGCCACGTCCATCTCTTCGTTTGCCCGGGCCAGCGCGCGTAGCTCTTCTGCCTTGCCTTCGATTTCGGCCAGCGGTTTCTCGAAATCCAGATACTGGGTCATGACGCCTCTCAACGCGGAAGTTCCCTGCTATATGACCAAAGGTCGACCGGGATGCAACTCAGCAAGATTTGTGGGTTGGGAATATGCGATCTCGATTTGGCAAGTAGACGAGAAGGATACCCATATGGCCACCAGTTACGAAGACCGTGTCTTGCGCGTACTGGCCTACATCCATGACAACCCCGCCGGGGACCTGTCACTGGACCGGCTCGCGGATGTTGCCGCCATGTCGCGGTTTCACTGGCATCGCGTGTTTCGCGCGATTACCGGCGAAACCTGTGCGCAATCCGTGCGGCGTTTGCGGTTGCACCGTGCCGCCACGATGCTGGTGCAGTCCGACAAGCCGGTCGCCAGGATCGCGGTGGAGGTCGGTTATCCCAACCTGAAGTCTTTTGCACGGGCCTTTTCCGAGGCCTATGGCCGAAGCCCGTCAGCCTTTCGAAAGGCGGGACAGTTTCTGCCAGCCAACCCAAACTTCAGAACCGGAGAATATCCAATGTACCCCGTGACAACACGAACAGAACCGGCCCGCCGCGTCGTAGCGCTTCTGCACAAAGGGGCCTATGGCGAAATTGGCAAGAGCTTTGAGGCCTTCGCCGCCCTCTGCGAGTCGCGCAAGCTGTGGCCGCAGGTCGGACCGATGATTGGTGTCTATCTCGACGGCCCTGACACCGTTCCCGCAGATCAGTTGCGCAGTTATGCGGGGGCTGAATTTGGCGGCAAAGAAACCCCGGACGGTATGGAAGACCTTGAAATACCGGGCGGGAAGACGGCTGTCATGACCTTCAAGGGTCCGTATTCCGGGCTTCAGGCCGCTTATCACAGCCTGTTTGGCAACTGGCTACCGGAGTCAGGAGAAGAACCGGCAGATCAGCCGTGTTATGAGATCTACCTGAACGATCCACGCGAAACGGCACCCGACGACCTTCTGACGGAAATCTGTCTACCGCTGAAATGACTCATCCGGGCCAGAGCACCGGATAGAGCGAGGCCACAAGCAGCACGGCCATTGTCCAATTGAACACCAGCAACCGGCGCGGGTTCGTCAGAACCCGCGCCATCTGTTGTCCCAGAACAGTCCAAGTGCTGACCGAGGGCAGGTTCACCGCTCCGAACACCAGTGCGACAATCACAATGGCATTCAGAGTTTGCCCGGGGGCATAGGCCGTAGTGGCTGTCAGCGCCATGGCCCAGGCTTTTGGGTTGACCCACTGGAAGGCCGCAGCCTGCAGAAACGTCATCGGCACCCCGGTCGCCGTCGCTCCCCGGGCCGGCGCAGCATGTGCGATCTTCCACGCGAGAAACAGCAGGTAGGCCACCGATGCGATCTTTAGGATCACGTAGCTGACCGGATATCTGTCGAATATCTGCACCAGCCCGGCTCCGACCAGCAAGACCATGAAGGTAAAGCCCAGACCTATCCCCAGCATATGCGGGATCGTGCGGCGAAAACCGAAATTGGCGCCGGAAGCCATCAACATCAGATTGTTTGGCCCTGGCGTGATCGAAGAGACAAACGCAAAGACCAGCAGGGCAAGCAGGAGGTCATAGGTCATACCGAGGATCATTGCCCATTTGGCAGCAAATGAAATTGCGTTCTTGTGCAAACTGGCATTACAGTCGCAACTAATGACGAAGTTTGACGAGAAAAACCGACAAATATTGCGCGAACTGTCGCGAGACGGTCGTATCAGCAATCTGGAATTGGCGGATCGTGTCGACCTGTCCCCCTCGGCCTGTCTACGCCGGGTGCAAGAGTTGGAGCGCACAGGTGTGATCACTGGATATAGGGCCGTTCAGAACCCGGCAGCGTTGGGTATCGGTTTTGTCGCCTATATCGGTGTCGGACTGGGGGAACACACCAAAGCAGCGCAGGAAGGGTTCGAACGTGCCTTGCAGGACGCGCCGGAAGTCGTGGAGTGTCACAACATCACCGGCACCATCGAATACCTGTTGCGCGTCGAATGCGCTGACCTGCCATCCTATAAAATGTTCCACACCGAAGTACTGGGAACGTTGCCGCATGTGACCTCAATCACATCCTACGTTGTGATGGGCTCGCCCAAGGATTTAAGGGCCTGACGTTTGAAAATGTGAACTTTCACTCTCTTGCAGGGTCAAAACTCACGTCCTAGTGTCATCTCGATGACGACGCCCAAGGGACAATCCCCAAAGAATAGGGCGCGCACAGGGAGACATATATGAAACTCGTTCGAACCGGAGCGATTGCAATTGCCATGGCGGTATTCGCTGGATCGGTTGTTGCCGCCCCTTTGAAACTGCAGCCCGCAAGCCCGCAGCCCAGCCCGCAATCGGGTCTGAATGTGAAATACGCATGGGAGGGGAACCCGCCCCGGAAAATTCAGAACCTGTCCAAAGTTGAACTCCTTCTGAAAAAGGCGAAAGCGGGGCCGCCTTTGCAGGGCTTGGACTATCGCGATACGGAAGATGGCGATCCGGTTCTGACATACAATCAGGCGTACAACGTTGCCGCCGAAATTACAGGTTACATCCGTTTCGATTCTGCTGGCGTTTATGAGCTGGAAACGTGGTCAAATGATGGGCTTGAAGCGTGGGTCGGTGGCCAGCAGATTGGCTATGTGAACGGTCGTCAACCCTGCGAAGCCAATCAGCGAACCGAAGTCGAAGTGCCGCAGGCAGGGTGGTATCCAATCAAAATCAACTACTTTCAAAAGTATGGGTCGTCGTGCCTGATGATGAAATGGGGCAAGCAGGGCGAGCGGTTCACCTGGACACCCAACGACGTCTTTGGCCGCTGATACCCTTGAGATAGTCACCTTGAATCGAAAAGGCGCCACATGGGCGCCTTTTCGCTTTTTGGGTTGCACCGGTGTTACCCGTTCGCGGCAATCAGTTCGGCCTGCGCCACGATTACTTCGGCCTGCTTGATTGAGGCGATATCGACCAGTCGGCCTTTGTATACCGTCGCGCCTTCGCCGTTTGCTTTCGCTTGTTCCATTGCAGCCAGGATTTCGCGGGCTTCTGATACCGCTTCGTCTGACGGCGTGAATACCTCGTTGGCCAACGCGATCTGCTTGGGGTGGATGGCCCATTTGCCAACCATCCCAAGCGTGGCAGACCGCTTAGCCTGTGCGATATAGCCATCGTCATCAGAGAAATCGCCGAACGGACCATCTACCGGCAGAACGCCATGGGTGCGGCAGGCGGCGACGATAGCAGCCTGAGCCCAGTGCCATGGATCAGACCAGTGCTTTTCGCCATCCCGCAGCATGTAGTAATTTTCCTGCGTGCCACCGATGCCGGTGGTCTGCATGCCCATCGAGGCTGCGAAGTCGGCAGCACCCAGGCTCATGGCTTGCATCCGCGGGGACGCCGCTGCGATCTCTTCCACATGAGCGATGCCTGCAGCGGATTCGATGATGACCTCAAAAGAAATTGGCTTGGACCGGCCCTTTGCGCGCTCAACCGCCGTAACCAGCGCATCAACTGCGTAGACGTCCGCCGCGCAACCGACTTTGGGAATCATGATCTGATCCAACCGGTCACCGGCCTGTTCCAGCACATCCACCACATCCCGGTACCAATAGGGTGTATCCAGCCCGTTGATGCGCACCGACATGTATTTGTTGCCCCAGTCGACGGTGTTGAGCGCTTCGATCACGTTTGTACGGGCGGCGTCCTTGTCCGAAGGGGCAACCGAGTCCTCGAGGTCCAGGTTGATCACGTCTGCGGCCGACGCGGCCATCTTGGGGAACAGCTTGGTGTTCGAACCGGGGCCAAACAGCTGGCAACGGTTGGGGCGGGCCGGGGCGGTGGGTTGAATGCGGAAACTCATCTTGACCTCGTTGGGTAATGAAGTTGCGATTTGCTCGCGTGCCGGGGTATTAAATTGCGCATGCTTGTGCAAGTCGCATTGTGCAATCGCGGCAATGCAAACGCAGAATGCACGGCGGATCGCGTATGTGGCGGCGATGAAAGTTTAATCAGTTTGCAAACTTCGGAGATTTTTGCGGGAAATCGGTAAAGCATGCAAAATTGTTGCATGTGCCTGCGGGCTGCGTAATCAAAACGCGAAACGCTCGTTTTAGCGGTTCTCTAGCTTATGCCAGAATCAAAGGAGTGCAGCGCAATGATCGAGACACCGTATCTGCTGTTTTTGGGTGATGCGCCCGACCAACTGGCGGCCAAAGTTGCGATTGGGATCAAGGACTGGCGCCCGGAGAATGCGGTGGGGCAGTACCGGATGGAGGGCTGCAAGGCTGATCTGGGCCTGACGGACATGACCCTGACCGAAGCGCGCGCTGCGGGAGCCAAGACTGTGGTGATCGGTGTTGCCAATCGGGGTGGGGTGATCAGCCAGGAATGGAAGAAGGTCCTCGTGATGGCGCTTGAGGAAGGGTTCGATCTGGCGTCGGGCCTGCACAATCTGCTGCGCGATGAGCCTGATCTGGTGGCCGTGGCCGAAGCAACCGGGCGCAAACTGCATGATGTCCGTGTTCCCGAAGTCGAGTACCCAATTGCCAATGGCATCAAGCGCAAAGGCAAACGGTGTCTGGCGGTCGGAACGGATTGCTCGGTCGGCAAAATGTACACGGCGATGGCAATGGATGCCGAGATGCGCACCCGCGGGATGAAATCCACGTTCCGCGCGACCGGTCAGACTGGTATCCTGATCACCGGCGATGGCGTGCCGTTGGACGCTGTTGTCGCGGATTTCATGGCAGGCTCGGTCGAATGGCTGACGCCAGACAATGACGACGATCACTGGGATCTGATCGAAGGGCAGGGGTCTTTGTTTCACGTCTCTTATTCCGGTGTGACAATGGCGCTGATCCACGGGGGCCAGCCCGATGCGCTGATTCTGTCTCACGAGCCAACACGCGAGCATATGCGCGGTCTGCCGACCTATCAGTTGCCGTCCCTCGAAACCCTCCGCGACACGGCACTCGATCTGGCGCAGGTTGCGAACCCCGATTGCCAAGTCATCGGCATCTCCGTGAACACCCAGCATATGAGCGAAGAAGACGCCAGCGCGTATCTCGCCAAGCTCGAAGCCGAAATGGGACTGCCAGCCACCGACCCCTTCCGGTTCGGGCCCGGCAAGCTGGTCGACGCGCTCGCCGCGATCTGATCTAAACGGCACGGCGGCGGTCGGCAGGCACTGCTTCCAGCGCGAATGGCTATCAAAAGATGAAGGAGTGTGCGGGTGCAGGTAGACGTCTCTCGCGATGTGTTCCAACTGGCGCAGGTCTTTACCATTTCGCGCGGATCGCGGACACAGGCTGAGGTTTTGACCGTGCGTATTTCCGACGGTACACACCAAGGCTGGGGCGAGTGCGTGCCTTACGTCCGGTACAATGAGACGCCGGCGTCGGTCGAGGCTGAAATCGCTGGCTTGCCCGAGGGTTTTAGCCGTACCGATCTGATGGGGCTGTTGCCCGCCGGGGCCGCGCGCAATGCTGTCGATTGCGCGCTCTGGGACCTCGAATGCAAACAAGCTGGCAAACGGGCGTGGGATCTGGCAGGCCTGCCCGAACCGGGGCCGGAGATAACGGCCTATACCTTGTCGCTGGACACCCCCGAAGCCATGCAAGCACAAGCCGCCCAGAACGCTTTTCGCCCGCTGCTGAAAATCAAGTTGGGCACAGCGGATGACATGCCGCGACTTGAGGCGGTGCGCGCAGGTGCTCCGAATTCAAAGATCATCGTGGATGCCAACGAAGGATGGTCGGCCGACGTCTATACCGATTTGGCACCACATCTTGTTCGGCTGGGTGTGGCGCTGGTCGAACAGCCCTTGCCCGCCGGTGACGATGATGCGCTGATCGGGATGGAGCGCCCGGTGCCGGTTTGTGCCGACGAATCCTGTCATGATCGCAACAGCCTGCCAGCCCTCAAAGGCAAATACGATGTGATCAACATCAAGGTCGACAAAACCGGTGGCCTGACCGAGGCGCTCGCCCTGCGTCAGGCCGCGCTGACGGAGGGGTATCGCATCATGGTCGGCTGCATGGTCGGCAGCTCTCTGGCCATGGCGCCGGCAACGCTTGTGGCGCAGGGTGCGATGGTTACGGACCTTGACGGCCCGCTCCTCTTGGCCGAAGACCGTGACAACCCGCTGATATTTGATGACGCCGGAGTGCACCCGCCTGGCGCGGCACTCTGGGGCTGAGGAGACAAAGATGACCCGTACCGTTTATGTGAATGGTGAATACCTGCCCGAAACCGAGGCCAAGATCTCCATCTTTGATCGCGGGTTCCTGATGGCGGACGCCGTTTACGAAGTCACAAGTGTGCTGGATGGAAAGTTGATCGATTTTGACGGGCATGCGGTCCGCCTCAAACGATCGCTCGACGAGTTGGACATGGCCGAACCGTGCAGCAAGGACGCGTTGCTGGAAATCCATCGCAGGCTGGTGGACCTGAACGATATCGATGAAGGTCTGATTTACCTTCAAGTCTCGCGCGGCAGCGATGGTGACCGGGACTTCGTCTTCCCGGCTGACGATACAAAGCCAACTATTGTCCTGTTTACCCAGAACAAGCCCGGGTTGGCGGACAGCCCCGCCTCGCGAAAAGGCGCCAAGATCATCTCGATCGACGACATCCGCTGGGGTCGCCGCGACATCAAGACCGTTCAGTTGCTCTATCCGTCCATGGGCAAGATGATGGCCAAGAAGGCGGGTGCGGATGATGCCTGGATGGTCGAGGATGGCTACGTCACCGAGGGCACCAGCAACAATGCCTATTTCGTCAAAGGCGGTAAGATTGTCACGCGTCCTCTGTCCAACGATATCCTGCACGGCATTACCCGCAAGGCGGTCTTGCGTATGGCCGCCGAGGCACAGATGGAGATCGAAGAACGCCTGTTCACGATTGACGAAGCGAAGGCGGCAGATGAAGCATTCACAACCTCGGCCAGCGCCTTTGTCATGCCGGTGATTGAGATCGATGGCGTGCAACTTGGGGATGGCACGCCGGGACCGATCGCGAAACGGCTACGTGAAATCTATCTGGACGAAAGCCGCAAAGCCGCCATCTGAGTGAGTTGAAGCTGATCAAGGAAAGGCCCGCCATTTTGGCGGGCCGTTGTTCTTGGCAAGGGTTCAGCCTTCACTCTTTCTTGCCAACATTCTCTTCGAAGGCGACTTCAAAAGCGGCCTGTTTTTCTGGGCTGGCCTCGGTCTGATAGTTGGCTTTCCATTCATCCATGGTCATGCCATAAAACTTCTCGCGGGCCTCGTCCTTGCCCATCTCGATGCCTTTTTCATTGGCCGCTTCCTGATACCAGCGTGACAGGCAGTTTCGGCAAAAACCCGTCAGGTTCATCATGTCGATGTTTTGAACATCGGTGCGATCTTCCATCAGGTGCTGTTGCAGCCGGCGAAAAGCGGCGGCCTGAAGTTCGATTTCTGTCTGCTGGTCCATGGGCGGTCTCCGAACGGTTGTCTTGCGTTTTGTTTATGACCTAACCATCCGAAGACTGCGTTACAACAAACACGCAAACCTCAAGCCAGTTTCAAAGCCGCCCACGGCATCAGGCAAAACACGATTGTCAGTATCTTGTAGTTGGCCAGATACTTGAAATACGCCTTTTTGACATCGGTACTGCCCATCTGAAACATCCTGCCGTGAATCCCGGCGATGCGATCCTGCAAGATCACGATCATCACGGTACTAAACAGCAAAACGGCAAAGTTTAGGACGGTCATCCATCCGAAGACGGTCGTCAGGAACTCCTGGGTCATGGTCGTCTCCTTTCCCGCTCAATATGGGGTTAAGGCGATGATTTCTCAAGGATATGTGGTTGAAAACCGACTACGCCTGACCCTGCGTCACAGACCGCTTTCTCCCAAAGCGTCCTGTAAAATAGGGGCCAGCCGTTCTGCCCAGGCGCGCTGACCGGTGTGGTCCGCGATCAGATTGTTGCGCAGCTCAATCAGAGCGTTGGGGCGTCCGAATGTCGTGCAATGCCGGTCAATGGCGTCCCCCGGCAGGACGCCTGTGTAGGGCTCATTGACGCCGATGCACAGATCGCCTTCGGCTTCGAGCCTGTCGATCAGCGGGCGCGAGAACCGTTCGTCGGGGGTATGCAATACGCCAACATGCCATGGGCGCGGTTCGCGTCCGCGCAGTTGCCGGGTAAAGGAGTGCATAGACACGACGATGGCATGAGGCAGCGCGGCCAAACGTTCCAGCGCGTCGTGATAGGGGCGATAGCACATGTTCAGCCGCCGCTCACGCTCCGCTGCATTCGCGTGTCGGTTCCCGGGAATGATTGACCCGTCATAGAGTTTCATCAGCAGGGTCGGATCGTCTTCACCCCGGTTCGGATCAATCACCAGTCGCGAAAAATTGGCTGCAATAACGGGCGCGTTCAATATCTCGCCCAAGTGCTTCGACACCTCGTATGCGCCCACGTCATATGCGATGTGACGCTCCATATCCTCACGCGGCAGACCCAGATCGCCGCCATTGATCTCGGGCGGGACGGCATTGGTTGCATGGTCGCATGTGATCAGCCAGCGGGATGGGCGATCCTCGCCGTGGATAAAGAACGGGGTGTACGTCATAAGCCTGTCATCAAGTTTGCCGCAGGTGTAGGGCAGTTGCCTGTGAAAGGGAATTGCGCAATAAGCACCTCAAGTACTGTTTGCGATAACATTGAGTAATCGAGGAGAGCAAGACCAATGCGACGCCTGAGAAATGTGAAAATCGTGGCGACGCTGGGACCGGCGTCCAGTGATTATGACACCATCCGCGCTCTACACGAGGCCGGGGCGGATGTGTTTCGCCTGAACATGAGCCACGGCAGCCATGACGAAATCCGTGAACGGCATCGCATCATCCGGCAGGTGGAAAAGGATCTGGACAGCCCGATTGCCATTCTGGCCGACCTGCAAGGGCCAAAACTGCGCGTTGGAGTGTTTGCAAATGATGCCGAAGAGCTGGAAGAGGGCGCGCCGTTTCGACTGGACCTCGACCCGGCGGCGGGTGATGCAACCCGTGTTTGCCTGCCACACCCGGAGATTTTTGCAGCACTCGAACCCGGTGCGCGCCTTCTTGTCAATGACGGCAAGATTCGTCTGACCGTGCAGGAGTGTGGTCAGGACTTTGCCAATTGCGCTGTCGAAATCGGCGGTACGATTTCGAACCGCAAAGGGGTCAATGTGCCAGATGTCGTCCTGCCGCTGGCCGCTTTGTCCGCCAAGGACCGCGACGATCTTGAGTTTGTCTGCCAGCTTGGCGTCGACTGGCTGGCGCTCAGCTTTGTGCAGCGCGCCAAGGATGTGTTCGAGGCCCGGTCGCTGGCCGATGGGCGCGCCGCGATCCTGTCCAAGATCGAAAAACCTGCGGCGGTTGAGGCGTTTGAGGATATTCTGGATGCATCCGACGGGATTATGGTCGCGCGGGGTGATCTCGGGGTGGAATTACCGGTTTCAGCCGTACCTCCGATCCAGAAACGTCTGGTCCGCCGGTGCCGCAGCGCGGCCAAGCCGGTGATCGTGGCCACACAGATGCTGGAAAGCATGATCGAAAGCCCGATGCCCACACGCGCCGAGGTATCAGATGTGGCGACGGCCATCTATGAGGGCACCGACGCAATCATGCTCAGCGCCGAATCTGCAGCCGGCTCTTATCCCGTCGAAGCGGTGCAGACGATGAACAAGGTTGCGATCGAGGTTGAAGCCGACCCAACATACACCCAGATCATCGCAGCCTCGCGCAGTGCCAAAGGAACAACCGTTGCGGACGGAATTGTCGCTGCCGCCCGCGAGATCGCGGAGAAAACCGAGATCAAGGCAATCTGCTGTTTCACCCAGAGCGGCACCACGGCGTCTTTGACGGCACGGGAACGGCCCGGCGTGCCTATCATTGCTATGACGTCACAAAAAGGCACCGCGCGCAGGCTGTGCCTGAGTTGGGGCTGCAATTGCGTCATGACACCGGAACTGGAGCGCTTCAAAGGGGCTGTTGTGAATGCGGCGCGCGCCGCAAGGGCAGGGGGATTTGCCACGGAATCCGACCAGATTGTGGTCACCGCGGGCGTCCCGTTCAATGTGCCGGGGACGACGAACATCCTGCGCGTTGCCCCGTGCGACGAACGTCTCATCTACAGCACCGATCCGGAGTAAGCGGCCACCCGTTTCTCTGAAAAAAGCCAAACTGAACCCACGGCCCCATCCGCCTCGGCATTGAATGGGGCCGTTTCTGTGCATTGCGACTGCAGAAAAAATCCTTGTTTTTCAGTAGGATTCGACCGTTTGGGACAAATTTGGAAAAATACATTTCATTTTCAGGTGGAATTTCCCGATATTCGACCCAAGGGCAGTCAAATAATTTGTTCCAAGTTCCGGCTGCCCTGCCGGGGGCACGGGCCCCGGATAAACAAACAATAACGGAGGAACGAGATGACAACGAAAATTGTCATAGGACTGGACGGGACAGATACCGGAGAACGCGCGATTGCTTTTGCCAAGGATTTGGCCGAACGGATCGGTTCATGCGAACTGCTGGTGGCCTATGTGATCGAATGGTCCCCCTACACTTTCCAGACACCGGAAGAAAACGCCCAGCGCCATAAGCGGCGCGAGGAAGAGGTTGAATTGGCGACAACACGTATCATCACGCCTGCGGTCGATGCATTGAAAGCAGCCGGGTTTGAGGCGCACGGTATTGTGCGTCACGGCGATGTTGCCGAGACATTGAATGCCATCACCGTTGAAAATGGTGGTTCGCAGATCGTTGTCGGCCGGGCATCCGAACACGGATTCAAGAAACGCCTGTTCGGCAGTTCGACTCAGAATCTGGTCATGCATGCCGATGTTCCGGTCACGGTCGTGAAGTAAAGGGAGGCAAAACAATGAATATGCTAAAACAACTGGGCCTTCCCGCCGTTGCTACGGTGTTGATGGCAAATATGGCCGCGGCGCAGGAGGCACCTGGTCTGGACGACAGGATCAATCAGGCCTTTGCCGATTTCACCGGACCGTTCGTCAGCTTCATCTTCGCTCCGTTTCCAGGAACGGGGTTCCCATGGATCGTGGGGTGGCTGGTGGTCGCCGCGACTGTGTTCACGCTCTATTTTGCCTTTGTGCAATTGCGGTTTTTCAGTCACGCGATCAGCCTTGTGAAAGGTGATTATTCTGACCCCAATGATGCGGGTGAGGTCAGTCACTTTCAGGCCCTGGCCACAGCGTTGTCGGGCACGGTTGGTCTGGGCAACATCGCTGGTGTGGCGGTGGCTGTCGGGATCGGTGGGCCCGGAGCCACATTCTGGATGATCGTCGCGGGCCTGCTGGGCATGGCGTCGAAATTCACCGAATGTACGCTGGGTGTGAAGTATCGCAACGAGTACGAGGACGGCACCGTTTCCGGTGGTCCGATGTACTATATGTCAAAAGGGTTCAGTGAGCTTGGGTTGCCGGGCGGCAAGATACTGGCCGTTCTGTTCTCGATCTTCTGTATCCTCGGTGCGCTGGGCGGCGGAAACATGTTCCAGGCCAATCAGGCACACCAGCAGATCGCGGGCATCACCGGGGACTATCCCGGCTGGATCACCGGCCTTGTCTTTGCGGGCATCGTGTTTGCGGTGATCGTAGGAGGCCTGAAGTCCATCGCGCGGGTGACTGAAAAGGTCGTGCCGTTCATGGGTGTCATGTACGTGCTGGCCGCTCTGGTCATCATCATCATGCACGCAGACCAGATTGGTTGGGCCTTTGGTCAGATCTTTGCCGGTGCCTTCACGGGACTGGGTGTTGCCGGCGGAATGGTTGGCGCGCTGATCCAGGGCTTCCGTCGTGCTGCGTTCTCGAACGAAGCGGGCGTGGGTTCTGCGGCCATCGCACACTCGGCCGTTCGGACCAAAGAGCCGATCACCGAAGGCTTTGTCTCGCTGTTGGAGCCGTTCATCGATACGGTTGTGATCTGTACCATGACGGCGCTGGTGATCATCATCACCCAGCAGCTCATCATTGATCCGGACACCGGCAATTACATGCTGAACGAGGCCGGCAATGCGATCGCCACTGTCGACGGCAATTCGGGTGTCAGCCTGACCTCGGCAGCCTTCGCAAGTGCCTTCAGCTGGTTCCCATACGTTCTGGCGATTGCCGTGGTTCTATTTGCCTTCTCAACCATGATCAGCTGGTCCTACTACGGCCTCAAGGCCTGGACCTACCTGTTCGGCGAGGGCCACACCAAGGAATTGGTGTTCAAGATCATCTTCTGCATCTTCGTGGTGATCGGTGCGGCGGCCAATCTTGGTCCGGTCATCGACTTCTCGGATGCGGCGATCTTTGCGATGGCGGTTGTGAACGTCTTTGCGCTCTACTTCCTGATGAAAGTGGTGCGTCAGGAGCTGGCATCTTACTCAGAACGGCTGAAAAGCGGTGAAATCCGCAAATTCAGCCATTAAACCCTTTCACCGGGGCGGCCTTTGTCGCCCCGGTGCCTGACCGGCCTGCAAAATCGGCAGAATCTGGTCCAAACCCCCTTGCCAGTATGACCGAACTTGCGTAAACGGCGCTTCTGATCGCGTGACCGGCCGAGATGGCATGCCGAGTCGCGTCAAGTACCGAGCCCCGAAAGGAGACGGAAATGCCTAAGATGAAGACCAAGTCGAGCGCCAAAAAGCGCTTTAAGGTGACCGCGACCGGTAAGGTCATGTCGGCTCAGGCCGGCAAACGTCACGGAATGATCAAGCGGACCAAGAAATTCATCCGCGATGCCCGTGGCACAACCACCCTGTCCGCCCCCGACGCAAAGATCGTCAAGGGCTACATGCCCTACGACCGCTAAGAGGAGATTTGCAAGATGTCCCGCGTTAAAGGTGGAACCGTAACCCACGCCCGTCACAAGAAGATCATCAAGGCTGCCAAAGGCTACTATGGCCGCCGCAAGAGCAGCTTCAAGGTTGCAACTCAGGCCGTCGACAAGGCCAACCAGTACGCAACCCGCGACCGCAAGAATCGCAAGCGCAACTTCCGCGCGCTGTGGATCCAGCGTATCAACGCCGCTGTGCGTTCGCATGACGAGGCTCTGACCTATTCCCGCTTCATCAACGGCCTGAACCTGGCCGGTATCGAAGTGGACCGCAAAGTTCTGGCCGACCTGGCCGTGCACGAGCCGGAAGCGTTCGGTGCGATCGTCGCCAAAGCACAGGCCGCTCTGGCTGCCTGATCCTCTTTCGAGAGACAGTGAAAGAAGGGCCGTTCCGAAGGGAACGGCCTTTTTTGCAAGCAGAAACAGGTTGGGTCCGCATAGAGCCCATGTTGTCATTTTAGCTGAAACAATTGGATGAGCAGATAGTTTTTGCCAAGTCTTGCTCTGCTAGCCCCGCTTAACCAAAACCACCGCACCGGCTCCGATTAGTAACGTGCCAGACGTTCGGTTCAAAATGCGCATTCTGGACGGGTTGTCAAAAAATGCCCCCGCTTTGCTTGCACTGAATGCATAGAAAGAAAATGCAGATCCAAGCACAGCCAAGAACACTCCCATGATCATGAAGATGTCGAAGACTGAAATAGTTGGGAGATCGAAAAAGGTGGGAAGAAAACCCAAATGAAACAAAATTGCTTTTGGGTTGCCAAGAGTGATTCCGAACCCCGTCAGGAAGCTTTTGAATGCATCGCTTGTCGCAGCGCTTGACGCCAGAGGTTTTCCGGGACCCTTTCTCCAAAGCGAGATGCCCAAGTAAATCAGGTAGATTGCGGCGAGAACACGGACGACAACGAAGAATTCGCCGAGAACTTGTCCCAAGGCAGCCAACCCAAGGAAGACCAACGACATATAGAATAGATCCCCCAATAGAATGCCGCCTATCAGGCTGAGCGTGGAGCGAAATCCGCTGGAAAGCGAGCGTCCGACCACCATCATGATCGCGGGTCCGGGAATGAGAGCCCAGAGCAAGAGTGCTGCAACAAAGGCCATTGTGGATTCTACAGTCATGAGCTTCTCCGACCGCAACCGATAAGGTTGCCGAATACATCTGTCTAAATGTTGGTAAGGCCCCCATAGGGTTGCTTTACAAGAACACACCGGCCAGCACAAAAGTCAAGGTCGGCTATTGCCTATCCGAAACCAATGGGCGGTTCGGGCACGGCGAAGTAGCGCTTTATCCGCTTTGTCGACGTCGAGAATGTCACCTGCGCTGATTCTTTAGACAAGTGACGCTTTTAGGAGTCTGGATTCCAAATCGGAACCTCACCCGATGAGGCTAGTTGTTTTTGCCCTTCTTCACCAGTTGCGCTGCAAAAGCTACGCCGGTTCCCGGACCGGCGTAGGTGAGCATGATGACGTCGTCGACGTAAACACCATTGAAAATCCCGGATGACACATCGTCCCCCGATATCCCGGCCTCGGCCAACACAAAGCGGGTCGGGTCATCCAGGCTGAAGGTGCCCATGGCCTCTTCGACGATCCATTCAGTGTCGCCAATGCGCCTCCAGCGGTTGGTGGCCGTGATCAGGTTGCCGTCCAGTTTGCTGATCTCCAGTTCCATCTCGGTGCGCAGCAGGCCTTTTTCGTGGTTCGGGTTCGATTTGGCAAAGGCCACCAGATAGGTGCCGTGCCAGGTGCCGACGATCTGGGGAAAGCCGCTGCCATCGCCGGCAGAGGCTGGAGCAGCGAATGTCAAGGCGATGGAAAGGGCGAGGCCACGGGCAAGAAACTGTATCATGGTAAGCGGTTCCGATTGCTGGATTGAATGTTCTCACGCTACCGCAGTGCAGACGTTTGGCAAGCCTTCCGGGCGCAGGGCATGCGACGTGTTGTCTTGCCGTTGAGCCTTCCGAAACGTTCCCAATCCACTTAGGATCAGGCGGACTTCAGTCCTCGTTACGGTTTTAATTCAGGAACTTGTCCGATGCCAAAACCCGTAGTCTACGCCGGGGGGTGCCTGTGTGGGTTCATCCGATTTGAAGCCACCGGGCCCGCCCTGAATCCTCACACATGCTCTTGCAGGATGTGTCAGCGGCACACTGGTGCTCTTACCGCCGTATGGGTTGAGTTCCCGAGCGACTCGGTCGTCTGGACCGGACCCGGAGGGCCACCCGCAACGTACCGGTCTTCTGATTTTTCAAGCCGCGCTTTCTGCCCGAAATGCGGAAGCAGCCTTGGCGCGATTGATGATGCACCGACAATCGCACTGCTGACGGGGTGCTTTGACAGCCCGGGTCGAAAAGACTTGATCCCAACGTCTCACTCCAATCGGGGCGCGCGCCCGAAATGGTGGAGCGTTGACATCAAAAGTGAATGACAGAGCCCGAGAGCCGAGGGTCTTGAATGCTTGTCCAGCGCGGCTCGCTCAAAAAAGAACCGGTACTGAAAGCACCGGTTCTTTGATTGTTTTTCGATTCAGTTGCGGTTGAAGCCGCGTCTATCCAAACACACGCCCCAACGCGCCATCAACGGCGTCAGTGATCTGGTCGATATCATCCGCCGTCGCAATCAGAGCTGGCGAGAAACACAGCGTGTTGTTGCGACCGGGCACCGAGCGGTTGGTAACACCGATGATCACGCCCTGTGCCATACAGTCGGCCACAACCGCCTGCGCCAGTTTCTCTTCCACCGGCTCGCGGGTTTCACGATCAGCCACGAGTTCCGCGCCCAGGAACAGGCCTTTGCCACGCACGTCGCCGACGACCTTGTGCTTTTCCATCAGTGCCTGAAGGTTGCTCGTCATGCGATCACCCATGGCCGCGCAGTTGCTCAGTAGGTTTTCGTCCTCGATGATCCGCATGTTCTCGATTGCCGCAGCCGGACCGGCTGTGCAGCCGCCAAAGGTCGAGATATCACGGAAGTAGTTCATCGGGTCCGCCGCGTCGTCTTTGAACATGTCAAAGACCTCTTCGGTGGTGACCATGCAGGCAATTGCGGCGTAGCCGGACGCGACACCCTTGGCCATGGTTACAAAGTCGGGTTTGACACCGTATTGCTGATAACCGAACCAAGTGCCGGTACGGCCGACGCCGCAGACGACCTCGTCGATATGCAGCAACACGTCGTACTTCTTGCAGATTTCCTGAACGCGTTGCCAATAGCCCTCGGGCGCTTCGATCACGCCGCCGCCAGCGGTGACCGGCTCAAGGCACAGCGCGCCAAC
Organism: Ruegeria sp. AJ12; assembly: GCF_056536245.1. NCBI lineage: Bacteria > Pseudomonadati > Pseudomonadota > Alphaproteobacteria > Rhodobacterales > Roseobacteraceae > Ruegeria > Ruegeria sp. AJ12. The sequence continues at coordinate 1,044,090 of NZ_JBQFJJ010000001.1, forward strand.
GGTGTCGGGACCTTCGCGCAGGATCACCTCCTCGATCTGGTCCGCGGCCCATACGCCAAAGTTCTCTTCCGGTGCGCCATCCAGCTCATGCTTGCGGTATTCCATGCAATGCGGGACGCGCACAAAATCAGGCGCGAAGGGACCGTATTGCGCATTGCGCTCGTCCTGACCGCCGGCTGACATGGCAGCAAGTGTTGACCCGTGATAATCGCGGTCCCGGTACAAAATCTTGGTCTTCTTGCCGCCATAGCGCTTATGCGCAATCTGGCGGACCATCTTAAAGGCTTTCTCATTCGCCTCGGAGCCTGAGTTGGTGTAGTAGACACGGCTCATGCCGGGCATCTTTGCGATCAGGTTTTCGGCGAAGATTGCACCGGGGATCGAGCCCGCCGAATTCGCGAAATAGCACAGCTTCATCAACTGGTCATAGACCGCCTTGCAGATCGATTCGCGGCCATAGCCGACATTCACCGTCCATACTCCACCTGAAACCGCGTCCAGATGTTCTTTGCCATTCTGGTCCCAGACACGCATGCCTTTGCCTTCGACAATGATGCGGGGATCATTGGTTTCAAAGGGTTTGTGCTGGATCAGGTGATGCCAGATGTGGGCGCGGTCGGCCTCGACCACGCGGGAAAGATCGTTTTCGTTGAACGTGCCGTCCATGACATGTCCTTTCAAATTCTGAAGTGCTTCGGCGGCGGGAACAGCCCCGTCCCGGCATGTGTTTCCGATGGCTCAGATCACCGCGAAAGCCCGGCGGTAGATAGGGCCAGATTGCATCATCGCGTATCGCCAGTCCATGCGAATGCCGTATTAATACGGATTTGTCACAGGGACATCTTTGTGCTCAAGTCGCCCATGGCCGTTTGGGAGGACTGGCAGATGACAGCCACAAGTATTTACGAGCGTCATTTGGACAAATGCCGTGCAAATTATACGCCTTTGTCCCCACTGAGCTTTATTGAGCGAACGGCGCATGTCTACCCGGATTACCCGTCAGTTGTGTATGGCGGGCGCCGATACACATGGTCGGAAACCTATTCCCGCTGCCGCCGACTGGCCGGGGCGCTGGCGTCGCGCGGAATCGCGAATGGCGACACGGTGTCCATCATTGCCGCCAACATTCCAGAACTGTATGAGGCGCATTTTGGCGTGCCCATGGCGGGTGCGGTTCTGAATGCGATCAACACGCGGCTGGACGCCCCTATCATCGCCTTCATTCTCAACCATGCCGAGTCAAAGGTTCTGCTGGTCGATCCGGAGTTTTCAGGCGTGGTCAAAGAGGCGCTGGAGCGAGTCGATCACGACCTGCTGGTCGTTGATATCGAAGATCCCAGCTTTGACGGTGGCGAAAAACTGGGCGATCTGACCTATGACGCCCTGTTGAGCGAGGGCGATCCGGACTTCGCGTGGTCTCTGCCGGACGATGAATGGAACGCTATAACGCTCAACTACACCTCCGGAACGACCGGCAACCCGAAAGGCGTCGTCTACCACCACCGGGGTGCGGCGCTGAACGCGCAGTCGGATATCCTGGACTGGGATATGCCAAAGCACTCCGTCTATCTCTGGACCCTGCCGATGTTCCATTGCAACGGTTGGTGTTTTCCGTGGGCCATGGCTGCAAATGCAGGCGTTTCCGTCTGCCTGCGCGCCGTGCGGGCCGAGCCGATTTATGCTGCCTTCCGGGATGAGAAAGTCACGCATTTCTGCGGTGCGCCTATCGTGCTGAACATGCTGGCGCACGCGCCGGAACACCTCAAGGATTTTAGCCATCAGATCAAGGTGATGACTGCAGGCGCTCCGCCGCCCGCCGCCGTGATCGAAGCCATGGAGGCGATGGGGGTCGAGGTGACGCATGTTTACGGTCTGACCGAAACATATGGGCCTTCGGTGGTTTGCGCGTGGAAAGAGGAATGGAACGACAAGGGGTCTGCAGACCGCGCGGCGCTGAAAGTGCGGCAGGGGGTTCCGTATTCGGCCTTGTCAGGTCTGATGGTGGCCGATCCCGATACATTGGAGCCGGTGCCGTCCGATGGCGAAACCATGGGCGAGATATTCATGCAGGGCAATGTGGTGATGAAAGGATACCTGAAGAACCCAGAGGCCACTGACACGGCATTCCGCGGCGGTTGGTTCGCATCCGGTGATCTGGGCGTGATGCATCCCGATGGCTATATCGCCCTAAAGGACCGGTCCAAGGACATTATCATCTCGGGCGGCGAAAACATCTCGTCCGTCGAAGTCGAAGATGTCCTGTACAAGCACCCCGCCGTCATGGAAGCGGCCGTGGTCGCGCGCCCCGATGAAAAGTGGGGCGAAACGCCGTGTGCCTTTGTAGAGCTGAAGCCAGACACCGCAGTATCCGAGGCCGAATTAATCGCATTCTGCCGGGACAATATGGCCCATTTCAAAGCGCCAAAAACCGTGCTGTTCGGGACCTTGCCCAAAACCTCAACCGGGAAAGTTCAGAAGTTTGTACTGAGAGATCGGGCGCGTTCGATCGAGTAAGAGTTGACGTCGTTTGGAGGTTGTGTGTTTGTGCAGCAAATCTAAACAGTTGCATGAGCCAGCGGCACCACTCGGGTGATGTACCGCACCGTGCATTAGAATTGGGAGCTGCAGATGATCTCTGTCACCGAAATGATGGAAGCGGTCAATCGGTCCGAGATCCAAGCCTTGAAACTGGGTGCTTTTTCCAAATACGACATTCTGAATCTGACGCTACAAAGATCTGAGATACTGCATGATGTTCCGCGCTCTGGCCGGTTGATTAGAGCGTGGTCGTCTGGAAACCCTTCTCCCCTGTTATCTCATGTCGAAGATAAGGGGGACGAGTTGGCTCGCAGGGCGGCCGCGATCATCTTTTTGGAGTACCTTCAACTCAAGCCGATGATTGATGAAATTCAACCAACATCCGTTGCCGATATTGGGTGTGGGTATGCCCTTTTTGACTTGTTCTTGTGGCAAGATCACCAACCTCATCTGACGCTGATTGACTTGGAAACCTCGGATGAAAGGCACTTTGGCCTTCATGACACAGGAGCGGCCTATTCTGACCTATCCGTTGCCAGGAAGTTTCTGATAGACAACGGGGTAGACCACAAGAGCGTTGAGTGTCTGAACCCCGAAAAGGATGATGTGTGTGATGGAAGGCCGATCGATTTGGCCATGAGTTTCATTTCATGCGGTTTCCACTACCCTGCGGCGACATACGAAGAGTTTTTCAAAACGCGCGTCTCTGATGAGGGAAAGATCGTACTGGATTTGCGTGCACGAGTGGCAGCTCAGGGTATTCGAGAATTGGAGAAACTGGGTCGCGTTGCGGTGGTGACAGATGCCGCGCGCGGAAGCGCCAAAAGAGTGCTGGTACAGAAGGAAAGCGGCTGACAGCCCTGTTTTGATTACCTTGGGATGGACCCCGTTGTTTGAGACTGGACTTCAGTCAAAAATCGACAAGTCCAGGTCCAGCATCTCACCCATCCAGATGGCCCGATCGCGGTGATCGGCAAGATGATCGCCCGTTTCTGGATGTATGAAGATCGTCAGTCCTTGGCGGTTCAGCATCAGCCACGGAACAACCTGATCAAACGCGTCCGGTGCAAATCCCAGCTGGCAACTCCAGCGCGGGTGCGGGCCGACATTACGAGCGTGCATGCGACCGATTTGAACCGCAAAAAGACGGGCCGCGTCTTCGCGACCCACCGCGCCTTTTCCTGAGTGGCGGCGTCAAAATAGACATGCGCGTGGTAGCCGGTGATTTCTGACATCGGAGCCTCATTCATCTGATGAGGCAAACCTAAGAGCCCTCTGCGCGAATTCACACTCACATGGGCACACAGGGTCTGTGCAGTTCCTAGTCGGGACTGTTGGCGTCAGGATGCGCAGCCACAAAGGCAGGATGCTCGGCGCAGGCGGCTTCAACGCCCAGTATGCGCGGCAGGTCAGACAGGTCGACCTGCCATCGGCGCGCGTTGTAAAGCTGCGGTACGAGGCAGAGATCGGCCAGACCGGGCTTTGGCCCTGTGCAATACGGTGTTTGCTCAAACCCGGCCAGCAGCGCCTCAAAGGCTTCAAGCCCGGGCCGAATGAAGTGGCGCATCCAGTCGCCGGGCATGCCCTGCGCGTCGCCGCTGAGGTCGGATGCGTATCGGGCAACGGCGAGGTTGCAAACCGGATGCACGTCCACCGCAACGGAATAGGCCAGGGCCTGAACGCGTGCGCGTGGCGCCGGATCATCTGGCAGCAGGTTCAGGTGCCGTGTCCGATCAAGGTATTCCAGGATGGCCAGCGACTGAGTCAGGCGCAGACCGTCGATTTCCAGCACCGGCACAAGGCCTTGCGGGTTGCGCGCCAGATGCGCGGGCTCTCGTTGCGCACCGTTTGCCAAATCCACCGTGACCGCGCGATACGCGATAGCCGCCAAGTTCAGCGCAATTCGGACCCGGTAACTGGCAGATGATCTCCAATAGTCAAAGAGAACGACGTCGCTCAAGCAGCGTCTCCTATTCGGCCTGATCGGGTATCGGTCAGTGCGGCGGCCTTTATGGCCTGGCTTAGAACAGACGGATCGCCGATGTGATTTGCAAGAACCAGCACCAGCCGCGCGTTCAACGCATCGCTGTGGGCCTTGTCCAACCCGTCATGCGCAGCCAGCAAACTCGCGTAAAAATCATCTGCGTCTTCGATATTGGGGGTGACAATCAGATCAGCCATGGTGCTTACTCCTTGCCGGTGGCCCGGCGGATCGCTTGCCGGAAGGCGTTTTCTTCGTAACTGTCGCGCCGCGCGGCCACGTGTTGATCCGGGCGGATCAGATACACAGCGCGCTCGGCATCGCCGAGATAGCGACGTTTCAGTTCCAGCGTCAGGTCGTCCTTGACCGACAACGCAAGTCGCGTGACCTCGATCCCGTTTTCTTCCAGAACGTCCGGTGCGTCCGCGTCAATCGTCAGCAACGTGAACTTGCCAGCAAGCTTTGGCAACAGAAATTCATCACCCAGCGGCGCATCCGGGCAGGCCGACCCCGGCCGCGTCCGGGCTGGGCCGTTCAGGGCATCCGCTGAATTCAACGGTGATCTGTCGTAGATGCACGGCTCGCTCAATCGTCCGGAATCCACCAGCGGGCGGGCAAACTCGAAATGCTCGCTGAGATCCAGCACGGCGTCGCGCAACACACGTGACATCTGGGATCTCGGGGTGATGAAATCGGTTGAGCGGCTGGATTTCTTGATGTTTTCATCTGCGCCTTGAACACGCTCGGTATCGTAGCTGTCCAACAGCTGTTCCGGGGCATCGCCGTCGATGACCATCTTGAGTTTCCAGCACAGGTTGTCAGTGTCCTGCAGCCCCGAATTTGCCCCTCGGGCACCAAACGGGCTGACCTGATGTGCGCTGTCCCCGGCAAAGAGAACCCGGCCCCGGCGAAACTTTTTCATCCGGCGGCATTGGAACGTGTAGATCGACACCCATTCGAGTTGAAAATCGACATCCTCGCCCAGCATCGCCTTGAGGCGGGGGATTACATTTTCGGGGCGCTTTTCCCGCTCGGTGTCGATGTCCCAGCCCAGTTGCAGGTCAATGCGCCACACATTGTCCGGCTGTTTGTGCAGCAGCGCAGACTGCCCCTTGTTAAAGGGCGGATCGAACCAGAACCAGCGTTCGGACGGAAAGTCCGCTTCCATGATCACGTCGGCAATCAGAAAGTTGTCTTCGAACACGCGGCCCTCGAAGTCGATCCCCAACATCCGCCGCGTGGGTGAATTTGCGCCGTCACAGGCAATCAACCACTCGGCCTCGACCGTGTAGGGACCATCGGGTGTTTCGACCTCCAACCGCACATGGTCTTCATGTGTGCCTATGGCTTCGACCTTGTTGCGCCCGCGAATTTCCAAGGGTGCCCCCTCGGCCTGCAAGGCCCGCACGCGATCGACCAGGTAGTTTTCCAGGTGGTATTGTTGCAGGTTGATGAAGGCGGGGTTTGCGTAGCCTTCATCAGGCTGCAGATCAAAGTCATAGACCTCCCGGTTGTCGAAGAATACCTTGCCGCGATCCCATTGAACGCCTTTCTCCAACAGTTGCTGCCCGCATCCCAGCCGATCGGCGATGTCCAGCGTGCGCTGGGAAAAGCAGATGGCCCGGCTGCCGAAACTGACCTTGTCATTCTCGTCCAGGACGACGACCTCGACGCCTTGCTGTGCCAGATCGATCGCTGCGGCCAGACCAACCGGACCCGCGCCGATCACCATGACCTTGTGCCGGACCGGCGTGGCTGCATCCTGATCCGGGCTGCGTTCATAGGCGTATAGAGGGACTTCAAATATCTTGTTCATGGGCTTTCCCCAATGCTGGTGCGCCTTAGGCACACATGTCTTGTCCGCCAGTGCGGTGCGCTGGTGGTCTCGGACCATGGTTTCACCGATTCCATTGCAACAAAACGATCTGGATCAAGTTTTCCGCGAATTCTATCCCTGCAAGGCCTCCCACATCTCCAGATCGCGCTGGGCGGTCCAGATGCGGGGCGTGTCGATTCCGCGCGCCTCATCGTAAGCGCGGGCGACGTTGAAAGGCAGACAATGCTCGTAAATCGCGTAGTCCGAAAACTTCGGGTCACACTCTGCCCGAACGGAGTCCCACGCCTCTTTCAGCGACCCGCCACGCGCCGCAACCTTGGCGGCCGGGCGGAACGTGCTTTCAACGAAGTCGCGGGTGTTTTCGATGGCGGCGTTGACCATATCCTTGCCGACCAAAGCATCGCCCCGGCCCGGAGCGATGGCATCCACGTCGAACCACCGGATTTCGTCCAGCGTATCGCCCCAATCGCCAAAATGCCCGTCACCACAGTAGCAGGCCGAGTGGTATTCGACGATGTCACCCGTGAACATCACGTTCTGATCGGGCACGTGAATCACGATATCTCCGGCGGTATGCGCCCGGCCCAGATGCATCAAGTCGATCCGCCGGTTGCCCAGGTAGACTGTCATCGTGTCGCTGAAGGTTGTGGTGGGCCAGGTCAGGCCAGGGATGCTTTCGTGCCCTTCGAACAGGCGCGGAAAGCGTTGAAATTCGCTGTCCCAGTCCTCCTTGCCGCGCTCGACCACCATGGCGCGGGCCATATCGGACATGATGATCTGTTGTGCGCCAAAGGCCGAGGCCCCCAGGACACGGACCGCATGGTAGTGGGTCAGGGCCACATGGGTGATCGGCTTGTCGGTCACCGAGCGCACGCATTCGATGACCTTGTTGGCAAGGCGCGGTGTGGCCTGCGCCTCAACGATCATCACGCTGTCATCGCCGATGATGACGCCCGAATTCGGGTCACCCTCGGCGGTGAAGGCATAAAGCCCGTCGCCAACTTCGGTGAACGAAATTTTCTTTTCCGACATGTCCCCCTGGGACGCGAATGCCTTGGCCATGTTGGTTTCCTTATTGTGTAAAAGGATTTTCGAGTGCAGGCAGAACAGTCCCGGAGCAATCACCGAAGCCAATCGTATACCCGTCTCCTTTGGCCGCGCCCTTCAGGGTCAGCGTATCGCCATCCTCAATGAAGCTGCGGCTTTCGCCGGTATTCAGGGTCAGAGGCTCATTCCCGCCCCAGCTGAGTTCCAGGAGCGAGCCGCGCTCGGGTTTGGTTGGGCCGGAGATGGTGCCCGAGCCCAGCAGATCGCCGGTGTTCATCGGGCAGCCCGAGGTGGTGTGGTGCGCCAGTTGCTGCGCGGCTGAGTAGTACATTTGGTTGTAGTTGGTCTCGGCGATGGTCGTCGGGGCCTTGCCCTTGGGCGCCATCGTCACCGACAGGTCGATGTCATAGAGCATCGGGCCGCAGTCTTTCAGGTGATCCAGCAACTCGAACTCGCGTGCTGGCGTGTCACAACGGAACGGTTCCAGCGCTGCCTTGGTGACGATCCAAGGGCTGATCGACGTGGCTGTGGCCTTGGCCTGAAACGGGCCAAGCGGTTGATATTCCCAGGCTTGAATATCGCGGGCGGACCAGTCGTTCAGAAGGACGTAACCAAAGATGTTATCGTCAGCTTCCTGCACCGAGATAGGTCCATCGGATGGTGTGCCGACAATGGCCCCCATTTCCAGTTCGATGTCGAACCTGCGGCTGGGCAGGAAAGCGGGTGCGTCCTGATCGGGCGATTTCAACTGACCCCATGGCCGGCGAATATCCGTGCCCGAAACGACCACCGAAGACGCCCGACCGTTGTAACCAATGGGAATGTGCAGCCAGTTTGGTGGCAGTGCGTTTTCCGGGCCGCGAAACATGGTTCCGACGTTTTGGGCGTGGTCACGACCGGCATAAAAATCGGTATACTCGCTGACGGCGAACGGCATATGCATTTCGGCTGCGCTTTGGGCGACCAGAAGCGGCTCTACATCAGCCTGTTCCTCGGCGCCTTCTGCCAGCAGAGCCATAAGTCGCGCGCGCAGGGCGGCCCAGACCGCCGGTCCTTCTTCCATCAGCGGGTTCCAGAACGGCAGGTCGAACAAGGGGTCATCGGCGAGGGTGATCAAGCCTTTTCCCTCTGCGGCCGTAATGTCCAATATCATGTCACCAATGGCGACGCCGCATCGCGGATCGCTGCCTGCTGCCGAGAAGACGCCGTAGGGCAGGTTGTTCAGCGGAAACGGGTGAGTCGCGTCATTGGCTGAGGCCACCCAGGATTTCATCAAAGGCATTTTTTATCCTTTTGTCGTTCACGGTCCGAGGTCGAATTCATAAGGTTATGGGGAAGTGCGCAGGGATTTCAGCCCTAGCAGGAGAGCTGCCAGAATCATGAGGCCACCGCCGACCCTGTCCAGCCACTTCTGTGCCGGGCCTTGCAACTTGCGCGCCAACCAGCTTGCACATCCGCCATAAACGGTCAGGAACAGACCGTCTATGACCAGGTAAGTGACCGCAAGAACCCAGAATTGCGGCCAGAACGGCAAGGCACCATTGATGAAAAGCGGAAACAGTGCCGCAAAAAACACCACAGCCTTGGGATTCGCCGCCGACGTGACAAAGCCCTGTACCCAAAGGGATTTTCTGCTGGATGGGCGGGCCTTGCCGTATGTCTTGTTTTCGGCATGCATGATTTTGCGGACGCCCAGAAACATCAAATAGGCCACGCCGAGCCACTTGATCACCGCCAGCGCTGCACCAGATGTCGCGATCAGTGCGGCAAGGCCGAGACCCGCCGCCAACATCTGCAGTGAATTGGCTGTCAGATCGCCTGCCGCAGTGAACCACCCCCGTTTCAAACCGTTGGTGGCAGAGTTCGACAGCATCAGCAACTGGCTGGGCCCCGGTGTACTCATCATCAGCAGGACTGCGGCAACATAGGTGATCCAGATGTCAAAGCTCATGGGTGATCACTTCTTTCCCGGTGTGCCGTCGAATTTCTTTTCAAGCGACGTCCAGCAGTCAATGTAGTCGTCCTGCAGCGGCGCCTCACCGGCTGCAAACTCGGTCAGATGCTGCGGGAACCGGGTTTCGAACATGAACGACATGGTGTTGTCCAGCTTGTCCGGACCAAGGTTGGCATTTGAGGCCTTTTCAAAGGCTTCTTTGTCCGGTCCGTGCGGGATCATCATGTTGTGCAGGCTCATGCCGCCCGGAACAAAGCCCTGAGGTTTAGCGTCGTACTGGCCATAGATGTTGCCCATCAGCTCGGACATGATGTTCTTGTGGTACCAGGGCGGTCGGAACGTGTCCTCCATCACCATCCAGCGTTCGCGGAACAGGACAAAGTCGATATTGGCCGTGCCCGGTTGACCGGACGGGGCGGTCAGAACGGTGAAGATCGACGGGTCAGGGTGATCGAACAGGATGGCGCCCACCGGGCAGTATGTCCGCAGATCGTACTTGTAAGGCGCGTAGTTGCCGTGCCACGCGACCACGTCCAGCGGGCTGTGGTCGATCTTTGTGGTGTGGAATTGTCCGCACCACTTGATTGTCACGGTAGAGGGGGCTTCGCGATCTTCGAACGCCGCCACGGGTGCCTTGAAATCGCGCGGGTTGGCCATGCAGTTTGCACCGATCGGACCGCGCCCCGGCAATTCAAACTTCTGCCCGTAGTTCTCACACACAAACCCGCGTGCCGGTCCTTCCAGAACTTCGACCCGGTACAACAGACCGCGCGGGATAATCGCGATTTCCTTCGGCTCCAGATCGATGATGCCCAGTTCGGTCGCAAAGCGCAGGCGGCCTTCCTGAGGCACCACCAGCAGTTCTGAGTCGGCCGAAAAGAAGTAATCATCCACCATCGAGTCGGTGACCAGATAAATGTGGCTGGCCATACCGACCTGCGTGTTCACGTCACCCGCCGTGGTCATCGTGCGCATCCCCGTCAGCCAGTTCAGGCCAGAGTCGGAATGCGGAACAGGGTCCCAGCGATACTGGCCGAGGCTGATCACATCCGGATCGATGCATGGCGCGGATTTCCAGTAAGGCAGGTCGATTTTCTCGTAGCGGTGCGAGTGCTTAACCGATGGCCGGATGCGATAGCACCAGGTACGCTCCGGCGGGTTGGCCGTAAACGCCGTACCGCTGAGCTGTTCGCCATAGAGGCCATAATTGCACCTTTGCGGGCTGTTCATACCTTGCGGCAGCGCATCGGGCAGAGCCTCGGTTTCAAAGTCATTGCCAAAGCCGGGCATATAGCCGGCATGGGTTCCCACTGGCGTACTCGCCTGCGTCAGGTTTTGCGGATTCGTCGGACGATTCATCGTATGTTCCTCCGTTTGCTGCTTGTCGGATAATAGTTGATTTTGTAACTAACAAGCATGACAAAAGACGAACCTGGCAAAAAAGATCAGTTTGAACTGCAAATTTTCCTTCCATTCTTGCTGAATCAAGCCGCCGAGGAAAGTTCGCTGGAATTCCAACGCATCTACAAAGGCCGCTACGGGATGCTCAGAACCGAATGGCGGGTCCTGTTTCACCTGGGTGTTTTCGGAGAGATGACCGCGCGGGATATCGCCGAAAAAGCCAAAACCCACAAAACCAAGATCAGCCGCGCTGTGTACAAGCTGGAACAACGCCGCTATCTGAAACGGTCACGGGATGACTCGGATCGCCGGGTAGAGTGGCTGGCCCTGACGCCATCCGGCCAATCGGTTTATCAGGAACTGCGCGGAGTCGCCGAAGACTATGATGCGAAACTGGTCGGGAAGTTCTCACCGGACGAGGCAAGGCTGCTGCGGAGCATGCTTCAACGTCTGGCCGGAATGGTCTGAGCACTGGTAATTTCGTGCAGACACTCCCAGATGTGTCACAAATACGATACGGACAGAGTCATGGCGGCACCCAATTCCCTTACCCCTCCCTTGCACGAGATGATCGACTGGCTGGTCCAAAAAGGGTTGGACGGCGCCGCACAGGAGGAACTGCTGGAAGGGTTCTGCGCGCGGCTGGTCGATCTCGGCGTCCCATTGATGCGTTTTCACGCGGCACAATCTGCCCTGCACCCGGTATATGGCGGGACTGGTTACAGCTGGTACCACAACAAGGGCGGGGAATCGGAGACTTTCGAGAATACCGACGTGCCCAGCGACATGTGGCGCAGAAGCCCCCTGTACGCCTTGCTGCACGAGGATTTGGATGAGTTGCGTGTCCGGTTGGTCGATCAGAATGAACCCAGCCGCTTTCCCTTGCTGAATGAACTGCGAGAGGTTGGTGCGACGGATTATTACGCAACCGGTGTATCGTTCGAGCGAAATGGCGAGATGCGCCCGGATGGCGTCAAAGAAGTCAGCGACGGTGTTCTGATGTCCTGGACCAGCAATGCTCCCAAAGGGTTCGGGGATGGTGATTTGGCGTTGATCAACGAGGTATTGCCACATCTGGGCCTGGCTCTTAAATCGACCAAGAACCAGACAATGGCCCGCGACCTGATGCGGGTCTATCTGGGGCGGGACGCGGGACAACGCGTTTTGTCCGGAGAAATCAAACGGGGATCGTTGCAACAGATCGATGCGGTGATCTGGAATTTCGACCTCGAAGGTTTCACCAACATGTCCGAAGAACTGCCCGGACATGAGATCATCGAAATGCTGAACGACTATCTGGCTGTTGCCGTGGGAGTGGTTCACGACTGTGGCGGGAACATCCTGAAATTCATGGGCGACGGCCTGATGGCCATGTTTGACGTCGGTGAAATCGATGCCGATGCCCGGGCCGCGCTCAGCGCGGTTCCATTGTTGCAAAGCCGCATGCAGGATCTGAACGCTCAGCGTCGGCAGGCTGGACTGCCTGTCGCCCACTTCACCCTCGCATTGCACTCCGGTGAGATTCTGTACGGCAACATCGGATCCGAGACACGGCTGGATTTCACGGTCATTGGCCCGGCTGTCAATCAGGCGGCACGCATTGCCGGGATGCACCGGTCTTTGGGTCAGCGGATCCTGATTTCTGACGATGTTGCACGAGCTGCCCAGCCTTGTGCGCAGGAACTGGTTTCGGTTGGCCGCTACATGCTGCGGGGTGTGACCGAGCCCAAAGAGCTCTTCACCGTCTATACCCCGGAAGCTTAGAAATCGATCTCGACACCGGGCAGGTTCAGTTCGCGCATCATGTCGCGCAACTCTTGCCGAGCCGCGATGTTCGAGATGTTCAGTTGTTTGACGCCGATATCCTTGAGATCCAACAGAGTCAGGCCACGGGGAAACAGTTCGCGAAAAATCACGCGCTCGGAAAAGCCCGAGGCTACACGAAACCCGATCCGCTGTGACAGCATCTCGATGGCGCGCTGCATCTTTTCCTTGTTGACCATGCGCTGCGTACCGACGCGGTTTCGGACAACAACCCAATCGATCGGTTTCAGGCCGGCCTGCGCGCGCAGTTGCCGCGCGTTCCAAACCATCTCGGAATAGACCGATGGTCCGAGGATTTTTTCGCCCTTCGAGTCAATCCTCGCCAGCAGGTCGAAATCGATGAAACTGTCGTTCAGTGGTGTAATCAGCGTGTCGGCCAGCGAATGGGCCACCTGACTCAGCCTGGTGTGCGAGCCGGGGCAGTCGATCAGGATAAAGTCGCTGTCGCTTTCCAACTCGGAAACGGCAGCGGACAGGCGGTGGTCATAGATGTTCTCACCGGGCCTTAACGTGCTGGCATCGATCTCGGGCAAATCATGATGGCGGGGGCTGGGCAGCGTCACCTCTGCGCCATTCAGAAAGTTGCCGCGATTCTCGAAATAGCGACCAAGGCTGCGCTGCCGCAGGTCCAGATCCAGAGTGCTGACCTTGTGGCCCAGGCGCGCCAGCGCCGTAGCCACATGCATCGACACGGTCGATTTGCCTGCGCCACCCTTTTCGTTTCCGACCACTATGATATGTGCCATGCTTGTGTTCCCAAGTCTTGCCGTGTTTGTCCACACGTTGTTATGACCCACTATATGTTGTGTCAGCGGGGAAGGAAAGAACCTCACGCGGTGCTTTCGGCCAATATCAGGCTCTAATTTGGAAAACCGTGAGCAAAGCGCGGGTTACAGAGCGATGCTTGCTAAACCTGACGCCCTGATTCACTTTCAGATCAGGGTTTCGGCAAGGAGAACTTGGATTGGATCACCTGTTCCTGAACGTCTTCAACGTGGTTTTGCCCGTCCTCATCTGCGCCGGCATTGGGTATTGCCTGGCCCTGTTCAAGGCCCCGTTCGACAACAAGGTGATTGGCGGCATTGTATCAAATGTCGGATATCCAGCGCTGATCATTTCGCACCTGTCGGCAACCAAACTGGACCTCGGGACCTTTCTGGACATGATGACCGCGGCCGCCCTTGCGATAGCGGGTTTTGCCGCATTGGGGTTTGCGGCGCTCAGGATTCTGCGTCTGCCGGTGCGCGCCTTTCTGACCCCGATGATGCATGGTAATGTCGGAAATATCGGCCTGCCGATTACTCTGCTCGCGTTGGGCGATGCCGGCATGGCCTACACAATGGCGTTCGTGGTTGTTGTGCTGATCAGTATCTTTACGGTCGGCATGTGGATACCGGCCGGAGAATTCTCCCCCCGCAAGTTGGCAACGTCTCCGATTATCTATGCGGTGATCGTGTCTCTGGTACTGATGGCAACGGGGTACAGCCTGCCACAACCGCTTTCCAAGTCCTTTGATATTCTGGGTGGGCTGTCGATCCCCCTGATGCTGCTGACACTGGGGCACACGCTGGAAACCCTGAAAATAAACAAGCTGGGCCGCGCGATATTGCTGACCGGGTTGCATTTGGCGATGGCGGTTGTCATTGCCAGCACTTTGATCTGGCTGTTCGGTTTTACGGGAACCGAACGCGGGGCATTGATCCTGTGCTGCCTGATGCCGTCGTCCGTGGCGACCTATTTGTTCATCGACCGGCATGTCCCGGAATACGGGTCAGATGTTGCCGGTTTCATCCTGGTCTCGACCCTGACCACAATTGTCGTGCTGCCTGTCGCTTTGTCCTATTGGATTTAAGGATCAGCTCATTGATCTGTGATCTCTAGAGTGCCTACGCGGTTTTCATCTATTTGCTTTTTGTGCAAAACTTGACCGATTTTCCCGCATTTCATGAAAACCCGGGATCGGGTCCGAAATCTGTGGTGCCGCGTATCACGGGTTCTGAACGCGAGGTTTACTTTGCGCCGCGCCAGTTTGCACATTTAGGTCACCACCGGGCATGGCTGGAGTTTGTAGCGACCTCTACGCTCTATTTCGGCGCACCGGTAACCAGTCTTTGACTGTCGGAAACTGGTGGCTGACCGTTCCGTACGGTACCGCGGCAGCAGCCATGGTTTTGTAGGTCTATAGGCTTATGCACGACTTCATTCACGGTCCACATCACACCTATTTTGGCGATCTGGAACGCTGGGATATGTTCGAAATCTACGCGATATCACTGGCAGAGTGGCATGCAGCACAAAGATGGAAACGTCTCTAATGTCGGGTGTTGTTTTGCAGTCCTGATGGGACAGAGAACTTGCGGCTCGTCATAAGACCCACAGGCCCAGCACTATGCGGCGGGCTAAAATTTTGATTTAGTGCTGATATGTTATCTTTGCGAACCGACGGGTTCCGGCGGTATCAAGTCTTTGTTTTTCGGAGTCCCGAGCCGGTGCGATTTTGAGGTGTATTGATGTCGACGACCGAACAAGCTGAGTCATCAGATAAGGGCGGTGCACGGGTGGTTCTGGCCATGACCGCGATCTGCATGATGGTTGTGGGGTTCAACACAACGGCCGTCGCAACCATTCTGCCGAACCTCAAATCCGAGTTTGATCTGACGCCCTCGGGCCTGCAATGGGTGATGGCGATCTATACGGTCGCCAGCGCCACGCTGGTCACGATCGTCAGCCGTCTGGGCGACATCACCGGCAAAATGGGTGTGTTCTTTTTTGGAATGATCGTCTTTGCCTGTGGCTCAGCGTCTGTCCTGTTTTCGCAGGATGCGGCCATGTTGCTGATCGGGCGCGGCGCACAGGGCGCGGGGGCCGCCGCCCTTTTCGGAACGTCCCTCTCGTTGCTGACCGCCGCTACGCCGGAAGAGCAGCGGGCAAGCGTCACCGGGGCCTGGGGCGCCATCGTCGGTCTGGCTATCGGCGTCGGGCCGATCGTGGGTGGGGCGTTTGCACACTATCTGAGTTGGCGGGGAGTTTTCGCAACGGATCTTGTGCTTCTGGCGCTAGCCTTTGCCATCGGCTTGCGCGTGGCCAAACGCAACTATGTGCCTGAAACACGGCTGGAGGGCGCCAAGTTCGACTATCCCGGAGCACTGGCGATCATCTTGCTGCTGGGCCCGCTGTCCTTCGCGCTGAGCAATGGCGAAAGCAACGGCTGGGACAGCGCGTTTACGTTGGTTCCGCTGGGCGTATCCGCCCTGGCCGTTCTGGCCTTGGTGGCGACGTCACGGCGCAGCAAAGATCCCCTGATTGAGCTGCGGTATTTCCGCCATCCGCGCTACCTGATGGCGGCTGCGGGTATGTTCATTGCGGGCTTCACGCTCTTTTGCTTTTTTGTCTACTTCAACGTGTTCGTGCAATCCCCGGACGCGTTCGGATATTCCGCCATCGGCGCCGGTTTGGCTATTTTGCCGCTGAGTCTGAGTATGTTCGTCCTGTCGGTTACGGCGCCACGGTTCCTCGCGCCCTACAGCTTTCAATGGCCGGTGGTATTGGGAATGGGGGCCATGGCCATCGGATTCTGTTTGCTGGCCACGACGCAGAATTCCACGAATTATGCCGAAATCTGGTGGAAGCTGCTGATCGTGGGGATCGGAATTGGCCTGTGTTTTTCCCTTCTGCCGCGATTAGGCCTGCGATTGCTGCCCGAAGAACATGTTGGGCAGGGATCCGGTGTCATCAATGCGTTCCTTTATTTCGGCGCGACCATGGGGTCCGTTGTGGGCGGTCTGGCCGAAGCGATCACAATCCGGTTCGGCCTGTCCGAAGTGATTTCTGCGCTGCCAGCCGGATCGGCGCGGCGGGAGGACCTGGCCCATGCATTGGCCCACGGCACACCGAGCCAGATTCAGCAAACGATTGCTGGACTGGATCCGCAGACCAGCACCGCACTCGCCAGCGCATTGCGTGAGCTGCAAGACGATGCGTTCGACAGTACCATGCTGGTTACCGCCGTGGTTGCCTTGGCGGGAGTGATACTTGCGCTTTTGCTCCTGCGCGGACCGGTGCCGCCGGTACACAGCGCAGTCGATTTGACGAAAGAGTTGCGATAACGGGCAATGTAGCACGGGTGCCTTTGTCGGCGGCGTGTCCGAAACTAGTTGCTCCGCACAAACCCGGAAGATGCCGGAATTTTCGAACTCATGTGGTCACCTCGGATGACAACATGGGCCATACTTCGCTGCCATTATCCTCGTAACAAAGACTACGTTGCGGAGGATCTCAAATGGACGTTTTGCACGCGAAAGCTTGGGCAGACTTGCATTTCCAGACAGAGTTAATGGATGATGATTTCTACAATCAACACAGCTGCGACTGGCTTTGTTTTGTCAGGTCTGTGGTGAAAAGATCGCGACTACTGAAAGCTCGAAAATACAGTCGAGCACAAGGAAAACCCGAAACACTTGAGCAATAGGTCAATGACCCAGCCATCAAACACTCTTGCCGAAAATGCCGCTGTGATGGACGTGATTGCACGCGAAACAGAGATGTTTGTGCAGCAGGATTTCGACGGCTGGGCCGCGTGCTGGGTTCAGGATGATCGTACGCGCGAAGTCTGCATTTCGTCATCCTTCGGATCGACGGTTCTTGAGGGTTGGGAAAAGCTCAGCGGCTACATGCGTAACGTCATTGAAAGCGGCGCTGTCTGCAGACTCTCAGACGTAGAGCGTTACAACGTGAGTGTTACCGTAAGCGGAGACATCGCTCATGTTGTGTTTGATGAACGTTCCTTTCATGCCAATGGCCGGGTTGAACAGACTTTCGAAACCAGGGTGCTGGAACGTTCGGATGGAGTGTGGCGCATTCTCTACGCCTCTTTCATTCTGCGCGGACATCAACAAATCGATTCAAACAGGCTGGCCATAAACACAAACGGGGAAATTCAATGTGCTCCGGAAAAAGCGCGTGCACACCTAAAGCGGCACCCAGGTCTTCAAATCTCGAACAATCGGCTGCGGGCCGCTAAACCTGCCTGGGACAAAATTCTCCAAGCCGGTCTGGACTGTGCTGCCGAACAGCACGGGTACTTTCAGCACTACAGATACATGTCTGAAAGCGGAAAGAACTTTCGACTTCCGATAGTATTGGGAGAAACGGACGAAGGCGGTGTTGCTGTCTGTGTGCTTTTTGTCCGAGATGGGCTGACCTTTGTTGAAACGCAAATCGATGGGGATATTGAGGCGCGTTTGAACGTTGCCAAGATCGTCTTTGGCTTGTCTGACGGGCAGATGTCGCTCGCGCATCGAATTGTGTGTGGTGACAATCTAACAACTGCCTCAGAGGCCCTCGGCATCAGCATCAATACTGCCAGGACGCACCTGTCTCGTATATACGCCAAAACCGGTATCAATTCTCAAACCGCATTGGTGCGGACCTTGCTCAGCGTCGGATAGGATCAGTCAGGCCGTCACGACCCAGCAAGTATCTTGGCCCTAGCGCAGTTTAGGCAAACACGCCGCTGATTTAGATTAATCGTCACCAGTCGAACCAAAAAAGGCCGCCCAGTTGGACGGCCTTTTGAAATCGAAACGGATCAGGTTTAGAAACCCAGACCTTCGTATTTCTTCTTGAACTTCGACACGCGGCCGCCAGCGTCCATCAGACGGGTACCGCCACCGGTCCATGCGGGGTGCACGGAGGGGTCGATTTCCAGAGCCAGCTGATCGCCTTCGCTGCCCCAGGTGGATTTCATCTGAACCACGGTGCCATCGGTCATTTTGACGTCGATGACGTGATAATCGGGATGGATGTCTTTTTTCATCTTTCCGTTCCTTACGCTTCGGCGCCAGCCTTGGGCTTGTAGTTGGTGACCTCTGCGATACGCGCGGACTTACCACGGCGCGAGCGCAGGTAGTACAGTTTGGCGCGACGAACGCGGCCACGGCGGACAACGGTGATGCTGTCGATGTTGGTCGAATACAGTGGGAACACACGCTCCACGCCTTCGCCAAACGAGATTTTGCGAACGGTGAACGAACCGGCAATGCCATTGCCGTTGTTGCGCGCGATGCAGACGCCTTCGTAGTTCTGCACACGGGTGCGCGACCCTTCGGTCACCTTATAGCCGACACGAATGGTGTCACCGGCTTTGAAGTCGGGGATGTCTTTCCCCAGGGCGGCAATCTGTTCCGCCTCAAGCTGTGCGATCAGGTCCATCGCAGGTACTCCTATCTGCTCGTGGTTGGTCCACGAAGTTTGGGCACGGCCTGAGAGCTCTTGGTCTTCACCGGGTCCTGCTAGACAGCCCGCCAGAGGTCAGATCGAATGTTCCTTTGGTCTGGTTTGGTCTGCGGCGCCCTTGCCGAAGAAGGCGGGACGTATCCCCGAGACTCAACCCAAAACACCGGAGTCGCCAATGGCGGCACCGGATTGCGGTCGTGTAAAGGGTTTGCGGGCAGGGATCAAGCCCATTCTGCCAAAAAACAAGGCGTGAAACGGTGGCTTTTCGCCACCCACGAAATGGGTCGTTGCCTTGTTGCCGGGATCAGGCATTCTGAATGCAATTACAAGAGCAGATGTTTCACAGGATCCAAAATGCGATTTGCCCTCTCAATGGCCATTATCGGGGCCGTGCTGGTTGCTTGTGGACGCGGCGGACCGCAGCCCCAGGTGATCGAGGTTTCTCCGGGTGTGGACAGAACAGCGCCTGCGGTGATTTACCCGGATTTTGGCGATGCGGACCCCCATGACTGGGACGGGCGGCATCCCGGCCTTTATCCGGTTCATGGTCTCGATGTATCCCGCTGGCAGGGACCGATTGACTGGCGCACGGCCAAGGCGTCCGGCGTCAGCTTTGCCTTTCTGAAAGCGACCGAGGGCGGCGACATCGCCGACCCCTTGTTTGACGACCACCGGAGCGGTGCCCAGGCCGCGGGCGTGCCTTGGGGCGCATATCACTACTACTACTTTTGTCGACCTGCGCGGGAACAGGCGCGCTGGTTCATCCAAAACGTGCCCAAGGGTGCCGACCTGCCGCACGTTCTGGACATGGAGTGGACGCCGCATTCAAAGACCTGCACGCTGCGGCCTGATGGCGCAACCGTTCGGGCCGAGGCGCAACGGTTTCTCGATATACTCGAGCGTCACTATGGGCGCAGGCCGATTGTCTACACCACCGTGGATTTCTATGCCGACACTAATATTGGCCGCCTGCCAAAGACCGAGTTCTGGTTGAGGTCGGTCGCAGGACATCCCAGCAAGGTCTATCCACGCTCCGTCTGGCGGTTCTGGCAATACACCGGAACCGGGTTGGTTCCGGGCGTTCAGGGACAGGTCGACATCAACGTTTTCCACAGCTCTCCCGACGTTTGGGCACGGTGGAAAGCTGCGGGGCCTTAGGCCTGGGGTGTGCCGTAGGTTTCAATTGTGCCACCCCCAACCAGGTGGTCTAACCGGCGCACCCGCTCTTCGCCAAAGGCATCGTTTATCCAGAAGCGTTCGCCGTCTGTGAGGTCCCGGCGCTCAAAACCACGCTCGGTCATGCAGCGGTCAACCTGATCAATCTCGCCCTGCGCGCGGAGCCGGTCATCAAACGGGGCCGTGACGGCCGGGCCTATGATAGCACCCCAAATCAGGATGTTGGTGGCGTAACCGCCTATCACTGCAGCGTTGCCGCCGATGTCAGCCTCGGTCGCACAGGATTCCACGGCTACGCGCGCAGAATGCAGATTGTGACCCGCTTGTGTCGGCACTGACATCTCGAGAGGTTTGGTTGTGCAGGCCGACACGGCAAGCACACCTAAGCAAATGACTTTTTTCATCTATTCGTCCGCAACACATTGACAGGGAATTGCACAATGCAACATCTGGCGGATGAATAGCTTCGCCCGCACTCAGCTTCAAGCAGCAACCAATGAATGCGTAAATCTGCGGCATGCATGCCACATTCAGCGGGTCAATCTGACCGGCCGTCCCGCGCTTTCACATAGTCTTCCCAAAGATCAGGGCGGCGCTCGCGGGTAAGCCTTTCGGACATCTCGTGGCGCCACTCCGCAACGCGCCCGTGGTGCCCTGACATCAGAACCTCAGGGATCGGACGCCCTTTCCATTCGGCTGGCCGGGTATATTGCGGATGTTCCAACAGGCCCGAAGTAAAGCTCTCCTCCTCGGCTGATGCCTGATTGCCAAGCACGCCGGGGATCAGCCGCACCGTGGCATCGATCAGCGCCTGAGCGGCAATTTCGCCGCCGGTCATGACAAAATCTCCCAGCGATACCTCTTGGATGCCATATTGCTCGAGCACCCGTTCATCGACACCCTCGAACCGTCCGCACAAAAGGGTCATACCGTCGCATCGGGTCAGGTTCCGCATCATGCGCTGGTCCATCCGGCGCCCGCGCGGGCTGAGATAGATCAACGGCCAGCTTCCTTTTACACCCGCCATTGTATGTTCGATTGCATCGCCCAGAACGTCAGCGCGCAGCACCATACCGGCACCACCCCCCGCAGGGGTGTCATCCACGTTTTTGTGCTTGCCGATCCCGAACTGACGCAGATCGACGGTTTCCAATTGCCAAAGCCCCTCTTGCAGGGCCTTGCCGGTCAGGCTTTCGCCCAGAACACCGGGAAAGGCCGACGGAAACAACGTGATGACCTTGGCTTTCCAGACCCCATGCAGATCAGGCGTGGAAGACAGCAACTCGCGCGGCTTCAGCGTCGGGCGAATGGCCTTTCGGCCATGTGATTTGCCGGGTGTGTCAGTCATGTCGTGCCGATCAGATCGTTCTGCGCGCGTTCGATGAGCGCCTTTTTTTGCGCGATCAGCGCTATGTCGTCCAATGCTGACCGGTTCAATGCCAACATTTCGGCCAATACGCTTTCGGGCAGTGCGCGATTGGAATGTCGTGGCGGAACCAGCCGCGCGGCCTTGTCGCGTGACAGCTTCATGAAGTCCGCAAAGGGCGTTCCGGGGCCAAACCGACGTTCTTGCAGGTCTTCCAGCCATTCTTCCTGAACCGTCACTGACGGCAGCCGTTCCCGAATGCTGTTTGCCGTATCCTGCAACGACGGCAGATGATCCAGGGTTGCGCGGAAATCGTCAAAATCCCGAACCAGCCTGGAATGGTGCAGGTCATGCGCCCACAGGCTGCGCAGCCAGGCCCCGCGCTGCCGCAGGGACAGGTAAATCGTGACATCCACCTCATCATCCGGCAGGCGGCGGCGCACCAGGCTGACAAGCGTCGCTGCAAGTTCCGGTGCCGCGGCATAGCCCTCGGCGCTGTTCCTGCTGGGCCGCAGACCCGAGAAGTTTTCCTCGCTCAGGATCATCCCGCGCCGGGTGCCGAAATCCAGCGATTGCAGCAACTCGTTCACCTGCGTACCGAACGCGCTCAGCGTCGTGTCCAAACGGTAGATCGAGTGTCGCGTGGCGGCTTCGGACAATCCGGATTTGCGCGTTTTGTAGGGCAGGATCAGCGAGAAATGCGGCCAGATCAGCTCGCGGTTCTCGTAGAGAAATGACTGGGCTGCCGTTGTACCGGTCTTGTGCAAACCCAAATGCAGCAAAACGCGCCGCATCAGATCAGACCTTCTGGTGGATCTGCGATGATGCGACCTTTTTCCAGATCGACCGTCGGTACAGCGTCTCGCGTAAAGGGCAGCAGAACGGTCGATTTCAACCCCGGCCCGTGCAGTTCCAGCAGGTCCGCCGCGCCATGGTTCTGCACGGATTTCACCTGGCCCAGCAGGGTTCCTCCCGTATCATAGACCTCAAGCCCGATCAGGTCGGTGTGATAGAATTCGTCATCCGGCAGCGAAGGCAACTGATCGCGCCGGGCATAGAGGCGCAGGCCGTTGAGGCCGTCGGCTTGTTCTTTTGTCTCGACACCGCCCAGCCGGGCGGCAAAACCGTTCTTGATCGGGCGGGTCAGAACCACCGGGTAGCGTTCTTTGCCGTCTTCATCTGTCAGGGGGGAATAGGATTCAATGTCTTCCGGCACGGCGCAGAAGCTCTTGAGACGCACTTCGCCGCGCACACCATATGATCCCGATATGCTGCCTACGCAGATCAGATCAGTCATTGGACCCTTCCGTTGTCACACACAGCCCACCTTGCCATTGCCCGCGCGCCTCGCAAGCCTCGCGCTGGTTGCTGCGTTCAAAGAACACGCCCACAATAAATGCGATCAGCAACAGGATGGGAAGCCGTAACAATCCGAACATCGGCCTACCGAACCTCCACGGGCAGCGTGTCGCCCCGGGTTTCCCAGCCGACCTGCTCAAGTTCGGGTGTATCCGATAGGTCTTTGGGCCACCCGATGCAGAAATAGCCGATCAGCCGCCAAGTGTCCGGGACATTCAGATCGCGCGCCATCCGGTCTGGATCGAGGATGGACACCCAGCCCAGCCCCATCCCTTCTGCTCGAAGGGCCAGCCAGAACAGGGTAATTGCCGAAACAACGGAATAGCGGCGCATCTCCGGCATCGTGCCTGCGCCCAGCCCCATCCCCTTGTCGGTGGCATCGTCGCAGAAGACCGCCATCTGTACCGGAGCTTCCTGCATCCCGGATAGTTTCAGGCGGCTGTAAAGCTCCGCCTTTTTACCGGTGTAGCCCGACAAGGCGCCCTTGTTAGCAGATTGGAAATTCTCAAGTGCGGCTGCACGCGCTGCCGCGCTTTTGATGCGGATCACGCGCGAGGGTTCGCTCAGCCCCACCGAAGGGGCCAATCGAAACGCGTCGAGGCAGCGCGTCAGCACTGCCTCGTCAATTGCGTCAGAGCGGAACCGGCGCACATCGCGCCGGAGCCGCATCAACAGATCGAACTGCGTGCGAAAATCGTCAGTGAAAGCCTGTTCCCGCACGCGCCCGACTGCTTATTCTTCTGCCGCTGCGACTTCTTCTTCAGCGGGTGCCTCAGCGGCTTCGGTTGCTTCAGAAGCTTTGGCCGCTTTCTCTTCGGCGCGCTCCTGCGCTTTCTTGCCCGGCGTACCCTTCTGCGGGTTGTTGCGCTCGGCCTTGTCACGAGTGCCGGCAGCTTCCAGCATGCGTGCGATCCGGTCGGTGGGCTGGGCGCCCTGATCCAGCCAATACTGGATGCGCTCCATGTTCATTTTCACGCGCTCTTCGCTGTCTTTCGGAAGCAGCGGGTTGTAGGTGCCCAGCTTTTCGATGAAACGGCCATCGCGGGGCATGCGGCTGTCAGCAGCCACGATGCGGTAGAAGGGACGTTTTTTCGAGCCGCCGCGGGCGAGACGAATTTTCATTGCCATGGTGGTATCTCCTTTGAATGGCGTATCCGGCGTAGATGCCGGTTAGTTCTGATGTTTCTTGTGGTGTCGGATGACTTCCTGAATGATGAAGTTCAGGAAAGCCTTGGCGAAATCGGGGTCCAGATCGGCCTCTTTCGCCAGGTCTTCTAACCGTGCGATCTGCGCCGCTTCGCGCGACGGATCGGACGGGGGAAGGTCGTGTGCGGCCTTGAGCTTGCCAACGGCCTGCGTGTGTTTGAACCGCTCGCCCAGCGTATAGACAAGGATCGCGTCCAGCCGGTCAATGCTTTCGCGGTGGTCCTTCAGCAATGCTGCGGCCTGAGTCACGGGGTTTGTCATTGGCCGGTCCTCTCGGTGGTCAAAGCAGTGTCAGAAAGGTCGAGGGTCGGGTGTCGCCAGATCTGGGCGTGTTTGCCCAACAGCTCGGCATTCTCTTGTTCAAGTGTTGCACCCAGCCGCTCTGCCAGTGCGCGAGAGCGGTCGTTGGCATAAGCGATGTAGGAAATCACGCCGTTCAGCCCATTATGTCGCGCGGCGTAGAGGCGCGCGGCCTGTGCGGCTTCAAACGCAAGGCCACGGCCTTCGAATTGTTCCAGGAGGACCCAGCCCAGCTCTGGCTCTGCCCAGCCCGGTGCATAAATGATGCCAACCCAACCGGCGAACTCACCGGTTGATTTCTCTTCGATATGCCAGCCACCATAGCCGAGTGTCGCCCAGTGCCCGAAACGCCCCATCAGGGATCTCCAGCATTCGAATTCATCTTTTGGCCCGCCAACCATATGGCTGCGCTCGGTCGCGAAAAAGGCAACCATTCCCGGCAGATCGCCCATCACCGGTGCGCGTAGGGTCAGGCGTTCGGTTTCGACGGTGGGGATGCTGTAAGACGTCATGCGTAAGCCTCTATCCCACCGTTCACCAGATCGCCGGGGGCCGGGTGCCGCCAGACTTGCATCGTGCCGAAAGCCGGGTGTTCGAACATATAATCGAACTGCGCTCCCAGCCGTTCCGCCACGGCTTTGCTGCCCAGATTGTCCGGATCGATCAGAGAGATTGCGGTTTCCCAGCCCAGCACATCATAGGCATGCGCGCGCGCAGCCAGTGCCGCTTCGGTCGCATAGCCCTTGCCCGTTGCATGGTTCATCAGGGTCCAGCCAATTTCGGGCTCGGGCCAGCTATGAGGGTTCCACAAGCCAACATGGCCCACATAGGTGCCAGTGTCTTTTTCCTCGACGCCCCAGAAGCCATATCCCCGCATCGCCCAGTGACCTAACAGCATGGCAACGGCGCGCCATGTCTCATCCGGGCGTTTCGGGCCGCCGACGAATTTCGAGGCGTCGCTGGCAAAGAACTCTGCCTCAGCCTCAAAATCGGCCTCGCAGGGTGCCCGCATGATCAGGCGCTCGGTTTCGAGCGTCGGTATGGCCATGGCAAGTGTCATGCCTGCACCTCGCCGTATCGCCAGACATGCTGGGTTGGACCAAAGGCGCTTTCGGCAACGGTGTCGCGGGTCGCACCCAGACGCTGCGCCAATGCGTTCGAACGTGCGTTGGACTGCGAAACATAGCTTACGAACCGACCCGTCCCGAGCAGATCGAAGCCAAAATCGCGAACGGCGCTGCACGCTTCGGTGGCGTAGCCTTGCATGTGGAACTCGCTTCCGAACATATAGCCAAGCTCGGGCTCGTGATCGTCCCATTCGAGGCCCAGAATGACGAAACCAATGACCTGATTGTCACCTTTTAGCGAGACCGTGAACAGGCCATGACCATGCAAAAGCCAGCCCGATGTGTAGTAGGAAAACTCAGTCCAGGCGTCCTGTTCGGTATCGCCAAAGCTGTCCTTGCAGATTGACGTCCACACCGGCAAGTCGTCCAGTGTGGGCGCACGCAGAACCAGCCGCCGGGTCTGAATAACCGGCAGAACCGCGCGATACTGCGCTGCTGCCATCGCCGCCTTTCCGGACGGGGGCTGGGTGCAGCGTGCTGACGTCACTTTTTCTTTCCAAACCCGCTCAGGCCCGGGGGCAGGCCCATGCCGCCGCCCAGTCCGGGCAGGCCGCCGGGCATTTTACCGCCCATCGCCTTAGCGGCTTGTTCCAGCGCCTTGGGGTCCATGCCTGCAGCCATCTCGTCGGGGCTGGGGCCGCCTTTGCCAAACATGCCTTTCATGGCCTGTTTCAGCATCTTGCCTTTGCCCATCTTGCCCATCTTCTTCATCATGTCCGACATCTGACGGTGCATCTTGAGCAGCTTGTTGAGGTCGCTGACCTCCATCCCCGAACCAGCGGCAATCCGTTTCTTGCGGCTGGCCTGCAGCAGCTGTGGATTGGCACGTTCGCGTTTGGTCATCGACTGGATCATGGCGATCTGCCGCTTGAGCACCTTGTCGTCCATGCCGGCCTCTTCGACCTGTTTGGCCATCTTGCCCATGCCCGGCATCATGCCCATCATGCCCTGCATGCCACCCATCTGGATCATCTGTTCCAGCTGCATTTTCAGGTCGTTCATGTTGAACTGACCTTTGACCATGCGCTTCATCATGCGCTCGGTCTGTTCCATCTCCATCGTTTCCTGGGCCTTTTCGACCAGAGCAACGATGTCGCCCATGCCCAGAATACGACCGGCGATCCGGTCCGGCTCGAAGGTCTCCAGCGCGTCCATCTTCTCACCCAGACCGACAAAGCGGATCGGCTTGCCGGTGACCGCGCGCATCGACAGGGCCGCACCACCGCGCCCATCGCCGTCCATCCGGGTCAGGACCACGCCCGAGATGCCGACCTTGGCGTCGAACTCCTCGGCGACCTCGACGGCGACCTGACCGGTCAGGCCATCGACAACCAGCAGGGTCTCGCGCGGGTCAACCGCGTTGCGAACCTGCTCGACCTCGTCCATCAGCACTTCGTCGATATGCAGACGACCCGCAGTGTCGAGCATGTAGACGTCGTAGCCGCCCAAAGTGGCCTGCTGCTTGGCGCGTTTGGCGATATCAACGGGTTTCTGGCCCGGCACGATCGGCAGTGTATCTACACCAACCTGCGTTCCCAGAACCGCCAGCTGATCCATCGCCGCCGGGCGATAGACGTCGAGCGAGGCCATCAGGACCTTTTTGCCCTCTTTCTCTTTCAGGCGTTTCGCCAGTTTACCGGTGGTGGTCGTCTTACCCGAGCCCTGCAGGCCGACCATCAGGATCGGGGCAGGCGGGTTGTCGATCTTCAGTGCGCCGGGGTCTTCCTCACCACGCAGTGTATCAACCAGCGCATCGTGCACGATCTTGACGACTTGCTGACCGGGGGTGATCGACTTGGTCACCGCTTGGCCGGTTGCCTGTTCCTGCACCTTCTTGACGAACTCGCGCGCCACCGGCAGCGAGACGTCAGCCTCAAGCAGGGCAACCCGCACTTCACGCAGGGCGGTCTTGACGTCTTCTTCGCTCAGAGCACCCTGTTTGGTCAGCCGGTCAAAGACGCCGGAAAGGCGTTCGGATAGATTTTCAAACATGCCTTCGGCCTCCTATGCCGGTTGTCAGTTGGCGCTTCTCAAATAAGAAACCCCGGTTAAATGCACAATTGCCCCCTCCCACTGAATTAGACGTGGGGGTAATGCCAAATGGCATTGCCCCCACGGGCGAAACTCGCTGGTGGGGGGCGATCCCTGAACGACACAAGGGACCGGAAGGATCGTCTCTTCCGGATGTTTGGAGGGGCTTTAGGCGGATTGACTGTCAGAGTCAACCTTGCGCGCCGGAAGCCAGGTGTTGACCGCATCGACCAGCCGCTGCGCGCCGCGTCCGCTGACATAGGCTTCGACAATCGGGTGACGACCAGTGCTCATTCCCTTGTCCAGGATCAGAACGGGACGATGCATCTTGGACGTGGTCCTGACGCGGCTTGAGGTGGTGGTCTCCACCTCGGCATGGGACAGGTTCGACAGCTCATGTTCCACGGTGTCATATCCAAAGATCGATTGGCGGCGGATCAAAATGCTATTGCTGGTGCGGTCGAATATGACCTGCACGCGGCGCACAAAGACGCAGAAGGCGCCAAAGCCCAAACCGCCACCGACCAGGGCAAAGAAAATGCCGAACAATATACCCTCACCTCCTTCGGTGGCCATGAAGAGGCCACCGCCGACAAAACAGAGGATAAAGACGACCAACATGATGCCGATCAGCCAGGGCGTGTTGGACAGGATCAACTGGTCCGGGGTGGTGCGCGTCACTTTCATGGCGGCACGCTAGCATCGATTTCTTGGGCTGTCCTGACTTGAATTTGCGGGCGTGCTGCGCGATGAGCGTGCCAGACAGGAGGGTCCCATGGACGCATCATCCGCTTTTCAGAACACATTGCCGCTCAGTTCCGATGCGTTGCTGGCGCAGTTGGATGCGTGGGGGCTGACCTACCGGCTTCATACCCATGTGCCGCTGCGGACGGTCGAAGACGCCAAGGGCGTCGAAGAGCAATTCATGGTACCCGGCGAGAACGCTTTGCGCCTGAAGAACCTGTATCTGCGCGACAAGAAAAAGCGGAATTATCTGGTCACGCTGGAACAGAGCCGCGAGATCGACCTCAAGGCGTTGGGGGTAGAATTGGGGGCCGGCAACCTGTCCTTTGGGTCGGCGGACCGACTGTTCCAAAACCTCGGTATCCGTCCCGGCGCGGTTAGCCCCCTGGCGATGATCAACGGCGTAGGGAATAACGTACAGTTCTTCATGGACGCCGCCGCACAACAGGCGGACGTGATCAATATGCACCCGCTGGTCAATGACAGGACCGTGGTGCTGGCGCGCGCTGATCTGATGACCTTTTTTGATAACATCGGCTGCGAGGTGACCTGGCTGCCCTGATCAGCCCTCCAAAGCCTCTTTCAACGCGCGTGCGACATGCGCGGCCGAGGGGTTGATGAACAGGTGCCCATCGGCCTCGAACACCGGATCGTCCAGATGATCGGGAAAGGCCAGTGGCAATTCGGTGCAGGCCAGCAGGATGGCGGTGCCGGGACTGGCGTGGCGATTGCAGAATGCCAGCAAGCGGGTGCGCGCCGTTTCGGACGCACCGCCGTAGAAGTCGCTGTCAATCATTGCTTGCATCTCGGCAATCTCGTCCTCGGGCAGACGCACGTTTGCCACGATGCCTTCAGCAGCCAGACGGTCGGCATAATTGCGGGCCTGCATGGTAACGGTCGTACCGAGAACCAGCGCCTTTGACGCCCCGGTCGAGGCAGCGGCCTCTGCCGTTGCATCGAAGATGCTGAGAATGGGCATCGAAACCCCCTCGCGGATTGCATGAAGCCGGGCGTGCGGGGTGTTGGAGGCGATGATGCCAAAATCACAACCCGCAGCTTGTAGCGTCAGCAAAGCCTCACGAAACACCGCGTCGAACGCGGCCCAGCTGTTCTCATCCCCGGCTACACCGCGCAGGGCGCGGGTTTTGGCCTGAGTCACCGACTCGATTGTCATTGGGGGAACCGGCAGTGGCGATCCATGACCGCGCTCTGCAAAGTACCGGCCCGCCCCTTGAGCAATGGCGCGGTAGTAGTCCACGGTCGAGGCCCAGCCTACACCGCCCAGAATTCCGATCTTCTTCATGTCAAACGCCCAGCCTGCCGGTTCCCGTTCAGATGCAGACTGGACGTTTCGAGATACAAAGGCCAGAGCCGATCAGGCTGCCAGTTCTGACACCGCCTTGTGGGCGTTCTTGACCGCAGTTTCGGCATCCAGGGCCATCTGATCGGCTGCCACCACATCAACGTCGTGAATGCCAATAAAGCCCAGCACGTGTTTAGCGTATCCGGTGGCAAAATCGATTTCGGATCCCACAGCAGTTCCGCCTGACGCAATGGCGAGAACGGCGCGTTTGCCATCCAACAGCCCTTTGGGGCCGTTTTCGCTGTAGGCAAAGGTCAGACCGGCACGGGCGACCAGATCGATCCAGGCCTTGAACGCGGCGGGAACCGAGAAATTGTAAATCGGCAAACCGATGACAATCGTGTCGGCCTGTTGAAGCTCGTCCACCAGCTCATCCGACAGGGCCAGTTGATCGCGTTGAAGCGCATCCCGCTCTTCTACGGGGGTAAAGTTTGCGGCGATCCAATCCTCGGTCAGCAAGGGCAGGGGGGTGGCCAGATCGCGGCGGATGACACGTCCGGCCCCCAGATGCCGGACAATCCGGTCTGACAGGTCTCGGGTGGCTGACCCGGTGCGGCGGGCAGAAGCATCGATATGCAGGATGGTCTTGGTCATGGTTTTGGGTCCTTTTGGTCGGGGAAATCTTGTTCTGCCTCCAATATGAATGTTGCACACATGAACAAAAGTCGGATATATCAACAGTTATTGTTGGAAATTGCACAGAGACAGCTTGGCCATGGACAATTGGGACGAAGTGAGAACCGCGTATCAGGTGGCCCGGATGGGAACGGTCAGCGGCGCGGCCGAGGTGTTGGGTGTGCACCACGCAACGGTGATCCGGCACATTGACGCGATAGAAGCGCGGTTGGGGGTCAAGCTGTTTCAGCGCCACGCACGGGGCTACACCCCGACCGAGGCTGGCGAGGACCTGCTGCGCGTTGCTCAGGCCACCGAAGACCAGTTCAATCAGCTTGTCGGGCGGATGAAAGGGCGCGGGGACGATGTTTCTGGTGAACTTGTGGTTACCTCGCTGGCGTCTCTCGCACCGCTGGTTGTTCCGACGCTCAGCGAATTCCAAAAATCACATCCCGGGCTGATTGTACGCTACCTGACCGGGGACCGCCTGTTCCGGCTGGAATATGGCGAGGCACATGTGGCAATCCGGGCAGGCGCCGCACCGGATCAACCTGACAACGTCGTGCAGCCTTTTGTGGCCCAAGAGGTCGGGCTGTATGCCAGCAAGGACTATATCGCCCGTCGCGGCAAACCTTCCGGTGTGGAAGATTTTGCCAATCACGCCTTTGTAGGAAATGACGACGAAAACAGCCGCGCGCCGTTCTTCCGGTGGTTGCGGGAAACCGCACCGGCCGAAGCGATTACGTTCCGCTGCTCGAATAACTTCACCGCGGGCGAGGCGGTTCTGGCCGGGGCCGGCATCGGCTTTTTGGCCCGGTGGGAGGCGGCCCGTTACCCGTCGCTTGAAGAAGTGATGCCGCCTTTGCCGGAATGGTCGGGAAAGCTCTGGCTGGTGACCCATGTGGATTTGCACCGCACAACCAAGGTGCAGGCGTTCCTGAAATTTCTCAAGGAACAGGCAAAAGGCTGGTTGCCATGAGCCCACAGGCGCGTGGCCATCTGGCCATGCTCACGTTTTCGGCTCTGGTTGCGGGCAGCTTCTCGCTGGGTTCGATCATTGCCAATGACATCGAACCGGCGGCCCTGAATGCCATGCGATTTGTGATCGCGGCTATCATCATCGGCATCGCAGCAACCGTGACAACCGGCATTCCCCGGACCGCCGCCCAAGCCCCCTGGCGTTATCTAGTTTTAGGCGGCTTGTTCGTCGCGTATTTCGTGCTGATGTTTTACGGCCTGAAGACGGCGCCACCCGTCAGTGCCGCCGCCGTCTTTACCCTCACACCGGTTCTTTCCGCTGTTGCCGGCTGGCTTCTACTGCGTCAGATCACAACGCCGCGGATGGCCTTTGCGCTGACGGTGGGTGCGATCGGGGCACTATGGGTGATTTTCCGGGCCGATTGGTTGGCGTTTCGGGCCTTTGAAGTCGGCAGCGGCGAAATCATCTATTTCTGGGGCTGTGTGGCGCACGCGGTTTATACGCCGATGGTGCGCAAGCTGAACCGTGGCGAACCGGCGGTGGTGTTCACGTTTGGAACGCTTCTGGCGGGATGTCTGATTTTGGTGGTCTTTGGCTGGTCGGACATTCTGGCCACTGACTGGGCAGGCCTTCGGCCTATTGTCTGGGTTGGTATCTTGTACCTGTCGGTGTTCGCCACTGCGGCCAGCTTTGTTCTGGTGCAATTTGCCACCATGCGCTTGCCGTCAGCGAAAGTGATGGCGTACACCTATCTCGTCCCCAGTTGGGTCATTCTTTGGGAAGTTGCGCTGGGCAATGGAATACCAACCGCGCTGGTTATCGGCGGCATCGTTCTGACCGTTGTCGCGTTACTCCTGCTGCTGAAGGAAGAGATTGCAAACCCTGCGCCGGGGAGCCGGGTCCCGGATTAACCCTTGTTTTTCCGGTGCAGTCTGGCAGCATCCCGGCCACAAGACAGGTGCGATTTCAATCCATTCAAAGGGTCAAGTGAGTATGAGTTATTTCCGTAGCGTCATCGTTTTGCTTGCCGCGGGTGCCTGCGCGCAGAGCGGTCAGACCGGAGCCGATGCCGAGACCGATCTGCAGGCCAGCTGCGAGGCACTTGTGGCTGCAGAAACGGGCAGAGGTCCGGGCGATGTCATGGCGCTGTCCACCCAGACAAACCCGACAGGCACGGTCATATCCGTATCTGTTGCCGGTGCCGCAGCGCCTTGGCTGTGCCGCGCCGATGCTGGCGGGGTGATCACGAGCGTTGAATACAGTCAGGAAGGCTGACCCGTGCAGGGAAATTGTGCCTCTGTGTGGGCAAAGCTGCATTTGAGGCAGATCAATGCCATCAAAAACGGCTGGTCCTAGGCTAATTGCCTCAACGAGGAGGATGCCATGTTCAAACACATCATGATCCCTATAGATCTCCATATGCCACCCGAAGTGAGCAAGGCATCCGAAGTTGCCGCGGAAATGGCCAAGTGGCAGGGTGCCAAGATCACGGTTGTCAGCGTAACGGGAACCCAGCCTGGTGACGTTACCCAGTCTAGTGACAAGGTCGAGACGCAACTGGCAGAGATTGCCAATGCGCTTTCCGCACAAAGCGGCGCAAAGGTTGCAACTCGCAACATCCATTCCGTCGATGTTGCTGCCGAGGTTGACGGTGATCTTACCCGCGCCGCCGAGGAGATCGGCGCGGATCTGATTGTTGTTGGAACCCATGCGCCCCGGATTACCGATTATATCTTTTCGAGCCACGCGGGGTATCTGGCCAAACACGCAAGCATGTCGGTTTTTGTTGTGCGCTGATCCTCAGGCCTCATCCGAGGGCAGTTCGACCTCGAGAAACCGCTCAAACGCGTCCAGATTGACCGGTTCGAACTGTCCGAACCCTTGCATCCAGACCGAGGCCGCGCGCAGGGCGTCGGGCTCAAGCTTGCACCATTTGACCCGCCCGCGTTTCTCCTGGCTGATCAGCCCGGCCCGGGTCAGTATGACCAGATGTTTCGAGATCGCGGCCAGCGACATCTCGAACGGTTCCGCCACGTCCGTGACGGCCATATCGTCCTCCAGCAGCATCGCAAGGATGGTGCGGCGGGTGGGGTCGGCGAGAGCGGCGAATACGGTGTCGAGGTCTTTGGACATGCATCCGCTGAACCATAGTGCTCGGGTTTGGTCAACCAATTGGTTGAATATGCGTATCTGCGATGTTCCGTCCGAAGCTGGCAACGAGGCTGGAATTCGCAAACCCATCTCCTGGGAAATATTATATGAAAATCAGATGCTTATGTTGCGCACTCCCGCGTCATCAACGGCGTTGACTCTGCGCCTCTGGCCGCTTAGCACCTGTCCCCAAGACTGTGCGAGGAAAACGCCCGTGACCGATGATGACCAAAAGCAGCGTATGGCGCAGCTTGAGGCCAAGATCGACGCGGCGAAAAAGGCCAAAGCGCCCAAACCTCGCGCAGGCGCTGACGTGTCCGGGGGCGAGCTTGCCTGGAGGATGGTCATCGAAATGGTTTCCGGTCTGGGGATCGGATTTGGCATCGGATACGGGCTGGACAGCCTGCTCGGGACGATCCCGATCTTTCTGGTGCTGTTCACATTGCTGGGCCTTGTCGCGGGCGTGAAGGTTATGCTCCGCAGCGCGAAAGAGGTTCAGGAGAAACAATCGGCGGCGAGTGCAGCCGAGAAGGACGAGAGGGACTGAACGTGGCGACCGAGACCACCGCAGCAGAAGGCAGCAGCCTGGTTTTCCATCCGATGGACCAGTTCATCGTTAAGCCGCTTTTCGGCGACGGTGCGGTAGGTATGTTCACGATCACCAACGTCACGCTGTGGCTGTTCCTGGCAATCGTTGCGATCTTTGCTCTGCTGGTGCTCAGCACGTCCAAGCGCGCCATCGTTCCGACCCGGATGCAGTCGGTGGCCGAGCTGGCCTATGGCTTCATCTACAAGATGCTGGAAGACATATGTGGCAAGGAGGGCGTCAAGTTCTTCCCCTATGTCATGACCCTGTTCATGTTCATCGTCTGTGCAAACTTCCTGGGCATGATCCCCGGGTCCTTCACCACCACATCACATTTCGCCGTGACCATCCCGCTGGCGCTGGCCGTGTTCCTGACCGTGACCATCCTTGGTTTCGTCAAAAACGGTGCTGCGTTTCTGGGCCTGTTCTGGGTCTCGAGCGCACCGCTGGCGCTGCGCCCGATCCTGGCGATCATCGAGTTGATCTCGTACTTCGTACGCCCGGTCAGCCACTCTATTCGTCTCGCCGGTAACGTCATGGCGGGCCACGCTGTTATCAAAGTGT
Source organism: Ruegeria sp. AJ12 (assembly GCF_056536245.1). NCBI lineage: Bacteria > Pseudomonadati > Pseudomonadota > Alphaproteobacteria > Rhodobacterales > Roseobacteraceae > Ruegeria > Ruegeria sp. AJ12. The sequence goes on from NZ_JBQFJJ010000001.1 coordinate 1,078,473, forward strand.
TCGCAGGCTTTGCCGCGGTCGCCGTGATCTCGCCCGTGTCCGTGCTGGCGATCACCGCAATGTATGGTCTTGAGGTGCTCGTGTCCTTCATCCAGGCCTACGTATTCACCATTCTGACCTGTGTTTATCTGAAGGATGCGCTGCATCCGTCGCACTAAGGTCCGAACCCCCAACATCGAAACTTCCAATTCGTAAGGAGATACATCATGGAAGGCGATCTCGCACACATCGGCGCAGGCCTGGCAGCAATCGGTTCCGGCGCAGCCGCAATCGGGGTGGGCAACGTTGCAGGCAACTTCCTGGCCGGCGCCCTGCGCAACCCTTCGGCGGCTGCTTCGCAGACCGCAACCCTGTTCATCGGTATCGCATTCGCAGAAGCCCTGGGGATCTTCGCATTCCTGGTCTCGCTGCTGCTGATGTTCGCCGTATAATCTGCGGAACCTGATCCTTACGCGCAGGTGGGTCCAAGCCATAGCGGCCCGCCTGTTGTAAAGACAAGTTTCCGACGGAGGATATCATGGCGACTGAACCCCTTACAAAAGAGGTAGCTGGCTCGTGCGTCGACTCCTATGGCTCTGCCATCGGGATGCCGCAGCTCTGCTTCGATTGGTTCCCCAACCAGATTTTCTGGCTGGTCATTACGCTGGTCGTCATCTTTCTGGTCCTGTCCCGCGTGGCTCTGCCACGCATCGCGGCAATCCTGGCTGAACGTCAGGGGACCATTACAAATGACCTGGCTGCGGCCGAAGATCTGAAAGCCAAAGCGGTCGAGGCCGAAGAGGCCTATAACAAGGCGCTGGCCGATGCCCGTTCTGAGGCACAGCGTATCGCTGCCGAAGCACGTGCTGAAATCCAGTCCGGTCTGGATGGCGCGATCGCCAAGGCGGATGCGGAAATCGCTGCAAAAGCGGCTGAATCGGAAAAGGCGATTGCCGACATCCGGGCCAGTGCGCTGGATAGCATTCAAGTGGTTGCCAAGGATACGGCGGCTGAACTGGTCACCGCGCTGGGCGGCAAGGCAGATGCCAAAGCCATCGACAGTGCTGTTGACGCACAGGTAAAGGGATAAGCGACATGCGGAACATTCTTGCCCTTGTCCTGACATTTGGTGCAGCCAGCCCGGCATTGGCGGCCAAAGGCCCGTTCTTCTCGCTGGGGAACACCGACTTTGTCGTTTTGCTGGGCTTAATCGTCTTCATCGCGATTCTGGTCTATTTCAAGGTTCCGGGCATGATCGGCGGTGCTCTGGACAACCGTGCCGACGGCATCAAGGCTGAACTGGACGAAGCCCGTGCCCTGCACGAAGAAGCCCGCAGCCTGTTGGCATCATACGAGCGCAAACAGCGCGAAGTGCAGACCCAGGCGGACGCCATCGTCGCTGCTGCAAAAGAGGATGCAGCACTTGCGGCCGAACAGGCCAAAGTCGACCTCGATAGGTCGATAGAGCGCCGTCTGGCGGCGGCACAAGACCAAATCGCATCGGCTGAGGCCTCGGCAGTCAAGGAAGTGCGCGATCAGGCGATCACCGTCGCGGTCTCTGCGGCAAACGCTGTGCTGGCGAAGCAAATGACTGCCGCTCAGGCGAACAAGTTGATTGATGCGTCGATTGCGGATGTTGGTGAAAAGCTGCACTGACGGGATTCCATTGCGCTTGTACTGCAACAGCAACAATGCCCTGATCCTCCCCCTCTGAAGTGGTCCGCCGTTATGGTTAAGAAAATGGAGGAACCACATGGCGAACAAGCGACCGAAGCCGGAAGAGATTGTCTCGAAGTTGCGGCAGGTTGAGATATTGATGGGGCAAGGCATGTCCCGTCTGGATGCGATCCGGCAGATTGGTGTTGTTGAACAGACCTATTATCGCTGGAGGAAGAAGTACGGCGGAATGGGTACGGATCAATTGAAGGAACTTAAGCGCCTTCAAAAAGAGAATGAGCGTCTTCGAAAGGCCGTCTCGGATCTTACCCTGGACAAACTGATCCTGACGGAGGCGGCCAAGGGAAACTACTGAGCCCCGCCCGTCGCCGTGCCTGCATCAACCATGTGCGCCACAAACTGCGTGTCTCAGAACGCCGGGCGTGTCGCGTCCTGAAACAGCACCGATCCACACAGCGAAAGCTGCCGAAAGGTCGAACTGACGAGAAGCGCCTGGTGGCGGACATGATAGAATTGGCCCGCCAGTATGGCCGCTACGGTTATCGCCGGATCGCGGCTTTGCTGAGAGATGCGGGCTGGCAGGTGAATGACAAGCGCGTCGAGAGGCTTTGGCGTCGGGAGGGGCTGAAAGTGCCAATGAAACAACCAAAGAAGGGGCGGCTCTGGTTAAATGATGGATCGTGTGTTCGGCTGCGGCCGGAGCATCGAAACCACGTCTGGAGCTATGACTTCGTGCATTGTCGAACGGATGACGGAAAGGCATTCCGCACGCTCAACGTCATTGATGAGTACAGCCGGGAGTGCTTGGCGATCCGTGTGGACCGCAAGCTGAACTCCAGCGATGTCATCGACGTGCTGAGTGACCTGTTCATCATGCGCGGTGTGCCAAGCTACATTCGCTCCGACAATGGCCCTGAGTTCATTGCCGTGGCGGTGCAAGACTGGATCAATGCAGTTGGAGCAAAGACCGCATACATCGAGCCAGGCAGCCCATGGGAGAACGGTTACTGTGAAAGTTTCAATGCGCGGTTCAGAGATGAGTTCCTGAATGGAGAAGTCTTCTACTGTCTAAGAGAAGCGCAGATTTTGATCGAAGAATGGAGGAAACACTACAACACAAAACGCCCTCACAGTGCTCTGGGATATAAACCGCCGGCCCCGGAAACCATCGTTCAAATGGACCAAAGGCCGGTCATGCACTAACAATCAAATTGGACCACACAAATGGGGCTGATCACAACCGATTGAACGGTCTTTGATTGCAGGCAGGTAGATTGTCGAACTTAATAAAATACATTTAAAAGCAACTATTTATATCGCACCTCCACAGATGAGGTCACCTGACGTAGAAGGTCAGTACCTCGCGATTTTCGAACAAGCAACGGGCGACGCCGAATAGATATCATGTGAAACTTTTGTGAAGTTTCGCCTTCCTTGTTTTGGATCAACCTGCGTTTCGCCCCGGCGTGTGAGGCATGTGGTGACAGATAAGAGGAGGCTCGCATGCTCTGCATCACAGAACAGGATTTCACGCGATCTGCATTGCAACTGAAGAATTCACCGCCGCTGATGGAGATCAGGGGGCTTTCGCTTTTCTATGAAGACAAACAGGCGCTGAAGAATGTCAGCTTTGACCTATATGACAACGAAATCCTCGCATTGATAGGCCCGTCTGGATGCGGAAAATCCACGGCTCTCAAATGTCTGAACCGGATGCATGACGAAACGCGCGGTGTGCGGATCGAGGGGGCAATCACAATGGGTGGCGAGGACATTCATGCGCCGCACATTGATCCGCCGGTTCACCGGAAGAAATTTGGTTGGGTCGCGCAGAAGCCGAACCCGTTTCCTGTTTCCATTTGGGAAAACGTTGCCTATGGCGCGCGCATTCACGGGTTCTTTACCCGGTCGGCAGAGCTTGAAGCCCATGTCGAGCAATGCCTGAAGCGGGCCCATCTATGGGATGAGGTCAAGGATGTTCTGCGCAGTAAGAAGGGGACAGACCTGTCTGGCGGGCAACAACAAAGGCTGTGCATTGCGCGGGCGTTGGGGACGAAACCGGACATTATGCTGATGGATGAGCCGACGGGCTCAATCGACCCGATTGCAACTGCAAAAGTCGAAGAGCTCATGGTGGACCTCAGGCAGGATCATAGTGTGGTCGTTATTACACATTCGATGATGGAAGCGCGCAGGATTGCTGACCGGGTCGCTTTCTTTCATCTGGGCGAACTGCTCGAAATCGGACCGACCGAGCAGGTTTTTGAGCACCCGGTTCACGAGAAGACCCGCGCCTTTGTCCGTGGCAAGACAGGCTGATCCCGATCAGCGACAAACGGTTGGACAGGGGAGGAGGACGAGCAGGTCAGATGCGGCTGCGCATCAATCCTGCTCTGTCTCATGGGCGAGACGCCGGAGCGCAATCTCCTCGTTTCGCTCGGCCTTTTGCTGATCTTCCATACAACGCTCGACATAGTCCAGATGGCGCTCGACGGCGTGCCGTGCCGCCGACGGGTCGCGGGCTTGTATGGCGGCGTTGATAGCGCGATGCTGGCCCAGGATGGCGTCGCGCGTCGCACGCTGCTGGAACATGATCTGCCGATTGTAGAACACGCCTTGTTGCAGCAGGTCATACATGGACCGCATCATGTGCAGCATCACAACGTTGTGGCTGGCCTCGATGATGGCCATATGAAACTCGGCGTCCAGTCTCGTTTCATCCTCGGTTACGTTGCGCGCATGCGCGGCTTCCATCTTGTCAAAGAGGGTCTGCACCACTTTCAGGTCACTGTCAGAACCCAGCCGGGCAGCGCGTTCCGCCGCCAGACCTTCCATGTCCCGCCGAAAGGACAAATAGTCAAACACCGCCTCTTCATGGCTGCCGAACAAACGGGTCAGAGCGGGCGAAAAGGCAGACCCCAGAACTTCTGCCACATAGATACCGGATCCGGCCTTCGCCGACAGCAGTCCCTGTTCCTGCAACTCGGAAATCGCCTCACGCAGGGAGGGGCGAGACACGCCCAGGCGCTCTGCCAATTCGCGCTCGGGCGGCAGGCGCTCGCCGGGGCGCAGAATACCGCGCAGGATCAGCAACTCGATCTGCCGGACGACTGCGATGGACAGCTTTTCGGTCTCAACTTTTTGAAAGGGCATCGTGCCGTCATCTGAAATTGGTCAAATCATATGACCACATAATACGGGGTGGATCAAGGATTTGGGGTCACGTTGCATGAAACATTAGGTCAGAAATATTGACTTTAATGAGCGCTTGCCTAGTCTGCGCCGAATACTGACCGGAGGAGCCAGATGTCCACACAGGCATTGTTCGCCACCCGAGCCTCTCGGATGAAAGCATCAGAGATACGTGAATTGCTGAAATTGCTGGATCAGCCGGGGATTATCTCCTTCGCTGGTGGTATTCCCGACCCGGCGCTGTTTCCTGCCGACGAATTTGCGCAAGCCTTTCAGGCCGCGCTGGGCCCCGAGCAAAAAGCGCAGGCGCTGCAGTATTCGATCAGCGAAGGATATGCGCCTTTGCGGGAATGGATCGCAGAGTACATGCGTGGGATTGGGGTAGCGTGTGAGATTGACAACATTCTGATCACCTCCGGTTCGCAGCAGGCATTGGATTATCTGGGTAAGCTCTACCTGTCCCCAGGCGATACCGCCCTTGTCGGCTGGCCCACCTATCTGGGTGCGATCAACGCTTTTGATGCGTATGAGCCGCGCTATGACCGGTTGAGCATCAATGGCAATCGGGGTGCTGCGGAATACAGGACCGCAGCCGGCGAGGGCTTAATCAAGTTCGCCTATCTGTCTGCTGATTTTGCCAATCCGACCGGCGAAACCGTTGATTTGCGGGGCCGCGAGGCGTTGCTGGATCTGGCCGAAGACCTAAACTGCGCGGTGATCGAGGATGGGGCCTATCAGGCCCTGCGCTATGATGGCGATCCGATCCCGCCCATTCTGGCGCTGGAACTCGCACGTAAGGGCTCGATCGAAGACTGCCGGACGATCTACTGCGGCACCTTCTCCAAAACCCTGTCTCCGGGCCTCCGGGTCGGCTGGGTCGTGGCAGCCAAACCGGTGATTTCGCAGCTGGTGTTGTTGAAACAGGCCGCCGATCTGCATTCTGCCACCGTCAACCAGATGGCGGTGCATCAGGTGGCGCAAGCCTGCTTTGAAACACATGTGCCAAGGCTGCGCGACGTCTATGGCGCGCGCCGGGATGCGATGATGGACGCACTGGCCCAGCATATGCCGGACGGGGTTGACTGGACCCGGCCCGAAGGTGGGATGTTTGTTTGGGTCACGCTTCCTAAAGACATGAATGGTGCCGACTTGCTGGAACGGTCGCTGGAAACGATCAAGGTGGCCTTTGTACCGGGTCAGGCTTTTTATCCTGATGACACTGGCGCCAATACGATCCGGCTCAGCTTCTCGAATTCCGACGCAGCGACGATCCGCGAAGGCATTCGCAAGTTGGGAGAGTTGTTGCGAACTTGAGCCGCGAAAGGTTCTGTTAACCATATTGCCGCAATGCTGCGGCATGATCCGGTATCTTGCCTTTCTGCTGTTGGCGGCGTGCTCGGCAGGCACGCCTCACTTCCGCGACGTGCCCGTAACCCGGGTTGCGGTGAATGGCAGCGTTTTCGACGTGCGGGTACGCGGCGAACTGGCCGAGGCGGTGCGGATCAACAGCCAATACGCACCGCGATTGGGCCCGATCCGTGATCGGGCCGCATTGGCGATGGCGCAGGTTTCGGGGTGCCCGCTTCTGGATGTGTTGGGCGACGCGGCAGTGACAATCGGCATTCTGGGATGTGACCGGGAACTAGGGCAAAAGCTGATTTTCGGCGCGCTCCTCCGCCGTCCCTATGAATGCGTCAATTACGGCGGGTACGACTACGCCGTGTACGAATGCACCCCTTATTGAAACGCGCGGATTGTTGCGAAAACTGGCAAGATATTGTGGATAACTCGAGTGATTGGTCCATATCCTGCGTATCTTCGTTGACTCAGGCCCCATCACTTGCGCAGACTTCTTATTCATAGGAATCATTCCACGAGCAGCCATTGCGCTTTAGCAAACTCAAACTGACCGGCTTCAAAAGCTTTGTGGACCCGACCGATCTGATCATCGCGGACGGGCTGACCGGTGTGGTGGGCCCGAATGGCTGCGGCAAATCCAACCTTTTGGAAGCCCTGCGCTGGGTCATGGGTGAAAATCGCCCCAAATCCATGCGCGGTGGTGCGATGGAGGACGTGATCTTTGCTGGTGCCGCCACGCGTCCGGCCCGTAATTTTGCCGAAGTTGTTTTGTCTCTGGACAATTCCGAACGCCTTGCGCCTTCGGGATTCAACGACAGCGACCAGCTTGAGATCGTCCGGCGCATCACCCGCGATGTGGGCAGCGCGTACAAGACCAACGGCAAGGACGTCCGCGCCCGCGACGTGCAGATGCTGTTCGCCGATGCCTCGACCGGGGCGCATTCACCGGCTTTGGTCGGTCAGAACCGCATCGCCGAACTGATCAATGCCAAACCCCGCGCCCGTCGCCGCATTCTGGAAGAGGCTGCCGGGATCTCGGGTCTCTATCAGCGCCGCCACGAGGCCGAGTTGAAGCTGAAAGCGACCGAGGCCAATCTGACCCGCGTCGATGACGTGCTGGAACAGCTTGGCACGCAACTGGCCCAACTCGCCCGTCAGGCGCGTCAGGCCGCGCGGTATCGGGAGATTGGAGAACTGCTCCGTCAGGCCGAAGGCATGTTGCTCTATCGTCGCTGGAAAGAGGCTGACATGGCCCGGCAGCAGGCCGAGGACAAGCTGCGCGACCGCATTACCGATGCCGCGCGCGCCGAGGCCGCTGCTCGCGAGGCCAGCGCCAAACGCGCCGAGATCGAAGAGACCCTGCCGCCCCTGCGCGAGGAAGAGGCCATCGCTGCCGCCGTCCTGCAGCGCCAGCAGGTTCAGCGCGATCAACTCTCGGATCAGGAAGCCCGTGCCCGTCAGACCATTGAAACGCTGACCGCCCGCATCCAGCAGCTTGGCAACGATATCGAACGCGAAACCGGTCTGAACCGGGATGCCGGGCAGATGATCGAGCGTCTGGAATGGGAAGCCCGTGAATTAACCAAGGCCGCCGAGGGACACGACGAAAAGGTTGCGCAAGCCGCCGAGGTTGCGCGCGAGGCCGCGTCGGTCTTGCAGGATCGCGAAGATCACCTCTCGCAGGAAACCGAGGACATGGCGCGCCTCGTGGCCCGTCATCAATCAGCGCAGCGCCTGGTTGAAGACAGCCGTAAGACTTTGGCCCGATCCGAAGGCGAAGAGGAAAAGGCGCGTACCGCTGTTGAGGAGGCGCAAACGGCGCTGACCCGCGCCGGCGAAGCCTTTGAGGCCGCTCAAAAAGGTGAGGAAGAAGCCCGAGACGCCGCCGATGCCGCCGAACAAGCACTGGCTGCCGCGGATGAGCTGCGCAATGAAACGCAGGGGCGCGAGGCCGAAGCGCGGGCTCAACGCTCCGAGGCCGAAGGTGAATTGGGGGCCATCCGGGCCGAGACCACGGCGCTGGCCAAGCTGGTGGAACGCGACACTGCCGAAGGCGGGCAGGTACTTGATCTGCTGCGCGTGGCACCGGGCTATGAAAAAGCTCTGGGGGCTGCACTGGCCGATGATCTGCGCGCGCCATTGGTTGAGGGCGACGGCCCGTCTGGCTGGGTACAGTTGGCAGGCTATGACGCGGACCAAGCGCTGCCGGATGGGGCCGAGCCGCTGGCGTTGCATGTATCGGGCCCGGATCGGCTCAGCCGCCGGATCGCGCAGATCGGGCTGGTCGATGGCGATCAGGGTGCGCGACTGCAGGCCGCTTTGAAGCCGGGCCAACGCCTCGTGTCGCGATCAGGCGACCTGTGGCGCTGGGACGGGTTCCGCGCCTGGGCCGAAGACGCCCCAAGTGCGGCGGCTTTGCGGCTGGAGCAGTTGAACAAGCTGGAGGCCCTGAAGCAGGAACTCACCCGCACCGAAGCGCAAGCCGAAGGGGCCCGTGCCGCACATGAGACCTTGTCGCAGCAGCTGGCCGAGGTGACCGAAGCCGACCGCCGCGCCCGCGAGGCCCGTCGCGCCGCTGATCAGCGCATGGCGGAAACCGCGCGCGCGCTCAGCCGGGCCGAAGCCGATCGCAATCTGGCGCAGGGCAAATTGGAGACCTTGACGCTGGCCGTCGACCGCCACAAAGAGGATGCCATGTCGGCGCGCGCGCAGTTGCGCGAGGCCGAAGGTGCATTGACCGGTTTGGGCGATCTCGACAGCGCGCGTGCGCAAGTCGAGGACATCAAACAGACGGTCGAGGCCGCGCGGATCACCATGCTCACCCACCGCTCGACCCATGACGAGTTGCGCCGCGAGGGCGAGGCCCGTACGCGGCGCACGCAGGAGGTCACCAAGGATCTCAGCGGGTGGAAGCATCGTCTGGAGACAGCAGAGAAACGCATCTCGGAACTGGCCGAACGCAAGGTGTCCTCCGAGGAGGAGCTATCCGAAGCCACCGCCGCCCCAAGTGAGATTGCCAAGGCGCGCGAGGACCTGAATGACCTGATCGAAACCGCCGAAGCCCGCCGGGCAGAGGCCGCAGACAAACTCGCGGCCGCCGAAACGCATCAGCGCGAGGTTGTTGTGGCCGAGCGAGAGGCAGAGCGTCTGGCCTCCGAGGCACGTGAAACCCGCGCTGCGGCAGAGGCGCGCTGCGATGCGGCCAAGGAAAGCGTTGTCGCTGCCGCCGAACGGATCGCCGAGGATCAGCAACTGACGCCGAACCAGCTGTTGAACCAGTTGGATGTGAACCCGGATCAGATGCCTGCCGCCGATGCGCTGGAGGCGGAAGTGAACCGCCACAAGCGTCAGCGTGACGCAATGGGCGCGGTGAACCTGCGGGCCGAAGAAGACAGCAAAGAGGTTCAGGAAGAATTCGATACGCTGAATAGCGAAAAGGCTGATTTGGAAGAGGCCATCAAAGCGCTGCGCAGCGGCATCTCCAGCCTCAACCGCGAGGGACGCGAGCGCCTTTTGACGGCATTCGAACAGGTGAACTCAAACTTTGCGATGCTGTTCAAGCATCTGTTCGGAGGGGGTGAGGCCAATCTGGTTATGGTCGAAAGCGATGATCCGCTGGACGCGGGTCTCGAAATCATGTGCCAGCCGCCGGGCAAAAAACTCTCGACGCTCAGCCTGCTGTCGGGTGGGGAACAGACCCTGACGGCGACGGCGCTGATCTTTGGCGTCTTCCTCGCAAACCCCGCGCCGATCTGTGTGCTGGACGAAGTCGACGCGCCGCTGGATGACGCCAATGTCACCCGCTTCTGCGATCTGCTGGACGAGATGTGCCGCCAGACCGACACGCGCTTCCTGATCATCACCCACCACGCGGTGACCATGGCGCGTATGGACCGGCTGTTCGGTGTGACGATGCAGGAACAGGGCGTCAGCCAACTGGTGTCGGTCGATCTGAAGAAAGCCGAGCAGATGGTCGCCTGAGCGATCACCGCAACGTTATGACCGATTCACCCAGCGTCAGAGTAGGGTGGCCATATGCTCAGATGGCTTCTCATCTTTTCCGTCGTTTTTGCCGCGCCCCTTTGGGCAAAGGAGTGGCCGGTCAAGCCCGGTGATGTTCCGCTCAGCCAGGCGGAGCTGGATGGATTGGCCGGGCGCACGCTGACCTTCTATGATGACGGCCAGTCGCGGTTCTCGGCCGGTGGCGCTTATTCCTACACCTATGCCAGCGGAGATTCCGCCTTTGGCACCTACAGCATCGCCGATGATGGCAGCGTCTGTATCGCCTATCGCAACGGGTTCAGTCGGTGCGACTTGTATGTCCGCAGCGGTGATAGATTGATCCTGATTGACGAAAAGGGCGACAGATACCCGGTGCGGCCAGAGTGACGGAGTTCAGCTTTGGAGCGATGCGTTTTCACGCGTCAGCTAAGCGGACAAACCCGCCTTATGCAAAAGCGTCTATTGCTGCCGCAGAATTTGTTCGCAATCGCACTATGATTTTCGCTGTGAAGCAGCATGTGTCACCAAAGCAGTCATTGAAAATAACGCCTGAAGGGCGGAATTCAATCGACCCCTTGCCATGACCACGATCCACCCCTTGTAGTGGAGATAACCCACTATTGTCGGCGGTTTACAACAAACCTCAGAAGCGCCTTTTACTCCACTCCGACCATATTTTTGCCACGAACGTTCAATCTATTGGCGAGCATTGAATTTGTTGGGAAATACTGTTGTGAATGCGATTCATTCGGAGTTGGTGCCAGCACCAAGCAATTCTTCTATTTTGACCCTCGAAACCGAGCTGACGAGCCAAGCCCGTACTGAACGATCTCGGCTGGATGCTCGAAGAGCATTCAAGCAGTTTCTTTTATTAGCAATAGCGGTGGGATGTCTGGCAGTAACATTTCTGGCTGAGCTTCTGGGCGGCTTTGTCGCTGCCTGGAATTCCGGGCTTGACCTGAGCACCGCTGGATCCAAACTCTGGGCTCCAATCCCGCTTGGTCTATTTTGTTTTTTTCTCGCCCGGTCACACGCATTGAGCGCTGGAAGTCTATGGGCGGTTTGGAGGGGTCGCGCGCCTGTAATTCTCAGTGCGACAGAACTCTATGATGGCAAAACGCAGTACACTGTCAAGAAAGACTACGTCGAAGTAGTTGAAGCCCACCAGACAGAGGCCTGGCATTTTTCGCATGTATCAAAACCAATGCGCGTTGGGCGGTTTGTGATCTGGAAAAGAGCGAGCTACGGATTGTTTTTTCTTCCAATGCCTTCGGATGAAGACGCCAGAGAGCTCGTGAAGAAGGTGAAAGAAGAAAGCAGGGCGAGGAATTCCAGCGGCTTTAACCCAAAAAACGCTCCGATAGAAGCCAAACACCAGTACATATCCGCGGCCGCAGCCTTTCATGCCTTGGAGGGACTATCCAAAAAACTGGGGACACCCTGTCCCGCCTGGTTGGCCTCAGTCTTCAACTATTTGGCGTATGCATGGATCTCGGGTCTCTCTATTTTTCTCTTTATTGTTTTGTTGACCGGGAAGTCATTGGATGCGGGTTTTCCGTTGTTTAATCAAATCGGTGTCATATTGCTGTTTGTCGCGATGACCACAGCAGCGGTAAATGATTGGCCCTATCTGCCAAAACTGCGCCATCTTCATTACTACCGTCACGGGCTTTTACGAGGTTTCGATTGGGGACTGACGGCAGTGAGTTGCGACAAGGCGGCCATTGAAATCTGGCGTGAAGGTAAACGATTGCGCCTTGATTGGTTTGCGGTTCGTGCTGTTCACAATGAAAACGACCTGACCATTATCGAGACAAAGGATGATCAGTTACATGTCGTTCCGGAAACACCCTCTGCGGCAAATCTCCTTTCCGCGTGCAGGGTGTCTCAGGGGCTGGGACCATGGGCAGACAACAAACGAACGGCAGCACAGAAAGTTGAGAAAAAGAGGTGGTGGCAGACCACATCTGCCAACATAGCAATTTGGGTCATCGTCTTTCTTGTCATATTGGGCTTGCTAAACTTGGTTGGTGCTAAACCTGCGTCAGCGGAACTGCTGCGCGATAAACACCTACCTGGATGGTACGTGGAAGTTTCACAGCAAGATCGGCAAGCGGCTTTGCATGCTGATGCACCCGTTAACCTACCCATTCACGACGAAAAAATCCGAGTCGAAGACAACGGATACCAGAGGGTCAGACAGAGTTTCTTTGCTGTGCATGATCGCTCAACGCTGGAACTCTATGGCGAAGTACAGCTGATGGTGGATCCGAATTTTGAACGCGCCACTCTTCATCGATTGCAGATCCACCGAGATAGCAACGTACTAGACCAACTCGACTTGCCGTTCGAAGAACTCCGGCGCGAACCGGAGCTCAACTCAGGTGTGATGCTGGGCGACATCGAGTATTTCGGTCAGATCGCCGATCTTCGCGTCGGCGACACTGTCGAGATGATCTGGTCGATATCAGCCAGTACACCCGTTTTCTCGGATCAGTTTCACTATCGTTCAGAAGGCGTCAGAGACTGGGGGTGGGAACAGAGGCGCACCTCCATAGACTTGCCCGCTGCAACGCGTTTTGGGCTGAACCACACAGATGAGTTCGATGTGCGGCGTGAAGAGGTTGCCGGCAGGACGATCTTACGATGGGAGCTTGAAAAAGCCGACGAAGACGACAGAAACACACGTTCTGCGGATGATTGGGACGTCTCGAACGATGGGCTGCAACTCTCCACTTTTCAGGATTGGCAGCAGATCGTTCAGGGATTGACCAATGACTATCGAGCCAGACCGGACTTGCTGCCTGATGACCTGGTCAAGCTGCTTGATGCAATGCTGGAACAGTCCGAAGATCCGCAATGGCGCGCGACCCAAGCCCTGCGTCTGGTACAGGACCGGGTCCGGTATTTCAGTGTCTCCATTGGCGAAGGTGGCTGGATACCCCGGTCCCCCGAGGAAGTCTGGCTGAGCGCATATGGCGATTGTAAAGACAAAGCGCTTCTTCTGATTTCCATGCTGGCGCATTTGCAGATCGAGGCCGATGTCGTTCTGGTCGACCACGACATGGGTCCCGCGTTGCCGCGCATGTTGCCATCTCCGTTTATCTTCGATCACGCCATTGTACGTGTCCGCGATCCGCAAGGTGACTGGTTCGTTGACGCCACCGACCTGCTGCAAGGTGGCGTGGGTCGCGAGATCCCACTGAGGGACTTCGCTTGGGGCTTGCCATTGGCAGAACACAGCACCGGTTTGGTTGAAATTGAAAGACATTTTCCTGACGAACCGACCAGAGAGGCCGTGCAGGAATATGTGTTCCTGGATGAAGGCCCGAATGCCGCCGTGCTCAATGTCACAGACACGTGGCGGGGGGTGGAAGCGGACAATATGCGCTGGCGCTATGACGGCGAGGACATGGAGGACCGGAGCAAGCAATATGAGAAGTGGTACGCCAAACGGTTTCCCGGAGCCACGCAATCAGAGGCGATGATCATTGAAGATGATCTCGATGCCAATGTTTTTAAGCTTGTCCAGCGCTACACATTGCCCCGCGAGGGGTTTGAAGAAAAGGACCTTTGGAATGAGCTGAACCACTATGGTTACGCTATTTCTGGTGAGCTTTATGAGTTCGATGACGATGAGGTGCTAGAAGGGCAATCTCGCGTAAACGCTTCGATGCACAACGTCCATAGGGTCGTTATGCGCAATGTTCCTGCCCCGATGAAAGAACCCAACGCGCTTGAGTTCGAAAATGACTTTATCAAATTCGCGACCGGCGGCGAGTGGAACGAGGCAGAAGGAACCTGGGCATACCAGTGGAACCTCAAAACAAAGGAAACAACGCTTAAGCCGGGCGACGAAGATGCATGGAGAGAGGGTGAGGATTATGTCGACAACAACGATGGATACTACGTCTACCTGCATCGTCGGCTGTTTGAAGTCGTCGAAGAAAAGCCAATCTACATGGGGTTGAATGCGACGCAGTTGATGGTTTTCCCGGTCTTCCTGCTGGTCGCAATGCTCATGGTGTTGTTCTTTCGGCAGGGAATACGTGCGGAGGTGCTTGCCGCCAAAGCCAAACAGGAAGAGGGTGAAGGTTGCGAACCCTGACACCGCTTTAGCTGAGCCAAAAGAACATGAACCAATTCCAACATTTCTATGAGTGTTTCAATAGGTCTGGAGCCTTGCGGAATGGGCGAAGATGAATCAGTTTCAATCTACAAAGCCATTCCTGGTGGTGAGGAGTTATTGGGTTGGTTTGGCAAGGTGCCCAGCTTCCACGATGCGGAAGTCCTGGACTTGCATCTAAAAAGCAAGGGGCGCTCAACACTGCGCATTCACGCGTGGAACATGACCAACAAAGTTAGGAACGGTTATTTTGTTCTGGAAAAGCATGCTGTTGTAGAGTTTTCGATTGACCGAATAGTTACCTTGGAGCTTGATGAGTTCAATCATCAGAATGTCATCAATGGGCTGACTCTTTCACGCGTGGAAGCCGGCGAAAAATGCCCAGCCTTTGAGTTGCTGTTGGAGCCGTCGTATGGGCTGGCAGGGATTATTCGCGCGGAAGAGATATCGATCAAGTGCAATCCTGGAAAGCCGGATAAATGACTTTCCTTAAACGACCACTTGGTCCGCGACCTGAAATTTCAAGCTGTTCTGACCGCTGTGCTTATCACGAATGACCGGTTTGCCAGCCGCATTGCAGCACCAGACACCAAGCACTTGCAGCGTTTTTTGCGCTGCGTGCGCGTGCAGCAAAATATCACAATGACCGCCTTGGCTCCAAAGCGGATGAGGTGGGTGGCTCCTGCTCCACCGGCATCGAATGTGCCAAAGTGCAGTTGTGATTGACTGCAAGGAAAGGAGCCACCCAATGACAGTAAAGACCGTCGGCCTCGATCTGGCCAAGGATGTTTTTCAAGTGCACGGCATTTCGGAGAATGGCCGTGTGATCTTCAACAAGGCGATCAAACGCGCGAAGCTGTTGGCGTTTTTTGAGACGTTGCCACCGTGTACGGTTGGCATGGAAGCCTGCGGCTCGTCTCATCACTGGGGCCGTCAGCTGCGCAAATTGGGGCACGACGTGAAGCTCATGCCCGCTGGATACGTCAAACCCTACGTGAAGCGCGGCAAGAACGACGCCGTTGATGCTGAGGCAATCTGTGAAGCGGTCCGTCGACCGACAATGCGATTTGTCGAGATCAAGACGGAAGAGCAGCAAGCCATTCTCTCAATCCACCGGACTCGAGATCTGGCCGTCCGGCAGCGCACCCAACTGGCCAACATGATCCGCAGCCTTTTGCGTGAGTTTGGGCATATCTTGCCCATCGGGATCGAAGCCGTGACGGCTTTTGCAAAGCGTCACCTTGATGGCGACCATCCAGAAATGCCGGAGATCGCCAATGGCATGCTCGGTATCCAGTGCTATCAGTTCCTCGGCCTGAACGAACGCATCGATGGCTATTCTAAGATGATCCAGCAACATGCCCTTCTGAATGCAGATGCGCGTAGATTGATGCGTATGCCTGGTATCGGCCCGATCACGGCGTCGGCGATTGTCACTACGATTGGCGATGCAAAACAGTTCCGGACTGGACGCGATCTGGCAGCGTGGTTGGGACTGACCCCGCTCAACAAATCCAGCGGTGGCAAGGAACGTCTGGGCAAGATCACAAAGCAAGGTGATCGCTACATTCGCAAGCTGTTGGTCGTAGGTATGACATCGCGCGCTGTGATGGCGAAACGTTCGCCAGAGAAGGTCGATTTGTGGACAGCAAAGATCATCGCAGACAAACCGTTCCGACTGGCAACAACTGCCATGGCCAACAAGGCCGCTCGGGCCATCTGGGCAATGCTCACGAAGAAACAGGAATACCGGCAGCCTGCGTTCTAACCGCGCCGATTGCCCACGAGATGCAAGACGTTGAAGTGATGATGCGGAAGTAAGTCAACCAAGAGCAAGGACACTCCGGGAACGGCAGCGGCCCTCTGAGGTCGATAAGCCGATTGGAACCTCGCTTGCGGAACTCATCAGGGCCAGTGGAGGCAATGCCAAAACATAAACAGGCCGGACAGACGACGGTACTGACGAAAACGACCGCAAAAATCACCAGAAAACACTTGCAATGCAGGAGCCACCCACAGATGCCGTTCCCTTACAATTGCTCCAGCAAGCCTGCAGTCGGCCACGCATCCGCTGGCAGCCCCGACCGCGACTGTTCCGCTTGAACCGCCGCTCGGGTCCCGGCCCCCAGAATCCCGTCGATCTTGCCCACATCATACCCACGCGCCTGCAGTTTGCTCTGCAACTGTTTCATCTGTACGCCGGACAGGCCTTGTGCCGGGTTGCCGGCATTGTAGATCGGTGCACCTTCCAGCCGTGTCCCGAAATAGGCGGCGGTCAGGACGTAGACAAAGCTCTGGTTCCATTCGAAATAGACGTCGAAATTCGGGTAGGCCAGAAAGGCGGGTCCTTTGTGCCCTTGCGGCAATATCAGCGAGGCCGGCAGGTTCGACAGCGATCCGTTGCGCGCCTGAACGCCCATAGCTTGCCATTCGGACACCGAACGTGGTTTGCCGGGCCCGGACACAGACCAGTCCATCTGTGCCGGTACCGTGACTTCCTGCAACCACGGCTGCCCGGGTTGCCATCCGAGATGCGACAGCATCTTGGCCCCTGACATCAGCGCGTCCGGGGCCGAGGTTTTCAGCGAGACCTTACCATCCCCGTCGCCATCCACACCATTGTCCAGAATGTCCTGCGGCAGCATCTGGACCATGCCGATTTCTCCAGCCCAGGCACCGGTTGTGCGGGCGGGGTCGAAATTGCCGCGTTGGTACAGCTCGATCGCGGCAAAAATCTGCGGCCTGAACAGCTCGGGTCGGCGGCAGTCATGCGCCAGTGTAACCAGCGCGTTGCGCGTATTGAAGTCTCCCTGAAACGCGCCGTAATCCGTTTCAAATGCCCAGAACGCCAGGAGCACGCCGCGAGAGATACCGTATTCGGCCTCAATCCGGTCGAACACGGCGTCGTATTTGCGCGACATGGACTGCCCGCGCTCGATCCGGTTTTGCGAGATCAGATGACGGGAAAAATCAATGAACGGTTTCTGAAACACACCCTGGGCCCGATCAGCTTGCAGAACCTTGTTGTCCTGTCGCACGCCGTTGAAAAAATCAGTCACAGTGCCTTGGTCGAACCCTTTTTGAGCGGCTTCGGTCTTCAATCCATCGACGAACTGGTTGAACCCACCACCACATTGGGCCAGGGCAGGTGAGATCAAAAGCGTGGCGGCAACGAGGCCAGAAAGAATGCGCATGGTCGAACCGGTCCGATCTTAGAAAACAAAGTTGACGATAACCCACACTGACACGAGACCAAGCGCAAGCCCCCAGACGGTCCAAAGCATGTCACATGCGCGGAAAACCTCGTATGCGCCGATGTCCCGCCGCCCGCTGCGATTGACCCAGGCGAGGTCCCGGACTTGTCCATCATAGCTGCGCGGCCCGGCCAGCGCGACGTTCAGGGCACGCGCCATTGCCGCTTCGGGCCAGCCGGCATTGGGAGATTTGTGGTGCCGCGCATCTTGCGCGATGTCCGACCATTGGGTCCACTGTCTGGAAATGGCGAGGATCATTGCGCCGGTCAGCCGGGCCGGGATCAGATTCAGCAAGTCGTCGAACCGGGCCGAGGCCCAGCCGAATTCCAGATACCTGTCGTTGCGATAGCCGATCATGCTGTCTGCGGTGTTCACGGCCTTGTAGACCAACACCCCCGGCAGCCCGGCTATCAGAAACCAGAACGCCGGAGCGATGACACCATCGCTGAGGTTTTCAGCGGCGCTTTCAATGGCGGACCGGGCGACCTGCGCCTGGGTCATGTCGGCCGTGTCACGTGAAACGATGCGGGCCACCACTTCCCGTCCTTCGCTCAAAGACGCGCGCAAGCCGTCGCCGACGTCCCGAACGTGGGTGACCAGCGATTTCTGTGCCAGTAGAATGGCGCAAACCACGATCTCGACGACCGGACCCAGCAGAGCGAGAAGCAGTCCAGTGGCATAGGCCACCATGACCAGTAGAACCAACGCAGCCAGACCTTTGATCCGACGCCGATGCCCCTTGTTCAGCCGGTCCTCCAGCCACCCGATTGCGGTTCCGATAATCACTGCAGGGTGTCGCAGTCGGGACCACAGCCAATCCGGTTCACCCAGCGCTGCATCCAGACACAGGGCACATACCAACAGCAGCGCAGTGCTCACAGCGCCGCCTCAAGCCGGTCCCAGCCGTCGGTCGGAGGCAAACCAAGGCGCAGGAAAGTTTCGGAATAGGGGAAAATCCGACTCCAGATATGTGCACGGGCCAAGCGATCCTGCCATGCGTGGGCACTGTCGACTTTGTAAAGCCGAAAAAGCGCGGTGCCGCCGACCAGGTCTGCACCTTTGCGCGCCAGCACAGAGTCGAGACGGTTGGCTTCGTTGGTCAGCAACCTACGGGTCTCCACCGCCCAGTCCGTATCTTTCAAAGCACGCGTGCCAACACGCAACGCCGGTCCGGAAACGGCCCAGGGTCCTGTCAGATCATTCAGCGCAGCGATCAGGTCCGGCTGTCCCACCGCAAACCCCAGACGCATCCCCGCAAGGCCCCAGAACTTGCCAAAGCTTTTGAGTATCAGGACACCCGGTCGCGCAGCCAGATGGACCAGGGATGCGTCCGGTATGACGTCGCAAAAGCTTTCATCAATCACGGTCAGCGCCGCGTTGGCGTCGCCCTTGCGCCAGATCCGACCATCAGGGTTGTTCGGATGCACGAGGACACGGGCCTCGGCGGGTCCGTTTTCTGTGACAGTCCAGCCCTGCGCCGAAAACGCGGCGGCATGTTCGTTGTAAGTCGGGGTGGTGATCTGAACGCGCCCCGGTGTTGCCAGCGCAGGTATGCGCGCAATCAGGGCAGATGCGCCAGGCGCGGGCAGGATGGCTGCGCCGTCCGGGACGTGCCAGAACTTGCGCGCAGCACTTGTGAGCCGGTCGAAGGCGCCATGATCCGGCAGGTCCATCCAGTCGCGGGGCAAAAGACCTGAGACATCATAGGGATGGGGATTTATTCCGGTGGACAGGTCGATCCAATCAGACCGGGTTCCGCCATACTGTTTGATCGCGTCATCCAGCCCGCCACCATGATCGCGCCTGGCGCGCGGGTTCAATTCGCCAACTGTGTCCGAAGTTTGCATTATGTACTCAAAATGCCGACTTTAGCCCGCTTGAAGCGGATTTTTGCCATTTTGCCAAGTCAATCCGCATGATCGTAGCCTGCTGAGATCATCGTTAACACTTTGTTAAGGAAATGGCGAGATGACGAACCACGGGGGTCGGCACCACACACCATAGCAAGTGCCGAGGTTGTTGCAAATGAAAGTTCTGATTGTTGAGAGTAACCCCGACCTGGGCCGGGTCTGGAAAAGGTATATGGAAAGGCAAGGCGCTGAGGTCACTCTGTCCGCCAGCCAGGAAGCTGCGATTCTTGCTCTGTACGGGACCGCCTTTGACATCATCGTGCTGGATCTGGTTCTGGAAACCGGCAGCGCATTGGCGGTGGCCGATTTTGCCAGCTACCGCCGCCCCGACGCACGCGTGATCTTTGTCACCAACACCACGTTTTTCTCGGACGGGTCGATCTTTGCCCACAGCCCGAATGCCTGCGCCTATGTCCAAAGCGGAACGCCGCCAGAGGATCTGGCGGCGATGGTAGAACATTACGCAGCAGGCCGCTGACCGCGCCTGTGCGGTTCCATGTAGTCCAGAACCGGGTTTACCGGGATAATCCGGTTTGGGTTTATGGTCTCATGGCTGTAGTGATAGTGGCGCACGATGTGCTTCATGTTCACAGTCTGTGCAACGCCGGGCCACTGGTACAACTCGCGGGTATGGGCCCAGAGGTTCGGGTAATCGATCAGGCGCCGCCGGTTGCACTTGAAATGCAGATGATAGACCGGGTCGAACCGGATCAGGGTGGTGAACAGCCGCCAGTCTGCTTCGGTCAGGCGGTCGCCCATTAGGTAGCGGTTTGAGGCCAGACGATCTTCGAGCCAGTTGAGCGTTTCGAACAGCGGACCAATGGCGGCATCATACGCGTCCTGCGAGGTGGCAAAGCCGGATTTGTAGACCCCGTTGTTGACGTCGGAATAGATACGCGCGTTCACCTCTTCGATCTGATCCCGCATCATCTCGGGCCAGTAGTCATCGCTATTGCCGGTGATCCCGTCAAAGGCCGAGTTGAACATGCGGATGATTTCCGAGCTTTCATTGGAGACGATGGTTTCGCGCTCTTTGTCCCACAGGATCGGCACCGTGACGCGGCCGGAATACGAGGGATCAGCCCTGGTATAGATTTGATGCGCGTAGTCCAGACCGTATAGCGTGTCGCCCGTGGCTCCGAACTCATCGGTCTTGAATGTCCAGCCCTTGTCCAGCATATCCGGGTGCACGACCGAGACCGAGATCAGATCGCTCAGCTCCTTCAACTCGCGGAAAATCAGTGTGCGATGCGCCCAGGGACAGGCGTGGCTGACATAGAGGTGATAACGGCCCGGTTCCGCTTTGAACCCGCCGGTGCCAGATGGGCCGGGGCTGCCATCGGCTGTCAGCCAGTTGCGAAACTGTGCGGCGCTGCGTTTGAACGCGCCGCCGGTGGATTTGGTGTCATACCAGGTGTCATGCCACACCCCATCGACCAACAGGCCCATAACAAGTCCTCCGAAACAAGATTGGCACATAGATAGGCCGATCCCGCGCCGCTTCCTACGCGAGGGCACGCGCAATGGGCCTGCGCCCGTGCACAGCCGGTCTGGATTTCTGTGCAACAGTTTGCTGAGTGGCCGGATTATGTGTCGCGGTTCACTGGATTTTTACGTTCCATCCCCCAAAATAGAAGGCATTAGCGGGGGAACGAATTGATGAGTACCTATGTTTCAAAGGAAATACGCGCTGAACTAAATGCGGCGCGAATCGCTGAGCTCAAAAAAACCAGCCGTCTACGTGTGGAAATGGGCGACAATACTTTCAAGATTCTCAAATTGTGGAAGGATGGTTTTTCCGTCGAAGCCGAAACCACACCCCGTCTGCGCGGGCTGGTTGATATCTACGATGGTGCCAACCACCTGTATCAATGCCTCATCATCGCCGATGAGGAAGAAGGCGGTGAAATGCGTTATGAGTTCAAGCGCAGCACGGCCGCGCACGACAAGGCCCCACTGGATTTCTACCGGGCGCCGGACGCGCCGATAGCGCTGTTGGGTCACGACGATTAGGGGCGGATTTCGACGGTCGTTCCGTTTGCGGTCAGCCGCCAAAGCTGTTCCATCTCGGCATTTGAGACGGCGATACAGCCCGCCGTCCAGTCTCCGGGTAATGTCAGGCCAGAAAGGCCATTTGGCTGTCCATGGATGAAAATGTCGCCGCCGGGGTTCTCGCCACGCTGTTGCGCGCGTTCCAAATCGTCCGGCTGCGGGTAATCGATCCCCAAAGACAGGTGATACGCACT
This sequence comes from Ruegeria sp. AJ12, assembly GCF_056536245.1. Classification (NCBI taxonomy): domain Bacteria; kingdom Pseudomonadati; phylum Pseudomonadota; class Alphaproteobacteria; order Rhodobacterales; family Roseobacteraceae; genus Ruegeria; species Ruegeria sp. AJ12. The sequence continues at coordinate 1,100,218 of NZ_JBQFJJ010000001.1, forward strand.
CTGGGGATTGCGCCGGTTGACCTTGAAAATCCCGACCGGTGTTTTTCCGTCGCCTTCTACTTCTTTGTCGCCTTCAGGCGCAAAGCCAAGAGCGATATCGACCTGCATTACAACCGCACCGTTCTGTGAAGCGGTAAGGCGCCGCGCTGATTTTTCAACCAATATGTGGTCGATCCAAGCCGCTTCCGTGGCCATCTGCGGTGCAGGAGGGCGCGGACCATAGCGATGCCAGCCGAACCAACCTGCGCCGGTGACAATCAAAAGCAAGGTTATCAGGCCCAGCCGGCGCATGGCTCACTGTAAATCCGCGAAAGCGCCATTCAGCCGCGCGCAGGCCTCTTCGACCCGTGCGCGCTGTGTTCCAAGGTTGAAGCGCAGAAAATTCTCCCCGCCCGCACCAAATGTGGTGCCGTGATTGACTGCTATCTTGGCTTTCTGCTCGACCCGGTTCGTGAACTCGGCACGCTCCATCCCTGTGCCTGAGAAATCGACCCAAGCCAGGTAGGTCGCCTCCAAGGGCATGGATTGCAGGCCGGGAATACCCGCAATCGCCGCATCGAAAATACGGCGGTTTTCATCGATATACGTGACCAATTCCTCAACCCAAGCCGCGCCTTCGGCAGAGTAGGCTGCGGTGGTAGCGAACTGGCCCACGGAGTTCGAAGCCAGCGACAATGCCAGCATGCGTTTGGCAAACTGACCGCGCAGCTCTGGGTCGGGGATGATGACCTGCCCCGTGTGCAGGCCCGCTATGTTGAACGTCTTGGACGGTGCGGTCAGCATCAGCAATCGGTCGGTGATCTCTGGCGCGGCGTTCTGCATCGGGATATGCGTGTGGCCCGGAAAAACCACGTCTTGGTGAACCTCATCCGACATCAGCAGCAGGTCGTGGCGTTTGGCGAAATCGGCGACGGCCTGCAACTCGGATTGGCTCCAGACCCGGCCGCCTGGATTGTGGGGCGAACAGAGGATGACCATCTTCTCGTTGCCGGTCATCTGTGCGTCATAGGACTCAAAATCCATCTCGTAACGGCCATCGCTATTGACCATCTCGCATTCGACGACCTCGCGGCCAGCATTGCGGATCACCTTGGCGAACGCGTGATAGACCGGGGTGAACAAGACGATGCCGTCGCCCGGTTGTGTGAACGTGTCCAGGCACATGCCCACCCCGTTTACAAGGCCGGTCGTTGTGAAAATCGCGTCCGCCTCAACGTCCCAGTCGTGCCGCGTGCGCATCCACCAGCGGATCGCGTCCGTGTAGGGCTGATCCAGATTGACGTACCCGAAGATGCCGTGGTCCAGCAGTTCCCGCAGCTTGTTCAGTACTGGCGGTGGCGCGCGAAAATCCGTGTCCGCCACCCACATGGCCAAACCGTCCTCGGTCGGCACGCCATAAACCGGCTCCATCATGTCCCACTTTGCGCAATGGGTGCCGTGGCGGTCGATGAGGTCGTCAAAGCTCATGGGGGTCGTCTCCTGTCTGGTCGCAGGGCAAGCTATCCGGAATCGCGTCATGTGCAAGGGGGGCGTTGCGGCGCGACACGGGATGGCCTAAATCAGCCCCATGAAACGCAATATCCTGATCCACCCCGATCCGCGCCTGAAAAAGGTCTGCGCCCCCGTCGCCGATATCACGGACGACCTGCGGGCGCTGGCCGATGACATGCTGGAGACGATGTATGATGCACCGGGCATCGGCCTTGCCGCGCCTCAGGTGGGTGTTCTTGACCGGTTGATCGTGATTGATTGCATCAAGGAAGAGGGTGAAGCGCCGCGTCCCTTGGTCATGTTCAACCCCGAGGTCATCGCATCCTCGGACGAGACCAATGTGTACGAGGAAGGCTGCCTGTCGATCCCCGATCAATATGCCGAAGTTACCCGGCCCAAAGTGGTGGATGTCACGTGGATGGATCGGGATGGCAACTTGCAGACCGAAACCTTTGACGGGCTCTGGGCGACATGTGTGCAGCACGAAATCGACCATCTCAACGGCAAGCTGTTCATCGACTACCTCAAGCCACTGAAACGCCAGATGATCACCCGCAAGATGCAAAAGCTCAAACGCGAGCGCGCACGCGCATGACGGTCCGCCGCTGCCTGCCCTGGCCTGACAAGCACCTGCGCAGCAAGGCCAGCAATGTGACCGAGATCACGGATGAGATCCGGGAGATCTGGGACGACATGATCGACACGATGGAGGCGATGCCCGGCGTTGGCCTCGCCGCGCCCCAGATTGGCATCCTGCTGCGCTTGGCCGTGGTGGATGGTTCGGCTGAACGTGGTAAAGCCGTGCGGCTGGCCAATCCGGAAATCCTGCACAGCTCGGTCGAATTACGCGACCATGAGGAAGCCAGCCCCAACCTGCCGGGTGTTTCGGCCAAGGTCAAACGTCCGCGGGCGGTCACGGTAAAGTACCTGAACGAACATGGAATCGTGGATCGCCGTGATTTCGTGGGGATCGAGGCCACGAGTGTGCAGCACCAGATCGATCACCTCAATGGCAGGATGTATTTCGACCGCCTCAGCAAGGTCAAACGCGATATGCTGCTGCGTAAGGCCAGGAAACAGGGGTAGCAATGCGTGTCGTCTTCATGGGCACCCCGGACTTTTCGGTTCCGGTTCTTGAGGCTCTGGTCGCCGCCGGGCACGAGATTGCGGCCGTCTACTGCCAGCCTCCGCGTCCGGCTGGACGGGGCAAAAAAGATCGTCCAACGCCAGTGCAGGCGAGGGCTGATGCGCTGGGTCTGACCGTTCATCACCCCACCTCATTGAAATCGGCTGAGGAACAGGCCAGTTTTGCCGCGCTGAACGCGGATGTGGCTGTTGTCGTTGCCTATGGCCTTATCTTGCCACAACCGATCTTGGACGCTCCAAAACATGGTTGCCTGAACATTCACGCCAGCCTGTTGCCCCGCTGGCGCGGCGCGGCGCCGATCCATCGTGCGATCATGTCTGGTGATGCAGAAACCGGTATCTGCATCATGCAGATGCAGGCCGGGTTGGATACGGGCCCCGTTCTGTTGCGCAAAGCGATGCAGATTGGGGCCGAGGACACCACAGCTGACTTGCATGATCGATTGTCTTTCATGGGGGCCGAGCTGATCGTCGAAGCGCTGGCCAATCTGCCTGATCTGAAACCCGAACCGCAACCCGAAAGCGGTGTGACCTACGCGACCAAGATCGACAAATCCGAAGCCCGTATCGACTGGACACGCCCGGCGACTGAAATCGATCGCCAGATACGTGGCCTCTCGCCGTTCCCAGGTGCCTGGACCGAGGTCGGGGGCGAGCGTACCAAGCTTCTGGCCTCCCGCCTGACAGCGGGGCAGGGCGCTCCGGGCGAGGTTCTGGACGATGCGCTCCGCGTGGCCTGCGGGCAGGGTGCAATCGAACTGCTGCGCTTGCAAAGAGCCGGCAAAGGCGCGCAGGATAAGGAAACGTTTCTGAGGGGTTGGCCCATTGCAGCCGGCACCCGTCTGTTAGCGGAGTAAGCCAAGTGTTCATGGTCTTGATGGGTACCGTCGTGATTGCGGGGATCGTCGGATACCTGTCGGAAAAGACGGGGTTTACCCACAATGGATACCTTCAATCCATCATCATCTGCGTCGGCGGGGCGTTTTTGTTCTATTTCCTCCGCATCATGTTCGGCATCAGCTTTGGTCCGCCGGGGCTGGATGCAATGATTTCATCCATCGGCGCGCTGATCATCGTCCCGACCCATTGGAGGAAATGAGATGCCCGTTGTTGCCCTGATCGTCATCGGAGCTGCGGCCGGGTTTCTGGCCACTCGCCTGATGCGGATCGAAGCGGATATTCCGACCACCATGCTGATCGGCATTGTCGGCGCATTGCTCGGCGGGTTTCTGTTGCGCACGCTGGCAACCATGATGGGGTGGCTGTCCGGGTTTGTCGGGGCGGTGCTGGGCGCTTTGCTGGTGATCTGGATCTGGCAGACTTACCTGCGACGTCGGTAAACCCTGTTCATCGGGCATCGCACACGCTGGCTGATCCCAGACGCGGCGATGCGCGCGTGGTCAGGTCAAAGCGATCCGCTTCTGCCGCCGTCATCCAATGCATGCTGTCCGCAGGCGCGGCCTCCAGCGTAAACCAATAAAACGCCGCATCCACGTCAATATCTTTGAAGTAGTCCAGATACCGGTCATGTTCGGGGTCGTCCTCGGGCAGTTCGGTGGCCACAATGCCTGAACCCGCCCAACTATGGACCCCCACGCATGCGCCCGGTTGCAGGGTGCGCCGGGTCCCGGCCAGAAACAGGTCGGTGCCGCCCGACGCGACCAGCCCATTGGACGGCACGACCGTGTCGAAGCCTTCGTCATGAACAACCCGGCTGAAGACGACATTTGCATCATCGTCGACGGAGCCTTCGATGTTTTGCAGGACGAGCGTCCGGATGTCCGGGTTCTCGGCGATCACTTCTTCAAAGGCAGACAATGTGGTGTCATCGATCGTACCGGTTGCAATGATCTGATCCCCTTGCGCGACAAAGCTGACCGGGACGTATTGCGCGGTGCAGGACGCCAGCAGGGCAATGCACGCAACGAGAGACGGGAGCGCGTAATTCATTTCAACCTCACGCAATTCTTCTTGGTGGTATCAGTGCACAAGAAGCACGTCCACTCGGCAGCTTACTTGCGAGGCGGGCGAGCCTTGTAGACCGGCAGCCGCCACCCAAACAGCAACGACCCGGCCCGCAACGCCCAACAGACCAGCGCACAGGCACCCAGTGCCGGTAAAGTGGCCAGCCCGAATGTCGTCGCGATCACTGCCGTAAGCGCCCCGGCAAAGGCGCACGAGACGTAAAGCTCGCCTTGTTTCAGAACCAGTGGCACTTCGTTGCAGACCACGTCGCGCATCAACCCGCCCAGACAGCCGGTCGTCACGCCCATCAACACGACAATCACCCCGGATTGCCCAAGTGACAGGGCCGCACCGGTTCCGGCCGCCGCCGCAATCGACAGGGCAAAGCTGTCCAGCCAGACCAGCCAGTTGTAGCGGCTTTCGACCAGGTGGGCCGTGAAGAACACCAATACCGCGGCGGCGACAGCAATCAGGATGTAGTCGGGTTGTCCGACCCAGAAGACCGGATGGCGATCCAGCAGCAGATCTCTGACCGTGCCACCGCCCACGGCGGTGAGACAGGCAACAAAAGCAAAACCCACCAGATCCAGCTGCGCCCGGCTGGCCACCAGCGCCCCGGTCAGTGCAAAGACCAGAACCGAGGCGTAATCCAACAGCGCCAGTATGTTCACGCCTGCGCCTTTTTCGGTTTGAACGGGGCCATGCCCGCCCGGGCCAGTTCGTCGGCTTTTTCGTTTTCCGGGTGGCCCGCGTGACCCTTGACCCATTCCCAGGTCACGTCATGGCGGTCTTGCGCCTCATCCAGTCGTTGCCACAAATCGACATTCTTTACGGGCTTCTTGTTGGATGTTTTCCAGCCGTTCCGCTTCCAGCCAAAGATCCAGCCTGTCACGCCGTTTTTCACATACGCGCTGTCGGTGACGATTGTGATCTTCGACGGGCGGTCCAAGGCGTCCAGGGCGCTGATTGCAGCCAGCAACTCCATGCGATTGTTGGTGGTCTCGGCCTCTCCGCCGTTCAGTTCACGTTCTTTCAGTACCGTGTCACCGTCCATCGCCCGCAACAGAACGCCCCAGCCACCAGGACCGGGATTGCCGGAACAGGCGCCATCGGTATAGGCAAACAGATCAGGCATGCGCGGCCAGTGCAATCCAGTCCGAGACAGAGCCATCCAGCCCGGTTCCACTGCCGAATTTCTGCGAGGTGATGGTAAAACCAGCCTCTTGCAAGTAAATCTTCAACTCTTCCTCGTTGTAATAGCTGTAATACCGTCCCAGACGATCGGGCCCTTCGCCGTGCCCCAGTTTCATCGCGATGAAAAAAATACCGCCGGGTTTCAACGCTTGATGCACGGCTTCAAGGTGGTCCGGGAAATCACTTCGGCTGGCATGCAGCAGACTGAAATTGGCCCAGATACCATCATAGACCGCTACCGCCTCCAAGTTTGAAAACGCTGCCTGCCGTGCCGATACCCCGGCATGCGCCGAGGCCAGCCGAACCATCTCGACCGACGCATCCATCGCTTCGACGATCAGCCCGGCGCGCGCCATAATGGCCGAGGACGTACCCGGCCCGCAGCCCAGATCCAGCACTCGTCCGCCTGTCGGTACTGATTCTATGAACCGGGTCAGCTGAGGGTCGCCGGCATTGTCATCGTCCGTCAGTGCGGCATAGCGCGCGGCTTCCGCATCGTAGACAGAGATCGTGTCGCGCATGCTCATAGATACACCCCAACGGACAGGCAAAGAACCACAATTGCTGTCAGCAGAACACGCAGCTTCATCCACCAGCGCGGTGCCAGTCCCCAATACCAGAACAATACGTCCAACAGCAGTAATCCGACAAAGCCAACGATCAGGTTGATGCCTGCATTCACCGGGCCGCCTCCGGTCATGAAAAACGCCCAGAGCGCGGGCAAGACCGATAGCGCATAGCACGTCGCGGCGCGGCTGCCTGAGGTTTTTGTGGCAAACCCCCATAAGATGCCGGACATGAAACTCAGAATGACGGCGCCATAGAACAGTTGAACATACGGTCCCACCATCCGTGGGCCCAACGCACGCGATCCCCAAGCGGCGAGGTCTCCGTTCAGGTAAGTCAGTGCGCCCCAGACAAACGGGATCAGGCCAGCCAGACCCAGAATCAGGGGCGCGCGGGGCACGCCGTTCATGCGGGCTGCCGCAGGACGCGGGGAACTTTGAACTCAACGTTTTCCACGGCGGTTTCGACCAGTTCAACCGTCACGTCATAGTGTTCACGAAAGGCGTCGATCACTTCGTTCACCAGCACCTCGGGCGCCGAGGCCCCTGCGGTGAGGGCGATGCTGGAAATGCCCTCGAGCGCGCGCCAGTCGATCTCGGTGGCGCGCTGCACCAGTTGCGCATAGTCGCACCCGGCCCGTGCGGCAACTTCCACCAGCCGTCTGGAATTGGACGAGTTCGGCGCGCCGACCACCAGTAGGGCGTCGGATTTGGGCGCGACTTCCTTAACGGCTTCCTGCCGGTTGGTGGTTGCGTAACAGATGTCTTCCTTATGTGGCCCGACAATAGCCGGAAAACGAGTTTGGAGCGCTGTTATGATGTCCCGGGTGTCGTCAACCGACAGGGTCGTCTGGGTCACAAAAGCCAACCGCCCCGGATCCCGTACCTGAACCTGCGCCACGTCCTCGACCGTTTCCACCAACAGGACTTCGCCCTCGGGCAGTTGACCCATCGTACCGACCGTTTCCGGGTGCCCCATGTGGCCGATCATTATCATCTGCAACCCCGCTTCAAAATGGCGCTGGGCTTCGACATGGACCTTGGATACCAGCGGGCAGGTGGCGTCCACATAAATCATCTCGCGCTGAGCCGCCTCGGCAGGGACAGATTTAGGCACGCCATGGGCCGAGAAAATCACCGGGCGGTCATCGGGGCATTCACCCAGTTCCTCAACAAACACCGCACCCTTGGCGCGCAGCCCATCGACGACAAACTTGTTGTGCACGATCTCATGACGCACATAGACCGGTGCTCCCCACTTTTGCAGGGCCATTTCAACGATCTTGATGGCCCGGTCCACACCCGCGCAAAAGCCGCGCGGGGCAGCAAGGTATAGTGTCAGTGGCGGCTTGGTCATGTCGCTGTCTCCTTACGGCACAGGTAAGTCTTTTCCCGGCCTTGGTCCAGACAGGACTACGTCATTCATCTGACATGAATCGGTGTTAGCCAGACGTCGTTTTAGTACCTGATCCTAGTTAAAGATGCGCGGTCAGGATGATCTGTCCTGACCGCGCTTTTTTCATCCCCATCAATGTCAGCGGCGTGATCAGTTGCCGCTGGCAACTGCAACGCTGCGCGGCTCGGCCGGCACCTCGCGCGGGGGGCGACCGATTACGTCCCGCAGATCTTCAAGCTCGATGAAGTTATCCGCCTGCCGGCGCAGCTCGTCCGAAATCATCGGGGGCTGACTGCGGATGGTCGAGACGACCGAAACACGTACGCCCTGACGCTGCAGGCTGGCAATCAGCGGGCGGAAATCCCCATCGCCCGAAAACAGCACGATATGATCGACTCGTGGTGCCAGTTCCATAGCATCCACAGTCAATTCGATATCCATGTTCCCCTTGACCTTCCGACGCCCCATGCTGTCGGTGTATTCCTTGGCCGGTTTCGTCACCATGGTGAAGCCGTTGTAATGCAGCCAGTCGACCAGGGGACGGATCGGAGAATACTCGTCATTTTCCAGTAGCGCTGTGTAGTAGAAAGCTCTAAGCAATTTGCCGCGACGCATGAATTCCTGCCGCAGTAGTTTGTAGTCTATGTCAAAACCGAGTGCTTTTGCCGCTGCATAAAGATTAGAGCCATCGATGAACAGCGCTAGCCGTTCGTCCTTGTAAAACATAAATAGTCCCTTCCGGTATAATCCAGAACGCCGCGTGGTGGTGAGTGAGTGAGTTTCCGGGCGCACTGATGCGACTATAATTAGGGCATTTGCTGTGCACCGCAAGTATGCAGTTTGCCGAATAAAGAGAGTTTAATGGGCGTTTCGTCGCGAAATACTGTACTTGCGCTGGGCGCAAATCTCAATCTGGGCGGAAATGAACCCCAGGTGACCCTTGGCCTAGCCCTTGAGGCGCTTGAGGCTCAGGGTGTGGTGATTCGCGCCGTCAGCCGGTTTTTTTCGACCCCGTGCTTTCCGCCGGGCGCTGGCCCTGACTATGTCAATGCCGCTGCTTTGATTGAAACCGACAAAATACCTGCAGACCTGTTGCAGGTTCTTCATGCTGTCGAGCATCAGTTTGGGCGTGAACGCGCGCAGCGTTGGGGCATGCGGACACTCGATTTGGATCTGGCGGCTTGGGGCGATGCCGTGTTGCCGGATCGCGTGGAATTCGACCGCTGGCTCAACCTCTCGGCACAGGCGCAGCGGCATCAGGCGCCGGAGCATTTGATCCTACCGCATCCCCGCCTGCAGGATCGGGCATTTGTGCTGGTGCCGATGGCCGATGTTGCACCCGATTGGCGGCATCCTGTTCTGGGCAAGACAGTGACCGGGATGATTGCAGACCTGCCCGCCGCAGACGTCGCTGCTGTCACGCCTCTGTGATCCGCGCATTTGCAGCATTTCCTGCTTGTCAAGCCTTGCAATCGGCCTTAGATAGACCTCTTCCTGCCACGGATTCATTTACGGAGAGCGCCCCATGGCCCGCGTTACGGTCGAAGACTGTGTAGACAAGGTTCCCAACCGGTTCGAACTGGTGATGCTGGCGGCCCATAGGGCGCGCGAGATTTCCGCCGGTGCGGCAATCACCGTGGACCGCGACAATGACAAGAACCCGGTCGTGTCGCTGCGCGAAATCGCCGACGAAACCCAGAGCGCTGATGAACTGCGCGAACGCCTGATCGAGGCCAACCAGACCCAGATCGAGGTTGATGAGCCCGAAGAAGATCAAATGGCGCTGCTGATGGGTGCGGAAACAGACAAGCCTGCGGATGACGACATGTCCGAAGAAAAGCTCCTGCGCGCTCTGATGGAGGCTCAGGGCCAGGGGTAAGCCCCAAGACGAAGGTGCGGACCGGATGATTTCAGCTGAAGACCTGATTGCGCTGGTCCGCAACTACAACCCCAAGACAAATGTTGATCGCATCGCCCGGGCCTATGAGTTCGGCAAGCAGATGCATAACGGGCAGTTCCGCCATTCCGGCGAGCCCTATTTCACCCATCCCGTCGCCGTAGCCGCCATCCTGACCGAACAACGTCTGGATGATGCGACCATTATCACGGCGCTCCTTCACGATACGATCGAAGACACCAAGGCCAATTACGGTAAGGTCTCCGAGCTTTTTGGCGATGAAGTTGCCAAGCTGGTCGACGGTGTCACCAAGCTGACCAACCTGCAACTCTCCAGTCGCGAAACCAAACAGGCCGAAAACTTCCGCAAACTGTTCATGGCCATGTCCAAGGACCTGCGGGTCATTCTGGTTAAACTCGCCGACCGTTTGCACAACATGCGCACCATCAAGGCGATGCGTCCGGAAAAGCAGGTCGTCAAAGCACGCGAAACCATGGACATCTATGCCCCGCTGGCCGGCCGCATGGGGATGCAATGGATGCGCGAGGAGTTGGAAGACCTCGCCTTCCGCGTCCTCAACCCCGAGGGGCGTCAGTCGATCATACGCCGCTTTATCACGCTGCAACGCGAAACCGGCGATGTGATCCACCGCATCACCGGCGATATGCGGCACGAGTTGGATAAGGCCGGGATCGAAGCCGAGGTTTTTGGCCGCGCCAAGAAACCTTATTCGATCTGGCGCAAGATGCAGGAAAAGGATCAGGGCTTTTCCCGCCTGTCCGACATCTATGGCTTTCGTATCATCACCGGATCCGAGGAAGATTGCTATCGCACGCTTGGCGCGATTCATCAGCGCTGGCGTGCGGTGCCGGGGCGGTTCAAGGACTATATCAGCCAGCCGAAATCCAACGGTTACCGCTCGATCCACACCACGGTTTCGGGGCGCGATGGAAAGCGGGTCGAGGTGCAGATCCGTACCCGCCAGATGCACGACGTGGCCGAAACCGGAGTTGCGGCGCACTGGTCTTACCGCGACGGTGTACGCTCGGAAAACCCGTTCGCGGTCGACCCGGCCAAGTGGATCGCCAACCTGACCGAACAGTTCGACAGCGAAGAGGATCACGAGGACTTCCTCGAAGCCGTCAAGCTCGAGATGTATTCGGACCAGGTGTTCTGCTTCACGCCCAAGGGTGACGTTGTCAAACTGCCCCGTGGGGCCACGCCAATCGACTTTGCCTATGCGATCCACACGCGTATCGGTCATGCCTGCGTGGGGGCCAAAGTGGATGGGATTCGTGTTCCCTTGTGGACCCGGATCAAGAACGGGCAGTCGGTGGACATCATCACTGCAGATGGACAGACACCGCAGGTCACATGGCTTGAGATCGCAGTGACCGGCAAGGCGCGCACCGCCATCCGCCGCGCCCTGCGCGAGGTGGACCGCGAACGTTTCATCAAGCTGGGCAAGGAACTCGCCCGCGCCGGTTTCGAGAATGTGGGGCGTAAGGCAACCGACAAGGCACTGGACACAGCCGCCAAACACCTGCGCCTGAAGGACCGGCATGAATTGCTGGCCCGGTTGGGCAGTGCGGAACTGACAGCGCATGAAGTGATCAGTGCGGTCTACCCCAAGCTCACTCAGGATGATGGCGATGCCGTCCCTTTGAGACGTGCGGTGATCGGCCTGGAAGCAGGACAGAAATTCGACCGTGCGCCGTGCTGTCAACCGTTGCCCGGCGAACGCATTGTGGGCATTACCTATCGCGGTAAGGGCGTGGTTGTGCACGCCATCGACTGCGACAGGCTGAGCGAGTTCGAAAAGGAACCCGATCGCTGGGTCGATCTGCACTGGCATTCAGGCACCCATGCGGCCGTCTACGGTGCGACACTGGACCTGACCATCGGTAACGATGCCGGTGTGTTGGGGCGCATTTGCACGTTGATCGGCGAGAAAAAGGCCAATATTTCGAACCTGCAGTTCGTCGATCGCAAACCGGATTTTTACCGCCTGTTGATCAATGTCGAACTGCGGGACCTCGAACAGCTGCACTCGCTGATGCTGATGCTCGAGGCTGAAAGCGATGTTGCGGCGGTTGAGCGGTATCGGGACAGGACTAAATCCGCTGTAGCGGCTGGTTGAGAAGGGGTGATCAGGAGTGGTTTTCAAGCGCCGAGACCGACGCTCTCCTGTCCAGATCGCTTCGGAATTCGTCTATCCGCGGGGAGGTTGGACCCGCGCGTTTCTCTACGTCAAACACCGGGTGCGGCGAATTCCGGATTCGCCTGAGCGGATCGCGCGCGGGATCGGGGCTGGTGTTTTCGCCGCGTTTACACCGTTTTACGGCATGCATTTTGTCGTCGCCGCTGTCCTGTCGCGGCTGATCAACGGCAACTTGCTGGCCGCTCTCAGCGGTACGTTCTTCGGCAATCCGCTGACCTATGTGCCCATTGGTGTGGTCAGTCTTCAGACCGGGCATTTCCTGCTGGGTACGAGATTCCGCAAGGGCGACACCCACGGTCTGATGGGCAAGTTCGCCGATGCGATTGGCGATCTGAAAAACAACTTCTTTGCCATGTTCACCGACCGGGTCGCCGATTGGCATGGGCTCAGCCGGTTCTATGACGACGTGTTCTTTCCGTATCTGGTGGGCGGTGTCATTCCGGGGATCGTGGCCGGGGTGGTCTGCGGCTATCTCAGCCTTCCGCTGATCCGCACCTATCAGCAGCGGCGCCGCGCCAGGATCAAGGCGAAGTTCGAAGAAATCAAACGCTTGGCCGAAGAAACGGCTGACGTTTCCCATGCAATGCCACTAGGCTCAGGCCAAGATCGGAAAAAGGAATCCAGTGATGTCTGACAATCCCTTGCGTCTGGGCGTGAACATCGACCACGTGGCCACGGTCCGCAATGCACGCGGCGGCGCGTATCCGGATCCGCTGCGCGCCGCGAAACTGGCCGAGGAGGCCGGGGCTGACGGGATTACAGCGCATTTGCGCGAGGATCGCCGTCACATCTCGGACGCGGATATTGACGGTTTGATGGACGTCTTGTCGGTGCCGCTGAACTTTGAGATGGCCGCCACGGAGGAAATGCAGAAAATCGCCTTGCGCCACAAGCCGCACGCCGTCTGTATCGTTCCTGAAAAGCGCGAGGAACGCACCACCGAAGGCGGGCTTGAAGTTGCGCGCGAAGAAAACAAGCTGGCGCATTTCATCGCGCCCCTGCGCGAGGTCGGCTGCCGTGTCTCGATTTTCATCGCTGCCGATCAGCGGCAGATCGATGCCGCCCATCGCATTGGCGCCGAAGTCATTGAATTGCACACTGGTGCGTATTGTGACGCGTTTGCCGAAGGCAATATGGACGAGGCCGAACGCGAGTTGGAGGCCCTGCGTGAGATGTCAGCCTATGGGTATTCCCTGGGGCTCGAAGTGCACGCGGGCCACGGCCTCACCTATGACACGGTGAAGCCGGTCGCCGCCTTCCCCGAAGTGCGCGAACTGAATATCGGCCACTTTCTGATTGGTGAGGCGATCTTTCTGGGCCTCACCCCCGCGATCACCGAAATGCGCCGCCTTATGGACGAGGCACGGTCATGATTGACCTGGCATCCCTTGCTGTCACGGCCCTTGCCTTTTTCATCGTCGCGGTCTCGCCCGGACCCGCCAATATCTCCAACGCGGCAGTGGCGATGAGCAATGGGCGCAAAATCAGCCTCGTTTACGGTCTGGGGTTGTCCTGCGGACTGGTGTTCTGGGGTCTGATTGCCGCCAGCGGCATGGGCGCGGTGTTGCAAAGCTCGCTTTATATGCTGATGGTGCTCAAGGTGTTGGGTGGCCTCTACTTGCTGTGGCTGGCGTGGCAATCCGGGCGCTCCGCGTTGCGGCCTGACACAGGCACGGTATCTGTGCCTGCCACGGGCAAGTGGTTTTGGCGCGGGCTGATACTGAACATGTCCAACCCGAAATCGGTTATCGCGTGGATGGCGGCCTTGTCGGTTGGCCTCGGCCCGGATGACGGTTTGCTGTCCGTCGCCATTGCGACCCTGGTCTGCATTGCGGCAGGGTTCCTCAACAACTTCCTCTATTCGATGTTGTTTTCGGTCAGCGGTATGATGGCCGGATACCGCAGGTTCCGCCGCTGGATCGACGGGGTGGTCGCCGGATTGTTCGCTATTGCCGGTTTAGGCCTCATCAGATCGGCTTTTGCACGATGATCACGTCTGGTTTCATAGCAATCTGGATCGCCTGGCTGATGGCCGGGGGCTCTCCGGGCCCTGCAACGATGGGCATTGCGGGCACTGCAATGAACGAAGGCCGCACCGCGGGCCTGGCCTTTGCGCTGGGCATCTGCGCTGGCTCGGCCGCGTGGGGCATCGCCGCGGCCCTGGGACTGTCGGCCATCATGCTGGCCAATGTCTGGGTGTTCGAGGTGATCCGCTATATCGGCGTGGCCTATCTGAGCTGGCTGGCGTTCAAGGCCCTGCGCCGCGCGATGACGTCGGATGAGGTCGTGCTGGGCAAACCGGTAACAGGGTCACTGCCCACGATTTTTGCCAAAGGAGCGGCCATCCACCTGACCAACCCCAAAGCAATCCTGAGTTGGGGGTCGATCTACGCCATCGTCGCGCCAAATGACGCTGGCCTTGCGATGTTGCTGGGCTATTTTGCCTTGCTCTACGCTGGCTCTTTGCTGATTTTCATCGGCTATGCCTTCCTGTTCTCTTCGGAACGCATGGTGCGCACCTACCGCCGCACCCGCCGGGTGTTTGACTTTGCCTTTGCCGGGTTCTTTGGATTGGCGAGCTACAAGATCCTGACGGTGCGATTGTCGTGAGAGGCATTTGGATGACCGATCTACATGTTTTTCTTTACAGAATTCAGTACCGGGACCGGGCTGATTTCATGGAAGTCACTCGGCGAAATGCGACATTGCTGTTTTGGTCGGCAGTCTCATTTTTCCTGTGCCGTGCAACCCTGTGGCACGCGGCGGCGATAAAGCCGGCTTTTTTGGGCGGTAAAAGAAACAGATGATCCTCGGTGTCGGAACAGATCTCGCGAATATTGATCGCATTCAGGGCACGCTCGATCGTTTCGGCGACCGGTTCCGCAACCGTGTGTTCACCGATATCGAACAGCGCAAGGCGGAACGCCGCCACGACACGGCCGGGACCTATGCCAAGCGCTGGGCCGCGAAGGAGGCCTGTTCCAAGGCATTGGGCACCGGTCTTCGCATGGGGATCGCCTGGAAGGACATGGCCGTCACCAATCTGCGCAGCGGACAGCCCGTGATGCATGTGACCGGCTGGGCCGCCGAACGGCTTAAGGAAATGACCCCCGAAGGGCACGAGGCGATTATCCATGTGACCCTGACTGACGATCACCCTTGGGCGCAGGCTTTCGTAGTGATCGAGGCGCGTCCGCTTCACGATGGGTCCGCCCGGCCTTGACTTGCCCCCATACGCCCCGCATGTAGCACCCCGATAACGTAAGGACTGGAGAGCAGAATGGCCGAGGACGCCAAGACCGGAAACGCCGTTTGGGAGACGATCAAAACTATCGTTTATGCCCTGCTGATCGCGGGCGTTTTCCGCACCCTGTTCTTTCAGCCCTTCTGGATTCCGTCCGGTTCAATGAAACCCACGCTCCTGATCGGCGACTTCCTCTTCGTCAACAAGATGTCCTACGGCTATTCCTATGCCTCATGCCCCAGCTTGATCTTTCCAAGCGTCGGCCTGAACATCGACGCCGAGGATATCTGCGGCTGGATTCAGGGCGAAGACAACACCCGTATCCTGGGGAGCGAGCCCGAGCGGGGCGACGTCATCGTCTTCCGCCACCCCGTCACAGGGCGTGACTATATCAAGCGTCTGATCGGCATGCCGGGAGACCGCGTTCAGGTGCGTGAGGGCGTGATCATCCTGAACGGCACACAAGTGCCGCAAACCCCCGATGGCGTCTTTACGGAAATCGCCGCACCGCAGGGCCCGCAACGCCTGCGTCCACGCTGTGAAAACGGTCCTGTCGGGATCGGCGGTGCCTGCGAAAAGTCCCGCTTCATCGAGACGCTGCCAAATGGTGTTTCATACGAGGTGGTCAATATCGGCAATCAGGGCTCGGACAATACCGGCATCTACACAGTGCCCCAAGGCCACTATTTCTTCATGGGTGACAACCGCGACAACTCGGCTGACAGCCGCTTGCCGCAGTCCGCCGGTGGTGTTGGATACGTGCCTTACGAAAACCTGATCGGCCGCGCCGACCGGATCATGTTCTCGTCCTCAGGTCGTTCGATGCTGTTCTTCTGGACCTGGCGCAGTGATCGCTACTTCAAGGCGGTCAATTGAAGCTATCGGCCGAGATAAAGGCGTTCCAAAAACGGTTGGGGTATGAGTTCTCCAATCCCGGGCTGCTGGTGCGCGCCCTGACCCACGGATCGGTATCTTCGCCCACGCGACCCGACAATCAGCGGTTGGAGTTTCTCGGCGACCGTGTGCTCGGCCTGGTCATGGCGACTGCCCTGCTTGAGGCCGACAAAGAAGCTTCCGAAGGGCAACTTGCCCCGCGTTTCAATGCGCTTGTGCGCAAAGAGGCCTGCGCCGATGTCGCCCTGCAGATTGATCTGGGCGCGGTCCTGAAACTGGGTCGGTCCGAGATGCTGTCGGGCGGGCGCCGCAAGCAGGCCTTGTTGGGTGACGCGATGGAGGCGGTGATCGCCGCCATCTATCGCGATGCCGGTTTCGAGGCCGCGCGCGACGTGATTCTGGCCCTCTGGGGCGATCGCATCCACACCGTCGAGGCGGACGCCCGAGACGCCAAAACCGCTTTGCAGGAGTGGGCCCAGGCCCGTGGCCAAAGGCCGCCCAGCTATGTCGAGGTTTCGCGCAGCGGCCCGGATCACGCTCCTGTCTTCACCATCGCCGCTCGGTTGCAGGACGGCACCGAGGAACAGGCGACGGCAGGATCAAAACGACAGGCGGAACAGGCGGCGGCCAAGATGTTGCTGGCGAAACTCGCATAGCTTAGACGCCCTGCAAATCCCTCTGGCCGAAGGTTCCGTTCTGCTATAGGGATGCCCACCTGCAATCAGGATCGCTTCATACATGACCACACGTGCCGGATTTATTGCTCTGATCGGAGAGCCCAACGCAGGGAAATCGACCCTGCTGAACCGCATGGTCGGGGCCAAGGTCTCGATCGTGACGCACAAGGTGCAAACCACCCGCGCCCGCATTCGCGGCGTGGCGATGGAGGGCGACGCGCAATTGGTTTTTGTCGACACGCCCGGCCTGTTCAAACCCCGCCGCCGTCTGGATCGCGCCATGGTCGCTGCCGCGTGGGGCGGGGCCGCTGATGCCGATATCGTGGTCCTGATGGTCGAGGCCCATCGAGGCATCACCGAAGGGGTCGAACGCATCCTCGAAGGTCTGGAAGAGATCGGGCAGGGCCGTACCATCGCGCTCGCCATCAACAAGATCGACAAGGTGCCCTCGGAGAAACTGTTGATCCTAACCAGCGACCTGAACGCGCGTTATCCCTTTGCCGAGACCTTCATGATCTCAGCCGAAAAAGGCCATGGCGTTGACGATCTCCGCAAATGGCTGGCTTCGGAACTGCCCGAAGGCCCGTGGCTTTACCCCGAGGATCAAATTGCTGACCTGCCCCTGCGCATGATCGCGGCTGAGACGACGCGCGAGAAGCTAACCCTGCGCCTGCATCAGGAACTGCCCTATCAGCTAACCGTCGAGACCGAGAACTGGGAAGAGCGCAAGGATGGATCAGCCAAGATCGACCAGGTCATTTATGTCATGCGCGACGGTCACAAGGGCATCGTGCTGGGCAAACGGGGCGAAACCATCAAGGCCGTCAGCCAGGCCGCGCGGGTCGAGTTAGAAGAGTTCCTGGACCGCAAAATCCACCTGTTCCTGCAGGTCAAGGTCCGCCCCAACTGGTTGGAAGACTCCGAGCGCTATTCGGAAATGGGTCTGGACTTCAAAGACGGCAACGCATGACGCGCCTGACGGCCGAGTTCTGGGTGCACGCGTATCTGGCGCGGTTGCGGTTTCAGGAAATCCCGGCCTTTGTCGTGACTCATGGCGACGACACGGCTGGCGCGGTGCTGGTCAAGCTCAATACGCTGGACGGTCTGGCGGTTGCATTCCAGCGCAGCTTCGATCTGATGAGCGGCGAACGTAAGTGGATTGAACTCGCCAGCGGTCCCGAGGCGGATGTGGACACTGCTATCACCCGCCAACGCGGCTTTGACCCCGACCTCTGGGTGGTCGAGGTCGAGGACCGCCAAGGGCGGCATTTGCTGGACGAAGACGGGTTGGAGTAACTTTACCAGCCTGCGGTTTTTGCCAGGATATCGTGCCCGGTTGCTTCAGGTGATCCACCGGAGAACTCGCGGATTTTGCCTGCGAACTCTTTAAAATAGGGCTGCGATTGAACATGGGCCAGCGTTTCGGCGCTGTCCCAGCGACCCCAGTGGAAACGCGATACACCGTCGTCGGCAACAGCAACCTGATAGGTGAATTTCCCGGCGATGACGGGATCGTTGTCGATGGCGGCCATGAAAGTTCTGACTGTGGCCAGCCACTCGGGTTCGCTACCATCGTACGAGTAGGTGATCGTAATGCCGCGCACGAGAGTCTCCAATTTAACGGTTTTGTTAATTAGTGACTCAAATCAGGATATTGTCAAGTACGTGGCACAGCGGCGCCTACCAGCGGTGGAAGGTGCGCATCAGAATTCATCAACTGATTTGCCGAGCAACGGCACGAAAACTGCTACTGTATGACCGCCTGCTCTGGGGGCAGGTCCGTAACATGGGCGGAATGAACCTCAGTGATCGGGGCAAACCTGTGCACCTCAATCCCATCCCCTTCTGTTTCTATCGCCGTGTTGGCCGGGATTTCGATCCACTCTCCACTGTTCGCATCAAGTGGCTCAGAAGAGATGATGATTCCATCTTCGCAGGGTCGATAGTGGAGGCTGGGGGCGAACCGGTCCGACGCATACCGGGCCGCAAACAACCGTTGACCGTCCGACCAGCACGCGGCAAAACGCAGGTAAGGCAAGGCCCCCTTGCGTCGGGAGAGGGTTTCAACCCGTTCAACCGCCCGCTGCATGGCCCCGATTGGATCACTGTCCAGTCCCTCGCCATGCGCAATCAGAAAGATGGCCTCGCTTTCCGTGGCTCCCAGCCGATGGTTGTAGAGGTTCGGGGGAATCATCCCATCCAGTTCCTGACGGATGCGCTCGTGCCCTCCGGCCTGGCCGTTATGCATGAAGCTCCAGCGCCCGCAGCCAAAGGGGTGGCAATTGTTGCGGGACGTCGCTGTGCCTGTAGACGCTCGAACATGCGCCAGAAACAGACCGGATTGGGTATGATGCGTCAGCTGCCTCAGATTGGCGTCCGACCAGGCCGGGTTTGTGTCCTTGTAAAAACAAGGGTTCGTCCGGTCTGAATACCAAGCCAGCCCAAAACCGTCAGCATTAATCGGTGTCTTTCCGATCAGAGCATTGCGGCTCTGTTCCACAAGCGACTGCTCCTGATGCATGATAAGATCGTCCAGATAACGTTTTACCCCAACCCATGCCAAAAATCGACACATCGGACCTACCCCAGTGCGCTTGAAACTCAGGTATCAATACCATTTCTGTCGTGAGAAAAAGTCACATATTACTCGAGGAATGGCTTTAATATTCTATCAAATGATCACCATACACCCCAGTTTTCGTTCAAACCCTTGAGGCGCCCGACACGATAGAATGCCGTCCCGCCACGGTTGGTTGCCTGTAAACCAGAAACGCGAGAACCGAACCCCTTGCGAGTGCGAACCCTTTGCGGTCTGTTGGGCGAACACCACCAGCCATTACCGGAGCCCCTTTGGACTGGCGCGATCACGGCATACTCCTGAGCACCCGTCGCCATGGCGAAACAGCGGCGATTATAGAGGTCTTTACCGAGGCCCATGGCCGCCATGCGGGTGTCGTGCGTGGAGGAACCAGCCGCAAGATCGCGCCCATCCTGCAGCCCGGTGCGCAGCTGGATGTTCTCTGGCGGGCGCGGCTGGAGGAACATCTCGGTACATTTCAGGTGGAACCTCTGCGGTCGCGCGCGGCGGCGGCATTCTCTGGGCGGTTGGCGCTGGCCGGGCTGAATGCGGTGGTGTCGCTTTTGACTTTCTGCTTGCCGGAGCGCGAACCGCACCCGGCGATCTACCGGCGGACCGAGCAACTGATGGATTTGCTGGGACAGGATGAGGTCTGGCCGCTGGGATATTTGCGCTGGGAGCTGGCCCTGTTGGAGGAGATGGGCTTTGGTCTCGACCTCAGCCGCTGCGCTGTTACCGGCGCGACTGAGGGGCTGATCTATGTCTCGCCAAAATCAGGTCGCGCTGTCAGTGCTGCTGGCGCCGGCGAATGGGCGGACAAGTTGTTGCCGTTGCCGCCCTGCTTGCGCGGTGAAGGAGCGGCACCGGATATCGAAATTGCATCCGGACTTCAAACAACAGGTTTCTTTCTTGAGCACCGCGTCGCGCCATCGCTGGGGCACACGCCTTTGCCGGATGCGCGCGCCCGGTTTGTCGAACACGTCACTCGGCGGCTGTGAACACCATTTCGTGCCCGTCTTCGTTGCGCAGGATCAGAACGTCCCCCGATACCTCGGCCTGCGTCATTGCCAAAAGGGCGGCAAAATAGAACCCTTCAGCTTCAAGCGCCTCACAGGCGCGACGCGTGGCAACCAGATCACCGATGTCGAACCACGGGTAAGGCGCGCTCATGGTGCCGGTATAGGTGTTACACGGCGCAGACCCGGCGATCTCTCCCGCCGTCGGAATCTGTAGGGTTGCCCTGGCGGAAAAGGGCAAGGTGTTTATTTCCTGAAGGGACCAGACGTGATCGGCAGCTCCATAGGCAGCCACAGTTTCATCTCGATCACATTGAAGCAGGCCCAGCAGGGGCAGGATCAGAGCAAGTCGCAGCATAGATGGGTTTCCTGATCGTCAAAACACCGCGTTTAGGCCGGTAGGCGGTGGACGGTCAAGCGAACGTTGGAAACAGCGTTGTCAATCCAGCCAGATAGTTGACCGCTGATCGTAAATCGACATAGTGGCAGCGCGATTGTGCAGGGTCTATACTGTTGATCATTTGTTCCTTTGACGGGGCGTTGTATTTAGTATGCGCTTGGGTTTGCGGTGGTTTTTTAGTGGAGAGTTTCTGTGGCACAAAGTGACGACATGAACAAAGACGTACAGCCGCGGCGTTTCGTCAAGATAGTCATGATCCTGATCTACGCAATCTTTCTGGCCCTTCTGATCGAGTTGCTGTCCTATGTCGCCGTCGTGCATTTGTTTGATAACGCGCTTGGAAACAAAGCCGAACGCCACCTTTATTCCTCGATACGCGGGCATCAGCTGAACCCGGACTATAGTCGCGAGTTCGACACGGGCGGTCAGCGCATCCACTCGGATCAGGGCCTTCGTCGGGACACAGATGTTACCCTACCAAAGCCAGAGGATACGTATCGTATCTTTTTGATGGGAGGCTCGACCGCATATGCCATCGGGTCACAAGGCAGCGTCTACCCCGAGCATCCAACCCTGACCAATCAGGAAACCGTCTCACATTTTTTGGAACAGGGTTTGCGCGACCAACTGCAGGCCGAGATGCCGGGGGTCACAATAGAAGTCATCAATGCCGGTGTCGCGGCCTATCACAGCTTCCATCACGTGCTGTACCTCTATGAAACGTTGTATGAATACGAGCCGGACATGATCGTGTTTCTGGACGGGCACAATGATTTCTACAATGTGGGGGTTTCTAACCCGATCCAGAGCTACGGCTATTCTTCTGCGCGCATGGTGGACGCCCTGAACGAACGTAAACCTTTCTTCGCGACCTACGCATTCATGCGGTATTTTGCCGACCATTCCTACACGTTCAAGCTGGTCTCAAAGCTCACGCAAGGCCTGTACGACCGCTATGAAGCGCCACCCTATAACACCTATGGCGATGTCACCGCGCTTGAGCGTGACTTCTCCGCTGAACTTGAGGAAACCGCGCGTGTCGGTTTCCTGCGGAACTACAAGCTGATCGAGACCTTCGGCGACTATCACGGCTTTTGCTATCACGTCTTCCTGCAGCCCGAAGTCGTATTTGAGGACACGGTACATCTGAGTGAGACGGACCGCGAAATTGCCCGGATCACCCGCGACAGGTACATCCCCGGACGGGAAGATCTTATGAAACGCGCGCGTCCTGAATTCCCTGCGCTGTTTCAGCAAGCCGGAATACCCTTCACCGACATCGGAGAGATCGCGGCACCGGAACATCGGGATAAAACGCTGTATGTCGACTATACCCATCTGACGCCAGAAGGATCAAAGCTAGTGGCTGACCGGATGCTGCCGGTCGTAACCAGGCGGATCGCGGAATGCGGGCAGGCCAACTAGGTCGACACGCGGGGTTTCGTACGATCCGGACACGTGTAGAGGTCGGACAGGTGCAAACTGTGCGCTGCAAGAAAAGACCCGGCGCAAGGGCCGGGTCAGTTTAGGAAACAGGGGTGCCGTTTCGGGTCAGCCCAGCAAACGCCGTGCAATGACCTGTGCCTGAATTTCGGCAGCCCCTTCGAAAATGTTCAGGATGCGCGCGTCGCACAGCACCCTGCTGATCTTGTATTCCAGCGCAAAGCCGTTGCCGCCGTGGATCTGCAACCCGTTGTCGGCGGCAGCCCAGGCCACACGGGCACCCAGCAGCTTGGCCATCCCGGCCTCAAGGTCGCAGCGCTGACCGTGGTCTTTTTCCCAGGCAGAGAAATAGGTCAGTTGCCGCGCGATCATGATCTCGACCGCCATCATAGCCAGCTTGCCGGACACGCGCGGGAAATTGATCAGCGACTTGCCAAACTGCTTGCGGTCCTGCGCGTATTGCATGGCGATGTCGAGCGCGCTCTGCGCAACGCCGATGGCACGAGCGGCAGTCTGGATGCGCGCGGATTCGAAGGTTTCCATCAGTTGCTTGAAACCTTTGCCCTCTTCACCGCCCAAAAGGTTCTCACCCTTCACGTGAAAGCCGTCAAAACCCAGCTCGTACTCCTTCATGCCGCGGTAGCCGAGCACCTCAATCTCACCGCCGGTCATGCCCGGGGTGGGGAAGGGATCATCATCGGTGCCGGGTGTCTTTTCAGCCAGAAACATCGAGAGACCACGGTGGTCCGTTGACTCCGGATTGGTCCGCGCCAGCAGGGTCATGACATGAGTACGGGCCGCGTGCGTGATCCAGGTCTTGTTCCCGGTGATCTGATAATCACCGTTTTCGTCCTTGACCGCACGCGTGCGCAGACTGCCCAGATCAGAGCCCGTATTGGGTTCGGTGAACACCGCCGTGGGCAGAATCTCGGCGCTGGCCAGTTTCGGCAGCCAGTTGGCCTTTTGCTCATCCGTGCCGCCCGCAATGATCAGTTCGGCTGCGATCTCGGACCGGGTGCCCAGTGAACCGACACCGATGTACCCGCGCGACAGTTCTTCGGAGACGACGCACATCGAGGCTTTGGACAGACCAAAACCGCCAAATTCTTCCGGGATCGTGAGGCCGAAAACACCCATCTCTGCCAGCTCTTCGATGACCTCGATCGGGATCAGTTCATCCTTAAGGTGCCAATCATGCGCATAGGGTTCGACCTTTTCCTGAGCATAGCGGCGGAACTGGTCCCGGATCATCTCGAGCTCTTCGTCCAGACCGGATGCCCCAAACATCGTGGCACCGGACTGGTCCTGCATCAGGTCAACCAGACGCGTGCGCGCGGCCTGAGAATTGGCCTGCGCCATCAGCGTCTGCACCTCGGTGCACTGGAACCCGGACAGGGCGTCCCAGCCCAGACCCAGATCCTGCAGGCGGACGACTTCACCCTGGTTCATCGGGATACCGCCTGCGACCTGATGCAGGTATTCGCCGAATGCGATCTGGTGCAACAGCTGTTCCATTTCGCCGAATTTGCCGCCGGCCTCCAGCGCCTCAGCCCAACGCTGCATTTGCTGCAGAGACTGGCAGTATGTGGCCAACCAGGCGAACCCGTGCGCCGCTGTCTGGTGCGCCTCGATCAATGCGCCAGAGACTTTGCCGTCGGACGTGACCATTCCGCGAACCGCATCGCGGGCCCGTTCGAACACAGCTTCTACGGCCGGAACAGCCGCGCGGGTCAGCGTCAGAAGGTCGGGCAATATCGCAGCTGTTGTCATCTGGGTCACATCCTGTCCGTCATGGGCCATGATTCACGTCCTTCTCTGGGTCGTCCGGTCATATCATGCTGCACATGCAGCGCAACAAAAATACGAATTGCATATCGGAAAAGTTCAAATGTTACCGGATTAGTTTTGCAGTGCAGAGAAAACTCAGGGTGATATCAACGGATCATGACACTGTTTTCAATATTTTCTGTACAGGACTTGTTTCTCTCTGCAGCAATTGCCTTCCTCGCTGGCTGGATCAAAGGCATGGTCGGGTTCGCCATGCCCATGATTTTGGTGTCCGGGCTGAGCATGTTCCTTCCTCCTGATGTGGCGCTGGCGGGGCTGATCCTGCCCACTCTGGTGACAAACGGTGTTCAGGCTCTGCGGGAAGGACTGTCTGCGGCTGTGTCCTCAATCCGGCAGTTCAAGGTTTTTCTGACGGTTGGGCTGGTGTTTCTGCTGGCCGGTGCGCAGCTCGTCAGCCTCGTCCCGGCCTCGACCTTTCTGTTGATGATTGGTGCTCCGGTGACTTTCTTTGCCCTGATCCAGGTCTTGGGAACCAGACTGACACTGATGAAGCGTTCGGCGAAGATTGAGGCAGGCATCGGGTCGGTGGCCGGGTTTGTCGGTGGCATGTCCGGGGTTTGGGGGCCGCCGACGGTGATGTATCTGACCGCTCTGAACACGTCCAAAGCGGATCAGATGCGGGTGCAGGGCGTGATCTACGGGTTGGGTGCGGTGGCATTAACGGCAGCGCATTTGGGGTCAGGTATCCTGCGCGCTGATACCGCGCCATTTTCCGCTTTTCTGATTGCACCGGCCCTGTTGGGCATGTGGGTTGGGTTGCAACTGCAATCGCGAATTGATCAGGCCAGTTTTCGCAAGGTGACGCTGCTGGTTCTGCTGGTGGCGGGGCTGAACCTGTTGCGGCGTGGATTGTTTTATTGATTGCTCAGTGACGGCCGTCGATGAACCGGAACGCAAAGTACAAAATGAGCATCAAAAAGAACAAGCCAGAGATATCACCGATCAGAAACGCGATGTATTCCGCCGTTGGGCTACCAAACGCCAGGTTGGTCAGGCCGGAAACCAGGACCGAGGTTATGACCCCCACACCCATCACACAGCTCCAGCAGGGTTTGCGGTCAGATCGGGGGAACAGGTCCCACCCCAACCATTTGCACAAGTAAAACACGGCAGGCACCGTTGTGACCGCGATGACGATGGCCGCCAGGCGGCTTGGTAGAAAGACATCGGAGCCGGCTACAAAGGCAAACGACAGAAATACGCCGGGCAAAAGGGCAAAGATGGCCCGCCATCCCAGCAACCAGGCGGCCAGGACACGAACGCCATGGGGCAGAAACAGCAAACTGGCACGGCTGAGATATTCAGGAAAAAAAACGTTCTGAAGCGGCATCAGAACCTGAAACGTCAGGAACGATGCACCCAAATAGGCCAAAGAGGCAAAGAAAGTTTCAGTGGCCCACTTGCGCACAGGAGTCAGCTGCCCATGTGCAGGGCCGCTGCGCTACCTTGGGGCATTTACGACATACCGTCCCCGGTTGGCGCTGCCGCTTTGTGAAAGGTACCCTTTCTCAACCAGCGATTTCAGGGCGCGGAAGAATGTCGGGCGCGAGACGCTTTGGACCAGCGTATGCTCGATCAGCCCAAAGGTGCGTACTTCCTGATCGGCTTTGGACAGTTCCTCGGCCGCATAGTAAATGTCACGCTCAACCGGAGAGAGTGTTTCCAGCCCCAGTGTGCGTTCCATGCTCTGCATCAATTTACGCAGTTCAGTAAGTTTCGAGATTTCGGTCATCAGATCCCCATCGGTTTTTTTGCCCGAGTCTGCAGGGCAGTAACCATATGAACTATGCTGAACGCTGGTCGGTTCAGCATGTAACATATTGACACTTTTCCCCATCTGCTTAGACTATTTTGTTGATTAGGCAGTTTAAATCGCTGGTGTGAGTGTCCGCGCATGAGCTGCCAAAAAGCCTTTTCAGTTTCAGCCCGGTGCGTCAGCGCCGGGCATTTTCGTTCCAATAGTGCGCATAATTACCGCAACTGCACTCTTGGAACAATGTATTTGTATATGCAATTTCAGATTCACAACTATAAGATGAGCATTGGTTGGGAGGGCGGAGTGCGCGCCCGCCCCTTGTCCGGGTTAACCGATTGCCACGGCTTTGATGTCCTCGTCGATGAACGGCACATATTGCTCAAAGTTTTCGGCAAACATCTGGACAAGTTTTTCCGCCTGCTTGTCGAAGGCGGCCTGATCATCCCAGGTGCGACGCGGATCCAGCAGAACTTCGGGAACCCCGGGGACGGATACCGGCACATCAAACCCAAAATTTGCATCCTTGCGGAATTCCGCGTCGGCAAGGGATCCTTCCAGCGCGGCCGTCAGCAGGGCACGGGTGGCCTTGATCGGCATCCGGCTTCCGACACCGTAGGCGCCGCCGGTCCAGCCCGTGTTGACCAGCCAGCAGGTCGCGCCGTGCTGGGCGATCTTGTTGCGCAAGAGGTTACCATACGCTTCGGGGCGGCGCGGCATGAAAGGCGCGCCGAAGCAGGTTGAGAAGGTCGGCTGTGGCTCCGTCACGCCGCGTTCGGTCCCGGCAACCTTGGAGGTGAAGCCTGACAGGAAGTGATACATCGCCTGTGCCGGTGTCAGCCGCGCGATCGGAGGTAGTACGCCAAACGCGTCGCAGGTCAGCATGATGATGTTCTTAGGATGTCCACCCAATGCCGATTTGGATGCGTTTGAAATGTACTCCAGCGGGTAGGCGCATCGCATGTTCGCGGTCAGCGAGTCGTCGTCGAAATCCAGCTCTTTGGTTTCGGGATCGAACACCATGTTTTCGATGACGGTCGCGAACTTGGAGGTGGTTGCGTAGATTTCCGGTTCCGCCTCGGCGTTCAGGTTGATGGTCTTGGCATAACAGCCGCCTTCAAAGTTGAATGTGCCGCGATCCGACCAGCCATGTTCGTCATCTCCGATCAGCACACGTGCCGGGTCGGCGGACAGGGTGGTCTTGCCGGTGCCGGACAGGCCGAAGAAAACGGCGGTATCAACCGGGTTGCCCACAGCGTGGTTGGCCGAGCAGTGCATCGGCATAACGCCTTTTTCCGGCAGCATGTAATTCAGCAGCGTAAAGACGGATTTCTTGTTTTCTCCGGCATATTCGGTGCCGCCGATCAGGATCAGCTTGCGGTCGAAATTCAGTGCAATCACCGTCTCGCTCCGGCAGCCGTGCTTTTTGGGATCAGCCTGAAAGCTTGGGCAGTTGATGACGGTGAAGTCTGCGGTGAAGTCGTCCAGATCCTCACGATCGGGGCGGCGCAGCAGATGGCGGATGAACAGGTTGTGCCAGGCCAGTTCGGTAACCATGCGCACATTGATCGAATAGGCTGGGTCTGCCCCGCCAACGAGATCCTGCACAAAGTAGTCGCGGCCCTTCATATGGGCCAACATGTCTTGGTAAAGTGAGTCAAACCCTTCCGGGCTCATCGCGGCGTTGTTTTCCCACCAGATGCTGTCGGCAACGCTGTCGGTTTTGACAACATGTTTGTCCTTGGGCGACCGACCTGTGAACTTGCCGGTCGAGACAAGAAACGCCCCGCCATTGCCAAGCGTACCTTCGCCCCGCTTCAGCGCCTCTTCGATCAGCGCCGGTTCCATGAAGTTGTAATAGACATTGCCCAGACCCTCGATGCCCTGATCCTCGAGGCGGAATTGCGGGTTAACCCGTCCAGATGTCATGTGTGTCTTCTCCTGTGGCAGCGCTGCAGCAGTTCGGCCACGTGCGCTCTTGGGGCATTTTACCGGTATATCCCGGCGGATAGGCGCCTCTTATCATGGTCATTTAGGGCATGAACAGGACGGTTTGGCGCAGTTAGCGCAACCAAGCACAGGTTTAGCGCCACCACGAAATTCCTGTTGGAAATCCGGGCAACAATTCGGGCAGGGCAAGGCAATTTTGCCGCATCCCTGCCGCAAGAATGGCATGATTCGCAGTTACGGATTGATTCGGTGGCTCAAAACCGCCAACAATGCCTTACAAATAAGCGTATTATTGCGCGAGTGAGCAGGAATAGGGGTGAACCCGATGTCAAAGATTGCACTGGTGGATGACGATAGAAACATTCTGACGTCTGTGTCCATGACGCTCGAAGCCGAGGGTTTCGAGGTTGAAACTTATAACGACGGACAGGCCGCGTTGGACGCGTTCAACAAGAAACTGCCTGATATGGCGGTGTTGGATATAAAAATGCCGCGGATGGATGGAATGGATCTGTTGCAGCGCCTGCGTCAGAAAACGCAGATGCCGGTGATTTTTCTGACCTCGAAAGACGATGAGATCGACGAGGTTCTGGGCCTGCGCATGGGTGCGGATGACTATGTCAAAAAGCCGTTCTCTCAGCGCCTTCTGGTCGAGCGTATCCGGGCGCTGCTGCGTCGTCAGGAAGCCACCAGCGGGGATGTCTCAGCCGCTGCGTCCGGCGACACCAAGGTTATGGAACGGGGTGAGTTGCGGATGGATCCGCTGCGCCATGCGGTTAGCTGGAAGGGCACGGATGTGTCTTTGACGGTCACCGAGTTCCTGTTGCTGCAAGCGCTGGCACAGCGTCCGGGCTTTGTCAAAAGCCGCGACCAGTTGATGGATGTGGCCTATGACGATCAGGTCTATGTGGATGACCGCACGATCGACAGCCACATCAAACGCCTGCGCAAGAAAATGCGGGCGGCGGACCCAGAGTTTTCGGCTATCGAAACCCTGTATGGTATCGGGTACAGATACAACGAAGAATAGGCGCGGCCGACTGCAAGAGGTAATGGGGTTCCGTGCGCGACACCGAACAAGCAAACGAAGTGCGCGACGGTGATGTCGTTCTTGGGGATGACTGGGTCATTCCTCAGGACCCCGACTCTGCTGAACTGCGGGAAAAACGATCCCGGAGAAACCTGTTTTCACTACGCGGATCGCCTCTTGCCCGAAAGATCATAACCTTCAATTTGATCGCACTCGTGATCCTGGTGACAGGGCTGCTCTATCTGGACGATTCCCGCAAGGAGCAGGTTCAGCAGACGGCCCGTAACCTGATCGGGGACGCGCAGCTGGTCAGCAACGTGTTTGAAACCCAGTTGCGACAGGGCGCCTCTCAAAACCCACAGGGCGCCGGAAATCTGGATGTCAAAGACACGCTGGCTGGCCTGAGCCTGCCTGAAGGAGGTGAAGTCTTTGTCTACGATGCCGGCGGAACCCTGATCGGATGGACGCGCGGGGCGGCCCCGGCTTCGGAGTTGCCTGTCCTGCTTCGCACAGATGCCGAAGTGCAAACCGGTGCTACTGTCATCAGTGACGCGCTGAACGCGGTCTGGACTGGGGTATCTAAGATTTTCAACTGGTCAGAAGTCAGTGAGGCGCCGACACTTGCGCAACGCGTTCAGGCCATCATCCCACAGGCTTTATTGGGTGAAAAACAGGTTCAGGCAGTTCAGGACGATGCAGGCGAGACCGTGATCGTGGCCGCTGCGCCAATCCTGTTTGAAGGTAAGCCGGTAGGGGCTGTGGCCATTGCCGGTCCGGCAGGGGAAATTGATGCGCTGGCCCGACGTGAACAGGAACGTATTCTGCAGATGTTCGTTGTCGCCCTTTTGGTCTCGGTAGGCCTCAGTCTTGTTCTGGCGTCGACGATTGCGAACCCGCTGGCAGACCTCGCTTCGGCCGCGGAAATGGGTAAGGATCGTGGGACAGGCGTCAATCCGGGGCGTATCCGCATCCCGGACCTAAGTGCCCGGCCCGACGAAATCGGGCGCCTCAGCCGTGCGCTGCGGGGCATGGTGACCGCTCTCTACAATCGCATCGACGCAAACGAGCAGTTTGCGGCTGACGTCGCGCATGAAATCAAAAACCCGTTGGCCAGCCTGCAATCTGCCGTTGGGACGCTGCGGATGGTCAAGCGCGAGGATCAACGCGACAAGCTCTTGGGTGTGATCGAACATGACGTGCGGCGCCTGGACCGGCTTGTCAGCGATATCTCCAACGCTTCACGTCTGGACGCAGAACTGGTCAAGGAAGAAGAACAACCCTTTAACCTGCTCAAACTCTTGGGCAATATCGGTCAGTATCTGGGGGATGAGGCCCGTGCCAAAGGGATCGATTACATCACGGACCTGCCGTCCGAGCCGATTGTGGTCAACGGGCTTGAGGCGCGTCTGGCCCAGGTTTTCGTCAACCTAATCACCAATGCGATTTCTTTCTGCGAAGAAAGCGACGCGATCCGAGTCTGGGTTCGGCAGCGTGACAACCGCGTGCTGATCGTGGTCGAGGATACCGGCCCCGGTATCCCCGAACAGTCCCTGACCAAAGTGTTCAAGCGGTTCTATTCGCAGCGCCCAGAAGAGCATTTCGGGAACAACTCGGGCCTCGGCCTGGCGATTTCGAAACAGATCGTCGAGGCCCATGGCGGTGTCATCTGGGCCGAGAACATTCGCCCGACAGAGGCCGATATCACCTCGGATCCGCTCGGCGCGCGCTTCGTTGTCGGGCTACCCGTCTGAATCCATGAGTGTCCCAGCCCTGTCAGATGTGACGGACCGGGACACAGCCTGCATTCACGCCACCTGTGTCGCGGTCCACGGCAAGGGAGTCCTGATTGTCGGGGCTTCGGGTACAGGAAAATCAGGTCTGGGCTTGCAGATGATAGCGCTGGGCGCCGAGCTTGTAGCCGATGATCGGGTCGATCTGCGCATGGAAAACAATCAACTCATGGCTGCCGCCGTAGCACCGATCTCTGGACTGATCGAGGCCCGCGGCATTGGACTGCTGCGGGCGATACCGAGCGGCCCTGTGCGCGTGGGCTGTGTTGTCGATCTGGACCACAGCGCATCGGCGCGGCTTCCAGACCCGGTCACGATCCGGGTACTGAGGCAAACTGTTCCCTTGCTTCACGCCGCGGACATACCCAATTTGGCATCAGCCTTGATACAACTACTGAAAATGGGACGCGTGGACCCGGAATGGCCCAGCACATGACTTCGCAGCGGCGCATTGTTCTGGTGACAGGTCCCTCGGGCGCGGGACGGTCCACTGCAATCCACGTGCTCGAAGACCTTGGGTTCGAAGCCATCGACAATCTGCCTATGGGTCTCTTGTCCCGCCTGTTGGACGGAGCCGACGATGATCGGCCTGTTGCGCTGGGCATCGACGCGCGAAACCGGGACTTTTCGACAATTGGCTTTATTGAGTTGGCAGAGAAACTGGGTCGTATGGCCCAGGTGGACCTGACTGTGTTGTATCTGGATTGCAGCGATGAGGTTCTGTTGCGGCGGTTCTCGGAAACCCGCCGACGCCATCCGGTTGCACAGGATGCCGGGCCGGAAACCGGCGTCCGGCGCGAAAAGGAACTCCTGGCCCCGATTCGAGAGATTGCCGATACGCTGATCGACACCAGCGTGCTGAACGTCCACCAATTGCGGGACGAGGTTGAGCGTTGGTTTGCCCCGCAAGGTGGGCGGCACCTTGCGGTTTCCATTGAGTCCTTCTCGTACAAACGGGGTCTTCCACGAGGTCTCGACATGGTGTTCGATTGCCGGTTTCTGGCAAATCCGTATTGGCGCCCTGAATTGCGGGCGGCGGATGGTCGAAACCCGGATGTGGCGCACTATGTAGAGGCGGACATGAATTATGCTCCGTTTTTTGACCGGGTTGTCGATTTGCTGAATCTGTTGCTGCCGGCTTTTCGGGCCGAGGGCAAAGCGCACCTGTCTGTTGCCTTCGGTTGTACGGGGGGTCAGCACCGGTCCGTCGCCATGGCGGAAGCGGTTGCAAAGGCTCTTGCAGAGGGGGGACAGCAGGTGGCAGTTAGGCACCGCGAGATGGAACGTCGATCGTTGAATGTGAGGCCAGATTGATCGGGATTGTGATCGTAGCGCACGGGGGATTGGCGCAGGAGTATCTGGCTGCCATGCAGCACGTGGTGGGACCGCAACCCGGACTTGCGGCAGTCGCGATCGAGGCCGACCACGACCGCGATGAAAAGCAGGCCGAGATTTGTCGGGCTGCGGATCAGGTGGATGTGGGCGATGGTGTGATCATCGTCACCGACCTGTTCGGAGGCAGCCCATCGAATCTGAGTCTTCGGGCCTGCGCCCCCCAGGATCGCCGAATTCTCTATGGTGCAAACCTGCCAATGCTGATCAAATTGGCCAAAAGCCGCCACTTGCCTGTGGCCGATGCTGTCCGGCAGGCAATGGAGGCTGGACGAAAGTACATCAATGCGCAGAATGTGACATTGGATTAAGACCGGACTTTTTCGTAATGACCACCCGCAGCTTGAAAATAATCAATGAAAAGGGCCTGCATGCCCGTGCCTCGGCAAAGCTGGTTGAAGTTGTTGAAGGCTTTGACGCGAACGCGGAAGTCTCAAGGGAGGGACTTTCTGCCTCAGGTGACAGCATCATGGGTCTTTTGATGTTGGCAGCCTCACGCGGAACGACTATTGACGTCGAGACATCTGGACCGGATGCTGAGGCGTTGGCAGAAGCTTTGGAAACTCTGGTGAACGACAAGTTCGGAGAAGGGTTTTAGGCCGCCCCTGCCGGGACAGGAAGAACGGGAAGACCAGGAATTGGCGGAAACAACGCACGAGACCAAGACAGCCCCGGTGTTGGATGGGACCGAGGATCAGGGCGAAATCTACGACCGTAGAACGCTGACCTATGCGAACTCTTTCGACGATGCCTGGACTTCGACAGCCATCCGCGCCATCGAATGGTGCACGGGCAAGCTGACCATTTTGCGCATGGTCAACACGTTCGAGAAAAAGAACGAATACTACCGGGGCCAACGGTTCTGGGGCGGCGCGCTGGAGGTCATGGGGATCGACCTGACAACACCGCCGGAGCAGATTGCCCGGATCCCGAAAAAAGGACCCGTTGTAGTGGTCGCCAATCACCCGCACGGCATGGTGGATGGCATGATCCTGGCCGAGTTGATTGGGCAGGTCCGAAGTGACTACCGCATCCTGACCCGCTCGGTTCTGACCGGTTTGGACGAAGCCGCGACCTCGTTCATGATACCGGTGCCGTTTCCGCATGATCCTGAAGCGCAGGTCAAGATGCTGGAGATGCGCGGCAAGGCAATGGAGCACCTGAAAAACGGCGGTGTCGTGGCCCTGTTTCCGTCGGGTGTTGTCATGTCGTCGGACGACTGGTTCGGCCCGGCGATCGAACGGGAATGGAACGTGTTTACCGCCAAGATGATCCGGCGGTCCGGGGCGCAGGTGGTTCCAATTTTCTTTCCGGGACGGAACTCGCGCGCCTATCAGATCGCCAACAAGCTTTCGGCGATCTTGCGGCAGGGACTGTTGCTGCATGAAATAGTCCGGTCCTGCAACAAGCCACAGTCCCCGGTCATCGGCGAACCGATTTCCGATGAGGATATGCAACTGCTCGAGAAAGATCCGCGCGGTTTCATGACATGGCTCAGAAAACACACGATGTCATTGAGCCGCTTGCTCAAATCCTGACCTGCATAGTTTTCTTCCGGCAAACCCTACCGGCTTGCGACTGACCTTTTATCGCGTCGGTACAGGGACTTCTCCGCGGTAGTCGTAGAAGCCGCGTTCGGTCTTGCGCCCCAGCCATCCCGCTTCGACATATTTCGTCAACAGCGGGCAAGGTCGGTATTTGGTGTCCGCCAACCCGTCATGCAGAACGTTCATGATGGCCAGGCAAGTGTCCAACCCGATGAAGTCGGCCAGCTCTAACGGTCCCATCGGATGGTTAGCGCCCAGTTTCATGGATTGGTCGATGGACTGCACATTCCCGACGCCTTCGTACAGTGTGTAAACGGCCTCGTTGATCATCGGCATCAGTATCCGGTTGACGATGAAAGCCGGAAAATCCTCGGCGCTCGCTGCGGTTTTGCCCAGCCGATCCACCACTGTCTTGCAGGCGGCGAAGGTCTCTTCGTCCGTTGCGATTCCGCGGATCAGTTCGACCAGTTGCATCACCGGCACCGGGTTCATGAAATGAAAACCCATGAAACGCTCCGGCCGATCCGTCCGGCTCGCCAGGCGGGTGATGGAGATCGACGATGTGTTCGATGTCAAAATCGTATGGGGCAACAGATGCGGCTGCAGGTCCTCAAAAATTGCTTGTTTGATGGTTTCGCGTTCTGTCGCGGCCTCAATCACCAGATCTGTCTGGCCCAGTTTGGGCAGGTCCAAGGTCGTCGTGATCCGTTTCAGCGCGGCCTGCATCGCATCGTCGGTGATCTTGCCCCGCGACGCCTGACGCGCGAGGTTGCCCTCGATCGTGGACAATGCGCTATCCAACGCGTCCTGACTGACGTCATTCAGCAGAACATCATACTCCGCCAACGCCAGCACATGGGCGATACCGTTGCCCATCTGGCCTGCGCCAATCACTCCGACTGATTTTACGTCCATTGTCCGGTGCCTTTGTCTCGGGATGTAGGGCGACACTATCGGCAGATCGGGGCGGGCGGCAAGGGCGTCCGGCCAATGGTATTTGCTTCAAATCCGCACATTAGGATTTTCTCAACACTTGGGGCGGCAAGATGGCAACCGGGTGAAATTTGGGTGAGTGTCATGGGCTATCATCAAAAGGACTCGGGAGGGCGCGAAGAACCGGCCTGCCAATACGCAGGGTCCAAGCTGTGGTTTCGAGGGCCAAAGCGAACGCTGGATGAGCCCTATGTGGCATGCTTTGGCGGAGACGAAACATTTGGGCGGTTCGTGGAACACCCATTCCCGGCGCTGCTGGACAGGCGGATGGGTG
Source organism: Ruegeria sp. AJ12 (assembly GCF_056536245.1). Taxonomy (NCBI): domain Bacteria; kingdom Pseudomonadati; phylum Pseudomonadota; class Alphaproteobacteria; order Rhodobacterales; family Roseobacteraceae; genus Ruegeria; species Ruegeria sp. AJ12. The sequence continues at coordinate 1,134,923 of NZ_JBQFJJ010000001.1, forward strand.
GCAGGTGCGTTAACCTGGGCAGCGTGTTCTGCGGTGTTGAGGCGTTGTGTACCGATCAAGGTTTGCAAACCCTGCTGAACGGAGCCCGGTTGTGCGTGCTTCAGGTGCCGGATGTTCCGGGGCAGACAAACCGGTTTTACCGTGTGCATCCCCGTCGCAATGATCGATTTCTAGAACCAACAGCAGACTTGTTGAAGCTTTACCAAGACGTGGATTTCACGGACGTGCATTTCGTGCGCCATCTGCTGACGCTGCTGCAGGCCAAGAACGACGCGCGTTTTGAACTCGTCGTGCAGGAACTGCGCGCCGCGTGGCTCCGCAGATGCAGTGCATTGCTCAAGAAAATCGAGACGCCGGTTGTTTTGTTGTGGCTACGTGTTCAGCGACATAATGAACTGGCGCATGAGCATGTTCCCTTGGACGCATCATCGGTGGCTCAACTCCGGCCGTTTTGCGCAGGCGTCGTGGAGTTGTCCGTTTCCGTGTCCGGCGAGTCTGACGATCTGGAGGATTTGCTGTTTGGAACCCTGCAACAGCCGATGGCGGAACACATGATCGGGCCATCTGCGCACAGGGCGATTGCGGAGCGTTTGCTGACGATACTCCGGGACCTGAACTAAAAAAGGCCCGCTGTTTGGCGGGCCTTTAGGTGTTGTCTGGTTGAATATGATCAGCCGAGTTTTTCGGTCAGCTCCGGCACGGCCTGGAACAGGTCGGCGACCAGTCCGAAGTCCGCGACCTGGAAGATCGGGGCTTCTTCGTCCTTGTTGATCGCCACGATGACCTTCGAGTCCTTCATGCCGGCAAGGTGCTGGATCGCGCCGGAAATGCCGACAGCGACATAGAGATCGGGGGCCACGACCTTGCCGGTCTGACCCACCTGCCAATCGTTCGGCGCATAGCCCGAGTCCACCGCCGCGCGGGAGGCGCCCACGGCTGCACCCAGCTTGTCCGCGAGGGTCTCGATCATTTTGAAGTCTTCTTCCGAGCCCACGCCACGACCACCCGAGACAACAACGCCGGCCGAGGTCAGTTCCGGACGGTCGCTTTCGGCGACCTTGTCCTCGACCCATTGCGACAGGCCGGGGTTGTCGCCGACCGGGATGGTTTCGACCGGGGCCGAGCCACCTTCGCCCGCGGCGTCAAAGCTTGCGGTCCGCAGGGTGACAACCTTCTTGGCGTCATTCGACTTAACCGTCTGGATCGCGTTGCCCGCGTAGATCGGACGCTCGAAAGTCGAGCCATCGACCACGCCCGAGGCGTCCGAGATCACCATCACGTCGAGCAATGCAGCCACGCGCGGCATGACGTTCTTGGCGTCGGTGGTGGCGGGGGCAACGATGTGCTCGTACCCATCGGCCAGACCCACGATCAGCGCTGCGGTTGATTCCGCGAGGCGATGACCCAGCGAGGCATCCTCGGCCACCAGAACCTTGGACACGCCGTCGATCCTGGCAGCGGCTTCGCCGGCAGCAGCCGCAGACCCGCCTGCAGCCAGAACGGTAATGTCACCCAGTGCCTTGGCCGCGTTCACGGCCTTGGCGGTGGCGTCAAAGCTGAGTTCGCCGTTGTTGACTTCGGCAAGCAGAAGTACAGCCATTACACAGCCCCGCTTCTTTGAGTTTCTGGACCAGCTCGTCGACCGAGCCCACGACGATACCCGCGGCACGGGCCGGCGGCTCGTCGGTTTTGACAACCTCCAGACGCGGGGTGACATCGACGCCGTAATCAGCGGCGGTTTTCTCATCCAGCGGCTTTTTCTTCGCCTTCATGATGTTGGGCAGCGACGCATAGCGCGGCTCGTTCAGGCGCAGGTCGACGGTGATGATGGTCGGCATCTTGACGCTGATGGTCTGCAGGCCGCCATCCACCTCGCGGGTGACCTTGGCGGTGTCGCCTTCGATGTCCAGTTCGGACGCGAAGGTGCCCTGGGACCAGCCCAGCAGGGCCGACAGCATCTGGCCCGTGGCGTTCATGTCGTTGTCGATCGCCTGCTTGCCCGCCAGAACGATGCCGGGCTGCTCTTCCTCGACCACTTTGGCCAGGATCTTGGCAACCGCCAGGGGCTCGATGTCCTGGTGCACATCGTCGGCTGCCACAACCAGAATGGCGCGGTCCGCACCCATGGCCAGCGCGGTCCGCAGCGTTTCCTGCGCCTGCTTGACACCGATCGACACGGCGACAACTTCGTCAGCCTTGCCGGCTTCTTTCAGGCGGATCGCCTCTTCGACCGCAATTTCGTCGAAGGGGTTCATCGACATCTTCACATTGGCGAGATCAACACCGCTGCCGTCCGCTTTCACGCGAACCTTAACATTGTAGTCAATCACGCGCTTGACAGGCACGAGTACCTTCATTTTGGCGCTTTCTCCTCAAAAAACGGCAAGCCGCAGGGCGACTCCACCCATGTTCTCGCGGGCCTAGATAGCGCCTTGCGCCGCGTCACAACAGAGCAAAATCGTCACGTCATGACACCGGGACGTCGCGTTTCGTGTTTTTTGACGTAAAGGAACACTAATATGCATGTTTTGCAGATTGGCTCAGATGTCCAGTCTAGGGACATCGATCTTCCGGCTCTTTGCGACCGCTAATTTCAGCGGTTGGCGCCCGGAACCCACAAGACGTCATCTTTGCCGCCGTTATTGGCGCAGCGCGCGGCCACAAAGAACCAGTCGCTGAGCCGGTTGAGGTACTTTACGGCAACGTCGTTCACCGGCTCCATATTGGTCAGTTCCACCGACAGACGCTCGGCGCGGCGTGATACTGTGCGACAGACATGCAGATGCGCGGCCAACCGCGATCCACCGGGCAGGATGAAACTGCGCAGCGGTTCCAGATCCGCGTTCATTGCGTCGATCTCGGTCTCAAGCCGGTCGATCTGGGCAGGCACGATGCGCAGCGGCGGATAATCTGCCTCGGCATCTTTTTCCATGTCGGGGCGGCAAAAATCGGCGCCGAGATCAAAAAGATCATTCTGGATACGGGCCAGCGCTGCATCGGTCTCGCCATCGGCCTCGGTTCGGGCAACGCCGACAAACGCATTCAATTCGTCCACCGTCCCGTAAGCTGTGACGCGACCAGAGTATTTTGCTACCCGCTCACCATTTCCCAGCGCGGTTTTGCCGTCGTCGCCAGTGCGTGTGTAAATCTTGTTCAGAACGACCATTTATTGAACCCCTTGCCCGCGCAGAAAGACGTAGAGCACGATCAACACCACGGCAATAAACTGGAACAGGATGCGCAGGCGCATCATCTTGTTGCTCTTCTTGGCAGCTTCCATGCCGCTTTTTCCAAAATTGGCGATACCAATCGTCAGCACGACGACAACTGCCGCCATGGCCAGAAGGAGAACGACCATCAAAAGGTCCATAACCAGTCACCGTCCGTGTGTTTTTTGTTTCATTGCGCCCCATCTAGCGCCGACCTGATCAAAAGCGAACGGGGTATTTCGCCTCAGATGTCCGAGAGGATGCGGTCGATGGCCTTTGTGGGCAGGATTCGGCGCAAATACCCGGCTATGTAAGTCGGCGTCGTCACATAATAGCGCGATCTTGGGCTTTTGGCTTCTACTGCGTGTGCCAATTTTTCTGTGACGGCGGAGGCCGGCAGTTCAAACCGATCCGGTCCCGAGCTTTCATAGAGGCGCTTGAGGAGGGATCCCTCGTATTTGTCGCGCAGGGCCGAGTTTTCCCAGTCAATGAAACGTTCAAACAGCGGGATCGCCTTTTCCCGCAGCTTTGAGGTTATCGGGCCGGGTTCGATCAGCACCACCTTTATGCCGGTGTCCCGGAGTTCCAATCGCATTGTATCGGTCAGGCCTTCGACGGCATATTTCGTGGCCACATAGGCCCCGCGCCAGGGAAAGGCCACCAGTCCCAGAACGGAAGAGCATTGCACGATGCGCCCGTGACCCTGTGCCCGCATGACGGGAATCACCTGACGCGTCAGTTCATGCCAGCCGAAGACATTGGTTTCAAAGATATGGCGCAACCCCTCGGTCGGAACGTCTTCGACCGCGCCGGGCAGCCCATGCGCGCCGTTGTTGAACAGCGCGTCGAGGGTCCCGTCTGTTTCCTTGAGGACTTGAGCTAATCCTGAAGTGATGCTGTCGCCGTCCGTATAGTCGATTTGGGGACTGTCAAAGCCCTGCGCCCGCAAACGGTCGCAATCGCGCTGCTGTCTGCACGAGGCAAAGACACGCCATCCCCGCGCACGCATACCGTGTGCTGCATCCAGGCCAATACCGGATGAACAGCCTGTAATAAGAATCGATTTCCGCATGTCATCCCCGGAACTGCCTTCGCCAATAGCTATGGTCGGGAGGTGCTCAGGGCAATGACATGCATGTGTTAGTTTGTGGTTTTGCGAACCAGTGAGGCAGAAATCCACCCGACCTGTTGCCCTTGCAACACGCGCAAGCGCAGCCAGCCGGTGCCGGACTCGCTCAGCACTTCGACTTTCTGGCCGAGTGTGGCTTTGCCGATGACCGGATAAATCGTGCCCGGGCCGTCGCGCATATTCACGCGGGTTCCGGACACTTCGCGGATATCTTTTTCGGGTTCCGGTACCGCCGAGATTTCAACCGCCACAGGTTCAGCATCCGATTTGATCTGCTGCAACCCGGCGACGCCCTGTTCCAGAGAGGCCAGTGTCAGTGTCGTGCCTTGATCGTCGAACAGGGATGGGTTTGCCTGCAGCCCCGCCGCAACGTCAGCCAGCAGCGCTTCGGCCTCGTCGTCATCCAACACAGGCTTGGCATCAGGTAAGGGCGCAATCACATCAGTTGGTTTCAACACCACTCGAGTGACGAGTTGTTCCACCGGCGCCGACTCCGGAACCTGTACAGGTGTTTCGGCGACGCGTTGTGGACTGTCCGAGCGCAGACCGCGCGGTTCAAAATCGGAACCTCCACTGACCACGTAAAAGGTCCAGCCAAGTAAAGCAAAGGTAACAAGTATCAGGCGCGTCATGGCGCATCCCCCGGTAATCGTAACATCAAAAATAGGCAGCAATTCAATTGATGGAATTCTAACATACTTGTGGGTACGAGTCGAAAAACGGGGGAAATCTGATACTTGCCTCCCCCTGTTGCAAAAACCGCGACTTGTCCCCAGCAAAATGCACGCTGCTTGCTTTACCCGACACTCCTAGCGTCGTATCACATCATCTATGAACGACACGATCGATGACCCCAATATGGAGACCCCTGACAATGGGGGCGAGGTGGCCGAACCGCTGCGCCGCGCGATTGGTGAGCGCTACCTTACCTACGCGCTGTCCACCATCATGCACCGGGCATTGCCGGATGCGCGGGACGGTCTGAAGCCCGTTCACCGGCGAATCCTCTATGCGATGCGCGAGTTGCGACTCAGCGCAACCGGGGGATTCCGTAAGTCTGCGAAGATTTCCGGCGACGTGATGGGCAACTACCACCCGCATGGTGACGCCGCGATTTACGACGCGATGGCGCGTCTGGCGCAGGACTTCAACGTCCGTTACCCGCTGGTCGACGGGCAGGGGAACTTCGGCAACATCGACGGCGACAACCCGGCGGCCTCGCGTTACACCGAGGCACGGATGACCATCGTGGCCGAGGCACTGCTGGAAGGTCTGAACGAGGACGCTGTCGATTTCCGCGACAACTATGACGGCACGCTGACTGAACCGGTCGTGCTGCCCGCTCAGTTCCCGAACCTGCTGGCCAATGGCGCAAGCGGGATCGCCGTGGGTATGGCCACCAACATCCCGCCGCATAACATCTCGGAACTCTGCGACGCCTGTCTGCATCTGATCAAGACGCCCGACGCGCGCGACGACACCCTGTTGAATTATGTCCCTGGCCCGGACTTCCCGACCGGTGGCGTGATTGTCGAGCCGCCTGAGAATATCGCGCAGGCTTATCGCACCGGGCGTGGCTCGTTCCGACTGCGCTGCAAATATGAGGTTGAGGATCTGGGTCGCGGCCAATGGCAGATCATCGTCACCGAAATTCCCTATCAGGTTCAGAAATCCAAGCTAATCGAAAAGATCGCCGAACTGATCCAGACCAAGAAAATCCCGATCCTTGCCGATGTCCGCGACGAATCTGCCGATGACATCCGCCTGATCCTTGAACCGCGCTCCAAGAACGTGGACCCCGAGGTGCTGATGGGGATGCTCTACCGCAACTCGGACCTTGAGGTGCGGTTCAGCCTGAACATGAACGTGCTGATCGACGGGGTGACGCCCAAAGTCTGCTCGATGAAGGAAGTGTTGCGCGCTTTCCTAGATCACCGGCAAGAGGTGCTGCTGCGCCGCTCACGTCATCGTCTGGGCAAGATCGATCACCGTCTGGAAGTGTTGGAGGGCTTTATTGTTGCCTTCCTCAATCTCGACCGGGTGATCGACATTATCCGCTACGATGACGACCCAAAGGCTGCGCTGATGCGCGAGATCTGGGGCATCACCCATGTCCGCGCCACCAGCGAAGCGGACTATGTCTCACCCAAACCGAGCGAGGGCGAATTGTCCGAGATTCAGGTCGATGCGATCCTCAACATGCGTCTGCGCAGCCTGCGGCGTCTGGAAGAGATGGAACTGGTCCGTGAACGCGATGCTTTGATGGAAGAACGCGCCAACCTCGAAGACCTGCTGGCCGATCCCGCCCTTCAATGGGCCAGGATCGCCGAACAGTTGAAGGAGACCAAGAAGACCTTTGGCAAGGACTACGACGGCGGAACCCGCCGTACCCGGTTTGCCGAGGCCGGCAATGTCGAAGAAGTGCCGCTGGAGGCAATGATTGATCGCGAACCGATCACGGTTGTGTGCTCGCAAATGGGCTGGATTCGCGCCATGACCGGCCATATCGACCTGACCCGCGAGCTAAAGTTCAAGGATGGTGACGGGCCGCGCTTCATCTTCCATGCGGAAACGACGGATCGTCTACTGGTATTTGCCTCGAACGGGCGGTTCTACACGGTCAGTGCCGCCAATCTTCCCGGTGGGCGCGGCATGGGTGAGCCACTGCGCCTGATGGTCGATCTGCCAAACGAAGCGCAGATAGTGGAGATCTTGATCCACAAGCCTGGGCGCAAATTGCTGGTAGCCTCGGACGCGGGCAATGGCTTCATGGTGCCCGAGGATGATGTGCTGGCCCAGACGCGCAATGGCAAACAGGTACTGAACGTCAAGGACGATGAGACGGCGATGATCTGCAAACCGGTTGATGGCGACCACGTGGCGGTTGTTTCGCAAAATGGAAAATTCCTGGTCTTTCCGGTTGACGAACTGCCTGAGATGACACGCGGCAAGGGCGTACGCCTGCAGAAATACAATATGGCGCGCGGGCGTCAGGGGACGCTTGAACTGGATGGTGGACTGTCTGACGTGGCTACGTTCAACTGGGAGGAGGGCCTCAAATGGTCAATGGGGGGCGACAAGACACGGCACGAGGCAGATTTGTCCCAATGGCTGGCCAAACGGGCGAGTGTAGGGAAAAAACCGCCCTATGGCTTCCCACGCGACTATAAGTTTTCGTGAACAGCGCGCGGCGAAGGGGAAATTCTGCCGATACGACTTGGCATAAACCATGCTGGTGCGCTACATCCATTGAAAACAGGCCTATCGAGAAAAGATGATGCTGCGTATTCTGACCCTGATCACCGGATTGGCCCTCATGGGCGCATGTACCCAGACGCAGCTCTATGAAGAACCTGAATCGCTCGGCGAGTTCAAATTGCGGGTAAACTATGCTTTCGCAGACAAGGCCGTTCAGGGGCCTGTGTCGCGGGATGCAACGCCCAAGGAATGGACGGACGCCATTCAGAACGCGGTCGACATCCGGTTGGGCCGGTACGAAGGCGCACAGGAATACGACATCGGGATCAGCCTCGAAGGGTACATGTTGGCGCCTCCGGGTGTTCCAATCATCTACAACCCCAAAAGCACGGCCATCGTCTTGGTGAATGTCTATGATGTGGGCAAAAAGGAATTCGTGGCCAAAGGCAAGCAGTTCCAGGTGCTTGAAGATACAACCGGCGAAAGTGCCTTTGCCGGCTCGGGCAACACCCGTACCAGAGAAGAACAGATGAGCGGGCTTGCCTTGAAAGTGGCAGACCGAGTCGAAGAATGGCTGGCCGAAGAACATCTGGAAAACGGCTGGTTCGACAAACGTCCGGATCTGATCCAGCCCCTCGACTCCGTCGAGGTTACACAAAATCCGGCATAGGGCATGGCTTTTCCCTCAGGATGTGCTTGATTTTCCCCTTTGAACCAAATATCTCGCGCGCGCAGATGTAACCACGGGACCACGGGTCCCCCAAATCGCAAAAGGGCGCCTGAGGAATGGCAAAGGAAAAGTTTGAGCGTACAAAACCGCACGTCAACATCGGCACGATTGGGCATGTTGACCACGGCAAGACGACGCTGACCGCAGCGATCACCAAGTATTTCGGTGACTTCAAGGCGTATGACCAGATTGACGGCGCGCCGGAAGAGAAAGCGCGCGGGATCACCATCTCGACCGCCCACGTGGAATACGAGACCGACGCGCGCCACTATGCGCATGTCGACTGCCCCGGCCACGCTGACTACGTCAAGAACATGATCACCGGTGCCGCGCAGATGGACGGCGCGATCCTGGTTGTGAACGCCGCTGACGGCCCGATGCCGCAGACCCGCGAGCACATCCTGCTGGGCCGCCAGGTTGGCATCCCGAAGATGGTCGTGTTCATGAACAAGGTCGACCAGGTCGACGACGAAGAGCTGCTGGAACTGGTGGAAATGGAAATCCGCGAGCTGCTGTCTTCGTATGAGTACCCCGGCGACGATGTTCCGATCATCGCAGGCTCGGCTCTGGCCGCGATGGAAGGCAACAACCCGGAAATCGGCGAAGAGAAGATCAAGGAACTGATGCAGGCGGTTGACGACTACATCGACACGCCGGAGCGCGAAGTCGACAAGCCGTTCCTGATGCCGGTGGAAGACGTGTTCTCGATCTCGGGCCGTGGCACCGTTGTGACCGGTCGTGTCGAGCGTGGCGTGATCAATGTGGGCGACGAGATCGAAATCGTCGGCATCCGCGACACCCAGAAAACCACCTGCACCGGTGTCGAGATGTTCCGCAAGCTGCTGGATCGCGGCGAAGCGGGCGACAACATCGGCGCCCTGCTGCGCGGCATCGACCGTGACGGTGTTGAGCGCGGCCAGGTTCTGTGTAAGCCCGGCTCGGTGACCCCGCACACCAAGTTCGAGGCCGAAGCCTACATCCTGACCAAGGAAGAGGGCGGTCGTCACACCCCGTTCTTCGCGAACTATCGCCCGCAGTTCTATTTCCGGACCACGGACGTGACCGGCACCGTGACCCTGGCCGAAGGCACCGAGATGGTCATGCCTGGTGACAATGTCGGTTTCAGCGTCGAGCTGATCGCGCCGATCGCGATGGAAGACGGTCTGCGCTTCGCCATCCGCGAAGGCGGCCGCACCGTCGGCGCAGGCGTCGTCTCGAAAATCATCGAGTAATCGGTGGCGCCGACGGGAGTATTCGTCGAATAATCTCGGGCTCAACCGCTGCAACAAAATAGGCCGCCTCTCAGGGGCGGCCTATTTTTGTTACCTTTCGGCGTTTTAATCTGCGGACCACTCTTAGGAATAGATCACTCTCTACCTTCAGTCGTGAAGAGAAACCGCAGCAGGTCAAACACGGTGGTGGCACGGTATGGCATACCTTTGTTCATTCAGATTTGAACGTCCGGAAACCGCCGCCACGCATCCTGTTCAATTGCACGTTCCTGCCGCATGAAAGGGTGAAATATGTTTGGTACTCAGTTCGCAGTCAACTGCACACGACTTCTGCATAGCGACGATCTTGATGACATGCGGGACGCGATCCTGTGTGATCCGTCCACGAACGCAGATCACCCAGTTGATTCGGTCAAAGGAAAGGAAACGCCTCAAATGGACAAGGTCACTGCCCTGAAACGGTGCGGCTGATCCGCAAGCCGGGTGCAAAGCCGACGCCAGCGTCGATTTTGGAATTACCGAATAGTTGTGAAAAGCGGCGAGAGGTGTTCGCTCTAAACAAGCCCAAGGGCCCACTCCATGGAACCAAAGAAGGCCGTCCTGAAACAGGGCGGCCTTTTTCTCATCACATTTATGCGTATCCTGCTGGAAACAAAGCAGCCCTTTTGGACAAAATGTTCGCAGCATTAACCAATCTTATCAAAGTTATCACACTGGCCGTCTGTTTGACGGTCTCGACCAGCGACAGCGCTTTTTCCAAGCCGCTTCTCACAAATTCGCAGTCCACCTTCGTTTCCGCTTGCCTGGATCAACAGGATACATCCGAGCGCCTGATTGAAATCTGCCAGAGTGGGCTGGGCGAGGCCGGTGCCTCGGACAGGCAACGAATTGAAATGCTCGACGTGCTGGCCTGGGCCTATTTCGATCTGGATGATCTTGAGAAGGCCGAATCGGCATTTGACGAAATCCTGACATTAAGCCCCAACGCCGAGCCGGGCCTGCAAGGTCTTGGGTGGATGCGGTATTACCGCGACGACTATGTTGCAGCCGCCGATTTGTTCCGGCAGGCGGTGTCACGCAAACCGACGGCCCAAAACATGGCCGGACTGGCCGCAAGCCAATACAGCGGCGGTCAGATTGATTTTGATGCGTTTGAAGGCCAGATGCGCACGGCTTTGGCTCTGGAGCCAGAGTATAGCTGGGCAATCCGTGAATTGGCATGGGTGCAGGTTGACGAAGGTCTATATGACGACGCGCTGGCATCGTTCCGGGCTGCTGTAGACGTGGATTCCAGCGATCCCTATGCAGAATACGGTGTGGCCTATGTTCTGACCGAACAGGACGAGTGGGACAGTGCCTTTTACCACGTAACTCGGGCGCTGGAATTGTACCCTGATTTCATTTCCGCCAAATCGCGCCGGTCTCTTATTCTGCTGATGTTGGATCGCCCGAAACAGGCCTTGAAAGATGCCGAGGCCGTTATTGCAGCCAAGCCTGACGAGGCGGACGGCTATGTTCGAAAGGCACGGGCGCTGTCTGCCCTGGGTCGGCGGTCAGAGGCGCATACAGTTTTGGCAAATGCAGAAGGTCGGGCAGGTCCCAGCAGCTACTTGTTGTATTGGCGGGCAAGTTTGTTGGCCGATGATCTGGACTACGCGTCTGCGCTGACGCAAATCCGGCGAAGCGTTGAACGGGAGGACGCCGATCACTTTGACCACCGTCTCCACGCTGAAATCGCGCTCTGGCTGGACAGGGAGGAAGAGGCGCGTGGTGCCATCGACCGGGCGCTCGAACTGGACCCTGAGGGGTCGTACATTCAGTTCACGAATGCGCTGATTCTTTTAGGGGAAGGGAAGTTCGAAACAGCAGAAATGACGTTCGATGCGGCCATTGAGGCGGGTTTGTCCGAGGACAATTTGAGCGAATTTCTGTCGTCACTCGTGGCCGAGGGGCGGTTTGTACAGGCGATACGGATGCGATTGCGGTACAGCAATCGTGCGGTTGGAGCCGACGATGAAATCACGGAATTTAATTGACCGCAAACAGCGGCATGTCAGCGTCCCCACCTTTTGCAATTCAACCGCTTTCGCGATGTGTCTCAGGAAATTGCAGCTTCGGCTGCGCCTCGCACAGCCTTGATGTTGTTACCGTAAACCCCGGGATTTTCGACTGAACCGCCTTTGAATACAGCGGAGCCTGCAACCAGCACATCTGCACCTGCCGCAGCGACCAGAGGTGCGGTTTGAGGGTCAACGCCACCATCAATTTCGATATGGACCGGACGGTCGCCGATCATTTGGCGCAGGCGGCGCACCTTGCCGGTCATATCGATGAACTTCTGCCCGCCGAACCCCGGGTTCACCGTCATCACGCACACCAGATCGGCAAGGTCCAACAGGTGTTCGACGGCCTCTGCCGGAGTGCCCGGGTTCAGCGCAACGCCTGCTTTCATCCCCGCGGCGCGAATGGCCTGCAACGTGCGATGGGTGTGGGGACCAGCCTCGACATGGGCCGTCAGTATGTCGGCCCCGGCATCGGCATAGGCCTGAATGTAAGGATCGACCGGCGTGATCATCAGGTGAACGTCCATCACCGTTTTCACGTGCGGGCGAAAGGCTTTGACCGCCGGAGGCCCAAATGTAAGGTTCGGAACGAAATGACCGTCCATCACATCTATGTGGACCCAGTCCGCGCCCTGCGCCTCAATGGCCTGAATTTCCTGCCCGAAATTGGCAAAATCGGCAGACAGGATCGATGGGGCGATCTTGATCGTGCGGTCAAAGCTCATTGCGACCTCGTATTGGCAAATCGTTTGAAGAGCATATAGCGGCAGCATTCCCGGAAGGGTAGCCCTGGGCCTGTTCTGTTAGCGGGTATTCGGCGGAACCGTTGCTCCGGCGCCGTTACAAAACTTTCACGCAACCGACACAAAGCCGTTGAACGCCATCTGTAGCTGACCGCCAATACGAACTGGGGGTGGCACGTGCTGCGTATCGAAAAACTGACCAAGCGTTTTGGCGACAACACGGCCGTCGATTCTGCGACATTGGATGTCGACAAACCCTGCATGATCGGAATCATCGGACGGTCCGGTGCGGGCAAATCAACATTGCTGCGGATGATCAACCGCCTGACGGATTCCAGCGACGGTCAGATCCTGTTTGAGGGCCGCGACGTGACGCAGCTCAAGGGCCGCGAAAAACGTGCGTGGCAGGCGGATTGCGCGATGATTTTTCAGCAGTTCAACCTTGTGCCCCGAATGGACGTTGTCTCGAACGTATTGCATGGAACGCTGAACCGCCACTCGACTCTGGCGACCATGTTCAATCTGTTTCCGATGGAAGAGATTCACTGCGCTATCGATATTCTGGACCGTCTCGGTATCGCCGAGCACGCGCCAAAGCGGGCCGAGGCCTTGTCAGGTGGGCAGCAGCAGCGCGTCGCCATCGCCCGCGCCCTCATGCAAGACCCCAGGATCATTCTGGCGGACGAGCCGATTGCGTCGCTGGACCCGATGAATGCGCAGGTCGTGATGCAGGCTTTGCGCCGGATTCACGAAGAAGATGGTCGGACGGTGATCGCCAACCTGCACACATTGGACACAGCCCGTCGCTATTGCGACCGCGTGGTCGGAATGCGCGATGGGCGCATCGTTTTTGACGGGTTGCCAGAGCAGCTGACCACCGGCGTCGCCCGTGAGATCTACGGCGCAGATGCAAGCTTCTCCGAAGAGGCAACGTCGACGGAAATCGAATCGCTCGATGCCGCTCAGAAAGCTTTGATGGAAGCCGAAGCCACCATCTGAGAGACACCTTCCTTTCATCGCCCGGTCCGATGAGAGGCCGGGAACATCAACCTGGAGAGAGACAGATGAAGAAACTGCTTACTGCCCTTGTGGCAACTACGGCGCTGGCCACCCCGGTCATGGCTCAGGACATCAGCGAGTTCCGCATTGGTATTCTGGGTGGCGAAAACGCCCAAGACCGGCTGAACAACAACGAGTGCCTGCGCCAGTACACCGAGGAGGAACTGGGCGTTGAAACCAAGCTGTTTGCGCCTGCCGACTATGATGGCGTGATCCAGGGCCTTTTGGGTGGCACCATCGACATGGCATGGCTGGGGGCTTCGGGCTATGCCAAAACCTATCTGAGCGACCCCGAAGCGGTTGAGCCGGTTCTGGTCAAGGTGAACGTGGATGGCGGCTATGGGTATTACTCGATTGGATTTGCCCGCAAGGACAGCAACATCACCTCGCTGGAAGACATGAAGGGCAAGACCTTTGGCTTCGGCGATCCGAACTCGACCTCGGGTTATCTGATTCCTTCCATTGAGATTCCTCAGGCGACCGGTGCGACCATGGACTCGGGTGACTATTTTGGTGAAGTGAAGTTCACCGGCGGTCACGAGCAGACCATTGTCGCGGTGAACAACGGCGACGTTGACGGTGGTGTGACCTGGGCCGACGGTCTGGGCGACTGGGAAGACGGCTTTAACTCGGGTGCCCTGCGCCGCGCGGTTGACGCGGGTCTGGTCGACATGAACGACATGGTCATGATCTGGCAGTCCCAGCCGATCCCGGAAGGCCCGGTTGTTATCCGCAAGTCGTTGCCGGCCGAGGTAAAGGCAAAAATGACCAAGCTTTGGGATGAGTTGAGCGAAAAAGATCGCGAGTGTTTTTACGGCGTCGCGGCAGGCGAAGCAAAGAGCTTCGATCCGATTACACATGAGGCCTACGAAGTCATCATCGAAGCCCGCAAGCTGAAATCCAACTAAGCCTGCAACTCCAATAAACGGGGTCCGGTGCGAAACCGGACCCCGTTTTTCCGCTCGGGAGCATTCCATGACAGACCTGACGTCAGGGTCCTTCAGCGTCGACCGAATTCGCGACGACTACACTGCTATGACACGACGCAAGCGGGTCTATGGTGGCATTCTTCTGATCCTCTTCGTGGCCCTGATGGCTGCCGGGTTTCGCACCGCCGATAGTCGGAACGCCGGCAGTTTCATCGATGGCTGGCACCGTGTTTTGGACTATCCGACTGAAGTTCTGGCCGAGGCGTGGGAGAAAATCGGCGCCATGCCGGAAAACCTCGTCAGATTCTACCCGGCCCTGATTGAGACCATTAACATTGCCGCCGCATCGACGCTGATCGGTACGATCGTCGGAACGTTTCTGGCCCTGATGTCGACCCGGGGTATGGCGCTCTGGCCTTCGCTGATCCCGCTGTTTCGCCGCATCGCCGATATCTGCCGCGCAGTGCCTGAAATCGTAATCGCACTGGTACTGATCTTTGTGCTTGGCGGGGGACCGGTTCCTGCGATGATCGCCATTGCCATCCATACCGCCGGTGCGCTGGGCAAACTGTTCTCGGAAGTGAATGAAAACGCCTCGCTCAAGCCCATCGAGGGGCTGCATTCCGTCGGGGCCAACTGGTCGCAGCGGATGTATCTGGGCGTGATCCCGCAGGTCGGCCCAAACTATGTCAGCTATGCCCTCCTGCGGCTCGAGATCAACATCCGGGCATCGGCCATCCTGGGTTTCGTTGGTGCAGGTGGTCTCGGGTACGAGTTGCGAAACTCGATGTCCTGGGGGCAGGGCCGCTATGACGAAGCTGCCGCCATTTTCCTCCTGCTATTTGTTACCATTGTCATCGTGGATCAGATATCGGGCTATCTGCGCGACCGCCTGACCCACGGGTCGGAAAAAGGAGCCTCGGCATGAGCACCTTCGCGACCGACCTGTCGATGGATGAATTGAAGGCAGAGGCTGAGCGCCTGTTCAGCCGCAAGCGGCTGATGAACTTTGGTCTGCCCGCGCTGGTTCTGGTGTATCTGGTTTACGTCTTCTTCGCTTTTGACGTCCCCGGTTTGGCGGCGCGGGCCAATTGGGACAACGGCAAGACATTGGTTGCCGACAGTTACAGCTACAAGACGCATGTCGAACGTGACAATCGCACCGGTGAGATTTCCGCCGCCATCGAAGGCGAGCGCAAAGGTGCGTACCCGGAAGGTGAAGCCCCCGATTGGGTAACGCTGGGCGAAACAACCGTGATCGACCTCGAAGACGGCCATGTTGTGCGTTTTGGGCCGGAAACTATCGAATATGACATACCTGGTTACGGGACCGTGCGCGCCACCCCAACCCGCGCGGCAGGCGTTCAGGCAGAGCTGCCAGCTGGCGATGTGCCAGATTGGATCAATGTTTCGAAAAACCGTCTGGCCATCACGACAGATGCCGGTCGTCTGACCGTGACCCGCAACCGATCCGAGGTGTTCCGCTATTTCAATGGTTGGGAATTGTTCTGGTTCACGCTGGACAGCCCCTATTACGGCCAATCAGTCTCGGACCTTGTGGGAAAGGCGACGTCGGGTGAGACCGGCGCGATACTGAACGACTTCTGGACCAACAAGATGTGGCGCCATCAGGATGTGGCCTGGGCCATCTTTGAAACAATACTCATGGCGTTTCTGGGCACGTTCGGCGCGGCCATTGTCGCCTTGCCACTGGCCTTCCTTGCAACGCGGAACTTCAACCCGCTGAGGTCGGTTCGCTTTGTTACACGCCGCATCTTTGACTTTGTGCGCGGTGTCGATGCACTGATCTGGACGGTCATTCTGGCCCGGGCGTTTGGCCCCGGCCCCCTGACCGGCGCGTTGGCAATGCTGGTCACGGACACAGGCACGTTCGGTAAGATCTTCTCGGAAGCGCTGGAAAACGTGGATCAGAAACAGATCGAAGGCGTTCAATCGACCGGCGCGAATGCACCACAACGCTACCGGTTTGGCGTCATCCCTCAGGTGACACCTGTATTGCTCAGCCAATTGCTGTATTTCCTCGAGTCGAACACCCGCAGCGCGACGATTATTGGCGCAATCACCGGGGGCGGGATCGGTCTGTTGCTGACGCAGGCGATTATCACCCAGAAGGATTGGGAAGAGGTGGCGTACTACATCGTTCTTATCATCCTAATGGTGATGCTGATGGATTGGTTCTCGGGTGTATTACGCCGCCGGCTGATCAAGGGCGAAACAGGTAAAGAACGCAAACCCAAGCCCACTAAAACGCAGAAGGCAACGACCGTCTGAGACATACAGGAAGATTGGAAAGACCAATGGCGCGACTAAGCCCGGACCAGCCGTTCATTCATAACGATTGCAGTATTACCGGCAGCACCTTTGGAGCCTATGTGGAGATCGGTGCGGGCAGCCGGATCGCAAACTCGGTCGTGGGGGACTATTCCTATTGCGATCGGACCTGTGACGTTGCCAATGCCGAGATCGGCAAGTTCGCAAACATTGCGAGTTTCACGCGGATCGGGGCAACCGATCACCCGATGGACAAGGCGTCTCAGCATCACTTTCTGTATCGGTCCGCGAGCTACTGGGACGATGAGGCAGATGATGCCGAATGGTTTGCTTACCGCGCCAGCCGGACGTCACGGATCGGGCATGATACATGGATCGGCCACGCGGCCATCATCAAGCCCGAAGTCGAGATTGGTCACGGCGCGGTCGTTGCTGCCGGGGCGGTCGTCACCAAGGACGTTCCGCCCTACACGATTGTCGGAGGCGTGACGGCACAACCCATCCGTCGACGCTACGCGCCAGAGATTGCCGACAGGATGTTGGCGTTGTCCTGGTGGGACTGGGACAATGAACGCTTGCGCCGGGCCCTGCCGGATTTCCGGGCACTTAAGGCCGAAGCTTTTCTGGAGAAGTACGAATAGGCCAAACCCTGTTGCGTTTCAGTCTTCATTCAGAGTCAGGGTGACCCGTTCACCGGCAAAAACGGTTCTACCGTATTCGACCGGCACACCCTCTGGGTCCGCGTTTATGCCGACCGAGAACAGAATCGGCGCGCCTTCTGCCAGTTTGAGGTGCAATGCCTGGGTCGCTGTCGCCGCCCGGGCGGTAAGCCGCGTGGAAACCCGGGTGTAGTCGGTGACGCCAAATTGTTGCAAGGCCCTGGTCACGGATTGGGTTTCGGTCAGAGCCTGCAGGATGTCTGGAAACCGGTTGGCGGGAAACACGCTTTGAAACAGGCCGATCGGTTGACCATCTGCCAGTGACAGGCCGTCATAGACATGCACAACATCGCCGGTTTGCAAGTTCAAAGCCTTGGCCTCTGCCTGATCCGCCGCACGTGTTGTGAGGGCGAGGATCGTTTTGCCCGGTATCTTGCCACTTGCCGAAATGCTCTTGTGATACCTGACGCGTTTGCCGATCGGGTAATCCGTCGGTTGGGCAGCGACAAACACGCCCGCCCCGCGTCTGGCATGTACAAGACCCTGTTCCGCCATGTCAGCCAACGCGCGGCGAACTGTATGGCGATTGACGCCGTGTGTGGCTGCCAATTGCGCCTCGGTCGGCAGTCGGTCGCCGGTGTGATACCGCCCTTCGGCGATATCCGAGGTCAGGCTCAGGGCGATGCTTTTCCAGACAGGTGTTTTGCTCATGTCATCAAATATTCACAGAGTTGCGGATTGCGAGTCACGCCAGCGGGCTGTAGTATTTGTCTAGTTGTATATTTCATGTAGACAACCCGGCCAAGAGGCTTTGATGACACATCAGACAGAAATCGCGCTCGCCGCGCGCAAGGAGTGGATGGGGCTTTTGGCCCGCGCCCCAGAGCACGCGGTAACGACGCTTTGGGACAAGGTTCCCGACCATCCGTCCTTTGAATGGCTGCGCAGCCCCGAGGTTGGCGGCGTAATGGTGCGCGGGCGTACCGGAGCAACGGGCGCTCCGTTTAACCTGGGCGAAATGACGGTTACGCGCTGCTCGTTGGTCTTGGCGGACGGCACCGTCGGGCATGGCTACGTGCAGGGCCGGTCCAAAGCTCAGGCCGAAAAAGCCGCGCTGGTTGATGCGCTGATGCAAACACCGGCGGCTGAAACGGTGCGCGCGCGGGTTCTGGACCCGTTGAAGCAACAGGCACGTGCGGCCAAGACCACACGTGCCGCCAAAGCGGCGGCAACGAAAGTCGAGTTCTTCACGATGGTGCGGGGGGAAGACTGATGAACGCTCAAACCCAGTTCTCGGGCGGGTTCAGAAATGCGCCGGTGGACGCGGCCCATGCGTTTCGCGCGGCAATGACAGTGATGGCCCGTCCCGGCGAAATTCGCAGGTTATCGGGCGCCGAGGCACCCGCCCCGCTTTCCACGGCAGCCGGTACTTTATTGCTAACGCTGTGTGATCCGGAAACCAAAGTGTATCTCGCCGGTGCCGTCAATACGGACGCGGTGCGCCAATGGCTCACGTTCCACACCGGCGCGCCATTCGTGTCGGCCTCCGAGGCGGATTTTGCCGTAGGGACGTGGGATGCTTTGGGATCGCTCAACACCTATCGCATTGGCACGCCGGAATACCCGGATCGCTCGGCCACACTGATCGTTGAATGTGAAAGCCTGCAGCAGGACGGCGCGGTTCTCAGCGGTCCGGGCATCAAGGACAAGGCGCGACTGTCGTTGCCCGATACCAACGCGATGCGGGCCAATGCAGCGCTGTATCCGCTGGGGTGTGATTTCTTTCTGACCTGCGGCGACCAGATTGCTGGGCTGCCACGCAGCACGCAAATCGGGATGGAGGGCTAGACGATGTATGTGGCTGTAAAAGGGGGCGAAAAAGCCATCGATAACGCCCATGCCTGGCTGTCCGAGGAACGGCGCGGGTCAACCGATGTGGCGGAACTGAGCCTTGCCCAGATCCGCGAGCAACTGAGCCTTGCGGTGAACCGGGTCATGGCCGAAGGGTCTCTGTTCGATCCCGATCTGGCGGCGTTGGCCATCAAACAGGCGCGCGGCGACCTGATCGAGGCGATCTTCTTGATCCGTGCGTATCGCACCACGCTGCCACGGTTCGGCTACTCCAACCCGGTTGAGACCGGAGAGATGGCGTGTGATCGTCGGATCTCGGCCACGTTCAAGGACGCGCCAGGGGGGCAAGTGCTGGGGCCGACCTTCGACTACACCCACCGGTTGCTGGACTTCAAGCTGGCCGCAGAAGGGGACGTGCCGTCTGCACCTGAAGGAACCGCGCGACAGGAGCGCACCCCGCATATCACCGAGTTCCTAAAGGGCGAGGATATCATTCAGGACGAGCTTTCAACCGATCAGACGCCGGGCGACCTTACCCGCGAACCGATGGAGTTCCCGTCGAACCGGCCGCTGCGCCTGCAATCGCTGACACGTGGCGACGAAGGGTTTGTTCTGGGAATGGCCTATTCCACCCAGCGTGGCTATGCCCGCAACCACGCCTTTGTCGGCGAATTGCGGATCGGTAAGGTGTCGGTTGAAATGGAGATCCCGGAACTGGGATTTGCCATCGAGATCGGTGAAATTGAGCTGACCGAATGTGAAACGGTGAACCAGTTCAAGGGCTCCAAAACCGAACCACCCCAGTTCACGCGTGGTTATGGTCTGGTTTTTGGCCAGTCCGAGCGCAAGTCGATCGCAATGGCTTTGGTGGATCGCGCTCTGCGTTGGAAAGAGCTTGGAGAAGACAATCTGGGCGCACCCGCACAGGACGAGGAGTTTGTCCTTAGCCATGCGGACAACATTCAGGCCACAGGGTTCCTGGAGCATATCAAACTGCCGCATTATGTGGATTTTCAGTCCGAACTGGAACTGGTCCGGAAACTGCGCCGCGAGGCCGAAGAGCGGATCACGCCCAAGGAGGCTGCGGAATGAAAGCGGTCGTTTTTGATATCGGTGGCGTTCTGGTCGATTGGCAGCCGCATTTGGCATGGCTCGAGGAACTGGGCTCGGAAGAGGCTGCACATGCTTTCGTCGAGCGCACAGATTTTCGGGCCCGGAACGCCCGTGGCGACAACGGAGAACGCTTTGCGGACCTCGCCAAAGAACTTGATGATCCAATGGATCAAAGCCTGTTTGCGGCCTATGTCGAGTTGTATACACGGACGGTTAGAACCCCCATTCACGGCACCTGGCAGGTCCTGGACCGGCTCAAAGCGCAAGGCACACCCGTTCACGCCATCACCAACTGGTCGGCTGAGACCTGGCCGGAAGGGCTAAAGGTTCACCCGCGTCTTGCCGAAGTGTTCGGAACGCTTGTTGTTTCGGGGCAGGAAGGGGTGATGAAGCCGGATGCGCGGATCTTCAGGTTGCTGTGCGACCGGGCAGGGATCGCGCCTGAAGATTGCGTTTTCATCGATGACGGGCCGCACAATGTCGAAGGCGCGCGCGCCGTCGGTATGGAAGGCATCCATTTCACCACGCCACGGGCGCTGGAAATCGCGTTGATCGAAAGAGGTTTGCTATGAGCGAGTACAACTTCGCCTATCTGGACGAACAGACCAAACGGATGATCCGCCGGGCGATCCTGAAGGGGCTTGCCGTACCGGGCTATCAAGTGCCCTTCGCAAGCCGCGAAATGCCGATGCCCTATGGGTGGGGGACGGGTGGGGTGCAGGTTTCCGCTGCAACCCTGACGCCGGATGACACGTTCAAGGTGATCGACCAAGGCGCAGACGACACGACCAACGCGGTGTCGATCCGCAAGTTCTTTGAGAACACCGCCGGAGTTGAGACGACCGAAGAGACGGACAAGGCGACCGTGATACAGACCCGCCACCGCATTCCCGAGGCGAAGCTGACCGCCGATCAGATCATCGTCTATCAAGTGCCCATCCCGGAACCGCTGCGGTTTCTGGAACCGCGCGAGACCGAGACCCGCAAGATGCACAGCCTTGAGGAATATGGGTTGATGCATGTGAAACTGTACGAGGATATCAGTCAGCACGGGGCGATCTCGACCTCCTACGCCTATCCGGTGAAGGTTTCCGAGCGTTACGTGATGGACCCGTCTCCAATCCCGAAATTTGACAACCCGAAACTTGAGATGGACGCGATCCAGTTGTTCGGCGCCGGGCGGGAACAGCGGATTTACGCGGTGCCGCCCCATACCAAAGTGGTCAGCCTCGATTTCGAAGATTACCCGTTCGAAGCCACCAAAGCGAACCACCCCTGTGATTTGTGCGGGGCCGAGGACAGTTACCTGGATGAGGTCATCATGGATGATGCGGGCAACCGGATGTTTGTCTGCTCGGACACCGATTATTGCCGGTCGCGCCGCGCGGCGGGACATGTGGGCCGATTGGCCGAGGAGAACGCGGCATGACCCCCCTGTTGCAAGTCAAAAACATCGAAAAACGTTACGGTGCGCGGATCGGATGCACGAATGTGAGTTTCGATCTCTACCCTGGAGAGGTGATGGGGATCGTCGGCGAAAGCGGATCGGGCAAGTCGACGCTGCTGAACTGCATGGCCGGTCATCTGGAACCCGATGCAGGGCAGGTGATCTTTGACACAAGGGCGGACGGCCCGGTGGATACCATCACCATGTCCGAGCCTGAGCGTCGGATGCTGAGCCGCACCGACTGGGCCTTTGTGCACCAGCACGCCCGTGACGGGCTGCGTATGTCGGTGAGTGCAGGCGGCAACATCGGCGAGCGGCTGATGGCCGTTGGGGATCGCCATTACGGCGACATCCGCGACAAGGCCATCGACTGGCTGGGGCGGGTGGAAATCGAGGAAGGGCGCGTTGATGACCGCCCGACTGCATTTTCCGGCGGGATGCAACAGCGGTTGCAGATTGCGCGCAATCTGGTGACCGGACCGCGACTGGTGTTCATGGACGAACCGACGGGTGGCCTCGACGTTTCGGTGCAGGCGCGGCTGTTGGACCTGTTGCGCGGGCTGGTGCGCGAAATGGGGCTGAGTGCGATCATCGTCACGCATGACCTTGCCGTGGTGCGCCTGTTGGCGGACCGGTTGATGGTGATGAAGGACGGCCACGTGGTCGAGGCCGGTCTGACCGATCAGGTGCTGGACGATCCGCAACATGCGTACACGCAGTTGCTGGTTTCCAGCGTGTTGCAAGTGTGAGGGCGATGACATGATTGAACTCAAAGACGTGAGCAAAAGCTTCACCCTTCACAATCAGGGCAGCGCGGTTATCCCGGTCATGGATGGTGCGTCGCTCAATGTTGCGCCCGGCGAATGCGTTGCCCTGACCGGCGCATCCGGGGCCGGAAAGTCCACGCTGATGCGCGTGATCTACGGGAATTATCTGGCCGCTGCGGGACAGGTCCTGGTCGGTGGTTTGGATGTGGCCAGGGCCGAGCCGCGCGAGATTCTGGCGCTACGGCGCGAAACGCTGGGGTATGTCAGCCAGTTTCTGCGCGTGGTGCCCCGGGTACCGACGCTGGAGGTGGTTGCTGAACCCTTGTTTGCCCTTGGCCGGGATCGGCAGGTGGCGCTGGACAAGGCGGCCGCGCTGCTCGGCCGGTTGAACATTCCCGAACGGTTGTGGGCCCTCAGCCCGACAACCTTCTCGGGCGGTGAGCAGCAGCGGGTGAACATTGCGCGGGGGTTCGCGCACGACTACCCGGCGATGCTCTTGGATGAGCCGACAGCAAGCCTGGACGCTCAGAACCGTGAAACCGTGTTGTCGCTGATCATGGAAGCCAAGACCCGGGGCGCGGCGATTGTTGGCATCTTCCACGATACCGATGCCCGCGAGCGGGTCTGTGACCGAGAGGTCAACGTATCAGAATTCACGCCCGGACTGGCCGCATGAACCTGTGCCCGGTCATAGCCGTTGTCGGCCCATCCGGGGTTGGCAAGGACAGTGTGATGGAAGCGTTGGCCGCAAGCGCCCCCGATATTCACCGAGTCCGGCGCGTGATCACGCGGCCCGAGGGCGAAGAGGGCGAAGATTTTGACCGGGTCTCGATCGAGGTGTTCGAGCAGATGGTGCTGGATGGCGCTTTTGCGCTGCATTGGCCCGCGCATGGATTGCTTTACGGCGTTCCGTCCGAGATTTCTCAGCAGCGGCAGGTGGCGGCCGCCGTGCTTGTGAATCTGTCCCGTGCCGTCTTGCGGCAGGCCCAAGAGGTCTTTGGCAACCTGATCGTGATATCGCTGACCGCAGATGCGGAGGTTCTGGCGCAACGCCTGTCCAAACGGGCGCGCGAAAGTTCGGGCGAACAGGCGCGACGTCTTGGTCGGGCCAAGGCTCCGTTGCCGGACGGCCTGAACCGCGTCATCGAAATCGACAATTCAGGGGCCCTGGACGATACGGTCGGTGAAATCCTTGCCGTTCTTCAGCCGGAAAGCGCGTAGCGATGGATCAGATGAAAGCGCCCGTCCTCAGCCTCGCCCACCAGCGCCAGATCGTTGATCTGAAATGGCGCCGGCAGCAAGGGTGCCAGGTTTGTGTCCAGCGCGGCCTGTACATTGGTCAGTGTCGTTTTGTCCAGCTTGCCACTCAAGGTGATGTGAAAACGGAACGAGCCCAGCACGTAGGGATAGCCCCAGCGGACCAGATTGGCGTCCTGCTCTGGGGTCAGACCATTGGCGCGTCGACGGTCCAGCTCTGCCTGGGTCGCGGGAGCCCGAAACTGGTCCAGGTCCTGAACACAGGCCGTGGCCAACGCGTTCAGCGCATGCGGATTGCCCAAGGGTCGCAAGGCGAGAAAGCGCCCCAGACGTGCGATCTCAAGACCGTCCAATGCGACAGGCGTGCTTCTGTGCGCCAACGCAGCGCAGGCCTCTTGCAACGCGCCGAACGACTGCCCATGGCACAGACGAAACGGCGGTTTCAGGGTCGCGTGCAACCCGTACTTGCGCGGCACTTCTGTGATGGCCGAAGCATCAACGCCTTCGATATTGGGGTGAGGCATCTCGGCCCCTGCCTCCATGTCCCAACCCAGCCACCGGGTTGCAAATTTCGTCCATTCCGCCTCGGCGGGTGGCGCAAAATAGATCGCGTATCGCGTGAATGTCACATTGGCCTCCTATTGCGTGGCCTTCCAATAGCTTTAAATGCGTGAAGTTCAGATGACAGAAGACTTGATCCTTGCCAATGCCACGCTTGTGTTGCCCGACGAAACCGTGACCGGCAGCGTTCGGATCGTCGGCGAGATCATTGCCGAGGTGGATACAGGAGCATCGGTTCCACCTGGTGCGATTGATTGCGAGGGTGACTACATCAGCCCTGGCCTCGTCGAGCTGCACACAGACAACCTCGAACGTCACATTCAGCCGCGTCCTAAGGTGGACTGGCCACATGCCGCAGCGATTATTGCCCATGACGCGGAACTGGCCAGCACGGGGATTACAACGGTGTTCGACGCGATGCGGGTCGGGTCCATCCCATCCGGCGCTGGGCGGTACCTGAAATACGCCCGTGGCCTGTCGCGGGAACTGTGGCAATTGCGAGAGCAGGACGCGCTCAAGATCAGTCACTTCCTGCATCTCCGGGCCGAGGTCTGCTCAGAAACCCTCGTCGAGGAACTGGACGAGTTCGGTCCCGAGGACCGGGTAGGGCTGGTCTCGATCATGGATCATACGCCCGGCCAGCGACAGTTTCGCGATGTGTCGAAGCTGGAAGCCTACATGAAGGGCAAGCATGCCATGGACGATGACATGTTCATGCAACATGTGGCCCAATTGAAAGGCCTGCGTGACCGACACGGCGACAAACACGAGATCGAAACGGTCAAAGCGGCACGACGGTTCGGGGCGGTTCTGGCCAGCCACGACGACACAACCGAGGATCAGGTGAAGGTGTCAGCCGGCCATGGGATTCGCCTTGCGGAATTCCCCACGACGGTTGAGGCCGCGCGGGCCTGTCATGATCACGACATCAAGGTCATGATGGGTGCGCCAAACGTAATCCGGGGCGGGTCGCACTCGGGCAACGTCGCGGCGCAAGAGCTTGCCGAACTCGGCCATCTGGACATTATGTCTTCGGACTACGTGCCCTCCGCGCTGTTGTTGTCGGCAGCGATGTTGGGCGCGCTTTGGGGAGACATGGCACGGGGCATGAAAACCGTGACGCTGACCCCGGCGCGTGCGGCGGGCTTGGACGACCGGGGCGAATTGCGCAGTGGGGCACGCGCCGACCTGATCCGCTTTCGCATGCGCGCGGGCGTTCCGGCGTTGAATGCGGTCTGGTCGCGGGGTCGCCGGGTTGCGTGAAAGCTCGAAAATTCCCGGTCAGGCCATGTAAAACAGGTAGCGGTCGGGCGCGATGCAGTCCGGCCCATCAATCCGATCAAACCCCACAAGCGGCTGTCCGGATATCAGCAGACCGCCAGGTTGCATCACGCGGGCAATCAGCGGACTGAGACGGGCCGCTTCGGCCACATCTTCGTCCTTGATCCCCCGACCCAGATCGTAATGCGCCATCACAATTTTTCGGCCCGTTTGGGCGAGTTGTTGCAACATCGGCTCGGCTTCGCCTTCCAGAAAATCCTCGGGCGGAGGTGTGCTGCTTGGGTGGCATTGCAGAACCCTGTCCATCACCCAGATCCTGCGATCCGGCAGAATTTCCCGAAGATGGTCATAGGTACGCCCGTTTCCGAGCCCCAGATCCAGAATATCGCCGTCCCTGTCCCCAATCCGCGCCGCTGCCCAGTTCAGGCCGTCGCGCTGGGCTGTCAGACGGCGTAGCATGGAATCCAGTCGGCTCATCAGGCCCTCCGTGTCGGTTTCAGATCTTTGGAGCGGTCCACGCGGTTCCGGGACCATCCAGCAACAACCGAAGCAATGTTTCGGTAAAGGTCCAGATGTCTTGATCATGAACCAGATGGTGGGTCAACACGCCAAATGGTTCGGTATTGTCAGCCCGGCCCTCGCGTCGGTCCTGCAACAAACTGACGGACCTGGCGATCAGTGTCTCCGGCGCGATCAACCCTCCAGTTCCGCGCCAGTCAATCGGGTCGAGATGTGTGTTGATCTGTTCCAAACCCGGAGCCGCCCACCGCGTTTGCCGCGGCGTCGCCGTCGACAGGATGCAAAACCCCAGGTCTGGCAGGGTCGCTGTGACCTCTGGAGCTATTCGGTTCCAGGGCGGGACAAACATGGGGCGTAGCGCCCTCCCAAACAGATCGTGCAGGCAGACAAACCCGGCCTGCGCGTCAGCGACCATCGCATCAATCGGGCGATGCAACTGGAACTCCGCCTTCTTTTCTCCCTCTGTGGCATGGTTCTTGTGCGCCCACCCATGAACGACCGGAACCAGTGTATTCTGTTTCGCCACGTACTCCGCCAATTCGACCGCCGCATTGTGCGGGATGACAGCCAAGTGGACGGGTAGGTCCAGCCGTTCGGACAGGGCGGTCAGTCTGTCCAACTGTGGAGTCGGCGCGACCGCATCATCATCGCGCCACCACAATGGCAATGACAGCCCCTGATCTGACCAGTGTTGCAATTCCTTTTCAAGCGGGCGCCAATCCGGGGTCATTTGCGAGCCTCCAGCAGGCGTTTTACGATTTCAACCGATTGCTGCGCCCCGTTGAAACCGAAATCGCGTGTTGCGCGCGCGCCATCTGAAATGACGCGATTTACTGAATCCGCCAGTGTGTCGCCGCTTAGGGTCTCGCTGCTCACCACTTCAATGGCGGGCAGCTCCGACAGGCTTTGACCGCGCAAGCCCTGCTCCACTTCGTTGCCATCGTCGAAAGGCACAAAGACCGCAGGTGTCCCGCTTTGCAGGACGTCCAGGGCCGTGTTGTAGCCGCACATGCTGACCGAGGCTGCCGCATGTGGCAACATTTGCCGAAAATCCGGTCGCACCGGTTCCAGAACAACAGACGTGCCTTCCGCAATCCGCGAGAGCTCCGCAATACGCGTTTCGGCATCCCGACCGCCGACCAACAGGCGCCAGCGCCGGTTGGTCATCTTTCGGGCGGCCTCGATGGCGGCCCGAAAGATCGGCTGCCCCACGGATCCGCCACCCGCGCTGACGAGTACTTCGTCTTTACCTGCGTGCTGCGGGTGCGGTTGAGGTGGCCGAGGCGCGACAAACCCGGTGTAATGCAGGCGTTTCGCCAGACGGTCCGTCACCGGCCAACTGATCGACAAGGGCGTTACGCTCTCGGTGGAATGTACAAGAACGCCGTCGTAGAATCGGTTCACAACCGCTTCAGTTCTTTCGGCCTTTGATGGTTTGGAAGGCGGGGCCAGAATGTCCCGGACCGATCCAAGAATTATTGGGCGCCGTGGCAGGTTCTGCGCGGCGTTCAAAGCCGCCTCGAACTCATTGGCCAGTGACCTGCGGCCAAAAGGATATAGTTCGGTTATCACGACATCAGGCTGGAAATGCTGAATGGCTTTGACCAACGCGCTTACCCGCACGGCTTTGTACGTGTCATCGGCGAGCTCGCCGCTGTCCGTCAAAAGCCGGGTGAAATCCGTTCCGTCCGATCTTAAAGGTGGCAGGTGCAGAAGTGTCAGGCCTTGCCCGTCTAACTGGGGTGCGGGCACTCCGCCGGACACGACCTGAACGTCGTGGCCATCTTCGGAAAAAGCCCGCCCAAGCGTTAGCGCGCGGCTGAGATGACCTGTCCCCAACAGGTGCGTGACGATGATCATCACCCGCATCACTGCAGCCCCTTCTTCTCAAGGCGTATCGGGTCGGGTTCCGGTGCAAGACACTTCATGTCGACGACATACAAGCGGTTGCGCTTGATCTGAAAGGGCGCGGGGCCGTCAAAACCCCATTTCCAGGCGCGGGCCAGAATGACCCGCATGATACCTATGTGACACACTGCAACCGCGTCTTTTTGCAGATCTGACAGCCAGGGCGACAGGCGCCCCCAGACATCAGCCGGGCTCTCTCCGTTTGGGGGCCGGTAATCCCAACCCCAATCCTCGATATGCCGGTAACCGCTGTCACTCTGCTCGATCAGGTCAATCCCGCGCTGGCCTTCCCAATCGCCCCAGTTCATCTCGATAAGCGCATCGTCGAGGCGCGGCGCGCGACCCGATATCAGCAACGCGGTTTCACGGGCACGTTTCAGGGGGCTCGACCAGATTTCTGCACTGCTCCACTCGGATGGCAGACCGTAGCCGGACAGTTCCTGGCGCGCGTTTTCGTCCAGCGGAATGTCACTGCGACCCTGAATGCGGCCCGCGCGATTCCAGTGCGTGTGCCCATGGCGAAGCAAGGCCAAGCGGGTCATGACGCCTCCAACAGTGGTCGAACCGCTGCCCAGAACCGTGCGGTGGCCCCTGGCATCAGGTGACGCTGTGCGAGATACGTCCGCGCATCCATACCCAGATCCCGGCGCATTTGAGTGTTGTCCAAAAGCAGTTGCATGCGATTCGCCAAACCCTGCGCCCCCGTTTCGACGGCAGGATAATCGGCTGGTGCCAAAACGTCTCGGACCCCGGGTCGATCCTGTGCGACAACCGGTAATCCTGCGGCCTGCGCCTCAAGATAAACCATCCCGTAGGCCTCGTTCACACCCGGCCAGACCAGCATGGAGGAATGCAGGTAAGCGTCTTGCATACCAGCGCGATCCAGCATCCCCAAAAAGCGTACCCGATTGCCGAAGGGAGCCATAAGCGCCTCAACTTCGCCCCGGGCCGGACCATCGCCCGCGATGTCCAGTGTCCAATCGCCGTTCAGATAGGGCAGGGCGTTTGCCAGAATCCTGTATGACGCCAGCTTGTCGCCATGCCGCATCATCCCGACGGTCAACATCGAACCGTTGCCGGTCGTTTCAGGGGGCAAAACCGACATCGGCAGAAACGGCGGCAGTTCGACCAGTTTCTGGTCTCCAAAACGCTCTCTTTCCAGGGTGATCAGGTCGTTCGCTGTGTGGTAAAAGATCACTTGCGCGGCATCGCAGGCATCGTGGGCGGCCTTGGCAAATTCAGACCATGGTCCTGTTAAACGGCGGGTTGCGCGGGTGCTTTCCAATTGCACATACGGAATGCCTTTCGCCGCGCAGACAAACGGGCCCAGAAGATCAGGGGCCTTGTAGTAGTTGTGATAGGTGACCCAGAGGTCTGTATCGACAGGCAGGTCATTCACCAATCGCTCCACCTCGGCCTCTGCCGCGTCGCGAAGTGCCTGCTGCCTTTCCGGATCGCCGGATTTGTCAAAGATACGTAACCGTGACACCAGATCGACCGAATCGCCATCGGCAGCAATTGCGCGCATCAGGTTCTTGGCCATTTCCCGGTCCCCCGAAGGAACGGGGCTGTCGGGTGGTTTCATCGGTGCGTAAAAGGCGACGCGGGCCATTATGCGTTGTCCGAACACAAGGCGTTCAACCGAGCCGACAGGCGCGCAATGCCGGGGTCCATCCGAAACTCGGACACCAGGCGGTCATAAGCTTCGGACGCCATACGGGTGGCTTGTTCAGGATTGGCCGCAAGAGCCGCGATCGCCGATGCAAGCGCGGTTGAATCATCCTGTGACAGAAGCCCGTGCGTTCCGGAGGTGATAAATTCCGGGATCGCCGAAACCGGTGTCGAAAGGATGGGCAGATGCTGCGAGGCGGCCTCCATCAACACATTGGGCAGCCCGTCGCGATCCCCGTCCTCGGCAACCCGACTGGGCAGAACAAACAAGTCCGCCCGATGCATGGCTGCAATCACTTCCGGTTGGTCGCAGGCCCCTTTCCAAGTGATCCGGTCAGAGAGCGCGGCCATGTCGGCCTTGTTGCGCAGCGTATCTCCCAAGGTGCCGCCGCCGATATGCGTCCAGTGCCAGTCCAACGACGCGGGCAGTTGCGCAAAGGCGTCGATCAGCCGATCAAATCCTTTCTTTTCGACGAGGCGTCCGACCGACAACATGTGGAACGGGTCATCAGCGGCGCGCGCATTGCGCTCAGGCGGTTTGGGAAACCGGGACAGATCCAACCCGTGATAGATCAGATCGATACGTGTTGGAGTGTCGGCGAGGCCCCGCAGGTGTTCAGCACCGATCGCAGTGCAGGTTGCCCCAAAAGCGGCACCATATGTAGTGGCCTGCAACTTTTCGCGCTTTTCCCAGTCAGGCGACGTCCAGATGTCCTTTGCATGGGCCGAAAAGCTCCACGGCAGGCCGCACATGATCGCCGCGTAACGGGCCACTGACGATGGTGTGTGCAGGAAATGCGCGTAGAGCGCCCGGGTCGCCTTGGGCAATTCAGCCGCTAGAACACAGGCCTGTCCGAACCGGCGGATTCGGTTGTGAGACAGATCGCGTCGCAGATCCTGCCGCCAGACCTCGTAAGCCTGTGCATAGCCTGGCAAGGCCTGAGCGATCACCCGTCCTGCCCAAACGCGCTCGGGTTCTTCGTACAGATATTCCGGCAAGTATTGGACCCGGCCTTTGAACTGATCATGCAGCGGGTGGCGTTTGGTATCGGTGGGATGGCGCAGGGACCAAATGTCAAACCGGTGGCCTGCCTTTTGCAAGGCCACCAGTTCCTGCGCAATGAACGTCTCGGACAGGCGCGGCCACCCTTTGACCAGCACCGCCAGTTTGGGTTCGGATGCGCTCATCCGATAGCTCGTTCCTGTTCCGGGCTCAGCAGCGCCCCAATCCGGTCGGTGACGTAATCCAACCCGTCCAAAAGCCCATCCTGAATGGCCTGAGAAGGCAGGGGCTGATTTGGCAAATCGCGAATGGCCTGAATCATGGCCTGTGACGTCAAACCGTTGCGGCTTTCATCCAGCATCCGCACAAGACCGAGGCCTTCGGCGCGCGACGCCCTGATCCATTGTTCCAGCCGCGGCGTGGTACGCGGCACGATGACGGCGCGCTTGTCGAACGACAAAACCTCGCAGAATGTGTTGTACCCGCCCATGCAGACCACGCCCGCAGCACCCGCAAACAGGGTTTCGATCTGGGACTCGAACCCAACCGCCGTGACCCGTCCGTCCAAGGCGGCTACGCGCGTCTCAAAGTCCTCGCGCAATTCACCGGACAGAAAAGGGCCGTAGACGAGAACTGCACGCGGTGACAAACTTGGGTCTTGTTCATAGGCGGACAGGACAAGGTTCACCATGGCCTTGCCGTCGCCACCACCCCCCGGGGTGATCAGGATATAGGGCTGTTCCGGCGGCTCACCGACGGGGCCGAGGTCCCGTCGCAAGTAACCGGTCCAGTGAATGCGGGATTGTGCCGCGACGCTCAGCGGCAGGCCTTCGGTCGGATCATAGATGGACCGCAACCCATAGACCCAGATTTCGTGGTAAAACCGTTCGGTTGCAGCGATGGCCTCTTTCCGCGCCCATTCTGCCGCCAACACCTCCGGTTCATCCAGAACATCGCGCAAGCCGAGGATCAGCTTGGTTCCGCCGGCGTTGGACAAATGTTCGAGCGTTGGCAGCAACTCACCCCGAAACCCCGTCGGTTCTTTGTCCACAATCAGAATATCGGGGTCGAATTGCTGGACTGCGGTCTGGATCAGGCCTGACCGTAGCTCTGTTACTTCGTCAATGCCCATGCCTATTGTGCGTGCGGCGTAGGATCCATCTGCACGTTTTGTCACGCCTGGCAGTCGCACGTGATCGACGCGGCGCGGAAAGGTGAAGCGACCAGCCACAGGCGATCCGGTCAGGATCAGGGCCGAGGCCTGAGGGTTGGCTTCCGTCATCGCGGCCGCCAGTGCACGAGATCGGCGCAGGTGGCCCAAGCCGAAAGTATCGTGGCTGTAAAACAGTATCCGCGGCGCGCGGCCGGTCTTGGTGTTTGCTGTGCCTAGGCTCATATAGTCGCCCGTTATCCTGGTCTTGGTGCAGTATCCGCGCGTTCGCACCTGATACCGTACATTCTGAAGCTTCGCTTGCCAAAGGCAGAAATGCATACCCGCAAATGTTCCAAACATTGCGATTTGGCAACAGGATATTGATGGTTCTGGTGCATTTCGCGCCAGAGTTGGCTTGGTCGGCGGGATCAATGACATAAACGGGCAACCGGGGAAGTTCTGTTCCGTGTGTCCAGTCAGCTTTCGGTTCTGGCAAATCGAAAATACCACCTTGGGTACTGTGCGCCAAAAACACGGCCCGACACGATGTTGAGACACTTGGATGTCAAGGTTTGAACAGGCCCGAGCGGTTCTGTAATCTAACCGTTATCTAAGAAACAGGATGTAAGGCCCTATGAAACCGAACTTTCTAACCGGATTGGTCCTGGCGATCTGGGCTCTCATTCTGACCAATCCTGCCGTGGTGGTGGCACAAACTTCGCTGATACCGGGATATCCGTCGGGGTCCGACAGCGAAACAGAGACATCGGGTGACAGCGACCTGTCTGCGGCCATTCGGGCGGCAAGTGACGCCGGTGCCAGCGTTATTGTCATCGACAGCACCGGTCAGGTCGTTTCGTCGACGGCGGGCGAGACATCTTCAGAAAACGCTGTCGAACCGGACCATCCGATGGGCGAAGGTTCGCAACTGATGAAAGCGCAGGAGCGGTTCTCAAAGTTTCGGGAATCGGTCGAATCGCGCCTTCAGGCGTTGCCGTATTCGGTGTTTGAAGTTCGGTACATCCTTCGGCAAACCAGCCCGGATGGCCGTATCCAGACCTATGTTGAGGTTTTGGGGTGGAACATCCTGTTCCTGCTACTGGGTCGATGGCTCTCGGTTGAGATCTATGGCAAGCGCATCGCCAAACGATTTGTCGTGGCCCGGATCAAAGAGAACCCGCAAGGGTACCGGGAAAAAATGCCGTTCCTCGTGATGCGGTTCGTCATGGGCATTGGCGCGACGGTGTTTGCCATGCTGATGGCTTTGATTGTCGGGTATCTGATCTTTGGCGAGGCCGAGGACATCTCGGTCCAGTTTACAATAACGGCCATCTTTACGGCATTCTTTCTGGCACGAACGGTCTCTGATCTGTGGCGGATGGTTCTATCACCGTACCTGAGTCAATATCGTCTACCGCCTTTCTCTGATCGCGACGCAAAACGATTGTACTACTGGGCATCGGCGCTTGCGACGTACGATATTTCGGTTGTCCTGTTTTCGACCTGGGTGGCAGACTTCGGGCTGAACTACAACGTCTATGCGATGGTCTATGGCAGCCTGACGATGTTGGGGGCATTGGGCAACGTTCTGATGGTCCTGTTCAATGCACGGGCGATCTCAAATGCCATCCGGGGCGGGCGTGCACCCGATCAGGTCTCGTGGATTTTGCGGTTTATCTCGTATGCCTGGGCTCCGGTGCTGATCATCTACATGGTGTTCAGCTGGTTCAAGCTGGCCGTGGATCTGGTTCTAGAGAACGAGAACTCCCTCCCGATTGTTGCAAGCAGCTATATGATCTTCATGTCCGTGGTCGTTGCCTATGGCGCGATGAACTACCTGCTTGAGCGCTACTTTGACCGCAACCGGCAGATCGAGGAGCTCAATGCAGAGGCCGATCAGTCGTCGGATGAAGAAGATTTCGAAACGATAGAGACGCCCCAGGCCGAGAAGCGCAAGCATACCATCCTGACTTATGAAGACCTGGCCCGCCGTGTCGCTGGTATTCTGGCCTTTGTTGTCGGGCTTTATGCACTGGTTGTTATCTGGAACCCAGAGACCAGCTTCAGCGAAGACTTACCGATTGAGCAGGCACTGGATGTGTTGGTGATCCTGTTCATCGGCTACATTCTGTTTCACTTTTTCCGCATCTGGATCGACACAAAGATTGCAGAAGAGGAAGATGACGGCGGGGCAGAGGCTGAGTTGGGCGACGAAGGTGGCGAAGGCGGACAAAGCCGTCTGGCGACGCTGCTTCCGCTGTTTCGTGGTGCAATTCTGGCCATTGTCGTGGTGACCATTGCGCTGATTGGTCTGATGGAAATTGGGATCAATGTCAGCCCTCTGTTCGCCGGTGCCGGCGTCGTCGGGCTGGCGGTCGGCTTTGGGTCTCAGACCCTGGTGCGGGACATATTTTCAGGCGCGTTTTTCCTGATGGACGACGCGTTTCGAAAGGGCGAATACATCGACATTGGCGATGTGAAAGGGACAGTCGAAAAGATTTCGGTCCGGTCCTTCCAGTTGCGCCACCATCTGGGCGCGCTCAACACCATTCCGTTTGGCGAGATCAAGGTTCTGACCAACTATTCGCGTGACTGGGTGATCATGAAACTGCCGTTGCGGGTGACCTATGACACCGATGTCGAGAAGGTGCGCAAACTGATCAAGAAACTCGGTCAGGAGTTGCTGACCGATCCGGTGATCGGCGAAAACTTCATTCAGCCGCTCAAGTCGCAGGGTGTGATCGAGATGCAGGATTCTGCCATGATCATCCGGGTCAAGTTCATGACCAAACCGGGCGATCAGTGGCTGGTGCGCAAAAGGGTGTACCAGGATATCCGAGAGCTGTTTGCGCGCGAAGGCATTCGCTTTGCGCATCGTGAGGTGACGGTTCGTCTGGCGGATGACAAAGAGGCCGAGGACCTGACGCCCAAACAACGCGAGGCCGTCACGGGCGCTGTGCAGGCTGCAATTGATGAAGACTATCTCGACGATATCGGCCCCGGCGGTGATGATCGCTGAGGCGGTCTCCCGCCCCTTTGATCTGTGCCCCTGACGGGACACCGCCCAAAGCGTTGGGCCGGGCCGCGCGTTCCGCGCGGCGGGAAGTCAAGCGTTGAGCGAAGGCCAGGACGCGTCGGCGGTGCCCAGTTTGGAGGCGGGCAGACGCCATTGCATTCTGGCGGATCCAACACTCAGGGCCGATTTCAGACGATGGCCCTGTCCCCAACCCGTGTCCTCGACAGATGATGCGTAGTCTTTTGAGGTTGCGGCTGTGATGTCCTTGCCTTCGCTGGTTTTGCCGAGGACCGCCAACAATTCGGCCGTTCGCGCCAGCGAAAGATGTGCGTGCATGATCGGGTCGCCCGCTGCGGCCTGCGCAAGGGCCGACAAGACTGCGGCTGCCATAAGATAACCGGTTGCATGATCCAGCGCCTGAACCGGCAAAGGCGTCGGTTTGTCGGCATGGGCCCACTCCATACCTGAAGCCGCAATACCGGTGCTCATTTGCACCAAGCTGTCAAAGCCACGCCGCGTGGACCATGGTCCTTGCCAGCCATAGGCATCCAGCGTGACTTCGACCCGGTTGGGTGCCAGTTCGTCCCGTTTTGTCTTTGTCAGCCCCAGTGCGTCCAGGGCGCCGGGCCGATACCCGTGCACAAAGACATCGGCCTGTGACAGCAGCAATTGCAGACGGTCCATACCGTCCTGTGACTTCAGATCCAGATAGGTGCAGTTTTTACCCAGCGAGATATCGGGAATCACACCGGGTTCATCCCAATCCGGCGGGTCCACGCGCAGCACCTCGGCGCCAAATCCTGCCAGCGTGCGCGTTGAGACCGGACCTGCCAGAACGCGGGTCAGATCAAGCACCCGTAGCCCCGCGAGCGGACGTGCAGCGGTCGCTGTGGGCCTGTCACGCAAGGTGACCCGGCGCGGTCCCTGCCAACCGACAAGAGGATCGCGGGCCACCGCCCGCCCCTGTGGGTGGTCCTGCCACTCGATCCGGCTGCGCATGGCTGCGGCAACGCCACCCTCTGCCACGACCGCGTTTTCCAAATCCCCGACTGCCCATGTCCGGACGGTGCGGGACACCGCGTTCCGGTCAGCCGGAACGGCCAGCACTTTGAGCGCCGCTGCGCGGTGATGGGGCAGGTTGGTATGCAACCTGATCCATCCGTCAGACCCCTGATAATCGCCGGCAATAGTGTCCCAGAGGTTCGGCATCTCCCACCCCTCGGGCCTTAAGGAAAAGCCGTACCAAAGCGACGCCAGCCTGTGATCGACTGTTACTTCGGGAGGTGTGGGCGCCAAATTCAACGCCGTCACCAAATTGGCCAGTTCCTGACCAACGGTGGCAAAGCTGGCGGTCGCGAGTTCGGAGACTGCAAAGGCACTTGGGCGCGACCCCGACCCTTTTGTGCGATAGCTGTCAGCAGCTGGAAGGGACGCGAGCAGGCTCATTGCTGATAGGGGTCGAGACTATCGCGCAGCCCGTCGCCAAGGAAGTTGAAGGCCAGAACAACCACGATGATCGGCAACATCGGAATGGCGGTCCATGGATAGATTTCGATCGAGGCAAGGTTCTGCGCGTCGTTCAGCATCACGCCCCAGCTGACGGCCGGTGCCCGCAGCCCAAGACCTAGGAAACTGAGCGCGGTTTCGCCCAGGATCATGGCTGGAATGGACAGGGTCGCCGAGGCAATCAGGTGAGACATGAAGTTCGGCAACAGGTGTTTGCGTATGACCCGTCCCGAGCTTGCGCCCATCATCTCGGCAGCGCGGACATATTCCTCTTCGCGAAGGGACAGGAACTTGGCGCGCACCGATCGTGCCAATCCGGGCCAATCGAGAATGCCCAGAATGATCGAGATGATGAAAAAGACGGCCACGGGGCTCCAGTTCGATGGAACGGCGGCTGACAGCGCCAACCAGAGCGGCAGTTCCGGCAGGGACCGCAGAACTTCGATGACCCGGTTTATGACCCAGTCGATGCGTCCACCGAAATATCCGGCGATGGACCCGAACAGGATGCCCAGAAAGAACGATACGGATATGCCGATCAGGCCCACCGTAAGGGACAACTGCGCACCATAAAGAATACGGCTGAAAATGTCGCGGCCCAAGCGGTCGGATCCCCACAGAAACAACGTTGCTCCTTCTGGCGCGCAGAACAAATGCGTGTCTGACGGAATAAACCCGGCCAGCCGGTATTCGGACCCTTCGCAGAAGAACCGGATGGGGCGCGGGTCATCCGTATCGGGCACGAACTTCCACTGGAATGTCTCAAGGTCAGCCTCGGCAACGATCGGATAGACGTACGGCCCAACAAACTCACCTTCGTGGAACCAGTTGACTGACTGGGGCGGGGCATACAGGTGCTCTCCGTTCCGGTCATTTGGCCCGTAAGGAGCAATGAAACCGGCAAAGGGCAGCATGAGATAGCACAGCAGCAGAAACGCGCCCGAAATCAGACCGAGCTTGTGCGTCTTGAATTTGCGCCAGACCAGAACCCAGTTGGGGGCATCCAGATCGGCACGCTCCAACTGCTGTACGGACGCCTCGGGATCAAACGGGGCGTCGTCGACAAAGCGATCTTCGGGACGGTCGGTCATGCCTCGCGCCCTTCATATCGGATGCGCGGGTCCAGCATGACCAGCAGAATGTCTGAGATCATCGTGCCGATCAGGGTCAGCAGGGCGACGAACATCAGGACAAAGGCGGACAGGAATTGATCTTGTGTCTTGAGCGCTGTCAGCAAGGTGGGCCCGATGGTCTGCAGGCCCAGAACGACCGAGACCAGAACCGAACCCGACACCATGGAAGGCAGGAGATTGCCGATATCCGCGACAAACGGGTTGAACGCAACGCGCAAGGGGTACTTGGTCAGCATCCGAGACGGTGCCATGCCCTTGGCGATGGCGGTCTCAACATAGGGTTTGCCCAGTTCGTCCAGCATATTGGCGCGCAGGCGCTGCATCATGGCGGACGCACCCGATGTGCCGATGACAAAGGTCGGAACGATCAGATGGATAAGGATGGATTTTAACTTGTCCCAGCTCATTGGCTGGCCTTCGAACTTTGGATCCATCAGGCCGCCGATGGGCAGGTCAAAATACTGGTGTCCGTAGTAGAACAGGATCAGCGCGAGCAAGAAGTTGGGCGTCGCCAGCCCAAGATATCCCACAAAAGCCGAGGTATAGTCGATCCACGTCCGTGACCGCGCAGCGGCAATCACGCCCAGAGGCAGGGCGACGGCATAGACGAACAGGATTGCGGCCAGATTGACGACAACGGTCAGCCACAATGTATCACCAACAATCTCGGACACCGGGCGGTCAAATTCAAAGGACCAGCCGTAGTTGCCCTGCAGCAGACCGGAAAATCCGTGTGGCCCCGGCCAGAATCCCATCCAGATCAGGTACTGTTCCCACATCGGGCGATCCAGCGCATATTCGGTGCGCAGAAACTCGGCCTTGGCGACACCTGCGGACTGGCCCGAAGCCTGAAGCTCGGCGATTTGGTTGCTCAGATAGTCACCGGGCGGGAGGTTGATGATGACGAAAATCAGGACCGACACCACAAGCAGGGTCAGCAGCATCGTGAAAAAGCGATACACCACATAGCGCAGCATTATCATTTAGCTGCTCCTGTCAGTCGGCAAAAAAGAACTCGTCCGGGCGGTGTACGCCAAAATGTGCACCGGGTTCCCATGCCCACATGGCCTGTTCAGGTACATTGCGCAGGCGGTTTGAAACCACGATGGGCTGCGGGGCGCCGTTCAGGATACCGATGGCATAGAGCTGTTCCGCATGTATGTTCAGCATCTCTGACCACACGGCCGCGCGCTCATCGTCGGTTGTCGCGATTTCCCAGTCATGGGCAAGTGTCATAAGGCGCTCGGCTTCGGGCATGTCGGGCGCTTCGCCGACCTCGCCGCCAGTCTGATAGTACTGACCCCATTTCGGCCAGGCCAGGAATACCTGATCGGTAGGAGCAAGATAGGCCGGCGAGGTGTGAACTTGCGGGATACCGTCATCCCAGCCGAACCAGACCGAGGCCATGGTGTTGCCGGCAAAAACCCGGTTGCGCAGGATATCCCGATCCAGCGGGCGCATGACCAGTTTCACACCAATGTC
Organism: Ruegeria sp. AJ12; assembly: GCF_056536245.1. Lineage (NCBI taxonomy): Bacteria > Pseudomonadati > Pseudomonadota > Alphaproteobacteria > Rhodobacterales > Roseobacteraceae > Ruegeria > Ruegeria sp. AJ12. The sequence goes on from NZ_JBQFJJ010000001.1 coordinate 1,173,834, forward strand.
GCGCCAGGTGTCAGTCACGATCTGCAGCGCGTTTTCAACTTCCTGCCGCTCGCCCGCAGTTTCCACGACCAGTTCCATCGGTCGACCGTCAGGCAACAGGCGAATGCCGTATTTGTCGCGCTGGTCCAGCCCAGCCTCATCCAGCAGGGCATTGGCCTGATCAATGTCGAACTCGGCCCAGGCTTTGGCGTTCGCTTCGGTGTAAAACGGCGATGCAGGCAGAACAGACATTGCACCCGGATGGGCGAGTTTGAAGTAAAGCGCCTGATTGATGGTCTTGCGGTCTATGGCGAGCGAAAGCGCGCGGCGTACGCGGACGTCGCGCAGAACGTTGCGCCAGGCCTCGTCCTCAAAGTTGAGGTTCGGATAGATCGCGATCTGAGAGGCAACGCCTGTTTTCCATAGCATTGTCTTGTAGTCGCCCTGTGCTTCGCCCTTTTTCAGGATTGAGGCGTCCCGGAAGGCCAGGCCACGGCCCTGCAGATCGCTTTCGCCCGCATTGGTCTTTGCTGCGACAAGGCCGGGGGCGACAATCTCCATTTCGACCACATCGATATATGGCAGTTGAACGCCGTTGGTGTCGATGCGATGGTAATAGGGGTTTCGCACAAAGTTGTGCCTGATTTTCTTGCCCGAACTGGCATTCAACCAGGGCTGCAGCGTCGGCAGTTCGTGATTGTCGAACTTGTAGAGGTTGTCCAGTTTGTTGTGCAGCGCCGCCCAGCTTTTGACGCGCGCATCCTCGACCGCAAAGGCAAGGTCGTCCGGATTTGCAAACTTCTCATGGTACTGCTTCAGAAACTTCGAAGGGCGGTAGATAAAGGGGGGTCGCGCCTGCGCCAGCGACTGCAGGAAATCGGGATTGGGGTCGGCCCATTCATAGATCACCGTTGTCTCGTCGGGAAAGCTGACCGTCGGCAAATTGCCTTCGACGATCAGGAAATCGGGCGGGCCGGAGGGGCTGAGCAATTCGTTGTTGGCCACGTCCTCCCACCAGTACCGGAAGTCTTCGGATGTGAACGGTGTGCCGTCGGACCATTTATGGCCGTCGCGCAGTTTCAGGGTAAATTTGCGATTGCCATCGTTCTCGAACGCGGCCAGCAGATCGGGCACAATTGCATAATTCTCGTCGAACCCGACCAACCGGGCATAACCGTAAACCACCATTTGCCGGATGTCCTTGGACCGCGTAACCATGGTGCGCAGGGTTCCGCCGGGTGTTCCGAACTCGCGCCCCTTTTCGGCCAGATCAACGACCAACGGGTTTTGCGGCAGGCGATCCTGGATGGGTGGCAGGTTGCCCGCATCCACTTCTGCGGCCCAAAACACCGTTTCTTGTGGAGTCGGGACGGTTGACGCTGCGGCGGGCAGCATCCAGGTGAGGACCAGCAAGGTGGCCGGGATCAGATGTCGAGTGGTCTTAAACATGGCAACGTACCTTATGGCCCGGCTCCAATTCCACCAGAGAAGGTAACACGGTGTCAGAGAAACGAAAGGCTTCATCCCAACTGTCTGGTGCGCCGGCACCCAGTGAAACCATTTGCAGGTCGATCGGGCGATTGATGTCGGGTTCGGGTTGAGCGGCAATCAACGCCTTGGTGTAGGGGTGGCGCGGATTGTAGAACAGGGTTTCGGGAGGGGCTTGTTCGACCACAAGACCCCTGCGCATCACGGCAACTTCGTCGGCAATGCGCGCCACGACGGCAAGGTCATGAGAAATAAACAGGTAGGACAGGTTCAGACTGTCCTGCAACGTTTCGAGCAGGGTCAGGATTTGATCCTGCACAGATACATCCAGCGCCGAGGTCGGCTCGTCACAAACGATCAGCTGCGGGTCCAGCATCATCGCCCGCGCAATGGACAGACGCTGCCGCTGGCCGCCGGAAAAGGCATGCGGGTAGCGTTTGAGCATGTCTGAGTTCAAACCCACCCGTTGCAGCATCTCAGCTGCTTTGTCCCGTTGGTCCGAGGCCGAGCCGATGCGATGAATCTCCAGTGGTTCGGTCATTGCGTCCTGAATGCGCATCCGGGGGCTGAGCGAACTATAGGGGTCCTGAAACACCATTTGTGCTTTGCGCTGAAAGGCGGTGCGCTGGGTACGGGTCATGTTGTGCACGGTAATTGGATCTTCGCCCGGCGCGGTGCGGAACAAAATCTCACCCCCGGGATCAGGCAGTTCCGCGCCCAGTGCAATGCGGGCCGCCGTTGTTTTGCCAGAGCCGCTTTCCCCGACGATGGCCAGCGTCTTGCCGCGCGCAAGGTTCAGGTCGACGCCACGGCAGGCGTGGATTTCCCTGTCAGCCTGCCACCCCTTGCTGGCGCGCATCGTGTAGGTCTTGGACACATCCTTCATCTGCAGGATCAGGTCCTCATCCGGCATCGGCAATCCGACCGCTTCCTGGTCCGGAATCGCCGGGGCAGCATCGAACAACTGCCGGGTATAAGGGTGCGCGGGCGCGGTCAGGATGGGTGCGGCCGGGCCTGCTTCCATGACCCGGCCCTTGTGCATGACAACGACCTGCTCGGCCATGTTTGCCACCACGCCCAGATCATGCGTCACAAGGATCAGCGCCATCCCGGTTTCTCTCTGCAACTCCTTGATCAGACCAAGCACCTGCGCCTGTGTGGTCACATCCAGCGCCGTCGTTGGTTCGTCGGCAATCAGCAATTCGGGCTTTGAGACCATGGCCATGGCGATCATTGCCCGTTGGCGCATACCGCCGGATAGCTCAAACGGATAGGAATCATAGGCGCGTTGCGGATCCGGAAAGCCCACGCGTTCGAATTGTCTCAGGACCTCATTGCGGGCTTGCGCCTCCGACGCGCCCCGGTGCAGCCACAGAACCTCGCTGACCTGATTGCCAATCTTGTGCAGTGGTGACAAGGACCGCATCGGTTCCTGAAAAATCATTGATATCCGATTGCCGCGTATCCCCCGCATTTCGCGCTCACTGATTTTCATCAGCTCCGCCATGCCTTTGGAATCGTTCAGAGTAATACTGCCGCTGCGGATCTGCGCCGTGCGTGGCAGAATCCGCAGTGCCGCCCGGCAGGAGATGGTTTTGCCCGAGCCGGATTCCCCGACCAGTGCGAGTGTCTGTCCGGCCTCAACGTCAAAGTTCACATCGCTGACGACAGGGCTACCTGTGCCAAAACCGATGCTGAGGTCTCGGACAGACAACAACGCACTCATGCGGGTATTCCACCCGTCTGACCGTCTGGTGACATCAGCTTCTTCAACTCCCTGTGTTTTTTAGGCAGTCTCGCGCGGTTGGGGTTGACTAGTCAAACGTGTTCTTAGGGTGAAATGTCGCGAAAACGTGAAACTTTGGGCGAGGTGACTACACAAAGTCTTGAGTTTTTGTCATCTACGGCAATGTTGGCGGCATCTATGCTCCCGAGCAGTATCAAAGAGAGATTTCCCTATGTCCGACACCAAGAGCCGGCTCGACTTGTTCATTGACCGCATGGTGTCACAGCGTGCCTGCCTGGACTTTGCGATTTCGCAGACGGCAGGAATGCCGGGGCCTGTATTCGAGCTGGGGTTGGGCAACGGACGAACATATCACCATATGATTCAGCACATTCACGACCGCCCGGTCTATGTGTTCGAACGCGCGGTGGCCTCACATCCAGATTCTACACCACCAGAAGATCGCGTGATCCTGGGAGACGTACGCGAGACATTACCTGCTTCGGTTGATCGCTTCGGGGCATCGGCCAGTTTGATCCATGCCGATCTGGGCGGACATAATCGCGAAAAGAATGACGCCTTTGCCCGCCTTGTTTCGCCCCTGATCGAGCCGCTGCTGGCATCTGGCGGTTTGATGGTGTCGAGCGACAGGATGTATTTCGATGCACTGACCGAGTTGCCTCTGCCGGTGGGGGCGGTCGAGGGGCGGTGCTTTGTCTATCTTCGTTGAGCTTTGCTCGGAAAGACACGGCAATGGCCTGTGCCTTTCTGAACGGTCACTGACGCACACGAAAAAGGACTACAGTCATGCTCTTTTATGATTGTTCAACGGCCCCCAGCCCGCGCCGGGCCCGCATATTCATCGCCGAAAAGGGTGTTCAGATCGAGAGCCGCGACATTTCGATCGCAAAGGGCGAACAACTCGACGCGGCTTTTCGAGCCATTAATCCGCGCGCGACACTGCCGGTTCTGGTGACGGATGAAGGGGCGGTTTTGACGGAAAATCTGGGCATTGCCGCCTATCTCGAGGCGCGTTTTCCCGAACCACCCCTGATGGGTCGCACACCTGACGAAAAAGGTCTCGTGCTGATGTGGAATGCGATCGTGGAGAGTCAGGGTGCCGCGCCAATTGCCGAGGCGTTGCGGAACAAGCATCCGGCTTTTGAAGGCAGGGCTATTCCGGGACCGGTCGACTATGCTCAAATCCCTGAACTGGCGCAGCGCGGTCTTGAACGAACGCATGTTTTCTTTGATCTGCTCGAAGCCAGATTGCGAGACAGCCCATTTGTGGCTGGCGAGGAGTACACGCTGGCGGACATATCAACTTTTGTATTCGTGGATTTCGCAAGAGTGATCAGGCTGGAGATTCCCGAGAATAACATCGCCACGCGGGCGTGGTTCGATAAGGTTCAGTCCCGACCCAGCTCAGCCCTCTGACCCCTGTTTTTTGGGTGCAGGAGTTTCGAGTAACCCGCACTGTACAGAAATGTCTAGACAGAGGTGAACAGTGCCACTAGCGTCTCCGCAGAATCTGTTCAGGGGAGGTCGGGATGAAGTCCCAGTATCGTGTCGTGGTCATCGGGGGCGGCGTTGTTGGCGCCTCGGTTCTGTATCATCTGGCCAAATTTGGTTGGTCGGATGTCGTCATGCTGGAACGTCGGCGTTTGGCGTCGGGTTCGTCCTGGCACGCGGCCGGCGGTATTCACGCGTTGAATGCCGATCCGAACATGGCATCTCTGCAGGCCTACACCATCGACCTTCTGAGCGAGATCGAAAAGGAATCCGGGCAGAATATCGGCTTGCACATGACTGGCGGTCTGACACTGGCTGGCACGCCCGAGCGCTGGGAATGGCTGCAGGCGAACTATCGCATTTTCCAGTCTATTGGAATCGATGACTGCGAGTTGCTGACACCGGAGGAAGCGCAGAAGCGTTGCCCGATCATGTCGACGGATGGTGTTCTGGGTGCCATGTGGGCGGATCGTGAGGGCTATATCGACACAACCGGTACGGTTCAGGCCTATGCAACTGCTGCCAAGAAGCGCGGCGCGGAGTATTACGAGGAAACAAAGGTCGAGGAGCTGATCCAAACCGATGATGGGTGGCAGGTTGTCACCGACAAGGGCACGATCACTTGCGAACATGTGGTCAACGCGGCCGGTTTGTGGGCGAAACAGGTCGGGCGCATGGCGGGTGTCGAATTGCCGGTCTCGCCGCTGAAACACCACTATCTGATTACCGATTCCATTCCCGAGGTGGCCGCCGCCGGTTTTGAGATGCCGATGACGGTCGACCTCGAAGGCTTCACCTATATGCGGCAGGATCAAAAGGGCGTTCTGATCGGCATCTACGAGGTCGATCATGAACACTGGGCGATGGATGGCGCACCGTGGAACTACGGCGAAGAGCTGTTTCAGGAACAACTGGACCGGATCGAGAATGAACTGACGCTGGGCTTTGAGCGCTACCCTTCCATTCAGGACGTGGGCATCAAGACCTGGGTCAATGGCGCGTTTACCTTCTCGCCCGATGGCAATCCGCTGGTGGGACCCGTGCCGGGCAAACGGGGCTACTGGTCGGCCTGTGCCGTGATGGCCGGCTTCCTGCAGGGCGGCGGCGTTGGCAAGACACTGGCCGAGTGGATGATCCATGGCGAGCCCGAGGCAGATGCCTGGCCGATGGACGTGGCGCGCTACGGCGATTTCGCTCAGAACAAACGTTACATCCGCGAAACCACCGGTCAGTTCTATTCCCGACGCTTCGTGATGACTTATCCGAATGAGCAACTGCCCGCAGGTCGTCCATTGAAGATGGCGCCTGCCCATGACGCGATGACCGAGGCGGGTTGCAAATGGGGCGTCAGCTGGGATCTCGAGGTTCCGCTCTACTTTGCACCAAAGGGGTTTGAGGAGACCCCGACGCTCAAACGCTCGAACGCGCATGACATCGTGGCTGAAGAGTGCAAGGTGATCCGCGAAGGTGTGGGCCTGATGGACATTTCGGGCTTTTCCCGGTTTGAAGTCTCGGGTCCGAATGCCGAAGCGTGGCTGGATAAGGTCATGGCTTCGAAACTGCCTGCGCCGGGCCGCGCCAAACTGGCGCCAATGTTGGGCGAGAACGGGCGGCTCAAGGGTGATCTGACCGTGCTCAACTGGGGCGATGGCACCTGGTGGATCATGGGCAGCTACTACTTGCGCGCTTGGCATATGCGCTGGTTTGACGACCACATGATGGATGGTGTCACTGTCCGCGATCTGGGCGAGGAATATTGTGGCTTTGCCGTTGTTGGACCGAAATCTCAGGCGGTGGTCGAGAAGCTGGCGGAACAGGATATCTCGGGCCTGAAATTCATGGGCTGCGGTGATTACGATATCGGCCTCGTCCGTGCGCGGGTCGCCCGGATGTCAGTGACCGGAGAAAAAGGCTATGAGATCAACTGCCGATATGGCGATCACATCAAGCTGCGCCGCATGTTGCTGGAGGCGGGGGCCCAGGAAGGCATCCGCGAATGCGGTTTCAACGCCATGCTGTCGACACGGCTTGAGAAGAGTTTTGGCATCTGGTCGGCGGAATTTACGCAGCTTTATACACCGGGTATGACTGGGATGGATCGCTGGATCGACTGGGATAAGGACTTTGTCGGTAAGGCGGCTGCCGTTGCTGAACGCGATGGCAACGGTCCGGCACAGATTCAGGTGACCTTGGAAATCGATGCTCTGGACGCGGATGCCAGCGGATATGAGCCCGTCTGGGCGGGAGGCGAACGTGTCGGCTTTGTCACCTCCGGCGGTTACGGGCACTACACCGGCAAATCACTGGCCATGGCGCTGGTGGACCGCGACAAGTCAGAGCCGGGCACGGAGCTGTCTGTGCATGTGGTCGGTGTCGAACGGCCATCCCGTGTTGTTGCGCCCTCACCTTACGATCCGCAAGGCAAAGCGATGAGGGGGTGAGCATGATTGCGCAAACCCCGGAGCGCGGACGGAGACGGCGCGGGCGCGGCGCCGATGCCGCCCCGCCGGTGAGCCGCGATGTGAATTACCGTCAGCTGAAGAATCCATTTCCTTTGATGGAGGTATTCCCGGCGGATCAGATCGCGGACATGCACGAAACGGCCTTGCGCGCGATTCAAGACCTTGGGATCAAAGTCCTCCTGCCCGAAGCGCGCCGCCTGTTTGGCCAAGCCGGTGCACGGGTGGATGAAGAGACTGAGATGGTGTTCATCGGGCGCGAAATTGTCGAGGCTGCGATTGCCTCGGCGCCTAAATCCATTGCGTGTCGCGCCGGCGCGCGCCGGCGCGATTTCACATTGGAGCTGGGAAGTCTGGTGTTTCAGCCGGGGGCGGGTGCACCAAACGCCACCGATCTCGAGCGCGGGCGTCGGCCCGCGACCGGGCGAGACTATCTGGACTTCCTCAAGCTCACCCACCACTTCGACGTGTTCCAGATGATCTCGCCGCAGGTGGAGCCGCAGGATGTGCCGACCCACGTGCGGCACTATTTCACGACCAAGGCGCAGATGGAGCTGACAGACAAGTTCCCGTTCTTCTTCTCACGCGGGACGCCGCAGGTGATGGACTGCTTCGAGATGCTCTACACCGCTCGCGGCCTGTCCGAAGATGAATTCCACGCCAATCCCCACTGCTACACGATCATCAACACCAACAGCCCGCGCACTCTGGACATCCCAATGGCGCAAGGGCTGATTGATTTCGCGCGGCACGGTCAGATGTCGATCATCACGCCGTTCACGCTGATGGGTGCGATGGCCCCGATCACAGTGGCGGGTGCAATCACCCTGTCTCATGCCGAGGCGCTGGCCGCGCTGACGCTGACCCAGCTGGCAAATCCGGGGGCTCCGGTGTGTTACGGCACGTTCACCAGCAACGTGGACATGAAATCTGGTGCGCCTGCCTTTGGGACGCCTTCGCATTTTCAGGCCTCGCTGGCTGCGGGACAGTTGGCGCGCCACTTGGGCCTGCCGTGGCGATCCGCCGCCGGGTCGGCATCGAACGTCAACGATGTGCAGGCGGCCAATGAAAACCAGTTCGGCCTTTGGGGGTGTCTGATGGCCGGGGCGACGGTGATCATTCACTCTGCAGGCTGGCTGGAGGGTGGCTTGACCGTGTCTTTCGAAAAACTGATCTGCGACGCCGAAGTGCTGAACATGGTCGCCGAGCTTTGCGCCGGTGCGCAGGCCGGACCCTCCGAGATCGGATTTGACACGGCGTTGTGCGAGGTGGAACCAAGCGGTCACTTCTTTGCCTCCAGTCAGACGATGGAGCGGTACAACACTGAATTCTATGAACCGCACGTTCATGACTATGCCAATTTCGGCACCTGGACTGAGCGAGGGTCGGTGGATGCAAATCACCGGGCCACGGGTGTCTGGAAAGGCATTCTCAACGATTTCAAAGCCCCGGCAAGTGACAATGACCGATTGGGAGCTTTGCACGATTTTATTGCCTGTCGCACGGCAGAGGGCGGCGCACCGCCGGAGAGCTGAATGAACACGAAACCGATACTGCACAGGGATGATCCAAAGGCCGAGCCACTGGTCGGCAACATCAAGGTCACGCGAGACGACTGGCTGAACGTCGCGATGGACGTGCTGATCTCGGACGGGGTGGACCAGATCAAGGTTCTGAACCTGGCTGAACGCATGGCGGTGTCGCGGTCGTCGTTCTATTGGTATTTCAAGTCTCGCCAGGAACTGCTGGATGCGTTGCTGGCCCGTTGGCAGGCCACCAATACGGCCGCTCTGATCGCACAGGCCGAAGCACAGGCAGAAACCATCACCGCAGCCGTGTGCAACGTGCACCGGTGCGTTGTGAACACTGCCCTGTTCGATACCGCTTTGGATTTTGCCGTGCGGGATTGGGCGCGAAAGTCCGGGAAAGTGCGCCGTGTTCTGGACCAGTCGGACGCCAAACGGCTTGAGGCTTTACACGCCATGTTCGCTCGCTACGGATATTCCGCGATCGAAGCGGAAACGCGTGCCCGCGTGCTCTATTACATGCAGATCGGATATGATCTGGCCCAGTTGAACGAGCCAATGAACACGCGGATATCGATGGTGCCGCACTATCTTTATGTCTTCACCGGTGTCGAACCCAGACCCGAAGAAGTTGAGGAATTCAGCGCCTATTCAAAGCGCTATTGGCAAGGAGACACAGAATGAGCCAACCAGACGCAATCATCATCGGCACCGGTGTCATCGGCGCCGCCATCGCGTTCGAAATGGCCAAAGCCGGTTGGAAAACCTTGTCCCTGGACCGCAACAGCCAGGTCGGCCACGGCTCTACCGCGGGTTCCTGCGCGATCATTAGGATGCACTATTCGACGTTCGACGGCACCGCCTTTGCGTGGGAGGGGTATCATTACTGGCGTGACTGGGCCGAGTATCTGGGTTTGCCCGAGGATGCCAATCTGGCGCAATTCCGCGAAACCGGGTGTCTGGTGATGAAGACCGAAGCAAACGGGTTGCTGGAAAAACACATGCACAACAGCGCCGATCTGGAGTGCCCGTTCGAAGAATGGTCGCCCGAGAAGATCACCGCGCGTTTGCCTGTCTATTCGCTGGACAGCTTTGCCCCGGCCCGCCGCATGGATGATCCGGAGTTCGGCCAGCCAAACGGTGGGAAAATGGCGGGTGGCGTGTTCTGGCCGCAGGCGGGATATGTCACAGATCCCGCCTTGTCGGCGCAAAACCTGATGGACGCTGCAAAACAGCAGGGAGCGGAAGTGCAGACTGGCGCGGAGGTCGTCGAGATTTTGACCAAGGACGGGCGCGTTGCCGGAGTTAAACTGGCCTCGGGAGAAGAAATCCATGCCAAAGTGGTCGTGAATGTCGCCGGGCCGGGATCGGCGATCATCAACAAGATGGCCGACGTTCTGGACGATATGACCATCGAGACCCGCCCCCTGCGGCAGGAAGTGGTACATGTCCCCGCGCCCGAGGGGTTCGACTTTGAGAATGATGGCACGATTGTCTCGGACAGCGATATCGCCTGCTACTGCCGCCCAGAGCACGGCAACCACATCCTGGTCGGATCGGAAGATCCCGAATGCGATCCGCATCAGTGGTGCGAGGACGACCTCCAATACAACCACGATTTCACCGACCAGTGGACCACGCAGGCCATGCGCTATGCGCAGCGGGTACCAAGTCTCGGCATTCCATCCAGGACGCGGGGGGTCGTCGATCTTTACGATGCCTCGACCGACTGGATTCCGATCTATGACAAATCCAGCCTGCCGGGATTCTACATGGCCTGCGGCACCAGCGGCAACCAGTACAAGAATGCGCCGATTGCGGGCAAGATGATGACCGCGTTGATCAACTATTGCGAGGGCGGTGCGGATCATGACACCCAACCGCTGCAGTTCGAACTGCCCTATATCAAGCGGATGATCGATGTCGGGTTCTACTCGCGTAAGCGACCGATCAACGAAGAAAGCAGTTTTTCCGTTCTGGGCTAGCCGGCGTTTTGAAATGCTCTAGGTTGCACGGGACCCGCAACAAAGGCGGACCCGCAATGACCGATCCACAGAACCGCGTTCTGATTCTGGGCAGTGCCCCGTCTGCTGTAGCTGCGCGGACTTGGCCCCGTGAGGCCTTTACGCATATTGTGGCGATCAACAACGCTTGGCGCATTCGTCCGGACTGGGATGTCCTGATCCACCCAGAGGATTTTCCGGTCACTAGACGCCCAAAACAACTTAATGACACGCAGCGGATTGTCAGTGCCGCGGACTATGTCCCCAAGCAAAACGACTATGGCGGGTTCGTTTACGCGGGCGGCACAATGGCCTTTACTGCGGGATACTGGGCATTGTCCGTGCTGCGGCCTGCGGTGCTGGCCTATTTCGGATGTGACATGGTGTATTCAGATACCGGTCAGACACATTTCTACGGCAATGGCACTGCTGATCCGTTGCGCGCGGACATAACGCTGCGATCGCTCGAAGCGAAGTCCGCCAGGTTGGCGATGTTCGGTGCCGCACAGGATTGCCGGGTGGTACGGTTGTCCCGAGGGAAAAGTCGACTTGTTTTCCCAACTGTCGGTTTGGATGATCTGCAAGGCTCTTCACTGCCTTCCACACGTGGCATGGGCGCAGTGTTGGAGGCCGAGGCTGAAACGGGGTATTTCGTTGAATCGGGGCGGTATTGGGAGAACGAAGACCAGTTTGATCCCGAAAAGGTGGATGAACTGGATCAGCTGTGGCTGACTGCTTACCGTGCAGGCGCACCGGAAAGTACTGCAGAACACGCCGCTGCTTAGGCCGCAAACTCCAGCCACGCCCAGACCATCGCAATATAGGTCAGATTGTGCAGACACTGGTCTAGCCCGGCCGCGCGCCAAAAGGCGGCCTGGTTCGGCGCGAGCTGCTTTTTGTCCGAGTAGCTGGCCTTGGCATAATCAATGTTGAAATGAACGAACCATTCCAGGGCAACAATGACCACGATAAAGGGGATTGGCGCGCCGAACAGCAGAAACACAATAACTGAGCCCACAGCATGCACACCAGCATGTTGCGCGCGACCCATATGAAAATACTCGCCACGTCCGGAGAGCATTTTGGGCGTTTGAAGGTAGTAGTCGGCAAACATATGTTTGATCTGCAATAAGCAGAGCATAACCAACACTGCGCCAAAACTCGCAGCCAAAATTACCCTCCCGATAACGTCCCTGTGTAAACAGTAGGCATTAAAACATCGCTGCGCAAATGAACTAGTTCACACAACGCGAATAAACCTCATCCGAGGGAAACTATTTGCCTATTTTGTCAGGATTGCTGTAAATTCAGGATGTTGACTTTGCGTGCATTACACCAAAATCGAACCGTTGATAAGCAGCAGGGGCGGGTTCCATAGAACGCACGATTTTCCGGTTTATTTGGAAATACTCCAAACGCGACCAGCTGATCCTGCTGGCCGTTACGTCCACGCTGTTTCCACTGCTGTACCTGACGCTGGAACTGCCCAAGCGCATCATCAACGACGCGATTGGCGCAACAAGCAGCGTGGTCGAGGTCTGGGGCTATAGCCTGCCGCAGACGAATTTCCTAATCATCCTGTGCTTTGCCTTTCTGGCTGCCGTGCTTGCGCACGGTCTGATGAAGATGCGGATCAACACGATGAAAGGCGTGTTGAGCGAGCGGATGCTGAGACGGTTCCGCTACCAGTTGATCAGCCGCGCCCTGCGGTTCCCGCAACCCTATTTCGAGCGGGTCAGCCAGGGCGAGATGGTGTCCATGATCACCGCCGAAAGCGAACCGATGGGCGGGTTGATGGGTGATGCGATCAGTCAGCCGGTTCTGCAGGCCGGGCAGATGATCACCATCCTGTCTTTCCTGTTCCTGCAAAGTGTCTGGTTCGGTCTGGCGGCTGTCGCCCTTATCCCGGTGCAGGCCTGGCTCATTCCGCGCCTGCAGCGTCAAATCAACCTGCTGAACAAGAAACGCATCCAGGAAGTCCGTGTGCTGGCGGCCCAGATCGGTGAGAACGCAGCCGGCGCCGCGACATTGCGTGCCAACGGCGGCTGGCGGTACCGCCGCGCCATGGTCTCGGATCAGTTGGGACGATTGTTTGGAATTCGGTTCGAGATTTACCAGAAGAAGTTTTTTATGAAGTTCATAAACAACTTCATCTCACAACTGACGCCGTTCATGTTCTATCTGGTGGGCGGCCTGCTGGTTCTTCAGGGCTCCGTGTCACTAGGTGCGTTGGTGGCAGCGTTGGCGGCTTACAAAGACCTCAGTTCGCCCTGGAAGGAACTGCTTACCTATTACAACCAGACGCAGGATATGGGGCTGCGCTGGGATGTGGTGATCGAACGCTTTGCGCCGTCGGGAATGCAGGACGAAAAGCTGTTCGAGGGTGAAGCAGAAGACCGTCCGCACCTGATTGGCGATGTCGTTCTGGACCGTGTTTCAGTTCGCGACATCGATGGAAATCAGGTGCTGGATGATCTGGAGCTGACCTTCCCGGGTGGAAAGACCATCGGTATTGCCGCACCCAGCGAAGAGGACAGGCGGGCCATTGCAGAATTGCTGACCCGGGAAATCCTGCCCAGTGCCGGACGGGTCGAGATCGGAAGTCGGAACCTGGCGGAGCTGCATCAAGGCGTTGTTGCAGCGCGCATTGGTTATGCCACCTCTCGACCGGTCATGTTTCAGGGCACACTGGGTGACAACGTTATGATGCCGATGCGGTACAAGCCGCTTTCGGAGGTCTCGGATGATCCCGGGTTTGCCGAAACACTCCGTGCCGGCAACAGCACCGATCCGTTTCAGGCGGATTGGCTGGACCCGTCTCTGGCCGGATTGGAGAACGCCAACGCCTTGCGGGATTGGTGGCTCAAACTGATCGACGGAATGGGATCGGGGGCAGCCTTGTTCCAGCGCGGTGCCGAACAGGCGTTTGACCCGGACAAATACCCGGCACTGGCACAAAAACTGGTCGATCTTCGACCGTTGGTGCAGCAATCGATCAAAGACGCCGGGCTGGAGGAACAGGCCCTGATCTTTGATCGGAACGCCTACAATCCGGCCTTGCCGGTCGCAGAGAACCTGTTGTTTGCCACCCCGCGTGTTCCGGTCACGCAGGAGTTGCTCGCGCAACAAACCGTCTTCCTGGGGCAGCTGCGCGAACTGGGTCTGGACGAGACCCTGATCGCACTCACGCGTGATGTGATCGATATGCTGCGGCAGATCTTTGGTCTGGACGGGACGGACCATCCTTTGTTCCGCAAGCTGGGTCTGGAAGCCCAGACATATGAAGCGGCAGTCGAACTGGTCGAACGCACCCGCAAGGATGGGGCGGCGGGGCTGGATGACGCCCAGCTCGCTAATCTGCTGGCCGTACCCTTGGTCATCTCGGCGGAACAGATCGGTCCAGCCTTTTCAGATGAATTGAAGGACCGCATTCTGGAATTGCGTCACAGCCATTCTGAGAAACTGTTGGAGCGTCTCCGCGATGTTTTCGTTCCGTTGGACCCGGAGGCTTCCGCGCCCGGTTTGACGGTTATGGAAAACGCCCTGTTCGGTAAAGTCAGCCAGATCGGCGGCGCGCGTTCGGATGAAGCGCGCAAGATGATTGTCGATGTCCTGGACGAGAATGGAGCCCGTCCGCTGGTTGTTGAACTGATCTACGATGTCCCCGTGGCCCTTGGGGGGCAGAACCTGCCAGCCGTGTTTGCCGAACCGCTGGCCTTTACCCGCGCCACGATCAAGAAGCCTGACATCCTGATTCTGGAAAACGCGCTGGCCAGTTATGACATGCAAACACAAGTGGCAGTTTACAAAAACCTGCGTGCGCTGTTGCCTGAGACAACCGTCATCTATCTGAATGACCAATTCGAGAATCCTGATGTTTTCGACATGTATGTCGAAATCCGTCAGGGTCGTGTTGTCTCGGACGAAGGACCAGCGGACGTGGAAGAAGACAGCGCTGCCTCGGCAGACCTTGCGCGGAAACTGCGCGCACTGGAGCAAACACCCCTGTTTTCAGGGCTGGATCGCAGGCAATTGCGCCTGCTGGCATTTGGTGCACGCTGGTTCGATGCCGCGGCCGGACAGGTTGTTTTCCTGAAGGACGACCAGCCGACAGATGGCGCATATGTGGTTTTGGAGGGCGAAGCGGGGCTGTACCTGCCGCAAACTGACGGGCCGGATCAGTTGATTACCAAGGTCGGACCCGGTGCACTTGTCGGCGAACTTGGCTTGATCCGGAAAGAACCGCGCGCCCTGAGCATGATTGCGGAAACCAAGCTGTCCTGTTTGCGCATCGGTGAAGAGGAATTCCTTGCCGTGGTCGAAAACGACGCTGCGACCGCGTTTAAACTCTTGCAAGTCATCGCAGGCTACGTTTCGAACTGACGATCAACCGTCCGGGTTGCAGAACAGGTCATACAGCAGTGCAATGACTTGCGCGGTATTCCCGTCTTGCAGCGAGTAATAGACCGTTTTTCCGTCCCTGCGCGCGTTCACCAGACCTTCATCGCGCAAACGCGCCAGCATCTGGCTGACAGCGGCTTGGCGGGTCTGCAGTAAAGCCTCCAGTTCACCCACTGATTTTTCACCGTCGCCCAGATGACACAGAATCATCAGGCGGCCCTCATGCGCCAGCGTTTTCAGAAAGGCCGCTGCTTCGGCAGCGCTGCTTTGCATATCCGCGGGCATTTCTGACCGCCGCTTTTGAGGTTTGATTTGGTCGAGTGTCACGAAAGAGCTGTCCAGCACATGAATTTGCCGCAATATGACTCAACCCGGTCGCGCTTGTCACCCCTTGGTCGCTGGGGCTCCTCCCTGAAACGCGTTGCCATTGACGTAGTCGCACGGCTCTTCCTGCATCTCGAGGTGCAAGCCGTCCCCGGTGTAGGGGTGCGCGCGCGCCAGGTCTTCGTCGACATCGATGCCCAGACCGGGTCCTGTCGGGGCGGCAACAAAGCCATCCTCGACACGCAAGCTGCCCTTGATCAGTTGGTCGTGAAACGGTGTTTCAATGGATTCCAGCAACAACAGGTTTGGGATTGAAGCAGCCAGTTGAATATTCGCCGCCCATTCCACCGGCCCTGCGTAGAGATGCGGGGCCATCTGTGCGTTGAAGACTTCGGCAATTGCGGCGACCTTTTTCATTTCCCAGATGCCGCCTGCCCGACCGAGTGCCGGCTGCAGGATTTCCGCCGCACCTGCTCGCAAGACCGCGCCAAACTCGGCTTTGGTGGTCAGACGTTCGCCTGTGGCCACCGGGATGCGCACGTTACGTGCCACCCGCGCCATGTCTTCGATCATATCGGGCGGTGTCGGTTCTTCGAACCAGAGCGGAGAATAGGGCTCCAGTGCCTGCCCAAGGCGAATGGCTCCGGCGGTGTTGAACTGGCCATGGGTGCCAAACAGCAGGTCGGCCTTGTCGCCTACCGCTTCGCGAATTGCCTTGCAGAATGCGACTGACATCGTGATGTCGGACATGGCAGGCATATGCCCGCCCCGAACCGTGTAGGGCCCGGCAGGATCAAATTTCACGGCGGTGTATCCACGCCGAACCATTTCAGCCGCGCACTCTCCGGCTTGCTCGGGCGATGTCCAGAAATCCGTGAGATCGTGGTGGGGCAGGGGATAGAGGTAGGTATAGGCGCGAATTCGGTTGTTCATCTTTCCGCCAAGCAACGCATGAACCGGCCGGTCACGATCCTTACCCAAGATGTCCCAGCACGCAATCTCAAGCCCAGAAAACGTCCCCATCACGGTCAGGTCCGGGCGTTGAGTGAAGCCACTGGAGTACGCGCGGCGGAACATCAGTTCGATGTTTTCGGGATTTTCGCCCAGCATATGCCGCTCGAACACGTCGCGGACCACCGAACGCATGGCGTCCGGCCCAACCGAGGACGCATAGCATTCACCCCAACCTGTGATGCCCGTGTCGGTGGTCACCTTGACCAAAATCCAATACCGTCCGCCCCAACCGGGTGCAGGGGGTGCGGTCACGATGATGTCGAGATCCTGCAGTTTCATCAGGTGTCCTCCCGCCTGGTGGTGTCAGCCATTGCTGAACATAATCACATTGCGCTTGGCAGACCCGGTCTTGGTGTCCGCGATCGCCTCATTGATCTGTTCCAGCGACCAGCGGCCCGAGATCAGTTCGTCCAGCTTCAGACGTCCTTGTTCATAGAGATCAATCATCCACGGGATGTCACGCTGAATGACCACATCACCCATTTTCGATCCCACAAGACCCTGACCCAAGGCCGCCAGAATGACCGGCTCATAGCGGGCTTCATCTCCGGAATGTGGCATTCCAATCATCACGGCCTTGCCGCCGGGTCCAAGGTACCGGGGGGCCTGGTCGTAGGCCGGGATCGCGCCGACCGTGATCAGAACCGCATCCGCCCCGCGCCCGCCCAACGCCTTGTAGGCGGCTTTCCACGGTTCTTTCAAACTGGCCAGCACACCATGGGTCGCACCAAATTCCTTGGCGATCTCCAGCTTGTCCTCGGTCATGTCAACGGCAACGATCCGGCGCGCGCCGGCGATCCGGGCACCCTGAATGGCGTTCAATCCAACCCCACCGGCCCCGATCACCACCACGTCCTGACCCGGACGCAGCCCGGCGGCGTTGACCGCTGCGCCAACACCGGTGATGACGCCGCAGGATAGCAGGCTGGCTAAATCTTTGGGCAGGCTCTCGGGGATTTTGACGATTTGCCGATGACTGACCACGACTTTTTCGGCAAAGGCACCGCAGGCCATGGCCTGCTCCAAGGGTTCGCCATCACCGGTTCGCAACGGCCCCTTGACCTTATCATAGGGTGTTTCGCAGATCGTGGGCTTACCACCCGCGCAGGACGGGCAGGATCCACAGGCACGGATCAGGGTCACCACTACAGGATCGCCGATCTTGAAGTCTCCTACGGCCTCACCGACCGCGCTGATGATCCCTGCGGCTTCGTGCCCGTAAACGGCGGGTAGAAATCCGCCCCACGCGCCATCTGCGTAGGAAATGTCCGAATGGCAGATGGCCACGGCGTCCAGCGTCACCTCGACTTCTCCGGCGCCCGGGTCGGCCAGCTGAACCTCTTCGATGACCAGAGGTTCTTTGAACGCCCGGCATACTGCGGCTTTGATGGTTTGCATGTGGTCCCTCATTCCCTTTGTTGCACGGTGGCGCGGGAACTCACGGGCCGCAAGGTGGAAACCGGCATGAAAGTGTCGTTGTTATGCCTAGGCAAGCCGTATTGCGGGCTAGGGGCGCTGCCGCTTGGCTTGCGTCCCGCTCCCAGGGGACCAGAATGTCCCGGCACCTAAAGTGAGTGTCGCGTTAGAGCTTTGATTCAAGCTCGTGGATTATTTCGGCCAACTGGTGGGGATGAGAGAAAAACGAGGAATGCGAACTGTCGATCGTTCGGCGCAATGCTAACGGGATGCAGTCGCTCATCTGCTCCTGATATTCGGTCGGAATTGTCCGGTCATCCGTGCTGCGGATGTACGCCTTTGGCATGTTTGCGAACCGGTCGCCAAGCGGCAATGGCGTATCTTGTGGCCGTATCGCCTGAGGACACAGGCGGGCCAGGGCATAAGGCACAATGTTTGCCGGGCAATCATGATAAAACAGAGCCTGAACACAGTCCGGCCGGACTGTGTAGGACAGACCGTCGGCGGATTTTTCGACGGCGTCCTTGATGGTCTGGCTCGGTCCATTTCTGCGCATCTGGACCATCGACAGACCGTCATGCGGCACATAAGCGCTGAGGTAGATCAGGGCCCGCATGGCGTCCGGTTCCGCCTCGGCGGCGGCGCTGATCGGATAACCTCCCCAGGAATGACCGACAATGAGTGTTTCGGGTGTGGTCGCAGCCAGAATGGCATCGCGACACCCGTCCAATGTGACCTCGGAAATCGGCGTCGGGTCCGCGCCATGGCTGGGCAGATCAACCGCCCGCGCAGTGTGGCCCAAAGTCTCGAGTTCCGGAATCAGATCACGCCAACACCAGGCGCCGTGACATGAGCCGTGGATCAACAGGAAATCTGCCAAGGGGAACGCTCCTTCAAATATGTCCAATATGGGTCAAAAAATGTTGCAACAGATCGGCGTATTCCGCGGGCCGCTCGACACAGGGCAAGTGGCCCGCGCGGCGCATCAACTCAAACCGAGAGCCGGGAATGAGGTCGACGGTCTCCCGGACGAGATCGGGTGGTGTCGATCCGTCCTCGCTGCCTGCGATTCCAAGCGTCGGCAGGCGCAGGCCGCTGGTGGGTGTGTAAAAGTCAGTGCCTGCTACGGCCGCACAGCATCCCAGATACCCTTCGACGGGTTGTCGAATCATCATGGTGCGCCACGCAAGGTGGTTCTGATTTGTCCGGAAATCTTTGGAAAACCAGCGTTCCATGGTGACATCGGCGAGCGCTTCGATCCCACCGGATCGCACGGCAGTCATTCGGTGCTGCCACGTCTCGGGCGTGCCGATTTTTGCGGCGGTGTTCGACAGGACCAGAGCACGAACCTGATCCATTCTTTTCACGGCCAGGCCCTGCGCAATCATCCCGCCGACGGACAAACCGACAAAGACACAGTCCCTGACTTCGAGGTGGTCCAACAGCGTTTCGGTATCCCGGATCAATGCCCCCATCGAATATGGCCCGGACGGGGTTGATGATAGCCCATGGCCCCTTTTGTCAAACCGGACGATCCGCAGGCCTTCCGGCAGATAGGGCAGGACCGCGTCCCACAGGCGCAGATCGGTTCCCAGGGAATTGGCAAACACCACCGGTGCGCCATCGGGTGTACCGTCGATCCGGTAGTGAAGCTGTACGTCGCCGAGATTAGCGATGTTCATTTGTCAGGTCCTTACCGCACGGATTGCCAGATCAGGTTGCACCTATCTGATGCACTTGTCAGTCAAGGAACTCCAAGGCGCGACCAAAGACCTCGGGGTCGGCATTGCCACCCGAGGCAACCACGATCACCGCATCGCCTTCGATTTCGTCGTTGCGAAACAAGGCCGAGGCCAGTGCAACAGCCCCGCCCGGCTCCAGCACAATTTTGAGCCGCAAAAATGCCTGCGCCATCGCGCGCAGTGCTTCGTCTTCGGCGACCGAAAAACCCGGGCCGCACAGACGTTTCAGGATCGGAAAGGTGATGCTGCCTGGCTGTGGCGTCAGGATCGCATCGCAGATGTTGCCGGAGGTCGCGCGATTGTTCTGAATCTCCCCGGTCGCCAGCGAGCGTTTGACGTCGTCGAACCCTTCGGGCTCACAAGGGCGGGCGCGCAACCCGCTCGCGTGCTTGTTCAACGCCAGAGCAATGCCCGATGTCAGACCTCCTCCACCGCAACAGACCAGCACATCGGCCTGCGTGACGCCCATCTCCTCGGCCTGTCGTGCGATTTCCAGACCGGTTGTGCCTTGGCCTGCAATGACCTGTGGCTCATCATACGGGCGGATCAGTGTCAGCCCTCGTTCTGCGGCCAATCCCTCACCGATGTCCTCGCGGTTTTCGGTCGCCCGATCATACAGGACAACTTCGGCGCCAAGGGCTTTGGTGTTGGCGATTTTCAGCTGCGGTGCGTCTGAGGGCATGACGATAACTGAAGCAACGCCATGTTTTGAGGCCGCCATCGCAACGCCCTGTGCGTGATTGCCGGAGGAGTAAGCGATCACTCCCCGCTTGCGTTGCGCCTCTTCCAGAGCGGAAATCGCCGACCAGGCGCCGCGGAATTTGAAGCTGCCTGTATGCTGCAGACATTCGGGCTTCACCAGCACACGGCGGCCCGCGATTTCATCCAGGAAAGGCGAGGTTAGAATCGGCGTTTCCCGGACATGTCCTTTCAGCCGCCCCGCGGCGGCTTCGATCATTTCAATGGTACTCATACTGTGCTCAAAACCCTGCGAATAATATCTAGGGACTGTGGTTCGTTCAAAAACGGGACATGCCCGCGGTCTGGGACCTCCGTTGAGATCAGGCCGGGGTGACGCAGATGCATTTCGGCCAAGGTATCTGCGCTCAGGACATCGGAATTCGCCCCTCTTATGACGCCTGTGGGGATATCACGCAGGGCTTCGAAGAACATCCACATATCCGGTATCGCTCCGGCAGCGGCCTGTTCGATCAGGGCCGCACGCAACGCCGGGTCATACCGCAGGGCAAGGCCATCATCCTGTTTTTCATACTGAATTTCCGCCTGTCTCCGCCAAATGTCAAGCGGCACGCCGGGAAACTGCGGCTCCATCACCTGTTGGAGAACGGCGGCTGCCTCATCATAGGTTTTCGATGCCGGTTGTGCGCCGACATACTCCATGATCTTGGCGATGCCGGCCGGCTCGATCACGGGGCCTACATCATTTAGGATCACGCCGCACAGACGTTCGGGATGGCTGGCGGCCAGCGCCATGGCGATCAGCCCTCCGCGCGAGGTTCCCAGAACGGTCGCCTTTTCGAGGCCCAGATGGTCCAGCAATTCAATGGCGTCATGGGATTCACGAAAAATGTTGTAGTTCATGTAATCCGGATCGTATTCGGACCGCCCGCGTCCCCGATAGTCCATCGTGATCATGCGCAGGTCGGTGACATGCGGCGCAAGGAACGAGAAATCCCGGCTGTTTCGGGTCAAACCGGCGAGGCAGAGCAATGGCGTACCGGCGCCGGTGTCTTCGAAATAGATGCGTTTTCCGTCGGACGTCGTGAAGTCAGCCATCACAGCCCCGCAAGGCTCGGGATCGCCGTCAAATCAGGCAACACATGTGCAGGCGTCCAGGGCAGGCGGTCCATGGGTTCACCGGATCGGTTGACCCAGGCGGTGACGAAACCGTAGCCGCTGGCCCCCGCCGCGTCCCAGCCGTTCGAACTGACGAAAAGCACTTCGTCCCGGGCGCAGCCAAATCTGGCCCCAACCAAATCATAAACGCGGGCATGAGGTTTGAACACGCCGACGCTTTCGACTGACAAAACATCGTCCAAAACGTCTCCGATCCCGGCGGACTGGACCGCGCCGTCAAGCATTGGCGGGGAGCCGTTGGACAGGATTGCGGTCTGCAGCCCCCCGTCTTTCAGCGCCTTCAGCATCTCGGGGACCTCAGGATAAGCGCGCAGTTGCCAATACAGATCCAGCAAACGCTGGCGCAATGCCGCATCCCCCTGCAATCCAGTAGCTTCCAGCGCCCAGTCCAGCCCGTCCTGAGTCACGTCCCAGAAATCAGCATGGGCATCCGCCACGGCCCTTAGCCAGGTGTATTGCAACTGCTTCAGGCGCCAATGATTGGCAAGGTCGGGCCATTTGTCCTGCAACGCTTCGAAACCCGGTTCTGCGGCGGCCTGCCGCGCGGCGGCAGCAACATCGAACAGTGTGCCGTATGCATCAAAAACGCAGGTCTTTATCGCCATCTGCCCCTCCCTTGTTTGCGCGCAGGTTGGCACAAGAGTTGTGGGCGTAAAAGGGCCAAGGGTTTACTTAATAAAATCAATCCCTAGGGTTGCCCCCTAAAACCGCAAAAAGGCCGGAGGCCAGTATGGCAGAAATCAAACAGGGCGACACCATTCGCATCCACTACACCGGAACGCTGTTGGACGAGACCGTCTTTGACAGTTCTGAGGGGCGGGAGCCGCTGGAATTCGTGGTCGGGTCCGGTCAGGTCATTCCCGGGCTGGACAGCGCCATGCCGGGTCTGTCGGTTGGTGAGAAAAGGCGGGTGGAGATCGCCTGTGTCGATGCATATGGACCGATCAATCCCGCCATGCGACAGGAAATTCCGCGTGAAGGTATTCCCGATAACATTCCGCTGGATCCCGGTACTCAATTGCAGATGAAGACACCTGAGGGCCAAGAATTGTCGGTGACCGTGATCGAGGCCAATGACGCAACCGTGACACTCGATGCAAACCATCCCCTGGCCGGTCAGGATTTGATTTTTGATGTCGAAGTGGTCTCGATCAACTAGCGTTGGTTGTGAGCTGTCCGGACGAACCTGAGTCTAGCCCAAAAGCGCCTCAAGCGCCGCGCGCACTTGCGGTTGCGTGAAAAACACGAACAAAAGCAGCAGTGTCGTCAGTGTCAGCAACAGAACGCGCGCACGATTGCTGAGAAAGCCTTGCTTTCTCCGCGCCCGCGACCCACGCGGGCTGCTGGTAATGATCTGGTCGATCTTGCTCATGCTCTAAACTCTGCCCGCGAAAGATGGTGAAATCTAGGCGGCGGCGGGGAAAGATGTGGTCACATGAAATCGGGCTGTGGCATGCCCAGCACATGAAATCCGCCATCCACGCGGATGATTTCACCAGATGTACATGCCCCGGCATCGGATGCCAGGTAAACAGCGGTGCCACCAACGGCCTCAAGCGTGGCATTCGAACGCATCGGCGCGTTCTGATCGCAGAATTTGTAGGTCTTGCGGGCACCGCCGATCGCCGCCCCTGCCAATGTTTTCATCGGGCCTGGCGAGATCGCATTCACGCGAATACCTTCGGGGCCCAGATCGTTGGCCAGATAACGGGTTGCGGACTCTAACGCGGCCTTGGCCACACCCATGACGTTGTAATTGGGCACGACCCGGTTCGACCCCTGATACGTCAGCGTCAGCAGAGTGCCGCCATTATCTTTCATCATCGGATAGGCGCGACGGGCCACCTCGATCAGGGAATAGGCCGAGACATCCATCGAGTGCTTGAAGTTGGCTCGGGTGGTGTTCAGAAACCGACCGGTCAACTCGGATTTGTCCGAATACGCGATGGCGTGGACCACAAAATCGATGGTTGGCCAGCGCACCGCCAGATCTGCAAACGCGCGATCCAGCGAAGCATCGTCCGTCACATCCGCATCCACCATGAAGTCGCTGCCAAGACTTTGGGCCAGCGGTTCCAACCGCTTGCCGAATGCCTCGCCCTGATAGGTGAAGGCCAGTTCGGCGCCGGCCTCGTGCATCGCTTTGGCAATGCCCCAAGCAATGGAACGGTCGTTTGCCACGCCCATGATCAGGCCGCGCTTACCCTTGAGAACATCCGACATCGTTTTCACCCGTTATACTTTGACAGAACCATGGACCCGTTTGTGCCGCCAAAGCCGAAGCTGTTGGTCATCACGCTGTCCAAGCCTGCATTTTCAACCACTTGAGTTGCTATTTCACCGGGCAGGATGCCTTCGGCAAGTGTGTCGACGTTGATCGACGGAGTAATAAAATCATTGTCCAGCATCAAAAGGCAGAAGATCGCTTCGAGGGCGCCCGCTGCACCCTGCGCGTGGCCGGTCATCGATTTGGTTGATGAGATTGGGGGTACATTCCCTTCGCCGAAGATTCGGCGAACAGCCTCGACTTCCCCGACATCGCCGACCGGTGTCGACGTGCCGTGGGCGTTGACATACCCGACCTTGCGGTCTTCGGGCAGGGTCGACAAGGCAAGCCGCATGGCGCGCTCACCGCCCTCACCGGACGGAGCCACCATGTCGTGACCGTCCGACGTGGCCGCGTAACCCGTCACCTCCGCATAGATTCTTGCACCACGAGCAAGGGCATGGTCCAACTCTTCCAAAACCACAATGCCGCCGCCACCCGAAATGACAAAGCCATCGCGGTCCTGATCGAAGGCCCGCGACGCCTTGTCCGGGGTGTCGTTGTACTTGGACGACATTGCGCCCATCGCATCGAACAGGCAGGACAGCGTCCAGTCCAGTTCTTCTGCACCGCCTGCGAACATCACATCCTGCTTACCAAGCATGATTTGCTCTGCTGCGTTGCCGATGCAGTGCAATGAGGTCGAGCAGGCCGAGGTGATCGAATAATTGATCCCTTTAATCTTGAACGCGGTCGCAAGGTTGGCCGAAATCGTCGAGCACATGCATTTCGGAACCGCAAATGGCCCGATCCGCTTGGTCGCGCCGTTCTTCAGCACGGTTTGGTGCGCAGTCAGCATGGCGCTGGTCGACGGACCCCCGGACCCGGCGACAAGTCCGGTTCTGGGGTTCACGACCAGATCCTCTGACAGTCCGGCGTCTGCAATGGCCTGGCTCATCGCGATATGGGCATAGGCTGCGCCGGGCCCCATGAAACGCAGGGTGCGCTTGTCCACATGCTCAGCCACGTCGATCTTGAGCGATCCGGCGATTTGACTACGAAACCCGTGTTCGACCATCTGCGCGTTGGACTCGATACCGGACTTGCCAGCCTTCAGAGAGGCCAGAACCTCCTGGGCATTGTTCCCGATGGAGGACACAACCCCCAAACCGGTGACAACTACTCGACGCA
This sequence comes from Ruegeria sp. AJ12, assembly GCF_056536245.1. NCBI lineage: Bacteria > Pseudomonadati > Pseudomonadota > Alphaproteobacteria > Rhodobacterales > Roseobacteraceae > Ruegeria > Ruegeria sp. AJ12. Next base: position 1,198,759 of record NZ_JBQFJJ010000001.1, read on the forward strand.
TGTGCGTGCTCCTTGTTTCGGGCCAGTCAGGCTCAGGCTTCTGAAAGAACGACTCTCATGTCTTTGACGTCGTAGATCATTTCACCATCTGCTTCGACGATACCATCCGCCACACCCATGGTCAGCCGGCGGGTCTGGATCGCTTTTTTGAAGTCTATTTTATAGGTCAAAACCTTGCGATCCGGGCGAACCATGCCGGTAAGCCTGACCTCGCCAACGCCGACGGCCATGCCGCGTCCCTGCCATCCGCGCCAGCCCAGATTAAAGCCGGTCAACTGCCACAGCCCGTCCAGGCCCAAACAGCCGGGCATGATCGGATTGCCTGGAAAGTGACATTCAAAAAACCAAAGATCGGGCGTGATGTCGAACTCGGCCAACACATGGCCCTTACCATGCTCGCCTCCGTCTCCGGAGATGTCGGTGATCCGGTCCACCATCAGCATCGGCGGGGCAGGCAGCTGCGCGTTGCCGGGACCGAAAAGGTCGCCGCGGGCGCATTTCAGCAGATCATCCTTGTCAAAGCTGCTCGGGAATTGGGCCATTCTGCCGACTCTCCTGCCAGGGGTCCGTTGGTTTTATCTGGCCTCGTCTAGCACCCGTTTGCAAGGTCCTGCAAGAGCCGCAAGCCACATCATGTTGTGCGCCAGACATAGTTTGCGAATGAATTTCATTTGAAATTACCAAGGGTGCGCACCTATATATAGGGTCAGCAAAAACGGGTATCGGATCAATGACACCTCAGAGCCGCGACATCGCGACGAAATGGCTGGTAGATGCCGGACTGCGTCCCACGCGTCAGCGTGTGGCGCTGGCTGAGCTTTTGGTCGGGGACGGTCGGCACCGTCACGTGACCGCTGAAAGCCTTTTCGCGTCGGCCAAGGTAAATGGAGATGCGGTATCGCTCGCAACCGTCTACAACACCTTGCGGGCCTTTTGCGATGCGGGCGTGTTGCAAGAGATTACGGTTGACGGATCCAAGAGCTATTTCGACACCAACACGCATGACCATCCACATTTCTTCTGGGAAGACGAAAGCCGTCTGAGCGACGCGCCGTCGGAAGAGCTGGTTATCCAACGATTGCCGGAAGCCCCTGAAGGGGTCGAGATCGTATCCGTTGACGTGGTTATTCGCCTGCGCAAGACATAATCCGCTAGACAGATTTCAAACAGTCCACAATTGCGCGCTCGGCTGCTGCAATTGTCGAGTCTGCTGGTCCCGTTCCATGACGCGCCAGAACAACCGCTTCGGTCGCATCAGCGTTGGTGATCGGCATGCGGACCAACTCCGTTTGATCGTAGCTGAAGGCATTGGGCGGGCTTGCATAGCTGATCCCGATGCCCTCGCCATGTGCCGCCAGGCTTCGCTGGATTTCCAGCGACGCGGCACGATGGGCCACGGTGGGGTTGAGGCCGTTTTGCCGGAACAATCCCAGGAAATGCTGCGCGGACAACCCTTCCTGAGACAGAATGAGGGGATGGTTTGCCAATTCGGACAGTGTGACTTGTGCGGACTGTGCCAGCGGATGATCTGGCGATAGAAGCGCCATTGGTCGGCTGTCAAACAGGTGGTGTCGGGTAAACCCGGCGTCCAGAACCAATTCGTAGGTGATTGCGATATCGATCCGACCATCGATCTGACCATTCAGCAGGTTTTCGAATGTCTCAACCGCATAGGTCACTGTGACGTTGGGCAAAGCGGCCTGCAACTGGTGCAGAGCGGGGGCCAGGTGAAACGGTGCCAAATCCATAAAACACCCCAGCCTGAGATGTTTTACGCCTTGTCTGGCGGGATCGGACGTCTCGATTCGCGCTGCGCTTTCTAACAGATCCTCCGCCTGTCCGATGAACCTGCGCCCCTGTGGTGTGACAGCCATCGCAGCGCCGCGCCGACGGACGAACAAGGGATACCCCAGGCACGCCTCCACACGCGTCAGGGCAGTCGAAAGGGCCGGTTGCGAGACATTCAGGTTTTGCGCTGCCGCTGACAGGCTACCGCATCGCCCGATGGCGCAGACATATTCGTATTGGCGCAGAGAAATATATAACATGAGATTAATTCTACCTTTGAAAGATATGATTTGAACAGAAGTTATGTTTTGAGGCAGAACAGGGCGACAAAATCAGGAGACCGACATGCCACATCCGCTTGTTTCCCAAGACATGATCGACACCTACCAGAGGGATGGCGTCGTGCTGGTAAAAGGGTTGTTCGCAGACCACGTAGATCAATTGCGCGCGGGCGTGGCAGCGAACATGGAGGAGCCCGGGCCTTATGCGTCCGAAAACAAGAAAGAGGGTGAGACGGGCCGGTTTTTTGATGATTATTGCAACTGGACCCGCATTCCCCAGTTTCGAGAGGTGATCGAAGCCTCTCCGGCGGCCGAGGTCGCGGCGGATCTGATGGAATCGCAGAGCGTGCAGATGTTTCACGACCATGTGCTTGTGAAAGAGCCGGGGACGTCCATGGCGACACCCTGGCATCAGGACGGGCCATATTATTTTGTGGAAGGGCAGCAGACGATCAGTTTCTGGTCTCCACTCGACCCAGTGAAACAGGCCACTCTGCGTTGTGTGGCCGGATCACATCGTTGGGAGAAGGAGGTGCTGCCGACCCGTTGGGTGTCCGAGGAAGGTTTTTTCCCGGATGAAGGCCGCTATATCCCGGTGCCGGATCCGGACGCCGAAGACCTGAAAGTCGTCGAGTTCGAAATGGAGCCGGGTGACGCGGTTGCGTTCAACTACCGGACCTTGCACGGGGCGCGCGGGAATCGCTCAGACAGCCGCCGCCGCGCGTTCTCACTGCGTCTGGTCGGGGATGATGCGCGGTATGTCGAACGTCCGGGTCCTACGTCGCCGCCATTTCCGGGGCACGCGATGCAGCCAGGGCAGCGTCTGCGAGAGGATTGGTTTCCTGTCCTTTTTCAGCGCTAGGATGTCTCAGAACCACTGACCGGATTCGATCAGGCCGAGATCAAGCAACTGACGCGATTTCCAGTGGAAAGGGACAGAGTTGCGCCAGCGGAAACTGGCAATGTCAAAGGTAGACCCTGCGTTGCTTTTCAAGGCCTTGGCTGCGCGGAATGAGCATATGGCCGCAGTCAGATTGTTGTGCCACGGGCAGGAATAGGTGTTGTACTCTGCCTCGTTAAAGGTGTGGTCCGGCAACAGCGTCAGGCCCTTTTGTGCCTTGAACAAAGCGATCCTGTCGATGCGGCGACGTTCGTACGGGATGTGGTCCTCAAACCGCCAGCGCAGCCCTCCGGACATATCCAACTGGCGCTCCAGTGGCTGGCCCGCTGAATCATGGCGTGTGTGGGCGTAATAGCCGGTACTGTCCAGCATGGCATGAGCAGGGTCCACACCGTTGGGAAAGCGCGCCAGATCATCGGCATACAGGTCGATAACATGGCTCAGCATGCTTTTGCGGCGTTCCTCACTGTGAAAGGCCAGCATTTCTCCGACGCTCCGCGACTCGCAGAAAGGGTAGAACAGGTACTCGGCGTTGTAGCAGTAATACATCCAGACGCCGGGTGCGGCCTGAATGATTTTATTGATCGTCTCAAAGACGACGGTCCGGGGCGCGCATTTCAACGTGACGCGGTGGATGTTTTGACCCAGATCCTCACTGAGCTGAAACTCAGCCGGCATGAACGCAACAATGGCTTTGAATCCCAGCGTCTGGTGATGTCGCAGAGTGCTCTCCAACTCCACGTCATCCTCGGCAAAAACCAACGCAATCGGACCTTTGGCCAGAACCGCCTGACCTGCTTTCAGAAATTGATCGGGGGATTCGTACTGCATGCTCTGTTTTCGGTCCCGCATTGCTGGAAAGTTCCGCCAAATTCGGGTAATTGCGCCTGCATTGCAAGCGGCGTGCCAAGCATATACATGACGCCGGTCCAGCGAACGCAAAGGCCCGATCCATGTCCGAACCAAAAAAGCTGTTTATCAAGACCTACGGCTGCCAGATGAATGTTTATGACAGCGAGCGGATGGCCGAGGCGCTGGGCGGGCAGGGCTATGTCGAGACCAAAAGCGCCGATGACGCCGACATGATCCTGCTGAACACCTGTCACATTCGGGAAAAAGCGGCCGAAAAAGTTTATTCAGAGCTGGGTCGCTTTAAAGGTCTGAAAGCTGAAAAACCCGATCTGAAAATCGGAGTAGCAGGCTGCGTGGCGCAGGCGGAAGGTCAGGAGATCATGCGCCGACAGCCGCTTGTCGATCTGGTGGTTGGCCCGCAAAGCTATCACCGCCTGCCGGAAATGGAAGCCAGGACCCGCGCCGGCGAAAAGGCCCTGGACACGGATTTCCCGGAAGAAGACAAGTTCGAGAAACTCAAGAACCGACCGAAAGCCAAGCGCGGCCCGACAGCTTTTCTGACCGTTCAGGAGGGGTGCGACAAATTCTGCGCCTTCTGCGTGGTGCCGTATACCCGAGGGGCGGAAGTCAGCCGTCCGGCAGACCGTATCCTGCGCGAAGCACGGGATTTGGTTGACCGCGGTGTTCGCGAGATCACGTTGCTGGGCCAAAATGTGAATGCCTATCACGGTGCTGGACCCGATGGGGAAATGACACTGGCGGGTTTGATCTGGGAACTGAACAAGGTCGATGGGCTGGAACGCATTCGGTTCACGACCTCGCATCCGAACGACATGGCGGACGACCTTATCGAAGCGCACGGAACCTGCGAAAAGCTGATGCCCTATCTGCATCTGCCGGTCCAGTCGGGCTCGGACAGGATACTGAAGCGCATGAACCGCAGCCATACCGCCGAGAGCTATCTGCGACTGATCGAACGGATTCGGGCAGCCCGTCCGGACATCGTCATGTCGGGGGATTTCATCGTCGGTTTTCCGGAAGAAACCGAAGAGGATTTTCAGGCGACCCTGGATTTGGTGGAAGAGGTGAAATACGGATACGCCTACTCGTTCAAGTATTCCACGCGCCCGGGGACGCCTGCCGCTGAACGGCCGCAGGTCGATACCAAGGCCGCGGATGACCGGCTGCAACGGCTGCAGGCTCTGATCACACGGCATCAACGGGAAATTCAGGATTCGATGGTCGGTCGGACAGTGAAGGTTCTGTTCGAAAAACCGGGCCGGATGCCTGGACAGATGGTTGGTAAATCCGAGTATCTTCACTCGGTTCACGTCACCGGGACGGAAATTTCGGCTGGGGATTTACGGAATGTCCGGATCATGGAATCCGGGTCCAATTCACTTGCAGGCGCGCTGACCTGAGCGGTAGATTGGTTGCGACTCGGACACCATAGCAGGTTGTTGTTTCTAAAATTTACCCTTGATTTATCGCTTTGAACTATGTTCCGAGGAAAGCCACATTTTCCTGACGCAAGAATGCGCCAATGGAAAATTCAATCTGCGCTGATCCGGCCACTGGTTTGGGGCGAGGGAGGGTACGAGTGACGATCCTGACGCGAGTTTCACTGCCGAAGTTTTGGCGTGTATTGCCGGTAGCCTCTGTGGCGGCGTTTTTTTCAGCCGGCACAACCATAGCAGCAGATCTTGGCGGCACTGCATCCGACCCGGAGGTCATCAGTTCCAAACGGTTCGGCGACGATGTGCATGCGTTCTATCTTGGGGTCAGCGGCGGTTTCGGTGGCGGCGGAGATGATCGGTTCGGACTGAGAACGCCTTCGGGGACTTTCGAGATTGGAGAGCAGGACCTGACGGGGACATACGGCGGGATCAGGGGCGGATGGCGTGGCATACTGCCGGCAAGGGGTGGCCGGGACTTCGTTTATGGCTTTGAAATTTCGTATGATTTCGGCTCGCTTGACGACACTGTAACGGCACAATTTGGCACGGATATTGTTCAGGGCGGTACGAAGATTTCGGACGTTCTCGCGTTGCGCATTCGCAATGGCCTGACGAACCGCAGCGGTCGTATCCTGTATTTTGTCAGCCTTGGTTACGTCTGGGGTGACATAGAAACAACAAACAGCATCACTTCGGGATCAACGGTTCAGTCCTTTGAGAACTCGGATCGGCGGGGCGGCTTTTCGGCAAGTATCGGGGCGGAACACAAGCTGAATGAGGATTGGTCGATCACCGGCGAATACGAATATGTGCAGTTCGAATCCGAAAATGTCCGGTTCGGATCTGGGTTTTCCACCAAATCCACGCCTAACTACCGCGGATTGCGGTTTGGGTTGAACTACAAGTTCTAGTTTAGCGGCAATTGTTGCGCATTCGGTTGGCCTGTCGGCGGTTTTGTCTTCTGGTGCGGAAATTTTGAAACTGTGGCTTGCGCCCACCGAGTCTTGTTGTCTACGCTGAGGATGAAAACGCCAAGACAGGAGAACGGATTGGCCATCGGTGCCCTGACCCCACCGCAAGATGACATGCCCCAGCGCGAGGCGTTTGTTGAATTCCCCGACAACCGATTGTTGATTGATTTATGCGGCGAGTATGACCGCAATCTGGCCGAGATTGAGCAGAAGCTGTCTGTTCAGATCGTGCGCCGGGGAAATCAGCTTGTGGTTATGGGCGACGAGGAAGCGCAGAAACAGGCCCTGGAAGTTCTGCAGTCCCTCTACACGCGATTGGAAGGTGGGCGCGACGTTGAAGCGGCTGATGTGGATCGCGAACTGCGCATGGGAGGCTCGGAACAGGGGACGGGCAGCCGTGATGGCGACCAGCTTGAGATGTTCAAGGGCGGGACGGTCGAAATCAAAACCCGCAAGAAACTGGTCGAACCGCGTACGGATGCCCAAAAGGCCTATGTCCAATCGCTGTTCAGCAATGAACTTGCCTTTGGCATTGGGCCCGCAGGTACCGGGAAAACCTATCTGGCGGTTGCCGTCGGCGTGTCGATGTTTATCGGCGGCCATGTGGACCGGATCATCCTGAGCCGCCCGGCTGTCGAGGCCGGTGAAAAGCTGGGTTATCTTCCGGGTGACATGAAGGACAAAGTGGATCCTTACATGCAGCCATTGTATGACGCACTGAACGATTTTCTGCCGGGCAAGCAACTCGCCAAACTGATCGAGGAAAAGCGGATCGAAATTGCGCCGCTGGCATTCATGCGCGGCCGGACCCTATCGAACGCCTTTGTGGTCCTTGATGAGGCGCAGAATGCCACCACCATGCAGATGAAGATGTTCCTGACCCGACTTGGCGAAGGCAGCCGCATGGTCATCACCGGTGACAGGTCTCAGGTTGATCTGCCGCGCGGTGTTCAGTCGGGGCTGGCGGATGCAGAACGGCTGCTGAAGACGATTCCAAATATCAGCTTCAACTATTTCACGTCGAAGGATGTTGTGCGTCACCCGCTTGTTGCGGCCATTATCGAGGCATATGAGGCTGAAGCGGGCCGTGAAGCGGGGTGATCTCAGGGTCTGCGCCCGTTGTTAGGCCGCCGAAAGTGTCGAAATGAATCTGGAAGTCACTGTCGAGGACTCGCGTTGGCAGAACCTTGAGGATCTGTCCCGGAGGGCGATTCGCGCAGTGCTCTCCCACCTGGGGCTGGACCCGGAAATCTGCGAAATCAGCGTGTTGGGGTGCGACGACGAACGTATCTCCGAGTTGAATACCGAGTTTCGGAAAAAACCAACGCCAACAAATGTGCTGAGTTGGCCGGGCACAGATCTGAGTGTGGATGAACCCGGACAGGTACCGGCATGCCCGCAACCGGATTTCACCGGCGAAATCATGCTGGGTGACATCGCAGTTGCGTATGAAACGTGCAGGCGCGAGGCTGCTGAGGCCGGGAAATCCATGGATGATCACGTGACACACTTGATCGTTCACGGAACCTTGCATTTGCTGGGCTATGATCACATTCGTGACCCGGACGCCACTTTGATGGAGGCGGTTGAGGTCGAGATACTTGGCAAAATGGGTATCGATGACCCATATAATACGTGACGTGGGTTATGTGACCCGATCAATTGGAACAGGATAATGGGCGATATAGACGGCAGTTCTAGGGCGGCGCACAGCGCGCAACCACAGAACAGCGGCAACGACATCGAAGAAAAAGGCGGCTTTTTTTCGCGGATTTTTGATGCTTTCTCCGGACCGGACGAAGTAAAGGAACATTCGGTTAACGGGCATGAGGCGGTTGCTGTACAGCCCCGTGGCATGATCAACCTGCGCCGTATGCGGGTTGAGGATGTGGCGATCCCGACCGCAGAGATCATCTCGGTTCCGTCCACCATCTCCAAAGAGGAACTGGCTCAGGTGTTCCGCGACAGCGGACTGTCCCGGGTTCCGGTCTACGAGGGCACGCTGGACACGCCTCTGGGTTTTGTGCATCTCAAGGATTTCGCCTTGACCCACGGTTTCAACGGTGGTTCGGACGAGTTCGACCTTAAATCGATGCTGCGTACATTGCTGTTTGTGCCGCCGTCGATGCCGATTGGCGTACTGCTGACAAAGATGCAGACGGAACGGCGTCACATGGCGCTGGTCATTGATGAGTATGGCGGCGTTGACGGGTTACTCACGATCGAAGACCTGATTGAGCAGGTCGTGGGCGAGATCGCCGATGAACATGATGCCGACGAAGACCAGCTTTGGATTCAGGAGAAACCTGGATGCTACGTGGTTCAGGCTCGTGTTCTTCTGGAAGACTTCGAAGCTGAGATCGGTCGGTCTTTGACCAGTCACAAGGATGTTGACGACGAGGACATCGATACGCTTGGAGGCCTGGTCTTCATGCTGTCGGGGCGTGTTCCCACGCGCGGCGAAGTTGTTCTGCATCCCGAGGGTCCGGAGTTCGAAGTGATCGATGCCGACCCGCGCCGCATCAAGAGACTGCGCGTCATGTTGCCGGATATTGCTGCATGAACCCTGCCCGGGGTTGGCCTGTTTGGGTGAGGCTTGCACTGGCGGCAGGGTTGGGTGCGCTGGGGGCGTATGGACTTGCACCATTTGGGTATTGGCAGGCGACCCTGGTCGCGCTGATCCTGATCGCGCCACTTTTTCTTGCCAGCGAGACCCGCGCCCGAGCGGCGTGGCTCGGATGGGTGTTCGCGACCGGCTATTTCGCGCACGCGCTGAACTGGATCCTGGAGCCGTTTCAGGTTGATGCCGCACGACATGCCTGGATGGCGCCTTTCGCTCTGGTGTTTATGGCGGGCGGGCTGGCTCTGTTTTGGGCGTTCGCTTTCTGGATATCTCGGCAGTTGGCTGCGACGGCCTTGCGTCAGGGTATTTTGTTGGCGCTGGCGCTCTCGATTGTTGAATTCGGGCGGGGGTATTTGTTCACCGGTTTTCCATGGGCCGGCGTGGCACAAGTCTGGGTGGATACGCCGGTCGCTCAGCTTTTGTCTTTGTTGGGACCATATGGTCTTGGGGCGCTGACGTTTGCAGCGCCGCTTCTCATCGGTGCCGCTCTCTCGGAACACATTTCACTGCGCCGTCTTACCGGACCTTGTGTCTTTGCCATTGGATGTGGAGCGTTGGCTCTCTCCTACGCTGCGATGCGGCCTGCTGTTCACGACACTCAAAATACCGTTCGTTTGGTGCAACCCAACGCGCCTCAACACCAGAAATGGGACCCGGACTACGCACCGCTGTTCTTTGCACGGCAGTTGGAATTCACGGCTGCGAATCCCCGGCCCGATCTGATCATCTGGCCGGAAACCGCCGTGCCGGCCTGGTTGGGCAATGCGCAACCCTACCTGACCGCAGTCACAGAGGCAGCGCAAGGCACGCCGGTCATTCTGGGCATTCAGCGCAGTGAAGGGCCGCGCATCTACAACTCGATGATCGTGCTGGGTGAAGACGGTCGTCAACAGGGCCTGTATGACAAACATCATCTGGCTCCGTTTGGCGAATATGTTCCGTTCGGCGACCTGATGGCGCGTTTCGGTATCCACGGTCTTGCAGCGACGACGGGCAATGGTTTCAGCGCAGGACCCGGTCCCCGACTTCTGGACACGGGAAAACTTGGTAGCGCCTTGCCACTGATCTGTTACGAGGCTGTTTTTTCCCAAGATGTTCTGGGTGCGCCCGGTCGGGCGGATTATTTGCTGCAGATCACCAATGACGCATGGTTCGGCACGCGTTCGGGGCCGTATCAGCATCTGGCACAGGCGCAAATGCGTGCCATCGAGCAAGGCCTGCCCATGATGCGGTCGGCAAACACCGGTGTCTCGGCAATGATCGATCCGCTGGGGCGGATTACGGCGTCACTCCCTTTGGGGCAGGCGGGGTATGTTGACGCCACTCTGCCGAAACCGCAGGCGCCGACGTTTTATTCACGCATGGGCGATAATCCGATCCTGATCCTGCTATTGGTGATGTTCGCGGTGTTCTGGCGCAACGCCCGGAAAGGTCAGCGCCGATTTCCGATTGACCCTGCCCCCTAAGGCGCGTATCCCGACCGTCGCCTGTCACAACGGCTTCCTGGCGTGGCAGAGAAATCTCAATGGAGCACTTTTATGTCCCGACAGAACTACACATTCACTTCGGAATCCGTTTCCGAAGGACACCCCGACAAGGTCTGCGACCGTATTTCCGACGCTGTCCTTGACGCCCTTCTGAGCGAAGAACCCGAAGCCCGCGTCGCGTGTGAAACCTTTGCCACAACAGACCGTGTGGTCATCGGTGGCGAAGTGGGTCTGTCGGATCAGGATAAACTGCATGACTATATGGGCCGCATCGATCAGATTGCGCGCGCCTGTATCAAGGATATCGGGTACGAGCAGGACAAGTTTCATCATGGCACGGTCGAGGTGACCAACCTGCTGCACGAACAGTCGGCCCATATCGCGCAAGGTGTTGATGCCGCTCACAACAAGGACGAAGGTGCCGGTGATCAGGGCATCATGTTCGGCTACGCGACCACCGAAACGCCGGCATTGATGCCTGCGCCGATTCAGTATTCCCACGCAATTCTGCGCCGTTTGGCCGAGGTCCGTAAGAATGGAACCGAGCCTGCGCTGGGTCCGGATGCGAAATCGCAATTGTCGGTGATTTATCGCGATGGCAAGCCGGTTGGCGTCAGTTCGGTCGTGTTGTCGACCCAACATCTGGACGAGGCTCTGACTTCGGACGATATCCGCGAGATTGTCGAGCCATACATTCGCGAAACGCTGCCGAACGGCTGGCTGACGGCTGAGACCGAGTGGCATGTGAACCCGACCGGCAAGTTCGTGATCGGCGGACCCGATGGTGACGCTGGACTGACCGGACGCAAGATCATAGTTGATACCTATGGCGGCGCAGCGCCCCATGGAGGCGGCGCCTTCTCGGGCAAAGACCCAACCAAGGTGGACCGCTCGGCTGCATATGCCGCTCGCTATCTGGCCAAAAACGTTGTTGCAGCCGGAATGGCAGAACGTTGCACCATTCAGCTGAGCTATGCGATCGGAGTGTCCAAGCCTCTGTCGATCTACGCTGACACGCATGGCACGGGGCAGCTTCCTGACGCGCAGATCGAAAAAGCCGTCGGGCAGGTGATGGACCTGACGCCGCGTGGTATCCGCCAGCAACTTGAGCTGAACAAACCCATTTATCAGCGTACCGCTGCTTATGGACATTTCGGACGCGAGCCGGATGCTGATGGCGGCTTCAGTTGGGAACGGACCGATCTGGTCGACGCACTGAAGCAAGCGCTCTGATACCGACCAAGTAAAAACGCGCCGGTTTCGGCGCGTTTTTTGCATTGCATCGGATAGGCGGGCGCCCCTTGCAACGCCTTGGACGGCGCAGTATGGCCAGCGCCATGAGCACCAAGACCCCACAACGCCCACGCAGAAACTTCTACGGCCGCCTCAAGGGAAAGACCCTCAAGCAAAGCCAAAAGACCTATCTGAGTGAAGATCTCGATGCCTTGTCTCCGGGCGCAGTGGATTGGGAATCCAACCCCGAGCGGCACCCGCTGAACCTGACGGCCTTGTTCGGCGGCAAGGATGTCTGGCTTGAGATTGGTTTCGGCGGTGGCGAGCATCTGGTGCATCAGGCGGCGCGCAACCCGAATATCGGTATCATAGGGGCCGAGCCCTACATCAACGGCGTCGCAATGTTGCTGGGAAAAATCCGCCGCGCCGGCGTTCACAACCTCGCCGTGCATCCCGGCGACGCGCGCGATTTGTTTGATGTGTTGCCCGATGCCAGCATCTCGCGGGCGTTCTTGCTGTATCCGGACCCCTGGCCGAAAACGCGGCACCACCGCCGCCGTTTTGTGACACCCGAACATCTGGAGCCGCTGGCTAGCGTGCTGAAACCCGGCGCGATCTTCCGCGTCGCGACCGATATTCCCGACTATGTCCGGCAAACACTGGAAGAGGTCCCGCGTGCAGGGTTTGAATGGTTGGCCGAGCGCCCCACCGATTGGCGCGAGCCCTGGGATGACTGGATATCCACACGCTACGAACAGAAAGCCTTGCGCGAAGGCCGCACACCACATTACCTGACCTTCCGCCACAAGGGGTGATTGCGCTGGACCAAGCGGCGGCAATTCGCTAAGCGGCCTAGGACTGATAGCGCAAAAGGAGCCCTTAATGTCCGGACACGGCACGCCGATCCCGATGACTTCACATCCTTGTGGCCCGCTGACCGGAACAGCGGAGGTGCCCGGAGACAAGTCAATCTCGCACCGGTCGCTGATCCTGGGCGCCATGGCTGTTGGTGAGACAAGGATTTCGGGCCTTCTGGAGGGTGAGGACGTTCTGGACACTGCCAAGGCGATGCGCGCCTTCGGGGCCGAGGTAACCGATCACGGTGGTGGTGACTGGACCGTGCATGGCGTGGGTGTCGGCGGCTTTGCGGAACCCGATCAGGTGATCGATTGCGGTAATTCAGGGACCGGCGTGAGGTTGATCATGGGGGCTATGGCGACCTCTCCGATCACCGCGACCTTCACAGGCGATGCCAGTCTGAACAAGCGCCCGATGGCACGCGTCACGGACCCTTTGTCATTATTTGGAACGCAGTCCGTTGGACGGTCAGAAGGACGACTGCCGATGACCATCGTGGGGGCTGCCGAACCTGTGCCTGTGCGATACGAAGTCCCGGTTCCGTCCGCACAGGTGAAATCCGCCGTATTGCTGGCGGGCCTGAATGCGCCGGGCAAAACCGTGGTGATTGAAAAAGAGGCCACCCGAGACCATTCAGAGCGCATGCTGGCCGGGTTTGGCACAGAGATTACTGTTGAAGACACCGACGAGGGACGTGTTATCACCTTGACCGGTCGTCCTGAATTGAAACCGCAGATCATCGCCGTTCCCCGCGATCCGTCCAGTGCGGCGTTTCCGGTTTGTGCAGCCCTGATCGCGCCGGGATCGGACGTTCTGGTCCCCGGCATCGGCTTGAACCCGACCCGCGCCGGCCTGTTCACCACGTTGCGTGAGATGGGCGCCGATCTGACCTATGAAAACGAGCGTGAAGAAGGTGGTGAGCCGGTGGCCGATCTGCGCGCGCGGTATTCGCCGGACATGCAGGGCATCACGGTTCCGCCGGAACGCGCGGCGTCGATGATCGATGAATATCCGGTCCTGTCCGTGGTCGCAGCAAACGCAAAGGGGACCACGATGATGGGCGGCGTCAAAGAACTGCGTGTCAAGGAAAGTGACCGGATCGACGCGATGGCGCGCGGTCTGAGGGCCAACGGGATCACTGTTGAAGAAGGCGACGATTGGTGGTCCGTGGATGGGCTCGGGATCGGAGCCGTTCCGGGTGGCGGTATCTGCGAGAGCTTTCTGGATCACCGCATTGCCATGTCCTTCATGATCCTCGGGATGGGTGCGCAGAAACCGGTGACTGTGGATGATGCCGGGCCAATCGCCACGTCTTTCCCGATTTTTGAGCCTTTGATGGCGCGGCTTGGCGCACAGTTGGTTCGCAACAATCGGTAACCCTGATGGCAACAACCAGCTTCACAGTGGCGATCGACGGTCCGGCGGCGGCGGGGAAAGGAACAATCTCCAAGGGTATCGCCGCGCATTTCGGGTTTGCCCATCTGGATACCGGGCTGCTCTACCGCGCGGTTGGCCGTGAAACGCTGAACGGGGTCGATGCTGTTTCAGCGGCGCATGCGCTAACGGCTGAGGCGTTAGACCATGGCGATCTGCGCACTGCCGACATTGCGCAAGCCGCCTCCAAGGTCGCAGTCATTCCCGAAGTGCGATCCGCTTTGGTCGATTTTCAGCGCGCCTTTGCCAGGCGGGCTGGCGGTGCGGTTCTGGACGGCCGGGATATCGGAACGGTGATTTGCCCTGCGGCTGAAGTGAAACTGTTCGTTACCGCAAGCCCAGAGGTGCGGGCGGAACGGCGTTTTCTGGAGCTTGATGCAAAAGGCGCTGACGTCACCCGGGCGCAGGTTCTGGCCGATGTGCGCGAACGCGATGCGCGCGATGCGGAACGCAGCGCGGCTCCGATGAAACCGGCGGAGGATGCGGTTCTGTTGGATACCTCTGACTTGTCGATCGAAGAGGCCCTTGGCAAGGCGATCGCCTTGATCTCGAAACGGCGACCCACCGTCTCGTAACGCCACATCGGAAATATTGTTCACCAGGCTTTGTTTGGTCTGTGTCCTGCTACGCACCTATTGTTGAGTCATAATCTGCAGGAGAACGATTATGATCCGCCTTGCCCTTGCGCTGATGTTGTTGGCCGGAAGCCTTGCCGCCCAAGAGGCTGAGCCACCGATGGACTACGAAAGGCTGGGCAAGATCCTGTTTGCCCTCGACCCCGAGACGCAGCCGAACGGGCCGGGTTTTGAGCTGACGGTCTCGGACGTGCCGGTTCTGGTCATAGTGGATGCCAATACTGACCGGATGCGCGCGATGGTGGCGATCCGTGGTGCCGATGAACTCACAGACGACGACCTGCGCCGTATGTTGCAGGCCAATTTCGACACGGCGTTGGATGCCCGCTACGCGATTGCCAATGGCACCGTTTGGGCGACCTTTATTCACCCCCTTTCATCTTTGGACAAAGATCAACTGATTTCTGGCCTGGCGCAGACGGTCAACATCGCCGAAACCTACGGCACATCCTATACCGGCGGTGCGATTCAATTTGGTGGGGGTGACAGCGATGACTTGCAGCGGCAATTGATCGAAGATCTTCTGAAAAAAGGCGAGGAAATCTAACCCGCCCCTTGAGTTCTGTACTTGTCAGCGCATCCCCCTCCGTTCGCAAAAGCTCCCATGTCGATCAAGATATGTGGAGGAATTTACTTCGAACACCGCGCGGTCCCCGTTGTGTGACCCGGATGCGGAAGATCGAGTCATCTGAGTCGAAGGATCAGATTGAGACTTATTCAAATTTGTCAAGGGTATAGATTGACGCAGCAAAGCTGCTATAGTCCCCGGCACGCCAGAGAGGGAAGGCTGCTTCAAAAGCCCGAAAACAAAAAGGGCAGGCAGCTACAAAATCCCCCCAGCCAACAGGGACATAAGAAAATGAATAATCGTTTGCGCAAGATCACCATCGTGGGTGGTGGTACGGCAGGTTGGATGACCGCGCTGATCCTGGACATGGTGTTTTCGCGCACCTCAGGGCCCAATGACCGCCCGAGTATCTGTCTGATCGAAAGCCCCAATATCTCAACCGTGGGCGTCGGCGAGGCCACGGTTCCACGCATGCCGGTCACGCTGCGCCAGGCGGGCATTTCGGAGCGGGACTTTTTTCGCGAGACAAACGCGTCATTCAAACTGGGCGTAAAGTTCTGCAACTGGAACAAGGACGCCAAGGGTAAGCGCATTGACTATGTGAACCCCTTTGCCCATGGCCAGATGCTGGAGGGCTTGGAGTCTGCCGAGTATTTCTTGCGCTTTGGAAATGGGGATCGGGATTTCACGCAATCCATATCGCCGCACGACGATCTGGCCCGCCTGTGCAAGGGCGCGCGGCCTTTGGGTCAGCCCGAATTTGAGCAGCGCTTTGGGTATGCGTATCATCTGGACGCGGTGAAGTTTGCGGGCATGCTCACCAAGGTCTGCACTAAGCGCGGTGTGGAGCATATCCAGGACGAAGTGCAATCTGTTGAACTGGACGAGCAGGGCAATGTCAGCCATCTGATGTTGGAACGCAATGGCCGCCACGACATCGAGATGGTTGTGGATTGCACCGGGTTTCGCGGGTTGATTATCAACCAGGCGCTTGGCGAGCCGTTTATGGACTATTCGGAATATCTGCCAAATGACCGGGCCATGGCGTTGCAGATCGAGCATCCCAATCCCAGGAAGATCGAAAGCGTCACCCGGTCTACCGCACTTGGCGCAGGTTGGACGTGGCGTGTGCCGCTCTACAATCGTGTGGGCACGGGCTATGTGTTCTCATCCGCGCATCGCACGGATGACCAGGCTGCAGATGAATATCTCGAATGGCTGGGGGACAGCGGCAAGGGTGCGACGCCGCGTGTGATCCCGATGCGCATCGGGCGCGTGCGCAATGCCTGGGTCAAGAACTGTGTGGCGATTGGTCTGTCCGGCGGGTTTATCGAGCCGCTGGAGAGTACGGCGATCCATATGATTGATCATGCCATACGCTGGTTCGCTGAACACTTGCCCACGCGAGACATCGAGCCGTCACTGCGCGCAAGATATAACCGGCAGATGAACAAGCTCTATGACGAGGTTCTGGACTTTATCTGTCTGCACTATCGATTGGGCAACCGCACGGATGACCAATACTGGATCGATGCCCGCACTGAGATGAAGATACCAGATCGGCTGGCCGAGAACCTGGAATTATGGCAGCACCGCCTGCCGATGGAACATGATATCGAGTTCGCGACGCTGTTCAATTTCCGCGTTTATCAGACGGTTCTTTTGGGCAAGCAGGTCTATGATACGGGCTATGGTGCGGGCATCCGAGATCGACTGCGGCCGCTGAAGAAAGCGATTTGGTTTCAGTGGTGGAAGGGCGCGAAAGTGGACCTTGCCCAGATACTCAAAACGATGCCGGATCACAAAACGCTGCTGCGCGATATCCGAGGCGAGTTGAAGCAGCCAACCTTTGCCATGGCGGCACCGACGAAACCGACAGTGGCAATGCCGGGTGTCGCACCGGAACCCGTTGTGATCCAGAACATGCCAAACCTTGCCGAAATCCAAAGCGGCAAAAAGGATCTGCAACTGTTCTAGAAACTCCTTGCACTCTCCGCTGAGGGCGGGGGTGGTAAATCTCTGCCTTCAGGTGGGCACGGGCTCAGGTGTTCTGTCTCCAAGCAGGTATCGGATGACATCGATATAGTCGAAGATCAAAGAGATCGTGATGATCAGCAATATGGCGCGAATGATCCATGTCGGCAGAACCGGCAGGTCTGCACGTGTTTGCTGCCGCCAGAGGTAGATCGCCACCGGTGTCCAGAACACCACATGCCCCAGCCCCATAAGACGCACGTATCCCAGTTGGCTGAAAATCACTAATACCCCCGCCGCGCCCAGAACGCTGCCAGCCAGCGTAATGACCGAGACCAGCCGGGTTTGACGCCAGACCAACAGGGTGACGGGTAGAATGAATGCCCCGAACCCCAAAACATTCAGCCAGATCTGAAGCCATTGCGGTTGCTGCGCGACAATGAGATTAAAGTCTTCCATGTTTGTCGATAGCTCCGGTTGCAGCGGGTTTCCGGATTGCTGATCGGACATGTTCACGAAAACCAGCAATGCGCGGAAACAAGAAGAACAGGTCAATACTCGTTTGGCAATATCAGGCGACCCGGCTGCCAGATTGTGCTTTCGGGTTGCGGGAACTTCGCCGAGCCGCTATAGAGCGCGCGTCGACAAGGCGATTTGAGCCATAAAACAATGAGACGAGCAGGGTCGGAACCAACCGGCCCTCTTTGTTTTGTGGCAGCAATGCCAAATCGTCTGACCAACCCACAAGACCGGCGGAGACAACCGCTCGGCCAGCAAAAACGTACTGTAAAGGAAAACAACGCCACATGGCTAACGCATCCATGGAGGAATTCGAAGCCCTCCTGAACGAAAGCTTCGAAATGGACACACCCGAAGAGGGGTCTGTTGTCAAAGGTAAGGTTCTGGCGATAGAAGCCGGCCAAGCCATCATCGACGTCGGCTACAAAATGGAAGGCCGCGTTGATCTGAAAGAATTCGCAAATCCCGGCGAAGCCCCTGAAATCGCTGTAGGTGACGAGGTCGAAGTTTATCTGCGCGCCGCAGAAAACGCCCGTGGCGAAGCCGTCATCTCGCGCGAGATGGCCCGCCGTGAAGAGGCATGGGACCGTCTGGAAAAAGCATATGCCGACGACCAGCGCGTCGAAGGTGCAATCTTCGGTCGCGTCAAAGGTGGCTTCACCGTCGATCTGGGTGGCGCAGTTGCGTTCCTGCCCGGCTCGCAGGTTGACGTGCGCCCCGTGCGCGACGCTGGCCCGCTGATGGGTCTGAAGCAGCCGTTCCAGATTCTGAAAATGGACCGCCGTCGTGGCAACATCGTTGTGTCGCGTCGCGCCATCCTGGAAGAATCGCGTGCCGAACAGCGTGCCGAAGTCATCGGCAACCTGTCCGAAGGTCAGACCGTCGAGGGTGTTGTCAAGAACATCACCGAATACGGTGCATTTGTTGACCTGGGTGGCGTTGACGGCCTGCTGCACGTCACCGACATGGCATGGCGCCGTGTGAACCACCCATCCGAGATCCTGACGATCGGCGAAACCATCAAGGTTCAGGTCATCAAGATCAACAAAGAGACTCACCGCATCAGCCTGGGCATGAAGCAGCTGCAAGAAGATCCGTGGGATCTGGTTGCTGCGAAATACCCGCTGGGCTCGGTCCATCAGGGTCGCGTCACCAACATCACCGACTACGGCGCGTTCGTCGAGCTGGAAGCCGGTGTCGAAGGTCTGGTGCACGTGTCCGAGATGTCCTGGACCAAGAAAAACGTCCACCCCGGCAAGATCGTTTCGACCAGCCAGGAAGTTGACGTCATGGTTCTGGAAATCGACGGCGCCAAGCGTCGCGTATCTCTGGGCCTGAAGCAGACTCAGCGCAACCCATGGGAAGTGTTTGCAGAAACGCACCCCGAGGGCACCGAGGTCGAAGGCGAAGTCAAGAACATCACCGAATTCGGTCTGTTCATTGGCCTCGAAGGCGACATCGACGGCATGGTTCACCTGTCCGACCTGTCCTGGGACGAGCGTGGCGAGGATGCGATCCAGAACTACCGCAAAGGCGACATGGTTTCGGCTGTTGTCTCGGAAGTTGACGTTGAAAAAGAGCGTATTTCGCTGTCGATCAAAGCCCTGGGCGGTGACAAGTTCGCCGAAGCCGTGGGCGGCGTGAAGCGTGGCTCGATCGTGACCGTCGAAGTGACCGCGATCGAAGATGGCGGCATTGAGGTCGAGTACGAAGGTATGAAGTCGTTCATCCGTCGTTCGGACCTGTCGCGTGACCGTGCTGAGCAGCGCCCCGAGCGTTTCTCGGTCGGCGACAAGGTCGACGTCCGCGTCACCAATGTCGACAGCAAGACCCGTCGTCTGGGCCTGTCGATCAAGGCACGCGAGATCGCCGAAGAGAAAGAGGCCGTGGAACAGTACGGTTCCTCTGACTCGGGTGCATCGCTGGGCGATATCCTGGGTGCAGCGCTGAAATCTGGCGACTAAGCCCGGTCCGTATCCTGAACGAGAGTAACGGCCCCGCGCTTTTGCGCGGGGCCGTTTTTGTTGCGAATCAATGCGTTCTGATTCGTAGGCTTGTTTTGGCCGCCGTTCGCGCTTTGATTGTGGAAATGCGGGTCAGATGCAAAAAAATATGTGAGATTGCCACAAATTGAAGCCTCGGTGCCCAGAGTTTGCGTTCCACCGAACCGGGTTTTTTTCTATACTGTCCAAAACAGTAGACATGTCACACTGGCCGCCTGGGAGGGTATCACGCATGATCCGTTCAGAACTGATCCAAAAAATTGCAGACGAAAACCCGCATCTCTATCAGCGTGATGTTGAGCGGATTGTGAACACTGTATTTGAAGAAGTGACGGATGCCATGGCCCGTGGCGACCGCGTGGAACTGCGCGGGTTTGGGGCGTTCTCGGTCAAAAAACGCGACGCTCGCGTTGGCCGGAACCCGAGAACAGGTGAAACTGTTCAGGTCGAAGAAAAATGTGTTCCGTTTTTTAAAACTGGTAAGTTGCTCAGGGACCGATTGAACGGTAAAGCCTGACCTTATGATGCGCTATCTACGATATGCTTTTTTGGCGATCCTGGGGATCGTTCTGATTTCGGTATCACTGGCCAACGTCCAGTCAGTGGAATTGAAACTGATGCCGGACACCCTGGCCGAGCTTCTGGGCTTTAACCTGAGCACAACCCTGCCGCTGTTCCTGGTGGTTCTGGGCGGCGTTGTCGCCGGTCTGGTTATCGGGTTTCTCTGGGAGTGGTTGCGCGAGCACAAACATCGCCGCGACGCGACCGCGAAGAAAGGCGAAGTGCGCAAGCTTGAGCGCGAGGTCAAGAAGCTCAAGAAAAAGCAGAATGAAGGCAAAGACGAGGTTCTGGCCATTCTGGATGAGGCGGGCTAAACCGGCGCTATGCCTGAAGTAGCTGTCAAAATCTGCGGTCTGACCGCACCGGATCACGTGCGCGCTTCGGTGGATGCCGGTGCGCGGTATCTGGGATTTAACTTTTTCCCCAAATCGCCGCGCTACGTCTCGCCCGAGCAGGCGGCAGACTTGGCGGCCCATGTGCCGGAGGGCGTCGCCAAGGTGGCTTTGGTCGTGAATGCCACGAATGAGCTGCTCGACAGCATCACGCAGACCGCGCCATTCGACATGCTGCAATTGCATGGGGCCGAGACCATCGAACGCGTGCAAGAGGTCAAGGACCGGTATGGCTTGCCCGTGATGAAGGTGATTGGTGTTGCCGATGCCGAAGATCTGGCCGCGATTGATACCTACAGCGATGTCGCTGACCAGCTGCTGATCGATGCCAAAGCGCCGAAGAACGCGGTTTTGCCGGGCGGGAATGGTTTGGCGTTTGATTGGCGTTTGCTGGCCGGGCGCAAATACTGGCGAAAGCCCTGGATGCTGGCCGGCGGACTTAACCCAGGCAACGTGGCTGAAGCCATTCGTATGACAGGCGCGCGGCAGGTCGACGTGGCATCCGGTGTCGAAAGCGCGCCAGGGGTCAAAGACCCAGACCTGATCAAGGCCTTTATCAGCGCTGCCCGGTGATCTGAGCGTCTGTTGATTGCGTATCTCTTTTTGTGGAGGACGCAAAATGCTGGCAGCCATTGGCGGAGTTTCTATCAGACACTGGTACCATGTACCCGAGTTCTACTGGCGGGCGGGGCGGGCCTTGCGGCAGGCACAGGCAGACCCCGCATGTGGGCATGCCGAGGTGTTTCGGCATGACGGGCTCTATTTCTCACTGAGCGTCTGGCGCGACGCGGATGCGATGTTGGGTTATGCGCGATCCGGCCCGCATCGGGGCGTGATGCAGGCCGCGCATCGGCTGGCACATGTATACACTTTCCACCATTTTGAGTGCGATACGGTGCCTTCCACAGAACAAGCGGTGCGCGCGTGGACACAGAACACTCGCGCAGCGGAATGATGCGTTTTGCCATGGCAAAACGGCCCGGCACCACATATGAACATCGGGTACGACGAGGGAGACACCCATGGCCAACGATCTTTTCAATTCCTTCATGTCCGGCCCTGATGAGCGCGGCCGTTTTGGCATTTTCGGCGGGCGGTTTGTCAGCGAAACGCTGATGCCGCTGATCCTGTCGCTGGAAGAGGAATACAACAAAGCCAAGGATGATCCGACCTTCTGGGCCGAGATGGACGATCTGTGGGCCAACTATGTGGGCCGCCCCTCGCCGCTCTATTTCGCGGAGCGCCTGACCGAGCATCTGGGCGGCGCGAAAATCTACCTGAAACGTGATGAGCTTAACCATACCGGTGCCCACAAGATCAATAACGTGCTGGGTCAGATCATTCTGGCGCGCCGCATGGGCAAGACCCGGATCATTGCCGAAACCGGTGCAGGGCAGCACGGTGTTGCAACGGCGACCGTTTGCGCAAAGTTTGGCCTGAAATGTGTGGTTTACATGGGCGCGCATGACGTGCAGCGTCAGGCCCCGAATGTATTCCGCATGCGCCTGTTGGGGGCCGAAGTGATCCCGGTGACGTCGGGCAGAGGTACGCTGAAGGACGCAATGAACGATGCGCTGCGCGATTGGGTGACCAATGTGCGGGATACGTTCTACTGCATTGGCACCGTTGCCGGTCCGCACCCCTATCCGGCGATGGTGCGGGACTTCCAGTCGATCATCGGCAAGGAAGCCAAAGAACAGATGCACAAGGTCGAAGGTCGCCTGCCGGACACCCTCATTGCGGCCATCGGTGGCGGTTCGAATGCGATGGGTCTGTTCTACCCTTTCCTCGACGACAAAGAGGTCAACATCATTGGTGTCGAAGCCGGCGGCAAAGGCGTTAATGAAAAGATGGAGCACTGCGCCTCGCTGACTGGCGGTCGCCCGGGTGTCTTGCACGGCAACCGCACCTACCTGCTACAGGATGACGATGGTCAGATTCTCGAGGGCTATTCGATATCGGCTGGTCTGGACTATCCCGGCATCGGGCCCGAGCATTCCTGGCTGCATGAAATCGGTCGCGCTCAGTATGTCTCGATTACCGACAAGGAAGCGCTTGAGGCGTTCCAACTGTGTTGCGCGACGGAAGGTATCATTCCAGCGCTGGAACCCTGCCACGCTCTGGCGCATGTCATGAAGATTGCGCCGGACCTGCCCAGGGATCACATCATCTGCATGAATATGTGCGGGCGCGGGGACAAGGACGTTCAGACCGTTGCGAAGTATCTGAACTTCGACATGTCGGATACCGAAGGCCGCACGGCTGACTGATACTTGCCCGGGGCTTTGCGCCCCGGCCGTTTCATGTCACGGTGCGTGGCATGCAACATGCATCCAGTTCGGACAAGCTCGATCAAAAGTATGACACGGCCGCCCCCGGTTGGGCCGACAAGATGCGTTTGCTGGGGTATTTCGATGCCTATCTGGGATTTCTGTCGACGGCGTCTGCCGGGGGCCTTGGTCGCAACGGGTTGGACGTTGGCTGCGGCACTGGCGCTTTTGCTGAGGCGCGTGCCGTTATTCAAACCGAAGGCCAGGTCACTCTGATGGAGCCGGTCAAAAAAATGCTGCGGCAGGCCGAGAAAGCGCTGTCTCAAAGAGGTGTTGCTGCCAAAACAGTGCAATCAAGACTGGAAGACTATCAGACCGTTGAACCGCATGATTGCATTCTTGCGGCTCATATCCTGGAGCATTGCTCGGATCCGACCAATGCGCTGCGCTATATGCGCAGACTGGCCACGGCTGACGCCAAACTGTGGCTTGTCGTCAGCAAACCGCACTGGTGCAACGCCATTATCTGGTTCCAATGGCGTCACCGTTCGTACCGACCGCACAGAGTCGCCGAAATGCTCAGGGATTCGGGATGGGTTTTGGAAGCAGAACACAGCTTTCCAACCGGACCGCCATCACGCACGTCGCGCGGATACCTGGCCCGCGCTGCGTGACACCTGAACCGGTACGCCAAGAGGGTGGGTCAGCTTTGATGCAGAACCGTTTCGAAACCCTCAAATTGAGGTGGACCCATCAGGGCGGATTGTGTGCTGCTTTTCCCGGCATTCTTGTGCGCATCGCGGAATTGTTCGGATTTGGTCCAGGCTTCAAAATCTGCGCGACTGTCCCAGATGACATGGCTGGAGTACAGTCTATAGCCGTCGCCTTCCGGCCCTTTTAACAGGCGGAACTCTTGAAAACCCGGCAGCTCCTTTAAACGGCTTTCGCGGTCCTTCCAGACAGATTCGAAATCGGCTTCGCTGCCGGTAAGGACTTTAAACCGGTTCATAGCGATGAAACTCATGGTTTACCTCGTCAATGGTCGATGAGATGCTGGCAGAAGCGAACGCTGGCTGGCGGATATGCGTGCATTCTGTATATCAGACTGATTTAATCAGTCTTGGCGGCGTGTTGACGCAATATCTCGATCGGCGTGACGTCCAGCGCGCGCTCATGTGTGGCTTCCAGGTGAACCTTTGGCGCACATCCCTCATCATGGGCCTGAAAAAACCGGCTGGCGCACAGGCACCAGCTGTCACCGGGCTTGAGGCCGGGAAAATCGAATTCCGGTCTGGGTGTGCTCAGGTCATTGCCGACATATTTTGAGAAGGCCAGAAACTCTGCTGTCATCACCGCACAGACCGTGTGGCTGCCCTGGTCTTCGGGGCAGGTGTTACAGGCACCATCCCGGAAAAAGCCGGTTAACGGTTTGCGCGAACACGGCGCGAGCACGCCTCCCAAAACGTTGATGCTGTCTTGCTTTTGCATGGTGGCACCTTAAAGGTTTCGGGCGATTGTACGGAACACTTCCACGTTCCGAGCGTTGACTCCGGGCTCGCGGAATTGTCGGTCCGCGCCGGTGGTGACGATCAGGACGCCGCGCGCTTGGTCAAAGTAGATGTATTGTCCGTAAACGCCCCGGGCAAGAAACTCTCCATCCTCGGCACCAATCGGAATCCACCACTGATAACCATAGCCTGTTTCATCAGCGTCCGTCGGCGCGCTGGCATGGGTTGCCTCGGCGATCCAGTCCGCCGGTACCAGTTGCTGCCCGTCGTGAGTTCCGTTTTGCAGGATCATCTGTCCAAATCGCGCAAAGTCACGGGTTGTAAAGTTCAGGCCGCCCAGCACAAACGCCACTCCGGCACCGTCGGTGATATAGTACCCATCCCGCTCCAGGCCAAGCGGCTGTATTACCTTTTCGGTCATCAACTCTGAAACGCTGCGACCTGTCGCACCGCGGATCACCATGCCGACGACGTGGGTGTCAATTGAAACGTATTGCCAGGTTTCTCCGGGTGCCGTGAAACTGTCCTTGAGCGATGCTGCAAAATCGTCCAGTTCTCCACCCAGCGCCACCACACGACCCATCCGATTTATGTCGGAGTTATAGTCCAGATAGTCCTCATCGAACGTGACACCGCTGGCCATATTCAGGACATTTCGGATCGTCGCCGTCTTGTAGGCGCTGTCCTGCAGATCGGGCGCATATTGCACAACCGGATCGTCCAGAGACCCGATGGCACCTTCATCCATAAGAATACCCAGCAGGGCCGAGAGATAGCTTTTGGCAACGGACCAGGAAATCCGCCGGTCCTCGGCCGCGGTGCCCAGATAGTATTCCTCGAACCGAATCTGTCCATCTTGCATGACCAGCAATGAGGTAACCGATCGGTCCTCGATCCACGCGTCGGTGCCGTCCGGCAAATCGAATCCGGTGCCGTATGGCAACTCCCAGGTTGGTCCGTCGCCACGCGGCAGGTCCGTCGTCAGGAAAGCTTCATCCATATGAGAGAAATTGTGAACGATCTTATCTTGAGAAAAGAGTGAGTTCACCGCCATGAGGCGCTGTATCTCTTCGCGTTTCCACAGGCCGACGACGACAGCCGCCAGCACTAACGCCAAAACGATACGCAACACCCACTTGAACACTGTCCGCATCTGAATCCTCCCTCTTCGGGCCACATTGGAACGCGGGATGGTTCAATCCGCAATTGCTACGTTACGGAAGGTAAAGGCCTGAATCACCTGAATTTGTCCAAAAGTCGTTGCATCGCCGATCGTTCATCCGAGGTGGGTTCGGGCGACGGTTCGGGGACGGCGTCTGGCTTTTGGGCTGCGGGTGTTTTGGATGATCGCGGAGGTGCCGTGCGCAGGGCGACCGCGTTCATGAACTTGCCACCGTCCTCTTGTGCCAGATGTATTGCACCGTCCGATACCCCGCGCAGCACATTGTCCAGCCATTCGCCATCGGACTTCGCAAAATCGCTGAGCACATAGGGCGAGACCATTTCCCTGCGGCCGGGATGTCCGATGCCCAACCGGACCCGGTCATAGGCCGCCCCGATGTGGTCGTGAACCGAACGCAGCCCGTTGTGACCTGCGTGGCCGCCCCCAGCTTTGACTCGGACCTTTCCAGGGGCCAGATCCAGTTCGTCGTGAAAGACAGTGACATCTGTCGAGTCGAGCTTGTAGAACCGCATCGCTTCGCCCACCGACTGGCCAGAGCGGTTCATGAAGGTCATAGGCTTCAGCAGCAGAACCTTTTCGCCGCCGAGACGCCCCTCGGCGATGTCACCCTGGAACTTTGACCTCCATGGACCAAACCCGTGATCCCCGGCAATCCTGTCAACGGCCATGAAACCGATATTGTGCCGGTTTCGGGCATATTTTGGTCCGGGATTTCCCAACCCGACAAACAGCTTCATGACTCAGCCCTCACGTCGCGCTGACATTGCTTGCGTTGTCCCGTGCTTGCACGGTTTCACCGAGAAACGCCAGTCTCAAACAAAAAAAGAGGCCCCGAATGGAGCCTCGATTCTTCGCTTTCAGATGGTGAGGCGATTATTCTTCGGCTTCTTCGCCGATCACTTCGACTTCATCTGCGGCGACTTCTTCTGCTTCGCCTTCTTCCTCGTCATCCGAGGCCAATCCTGTCGGAGCGGAGATGTTCGCGATCACGAAATCCCGATCGATGGTTGGTTTGGTGCCAGCTGGAAGATCGACGGACGAAATGGTCGCAACGTCGTTGATTTCCATGCCGGTCAGATCAACGGTGATCTTCTCGGGAATATCGCCCGCCGTACAGACCAGCTCAACCTCGGGGCGGACAACTGTCAGAACGCCACCCTTCTTGATGCCCGGAGCTGCGTCTTCGTTGATGAACTCAACGGGAATGAACAGCGCGATTTTGGTGCTCCGACGCAGGCGCATCAGGTCCAGATGGGTCGGCAGGTCTTTAACGACATCACGCTGAACGTCGCGGCAGATGACGCGGACGTCTTCGTGGCCTTCGACCTTCAGGTTCCAAAGGGTCGACTTGAACCGGCCTGCTTTCAGGCGCTTGAACAACTCGTTGAACGGTATCTGAATCGGCAGCGGATCGTTGTCGCCACCAAATACAATGCCCGGAACCATGCCGTCGCGGCGTGCCTGACGAGCGGCGCCCTTGCCTGTCCCCGTCCGTTCCAGAGCTACGAGATCAGGAATCTCACCAGCCATGTTAATTCTCCAAAGTTAGGGCGGACATCCTCCAAGGCTGTATGCCCGCGTGAAGCCGCGTCCTTATCTCGATTCATTGGGTTTGGAAAGGGGTTTTTGCGGGATTGTCCTATTGCGAGGCTCTGCCTCGCGCTCCGAGGTATTTTTGGCCAGATGAACAGGGAATCCGGTTTTAAATGGCGGCAAGTCGCTCGGGGCAGACGCACATCGTGAAGCGGTGCAGAGATCCGATTCTTACAATTGCCAGTCAGTTTTGCCAACGCCCGCCAAAATCCTCGGGTATCAGCAGGTTGTGATGTCCCAGGTCGCTTACATTTCGCTCTCCGCACAGCGCCATGGTCGTGTCCAGTTCCTTTTGGATAACATCCAGTGCAGTGCTGACGCCTTTCTGGCCCATGGCACCCAACCCATAGACAAAGGCGCGGCCGATATAGGTGCCCTTTGCCCCCAGTGCCAGCGCTTTCAGAACGTCCTGGCCCGAGCGAATGCCGCTGTCGAAATGGACTTCGACATCACCCCCGACCGCATCCATGATCTCCGGCAGCATGCGGATCGAACTGAGGGCACCGTCCAACTGGCGGCCGCCATGATTGGACACAATAATGGCGTCGGCGCCCAGCTTGGCGGCCATTTTAGCGTCTTCGGCATCCAGTATGCCCTTGAGGATCACCTTGCCGCCCCATTGCTCCATCAGTTTCTCGACCTTGGTCCAGTCGAGGCTGGGATCGAATTGTTCGGCTGTCCAGGCCCCCAGTGACGAGGCATCCGAGATCCCTTCGACATGGCCGACAATATTGCCGAATTCGCGCCGCTTTGCGCCGAGCATCTCAATGCCCCATGCCCATTTGGTCATCAGGTTTGCGATGGTTTTAGCGGTCAGCTTGGGCGGGGCAGACAGTCCGTTTTTGAGGTCCTTGTGGCGCTGCCCCAGTATCTGAAGGTCCAGTGTGATCACGAGCGCTGAACAACCCGCATCCTTTGCGCGCTGAATCAGACGGCTGACGTAGTCGCTGTCCTTCATGGTATAGAGCTGGAACCAGAACGGCTTGTCAGTGTATTCCGCTACATCTTCGATCGAATTGATCGACATTGTGGACAGAGTGAAGGGCACCCCGAACTCTTCGGCGGCCTTTGCGGCCTTCATCTCGCCGTCTGCGTGTTGCATGCCCGTCAGGCCCACAGGGGCCAACGCAACCGGCATAGCCACCTCTTCACCGATCATGTGGGACGCTGTCGACCGGCCGTCCATGTCGACGGCGACCCGCTGACGGAGGCGGATCTTCTCAAAATCAGAGCTGTTCTCGCGAAAGGTTTGTTCTGTCCAGCTTCCGCTTTCTGCATAATCGTAGAACATGCGGGGGACGCGCCGCTCGTAAATCCGCCTCAGGTCTTCGATTGTCGTAATTACGGGCATTATCAGCGGCCTTGTTGGGTTAGATTGCGTCTTTGTACCCAATTAGCGCCTTGAATCGCAACGTAAACCCGGTCAAAATCTCAACCCGGTTGAACGTTGGCTGCGGTTGAAACGCTGCGAACCCGGTTCGCCCCACTAAGCCGAGTGGGCGCCGTCCGCCAGCGTTTTGACAAACTCCAGAATGTCGGCCACCGGCTTTCCTGCGCCGATCTGGCTGACGATTGCCGATCCCACAACGGCCCCGTCAGCAACGGTGGCGATAGCACGGGATTTTTCAGGCGTGTTGATGCCGAATCCAACGATGACCGGCAAATCTGTTGCAGCCTTGATGCGTGCAACTTCGGGGCCGACATTCGCGGCCTGGGCTTCGGCGGCACCGGTGATTCCTGTGATGGACACATAGTAGACGAAGCCAGAAGTATTCTGCAGAACGCGCGGCAGGCGTTTGTCGTCGGTGGTTGGTGTCGCCAGACGAATGAAGTTCAGGCCGGCTGCTTGGGCCGGCAGGCAGAGCTCATCATCTTCTTCGGGGGGCAGATCGACCACAATCAAACCGTCGATACCGGCCGCTTTGGCGTCGGCAAGGAACGTGTCGACACCGCGATTGTAGATCGGATTGTAGTATCCCATCAGCACGATCGGTGTCGTGTCATCGGCTTCCCGAAAGGCGCGGGCAAGATCCAGCGTGCGTTGCAGTGTCATGCCGCCATCCAGCGCCCGTTGCCCTGCGGCCTGAATGGTGGGGCCGTCAGCCATTGGGTCTGTAAACGGCAATCCCAGTTCGATCACATCAACCCCTGCGCCGGGCAGGCCTTTGACGACCTCAAGCGATGTGTCGTAGTCAGGGTCGCCTGCCATGATATAGGCCACAAAAGCCTTTTTCCCTTCCGCTTTCAGGGCGGCAAACTTGGCGTCGATACGGGTCATGGACTGTCCTTGCAATCAGGTTTCGACCTGATGTGCAGAAACTTTGCGTGAAAATCAATCCCGCCGCATCGAGAATGAGTCAGAAGCCCAGGTGATACCGAAGTAGGACCGCGTTTACCCCAGGGTTTTCCTCTTGGGTGCTGGCATTGGACTTGTGGGTGATCGCGACAGAGACCTTGTTCCCGCTATTCAACGTATAGCCGACGCCCAACAGGCTGCGGATTTGAAAGCTGCCACCCAGATCGTTCAGTTCGTTGGAGTTGTCATAGTATCCGGGCATAACGCTGCCTTCGACAAACCAGCGATCATTGAATGCATAGACTCCGACCAGGCCCGCACCGATATGCGTGTCGCCGTCCACATCCACGGAAAGCGCCGCCCCCCATGTCGCGCTGAACCGGGTCGCCTGATGAAACGGTCTGTGCTGGTATTCCAGTGAGAAAATGGCCTGATCCTCGGACTGACTGTCCGAGTAGTCGGCGTATCCCGCCCCGAAAATGATGGTTTGGGCCGGCGCGGTCGTTGCGATGCTGGTTGCCGCAGCGGCAATAAGAAGGTGTGTCTTCATATCAAATCAGTCAGTTGGTTGTTTAGGGTCGTTCGCTAAGTGGGGACAATAGGGCGCATTTTTCAACTCACGCAAGGACGCAATTCGGGAACAAAGCCGTGATGTGGCCAATCGGACTCTATTCGATGCGTTCCACCCAACCGCTTGCGCATCGACACGGACCTGCCTAGAAGCAGCCGCGAATGGTATCAGGAGGCCGTGATGGGCTTTAGAATGGGAATCGTGGGTCTGCCGAATGTCGGCAAGTCGACGCTCTTCAATGCGCTGACCAAGACCGCAGCCGCGCAGGCTGCGAATTTCCCGTTCTGTACCATCGAACCCAATGTGGGGGACGTGGCGGTTCCGGATGACCGACTGGACAGGTTGGCGGCGATTGCATCGTCCAAGCAGATCATTCCCACGCGAATGACCTTCGTCGATATCGCTGGTCTGGTAAAAGGCGCCTCAAAGGGTGAAGGGCTGGGCAACCAGTTTCTGGCCAATATTCGCGAGACCGACGCGATTGCCCATGTGCTGCGCTGTTTTGAAGACGGTGACGTGACCCATGTCGACGGTCGCGTTGATCCCGTGGCTGATGCCGACACGATTGAGACCGAGTTGATGCTGGCCGATCTGGAAAGCATCGAAAAGCGCCGCGCCAATCTGGTGCGCAAGCTGAAGGGCAATGACAAAGAGGCACAGCAACAGGATCGCCTGCTTGCCGAAGCGCAGGAAATGCTGGAAAACGGCAAGCCCGCGCGTCTAGTCGAAGTGTCCGCCGAAGATGCCAAGGCGTGGAAGATGCTGCAGCTGCTGACCACCAAACCAGTGCTCTATGTTTGCAACGTCTCCGAGGAAGAAGCCGCCGAAGGCAACGCATACTCCGCCAAAGTGGCGGAAATGGCTGCCGCTCAGGGCAACGCCCACGTCATCATCAGCGCCAAGATCGAGGAAGAGATCAGCCTGCTGGAGGATGACGAGGCCCAAATGTTCCTTGAGGAAATGGGCCTTGAAGAGCCCGGTCTGGATCGCCTCATCCGCGCGGGCTATGACCTGCTGAAACTGGAAACCTATTTCACCGTCGGCCCGAAAGAGGCCCGCGCCTGGACCATCCGCACCGGCACCGCCGCGCCGCAGGCCGCAGGTGTGATCCACGGTGATTTTGAAAAGGGCTTCATCCGCGCCGAGACCATCGCATATGACGACTATATCGCCGCCAAAGGTGAGCAGGGCGCGAAAGAGGCGGGCAAGATGCGGGCTGAGGGGAAAGGTTACATCGTCAAGGACGGCGATGTGATGCACTTTCTGTTCAACACATGAGCGCACTCGGATTGATGTGTTGAAAATGGAGATGAGAGCAGACTAAGTCCGCTTGGAGCCCTTACCGACTACCTTTCAAAAATTACTTTCTCAATATTTGTGTTTCACACTGCTACAGAGCGACTGTTCGATCTGGCTAGAAAGGAATTCCGGTCGACGGGCCAAAGATGAATGTTACGGTTCCGTCTGGATTTGTGACGGGAATGAACACCCATGTAGGTGCGGGAGCAGGAATCCTCGGATCATCCTCGCGATGGCGGCGCAACAGAGACTTTTGTTTTTGTCCGAAATAGACGCGAAGACCCAATGAAACAGCATGGTCTCCGCCTTCGAACGTTGCACCTTGCGCAAACGCCGAAACCGCAGAACGGCTTTGACTGGGCAAGGCCCACTCTGCACCATAGTTGAAGCTGTTTGTTCCAAAGCTGTAGCTTTGACCAATAAATAAATTCAGGTCGTCAATCGGATAGTAACTGATACGGATGTCATCAAAGAAATCGGTACTCATAAGGTCGCCATGTTGGGCACCGATAGTACCATCAATGGAAAAGCGGTCGAAATAGAGCGCGCCTTCAACACCGGCAATGTAGGATTGAAGTCCACCAAAGGAGTCGACATGGAGGACGTTGGCATAAGCGCCCAGAAGCCCACGGGACGGATCGCGCCAAAACAAGTGCGCGCCAAGCGAATACACGGGGATACTACCGAAGAGATCACTGTTGATCTCGGCAGCTACACCGTCAATCTGCAATCCGTACTGATGCCCAAGCGGTAACGAAAAAGACCCTTCCAGATAGTTCGCGTCGAAACCATCGGCAACTGTTCCCAAGGCCAGTTTCCCATTGAAGCCATCTACAGCTGGCAACGAACTATTGCTTGAGAAACCCTGATCCACAGAGCTAACTTGCCCGACTTCGTTGTCGGAGGAATTGGAACTCAAATCAACCGATTGCCCTTGCGCCAGAGAACCGCTCAAGAGAAAAATGAATACCGGGGTGATTATCTGTTTCATGTTTAGCAATTGAGGGCCCTGCAATAGTCCAGAATGCAACCTGGAGATGTTCTCGTTAACTTGAAGCTAGGGCGCTGCTGGTGATGGGCTCAAGAGCAACTTCACGGATCAGCGCCTCGTAGGTCCTTCTAGTGGACTTGTGTTGCGCGATACCAACACTGCCCGCCATTGCTCAATCCATGTTCATGTGTGCTTGTTGTTTTGGCTTGAAGGCGCCCCACACGATATCTTGGGGTTGCGAACCTTGGCTCAACTCGACTCAAGGTCCCCTTTGTCCCGCCGAGTTGACTTTTGTATTGCATTCGTTCTGTCCGGTTTCTAGAAGCTTCACACCAATTCTAATCCACCCTTCGCTCTACTTTAGTCATCTCCCGCTTTCTCCTCGCGCAAAACTCGATAGTCTGCGGTTCAGTCTAATTGTTGGGGCGCCCTCAGATGATCGAAATCCGCGACCTGCAACTGCTCAGCGCTCTGGCGCGGCACCGCCATTTTGCCAAGGCGGCCGAAGAATGTGGGATATCTCAACCGGCGTTCTCGATGCGTATCCGCAACCTCGAAGACCGGCTGGGCGTCTCGATCGTCCGCAGGGCCAACCGGTTTCAGGGTCTGACCGAAGAGGGCGAGATGATCGTTGTGCGGGCGCGGCGCATTCTGGATGACACCAAGGCGCTGGAGCAGCAGGTGCTTGCCTCGAAAGGGGAAATCACCGGTACCTTGATCCTCGGCGTGATTCCGACGGCGATTGCTTTCACCGGACGGCTGATAAAGCGCCTGCAGCAGGCCCATCCGCAGATTGTAACGCGGATTGAGACCATGTCCGCCAGTGCCGTTCAGCATCGGCTGGATGAGGGAAGTCTGGACGCGGGTATCACCTATGGTGACAGCATCGGCACCGATCTGCGGCAGGTGCAGCCTCTGTATGAAGAAACCTATGTTCTGTTGATCCCTTCCCATATGAGCTCGGAAACCGGCCCGATCCCATGGGCGCAGGTCGCGGAATTTCCACTCAGCCTGTTGGAACCGCAGATGCAGAACCGACGTATCCTCGACCGGATATTTGCGGAACAGGGCCTGCATCCACATGTCGTGGCAGAAACCAGTGGCTTCACGGCATCTATGGTGATGGCGCGCGAGGGGCTCGCTGCGACCGTGGTGCCTCGGGTTCTGGTGCGCGCGCTGGGGGATTTGAAGGGAACGAAAGTGCTCCCTCTGATCGATCCCGTTGTCAGCAAGCCGATTTGTCTGGCGACTCTCAACCGTGATCCTGAACTGCCAACAGTTGGAGCTTTGAAGGGCGTTGTGACGTCTTTGCGATGATAAGCTGTCGTTATCGTGTATTTAAGATATGCGATTTGACGATATATTAATCTGATGAGACATGGGTCTCAATCGGAGGGCATCATGGCACCATTAGATACCAAGCCATCAGGCGCACCCAAGGGCGTCTGGAAGTCAGGTAAAGGCAAGGGGCGGCACACGCCCAAGGGCCGTCAGTTCACGGATGAGGCACAGGCTGAAATTCACCGCCTGCTGGGCGACCGACCGCGCCGCCGTGACCTGCTGATCGAATTTCTGCATTTGATTCAGGATGAACACGGTCATATCAGTGCCGACCACATTGCCGCCCTGGCGGTTGAGATGCGGATCGGTCAAGCCGAGGTCTATGAAACGGCAACCTTCTACGCGCATTTCGATGTGGTGAAAGAGGATGAGGTGCCGCCCCCCGCGCTGACCATTCGGGTCTGTGATTCGCTCTCCTGCGAAATGGCCGGTGCCCAGCAGTTGCAAAAGGCACTGGAAGACGGGCTGGACCCGGCCGAGGTCCGCGTTGTCCGCGCGCCCTGTATGGGACGTTGCGATACCGCTCCGGTCTTGGAGATCGGCCACAACCACATCGACCATGCGACCCCCGAAAAAGTACAGGCGGCGATTGCTGCGGGCGACACGCACGCCCATCTGCCCGACTACGAAGCCTTTGCGACATATGAGGCCAATGGCGGCTACGCCAAGCTGAAAGACCTGCGCTATGGCGGCGACTGGGAGAAGGTGCAGGAAGACGTTCTGTCCTCGGGTCTGCGTGGTCTGGGGGGTGCTGGTTTCCCGTCCGGCAAGAAATGGGGCTTTGTTCGCATGAACGAGGGTCCGCGCTATCTGGCCGTGAACGGCGACGAAGGTGAACCGGGTACATTCAAGGATCGCTACTATCTGGAGCGTACCCCGCATGTCTTCCTCGAAGGCATGTTGATCGCTGCCTGGGCGGTCGAGGCCGAGACTTGCTTTATCTATATGCGCGATGAATACCCGGCGGTTCTGGAGATTTTGCGCCGCGAGATCGCCGCGCTGGAGCAGGCCGGTATTGTTGAACAAGGCTATATCGACCTGCGTCGGGGTGCCGGTGCTTACATCTGCGGCGAAGAATCGGCGATGATCGAGTCGATAGAAGGCAAGAAAGGCCTGCCGCGTCACCGCCCTCCGTTCGTGGCGCAGGTCGGGGTCTTTAACCGCCCAACCTTGGTGCACAATGTCGAGACGCTGTATTGGGTGGCAAAGGTCTGTCGTGAGGGTCCGGAATGCCTCAACAGCACCGAAAAGAACGGCCGTGTCGGTCTGCGCAGTTACTCGGTCTCGGGCCGCGTGGCGAAGCCGGGCGTCTATCTACTACCTGCCGGGTCGACCATTCTGGATGTGATCGAGGCCGCCGGTGGTATGGCCCAGGGTCATGTGTTCAAGGCCTATCAGCCGGGTGGGCCGTCGTCTGGTCTGTTGCCCGCCAGCATCGATGATGTCCCGCTCGACTTCGACACCCTGCAACCGCTGGGGACCTTCATCGGGTCCGCTGCCGTGGTGGTTCTGTCCGATCAGGACACCGCCCGCGATGCGGCGCTGAACATGCTGCGGTTTTTCGAAGACGAAAGCTGCGGCCAGTGCACACCTTGCCGGGCAGGCTGCGAAAAGGCGGTGAAGCTGATGCAGGCGGACAAGTGGGATCAGGACCTGCTGGAAGATCTGTGTCAGGTCATGGGCGATGCCTCGATCTGCGGTCTGGGGCAGGCTGCTCCGAACCCGATCCGCCTTGTCATGAAACATTTCGCTGATGAAATCTGAAGGGAGACAGAGCCATGCTAGACGCAAGCCCAACCAAGACCGTCACCTTCAACCTGAACGGCGAAGATGTCACCGTGCCCGAAGGCTGGACGATCTGGGAAGCCGCCAAGGGGCAGGGGTTCACCATCCCTCACCTGTGCCACAAACCTCAGCCGGGCTACAAACCCGACGGAAACTGCCGTGCCTGTATGGTCGAGGTGGAAGGCGAGCGTACGCTGGTTGCCTCGTGCATCCGGCCTGCAGCAGACGGGATGGTGGTGAAAACCGACAGCGAACGCGCCGAGAAATCGCGCGCCATGGTGATGGAGTTGCTGGTTGCAGACCAACCCGAAGAGGCGCACGACACCTCCAGCCACTTCTGGGACATGGCCAAGCTGACCGATGTCAGCATCAGCCGTTTTCCGACAAAAGAGCCCGAGAAAATCCCGCTCTTGGATGACAGCCACGTTGCGATGCGCGTCAATCTGGACGCCTGCATCAACTGTAATCTCTGCGTCCGGGCCTGCCGCGATGTGCAGGTCAATGATGTGATCGGAATGGCCGGTCGTGGCCATACCGCACAGGTGGTCTTCGACCAGAACGACCCGATGGGCGACTCAACTTGCGTCGCCTGTGGCGAATGTGTTCAGGCCTGCCCAACCGGTGCCCTGATGCCCGCCACTGTTCTGGATGACCAGCAGCGTGGCGACAGCAAGGATTACGATAGTGAAACGGAAAGCGTCTGCCCGTTCTGCGGCGTGGGCTGCAAGGTCTCGTTGAAGGTCAAAGACGGTAAGGTGAAGTATGTCGAGGGCATCAACGGCCCGGCAAATGAAGGACGTCTGTGCGTCAAAGGCCGCTTCGGTTTCGACTATATCCACCACCCGCATCGCCTGACCAAGCCATTGATCCGGCGCGAAGATGCGCCCGAGAAGGGCCTGAACGTCGATCCGTCGGACCTGTCGACCCATTTCCGCGAGGCAACATGGGAAGAGGCGATGGATCTGGCCGCCACCAAGCTGAAAGCCTTGCGCGACGAGGATCCGCGCAGTGTTGCTGGCTTTGGCTCGGCCAAGTGCACCAATGAAGAAGCCTACCTGTTCCAGAAGTTCATCCGTCAGGGCTTCAAGCACAACAACGTCGACCACTGCACGCGCCTGTGCCATGCGTCGTCTGTGGCTGCGCTCATCGAGAACGTGGGCTCAGGTGCTGTGACCGCGACCTTCAATGAGATCGAAAACGCGGATGTGGCGATCATCATCGGGGCCAATCCGATCGAAAATCACCCGGTGGCTGCGACCTATTTCAAGCAGTTCACCAAGCGCGGCGGCAAGCTGATCGTGATGGACCCACGCGGTGTGGGCATGCGCAAGTTCGCAGATGAGATGCTGCAGTTCCGCCCGGGTGCGGACGTCTCGATGCTGAACGCGATCATGAACGTGATTGTCGAGGAGGAACTGTACGACAGCCAGTACATCCACCGCTGGACCGAGAACTGGGAGGCCGAGAAAGAGCACCTGCGTGCCTTCACGCCCGAGGCGATGGCGCCGATTTGTGGCGTCGAACCGGATCAACTGCGCCGCGTGGCCCGGACCTTTGCACAGGCCAAGGCCGGTTTGATCTTCTGGGGCATGGGCGTCAGCCAGCACATCCACGGCACCGACAACTCGCGTTGCCTGATTTCGCTGGCATTGATGACCGGCAATGTTGGTAAACCTGGCGCGGGTCTGCACCCGCTACGCGGACAAAACAACGTGCAGGGCGCGTCCGATGCAGGTCTGATCCCGATGTTCCTGCCGGACTACAAAACGGTCACGGATGACAACATCCGCGCGCAGTTCACCGATGTCTGGGGGTCTGAGGATTTCTCGAACGAGAAAGGTCTGACGGTTACCGAGATCGTCGACCAGATTTATGCCCGCAACATCAAGGGGATGTATATTCTGGGCGAAAACCCGGCCATGTCCGACCCGGATGTGAACCATGCGCGCGAGGCGCTGGCCAAGCTGGAGTTGATGATCGTGCAGGATATTTTCCTGACCGAGACGGCGAACTATGCCGACATCATCCTGCCCGCGTCTGCGCTGTATGAGAAAAACGGAACGGTGTCGAACACCAACCGTCAGGTCCAGCGGGTGCGCCCTGCCGTGGCGCCCCCGGGTGAGGCGCGCGAAGACTGGCAGATTACCGTCGATCTTGCGCAACGGATTGGGTTGAGATGGGACTACACGGATGTGTCTCAGATCTTCAACGAAATGAAGCTGACCATGGAATCGCTCGACAACATCACGTGGGAGCGTCTGGAAACGGAATCCATCACCTATCCCTCGCTCAGCGAAACCGATCCCGGACAGTCCATCGTGTTCGGTGATGGTTTCCCGCGCGCAGACGGCAAGGCCAAGTTCACACCGGCCAGCATCATTCCGCCAGACGAATCCCCGGATGAAGAGTATCCGATGATCGCCACGACAGGCCGTCAGCTTGAGCACTGGCACACTGGGTCAATGACACGCCGCGCAATGGTTCTGGATGCGGTCGAGCCTGAAGCGAATTGTTCGATGAATCCGCGCACGCTGAAACTGATGGATATTGAACCGGGCGAGACCATCCGCCTGACGACCCGACGCGGGTCGATCGAAATTATGGTGCGCGCCGACCGGGCGATCGCCGAGGATATGGTGTTCATCCCGTTCGCCTATGTTGAGGCGGCGGCGAATATCCTGACCAACTCGGCCATCGACCCTTACGGCAAGATCCCCGAGTTCAAGTTCTCGGCCATTCGTGTGGAAAAGATCGACGACGCCATCGCGGCAGAGTAGCGGCACGTAAACAGACAAGAAGGGCGGTCCGGATCAGGGCCGCCCTTTTTCGTTTTGTGCGCTGGACACAGCCTTGGTTTCCCGCCTTCATGTCTCCGTAAAAGGAGGCAGTGATGTCACAATACCCAACAGGTGGTCATGACGGTCCATACCCGGCACCGATTGAAATTCCGGGCCGTCCCATCAATCCTGCCTGGATTGACTATAACGGCCATATGAATGTGGGCTATTACGGCGTCGCCTTTGACATTGCGTTGGAGCAGATGCTGGTCGACCATCTGGGTCTGGGCGAACCACAGGTCCAGGCTGCGGGGCAGGGCCCCTATATTCTTCAGTCTCATCTGACGTTTCTGCGCGAAGTCACCCAAGATGCGACAGTCAGTTTTCACTTTCGGATGCTGGATGCCGATTCAAAACGCGGGCACTATTTTGCTCAGATGATCTCGGCCTCTGACAACGAAGTCTGTGCGACCCAGGAAGCACTGTTCATGAATGTCAGCCATGATACGGGGCGTGCCGTCGCTTATCCGGAATGGGCCGTTGCTCGTTTGGCGCAGATGGTGGCCGATCACAAAGCGTTGGACCGCGTTGATCAAATGGGCCAGCCTATCGGGATTCGGCGGAAATAGGCGCGGCGGCCGGCCGGTCGCTCAGTAGTCCCGCTCGAAAAAGAGGCCGATACCGGTTTCGCCCCTTCCGTCCACCGTGCCGCGGACGGTGAAGTTGTCGGTGACGTCGAGGTTCAGGTTCACCTCGGTATCGCCTTCGGTGTTCACCGTGAAATCCGTATAGAGATTGTCGCTCAGATACGCACCGGCCCCAAGTCGCCCGGCGCCGCCTTCGGTCGCGCCTATGTCAATCGTGTCGACGCCAGTTGATTTACGCAGGCCACTGGTGGTGTCCCCGCCAGCCCCGCTGAGCTGCGCCAGCGAGGCCGCCATCTGGGCGACGACAAACGGTGAAAGCTCGGAAAACCTGTTGCCGAATAAGAGTATGGCGAGAGCTTCTTCAGCGGGACGTTCGGGATCGGAAAAGACGTCGACTTCGGGCGAGTCGAGCGGGCCGGCAATCTCGATCGTGGCCGTCCCGTCGGATGTGCTGGCCGAAGACTCGAACTCGATATACGGGGTCAGATCACCCTGCAGCGTGACAATGCCCTTGGTCAGCGCCAGCCTGCGCCCGAGGATATCAAAGCTGCCGCGGATCAGTTCGATCTGACCTGACGGAACAACCGAGGTGGTGGTGCCGCCAATCACGATCCGACCGCCCAATTCCGCGTTCACGCCCCGACCGCGCACAAAAACGGCTTTGGGGGCGGAAAGGCTGATATCCAGAGAAATACGAGAGGCGCTTTGGCTGCCGTCATCGGTGGCAACCAGCTGTGCCCTCTCACGTGTGATGTAGCTGGCGCGGCTTTCGTTCAGATGCTGGATTTCGGGAATCGGTGCAGCGCCAACAGCGCCCGAGGCGGCGGCAAGGTTGATATTGGTCTCGGCAAAGGTGATCTGCCCGGCCAGCGCACTGTTGCCCGCCAAAGCCCCGGTCATCGCGATCTGGCCGTTAAGAGTTGTTTCGTACAACAACTGATCCGTCAGCACGAGACTATTGATCGCGGTGGTGATCTGCGCGTTGAAGGGCGGCGTCAGATCCACGGGCCCGCTGACGGTAAATCCGCCGCCCGCGCGTACGCCGCCGTTCAGCGAAATCGTGGCGCGGCTGTTTGCCAGATTTACCGACCCAGTGATCCCTGTGATCGTTTGGCCAATGGACGGGATCGCCAATGAAGTGCCGGATGTTGTGATCGAACCGCTGACGGACTCCAGCGCCGGTTTACCCTTGAGCGCCAGATCGAACCGGGCGGAACCATCGATCTTGTTGGGTGTGATGAAGATGTTTGCAAGCCCGATGTTGATGCCGCCCTGCGCTGTCAGGTCTGCCTCACCAGACGTCTCATTGAACGTACCCGCAACAGTCGTGTTGATATCTGCCGGTCCGCTGGACTTGGCATTGATGGCCCAGACTCCGTTGGCGCGTTTTGCCGTGCCGGTTGCGGCAATGGTTCCGGGAAAATCTGGCGCGAACCGTTCGATCCGGTTGAATTTGGCATCGAATTCCAGATCGGCAGCGCCGTCTGTATCCACAGTGCCCTTGAGATTGGCATACGAGCTGTCAGGGCCCTCAAGGCTCGCCGTGCCTTCCAGTCCGGAGCCGGACGGTGCAACATTTCCGTTCAGCGTCAGCGGTCCTGAGAGGGTGTTCGACAGCCGCGCCAGATCATCCAGCCGGGCAGTGAAGTCGAGGCCACCCGAGTCCCGATCCAACTGACCGGATGCATTGGCCGACAGGGCCGTGCCGTTCAGGCTAAAGGTGCGAATGTTGAGACCTTGATCGTCGTTCACAGCGTCAACCGTCAGCTCAGTTCGGCCCTGTATCAGTTTGTCGATCGGTTCGATGCCGGTGCTGACATCGTCGGCTTCCACTGTCCCTTGCACCTCAAAGGTCTTGCTGCCTTGTGCGCCCTTGCCCTGCACATCAGCACGAATTGATCCGGCCAGATCGCGCTGTGCAAGGGCCGAAAAGAGCGACAGGTCCGGAACTGTCAGTTTGCCTTGGCCGTCCACCGCCAGATTGCCCGTCGGATCGTCAACGGTCGCAGCAACCTCTGCGGTGAGGGCGGATCCGTTTACCTTGGCCTGTCGGATTTCGATCTGATCCTGACTAATGGCACCATCAAACTCAATGGTTGCCCGACCCGACAGCAAGGGATCGATGTCCGCCATCCCGGTCTTGATATTCTGACCGGTCACGCTGGCTGTTCCATCATATTCCAATGTCTGAATCGTCCCCTTACCCTCCAGACTGGCCTGAAGCGCGCCATCCAGATCACGTTTGGCCAGACCGGAAAACACAGACAGGTCGCGGGAGTTCACGCTGGCTTGCCCATCGATTGAGACATTGCCATCCGGGGTTGTCACGGTGCCGCTGGCCTGGGCGCGCAGCGCATCTGCGATCACGGTGAACTCGCGGACCGACACACCGTCAGTATCGCGTTTGGCATCAAGCGTTATTGTGGTTTCGCCTGCAATCACCGGGTCGATATCGTCGCGTCCGGTGGACAGGTCGCTGCCCTCGACAACCAGTTTGCCGTCAAAGCTGCCTTCCAGGGGTGAGCCGCTGCCCGTGACCTGCGCCGAGGCCTGCCCGCCCAACTGGAGCCTTGCCAGATCGGAAAACCGAGACAGGTCCGACGCCTCCAGCGATGCGGACCCATTCACATTCAAGCCGCTGGTCAAACCGCTGATCAGCGCGTCAACCCCCAATATGTAATCGGACCCGACCAGTTCGAACCCCGACAGGTTCAATGACTGTTCGCTGCCGTAGTTGAATAAGCCATCCAGAGTGATGCGGTCACCCAGAGCCTTGTTCAGCGCCGGATCCACCATGTCGACCCCGTCCAATGCCGCTTGGACATCGCCATCCACCGCCAGGGTGTTGCCCTGCACCAGCGTGCCCTGGGCAGTGATTTGGGCCCGTTGCAGGTTAATTTGTTTCGACGTGAAAGCGTCAGCCGTCAGGCTCAGATCCCAATGGTCGCCGTTCTTTTGATCGAACAGGGCCGAAATCTGTGCGGCCTCAATGGACGTGTCCCCACCGGATACCGGCAGCACCACCGTTTCTCCATCCGGCGGCGTAATGCGACCCTGCAGCGCTGCAAGCTGCAGCGTGCCGCCGGTCGCAAGTTGCAGTTCCCCTTTCAGGTTCATCGCCTGCGACGTGAACTCCAGATCGCTGATGTCGAGCGCACCATCCGGATGGGTCAGGCCGTCGACAAAAAGGCGCGTCTGGGTGCCGAAAAAAACGTCCATGTTCTCGGCAACGAACGGCGTCAGATCACCGCCCAGATCGGCGGTGAAGGCTATTCCGTCACGCGCGCTTGCGGCGGCTGTTGGCGCAGATCGCAATCGAACCTGGCCTGTGACACGCTGCTGGTTGTCGCTGCTCAGACCGATATCAGCGGTGAAATCCGTGACCGGACCGGACCCCTTTGCCGTCAACTCAATCGGAGGGCTGTTCGGAATCTTAAGGGCGGTCGAGATCAGACCGCCCGACGCTTCGACCACCTGCAGATCCAGATCGATCTGGCTGTTCGAATTCTCAAAGCCCGCCGTCAGGCCGATCTGATCACCCGGTTGATCCAGCCGTGTGATCTCCAGATTTGTGGCCAGCGTTCCATCTGCGAGGGAGAGGTCGCCGCTGACGGACAGTTCGGCTGCAACGCCAATCAAGGGTTCTCCCAATGCAAGGTCATCAATCCGAATTTCGCCGATCTCGATGGCGATCGGCAACTCGGGCAACTGGAAGGGCTGGGTTTCTGCGGATGGCGGCAGTTCATCTTTCGTCGTGGTGCCCGGCGCGCGGGCAATGTCGATCTCTTGGGCAGTCAGCGTGTTGACAGAGAACCTGCCCCGGATCAGGGCCAGACGGTTCCAGTCCAGTTCGGCATCCCTGATGGTCAGCCAGACGCCTTCATCATCTGCAACCGTGATTTCCCCGATTGTCGCGCGCGAACTCAGGGCCCCTTGCAACCCCGTGACCCTGACATTCTGATTGTCCCCGGACAGCGTGTCCTGCAGGAACCGCTCGATCATGCTGCCGCCGCCGTCATCCTGCGCTATCAACGGTGCGGGCGCGGTCAAAGCCACTAGCAGAAAGGGATATGAGAGACGCCAGTTCAAAATGCCTGTCCGATCCCGATGTAAAATTGCAGGCCATTGCCGGTGTCGCCCTGAACCGGGTAGGCGAGGTCAAAGCGCAGCGGTCCAAAGCCGCCCAGGTCATACCTGACCCCGATCCCGGCACCGGCGTGGTCTTCGGCACCGCTGCCGACAAAGGATGACGTGTCTACGATACCGTAATCGTAAAATCCGACCAGAGACAGGGCGTCAGTGACCTTGCCGCGGACTTCTCCGGAAAAGCCCAGAAACGATCTGCCGCCCGCAATGCCGGTTCCAACCGGGATGCCAAGGCTTTCATAGGGCTGACCCCGCACCGTGCCAGCGCCGCCGGAGAAGAACAGGAAATCCGGTGTAACACCGTCCGCAGGTGGACCGATAACCGAGCCCAGTTGAACCCGCCCCGCCAGCACCAGGTTTCCACCGGTTCCGAGGCTGGTATAGGCGCGCCCATCAAAAAACAGCCGAATGCCGGTATCTGTTCCGGATAAGCCAACAAAGGGCATGACTTGAGAATCCAGGTAATATCCGCGGGTTGCGCTGACCTTGCTGTCGCGCCGGTCCCATTCCGATCGGAACGGCAGGATGAAATACCGGAATTTGCGGCCGTCGCCATAAGCGTCGTCTGCATCGGACCATTGAAAGCCTGCCGACGCCTCTGCATAGAGCTGATCGGAAAAAGTGCGCCGCGCGCCGTATGAAAAAGATGCGACGGTGACATTGTAGTTGTCGGTGTTGCGCCGCTCCAGCAGGGCGCTCCAGAACGTGTTGTCATCCGGGCCCAGCCGGTCCGGTTGATCCAGCCGCAGCCCGATCCGCCCGTCCAGATCCTCGGAGCCGCCGATGTTTCGCAGTGCGGCCTCAAAACGCAACCGCTCTGCGCGCCTGAATACGTTTCGGTGCGTCCAGCTTGCGGTCACGTCCACGCCATCGCGCGAGGCCAGTTCCACACCAAATGTCAGGCGGCGTTTGGGCAGGTCTTCGAAGGTTGCATCGAAATCCAGCGTACCGTCCGGGTTGGGCGTGTCCCGTTCCTGTAGCGAGACAGTGCTGAA
Source organism: Ruegeria sp. AJ12 (assembly GCF_056536245.1). Classification (NCBI taxonomy): domain Bacteria; kingdom Pseudomonadati; phylum Pseudomonadota; class Alphaproteobacteria; order Rhodobacterales; family Roseobacteraceae; genus Ruegeria; species Ruegeria sp. AJ12. The sequence continues at coordinate 1,242,698 of NZ_JBQFJJ010000001.1, forward strand.
CGTGCCGGTTCGACGCAGCCGGGTTCCGACCTTTTGGATCTGTGCGGGTGAATAGACCTCGCCGCTCGGGAACCCTGCGATCTTTTCAATCGAACGGTGCCGCACATCCGTGTCACCCGTGACGAACATCTTGCCAAAGGTCAGCCGTCGACCCGGATCCAGATCGATCTCTGCGTCCAGCCGGGCCTGAGCATGACGTGCTATGACTTTCTGGTCCGCGACATCGGCCTTGGCATGACCTGCATCTCTCCAGGCCTGCACACCGGCCGAGGCAGCTTGTTGAATGGCACCGGTTGTCGCGCGCTGACCCGGGGCAAACTCTTCGGGCAATTCGGTTTCGGGTGCCAGCGGTTGAACAACGGCTGTTCCAAAGGTGAATGTCGGGCCGGTTTCGATATCAATCACGGCGCGGTTGATTTGCGCCGGCACGCTGAACGAGCTGAGGTCGGCGGCTTCCTGTCCATCCAGTTTGATGCTGACAACGGGGCTGAAATACCCTTCGTCATATAAAATTTGGACGATGGTGCGATAGTCGGAAAGAGCGGCGGAGAGGATTTCCAGCGGCGTATCCAGGCCGCGGGATTCCGCCGTCGTGATCGAAGATGTTTCTTCGATCCGTTGAACCAGGTCTTTCGAAGCGCCCGGGATGTTCAGCGTTGTCTCAAGGGCCGACAATGTGGTCGGAGCAAAAGTCAGCAACAGGCCAATAAGCACGCATATCAGTTTGCCGCGCGGCTTGCTCCGTTGCATCAGATGGCTCCAACTGTCCCTAGTCGAAATCAATTTCGCCGCATTGTGATTGTATTGCGGCTTATTAACCTTAGGTTAGAGCATTTGAAACCAGTTGGGGAAAGGGTTTAAAAGTTTCCCCGACCGAATAGGCCCAGATTGTGGTCGCGTTACAGGCCGGCGCTACGGACCCAGCGTATGATGGCAGCGCGGTCCTCCGGCTCCATATACGTCACATTCGCGGGCGGCATTGCATGGCTGACGCCCGCCTGCAGATAGATTTGCCGCGCATTCCGGGCGATGTCCGCTTCGGTTTCAAGCAGGACACCATTGGGCGCCCACAGGATGCCTTCCCATACGGGTTCGCGCGCATGACACATGGAACAGCGGCCCAGCACAATGTCGTGGGCTTCTTCAAACCCATCAGCCGCCGCGAACCTCTGCTCATAAGGCGTCAACGGCTGCGCCTCTGCCTCTTCCAGTGGTTTGTACATGGGCGCCGTCGACAGCCACATGATGGCAATGAACAAAATCGCGGTGACCAGCCAGGTCCAGGTGGGATTGCCGGCGCGGGCATGACGGGTGTTGAAGTAATGCCGGATGGTGACGCCCATCAGAAACACCAGCGCGGCAATGATCCAGTTGTATTCAGTTGCGAAGGCCAGCGGATAGTGGTTCGACAACATCAGAAACACGACAGGCAGCGTCAGGTAGTTGTTATGCGTCGACCGCAGCTTGGCGATCTTGCCGTATTTGGGGTCTGGCGTCCGCCCGTTTTTGAGATCGTCGACCACAATGCGTTGGTTCGGCATGATGATGAAGAACACGTTTGCTGTCATGATCGTTGCCGTGAACGCCCCCAGATGCAGCATCATGGCGCGTCCGGTGAAAATCTGATTGTAACCCCAGCCCATTGCCACCAGCAGCACGAATAACAGGACCATCAGGAGGGTGGGGCGCTCGCCCAGACCGGATTTGCACAGAAAGTCATAAACCAGCCAGCCGATGGTCAGGGACGCTGCTGAAATCAGGATACCTTGCCACAGTGCCAGATCAGCTTTCTGGGCGTCAATCAGATACAACTCGCCACCGACCCAGTAGACAATCATCAGCAGCGCCGCGCCGCTGAGCCACGTGGCATAGCTTTCCCACTTGAACCATGTCAGATGGTCCGGCATCCGCTCGGGCGCGACCAGGTATTTCTGGATGTGATAAAATCCACCGCCATGGACCTGCCATTCCTCACCGTCCGCAGGACCTGGAATGTCGCGGTTCAGACCCAGATCCAGCGCAATAAAGTAGAAGGACGATCCGATCCAGGCGATAGCGGTGATGACGTGCAGCCAACGCACGGCAAAGGCCAGCCAGTCCCAGAACACGACGAGGTCGTACATATACAGTTCTCCGATTGCTTGCCGCCACACTAGGCAAGCGGGCTTTTCTTCGGTATTCCCGTATATTGTCAAACTGTATCAAAAAAAACGATAAGATGTCCTATCTCGACAATATCCGCACCTTTGTCCGAGTCTACGACTTGGGGAGCATGTCCGCCGCCGGGCGGGACATGCGGATTTCGCCTGCCGTAACCTCGGCGCGGATATCGCAGCTCGAGGATCATCTGGGTGTTCGCTTGTTCCAGCGCACGACCCGGAATCTGACGCCAACCGAACAGGGCCGCGCGTTTTATCCTGGTGCGGTGTCCGTTTTGGATGCCGTGGACGAGGCAGAAGCCCAGGTCACACATCTGACCGAAGCGCCGCGCGGGTCGCTGTTCGTGGCCGCTCCGCTTGGGGTCGGGCGCCGTCTGTTGGCGCCTCATGTGCCTGATTTTCTGTCGGAATACCCAGAGATTGATATCCGTCTGCGATTGACCGACCGCTCGGTGGATCTCACGACCGAAGGTCTGGATCTGGCCTTTTTCCTTGGCCAGCCCGAAGACAGCACGCTACGCATTCGAAAGATCGCCGATTGTCAGCGCGTTCTGTGCGCTGCACCGGAATACGTGGAACGGCGCGGCATGCCAAAAACGGGGGCAGAACTGATTTCGGATAAGCACGAATGTCTGAACCTTCGGTTTCCAGGTGCGACCGAGTTTCAGTGGATGCTTGAGACGTCAGACGGTCCGAAACGGTTCGCTGTGTCGGGACGGTTTGAATGTGATGACGGGGATGTGCTGACCGATTGGGCCTTGTCCGGGCAGGGAATTGCGATGAAACCCGTTTTCGAAGTGGCAGAGCACCTGAAAACCGGCCGTTTAGTATCGGTCGCGTCTGAAACGCCGCCCGTGCCGGTGCAGATGGCCTGCCTTTACACGCATCGTCGCCATCAGGATCCCAAGGCGCGCCTGTTCATGGATTTCATGGTCGAGCGGATCGGCAAGGTGGTGCGGAACTCAGAGGTCTGACGATCAACTGCCGCGATAGGTCGAATACCCGTAAGGCGACAGCAAAAGCGGTACGTGGTAATGAGCGTCTCGATCGGACATTCCGAAGCGGATCGGCACCTGATCGAGAAACAACGGATCATCCCCATTCTGACCGGTGGCACGCAAATAGTCTCCGGCGAAGAATATCAACTCGTACGTCCCCGTTTCAAAATCTTTCTCCGGCAGGATCGGGCCATCCGTTCGACCGTCGGTATTCGTTTCCATCTCGATCAGTTTGCGATGAGAAGTCTCTGATATCTGATAGAGCGCGATTTTCATTCCCTCGGCCGGGCAACCGCGCGCCGTGTCCAGAACGTGTGTCGTGAGGTAGCCTGCCACGGGTCTCTCCTTTGATGTGTTCTTGGGTTTGCCACAATCTGGAACAAACATCAAAAGGGAGGAAATGCCGAAAGAAACGGAAACACTGTTCGGATTGATTTGATAATCAAAGGCGTCTTTCTAGGGTAAAGCTGTCAAAACACTTGATCAGGATGGAAGACACTATGCAGCCCCCTCGATATCCCCGCGACATGATCGGATACGGTGCCTACGCCCCGGATGCGCAATGGCCAGGCGGTGCGAAACTCGCTGTGCAGATCGTGCTGAATTACGAAGAGGGGGGCGAGAACTGTGTTTTGCATGGGGATGCGGCGTCCGAGGCGTTTCTGTCTGAAATCGTCGGGGCCGCGCCGTGGCCCGGGCAGCGGCATTGGAATATGGAATCGATCTATGAATACGGCGCACGAGCCGGGTTCTGGCGGTTGCACCGTTTGATGCGGGATTTGCCGATCACAGTCTACGGGGTGGCCACTGCGCTGGCGCGTTCGCCTGATCAGGTCGCAGCGATGCAGGCCGCAGGGTGGGAGATCGCCAGCCACGGGCTGAAATGGGTCGAACACAAAGACATGTCAGAGGTGCAGGAACGCGCCGAAATCGCAGAGGCCATCCGGCTGCATACCGAAGTTGTCGGAGAGCGCCCGCGCGGCTGGTACACCGGGCGGTGTTCTGAAAACACGGTGCGACTGGTCGCGGAAGAGGGCGGTTTTGCCTATGTATCCGATACGTATGCCGACGATTTGCCGTATTGGCTGCGGACTGAAGACAGGGACCAGCTGATTGTTCCCTATACGCTGGATTGCAACGACATGCGCTTTGCAACGCCACAGGGGTTCAACTCGGGCGATCAGTTTTTCTCCTATCTCAAGGACAGTTTTGACGCGCTTTATGAAGAAGGCGCAGCCGGAGCGCCAAAGATGCTGTCTATCGGATTGCATTGCCGTCTGATCGGGCGTCCGGGCCGGGTGATGGCGCTGAAGCGCTTTCTGGACTATGCGCGCAGTGTTCCGGATGTCTGGTTCGCGACGCGTCTGCAGATCGCCGAGCATTGGTCGGAGACGCATCCGCCCCTGACACTTCCGCGTCCCTCGCAGATGCGAAGGGAGGATTTTGTGGCGGCATTTGGTGGTGTTTTTGAACACTCTGACTGGATCGCCGAGCGCGCCTTTGATCTGGAACTGGGGCCTGCCCACGACACGGCAGGGGGATTGCACAATGCCCTGGCGCGCATGTTTCGATCCGCCTCAGTGGAAAAACGCCTGGGTGTGCTGACCGCCCATCCAGATTTGGCCGGCAAGCTGGCGCAGGCCAAGCGGCTCACCAAGGAAAGCACCTCGGAACAGGCCTCAGCCGGGTTGGATGCCCTGACGGATGATGAGCGCAAAACGTTCACCGAGTTGAATCAGAGGTATACGGAGAAGTTTGGATTTCCCTTTATCATTGCGGTGCGGGACCACGACAAAGCGTCGATCCTGCAGGCTTTCCAGCATCGGATCGAGCAGGACCGCGATGCTGAACTTGCCGAGGCCTGCCGCCAGGTCGAACGGATTGCCGAGTTTCGGCTGCAGGACATGTTGCCGTCATGAGCCGACAAATCCATGTGGAACCGATTTCCGCGGGCGCGTTCGCCTCTTTTGGGGATTTGTTGGAGGTATCCGGTCCGCCGAGCAAGCTCATCAATCAGGGTCAATGTGGGCGGCATCATGATCTGGCTGGTCTGGATTTTTCGGATGGACGTGCGGGTATCAGCCTTTTTGATGCCAACCCGCGCGCCTTGCCTTATCGACTGGATATGGTTGAGCGCCACCCGGAGGGCAGCCAGGCCTTCATTCCCATGACGCACCAATCGTTTCTGGTCATCGTCGCTGCGGACGAAGGGGGTGTTCCCGGGCACCCCCGCGCCTTTGTCACAGAACCGGGGCAAGCGGTGAACTACCATCGTGGAACATGGCATGGTGTTTTGACCCCGTTGCACGCACCCGGTCTGTTTGCGGTGGTCGATCGCATTGGCGATGGCGCAAATCTCGAAGAATTCTGGTTTGATGCACCTTACAAGGTCGTACCGGCCTGAGGCGGCTATCCGGTCCGTCAGCCTGACGCCATCAGACGGGCGACATCCAGCATCCGCGCGGAAAATCCCCACTCGTTGTCATACCAACCGAATACCCGAACCTGAGCCTCTCCAACCATCCTCGTCTCTGGACCGGCAACAACCAGCGATTCAGGACGTGCCCGAAGATCGGAAGACACCAACGGCTCATCTGTCCAGCCGAGAACGGAGGAGCCATCCACGGCGTCCCGCAACGCGGCTTCGAAGGTTTCTGTGCGCATTCCACGTTCCAGTGTGACCACGAGGTCCACGGCAGAAACGCTCGCCGTTGGGACGCGCACCGCTGCGCCCGAGATGCGGCCGACCAGGTGCGGCAGGACCACATCGATCAGATGAATTGCGCTGGAGGTCGTTGGCACCATCGAAAGCGCACCGGCGCGGGATCGCGCAAGGTCACCGCGCGGCGCGTCGACCATCGGCTGGCTGTTTGTGTAACAATGGATGGTGGTCATATGACCGCTCGCCACGCCGCCGATGCCGTCCAGAATTTTGACCAAGGGCGCCAGACCATTGGTGGTGCACGAGGCGTTCGAAACGATCCTGGCACTGCCCAGTTGATCTTCATTTGCGCCCAGGACGATGGTCAGTTCAGCCGCGGGCGAAGGGCCAGAGATCAGCACCTTTCCTGCGCCCGCAGTCAGACCGCGCCGCGCCACATCCGAACTGCGGGCGATCCCGGTGCAGTCCAGCAGGACGTCCACACCCGACAAATCGACCTTTGCCAGATCGGTGCTTTGCGTCATCGGAACGGTTCGCCCATCCACGATCAAGGCCGCGTCCCCTGCCGACACTGTGCCGGGATAGGGGCCAAATGTGCTGTCGTATTTGAACAGATAAGCGCAGGTTTCCAGCGGTGCGATATCGTTGATCAACACCAGTTCCACATCCGATTCCTTCGGCAATGCCAGAACCTGCCGGAGGATCGTGCGGCCAATGCGGCCGAATCCGTTGATCGCGAGTTTCATGCGCAAGCTATGGCAGTCGGATCAGGCGACCTCAATGAAAGTATTGTACCAATATCAGTTGCAGCTGACCTGCGAGAAAAACTGGCCAGAGATATTCTGATACATGCTGGGTACGATGGCCTTGCAGCCGGTGGCCGCCTGAATCGCGGCAATCGCCTGAACCGTGCGCAGGCGTGGCGGCGGGCCAAACGGATTCAAGTTGTTGTTGTCCCGTGTGGCCCGATAAACCACCGGTGCATCCGAGACCTGCGTCACAGCCCAGGTGCGGCTCATGACAAAAACGGATTTGGTTTCTCCCTTGGCCGAAACAGGCGTCGCGTCAAATGCTGCAAAGCCAATCAGGACGGCCAAGGCCACCATCGTTCCGCGCAGTACCATCGAACTATCTCCAAAGCTAAAAACTCTGTTATTTCACCAGATTCATCGGCTTATGTGAACCCCTGAAGGCGAAACGTCTGGCAAACACCGGTTTGCACGTTCAGCGCTGCGGCAATGACAGGGGCATGTGGCGATTGACGTCCTTGTAGAGGAGATAGCGAAAGCGCCCCGGTCCGCCAGCGTAGCAGGCCTGAGGACAGAACGCGCGCAGCCATATGTAATCGCCAGCTTCAACCTCGACCCAATCCTGATTGAGCCGATAAACCGCCTTGCCTTCCAGCACGTAGAGCCCGTGTTCCATCACGTGGGTTTCGGCAAAGGGGATTACTCCGCCGGGTTCGAATGTCACGATGTTGACATGCATGTCGTGGCGCAGATCCTGGGGATCGGCGAACCGTGTCGTGGCCCAGCGCCCCTCGGTACCGGGCATCGGGATCGGGACAATGTCGCGTTCGTTGGTTATGATGGGATCCGGCTCAGGCAAACCAGGCACAGCGTCGTATGCTTTGCGAACCCAGTGGAATCGCGCGATCGCGTCTGAACGGTTGTGCAGGGTCCACTCCGCGCCCGCGGGGATATACGCATATCCACCGGTTTCCAGCGTATGCGTCTCGCCATTCAGCGTTACGGTGATGGCACCCTCGACAACAAACAGAACCGCCTGCGCCCGGCGGTCGCTTTCTGGTTTATCGCTCCCGCCTCCGGGCTGAACTTCCATAATATACTGTGAAAAGGTCTCGGCAAACCCGCTCAGAGGGCGGGACAGAACCCATAGTCGCGTGCCGGTCCAGAACGGGAGGTAGCTGGTAACGATGTCGCGCATCGTACCTTTGGGAATTACGACATAGGCATCGGTGAACATGGCCCGGTCGGTCAAAAGCTGTTCCTGGCCGGGGTGTCCGCCACTGGGCGCATAGTAGTTTGGATGTGTCATCTTATGTCTCAGCATCGTTTCATGGGCACTATGCTGGGAATGCCTCAGCACTCCTAGGTCCGTGAATGCGATAGGTTTTTTCGGAATAATTTGAAGGTGGGGGGACGGGGCTTGGCCACACCCGAACAGCGGTGTAATCTTGAGGCAGAACTGATTTCAGCACAGCGAGGCGAGTATGAAAGCCCGGATTTTTTCAGCATTGGTGGCATTGAGTATTGTGGGATCTGCCGGGATCGGTCAGGCTAAACCACTGTCACGCATCATTGCCGAGATGGGCCTTACCCCTGCCGATTTCGAAGTGGTCACCCAAACCTCGGATGCGTTGCTGAACAGCGGCACGCCAAGCACGGGTCAGGAGCGTTCCTGGATGAATGAGGAAACGGGCTCCAAGGGCATTGTCCGGGTGCGTGATGTGCAGGGCGATTGCGTCAACCTGCAACACTTCGTCCAGCCGGCGGGGTCGGATCAAACGCGCGAGGTCAGAACCCGGCGCTGCAAGGATGCCAGCGGGAACTGGCTTCTGGCTCCCTGATCGGAACGTGCTGTGGGGTCAGTAGCCCTGGGTCCGATCCACCTCGTGCAGCAGTGGTTCACCGGCGTTCAACCTGCGGAAATTCTCGGCCACATCGGACAGGGCGTCCCCCAGATGCCAACCGGATACATGTGGGGTGATCGTAACACCGGGATGCCGCCACAGCGGGCTGTTTTGTGGCAAGGGTTCCTGGCACGTCACATCCAGCACTGCGTGACCGGGTGTGCCGCGACCCAGTGCCGCGATCAGCGCATCTTCGTCGATCAGATCGCCGCGGCCAGCGTTCAACAAGTGACTACCGGGTTTCATTTCGGCCAGTATCTTCTCGTCAAACAATCCAACTGTGCCTGGGGTTGAAGGCAGAATCGCGCAGACATAGTCGCATTGGCTGAGCAGGTCCGGAAGTGATCCCTCGCCGTGCAGGCAGCTCACACCTTCGATCTGTTTCGGCGACCGGCTCCAACCCATGACCCGAAATCCCACCGAGTGCAGCATCCGGGCCGTGCGCGCGCCGATGTGACCCAGACCCAGAACGCCGACCACGGTATCCGGCGTAAAAATTGGTGCTTTGGGTGCCCATTCGGCCCTGTCCTGCGCTTTGGAATAAAAGGTCATGTGCCTTTGGGCGCGCAGAATATAGGCCAGAAACCACTCGGCGATACCTTGCGCCGGGGCATCGGGTTTGAGGCGCGCCACCCGCATGTGAGCGGGCAGATCAGGATTGCCAAGTATCGTTTCCACCCCTGCGCCAAGCTTTTGAACCAGTTGCAGATTGGGCAATCGGCGCAGGTGTTCGTCCCGCAAACCCACCAGCGCGACCATCGAAATCTCATCGGGATTACCGATGGTGTCCGGGGTGCGGACGTCCGCCGCGGGTGTAAGCCGAAGGATATCCCCGGCGATTTCGGAGTCGCTGATCCAGTCGCTCATTCCTGTGTCGATTAACAATGCCATTTGCACCGCTCCTAATTTCATTTTGATTGGCGTGACGTTCCGTCACTCAACTGGACAGGGTTGCGGCAGTTAAGCCATCCTCGGGCAAAAGGTACAGCCCGGTTCAAACGCCGTAGGAGGAATTCTCATGAATATGTCATTCAGCTTGCGCGAGGAAAATCGCGCCCTGCTACAGCGTGTGAAAGACATGGTCCGGGACGAGATCATGCCGCTTGAAGGGGAGTATCAGGCAGAAATCAACAAGGGCGACCGCTGGCAGTATACCGAACGTCAGGCCGAGATTTTGGAAGGATTGAAGGCCAAGGCCAAAGCCGCCGGCCTGTGGAATTTCTGGCTGACCGACAGCGAAAAGGGCTTTGGCCTGACGACCGTAGAATATGCGTATTTTGCAGAAGAAATGGGAAAAACCCCACTGGGTGCAGAGGTGTTTAACTGTTCGGCCCCCGACACTGGCAATATGGAGGTGTTCGAGCGGTACGGGACCGACAGGATGAAGGAACAATGGCTGCGGCCACTGCTCGACGGTCAGATCCGCTCAGCCTACCTGATGACCGAGCCGGATGTTGCGTCCTCTGACGCGACCAATATTTCGATGTCCTGTGTGCGGAAGGGAGACAGCTATGTGCTGAACGGGGAAAAATGGTGGTCCTCGGGCGCGGGTGATCCGCGATGCAAGGTCTATATTGTGATGGTCAGAACCGGCGGTGACGCGCAACCGGTTCACAAACGTCAGTCGATGATCGTGGTGCCTGCTGACACGCCGGGTATCGATGTCTTGCGGCCCATGGAGGTTTATGGGCATGACGACGCGCCGCACGGCCATATGCACATCCGGTTCACGGATGTAAGGGTGCCGGCCGAAAACATATTGCTGGGTGAAGGGCGCGGCTTTGAAATTGCGCAAGGTCGACTGGGCCCGGGCCGGATTCACCACTGCATGCGCGCGATCGGGCAGGCCGAAACGGCATTGGCACAAATGTGCAAGCGATCCCTGCAGCGCGAAGCCTTTGGCAAGAAACTGGCCCAGTTGGGGGCCAATTTCGACATTATCGCGGAATGCCGGATGGAGATCGAAATGGCCCGCCTGTTGTGCCTCAAGGCGGCGTGGTACATGGATCAGGGCGATGCACGGGCCGCCGCACCTTGGATCAGCCAGATCAAGGTGGTGGCCCCGCGCGTTGCGCTCAAGGTAATCGACGAAGCCGTTCAGATGTTTGGCGGGCAGGGCGTCAGTCAGGACACCCCATTGGCGGCAGCCTGGACGCATGTGCGCACGCTGCGGCTGGCGGACGGACCGGATGCGGTGCATCGCCGTCAGGTCGCGCGCGCCGAGTTGAAGAAACACACTCAGGAAAAGGTGTAAACCGACGTGGGTGACACGCAACCAGCACAACAGGCGCAGGCATATTTTCACATTGGCGCCGACGGCTCATTTGTCGGCAATGACCCTGTGCGCGGGCCATGGTCCGCCGACCACTGCCACGCCGGACCCGTGACCGGCCTGATCGCGCGCGCTGCCGAAACCGAAGTGGGGCAGGACAAGATGCTGACGCGGCTGACGGTCGACCTGTTGCGCCCATTGCCTTTGGCGGGTCTTCGGGTCGCCGCCGAAACAACGCGCCACACCAGAACGCTGGCGACGACGCGGGTCACCGTGCATGATCTGGAAGATACACTCTGTGCGACCGCAACCACCATGCATCTGGTGCGCAAGGATCTGGGCCACGTTCCGAATGCCGCAACCAAGCCCATCAGTTTCGACGAAACCGTGGGTGGGCCTTTCCCGATCCGTCAGATGCGGCACGATCTTCCGGGGTTCGCGCATTTTGTGGACGTGGTCTATCCGAAAAACGGGAATCAGGGTCCCGGGCCCAAGACCATCTGGATGCGGACACCACAGTTGCTGGATGGCGAGACCGCCTCGCCCGTTCAATCGCTTTGCCCGCTGGCCGATTGCGGAAACGGTATATCGTGGAATGTTCCGCCGACCGAAATGGGGTTCATGAATACCGATCTGACAGTGCATATTCACCGTGAGCCGGTGTCCGACTGGCTTGCGTCGGACTCGATTTCGCACTGGCAGCCGACGGGAATAGGGATGTCCCAATCCGTGCTTTACGACACTCAAGGGCCGGTTGGCACGGCGCTGCAGACATTGGTTTTGTTCCCGCCCCAGTGATGCGGCTGGCCGATTTTTGCACGCGTCCGTAAAACGCGTTGCCGCCGAATGCCCCAACCCCTATCTTCAGCGCATGCGCTGGCTTGCCACAATCATAACCTGCTGTTTGCCGCTTCCTGCGATAGCCCATCCGCATGTGTTCATCGACACCGGACTGGAGTTCATAGTGGATGATGCCGGCCAGTTGACCCATGTGCGTGTGACCTGGGCCTATGATGAGCTGTACTCTCTGATTGTGCTGGAAGATATGAAGCTGGACCCGGATTTCGATGGCGTTCTGACGGAAAGTGAACAGGCGTTTCTGGCCGGTTTCGATGCGCAATGGGTCGAGGGGTACAACGGTGATCTGGTTGTGCGGGCCAATGGAGCGATGGTGCCGCTCTCAGGCCCGATGGACGCACAGGCAACCACCGAAGACGGCCGCATCGTGACCTCACATCTACGCGCCGTTGAAGATGGCAGTGTTCCGGCCAGCGGGTTGTCGGCTAAAGCATTCGACGAAACCTATTACACGGCCTATGAGGTTACCCGGCCCGTCACGGTGGCTGGACCGGCCTTGTGCGAGATCGCACGCATCGACCCGGATATCGACGGGCAATTGGCGCAGATGCAGGCCTTCTTGCTGACTTTGGATGCAAATTACGACCTCGAAGAGAATGACATCCCTCTGGTCGGGGAAAGCTTTGCAACCGAGATTCTGCTTTCATGTCCAAATTCCTGATTATTCCTGTCGCCGTGGCGGGTGGTCTGTTGCTGTGGTTTTGGGGCAGTGGCGGGTTCGACCATCTGGCGGCCTGGGCCGCAGGCGAACAGAGAGAGTTTCAGAACCAGATCGCCCGCGCCCTGCGCGCGGCACGCGCCCAACAGCCAGAGGCTGTCGCAACTCTGCTGACCGTGTGTTTCGCCTATGGGTTCTTCCATGCCATCGGCCCGGGTCACGGCAAAGTCCTGATCGGTGGCTATGGTCTGGGGCGCCGGGTTGCCTTTCTGCGTTTGTCTGCCATCAGCGTGCTGTCCAGCCTTGGTCAGGCGGTGACCGCGATCGTCCTCGTTTACGCAGGCGTATTCCTGTTTCAAATGTCCCGGGAAAGCCTTGTGGGAATGACCGAGCAGGTCATGGCCCCCATCAGCTACGGGGCAATTGCGGTGATCGGCCTGTGGCTGGTGTTCCGGGCCATGCGCAGTTTCGCGAGGCGAAAACGCAAGGAGGCCCAACCTACGCATCACGGCGATCACCAACACGATCACGGGGCATGTTCCGATTGCGGGCATCGCCACGGACCCAGCGCCGAGGAAGCAGCGCAGGTGGGGAGCCTGCGTGAAGCCCTGGTTCTGATCGCGGGGATCGCTGCACGACCCTGTACCGGTGCCTTGTTTGTTCTGATCCTGACATGGCAGATGGGCATAGCGGCGGTTGGCATTGCGGGCGCTTTTGCGATGGCATTGGGGACTGCGACCGTCACGACTCTGGTGGGCTGGACATCATTTGGGTTGCGTGGAGGGCTGCTGGCCTCGGCATCCGCCACCCGTTTTGCAGCGGTTCTGGCCCCGACCATCGAGTTGGTGGCCGGATTATTGATCGCCGTGGTTGCGGGCGGTTTGCTGCTGCGCGCAATCTAGATCATTGGAAGACAGGCTCTGGGTATCCCACCCGCGCCAGATAGAGACCTTGCGGAGGACAGACTGGTCCGCACGCAGCCCTGTCAGTGGCTTCCAGCGCGTCCCGTACATCTTCCGGCGACCACGCGCCCGCGCCAACCCGTTCCAATGTGCCGACGAAACTGCGCACCTGATTGTGCAAAAACGACCGGGCCCGCACATGGAAGTGGATTTCCGGGCCAGAGAACCCGTCCACAGGCTCCAGCCGCAGCTCGTCCAGTGTTTTGACCGGGCTCGCAGCCTGACAGATGGATGAGCGGAAGGTCGTGAAATCATGTCGCCCGATCAGCAAGTCAGCCGCAGCCTGCATCGCGTCGACATCCAGTTTGTGGTTGATCCGCCAGACCTGACCTCGGTCGTGGGTCGCCGGTGCTCGGCGCATCAGAATGCGGAACAGATACTGCCGCTCGGTCGCCGAGAACCTTGCATGCCAGTCGTAGTCAACCTGTGCTGACGCAACGATGGCCACGGGTTGCGGCTTGAGGTGATGGTTCAGCGCCTCGGACAGGCGAAACGGGTCCCAGTCCTTGATCAGATCACAATGCGCAACTTGCCCGAGCGCATGAACCCCGGCATCGGTGCGACCGGCTGCTGCTATCGTGTGTTCGCCCGGTTGGATCCGCGACAACGCGGTTTCAATCGCGCCCTGTACGGACGGCAAATCCCTTTGCCGCTGCCATCCTGCAAACGGTTCCCCATGGTATTCGATTTTCAGCGCATATCTGGGCATATCGCGCTGTATCGTGCCATGCGGGCCCGGGCAAGTGCAGGTCTGGCAAAAGCTCTGGCAAGTCTCGCAACCTCTACCTATCTTGGGGCAAACAAAAAAAGCGAGGCGACGGCTTGGTCATCTCATCATTGGCAGACAGTCTGGTGCGCGGTGTCGAATCCGTTGGCGACCGCGTATCCGAGACGTTTTTTGAGCCGGTGATCCGATTGGGCGTCACAGGACTCGCACGATCCGGCAAGACCGTGTTCATCACGTCGCTGGTGGCAAACCTGCTGGACCGCGGGCGCATGACCGGGCTTGTTGCGCAGCAGGAGGGGCGGATCACCGCGGCTTATCTTCAGCCGCAGCCAGATGATACCGTTCCACGGTTTGCCTATGAATCCCACCTGTCGGACCTGACGGGACCAGAACCGCACTGGCCGGACAGTACCCGGGCGGTTTCTGAACTGCGCCTGTCGTTCAAAGCGCGTCCGGCCGGATTGCTTGCGGGGCTGCAAGGCCCTCGCAAAATTCACCTGGATATCGTCGACTACCCCGGTGAATGGCTGCTGGACTTGGCCTTGCTGGACAAGTCTTTTGACGCGTGGTCGCAGGACACGCTGACACGCATGGGCAGCCGTCCCATGGCGACGGAGTTCCTGTCGCAGGTGAAGGCAACAGATCCCGCCGGTCCGCATGATGAGACCGCATCCCAGGGGCTGGCGCGGGCGTTTACAACCTACCTCAATAGGGCCCGTGAGGCTGGATTCTATGATTGCACCCCGGGACGTTTTCTGCTGCCCGGCGATCTTGCCGGGTCGCCGGTTCTGACCTTTGCGCCGCTGCCGGTGTCAGGCGCGTCGCGCCGCCGCACGCTGCACCGCGAGATGGAGCGGCGCTATGAGGCATACAAGTCGCAGGTCGTAAAGCCGTTCTTTCGTGATCACTTTGCCCGGATCGATCGGCAGGTTGTGTTGGTCGATGCGCTGGGCGCGATCCACAAGGGACCGCAGGCGGTCGAGGATATGCGGCGGGCCATGGCAGACATCCTGTCGGCCTTTCGCCCCGGGCGCAACGCATGGCTCAGTCAGCTTTTACTGGGCAAACGGGTCGAACGCATTCTGTTCGCCGCCACCAAGGCCGATCACCTGCACCATCTACAACATCCCCGCCTGACGGCGATCATGGAAGCCCTGACGCGCGACGCCCGGGACCGGGCAAATTTCGCGGGCGCTGAAACGGCGGCGCTGGCGCTGGCATCGCTGCGCGCAACAACCGAAGAGATGCGCACCCATAATGGGGCTGACCTGCCATGTGTGCGGGGCACGTTGCTGGACGGGGGCAAACAGGCCGCGTTCTATGCGGGCGAGCTGCCGGACGACCCGGCGCACCTGCTGGGCCCGGCCCGTGACGGCGCCGCCAAATGGCTGGGTGAGGATTACGGGTTCATGTCCTTTGCGCCGGCGCATCTGACATTGCGCCCGGGGGATGGCCCGCCGCATATCCGGCTGGACCGCGCCGCCCAGTTTCTGGTTGGAGATCGGTTGTGACGGCTATCCTCCGCCCCGCTCGCAGTACCGATGCCGGCGCGGTCGGAGAGATTCTTCACGCCTTTTATCGTGAACGCGACTGGATGCCCGAGCTCTATTCTTGTGCCGAAACCATCGCTTTTTGCGGACGCATGATTGACTGGAACTGGGTTACTGTCGCGGAGACGGATCAGGGTGTTGCCGGGTTTTTGGCGCGCGATGGCGCGAACATCCATTCGCTCTATCTGACGGCCGCCGCGCGCGGGCAAGGGATTGGGCGTCAGCTGTTGGACGATGCCAAATCAATGCGATCGCATTTGTCTTTGTTCACATTCCAAGCGAACACAGCCGCGCGCCGGTTCTATGAGCGGAATGGTTTTTCCGAAGTCATGCGTAGCGATGGCTCCGAAAATGACGAAAACCTCCCGGACATAAAATACATGTGGCACAGCGAGGGCGCGAGTGATGGCTAAAGGCCCGGTACTGATCGATCTGGATACAGATGAAACGGCTGCGGATGTCGCGCAGGCGCCTCCGGTCCCCGACATCGCACAGCCGCAGGGGCAGGCGATGCAGGGGGCGGCAAGGCTGGCCACGCGCAGGCCTTCGCCCCTGTCCCGGTGGTTCTGGGGGTTGGCTCTGGCGCTTGTTGGTGCGGCGATCTCCGTTGCGGCCTGGGACTTTGCGCTCTCATTGATCGAGCGCGCACCGGTTCTGGGGTGGATTGTCACAGGGCTGATTGCTGCTTTTGTCCTGGTGGCGTTGATCATCGCCCTGCGAGAACTGGCGGCAATTGGTCGTCTGTCTCGCGTAGACGGGATGCGCCGGGCCGCGGATGCTGCGTTGGCAGAGGACGATCTCGCGCAGGCGCGCGCTGTGACTCACCGGCTTGTGGCGTTCTATAAGGGGCGTGACGAAACCCGCTGGGGCCGAGACCGGCTGGCCGAGCGGACGGCAGATCAATTCGATGCGTCCGGTCTTTTGACGTTGGCAGAAGATGAGCTGCTCGCGCCGCTGGACGCCGCTGCCAGCCGGGAGGTCGAAGCAGCAGCCCGGCAAGTCGCCACGGTGACCGCCTTGGTTCCACTGGCACTGGCGGATGTCGCGACGGCGCTGGCAGCGTCCCTGCGGATGATCCGGCGGGTCGCTGAAATCTATGGAGGGCGCGCCGGATTTCTGGGCGGCTGGCGCCTGACCCGTGCCGTTTTTGTGCACCTTGTTGCCACCGGAGCCGTGGCCGTGGGCGATGACCTGCTGGAGCCGGTCCTGGGCGGGTCGGTCCTCAGCAAGCTGTCCCGACGGTTCGGCGAGGGGCTGGTGAACGGCGCCCTGAGCGCTCGTGTGGGCGTGGCAGCAATGGAAGTGTGCCGACCTTTGCCATTTTCGGACAGGCACAGACCATCGACGCGCGGAATGATCAAACGCGCTCTGCGGGGTTTGTTTTCAAAAGGTTGATCTAGCGCAAGGCTTCTGCGCTATCCCTTCGGCACATTGGGTGTGACGGAGGCCCAGCCATGACCGATCACGGTCACAGCCAGCAGGAGATTGTCGACCGCATCAACGCCCCGCCCGGGCGCGGCGTGCTGCGGGATGTGGTCTATGGCGGTATCGACGGATCGGTGACAACTTTTGCCATCGTGGCGGGTGTGGCCGGAGCAGGATTGTCGCCCTTTGTTATCATTGTCTTGGGGCTGGCGAATGTTTTGGCCGACGGCTTTTCCATGGCGGCGGGCAACTATTCAGGCACCAAGGCCGAATTGGACAACATTCGCCGCATCCGGGCGATCGAAGAACGCCACATCAAACTCTACCCGGCCGGAGAGCGCGGCGAAGTGCGCGAAATTCTGTCTCAAAAGGGCCTGTCGGGGCCTGTCTTGGAGGAGGCGACCACGGCGATCACAGCCGACCGAGACAACTGGATCAATCTGATGATCGAAGGGGAATACGGGTTGGGCAGTGTCGATCCACACCCGATCAAGGCGGCGTTTGCGACCTTTATTGCATTCCTCGTTGCAGGACTAATCCCGCTTCTGCCGTTCCTGCTCTCGGTCGAGAATGCCTTTGCCGTGTCGGCTTGGATGACGATGGGTGTCTTCTTTGCCATCGGCGCCTTGAAAAGCCGCTGGTCGTTGGCCCAATGGTGGCGGTCTGGCGTCGAGACACTGTTGATCGGCGGCCTTGCGGCTTCGATCGCGTATCTGGTTGGATCTCTCTTTCACCTCTGACAGGAACTGTTGTCGCAAGCTGCATGTCGCATCTAGCGGGCACTACGTAATTCGCTACTGTGATCCAAAACGGATATGAATGACCATGCCGGATCGGGATCTGCAGGGAAAAAGCGTTTTTGTTCTGGGCGTTTATGGCTTCATTGGAGCGGCGGTTGCGCGTAGCCTGATTGCACGAGGGGCCAGTGTCACCGGTCTTGGCCGCAGCGCTTCAATGGGCACCCGCGTTCTGCCCGGTATCCCGATGCGACAAGGCGATATGCGCAACTTCCGACGGCCCAAGGACTGGGAAGCCGTTTTGCCGAACGTGGATGTCGTGGTGAATTGTGCAGGCGCTTTGCAGGACAGTCCGGCCGATGATCTTGACGCTGTGCATCATACAGCAATCGCCGCGTTGGGTGAGGCTTGCGCGCGGGCCGAAACGGCCATTGTCCAGATTTCCGCAATCGGGGCCGAGCCGGATGCAACCACGGTATTCATGCGCACTAAGGCGGCTGGGGATGCGTCCCTAAGAGTTTCAGGTGCGCCGCTTTGGATTCTCAAGCCGGGACTCGTGATCGGGCAGTCAGACTACGGCGGAACCGCGTTGCTGCGGATGTTGGCCGCTGTTCCGTTTGTTCAGCCTCTGGCATATCCCGACACGCAGGTTCAATGCGTTGGTCTGCCGGATCTGTGTGATGCCGTGGCTCTTGCGGTCGCCGGGAAGCTGCCTCAGGGGGCATATGATCTGGTCGAAGACAGCACGCATTCCCTGTCCCAAGTTCTGGCTGCAACACGCTTTTGGCTGGGGTTTCGACCTGCCCGGGTAAAGCTCACGATACCGCCGTTTCTGACCAAGGCGATTGCGGCTATCGCTGATCTGCTGGCCCATTTGGGGTGGCGTTCTCCGCTGCGCAGCACGGCGATGCAGGTGATGTCGCAAGGTGTGATCGGTGATCCCGAAGCGTATCGGGCCGCTTCGGGACAAGGATTGGAGCCATTGGCGCAGGTCTATGCGGCGTTGCCCTGTGCTCGCGAACACCGGCTGGCAGCGCGGATGACGTTACTGATGCCCATGGTCGTTGCGGTCCTGAGCTTGTTTTGGGTGCTTTCGGGCCTTTTCGGTCTTCTGCGGATGGACCGCGCTGCAGAGGTTCTGACGGTTGCAGGATGGTCTGCGCAATTGGCAATGCTTGGAGTCGTTTTCTGGTCACTGGTTGATATAGCATTGGGGTTGGCTGTTTTGTGGCGGCCCTGGGCCAGGCGGGCTTGCCTTGCTCAAATTGGCGTGGCGGTGTTCTACCTTGTTGCGGCCTCAATGACCGTCCCAGATCTCTGGGCCGACCCGTTGGGGCCGTTGGTGAAAATCCTTCCGGCCATGATGCTATCGCTCGTCGCCTTGCCAATGCTGGACAGCCGCTGATGGACCCCGATCTCATCCTGCGCTGGTTGCACGTCATCGGGGCGTGCGTTCTGCTTGGGACCGGGGCGGGGATCGCCTTTTTCATGTTGATGGCACACCGCAGCCGCGATCCACATATCATTGCACACACGGCTGGCATCGTGGTCTTGGCGGATTTGCTGTTCACGGCCACCGCGGTTGTTTTGCAACCCGTTACCGGCGTGCTGCTGGCCTGGCGGCTGGGCTGGCCGCTGACCGAGGGATGGATTGCGTTGTCTTTGGTTCTCTATGTCCTGACCGGGATGTTCTGGCTCCCGGTGGTGTGGGTTCAGATCAGGCTGCGCGACTACGCGCGCCTGGCTGCCCAGCAGAACGCTCCGTTGCCGACGGGCTATGAACGCCTGTTCCGATTTTGGTTTGCCTGCGGCTTTCCTGCCTTTTTAGCGGTGCTGGCGATCCTTTGGCTGATGCTGGCGCGTCCGGAGCTATCTGTGTTCTGACGGATACGGCCCGCAAAGTGCTGAAACCTTACGGGTTTCCTGACTGTTGTCCGCAGCTCTCCCACGCTAGCCTATGGGTCAGGCATCAAACGGAGGTCGCTTTTGGAATCTCTTCTTGTTCTCGTCGGCCTTATCATTCTGGCTATCCCGGTGACACTGATTGTGCTGTTGGTGGGCCACACGCGACTAAAGCGCCGTGTTGAGCAACTGGAAACGCAACTAGGCACTTTAGCCGGAAACGCTGGGGCAGAGGAAAGGGATTCGGTACAGGCCCAACAAACCCCTGTCGAGCCCGTGCAACAGGAAGAAACCCGCCCGGCACCCTGGTCCGCCGCGAAACCGGCCCGCACAGAAGCGCCGCAGAGCGAACCACCAAAAGAGGCTACGGAACCTGCCGCTGCGGTTGTCTTTCGTGGGGATCGGCTTACCGAACTCGGTACGTGGCTGCGGGAGAACTGGTTTTATGCGGTTTCCGCCCTGTCGCTGGCCCTGGCCGGCATCTTTTTGGTGCAATACGGCGTCGAGAACGGGTTCCTGCCACCCACCGCGCGTGTGTTGGCCGCATTGGCGTTCGGTTGCTTGCTGATTGGTGCGGGCGAAGTTGTCCGCCGCAAATTCGGGGATGACGAAACCTCCAGCACCGCCTATCTGCCTTCCGTATTCTCTGGCGCAGGGCTGGTCACTTTGTTCGGAGGGATTCTGGCCGCGCGCCAGCTCTACGATCTGATAGGAGCCGAAACAGCCCTGGCCGGTCTGGTCGCGGTTGCGCTGATTGGCCTTGTGCTGGGGTGGTTCCATGGGCCTTTGCTTGCCGCAGTCGGCCTGATCGGGGCCTTCGCCGCGCCCTTCGCTGTCGGAGGGGCGTCGGAGGATCCGACCTGGCTCTATGGGTATTTCTTTGTTTTGGCGGTTTTGGGATTGGGAATCGACACCGTGCGGCGCTGGGCCTGGGTCTCGGTTCTGACGCTGTTTGGGGCATACACGGCGAGTCTGCTGCTCGTATTGTCCTCCCCCCTGACCGAACCGGGCTACCTGACTTGCATTGCCGCATTGGCGCTGATCGCCATTGCGATCCCGGTTCGACGCATCTGGCCGGATCACTCCGGCCCAATGGTTGTCGAGATGATCCGGCGTTCCAAGGGCGCGCCATGGCCGGAGTTTCCCACGCGCCTGGCTGCAGGCGCGGTCACCGCCAGCACCATTATCCTGTCCCTGCACTGGGCTGACTCGGCGGGCGAGTTCTGGCTGGGCGTTTGCTTGCTGGGCGGCCTGACATTTGCCTTGATTCTATGGGCCAAAGAGGCGCGCGGGTTGCAGGATCTGACGGCGCTGCCGGCTTTGGGCCTGATCTGGTTCGTGCTGGCGCACGGGCTCGACTATGGCGCGGTTCAGCTAACCTTTGTCGCGACCTATGCCGAGACGAACGAGGCCGATTTTCCGTGGGTGATCACCATTCTCGTGTCCCTGTCCGCACTTTTGTCGATCCTCGCAGCGTGGCGGTCGTTTGGGGCCGAGCAATACGCGGTTGCGTGGGCCGCTGCCGCAGTTTTGTTTGCCCCCGTGATGGCAATCGCGTTGGAAGTCGGCTGGCACCCCGCTGAGGTGATTGGGGCATACCCATGGGCGTTGCACGCCATTGCACTGGGCACTCTTATGGTGGGCATGGCCGAAAGGTTTGCGCGGGTTGACGGGGACAATCGGATGCGTCCGGCACTGGCCACGTTATCCGCACTTTCATGCCTGAGCTTCGCCTGTGTCGTTGTCCTGAGTTCGGCCGCGCTGACGATTGCTCTGGTCGCGACAATTGTCGTTGCGGCCGCATTGGACCGCAAATTCACTTTGCCGCCGATGAGTTGGTTTATCTGGGCCGGCGTATTCACGGTAACAGTGCGGCTGGTTCTGAACCCCGGCCTCGACTGGGCCAATTCTGCGCCCGTCTCCGAGATGGCGCTGGTCTATGCGACGGCAACGGCCGGGTTCCTGGCTGCTTGGCTTCTCATCAAACCTCTGCCACGGCCCGTGGCGATTTTGCTGCTGGAAAGTGCGGCCTGGGCCACCGGCGGCATTCTGCTTTCCCTGTTGTTGTTGCGCTGGCTCGAGAGCTTAGGTGCGGGTGGGGCCGATGACAGCCATTGGGGCCTTGGTCTGCTGTCGGTGATCTGGCTATTGCTGGCCTATGCGCAGGTTCAGAGGTTCGAACTGGGCGGCAAACTGAATTACGCGCGGTATCTGCTCGTAGTGTTCTTTGCGGGTCATGGCCTGATGCGCCTTGGGCAGGCTCTGAGTGACGCAAACCCGCTGCTGAACCCCTTTGCCGACCCGGTTCTGGGACCACCGGTCCTGAACACGCTGGCAGTTGCGTATCTGCTGCCCGCTGTTGCAATCGGGTTTTCGGCCTGGCGCATTCCCGCGATGCCTGTGTGGTTGAGGCAAGCCAGCTATGGATTGGCCGGCGCATTGTCGGCGTTCTGGCTGGGGATGACGATCCGCCATGTCTGGCAGGGTGCGGGCGGTATGTACGAGGCCAACGGCGTCACCCAGCCCGAGCTGTATAGCTACACCATGACGCTTCTGGTGATCGGTGCGGTGCTGTTCTATCAGTCGCTCGCACGGCATTCCGATGCCATGAGAAAAGTGGGATTGGGTGTGATCGGACTGGCGGTTGCCAAGGTGTTTTTGATCGATATCGCCGGTTTGGGCGGTCTGATCCGCGTGTTTTCACTATTGGCTCTGGGGTTGTCGCTGGCCGGTCTGGCATGGCTCAATCGCTGGGCCAAACTGCGCCATGCGCCGCAAGGCTCGGACCCTCTGGACCATTAGGTGCAGGCGTCCTATAAGCGCGGCCATGTTTGACCGTCTGGCCATCATTATTCGAATTATATCCCCGGCGCTCTGATATCGCGAGACGCCGGGCAAAGGTGCTTGAGATATCGCACTGACCGCTTCGATCCAAATACAACAAGATCACCCTGAGGACGCCCCCAATGTGCGCCGACACGACCCAGACACCTGACTACAAAGACACGCTGAACCTGCCCAAAACCGATTTCCCCATGCGCGCGGGTTTGCCCAAGCGCGAGCCCGCATGGCTGGAGCGCTGGGAGAAAATCGGCGTCTATGACCGCCTGCGCAAGAAGGAGGGCCGCAAACCCTTCACCCTGCATGACGGCCCGCCCTACGCCAACGGCCACCTGCATATCGGTCACGCGCTGAACAAGACCATCAAGGACATGATCGTGCGGTCCCATCAGATGATGGGTTTCGACTCGCGCTACGTGCCCGGCTGGGATTGCCACGGCCTGCCCATCGAATGGAAGATCGAGGAACAGTACCGCAAGAAAGGCAAAAACAAGGACGAGGTGAACGTCGTCGATTTCCGTCAGGAATGCCGCAAGTTCGCTGACGGCTGGATCGACATCCAGCGCGAAGAGTTCAAGCGACTGGGGATCACCGGCAACTGGGCCGACCCCTATATCACCATGGACTATCACGCCGAGGCTGTGATCGCCGACGAGTTCATGAAGTTCCTGATGAACGGCACGCTCTATCAGGGCTCGAAGCCTGTGATGTGGTCGCCCATCGAAAAAACCGCGCTGGCCGAGGCCGAGGTCGAGTATCACGACAAGGAAAGCTTCACCATCTGGGTGAAGTTCAAGGTATTGCTGAATGAAACCACGCCGCCGGTTACCGGCGAGGTGGGTCAGGTGCAGCCGCTCAGCGATCTTGACGGGTCCTACGTCGTGATCTGGACCACGACACCCTGGACCATGCCGTCCAACAAGGCGGTGGTGTATGGTTCGGACATCTCTTACGGCCTTTACGAAGTCACCGGTTGCCCCGATGAATGCTGGGCGCAGATCGGGGATCGCTATTTGCTGGCCGATGACCGAGCAGCGGATGTGTTTGCACGGGCGCGTCTGGATGATTCCATGTATCGTCGCCTGCGTGATGTGACTCAGGACGAGCTGGCTCAGCTTCGGCTGGCCCACCCGCTGGCCGGTGCCGAAGGCGGCAATGGCGAATGGGACGATATCCGTGATTTCCGCGCCGCTGAGTTCGTGACCGACACCGAAGGAACCGGCTTCGTCCACTGTGCGCCCTCACACGGAATGGAAGAATTCGAACTCTATCGCGATCTGGGCATGCTGGAGCAGGTCATCACCTACAACGTGATGGATGACGGCTCGTTCCGCGCCGATCTGCCGTTCTTTGGGGGCACCTACATCCTGTCCCGCAAGGGCGGAGAAGGCGACGCCAACAAGGCGGTCATCGATAAGCTGGCCGAGGTCGGTGGGCTGCTGGCGCGTGGAAAGATCAAGCACAGCTATCCACATTCGTGGCGCTCGAAAGCGCCGATCATCTATCGCAACACACCGCAGTGGTTCGCATCCGTTGACCGCAAGCTGGACGACGGCATGGGCGAGATGGGCGACACCATCCGTGAGCGCGCCCTGCGCTCGATCGACGAACTGGTGAAGTGGACGCCGCAGACGGGCCGCAACCGCCTGTATTCCATGATCGAGGCGCGCCCGGACTGGGTTCTGTCGCGCCAGCGTGCCTGGGGTGTGCCGCTGACCTGTTTCACCAGGAAGGGTGCTCTGCCGACCGATCCGGACTTCCTGCTGCGGGATTCGGCGGTAAATGCCCGGGTCAGAGAGGCGTTTGAACAGGACGGGGCCGATTGCTGGTATGTGGAAGGGGCCAAAGAGCGGTTCCTGGGCAACGATTACAATCCGGATGACTGGGATCAGGTCTTTGATGTTCTCGATGTCTGGTTCGATTCAGGCTCCACCCATGCCTTCGTTCTGCGCGACCGAGAGGACGGCACCGAAGACGGCATCGCCGATGTCTACATGGAGGGCACCGACCAGCACCGTGGGTGGTTCCATTCGTCGATGTTGCAGGCCTGTGGCACCAAGGGGCGGGCACCGTATCGCAATGTCATCACTCACGGCATGACGCTGGACGAAAAGGGCATGAAAATGTCGAAGTCCATCGGCAATACCATCGTGCCCGAGGAAGTGATCAAGCAATACGGCGCGGATATCCTGCGTCTGTGGGTGGCACAGACCGACTACACGACCGACCAGCGCATCGGGCCGGAAATCCTGAAAGGCACAGCCGACAGCTATCGCCGGTTGCGCAACACCATGCGATTCATGCTGGGGTCACTGGCGGATTTCACCGAAGCGGACCGGATAGACCCGGCAGAGATGCCGCGTCTGGAACGTTGGGTCCTGAGCCGTTTGGCTGACCTGGATGAGCAGGTGCGGCAGGGGTATGCGGCGTTCGATTTCCAGGGTGTGTTCAGCGCGGTGTTCACCTTTGCCACCGTTGACCTGTCCTCTTTCTACTTCGACGTCCGAAAGGATGCTTTGTATTGCGACGGAGACAGCTTGCGTCGCCGTGCCGCCCGAACGGTACTGGATATTCTCTTCCACCGTCTGACCACCTGGCTGGCACCCGTCCTGGTCTTTACCATGGAAGAGGTCTGGCTTGAACGTTTCCCGGCGGATGACAGTTCGGTGCACCTCGTCGACTTCCCGAATACGCCGGCTCAATGGCGCGACACGGAGCTGGAAACAAACATGGCCAAAGTCCGCCGCGTGCGCCGCGCAGTAACGGCGGCGCTTGAGGTTCAACGGCAAGACAAGGTCATTGGTTCCAGTCTCGAAGCGGCGCCCATTGTGCATGTCGAGGATGCGGTAACCCGGGATCTGCTGGCGATCTTTGACGTGGACGACATGTGTATCACCTCGGGTCTCTCGATCACCGGCGATCCAATCCCGGCTGAAGCTTTCCGCGTGCCGGAAATCGAAGGCGTGGGCGTGGTGTTTGAAAAGGCCGAGGGCGCCAAGTGCCAACGCTGCTGGAAAATCCTGCCTGATGTTGGGCTGCACGCGCATCCCGGCGTGTGTGGTCGCTGCAACGACGCCTTGGGTTAAAGAAGGCTGCGCCCCTTCCAAGGCGAGGGGGCGCACCATGGGCTCAACAGCATTTTTGGTTGGAGGTCGCCCCGTTCCGCGTGGAAACTGTCAGATGCTGGTCTGCCCCATTACTGGCTTGCGGAGAGTGACCTGATCTGAAACCGTGTGATCATGCCCATGATCGCAGTCGATACGCAGTTCGGTCGGTTAGGCGTCGAGGAAACCGACGGCGCCATCACCCGCCTCGTGTGGAATGGCCAGAACGATGGCCACGTCACGCCGTTGCTTGCGGACGCATTAGCTCAACTAAAAGCGTATGACGCCGGGCGATTGGATCGGTTCGACCTGCCATATCGGATCGCAGGGTCTGAATTTCAGCGGCAGGTCTGCGATCTGATGTTTGCGATTCCGCTGGGTGAAACGCGGACATATGGAGAGATTGCCAAAGACCTGAACCAACCCGCGCAGCCGGTTGGACAGGCCTGCGGCGCCAATCCCATTCCGATCATCATTCCCTGCCACCGGGTGCTCGCCGCCAATGGTCTGGGTGGTTTTTCAGGAGACGGTGGTATTGAAACCAAGGTGGCCCTGCTGCGGCACGAAGGCGCGGCCAGCCTGCTGATCTGACTGGTCGAAATCAGTTGCAATCCCGCGATGCCGGGACCAACTTATATCAGATGCTGAATTTGAAGGACCCCGCTGAATGACAGCTGCAACAGATCGTGTAACCCGCAAGAAAACAATCATTGACCGGCTGATGTCTCTTGAGGCGCAGGAACTGGCGACTGCCCAGGCGCATTACGACGCGTTTCTGAAGGACGCGCAGTTGGATGACCGGGAAGGCCACGACAAAGACGATATCGCCGCTTCGCGCGAAAATGCCGATCTTGCGGCGGCTTTTGATGCGCCGGTTCACGCACACCACGCCAAGATTGATGTGATCGAAAACACCGATTTCGGTTTGACCGATACTGTGAAACCGGGCGCGGTCATCAAATTCAACAACCGGCGTTTTGTGGTTTGCGTGTCCACCACACGGTTTGATGTGGATGGAAAGACCTATATGGGAATTTCAACACAAAGCCCGATCTATCTGGCCATGGCAGGCCTGCAGGAAGGCGACGTGTTTACCCATAACGGAACCGAATTCGAGGTACAGGAAGTTTTATAGCGTGCCTTTGCGCGTCGCTCCTAGCCACCTCGCTGTGGGATCAGTTGCTGCACGATGCCAGCGGATACCAGATACAGGCTGGTGATCACCAACCCCCAGTGCGCCCAGCTTTCGGGGTGGAAATCCACCCAGGCCGCCCAACCCGCAAAGAACGTCCAGGCAAACGCCATCGGCAAAGTCAGGCTGCGCCACCGTTCCGTCCGGACCGGGTGAACGAATTTGAGCGGCAGGAACATGGCGATCGCCAGCAGCGTGACGAGAACAAGGCTGAACCAGAAATTCGGCTCCAACGCAAAGATCACGATGACCACCATGTTCCAGCATCCCGGGAAACCCGAAAAAGAATTGTCCTTTGTTTTCATCCGGGTGTCCGCGAAGTACATCGCACTGGCGAAGGTGATGACGATGATCGCAAACCACCCGGTCCACCCGTCCATCAGGCCGGACTTGAACAACGCGTAAGCCGGAATGAACACGTATGTCAGGTAGTCGATGATCAGATCCAGAAGAACGCCATCGAACTCTGGCGCGTTCTTTTTGACATGATAATGCCGGGCCATAGGACCGTCGATGCCGTCTACGATGAAGGACACGACAAGCCAGAGATACATCAGGCTCCATTCTTCTTCGACAGCAGCCAGCATTGCCAACATTGCAAAAACGGCACCGGTTGCAGTGAACAGATGAACGGCAAGGGCTTTGAATCTCAGTGTCATTCACGTGTCATGTACGAAGCGCAAACCAGATGCAAAGCAAAAAGCCGGACCGCATGGTATCGGGCTGGCTGTGTTGTCCATAAAGGCCTCAGGCCTTCGGGTGGGCGCGATTGTAGACTTCCATCAGCCGTGCCGTGTCCACTGCGGTATAGGCCTGTGTCGTGGACAGTGATGCGTGACCCAGCAGTTCCTGAATGGCGCGCAAGTCCCCCCCTGCAGAGAGGAGATGTGTCGCAAAGCTGTGGCGCATCGCATGCGGCGTAGCCGTCGACGGCAGCCCGAGTTGCATCCGTGCCTTGGCCATGACACCCTGAATGGCACGCGGGTTCAGTGGACCACCCCGAACGCCCCGGAACAAAGCTGCATCTGTGGACTGTGGGTGAGGACACAAGTTGAGATAACGATCGACCGCGTCGCGGGCCGCAGGAATGACGGGCACGACCCGTTCCTTGTCTCCTTTGCCCAGAATGCGCAGGGTCGGCGGCAATGGCGCATCTGCGCCGGTCAGGGACAAGGCCTCGGAAATCCGCAGCCCACAGCCATACAGGAGGGTCACAACAGCAGCGTCGCGGGCGGCAATCCAATCCGACGTCGATTGCATCTCGACCGTCTCGATCATGGCGCGCGCGGCGTCTTTGGCCAGCGGGCGCGGAAGCTTTTGCGTGAATTTGGGCGCGCGTGTTGACAAAACGGCGGTGGGCTCAAATCCTTCGCGCTCTGCCAGCCAGCGGTAAAAGCTCTTGACGGCCGAAAGCTTTCGGGCCAGCGATCGCGCGCCGACGCCCGAGGCGCGCTGATCCGCCATCCAGGCGCGCATATCCGAGATCGAGATGCGTTGGAGCGCCGCCAATCCCTGACGCTCACTGTGATGCAATGTCATAAACGACAGAAACTCAGTGACGTCTCCGCAATAGGCTGATTGCGTGTTCTCGGACCGGCCAGCCAATGCCCGCAAACTGTTGAGCCATTGCTGCAACGCATCGCGGCAGGCCGGGGAGATCAGGCTCACGACAACCAGTGGCGCATCGAGCGTTCGAACACGCCTGCGAAAAAGGTCAGAAGATCCGTGCCCAACTGAGGGGTGAAGTGCCGTGGGTCTGTGGCGCCCATGACGATCATTCCGGGCAACCGTCCTGGACCCAGATCCAGCTTGAGACACGCCTCGGAGCGCAATTGATCGGCCTGCGCCCCAAACACCCGGCGGCTCGGTTGATGGACCTCGCGCAGCGTAACCTCACGCGCCGGACCGCTGCGGTCATAGGTCAGGTACTGATCGACAAAACCGGGTTCCGTCACGGTTAGCACCCCGCCAAGCCGGTCGATAGCCGGGTCGTTCTGGACCACAGTGGTTTCCAAAACCAATGTGATCCGATCCACCCGCAGAATATCGGCCACGTCGCTGCCCAGCGCGCGCAGGAAGTCTTCGAACTCAACCGGTTCCAGAAGGCGCAGTATGGCCCGGTGGACCTGATTGGTCCCCGCCAGATTCTCGTATGCTGCGGCAATGACGGAGCGGTGGGTGTCTTCCAGCCGGTCCAAACGCGCCTCGAGCCGTTGCATCGCAATGCCGCGCAGGTCGATAACGTTGTCTCCGCGTGCCTGTTCATTCGCCGCGACAAGGGCCTGCATGAGGTCTTTGTCATCCAGAATGGCGTCCGGCTCAGCCAGAATCGCGGCACGGAGGTTGTCCTGTAGTTTCGGGTTGCTGCTCATGTCCTGTCCGGTCTTTTTTTGTTGAGCGGCTTATAACATGGGTTGCCCGAAATGCCGTAGGAAAAATGCACGTATGAGTGGATTTGTATCCGGTGTGTGACCGGGGCTCCCGCCTGCAATTCCCTGATCACAGATCAGGGAATTGCCGTTGGGCCGGGCACGGCGCCGCTCGGCGCTGTGCGGTTGGGCAAAAGATCAGAGGATTTTCTGGCCCGTTTTGGCCCAGTCTGCCAGAAACGCGTCCAGACCCTTGTCCGTCAGCGGGTGATCGGCCAGCTTTTTGATCACGCCGGGAGGCGCAGTAATAACATCTGCGCCGATGCGCGCACTGTCGGTCACATGGTTTACCGTGCGGATAGAAGCCGCCAGAATTTCCGTTTCAAATCCGTAGTTGTCATAGATCTGCCGGATGTCCGCGATCAACTCCATGCCATCCATGTTGATGTCATCCAGGCGTCCGATGAACGGCGAAATGAAGGTTGCGCCCGCCTTAGCCGCCAGCAGTGCCTGGTTGGCCGAAAAGCACAGGGTCACGTTGACCATCTGGCCTTCGTCGGTCAACGCCTTGCAGGTTTTCAGGCCGGCCCAAGTCAGCGGAACCTTGACGGCGATGTTCGGCGCGATTTTGGCCAGCTTGCGCCCTTCGGCGATCATGTCATCGGCCTCGGTTGCAACAACTTCGGCGGATACCGGGCCATCGACCAGATCGCAGATTTCCTTGGTCACTTCCAGAATGTCGCGGCCGGATTTCAGGATCAGTGAGGGGTTGGTGGTCACGCCGTCCACCATGCCCAAGTCATTCAGTTCGGCAATGGCGTCGATCTCGGCGGTGTCTACGAAGAATTTCATGAGCGCAGTCCTTTGATGGGTTGGCCTTGGTCGCGGATGGCTTTACCTCAAAGAGACCCATGCTGGAACCCCTTGCGAAGGATATACCGTGAGCGCTAACGGATTTTTCGACGAAGGAGAGTTGGTTGCGGTTCTGACCACGCAGCCTCTGGACCGGACGTTGGACTACAAGGCGCCCGAAGGGGGGTGCTTTCTGGGCGCGTTTGTCGAAGTGCCGCTGGGGCCGCGCAAGGTACTGGGCGTGGTTTGGGGGCCGGGGCAGGGCGGGTTCGATCTGGCCAAGGCGCGGTCGGTGATCCGGGTGCTGGACGTTGCGCCCATGCGCCTGGAGATGCGGCATTTTCTGGGAAAGGTTGCGGATTATACGCTGACGCCGATGCCTGCAATGTTGCGTCTGGCGACACGTGCGCCGGGGTTGGGTGATCCGCCATCCATGCGAAAAGTCTATCGGTTGGGTGACGGTGAACCCGATCGCATGACCGATGCGCGGACCCGGGTGCTGGAGGTTTTGCGGGACTATGGCGGGTTGGCATTCACGCTGAAGGAACTGGCTGAACAGGCGGGTGTGACGTCTTCGGTCGTCAAAGGTTTGGTCAAACAAGGCGCTGTGCGGGAAGAGGATAGTCCGCGTGATCTGCCGTATCCGCATCTTGATCCGGATTTGCCGGGCAAGGACTTGACGGATGATCAGGCAGCAGCAGTGGTGCGGCTGCAGGCCGGGCAACGCTCGGACGCGTATGGTACGACCTTGCTGAAAGGCGTCACCGGCTCGGGCAAGACCGAAGTGTATTTGGAGGCTGTGGCAGAAGCGCTGCGTATGGGGCGTCAGGCGCTGGTTCTGTTGCCGGAAATTGCCCTGACGGCAGAGTTTCTGACCCGTGTTGAGCAGCGGTTTGGCGCGCGGCCTGCCGAATGGCACTCGGGTGCGACGATGACCGAGCGTCGGCGTGTCTGGCGCATGGTGGGGCAGGGCGATGTGCAACTGGTGGTTGGCGCCCGGTCGGCGCTGTATCTGCCGTTTCGCAATCTCGGCCTGATCGTGGTCGATGAAGAGCACGACACCTCGTACAAACAGGAAGATGGTGTGCACTACAGCGCGCGGGACATGGCGGTATTGCGTGCAGCGATTTGCGGGGCCCGCGTGATCCTGGCCAGCGCAACGCCGTCGCTGGAAAGCTGGGCAAATGCCGAGGCCGGAAAATACAACCGGCTGGACCTGACGACGCGGTTCGGGGCGGCGGTTCTGCCTGATATGAAATCCATTGATATGCGCGCCGAACAGATGCAGACGGGGACATGGATTTCGCCCACATTGCGTCAGGCGGTGCGGCAGCGGATCGAAAAAGGTGAGCAGTCCCTGCTGTTTATCAACCGTCGCGGTTATGCGCCGGTGACCCTTTGCCGGGCCTGCGGTGAACAGATCGGGTGCGATCATTGCGATGCGCGCATGGTTGAACACAGGTTCCTGAAACGGTTGGTGTGCCACCAATGCGGCGAAACCAAGCCCATGCCCGAGTCCTGTCCGTCCTGTGGTGTCGAGGGCATGCTGGCGCCTGTCGGACCGGGGATCGAGCGGCTGGCCGAAGAGGCTGAGGCGACCTTCCCCGACGCGAAAATCGTTATGCTCAGTTCTGATCTGTTTGGATCGGCACGGGCGTTGAAAGCCAAGATTGAAGAGATCGCCCAAGGGGACGCTGACATCATCATTGGCACACAACTGGTGGCCAAGGGGCACAACTTTCCCAAGCTGACTTTAGTGGGTGTCATAGATGCCGACCTGAGCCTGCACGGAGCAGATCTGCGCGCCGCGGAACGGACATTTCAGTTGATGCGCCAAGTGGCGGGGCGCGCGGGACGTGCGGACAAACCGGGGCAGGCATTGTTGCAGACCTATCAACCGGAACATCCGGTGATCCGGGCGATTTTGTCTGGTGATGAGGAAGGGTTTTGGCGGGCCGAAGCGGCTGGACGTCAGGCGGCAGGCGTTCCGCCCTACGGGCGAATGGCAGGAATTGTTTTGTCCGGCCCCGAGGTTGGCCCGGTATTCGACCTTGGTAACGCGATGGCGCGCAATGACGCCCCGCTGAGGGACATCGGGGCGCAGGTCTTTGGACCCGCCCCGGCCCCGATTGCACGCATTCGCGGACGGCACCGGGTGCGTCTGTTGGTCAAAGCCCCCAAGGCCGCGCCAATTCAGGACGCAATTGCGCGCTGGATCGCCCCGTTGCGCCTGAAGGGGGGCTTGCGCCTGACCGTGGACATCGATCCACAGAGTTTTTACTGATCTCTGCATCAGTGCAGAGGCGTTGTGCACCCGGTCTTTTCCCTCGCCAAACAGATGCAATGGGCGTAGAGGACTCTCATGCTGAAACCCATGCCCCTGTCAGAGGCGCAGAGCCTTCCGTTCTGGCGTCGTCCGGTGACGCTCCTGTTCGTGATGGCGTTGACCATGCCGATTGCGTTCAACGGGTGGAGCGCGCTGCTGAACAATTTCGTCATCGAGGTGGCAAATTTTGACGGGGCAGATATCGGCCTGCTGCACACCGTGCGCGAGATTCCGGGGTTTCTGGCGGTCGGCGTAATTGCAGTGATCCTGTTCGTGCGCGAACAGGTGCTGGCCATGATATCGCTGATGATGCTGGGCGTGGCCACGGCGGTTACCGCTTGGTTTCCAAGCCTCGGTGGTCTGCTGTTTGTGACGCTGTTCAGCTCGATTGGCTTTCACTACTACGAAACCGTGAACCAGTCATTGCAGTTGCAATGGTTGCCCAAGGACCGCGCACCGCAGGTGCTGGGATGGCTGGTCGCGATGGGATCGGCCTCGACTGCGGTTGTTTATGGCCTCATTGTTCTAACCTGGGACCGGTTCGATCTGTCCTACAACACGGTTTTCATGGCGGCTGGTGGCGTCACAGCGCTGCTCGCCCTGTTTTGCCTGTTCGCCTATCCGCAGTTCGATGCGCCAACACCGCAGACCAAGAAACTGGTGCTGCGCCGCCGGTACTGGCTGTACTACGCCTTGCAGTTCATGGCCGGTGCCCGGCGGCAGATATTCGTGGTCTTTGCCGGTTTCATGATGGTCCAGAAATTCGGGTTCGAGGTGCACGAACTGACCAGCCTCTACCTGATAAACCTGGTGATCAACATGGCGGCGGCGCCGATGCTGGGCAAAGCGGTGGCCGTTTTTGGTGAACGCCGCACACTGATCTTTGAATATGCGGGACTGGCCATCGTGTTCGCAGCCTATGGCGGCATCTACTGGTTTGGCTGGGGGGTGCTGCTGGCCGCAATCCTGTACGTGATTGATCACGTCTTGTTTGCGCTGGCGCTGGCTTTGAAGACGTATTTTCAGAAAATCGCAGACCCTGCAGATATCGCGCCCACGGCTGCCGTGGCATTCACGATCAATCACATCGCGGCTGTCTTCCTGCCCGCGCTACTGGGCTTGCTCTGGGTGGTTTCTCCCGGTGCGGTTTTTGGGCTTGCCGCCGGTATGGCGATGGTGTCGCTCGGCTTGTCACTGCTGATCCCGCGCCATCCTGAACC
The DNA here is from genome assembly GCF_056536245.1 of Ruegeria sp. AJ12. Lineage (NCBI taxonomy): Bacteria > Pseudomonadati > Pseudomonadota > Alphaproteobacteria > Rhodobacterales > Roseobacteraceae > Ruegeria > Ruegeria sp. AJ12. The sequence goes on from NZ_JBQFJJ010000001.1 coordinate 1,276,165, forward strand.
GGGCAATGAAACGATCCTGTCGAAATACGCGCCTGCGCCTGCTGAATGAGCGTTGGTGCTTGACCTTACCGGCCCATCCCCCTAGGCGCTCAGGCAATTCAGACGGGAGGCAACATGCCCACATTCACAGCGCTGACGACGCTAACCGGAAAGACCGCAGCCGAAGGTTTGGGGGAAGCGATGGAGCGTCTTGACCCCGAACCCACAGGCGTTGGCGTGTTCGAGGTCGAGGATGGCTCGGGCCTGTGGGAAGTCGGCGGCTATTTCACCGAAGCACCGGATGACACCGCGCTGGCGGTTCTGGCAGTCGCATTTGAGGCCAGGCCCTTTGTGGTTTCGGAACTGCCCGAAACCGACTGGGTTGCCCATGTCCGCAGGGAACTGGCCCCGGTCGAGGCGGGCCGGTTCTTTGTTTACGGAGCCCATGATGCGGACAAGGTGCCGGCAGACAGCGTCCCGCTATTGATCGAGGCGGCGATGGCTTTTGGAACTGGCCACCACGGGACAACGCTCGGATGCCTCAAGGCCCTGGATCGTCTGCTGGACAACGGGTTCACCGCAACCAGGGTGGCAGATATCGGTTGCGGTACCGCCGTTCTGGCCATGGCAGCGGCCCGTGTTTGGGGTGGTGACGTTCTGGCGAGCGATATTGATCAGGTGGCCGTCGATGTGGCCGAAGCCAATCTTAAAGCCAATGACATGTCCGGTGCCGTTAGGTGCGTAGAAGCGGCGGGTTTCGATCACCCCGAGCTGCGATCCCACGCGCCTTATGACCTGATTTTTGCCAATATTCTCAAAGGCCCTCTGATTGCGTTGTCGCCTGAAATCGCCGCGAATCTGCGGGTTGGCGGCCATGCGATTCTGTCGGGAATCCTCAATGAACAGGCCGAAGATGTGGTGTCGGTTTATTCACAGAACGGGTTCAATGTGGTCCACAAAGGCCAGATTGGTGAATGGACGACGCTGATCTTAAGCAAACAGGGCTTAAATTAGACCATTTGCAGGAGTTTTGTGGATTTTTGCCACGGTTTTGTCGCAATCTCTTTCTACCGTTTTCTGACGAAGTCGAGGGGGGCGGTTTTAGGAGGCTGCCATGACGGGAAAGCAACTGGAATTTGGTCAGCGCGTTCATCGCCTGAACAAGAAACATCAAAAGATGAGCCGTGGCTATCGCGCGACGATGCGCAAGGATGGCCTGGTCGTTATGAAGCCGCAACGGGTCCGCTCGGCGGTTCCGGTCAAGGTTTTGGTGCTGTGCCTGATTGCGTTCTTCGCCTTCAAGGCGTTTTTGCTGTCCAGCCTTGGGCCATCCGGATATCAATACAGGATCGACGCTCTGCAGCAGGGTACGTCCGTTGAACAGGCCGGTGCCTGGGTCATGCAAATCGATCCCCTTACACAGATTCTCTCGGTTCAACTGAACAAAGTCTTGTACTAGGTTCAGCCCGACACGAAAAACACCGCGTGCCTTCGAGGCGCGCGGTGTTTTCGTTTGCCCCCGAGGGGAGGAGATGGGGGCGTATGTGAGTGGGTGTCGATTAAACCTTAGATCCGACCTTCGGCGATATCGTCGATGTCGCCACGGCACAGGCCGATATCTTCCAACTCGCGGTCGGTCAGACCTTTCAGCGCGTTACGGGTGACGCGGGCGTCATTCCATTCAACCACGGCGTTTACGACCGATGCGAATGTTGCGCCGATACGGCCGACGAGGCCGAATGAGCCAGAGGTGGTGCGGATGTTATCCAGTGCAGCCATATCCTGTTTCCTTCTGTTTGTGTTCACGTTGCGATCTTGCGATCTGACCGGCACTTAGTGTTGCCATATGACCAGCGCAAGCTCAGTTTTTGCATGTGTCCTATGCAATTTGTGCAATGCTCGAACGGACTGTAATCGCCTTAAATAATTGGTGAATTTACCTTCATAAACCTGTCGGTTTCAGACGGTTTCACGTCGCGATTTTGCGGTGTTGTCGCGACCGGAACAGTCATGTCGTTTTCATGCGTGAGGTCAATTCGCTTGGAAAATGTTCATGTTTCGTGCTAATCGATGAAAAAAGGTCACATAACCCGAGCAGGCCGAGGCAAAACATGCGAATTCTGGGCATTGATCCGGGGCTGAGAACCCTGGGATGGGGCGTCATCGAATCGAATGGCAGCCGTCTGAGCCATGTCGCCAACGGTTTGTGTAAATCGGACGGAGATGATCTGGGCGAACGGCTGCTTTCACTGCACAACCAGATTGTCGAGGTGATCGCCGCGCATCGCCCCGATCAGGCAGCTATCGAACAGACTTTTGTGAACAAGGACGGCGCAGGAACGCTCAAGCTGGGTCAGGCCCGCGGTGTCGCATTGCTGACTTTGGCACAGGCGGGCTTGACCGTTGGGGAATACGCGCCCAACCGGGTCAAGAAAACCGTTGTTGGGGTTGGACACGCGGAGAAGGAACAGGTCCTGCATATGGTCAAGCTTCAACTGCCGGGCTGTTCGCCCAAGGGGGCCGACGCGGCAGATGCCTTGGCGATTGCTATCTGTCATGCCTATTACGGCAAGACGCAGCAGGTGCAGTTGAAAGAGGTACGGGCATGATCGGCAAACTGACCGGGCGGCTGGATTATCGGGCGGCAGATCATGTGCTGATCGATGTGCGTGGTGTCGGCTACATTGTTTTCTGCTCGGATCGCACCATGGCGGCTTTGCCGGGTGTGGGCGAGGGGATTTCGCTCTACACCGATATGGTTGTGCGCGAAGACCTGATGCAGCTTTACGGATTTCTGTCACTGGTCGAAAAGGAATGGCACCGATTGCTCTGCTCGGTGCAGGGTGTCGGCGCCAAAGTCTCGTTGGCGATTCTGTCCGCGCTGGGGCCGGACGGCGTGAGCCGCGCGATTGCCTTGGGCGACTGGGCATCCGTAAAAGCGGCGAAAGGCGTTGGGCCCAAAACGGCGCAGCGCATCGTTCTGGATCTGAAAGACAAGGCGCCCGGTGTCATGGCCATGGGTGGCACTGTGACCGAAGCAATGGACGGTCCGATGCTGGAAGTTGTCGAGACTGCAGATCCCGGTCCAACACAAAAGCGATCGCCTTTGCCAGCGTCTGGGGCAGGCGCGGCGTCTGCCGGTGCATTGTCTGCCCTGTCCAATCTGGGGTATGGCCCGTCGGACGCGGCAGCAGCGGTGGCCGAGGCGGCAGCGCAGATGCCCGATGCGGGTGAGGCGGATCTGATCCGCGCCGCGCTGAAACTGCTGGCTCCGAAAGGCTGATTGAATGGTAGACGCCGATCCCACCCTGCGCCCCGAGCCGTTGCCCGAAGACAATGATCGCGCGCTGCGCCCGCAGGGCCTGGATGAATTCATCGGTCAGGCCGAGGCGCGGGCCAACCTGCGCATCTTTATCCAATCCGCCCGTCAGCGTGGCGAAGCGATGGATCACACATTATTTCACGGGCCTCCGGGTCTGGGAAAAACCACGCTGGCACAGATCATGGCGCGTGAGTTGGGGGTGAATTTCCGCATGACTTCGGGCCCGGTCTTGGCAAAAGCAGGGGATCTGGCGGCGATCCTGACCAATCTGGAATCGCGGGACGTGCTGTTCATTGATGAGATTCACCGTCTGAATCCGGCCGTCGAAGAAGTTCTGTATCCGGCGATGGAAGACTTTGAACTGGATCTGGTGATCGGTGAAGGCCCGGCCGCCCGCACCGTTCGGATCGAGCTTCAGCCCTTTACACTGGTGGGGGCGACCACACGGATGGGCCTGTTGACGACCCCGTTGCGGGACCGGTTTGGCATTCCAACCCGCCTGCAATTCTACGAGGTCGATGAGTTGCACGAGATCGCTACCCGTAACGCGCGTAAACTGGGTGCGCCGGCGGACGATGATGGTGCGCGGGAAATCGCGAAACGGTCTCGCGGGACCCCTCGGATTGCAGGTCGGTTACTGCGGCGCGTCGTCGATTTCGCAATCGTCGAAGGCGACGGACGGATCACGCGCGCGCTTGCGGATGGCGCCCTCACACGGTTGGGCGTGGACAATCTGGGTCTCGACGGGGCGGATCGGCGCTATCTGAAGCTGATCGCAGAGAACTACGCGGGCGGGCCTGTCGGAATCGAAACTTTGTGCGCGGCGTTATCGGAAAGTCGGGATTCGCTGGAAGAAGTGATTGAGCCGTATCTGCTGCAGCAAGGCCTGATCCAGCGCACGCCGCGCGGCAGGATGCTTGCGCAAAAGGCATGGGCTCATTTGGGGCTGCCGGCTCCGAAAGGTCAGAGCGATCTGTTTGGTTGAAGCCGGGCGTCTGAGATTTTATGCCTTCTGCGAAAGTGTTTTTAATGATGAAGGATTGCGCGTGACCCCGGACGAGATCGAAGCCTTGTTCACCCGTGACAGCGGAGAATTCCTCTTCGCGCGCTGGGGGCGCCCGATTGTTCCGGTTGTCTTTGGGGTTGAGGATGACACCTTGGCAATTGTCAAAGGCGCGTTCGAGGCGGTGGTGACACTGGCGGATCACCAGATGGCCGAGACCGATCCGGAGCTTGCCGTGAACTGCATGGTGTTCTTTTTCCGGGACTGGCAGGAATTGCCCGAGGTCCCGGATCTGGATCGCCTGATCCCCGACCTCGGGCCGCTGGTGGAGCGTCTGATCGCGGCGGATGCCAACCAATACCGCATTTTCAGGTTCGAAGAGGACGGCGCAATCCGCGCCGCGTTTGTCTTTCTGCGCATGGATGCCGAATTGTCAAAGGTGCCGGCCGAAACCCTTGCGCTCAGCCAGGTGGTGCAAACTGTTCTTCTGTGGTCGGATGCTGCTTTTCGTGACAAATCGCCCTTAGCCATGGTAGGTGACGCAACGATCCTGCGCCCCGAGATTGCCGGGCTGATCCGCGCCGCATATGATCCTGTTTTGCCGAGGGCGGCGCAGGACCCGTCTCACGCATTGCGATTGTTTGCCCGGTTGGAGCAACCCCAATGAAACACACCTATCCGGTTCGCGTTTACTATGAAGACACCGATATGGGGGGTGTGGTCTACCACGCGAATTACCTGCGTTACATCGAACGGGCGAGGTCAGACTGGGTGCGTCAACTGGGCAATGACCAGAACGCCATGCGTGACCAAGGTATTGTCTGGGTCGTGCGCCGGGTCGAGGCGGATTACCTCGCGCCGGCGAAATTCGAGGATGAACTGGTGGTCGAAACAGACGTAGTTTCATTGTCTGGTGTGCGGCTGACCATGGCGCAACTGGTGCGTCGTGGCGAGACCGTGATCTTTCGCGCGACGGTCACCGCCGTCTGCATCAACAAGGCCGGTAAGCCGGTCCGCCTTCCGGCAGAGATTCGCGCATTGATGTAACAATTTGCCGGGCCGGGGTGGTTCTGTTGGCTTTTCGCACCCAACTGCGATAGCGTCTGGCAAAACAAGGCCAAACGAACGGCCGTCAGGCAAAACAAAGAGCAGGTTCATGGAAGCTGAAACGCTGGCGCTGGCGCAGGAGATCGACTTCTCCATGTGGGGGCTGTTTGCCCGCGCGACCTTTATCGTCAAACTGGTGATGCTGATGCTGGTGGTCGCATCCTTCTGGTCCTGGGCGATTATCATCCAAAAGCTTATCAACTATCGCGCCGCACGCCGCGAGGCGCAGGTGTTTGATGAAAGTTTCTGGTCCGGCAACCCGCTGGATGAATTGTTCGAACAGATTGGCACGCAACCCGATGGCAGCTCTGAAAAGATTTTTGCGGCTGGCATGATCGAATGGCGCAGGTCGCATCGTACCGATGGCGGATTGATTGCGGGGGCGACGGCCCGAATTGACCGGTCGATGGACGTTGCCATCGCCAAAGAGGCCGAGACCCTGAACAAGGGTCTGCCCATCCTTGCAACCGTTGGCTCGACTGCACCCTTTATCGGCCTGTTCGGCACGGTCTGGGGCATCATGAATGCCTTTATCGAAATTGCGGAACAACAGAACACGAACCTTGCCGTCGTGGCCCCGGGGATCGCCGAAGCTCTGCTGGCCACCGGTCTTGGGCTCTTGGCCGCGATCCCAGCGGTGATCTACTATAACAAGCTGAGCGCGGACAGCGATCGGATCGTAGGTGGCTACGAAGCTTTTGCCGACGAGTTCGCGACCATCCTGTCGCGGCAGTTGGATAGCTGATATGGGCGCGGCGGTCCAGCAACCCTCGGGCGACAACGGACGCAGGCGCGGCCGGCGTCGCGGACGCGCGCAGCCGATGTCCGAGATCAACGTGACGCCCTTTGTGGATGTCATGCTGGTGCTGCTGATCATCTTTATGGTCGCTGCCCCGTTGCTGACGGTGGGTGTGCCCGTCGACCTTCCAAAAACCGCGGCCAGTGCGCTGCCCGGTGACAACGAAGAGCCGCTGACCGTCACCCTGACCGCAGACGGTCGGGTACAGATTCAGACCACAGACGTGCTACGCGAAGAGTTGATTGGCAAATTGCGCGCCATTTCTGCAGAACGCAGCAGCGATCGTGTTTTTCTGCGGGCCGATGGCGCGATCCCCTATGCCCAGGTGATGCAGGTCATGGGCGCGCTGAATGCGGGCGGGTTTTCCAATGTGGGCCTGGTGACAGATACCGGCGGGCCGACGCTGGATGACGGGTAAGGGTGAGGCTGCGCGGTGGATACCGGCACCAAGATTTCGGCGATTGCCCATGTGAGTCTGATAGGATGGGCGTTGTTTGGCGGGACGTTTCGGTCCGAACCGTTGCCGATGGCCGTCCAGGATGTTTCCGTGATCAGCGCTGAGCAGTTCGCCGCGATGACCGCGCAGCGCGATGCGCCTGACGTGCCCGTTGAGCCGAGCGCATTGCAGCCACCTCCGGAGCCAACGGAAGAGGCCAATGCGCCCGATCCGACGCAGGAAGAGCAGCCGCGTCCCGAACCGATCACTCCGTCTGAACCCGAGCCTGAGCCTGAGCCAGAGACGGTCGAAGCTCCGCCCGAGCCTGAAGTACCCGAGGAAGCGCCGGTTTTGATCGAACCCGAACCGGAAACTGCCGCGTTGCCGGTGCCCCCTGGCCCCGAAGCACAACCACGCCCTGCCGACCGGGTGGCCCCGGAGGCGATTGCGCCACCACCGCCCGAAGTCGAGATTGATGACATTGAAACGCCTCCCGTGTCGCTGGACGAAGGTGCGGAAACGCAACAGGAGCAGCAGGATCAGACAGCCCCCGAAGAGGCTGCTCCGGAAATTGTGACCGAAGCCGAGGAATCGGACGAGCAGTCTCCGTTGACGTCCCCGCGGCCCCGGGTCCGGCCCAATCGTCCAGCACCGCCGCCGGAACCTGTAGTGGCAGAGGCACCGGAACCGGCCCCTGAAAACCCGGCACCAAGCGACGACTCGGCAATCAATGATGCTTTGGCCGAAGCGTTGGGCAGTGGAACCGAACCTACGGGACCGCCCCTGACGAGCGGAGAAAAAGATGCGATGCGTCTGGCGGTATCCAGGTGCTGGAACGTTGGATCATTGTCGACGGATGCCCTGAACACCGTTGTTGTTGTCGGGTTCTCTCTGAACCGCGACGGAACTGTCGTAGGGGGCAGTCTGCGCCTGCTGGACAGTTCCGGTGGGTCGGCTGGTGCCGAAAAACAGGCGTATGACGCCGCCCGGCGGGCAATATTGCGCTGCGGAGCCCGAGGATACGAACTGCCTGCTGACAAATACGCGCAGTGGCAGGATATTGAGATTACATTCAATCCCGAGAGGATGCGGATCAAATGATGAAACTTCTGACCAGCCTCTTAGTTGGCCTGACCCTGTTGTCGGCGCCGGTTTACGCTCAGAGCGGGCCACTGCGTTTGGAAATCGACGAAGGCATCATCGAACCGATGCCCTTTGCGGTTCCAAACTTCGTGCCGGATGGCCCTGCGGCGGCGCAATATGCCAGCGATATCTCTCGTGTTGTGGCAGCGGACCTGACGGGAACCGGATTGTTCCGCGAAATCTCTGCCGATGCGTTCATCAGCCGGGTCAGCAGCTTTGATGCGCCGGTGCAGTTTGCGGATTGGAAAGCGATCAATGCGCAAGCTTTGGTGACCGGCGCGGTCAATGTCTCGGGCAAACGTCTGACGGTTCGGTTCCGGGTCTGGGACGTGTTCTCGGGTCAGGAATTGGGCAGTGGCCTGCAACTGGCCGGTACAACCGATGGATGGCGTCGGATGGCGCACAAGGTCGCCGATCAGGTCTATAGTCGGATCACAGGCGAGGGCGGTTATTTCGACAGCCGCGTCGCCTTTGTGTCGGAAAGTGGCCCCAAGGATCAGCGTCTGAAACGTCTGGCCATCATGGATTACGATGGCGCAAATGTGCAATTCCTGACCGACAGCGCGGCCATTGTGCTGGCCCCACGCTTTTCGCCGTCAGGCGACCGTTTACTGTACACAAGCTATGAAACGGGTCGACCGCAGATCTATGTCCTCGATGTTGCCAGCGTCAGGCGGCAGGAGCTGAAGACACAGGAAGGCACGATGAGTTTTTCGCCCCGGTTTTCTCCGGATGGCCGATCCATCGTCTATTCCCTGTCGCAGGGCGGTAACACGGACCTGTGGCGGATGGATCTGGCCTCGGGTCAAAGCACAAGGCTGACCAATACGCCTGCCATCGAAACTGCGCCCAGCTATTCGCCGGACGGCAGCCGGATTGTGTTCGAAAGCGACCGCTCCGGCACGCCGCAGCTCTATGTCATGCCGTCGAGCGGCGGAGAGCCAACCCGGATCAGTTTTGGTCAGGGGCGCTATGGCACCCCGGTCTGGTCTCCGCGCGGCGACCTGATCGCCTTCACCAAGCAAAACAAAGGCCGGTTCCATATTGGGGTGATGCGCACGGACGGCAGCGAAGAGCGGCTGCTGACGTCATCGTTCTTGGACGAGGGACCCACATGGTCGCCAAACGGACGTGTCATCATGTTCACACGCGAAACGCAGGGCGCCAGCGGGCGGTCCACTTTGTATTCGGTGGATATTTCGGGCCGCAATCTGCGTCCCGTTCGAACCCCGGATGGAGGCAGCGACCCGTCCTGGGGTCCGCTGCAGAATTGATCGCAATCGCGATGCGGCAAAGTTCACAAGAAACCGCCGTTGTGGTAGACAGGCGGCAATAATCAAAACACGAGGCACCTGAAATGAACGTATTGAGCAAAATCCTGGCGGCGGGCGCGCTGAGCGTGGTCGCTGCCTGCGCGAGTAATGATCCATCGGCACTGGGCGGTGGCCCCGGCGGCAGTGGCGCGCTTGTGCCGGGATCGCCGAGCGATCCACGCTCACCGGCCTATTTCCAGCAAACCGTCGGTGACAGGGTTCTGTTTGCGGTGGACCAGTCCACATTGTCCCCTCAGGCGCAGACCACCCTGCAGGGGCAGGCCGATTGGCTGATGGCCAATCCCGATTTCGTGGCGACAATCGAGGGCCATGCGGATGAGCAGGGAACACGCGAGTACAACCTCGCGCTTGGCGAGCGGCGCGCAAATGCGGCACGGGAATACCTGATCTCGCGCGGCGTCGCCGGCAACCGACTGCAAACGGTCACATACGGCAAGGAACGCCCGATCGAGATTTGCAGTACCGAGGAATGCTATTCCAAAAACCGGCGCGCGGTAACGGTGTTGACCGGTTCAACCTTGGGGTAAGACGATGAGACTTGCAGGATGGGTTCTGGCCGCGGTTGTGGCAGCGGCTGGCGTAGCACAAGCACAGGATCAACAAACGCTTGCGGATATCCGGCAGGAACTGACGGTCCTGCACGTGGAGATACAACGCCTGAAGCGTGAGCTTTCGACCACCGGTTCCCCGGCGCCAGACCTGTCCGGCAGCTCGATCCTGGAACGCGTCGATGCAATCGAGGCCGAGCTTCAACGCCTGACCCGTCAAACAGAGCAGTTGAATCAGCGCGTGCAGAATATCGTCACAGACGGCACCAACCGGATTGGTGACATGGAGTTTCGTCTTTGTGAATTGGAAGCAAACTGCGAAATTTCTGGTGAGCCGACGAGTACTTTGGGTGGTGAGGATAGCAAAGGGGGTACGCCAGTCGTTTCTCCTACTGAACCATCTGTTTCCGAGCAGGCGGAACTGGCCGTAGGCGAGCAGGCGGATTTTGAAGATGCGTCGCAGGCGCTGGCCGATGGTGATTTCCAGACTGCTGCGACGATGTTCGCGCAGTTTGACACATCTTACCCCGGCAGCCCTCTTGCGCCCGAGGCGCATCTGAAACGGGGGCAAGCCCTGGAAGGGATGGGTGACACCCGTGAGGCCGCGCGTGCCTTTCTGGCCAGCTTCACCGGCGATTCCGAGGGCACATTCGCGCCGGAGGCTCTGTTCGAACTGGGCGCTGCGTTAGGGCGCTTGGGACAGACCGATCAGGCTTGCATTACCCTGAGCGAGGTTGGCGTGCGTTTCCCGGCCTCTGTCACGGTGTCCGACGCCACGCAGGAAATGACGTCTCTGGGGTGTTCTTGACCCAGGACACCGACACTTTACGAGTTGAACTGCGCGAGAAGCTGCCCGAAACACTACCAGCCAGATTGGGCGTCGCAGTGTCTGGCGGCGGGGACTCCATCGCCCTGATGCATCTCTTGTACGGAATTGCGCGGGACGAAGGTGTCGATCTGTCTGTTGCAACGGTTGATCACGGACTTCGATCCGAAGCAGCGCAAGAGGCGGAGATTGTTGCAAATCAGGCTGCACGCTTGGGCCTTCCACATGAAATCTTGCGATGGGAGGGGTGGGATGGTCGTGGAAACCTGCAGGATCAAGCCCGCAAAGCGCGCTATGAGCTGCTTGCATCCTGGGCGCACAGCAATGATATCACCGCGATTGCCTTGGGTCATACCGCGGATGATCAGGCGGAAACGGTTTTGATGAGATTGGGGCGGGCTGCGGGTGTAACCGGCTTGTCCGCCATGCCCGCAGCCCGAAACGCGTACGGTATCCAGATGCTCCGCCCGATGTTGGGGATCACCCGGCGGCGCCTGCGTGGATACCTGACCGAGATTGGGGTGAGTTGGATCGAAGACCCATCGAATCAGGACAATCGTTTCGATCGGATCAAGGCCCGGACGGCTCTGCCGGACCTTGAAAAGCTTGGAATCACGCCCGAAACGCTGTCGCGGGTGGCTGAAAACATGTCACATGCGCATGAGGCATTGTCGCACTATGCGCAGGATTCCGCCCGACAGGTCTCAAAAACGGAGACAGGGAATGTCATCATCGACCGTGTCGCGTTTGCTGCATTACCCGGCGAAATCCAACGCCGCATCATAGTGGGCAGCATTTCGTGGATCAGGGGGCCGGGATATCCGCCGCGCCAGTCGACAGTTGACCGGGCGATGAACGCATTGCAGGGGGGGCAGGCGGGCACCATCAACGGCTGTCTGCTACTGCCCGACGGCGATAAAGCGTGGATTTGCAGGGAGTTTAAGGCGGTCGAGGCGCGGTCCACCCCGGTTGGGCGCGTTTGGGACGGAAGGTGGGCAATCACCGGTCCGGGAACGTCGGGGGCTGAAATCCGGGCGCTTGGTGAGACTGGATTGCAGGCTGTGCCGGACTGGCGCGCAACAGGTCAGCCGCGTCTTGTCCTGAAATCCTCACCGGCTGTCTGGCAGGGGGACCAACTGCTTGCGGCGCCGCTTGCAGGCTATCCAAACAGTTGGACAGCCGCACTAACCCCGGAATGGCCCGAGTTTTACGCATCGTTTTTATCGCATTGAACCTGCCACAATCCTCTCTATTTTAAGGAGTAACCCGGCAGGACCCCATCTGCCGTAATCTTTTGGGAGATTTTCCTTGGGCAACGCTCGCAATATCGCATTCTGGGTCGTTCTGTTTTTACTGATCCTTGCACTGTTCAACCTGTTCAGCGGACCGGGTGGAACGCTACAGAGCAACGAACGAACATATTCCGACTTTGTGAGCGCGGTGCAGAGCGGTGAGGTCAAAAATGTAACCCTGGATGGCGAACAGATTCGGTACACCACCGAAAACGGCGGCACCTACGTCACGATCAAGCCCGGCGATGCCGAAGTGACCAAACTGCTGATTGACGAGAACATTCCGGTGCGCGCAGAAAAGCAGCAGCAATCGGGCTTTCAATCGTTCTTGATCACGCTGCTGCCCTTCCTGCTGCTGATCGGTGTCTGGGTCTATTTCATGAACCGGATGCAGGGTGGCGGCAAAGGCGGCGCGATGGGCTTTGGCAAGTCCAAGGCCAAGATGCTGACCGAGAAACATGGCCGCGTGACCTTTGATGACGTTGCTGGCATCGACGAGGCCAAGGAAGAGCTGGAAGAGATCGTTGAATTCCTGCGCAACCCGCAGAAGTTCAGCCGTCTGGGTGGCAAGATCCCCAAGGGCGCTTTGCTCGTTGGCCCTCCGGGCACCGGTAAGACTCTTCTGGCCCGGGCCATTGCGGGTGAGGCGGGTGTGCCGTTCTTCACCATCTCGGGTTCGGACTTCGTTGAGATGTTCGTGGGTGTCGGTGCATCCCGTGTGCGCGACATGTTCGAACAGGCCAAGAAGAACGCGCCTTGTATCGTGTTCATCGACGAAATCGACGCCGTGGGTCGCCATCGTGGTGCTGGATATGGCGGCGGCAACGACGAGCGCGAACAGACCCTCAACCAGTTGCTGGTTGAGATGGACGGGTTCGAGGCCAATGAAGGCGTGATCATTCTGGCGGCCACCAACCGCAAGGACGTTCTGGACCCCGCGCTGCTCCGCCCGGGCCGGTTCGACCGCAACGTCACCGTCGGCAACCCCGACATTAAAGGCCGTGAGAAGATTCTGGGTGTTCACGCACGCAAGACGCCTCTGGGCCCCGATGTCGATCTGCGCATTATTGCGCGCGGCACGCCGGGCTTCTCGGGTGCCGATCTGGCGAACCTCGTGAACGAAGCCGCGCTGATGGCCGCCCGTGTGGGCCGCCGCTTTGTCACCATGGAAGACTTCGAGAACGCCAAGGACAAGGTGATGATGGGCGCCGAGCGCCGTTCGATGGTGCTGACTCAGGACCAGAAGGAAAAGACAGCATATCACGAGGCTGGTCATGCTGTGGTTGGACTGGAACTGCCGCTCTGCGATCCGGTCTACAAGGCGACTATCATTCCGCGCGGTGGTGCGCTGGGTATGGTTGTGTCGCTCCCTGAAATGGACCGCTTGAACTATCACCGGGATGAGTGCGAGCAAAAGCTGGCTATGACCATGGCCGGTAAAGCCGCCGAGGTGATAAAATACGGTGAAGACCACGTCTCAAACGGCCCGGCTGGCGACATCATGCAGGCCAGCCAACTGGCGCGGGCCATGGTGATGCGCTGGGGCATGTCGGACAAGGTTGGCAATATCGACTATGCGGAAGCCCATGAGGGTTATCAGGGCAACACCGCCGGGTTCTCGGTTTCCGCGCATACAAAGGAGCTGATCGAGGAAGAGGTCAAACGCCTCATCCAGCAAGGCTATGAACGGGCGCACAAGATTCTGAGCGACAAGAGCGAGGAATGGGAGCGTCTGGCACAAGGTCTGCTGGAATACGAAACCCTGACCGGCGACGAGATCAAGCGCGTGATGAACGGCGAATCCCCCGGCGAAGGGGACGACGAAGGCGACACGCCGGATCAGGGCAGTGCACCGAGCGTCACCGCGATCCCAAAGACCAAGGCAAAGAAATCACCGCCCGAGGGCGGGATGGAGCCGGAGCCAACGGCATAGTGATACAGACCCGGGCTTGCCCCGGGTCTTTTCATTTCAGCCTTCCATTTTGACCGCGACGGCCCAATATGAGCCGGCAGAAACGGGATCAGGAATGAGGTTCACATGCCAGTGCTCCGGGAAACAGATTATAGCGCCGAAGTGATCTGGCTAGGCCACGTACCCGCAGACACGTCGATCCGGGCGCAGTCTGTCGACACATTGACCCTTGGATTCTCCGGTGACGATGGTGCGCGGCATGAGGGCGTCAACCGCCGGTCCTGCGTCCGGGTCAAAAACCTGTATCCGGAAGGGACCGAGATAAGGAATGTGCGACAACTGACTGTGCTGTCCGCGGAAGAACTGTCCGCGATCGCCGATGAAATGGGCCTTACTCGCTTGGACCCATCCCATCTCGGCGCGTCGGTCGTTTTGCGCGGCATTCCGGACTTTACCCACGTTCCGCCATCGTCGCGTCTTCAAGTGGCGGATGGGCTGACCTTAACGGTGGACATGGAAAACCGGCCCTGCGTGCTGCCGGGGCGGGAGATTGAGGCAGATCAGCCTGGCCACGGCGCGGCCTTCAAACCTGCAGCCCAAGGCCGTCGCGGCGTGACCGCTTGGGTCGAACGGCCGGGCAATCTGAAGCTGGGCGACAGGATGAAATTATTTGTGCCGGATCAACGCAATTGGGCGCCGTAACTCTCAGCTGTTTCCGATTCGAAACCGACGATATGTCCCGACGCCGTTTCGCGACGTAATTATGTCGGAATCCTTAGCCATTCGCATTGTGCACAACGGTATGGGTTACCCAGCACCGGCGCGGCACGCCGGTTTCGCGCGGCATTAATTCAGGGACCCTGCCCAATGAGCTATAAATCCGACATCGAAATCGCCCGCGAGGCGAACAAAAAGCCGATCCAGGACATCGGCGCCAAGCTGGGGATCTCCAGCGACGATTTGCTGCCCTATGGCCACGACAAGGCGAAGGTCAGTCAGACCTTTATCAACTCGGTGCAGGACCGCGAAGACGGTAAACTGATCCTCGTGACCGCGATCAACCCGACTCCGGCGGGTGAGGGGAAGACAACGACCACGGTCGGGTTGGGCGACGGTCTGAACCGAATCGGCAAGAACGCGATGATCTGTATCCGCGAGGCCTCGCTCGGCCCGAACTTCGGCATGAAGGGCGGCGCTGCAGGTGGCGGTTACGCGCAGGTCGTTCCGATGGAAGAGATGAACCTGCACTTCACAGGGGACTTTCACGCCATCACCTCGGCACATTCGCTGCTGTCGGCGATGATCGATAATCACATCTACTGGGGCAACGAGCAGGAAATCGACACGCGCCGTGTCGCGTGGCGCCGTGTTGTCGACATGAACGACCGGGCTCTGCGCCTGATCACCGCCAGCCTGGGCGGCGTGTCGAACGGCTTCCCGCGGGAAGCTGGCTTTGACATTACCGTGGCATCCGAAGTCATGGCGATCCTGTGCCTCGCCAACAACCTGAAAGATCTGGAAAAGCGTCTGGGTGACATCATCGTGGCCTATCGACGGGACAGAACGCCTGTGTATTGCCGTGACATCAAGGCCGAAGGTGCAATGACCGTGCTGTTGAAGGACGCGATGCAACCGAACCTTGTGCAAACGCTGGAAAACAATCCGGCCTTTGTTCATGGTGGACCGTTCGCCAACATCGCACATGGCTGCAATTCAGTCATCGCGACCAAGACCGCGCTGAAAGTGGCCGATTATGTTGTCACCGAAGCAGGTTTTGGTGCCGACCTGGGTGCCGAGAAATTCATGAACATCAAATGCCGTAAGGCGGGCATCGCCCCATCGGCTGTGGTGCTGGTTGCCACCGTGCGCGCGATGAAGATGAACGGCGGCGTTGCCAAGGCCGATCTGGGCGCGGAAAACGTCGACGCGGTCAAATCGGGCTGCGCCAACCTTGGCCGTCACATCGAAAACGTGAAGTCCTTCGGCGTACCGGTCGTCGTCGCCATCAACCACTTCGTCACCGACACGGATGATGAGGTGCAGGCGGTCCAGGACTACTGCGCCGACCACGGGGTCGAGGCGGTTCTTTCGCGCCATTGGGAACTGGGTTCGGAAGGTTCGGCACCCCTGGCCGAGAAGGTTGTCGAAATCGTAGAAGGTGGCACCGCGAATTTCGCGCCGATCTACCCCGACGACATGCCTCTGTTTGAAAAGATCGAGACCATCGCCAAGCGCATCTACCGGGCGGACGAAGTTCTGGCCGACAACAAGATCCGCAACCAACTGCGGGACTGGGAAGAGGCCGGTTATGGCAACTTGCCGGTCTGCATGGCGAAAACACAGTACTCGTTCTCGACCGATCCGACACTGCGCGGTGCACCCACGGGACACTCGGTCCCGGTTCGCGAAGTTCGCCTGTCCGCCGGTGCCGGCTTCATCGTGGTTGTGTGCGGTGAGATCATGACAATGCCGGGTCTGCCCCGCAAACCGGCAGCCGAAACCATCTGCCTTAACGCCGCAGGCGAGATCGAGGGCTTGTTCTAGGCCATCGAATGATACATCTCGTGGTCCGGGGATGTCCCCGGGCCACAGGAGACCGAAATGCCCAATCTGATACCGCCTCAGGACTGTCATTCAATGCAGGAATTGCGGCCTCAGATCGACAAGCTGGACCGCCAATTGATCGAAATGCTGGTGACGCGCGCAAGCTATATTGACCGCGCATCCGAACTGAAACCCGATGAGGGTCTGCCGGCCCGCATACCGGAGCGTGTCGAAGAGGTGGTGCATCGTGTGCGCACAAGGTCAGGTGAGTTGGGGATGGACCCCGACCTTGCCGAGAGGCTTTGGCGCATTTTGATTGACTGGTCGATTGCCCGCGAAGAACGTGTGATCGGCTCGGACTGAATGATCGGACGGTTTCACGTCCGTTCCGTTTTGGAAGAAGGGATCGAAGGATGGTAGCTGAGGTTATCGACGGCAAGGCCTTTGCGGCCAAAGTGCGCGCTCAGGTTACGGATCAGGTCGCCAAGCTCAAAGAGGAAAACGGGATTACACCGGGCTTGGCGGTTGTTCTGGTGGGTGAAGATCCGGCAAGCCAGGTCTATGTGCGATCCAAGGGCAAGCAGACTGTCGAGGTCGGCATGAACTCCTACGAGCACAAGCTGGATGTCGATACCTCCGAGGCGGACCTGATGGCTCTGATCGATACGCTCAACAATGATCCGGCGGTCCACGGCATTCTGGTTCAATTGCCGCTGCCCAAGCATCTGAACGAAGACCTCGTGATTAACGCGATTGATCCCGCCAAGGACGTGGATGGGTTTCACATTTCCAACGTCGGCTTGTTGGGGACCGGGCAAAAGTCGATGGTGCCCTGCACTCCGTTGGGGTGTTTGATGATGTTGCGGGACCATCACGGCTCGCTGTCCGGTATGGATGCTGTCGTTGTTGGCCGCTCGAACATTGTGGGCAAACCAATGGCACAGTTGCTCTTGGGCGATAGCTGCACCGTGACCATCGCGCATTCCCGGACCAAGGACCTGCCTGACGTGGTGCGTCGCGCAGACATCGTTGTGGCCGCCGTCGGTCGGCCCGAAATGGTCCCGGGCGACTGGATCAAGGACGGCGCTACCGTCATCGACGTGGGCATCAACCGGATCGAGCGTGACGGCAAGAACAAGCTGGTGGGCGATGTAGATTACGCATCAGCCGCCGAACGTGCGGGTGCTATCACCCCGGTTCCAGGCGGTGTCGGTCCCATGACAATTGCGTGTCTGCTGGCCAATACGCTGACCGCCTGTTGTCGCGCCAACGGGCTGCCGGAGCCAGAAGGCCTGACTGCCTGAGGTTTGGGGGCCGCGCCGCAAGGCGCGGTTCGACACCTGTCGGTCGTGTCAATGGTGCGCCCAGTCGATTTTGATCTTACTTTGGACCTCTGTGCGCGACGCGGCGGCCTGTGTCAAATTCATTTGACTGCGCAGAATATCGTGATATCCCTGTAATTCCAGCCAGTTACCAGCGTTAGGTTGTGACGGTCTAAGGCTTTTGGCTGAGCCTTGGGGGTTAATTGTTCTAGCGGTATGACGTCAAAGCGAAGCCGGATACGCACAGTGTGCACGCGTCAGAGAGTGGCTGCGGCTTTGGTGTTCCTCCCATTGCTGGCCTACGCATTCCCACCCTTTATGGTCCCGGATCTGCCGTTCCTTCTGAGCCTGCTGTTCTGGACGGGTGTCATGATGATCGCTCTGTGTGTGACCTGCGCGGCGCGATGGTTGATCAATGATCGGCTGTTGCCGCTGAGGCTGCCTGTCCGGCAACTTGTGTTTGCGGCCTTGCTTCTGGCCTTCTTCACACCGTCGTTGTGGCTGTTGGCCTGGGTTCTTTTTTCCTTTGGGGACTATGGAAAACCGGGGCTGCTGACAGCGGCAAACTATGGGGCTCTGTTCTCCGCCGGGTTGGTTCTGGTGCGGCGTGGTGAAAGGAACACTCCGGCGAGGGTTCACGGCAAAGCTGCTCCTCCGCGCCTGATGAAACGGCTGCCGTCCGGATTTCACGGCCAAATCCACCGCCTGACCGTTCGCGACCACAGTGTTGACGTTGTAACGTCGGAGGGCACATTTACCATTCGATCCCGGTTCACGGATGCCATCGCCGAGATGGAGCCGGTGCCGGGACACTGCGCTCACCGGTCTCACTGGGTCACGGACGCATCCATTGTCGGGGTTGAAAAGTCAGACGGCCGGACCTGGCTGCGTCTTGTAAACGGCGATCTTGTGCCAGTCAGCCGAAAATACAGGCCAAATCTGGAAGCGGATGGTCTCATCTGAAGCTAACGCGGCATCGGAACCATTTGTGGGTTTGAACCGGTCAGGATGGCCATCGCATCCGGTCCAAGTAATTCGGACACCGCGCGGTCCGTACTGCGCAGCCCCCCGGTGTACACCCCGTAGGCAGGCAGAACCAGGCGCTGTCGATCCAGCAGGAAAGCCGGGCGCGTAATGGACCGCCCTCGGGCACGCATGCTGACTTTGGGATGGAAATGACCCGATATTTCGCCTTGACCGTCGGTTTGCGCGATGTGCCGAAAGACCAAGGGTCCGCACGTCCATTCTGACAGATGCGTGCCACCCAGTTCGATGGGCCCCGGATCATGGTTGCCCTCGATCCAGATCCAGAGGCGTCCGGCCTGCAATGCCGCGATGCGCAGCTTTTCCGCTGGGTCCAGAGCAACCGACGCCTCCAGATCGTCGAAACTATCCCCCAGGCTGACGACTGTTTCGGCTTCGGTCCTGTCCAGATCGGCGGCCAGACGATCCAGGGTTTCCCGGCTGTCATACGGCGGCAGCGCAGGTCCACCACGGCGGGCTACACGTTCAGACTTTCCCAGGTGCAGGTCTGATACGCACAATGTCTTCTTGTTCGGCCACCAGAGCGCCCCGGATGGAAGGGCGCACAGGTGCTGACCCGAAAAAGAAAACTCACACGCGTTCATGAAACGTTCTTTGCCTGTTTCGGGCCTGCGCGCAAGGGGTTCAATTGGGGTCCAGTCCCGCCGTCCGCAAAAGCCGCGCGCTTTCTTCTGCCAACAGGCGTTCTTCGGCAGAACCTTTGACCGGCACCTTGCCAACCTCCAGAAACAAGGGCGCCGCAAGTGGGGACACGTGATCCAGCCGCAGCAGGTCGATCCGGTCTCCTATACGCGCCACCATGGCTTCGATCCGTCCGAAGTCGACGAGTCCGCGCATCGCCTCTTCGCGGGTGATCTGCATCAACAGGTGGTCGGGGTCATATTTCAGAAGCGTGTCATACAGGATGTCCGAGGAAAACGTTGCTTGTCGCCCGGATTTCCTCTGCCCGCCGGTATTGCGTTCAATCAGCCCTGCAATCGTGGCCGAAGCGCGAAACGTGCGCTTCATCACCGCGTTTCCCGCAAGCCAAGTATCCAGCCCGTCCCGCAACGCATCCAGTTGGAACAAAGGGCGGGGATCGGTGACCGCATCCAGCCCCCAGATCAGCGTTGCATAGTCAGTGGCGACAAAACCCAGTGGAGCCTGACCGGTTTCCTCCATCCGTTTTGTCAGCAACAGACCCAGTGTTTGCTGGGCGTTTCGCCCGGCAAAGCCGTAGACGCACAAATGCTCGCGCCCGTCATTGGGAAAACTCTCGATCTGCAGCCGGTCGCGTTGGGGCAGGCGGGACATATCCCGCTGCAGCGCCAACCAATCGGCGGTGTGCTGAGGCAATTGAGGCCAGCTCTCCTGCGAGAACATTCGCAAAATGCGGTCGCTCAACTGTGTCGACGTCGCAAATTTCGTGCCCATGAAGGTTGCAATCTTGGGTTTCTTATCCGCCCGTCTGCTGACTTCGACAACCATTTCCCGCAGGCCTTCATAACGGACAATCTGCCCGCCAATCAGAAACGTGTCTCCGGGAGTGAGCGACGCCGCAAAGCCCTCTTCGACTTCACCCAAAGGTTTGCCGCCGCGATTGCGCCTCAGCCGTACTTTCAGCGTGTCTGTATCCTGAATGGTGCCTAAATTCATCCGAATGCGCTGGGCTGCGCGCGGATCGCGCAATTGCCACAAACCGTCAGATCGTTGCTGCAGACGTTGCCAGCGGTCATAGGCCCGCAGGGCGTAGCCACCATTCACGCAGAACTCCAGGCAGGCATCGAATTCAGTGCGTGCGAGATGCGCATAGGGCCCCGCAGAGGTCATTTCTACATACAAGGCATCAGCGTCGAACGGTTCGGCGGCGGCCGCGATGAGTATGTGTTGGCAGAGCACATCTCTGGGACCGGCTCCGCGTGGGTCGCCATCCAGGTCATGCGCCCTCGCGGCTTCGAGCGCGGCCACGCATTCAACCACTTCGAACCGGTTGGCCGGGACCAACAGGGCCTTGGACGGGGCGTTGTAGCGGTGGTTGGCACGCCCAATCCGCTGCACCAGCCGTTTCACATTCTTGGGCGCTCCGATCTGGATCACGAGATCCACATCGCCCCAATCAATCCCGAGATCCAGGCTGCCGGTGCAGACGATGGCGCGCAGGTCACCGCGCACCATGGCGGCCTCGACCCGGTCCCGCTGCTGCCGGTCCAGACTGCCGTGGTGAATTCCGATCGGCAGACCTTCGTCATTGGCCAGCCAGAGATTGTGAAAAAAGATCTCGGCCTGCGCCCGGGTGTTGTGAAAAATCAGCGTGGTTTTGTGCTGCCGGATCTGGTGCAAAACCGCAGGGATCGCGTAAGCCGCACCGCCACCGGACCACGGGGGCATTTCCTCGGTCTCCAGCATCGCTATGTCCGGATCCGGCCCGGGGTCCGCCTGAATGATCTGGCAGGGGTCAGGATGTCGGGCCAGAAACTGCGCAATTGCACCCGGGTTTTCGACTGTCGCCGACAAACCCACGCGGCGCAGGTCAGGGCAGAGAGTCTGTAAGCGGGCCACTGCCAGCATCAGCTGGTCCCCGCGTTTGCTTTCGGCAAGGGCGTGGATTTCATCCACGATCACCCGTTTTACACCGTGGAACATACGCGGCGCGTCCTCGTATGACGTCAGCAATGCAAGGCTTTCGGGCGTAGTTAACAGGATATGCGGCGGGTCCACGCGCTGACGTTTTTTTTGCGTCGCGGTGGTGTCGCCTGTCCGATCCTCGATGCGGATGGGCAGACCGATCTCATCCACCGGTGTACGGAGATTGCGTTTGATATCTGCCGCCAGCGCCTTGAGCGGCGAGACATAGATCGTATGCAGACCCCGGTATCCCCCGTTTGCAAGCTCTGCCAGGGAGGGTAAAAAACCGGCCATGGTTTTGCCCCCGCCAGTGGGCGCGATCAGCAGGGTCGCCGGGTCCTGTGCCCGGTCGAACATATCTTGCTGATGGGGGTGGATGGACCAGCCTTTGGCGGAAAACCACTTGCTGATCCGGTCGGGAATCTGCGTCATGAACGCAGACTACCCGTCCCGTTACCAGAATGGCATGGCGTTATTTGACGATTTTCTCGTCTTTGACGAACATGTTCGACCACGCGCGGTCAATCAACTCGGGGCTCATTTGATAGGGAATGCCTTCAAATTCGCAGATTGAGATCATCTGATCAATCAGGAAGATCGGCTGGTAGTTGGCATAGATGTTGTCGATGGTCGGGTATTTCACCTTAAGCAGATGAACCAGTGCCGACTCGTCAAGCGGCATACCGCGTTTGCGGGCGACCATGGCAAAGATTTTCAGGAAGTTCTCCTGGTTCGGCCCGTCGATCTTGATCTTGAAGAAAATCCGGCGCAGGGCGGCTTGGTCGAAGATTTCATTCGGGTGGAAGTTGGTCGAAAAGATCACCAGAGTGTCAAACGGCACTTCGAATTTTTCGCCCGATTGCAGGCCGAGAATGTCCTTGTTTTCCTCAAGCGGAACGATCCAGCGGTTGATCAAAGCCTGTGGTGGTTCGGCCTGGCGGCCAAGGTCGTCCACAATGAAGATGCCGCCGGTCGATTTCAACTGCAGCGGGGCCTGATAGGTCCGTGCGGTGGGGTTGTAGACGAGGTCCAGCATGCTGAGTGACAATTCACCGCCCGTCACCACGGTCGGTCGCTCGCACTGCACATACCGCGTGTCAAAGCGCTTCCGGCGGCGCAGGCTGTTCGGGTCGTCCGCTTCTTGTTCGATCGCGTTGTGTACGATCGGGTCATAAACCGTAATGACCTGACCGGCATATTCGATGGCGCGTGGTACGTAGACATTGTCACCCAGGGCGTCGCGAATCCCGTTGGAAATCGAGGATTTACCATTGCCCGGTGGGCCATACATCAGCACCGAGCGGCCTGCACTGACCGCCGGGCCAAGCTGGTCCAGCAGGCTGTCGGGCAGGACCAAGTGGCCCATGGCTCCGGTGAGCTGGTCTCGGGTGACCTGAATGTTGCGGATCGACTGGCGTTTGACCTGTTCGCGGTAGACATCCAGCGGCACCGGCATGGCACCAAAATATTCCGACTGACTCAGGGCGTCCAATGCCCGCGCCTTACCGGCATCCGTCAACTGATAGCCCATTTCGTTGCCGCTGTTGGCGTTCAACGTACCGGTTGCTTCAAGCAGTTTTTGCTCGCGCGCGATGTCGATCAGCTCCTGGGTAACAGATCCGGGAAGGCAAATGGCTGCTGCAACTTCCGAGACGGTGTCGACATTCTTGCGAAAGACGGTTTTCAGCAGAATATCCCGCATCATCACCAGCGGGAGTTGCATCTCGCCCAAGCCTTTTGGGGCAGGGGGGGCCATAACGGATGAGGCTTGCATATTCATGAGCGTTGCTCGTTTTTCCAGTTGTCACGCCAAATGCCCGGTTCAGGGCGACTTTCCGGAAATCTGGCGCAGCTTTGTGGCGGCACCATGGCGGTGACAAGGCGTGCAGATGATAGTTTACGATCCGTAAACAGTGCCTAATATCAAATACATGGCGAGCGCCCCCGCAAGGGCCAGACCCATCGGGAACTGCTTGCCTCGATCCCAGCTGTCCCAATGTGGCGCAATGGTGCGTAATCTGGTGTGTTTTGCCAGCCGATGCGTTGCCACCGCGCCCAATACACAGGCGGTCAGGATCGCGCCCAACAGCAACAAATCCCCGAACCATACAAATGGGGACGCCGCAGCCAGAAACTTCGCATCGCCCGCACCCATGGCGCCAGCCGCGTTCAGAACGATGCCGACCAGCAAAACGATGACAATATGCAGCAATTGCCAGATGTAAATGGGCAAGGCGACTGAAAATGGTCCGAGGTTTCCGCTGATCGAACCCGTTGACCAAGGCCACAGAACGAATAATCCGACGACGAC
The DNA here is from genome assembly GCF_056536245.1 of Ruegeria sp. AJ12. NCBI lineage: Bacteria > Pseudomonadati > Pseudomonadota > Alphaproteobacteria > Rhodobacterales > Roseobacteraceae > Ruegeria > Ruegeria sp. AJ12. The sequence goes on from NZ_JBQFJJ010000001.1 coordinate 1,299,691, forward strand.
AAACACGATGGCCAGTGCACTGACCGCATGGTTCTTGATCCGCATCTCGCGCATGTCCGTGAACGCGACATAAAAGCAAATCGGCAGCACGAATGGCAGAAACCACATCGCCGCAACCGCAGGGATTTCCATGTGTCAGGTGTCCTCGAGCGCGCGAAGCGACCGAACGGCTTCGTCAAAATGCTGTGGGTGGGTTGCAATCGCTTCGCGGAACAGGTTCTTAGCGGTCGCCAAATCGCCTTGTTTTACGGCTGAAATCGCCATCGTGTTTAAAAGCCGCGCGCGCTCGACCTGAGTCATTGGAACAACCGGCATGCTATAGTTGCCCTGTGCGGACCGGGCCAGAACCAGATTGTTCTTTGCCGTGAACAGCGATTTGTCCTGGCGGATCGCATCGGTAAACAGCCGCTCGGCTTCGGCATACTCACCGCGTGTGAGCTTGGAATAGCCCCAGTTGTTCATAACACCGCCCGGTCGCGTCGTCAGCCCTACCGCGGTTTCGTAGAAATGATCTGCGCGCTTCCAATCTTCTCTGGAATCTGCAACAAGCGCCTCAAGGCGGTAGCGTTTGAACGTCTCAAACGTCGGCGGAACCGAGTCCAACACGGTTTTTGCCTCGGACCAGTTTCCGTTCCTCACAAGGGCATCGGCATACTCGACCTTGTCGGCGTTGTTTGCGCCTTTCATCGAGGTCACACGTTTCCAGGCCGCTGATGCTTCGGTCGTGCGTTTTGCTCGCCCCAGCGAAATTGCCAGCCCCCGTTGCAGATCAATTCGGTCAGGGTTCTTACTGACGGCGCCCAGGAAATAGGTCACCGCTTCGTTGGGATCGGCGGCGTTCAACAGAACTTCATTCAGGTTGGTTTCGTCAATGACGTTCACCTCCTGAAAGGTACGTTCCACTTTATCCTCTTCGGACTCCTTAGCGCAGGCGGTTAAAACCAGCCCGCCCAGAATGATAGACGGAATCAAGAATTGGCGCATTTTTCTGCGTCCTTTACTGCTCTTGCCTCGGTTACTGGATTTTGCGCAGCGAGAATTGCCCGTCGCCAAGCTGTTCCAGCGTATATTCTTGTTCTTGGGCGGTATTATTAACAGGATTTTCCATTTTTGCGAGTGCTAACCGCAGATTGTCCCGGATTGCGTCACTTTCGCCATTGTCCAGCGCAAAGGCGCGTTGAAAGACCTGGGCGGCCTCAGGGTACTCCTGCATCTCCATCAAAAGAACACCAAGGTTGTTCCATGCGACGGGCCAGTCCGGGTCATCCTCGACGGCACGACGCAGCAGGGTTTCCGCCTGACCCAAGCGTCTCAAACCCAGGTTGGCGGTTCCCATCGAAGTAAGGATCTGTGTCGTCATGCCCTGATCCAGAGCGGCGCGGGTGAATGTATCCAGGGCGAGTTCGTATTCGCCTGCAACCATTAACCGGTTTCCAACGGTGATGTAATCCTCTGACTCGCCTTTCGGGTCAATTCCCGGTGCATCAAGAGTGCCGGATGGGCCTCCATCAGTGCAAGAAGCCACCACGGCGGCTACCACGGTGGCCTGGAACAGCCGGGGAAGCCTTTCAAAGGCACACCATTGTATCACTTTCATCAGGTGACTACCTGCTTCCGAACTCCGAGATCACGTTGGCCGAAGGTCCGACCAGAATGACGAGCAGCGGTGGGACCGTCAGCATCATTGTGGCGAGTGTCATCTTGGTTGGCAACTTGTTCGCGGCCTCTTCGGCGCGCATAACACGCTTGTCGCGCATTTCACCTGCATAGACGCGAAGCGCTTCTGCAATAGACGTACCAAATGTCGCCGACTGGATCATCACGGTCACAAAGGAATTGACATCCTGTACCCCGCACCGCGTACCGAAGTCGCGAAGGACCGTGTTTTTATCCTTACCGGCCTTCATCTCGTAGGCAACAATCTCAAATTCCAGCGCGATATCCGGGTAGGAGGCCTTCATCTCTCCAGCGACTCTGACAATCGCCTGATCCAGAGATTGGCCCGCCTCGACGCAGACCAGCATCAAATCCAGCGTATCGGGAAAACCGGAAGTGATCGCTTCTTTCCGTTCTTCTACCCTACGCGTAATCCAGTACTTGGGAAGCCAGTAGCCGATGGCGCCGGGCAACAGCACACGGATTAGGATCTGTTGTGTTGTAAACTCCTCGCTGCCAGCAAATACGGTGACCAAAAGGACCCCAATGACAATGCCGGTGATTCCAAGCGCGAACTGCGCAAAGTGAAAAAAGCGGACGGAATCCTTGGATTGATATCCGGCCTGACGCAACTTCAGCTGCATCGCAGACAGGTCTTCTTGGTTCTGGGGTTCAAGAAACGTTGCAAACTTCTCTAGCTGCTCGTTTCGTCCCGAGTTACGCAGTTGGTCTTTTTTGGCCTTCTTTTGCTTTTTCGGCGCTGCATTGGACCGCTGTAGCTTTTTCAGAGGGTCCTCTGGTTGATTCAGCATCAAGGAAACGGCCACGAGTACCATGACCATCCCAAGGACACCTACCACGATCAGAGGGCCGAACTCCCCCAAGTGCTGGGTCAGCATGTCATTGATTTGGGTCAGCAATTCCATCGATGTACCCTCAGACCTTAATATTTGTGATGATCTTCATGACGATCAGGTTCAGGGTCAACATGATGCCAACAAAGAAACACATCGGAATGAACCACGGGTGATCCAGGACGTCGTCATAATATCCCGGATCCTTCACAAGAATGAAGGCCAGACAGGCCAGCGGAAAACCCGACAAAAACTTGCCGGACCATTGGGCTTCTGCGGTGATCGCTTTGACACGGCGGAACAACCGGAAGCGGGCACGAATAACCTGCGCCAAACCTGCCAGAATCTCAGCCAAGTTACCGCCTGATTGCTGCTGGATACCCACAGCAACGGCCAAAAAGCGCATATCCTGCATGTCGAGCCGTTCGGCCATGTCCTTGAGCGCCTCTCCGACATCGCGGCCATAGGCGCATTCGTCGGCAATCACGCCGAACTCAGTTCCCAATGGGTCTTGCACTTCGTTTGCAACGACCTGAACCGTTGACACGAATGGGTTCCCCACGCGCAAAGACCGGACCATAAGTTCAACAGCCTCAGGCAATTGCTCTTCAATCATGCCCATGCGCTTTTTTGCCTTGTGGTTGACCCAGGCGTAAACGCCGCCAACCCCAATCGCGATTGATAACGCAATCCGAAGGACGGTATCGGTCGCGGTACCAATGCTCAGCCCCATAAACGCGACAGCAGAGACGAGGCACATAATCATGATCAATTGTCTCGGTGAAAACGCGATCGCGGCTTTCTGTGCTTTATCCGCCAGCAGGGAATAGAGCGGGATGCTCTGCGAATTCATGTGCTGCTGCATTTCCTTGCGCAGTTGCTCCAGAACTTGCTCGCGGCCGACACCCTTATCAAGCATGTCGAGGCGCCGGTTGACCCGGCTGTTCAGGCTGATGGATTTGCCAAAGGCAACGAGATAAATGCCCTCGACCAAGGCCAGGACCCCTACGAAAATGGCGACATAGATAAGCGCCTCGATCGGCAGTTGCATATCCGTATCTCCTACATTGTCGTTGGGTCGTAGATGGATGCCGGCAGGTCAAAGCCCCACAGGCGGAACCGCTCCGAGTAGTGGCTGCGCACGCCTGTCGCCGTAAAGTGACCGATGATCTTGTTGTCCGGAGTCAGGCCAACGCGTTGAAACCGAAAGATTTCCTGCATGGAAATCACGTCACCTTCCATGCCCGTGATCTCTGTGATCGAGGTCATGCGGCGCGAACCATCCTGCAAACGGCTGGCCTGAACAAGCAGGTTCACAGCCGATGAGATCTGGCTGCGCACCGCCTTGATCGGCATCTCGATCCCCGCCATCGCGATCATGTTTTCCAGACGTGAGATCCCGTCCCGGGCAGAGTTGGCGTGGATCGTAGTCATCGATCCATCGTGACCGGTGTTCATCGCCTGAAGCATATCGATAACCTCAGCGCCCCGTGTCTCACCCACGATGATGCGGTCCGGACGCATACGCAGGGCGTTTTTCAGACAGTCGCGCGGGCTGACCTCGCCTTTGCCTTCCACGTTGGGCGGGCGGCTTTCCATGCGGCCCACATGAGTCTGCTGCAACTGAAGTTCCGCCGTATCCTCAATTGTCAGGATGCGTTCGGCGTCGTCAATAAAGCTGGATAGGGCATTCAGTGTGGTCGTTTTACCGGAGCCCGTACCGCCAGAGACGATGATGTTCAGGCGTGTGGAGACAGCGGCCTGAAGGTAGGCGGCCATTTCTTCCGTAAAAGCACCAAAATTGACGAGGTCATCGATGCCCAGCTTGTCCTTTTTGAACTTACGAATTGAGACCAGCGAGCCATCGACCGCAATGGGCGGCACCATTGCGTTGAAACGCGACCCATCCGCCAGACGGGCGTCCACGTAAGGGTTTGATTCATCGACGCGACGACCGACGGCGGACACGATCTTGTCGATGATCCGCATAAGGTGCTTTTCGTCCTTGAAGGTGATGTCGCTGATTTCCAGCTTGCCTTCGCGTTCCACAAAGATCTGCTGCGGCCCGTTCACAAGGATATCGTTGACACTTTCATCACGCAGCAAGGTTTCCAGCGGGCCAAGGCCGGTTACCTCATCATACAATTCCTTGTTCAGCTGGGACCGGTCTTCGCGATTCAGGACGATGTTCTTGGCTTCCAAAACCTCACTGGCGATTGCGCTGATCTCGGCGCGCAGTTCAGCTTCCTCGGCGTTTTCCAAGGCGCCAAGGTTGAGATTTTCGAGCAACTCGCGGTGCAATTCGATCTTGATCTCACCAAGACGCTCCTTGCGCTTGCGATCACGATCCGAACCGGCGACTTCGGCACCTTTTTTTTGCAAAGGTTTGCGTGCCACAGCGTTGGCGGTCGGAGCTGTTGTCGCGGTTGCTACTGCCTCCGGGGCTTTGGCCGGAGTTTGCACCGGCTGTGCGTCAGTTTGTTTTTTGTATCTCGAAAACACGGCGTTTCCCCCTCGGGACTACGTTACGCAGCTTCGGCGCTGCTGCTGCCCAGGCTGTGAAGCGACTTGGCAAGTTTCGCGATCTCGCGCCTTAGCGGGTTTTTTGCCGCCGAGTTGGCAAGCGGCAGACCATGATCACCGCTTTGCATCACGGGCTTGCCACCATCCGGCAATTGAAGATCAATCGAGATGCCCAGACTTTCACCCATGCGTTTGACACGGCTCTTGCCGTTCAGATCGGTGAACTTGGGGGCCCGATTCAAAGCAAATCGGAGTTTGTTGAACGGAAGTTCTTCGGCCTGCAGCGCGCGTTTCAGGCGCAATGCGTTTTGGGCGGAGCGCATATCCAGTTCAATCATGGCGAAATACACATGCGCGGCCTGCAAAACCGTTTCCGACCACAATACGAGTGTTTTGGGCATGTCGACCACGACATAGTCGAAGTGTTTGCGCGCCGTATCAATCACCCGCTGAATGTCTTCTGGCGTAATTAGGTCCAGTGGCACCATATCCGAGGGCGCAGTTAGAACATGCAGTTTTTCTTCAAAGTTTTGAAGAGCTTGTGAAAAAACATCGTCATCCATGGATGCGGTGTCCGATAACATCTCGAACACTGTCTCACGCCGTGGCAGGTCCAGATATGTCGAAACCGTGCCGTATTGCAAGTCGAGGTCGATCAAGCACACCGAGGGCGCGTCTTTGTCCGACACGTTTGCAAGCTCCCATGCAAGGTTGACCGCCATCGTGGTGGAGCCGACACCACCGGCCAAACCCTGGACTACGAACATCGCACCTTCTTTTGATCCCCCCGTCGCCAGCGGCGCGGCAGATGTCTGGGCGGCAACAACCGGATCTGGCTGGTTCATCCGCTCAATTGCTTCCTGCAATTCACCTTCCGGAAGCGGGTAGGGGACAAACTCATCAGCGCCTTTGCGCAACAACTGATGCAGGGAGGCCGGCGTTACGTCTTCTGCGATCAGAACGACTTTGACTTTCTTGTCCTTAGCCTGGCTGATGATCTCGCCCATCAGGGAAAGATCTTCCTCGTCTTCGCCATCAATGGCCAAGGCCACAAACTGCAAAGATTCGGCCTCAGGCTGGCTAAAAAAGGCCAGTGCCTCTGCAAAACCGAGATCGCCCCAACGCTCACCCAGTGCAGTTTCCATGTCTTCGATCAAAAGGTCGAAGTTCTGCACGTCCCTACTGATCGTGCAGGCGAGGATAGCAGTATCGTTGTCTTGCGGTGTCGCACTGGTCATTAACACAATCCTCGTCGTGAGGGCTTGGCATATCATGTGAACGTTGAACGCCCGGGTTGATTTGCTGTTGCCCCTGTGCGGTCAATTCAGGCCGCAGGTCACCCTATTGTTCACAATGTTGCTTGAAAGTTGGGCGAGAATTTGGCGCAAAAGAACCAATTGTAGGGAAATGGGCGACGATGCCGCCCATTTCATATGTATTATTCAGTCGTGTCGGTCGCGCTTACTTCTTGGATCGCACTTTTGGTGGTCGCGCTTTCGACATATTCGCGATACACGATCTCTGCATACTTTCCGTCAAGCTGATTGGGCGCGCGATCCACAAATCCTGCGACTTCAGTCACAGTACGGCGGTTCCGGCGATCCCGATTCGGCGTTGCGACTAAAGGTCGGGTTTTTCCGAATGAAACGACTGCTTCGAGGCGAGAGCGTGAAATTCCCTGCTGTGAGAAAAACGCGACAACGGCCTGAGCACGACGCAATCCAAGGCTTTGGTTGTAGCTTGTGGAACCGACGGCGTCCGTATGACCATATACGCGAAACCGAGCCTCTGGGAACTGCTTGATCCAATCAGCTTGCTGCAGGAGTATCTGCTGGGCGGACGCATCCAGTTGGGAACTGTTGAATGCAAAGTTTATTTGGCTGGGCACTTCTGCAGCAAAACGTCGGCTCAGAATGTCCGCATATGTGAGTTCGCCGTTCATAACCTGCATGTTGTTCAGAGTCGCATTTCCGAACGTGCCTTGATCAATCTCGTAGCCGGCCTCTCGCGTGCAGGCGGCAACAGCGACCGAAAGACCCAGTGTGATGATCCACTTGTGCATTGGTCCTATCCTCCTAATCAATCTAGGACGTAGCCGTAGGAACTGCCGAAGTCTTGCTTGGCAACTTCGGAGGCTCCGCCAGCGCCGACACGTTCCGTACGTGCGACACGGCCGTTTACGAACAGATCAAACTCGCTTGGTGGCTTAACGCGATCAGTCGGCAACGCCAGCGCTTCGCCGCGTGTTGGAGATACCAGATGCGCAGTGATGATGATGATAAGTTCGCTTTGTTCTCGCTGGTATTGTGCGCTGCGGAACAAGGCGCCGATCACAGGGACGTCGCCCAACCAGGGAACCTGGTTGCTTAGGTCGGCAAAGTCGTCCTCGATCAAGCCAGCGATGGCAAAGCTCTCGCCGTCACGCAGCTCAACAGTGGTTTTGGTCTGGCGCGTAATAAAACTTGGAACCGTGTCACCATTGATTGTGAAGTTTGAACTGGTATCGATACTGGAAACAGCCGTGCCCAGTTCGAGATTGATCAAATCGCCATCAACAACGCGCGGAACAAAGTCTATCTCAACACCGAAGGCCTTGTACTCGATGGCAACCACGCCGTCATCCTGTGGAACGGGAATTGGAACCTCGCCACCTGCCAGGAAAGACGCTTCCTGCCCGGACAACGCCGAAAGGTTCGGCTCGGCCAAAGAGCGCGCAAGCCCCTTGGTTTCCAGAGCTTCCAGCAATAGACGCACTTGTGTGGAACCCGCACCAAAGCCGAACAGGATCGCTCCTGTGTTTGACTGCACTGTCGGAATATTGTTTGCAAGCGCATTGTTCAAAGCAAACTGGTTGTTCAACGTGTTGAAACCAGCGGTCACGTCACCGCCGCCAAAGCCAAGAGAGGCGGACAGGTTTTTGGCGACCGAGCGATTCATTTCTGCAAAGCGTACTTTGAGCATGACCTGTTGGACGCCACCTACGGACATTAAGTTCGACACGCGTTCCGGTGCGTATCGTTCCGCCAGTTCCAGCGCGCGGGCCAGCTTTGCTGAGCTCGATACCGTACCAGACAAAACAATGCCATCATTTGCCGTGCGAACTTCAATTTGCTCGTTCGGGAGAATTTGCCGCAAACGCTCTTTGAACTCCGTCACGTCAGGGGCAACCCGCACCCTAACATTGGCCAGCAAGTTGCCGGCGCCGTCGAACAGTGTCAGCGTGGTCAACCCCGGTGCTTTGCCTAATACATAGATTGTGCGGTCCGAAAGGGACGAAATATCGGCGATACCCGCATTTGCGATGCTGAGTTCTGCAAATGGTTGCTCGCTTTCTACAACGATCGCGCGATTCACTGGAACATCCAGTGTTTCCACCGTGCCCTTTTTTACCACGCGAAGAGTTTCGGCCCAGGCGGCATCGCCGACCGGGCCCACAACAAGCGACAACCCCAGCAGGGTTGCGCTGATCCAGGAACGTATTGTCATGTGACCTGCCTCTCCGATCACGCCTCGTTTTTTTGGGTCTTCTGCCCTATAGTGTTAGAGAGTGCGCGAATTCCGAATTTATTGCAATAATCAATGGTTTCTGGAATTTTCCTTATGTGGATAATCAGCAACATACCAAACGAAGGAGCCGCGCCCTTGGCGCGGCTCCAAACTTGTAACATACTGAATTGACGTCAGTTTGTGCAGGGGATTTCAGTTGTCACGATCTCTCCACCGCGACGCGTGCGAATTGTGCAGACCGGCTCCGCAGCTTGAACAGGCGCAGGTGCGACCTCTTCGATGCCCAGCAGTGTTTTCTGATCAATCTCGATTGTCGTGGACGCGACCGTATCATCATTCACACCGACCAAGGCGAGGGAAAGGCGCCCGGTGTTTTGTGCCTGCGCCAGAGCTAGGACTTGTTCAGGTGTGACCGCCACGGTGACAGTTCGGGCGATCGTCGCGCCGGTAACATCGCTGCCAGCAATCTGATCAACCGCTATCAGCCTGATATTGGTTTGAATCAAACGTGTTATCTCGCCATTGGCTCCTTCTGTCGCCCCCCTTCGTGTGCCTGTCCAGTAGACGTCAACATCGTCCCCGGGCCGCAAAAAGCCGGACACGCCGGTCGCCACATCAACGCTAATGGCGTATGCCCGCATCCCTTTCTCGAGACGAGACGTCAAACCAGCTGCCTCACCGGGCTCGGTGACTTTGACACGCATAACCGCTTCGTCCTTTTCCATCGCCCTCAGAATGTAGCGATCTTGGTCACCTGTTTCCGGGAAAAGAACTGTCATGTCGGTAAAGCTGCCCTCCGGGATCGCGTTTTCAGGCCAGTCGACAAGCCGCACATCTTCTGTTGTCAGCTTTTCGCCATACTGCAGGGTGCGCGCAGACACGATGACGCCTACTGTAGGAATCACTTCCACGTTTGCGTTCGCCAATGCCTCTTGGGCTGCCTGTCGTTCGCGCGCCAATTCAGCTTGATATGCTGAGATGTAGTTGCGCGCCATATAGACCGCACCTCCAGCCAGCGCGATCCCGACGAGAAGGACAAGTCCAAAAACTGCTCGCATCTAGGCACCTCTTTGGTTTCTTTGGTCGGACGTTCTGGCGACCAATGCGTACTGATAAAACAGCATATCTTCTAAGAGGAAATTGTGTCGAAAAGTTGGACAAAAGTTTTTTTTTGAGAGGATCTGATGATGTTTCGGCAACGTGGCTCTTGATCGATGCAAGGGAGACGGATTCTCGATTCGGCATACATTTTTTTGTAAGATAGGTGATGGTCGCTGAAAAAAGGGCTCCCATTTTCGTGGAAGCCCTGCAATCCAAATACCAAAGTGAAGGTGCCGTAGCAGAAAGGCTAGTTCCCGCCGCCCGCGGTGCCAGCCGAAGTGAAGCCGCCGCTTGCGCCGCTGCTGGTTCCCGTGCTGACGGTTGAACTGCTCAGTGCTGAGTTGACATTGCCACCCATTCCGACTGCGCCGGTTTGGATGGCAAAAAAGAGCAATGTAGCAAGCCCGATAATCAAAGCAGTCAAAACAACCCAGTCCACCGTGACGGCGCCGTCTTCTGACACTCGGAAGGTTTTAAAGAACCGTGTCATGTTGTGCCTTTCTAGCAGACCATCGTCAGGTAGCGCCTGACGAAGTATTGAAGTTAAACCCGCGTACTCCCCGTAGCGCGCTGTGATCTTTTCTAATGAAGCGGGATGGCGGGAATTTGGCAAAACATTGATTTATATGCGGTAAAAACGAAATAGCGGGAACAATTTGCTCCGCTGAATGGCTTTTGTTTTGATAGATAATTGCGAGCAATGCTGTTGTTATGCGCGTTCAACAGCGATTGGCGTCGTTGCCTAGACTTTAGTGTAAGTTCCGCGTTTAAATCGCGAGATTTTAAGATTTCGACCAACAAGAAAAGCCGCACCCATTTCTTGGGTGCGGCTTCGCTTCTGATGTAGAAGAATTTGCTCAGGGCAATTAGCCGCCGTTCGTGCCGGCCGCGGTGATCCCACCTGCAGTACCGTTGGTGTCGCCGGTGCTGATGGTTGCGCCCGACAGAGCGGTGTTCACGTCGGTCGCCAGACCAACTGCACCACCCGAAATCTGGGTGTAAGCCACGGTGCCCAGGCCGATGACTGCTGCGGTCAGAACAACCCAGTCAACTGTTACCGCACCGTCTTCGTCTTTGCGGAAGTTCTTGATGAACTTGATCATGTTACGTCCCTCCTAAAGGATCTAAAAAAGTCTGTTAAACCTCGGCGTCTTACAGAGCTTTCTCTCTCAGTCCGCTCCCGACCGTCTCGGTATGGCACTATGTTTGCCCTTTGCGCGTGGCAGGAATTGGGCCAAAGGGCATTTTTTTTCCCTTCGGCTTAACTTTTTCGGAAATTTTTTTACAACCAACTGAAAGTAAAGAAAAAAATTTTCGATTTTGGTTAACGCCAGATGGCCGAGCGATGCATATTTGCGCCAAATGAGGCGAAATCGCCCCATTTCGCTTTGTTTTTCTGGCCTTGCGGGAAGATTCGGGGTTCAAATCGCCTAAAACGAATACATGAGGCAGGCAAAATGAATCTCCGGGTCGCAATAGGATGCGCCGGTGTGTTGGTGTTTCTCGCAGCAGGGATCGCGCCAGCAGCCGCGACCGAGGTGGAGCCGCGTGGCGTTTACAAACGGATCAAGGCACCAAAGCCGGGTGAGCGTCCGCGCGGGATCGTACAAATCTCACCCGAGGAACACGCCGCAAACCCGTCCGCTCCAAGCACAGGCAATGAGCTGGTTGTGCCCGAAATCATTGCGCGTACGAAAGTGATGCCGCCGCCGGTTCCTGGGTCGGCCCCGAAAGGTGCGGTAAAGGGATCTTACAAGGCCTTCTGGGACAGGATTTCGCCGGAGCTTGCACAAGCGGGTGCCGGACGGTTGGACGCTGCGATCAACGCACTGGCAGCGACCAGCGTTTCTTCGCCACGGCTCCAGACCCTGCAGAACATCGCGCAACGACAAGGCGTGGACATCCTGCGTTCGACCGTTGACACCAATGTCTCCCCAGCCCTGGTTCTTGCGGTGATCGCGGTGGAATCCGCCGGGCGGGTGGACGCAGTCAGTTCAGCGGGCGCGCAGGGTCTTATGCAATTGATGCCGGCCACGGCAGAACGTTTCGGTGTTCAGGACAGCCTGCAGCCGGCTCAAAACATCGCCGGGGGCGTGAAGTACCTTAACTGGCTTATGGAAGAGTTCGGACATGATCCGATTTTGGTGCTGGCCGGATACAATGCAGGGGAGGGGGCCGTGCGCAAGCACAGCGGCGTGCCGCCTTATGCAGAAACCCGGGATTATGTGCCCAAGGTCCTTGCGGCGTTTCAGATCGCGCGCGCTTTGTGCGCGACACCGCCTGACCTGATATCGGATGGATGCGTGTTTCAGACGCTGAACTGAAAAGGACCCGCCAAGATCTGGCGGGTCCTTTGATCTGATCAAGCGCTCAGTTGACGATCTTTGCTTCGGTCGCGGCGCGTATCTCGTCTTCGGTGACGCCTTCGGCGATCTCGACGATCTTCAGACCGCCGTCGACAACGTCCAGTACACCCAGGTTTGTGATGATGCGGTCCACCACCTGTTTTCCGGTAAGAGGCAGGGTGCACTTTTTCAGAAGCTTTGATTTGCCGTGTTTGTTGGTGTGATCCATCACAACGATCACACGGCCAACGCCAGCGACCAGATCCATGGCGCCGCCCATACCTTTGACCAGTACGCCGGGGATCATCCAGTTGGCCAGATCACCTTCTTCATCGACCTCCATCGCGCCCAGTACGGCCGCGGCAATCTTGCCACCCCGGATCATGGCAAACGACGTTGCACTGTCAAAATAGGCCGTACGGGACAATTCTGTGATCGTCTGCTTGCCGGCGTTAATCAGGTCCGGGTCTTCCTCACCTTCATAAGGGAAGGGACCCATGCCCAGCATACCGTTCTCGGATTGCAGGGTGATGTCCTTGTCGCCCACATAGTTCGCCACCAGCGTCGGAATGCCGATGCCGAGGTTCACATACATGCCGTCTTCAAGTTCCTGTGCCGCGCGTGCGGCCATCTGATTGCGGTCCCAGGGCATTATGCGTCCTCCTTCTTGCGGGTGGTGCGCTGTTCGATGCGCTTTTCGTGCTCGCCCTGAATGATCCTATGGACGTAGATGCCGGGCAGGTGGATCGCGTCCGGATCCAGCGATCCTCGGGGAACGATTTCCTCAACCTCAGCCACACAGATTTTGCCGCAAGTCGCGGCTGGCACGTTGAAGTTGCGTGCCGTTTTGCGGAAAATCAGGTTGCCGGTGTCATCGGCCTTCCATGCCTTGACGATTGCAAGGTCAGCGAACAGACCCTCTTCCATGATATAGGTCTCGCCGTTGAAATCTTTGTGCTCTTTCCCTTCGGCGATCACAGTGCCCACGCCGGTTTTGGTGTAAAAGCCCGGAATGCCGGCACCACCGGCCCGCATCCGTTCTGCCAGAGTGCCCTGAGGATTGAATTCCAGTTCCAATTCGCCGCTCAGATATTGGCGCATGAATTCGGCGTTTTCACCGACATATGAGCTGATCATCTTTTTGACCTGCTTGGTCTGGAGCAGGATACCGATCCCGAAATCGTCCACACCGGCGTTGTTGGACGCGAAGGTCAGATCTTGTGTGCCAGCGTCCTTGATCGCGTCCAGCAGCAATTCGGGAATACCGCACAGGCCGAACCCGCCGGCTGCGATGAACATGCCGTCATGCAGCAGCCCATCAAGCGCCTCGGCGGCATTGGCATAGACTTTTTTCATGGAAAACTCCCCCAATGACATGGTGATGGGCAGGTTGTGCCGCTGCGTCACGGGGAAGTCAATGAAACCAAGGCTCAGTTGGTATTTCTACCTATGGAATCCCAGCGTTCCAGTACCGGCCATTAGCTGGCGGCCTTTTTAGCTGTCGCTTTCTTCTTGGGTGCGGCTTTTCGCTTGGTTCCCTTCTTCGCGGCCTTTTCATTGGCCAGCGCAACCGCCATTTCCAGGGTCACATCCTCGGGGTTGATGTCCTTGGGCAGCGTTGCGTTAACCTTTTCCCATTTCACATAGGGGCCATAGCGCCCGTCCAGCACCTGAATTGCGCCGCCATCGGGGTGTTCCCCAAGGGCCTTCAGTGGTTTGGCCGCCGCCTGACCGCGCCGTCCCGGGTTTGCCCGCTTTTCGGCGAGCACCTCGACCGCCCGGTTCATCCCGATTTCGAACACGTCGTTGGGATCTTTCAGGTTTGCATAAACCGGTTTGGCCTCATCGGGCAGTTGATGCATCAGGTAGGGTCCAAAGCGTCCAAAGTTGGAGGTGATCAGGCCACCTTCGGGATGTTCTCCAATCTGGCGCGGCAGGCTGAGCAGGGTCAGGGCCTTGTCCAGATCCATATCGTCCTTGCTCCAACCGCGCGGCAGTGAGGCGCGCGGCGGTTTCTTGTTCTCGGGTGTAGGCTCTCCCCGTTGCACATAGGGACCAAAACGTCCGGACTTCAGCCAGATCTCGTCACCGCCATCCTCCCCCAGCAGGCGTTCGTCACCTTCCGCACCCTCACCGGCGATCGGCCTTGTATAGGTGCATTCGGGATAGTTTCCACAGCCCACAAACCCGCCTGTACGCGAAGTTTTGAGATGCAGCCGTCCAACCCCGCACTTGGGGCAGATACGCGGATCCGATCCGTCCTCGCGCGGCGGATAGAGCTGTGGCGCCAGGGCCGCGTCCAGCTTGTCGAGCACTTCGGAGATGCGCAACTCGGACGTTTCGCCAATCGCTGCCGAGAAATCCCGCCAGAATTTGCCCAGCAAGTCCTTATAGTCGCGATCACCTGCGCTGACGTCATCCAACTCTTCTTCCAGGTTGGCCGTGAATTCATAGCCCACATACTGCCGGAAGAAATTCAGCAGAAAGATCGTGACGATCCGCCCCTTCTCTTCGGGGATCAGGCGGTTCTTGTCCTTGCGCACATATTCGCGATCCTGAATCGTCGTTACAATAGATGCGTATGTAGACGGCCGACCGATTCCCAGCTCTTCCATTCGCTTGACCAGGGTTGCCTCGGTATAGCGCGGCGGTGGCTGGGTATGGTGTTGCAGGGCAAGGACAGCTTCGTTCTCGGACAGAATGGCTTCTTTCGTGATTTTTCCATCGCCCGATGCGCTGCCGCTGGTTGCCTTGGCAAACTGATCCTTCAGGGAGGCTCTGGCAAACGGCGCCGGATCACCCTGTGTTATCTGGGGCAGACGCTTGTCGTCCTCGTCAACCACATCGTCACGGCCTTCCTCGTAGACGCGCATGAATCCGTCAAACATCACCACCTGTCCTGTTGCGCGGAGCCCGACCTGCCTGTCATCGCTGCCGATCTCAACTGTGGTGCGTTCCAACCGGGCGGCGGCCATCTGGCAGGCGATTGTGCGCTTCCAGATCAGATCATAGAGCTTGCGCTGATCCTCATCCGTTACCTTCAGGGCCTTGGCATCTCGCGTCATGTCCGTAGGGCGAATGCACTCGTGCGCCTCTTGCGCGTTCTTGGCCTTGTTCTTGTACATGCGGGGGCTGTCAGGCACGTATTGTGCGCCGTATCGGTCGGCAATCGCGTCGCGCGTGGCCGTGACGGCCTCGGGGGCCATGTCGATGCCGTCCGTCCGCATATAAGTGATGTAGCCAGCCTCGTAGAGCCGCTGCGCCACCTGCATGGCATGGCGTGCGCCCATTCCGAACTTGCGGCTGGCCTCCTGCTGCAGGGTTGAGGTCATGAACGGCGCGCTGGGATTGCGGGCAGCAGGTTTGGCCTCGACCGAGGTGACACTGAGCGCGCGGCTGGTGATCGCCTGCACGGCGAGTTCGGCCTGCGTCGCATTGGCCAGATCGTGTTTGTCGAGCTTCTTGCCCGCAAGGGTGACAAGGCGCGCCTCATAGTTCTGACCGCGAGGTGTTTCGAGCAGTGCCTTAACAGACCAGTATTCCACCGGCTTGAAGGCTTCGATTTCCATCTCGCGTTCGACGATCAGGCGCAGACAGACCGATTGCACGCGTCCCGCCGATTTCGCGCCTGGCAGCTTGCGCCATAATACCGGCGACAGGTTAAAGCCCACCAGATAATCCAGCGCACGGCGCGCCAGATAGGCTTCGACCAGAGGCATGTCCACTTCGCGCGGGTTCTGCATCGCCTCGGTTACGGCCTCTTTCGTGATCGCGTTGAATGTGACGCGGCTGACGGGCGTATCCTTCTTGATTGAGCGCCTTTTGGTCAGCGCCTCCTGCAAATGCCAGCTGATCGCCTCGCCCTCGCGATCCGGGTCGGTCGCGAGGATCAGCGCATTGTCGTCCTTCAGGGCGTCCGCAATCGCCTTGACGTGTTTGCGGCTGTCGTTTCCGACCTCCCACGTCATCGAAAACTCATGGTCCGGATCGACCGATCCGTCCTTGGGCGGCAGGTCCCGCACGTGGCCATATGAGGCCAAAACAGTGTAGTCTGAGCCAAGATACTTGTTGATCGTTTTTGCTTTGGCCGGAGATTCTACAACAACTACGGGCATTTAGGGGAAATCCTCGCTCGACGGGCTTTGCGCTTTGTATGGCGGTGCAAAATGTGTGCGGCAAGACGCAATTGTCAATGCGTTCCTTTTTCTCAGGGTATTTTGCGCAAAACTCTTGGACGGGTTGCGGAGATTGTCCGCGCAAGTCCTGTAATTACGAATCTACGGACGTGACAAGACCGCGTCAGGCTGAGAGGGACAACAATCCGCCCGGCTGTCTTTGAATTTTGCCGTCAAGTTCCAGATCCACAAGAACGGGGCCGATTTCCCCTGCCGTTGCGGCCACATCCCGTATCAGTTGATCTTCGGCAACCGGAGAAGGACCCAAACGGGACAGGATTTCCTGATGCAAGGCTGCGGCTGATGCGGCCTTGGGAGCCAGATTTGCAGGGTGCTGGTCGTTCGGTGTCGCGTCCTCGGTTTCCAACATGGTCGTCTGCCGCGGTGGCAGCGATTCAATCACGTCCTCGGCGGACCGAACCAGAGTTGCACCGTCACGGATCAGCAGATTGCATCCCGCTGCCCGGGCATCGAACGGATGACCGGGAACAGCCAGAACCTCGCGGCCCTGATCCAGAGCATCCCGGGCTGTGATCAGACTGCCGGATTTGGCAGCGGCCTCTACAACGATCACGGCCTGTGCAAGGCCCGAGATGATGCGGTTCCGTCGCGGAAAATGGCGCGCTTGCGGGGTTACACCCATTGGCTGTTCCGACAGGCGAAGACCTGTCTCCGCAATATTGCGGGCCAGGTCCGTGTTCTCCGCCGGATAGATCACGTCGACGCCACCTGCCAATACCGCCACGGTACCGGTTTCCAGCGCAGCGAGATGGGCCGACGTGTCAATGCCCCGCGCCAGACCTGACACCACAACGAACCTCTTTTCACCCAGTTCCCGGGCCAAACCCCGTGCCATTCTGGCCCCCAGGGACGAGCAGTTCCGCGCACCGACGATGGCGATCATCGGGCGGTTCAAGACGGTTGAATCTCCGATGGCCCACAGCAAAGGCGGCGCATCCGGCAGAGTGTTTAACGGGTCCGGAAAGTCGGCGGCCCCAAGGCACAAAAGCCGCGCATTGGCGGCTTTTGCGGCCTTGAGTTCCGCCTCAATCACGCCGGGCGGGCAGATTTCATACCCTTCAATTCCGGCAGCGCGTGCCATTTCAGGCAGCGCGGCCAGCGCGTTCTGCGCCGAGCCATGTTCGCGCAACAGGCGCCGGAACGTTGCCGGGCCAACCTTGCGCGAGCGCAACAGACGAAGCCAGGAAAACCGGTCCTCTTCCGTGGTGGGTGGGAGTGGGGGGTGATTGGAAGAAAGCTGCTCTTCAGTCATCCGATGCTCCGCCTGATTGCAGAACTGGTTTACGGGAGCCTGGGTTAACAGCCTGTGAATCTCAGAAAATTATACGCAATCTTTTCCAACTTCGGAAAAAGCGCCCCATTTAAGTGTCTGAAAATAATGCAAAAGCCTACAACTCGCAGAATGCGCCCCGCACAGTACACAGCGCAAAACAGCACCCCAGCCAAGCGGCAGATTAACCCAGTTCCCTAGCGTCGAGGACCTTTGGCGACTCAGGCGGCCGAGCCGCCAACCGTCAACCCGTCCATCAGCACTGTCGGCTGACCCACGCCCACCGGCACCCATTGCCCGTCTTTGCCGCAGGTGCCCATTCCCGGGTCCAGAGCCATGTCATTACCCAGCCCGCGAATGCGTTTCAGCGCCGAGGGGCCATCACCGATCAGTGTTGCTCCTTTGACAGGCGCGCCGATCTTGCCGTTTTCAACGCGATAGGCCTCGGTGCACGAAAACACGAACTTGCCATTGGTGATGTCGACCTGCCCGCCGCCAAAACCAACCGCCCAGATGCCATCCTTGATGTCAGCAACCAGCGCTTCCGGGTCCGCCTGTCCGCCCAGCATGACCGTGTTGGTCATGCGCGGCATCGGCTTGTGGGCATAGCTCTGACGCCGACCGTTGCCGGTGGGGGACACACCCATCAGGCGGGCGTTCTGGCGGTCCTGCATGTAACCGGTGAGAACGCCATCTTCGATCAGAACCGTCCGGGAACTGGGTGTGCCCTCGTCATCTACCGTGATCGACCCGCGCCGATCCGCGATGGTGCCGTCATCCACAACCGTGACACCCTTGGAGGCGATTTGTTGGCCCATCAGGCCTGCGAACGCAGAGCTGCCCTTGCGGTTGAAATCCCCTTCAAGCCCGTGACCGATGGCCTCGTGCAACAGGATGCCGGGCCAGCCGGGACCCAGGGCCACCTCCATGACGCCCGCCGGCGCGGGAACAGCGTCCAGGTTGACCAACGCGATCCGCAATGCTTCGCGCGCCTTGTCCTGCCAGTCGGCCGGGTCAATCAAACCGTCCAGCCCCACGCGGCCTCCACCCCCAGCCGAGCCACTTTCTCGGCGACCGTTTTGTTCGACGATCACCGAAACGTTCAGTCGCGTCATCGGACGGACATCGCGCACCAGCACGCCGTCCGGGCGTAAGATGTCCACTTCCTGCACAGAGGCTGCAATGGTGGCGCTGACCTGAACGACACGTGGGTCGAGGTCCCGGGCAAAGGCGTCAATTTCGCGCAGGGTTTCGACCTTGATCGGGAAACTGGCGGATTCGATCGGGTCTTCGTCTGTGTAAAGACGCGTGTTGGTGGCACGTGGCGCGTCAGACAGCGTACCGCCGCCGTCACCCACGGCAAGCCGCGCCGTTTCCGCCGCGCGTTTCAGTGCCGGAATCGAGACATCGGTCGAATGCGCATATCCGGCAACCTCACCCTGTACCGCCCGCAGTCCGAATCCCTCGGAGGCATCGTAGGATGCGGTACGCAGGCGTCCGTCATCAAACACCAGCGACTCGGATTTCCGCCGTTCGACAAACAGCTCTCCATCTTCGGCCCCGGCCGTTGCCGACTGCAAAACAGCCAGCGCCTCATCATGCGGAAGAGCGCTTTCAAATGGGCGAAACGGGGCTTGAGACATCGGTTGCGGCCTTTCGGGTTTGATCCAGATCAAAAACAGCGTCTGTTTGACGCAAGAATTTTGCTTTATCTACCCGCTCGAATATGGTTTTTAACGCGGCCAAAGACAACGGGTGAGGTGTGACCGATTCACGCCTATTCCCCAAAGACGTAAAGATCAAACGATCAGGACAGATTATGAAGAATGCTTTGATGCTTTCGGGCTTTGTGACAGCCCTTTCCAGCCTTCCTGCCATGGCTCAGGACCTTGAGATCATTGGCAAGCCGGTTGATGGCGGCCTGGGGTTTCAGCCCGCAGCCACAAGCCTCGCAGAGGGCATTCATCGTCTGGATGCGATGATTCTAATCATCATCACCGCCATTTGCCTGTTGGTGGCGGGTCTGCTGCTCTACTGCATCGTGCGGTATAACCGGCGCGTCAATCCGACACCTGCGCAGTTCTCGCACTACACCCCGGTCGAGATCGCCTGGACCCTCGGCCCGATCCTGGTTCTCGTCTTCATCGGAGCGTTCTCGCTGCCGGTTCTGTTCAAGCAGCAGGAAATTCCCGAGGGTGATGTGGTGATCAAAGTGGTCGGTAACCAGTGGTACTGGACCTACGAGTATGTAGATCATGACTTCGCGTTCGACAGCTATATGCTGGGTCACCCGGCGACATTGGACGAAGGGGCACGGCCTGCGGACGCGGATGTGACCCCGTTTGTTCTGAACGACGCAATGCGCGCCAAACTGGCAGATTCGGGCTACAGCGACGATGAATGGCTGCTGGCAACGGATACCGCGGTGGTTGTCCCGGTGAACAAGGTCATCGTGATGCAGGTCACGGCGTCCGATGTGATCCATTCGTGGACCATCCCATCCTTTGGCGTGAAACAGGACGGTGTCCCCGGACGTCTGGCGGAACTGTGGTTCGAAGCCGAGAGAGAAGGCGTGTATTTCGGCCAGTGCTCGGAACTGTGTGGCAAGGATCACGCCTATATGCCGATCACCGTCAAAGTGGTCAGCCAAGAGGCTTATGACCAGTGGCTGCAGGGCGCGATCGACGAATATGCAGGCCTGCCGCAAAGCTATCAAGTCGCTTCAAAGTGAATGCCCTGAGGGCGGGCCGAACCCCGTCCTGACCTAGATGCAGGCTGTGCGTGAATTCGCGCAGCTTTCGACCCAAAAGGATCGGAAATGACCGACGCAAGCATCAATGCCAGCGCTGTGACTGCCAAGGCCTCCGCACCGTCCCATGCGGATGAGGCCGGCTTTGGCGACTACTTCGCCCTGTTGAAGCCGCGCGTCATGTCCTTGGTCGTGTTCACGGCTCTGGTCGGTCTGCTGGCCGCGCCTGTTGCGGTGCATCCCGTCGTCGGATTTTGCGCCATTCTGTTCATCGCCATTGGCGGCGGCGCCTCGGGCGCGCTGAACATGTGGTGGGATGCCGATATCGACAAGGTGATGAAGCGTACCAAGGGCCGTCCGATCCCATCCGGCAAAGTTGACGCGGGCGAGGCTCTGGCTCTGGGGCTGGCGTTGTCGGGCCTGTCCGTCATCATGCTGGCCCTTGCGACAAACGTGTTTGCCGGTGCGTTTCTTGCGTTCACCATCTTCTTTTATGTCGTCATATACACGATGTGGCTGAAACGGCTGACGCCGCAGAACATCGTGATCGGCGGTGCTGCCGGTGCGTTCCCACCAGTGATCGGCTGGGTTGCGGCGACCGGAACGATGTCGGTTGAACCGTGGCTGATGTTTGCCCTGACTTTCATGTGGACCCCGCCGCATTTCTGGGCCCTGGCGCTGTTCATGCGCTCGGACTACGATGATGCCGGTGTTCCCATGTTGACAGTGACACATGGTCGTCGCGCGACGCGTACCCATATTCTGATCTACACTGTCCTGCTGGCCATACTGGCCGTCGGAACCGCGTTCTCCAGCATCGGCGGTCCGATCTACCTGACGGTTGCCTTGGTGCTGAACGCCTTGTTCCTGCGTGGCGCATGGGCGATTTCGCGCAGGACCGAGGACGATTCGGAAGCAGACAACTTCAAGGTCGAGCGCCGGTTCTTCAAGCTGTCATTGCTCTACCTGTTTCTGCACTTCGGGGCGATACTGGCCGAGGCGCTTCTGAAGCCTTATGGTTTGGGGGGCTGGTCGTGAGCCTGCGCAAAAGCCACGAACTGCACAACCGTCGATTTGGCCGCAATCTGGGCGTTGGGCTGACACTGGCGGCCTTCATCGTGATTATCTTTGGCCTGACGGTCGTTAAGGTCTCGGGCACCGATTTTGGGATGGCAACGGAAGAGGTACAGAACTGATGGCATTGTCTGGTCCGCAAAAGACAGTCGCGCAAACGGTGGGTGTGGTCATTTTGATGGGCAGCCTTGCCTGGGCAGCCGTGCCTTTCTACGACTGGTTTTGCCGCGTCACGGGTTTTGGCGGCACCACCGGCGTTGCCGAAGAGGCGCCGGACGATATTCTGGACCGCGTTGTCACCGTGCGCTTTGATGCGTCCAAGGCGAAAGGTATGGCCTGGGAATTCAAGCCGGTCGAGCGCGAGATGCAGGTGCGCATCGGCGAAACCGGCCTTGCCTTTTACGAAGCCTATAACCCGACGGATCGCCCCATAGCCGGACAGGCCTCTTACAACGTGGCACCGTATTCCGCTGGCGGGTATTTCCAGAAAATCGCCTGTTTCTGTTTTGAAGAGCAGGTGCTGCAACCGGGGGAACGGGTTGAGATGCCCGTCAGTTTCTTCGTCGATCCTGAGATGGTTGAAGACCTCGAAGCGAAATATGTGCATACGATCACTCTGTCGTATACATTCTACGAAATTGACCTGCCCGAGGGGTATGCCGCCCTGGATGTGCAGGCAGATACAAATACGAACTAACGCCTTTAGGTGAGGGACGCTGATGGCACACGCTAAGAACCACGATTACCACATTCTGAACCCCTCGATCTGGCCGCTGATCGGCGCGATTGGCGGGTTTGTCATGCTGTTCGGAGCCGTCCTTTGGATGCACGGCATAACCGCCTGGATGTTCTGGATGGGGTTCGTGGCCGTTATCTACACCATGTTCGCCTGGTGGTCCGAGGTCGTCGCCGAAAGCCGTCAGGGCGATCACACGCCTGTCGTGCGTATCGGTCTGCGGTATGGCTTTATCCTGTTCGTCATGTCCGAGGTGATGTTCTTCTTCGCCTGGTTCTGGTCGTTCTTCAAACATCGCATGTACCCGATGTACGACTATGCCGGCACCGAATACATCCAGCCGGATATCTATGCGGTTGACCCGTTTCACCTGCCG
Organism: Ruegeria sp. AJ12; assembly: GCF_056536245.1. Taxonomy (NCBI): domain Bacteria; kingdom Pseudomonadati; phylum Pseudomonadota; class Alphaproteobacteria; order Rhodobacterales; family Roseobacteraceae; genus Ruegeria; species Ruegeria sp. AJ12. The sequence goes on from NZ_JBQFJJ010000001.1 coordinate 1,322,078, forward strand.
CTGATCAACACGCTGGTTTTGTTGCTGTCGGGCTGCGCCATCACCTGGGCCCACCATGCGCTGGTGCATGACAATGACCGCAAGGCGTTGGTCAATGGTCTGGCGATCGGGATTGTGCTTGGCATCGCCTTTACCGCCCTTCAGGCATATGAGTATTACGAGCTCCTGGCCCATAAGGAGTGGGAATTCGGTGGCGACCAGTTCTATTCGAACTTCTTCATGGCGACAGGATTTCACGGGGCACATGTGATTATCGGAACGATCTTTCTGATCGTCTGTCTGATCCGGGCGATGCGCGGAGACTTCACGCCCGAAAAGCATGTCGGTTTCGAGGCCGCGGCCTGGTACTGGCACTTCGTTGACGTTGTCTGGCTGTTCCTGTTCTTCGCCGTCTACATCTGGGGACAGGCGCCTTACATGTAAAACATGCCGCTCAAGCAAGTTGCAAAAGCCGCCTTTGGGCGGCTTTTTCTCTATCCGGGATGCTACATTGCGCCCCACACAATTGCGTGGTTGCATTTCCGTCTCTGCACCCCTTAACAAGGCGCCGGTTTCCGCGCTTTTTTACGAACACACAGGTTTGATATGCGTCGCATCCTGTTCCTGCTCATCTTCGGTATCGCCGGTCTGGCGATCCTGTTGTCGCTGGGCATGTGGCAGGTTCAGCGATTGGCCTGGAAAGAGGGTCTTCTGGCGGAGATTGACGCGCGAATTACTGATATGCCTGCAGGGCTACCGGACGCCGTTGATCCTGAAGCCCATCGATATCTGCCGGTGAGCGTCTCCGGAGCCATACTTCCGAAGGAAATCCACGTTCTGGTGTCAGTCAAACAAGTCGGTCCCGGCTACCGCATCATCGCGCCACTCAAAACCGGTGACCGAACGATCCTGATTGACCGTGGTTTTGTGCCAACGACTGCGAAACAGGCCGTGCGCTTGACCGGGGAGATGGAGGTGACCGGCAACCTCCACTGGCCGGACGAGATTGACAGCTATACGCCTGAGGCTGATATCGATGACAATATCTGGTTTGCCCGCGACGTCGCCGCGTTGTCGGCGCAGCTCGGCACCGAACCCGTGCTGTTGATCGCCCGATCGGAAACGGATCCAAACGTAATGCCGTTGCCGGTCGATACCGCAGGCATTCCGAACGACCACCTGCAATATGCAGTCACCTGGTTTGGCCTTGCGCTCGTCTGGGCGGCCATGACCGGATACTTCCTGTGGCGCAGCCGCGCCCCGTCTGAGAGTGAAGAGACATGAAATACATCTCGACCCGTGGGCAGGCGCCCGAACTAACGTTTGAAGAGGCGATGCTGACCGGGTTGGCCCGTGATGGCGGTCTGTACCTGCCTGCCGAAATCCCGGTGATGAGCCACGATGAGATCGCGGCGCTGGCCGGGTTGCCGTATGAAGAGATTGCATTCCGCGTGATGTGGCCCTATGTCAGCGGCTCATTTGCCGAGGACGAGTTCAAGGCCATCATTGCCCGCGCCTACGAAGGGTTCGGTCACGATGCCCGCGCGCCGTTGAAGCAGTTGAACGAGAACCACTTCCTGCTGGAGCTGTTCCACGGGCCCACATTGGCCTTCAAGGACTTTGCCATGCAACTGATCGGCCAGTTGTTCCAGGTGGCTCTGAAACGCCGCAAGGACCGCGTGACCATCGTGGGCGCCACCAGCGGCGACACCGGCTCCGCCGCCATCGAGGCGTTCCGGGGCTTGGATGCGGTGGATGTGTTTATCCTGTTCCCGCATGGCCGCGTGTCCGAGGTGCAGCGCCGCCAGATGACCACGCCGGCCGACAGCAATGTGCATGCGCTGGCCGTTGACGGCGATTTCGACGATTGCCAGGCTGCATTGAAGGATATGTTCAACGATTTCGAGTTCCGCGATGGTGTGAAACTGGCAGGTGTGAACTCGATCAACTTTGCCCGTGTGCTGGCGCAGATCGTGTACTATTTCTCAGCTGCCGTCAGCCTCGGTGCGCCGCATCGCAAGGTCAGCTTCACCGTGCCGACCGGCAATTTCGGGGATATCTTCGCCGGCTATCTGGCCAAGCGTATGGGCCTGCCCATCGATCGTCTGGTGGTGGCCACCAACCAGAACGACATTCTGCACCGTTGCCTGTCGGGTGAGGGGTACTTCAAAGGAGACACCATCCCTTCGATCAGCCCGTCGATGGATATTCAGGTCAGCTCGAATTTTGAACGGGCGCTCTACTATGCCTACGGCGAGGAGGGCAGCGCCGTCGCTCAGTTGATGGAAGAACTCAAAAACGGCGGCTTCACCGTCAGCCAGGGTGCGATGGAAGCGTTGCGCGAAAGCTTTGACTCAGGCCGCGTGTCTGAAGACGATACGCTGGCAACGATCAAACACACGCTGGCCCACAGCGCCGAACTGGTCTGCCCGCACACCGCCGTTGGCATCAAGGTCGCCGAAGAACATCGCGCGACAGATGTGCCGATGATCACTCTGGCCACCGCGCATCCCGCGAAATTCCCGGCGGCGGTCGAGAAAGCAAGCGGCGTGCATCCGCCTCTTCCATCCCGCATGTCTGATCTGTATGAACGTCCGGAGCGGGTGACGCGGATTGCCAACGATCTGGGTGCCCTTGAGGATCATATCAAAGGGCATATCGCCGAGTGACTGTCAGACAAGATCAACTGAAGAACGGCTTTCGTATCGTCAGTGAACACATGCCGGGGCTGCAATCGGCAGCTATCGGCATCTGGGTGACCGCCGGCGGGCGGCATGAGCGGATTGAGCAGAACGGGATCGCCCATTTCCTTGAGCACATGGCGTTCAAGGGAACCAAACGGCGATCCGCGCTGCAAATCGCCGAGGCGATTGAGGATGTGGGCGGTTACATCAACGCGTACACCTCGCGTGAAGTGACAGCCTATTACGCGCGCGTCCTCAAGGACGACGTTGCGCTGGCGATGGATGTCATCGGTGACATCGTCCTGAACCCGGTGTTTGACCCGCGCGAGATCGAGGTCGAACGCGGCGTGATCCTGCAAGAGATCGGACAGGCCCACGACACCCCCGACGATGTGATCTTTGACTGGCTGCAGGAGCAGAGCTATCACGATCAGCCGCTGGGCCGCACCATTCTGGGACCTACGGACCGGGTCAGTGCATTTTCGCGCGAGGACCTGTCCGGCTTTGTGGCCGAGCATTACGGCCCCGAACAGATGATCCTGTCTGCGGCTGGGGCCGTCGACCACGACGCGCTGATGAAAATGGCCGAAGAGATGTTCGGTCATCTGCAACCCTGCAAGGGTCTGGTCGCAGAGCGCGCTCGTTTTACCGGCGGTGAGGCCCGCCAGGACAAGCAACTGGAACAGGCGCACTTTGCGCTGGCATTGGAAAGCCCCGGTTACCGTGACGATGCGATCTATACGGCGCAAATCTATTCAACCGCATTGGGCGGCGGCATGTCCTCGCGTCTGTTTCAGGAGGTGCGGGAATCGCGCGGCTTGTGCTACACGATCTTTGCCCAGACCGGCGCTTATGCCGACACCGGCACGACCACGATCTATGCGGGCACCTCGGCTGATCAGATCACCGAACTGGCCGATATCACCATCGACGAGATGAAGCGCGCCGCGGAAGATATGAGCGGTGACGAGGTCGCCCGAGCGCGCGCTCAGATGAAGGCGGGGATGCTGATGGGGCTGGAAAGCCCGTCCAACCGTGCTGAACGATTGGCGAGGCTGGTGCAGATCTGGGGCGAAGTACCCTCGCTGGAGGATACGGTGACCAAGATCAACGCAGTCCGCACCGAAGACGTACGTGCCTTTGCCGAAGAGATGGCCGTGCAGGCCCCGGCGGCGCTGGCGCTGTACGGACCTGTCTCGGGCGCGCCAACGCTGGCACAGCTGCAGGAGAGGCGTGCGGCGTGATGCTACTCGGCAGACGCAAGCTGAAACTCGAAACCGAGCGGCTGAGCCTGCGCCCGCCTGTCCATTCTGATTTCAATGATTGGTCTGCCCTGCGGCGCGCCTCCAAGGAGTTTCTGACCCCGTGGGAGCCGATTTGGGCCAAGGATCACCTGAGCCGCAAATCCTTTACCAATCGCGTCTATTGGGCGCAGCGGTCGGTTGCAGGCGGCACGGCGATACCGCTGTTTCTGTTCCGGCGCAGCGATGATGTGCTGGTGGGGGCGATCACACTGGACAACATCCGGCGCGGTCCGGCCCAGGCCGGAACGCTTGGCTATTGGACCGGTCAGACCTTTGCCCGGCAAGGATACATGCGCGAGGCCATCGGCGCGGTTGTTCATCACGCCTTTACGCGTCTGGATCTCAGTCGGATCGAAGCTGCCTGCCTGCCGGAGAACGCTGCATCGCGCGGATTGCTGGAAAGCTCGGGTTTCAAGTACGAGGGCGTGGCGCAGTCTTACCTGCAGATCAATGGGCGCTGGCGGACGCATGTTCTGTATGCCAGCCTGCGGTCGGACCGGCGCGGCAAGACTGACGCGGGGTAGCTGGCCCCTGCGGGTCCATTGGGGCTCTGCCCCAAACCCCGAGGTATTTTGGGCCAGATGAACAAGGGGCATGACTTGGCTGGCGGTTGCGCTACACTCATTTCATGCGCTGGATTCTTGCGGCATTGATGGTGATCTCGGGTGGGGCGGCGGCGCAGGAGCGGCGACCGAGCCACTGTATCGCCATTGTGGACGCTGCGCCCGGGATCGAATACGTGCACAAGGCGGCATGGCAGGACCCGGTGCCTGAGTTTTCGGTGCGGATCAGCTACATCGCGCACGCATCTTTTCTGATTCAGACGCAAGGCGGGCTGAACGCGGTTACGGATTTTACCGGGTTCATCGGGGGGGCCGATCTGATCCCGGATGTCGTGACGATGAACCACGCTCACAGCACCCACTGGACAGCCAATCCCGACCCGGCGATTCCGCATGTTCTGCCCGGCTGGGGTGATTTCGGTCAGGGGATCGAGCATCATCTGGATCTGGGTGAAATACTTGTCCGCAATGTCTCGACCGATATCCGGTCGCCCTATGGCGGGGTCGAGGAGAAGGGAAATTCGATCTTTGTGTTCGAGATCGAAGGCCTGTGCATCGGCCATCTGGGCCATCTGCATCACGTGCCGTCGGATGAACAATTCGCAGCGCTGGGGCGGTTGGATGTGGTCATGGCGGCTGTGGATGGCGGAACGACCATGCCTTTGCCGGAGATGATCTCGGTTCTTCGGCGGCTCAAGAGCTCGGTCATCATTCCGATGCATTGGTTCTCGGGCTTTTCGCTGGACCGGTTTCTGGTCGACATCCGTAACGATTTTCCGGTGGAACGCGAGGGCGTGTCCGAACTCACAGTGTCATTGCGCACCTTGCCGGACCGGCCAACGGTTGTGGTTCTGGAGCCGCGCTACCTGATTGATCTGGAATAGGACTTGTCGGGACGAGCCGTCTTGGGCAAGGAAGAGGCATGACCCTGAACCCTGCCGGTGACCGCCTTGCAAAAGCGATCCGCGCCGATCTCGGCGATGGTGTAATTCGGCCGGTTTCGGACCGTTACCTAGAAGAGCCGCGTAACAGGTTCGCGGGTCATATCGGTCTTTTGGCGTTACCGCGCAGCGTGGAAGACGTGGCCAGGCTGGTGCGACTGGCCTCGGACGCCGGCGTTCCGATCATCCCTTACGGCGGGGGCACCGGGCTGGTGGGCGGGCAGGTGATGACCGACGGTCCGGCCCCTTTGTTGATTTCGCTGGAACGAATGACGGCGATCCGGGCGATCTACTCGACCGAAAATGTTCTGATCGCCGAGGCGGGTGCCGTTCTGGCTGACGTTCAGGCGGCGGCCGAGGCGGCCAACCGCCTGTTTCCGTTGTCTTTGGCTGCGCAGGGTTCATGCCGGATCGGCGGCAATCTGGCCACCAATGCAGGGGGTGTGAATGTGCTGCGTTACGGCAATGCGCGTGACTTATGCCTTGGAATCGAGGCGGTTCTGCCGAATGGTGAGATCTGGCACGGCCTCAGTCGTTTGCGCAAGGACAATACGGGTTACGATCTGCGTGACCTGCTGATCGGGTCCGAGGGAACCCTCGGGATCATCACGGCCGCTGCGCTCAAGATGTTTCCGCGCCCGACCGCACTGGGCACAGCGATGTTTCAGGTGGGCTCACCGGAGGCCGCCATAGATCTCCTCGCGCTGGCCCGCGATCAGGTGGGTGAGGTCGTCAGCACGTTTGAATTGATCCATCGGCAGGGTTTCGAGTTTCTGTCGGAGGTATTGCCGGACGTTCGACAGCCTTTCGAGATCCATCCAGAATGGTGTGTTCTGATTGAACTGGGGCTTTCGGGCGGGCACAAACCCGTCGACGCATTGGAAGGCATATACGAGAAAGCGGAAGGGCTGGGTCTGGTCAGTGATGGGGTCATCGCGATGAGCGAAGCACAGCGCGCGGACCTTTGGGCTGTCAGGGAACGCATCCCCGAGGCCAATCGCCTGATCGGATCGGTTTCAAGCCATGACATTTCGGTCCCTATCTCGCGCATCCCTGACTTCATTCGGCAAGGCGCAGAAGTCGTGGGCGCGCTGGGTCCGTTTCGCATCAACTCTTTTGGCCATTTAGGCGATGGAAATCTGCACTACAACGTATTCCCGCCGAAAGGTCGAAGCCGGGCAGAATTCGACCAAGAACGCATGCTGGTCAAATCTGCCGTGCACGATCTTGTGGATGCTTACGAGGGGTCGGTCAGCGCGGAACACGGGGTGGGCCGTCTGAAAACCGGGGATCTCGAGAAATATGGCGATCCGGCGAAGCTGAACGCCATGCGTGCCATCAAGAAGTCGCTTGATCCAAAGGGGATCATGAACCCCGGAGCGGTTCTGAAACGGTGAACACGGCCCGGTCCGACCAGGCCGTGTTGCTTGGTTCATTCAGGATGCAGGCAAGATCACCTTGTCGATCACGTGGATCACGCCGTTCGACGTCTCGATGTCGGCCTGAACGACGTTGGCGTCGTTGACCATCACACCGGAATCGAGATCGATGGTGATGTCACCGCCTTGAACGGTGGCTGCGGTCATATCGTCCGACAGGTCGCCGGACATCACTTTGCCCGGAACAACATGATAGGTCAGAACGGCGACCAACTGATCCTTGTTCTCGGGCTTCAGCAAATCTTCAACGGTGCCTGCCGGCAACGCGGCAAAGGCGTCATCGGTGGGTGCAAAAACGGTAAACGGACCTTCGCCCTTGAGCGTGTCGACCAGTTCGGCGGCCTGAACGGCGGCAACGAGGGTCTCAAAGCTTCCAGCCGCAACGGCTGTGTCCACGATATCTTTACCGTGGCCGTCGGCCATGGCCGAAGTGCTCAGCAGGATGGATGCGAAACCGGCGACGGCGAGTTTGCGGAACATGGTTTAGTCTCCCTAGGTTTGAAATGCCTCAAACAGCATCAACCGGGATACGGGGGCGCCCCACGAAAAGATCACCATGTTTGAGCAATAAACCAGCTTGAATTCGTGCCCTTCCGGCCTAAGCCTGCACGACTTCAAAATTCCAGTCACGAATATGTGATTTCCAGACCCGTTACAGCCCTTCGAATTCGCACAGGACGTGGACGTCCATGCCCATATCCTCAAGCACTTTGCGGCCGCCAAGCTCGGGCAGATCGATGATAAATGCGCAGGAGACGATTTTGCCCCCCAGCCGTTCGATCAGCTTGATCCCGGCAGCAGCCGTACCACCAGTCGCCAACAGGTCATCAACCACCAGGATCGTTTCGCCGGGCTGGATGGCATCATCGTGGATTTCCACAATCGCCTCGCCGTATTCCAGCTTGTAGTCCTGACTGATCGTGGTGCCCGGCAGCTTGCCCTTTTTTCGGATCGGGACAAACCCGACGCTGAGCTGATGGGCAATGGCGCCGCCCAGGATAAAGCCGCGCGCCTCAAGACCGACAACCTTGTCGATCCGCTCACCTGCATATGGGTGCAGCATCTGGTCGATTGCGATGCGAAATCCGCGCGGGTCGGCGAACAGGGTTGTCACATCCCGGAACATGATCCCTTCATGCGGGAAATCGACAATGGTCCGAATGTAGTCTTTGACTGTCTTATGTCTGGACATGAGCCAACCCTGTTACCTGAAAACACGCGGCGGTGTTTGGCCCATCGGGGTCAGTCTTGCAAGAAAAGATTGTTGCCCGTGCTTACTTACGACGGGCGGATGGGGCGTTCGGCAGTCCATAGTAGCGATACAGCGCGGGGGGCAGCCACGAGAGGTGTGGTTTGCGCCAGTTGCGCTGGTCTCGCAATAGAAATGCCTGAGCGACATGAAGGTTCATTGCCATAATCCTTTTTTTGTTGTTAGGTGCCCGATATCTACATCCTCTATCCAATGTATATACAATGCATAGAGACATGAATCAAGTGTTTGACGGGAACAAGGCGCGTGGCAAAGAAAGACGGTAAGAGATCTACCAAGAAAAACAGTCAGTTGGTCCTGCGGCTGGACAAGGATGAACGCGACGCTTTTGTGGACCTATGCAAGGAACTCGACACTTCGGCGGCACGTGAGATCCGGCGCTTCATCCGCGGTTTCATGAAGGAAAACGCAGAGGACTAGCAGTGTTCACGCTGGTCGGCGCAAGACCGCTGTGGCCACACCCATACCGATCAGAGTTAGTCCTCCAAACCGGGTCAGCGCAGTGATCACGCCCGCGCGCCCGATGGTTCGACGCAGCCGGTCGGCCAACAGGGCATAGGCTAGGGCGTTTAGCCACGCCAACCCGACGAATGTTGCGATCAGGATGGCAAATTGCGGACCCAGCGGGTCGGCCGGGCGGAGGAACTGCGGAACAAACGCGATGAAGAAGGCAATAGATTTTGGGTTCAAAGCCGTCACCATCGCGGCGTGACCAAAGACACTGCGGGCTGAGACGTCGCGCCCGGTGTCAACCGGATTCAATCCGCTAGAGGGCGCGCTGCGCAGCAATTTCAGGCCCAGCCAGACCAGATAAGCTGCGCCCACCCATTTCAGAACGGAAAACAACGTCGCCGAGGCCAGAACCAGCGCACCCAGTCCCAGCAAAGACGCGGTCATTGCCACCAGATCACCCACCGCGACCCCGGTCGCCGACGCAACCGCGACGCTGCGCCCCTTAGACAGAGCGTAGCTGAGCACCAACAATACCGTCGGCCCGGGGATCAAGAGAAGTGCGGTCGAAGCAGCCACAAAGGCCAGCCAAAGGTCCAAAGACATGGGTCATCCTGCTATTGTCGTGAGGCGCAGCAAGCCTTGAAGATTTGGTCCGGTCAAGAGATTTCTATGCGGCGGCATGCGCCTCGGACACAGGTCCAAAACTAAAGATCTGATTAAGCTTGAAGCGTGTTTCTTGAATCCGCGCCATCAATTCCCAAGCTTTTAGAACCTGGTTTAAATTGGAGGACCAGATGGCACAGTCAAAAACCGTATTCTCTCGGGTCTCAACATGGCACACGTGGTTTGACGCGCAGCGATCAAGAAAGGCCCTGATCGCGCCAGTTGTTCTGGCGGGTACGCTCTACGCCGCGGCCATTGGATACATGTACCTGAACCAGCGCTCCCTGCTGTTCAAACCCGAAGGCGTGTTACCCAATCCAGCCGTTGTGGGGCTTGCAGACATAGATGTCACGACAGCGGTCATGCCTGACGGAACAGAACTGACCGTTTGGTCCGCGCCACCGATCATCGAGGATGCGCCGACGGTACTGTTCTTTCACGGGCAAAGCGGCAATCTTGGTGATCGGTCCGAACGCTTCGGGGAAATCCTCAACAGCGGCTACGGGCTTCTTGCGCCCAGCTATCGCGGATATCCCGGCAGCGGCGGGGATCCCACCGAGGCGGCGCTGATCTCGGACGGGGTCGAACTGTTCGACATGTTGGACGAACAGGGGCAATCCGTGATCCTTCACGGCCAAAGCCTTGGAACGGCAATTGCGGCTGCGGTGGCGGAGCAACGACCCGATGCGGAACTGCTGGTTCTTGAAGCGCCGTTCACGGCAACGGTCGACGTCGCCGCCGAGCGTTATCCGTGGCTGCCAGTGTATGCGCTAATGAAGGACCAGTTCGCGACGCGCGACATTATTGACCAGATCGAAGTGCCAACATTGATTTTTCACGGCACCGAAGATGAGACTGTACCGCTGCACCATGGTGAAAACCTGGCCGCTATCGCCAGCGATAAAACGCAGTTACTCGTGATATCAGGCGGAACGCATAACGATCTCTGGTCTCACGGATTGTGGCAGGTGGTCGACGATACGCTGCAACAGCACTGAACCTGACAAAAGGCGCTACAACACCCGGCCAGCGACCGCATCCAGTTTTGCCAGCAAGGCCGGATCACGTTTCTCGGGCGCGGTCAAGATCGCGTAGTCGAGGGCTCGGTCGCACCCGTGCGGGCACAAATCCCGCTCCGACCCCAACAGAGCAGGCAACCCCTTGACCAGCGCGCGGCCCTTGTCGGCATTACCTGTAAGCGTAGCGATAATCGCGGCCACATCCACCTCACCATGATCCGGGTGCCAGCTGTCGTAATCCGTGACCATGGCAATTGACGCGTAGCAGAGCTCCGCTTCACGTGCGAGCTTGGCTTCGGGCATGTTGGTCATCCCGATGACATCGCAGCCCCACTGTTCCCGGTACATCCTGGATTCCGCAAGGGACGAGAACTGAGGGCCCTCCATTGCCAGATAGGTCCCACCTCGATGGATGGTGATACCCGCCGCACGCCCCGATGTTTCACACGCATCGCTCAGACGCGCACAGGTGGGGTGGGCGACGCTCACATGGGCGACGCAACCCGTTCCGAAAAAGCTTTTCTCTCGCGCAAATGTCCGGTCGATGAACTGATCGACGACCACAAAATCTCCCGGCGCCATGTGCTCGCGGAACGAGCCACAGGCCGAAACCGAGATCACATCCGTGACGCCCAGCCGCTTCAGCGCATCGATATTGGCGCGATAGGGCACGTCGGTCGGTGAATGAACGTGACCCCGCCCGTGGCGCGGCAGAAAGGCCATGTCCACACTATCCAGCGATCCGGTCAGAATCTGATCCGAGGGCGTCCCCCACGGGGTTTCAACCGTGACCCAGTCCGGACGCTCCAGCCCATCGATGTCGTAAATGCCGGATCCGCCGATAACGGCAATTTTGGTCTGGGTCACAACGGCTCTCCTCTACAGATTTCTTCCTAGAGAGTTCTGCGGGTCCCAGTTGTTTTTGGCAAGTGGCTCCAACGGTTTGTGTGCCCGACTTTGGTTTGAAGGGCCCAGCTATGCGCTAGGCGCATACCCGGTTCTCGTCAGGCGCGGTATCTCGACGGGCCTCTGAACGCTAGAAGGCGCCTTTCGCGCGAACCCACCTGACCGACAGGACCGTCCCATGCACCGAGCCTTGCTGGCAAGTTTTGCCAACCGCCTTGCCATACCCGATCTCCGCTGGATGCCGGACGAGGGCCTGACCCTGTCACGTCTGCGGATTGAGCTTCTGTCGGGTCTGACCGTTGCCCTGGCTCTGGTGCCCGAGGCGGTGGCTTTTGCGTTTGTGGCGGGTGTTCACCCCTTGGTTGGTCTTTACGCAGCGTTTCTGGTTGGTCTGATCACGGCGCTGATCGGCGGTCGCCCCGGCATGATCTCGGGCGCGACGGGGGCCCTTGCTGTTGTCATGGTGGCTTTGGTCGCCCAGCACGGGGTCGAGTACCTGTTTGCCACCGTGGTTCTGATGGGCATTCTGCAGGTCATCGCAGGGATGATGCATTGGGGGCGGTTCATCCGCCTGGTGCCGCATCCGGTGATGCTGGGCTTTGTGAACGGTCTGGCCATCGTGATCTTTCTGGCGCAGATGGGTCAGTTCAAAGTACCCGGCACTATGGAAAACACCGGTCACGGCATGAGCGGTGGTGAATGGCTGTCAGGTATGCAGCTTTATACGATGTTGGGTCTGGTGGCGTTGACCATGGCGGTGATCTGGGTCATGCCGCGCGTTACGCGCATCGTACCCGCACCTCTGGCAGGCATTGTCGTTGTTGCGGCACTGGTGATTGGCTTTGGTCTGGACGTCCCGCGCGTCGGAGATCTGGCGTCGATCGAGGGCGGTCTGCCTGCGTTCCACATCCCGATGGTGCCGCTGAACTGGGAAACCTTTGAAATCATCCTGCCATATGCCGTCATTCTGGCTGCAATTGGTCTGATTGAATCCCTGCTGACGCTGAATCTTGTGGGTGAAATCACCGGCAAACGCGGCGGTGCCTCGCAGGAGTGCATCGCGCAGGGTGCGGCCAACGTCGTGACCGGATTTTTTGGCGGCATGGGCGGTTGCGCGATGATCGGTCAGTCGATGATCAACGTGAAATCCGGTGGGCGGACGCGCGTTGCGGGCATTGCGGCGGCACTGTTCTTGCTGATCTTTATTCTGTTTGCTTCGCCGTTGATCGAACAAATACCGCTGGCTGCCTTGGTCGGGGTGATGTTCATGGTGGTGATCGGCACCTTTGCCTGGAACTCGTTCAACATCATGCGCAAGGTTCCATTGACCGATGCGTTCGTCATCGTTCTGGTCACCGTTGTGACGGTGATGGAGGACTTGGCTGTTGCGGTCGTTGTGGGAGTTATTGTCTCGGCCCTTGCCTATGCCTGGAATAACGCCACGCGCATTCACGCTGTCACACGGGACTCGGAAACCGAGAAAGGCGCCAAGGTCTACGAAATCAATGGCCCCCTGTTCTTTGGTTCTTCTGAGGGTTTCGTCGAACTGTTTGAAATTGCAAGCGATCCGGACACTGTGATTGTGGACTTCGCGGAGAGCCGTGTGGTTGACCAGTCGGCGCTGCAGGCCATCGAAAATGTTGCGGGCAAATACGAAGCGGCTGGCAAACGCGTGATGCTGCGCCATCTCAGCCGCGATTGCCACAAACTGCTGAACAAGGCCGGACACCTGATGGTCGACAGCGATGATGACCCGGATTACGGGCTGGCCGTGGACTACTCGGTCCGCACCGGCATTCTGGGTGGGCATTGAGGCGCGACAGGTGGCCAGTTTGGCCACCTGTTACGTTGGCGCGATGCGTTCCAGCGTTTCAATATCGCCGGACAAAAGCGCCTCTTCGGCTTTGGCGATCAATTCGACGGGCCAATCCCACCAGCTCAGGGTCAATAGCTGGTCGATCGTTTCTTGATCGAACCGGAAACGCCGTACTTCGGCCGGATTTCCGGTGACAATCGCATATGGCGGAACCTGACCCCGCACGACCGCGCCCGCGCCGATGATCGCACCGGTGCCAATCTGCGTTCCAGGCAGGATGAGCGCTCCATATCCGAACCAGACATCATGCCCCACAATCGTGTCGCGGGTGTCGGGTTGATACCCCGACATGCGATCCGGATTGAACACCGGGAACGGAAAACATGTCAGACCGTCCATCGCATGATTGGCCGACGACGTGATGAACCGGACACCATGCGCGATCTGGCAGAATTTTCCCAGCTTCAGTTTCTCTTCGGCAAACGGAAACAGGTACGGCGCCAGCCGTGTGGCCCAATCCTGGGGCGGGTCGAAATCCGAGGCGTAGCTGTACGCCCCGGCCTCGAAACAAGGATGATCAATGACTTCCGACAGAAAGACCGTGCCCGTGTATTCTGACCCGTCGGGCAGAGTGATCGGATACCGGCGTGAGGGATCAGGTAAGGGCATCAGTCATCCGGTCTTGCGAGGCTGAACAGGTCGTTCACGACCGAATAGTCTCGATATCCCAGTCGGGCCAGAGGTCGGAACGAGGTGACGTCGAACTTGCCATCCCGCATATGGTCGTCATGCAGATGCACGCCCGTGACTTCGCCGAACACCACCCGGTTGGAGTCGCCCGGCAGGGTCACGATCTGCGTCAGTTTGCATTCCAGTGCCGCCGGGCCCCCCTCGATCCGTGCGCAAGGGATTGTTTCGCATTCGACGGGGACCAGACCCGCGTGATCAAATTCATCGACATGTTTTGCCAGACCTTCGGAACTGGCATTCATGGCGTCCCGATGCGCATAGGCCACGACATTGACGCAGAAGACACCGGTCGCCTCGATATTGGCGATGCTGTCCTTGCCGCCGTTTTGATCATGTTTGCTGCCTGTCGACGCGAACATGACCTGCGGTGGCGTGTAGGCCGCCCCGTTGAAAAAGGAATACGGTGCGAGGTTGTTGACACCGCTGGCATCACGGGACGAAATCCAGCCGATCGGACGGGGCGTGATGATGGCGTTGAACGGGTTATGCGGCAATCCATGGCCGTCTTCAGGGCGATAGAACATCTGATCTCCAAGCGTTTGCCCAAGGCGTATCGAAGTGCTAGGGCGAATGCCAGTCAGGAAAAGAGGGCAGGGTGCAGCAGTTCGAAATCAGACCGGAAGAACCGGATGATTGGTGGGAGGTTGAGGCCCTGTACGACCTGTGCTTCGCGCCGGGTCGCGAGGCACTGTCGTCTTACCGCCTGCGGGATGATGTTCCGCCCGTCCCGGGCCTCTCTCTGGTCGCGCGCGACAGGCAGGGCATTCTGGCCGGGGCGATCCGGTTCTGGCCGGTCCACATCGGGGTGCATGACGCGCTGCTTCTTGGGCCTGTTGCTGTCCATCCCACGCATCAGGGCGAAGGTCTGGGCGGTTTTCTTATACATCGGGGGATTGATGCCGGGCGTGGCAAGGGCTGGGAACGGGTGATGCTCGTGGGCGACGCGCCCTACTACGCCCGGTTCGGTTTCGCGCGTCTAAACGGGATCGAGATGCCACCGCCGACCAATCCCGACCGCATTCTGGGGCACGACCTGACGCCCGGCGTATGGGATGGTGTGCAGGGTCCCGTCACCCGCTGGACCCGCTGACCTATTGAAACGTCTCTGCCCGATACCGATGTTGAAAGGGCAGGAGGGTACAGATGCAGGACGTGGTTCTTGTCGAAGAGGTCGATGCCGAAGCCGAGTTGGATCGATTGGCGCAGCATTACCGAACGGCCGGCGGCGCTGGAGTGAAGCTGCTTAACCGTCTGGGCGGATCGGCTGAATCGTTGTTGGAACAGCTGCCGGAGCCCGTGCGTCAAGGCCTGACCGGAGCAACCGAGCAAGCGCTCTGGATTGCCATGCAGGCCGCGCAGGGATCGCGCCGGGCCGTACCGGATCAAAAACCGTGGGTGAATACTGCCGTGACGACCGCCATGGGCGCCGCCGGGGGATTAGGCGGCGTTTCCACAGCCTTGATGGAACTGCCTGCGACCACAACCATGTTGTTGCGATCTATTCAGGGGGCCGCCGCGCGGGAAGGCTTTGATCCCGAACAGGAAAACGTTAAATTCGACTGTGTCCGGGTGTTGTCGGCCGCCGGGCCCATGACCCATGATGACGGGGCGGATCTTGGGTTCTTTTCCGTGCGTCTCACACTGACGGGTCCCGCGATGCAGCGGTTGATCGCTGCCGTGGCGCCGCGCTTGTCCGTGGTTCTGGGCCAGAAGCTGGCCGCGCAATCGGTGCCGGTGCTCGGCGCCATTGCCGGCGGCGGAACCAACTACATCTACACGCGCTATTATCAACAGATCGCTCATGTGCATTTTGGTCTGAGACGCCTGGCGATGGATGCCGATATCCCCCATGACGAGCTGGTGCAAAAACTGTCTGCGCGCATGTAAGCCTCTGCCACCTGGCTTTCCGTCGACCTTGGCTTGATTCGCATCATGTGGTATTCATGATGGAACGAACCGCAAAATATCACAAAAACTCAGCGGTTTGGTGTACAGGCATGAACCCCGTTCGAAAGGCGCCACGGCGTGATGGATGCAAGGCTTTCGCCCCATGTGCTGCGCAGGACCGGAAAGATTCCCGTTCTGCCGCAATCAGCTGCATTATGCTACCGCGTGGAACGGGGGCGGTCGGAAGTGTTGTTGATCACAACCCGGAGGTCTCGACGCTGGATCATCCCGAAAGGCTGGCTGATCGACGGGCTCACCCCATCGGAAACCGCCGCACAAGAGGCATGGGAAGAAGCCGGTGTCGTCGGAGAGTGCATCTCAGACAGGCTTGGCCGATTTTCTTACCTCAAGCAACGCCCGGATCACGGGGCGGCATTGTGTCTGGTGGACGTGTTTCCCCTGCACGTGCAATCCTTGGCGTCGTGCTTCCCGGAGAAAGGAGAGCGTCGGCTCAAGTGGTGCTCGCCCAAAAAGGCCGCACTTAAGGTCACGTCACCGGAACTTGCTGCATTGCTGCACAAGTTTAGGCCGTACCCGCACTGAGTTGACGTCAGAAAGACTTGATATTGCCATACCGGTGGGTATCTATTCGCCAAGCGATATTTTGGGCAAAACATGATTCAATATGCGTTAAAATGCAGCGAAGGCCATACGTTTGACAGTTGGTTCCAATCTGCCGAAGCCTACGACAAACTGTCAGCAGCCGGCATGGTGACATGTGCGGTATGTGGGTGCCAGCAGGTTGAAAAGGCTGTCATGACGCCGCGTGTTCGCCCGGCGCGCACTGCGCAGGCACAGCCCGAGACCGCACCGGCAAAGGCAGAACAGATCAATGTCTCGACCCCGTCGCCCGAGGTTGAAAAGGCTTTGGCGGATTTGCGGCGCAAGGTTGAAGAAAACCTGGACTACGTGGGCAAGGATTTTGCGAACGAGGCGCGGAAAATTCACCTCGGTGATGCGCCGGAACGCGCGATTTACGGTGAAGCAAAGCCGGACGAGGCCAAGGCCTTGATCGAGGATGGCGTGCCGGTTGCACCGTTGCCGTTTATCCCCAGCAGAAAGACAAACTGATCCATGCACACTGTGATTACCGGGGCCAATCGCGGAATCGGGCAGGCCCTGGCGGATCGCTACCGTGCGCAGGGCGCGGATGTCACCGGCACCGCGCGTGATCACAGCGCGCAGGTCAGATTAGATGTTTCGGATCCGGGTCAGCAAGCCGAAATGACCCAAAAACTACAAGGCCAACCCGTTGACCTGCTGATCTGCAACGCCGGTGTATATCTGGACAAGGGGCAGAGCATTGATGGCTATCCCGCTGATATGTGGGCACAAAGCTTTGCAACCAACGTGACCGGTGTCTTTCTGACAATTCAGGCCCTGTTGCCCAATCTGCGCGCCGCAGGTGGTAAGATCGCGGTTTTGTCGTCGCAAATGGCGTCGCACACCCGGGCCCCCGGGGGCAGCTATATTTACCGTGCTTCCAAGGCAGCGGTGTTGAACCTTGGCCGCAATCTTGCGACTGATCTCAAGGGAGATGGTATTGCCGTCGGTATCTACCATCCCGGTTGGGTTCAGACCGATATGGGAGGCTCAGCCGCCGCGATCACCGTTGATCAGGCGGCGGCAGGGCTGATCAACCGGTTTGAGGCGCTGTCGCTAAACACCACCGGCTGTTTCGAGACCTGGGAAGGCGTATCTCACGCCTACTGATTGCTCAACGCCGCGCGGGGAATCTCGTAAACTTCACCGGGCTCGATGAAGATCACAAACAGGTCTCCGGGCGTTTCATAGCTGAGTTTCGAGGCCGAACTGCTCGAGTCCGGTTTTCCATCGGTAAAATAGATGTTCCGAACTTCTCCGGTTGGCAGCATTACTGCAAGAGTGGCTGTTCCATCGTCGCGACGCCGCAATTCCGCGTTGCAGTTCTGCAGCGGGTCTCCGGCCAATGCCGCACATGGCACAGTGCCTAGGGCGTTTTTCCCATCTGTTCCGGCCTGTGTCGCGACTTGTGCCAGAGCAGGTGATGATAGAAACGTCAGGGCGATGGCAATGCGCAGCATGAATAACCTCTTGGAACTACAGACGCGCACAGGCTTGCATTACGCCAAAGCATTGTAAAGCGGCTGTGTAATGCAGGCGGAACATCGCAGCGCCCTTGCCCTTGCGATCCCCCTCGCATATGAGGCTCGGGACTATGAATCCCAGGCGCGGAGACACTTGCCCCCATGCCCGTACTCGTAATGAAATTCGGTGGTACATCGGTTGCCAATCTCGACCGCATTCGTCGTGCGGCCAAGCGTGTGGGCGTCGAAGTGGCCAAGGGGTACGACGTGATCGTCATCGTCTCGGCCATGTCGGGCAAAACCAATGAACTGGTGGGCTGGGTCGACGAGACATCGCCGCTCTATGATGCACGCGAATACGATGCCGTAGTGTCGTCGGGTGAGAATGTGACCGCTGGTCTGATGGCGCTGACCTTGCAGGAAATGGATGTCCCCGCGCGCAGCTGGCAAGGCTGGCAGGTGCCGCTATTGACCACCAGCGCCCACAGCCAGGCCCGGATCGAGGAAATCCCGACCGAGAATATCAGCCAGAAATTCGACGAAGGCATGAGGGTCGCGGTTGTCGCCGGGTTTCAAGGCCTGAGTTCCGAAGGCCGGATTACCACGCTGGGCCGGGGCGGGTCGGATACGACGGCGGTGGCTTTTGCCGCAGCCTTTGGGGCCGAGCGCTGCGATATCTATACCGATGTCGATGGTGTCTACACCACCGACCCGCGCATCTGCGAAAAGGCGCGCAAGCTGGACAAGATTGCGTTCGAGGAGATGCTCGAACTGGCCTCGCTGGGGGCCAAGGTGCTGCAAACCCGTTCGGTGGAGCTGGCGATGCGCTACAAGGTGCGCCTGCGGGTGCTGTCCAGTTTCGAGGAACAATCCGACAATGCAGGCACGCTGGTCTGCGCCGAGGAGGATATCATGGAATCCAATGTTGTGGCCGGTGTGGCTTATTCCCGTGACGAAGCGAAAATGACCGCGGTGTCCGTTGCCGACCGTCCCGGCATCGCCTCGATCATCTTTACCGCGCTCAGCGATGCGGGCGTGAACGTGGACATGATCGTGCAAAACATCTCGGATGAGGGGCGTACGGACATGACTTTTTCCTGCCCAACCGATCAGGTGGCGCGGGCTGAAAAGGCGCTGCTGGAGATCAAGGAAAAGGGCGAGCTGAACTATGCCGAACTGGTCGCGGACGAGGATGTCTGCAAGGTTTCGGTGGTTGGAATCGGTATGCGATCGCAATCGGGTGTTGCAGCCAAGATGTTCAAGGTACTCTCGGATGAGGGGATCAACATCAAGGTCATTACAACCTCCGAGATAAAAATTTCCGTTCTTGTCGACAGGAAATACATGGAACTTGCTGTTCAGGCACTGCATGATGCCTTTGAACTGGACAAGGCGGCCTGAGCTTATCGGCCAAGGGTTTCGCCTGACATAGTAAACTGGTTAGGCCATGGCGGACGGCACCGAAACAGAATCCCGCAAGCTGCTTGGACGGCTGCGCGAGGAGATGGCGAGCGAAGTCGCCGGTCAGGAACGTCTTGACCGGATCACCACGCTGATTGCCGACAGTATTCAGAGCGAGGTGTGCTCGATCTATCTGTTCCGCGACGAAGACACGCTTGAGCTGTGCGCAACCGAAGGCCTGTCCCCCGAATCGGTGCACAAGACCCGCCTTCGTCTGGGTGAAGGTCTCGTGGGTCGCGTTGCGCAATCCGGCAAGGTGGTTAATGCGGCGGATGCGCCGTCGGCCAAGGGGTTCCGGTTCATGCCGGAAACCGGCGAAGAGCGGTACTCCTCGTTTCTTGGCGTACCGGTCCAGCGTCTGGGTCAGAAACTGGGGGTTCTGGTGGTCCAGTCGCGAGAAGCTCGCGAGTTTTCCGCAGACGAGGTCTATGCTCTGGAAGTGGTGGCCATGGTGCTCGCCGAAATGGCTGAGCTGGGTGCATTTGTGGGCGAAGGTGCGGCTCTGTCGCCGCTTCACCAGCAATCCGTTCTGTTGCGCGGGGGTCCGGCGCAAGAAGGATCGGCCGAAGGCCATGTCTGGCTGCACGAACCGCGTGTGGTTGTCACCAACCCGATCGCCGACGATCCGCATCGCGAACGCGAACGCCTGACCGAGGCGGTCGAGGAGCTGCGGGTCGGTGTCGACAAAATGCTGGAAATCTCGCGGGGCGGCGATACCGATCAGCTCAAGGTTCTCGAAGCCTACCGGATGTTTGCCAATTCCAAGGGATGGATGCGCCGGATGGAAGAGGACATCGCGCGGGGCCTCAGTGCCGAAGCGGCGGTGGAAAAGGAACAATCACAGGCGCGTGCCCGCATGGGACAGGTCACAGACCCGTATCTGCGGGAACGTCTGGCCGATCTGGACGACCTCAGCAACCGCTTGCTGCGCATCCTGACCGGGCAGGGCAACACCGAAAGCGCGGATTTGCCGGCCGACCCGATTTTGGTGGCGCGTAACATTGGCCCCGGGGATCTGCTGGAATATGGCCGTACGCTCAAGGCCATTGTGCTTGAAGAAGGCTCGGTTGGCAGCCATGCCACCATCGTGGCCCGTGCGCTGGCGATCCCACTGGTGGTACATGTCGGGCGGATCACCACCGAGGCGCTGAACGGTGATCACATCATGGTCGATGGCGATCAGGGTGTTGTTCATCTGCGTCCCGAAGACACGGTCGTCAGTGCCTTCCGTGACAAGATTGCGATGCAGGCCAAGGCACAGGAGCGTTATGCTTCGATCCGCGACACGCCAACTGTGACCAAAGACGGGGCCCGCATCAATCTGGTGATGAACGCCGGGCTGATGGCCGATCTGCCCTCTCTGGGCAACTCCGGTGCCGAGGGTGTTGGGCTGTTCCGGACCGAACTGCAGTTCCTGATCCGCAACCAGATGCCCAAGCGGTCGGAACTTGTGGCGCAATATCAGCGCGTTCTGGACGCAGCCGGTGACAAACGCGTGGTGTTTCGCACGCTCGATATCGGATCGGACAAGGTTCTGCCGTATATGAAGCACGTGTCCGAGCCGAACCCGGCCCTTGGCTGGCGGGCCATTCGCGTCGGGCTGGACAAACGGGGCGTCATGCGCATGCAGTTGCAGGCCCTGATCCGGGCCGCTGATGGACGCCCGTTGACCGTTATGTTCCCGTTTGTCGCGCAAGCGGACGAATATCGCGAGGCCCGATGGGAAGTCAGTAAGACCATCGAGCGCGAAAAACGCCTTGGTCATGTCCTACCCGAGACGCTTGAGGTGGGCGCGATGCTGGAAACGCCTTCGCTCGGTTTTGCGCCTCAGAAATTCTTTGACGAAGTCGATTTTGTCTCTATCGGCGGCAACGATCTGAAACAGTTCTTTTTTGCCGCCGACCGGGAAAACGAACTGGTGCGCCGCCGGTATGACACCCTGAATGTCAGCTTTCTCAGTTTCATCGAACGTATCGTGGAACGCTGCGACATCTCGGACACGCCACTTAGCTTTTGCGGCGAGGATGCCGGCCGTCCGGTCGAGGCCCTGTGTCTTGCCGCCATGGGTATTCGCACCCTTTCGATGCGCCCGGCCTCGATCGGGCCGGTCAAAAGCCTTCTGCTGCGTTCGAACCTACAGGATGTTCGCAAGATCATCGCGGACGCCCGTCATCGTGGCGAACAATCTGTGCGCCCGTCGGTGATGGAGTGGTTACGCAAACACGGATAGGTCGGGTAGCCGGGGAACCCGGCCATTCTTTGCTTGATTTTTATGCACCGTCTTTCTATTTACACCCTGAATGTTAGCGATAACAGAAAGTGCTCTGCATGTTTCCCAATAGTGCCGAGTGCCATGCTAAGCTGCCTGCGGTAAACTCGAAAGGAGCCTGGTCATGGTCTCACGCGTAATTCCAGTAGATCCGTTCGACCTCGTTTTGTTTGGTGCAACCGGCGATCTTGCGCAGCGCAAAATCCTGCCGGGCCTGTATCACCGTTTTCAGGTCGGTCAGATGCCGGACGAGGCGCGGATTATCGGCACCGCCCGTTCGGAAATGGATAGCGACAGTTTCCGCGATCAGGTGCGGGCCTCGATGACAGAGTTTGCGCCGCAGTTCGACAAGGACACGTTGGATCGTTTCCTGTCTCGCGTCGAATACGTACCGGTGGACGCGCTGGGCGATGCGGGTTGGCCCGCGCTTGCCAAAATGCTGCGCCCCGATGTCGTCCGCGCCTTCTATTTGTCCGTGGGTCCCAGCCTGTTTTCCGGCATTGCTCAGCGTCTGAATGATCTGGGCCTTGCCACACCGGAGAGCCGCATCGTTGTGGAAAAACCCTTTGGCCACGATCTTGCATCCGCACAGGCACTGAACGAGGGCCTGCGCGCCTGTTTCGATGAGCATCAAATCTACCGGATCGACCACTATCTGGGTAAGGAAACGGTACAGAACCTCATGGCGCTGCGCTTTGCCAATTCTCTGTTCGAACCGCTTTGGAACTCCACCCATATCGACCACGTTCAGATCACCGTCGCCGAAACGGTCGGCATCGAAGGGCGTGGCGCGTATTATGACCAGTCCGGTGCCATGCGCGACATGATCCAGAACCATCTGGTTCAACTGCTGTGTCTCACCGCGATGGAGCCGCCATCGAAATTCTCGCCCAACGCGGTGCGGGACGAAAAGGTCAAAGTGATCGAGGCGCTGGAGCCGGTTGCGCAAGTCGACATTGCACGTGGTCAGTACCGCGTCGACAAGGGCAATGACGGGTATGTCGATCATGTGGGCAACCCGGCCAGTCGCACAGAGAGTTTCATCGCGCTCAAGGTTCATCTGGGCAACTGGCGCTGGGCCGGGGTGCCATTCTACCTGCGTACCGGAAAACGTCTGCGGGCCCGGGAATCCGAGATCGCGGTCTTCTTCCGCGACCCCCCGCACACTATCTTTCCCAATGTGGGCCCCTTGCGGGGCAACGTTCTGGTCATCCGTCTGCAGCCGGACGAGGGGATTACATTGCGCACGACCATCAAAGACCCCGGTCCGGGTGGGTTCCGTCTGTCCGATGTCTCGTTGGACATGAGCTTTGCCGATGCGCTGGGCGACGAGGCCAGCCCGCCAGATGCCTATGAACGTCTGGTGATGGACGTGATCCGAGGCGACCAGACGCTGTTCATGCGGGGTGATGAGGCCGAGGCCGCCTGGGCCTGGGTCGATCCCATCATACAAGGCTGGGAAGACCGTGGCGATCGCCCATCACGCTACGACCAGGGCAGTTCGGGACCCGAAGAAGCATTGATGCTGATGCATCGTGACGGGCGTCGCTGGCGCCAGATCGGAGGTTAGACATGGTTCACACCGTCATCGCGGATGTCACGCAGCGGATCATTGACCGCAGCCGGGATCAGCGCGGCCCGCACTTGAAGCGGATGGAGCAGGCCAAGTCCAAAGGTCCTGCGCGCGGGCACCTGTCCTGCAGTGGTCAGGCCCATGCCTACGCCGGGGCGGGTGAAGATCAGCAATCGATGGCGACGGGCACTGCCGGAAATCTGGGCATTGTCACCGCCTATAACGACATGCTCTCGGCCCACCAGCCGTTTGAACGCTACCCGGAACTGATCCGTCAGGCCATCCGTGCAGCAGGCGGGACCGCGCAGGTTGCGGGTGGTGTGCCCGCCATGTGCGATGGGGTTACGCAAGGCGAGGCCGGGATGGAACTGTCGCTGTTTTCACGTGATGTGATCGCGCTGGCGGCAGGCGTGGCGCTCAGCCACAACACCTACGACGCGGCTGTTTTCCTTGGTGTCTGCGACAAGATCGTGCCGGGTCTTGTCATTGCCGCCCAGAGTTTTGGCCATCTGCCCGCCGTCTTCCTGCCCGCAGGCCCCATGACCAGCGGCCTGCCGAACGACGAAAAGGCCAAGATCCGTCAGCAATTCGCTGCCGGAGAGGTGGGACGCGAAGAGCTCATGGCTGCCGAAATGGCCGCTTATCACGGCCCCGGCACCTGCACCTTTTACGGCACCGCCAATACCAACCAGATGCTGATGGAGTTCATGGGCCTGCACCTGCCGGGCTCAAGTTTCATCAATCCCAACACACCGCTGCGGGATGCGCTGACCGAGGAAGGGGCGCGTCGCGCGCTTTCCCTGAGTGCGCTGGGCAATCATTACACGCCGGTTTGTCAGATCCTCGACGAACGGGCCTTTGTGAACGGTATCGTTGGTCTGATGGCCACGGGCGGGTCGACCAACCTGTTGATCCACCTGATAGCCATGGCGAGAGCGGGCGGCATCGTTCTCGATTGGCAGGACTTTTATGAGATTTCCGAGGTCGTGCCCCTGATTGCCCGCGTCTATCCCAACGGTCTCGCCGATGTGAATCACTTCCACGCAGCCGGAGGCCTTGGCTACTGCATCGGCACGTTGCTCGAAGACGGGTTGCTGCACCCCGACACGCTCACTGTTGCCGGGCAGGGGCTGCATCGATACACGCAGGAACCCAAACTGATCGACAACGCATTGGTCTGGCAGGATGGTCCGGAGCAAAGCCTGAATGAAAAGATCGTGCGCTCGGCCAAGGATCCGTTCCAGCCCACGGGTGGTCTTTCACGTTTGACCGGCAATCTGGGAACGGGCGTGATGAAGGTTTCAGCCGTGGCCCCAGAGCATCAGGTCGTAGAGGCCCCCGTGCGTGTCTTCCATGATCAAGGCGATGTCAAAGCGGCGTTCAAAGCCGGTGAGTTCACCGGCGATGTGATCGTTGTGGTCCGCTTTCAGGGACCAAAGGCCAATGGGATGCCCGAGTTGCACTCGTTGACCCCCATCCTGTCCGTTCTGCAAGGGCGTGGCCAGAAGGTGGCACTGGTCACCGATGGCCGCATGTCCGGCGCCTCGGGCAAAGTCCCCGCCGCCATTCACATCTGCCCCGAGGCGCTGGACGGAGGCGCCATCGCCTATCTGCAGGATGGTGACCTTGTGCGGGTGGACGCAATCAAGGGTGAGTTGGAAATCCTTACGCCTGGCGTGCTGGACCGCGCGCCCGTCACAGCCGACTTTTCGGCGAACCAATATGGCGTCGGGCGGGACCTGTTCGGCAACTTCCGCCGCACTGTCGGCTCTGCCGATACCGGCGCCAGCGTATTCGGAGTCTGAGCCCCATGTCCGCAAAAACCCAACGCACCCGGGAAATCTGTGCGCTGGCACCCATCGTGCCGGTTCTGGTTGTCGAGGACGCAACGCAAGCTCGCCCACTGGCCGAAGCTCTGGTCGCCGGCGGCCTTCCCGCATTGGAAGTCACCTTGCGCACCCCGGCTGCACTGGACGCGATCTGCGCCATGGCCGACGTGCCGGGTGGGGTGGTCGGCGCCGGTACCCTGGTCACGCCCGAAGATGTCCGCGCCGCGAAAGAGGCCGGTGCGCAATTCGGTGTCTCCCCCGGTGCCACCGACGCCTTAATCGCCGCCTGCGAGGCCGAGGGCCTGCCTTTGTTGCCCGGTGCCGCCACCGCCAGCGAGGCGATGCGGTTGCTTGAGCAGGGCTATGACATGCTGAAATTCTTTCCAGCCGAGGCCTCGGGCGGCGCGCCTGCCCTGAAAGCCATCGGTGCGCCCTTGCCGCAGATCACCTTCTGCCCGACCGGCGGCGTGTCGCCATCTAACGCGCGGGATTACCTGTCCCTGTCCAACGTGGTTTGCGCTGGTGGCAGCTGGGTTGCACCAAAACAGATGGTGGTCAACGGCGATTGGGCCGGGATTGAATCCCTCGCCCGTGAGGCATCAAAGCTGATGGATTGACGTCGCTTCAACCTGCGTTAGGGTAGGCCCCAATTCAGACAGGTTGACCCCATGACAAACCAAATCTCCCTTGCGCAGGGGCGCGAGTATCTGGCGATTCCCGGGCCTTCGGTCATGCCCGACGCCGTTCTTCAGGCCATGCACCGCCCGTCGCCGAACATCTATGACGGCGAGTTGATCGAGATGATGCCCGCGCTGACCCGCGATCTGCGCCGCGTGGCCCGTACCGAACACAACCTTGCCATCTACATCGCCAACGGTCACGGGACGTGGGAAGCGGCACTCAGCAACGTTATCGCTCCGGGCGAAACGGTTCTTGCCCCCGCTTCGGGCCGGTTCACCCATGGTTGGGCCGAGATGGCCAAGGGCATAGGCGCCCAAGTCGAGTTGCTGGATTTCGGAACGGCCGCGCCATGGGATTTTGACCGCATAGGCGAAGTGCTGCGGGCGGATACCGAGCATCGGTTCAAGGCGGTGCTGGCGGTGCATGTGGACACTTCAAGCTCAATCCGCAACGACATACCCGCCCTGCGCGCGTTGCTGGATGAGCTGGGTCACCCGGCGCTGCTGATGGCGGATTGCATCGCCTCGCTCGGCTGCGACCGGTTCGAGATGGATGCCTGGGGGGTCGATGTCACGGTGACGGCCTGCCAGAAGGGGCTGATGACACCGGCGGGCGTGGGCTTTGTCTTTTTCAATGACAAGGCGCAGGCCAAAAGAGCTGAGATGCCGCGCGTATCGCAGTACTGGGACTGGCAGCCCCGCGCCAACCCGGAGCTGTTCTACCAATACTTCAACGGAACAGCCCCGACCCATCACCTCTATGGCCTGCGTGCCGCGTTGGACATGATCCATGCCGAGGGCCTCGAAAATGTATGGTCACGTCACGAAAGGCTGGCGCGGGCGGTCTGGACAGCCTGCGAAATCTGGTCAGAGGGTGGAGCGCTGAGCCTGAACGTCGCTGACCGCGAGCACCGCAGCCACGCCGTCACCGCATTGCGGCTGACCGACGGTCGCGGGAAACCTCTGCGCGACTATACAGAATCTCAGTTGGGTCTCACCCTAGGTATCGGTCTGGGTATGGAGGATGCCAATGGATGCTTCCGTTTGGGTCACATGGGTCACATAAATGGGCAGATGGTAATGGCAATGCTTGGCGGAATGGAGGCTGGGATGGCCAGTTTGAGCATTTCGCGTGGAAAGGGTGCATTGGACGCCGCCGCCGCTGAGTTATCGGTCGCAAGCTAGGCACTGCCTCGTGCGGCCAGCAACGCCTTGGGCAACGCAGCGGAAAACGCCTCCAGGTCCGAGGGTTTTCCGCAACTGACCCGGATACATCGGTTCTGCGGGGCGGCAAAGGGCATGCGGACAAACACGCCCTGATCCACCAGCGAGTCCAGAACCGCCTTTGCAAAAGCGCCGTCTCGCCCGCAATCGATGGCGACGAAATTCGTGGCCGAGGGCAATGGGGTCAGCCCGTTCTCCGCTGCGATCTCACCAATCTGGTCACGCGCCTGTGCGATCCGTGCCTGAACGTCGGACAGCCACGCATCATCCTTCAACGCGGCAAGTGCAGCGGCCTGTGCGGCGCGGTTCATGCCAAAGTGATTGCGCACCTTGTTGAAGGCGGATATCAGGTCCGGCGCACCTATTGCGTAACCAACACGCACCCCGGCCAACCCGTAGACCTTGGAAAAGGTTCGCATGCGGATCACGCGCGGATCGTTTGCGCTGACCGGGGCCGACGTGCCCTCGGGCGCGCATTCCACGTAGGCCTCATCCAGCACCAGCAGGCAGTCGCCCGGCAAGCTGTCCATCGCGGTAACAATGTCCGCGCCGCGATTCCAACTGCCCATAGGGTTGTCAGGATTTGCCATGTAAACCAGTTTCGCGCCCACCTCGGCAGCTTTTGCAAACAGGGCCACTGGGTCTTCGTGATCGGCGGAATAGGGAACCTTGTGCAAGACACCGCCATATCCGGCCACATGGTAATTGAAGGTCGGATAGGCCCCGTCCGAGGTAACAACGGCGTCTCCCGGCCCCACGATCAGACGCACCAGGTACCCCAACAGCCCGTCGATGCCTTCGCCGACAACAATATTCTCAGGTGTCACATCATGAAATTCCGCCAGTGCGTGCCGCAGGTCATGATTCTCGGGATCGCCATACATCCAGATGTCGCTGGCCGCCTGCCGCATCGCTTCGATGGCGTTTGGTGACGGGCCAAACACGCTTTCATTTGCGCCCAGCCGTGCCTGAAACGGAGCACCGCGCTGCCGTTCTTGGGTTTCCGGTCCAACAAACGGAACAGTTGCGGGCAGGGATTTGGCGAGGGATGTGTAACGCGGACCAGTCATGCGCGCAGATAACCGCAAGCGGGTCAGGCGGGCAAGCATTCGCTCGGGTCAGGCGCCTGCGCTGATCTGCCCTGACGTCGCAGTGGCATTGGGCCCGGGTTTCGGGGCATGGTTGGCGAAACAGGATTGGGAGGGCCCCGATGGCACGCGTATCTGTCGAGTACAAGGACCATATCGCTCTGGTCACGCTGACCCGTAGCGACAAGATGAATGCGCTGGATGACGCCATGATCAAGGCGATCCTGTCCGCCGGGCAGGAGGTTGCCGCCTCGGGCGCGCGCGCCGTGGTCTTGTCGGGCGAAGGCAAAAGCTTTTGCGCCGGGCTGGACATGGCCAGTTTCGCGACCATGGCCCACAAGGACCCGACCGAATGGCTGATGACCCGCAGCCACGAGGATGCCAATGAAATGCAGGAACTCGCGTTGGTCTGGCGGCGTGTGCCGGTTCCGGTGATCTGCGCCATTCAGGGGGTGGCCTATGGTGGCGGCCTACAGATCGCGTTGGGCGCGGATATCCGCATCGCGCATCCCGAGGCAAAACTAGCCGTAATGGAAATGAAATGGGGCATCATCCCTGATATGGGCGGGATGGTTCTGTTGCCACACCTGGTCCGCTCGGACGTTCTGCGCCTGCTGACCTACACAGCTCGCCCGATCGGTGCACAACAGGCTGCGGATTGGGGGCTGGTGACAAAACTGTCCGACGATCCGCAGACCGAAGCGCTGGCGCTGGCAGAAAACATTGCCAATCAGAGCCCGTCGGCAATTCGCGCCGCCAAACGTGTGATCGACGTTGCCGAGACGAAATCCCGCGCCGAGGTATTGCTGGCGGAATCTGCGGAACAGGTCGAGTTGATCGGTAAACCAGACCAGATGGAAGTGATTTCGGCCCAGATGCAGGGCCGTACACCCGAGTTTAAATGACGGGCCCGTCTCTCACGCGTCTGATCCTATACACCAAGCGCATGGACGAGATGGTGCGCTTTTATGAAACGCACTTTGGCTATATCGCGCATCAACTGGCGGGTGATCGAATTGTTGAACTCGTCCCTCCGGGCGGCGGTGCGCACCTTCTTCTGCACCCGGCGAGCAAATCAGCGCGCGAAGGTCAGGTGGCAGTGAAACCTGTATTCGATGTTCGGGACGTCGCAGGCTTTTGCGAGCAGGCCTTGGCGGGGGGGGTGCGCTTTGGCTCTATACACCAAGCTGATGGCTATCAGTTTGCAAACGCCAAAGACCCATCAAAGAACTCCATTTCTGTGTCGAGCCGCGCGTTTCTGCAGTCTTCTTAGCGCATGAACGCCCGTCGCGCATCGCGCGCCATGTTGTACCGCATCTCAAGCTCGGCGATTTTCGCCATCGCCACCTTGCGATCATCAGGGTTAGTCAGGGAGGCATAGGCCGCGCGCGCCGCGTCCAGCTGTTTCTTGATGTCGAACTCCTCGGGCAGGACGCCGGCCTGCGCCATGATCCGGTGTCCGGTGGCGAGTGCCGGGTCGCTCTGCGCCTCTGAGGATCGGTCGGGCAGGGGCCGTCCTTCGCCCTCCAACCCTTCAAGCTGTCCTTCAGCCTGGGCCTTTTTGATCTGGCGTTCGACCAGTTTTCCAAGTGATCCGCGCATGATCCAAGTATAGGCGTTCTGGCGCGGGTGCAAAAGCATTACCGCACTCGGTTCGACGCCAGATAGGCAAGGCCGCCAGCCATCAGGCCCCAGACTGCCGCGCCCAGGCCGAACACGGTGATCCCTGAGGCCGTGATTGCAAGCGTCAGGATCGCGGCTTCGCGTTCGGCTGGCACCTCAAGCGCGGCAAAGGCCGCATTGGCCATCACGCCAATTAGCGCGACGCCGGTCAGGGTTCCCATCAACAACGGATCGGCATGGGCGGCGAAGCCGGTGATGGCCACTGCAAAAATACCGAAAAGGCAATAGAACACGCCCGCCATGATTGCCGACCAATACCTCTGGCCGGGGTCCGGGTGGCTGTCTTCGTTTGAACACATCGCTGCGGTGATGGCCGCCAGGCAGGTGGCGGGCGCGCCAAATGGCGCAGACAGAATACTGGCGCCACCTACCGATGAGAACAACCGACCAGCCCGGGGCGTGTAGCCATAGCTGCGCATGACCGCAACGCCGGGGATGTTCTGGGTTGCCATTGTGACAATGAAAAGCGGCAATCCGATCCCTATGGCGGACGCCAGCGAAAAGCTTGGCATGGTCCACACCGGTGCCGCCAGATATTGCGCGGGTCGCACCGACGTGTCACCCGAGCTGAAAACGACGACAAGCGCCGCAGCCACCACCGCCGCAGGCACGGCGAACAGGCGATTGAACCGTCCGGCGATGAACCATGTCAGGATCACGGGCAAAGCCTGCCACGGCAGTTCGACCGCCGCCGTGAACGGCACGATACACAGCGGCAGCAGCACGCCTGCCAGCATGGCCTGCGCCAGGGTGGTCGGGATCGCAGCCGCCAAGCGCCCCAGCGGACGCCACAGACCTGCGAGGACGGTCAGAGCGCCGGCGCACAGAAAGGCTCCAATCGCGCCCGAAAACCCCTCGACCGGGGTTGCCGACACCGCCAGCAGCGCCGCACCCGGTGTAGACCAGGCCACGCTGATGGGTTGTTTGTACCATAGGCTCAGGACAATCGCCGCCAGACCCATGGCTATGGCCGCACTCATCAGGCCCGAGGCTGCCTCGGAGGGTGATGCACCCATTGCCGCAAGGCCCTGTAGGACAATCGGGAAGGAACTGAAAAAGCCCACGACGGCAACCACCAGCCCGGTGGAGACGGTTTGCATTGGGGGTAGGGGCTGCGACATCGGCTCCTCGGGGTTGCCACCCGCACTTGCTAGCAACGGCAAGACGCTGACAACAAGGGGAAATGCGACAGCCCCAAAGGAAAACCCGCCATCACTCAGTTGGCGGGTTCGAGGTCTTGGTAAAAAATATGAACGGGATCAGGCGATCTCGGCCAACCGGTCCAGCGCCTCGTTCAGCTTGGCCTCTTCCTCTTCGCGGGCGGCGAGATTGGCCTTGGCTTCGGCGACAACCTCTTCCGGGGCCGAAGCCACGAACTTGGGGTTGTTCAGACGTCCGCGCAGACCGCCGAGTTCCTTGGCCAGTTTGCCCTTGGCTTTCTCCAACCGTTCCTTTTCTGCGCCGATGTCGATGATATCGGCCAGCGGCAGGCCGAAGGACGCGCCGGGGGCGGCGATGGAGATGGTGCCTTTGGGCAGCTCATCGGCCTTGGTCAGGCTGTCGATACGGGCCAGACGTTTGATCAGTGCTTCATTGCGATCCCATGCGGCTTGGCCATTGGCGTCGATCTCGGTCACCAGCATCGGCACGTAAAGTCCAGCAGGCACTCGCATCTGCGCTCGGGCCGAACGGGTGTTTTCAATCACCGAGATCACCCAGTTCATCTCACGATCCGCCCCCGCGTCGATCAGATCAGCGGCGGCGTAGGTCGGCCAGTCAGCGTGGACGACCATTTTCGTGCGGGTACCGGTCAGGCCCCAGAGTTCCTCGGTGATGAAGGGCATGATCGGGTGCAGCAGGACCATGCACTGATCCAGAACCCAGCGCATGGTGGCACGGGTTTCGGCCTGCGCCTCGGCGTCATCACCTTGCAGAAGGGGTTTTGACAGCTCCACGTACCAGTCGCAGACTTTGCCCCAGACAAAGGCATAAAGCCCGTTGGCCGCATCGTTGAAGCGATAGCTTTCCAGTGCCGCGTCGACCTCTTCGCGAACACGGGCGGTTTCGCCGATGATCCAGCGGTTCACGGCGGCCTTGGGTTTCAGGTCGGCCACGTCTAGGTGCGGAACAGCGTCGGTGAAGACCTCGTTCATCTCGGCAAAGCGGACGGCGTTCCACAGTTTGGTGCCGAAGTTACGATAACCGGTGATGCGCTCGCGGCTGAGTTTCAGCACGCCGCCAATCGCCGCCATCGAGGCGTTGGTAAAGCGCAGCGCGTCGGCGCCGAATTCGTCCACGATCTCAAGCGGGTCGATGACGTTGCCGGTGGTCTTGGACATCTTCTTGCCCTTCTCGTCACGGACGAGTTGGTGCAGATAGACGGTGTGGAACGGAACCTCGTTCACCACGGCCAGTTGCATCATCATCATCCGGGCGACCCAGAAGAACAGGATGTCGAAGCCGGTGATCAGAACGTCCGTGGGGAAGTAGCGCTCCAGTTCCTCGGTCTGCTCGGGCCAGCCCAGCGTACCGATGGGCCAGAGGCCGGAGGAGAACCAAGTGTCAAGGACGTCGGGGTCGCGGTAGATTTTGATTAAGGTATCAAAGTTCTCTGGTTTGTTCTGCTCATCAGCATAAACTTTCGTTACGTAGTCTATGCCCTCATTGTAATATGCCTCAGCTTTAGCAAAAGCTTCGGCCTCTGTCGGCGCGCAGAACGCTACTTCATTTCCAAAAACGTCATTCTTGTCCGGCCCATACCAAACCGGAATCTGATGCCCCCACCACAGTTGGCGCGAGATGCACCAGGGCTCGATGTTTTCCAGCCAGTGGTAATAGGTCTTCTCGCCCGACTCGGGGATGATCTTGACCGTGCCGTCCTTGACCGCATCCAGCGCGGGGCCGACGACCTTTTCGGCGTCCACGAACCATTGGTCGGTGAACATCGGCTCGATGACCACTTTTGAGCGGTCGCCGAAGGGCTGCATGATCGGTTTGCTCTCGACCAGCGGCACCAGCTTGTCCGCGCCCTCATGGTCCGGCTTCAGAGCGGTCGAGCCCAGACGCGGATCATCCGCGCGGGTCATCACGGCCAGACCATCAGCGGTGATCTCTTCCACCACCTTGGCGCGCGCCTCGAACCGATCCAGCCCGCGCAGGTGATCGGGGACAAGGTTGACCGCGTCGATCTCGTTCTCGGTGAAGTCTTTGCCGCGTGCAAACTTTTGCGCCAAGTCCGCCGCCTCAGCATAAGGCGCCCCATCGGCTCGCATCGCGCCCTTGGTGTCCATTAGGCGGTACATCGGAATACCGCCACGCTTGGCAACCATGTTGTCGTTGAAGTCATGCGCGCCGGTGATCTTCACCGCGCCCGAGCCGAAGTCGGGATCGGGATAGTCATCGGTGATGATCGGAATCTGACGGCGATGTTCCTTTGGGCCAACCGGGATTTCACAGAGTTTCCCGACAATTGGCGCATACCGTTCATCCGAAGGATGAACCGCAACCGCACCGTCGCCCAGCATGGTCTCGGGGCGCGTGGTGGCGATCGAGATGTAATCGCGCTCTTCCTCCAGCGCGATATTCCCGTCCTCGTCCTTCTCGACGTAAGTATAGGTCTCGCCCCCGGCCAGCGGATATTTGAAGTGCCACATGTGGCCCGCGACTTCGATATTCTCGACTTCGAGGTCCGAGATTGCGGTTTCGAAATGCGGGTCCCAGTTGACCAGTCGCTTGCCGCGATAGATCAGGCCCTTTTCGTACATGTCGACGAAAACCTTGATCACAGCATCATGGAAATTCGGCGAGTTCTCGTGCCCCGTGCGCGGGTCACCCGGCGCGCCAGCCATGGTGAAGGCGTTGCGCGACCAGTCGCAGCTGGCGCCAAGACGTTTGAGCTGTTCAATGATCGTGCCGCCGTATTCGCCCTTCCATTCCCAGACCTTCTCAAGGAATTTCTCGCGCCCCAACTCGCGTCGCCCTTCGTTGCCCTGCGCCGCCAGCATCTTTTCCACCTGCATCTGCGTGGCGATACCGGCGTGGTCCTGACCGGGCTGCCAGAGCGTGTCGAACCCACGCATCCGGTGCCAGCGGATCAGGATGTCCTGCAGCGTATTGTTGAACGCATGACCCACGTGTAGCGCACCTGTCACATTGGGGGGCGGGATCATGACGGTGAAGCTCTCGTCGCGTGAGCGGTTCGCGCCAGCCTTGAAGGCTCCGGCCTGCTCCCAGGCCTCATAGATGCGGGCCTCGGCCTCAGCCGCGTTGAATGTCTTTTCCATCGCCATGGGGTGCGTCCTGCGTCATCGATCTCGGGTCAGCGCCTGCAATAGCGAATGGACGCGGGAAGGGGAAGGCCCCGAACGCCCCTGACGGTCTTCTACCCCTGATCCGAAGACGATCCATAGAGTGCAAGGCCCTCGCTTGCGCCCTGCGCCATCGCCTTGGCCTGATCGGCCCGAATGCGGGCATGCAGATCCAGCGCTTGGGCCGAGAACAACTCGGTCGGCGCCGGGATATGCACAAAGTTCCCGACCCGGTCTTCGCCGCGTGCCAGAATAGCGTAATCGCGGTCTGCCACCTTTTGCTGGGCATTGGGGTTGAGATAGCGAATGGCCAGTCCGATGCGCCGGTCATCAGACACGTTGGGGCCCGAACCGTGAATGGTCAGTCCATGATGCAGGGACATCTGACCCGGCAGCAATTCGATATGAGTTTTATCCGCGTCCGCGACGTCCACGGACACCTCCTGCCCCCGCGACAGCAGGTTGTTGTCCGAGAACGTATCGGTATGCGGCAGGATCGGGTTCTTGTGGCTGCCCTTGACGAAATCCATGCACCCGCTTTCCACAGTGGCGGGCGACAGCGCGATCCAGGCCGTCAACTGATCCGGCGTTTCGCCCATGCCCCAGTAGGTCAGATCCTGATGCATCCCCACAACCTGTGTCGTGCGCGGTTCCTTGATGAACAGTTCTACCGACCAGAGCAGCAGGTCGGGTCCTAGAATGCCCTCTACCACGTCCAAGACACGCGAATCCAAAGCGATCCGCGCTGCCAATGGCATCACCACATGGGCGTTGACCCGTTTGTAACTGTTCAGCGGCAAGGGCAGATCGGCCTCGCGCCATGTGTCTTCCAGGGCTTCGAGTTCTGCGCGAAAGCCTGCGACTTCGTCGGTCGGAAACACGGTGATGGGAAAGGCAAACCCATCAGTCCAATAGGCGTCGACGGTCTGACTGTCCAAACGTCCGTTCGTCAGTGCGATGGGAGCAGGCATGTGACCTCCGGGAAACCTCACCTCACCCTCACACTAGGGAGCATGTTTCGGAAAATGCCACGCCGTTTGCGACATACAGGTCGCGACAGGTCATTATGCCGGGTGCAGGGACCAAAAGTGCCGGGACTGGCGTGTCCTTAAAACGTTCAGGCACGCAACTCGCTCAAGATGCCGGTCAAACACATCCGTGTGTTCCGAATTGGTTCTCGGATACGATTTCGTAAGGCTTTTGCGGGACCCTTTCTAAGATGCAGTGTTCGGCTAATGTGGGATCGCAACGGTAAACTTTTGTGGCCCGACATGTTCTTACGGATTGGGCAATGGGGCCGCGGCGGTCTGATTCAAGCTGTTGATCCGGCGTTTGACAGGCATGTGATGCCTGATGCCGACGGGCAACGGCTCACGGGTTCGTTCATGGATTACGCCTTGCCGCGCGCAGCCGAGATACCCATCATTAAGGGTACCTCGGCGCCGGTTTCGTCGACGGCCAATCCGATGAGGATCAAAGGCTGGGGCGACGCAGGCACCGTGAGGGCGCTGACCGCTGTTGAAAATGCGGCGCGGGATGCGCTCTGGGATCACCGGGTGCGGCTGGCGGATATGCCTTTCACACCTTTCAAAGCTTGGGATTTGGTGGCACATGAATCTGTCGCGGCTGAGTAGAAAAGTACTGGGATGGCTTGGGCGACCTCTGCGGTCCGAGCATTCGGCCGAAACCCGACACCGCGAACCGATCAGCCATGTGATCATCCTTGACGGGACCATGTCCACGCTGGAACCGGGCTTTGAAACCCATGCAGGCCAGACCCTGCGTCTGTGCTGTGAGATGGGCAGCAAAGTCTCAGTGTTTTATGAATCCGGCGTGCAGTGGGACAGCTGGAAATCTTCACTTGATGTCATGATGGGGCGCGGCATCAACCGCCAGATCCGCCGCGCCTATGGTTATCTCGCGTCACGCTACAAACCCGGCGACCGGATCTTTTTCATCGGCTATTCGCGGGGGGGCTATGGCGTACGCAGCCTGGCCGGCGTGATCGATATGATCGGCCTGCTCAAGGCCGAACACGCGACCGAGCGCAATATCAAGCAGGCATACCGGCACTATGAGTGCAACCCCGGCGGCACTGCGGCCCGGGATTTCCGCCGCAAATTCTGCCATGACTCGATCGCGATCGAAATGGTCGGTGTGTGGGATACGGTCAAGGCGCTGGGCCTGCGTCTGCCGCTGCTTTGGCGCTGGGCCGAGGAACGCCACGCCTTTCACAACCACCGGCTGGGACCATCGATACGCCACGGGTATCACGCGATGGCGCTGGACGAAACGCGCGAAGTCTACGAGCCCGTTCTGTGGCAGTGTTCGCCCGAGTTCAAGGGCCATGTCGAACAGGTCTGGTTCCGCGGCACCCATGGTGACGTCGGCGGTCAGTTGAACGGTTTTGAGAAGGCCCGTCCGCTCAGCAACATTTCCCTGATCTGGATGCTGGACAAGGCCGAACTGCACGGCCTGCCATTGCCCGAAGGATGGCGCGACCGCTTCCCAACCGACGCCCATGCCCCGTCTGTGGGTACATGGCGTGGCTGGGGCAAGATCTTTTTGTTGCGCAAACACCGGAAAATCGGCCGGGATCAGTCAGAGCGGTTGCATGTTTCGGTGTCGCCCGACGAGTTGCCGGGATGGGTGCCGATGCCGGACTTACCGTCGCACCCTGCGCAATAAGCTCAGCTTGGAACGCAGACGTCTCTGACAGGTGCAACTAATGCATCCGGATTGGCGACATAGTCGAACCGCCATCGTCTCGGGGACCAGTTGTAAACTCGGTGTCCTTCTGGATGCTCGACAATCATCAATCCATGAAAGAACCATTCGGACGTGGATTTGTATCCTGTTTCCTCTGTGTAAAACGAAAACCCACGCAGCTCATGCAGTGCTTCAACCGGAGAATTCGATGAGTGATGGGCGATGCAATAGGGCGAATCTTCGGCGATTATGCGCGCCTGCGTCAGGACCATCGGAACGGTCAGCAGCGACCAGAACGCCGCAATCGTTGACACCGCTATCCTGACTTTTGCCAAACGCGAAGGCCGTGCCCATGCGTCACACCCAGACCACACGAGAACGCTCGAAACGACGGCAATCGTTAGGGTAACACCATGCAGTATTTGTGTGTCCGAAAACAGTGAAAGGACCCCAGATGCAAATGTCAGAACGAAGCCAGCAACCGCAAGAAAAGCCGCAATCCAATTCGCAATACGTGACGGTATGCGGCGTAAGCCAAACACTGTTAACAGGGAAATTAATGCGGGCAGCGCCGGAGCAATCCAGGCTGAAAGATACAGTCCAATAACTAAGGACGATTGGGGGTTTCCGGTGCGACCAAATGTGAACACCGATTGGTTCAGGGGCTGCATGTAAGCCGCGAAGATCAGAGCCGCGTAGAGGCTAAAAAGCACCCTCGGCCTAAAAATATCATTGTTTTTCAAATGCTTGCTGAGTCTCGACCTTGGTTTCAAAATCGACTGCTCACCTCAGAATGGAAGGCCTGCAGCCAACTCGAACCTTTTGCAGCGCAGCTTTGCCCATGCGTCGGCAACAATACTGTGTGTGCGTGCCGGTTAAACTTACCGCCGCCGGTCGCGGCGCGAGCTCATCGGTTGAAAGGCCACGCCCACATGTGCCTCGCAATAGGGCTTGCCTGCCTCAACCGGCAGGCCGCAGAACCAGAAATCCTCGGTCGCGGGGTCGCCAACGGGCCATTTGCAGGTTTTCTCGGTCAGTTCCATCAGCGTCAGCTTCTTGGCTTTTTTCTCGATCTCGTTCACCTTGGCCAGGGCCTCGGGGCTGATTTCATTGGCCGAAGGCTGCGGCGGCAGAGGTTGTCCAGCCGGGATGATCTGGCGGCGGGCCGGCGTTGCCGGTTTCGCCTCGGCTGACGGGGCAGGGGTTGGGCGCGCAGGCTCTGTTTTGGGTGCGGGTTTGGGCTTGGCCTCGGCTTTGGGTGCGGGCTTTTCCTTTGGCTCGGATTTGGCCGGGCTTGCGCCGGTGGCCCGGTTCGACAGGCCCAGACGGTGGACCTTGCCGATCACTGCGTTGCGGGTCACGCCGCCCAGTTCCTTGGCAATCTGGCTGGCCGACTGGCCTTCGCCCCACATTTTCTTCAGCAGTTCTACACGCTCATCTGTCCAGGACATGCGCTTCCTTTCAAAAGCGGGAAAGCGGCCCCGGATTCGGGCCGCCTTCGGAATTCTCTCAGCCCCCTATTCTAAACACTGCAGCCCGAGTTACAAGCTGTCTTCGAATCAGGTAAGGGGCAAAACATGCAGATTCCCGCAGAGCAGGGCGCGCGCCGTTTCGGAGCAGTCAATTGGATGGGCCTTTACACCTTGGCGCAGCGTGAAACCCTGCGCTTTCTCGCGGTCTGGACCCAGACGTTGCTGGCGCCGCTGGTAACCGCCGGGCTGTTCCTGCTGATCTTCAACATCGCCATCGGCCCGGGCCGATCGGACGTGATGGGGGTGCCGTTTCTGACCTTTCTGGCCCCCGGTATCATGATGATGACCGTGATCCAGAACGCTTTTGCCAACACCTCGTCCTCGATGGTGATCGCCAAGGTGCAGGGCAACATCGTGGACACGCTGATGCCGCCGCTGTCGCCGGTCGAGATTTTGCTGGGATATCTGGCGGGCGGTGTCGCGCGCGGCGTGCTGATCGCGCTGGTTGTCGCAATCGCATTGGGGCTCGTTCTGGGTTTGGTGCCGCAAAACCCGCTGATTGCCCTGATCTTCGTCATACTTGGCGGCGCGTTCATGGGGGCGCTGGGCTTGCTTGCCGGAATCTTTGCCAACAAGTTTGACCAGATGGCCGCGATCACCAATTTCATCGTGACGCCCCTGGCGTTTCTGTCCGGCACCTTTTACTCGGTCGAGGCATTGCCGCCATTGCTGAACCGCCTCAGTCACGTAAACCCGGTGTTTTACCTGATCGACGGGCTGCGCTATGGCATGATCGGCGTGTCCGACAGTTCCCCGTATCTTGGGGTTTTGGTGTGCAGCGGTGCGACGGTGCTGATTGGCGGGCTGATCTGGCAGATGCTGCGCACCGGTTACCGTCTCAAACCCTGACGTTGCCGGGCTTCGCGCCAGATCAGGATCAACGCCCCTGTCAGGATGATCGACGATCCTGTCACGCTGATCACATCCGGCATCACACCGAAGATGGCAAAGTCATAAAACGCGGCAAAGATAAGCGTGGCATAACTAACGGGTGCCACGAATGAGGCATCTGCCCGGGCCATCCCGTTCACGAAACAGGCCTGGGCGCAGGCCATCAGGATGCCAATACCTGCCAGCGCCGCCCATTGCGCCATGGTGGGCACCTGCCAGACAAAAATCACCGCGACCGAGGCGATACCCAGCCCCATCGCGTTGTTGACAAGCAGGATCTGGATCGGACTCTCGCGCCCCGAGAGCTTTTTGATGAAGATCAGTTCCACCCCGATTACCACTGCGGCAGACAGCGCCAGCAAGGCTGCAGGCTGAAAACTCGCAGGGGTCGGTCGCAGCAGGATCAGCGCCCCGGTCAGCGCCACCGCTGCCGCGAACCAGCGCCACGGCCCAACGCCCTCTTTCAGCAAGGGAATGGCCAGAACCATGGCAAATACGGGGTTCAGAAACGAGATCGCGGTCGCATCGGCCATTGGAATATAGGCGACGGACGCAAACATCAGCGTAATCCCGAGCCAGCCAAAACTCGTACGCCCGATATGCAGCCTCCAATGTGGTCGCTGCAGTCGGGGACGTAATACTGCGACCGCGCTGATGATTGTCAAAAAGGCAAACAGGAAGCGTCCATGGCTGATCTGCATCGGGTGCAAGGGCGGGCCCAGCGTGTTGGTTCCAAGCGCCTTGGCCAGCAATGTGGTTGCCGCGATGAACGCGCTTGCGACGAAGATCAGCAGCGCCGCAAGGGGCGGATTATGCGTTTTCGGAACGAACATGCGATAGCGGTGGAGCCTGGGGCGCAAAATGGCAAGCCGGAAATGCGCCCGTGCGGGTCTCAAATCGAAATTTCACCGGGCGGCGAAATTCGGGGTTTTCAGATCGCGCCAGCCCCGCTATACGGCCCGCATGATCAAAGTTGCACATATCCTGCGCCTCCGACGCCGACGTCTCACCGCGTAACCGGCCCGCTTGATCCATATGCGCTGTTCAAATCGGCGCAAACTCCACCAAATCAGTTGACGAACCCGGCCTCTGTGTATCAGTCACGAGGTCAAACCTGTTGAAAAGGATGATCCGATGATCCCGTCCGTTCTGCCGACCTATAATCGTGCGCCCCTGACTTTCGTGAAGGGCGAAGGCGCCTGGCTGACCGAGGCGGATGGCCGACGTTTTCTGGACCTCGGCGCCGGGATTGCGGTGAATGCGCTGGGTCATGCCCACCCCGCTCTGGTCAACGCGCTGACCGAACAGGCGCATGCACTGTGGCATGTCTCGAACCTTTACAACATCCCGCAACAGCAGGCGTTGGCCGACAAGCTGGTGGAACATACCTTTGCCGACACGGTGTTCTTCACCAACTCGGGCACCGAGTCTTGCGAGTTGGCCGTGAAAATGGCCCGCAAGTATTTCTATGACAAAGGCCAGCCCGACAAGGTCGAGATCATCACCTTCGACGGCTCGTTCCATGGCCGCTCTTCCGCCGGAATCGCCGCTGCCGGGTCCGAGAAAATGACCAAGGGTTTCGGCCCGCTGCTGCCCGGCTTTGTGCATCTGACCTTTGGCGATCTCGACGGTGTTACCAACGCCATCACCGAGGAAACTGCCGCGATCCTGATCGAACCCATTCAGGGCGAGGGTGGCATTCGCCCGGTAGCCGATGCCGAGCTCAAAGCTCTGCGCCAGATCTGCGATGACAACGACCTGCTCTTAATCCTTGACGAAGTTCAGTGTGGCGTTGGCCGGACAGGCAAACTCTTTGCCCATGAATGGGCGGGCATCACCCCTGACATCATGATGGTCGCCAAGGGCATAGGCGGCGGCTTCCCTCTGGGTGCGGTACTGGCGACAGAAGATGCCGCCAGCGGCATGACTGCAGGCACCCATGGATCGACCTATGGCGGCAACCCGCTCGGCTGTGCCATGGGCTGCGCGGTGATCGATCAGGTCGCGACACCCGCCTTCCTCGAAGGCGTCAACCGCAAGGCCGGCTTGCTGCGCCAGAAACTCGAAGGTCTGGTGGCCGACCACCCGGACGTATTCGAAGAGGTGCGCGGCGCGGGGCTGATGCTGGGCCTCAAATGCAAGGTGACCAACATGGATGTGGTGAACGCCGGTTATGACAATGAGGTCATTACCGTCCCGGCTGCCGACAATGTCATCCGACTGTTGCCACCTCTGACGCTGACCGAGGACGACATCGCTCAGGCCATGATCCGCCTCGAGAAAACCGCCTCGCAGGTCGCGGCCTCTCTCGAAACGGCTTGACCTTCATCTTTCTCCAAATATTCGAGGGGTGTGGGGGCTGGCCCCCACGCGCCGTTCAGAAAAAAGCGAAATAAAATGAACCACTTCCTGGATATCCATAAAACCGACGCGACTGATCTGCGGGCGATGATCGATCAGGCCGGTGCAATGAAGCAGGCGCGGCTGGGACGGGCCAAAGCGGCACCCGATGACGATCAGCCGCTGGCCGGTCGCATGGTGGCCCTGATCTTCGAGAAACCATCGACGCGGACGCGTGTGTCGTTTGACGTGGGCGTGCGTCAGATGGGCGGGCAGACCATGGTGCTGTCCGGCAAGGACATGCAACTTGGCCACGGGGAAACCATTGCCGATACCGCCCGCGTCCTGTCGCGCTATGTCGACATGATCATGATCCGGACGTTTGACGAAACCATCCTGACCGAGATGTCGGAATACTCGGATGTTCCTGTTATCAACGGCTTGACCGACCGGACCCATCCCTGTCAGATCATGGCCGACGTGCTGACCTTCGAGGAACATCGCGGGCCGATAAAAGGCAAAAAGGTGGTCTGGACCGGCGATGGCAACAATGTCTGCGCCTCGTTCCTGCACGCGGCGGGCCAGTTCGGCTTTGACCTGACCTTCACAGGCCCATCCCAGTTTGACCCCGAAGAAGAATTCATGGGCCTTGCCCGCCGGCAAGGTTCAAGGATCGTTGTCGAGCGTGACCCTTACAAAGCTGTCGAAGGTGCCGATCTGGTTGTCGCTGACACTTGGGTGTCGATGCACGATTCCCAGTCCGCCAAAGAACGTCGCCACAACCTGTTGCGGCCCTATCAGGTCAACGCCGAGCTGATGTCCCACGCCAAACCCGACGCGCTGTTCATGCATTGCCTGCCGGCGCATCGTGAAGAAGAGGCCACATCCGAGGTCATGGACGGGCCAAACTCAGTCATTTTTGACGAGGCCGAGAACCGACTGCACGCACAAAAGGCGATCATGCGCTGGTGCCTCGGGGTCTGATCCCCGTTACGTATCCCGGCGGGACCCAACGGCCCAGACGCGCAGATGGGCGAGCGTTTTTGCGCTCGCCAGCAGCACCAGCGCGCACAGGGCCGTCTTGGTCATGATCTCCATCGTTCCTTCGACCAGCATGGCGTGCACGACGCTGCCGATCACGGTTGTCGCGGCCAGGCTCGTGTGACCCAGGCGCCAAATCCGAAACCGCAACCGCAGCGGTTTGCGCAAGATAGCAAGCGCCGCGGCAGCGAACACGGCCCACATCGCCACCACGCCCCAGTCCGAAAATGGGGTCGGTGACACGAATAGCAGCGCATCCACCACGTCCGGCGGGCTACTGATCCATAGCGCAACAACATGGGTTGTGACCGCCAGAACAAGCGCGCCGCCCACGCAACGATGCAGGTAACGACTTCGAAAGGGGGACAATCCCGGCAGGTATCCACCGGCCAGCAAAGGCTGAAACAGCAAAAGGCCCATGGCGATGATCCCGGCAAACCCCGCAAGGATGTAGACCGGCGACCGCCACGCCAGCAACGGACTGATCGCCGCCGCAGCGACCGGCAGCAGAACCGCAAGCGCCAGCGCCGCCCATATCAGGATCGTCCGCGCGCGGTTCATCGGCGTGGTCCGGATACGGTCAGACAGGTTGCAACACGAAATGGGCGCTCAGGGTCGTGTCCTTGGCGCTGCTCATGACTGGCCGCAGAAACACTGTCTCGAATTCTCCGCTGTCATACGCCAGATGCCCGTGCGGTTGGCCGAAGGCCGGGACAATCTGCGGCATCTCCAGCCGAAATTCTCCTTTTGCATCGGTCAGAGTGGCACCATGGCTCTGCGGATCCCGCTCATAGCCTTCGGTTGTGTGCGCCCAGATTTGGATGCGCTGACCGGCCAGTGGCGCGCCATCCCCGGCGCGGCGAACCGTGCCGGTCATCCAGAAGCCGCCCCCGCCGATCTGGTCGACGATTGGTGCTCCCGGGCGGTAATTGTTGGATCCGCCCCGCATCGACGGTGTCGGGGCAAGACCTGCCGCCCTTGCGGGTGCGATCAGCCCGGACGCCCCGGTCGCGACCGAGCCAACCCCCGTGGCGATGAAGGTACGACGTGTCATGTGTAGGCGGGTCATTGCAAACTCTCCTGTCGATCTGGCCCAATCTGAAACCGGCCTTTACGAACCGGCAGCACCCGATACCTGAGAATAGCACGATTGGCCGTGAATCCGAGGGTCGGCAGGTGGAGTATGCGGTGATCGGCTTCACGGCTGTGTGAGGACTTGATCAAGACACGCGCTACCCCGGCAGTCTCGTGCACGAACCCTGTGCAGGAACGCGCTTTTCGAAGGGCCAATCGGCCATATATCCTTCGGCAAAGTACATGAACGTTATGGCACAGCCAAATCCCAGGGAGATCAGGAATGAGTTGGAACCCCACCCATAGCCCCGAATGCCTGTCCGAAAACGCGGCCTTGGAGACCTTGATCATCCCGCG
The DNA here is from genome assembly GCF_056536245.1 of Ruegeria sp. AJ12. Classification (NCBI taxonomy): domain Bacteria; kingdom Pseudomonadati; phylum Pseudomonadota; class Alphaproteobacteria; order Rhodobacterales; family Roseobacteraceae; genus Ruegeria; species Ruegeria sp. AJ12. The sequence continues at coordinate 1,365,936 of NZ_JBQFJJ010000001.1, forward strand.
CGCCCGCGACCTGGGCGGGTTCGAGGTGCGCCGCGCCCTGCCTTCGGTCAAACGCCAGTTGGTGGGACCGTTCATATTCTTCGATCAGATGGGACCCGCCGAGTTCATCACCGAAGGCGGCATCGACGTTCGCCCGCACCCGCATATCGGGCTGGGCACGGTCACTTACCTGTATCAGGGCGAGTTTGAGCATCGTGACAGCCTCGGCACCCATCAGATGATCTACCCCGGTGAAGTGAACTGGATGGTCGCAGGGCGCGGCGTCACCCATTCCGAGCGCACCAGCGACGAGACGCGCGGCAAGAAGCACAGCCTGTTTGGCATCCAGACCTGGATCGCGCTGCCCGAAGCGCAGGAGGATATGGCCCCGGACTTCGAACATCACAAGCAGGGCGCACTGCCGCATATTCAGGACACGGGCGTCAGCGCACGGCTGATTCTGGGCTCGGCCTACGGCGATAGCAGCCCAGTCACGATGCTCTCCGAAACCTTCTACCTCGACGTGCAGTTAGAGCCCGGCGCGTCCTTCCCTCTGCCGGACGATCACGAGGATCGCGGCGTCTACGTGACCGAAGGCTCGGTTGAGATCGCGGGCGATGTGTTCGACTCCGGACGTATGATGGTGTTCCGTCCGGGTGATAAACTGTCCGTCAAGGCGGGCCCCTTGGGTGCGCGCCTCATGCTGCTGGGCGGCGCGACTCTGAACGAAGATCGCTATATCTGGTGGAACTTCGTGTCCTCTTCAAAAGAGAAGATCGAGACCGCCACCCGCGAATGGAAAACCGCCGACTGGGCCAACGGGGCCTTCCATCTGCCGCTCGGGGACGATCAGGAATTCATCCCGATTTCGGCCGAACTTGAGCGGACCAAGCCGCGTCTGGCCCGCTGAACGCCACGTCAGCGGGCACCCGACTTGCCCGCCGGTCCATTCCCGGCAATCCTGTTAGATGACGGAGGATTGCAATGAAACTCGTTATCGCAGGGGCAGGCAGCATCGGATGTTACTGCGGCGCCTTGCTGGCCGATGCCGGGCACGACGTATCCCTGCTGGGGCGTGCGCGCATTCTGGACCCGATCCGCGAACGGGGCCTGACGGTCACGGATTTCTCCGGGTTGCGCCGCACTGTCCCCGCTGACAGGCTGTCCCTTTCTGAAGCCCCGTCCTGCCTCGCCGACGCAGACCTGATCATCGTGACCGTCAAGTCGGGTGCGACGGCGGAAATGGCGGGTCTGATCCTTGCACATGCCCCCGCGACAGCGCCGATCCTGTCTTGGCAAAACGGGATGGAGAATGCGCGGACCCTGCGCGCAGCGCTGCCGGGTCGCGACGTGCGCGCGGGCATGGTGCCGTTCAACGTCGTTCCAACCGACCCGGCCACTTATCACCGCGCCACGTCGGGCGACATTGTCATCCAGACCGGTCCCGGCGATCTGGCGGCCCGTCTCAGCAGCGGCGACCTGCCCATCACGGACAGTGACCGGATTGAGGCGGTGCAATGGGGCAAGCTGGTCATCAATCTGAACAACGCGTTGAATGCCTTGTCCGGCTTGACCCTGCGCGAACAGCTACTGGACCGCAAGTGGCGGGGCCTGATGGCCGATCAGATGGCCGAGGCGCTGGCCGTTCTGAAGGCCGCAGGTAAACCCGTCGCTTCGACCACACCGCTGCCGGCGTGGATGACGCCGCATATCCTGCGGCTGCCGACGCTACTGTTTTCGCGCATCGCTGCACGCATGCTCACCATCGACCCGACCGCGCGCACGTCGATGTCTTATGACCTCATGGCTGGTCGTTCGACCGAAATCGACAGCCTACAGGGAGAGATCATGCGGCTCGGCGAGGCCCACAATGTCGATACACCCTTTTGCACCAAGGTCGCGTCTCTGATCGTGAAAGCTCCAACCGGGCCGCTTTCTCCAGATCAGATCAGGCCATAAGCCCCATCATTCGGGATCACCCAAATGCGGTCAGTGTCCAGAAGATCATCAGTATCTTCTGATCCGCGAGCACAACAAGGGCCAACGCCAGTTGCGGCTCTGGAATGGGTTGAACTTTGCGGAAATCTCCGTCTCGACGCGCAAATGTCCAAGCGAGCTTAGGCGCGACCCGGCCTCGGGTTTGGTATCGGATCAACTGTACATCTGTTCAGCATGCTGGCTGCTACAGGCCTCCCGCAGCGGAGCATGTGTATTCTGGAAAGCCGCGGCAGGTGCCTCACATTTGCAGCAGCAAGGCCTGCAATTCGGGTTCCTGAACCCGTTTGGCCGCAACCTGGGGGGACACCCAGCGCCGCTTGCGCTGACCCACCTCGGGGTAATCCTCTGCCAGTTCGTTCACTTCAATATGGTAGACGCTGGTCAGAACCGGCTCGGCAGAGCCGTCTTTGAGGATTTTGTCATACGTGAAATGACCTACGGGATCCTTGTCCACCGCTTTCGCGCGAACGCCGGCCTCTTCCCACGCTTCCTGTGCGGCGGTTTCGGCCCCGTCCAGCCCATCAATCGGCCACCCCTTCGGGATAATCCAGCGCCCGGTATCCCGGCTGGTGATCAGCAGGACGTCTTCGCCATCGCCGCTCTGGCGTGTGCACAACGCTGCAACCTGCACCCGTTTGGGGCGCCGGAAGACCGATCTTACGGCCTCATCCAAGGTATGCTGCAGCCATGTCATCATCGTACGATACATACTAAATGTGGTCTCTTAAGATGACGTGACATAACTATGAAGTGTTTCAGATGCAACTTTATCGGTGGAATCTGCCTGAATCTGCCCGAAAACTGTTACTCATTTTCGCCAGGTATGGATTTTTAACCATATACGCGCGCGGATCGGATGCGGTGCAGCAATCGTAAGACCAATCTGGCCTATTTCTGCCTGCGCTTGGCCCGCAGGGTGGGGTCGGCCTGGGTCGGGTCTTCCGGCCAGGGATGCTTGGGATATTGTGCCCGCATGTCTTTGCGTACGTCAGCATAGGAGCCCGCCCAGAACCCGGGCAAATCGCGCGTGATCTGAATCGGTCGCTGCGCAGGGGACAAAAGTGTGATCTTCAGCGGGGTGCCACCCACCACAGGGTGCCGTGTGACGCCGAACATTTCCTGCAATCTCACCGATATTTCGGGCGCCGCGCCGCCATAGTCAATCGCCACCTTGCGGCCCAGCGGCGTTTCAAAGGATGCCGGTGCGCGCCTGTCCAGTTCCTGTGTCTGGGACCAGTCCAACCGCGCACGCAGGGCTGGCAACAGATCAAACCGCTTCCAGTCGTCAGCATTTCGAACGCCCGATAGCACTGGCAACAGCCAGTTTTCGAGATCTGCCAGCAATCCTGCATCAGAGAAATCCGGCAGATCCACCCCATCCGCGCGCACCAGCTCAACCCGCGTCGCCAGCCGCGCGGCCGCGCCGTCCAGCCTCAACCCAAGGTCCCGCACCCCATCCAGCATGGCCTGTGCCACGGCGTCTTCGGGCACGTCCTTCCAGATGCGGTCCCCCAGCATGACAGCGCCCAAGCGTTCCTGTCGGCGCGCGACGACCCTTCGGTCCCGCTTGGACCAGACACAGTTGTCCGCCCAGGAAATCTGGTCTGAAAACAGATCGCGGATTTCACGCTCGGTGATTTGCACGGCCATCCGCACACGCGCCTCTCGCGGGTTTCCATCGGTGTCGGTGACGACAAGATAGGGGGCGGTGGCCAAGGTGTCGCTGCTGTCGAGACTTACCCCCTTGCCGCCTGAAAGTACGTAGCGGGGGTTGTCGCCCTTTCGCCGCTGTCCGATCCGGTCGGGATACGCTAGAGCAGCCATGGCCGCAGAGCTCTGCCTCTCCGCAGTACGCCCAGCCTGAGACGCCAACCGCCGGGCCTCGGTGTTGATCCGCTCCACGGCGCCTGCGTTCACTTGCCAGACCCGCTTGCGTTGAAAGTCTCGCACATTCCGGAGCGCTTCTAACCGCAAAGCGATGTCTGATGGCGCCCCCTTGAGAGGATCCCGATCTGCCATCAGCGCCGCCAGCGGGGCGGCCTGTGCCCCCGCAGTCACCAGCATATGCGCCAACCGTGGATGCAGGGGCAGCGCCGCCAGGTCCCGCCCGTGCCCGGTGATCCGCCCCTTGCCATCCAGCGCACCCAGCATGGCCAACAGCGTGCGGGCCTCAGACAGCGCACCCGCCGGCGGCGGCGTCAGAAAGGCCAGATCCCCGGCATCCGCGCCCCACAGCACCAGTTCCAACGCCAGTCCCGTCAGATCGGCCGCTTCGATCTCGGCGGGGGGATATGCGGCCAGCGCACCGTCCTCACCCTTGGACCACAGCCGATAGCAAACCCCCTCGGCGACCCGTCCGGCGCGTCCCGCGCGTTGCGTCGCTTCGGCCCGGGTGACTCGTTCGGTCACCAGCCGGGACATGCCCGATCCCGGATCGAACCGTGCCCGGCGGGCCTGTCCCATATCGACCACAACCCGAATATCTGGAAGGGTCAGAGAGGTTTCGGCAATGGACGTCGCCAGCACAACTTTGCGCCCTTGATCTAGGGGCGCAATCGCCGCGCGCTGGGCGGCAAAGGGCAGGGCCCCGAACAAAGGCCGAACACAGCAATCCGGCGGCAAGCGGCCAGCCAACGCCGCTTCGGCGCGCCGGATTTCACCCTCGCCGGGCAGAAACACCAATATCCCGCCGCCGGTCGCGCGGGTGTCCTGCTCGGCCTGAACGACCAGATCGATCAGCGCATCCAGACGTCTGGTCCGGGCGGGCAGGGGCCGGTCCAGCCATCGCGTTTCAACTGGATAGCTGCGCCCGTCCGAGGTCACCAGAGGCGCATCCATCAATTGCGCCACCGGCCCGGCATCCAGCGTTGCCGACATCGCCAGCAGGATCAGATCGTCGCGCAGCGCTTGCGTGACCTCCAGGCACAGGGCCAGCCCCAGATCGGCATTCAAAGACCGTTCGTGAAACTCGTCGAATATGACTGCGCCCACGCCGGGCAGGTCAGGCTCGGATTGAAGCACCCGGGTCAGAATTCCTTCGGTCACCACTTCGATCCGGGTTGTCTTGGACACCTTGGCGTCGCCGCGCACGCGGTATCCCACCGTCTGCCCGGTGCGTTCGCCCAGCGTTTCCGCCATTCGGTCCGCCGCTGCCCGTGCCGCCAGCCGTCTGGGCTCCAGCATCATGATCTTGCCCGGGCACAGGTCCGCCTGAAGCATCTCCAGCGGAACCCGCGTGGTTTTGCCCGTACCGGGCGGGGCTTGCAGAACGGCCCGGCCCCGGTCCCGCAGGGCTTGCAGAAGTTCAGGAATTGCGTCGTCGATGGGCAGGCGGGTCTTCATCCGGCCCTTATCCGATATCGGGCCTATGCCGTCCAGTTCCGGCTATTTGGCCATTTTGACGCCCGGTGCGCGCAACGAAAAACGCTCGTGCTGCTGCTCAGCCAATCCAAAGCCGGGCAGTGCAACATCGGTGCAAGTCAAGAAATTGGCAATCAATCGACATCGCTTGCAATTCCTGCCCGCTCCGGACTGGACAAACAGCCCGGGAAAACGGCAACTACTCCTGCCGCAAGGATCGGGACGAGAATGCAAGAACACAGCCTTGGTGACAGGATTTTGAAGGGCGAGCGCCGGGCGCTGGCCCGCGGGATTACTCTGGTTGAAAGCAACCGGGCCGATCATCGGGCGCAAGCCTCAGACTTGCTGGCGCATCTGGCAGGGTCAGGCCGGCAGTCGCTGCGCATCGGTTTGTCGGGAACACCGGGCGTGGGTAAATCCACCTTTATCGAGAGCTTTGGCATGATGCTGACGGGGCAGGGGCTGCGCGTTGCGGTTTTGGCGGTCGACCCCAGTTCGGCCCGCTCAGGGGGTTCGATTTTGGGGGACAAGACCCGGATGGAACGCCTGAGCCGGGAAAAGAACGCCTTTATCCGCCCGTCCCCCAGCCAGACGCATCTGGGCGGCGTGGCTCGTAGAACGCGCGAAGCCATCGCCCTGTGCGAGGCCGCTGGCTATGATGTGGTCCTGATCGAAACCGTGGGTGTGGGACAATCCGAAACGGTCGTGTCCGAGCTGTCCGACTTGTTCCTGCTCCTGCTGGCACCGGCCGGAGGTGACGAATTGCAGGGTGTCAAACGCGGGATCATGGAGATGGCTGATATCATCCTGATCAACAAGGCGGATGGCGACCTGAAAACCACTGCCACCCGGACCTGCGCCGACTATGCGGGTGCGCTGCGCCTGTTGCGCAAACGCCCGCAGGACCCTGAGGGTTTTCCCAAGGCGATGACCGTCTCGGCGGTCGAGGAACACGGGCTGGACAAAGCGTGGGAAGAAATCAAAACTCTCACGCAATGGCGGCGCGAGGCGGGCCATTGGGATGCCAACCGCGCGGCACAGGCACGATACTGGTTTGACCAGGAGGTCCGGCATGCACTGCTTGCCAGATTGGACACACCCGAGGCCCGAACCGAAATGGAGCAACTCAGCAATCTTGTCGGTTCAGGCGACCTGAGCCCTTCTGCCGCTGCGGATCGCATGCTGAAACTCTTGTCGACGGTCTGAGAATCGCCTTTGCATTGTTCGCTGCAAAAGTGGCGCGATCATCTCTAATCATGTATGACGAGTGAATATTCAGTTTTCAGACGCGCGCTTTGACGTTCCGAGGTGCGTGAAACACCACGCGTCTTCGCAACCGGACCGGCTTAACAGGACCCGTCGATCATGCCTGACATAAACGGCACCAATTCTGACGACGATATTGAAGTCACAAACAACAACGGTACCCTGAATGGCACGCCACAGGGCTCGCCGATCGACAATATTCGCAGTCGGCAGGGCGATGACGAGATCACGGTTACCAACAGCACGATTGTTGGCGTTGTACGCGGCAATGGCGGCAGTGACGACATTACCATCACTGGCAGCACAATCGGCGGGACTTTGGCCGCCGGCGCCGACGCGGACACCGTCACCGTGCGCGGGTCGGATATCGCCAATATCCGGCTGGGCGGCGGCAACGATACCCTGGATTTCCGCAGCACCAGCGTGTCGGGCGACGTTCGGGGCGGTGGTGGGACCGACACCCTGAACCTGCCCGAGGGGACTGTTATCAATGACAGCACCTTTGGTTCATTTACCGTTGTGGCCGGAACCAGCTATTCCCTGTCCAGCGGGACGTTCACATTGCCATCCGGCACGACCGTCACTTACTCGGCATTTGAAAACGGCACCGGTGTTCCTTGCTTTACGCGGAACACTCTGATCCGGACGCAAAGAGGCGATGTGAGCATTCAGGAACTGCGCCCCAACGAAATGGTCTTTACAGTTGGCGACGGGTTTCAGCCGATCCGTTGGATAGGGTGCCGAAAGCTGGACGCCACCGCGCTGGCAGACAACCCAAAGCTTCGTCCGATTCGCATCATGGCCGGCGCGTTGGGCGGAGGACTGCCCAGTTGTGACCTGTTGGTATCCCGCCAGCACCGCATGCTGGTGAATTCGAAAATCGCGATGCGCATGTTCGGCGCGTCCGAGGTCCTGATCCCGGCGATCAAGCTGATTTCCCTGCCCGGTATTTATGTCGATGAACAGACAAACAGCGTCGAATATTACCACCTGCTGTTTGACCGGCACCAGATTATTTTTGCAGAGAACGCACCGACGGAAAGCCTGTTTACCGGGCCCGAAGCGCTCAACGCCCTGACGGCAGAGGCCCGGCGTGAAATCTTTACCCTGTTCCCTGAACTGACCGATCTGGCCCATGTCACCGATCCTGCCAGGTACATCCCGCGAGGGCGCCAGCAAAACCAGTTGGTCGCACGGCATCTCAGAAACGGAAAGCCGCTGCTCCGGGCTATCTGAGCAAGCTGCCGTTGCATCGGGGATGGGGACATCTCAGCAGATTGAGGCGGGAGGCTGTGCTTTTGCAACCTCGCGGGCAGGGCGGAAAGATTTCGCGTTGGCTGTCTTGACCCTTCTGGCGATTCCCACTACACGCATCCAACCAGTTTTCGGGCGCGACTTCGGGTTGCGCCCCTTGTGATTTGGCCGCGGGTCTTGTACCCGGCCTCCAGAAACAAAGGAAGAAACCATGTCGCGCCGTTGCGAACTGACCGGAAAAGGCCCGATGACTGGCAACAATGTCAGCCACGCCAAAAACAGAACCCGCCGTCGTTTTCTGCCCAACCTGAACGACGTCACTCTGCAGTCGGAAACCCTGGGTCGTGGCGTCAAGCTGCGCATCTCGGCGGCTGCCCTGCGTTCCGTGGACCACCGTGGTGGTCTGGACGCGTTCCTGGCGAAAGCCAAGGATGACGAGCTGTCCGCAAACGCATTGAAAGTGAAGAAAGAAATCGCCAAGGCACAGGCATCGGCCTGATCTTCTTCAATCTCGGATTTTAAGCCCTGCACCTGGTGGTGCGGGGCTTTTTTGTTCTTACACAGGAAACTCTCTGCCTGAATTGTCCATGATTTGGAAAAAAGTTCCGGATCGGTGACCTCGTTCACATACTTTGGCTCTTTGCGCGAATTAGACTGGGCTCATCGGTTTTGGGGGACCATCCTATGTCTTTAAAGAGTTTTTATTTTTTCCTTGTGGTGGCAGCCTTGGTCGGCAAAACAATCGCGGCTTGCAGCCGGATGCAGCGCTGGGTGAACCGCTCTCACACCAGCCTCACCAAAGGGTCGGTCAAGCGGCCCGGACTGGATTACTGAACCCGGGCTTCAAGCGCGACCCTTTGGCGCTTGAAGCGCATTTCGTCCCCGGCCTATACCGGTGCCAGGATGAGAGTTGTTCTGACGAAATCTCTGCCCCTCGTGCTGTCCCTGCTGGTGATTCTGACCGGGCAGGGGGTCGCGGCGTCGCGCGGTATCGACAATGCGGTCGGACAGATCGTGCTGTGCACCGGGTCTGGCCCGGTTGTCGTCCACGTTGACGAGCACGGGCAGCCAACTTCTCCGCCTCACTACTGCCCGGATTATGCGTTGGCGCTTTTGGGTGCAGTTGCGGCTGCGCCTGTGACGCTGCCGGACGCCCCGCAGCTCACGCAACCCGCGCCGCCGCAGCAATCCGGCAGTCTCATCGCCTTGCCGGTGCCGGATCAGCCGGCCCGGTCGCCACCTGTGATGGTCTGACGCAAATCCCAAGTTTTTCAGACCTTTACACAGGAGAGGCACGATGTCCCTCAAAACTACTCTGTTCACAACGCTCGCGGCCATGTCGTTGGCGATTCCCGCCCTTGCCGAAGGCACCATCGTGGTCGAGGACGCCTATGCCCGGTCCGCCGGTAAGTCGGCAATGGCTGGTGCGGCCTTCATGATGATCCAGAACCAGGGAGACACGGATGACCGTCTGGTCAGCGCAACCTCGGACGTCGCCGCCCGTGTCGAGTTGCATACGCACCAGATCGATGACGCTGGCGTCGCCAAGATGGTCCATGTCGAAGAGGGCTTTGTCATCCCGGCCGGAGAGGCTCATATGCTGAAACGCGGTGGAGATCACGTTATGTTCATGGGGCTGAAGGCGCCGTTTGAACAGGGTGATACGGTTCCCGTCACCCTCATCTTTGAGCAGGCAGGTGAAGTTGTACTTGAGGTTCCCGTCGATCTGGAGCGTCACGACAAAGGCGGTCACGGGACAAATTAGGCCGAGTACGCCTGTCTTCGGGCCGCTTCGCGGCCGTCATCCATGCGTCAGGCCGGGGGATGCCCGGCCTGTTTTCGTAGGTGGCTGTCGCTGCGCTGCCGCCTATCTGTTGATCGTTTTCATACCCACTTGATCGCCCGCCCGCTGGAATCGCGCCGCCAGCCAGAACATGACACCGGCGAAAGCCAGTGCAGAAAAAGCAATGGCCCAGCCCAGCGCGACCAGACCGCTGCCGGGCCAGAAGATCAGGACCAGACCGATGATCAGCGCGATCAGACCCGAGTTGCGCATGGTGACGCGTTGAGGATCCGATTCATGCATCTGCCGTCCCGCCATCAGCGACCCAATTCCGATGATCAGCGCCCAGGCCCCGATCAGGAAAAAGGCCAGTCTGGCCGCGCCTTCGGGCCAGACCAGCAAGATCAGGCCAATCAAGGCCGCAAAAACGCCGAATCCTCCGATAAGGCCACGCCGCCCAAAGCCCAGCAGCGTCAACGCGCCGTCGAGTACCAGCAGGGCACCAACCAGCCGCAACAGAAACGAGATACTTCCGGTGGGCCAGAACAGGGCGGCAATACCAACTGCGGCCGCCAGGCAGCCGCGCAGCAAAAAGGTCCACCACAGGCCAGCCAGCTTGTCGCCCAGCCTGTCCCGCTCCTTCATGCTGTCGTCCTCAAGAATTTCGCCGGTTCGGGGATCCTGATCTGTCATGACAAAAACCTCTTCTGAATGCGGCTCAGACTAACCGACAAAACCCTGCGGCGTCTGCAGTTATTGCGATCCCGGCTCATGGCGTCTGTCCCAGCAACCGATCCACCCAGTGTGGCACGGTCTCGGTGGCCTTGCCGACAAGCTGGTCGTCGAACACTCGGGCGCCGACCGATGGCGCAAGATTGATTTCGATTGTCTCGGCCCCGGCCGCTTGCGCCTCATGCACAAAAGCCGCAGCGGGATAGACCTGGCCGGATGTGCCGATTGCGGCAAACACCGATGCGCCGGCCAGATGGTCGTAAATCTGGTCCATGTGATATGGCATCTCACCAAACCAGACCACGTCGGGCCGTGCTGCAGGCGCGTGGCAGGCGATACAGGGTTCTCCTACCTCCATTTCCGGTGGGGCTGTCCATCGGTGCCCGCACGCGCCGCAAAGGGCGCCGGCCAGAGTGCCGTGCATATGGATCACACCCCGGGCGCCACCGGCCTCGTGCAGACTGTCGACATTCTGCGTAACAATCACCACCTCTTCGGGCCAGTCCCTCTGCAACCGGGCCAGCGCGCGGTGTGCCGCGTTTGGCTGCACCTTTTGGGCCTGAACCCGCCGGGCGTTGTAGAACCCCTGCACCAAGGCCGGGTTGCGGGCGAACCCCTCGGGCGTGGCGACATCCTCGATCCGGTGTTGCGCCCACAGACCACCGTCATCGCGAAAGGTGCTCAGCCCGCTTTCTGCGGAAATCCCGGCCCCTGTCAGGATGACGATCTTTCCCATTTCTTCTCTCCGCGCTAAACCGAGACCCATGACACACCGTATCCTCTTTGTCTGCCTGGGCAACATCTGCCGGTCTCCTGCTGCAGAAGGTGCGCTTCGCGCGCGTGCGCCGCATCACAGGATCGACAGTGCCGGGACGATGGGGTGGCACGCTGGCAACCCGCCTTATGGGCCGATGCAGACGGCCGCCGCCGCCCGCGGGATTGACCTCAGCCCCTTGCGGGCGCGGCAGTTCACGGCGGCCGATTTCGACCGTTTTGACCTGATCATTGGTATGGATGCAGCCAATATCGCCGATATCGAGGCCTTGCGTCCCGCAACCAGTGAAACACCTGTGCGCCTGCTGACTGACTTTGCGCCCGAAGCAGAAGCCGACCATGTGCCCGACCCGTATTACACAAGGGATTTCGAGGGCGCGCTGGACCTGATCGAGGCAGCGGTAGAAGGGTTGGAAGGGCGTTTGCGAGCCCAGCGATAAAAACCCGAACAACTTTGGATTCTTGGGTCGGCAAGGTTTCACGGACAGCCTCCAGGCTCCGAGCGACCGGTCTTTGTGAGTTGCCGGATGTCTTTCGTCAGGATCAGATCAAAGGATGCGCGTTCACTGAACTGCACTTGTGCCACCACGACATAGAATCTGATTCTGTGCCTTTGCCGGGCTTGGAACCCGTTTTGAAGAGGGGGCAGGAAAGCTGCAACGAGTTGACAGGCGATTCGCGTTCCGGCTACGGATTATTCAACCATAGAGAGCTTTGAACACGTGACCTTCAGAGACGTTTTGCGCAAAGGAGATCAAAAAAATGCTCACTCGTGAGCTTTTCGCAAGTATTGGATTTTCGGCAATGTTGGCAGCGGGCCCCGTTGCCGCAGAGAATGTTTGGCACATCAAGTGCCTGGCGTCGCATGGAGAAACTCTGGCAGTTAAGGCCTTTGACGATGGCGGCAACACGTTTGATATCAAGGCCTTGAAAGAAGAAAGCGACGATCTGCTTCACATCAAGGCTTTGAACCATCTCAGCGATGAAGAGTTGCACGTTAAGGTGCTTCCGAACACAGCGGTTGATGACTATTCCGATGTAAAGGCCATAACCGCAGATAACACTCTGTTGTCGATAAAGGGGCGTACCGACAACGGAGATACGCTGGATGTCAAAGCGTTTCTGAATGAGGACTCCGGGGTCTATGACATCAAGTGCCTTGAGGACGATGGTACACGCCTTGGGCTGAAGGCGATTTCACCTTCTGGTACTGTCTATGACGTTAAAGGTCTTGTGGATCACGAAGGCGCGGACGAGCTCGAAATCGAGATTGAAGCGCACATCAAGGCGATCCCACAGGGCTGAATTGTCTGTAAGATTTTTTCTCTTCGGGTAACCGAAAAGGGGACCGGCAGCCTAACTGCTCATCACCTTCAACCGGTCGGTCAGCCAAGGCACCTGCACAAGCGCAGGATCGACGATCTGGCTCTGCATCAACCTCCGCATCATCCCGGCCACTTCGCGGGGCACTTGATCGGACCAGTCGGACCGGGTGAACAGGGAAATCATCCGCGCAAAGTCGCCAAACGGGGCCGGGTGGGCCTCGATCCCGTCATGGAACCGTGCGGCCCGCATATAGCCCAGCGGCGTGGTGATGGCCCAGCCAACACCCCGGGCCACCATCGCCATCAGCGCCAGATGCGACCCGATCTCGAACCGTTCCTCGAACTCCATCTGTTGCCGGGCCAGATGGCTCTCGATCTGCCGACTGATCAACTGCTCGCGGGCATAGCGCAAAAACGGCAAGTCCTGCAGCGCGGCCTCGACGCCGCCAGCGCCTCTGGGCGCGACCAGAATGAACGGATCCCGAACCAGCGGGTACTCGACCACCCCTTCCAGAACCTCACCGCTATGGGCCGAGACAGCCAGGTGCAGGCGCTGCGACTCCAGCGCTTCGAAAATCTCAAGGCTGGGCAGGGTGATCAGCTTGAACTTCGACCGTGTCAGACTGTCCGCCAGCAAGGTTGCCAGACGCGGCGTCAGGTCATTGTCGAAATCGTCGATCAGACCGATGGACAGAGTCGTCAGATGCCCCAGATCCATCACTGTCAGTTCGCTCTGCGCCATTTGCAGCTCGGCCAGAACCGCCTCGGTGCGCGCCAGAAAGCTGCGCCCGGCCTGCGTCAGCCGCATCGGCCGCCGCCCGTGATCCACCAGATCGGTGCCAAGCGCCTTTTCCAGATTGCGGAGTTGCTGGCTGACCGAGGGCTGGCTGAGCCCCGTGATCTCGGCCGCCTGCGCCACCGATCCGGTCCGCGCCAGCGCTTCGAACACTTCGAGCCCGCGCAGGCTCAGCCCTTTCATCACCATGAAATAAACCTTTCGCTGCGCCATTTCTGAGGCGCAGCCGGGATCAGGTCAAGCACGCAGATTGTAAGTGGCTCTAGCGGCAGATCGCCTGTGCCAGCTGACCAAAGTTCTGATACCGATCCCACAACGCGTCATCGCGCGCGGTTTTCGACATCTTCAACTCCTGCGCCTGATGCGGGTCGGTGAACCATTTAGCGACGGTTCTCTGGTCGCCATTTGTCAGCGTGTCATTGGCCACGCCCTGAATACATCTGCACCGCTGTCGCGTCGCTGCAGCCCGGTCGGATGCCAGACACGCCCGCTTGATCTGCGAAGCCTCGACGGCCTGCGGCGCCACAGCCGAGATCGACGTGGCGCAGAGTGCGATTAGGAGGAACTGTTTCATGCTCTTGCCTCGTGTTTGCCTGCCCGGACGGGTCTGCGCCCCTCTCGGTCTGGGGCGGAGTATGAATCAAACTGGATTCGGGATCAATCACACGTTGCGAAAAAGTGATTGCACGAGTCTAAGAGGCTGGGTTTTATCCTTGGGCGGCATTTACTTGTCGCCCGCTTCTCCGCTGTCCTTGGGTTTCAACAATTCCTTTGCAGCTTGCGTTGATTTCATCTGATTGGTTATCAACCCACCTACAGCTGCACCCGCGAGTGGTTGACCTAACATCGCGCCAATTCCTGTTGCCGTCAAAACAATGCCTGTCGGTACCGTTGCTTCCGCCATATTTTCGGGAGACGAATAGTGCGCCAGTTTCGTCCACAAAACACCTCTGTAGTCGCGAAGCCATAGTGCGATACGTCCGGTGAGATCTTCACTTATCTCATTGGTTGACTGAGGTAACGATTCAAGCAATTGCTGAAGGTGTCGATGAAAGTAGTCAATGAACTCGAGAATTTCGCAGCGCAAACCCGCTTCGAGTGAATTCATGCCCCTGATCTTTTCTCGAAAAGCTTCCACTTGCTCGATCAACCCTGCGGTGGACACCGCAATTGCATCACGATTCTGAACAACTGATTTCTTAACCAATGATTTTTCGTATTCGGTTGGCCCTATGGGGGCACGAGCAGCTCGTTGCTGTTGCTCCAACTCTTTTCGAATGCGTTCGATTTCTGCTGCGACTGTATCCGGGCCGGATTCCCAGATTTCATCATCGATCTGGACGACTCGTCTTTGAAGTATCGGTTCTAGACTTCGACCTTCTAAGAAGCTGTGAAACCACTCCGACCAAAATGACCAGCGAGGTTCAAAATCTAAGAAACCAACTAGATTTTGGCTCAACTCTAACTCAGTTGGCGTCGCGGAAGTGGGCGCTGGCTTCGTCAAACCGTTGGAGAGCGCGGAGCCTATGAATGTTGACCCTTTGGGGTGATTAACCAGAACATTGCGAGCTAGTTCAAATGCTTCAACTGCAAAACGGTCTCGGTCCGTATTTGTGAATTCCTCAGCGTAGAAGACTGCACATAGTGGTTTCAGTGCGTTTCCAATTCCATACAGGTAAGAGTTATCTGCAGTTGGAGTAGTGTCGCGATTCCCACTATCAAAACTTTGAGCATCAAAAGCGGATGAAAACTTAACTGATATCGAACTGCCCCCAACATTGCGGACAAAAAACTCAGCGCAGCTAAATGCTTGATCAGCCGCATTAAAGTTTGCGGCGTTGGTCGTCTCTAGGCAAGTTTCGATCGTTAACAAAATCCGCAAATAAGCTAGTGTGGTCAAAGCCGGTAGAGCTTCATAGTCATAAGTGAGGTTTTGGTCTTGCGTATTGGATGATCCGTCCGCAGCACCATGATTACCATCTGCTGCACTTATGGACCGCATTTTGTAGGGTCCGGTCGCTCCAAATGCATACATCAGCTTCCGAAAGACTAGATGAGGCGAATTGGCGGATGAGGGCGTAAAAGAAGAGTCATACGGATCGTTCGTGCTTTCATCCATTGACCAAACTCCAGAATCTATACATATCCCCAACCCATGACAGACCTCGCGCATATCCGCAATTTCTCCATCGTCGCGCATATCGACCATGGCAAATCCACCCTTGCTGACCGGCTCATTCAAGAGACCGGAACGGTCAAGGATCGCGACATGAAGGAACAGCTGCTCGACAGCATGGATATCGAGCGCGAGCGCGGCATTACGATCAAGGCCAACACGGTTCGCATCGACTATACCGCCGACAATGGCGAGGCATATGTGCTGAACCTGATCGACACCCCCGGCCACGTGGACTTTGCCTATGAGGTCAGCCGGTCCATGCGTGCGGTCGAGGGCTCATTGCTGGTTGTGGACTCGACCCAAGGGGTCGAGGCGCAGACGCTGGCGAATGTATATCAGGCCATCGATGCCGATCATGAGATCGTGCCGGTGCTGAACAAGATCGACCTGCCGGCCTCTGACTGCGACCGCGTGGCCGAACAGATCGAGGATGTGATCGGCATCGACGCGACCGATGCCATTCAAGTCAGCGCCAAGACGGGGCAGGGCATCCACGAAACGCTGGAGGCCATCGTGCAGCAACTGCCCGCGCCGCAGGGCAATCTCGACGCGCCGCTCAAGGCGATGCTGGTGGATTCGTGGTACGACGCTTATCTCGGCGTCATCGTTCTGGTCCGCATCATGGACGGCACGTTGAAAAAGGGCATGCGGGTCAAGTTCATGTCGAACGGCACCCTGCACCATGTGGACCGCGTCGGTGTTTTCCGGCCCGAGATGGAGATGGTCGACAGCCTTGGCCCCGGTGAGATCGGCTTTCTCACCGCTTCGATCAAACAGGTCCGCGACACCCGCGTCGGTGACACCATCACCAATGACCGCAACGGCGCCGAAGAGGCCCTGACGGGCTTCAAACCCGCGCAGCCGGTGGTGTTCTGTGGCCTCTTCCCCGTCGACAGCTCCGAATTCGAAGACCTGCGCGACGCGATCGACAAACTGGCCCTGAACGACGCCAGCTTCAGCTTTGAAATGGAAACCTCTGCCGCTCTTGGCTTTGGCTTCCGCTGCGGTTTCCTTGGCCTTCTGCACCTAGAGGTCATCCGCGACCGCATCGAACGCGAATATGATATCGAGCTCATCACCACCGCGCCGTCGGTGATCTATCACGTCTACATGAAAGCCAAAGAAGGTTCAGAGGGGGAGATGATCGAGCTGCACAACCCCGCCGACATGCCCGACCCCTCCAAGGTTGACCATATCGAGGAACCGCGCATCAAGGCGACCATCTTAGTTCCGGATGAATACCTCGGCGACGTGCTGAAACTCTGCCAGGACCGCCGCGGCATCCAGCTGGACCTGACCTATGCGGGCAGCCGCGCCATGGTCGTCTATGACCTGCCGCTGAACGAGGTCGTCTTTGACTTCTACGACCGCCTGAAATCGGTGACCAAGGGCTATGCCTCGTTCGACTACCAGATGACCGGTTATACCGAGGACAATCTGGTCAAGATGTCGGTGCTGGTGAATGACGAGCCGGTCGATGCGCTGTCGACCATGGTTCACCGCGACCGGGCCGAGATGCGGGGCCGGGCGATGTGCGAAAAGCTCAAGGACCTGATCCCGCGCCACATGTTCAAAATCCCGATCCAGGCGGCCATCGGCGGCAAGGTCATCGCGCGCGAGACCCTGTCCGCCTTACGCAAGGACGTGACCGCCAAATGCTACGGAGGCGACGCCACGCGGAAACGCAAACTGCTGGACAAGCAGAAGGCTGGGAAAAAGAAGATGCGTCAGTTCGGGAAGGTGGATATCCCGCAGGAGGCGTTTATTTCAGCACTTAAAATGGACAGCTAATGCTGTCTGACCGCTTGAGTGTTCAGAGGTCGAACAAGTCTTTTTGAGTTGGTTCCTTAACTGGAAACACTCCAAGAAGTTGCCACGTTTGAGGACGTCTCTTCATGTTACCAAGCGCCAACACCAATCCGGTGTCGACATATTCTTCGCAATATGTTCGTTGTAAATGCTGGAGAACTTCGGGCTCAGAGTAGGAGTGGCGAAGGCTAAAATATGCAGCTGATGTCTCCCAGTCTGCACAGGTCTTGGTGTGTTCTCCATCAGCATCTTTGTACCGAAGTTTAAACTTGAAAGGGCAAGGTTCGTAGGCTGCAAGCTCCTCTTCTAAAAGCGATAGCTGCTTAGCTTGATCTGCAAACTTCTGCCGGTCAGATTCAATTTCAGATTTGGATAGGCGTTCCCAAGATAAAGAAACATCGTTTGGCCGAACGAGCGCCAACGAATGACCGCTATTGATCGCTGATTTTTCCGAAGGCTGAATAGCTCGTTCAACTAGGTTGGATTTTTCTTCCGATCGTTTGCACTTGCCTACAATTCTGATGCTTTCTTCATGCACCCTGCAACTTTCGGCCCGATTGTCATCTCTGGGAGGGCTATACGTAAAGTCCACGATATCCCACCGCGAAAAAGCCTGACTGCCGGTTAGACGTCTAAAGCGAATGGGGAAAAGCCTCTTCCAGGTGCCATCTTCGCGCAACCCCGCACAGCAGACGGTTTCTGAGTGCTTCTTACTCGGCTGCGGCGAGGCTTTGACGAGGATGGTAACGCGGGATTTCAAATCCATCTTTTTGGTACTGCTCTGGTCTGTCTGCGACTAAATTGTAAACTTCAAAGTTTTCAGATGCAGCCGCATCTGCAATGTAAGAGCGATGGCAATGGGTTGCGCATCTTTCAAAGCACATCATGCAAGTTTTTTCGTCGGCAGCAATCATGAGTAGTTCACTGAATGCATCTTGCGCATTTTGGGTTTCAAAATGGTTAAGAAAAATGGCTTCGAATTTAGTAAAGTTACCGGATTTGGCCGCCTCACGACCTTCCTTGGGGTCTCCCAATGCTCTAAAGTGTATGTATTTAATGCCTACTTCGCCCAAACGTTCTGCAAGCTTGTTCTTCGAAAGCCCTTTTTTTCTCGAAATCGGCAACTCACGAACGTCTGCCAGCACCTTGATCTGCAATGCGACAAGCGTTTCGATAAGGTTCTCGACTGAGGAACCTTCATATCCGATGGTATATAGTTCCTTCACTGTGCCCTCACATTTTTGTTTGCAGAACGAAGCGTTCTGTTTCGAAGAACGATAAAACGAAATTGTGCCAATAGTAGGTTTTTCTTTGCTTGAAAACACAGAGCGGTGCGTGATTGCAATTTACTTTGCGCGGAACCCAACCGCCCGGCGGCACTGCCGGGCCGCGCCGACCCGCCCCCGTCAAACCGAAGGTTTGCCTCCGGCAAAACGGGCGGCGCGTTTGCGCCCCGGGGTTCCGCCCGTTCGGCCCTGAGGGCTCCGCCCGTTTGGAAGCGAAACCATCCACTGGATGGTTTCCGGGAAGCTTTCTCACTCCACTGGACCGCTTCCGAGACGGGCCTCACCCCCCTCGGGTCGGTCGCGGACCGCAGTTTCAGTGTTCAACGGTTCAGGTGTTACTGACTCTCAACCGCTTTTTGTATCGCCGGACCAATCTGACGCTTGCGGGAGATCACGTCTTCTGCTTCCAGCATGTCATTCGCGATCTCTCCGCCGAATGCGGTAAGAACCAGGTCCTTGTCGGTGTCATCCCCCCACAGCATGTAGGATTTCTGATCGCGGGTATCGACAATCGCAAAGACCAGGTGGTCCAGACCGCTCGCATTCTTTTGCGTTTCGATCGCGGCTTTTAACTCGTGACGACGGTCGATCAGCTGCTGCGCCGTCAATGTCTCGGCGACCCCGATGCCGACATTCTTGCCGCCATACACGAAGTCCTTGTAGTCCAGCAGAACGATATCTTTCGCCGACAGCGCGCTAAGGTCGGATTTGGCCAGCAGCATGTTTTCCGCAAACGTATCGACATCCTCAATGCCAGCCTGCTGCGCCAGTTCCTGCACATAGTGGCGGTCATAGTCCGTGGTGGTTGGCAAGGTCAGGTTGACGGTATCGGACAGGATCGCGGCCATCCCGATGCAGGACAGGGAGGCAGGCAGTTCAACGCCAAGCATCTGCGCCTGGTCGGCCAGAATTGTCGCTGTCGATCCCCATGGCCGCATCTCGATGCTGATGGCCTCGGACAGGTTGACCGGCGATCCACCAAGCGCGTGATGGTCGATCAAGGCGACGATGGTTTCAGGGTCAATGCTGGGCGGAAGCTGTGTGCTTTGATTGAAGTCGACCAGCCCTACAGTCATTCCCGAAAAATCATCGATAGCCTTCGGTTCAATCGCATTGCACTGTTCAATTGCGAACCGGGATTCTGGGTTGATCGAACCCGGAACTCCGGGCTGCCCACCATAGATATGGGCTGCCAGCAAACTGGCGCCAACCGAGTCGGTGTCCGGGTTGAGATGCCCGGTCCAGACCAGCCCTTGTACGTTTGCCAGATCTTTTTGCAGATAGTCCAAAGCAGCCCCATGCGGCCCGTCGGATTGCGCCCATGATGCGGTGGCGGCAAAGCAGGATGCCGCGACTACAGTCGCACGAACCTGGCCGATTGGAACCGACTTTGAATGTGTGGCGGAGTTGGATTGGCTCGCTTTCCTAAACTGCATAAGAGATCTCCGTCTGTTCACCGATTGCAAGATCTGACTGTGTCTGAGACAAACGTTGCGCCCGGCAAGTTTGATCAGTACCAAAGGGTTACGTAAGTTTTGCCTCACATGCTTCGCATTAAGCCAAAATGAACATTTCTTAAGGGTTCTTTTGGGCACTTCAGTCAAAAAGCTACCAAGCCAAACCGGGCGCATTGTCTGGTGGGTGTGATCCCAGGCATCGTAGGAAGGGTTTTCAAACCATCAACCCGCATGATTTCTTTTCAACCCACCCGCCCAGTTGCGCTCAGCTCTGCTGATCAATCGCTGCAAACGCGTTTGCGCCCCGGGGCTCCGCCCGTCTCAGGTCGGTGCGACCCTGATTGCCTTGTTCAAACAACCCGAGCGCTTTCAACCAACGCCTCAAATCCCGTCGGGTCCGCTTGCTTCAACTTCCGCAACGCCTCCTCCGCGTGATCCCGCAGGGCCTGTTTGCACTCGATCTTGACCGCTTCAACCCCGTCGACCAACGCGTCGATCTCGTGCAGGTCAACCCCGGTTGCTTCGGACAGGGCTTGCAGCGCCGCCAGCACCTTGCCCAGTTGCGTGCCATAGCTCGCCACATCGCGTTGCACCCGGTGTTCAATCGCGGGCACGCCCCGTATGCCGAGGGTGGGTTCGATATCCTGTTGCACATCTCCGCTCAGTGGAAAACGGAACTCGGGCGACCAGACCGAAAACGGACCAAACATCATGAAATCTCCTGAACCAAAATAAGACCCAGTTTCCGCTGCGCCGCAGCATCGTGTCAAGCGTTTGCGGGTTCGGGGCAGGAGATGTCTATTTCACAACGGTCAGGATGCGGTGTCCGCGGGCCATTTCGACGCCGATATCGTTGTCGCCGATATGGCGCGCCATGCCCAGCTTCAGCATCTGCTGCATCCCGATCCGCACCGGGCCAAGCTGGGTATCGTCGACGATGACCCGCGCCTGCTCGGTCAGGCAGGGGTAGATCGCCCGGAACTCACGCAGATGGGTGTCTTTGGCACCGTCCAGATGCAGCAAATCGATGGTGCGATCCGGGTGGTCCTGTGCGTAGCGCGGCAGCTCGACAAGTGAGTTGCCGGTGATGAACTCGGCCCGTCCGGGAAAGGCAACCTGCAGCCAGCTGAACGCCGCAGGCACATAGATGTCGACCCGCGCCCAGTCGGGGTCCACCTGATGGCAGATATCCACCGCGGTGACCCGCAGGTCGGGATTGGCGCAGAGCGACAGAAACAGCGAGTGACCACCGTTGACCCCGACCTCAAACAGGTGGCGTGCATTTCGAGCCAGCGCGAACATGTTGCGGCGCTTGCCTTCAAATGCCGGCAGAAGATCGTGCCCTGAAAAGTCGCGGGCCTTGTGCGCATAGGACAGGTTGCCGTTCAAAACCGTCTCGGCGTGCGCGGCTTGCAAGACCCGGGTCAGATGGGTGTTCAGTGATGTGAGTGCGGCCTGCCACGCAGCGCACGAAATCATATCGTCGTAGTGATGGTATTCGGGTAGGTTCAGCGCGTCCAACTCATCCGCCTTTTGGTCTTTTGGGCGTAAGGCTCGCGGAGAACCGCCCCAATCCTCGGTGTTACCCGCCGTCTTATCATTGCGCAGCGCGACTGCATAGATGAACCGAAATGCGCGTGCGCGTCTCTGTACCTAATGCCTGGATTAACCCAGGATGAAGTTTTCCTCAGGTAAGTTGTAACCCGCGCCGACCCTCCCAATCTGTTTGCCAAGGCCAGCGATGGCCCAGACCAAATCGGAGAGAGCCGATGACCAGATACATGACTGCCGGAGCAGCCGCTTTGGCCACAACCCTCGCCCTCGGCACCGCTGCGCTGGCCGATACAACGCCGGATCTGCGCGGTACATGGGCCGGGTCCTATACCACCGTTCAGCCCAGCCATTACTACAAAGGTGACGAGCCGCGGTTCAATCAGGCGGAATGGGTGATCGACATCCAGAAGCAGCAGGACAACGTGTTCTGGGGTCCCAGCAAGTGGCGCAGCGAAACTGTCGATGAGTGGCACGAATACGAGGTTACCGGTGCGATCAGTCTGGATGGGTCCGGCAAGATCGGTCTGGTGGAAACCTCACCTCTGGTCATCGGGGCCAATGCGCTGATTGATGCGCGCTATGAGGATGGCAAGATCTATGCGGATTTCCGTAGCCTGCGGAACGGAACGACCTACAGCACCGTTCTGGAACGTCAGGTGAACTGAAGCGTTTCCGGCCCGTCCGAATGTAGGGGGTATGTACCGCCGCTGCACATTGTTTGTGGCGGAGAGTAGTAGGTTACCAAGGGCGGGTCGGGACGCTTCTCAAAAACGGAATCAGCGTCTCCACAGCGAGGAGGCGCGCTGGGCGGCCAGTTCCGGTTGGCTTCGGTGATCGAAACCAGTGCGGCCAGTGGTTGGCCGTGATGGCTCAGCACAATGACCTCGCGGGGGGTCTGGATCCGAGTCACCAGCTCTCCCAAATGGGCATTTGCAGGCGAAATGGTACAGCGTATCGGCGAATCTCCGTTTGCGCGATTCGAAAGATCGGGGGTCGGACTATGGTAGAAAACCTGTAATTTGCGCCTGAGCCATCGTGTGCGGCCTTCGCACCTGCAGAAACGGCCGAAAATCAGGCGGGCGATGGCGATTTTCAGTTTTCCATATCCAACCCTGCCAAGAGTCGGGAATTCTGGAGTTATCCACATCACTCTCCCGGCGGATATCAACAGTTTATCCCCGTCTAATTTTCATGCTGCAGTGCTATTTTCTTGTCGGATCACGGCCCGAATGCAAAAGTCTGATTACCGCAACGGTTCTTCGGAGCAAGAGCGGGACGCACAGGCCAAAGGGGGTTGCGGCGGCGAGGACGGATCTTAGGATTTGTTTTATGTTGCAATGACCTACCGGTGGATGGTCGGCTGGATCGGACCTCGTGTTCGGATCAGGCGGTCACCCTCTCAAAAGGTCGATGCGTGCTGCGGCGCGGCTCTGTTCGCGAAGCAGCGGCTTTAGTCCCCACGGGGGCTGGGGCAACTGGATCGGGACGTCCCTCGGGCGTGTCGAACCGGCAAGGCGTCAGGAGTGTCCGAAAGGATACATGCAAAGACCGCGTCTGCGCACCTGACGCCTTTTCCTATTCAGAACCCCGGGTTCATACAGGCTACCACCCACCTCCCCCTCAGTACGGGAAAGGGGCTCTTCTGCATGTGCAAAAGAGCCCCGATTTAGTGTCAGAAGATGCAATGCCGCGTCTGTGCACCTGTAAGACGCAGCTTAGCGTGTCTGTATATGTGTTTCAACCAGATATTGCGGCGCCCGGCATTGGGTTCGCAATATGCAGGCAGAAATCAGAGGTTTTCCTGCACATCCGTCGCGGCGCTCTGAATCGCATCGCCCGCGTTTTCAATATCTTTGCCCGCGCCTTTTGCGGTTTCGCAGGCGGCCAGTGCAAACAGGCTCATGCCAATCAGAATTACTCGGATCATGCTCGTCTCCTTCATACTTGATCTTATTTTTGGGTAGCACCTTTCGTATGGTCGAACCAGTGTTTTGCACCCGCTTGTGAAACAGCCACAAACGGTGGCGGCGACATGGTTCATTTCCGCCTCACGAAGCGCAGGGCATATCACATGGCGCGGACACCATGTCAGGCCGTATCGGTCTCGCAAAACAACTCGTAAACAACTTCCAGCATGCGGCGGGGACGATCATTTGCCAGACGGTAGTAGATGGCCTTGCCTTCGCGGCGCGGTGTGACCAGCCCCTCCAGACGCAGGCGCGACAATTGCTGCGAGACTGCGGCCTGACGCGCTGACAAAAGGTTCTCCAGTTCAGTGACGGATTTTTCACCGGAGACCAGGTGGCACAGGATCATCAGACGACCTTCGTGGCTGATGGCTTTGAGGAAATTCGATGCGCGTGTCGCGTTGTCGACCATACGGTCGAGATCTTCCGGCGACATGTCCTCGGATAACTGGGGCAATGCCATTCTCATCTTCCTCTCAGGCCCGTCCATCGGGCCGGGTTTCCACGTTGGTGATCGCGTTTAGTACAAGTTTCGAACAACTCGTTCCATAAGCATGAATCAAAATGCTGTGATGGTTAGAGGGCAAAAGAACGGCGAGAACAACTCCAGCGATGCGTATCGCCGTGGCATGGGACGGCGTCTTGAACTTGACAGACTCCCGTTATCCTTGCGCGCAGCCGCCGCCCGAAGACGGCAACCCCCCTTGCAGCCCCCCGGTGGCGACACTAAGACTCGGGTAACTCATGTTGGGATAATGTCCCGATCCATCGCAAAGCAGGCAGGTTCCGAATGTTCGATCCAGTAGACACCTATATGAATACGCTCGTTCCCATGGTCGTCGAGCAGACCAGCCGGGGCGAGCGGGCTTACGACATTTTCTCACGCCTTCTGAAAGAGCGGATCATTTTCATCAACGGTCCGATCCATGATGGAATGAGCCATTTGATTGTGGCCCAGCTGCTGCATCTTGAGGCGGAAAACCCGAACAAGGAAATCTCGATCTACATCAACTCACCTGGCGGTGTGGTGACCAGCGGATTGTCCGTTTACGACACAATGCAGTACATCAAGCCGAAATGTTCCACATTGGTAATCGGTCAGGCGGCTTCGATGGGGTCGGTTCTGCTGGCCGGGGGCGAGAAAGGGATGCGCTTTTCGCTGCCAAACAGCCGCATCATGGTGCACCAGCCCAGCGGCGGGTATCAGGGTCAGGCCAGCGACATCATGATCCACGCGGCCGAGACACAGAAGCTCAAGGATCGCCTGTATGACATCTATGTGCGTCATACCGGGCAGACCAAAAAGGCGGTTGAAAAAGCGTTGGACCGTGACAATTTCATGAGCCCGGAAGAAGCCAAGGACTGGGGTCACATCGACGAGATTGTGGAAAACCGGGCAAAAATGGATTTGGAAGAAACGTAGTTACGAAACCCCGCGTCAGTTTTGCGGGGTTCATTTTGAGATTGTAGCTGCCACAGCGCTGGCCTAAGCTGCATGAACAGGCGCAAGCGCGACCCGCAAAGGGGCGCAGGGATGGAGCCCGAAAGGTAGATCATGGCGACAAACTCAGGCGGGGACAGCAAAAACACGCTCTACTGCAGCTTTTGTGGAAAAAGCCAGCATGAGGTGCGCAAGCTGATCGCAGGTCCGACCGTGTTCATCTGTGACGAATGCGTCGAGCTGTGTATGGACATCATCCGGGAAGAGACCAAGGCCAGCGGGCTCAAGTCCTCGGACGGGGTACCAACGCCCAAGGATATCTGTGAGGTCCTCGATGACTATGTGATTGGTCAGGCAACGGCCAAGCGGGTCCTGTCGGTTGCCGTGCACAATCATTACAAACGCCTGAACCATGCCCAGAAAGCCGGCAGCGATATCGAACTGGCGAAATCCAACATTCTGCTGATCGGTCCCACGGGCTGCGGCAAGACTTTGCTGGCGCAGACTCTGGCGCGGATTTTGGACGTGCCGTTCACGATGGCGGATGCGACCACACTGACCGAAGCGGGTTATGTCGGCGAGGATGTCGAGAACATCATCCTCAAGCTGTTGCAGGCAAGCGAATACAATGTCGAACGCGCGCAGCGCGGCATCGTCTATATCGACGAGGTCGACAAGATCACCCGCAAGTCGGAAAACCCGTCGATCACGCGTGACGTGTCAGGTGAGGGTGTTCAACAAGCGCTGCTGAAACTGATGGAAGGCACTGTGGCCAGTGTTCCGCCTCAGGGTGGGCGCAAGCATCCGCAGCAGGAATTCTTGCAGGTGGATACCACAAATATCCTGTTCATCTGCGGCGGTGCCTTTGCCGGTCTGGACAAGATCATTGCGCAGCGCGGTAAAGGCTCGGCCATGGGCTTTGGCGCAGATGTCAGGGATAACGACGAGCGCGGTGTGGGCGAAATCTTCAAGGAACTCGAGCCCGAAGATCTGCTGAAATTTGGTTTGATCCCCGAGTTTGTCGGACGCCTTCCGGTTCTCGCAACACTTGAAGATCTGGACGAGGATGCGCTGGTGACCATTCTGACCAAGCCGAAGAATGCTCTGGTCAAGCAGTATCAGCGCCTGTTCGAACTTGAAGATGCAGATTTGGGCTTTACGGATGACGCATTGAAAGCGATCGCCAAGAAGGCCATTGAACGCAAGACCGGCGCACGCGGATTGCGGTCGATCCTCGAAGATATCCTGTTGGATACGATGTTCGAACTGCCCGGCATGAAGAACGTGACCGAGGTTGTGGTGAATGAAGAGGCTGTGTCGTCCGACAAACAGCCGCTGATCATTTATGCAGATGCGGCACAGGAGTCGGCGTCAGCCGGTTAATTTCCGGGCCAATAGTTGCAACCCAACGGCGCGCGTTGACTGCGCCGTTTTCCGTGTGGGGAAACAAAAATGATCAAGCGAATTCATTCTGGCGGAGAATACGAAGAAAAAGTTGGCTATTGTCGTGCTGTGGTGGCAAACGGCTTTGTGTTCGTCGCGGGAACCTGCGCCCAAGGCGATGAAATTCCTGCAGATATCGTTGGCCAGTGCAAATCGTCTCTGGACGCGATTGGGAAAGCGTTGGGTGAGGCAGGATCGAGTTTCAAAGATGTGGTTCGCGTGAACTATTACTTGCCGGATATGAATGAGTTCGAACTCTGCTGGCCACTTTTGAGGGAAGCTTTCGGTCCGAATCCGCCTGCTGCGACCGTAATCGAGTGCAACCTCATTACACCAAAAGACCGGATCGAAATTGAAGTCACCGCTGCCTTGCCGGAATAGCGTAGATACCCTGCGCGCTCTGGACCTCGGCCTACCTTTGGTCCATACCTCTCTTCGACCAAATTGCCGGAGGCAGCCGATGGGAATCCTGAATACTCTATTGCGGGCCGTGACCTGGTGGAACGGGGCGACCTTGAACACGCAGATCTACACTGCGCGCAAAGGGGTTAAAGTTGGGGAAGATGATGAAGGCAACGTCTTTTATCGCACCGCTGATGACAGCAGGCGTTGGGTGATTTTCAACGGTGAGGCAGAGGCCAGCCGGATTGATCCCGACTGGCATGGATGGCTGCACCGCACCTGGGACGAGCCGCCGACCGACAAGCCACTGCGACACAAATCCTGGGAAAAGCCGCATCAGGAAAACCTGACGGGAACCGCCCTGGCCTACACGCCGGCGGGGTCGTTGCGTCGGGCAGATCCGGTAGATCGCAAGGATTACGAAGCCTGGAGCCCGGAATAAGCGAGGCGCGCAATGTCGACACATAACTGGACCGAAGTGATCGTCGGCGGCGCGGTCTTGGCCTGCGCCGTGGCCTTTGGCGTATATGCCAGCCAATCAACAGGCTTGTCGCAAAATCGCGCAGGCTATGAACTCGGGGCATCGTTCCGCTCACTCGAAGGGGTGTCGGTGGGTACAGATGTCCGTCTGGCAGGCGTCAAGATAGGGACCGTGACAGACGTACAGTTGAACTCGGAAACCTATCGCGCGGATACGACGTTTTCGGTTGCGGATGGGGTGCTTGTGCCAGATGACAGCGCGGTTGTGATCTCGTCCGAAGGTTTGCTGGGCGGCAATTTCGTTGAGGTTATGCCCGGCGGATCCCCCTTCTATTTCGAGCCGGGTGACGAGATCGAGGACACGCAAGGTGCGGTCAGCCTGATTTCGCTGCTTGTAAAATTTGTCACCGGAGACGGCAGCGAATGATGCGCATCATCCTGATGGCTCTGTTGTTCGTGGGCTCGGGCGCAGCGGCGCAGCAAAAGGTTCAATCCGGGCCTGGCGCGATGCTGCGTGGCCTGGACAAGGTCAGCGGCCAGACGGTGGACGTCGAAATGCAAAGCGGCGAGACACAGCCCGTTTTTGGATTGGACGTCGCTTTGGGCGATTGCCGTTTCCCGGTCGACAACCCCACCGGTGACGCCTTTGCCTATCTGACGATTTGGGAAAAAGGCAAGGCAGATCAACTGTTTGACGGTTGGATGATTGCCACATCTCCGGCTTTGAACGCACTGGATCATGCGCGCTATGACGTCTGGGTGATCCGCTGTATGACGCCATCGGCAGACTGAGATATCGGGGCGGTAAAATCCGCGCTGGCGTCGATCGCGTCCGCCAGTTCTATTCGGTATTGGTTGCGCGGAATTTCTATTGCGCCGAGCGACGCAAGATGGGCTGTCAGGAACTGCGTGTCAAAAAGCGTGAAACCGGTCTGCCGCAGCCGGTCCACCAGATAGGCGAGGGCAATCTTAGAGGCATCTGTGCGGCGCGAAAACATGCTCTCGCCAAAGAACGCGCCTCCAAGCGCGATTCCGAACACGCCGCCAACCAGGTTTTTCCCGTCCCAGACTTCCAAGGAATGCGCCTGACCGGACTGGTACAATTCGTGATACAACCGCGCCAGTTCTGTATTGATCCAGGTGTCCGACCGATCTGCGCATCCGTTGATGACACCGGAAAAGTCCCGATCAATGGTCACGTCAAAGCCGCAGTTCCGAATACGGCGCGCCAGACTGCGCGACATGTGAAACCCGTCCAGGGGAATCACGCCGCGCAGTTTGGGATCGACCCAGAACAGGTCCGGGTCGTCACGGTGTTCCGCCATCGGAAATATGCCGATGGAGTATCCGTGCAGCAAAAGCTCCGGCGACAGGCTCATACCGCAGACCCAGGTGCCGGAGCGCACCGCTCCCCCGGGGAACGGGTCTTACTGGGCCATATTCTCCGCAAGCCAGTGCTCCAGCCAGTGGATGTTGTAATTGCCGCTTTGGATATCGGGCTCCTGCAGCAATGCGTGAAACAAAGGCACGGTTGTGTCTATCCCGTCCACGATCAACTCGCCCAATGCGCGCTCAAGACGGGCCAGCGCCTCGTTTCGGTCCCGGCCCTGTACGATCAGTTTGCCAATCAGCGAATCGTAGTAGGGTGGAATCGAGTATCCGTCGTAAAGCGCTGAATCCATTCGCACGCCCAGACCACCGGGCGCGTGATAGGCCGTGATCTTGCCAGGGCAGGGCGAGAAGTTAGGCAGCTTTTCCGCGTTAATCCGAACCTCGATGGCATGGCCGTTGATCACCAGGTCATCCTGGCCGAATGACATCGGCTCACCTGCGGCGACGCGGATTTGTTCGCGCACCAGATCGACGCCAAAGATGCCTTCGGTCACCGGATGCTCGACCTGCAGGCGGGTGTTCATTTCGATGAAGTAGAACTCACCCTTTTCGTACAGGAACTCGATGGTGCCCGCGCCAATATAGTTGATCTTTGCAACCGCGTCGGCGCAGACCTTCCCGATCTTGGCGCGCTCCTCTGGGGTGATGCAGGGGCCGGGGGCCTCTTCAAACACCTTCTGGTGGCGACGCTGCAGCGAACAGTCGCGTTCGCCCAGATGGACAGCTTTGCCCTTGCCGTCACCAAAGACCTGAATTTCGATATGGCGCGGCGTGGTCAGGTATTTCTCGATATAGACCTCGTCATTGCCAAAGGCGGCTTTGCCCTCGGCCCGCGCGGTCATGAAGGCGCTTTCCATCTCATCGGCGCTCATCGCGACTTTCATGCCGCGTCCGCCGCCACCGGCGGTGGCTTTGATGATCACGGGATAGCCGAATTCCTCACCGATCTTCTTGGCGGTTGCCAGATCCGGCACGCCACCATCCGATCCCGGAACACAAGGCACGCCAAGCGCCTTCATCGTGTCCTTGGCCGTGATTTTGTCACCCATGACGCGGATATGCTCCGCAGTGGGGCCGATGAAGGTTATGCCGTGATCTTCAACGATCTGCACGAACTCGGCATTCTCAGAGAGAAAGCCATAGCCGGGGTGGATCGCCTGCGCGCCGGTGATTTCACAGGCTGAGATGATCGCTGGCACAGAAAGATAGCTTTGCGGGCTGGGAGGCGGGCCGATGCAGACAGACTCGTCCGCCATGCGTACATGCATCGCATCGCTGTCGGCGGTGGAGTGCACGGCAACCGTCGCAATCCCCATCTCGCGCGCGGCGCGGATCACGCGCAGGGCGATCTCGCCTCGGTTGGCAATCAGGATCTTGTCGAACATGCGCGCGCCTTACTCAACGATGACCAGAGGGGTGCCGAATTCAACGGCGTCGCCATCACCCACCAGGATGCGCTTGATCGTGCCTGATTTCGGCGCGTGGATATGGTTCATGGTTTTCATCGCTTCGACGATCAGCAGGGTGTCGCCTTCGGCGACTGAGGCTCCGACACTGATAAAGGACGGTGCGCCGGGTTCGGGCTGCATATAGACAGTGCCGACCATGGGTGAAGTTACCGCACCGGGGTGGCTGGCCGGATCTTCGGCCGCTGGGGACGCCTCGGCGGCTGCAGGGGCGGGGTTTGCGGTCGCAGCCGGGGCTGCTGTCGGTGCAGCGGCTGGAACCGCAACCTGAACCGGAACTGGGGCCGCTTGCGCCATGCGGCTGACGCGTACGTTCAGGCTGTCTTCCTCACCATACTCGCGTTTGACCTGCAATTCGGTCAGGTCGTTTTCACGCAGCAATTCGGCCAGTGCCTTGATGAATGCCACATCCGCTTCGTGTTTGGTATCTGTCATGAGTGTCCTCGACGGTTCCCCTTTGGCCCGTCTGTTCTGTGCGGGCTTTGGTCTGATTACGCAGGGTTATAAGCCATGCGTCCGGCCATGAAAAGCGCAGTCTGGGCTTGTCAAACCGGTGTCTCGACCGGATGCCGGAGGCCAAGCGGGTCAGAGCGGCATACCCGAAAGCTTGGCCACCAGTTCTGGCAATTTGCGCGCGCCGAATTTTTCCAGAAGCCGGGCGCGGTAGGCCTCGACCGTACGATAGCTCAGGCGCAGTTCCACGCCGATCTCTTTGGCGGACAGGCCGCGGCAGGACAGGATTGCGACTTCGCGCTCGCGGACTGTCAATTCAACAAGCGGGCGTTCTTCGGAAATGTCGGAAAAGCTCCAGATTCCGTGGCGAAACGGGTCGTCAGGGGTCAATGACCGTCCTCGCGCTCGGCACCAGAACAGATCGCCGTCGCGCCGCCGCATCACGCGTTCGTCCGTGTAATACCCTGTGTCGCGCATGACCTGAAGGCTCCGTTCTCCGATCCTCTCCCAGTCGGCTACGGACGGATAGAGATGAAGCAGCGGCATGTTGCGATAATCGGGTTCTTCTCCGCCAAATGTGCGGGCGAACTGAAGGTTGCACCGCCGGATGATCCGGTTTTCCAGTTCGACCAATCCGATCGGCGCGTATTCAAAGGCAGGGTCGCTCATCCTGGTATCGTGACGGCAAACCGATGGAAATTGAAGGGGCTTAGCATAAACGAATGAAATTTCAGTGTGAATCCGAAAGCGGCGCTTATGAAGACCGGGCGCTCAAAACAGTAAAGGCTGTAAACAACCTATGAAAATGAGCGCGTAAGCTTTAGAAAAGGATAGATTGTTCTGCAAATTGCCCATTGCGACACCGGTGTGTGCAGGTTCAGGGGATAAAGGTCATGCGCGATACGCTCACGGGCAGTCGAATTCGGGAACGGCGGCAGATCGCAGGCTTGCGGCAGGCCGAGCTCGCGCGTCGTGTCGGGATTTCGGCGTCCTATCTGAACCTGATCGAACACAATCGCCGTCGGATCGGGGGGAAGCTGCTGGTTGATATCGCCGCCGCGTTGTCGGTCGAGCCTTCCTTGCTGACGCAAGGGATCGAGGCGACCCTGATCTCCGCCTTGCGCGAGGCTGCGGTCGATGCGGTGGGTCAACAGGCCGAGGTGGATGGGCTGGAGGAGTTTGCGGGGCGATTCCCCGGATGGGCGGGTGTCCTCGCTCAGATGCATCGGCGGGTCGTATCGCTTGAGCGCACGGTGGAAACCTTGTCGGACCGGTTGACCCACGATCCGCATCTGGCAGCGTCCATGCACGAGGTGTTGTCCACAGCCGCCGCGATTCGATCGACGGCCGCTATTCTGGCCGACACGCAGGATATAGATACGGAATGGCAGGATCGGTTTCACCGAAATCTGCATCAGGATGCCGAACGTCTGGCCGACAGCTCCAAAGCGCTGGTGACCTATCTGGACGACAGTGACTCGGTGGCGGACCCGCGCGGCGTTCC
Source organism: Ruegeria sp. AJ12 (assembly GCF_056536245.1). Classification (NCBI taxonomy): domain Bacteria; kingdom Pseudomonadati; phylum Pseudomonadota; class Alphaproteobacteria; order Rhodobacterales; family Roseobacteraceae; genus Ruegeria; species Ruegeria sp. AJ12. Next base: position 1,398,036 of record NZ_JBQFJJ010000001.1, read on the forward strand.
GCTGGAAGATGTCGAGGCGTTTTTTGATGCGCGCGGACATCACTTTCCGGAAATAGAATCAACCGGCGACGGGTCGCAAATCAACCTGAATGATCTGGACACCGCAGCGGCGCGGGCGGTGGCCCAGGAAATGCTGGATCTCTATGCCTCTGACGCCAAGGCGATACCGTTGGCTGACCTAAAGTCGGTCCTGCAAGAGGCAGAACCGGACCCGATCGCATTGTCCGTTCGGTTTTCGGTTGATATGGCAACGGTTCTGCGGCGCCTGGCCTTTTTGCCCGATGAGTTTCTCGCCCGCCCTGCGGGCTTGGTGATGTGCGATGCGTCAGGCAGCATTCTGTTTGTCAAAACGGTTCCCGGGTTTGTCCTGTCCCGCCACGGTGAAGCCTGCCCGTTTTGGCCCTTGTTTGCCGCTCTGAATCGGCCATTGGTTCCAATCCGCAAGCGTGTCACGCAACTGGGCCGGACAGCGGCGGAGTTTGACTGTTTCGCCTACGCCTGGCCGCATGCCGTTCCGGGGTATGATCTGGAGCCTGTGTACCGGTCCGTGATGCTGGTACAGCCCCTCGAAGAGACTGCGCCGCGCGTGGGAACAGCGGCCCATGTGGGGCCAAGTTGCCGCGTCTGTCCAAATGGTAATTGTGGGTCGCGGCGCGAGCCTTCGATCTTGAGCGAAGGTTTTTGACAGTTTCCAAACAGAACGCTTAATCTAAACGGGACAGTTGGATGGAACGGACATCTGTCACGGGGAGGAACTGAAAGTATGAGCCGAAAGGTTCTATTGATTGAGGATGAGCCGAACATTGCCGAGGCGATCCGGTTTCTGCTGACCCGCGAGGGGTGGCAGGTCGAAACCCATAGCGAGGGCACAGATGCTGTTCAGGTGATCCGGGGGATGAAACCGGATCTGGTGATACTGGATGTCATGCTGCCGGGCAAAAGTGGCATGGATATCCTGCGAGACCTGCGCGACGTGGAAGACATGCAAAGCCTGCCTGTGCTCATGCTGACAGCACGTGGTCAGTCCCGTGATCGCGAGATGGCCGAGAATGCGGGGGTCAGCCGGTTCATGACCAAGCCCTTTTCCAACGCAGAGGTGCTGACCGCTGTTCGCGACCTGCACGCCCAAGCGTCGCGGTTATGACGGACGACGAGGGACAAAAAGAAAAAAGACCGCCGGGCGCAAGGCCCTCGCTTTTCCTGGAACGGCAGAGTTACCGGCGCCGGCGGCTGACCGATGCGGCCCGGCTGCTTCCGTTTCTGGGGGCGGCGTTACTGGCCATTCCATTGCTGTGGCCGAGCGACCCTTCACTTGGGCGAACGGTTCCGCTGTCGTCTGCCATCTTTTACGTTTTTGTTTGTTGGGGGGGGCTGATTCTGGTCAGCCTGATCTTTGGCTTTGCGGCTGCACGTATGGGCGGACGCGACGACACTGACGCGGATCCGGACTGATGGCGACGCTGAATGTCCTGATCCTTGTTTGCTTGGGCTATGTCGTCCTGTTGTTCGGCGTGGCTTTTGCCGCTGATCGAATGGCTGCAGCCGGGCGCGGCAAGTGGTTGCGATCACCGCTGATCTACACTCTGTCCCTGTCGATCTATTGTACCGCCTGGACGTTCTACGGCGCGGTTGGAAACGCCGCTCGTTCGGGGCTGGAGTTTGTCACCATCTATCTGGGTCCGACTCTGGTGATGGTCAGCTGGTGGTGGGGTCTGCGCAAACTGGTACGCGTCGGACGCAGCCAGAGGGTGACATCGATCGCCGATTTGATTTCGTCGAGATATGGCAAGTCGAACACACTGGCGGTTTGCGTGACCATTCTGGCGGTGCTGGGCGGCACACCGTATATCGCATTGCAACTGCAGTCGATCACGCTGTCCTTTTCGATCTTTGCCGACGCCGATACGACAGGTCTGTATCGCGAAGGATCCAGCGTCTTCTGGGTGGCCGCTGGTCTGGCCGTGTTTGCGATTCTGTTCGGAACACGCAACCTTGATGCAAATGAGCGCCACCACGGCGTTGTGACAGCCATCGCACTGGAATCTGTTGTCAAATTGTTCGCGCTGCTCGCAGTAGGGATCTTTGTGGTCTGGGGCATAGCAGGGGGCATTGGCCCGATGATGGAGCGCATTGATGCCTCGGACATCGGCCAGTGGAATGTGGATGCGGGACGGTGGACAACCTTCATCTTCCTGTCAGCGGCCGCTTTTATCTGCCTCCCACGCATGTTCCAGGTCATGGTGGTCGAAAACGACGATGAGGGGCATTTGAGGACCGCCGCCTGGGCCTTTCCGCTTTACCTGTTGTTGATGAGCCTGTTCGTGGTGCCCATTGCGGTGATCGGGCTGGATCTGCTGCCTGCCGGGTCAAACCCCGACCTGTTTGTTCTTACGGTTCCACTGTCACAGGGGAATGACGGTTTGGCCATGCTGTCGTTTATTGGTGGCTTCTCTTCGGCTACATCCATGGTCATCGTGACTGCAATGGCTTTGTCGACGATGGTGTCGAACCATGTCGTCATGCCCATCTGGCTGAACACTCAGGAAGGCACCGGATCGGTGTCCGGAGACGTTCGCAACGTTGTTCTGCTGGCGCGTCGGGTGTCGATCGCTGTCATCATGGCATTTGGATACTTTTACTACAGCCTGTCCGGCGGTGGCGCGGCTCTGGCATCCATAGGGTTGGTTGCCTTTGCAGGGATTTCACAGATTTTGCCGGCATTGGTTGGCGGGTTGTTTTGGCGCGGCGCAACTCGAACCGGCGCGCTGGCAGGGCTTACGGTTGGCTTTGTGCTGTGGGTATACACTTTGCTGTTGCCCGGTATGGGCGCGGCCTGGATGTCCGAGGCCGTTTTGCAAAACGGTCCCTTTGGCTTTGGCTGGCTACGTCCTCAAGCCTTGTTTGGGATCGAAGGCATCGATCCAATGGTGCACACCGTGATGTGGTCTATGTCGCTGAACACGATCGCGTTTTGTGTCGTCTCGCTTTTGAGTTTCCCAAGCCCGCTGGAGCGGCTGCAGGGCGCGCAATTCGTAAATGTGTTTGATCATTCCGTCGCGCCACGCGGCTGGACCGGGTCCGTTGCGCAAAGCGAAGATCTGATGATCATGACCCAGCGGATTCTGGGTACCGGACCAGCACAGGAGTTTTTTCAGGCCGAAGCCGAACAGCAAGGGGGCCGCACACGGCTTCCGGAGCCGACACCGGGATTTCTGGAACGCTTGGAACGCGAACTGAGTGGGTCGGTCGGCGCGGCGGCCGCACACGCAATGATCGGTCAGATCGTGGGCGGATCGTCGGTTTCTGTCGAGGACCTGTTGGCTGTTGCGGATGAATCCGCGCAATTGCTGGAATACTCCAGCCAGTTGGAAGTGAAATCAGCCGAACTGAGTCGGACTGCGCGTCAACTGCGCGAAGCAAACAATAAATTGACACAGGTGTCCGAACAAAAAGACAGCTTCTTGAGCCAGGTCAGCCATGAACTGCGCACGCCCATGACGTCAATCCGCGCGTTCTCTGAGATTTTGCGCGACACACGGGGGCTCAGCGCTGCCGAACAGACACGCTATGCGGCTGTTATCCACGACGAAGCCCTGCGTCTGACGCGCCTGTTGGATGATCTTCTGGATCTGAGTGTTCTGGAGAGTGGGCAGGTCAGCCTGAATGTCGGCGATGACAGCTTGCGCTCGGTTCTGGATCGCGCGGTGTCTACGGCGCTGGCCGGAACCGATCAGACCTTGAGCGTGCGGCGCAGCCGTATGGCGGAACGCATCCCGCTGCACACCGACCTTGATCGCCTGGGGCAGGTGTTCATCAACCTGATCTCGAACGCTCAGAAATATTGCGATGCGGACGAACCTGTGCTGACAATTTCTTCACATGATGTCGGAGGGCAGGTCGTAATTGACTTCGCGGACAACGGCAGTGGGATTCCGACGGACGCACAGTCGATGGTCTTTGAAAAATTTGCCCGCGTCGGCGCCGACAAAGCGGGTGGGGCTGGCCTGGGCTTGGCAATCTGTCGCGAAATCATGCAGCGCCTGGGTGGCGAAATCAGCTATTTACCGGGGCAGGGCGGTGCCGCTTTCCGCGTGAGCCTGCCCCTGGCATACCGGCAGGCAGCGCAGTGACTGCGGCATAAACAACTTCGTAACCGTCACCGGGTTAGACCTGAGAGAAGTCGCAGGATCATTTGATGAATGTGAGGCAATGGCACAGACGGTCAGCGCCGCTTTGGCGCGCAAGCTATCGATGGGACAGGACGATTTGGGGGATCGTCCGCGCTCGGTCCTGCGAGCGCTGCGCCTGAGCTTTGCGCGGGCAGCCTCTGATTGCCTGAACCTGCCGCTGACCGTCATCGGGGCGAAACAATCGAACCGGCTGCCGGATGATCTGGCCAAGGTGATTGGTCAGGACTGGCTGTTGCTGTTGTTCGTCGGGTCCGAAGGTGTGGCCGCCGTGTGCCTGGATCCCAATACCGTATCTGCGATTGTACAGACACAGACTATCGGCGAGGTTACCGCTGATCCGCCTGCAGACCGTGAATTCACTGACACAGACGCGGCGATGGCAGCGCCATTGGTTGAAGACGCGCTGGCGCGCGCCGCATCGCTGGTCGAGGCCGCTACAGATCAAGCCCGCTTGTCCGGATATGAGTTCACATCGCGCGCCGCCGATCTGCGATCACTGTCCCTGGCTCTGCTGGAGGAATCCTACCGGGTGTTTGATCTGACCGTGGAGATGTCGGGCGGGGTGCGGCAGGGTCAGATGTCCATCCTGTTGCCGGATCCTCCGATATCCGTCGAGACCGGTGCAGAAGCCCTAGGCGAAGCCGGGCCGTGTCTTGAGCAGGCGTCAGGCGTCATACGCGCCGAACTGAACGCGGTTCTATGCCGTATGACATTGCCCCTGACAGGGCTGTCTGAACTGTCTGTCGGGGATGTCTTGCCGCTCATCGGGTCGCGGTTGGACAAAACTGAAATCCTGACCATTGACCGCGCCCATGCGGCGGTTGGACGTTTGGGACAAAGCGGGGGCCTGCGTGCGATACGGCTGAACGAACCGACCCTTGTACCAGCCCTATCGAGCACCGGTGACCCGGAATTCATCGAAAGCCGAACTGCGACGTCGTCGCAGGAGAATCCCCAAGCACTGGTGCAGGATACTCTGGACGTCACGCCCTACGACGCGGGGGCCGGGCTCCAAGATATCCAAGAGTTAGAGGGCGACCTGAACTTAACAAATTCCGAACTGATGGTCGCAGAGATATCGCAACTGGCAGGTTTGCCGGGGCCAGATGATTCCGAGGGCTCGGTCGACTGATCTTTGGTCGGGTCAGTCTGTCAGGCTGCGGATGTGTTCCAGTGCCGGACGCAGGTTTTCCAGCTGATAGCCTGCTTTGGTCGTGGCGGAGAGAATTTCATCCGTGCTCATGCGATCGCACTGGCCCAATGCCCAGATTACCGAACAGCGTGTTCCCGACGCGCAATACGCCAGGACCGGCCCGCTGCAGCCTTCCGCCATGTCCCGTTGACGCGCGACATTCTCTGGCGTCATGGTCTGGTGCGTGAGCTCCAGAACTTCGTAGTCCATTCCCGCAGCCCGCACCGCCTCTCCTATGATGTCGGATTGAAGGTCCGGCGGAATTTCGGAATTCGGACGGTTGCAGATCACTTTGACGAAGCCGGCTTCGGCGATGGCTGGAACGTCCTCGACTGTGATCTGAGGCGAAACGGCGTAGCGGGGCGTTATCGGGCGAATCTCCATGCCAGTTCCTTATGTCGCGCTTGCGGGACTGTCCAGTTGGGCGCGCAGTGTTGGCGCAATTAGCATTCCAGTGATCATCGCAACCAGAAACACCACGCCGCCAAGGCCACCATATGTCAGCGATGCCATGGCCGGTCCGGGGCACAGCCCGGCCAGCCCCCAGCCCATTCCAAACAGGACCGATCCGACGATCAAACGGCGATCCAGTTCGGGTTTTGCCGGTACCGGGAAATCTCCTCCGGTCAGAGGTTTGTGCCCGGACGTCAGCCTCCACGCTACCAGCATCGGAAGAATGGCGCCGCCCATGACAAAGGCCAGGGTCGGGTCCCAATCTCCGAATACATCCAGCCACCCCTGCACTTTGGTTGTGTCGGTCATGCCCGATATCAACAGGCCGACACCAAACAGCGATCCGGCGATCAGCGAAATGACAATCCGCATCAGATCAGCCCCCACATGTGTCTGAAAAAGAGAAGTGTCAGCCCTCCGGCCGCGATGTAGACGATCGTGGCGATAATGCCGCGCAGGGAAAAGCGGGAAATACCGCAGACGCCATGACCGGACGTACAGCCATTGGCGATGCGGGTACCGATGCCAACCAACAGGCCAGCCGCGATCACCACCGCCAGATTGCCGGTCAGGTGAGTTTCGGCGGTCGGTGCGATCAAAGGGCGCAGCACCAGAGGCATGGCTACCACGCCCGCAATAAAAGCCAAACGTTCCATCCAACTGGTGCGGTCACTGCCGTCAACCAAGCCTCCGAGAATGCCGCTTGCCCCCATGATTCGGCCATTGCCCAGCAGGTAAACCGCTGCGCCCAGGCCGATCAGCAGACCGCCAAACAACCCCGATATCCAAGCTGAGTCCATTTCAATTCATCCTGTATTAACTGTTTTGCGCGGGTCAGAGTTTGTTGATGGGGACCTTCAGGAACACATCACCCTGTTCGTCCGCTGGCGGCATCTGCCCGGCGCGCATATTGACCTGCAATGAAGGTAGGATCAGCCGCGGCATGGCCAATGTCGCGTCGCGGGCGTCACGCATGGCGACAAAATCCTCGATGCTGCGTCCTTGACCAATGTGAACGTTCAACGCTTTTTGCTCGCCCACAGTTGTTTCCCAGGCGTATTCATCCCGACCTGGCGCTTTGTAATCATGACCGACAAAGATTCGGGTCTCGTCGGGCAGGGTCAGAATCTTTTGGATCGAATCGTACAGCTTGGCCGATGATCCGCCTGGAAAATCGCAGCGCGCCGTGCCAAAATCCGGCATGAACAACGTGTCACCCACAAAGGCCGCATCGCCGATGACATACGTCAGACAGGCTGGTGTGTGGCCCGGCGTGTGCAGGACGTCCCCGCGCATCTGTCCAATGTGAAAACTGTCCCCTTCGAAAAACAGAGCGTCGAACTGGCTGCCATCGCGCTGAAACTCGGTCCCTTCGTTGAAGACCTTTCCAAAGGTGTCCTGCACCGTGACGATTTCCGCCCCGATGCCGATTTTGCCACCCAGTTCCTGTTGCAGGTACGGTGCCGCAGAGAGGTGATCGGCATGTACGTGGCTTTCCAGAATCCATTCGACCTTAAGCCCTTCTGCGCGCACGTGGTCGATAATCCGGTCCGCAGAGGCGGTGGTCGTACGACCGGCGGCATGATCAAAGTCCAGAACACTGTCAATGATCGCGCACGCTTTACCTTGCGGTTCATGTACGACGTAAGAAACCGTAAAGGTCTGTTCGTCGAAAAAGGCTTTCACTTTTGGTGTCATGGACTCCTCCGAGGGTATGTGCTAATCATATATCAAATTTGGAATGTGAGGCAATGGCCAATTCGTTTTTTGATGTCTGTCAAGGCGGCGCGCGTTCAATCCGATTAATCTTTGATCTAACTGCTCCAGAATGCCGAACCTTGCACAATTCGCAGGCAAGATTCCGCACAACGCCAAGTTAAACTCTTCGGGTCTTATTCCCGTTACTTATATTTGACATACTGGCACCAAGTGGGAGGATGGAAAATGACAACAACAAATCTCTATTCCGAAGCCGAACAGCTTGAAAAGAAGCTTCACAACGCCTGTCTGGATACGCGCTTGGCGCTTCAGCCGAGCGTAAGCAAAGTTGTTGACCGTATGCGTCAGCAAGGCATGCATGTCCCGTCGCGCCTGCGCCGTCTGGACGCAGCACTGTGCGAAGACGCCATGGAAGCGCGGTTCGACAATTTGCCTGTGTAAGGCCTCAGGTCATCCGAAGGAAATTCCGAGGATGACCATCATCAAGCCAATCACCGACAGAAACAGCGAGGCCATGTTCCATGGCAGCACGCCTTGGACAACGGCGCGCAGTTCGTCGTCTGACAGGCCTGCTTTGCGTGCCCTCATCACGCGGAGAATGCACCAGATCAAACCGGCCAGCCCCGCCAGCGACAGGGCCGCGCCGCCCCAGGTGATGAACTCGAACATGTGTCCCCAAAAATCATCCGTAACCGTTACCCGCGCTTAGCGGATCGGATCGCGCCGTTCAAGCCCGGCACCGGATTGCACGCTTGCGACCCGTGCGGCGGCGATGTATCCGGCATACTGCCCGATGTCACAGCATCGATTTTCAGATTCTGGGAGAGACTCATATGGAAGACATGACCGAAGATCAGGCTGCCGCCAACTACCGCGTGACTGCCGGCGAGTTGCGTCAGTTCATCGAACGGTTTGAGCGGCTGGAAGCGGAAAAGAAGGACATCGCGGAACAGCAAAAAGAAGTGATGGCCGAGGCCAAGGCACGTGGATACGACACAAAGGTCATGCGTAAACTGGTTACCCTTCGCAAGCGTGATAAAGACGATATAGCAGAGGAAGAAGCTGTGTTGGAGATGTATAAAGAAGCGCTCGGCATGTAGCCCCATATGCATGAGGGGGTTCAAGGTTTGAGAACGCGAATCCCCGGCATGGATTGGATGTGACCGAGATCCTGTTCATACAGTTCCGAAAACGCGCCGATTACGTCTTCGCTCCACCCCGGAAGATCTAGTTCTTCTTCAATCTTCTCTGGTTCCGCGTGGTTTTCAAAGATGCGCCTGACCTCTTCACGCGCGACCTGCTTGTCTTGCGACGCGCTGTGCTGGTTTGCGACCACGAGTTCCCGTTTTCCGTTTTCCGTCAGAAGCGATGCCAACAAAGCGTATTCATCCTCCAGTGCCGCGTCCTCAGGCAAACCGCACGCCGCGCGCATGATATCGCCCCAGATCAGTGGAGTATCCTCATGCTCCCACAGTGTCAGTCGGACGCCAGGGGCTAGGTCGCGCAGATCTTCGATCATGCTCAACCAGCTCAAGCAGCTCAAATCGGTGCTGTTGAGAATAGTGCGACGCAGGTCGGTGCGCAGGGACATCAGGATATTCGGGATAAAGCTGGCAGGATTGACCAGGCCAAAACAAAGCTCGATTTGGGCGTCTTCCAACAGCCCATCAGTATAGGCCGTGCGCTGACCGGCCAGGGGATAAAGCTGCCCGTCCTGAATCGCGGTCCTTCTGGGCCCAAAGAACTTGTCGCTGGACACCAGAACGCGCTGGGCGTTGGAGCCGTTTGGCAGGGTGCTCTCGAGATCATGCCTCGCATTGGAAAGGGAAACGTCGTTCGCAAGCGTGTCCGACATCACCTTAACAAACTGACGGCAGTGACGTGGACCCAGAGGCACAATCTGCCGCTGCTCCAGTGCGGTCCTGTTCGCCTGAATCGAGCGCATCAGCAAACCTTCATCGGTAAATGCGACGCCCGCGTGGATAACAACCTGCATCTTTTCCGAACCCTCAGGCCTGGCCGACCGCTTTGCGATCAACACCTTTGATCTTTTTGGCACACTGCCCGTTGTCCGCCATTTTCACATCTTCTGAAGAAATGCGGCAATCCCTAAGTTAGGGTGAAAATTGAGGCTTGCAGTCCCCTGCCAGAGACAGTAATCGACAGCAAGCGCCCCTATAGCTCAGCTGGTAGAGCAACTGATTTGTAATCAGTAGGTCCGCGGTTCGAGTCCGTGTGGGGGCACCATTTTACAGTTCTTATTCAAATCGCCTAAAAACCCAAATATTACAGATGTTTGCGGAGTTCTATACCCTTCGTTTCGCTGATAAGGTAAACGCTCCGAAAACGCCAGTTTCAGCACCAGTCTGCGATGGTCTGGATTCCCAGAAACCCATATCTTCCAAGGGTTTGACACGAACTGTAGGGCGAGTTCTATGTTCTTGGATGCTGTGCACTTTGGCACGTCGGTTTGCGCCAGCTTTTCCTGAGTGACTAGCTTGTCTTCTTCCAAGCGCTCGATCTTACGCTCGTAGGCCTTCGCGGCATGCGCGCTACCAGTTTCACCAATGCGATCCAGGAAGGCGTCAATTTCCTTCTCCAGCTTGGAGATGCGCTTCGCAAGAGCTTTCTTGCCAGCTGCAAGTTGATCAGTACGCTGCGCCCAGGCATCGGCAAACATTTCTCTAACTATGCCGATCAAGCCCGGAGTGGGCCGCATCGTTTTGAGAAGGTGTTCAAACTCGCCCTCCATGACATCGCGCGGGACCGACTTGCCATACGACGCACAGGACTTTGTGTGACACAAATAGTATGCGTATCGTCTTCCAGTTCCCGAACGAGACTCGCAGCTGCGATAGGGCTTGCCGCAGTCGCCACAGCTCACAAAGCCACGCAATGCAAACTTCTCACCAAGGTTCTTCCGCTGAGGTGCGATAGCCTTAGCTTTCAATCGTTCTTGAATCTTCTCGAATGTCTGTACGGAGATCAGGCCATCATGCCGTCCTTCGCGTAAAGCGATCCCCCATTTCGGTGCTTGTACAAACCCGGCGTAGAGCGGGTTGCGTAGGATGTCAGAAACCTTCTGGATGCGAAGGCCGCCGGCTGGTTTCGGGAACTCTGGTTCGGCTTGAAGGAACGCTAGGACTTCGCTCTGTGTTTCCAATAGCCCCGAGGCAAAACCTTCCAGCGCATCGGTGACTATTGATGCAACGGGTTCATCACGAACAAGGATTTTTCCTTCGCCGCGCGTCTGAACATACTTGTATCCTGGCATTTTCTTGAACACCCAATAGCCATTTTCGATACGGGCCTTCATCCGGTTAGCAGAAGTTTCCGCGATCTTCTCACGCTGGTGCTGCGACACAGAAGCCAGCAGGTTCTCAACAAGCTTGTCGTCGCTGGTCGTCCCGAAAGTCACGGAGGGGCTTTCCAGTTTCCCCCCGGCCTTGTCCAAAAGTTCGCGTAGCTTCCAGTGAACAGTCACCTCGCGTGAGAACCGAGAGAGGTCGTCTATAATGACAGCATAGGTGCCGTCCTCTTGTGCGAGCAACCAGCCGAGCATCTCCTGCATGGCCGGGCGGTCCAGCACGCCACCGGAGACTCCCTTGTCATGGTAGACCTTGACGACCTCATAGCCTTTTCGCCGGGCATAGTCCTCGCAGCGATGCTGCTGGGATGAGAGTCCATCGCCTTCATCAAGCTGTTTGGTGCTGGAAACCCTGCAATAAATCAGCGCCTTAGTTGGTTTTTGTGTCATTCACTGCCTCCCTCTGCCATCGTTTTTGAGTTGGCAGTCTTGTCGTTGAAGCATTCGGGCAAGTTAGAAGACAACCCTAACATATCGGCGCTGTTTTCGCGGACATGCTCGTCGTTTCTTGACGCTTGTCCACAGGCATTATCGGCGGGTTTTACCTCGAAGCCCAAGTCCACAAACGACACCACAAGCAGCCACAGCGCTTCAAGCACCTGCCTTCGTTCCTCGGCGCTCATCTCCGAAGCATCCAGCATGACCTGATACTTCTCTACATCAAGCGTGAGTCTACGGCGGGTGGGCGTTGTGTCGGTCTGAGGTGGCATCTTGGCTTGTGTTCCTTTCTAGCGGGTTTTGGGTGCCATGGGTTTGTCTTCATCCAGAGCAAACAAGGCGGGCATTTTGCCCGCCTTGCCGCTACTCAGTTGGTACGCAGTGAACGCAGGCGGGGTGTCATCTCCCACGACTGGGACCTCGGTCCTGTTCATAGTGGCGCGCTTCGTCTTCACGGCGGCGCTCCTTGAATTCTCTAAGTGTTAGTCGGCCATCGACAGGCATAGCTTCCATCTGAACATCGAATCCTTGACCGTCTTTGTGCGCCCAGGCGGCACCCAATCGCGTCCAGACTGCGTCCTGATCCAGTCCGCGATCCTTGATCGTATAGCCGATGTAATCCGGCTTGCGCCCACCATCGCGGTGAGGCGTTGCTTCCTGTCTTTTTCTGTTTTCTCTTTCGGCCATCTTGACCTCCTTTCTGGTTGTGAAATTGTAAGAACAAAACAAGAACATATATTTTTTCAGTTAGCAAGAAATATATATTTTACATATACTTAGATTTGACTTCAGGCGATGAAGATGTGGATTCTAGCGGACCGCGCGATGAATGTAGCCAACGACTGAAGCTACTGCGTCAGCCATGTCGTAGCCCATCTCCGCCTTGGTCAGGCGGGCCAGACGGACGATCTCTTCTTCTGTGTAGTGCGTCGCGTCCAGGATCAGATCGAGCGTTCTCCAGGTGAGGGCGAATCCATCGACAGTTATTGTCCCGCCTCCTGGTGTGCGAAGGGATCGGGCTCGTCGCTCCAGACTGGCTTCGATTTCTCGTTCTGTCATAAATCGGATCATCTTCAGATTGTATCAAACCTCCTGTTTTTCATGCAAATTTGACTCACCGACCACACCGGAAGTCATTGCGAGCGCGGTCTTTCATGCGCCCGAGCCGCTTGTGCAGAAACTGAATGCGGCGTTCGTTTTCGGCATGGCCCGACGGATCGATTTCGCGCCTGGTTATTCCACCCGGTTCGAGACGGAAGTCATGCGTTGGTTCTTCACGCAGCTTCTCGCGCGCGCTCAGTTCTTTCTTTGTCACAGGTGTGTCGGTGATCCGCTTGTGGCGCTCATGGGCTTTCTTGAAGTCCCGGCGGAGCCTCTCTTTGAGATGGTCCATTCTTCTCTCCTTTGGGGGTGCGACTACGGTCCAATACGGGACCAATGGCCATCCTGGTATTGGGGCAGGTGTGCAAACTTGGCGGGCACGCGTTCGCGGATGACGGGACGCCAGCGGTGCCCAATCAGGGTCTTAACCCGAACCCGGTCCAGCGGCGGGTGATAGGGAGACGGATGGAACCGCCCGGCCATCCAGTGTTGCTCGTAATAGGGCTTGCGATCAGCCAGGATCGGCTTGTTCACTTCATCGGTGAAGATCACCGCTTTGTTCGACGGCAGCTTCAGAACTTCTGCCGGGTCCATCAAAGCGCGTTGCTGTAGACTCCGATGACGCGCTTCTCTGGCATGATGCGCCATGTCCGTACATGCGCGCATCAGATCGCCGCCAGCTAGCAGCTCCTGCACCGCGCGCCGCTTCGCGTGGGCCGCGCGCTCTTGAATAAGCGGATCGTCGTATTCCAGTGTCTGGGAACCGATCATGTCGGAGAGCTTGCGGGCCGTCTCGTAGTCACGAACCCCGAAGTAGATTTGGGTTGCCGCGCTGGCGGCTATGATCTTGTCAGCGTCTTTCCCAAGGGTCGCCATTTGGGGAAAGCTCTGAAAGATCGATATTGGGCGAATGCCAACGCCAGCACCCAGCGAGTAGAGCTGCGGGATCAGCGGAAAGCCTTTGTCACCCGCCAAAAGGGCGCATTCGTCGAGCATCCAGTTCTGGTGCGGTGCATCCGGTCGGCGTGACTTGGCAATGAAAGCCGACGTGATAATTGCGCGCTGGATGGATGACCACGCCCCCATCATCTCGGGCGGCGGGTACAGATACAGTTGCCGTATCGCCCCGGACTCACAAAGAACCTCTGCGGAGCAGTCGAACGGGGGAGACACAGATTCCATCAACATTGGGTCTGAAAGGCAGGCAAAAGCCTTCAGCAGTTCACCCATGATGCCTGAAAGGGCCGCGCTGCCCGTTGCGTGCCCTTCGGCTATCTCGGCAGCAACCTGACGGCATACCAGGAATTGGCTCCTCGCCATATGTTCAGCAAAGGCAAAGAACTCCTCTCCACCCGCCGCTCCCAGGTTGATGACTTCGTAGAGGGATTTCGGGATGACTTTGCCTTCAACTTCGGCAAGCGTCAGCATGAATCCTTCTCCAAAGCTCTGTGCGCGGCCCTCGAAGTATTCGCCTTGAGGATTGCCGGAGAACGGCAATATCTGTGCCATTGTGAACTTCACGTCCGACACAAGCATCGGGTTGCCGATGTGCAGGTTAGGAAACATGTCGATACGGTGTTGGGGGATGCCCTCACGGGCGGCTGGGTTCCAGCAGTATCGGTGCGCACCATCAGCTGTTTGGTTCTGCGATATGATTCCGTTTTCCAGCTTCAGGTCCAGGCAAAGGAAGTTCTCCTGAAGGATACCTGCGCAAGCATTGTAGACCGCGAAGTCGCGCCCCTTGCCGCTGCGCGCACCGGCCACGCAGATGATGCCACCGGGGCCGCTTAGCCATAACGGGTGGTGCCTGAAATAGCATCCGAATACAGAGTTCCGTTGCCGCGTCACCAAACCGGAGGGTGCGATATCGCTCCATTCCGCGAATTCGGACGAGCCGAAGGGTTTCGACGAGTTATTGTTCATTTCTCGTTCTCCAAAAAAAAACCCGACAACCGGCTAGGTTGTCGGGGCTTTGGTTCTTGCCAAAGGGGGCCGCTTACATGTTTCCGATCACTGCCAGGACGATCAGACCGATGAAGATCGCCCAGCCCCACGGAAACTTGTCTTTCTTTTCGAACACATCGAAGCGTCCGCCGCCTTTGTGATCCCAAGACATGATATTCTCCTTTTGATGGATGGTGCGATGTGAATCGCTGCAATTAAGATAAGCGACCGAAGCCGCTCATCTGGGTGTTAAAACACTTGGTAAAGGACTCCAGATACGAAGAGCGTCGCAAGAAAGCGAATGACATCGCGCGCGATGAAGAAGACCAAGGCACCTGTAACGCATGCCCATCCTGCCTGAATAATGGGAGTGAATTCTCTCCCATAATTGGCCTCAAGAATTGGGGAGACATAGGGCTCTGTGAGACCGTAAAGCGCGGGCGCCCCAATGAAAGCCGCCGTAAATGCCAGGATATTCGGCAATGCTGAAGGTTTTGGATGATTTTGATTGGGCATCTGAGACCTCATGAACTGTGCGAACTATTTCGCAGTAGGGAGGCAATAGTCGAATGAGGAATGCGATCCGGGGGATATACCGCCCGGATCGCGACGCGCGTCACTCTACTATGCAAGAAGGCTGTTGGTTGTCGTTCGCCGGAGCCATCGGCCAGGTTGAAGCCCTCACCGGATAAGCCGCCCGCAATATCGTTGCCAAATTGCGCACCCGTTCTCGGGCCTCTTTCCGTACGCGGGGTTTCACGTTGGGTGGACACGGTGTGCAGCAAAAGTCCCTGAACCATTCGCGAATCGACGGACGTTCGAACTCATCCATATCAAGGAAGACTTCAGAACCGCTCTCGTCGCGCACCCATCCGCCGAAGTCACGGTAGAGGTCGCCAACATGTTCAAGCCAATCGCTATCGGAGACACCTTCATCGAAGGCTACCTCTTTCACGGCACGAAGGAAGTGGTGGTTTTCTAACTCCTCGTTCGTAACGCGTAGAACATCAAGCTTTCGGCAGTAGCCGAGAAAGCGGCACTCTGGGCATTGTGGCATTGCTTTTCCCTCATCTGGGGCGGCAGTGATTCCGCGGTGATGAAGACGGCATGCATGGTTGGAATCCGTTGACCAAAGGCCAACTTAAGTGGAAACCGTTGGTTTCCGTTGGGCATTGTTTTTGAACAATTAAATTTGATATTAGGTCAGCAAATATGATATATTTTCATATGACATTTATCGAGCCAGGCAAGTATCAAGTGACAGTCCAACGTGAAGAAAATGAGCCCGCCCTATGGGAAGAACGTTGGGTCCCAGAGGATTCGCCTGATACCGCGGTATATGTGAACGGTGGGGAAAGCGGTTATCGGCACTACACGTTCGAACAAAACGGAGTTAAGCATAGGGACGATGGCCCCGCTGTGCTGACGGTGGCACCCGATGGTCGCGTTGAAAGCCAGGCTTGGTATCGAAACGGCAAAATTCACCGAACCGATGGTCCTGCCGAAGTCGCGTTTTTCGAAGGCACAAAAAAGGTCGAGCACCTGGGGTACTGGGAGAATGACTTGCCTCATCGCGATGACGGTCCCGCGAGCATTCGATACGATGAGACTGGTCGGGTTGTTAAACAAGACTACTACAAACACGGCGAGCAGTATTTCCCCTTCCAATCAGACGATGCCGCACCTAACGTCTAGGGCTGAGTATTTTCGAATGGGGTCCGGTATTGTCCAATCTGGATGCAGACGCGTGTCACCTCTTCACGGAGACGATTGAAACACTCGCGGAAGAGCGAAAAATCATTCATCCAAAGGATTGCATGGGACAGGAGTTCTTTGCTTTCATTACACTTGAATATCGAAAGATACTTGACGACCCAAAGAAGCGTCTCATTGACGACGCAAGTAGCATGTCGATCCTGCAAATTTGCAAAGACAACCCGGCGTTCATTCCGGACTATTTGATCGACCCAAAAGACAGCTGGTCGGCAAGAAAAGCCCGCTCGCGCGACATGAAGGAAGGGCGCGGTGCATCGGAACATTTTTGCCACGCCTTTTTTTGGATGTTGTCTAGGTTTCCGGAGAACGTTCACACAAAGAGAATTGAGCATATCGTTTTTAAAGAAAAATCTTTCGAGAGGTTCTTTGGGTTCCCACTCCCCTTACAATCAGATCAAGCGAGACGCCTTTTCGGCAAATGGGAACTGGAAAATTCGCAAGATAGCTATTCTTCCGACCCTGATGCCGCCACAGAAAGCACACAAACCAACCAAGGCTACCAATCTGCCTTGGAAAACAAATCTACTATTGAGAGCGAACAGAAGAGTCCCGAGACTCGCAGAAATCGAAGGTGGTTACACCTATCACTTCTGGTTATTGGCGTTGCAACTGTCTCCGTCGTTGCATTTCTCGGCTCAATCCAGTCATTTTTATCGAGTGCAATAAACTCGGCTCTAACAAAGAGCACTTTCGAGCTCCATTCTGAGTATTTCCCTGTAGAACACTACAGTACGCAGCTTTATGCCTATCCGGTTTATGATGACTTGCCTCAAGGGTTGGACATCTCTCGCAATATAAGCGGCGTAATGCTTTTCGACACTTTCTCGTATACCGGATTCAATAGTGCGCGATTGATCTCTCATACCAGCCGTAGCGATGATGACATTGACTGGCCCTTTGAATACCTCGCAGGTAGTGGCGATAGGGTTTACGGCAAACCAGACCAATTACTTAAGGAGGATGGACGGTTCCTGACGACATATAACTTTGAAAGCTATCCATTGGATTGTCCTACTGTCTTTGCCCCTATCTCTCTTTCGTCAAACTATGCGGTTGGCCAGCCCAGTTGCCGAGAAGTAGCGATTTACTACGAAAAGCCAGGCGAATGGAAAAGGACGATCGTTGATTTTTCAGAGACACTTGCCCCTCATTTTCCATCCCAACTTCCAAAATTTGATGCGGTGAATATCGAAATTGCCGAGCTTTCGGATGGAATTTTGACTTCCATGAGACCAACCGGCCCTGGATTCGAAAGCATCTCGTTTATTGCAAGTCACAGATGGGATGTATTGTCCGGATGGGGGTTAATTTTTGAGTCCGAAACAGTGACCGCGTTTGAGATCGGAAGAACGCAATCTGAAAAAAGCGTCTTGGTGTATGCAGAAGACAAAGGAAGTGGTGGGGCAAGTCGATTTCTGGTAGTGAATTATTATACTGGAGAAGTTCACCTAAAGTTAAAAATCCCGAGAAAAGTCAGGTTTTTTGACGTAGATCACGCAGAATGTGCCCGTACTTGCAAGTTAACCGTAGCAACGGACAGCGATGTCTACGTTTTTAGTCTTTCCTATCGAAGCGATCCTCCCCGTCGTCTCCTGGACTATTGAGAGATCGATTGGATGGCGGCAGTTAGGCAATTAACCTCGGCCTTCCAGGCAGTCGCCCTTCCTTCGCTGCTTCGGCCATGCCTGCCAACGTTCTTTCACGGATGATGGATCGTTCCAACTCGGCTACGGCTCCTAAAATGTGGAAGATAAACCTGCCCATCGCGGTTGCTGTGTCGATCTTCTCATTCAAGCTTTCGAAGAACACGCCGCGCGCAGTCAGATCATCATTTAACTCTATCAAATGCTTGAGTGACCGTCCAAGACGGTCCAGCCGCCAAACGATCAGCGTGTCACCATCCCCAAGCTCAGCCAACGCCTCATCCAACGCAGGACGGCTAGCGACCGCGCCTGACACGCCTTCATCCTCAAAAGTCAGATCGCACCCCGCCGCTTTTAGCGCCGTGACCTGATAGGCTAGGTTCTGTTCTGCGGTGGAAACGCGGGCATAGCCAATCTTACGACTCGTAGTGTTTTTGTTCATAGGGAAGTCCTCTCTAGAAAATATGTTGAATCAAGCTTGAGGCCGCGCATCCCGCGCGATCCCTGCAACACATCCTCTGAGATAAAAAAGGACCCTTTTTCGGATATTGGCGATTTTGCCAGTTCCTGAGCCTTCGTGTCCGCCAAAACCACTGCACAACAATGGCTTAACTTTCAAAACGCAACGTACCACAAAATGAACACCCCTTGCAAGAAAAAGGGTCCTTTTTCTGGCTTAAGATCAATATGTTAAGCGATCATAGCCTACGTTCCGCCCAAAGTAGGATTGAAGCGTATGGCTTTGGAAAAACTCAGAGAAAACTTCATTGGACGTGCCGTCGGAGCAGGCATGGTTGGCTTGGCCGCAATCACGCCGATGCCTGCTTTTGCACAGGACATCGCCCCAACTGAAGTCGCTGTATGGACCGATGAACTTCGTGAACTTCATGAAGCTGCCATTGCCGCCAATGCATACGCCTCAACACATGGAGCGGCGATCTTGCTGCATGTTGGTATGGATATTCAAAACCATCCCCAGCGCGATGCTGTGCTGCAATGGGTGGCAGATACATACAAGGGGCACTTTGAACCGCACGGCATTGAAATCGAGGTGTTCCCAAGAATGAATGATGCCTCTGCAACTGTTTTGGAATATCGCGTAGGGCCAAAACCATACACGCCAGTCGGTCAGCCCGATCCGATACTTGGAATGGAAACCGCTGAGCGCCCTGAAGTTGTTGCTGATGTCGCCAAGCAAGCGGCTCTTCAGCTTGAGATGGCCTTGAGTATTCAGCCGGAAGTTACACCTGACGGTTAAGCAGGTTTCATATCAATTTCATTTGACGGATTACTATTTGGCACCGTTTCACTGGCGCTCGAAGCTTCGGCAAATTGGCTTTGCATGTCTTCGGAGGCTGCGGCGAGGGTAGTGCTCGTAGCCGCAAATCGGTTCATGAATGAACTGGCTTCCGCACTTTCTACCGTCCCGTTCGCATCATTATCGCTAAAACTATCTTGGCCATTTCGCCCGTCGATCCGCAAAACTTCTGTTTTGGCATGCTCTCCATAGGCATCAGCCTCAAGCACACTTGACGCGATTTCTGTGCCTGCATCCGCTCTTACTGTGGCAATACTCTCTCCGTTTTCTAAGCGCTGGTCTTTGTCTTTGACAGATGCGACGACTTCTTTTCGGAACTCATGGTCACGGATGAAACGGGCAACGGGATCATCCTCATATTCAGGCTTGATTGATCCGTCTTCATCCAGAATTTCTTCGATAATTTCATCCATGATCCGGCGTTGATATTCCATGTCGGACTCGCCTGCACGGCGTTCAGGAAGCTCTCCAAGAATGTCTTTGGCGTAGTCTTCAAAGCTCATTCCGGTTTCCGCTTCGATATCGCCAACAAGATCGGAGAATTCCTCATCATCCATACCTGCAACGATGTTCTCGGCGATATAGCTGTCCAGTTCCCCTTGCTGCATCATGGCGACCCAAAGTGCCACGTCGTTGGAGGTCTTTGCGGCTGCGCTCTGGCGGTCAGCATTTTGCTTTGCTGTCTTAACCTGGATATCTGAGTTTGCACGGCCCGCCACGCTCACAATCGAGCCACCGGGAAGACCAAGCAATTCTTCCTGAGCCTTGGCCGACGCGCGTTCGATCATCTCTTTTGAGTGCAAACGCTGAGGATCCAGGTCCAACGCAATAGCGGATTGCCCCGTTACATCTTCCATATTGGCCCTGAAGGCGGTGATACTCATAGTCTTCTCCCTGTCACACACGTAAGTCCGCCTGATCCGTTGACCGGATCGTTGTTTTATTTGCGGAGTACATTTGGGCAATTTGCGCTACAAAAGCGCTCTGGCACCCAATTTGACGCCAATCGCCCTGTGGCCATTGCCAACACACAGCGATTGGCCACGCTATGAGTGTACTCAAAATTGGTTAATATTTTATTATGTAAATAGATGGCATTTTAGCTAAATGCCTGGGAAAATTCACGATTTGTTAAGAGAAGCAATCAGCTTCAATAGGAATTTTCTGTGCGAAAGGCGAATTGATTTCTGCTTACCCGTCCTGATCTTGTGAAGCGTGGCTGCGCCGAGGCCTTCGGGTGCGTCATAGGCTTTAAGTAAGTACCCAACGGACAGCCGGGTTAGGTCAAAGGCTGCGTTCAACTGAGTTGAAAACTCAGGTTCTATCGGAACACGCGTAGACGATTTGTCGTAGGTGCTTGCTTGATCGCTGTCTGAAGGGAGGGAGCGAAGCACTTCCAGAACGGATGAAAGGACCTCGGGATCGACGGTCTTTAGTCTGTCATTGTATAGGACCGAAGAGATCATGCCAGATGTCATGCGATCATGTCCCGGCAGTTGTTTGGCGGTTATTTGGTTTTTGATGGCAACATCACCCCAACGGGTTTGAGCGTGAAGGGACTTTACCTCAATTCGAAGTTCAGGCGTGTAGGGAATGCGATTGCGTCTGGTGCGTTTGTCTTGGTTCATGTGCCTCCAAATTGAAGATATCCAGAATAGCATGGGGATCATCTCAGGGAGTGGTCAGAAGTTGGTGGAGGATGAGTTGTGCACAGACATGACGTGTCACCCGCGATGCAGGTGGCACGGTTTGTGATCACATTTGAATTTTGGGCTGGTTGGAGAGTTTTCGACTTACGCAAGATGTGCGTGGTAGTACCACGCATCTTGTACTGCGGGCGGCTGCGCCGTCCTCGGCAAGGGAGCCCGCTGCGCGCTCCCGTTGCATCCCTCCGGCTGGATTATCAATGAAGTTACTTCTTAAAGTCAGCATCGCGGTTCGCGTCTCGTTTCCGCTCCGCGACGATGGTTCTATCGAGCCGTGAAATTGTCCTGTCTACCCAGTGCAGAACAATGGGATTGGATGAGACTTCCTTCAACTGGAATAACTGCTCTCTCTCGCCTTCAAGCTTGTTGGCAAATGATCCCCACCAGGTACCGGATGTCAGCCTTGAGGCAACAGCGTCAAGGGAATCCGCATCGTCGATGTGTTGATCAATGAAGTCGACAAAGGTTTCCGACCACTTTCGGTTGTCTTCCTCTCCAACAAATAGCTCAATCCATCCCAGAATGAACGGTAAGCGCACTTTCTTGCTTTGAAGCATCCAAGAAACACTAATTTCTAGCGGGATATCGTTTAAGACGCCTGCGTTAGCGGGGCTTCCAACACCCGCTTCGAAAAGGCTTTCAAGACGGTATTCTCCCATACTGTCCGAACTTTCCCGAAGCCTGTGATACTCGTTCCACACCAGCTCAGGATCAATTGATATCAGACTTCGAAGTATTTTCTGCGCGTAGTCATCAAACGCAAGCTGGACATTATACTCTTCGACTTCAGTCACACTCAAAATGAACTGCAAAATAGCCTCCACGAAGTTCTGATCAGCGTGCCCGCCATCGATCAGCTTCGAGGCAATATCGTGCCAATGATACCAATCCATATTTGAGTACCGCTCGCGCTCAAACAACGCTTTATTTGTGACCGCATTCATGACGGTTTTGATCAACGGTCCTTCTTTTAGTTTATCTCTGTAGAGCATTCTCCCTACGAACTCGATGGAAGCCCATGCGCCATCGCTTCCACGTTGTTCTAAAACACCGAGCAGTTCGGCGATCAGATCAACGTCGATGGTTTCCAATGTCTCAGAAAATGCAATCGCGTCAGTTGTGTGTGGTTCAATATCTTCATCTTTCAGAAGCTGTATTACTCGCTTCATCAGTTTATCATCTAGGCCCGCAGCAGCGATCAGAATCACAGCATGCGGAACGAGTTCCGTCACTGCAAGTGCCTCATCCAAGCATAGAATTGCGGTTTGCCGATTTTCTCTTCTTGCACCACCGATAACACTCCTTGTAAGGCCCGCTATTTTTCCAGCGTTTTCTTGTGAGATATCCTTGGTCTTTAGGTGCTCGAATAACATCAGCGGGTCATTCACATGTGCGGCGATTCTATCAACCGTTGACCAACCAGAACTAAACTCACCTTGAGAAAAGGCGTCCAAAACAGGAAAAAAATACGCTGCATCTTTAGGACTGCGTGTGACTAATTCTTCAACCTTGTTCTGGCAATATTTGTAGTCGTTTTCGCCCTCACGATTGTATGTAACATCGGGGTCATGAATATCTATCGCCCAGCCCGAACTGTAAACTTGGACAAGTTCGAGGTCGGATTTTGGCAATAGAACATCGTAGTATGCGCGAAGTTTGGTTTGGTATTCTTCGGGCGCATCATCACGATCAAAGTATAGCCATTGGTTTACGCCCATAAGCGGTTTAGTCCAATGCGGATAGCGCTCCAAAAGTCGCGCGATCAGGTCTTGCACTTCGCCCAGCAAAGCTTGAATGCTCAGCAAACTTCTCAAGTGCGACCCAATTGAGTTTAAGGCAATCTCGGCATGTTCGGGGTGATCGCCAAGCGCCAGTTTCTCCAGGCGTTTTAGTGCTTCTCGATAGTAGTCGAAGATTTCGCCATAAGTTTTAGGGTACCAATCGTTGAGAGCTTCGTCTGCACCAATGTTCTCGTTTCCGCCCGATCTGGAAAAATGACCACTCTCCAACATTCTATCCAGCGCCGATAGGCAGATATCTCTGACGCGCTGGTCTTTGTCGGACAACCCTTCATCTAGAACAATTAGTTTTTCTTGCGGGCTGGCTTCTGTGCCCGAGAGTTGAAGCTGATAAAGTCCTTTAAATTGTCCGGTAGCATTGTTCCCCCACGTCTCATTTTCTGCGGCAGCTAGTCGGAGCAGAAGCCTCGCGGCAGGCAGAAATGTCTGATGCCTAAAGACGAGCTTATCTAAAGCCCAAACAACGTGGCGGCGTCCATTCTGAAATGTTTCAAGATCATTGATTGATTTCTCACCTAAAAGCCGTTGCAGATGATCCATCGTTGCGTCTGGCGCTAGATGTACAAATCGATCAAGAAGTTTTGAGCCAAACTCAGTATCAAGCGAGACTACGTCCGGTAAGGCTTCGTTAATTAACACACATGCAAATTCGCTGACCTTTTCCGACCAAGATACCCACCTCAAACGCCCAACCATGCGCAACTTCATATCTTCACTCAAAGATCGGAAGAAGGCCTCCAACGTTCCAGACTGTTTGGATTCGAGCCACATATTCGACAGCCTCATTGCAAGCGGTAGAGGTTGCACTTCGGCATAGTCACCCTGCCTGTGAATCACACCTGTATCCACGAAGGAAGTCAGGTCTGTGAACATGGTTTTTTCGGTGCTTCCTGAGAATTTGGCAATTTCTTGGAGTTCTCCGCTTACCTCACCCTCAACTCCAACAAGAGTGAAGAGACTCAATAGCTGGAGGGTTTCTAATGCCGCAACATTCTCATCGCGCTCCCCCCAAACAATTCGAGAAATCAATGCTTCGACCGAGCTTAGCTCAAAATCTTTGTCCTCCAATGCCCGTGCCGCAAAAACCGCCATTCTTGGAAACCCCTGCGCAAGGTCTCGCACCAAGGTAGCGTTGCGCCCTTTTGCCCGCTCGTGCACAGCACAAGCGATATCAGTAATATGTTCATCTGACGCTGGGTTGAGTTGCACTACGAGGTTCTTGCGCATCGATTGCGCTTTGGATTCAACACCAATCGTGATTGCAGCGCAATTTGAGCCTTTCCGGTGTACCGTCTCACTTATGCGCGTGTGGATAGAAGTTGGGCAATCATCGACTATCAACAGAGCACGAGAGCCGGAGTCGGCCAGTTCGCGCGTTAAATTCAATATTCTATCGCTGACGTCTTCGTAGTTGCAATATACGACTTGTCTTGAATCCAACGCATCATCCGGTTGAGATTCTGCGTTGATAAGCTCAAATACAAACCGGGTCTTTCCGAAACCCGACGGGCCAAAAACACGGATTGCGCTGCCTTTTTCTTTTAAGAAATCAAAGACGAGCTGACGTATACCTGGGAGATCCTTTTCCTCTGCAATGCTGGGATCGTCGTTTCTCCAGATTCGTATTTCCGCGCCTTTTGCAGAGAACCTTGGTTGCTTGCTTTCTTGATATGGAACTTCTGAAACTTCAGGTGCTTTCCCCCAATCCTCGTGAGTTTGAAATCCGCCCAGATGCACGTCTCGCAATAGTGTATTGAGCCACAGGCTTACCGCTGGATGAGTGCTTGCCCAACTCGCTAGTCGGTTACAGTCATAAATATCTATAGACGTAAGGCGCTTTGGGTCATGCCCTGCTTCACGTATCCCGGCGCGAATTGCGTTGATCCGGTCATCGCGTTTAGTGCCGACTGCCGCTGTTGTTGTAACGACGACGTATGCTCCGCTATTCTGGATTGCTTGAACAATGGCGTCATTCAACACCCGTGTTTCCCCGGCATTTTGTGAAGCTTTCGTCCAGGTTTCCTTCTTCAATCCAGAAGGGGATGTCGACCCCCTTTTGCTCTGAAAAACCGAATAACGACTGGGTAACCAATCCGTTTGATTTGGACCGCCAGACCACTCAACCCGACCGTCTTCGCCGCCATCAGCGATGTTGATCTGAGCGGGTACGCTACCTGAACGAAGTGGAATGTCATGCTTGAGTAACTCTGCATGCACCAACCGTCGCAAAAGCTCTACAACCTGATTTGCGTCTAGCCTCTCAATTTGGGTTGAGCTGACTTCAAAAATCATATTGGGAAATGTCCTTTTCAGGGTTTGTTGTTAAATCAAAAATTCGATCCCACACCGCTAAGGCGCGCGCCCTTCAGCCACGTTCTTACCAATCTGATAGCAATGCAGGGCGCAGGGAAAGTGGCGGATCATGATGCCGTCGATGACAGTTTCGCGGGTCATGGTTTTGGTGGTTGCGCCGACAGGCAGATTTACATCGGCGTTACGCCTTGCTAGTTCGATCAGGCCGCGCAGCTCACCGGGTTGATCATCAGCATAGCGATCCGACCATTTGATCTCATACGCCCATGTGGGCTTGAGGCGCGCAGGATCAACGCGAACCAGATCGACTTCTAAATCAGCACGTCCCTTTTTCCAGCGCGCATAGTGGATATTACTCATCAGGTCAGAGTGGAACCACTGGCTGAATAGCGCCGTCTCGGCCATTGCACCCATAGGCTCATCGCCATCACTGATCGGCGCAAACAGAGCCGAGCGCATCGAGGGGTTGGTCAGGTAGACTTTGAAATTGCGCATGCGCTGGAATGTTTTGCCCGTATCGTCCACGCGCCTGACACGGACGATCAGGAACGCCGCTTCCAGGTAGTCTAGATATTTGGTGATGGTGTTTTTGGCGACGCCTGAGCTTTGGGCCAGGCCATCCAGGCTGATCTCGTTGCCCGTATGATACGCAATTGTCGTGAACAGACGGTTGAGTTCCTGAATGTCCTGGATGCCGTAAAGGCTGGGCAAGTCGCGCAGCAGAACTTTGTCGATGATGTCCCGTCCGAGGTAGCGCTGCACATCGGCCTGAATGCTTTCATTCAGAACCGCTTCCGGGTAGCCGCCGAAGTTCAGGTAGTTGATGAACTCTTCGTTCAAGCGCTCAATGTCGCTTGTCACGTAGCGTATCGTGGCCCCGGTCTGGCCGATATCAATCAGCTCATCCTCAAGCTTTCGAAAGGCAAGAAATTCGGCAAAGGTCAGAGGCGGCAGAAAGAAATCTGTAAATCTGCCTGCGCCGGATTCTTGGCTTTTGAGCTTGAGGGCCGCTGCTGCTGAGCCCGAGGCAATGAACCGCGTGTTGGGATGCTGATCCGTCAGCACCTTCAAATGCACTTCCCAATCTTTGAGATACTGGATTTCATCGAAGATCACGATGCGTTTGTCTTGCGGATCATGACCTGTTTGCTCTTCGAAGAAGGTCAGCAACCGGTCCAGAGGCATGCCGCTGTAAAGCGGCGTATCGACAGAGACAAAAAGGATGCTGGAGCCATCAAAACCATCACGCACAGCCTGATCGATCAACTGGCGTAACATTACAGTCTTGCCGACCCGCCTTGGTCCCATCAGGATAGTTGAACGCCGGACGCTCCAATCCAATGCCCGCTCTGCGAAGGGTTTGAAATAGGCGCGTTTTTGCGTGTATGCGTCCTTCGGCGTTGTATAGCTGTCTGCCCACCAGGGGTTATCTCGGTTTAGGCTTTTAAGTATGTCGTTTTTGGAAATCTCAAGCATGTTATTATAGTATCAAGATGGTGATGTTAAAACAACATAATGTTTCATCTATTTGTTTTTCAATGTGAAATCTGGTCGCTTTAGTGGGGAAAATACTCCCCTAGCGCTCGTTTCTATACTAGTTTGACGCCCGATTTGGCTGCATAGGCGAGCACCAAGAATTGCCTTTGTGGCGACCTCTAAGCCGAAATACCCGAATTTGTATCCATAAACACCCAAATCCTAAGCG
Source organism: Ruegeria sp. AJ12 (assembly GCF_056536245.1). Lineage (NCBI taxonomy): Bacteria > Pseudomonadati > Pseudomonadota > Alphaproteobacteria > Rhodobacterales > Roseobacteraceae > Ruegeria > Ruegeria sp. AJ12. The sequence goes on from NZ_JBQFJJ010000001.1 coordinate 1,424,700, forward strand.
TTTTGAACGCATCCTTGCAGGCCAGGCTCTCGTGAACCAAGCCGCAGGCTTGCGTCTTGTCCATTCGGCATCGATCCCTTGCGCGGACTGGGGCTGCCGCCCCTAGCGCACTTCACCAAAAATAGACGGTCTCCCGAGGCTCGCGGGGCAGGCCCGCTGCGCCCGCCGTCGATTTTTGTCTCCGTTTGCCCCCCGCTTCTCGGCGAAGGCCAAGGGTTGCATGCGCAACCCCTGTCCCAAGGAGAAGAAAATGGAGACTGCACGCTCAGAGATACGAATTTATGTGGCCTGCCTTGCGGCCTACAATGCTGGGCATTTGCATGGCAAATGGATCAATGCGGATCAAGATGTCGAGCACGTTCACAAAGCCGTCAAAGAGATGCTGGAGGCGTCCCCCATCGATAGCGCAGAAGAATTTACCATCCACGACTATGACGGTTTTGAAGGCTACTGCCTATCAGAGTATGAAGACATTGAGCAGGTCTGTGAAATCGCATCATTCATCAGCGAACACGGAAAGCTGGCAGCAGCGCTTCTCGAACACTACGACAGTCTGAGCGATGCACGTCGCGCGCTCGAAGATCACTATGCGGGGTGCTATGAAAGTGCCGCAGGTTTCGCCCAGGAAATCACTGAGCAAACGCAAGACATTCCCGATCAGTTAGCTTTTTACATCGATTATGAAGCCATGGCGCGGGATATGCTGATCAATGATGTTTTTGCGATAGAGCTTGGCTTCAGAGAAACTCACATTTTTTGGTGCCATTGATGCAACCATGCTGATGGGGAATACAGTGTTACGCCGATCAATGTGCTTTTGCGGTAGAGCTTCCGAAGCTCGGAGTATCTCCTGCGCCCGCCTTCTGCCATTGGGCTTGCCGTTTTGGATCATCCGTCCATGCATGCTTTGCTTGAGCGATCTTCTTAAGTCGTTATCTCGAACAGTCCAGACTCGAAAGATCGAATGAAATCCTGTGCGATTTTATGACAGTCTTGAGGGGGAGGGTCGCCGAGATCGAGAATTCCCTCCATGTCCGGCTCAAACATACCGTTTTCCACTACAAGCAAGCGATCAATCCCAAAAATGGGCCTGCCTCTTGTTTTGTAGTCCTCGATAGCATCAAGTGCCTCCTGCTTGGTAAGGTACTTTTTCTTCATTTGAACTCGCTCTTCCAATTCGGGTTGTTTCGATCCGAAATGGCTACAATATCATGATTTAAATCATTTTTCACAACATAGTGCTCATCCTTGCGGATATAGGCTGTGGCCGGATCATTCCGTCTTCCGGAGCCGTCTGGCAGATGCCGATGATCAATTGTGGGCTGTGTTCGATACGGCGATGCGACTGTGTTCTGTATATCTTGGTTGGTCCATCCTCTAGAGTCTGCTTGCCGCTGGATTTTTGGACCTATGTTGATTGCTTGCGTCTTTTCAGCTTTTTGAAGCGCCGCTCCAAGTTCTTCACGTTGCTTACCCTGCGGCACCTGGTCGATGCCTTGTTTCATATTGGCAATTGCAGTCTGTTGGTTTGGCTGTTGCGACAACGCTGGATTGGCTTGCTGAGCTTTCTTTTGTGCCGCTAACTCTGCCTCACGACGTTTGGCCGCGACGGCAGCAGCGTTCTGAGTGGCTTGTTCATTCAGCTTCTTCTGGTCGAGCGCTTTCTGTGCTTGCAGATTTGCTTCTTGCTGTTTCTTTGCGAGCGATTGTTCATCAAGCAGACGTTTGGATTCGAGTGCGCGTTGCTCTGCTTCGCGCACCGCTCGCCGAGACGCCTCCGCCAGATCGTCTGCCTGTTTCTTTGCGGTTTGTGAGAACGCATTGTTGGCTGCGCAACTCAGGCGTCCAGCAGCGGAGCCGCCTTGGCAATCAGCCGAAGCTGAACTGGCACCTAAAAAAACGGCAATGACCACACTTGCTAGAAAACCAGTTCTATTAAACATGCTCATTTACCTCGCTTCTTCGAAATGGCCTTTGCATTGCCGAATAGGCTACTTGATAGATAGCCGCCTGCAGCGCCAATTCCAGCAAGTGTCGCAGTATCTTTAACCCTTTTTGCAAGCGGTGTGCCTGGTGGCGCAGTACCCAAACTCCACAACGCACTCTCACCAGCCTCCAAAACAGTGTCCGCTAGACGAGCGCCAGCCGCTTTCTTCATACCGGACTTCACAAAGGAGTTTTTAACTGCCTTTTTCCCAATGAGTCTCACGGCGGAAGGCGTGACAATCGCAAACCACTGGGAGTTTACGTAGGTGTCCAATTCTTTCTGGCGTGCAAGTCCGCGTGCCTGTTCCTTTTGCCACTTGCACTCGGCGGCATCGATGTACTCAATCCCAGCCTCGTTTCGCTTGTTGTATTTTTCGCCTTTGATCTGGCTTCGACCAAATTCCCAAAGCTTACTGACACCGTTAGCCGCCCCACGAAGCGCGTTGTTTCCGTAGCAGAGCGCCCATGGCGTTTGTCCGAAAGAAACAGCGTCTCCTACGCCATACCAGAAAGCTAGTCCTGACTGATCCCCGGCGTGGGCATGGTAGCGTACGTTGAAGTAGTAAGGCGCTTCAATAACCAGCTTCTGCGTTCCGCGTAGGATTTCGTACCTTACGAGTGTTTCGATGCCATGGTCGCGCGATAGTCCATGATTGATCAGCAATTGCGCTAGGTCAGCTTGTCCAAAGACTTCACTGCCGTTCACCTTTAGGATTGCGTCACCGCTTCTCAGAAGCTGTGGTTCGCCGAATACGTTCTTTTGCGGCATTTCAAACAGCCAAACCCCAGGGTTTAGCGGACCGTTCTGATCTTCCATGCGTCCGCCCGCGATGAATGGGGCTTTACCGCGCCACTCTCGCTCATAAAAAGTTTGTCGCCCTATAGACCTTTCAAGCCGTTTTGCACTCGCAAGCCCCTGTTCCAAATCGGATTCAAAATCCCCCGATGACTTCAACAATGCTAGATCAGGGTGTTCCCAGACAAAGTTCCAACTCTTGCGGCTTTTCATCGAGAACGCGGGCTGCAAACCCGCTAAGTAAAAAGAAATTGGACAATGGTCGGGCGAAAAAAATTCGCGCTTTTCTATAGGTGTTGGCGTGGGAAAGCACGTGTGCGCCACGCCCCAATATTGGACTTCATCAGCCTCAAGAGGGTTCGAAACGCCGTCTCCACCATCATGTGTATCGGCGTTTTTGATGTCCCGAACAAGGCTGTAGGTGAATTGGCTTTGAGAAGGAATCGAAGTGTGAACGAAAAACTCAGGGGATCCGAACCAAAATCGCTTCTTTGCGGTGATGCAGGTTCCGGGCGCTAGACTCGTTCTCCCAGAGAGTGCGGTCAGTTCTCCGTCAATATTTGCAAAAGCAATATGATCGGTCGTGTAAGGAGACGCATTGCAGACATCCAATGATGCCTTCGGGGAAAAGACAAAAAGAAGAATAACTACCAGCACAGCGACTGGTGGAAAATACTTATAGACAGGATTTGCAACCATATTCGCCCCCAAAAATCGTTACAATCTATGAGTCGAAGCGAAACAGGGGTGCAGCTCAGCGTCAAGTATTGAAAACTGTCACGCCGCGAGCGCGTCAACAACTTGTTTAGCGGGCCACCGTTGAAAGTAACGCTAGAATTTTGGGAGCTGTGCACTACTTGACGCCCTAGTAGTAGAGTAATCGCTCTAGCGGCTGAAATCTGGCCCATCGCGTGTTCTACCGCGTCTGGGCCGTTCAGAGACCTTTTTCCGCCTTTGCTTAAATGCCTCGCGATTTTGTTCCGCAGCTTCTTTTCGACGAAGGGCGGCGGCATCAACGGCCAGCTCCCATTGCACCTGTTTGAACTCATCTCGGATACGCTGTTCGCGTGCCTTGGTTTCAGCGCGGGAGCGCTCCTGCGCCTCTACGACACTCCGCCGTTGTTGGGTATCGCGGGCGTTTGAGGCATCTGCGTCGCGGGCATTTTGTATGAGCGTTTGTTTGCGCTTGCCTGTCAGGCGATCCAGCAAGCCTGCAAAACCTTTGCGCAAACGCGCGTCCCGCTCGGCTTTCTCTTGTCTTTGCCGCTTTGCTTGTTCGCGTTTGAGCCTCTCGCGGTGCTGACGTTGGGCGCGGGCTTGCTCACGACGTTCCCGTTCTAATCGTTCGGCTTTGACGCGCTGGCGTTGTTGTTCTTCGCGCCTGATCTCATTGAGGCGTTCGGCAATCACATCCTTTGCGGCCTGTTGTGCTTGCTGGACCGACGGCAGATCATCAAGATCGCCAATTCGCGCTCGAACAGCTTTGGCCTTCACACCCAACCATCGCGAAACCGGATAGACCTCGCCTTTGAAATCAACCGCTACATGTCCACGCCGATCCCCGCGCGCCAGATGAAAGCCGCGTTCGCGCAACGCGTTCTCAAATGCCGACTTTGAGTCCGACATCGCCCAGCAATCCTGAAACATCGCCTTGAGTTTGGCAGGGTCTTTCTCGGCGCGCTTGGCTTGTTGCCATTCAGCGAGGCTGTAGTTGCGCGGATCACGAAACTCCGTGCGCTCGAACCCGCGCGGCATGGTCCAGCCATGCTCGCGGTATAACTCTCGCGATAAATCCTGCATTTTGCGCTTGGTGAAAGAGAGCTGGACGGCCTTCATGTTCTCTGTGTCAATCCGACACCAGACCGCATGCGCATGGGTGCGCCCCTTCTTGGTGTGCAGAACGATGGCGCGCGGCTGACCTGCAAGACCAAGGCGATCCTCGGCGCGATCCACTGTGGCTTCAAACTCATCGGGGGAAAGGTCCGCATCATGAGGCGGGTTCAGGCTCAGGCTAAACAGATGTTGCTTGCATCGCGTTGCTCGCGATATGGCGTATGATTCCTGAAATGCCGATTGCAGATCATCCGAAGCAAAGCCACGGATTTGATGAACATGCACATGCTCATTCTCATCCTTCATCAAATGAAGGGCGAGGTTCTTTCCACCACCGCGTTGATTGCCAACAAGGATCATGACCGCTCAGCCTTTGAGGCCGAGTGCCTTGATCAGCTCTGACCTAATACTGCGAACCGTCGCACAGGCCTCGCGAATATCGGCTTCCACCTCGGCAGACGCTTCAAGTTTTTGTTGTTCGATAGCCAGCACAAGCGCAGATAAGCTCGTATAGATATCGGAGCGGCCCATGAGGCTCAGCGCCCGTGCCAATGCCTCATAGTCTTTAATAGGGGCTCTGCCGCGCGTTCGGGAGGGTGTGTCCTCTGAAAACAATCGTGCGCGTACATAGCTATTTACCGAGCGCCCCGCAGCATCTCGCGTGAGACGTTCTCGCTCTTCTTCACTCACGCGCACGGATATCGGAGCGGGGCGCTTCTTCTTCGTTGCTACCTTGCGTATTGCCGTTTGAGCAAACGATTGAGAAAGGGAAGGGGCGTGTTTCATGGCTCCAAATCCTGCAATTCAACACCGCTTGCTTCGAGCAGTTGCTGGCAGTCTTGGAGTGCTTCAAAGACCTCGTTGATGTCACCATTGAATGCGTTTTGGAGATCGTGTTTGGAGTTCGATGTGGTTCCCGTTGGGGGCACCATTCAGCCGATAACTTACTGCCTTTCCAATCGGATGACTTGATTGTAAGAGTTCCGGAAGTTGTCGGTGGAACAAACCCGATGACTCGCGGATGTGGCGAAACTGGTAAACGCAAGGGACTTAAAATCCTTCGCTTCCGCCCGCAAAGCGCATTGTATTCATGGCCTTGTGGCCGTATGGAGATTTCCAGGCCCGGAATAGGCCCGACACGCTTGCCCGCGTGGTGGAATGGTAGACACAAGAGACTTAAAATCTCTGGGCCGGAAGGCCGTGCCGGTTCGAGTCCGGCCGCGGGTACCAGTTCAAGACAGTGCCGGAGGAGCCAAGCCGCGCGTGGTAGGTTCCGCCAAACGTTGTAAACCGTTTGCCTATTTTATTTTAGCAATTTGCTTCGGATTGATTAGTTTGCTTCGTGCATAAATCCACCTATGCGACACATTCGGAATACTCTACTTTTGATCCTTCTGAGGCTGAAAAAATAACGCTGCTGCAGGAAACGCTTTCGACAAAAGTCAGTGTGTCAGGGCATTCATCTTCAAGAATTGTCAAGGGAGTTGATAACTGCTTAAGTTCTAGGGTCAGGACTCATAGCCAATAGATGACCAGAGCGGCGAGTGCGATTGCGGAGAGGAAGACCTTGGGACATCTGTCGTATCGTGTGGCAACACGCCGCCAATCCTTCAGCCTGCCGAACATGATCTCAATCCGGTTGCGGCGTTTGTAGCGGCGCTTGTCGTATTTTACGGCTTTCTTGCGCTGTTTCCGACCTGGGATGCAGGATCTTACCCCTTTGTCTTTCAACGCTTCTCTGAACCAGTCGGCGTCATAGCCTCGATCCCCAAGCAACCACTCGACCTTGGGCAAGCTGCTCAGCAACGCCCGTGCTCCGATGTAGTCGCTGACCTGTCCGGCGGTGACGAACAAGTTGAGTGGCCGCCCCTGACTGTCGCAGATGGCGTGCAACTTGGTGTTCATGCCGCCTTTGGTCCGACCGATTAGGCGCCCACGCCCCCTTTTGACGCCCATGCTGGCCGCTGTTCGGTGGGCCTTGAGATAGGTTGCGTCGATCATCACGGTCTTCTCTTCGCCGTGGTTAGCCGCCAGACCGGTCATCATCTGCGCAAAGATGCCTTTATCGCTCCAGCGCTTCCAACGATTGTAGAGCGTCTTGTGAGGACCGTACTCCCTCGGCGCATCACGCCACCGTAAACCATTGCGATTGATGAAGATAATCCCACTCAACACACGCCGATCATCGACGCGGGGTTTGCCGTGGGACTTGGGGAAGAAGGGCTCAAGACGCGCCATCTGCGCATCTGTCAGCCAGAATAGATCAGACATATTCACCGCTCGTTTTTACAACTGTGAATCATGCTGCCGTGCGGAAATCAATGGGTCCTGACCCTAGCGCATGCGTCCGGTAGGTATGGCGCATCTGATGCGGGGCGTATGGAAACAATTTCAGGCGCACCATCTGCTCGACGTGACCCGACTTGGCGGTCGCCGAAGGAAAGATGAATGGGTTCTCCAGCGGCTTTGTCAGTTCTAGAACCTCACCAAGCTCCTGGATCATGAGGCGGGGTAGGGGCAGGTGAAAACTGCGACCTGATTTGGCTCGAGGGATGAACAGCACCCCATTTTCGTCAAGATGCTCCCACCTCGCCGAACGGGCGTTCGAGGAGCGAAGTCCCGTGGTCAACATTAGCAGCCAGCAGGCGCGACGAACAGGGTCTTCCATCGCATCCAATCCGCGCCAGAGTTGAGGCATCTCATAAGGGCCGACCGCCCAGTCACGCGCATGCTCCTTGTTCATTCGCACGCCGCGCGTGACCGGGTTAGGCGGAAGATCGTGCGTTCGAGCTACGTCATTCAACAGCAGTTTGAGGACCCGCATGGCTCCGTTCGCGCAGTAGGGCCCAGATTTCTTGGTAAGCCGCTCGTGAAGCGACCTTACGGCTTCGCGGTCGATCCGATCTGCTGGCAGTTTGCGGAGGCCGCTGAGCGAACCGTCGACCTTCTGGCGGTACCATGAGACCGTCTGCTCACTCAGGTCGGGCCGCCCCTCTAGATAGCGCTCGAGGGCCTCCGCGATGGTCGGTACCGCTGCCTTCTTGGTCCTCGGATCATCGCCTCGCCGTAACGCCAGCCGGAGCTCAGCCGAGCGCTCCCTAGCGCTGCGCAGAGACACCTCGTCCGTCCTGCCGATGATGGACACGTAGCGGTTGGTGCCGTCATTGATGCGCCCCACGTGCTTGTAGGAGATTCCGCGCTTGCCCACGACGAGCCTGAGGCCCTTCGCCTCGCTGTCGTAGATTTGAGCGCCAGGTTGATGATCTTCGGCCAGTCCATACACTATTGCTTGTGTGAGTCTTTTGGTCATCCTTGATCGCCTCTGTAGGCCATGTTACAGGCCATGTCTCGGTTAGGTCCTGACAGGTCTCAGGACATGCTGTGAGACGATGATGTCTTGTTTTCTTGGCTTCGCGGACCCTCAATACGTGCTATTGGGCGATAAAATATCTCGGGCTCAGTAACTTAAAATCCCTCGCCTACGGGCTTGCGGGTTCGATCCCCGCCATCCGCACCATTTTGATACTCAATGAAAAAACTGCCGGGAAGTGTCGGTACCCGAGCTCCCGGGCAATATTGGATTTATACGGCTACGCCACCTAATTCCTGCATGTTAGCTTCAGATAAACCAGCGAATGGAGAACAGTGCATGCCGGCCACACTCAAGGACATGATGGAAGCTGCCAATGCGGCGGTCGAGCGCATCAATACGGATCAGGCCAAAACTTTGCTGGAACATGGTGGCCTGCTTTTGGATGTGCGGGACGCGATCGAGGTTCAGCGTACAGGCCGTGCCGCCGACGCTCATCATATTCCACGCGGTATGTTGGAATTTCGTGCCGACGACACGCTGCAATCTCATGATCCTGAAATGCGCAAGGATCGTGCCATCGTGCTGTATTGCGCGTCTGGCGGGCGCTCTGCTCTGGCGGGGAAACTTCTCAAGGATATGGGGTACGAGCGGGTCTACAATCTCGGCGGCCTGACCGATTGGGTCAGTGGGGGCGGGGACGTCGTCGATTCGTAGGAATTGACCGTACCCGATCTGACACACATCAAAGTTGTGCGCTTGCAACTTCAATAAAATAGCGGCCAGTATTCAACCAATAGGACCACTGGCCATGTTTCGCCTTGCCGCTATGCTGTACACATTGATCGCAACCGCTCTGGCAGGATCAGCCGTTATTGCGGTTCTCTCCGCCGGGTTGTTTTCTGTCGTTGCAATTGTGTCTGCTGCGGCTGCGGGCGCGGTTGTCGCAGCTCCGGCGTCGTGGCTGGTTGCCAAAAGAATCTACCAGGACCAGGCCTGATCAGGCGTTCAGAAACGTCCTAACTGCGGCTTCGAATTCACGCGGTTTTTCGGCATGCAACCAATGGCCAGCGCTGGGGATTTTTGCGAACTTGGCATTGGGAAACAAGGCTCGGATCCGGTCGCGGTGGTGTGGCTGGACGTAGTCTGACGCGCCTCCGGACAAAAACAGCGTAGGTCCTTTCCACGTGGCCGCAATGTGCGGAAACCCCATGATCTCAGGCATTTCCTGGGCCAGCACGTCCAGGTTCAAAAGCCAGCGCCGGCCTTTGACATCAAGCGATTGTGTGAAGAAGCTTTGCAGGGCAGGTTCAACGCCGCGATTGGCCAGTTGCTGTTCCGCGTCCGAGCGGCGCGAGACCTGCGACATATCCACTGCACGCATGGCATCGATGAACTGGATCTGGCTGTGGCCATACGTCACCGGCGCGATGTCAGCCACAACCAGTTTGTGGATCAGGTCGCCATGTTCCAGCGCAAGGACCATCGCGGCCTTGCCACCCATGGAATGTCCCAAGACGTCAGCGGAGCCACCAAGGTTATCGATTACTTCTGCAAGGTCTGCGGCCAGATCGGTGTATCTGTGGCAGGGGTCCCATCTACTATGGGCATGATTGCGCATATCCACGGCTGCAACCTGTCGTTCGTCTGAGAGCCGCTTTGCTATGACGCCCCAGTTTCGGGCCGAGCCATATAGGCCGTGTGCAATGACCAGGGGCGGTTTCGAAGACGGTGCGCCATGTACAATCGTGTTCAGCATGATTGGGTGATACCCGGCAGGGGTGGGGACGACCAGCCCCATTGTAGACCTTGGACTGTGCAGATAGATTGATCCGTCAGGAGGCGTCGCATGTCGCAGGATACAGACATTCATATCCGGATCACCGAGACGATCCTTCTGCTGCGCGCCAAGTTGGGCGTGCGCGACAAAACCCTGTTGGCCTCAGTGAGGCGCGCAAAGCGCCGGTTGCCTCGTCGCATCTATAAACAGGCAATGGCTCTGGCTGGTGCAGAGCAGATGGCAGCACATCCAAAGCTGCGGTTGGTTCTGGATTCTCCGAAACTGCAGCAGGCGGCAGAAGAGGTTCAGACCTATCTGAGCAGCATCAATCTGGCAGATCGGCGATGGGGCTGGTTTCTGGGCATGCTGGGGGGGCTGGCTTTCAACGTTTTGGCGTTTTCAAGCCTGCTGCTGATCTTTCTTTTGTGGCGCGGCCTGATCTGACACCACCCGGTCTGCAGCTTTGGGCGGCGCTGCACACAGAGTTTTCAGCGCACCGGCTGCGCGCGCCAAAGAAAACACTTGGCCCAAATTGCCCGAACGGCACCGCTCGGGTGCCGTTCAGCAGTTCTGTTTAATGGTTCGGGTAGATCGGGAAGCGCGTGCAGAGCTCGGCCACCTCGGCCTTTACCTTGGCTTCGACCGCCCCGTTGCCGTCTTCGCCATTGGCGGCCAGCCCGTCGACTACGTCGATGATCCAGTCTGCGATCTGGCGGAACTCGATCTCTCCAAAGCCGCGAGTGGTGCCGGCGGGTGATCCCAGACGGATGCCGGACGTGATGGTCGGTTTTTCAGGATCAAACGGCACGCCATTCTTGTTGCAGGTGATATGCGCCCGTCCCAGAGCCTTTTCGGTGGCGTTGCCCTTGACCCCTTTGGGGCGGAGGTCAACCAGCACCACATGGGTGTCAGTGCCGTGGGTCACGGTGTCCAAACCGCCTTTGATCAACTGGTCCGAAAGCGCCTGTGCATTGGTCACGACCTGCTGGATGTAGCTTTTGAACTCGGGACGCAGGGCTTCACCAAAAGCCACCGCTTTGCCCGCGATCACATGCATCAGCGGGCCGCCCTGAATGCCTGGGAAGATCGCCGAATTCACTTTCTTGGCGATATCTTCATCATTGGTCAGGATCATACCGCCACGCGGGCCGCGCAGGGTCTTGTGTGTGGTGGTTGTGGCCACATGGGCATGCGGAAAGGGGTTGGGATGCTCATCGGCGGCCACCAGACCCGCGAAATGCGCCATGTCCACATGCAGATAGGCACCGACCATGTCGGCGATCTCGCGCATGCGGGCAAAATCAATCTGACGCGGGATAGCCGAACCGCCTGCGATGATCAGCTTCGGCTGGTGTTCCTTCGCCAGCGCTTCGACCTGGTCATAGTCCAGCATGTTGTCTTGCTGGCGCACACCGTATTGTACCGCGTTGAACCACTTTCCCGACTGGTTGGGCCGCGCGCCATGGGTCAGGTGGCCACCGGCATCCAGGCTCATGCCCAGAATGGTGTCTCCGGGTTTGATCAGCGCCTGGAACACGCCCTGGTTCGCTTGACTGCCCGAGTTCGGTTGGACGTTGGCGAAATCACATCCGAACAACTGCTTGGCGCGGTCGATGGCGAGGTTCTCGGCGATGTCGACGAACTGGCAGCCGCCATAATAGCGGCGTCCGGGGTAACCTTCGGCGTATTTGTTGGTCATCACCGATCCCTGCGCCTCCATGACGGCGGCGCTGACGATGTTTTCGGATGCAATCAGCTCGATTTCGTCGCGCTGGCGACCCAGTTCGGATGTGATCGAGGCGTAAATATCAGGATCACGATCAGCCAGAGACTGGGTGAAAAAACCGGTGTCACGAAGATTGGCGTTCATGGTGGCTCCACATAGCAGGGATTATCTGGCGGATTTCCTATCGGAAACACTGCCGGTGCAAAAGGCTTAAAGCGACGAATTGGCCGGCTACGGCGTCAAGTCTGGCCTAATGGGGAAAGGTATGTTTGTTTCGGAACCAAATGCGTAGCACCGGAAACCGGAATACATGATCAAGAGAATCGCTTTTCTCGCCAGCGATGTCAAAGTGGCGCAAACCGCCCGGGACAGTCTAATTGCACGATACGGCAATGCCGCGCCTCGGGATGCGGACGTTGTCGTCGCACTCGGCGGTGACGGGTTCATGCTGCACACCCTGCAAAACATGCAGCACCTCGACACGCCGGTCTATGGTATGAATCGCGGAACCATCGGGTTTCTGATGAACGGGTTCCACGAAACTGACCTGATGGATCGGCTGGCCGCTGCCGAGGAAGAGGTGATCAACCCACTGGCGATGCGTGCAATGGATCAGGCGGGAAAGTTGCACGAAGCACTGGCGATCAACGAAGTCTCGCTGCTGCGCGCGGGACCGCAGGCCGCGCGGCTGAAGATCAGCGTCGATGGTCGGTTGCGCATGGCGGAGCTTGTCTGCGACGGGGCATTGCTGTCCACACCAGCCGGATCCACCGCATATAATTATTCTGCCCATGGCCCAATTCTGCCGATCGGGGCCGACGTTCTGGCCCTGACGGCGATTGCTGCGTTTCGTCCTCGGCGCTGGCGCGGCGCGTTGCTGCCAAAGATCGCCAATGTACGATTCGATGTGTTGGATGCGGAAAAAAGACCGGTCATCGTTGCCGCCGACTCTGTGTCCTTTCCGGACATCGACTGGGTGGAAATTCGATCAGAACCGGCCATCCAGCATCGCATTCTGTTCGATCCCGGGCATGGCCTCGAAGAACGGCTCATATCCGAACAATTCACGTAAAATTTGTCTGACGAGAGTTAATTTCACCCAGTGTGAACCAGTTCACAGGCGATTCCTTGACTATTGGCTAACGTGATCTTGCCCGGAGAACACGCCAAGGTGGGAGTGAGTGGCCACCAGACGGCGTTTTCGAATGATTGCGCAGATTTCGCGCTGGCGAGGGTGGGTGGTGCTACGCTCGTCATCAGAAATCCGGGCATATTTTAGCAGCTGGACCCCGGGCAAAATAACCCGGGGTCTATTAATTCTGCATGGTGCAGAACCTTTAGTCGGACGTGCCCATTTGATCCCACGACGTGCCCATTTGATCCCACAAGGGAAAGCACATCTGTCCGACACGAGCCTCAATAGCGGCAGCGGCATCCACCGCCAGATCCTCTCGCCAGCGCCGGGCGGCGATCTGCACGTTTATCGGTTGCGGGCCTTCCGGCAAGTCTGAAAGTCGCGCCGGAACGCAGGCCGCAGGCAGGCCCAGAAAATTCATTGCGTAAGAGTAAACGGCGCACCCAAGAACCTCATGGACACCTTCGACCCCTTCGGTGTCACGGTCCGGTTTGAAAAAGGGTTGCGGCAAAAACGGGGACAGGACCAAAGGATAGTCCTGCATAAAAATCGACCACTCGCGCGCATAGTGACTGCGCTTGGCCAGCATGCGGATCAGTTCGGTTTCAACGATCGGCGGGAACTCCTGGAAATAAACATCAAAGATATCCCGTATGGTCTGTGATCCTGCCGCCTCGATGTCCGATTTCATCAGGGTCAAAACTTCGCCCATCAGCGCGCGATACCCGATGCGACCTGCTTCGAATACGTCCGGCGGCTCTGCTTCGTGCACCACATACCCCGCGTCGACCAGCGTATCGCGCGCTGTATCCAGCGCTTTTTCGACCTCTGGATGCAGGGCGTAGCCAAATGTGTTCTTGGTGACGGCAACTTTCACGGGGCCGTCCAGTGCGTCGCCGCGCCATGGAAGCGGTGCGTGGAACGGATCGCGCGGGTCCGCCGCGATCAGGCTGGGCATCGACAGATGCAGATCTGCGGCAGAGCGGGTGATGACGCCCTGCACCGACATGGATTGTGCCAGCAGCCCGCGCTCGGCTTGTTGGCTGGGGTTCCACGCGGGCACGCGACCAAGTCCGGGTTTCACTGTGACCGCACCGTTGGCTGCTGCCGGAAACCGCAGGCTGCCGCCGATGTCATTGCCGTGCCCAAGCGCGCCGATACCGGCCATAACCGCCGCGCCAGCCCCGCCAGAGGATCCGCCCGCAGATGTATGGCGGCCCCAGGGATTATGTGTGCGCCCGTAGAGGGGATTGTCCGTGTCCGCGCGGAACGAGAATTCTGGCGTATTGGTCCGCCCGATGACTACCGCGCCGGCGTTTTGCAGATTGCTGACAACCGGCGCATCCGCCGGTGCAATCATGTCTTTCAGGGCAACCACGCCATTTGTCGTCGCATGGCCTTTCTGGTCCACATTGATCTTGATGGTGACCGGAACACCGTGCAACGGCCCGATTGGGGCACCCTGAATGCGAGCCCGGTCTAAGTTGCGCGCGCGCTTCAACGCCTCGGCGCTCAGGTCTTCGACAACCGCGTTCAGGTCCGGATTGACCAGTAGCATCCGACTGACCGAGGCCTGCACGGCTTCTTCTGCGCTGACGTCTCCCGTGCGGGTCAGGGCTGTTAGTTCAGTGGCGTTGAGACGCCAGAGTTCGTTTTGTGTCATTGGCCCTCTCTGTCTCATTGCGACAGTACGGGGCCTGATCCGGGTTGCAAGTCAAGATCGGCCAGGTCGATGCCGACCCGGGTTTACTGCGCGTATCCTATCGATTGCAGTGCCGACTTGATCTCATCCAGAATGGCAGGGTCGTCGATTGTCGCAGGCATTTTGTAGTCTTTGCCATCTGCAATCGAAACCATGGTGCCGCGCAGAATCTTGCCCGAGCGGGTTTTGGGCAAACGATCCACGACAACCACCAGCTTGAACGCGGCGACAGGTCCAATCTTCTCGCGCACCATTTTGACAACTTCTTGCGCGACTTCACCGTTGTCACGGGCCGCGCCCGCGTTCAGGCACAGGAATCCAACCGGCATCTGCCCCTTGAGCTGATCCGACACGCCGATCACAGCGCATTCGGCGACGTCGGGATGTGCGGCCAGAACCTCTTCCATGCCACCCGTGGACAGGCGGTGGCCGGCCACGTTGATGACATCGTCGGTCCGGGCCATGATGTAGAGATACCCATCCTCATCGATCATGCCTGCGTCACCGGTTTCATAGTATCCCGGAAAATGCTCAAGATATGACTTCTTGAAACGCGCCTCGGCATTCCAAAGGGTTGGCAGCGTTCCTGGTGGCAAAGGCAGTTTGACCGCAATGGCCCCCAACTCCCCCGGTTTCATCGGATGGCCCCCTTCGTCCAGAATCTGAACGTCGTAGCCCGGCATGGGTTTCGCAGGGGATCCCAGCTTGACCGGCAATTCCTCAATACCCAGTGGATTTCCGGCGATGGTCCAGCCTGTTTCCGTCTGCCACCAATGATCGATCACCGGAACCTTCAGCGCATCTTGTGCCCAGAGGATCGTGTCGGGATCAGCCCGTTCACCCGCCAAAAACAATGCGCGCAACCCGGAGAGATCATATTTGGCAAGCATTTCGCCTTTGGGATCCTCGCGCTTGACGGCGCGGATTGCGGTCGGGGCGGTGAAGAAGCTTTTGACACTGTGCTCGGAAATCACCCGCCAGAACGTGCCTGCATCGGGGGTGCCCACGGGCTTGCCTTCGAAAACGATTGTGGTGTTGCCGTGGATTAACGGCGCATAGCAGATATAGGAATGACCGACGACCCACCCGACATCCGAGGCCGCCCAGAACACATCGCCGGGGTCGACATTGTAGATGTTCTTCATTGACCAGTTCAAAGCCACCAGATGGCCTGCGGTTGGCCGGACGACGCCTTTTGGAGCTCCGGTTGTACCAGAAGTGTAAAGGATATAGGCCGGATCATTGCCTGCGACCGGCACGCAGTCTGCCGGTTCGACACCGTATTGAAACCCGTGCCAATTGAAATCGCGGCCCTCGACCAATTTGGCAACCTCTTGCTCCCGTTGGAAGATGACGCAGAAATCCGGCTTGTGGCTCGCCATCTCGATGGCGCCGTCCAGCAGAGGTTTGTAATGCACGACACGACCCGGCTCCATCCCGCAGGAGGCCGCGATGATCGCCTTGGGTTTTGCGTCGTCGATGCGGACGGCCAGTTCGTTGCTAGCAAACCCACCGAACACGACCGAGTGCACTGCGCCCAGACGCGCGCAGGCCAGCATCGCCTCCAACGCTTCTGGGATCATTGGCATATAGATGATGACGCGGTCGCCTTTTTCTATGCCTTTGGCGCGCAATGCTCCGGCAAGGGTCGCGACGCGATTGCGCAGCTCGACATATGAGATTTCGCGCTTGGTGTGGGTGATCGGGCTGTCGTAGATGATGGCCGTCTGTTCGCCGCGGCCGCTTTCGACATGGCGGTCAACCGCGTTCCAGCATGTATTGACCTGAGCGTCCGAGAACCATTCATAAAGCGGCGCGTTGTCGTCAAACAGAGCTTTGCTGGGGGCTTTGACCCAGTCGATCCCTTTGGCGGCCTCCATCCAGAACGCCTCGGGGTCGGTTTTCCAGCTTTCATAAACGTCTTGATATGCCATCTCGTCCTCCTCCCAAAGCCGTCCGCAAGTTGTTAGGCATCCCGGCTGCCATGAACAAGCAACTGAAATGACGGCGCGTCAGTTTATCGCGAAATATTTGCAATCTGGTCCAATCTTCCCTGCAAATTTTTGCAAACTGCTTTCTGTGTAGCACCTTGTTTGCAGCAGAGAGGCTTATTTGCAAACCTGCAAACCCAAGCGTGCAAAATCGTGTGCGCTAACAGATTCGGGTCAGCCGGCATTTTTTGCATAACGCGGCAGGCTGTCCTGAATGCTCAGCCAGCGGATATGATCCGCATGATAGACGTGGAACCGGGGTGGCAGGTCATCCGGGTCTTCGAGCGTCGCGATGTAAAGATGTATGTTCTTGGTGTCGAGTGCGTTGCGGTACGCCATTTGCGTCCCGCATGTGGCGCAAAACAATCGCTCCACACCCTTTGACGACCGGTAGATGTTCGGCGCGTCACCCTGCCATTTGACCGAGCTATTTGGTAATCCAAAAAACGCAGTGACCGGTGACGCGCAATTGCGGCGGCAATCTGTGCAATGGCAATAGCAACTCCACGCCACTTCGCCGTCGCTTTCCCAGCGCACCGCATTGCAGTGACAATGCCCCTTCATGCTGACCTCCCTGAATGGCGGCCAGCCGATGGGGCCGCCTGGCTCAACCGTAATGTGCGACGGGCGTTCCGGCAATGGCGGCCATGTTCAGCAGACCCCGCGCGGTGATGGAAGGCGTCACGATATGAGCCTTGTTGCCCATACCCATCAAAATGGGCCCAACTTCGATCCCGTCTGCTTTCATTTTTAGGACGTTGCGAACCCCGCTGGCGGCATCCGCATGCGCAAAGATCAAGACGTTTGCTGCGCCTTTCAGACGCGAGGCCGGAAGGATGCGCGCCCTCAGATCTTCGTCCAGCGCCGCATCCAGGTTCATCTCGCCTTCATACACGAAATCACGCGGTTTCTGATCCAGAATCTCCAAGGCCGCGCGCAGACGCTTGCCTGACCCCTCAGCTTGATTCCCGAATTGCGATTGGGAACAGAATGCGATCTTGGGTTCCAGTCCAAACCGGCGAACGTGCCGAGCGGCACCGATTGTGCTCTCAGCCAGTTCCTCGGGTGTCGGCAGTTGCCGGACATGGGTATCCGCGATGAAAAGCGGGCCATCGTCGAGAATCATCAGCGACAATGCGCCGTGCGGGCGCAGGTCGCCGTCATCCAGCACCTGTTCAACGTAATTCAGGTGCCAGCGGTACTCGCCAAACGTGCCACAAATCAGACTGTCGGCCTCGCCTCGATGAACCATGATGGCCCCGATTGCCGTCGTGTTGGTGCGCATGATCGCCTTGGCCAGATCCGGCGTGACCCCACGGCGCTGCATGATTTGATGGTACGAGTTCCAGTAGTCATAATACCGGGGATCGTTTTCCGGGTTTACGATCTGGCAATCTTTTCCGGGCCGAATGTTCAGGCCAAGCTTTTCGCAGCGTGTTTCGATCACATCCGGTCGCCCGATCAGGATGGGCGTTTCGGTGGTTTCCTCCAATATGGCCTGTGCGGCCCGCAAAACCCGTTCGTCTTCGCCCTCGGCGAACACGATCCGGCGGGACGCAAGGGCAGCGGCCTCGAACACCGGGCGCATGAGCAGGGCGGATTTAAAGACCGTCTGGTTCAGCTTTTCCTTGTAGGTTTCAAGATCGTCGATCGGTCGCTTGGCCACGCCACTGTCCATCGCAGCTTTGGCCACGGAGGACGAGACCACACCAACCAGACGTGGATCAAAGGGTTTCGGGATCAGGTAATCCGGACCAAATGTCAGTTGCTCACCTTTATACGCGGCAGCGGCCTCGGCGCTGGTCGTGGCGCGCGCCATCTCTGCAATCCCGTCAACGCAAGCGATTTGCATTTCATCGTTTATCTCGGTCGCGCCGACATCCAGTGCACCCCTAAAAATGAAGGGAAAACACAGCACGTTGTTGACCTGATTGGGAAAATCGCTGCGTCCGGTGGCAATGATGGCATCGGGTGCAACCTCGCGCGCGGCCTGCGGCAGGATTTCCGGGGTCGGGTTGGCAAGGGCAAAGATGATCGGGCGCTTGGCCATTCGTTCGACCATCTCCGGCTTCAGGACATTTGGTCCACTGAGACCAAGAAACAGGTCGGCATCGCCGATGACGTCATCCAGGGTTCGCAGGTCCGACTTCTGCGCGAACTGATCCTTGTGGGGGTTCATGTCTTCGGCCCGCCCTTCGTAGACCAGACCATGAATGTCACATAGCCAGATGTTTTCGCGTTTGACGCCCAGCTTTACCAGCATGTTCAGGCAGGCAATGCCCGCCGCGCCGCCGCCGGTCGAGACGATCTTGATATCCTCAAAGGATTTCCCGGCGACATGCAGGGCGTTTTTGGCGGCGGCGCCGACGACGATGGCGGTGCCATGCTGATCATCGTGAAAAACGGGAATGTTCATCCGTTCGCGGCACAGTTTTTCGACGACAAAACAATCGGGCGCCTTGATGTCTTCAAGATTGATTGCCCCGAAGGTCGGTTCCAAAGCGCAGACGATGTCGGCCAGTTTTTCCGGGTCCGCCTGATCGACCTCAATGTCAAAGCAGTCAATACCGGCGAACTTTTTGAACAGGACGGCTTTGCCTTCCATAACCGGTTTGGACGCCAGCGCACCAATATTTCCCAAACCCAAAACCGCTGTCCCATTTGATACGACCGCGACGAGATTGCCGCGTGCGGTGTAGCGTTCTGCGTTTGCAGGATCAGCCTTGATTTCCAGGCTGGCCTCGGCAACGCCGGGGGAGTAGGCACGGGCCAGATCACGCCCGTTGGCCATCGGCTTGGTCGCCTTGATCTCCAGCTTTCCGGGCTTTGGATGGGCGTGGTATTCCAGCGCGGCCTGCCGCAGGTTGGGTGTGTCTGACATGAGCGATTCAGCTCCCTTTTGAAATTTGATTTAGTATTAAACTATTTTTTTGAGGTTGGCTATGCTGCGACGTTTTGCACCCGTTTTGCCGGTCCGGAAGGGTGGGGGCGGTTCTTGTTTACAGGGAAAGAAACGCATGGGATGCGTTTTCGATTGGCAATTTTGTGCCGTTCTGGTCGGATGGCGCAAGCCGAAGAGAAAAGAGAAATAATAAATGACCCGTACATCACCTCAAACAGCGACGCGCGCCGAGATTCGCCTTCCGACGCAAGAGTTGCGAGATGATATCCCGTTCTACACCAAAGTGCTCGGGATGCAGATGGACATGATTTATCCTGCCGATGATCCTCGGGTTGCAGTGTTTTCAGGGCACGGGTTGCGGTTGCGCATCGAAAAGGACGCGCCAGAAGGACCCGGAACGCTCCGAATTCTGACCGATGACCCCGAGGGATTTGCGGAGGGTCGGCGTGTGCTCGTCGCCCCGAACGGAACCCGAATTGAGATTGAGGAACTGGACCCACCGCTGGTCATGCCGGAAACGGTACATTCCTTTGTGGTGCGCAGGCTCAAGGATCAGGCGCCATGGATCATTGGCCGGGCTGGCATGCACTACCGGGATTTGGTGCCCGACAGGCTGGGCGGATCCATTATCGCCAGCCATATCCGCATCCCGGATGGCGGCCCGGTGCCCGATATGGTTCATTTCCACAAGGTCGGGTTTCAATTGATCTTTTGCATTCACGGCTGGGTGGATGTGGTTTACGAGGATCAGGGCGAAAAGATGCGGCTGACCGCAGGAGATTGCTTCATCCAGCCACCGGAAATCCGTCACCGCGTATTGGAAGCATCCGACAATGTGCAGGTGATTGAGATCGGAGTACCGGCCGAACATGTCACCGAAATCGATTATGACATGGAATTGCCCACACCACATCTCCGACCGGATCGCGAATGGCAGGGGCAGCGCTTTGTCTACAACCAGGTCAAGGACGCGGAATGGGGGCCGTTCCGCCTGCCGGGTTACACCTGCCGTGACACGACGATTGCCCAAAACACCAAGGGCGTTGCAGGGGTGCAGGTCGCGCGACGGGGGCAGGGCGAACCAGTCTGGTCCAGCCACGATACCGATATCCACTTCTCATTTGTGATGAATGGGGCCGTCACGCTGGAGGGTGAGGGGCGCGAGCCCTATCGGCTGGAACAGGGTGACGCCTTTGTCATACCGCCGGGTATGCGCACGCGCCTTGGCGACCCCTCCGACGACATCGAAATAATGGAGGTCACTTTGCCGGGCACCTTCAAAACGCATCTGGATTGACTGAAAATCCCGCTGCGGGTCTTCTATTCCCTCTATAGTTTCCATTAGGGTAAGTGTTTCTGACCAGACGATCAAAAATTGGGGAATCGCCATGTCGCTGAAGGACGCCGCCTTGTCTGTGCGTGAAAAAGCTTACGCGCCCTATTCCAACTTCAAGGTGGGTGCGGCGATCCGATCCGCATCTGGTGAGATTTACGCGGGCTGCAATGTCGAGAACGTGGCCTATCCCGAAGGCACCTGTGCCGAGGCCGGAGCCATCGCTGCGATGGTGGCTGCGGGTGAACAGGAACTGGCCGAAGTCTATGTGGTAGCGTCGAGCCCTCAGCCGGTGCCGCCCTGCGGGGGGTGTCGGCAAAAGCTGGCTGAATTCGGAAAGCGCGACGTCAAGGTGACGCTGGCAACCGTTGATGGCGCAGAGCTGGAAACAAGTATCGGGCAACTGCTGCCGGGTGCTTTCGACGCATCGCATATGGAAGATGCCTGACCGGATGGACGCCCGCTCGATCATTGCGAAACTGCGCCAGCACCATGTGCCAACCCAACCGGAATTGGTTTGGTTTGCGCAGGGACTGGCTGACGGCAGTGTCAGCGACGCTCAGGCTGGGGCATTTGCCATGGCGGTTTGCATGGGCGGTCTGGGTGCGCAGGGGCGGGCTGATCTGACCATCGCAATGCGGGACAGTGGTGAGGTTTTGACCTGGGATCTGGATGGCCCGGTGATCGACAAGCACTCGACGGGCGGCGTGGGCGATTGTGTCAGTCTGGTGCTGGCACCGGCGCTGGCAGAATGCGGCGCCTATGTTCCGATGATCTCCGGGCGCGGTTTGGGACACACAGGGGGTACACTGGACAAGCTTGAGGCAATTCCGGGCGTGAGCACGCATATCAGCCAGGATAGGCTGGCGCATATCCTGCGCGATACAGGTGCAGCGATCGTGGGGGCCACCAGCCAGATCGCGCCGGCGGACAAGCGTCTCTACGCAATCCGGGATGTCACGGCAACGGTTGAAAGTCTGGACCTTATCACCGCGTCGATCTTGTCCAAGAAACTGGCTGCCAGCCCGGACGCCTTAGTACTGGACGTCAAAGTCGGCAGCGGCGCGTTCATGAAAACCATCGAAGACGCGCGCAAGCTCGCCATTGCCCTGACCGAGACTGCAAACACGGCAGGGTGCCGAACGTCCGCCGTGATTACCAATATGCATCAACCGTTGGCGCCGGCGTTGGGCAATGCGCTGGAAGTGGCCGAGGTCATGAAGGTATTGACGGGTGCGTCGGGTACTCCGCTTGCAGAGATTTCAACTGAACTGGGCGGTGTCCTGCTGCGTGATGCCGGGATGTGTGACACGGTGGATCAGGGCCGGGCCAAGATTGCCCAGATCATCGCGGATGGTCGTGCAGCCGAACGGTTCGGACGTATGATGGCGGCAGTGGGTGGTCCGTTGCGGCTTGTCGATACCTGGTCAAGGTTCCTGCCAGAGGCAAATGTGATCCGCGAGGTACCGGCCCCCAAAGATGGCTATGTGACCGCCATCGACGGAGAGGCGCTGGGCCTCGCAGTTGTTGCTTTGGGAGGTGGCCGCCAAGTGGAAAGCGACGAGATTGACCCCGCCGTCGGTCTGTCGCAAATCCTGCGCCTTGGCACGCGCGTTGCCAAAGGGGCTCCGCTTGCCTTTGTCCATGCGGCTCGTGAGGATGCGGCACAGCGTACAGCAGCTACGGTGACAGCAGCCATGACCATAGAAGACGAACAGGGCGCAGAGCCGGACCTTGTCCACGAAAGGATCACCGCATGAGCCGAGCCTTTCTTGTGGTAATGGATTCGGTGGGTATCGGCGGCGCGCCGGATGCCGGTCAGTTCTATAACGGGGAAACCCCGGATACCGGTGCCAACACGCTGGCTCATATCGCGCAGGCCTGTGTAGCGGGCGGCGCAGAAGAGGGTCGGACAGGTCCTCTGCACCTGCCAAATCTGGACGCTTTGGGTTTGGGGGCGGCTGTAGCTTTGGCGTCGGGTGATCGGGCTCCGGGATTGGGCGCTGATCCGACCGGCCTGTGGGGGTGCGCCCGCGAGCATTCTCCGGGCAAGGACACACCGTCGGGTCATTGGGAACTGGCAGGTGTGCCGGTGCCTTGGGATTGGCACTATTTCCCGGACACGGTACCGGCATTTCCCCACGATCTGACGCAAGCCGCCGCGCAGGCTGCCGGAACGTACGGCATACTGGGCAATTGCCATGCCTCCGGAACCGCAATTATTGCGGAACTGGGAGCGGAACACATGCGGACTGGTCGGCCCATCTGTTACACCTCCGCGGACAGCGTGTTTCAGATCGCGGCGCACGAGGAAAGCTTTGGTCTGGATCGACTGCTCAAAATGTGCCGAACACTCGCACCACGTTTGCACGACATGAAAGTGGGACGGGTCATCGCGCGACCTTTTGTCGGTACGCCCGAGGAGGGGTTCACCAGAACAACAAATCGAAAGGATTTTGCCATTCAACCGCCCGCACCGGTCCTCACCAATTGGGTGCAGGACGCCGGTCGCCGGGTCCATGCGGTGGGCAAGATCGGTGACATTTTCTCGATGCAGGGGATCGATACGCTGCGCAAGGGCTCGGATGCGGAATTGATGCGGCACCTCTCGGATCTGGTGGACAATGCTGAAGAGGGCAGCCTGACATTTGCCAATTTCGTCGAGTTCGACAGCCTTTACGGTCACCGTCGTGACATCAGTGGGTATGCCCGCGCTTTGGAATGGTTTGACCGAGAAATCGGCAAAGTCCTGAAAAAACTGCGCCCGGGCGATCTGATACTGTTGACCGCAGATCATGGTAACGATCCCAGTTGGACGGGGACAGACCACACCCGGGAACAGGTCCCTGTGCTGATTGCCGGTCGGGGCGCGGGCAAGATCGGTCAGGTAAACTTCACCGATGTGGCCGCCAGCATCGCCCACCACCTGAACGTCCCGGCACAAGGCCCGGGAAGGAACTTTTTATGAATGTCGCCGACCTGCCAAAGATTGAACTGCACCTCCATCACGAAGGTGCCGCACCACCGGCTTTCATTCGCCAGCTGGCACATGAAAAACAGATCGACCTGAGCGGTATTTTCAAGCCGGACGGGTCGTATGACTTTCGCGATTTTGCGCATTTCCTGAGCGTTTATGAAGCGGCCTGTGAGGTGCTGAAGACGCCCGAGGACTTTCGGCGGCTGACCTTGGCCATTCTTGAAGAAAGTGCGGAGAACGGGGTGGTTTACTCCGAGACGTTCCTCAGCCCGGATTTCTGCGGCGGAGGTGATCTGCACGCCTGGAAAGACTACTTGAACGCCATTCGGGATGCAGCGGATGAAGCCGAGGACAAGTTCGGAATCACTCTGCGGGGTATCGTCACATGTGTCCGTCATTTCGGTCCTGAACAAGCCAAGCGCAGCGCCCGTTGCGCGGCCGAAACGGCCGGAGACTGGATCACCGGCTTTGGCATGGGCGGCAATGAATCAATCGGGGCTCAGGGCGATTTCAAATGGGCGTTTGAGTGCGCGGGCGAGGCCGGCCTTCGACTGACAACGCATGCCGGCGAGTTCGGTGGACCTGACAGCGTTCGGGATGCGATCCGCCATCTGGGGGTCGAACGGGTCGGCCACGGCGTGCGTGCGATCGAAGACCCGGATCTGATCGGCGAGTTGGTTGATCGACAGGTGACGCTGGAAGTGTGCCCTGGCTCGAACGTTGTGCTGGGCCTCTTCCCCGATTTCGCGACCCATCCAATCGCGCGACTGCGCGATGCGGGTGTCAAGGTCACGGTCTCAACCGATGACCCTCCGTTTTTCCATACGACGATGCGGCGCGAGTATGAGATGCTGAATGCGGCCTTTGGCTGGGATGCCAAGGATTTTGCGGCTCTGAATGAGATGGCGCTGAACGCCGCTTTCTGCGATGAAGACACCCGCGCGCGGGTCAAGAAAAGACTGGAGATAACATGAGCGAACATCTGACCATCGTCGATCACCCGCTGGTGCAGCACAAGCTGACGCTCATGCGGGACAAGGGCACGTCGACCGCCGTCTTCCGGCAGTTGCTGCGCGAGATCACGCTGTTGCTGGCCTACGAGGTCACGCGTGAGCTCAAACTGACCACACGCCACATCGAAACCCCGATGGAAGAGATGGACGCGCCCATTCTGGCGGGCAAAAAGCTGGCGCTGGTTTCAATTCTGAGGGCCGGAAACGGAATGCTGGACGGGGTGCTGGAATTGATCCCGTCTGCCCGTGTCGGGTTTGTCGGCCTCTATCGCGACGAAGAAACGCTGAAACCGGTACAGTATTATTTCAAAGCGCCCGAAGGGTTGAAGGACCGGCTGGTCATCGCCGTGGACCCGATGCTGGCCACCGGCAACAGCTCGGCCGCTGCCATCGATCTGCTGAAAGAGGCTGGGGCCACGGATATCCGGTTCCTGTGTCTGCTGGCCGCGCCCGAAGGGGTGGCACGCATGAAAGACGCCCATCCGGACGTGCACATTGTGACGGCCGCACTTGATCGCGAGTTGAATTCCAAGGGTTACATCATGCCCGGCTTGGGCGATGCGGGTGACCGAATGTTCGGGACAAAATAGCCTGCGCTAGTCACCGCAGATGTTCTGGAGCCGGACCCAATCCCGGTCCGGCAATACTTGCTCCAGAGTGCGACCCGCCATCGGGTCGGCCTCAATCAAGCCCAGCACGGTTTCTCCGGTGATATCGCGCGCATAGGCGTAGGGCGTCGACGGCAGGGCCGCTTGTCCAAACGCGGCCAGTAGGGTTTCATCCGCCAAAGACGGGCGCGGCTCAGACAGAACCTGTTCCGTGTACGTGTCCACCATATCCGCCGTCAGTTCACCTGTCGTCAGCAACCGGAAAGCAGTCGTCGGACCGGTCCGGTCGAGAAGATCACCCAGCGGATCATGCGCCTGAGCCCGGGTGCGTTCGGCAATAATGTACCCGGCGGCCACGGCAGGGTCTTCGTGATCCTCGACAAGGGCCCGGTTCAGCAGAATGGTGCCGCCCGGCAAACTCAGGCTGTCCAGAACGCCGGCTGGCAGAATGATGATCTGACGGACACCCGTGCGCTTGGCCAACCGGTCCAAAGAGGTCTGCGCATCCCGCGCGGAACACGCCTTGCCCGAAACCCGTTCAATGCGCTGCAGGATCGTGTCGCCGATTTCTTGGCGTTTGACCTCGGGCACGACGGACACGACGTGACTTTGCAGGGCGACGGGCAACCACAAGACCAGGACAGCAAGCACGGCAACAATGACGCCTGCAACGCTGGCCCAGCGCAAGCGCCCGGGGTGGGGGCGTGATCGGTCGATGGCGCGCTGTAGACGGTCAATGGCTTCAATCATTGTGGTCTCGGATTGCGCCAGTTCCAGCGTTTCATCCGGATCGCCATCGGGATTGAAGATGGCCGGGAATGACCCCGGGTTCTGACGTTCCAGTGCGGCCAGCGACCAGTGCGTCAGGGCGCGGTCGTTGAAATCTGAAATCGTCAATGTGGCCTCGCCAATTGACACCACGACCTCCCGCCGCTGCTCATCGGGCGATGGGCGCCACAGACCGGTGGCTTCGATCCGCTGGTACTGTTTCAGGGCCGTCATTGGGTAAGGTCTGCTCGATTTCGTTTTGCCAAATCTTAGCATGGCGAATTCGCATCGCGCAAACCAGTTGCGCCGCATTTCGGATTTGTGCTGGATAGCATGATGTGCGGAGGTTCGGGTCCACCGCTCTTTGCACTCGGACGGGGACGCAGCATGCACGCAGACAAACCGACTTCGCCGGTGTTGGCATCGATGCTGATGATCAGCGCAATGGCGATCATCGGTGTCGTAGACAACGTTGTGATTCTTCTCGCCGACACCATCGGCCTGTGGCAGTTCCACCTGAGCCGCGCACTTTTGATGCTGCCGCTTATTGTCGGTCTGTCTCTGCTGGGGCTGGGCGGGTTGCGCCCCAAGCGGCTGGGCCCGGTCGTGCTGCGCAGCGTCTTGGTCACGCTGGCCATGCTGTTCTATTTCGCCTCACTGGCCTTGATGCCGATTGCGCAGGCCTTGGCAGGCCTGTTCACGTCGCCGATCTTCGTGCTGTTGATCTCTTCGCTGGCGATGAAACAGGCCATCGGTCCGTGGCGCATCCTTGCCGTCTTAGCGGGGTTTGCTGGGATTTTGTGTGTGCTGCAGCCGAACCCCACAGATTTTGACGCCCGGACGCTGCTGCCGGTTGCCGGCGGTTTATTTTATGCCTTCAGTGCCATCATCACGCGCAGTCACTGTTCCGACGAAAGCACGGTGGCCTTGCTGGCCAGTATGGTGATTACGCTGGGTCTGGCCGGGGCCGTGGGTTTGGCTGTGTTCACCGCTCTGCCGCTCGCCGCACCCGATGGTCCGGGCGGGTTTGCAATGCGTGGCTGGGTCTGGAACATGCAACCGGCCCTGCCTTGGGTCGTGGTGCAGGCGGTTGGTTCGACCGTTGCGGTGTTTATGCTGATCAAGGCGTATCAAGTGGGTGAGCCCTCTTATGTGGCTGTTTTCGAATACTCCGTGATGATCTTTGGCCCGCTCTTTGCCTGGGTTGCCCTGGGGCAGACGATCGGTGTTATGCAGATCGCAGGCATCGGACTGATTGCAGCAGCCGGGGCGTTGTTGGGATGGCGGGCAGGGCGGGCAGCTGCGGAAGTGGGGGCGCCATGATCATTTCCAAAGGTCGAGCCTATGTGTTTGTCCACATCCCTAAAACCGGTGGGACATCCCTGTCTCTGGCCCTGGAACAACGGGCGATGAAAGATGATATCCTGCTGGGCGACACCCCCAAAGCTTTGAAACGCCGCCATCGCGCGAAAGCGCTGAAGGCCGCGGGCCGATTGTGGAAGCATTCAACACTTGCCGATATTGACGGGGTGCTGCCGCCCGAGGACCTGCAATCGCTCTTTGCGTTCACGCTGGTCCGCAACCCGTGGGATCGGATCGTCAGTTACTATTACTGGCTGCGCGAGCAGAGCTTTGACCACAGGGCTGTCGCTTTGGCAAAATCCTCGGACTTCGAGACATTCGTCTTGAGCCCCGCGATGTTGCGGTCTTTTCAGCAGTTTCCGGCCCGCGCTTACATGACGAGGGCCGACGAGGTGGAGCAGTGTCAGGCGTATATTCGGCTGGAGCACTTTGAGACGGACGCCCAACCGTTGTTCGATCACTTGGGGTTCAAAGTTGAATTGCCATGTCTCAATCGATCAAACCGCAAGAAGGATTTTCGTAGCTATTACTCGCCTCAGACAGCGGCAGCGGTGGCACAAGTCTGTGCTGAGGATATTCAGAGATTCGGATATCGGTTCGACTGATCCGTCAGGCTTGCGTTTCCAAAACGGAATTAAATGATGAATCTTTTGGTGCTCTGTTCCGGTTTTTGAGCTTTATCGCCCCTATGAAGGCTCAATTTGGGCGCAAATATGTCAAAATTAAGTCGCCCTTTCACTTTCCATGCTAGCAGTTGCAGACGATTGAAGGTGCCAAAAGGGGGTGAGGCACGTGTTTGAAGTAACGAGTGTTTCGGATTTTTCCGATTTTTCTGAAGAGATGGATGCGACGGTGCCTCGCGATGCGGTCAACGCGCGCCGGGGTGGGTTTCTGCACGGAACCAAAGTTGCGACAGCGGGTGGATGGAAGCCGGTTGAGCGGCTTGTCGCAGGTGATGTCGTCCGCACGCTGGATCACGGGTTCAAGGAGGTGTGTCGCGTCTCGAACAACCGCGTGGCCGTGCCGCTCGGTGAAACCCGAGCCGAGAACCTGCCGGTCTTTGTTCCTGCACACACCGTCCATAATGGGCGACCGGTCTGGCTGATGCCGGAACAAGGCATCGCCATGGACCTTAACAAGCTTGACCCTGAGACCGAAGGTCTGGCGGTGTTCCCGGCGCGGTTGCTCAGTGGCAAATGCCAGCTCAAATCCCGCGCGCCTGGAACATCATTTGCGGTTAGCACGCTGTTTTTCGAACAGGATGAGGTCATCTTTGTTGAGGGTGGGCTGCAGGCCTATTGCCCGTCAGGCCGGTTCAACAGGCGCACAGCGTCTGATCAAACGCTCTACAGCGTGGCGGACGAAGACACAGCTATTGCGTATACTAACATGATTGCAACCAAGGGCGATTTGTCCGCCCTTGCAAACTCGTTGGGTGCACTGCCTGCACCCATCCCGCAGGAACCGGTTTTCCCGATCCGTCCCCCCAGGGGGATACGCAGACCGGGGCGTCCGGGTCGGCCCGATGCGTCGGCCTTGTTTCTGCGGTCAGAATGGCAGACCTAACCAAACATCACGAGAACGATGCAGGCGCGTGATATCGCGCGCCTGCATCATATGGGTTAAGCCGCCTTTGCTTCGGGGTCGAAGCGCCCGTAGAAGCTCTGGCCCTTTTCAGCCATCTCACGCAGCAGCGCCGGGCAGGCAAAGCGTTCACCATAAGCCTCGCTCAGTTGATCGCAGCGTTCAGCGGCGTAGGGCGTGCCGATGATATCCAGCCAGCTGAGCGGACCACCCGACCACGGGGCAAACCCCCATCCAAGGATCGCACCCACGTCGCCTTCGCGGATGTCCTCCAACACGCCTTCTTCCAGCGCGCGGACGGCCTCAAGGACCTGTGCGAACATCAGACGTTCCTGCACCTCGATCAGATCAGGCTGCTCGGTGGCCAGCGGGTACTTGTCTTGCAAACCCTTCCAGTATTCGACGCGCTTGCCTTTTTCGTCATAGTCGAAAAAGCCCGCGTTGGCCTTGCGACCCAGACGGCCCTGTTCTTCCATCCAGAAGATCAGATCGTCCGAGGGGCTTTCGGGATAGGCATTGCCCATCGCTGCCTTGGTCGCACGTGCAATCTTGGCCCCCAGATCAATCGAGGTTTCATCGGTCAGCTGAATCGGTCCAACCGGGAAGCCCAACTGACGTGCCGCGTTGTCGATCAGGATCGGGCTGACGCCCTCGGTGATCATGCGCGCGCCTTCATTGATGTAGGGGATGATGCAGCGGTTGGCGTAGAAGAAACGTGCATCGTTGACCACGATCGGTGTCTTGCGGATCTGACGCACATAGTCCAGCGCCTTGGCCACCGCGCGATCACCGGTTTCCTTGCCTTTGATGATCTCAACCAGGAACATCTTTTCAACAGGTGAAAAGAAGTGAATGCCGATGAACTGATCCGCGCGGACCGACGCCTTGGCCAGATCGCTGATCGGCAGGGTGGAGGTGTTCGAGGCAAAGATGCAGTCGTCTGGGATGATCGCCTCGACCTTCTTGGTCATCTCGGCTTTCACGCCCATGTCTTCGAACACAGCTTCGATGATCAGATCGCAGCCTTTCAGGTGCGCAAGGTCAGGCGTGGCGGTGATGCGACCCAGCATGGCTTCTTTCTTCTCAGCCGTAACCTTGCCGCGTTTCATGCCCTTGTCCAGATAGGTCTCGGTATAGGCCTTGCCCTTGTCGGCAGCTTCCTGATCGCGGTCGACAAGAACAACTTCCATCCCGGCTTGAGCCGATACCAGCGCAATACCTGCGCCCATCATTCCTGCGCCCAGAACACCGATCTTCTTGACCGATTGATCCGGCACACCTGAGGGACGCACGGCACCTTTTTCCAGCGCTTCCTTATTCAGGAACAGCGAGCGGATCATCGCGCCCGAAGACGGGTTCATCAGAACGGACGTGAACCAGCGCGCTTCGATCTTCAGCGCAGTGTCGAAATCGACCAGCGCGCCTTCATAAACTGCGCTCAGCAGAGCTTTGGCAGCCGGGAACGCACCTTGGGTCTTGCCGTTCACCATCGCCGAGGCACCGACGAAGTTCATGAAACCCGCGGGGTGGTAAGGGGCACCACCGGGCATCTTGTAACCCTTCGCGTCCCATGGCTTGACGATATCGGCATCCTTGGCGTTCAGCACCCATTCCTTGGCTGCGGCCATCGGATCGGCTGCGATCTCGTCGATATAGCCCGCGCCCTTGGCCTTTTTGACGTCCAGCATTTTGCCTTCCAACAGCAACGGGGCCGCCGCGATGGCGCCGACCTTGCGGACCATCCGCGTCGTTCCGCCCGCGCCAGGAAAGATGCCGACCATGATCTCTGGCAGGCCATATTTGGCCTTGGGGTTCTCAGCCGCAAAGATGCGGTGCGTCGACAGTGGCAGTTCCATTCCGATGCCTGCAGCGGTGCCGGGCAGAACGGTGGCAATCGGTTTGCCGCCCTTTTTCGTCTTGGGGTCCATGCCTGCCATCTCGATCTTGCGCAACAGGGCGTGCATCTGCATCGTGCCGTCGAACAGACCTTTGGCCGGGTTGTCGCCTGCCTGTTCCTTCATCACGGCCAACAGGTTCAGGTCCATGCCGCCCGCAAACGACCCGTCCTTGCCCGAGGTGACGATAATGCCCTTGATCTCATCATCGGCAAGCGCCTGATCAATGCAATCGCTCAGCTGAGCCAAGCCGTCAAAGGACATCACGTTCATCGTTTTGCCTGGAACATCCCAAGTGATAATGCCGACGCCGTCCGCGTCTTTGCTCAGAGTGAAATCAGTCATTGTCATCTCCAATCTGGTCAGCCGTCAGCGGGCTGCCGTCTTTCCGGGTGAAAGAGAATCCGTTCTCATCATCCTTCACCATCATGTCTATGTCGCTGTAATAGCCGGTCTCGGTCGGGGTCCGCGTGCCCACCACCAAAAAGGTTGCGGGCGCATCGGTCTTGTTGACAAGGTGATGGCCGTTGGCCTCACCTGCTGGCCAAGCGGCGCAGTCACCGGGCAGCATCTCATGTTCACCATCCTCATCGATCAGCACGCATTGGCCGCTGAGCATGATGGCAAACTCGTCCTGCTCCATGTGGTAATGGCGCAGCGAGGACAAAGCCCCCGGTTCAAGCCGTACGACGTTGACCCCAAATTGGGTCAGCCCGCCAGCATCTCCGACGCCTTGGTTGAAACGACCGCCAACCGCCTTAGCCAGTTTGCCGGGATAGGACGAACCGCCCCGAAACGGGATCTGCGAAAGGTCGAGCTTGGGCATCAGACGCGCTCGATAATGGTTGCCGCACCCATGCCGGACGCGATGCAGAGCGTGGCCAGACCGGTTTCCTTGTCCTGACGCTCCAGCTCATCCAGCAGCGTGCCGATGATCATCGCGCCGGTTGCGCCCAGCGGGTGACCCATCGCGATCGAGCCGCCGTTGACGTTTACCAGAGCCGGGTCGACGTCGAACGCCTGCTGGAAGCGCAGCACGACCGAGGCGAAGGCTTCGTTCACCTCGAACAGGTCCAGATCGCTGATCTGCATGCCGTTGTCGGCAAGGATCTTCTCGGTCACCGGAACCGGACCGGTCAGCATGATGGTCGGGTCGGTGCCGATCTTGGCGGTTGCTTTGATGCGGGCACGTGGCTTGAGGCCGTATTTCTCACCGAATTCCTTGTTGCCGATCAGAACAGCGGCTGAGCCGTCCACGATGCCCGAGCTGTTGCCCGCATGGTGGATGTGGTTGATCCGCTCCAGATGCGGGTATTTCAGCATCGCGACTTTGTCGAAACCTGGCATTTGCTCGCCCATCATCTGGAAGGACGGGTTCAACGCGCCGAGGCTCTGCATGTCGGTACCGGGGCGCATGTATTCGTCACGGTCCAGAATGGTCAGGCCGTTCTGGTCCTTGATGGTGATGACCGACTTCTCGAACCGGTTGTCTTCCCAGGCGGCTGCTGCGCGTTTCTGAGATTCGACGGCCAATGCGTCGGCGTCATCCCGGGAGAAGCCATACTCGGTTGCGATGATATCTGCCGAGATGCCCTGAGGCACGAAATAGGTCTCCATTGCCAGCGACGGATCGACCGCTATCGCGGCACCATCGCTGCCCATGGCCACACGGCCCATCATCTCAACGCCGCCAGCGATATAAGCATCACCCGCGCCGCCTTTGACCTGGTTCGCGGCCAGGTTCACGGCTTCCATGCCCGAGGCGCAGAACCGGTTGATCGCCAGGCCGGGGATCGACTGGTCGAGGTCAGAGGCCAGAACCGCCGAGCGTGCCAGACAGCCGCCTTGCTCCATCACCTGCGTGACGTTGCCCCAGATCACGTCCTCAACGGCGTGGCCTTCGAGGTTGTTACGCTCTTTCATTGCGTTCAGGGTCAGGGCGGACAGGCGCACCGAGGTGACCTCGTGCAGGCTGCCATCCTTGCGGCCCTTGCCGCGCGGTGTGCGCAGGGCGTCATAAATATATGCTTCGGTCATGGGGTCTTCTCCTTAAGCTCGATCCGACGGGTTGCCGGGCATCAGGTCATAGGGGTGTTTCCAGCCGGGCTGCTCGGACAGGCGTTGCAGCCAGGCGTCGATATTGGGCCAGTCGGCACGGTCAAAGCCGAATGGTTCGGGGTAGTAGAGGTAGCCACAGCAGCTGAGATCGGCGTTGGTCACGCCGTCCCCAACAATCCAGTCGCGGCCCTCAAGGTGGGTGTTCAGAACATCGTAGGCCGCTTTCAGGCGACCTTGGTTGAAGGCAATCACATCTGCATTGCGGTGTTCTTCGGGGAGGAAGTTGATCAGAAAGCGTGTCACGCCCGCCATTGAGCTGAGCTTGTGATTGTCCCACAGAACCCAGCGCAGGATGTCGTAGTTCTCTTCCCGGGTCTTGCCGCCAAACTTGCCAGATTTCTCAGTGATGTAGGCCTGAATGGCACCAGATTGGGAGGTTTTGAAATCACCATCGATCAAGAAAGGTGCTTCGCCCATCACGTTGACGTCCGAGCGGAACTCGGGGCTGCGGGTGACACCTTTGAAGAAATCGACAAAGACCGGCTCCCACTCGAGGCCGGACATTTCCAGCGCCAGAGCGGCCTTGTACGAATTGCCGCTTTCACCGAAGCAGTGCAGTTTTATGGTCATGCGATCGCCCCTCCCGTGGCGTTTGTGCATCGTCCGCCCAAGCTTTTCGGCCTTGGTGCCTAGCGCTTGCGTGCCTCCAACTCGGAATTGAAGAGACGCAATCGATGGGTCAGGTTGTCTTCATCGATGACGCTGTTGAAATTCTCGAACAGAAAAGACAGCGCTTCGCCTTCATCCAACCCGGCCTCACGGGCAAAAGCCCTGAGTTTGCGATAGCCGTCTTCGGTCATGGCAACCGGGAAGCGGCGCGTAAGGCGAAAGCGTTTGGGCATTCTGTCTCCTCCGAAGTGTAGGGCTCGGGCGGTGCCGCCCGAGCCCAGACTGTGATCAGAAGCTCGCCGCGTCCAGTGCCATTACCGTGTCCGCGCCGGTCTGAATGCGCGCTAGGTGCACACCCGTCGCGGGCAGGCGGCGCGCCATATAGAAACGTCCGGTGGTGATCTTGGTCTCGTAGAACTCTTTGTCCGAGGCTCCACCGTCCAGCGCATCTTGCGCGGCCTTTGCCATCTGCGCCCACATCAGGCCGAGGCAAACATGGCCGAACATGTGCATGAAGTCATAAGACCCGGACAGAGCATTGTTCGGGTTCTTCATACCTTCCTGCATGAAGTACATGCCAGCGGCCTGCAGGTCCTTCGACGCGGCTTTCAGCGGTTCGATGAACGCTTGGTCATAGGCCTCGTCCTTGCCGCTGTTTTCCTTGCAGAAGGTTTTGACCATATCGAAGAAGGCCATGACGTGCTTGCCGCCATCCTGCGCCAGTTTACGGCCCACGAGGTCCAGCGCCTGAACGCCGTT
This sequence comes from Ruegeria sp. AJ12, assembly GCF_056536245.1. NCBI lineage: Bacteria > Pseudomonadati > Pseudomonadota > Alphaproteobacteria > Rhodobacterales > Roseobacteraceae > Ruegeria > Ruegeria sp. AJ12. Next base: position 1,458,887 of record NZ_JBQFJJ010000001.1, read on the forward strand.
TGCGCCTTCGTAGATCATCGCGATCCGGGCATCGCGGGTGTATTGCGACATGCCCCATTCTTCGATGTAGCCGTGACCGCCATAGACCTGTTGGGCCTGAACGGTCATGTCATAGCCTTCGTCCGTCAGGAAGCCCTTGATGACCGGGGTCAGCAGCGAGATCAGCCCGTCCGCATCCTTGTCGCCCGACCGATGCGCCTTGTCGATCATCGTAGCGCCCCACAGGATGAAAGCACGCGCGCCCTCGGTGAAGCTTTTCTGATCCATCAGGCTGCGGCGGATGTCGGGGTGAACGATCAGCGGATCGGCAGGGCCGTCAGGGTTCTTCACGCCGGTCACATCGCGGCCCTGCAGGCGGTCCTTGGCATATTCCAGAGCGTTCTGGAACGCGGCCTCGGCCTGAGACAGGCCCTGCATCCCCACACCCAGACGCGCTTCGTTCATCATGGTGAACATGGCGCGCATGCCTTTGTGCTCTTCGCCCAGCAGCCAACCGGTTGCCTCGTCATAGTTCATGACGCAGGTCGAGTTGCCGTGGATGCCCATCTTTTCTTCGATCTTGCCAACCGAGACGCCGTTGCGTTCACCTAGTGAGCCGTCTTCGTTCACCATGTATTTGGGCACGATGAACAGCGAGACACCCTTGATGCCTTCGGGGCCGCCGGGGATTTTCGCCAGTACCAGATGGATGATGTTGTCGGCCATGTCATGATCGCCGGACGAGATAAAGATCTTCTGCCCCGAGATTTTATAGCTGCCGTCGCCTTGCGGTTCCGCCTTGGTGCGCATCAGGCCCAGATCGGTACCGCAATGCGGTTCGGTCAGGTTCATGGTGCCGGTCCATTCACAGCTGACCATGTTGGGCAAATAGGTGTTCTTCTGTTCGTCGGTTCCGTGCGCCAGAATGGCCGAGGCCGCACCATGGGTCAGGCCCTGGTACATCACGAAGGCTTGGTTCGCACCCGAGAACATCTCACCCACTGCGGTACCTATCACGTAGGGCATGTTCTGGCCGCCATACTCTTCCGGCATGTCGAGGCCAGTCCAGCCACCTTCCTTCATCTGCTCGAAGGCGTCTTTGAAACCGGTAGGGGTGTACACAATGCCGTTTTCCAACCGGCAGCCTTCGGTGTCACCGACCACGTTCAGCGGGTGCAGAACGTTGGTGGCAACCTTGCCGGCCTCTTCCAGAACCGCGCCGGTAAACTCGGCCTCCAGTTCGTCATAGCCGGGGATATCCGACTGAGAGACTTTCAGAACGTTGTGCAGAATAAACTGCGTGTCTTTGGTTGGCGCGTTGTATACGGGCATGTGAAGCTCCCTTAATTCATATGTCCGGAGGTTGGGCTTATTCAGCCGCCTTCTTTTCCTGTTTCATCGAGGCGATCACTTTCTCGCCCCAGCGCAGTTGTTCTTTCAGATCGTCGATGGCTTGCGTCAGTTCTTCGCGACGCGATTCCATGTCGGCCAGACGTTCGCACGCAATCTCATAGGTGCGGGACATCTGGGTCAGTTGCTGGTCACCCACATGGTACAGATCCAGAAGCTGGCGGATTTCTTCCAGGCTGAAGCCAAACCGTTTGCCACGCAGGATCAGTTTAAGGCGTGCGCGGTCGCGCTTGGTGAACAGGCGTTTCTGGCCGTCACGGATTGGAAACAAAAGCTCTTTTGCTTCGTAGAACCGCAAAGTGCGCGGAGTGACATCGTAGGTCTCGCACATTTGGCGGATGGTCATCAGATCTTCGGTCATTCGTCAAACTCTCATCACTGGCGTCATGCGCCATGAGTTGCGCAGTTGCTGCACGCTTTACAACATCTGAGTGACGTTTACGTAATCTGAACGCTGCGTCATTTCAAAGTTGACGTAACATCCGGGCGCGTAAAGTGAGGTTGGCGCAATTTTCTTCCGCAGGGTAGAGCGAGTTTTGACACTGCTTCACGGAGTCTAACGGCATTGCCCAAGGGTTTCGCCGAATCCTGATTGGATCTTGGCTAGGCCCGATACCTTCACAGATTTCTAAGCGGGTCAGCTCAAGGATCGGGCCGTCTGGTCACGAAGGCGTTTGAGCTCGTCCATGGCCTCATCCAGTTGCTCGCGCTGCTGACGCAGTTCCGCCATCTGGCGATCGGCCATGTCGACGAATGTGGCCATCTGGGCCTGATTGCCCTGATCCTCGTAAATCAGCAGCCACTGGCGAATTTCTTCCAGAGGAAAACCGAATTTTCGCCCTCGCATGATCAGCTTCATCCGTGCGCATTCCCGCGCCCCATAGAACCGGGACCGGCCTTCCCGGTCCGGCTGCAACAGCTCGATATACTCGTAGTAGCGCAGCGTGCGCGGTGTCACATCAAACTCGGCGCACATCTCTTTGAATGACAAACGGTTGTCGGACATTCGGGGTCTCCTCGTTCGCAACCTAGGGTGTCGTGACGACAAGCGCAACAGGTGGGCTTGCCCTTTGCTTGGGCCCCGGCTCATAAAGGGGGACAAGACAACAGGACGCAACCCCATGGTCGACAAGACAGAATTAGCCCGACAGTTCATCGAGGCGATCCCTCACGCCAGGGCGCTGGGCCTCAAGCTGGTGCAGATCGGCGCGGGTGAGGCGGAAATCACCATGCCGTACAACGAGGACCTGATCGGGGACCCACGGACCGGCGTGATTCACGGCGGCGCGGTCTCGACCATTCTGGACACGTGCTGTGGGGCCGCCGTGATGAGTCATCCCTCCGCACCGGGTGGGACGGCCACGATCGATCTGCGCATCGACTATATGAGGGCCGCAACGCCGGGGCAGACGATCACAGCCAAAGCCAGTTGCTATCACATCACACGAAACGTCGCCTTCGTGCGGGCGACCGCCATGGATGACGATCATGACCGCCCGGTGGCGACGGCCTCAGGCTCCTTCACGGTCGAGGGGATTTAAGATGGCCAGACCCCGTCCCGAACCTATGCAGGTTGTCAAAAACCGCCGAGATGCGGCGCTGAACGCGCTTGTTGGCGGTGTCCCATACATCCGCTTTCTGAACATCACTTTCGACCGCCGCGGGGACGAGCTGACCGGCGTTCTGAACTTTGATGACAAGCTGATCGGTAACCCTTTGCTGCCTGCGATGCACGGTGGCGTGACAGCCGCTTTCCTTGAGGTTACGGCCGTGATCACGTTGAGTTGGGAGCACATGTTTCCCCGCATCGAAAGTGGAGAGATTGACGCAGAGGCGATTATCAAAGACGCAAGCATCCGCTTCCCCAAAACCATCGACTTCACGGTTGACTACCTCCGTTCCGGTTTGCCCCGAGACGCATATGCCCGGGCGTTCATAAACCGATCCGGGCGCCGTTACGCCTCGGTCCGGGTAGAGGCCTGGCAGGACAATCACGCGAAACTCTTCGCCCAGGGTACCGGTCATTTCCTGATGCCCCAGCCGGCACGCGCCAAGGGCTGATCATGCACGACGCCTCAGCGCCCATCACGCACAGGCGGGTGCTGAAGATCGCCGTACCGATCGTTCTGTCGAACGCCACGGTGCCAATCCTCGGCGCTGTGGATACTGGGGTGGTGGGCCAGATGGGGCAGGCGGCTCCGATTGGCGCTGTTGGCATCGGCGCGGTCATGCTGTCTGCCATCTACTGGATTTTCGGCTTTCTGCGCATGGGAACAACCGGTCTGGCAGCACAGGCCAGAGGGGCCGGGGACGCGGCAGAAACCCGAGCCCTGTTGATGCGAGGGCTTTTGCTCGGCGGTTCGGCCGGGCTGGTCTTGATTGCTGCGCAGGTCGCGGTTTTCGCTGGGGTATTCGCGCTGTCGCCAGCCAGCCCAGAGGTCGAGGCGCTGACGCGGGCGTATCTGGAAATCCGCATCTGGGGTGCGCCGGCCACGATCGCGCTCTATGCGGTGACAGGATGGCTGATCGCGGTTGAACGCACGCGCGGTGTCTTTGTTCTGCAGATCTGGATGAACGGTCTGAACATCGTTTTGGACCTGTGGTTCGTTCTTGGACTTGGATGGGGCGTCGAAGGGGTTGCGATCGCAACGTTGATCGCAGAATGGACGGGGCTGGCGCTGGGCCTTTGGCTGTGCGGGGACGCGTTCCGGGGCCGTCAGTGGCGCGACTGGCCGGTTATCTTCAACACGGAACGCCTGCGTCGGATGATGCAGGTGAACGCAGACATCATGATCCGGTCCGTCCTGCTGACCGGATCCTTCACGACCTTTCTCTTTGTTGGCTCGGATCTGGGTGACGTCAACCTGGCCGCCAATCAGGTGTTGCTGCAGTTTCTTGAGATCACCGCCTTTGCGCTGGACGGGTTTGCCTTTTCCGCCGAGGCACTGGTGGGAAGTGCCGTAGGCGCGCGCGACCGCTACCAGGTCAGGCGCGCGTCGATCATGGCATCGCAATGGGGCGTTGGCGGGGCAATCCTGCTGGGTGCCGTGTTCTTTGTTGCCGGTCCAGCCCTGATTGATCTGATGTCCACTTCGCCCGAGGTTCGCGTAGCGGGGCGCGAGTTCCTGATCTGGGCCGCGATAGCGCCTGTAATCGGTGTGGCCAGTTGGATGTTTGACGGCATCTACATAGGCGCGACCTGGACCCGGGCAATGCGGAATGCGATGTTACAATCGGTTGCCATATACGTTGTCGCCCTGTTCATTCTGGTGCCCAGTTTCGGCAATCACGGACTTTGGGCGGCTTTGATGGTCCTGAACCTCACGCGCGGCATAACCATGGGGTGGCGCTATCCCAGGCTCGAAGCGCAAATTGGCTAGATCAGCGCAAGCAGGTTTTCCGGTGGGCGTCCAATTGCAGCTTTGTTGCCGGAGATTGCTATGGGGCGTTCGATCAGCACCGGGTTCCCGGCCATGGCACGGAACAGGTCGTCTTCGGATGTGGTCCGGGTCAGACCCAGTTCCTTGAACCGCTTTTCACCTGTGCGCATTATCGCAATGCCCGGCAGCCCCAATATTGCGCATACCTCGCGCAATTCCTGCTCTGACGGTGTGTCTTCCAGATACTTTCGGATTTTCACCTCAGCACCACGTTCTTCCAGCAGGGCAAGCCCTGCGCGCGACTTGGAACAGCGGGGGTTGTGCCAGTAGTCGATCACAGCCAATCCTCTCGTTTGCAGCCGACGGCCTCGGCGACCGAGTTGAATCCGTCTCGAGCCAGCAGAGCATCAAGCCCTCGCGCGATCTCGGTCGCCAGAGAAAGACCCCCGTAGACCATCGCGGTGTAAAACTGCACCGCTGACGCACCGGCGCAAATCTTGGCATATGCCTGCTCAGCATTGCCAATGCCACCGACACCGATCAACGGGATGCCGGCCCCGGCCAGCTTGCTGAGTTGAGCGACGACACGTGTCGATTTCTCGAATAACGGCTCACCGGACAGGCCGCCGTGCTCATCTTTATGTTTGCTGAGCAGACCGTCCCGCGAGAGGGTGGTATTGGTGGCGATGATCGCGTCGATGCGCGCGTCGCTTGCGACCTCGGCAATGTCCGCCAGTTCGGATTCCGAAAGGTCAGGTGCGATTTTCAAGAAGATCGGGATCGGCCGTTCCAGCGTGTCCCGGGTTTCGATCACGCGCGACAGCAGCGCGCCAAGTGCGGCCTTGCCCTGCAGATCGCGCAGTTTCTCGGTATTGGGCGAGGACACGTTGACGGTGGCGAAATCCAGATGCGCGGCGCAATGCGCCAAAACCGTTGCAAAATCCCCGGACCTGTCATCGCTGTCCTTGTTTGCGCCCAGGTTCAGACCGATGACTGCGTCTTTTGGCCTGTCGGCCAATCGTCGGGCCACGACGCCCATACCTTCGTTGTTGAACCCAAAGCGATTGATCGCCGCCTTGTCCTCGGTCAGCCGAAAAAGGCGCGGTTTTGGGTTTCCGGGCTGCGGACGAGGAGTTGTGGCGCCCACCTCGATAAACCCGAACCCGGCTCGTGACAGGGGCGTTAGAACTTCGGCATTCTTGTCAAACCCGGCGGCGAGACCAACGGGATTTGGCAGGTCAAGGCCGGCGATCTGCGTGCGAAGGCGCGGTGACGTGACCGGGCCCGATGCAGGGGCAAGCCCGGCACGCAGCGCCTTAAGGGACAGTCCGTGTGCGGTTTCAGGGTCCAGTCGATGCAGCGCGGCCAGCGCAAGCCGTTCGGTCAGTTTCATCCGAATGATGCCCCGCCCTGTGCCGATCCGCACCGGATCAGGCGTGACGTTTCTACGGCGGCCTGACGATGCACCACCGCCGCGCGGTAAGCCGGGTCTGTCACCATCTCCAGAAACGCATGCGCATTGGGATAGCGTGCAACAAAAACCTCATCCCAGGTTTCATCTGCGGGTCCGATCAACGTGGTCTGAAATGCGCCACGCCAGATGATCGATGCGCCCAACCGGGCAATGATGGGTGCGGTCTCAGCGCCATAATTCCGATAGGCTTGAGCCCCGCTCAGACCGGCCCCGGCGAGTTTGTGATCTGCCGGGTATTCTGCCTGATCCAGAAACCTTACCAGATTGAGCATTTCTATCGGCTGATCCCGATCCAGACCCTTAAAGGCTTCAAACTGCGCGCGCTCCGGGTCGATATATGCGGTCATACCATCTCCTCTGGGAAAACGTGCGTGTCGTCTACCAGCGGAAGGGGGCGTGACCAGATTACATCCGTCATCCGGATCGGGCGATAAAGATGCGGGAACAGGGCGTCTGCGCGCGACATTTCCCATTTCAGGTCTTCGCCCATCGAGTCGGTGTTGCACGCCACAAGCGTTAGCCCGTCGACCCCGGCAAAATGCTTGGCCGCCGTTTCGGCTACCTGCTCGGCAGTTGAGAAATGCACGAACCCGTCCGCTACATCAATCGGTGCGCCATCCGAGGCGCCTTTGGCCTGCAGATCAGCCCATTCGCCCGGGCGGAAAATCTTGTAAATCAGCATGAGGCCGTGATGCCCCGAGCGATCAAGGGAATCAAGCCGGATTTCCCCCTTTGACTCTTTTCCTTGGCCAGCGCACGATTATAGAAAACATCATCAGGGAGTATCATAATGTTAACCCGTTTTCTGACCTCCGCCGCAGTATTGGCATTGACCGCTGGTATAGCGGTAGCTGACTACAAACTGACTATTCTTCATACCAATGATTTCCACGCCCGTTTTGAGCCGATCAACAAGTATGACAGCGGCTGCAGCGCTGAGGACAATGCCGAAGGCAACTGCTTTGGTGGATCCGCGCGCCTTGTCACAGCGGTTCAAGACGCTCGCAGCCGGGCGGGGAATTCGATTCTCGTGGATGGGGGCGACCAGTTCCAGGGTTCGTTGTTCTACACCTACTACAAAGGCAAGGTTGCGGCCGAGTTCATGAACAAACTGGGCTATGACGCAATGACCGTGGGCAATCACGAGTTTGACGACGGGCCCGAAGTGTTGCGCGGGTTTATCGATTCCGTTGATTTTCCCGTCTTGATGTCCAACGCCGATATCCGCGACGAAGAACTGCTGACCGACAAAATCAAGAAATCCACAGTGATTGAGGTTGGCGGGGAAAAGCTTGGCTTGATCGGACTGACACCCATTGACACGGATGAGCTCGCCTCACCCGGTCCGAACATCACCTTTTCCGATCCCGTGCCCGCGGTACAGGCCGAAGTGGACAAGCTGACGGGTGAAGGGATCAACAAGATCATCGTGCTCAGCCATTCGGGCTACGGGGTGGATCAGCGTGTCGCGCAGGAGACGACCGGCGTTGACGTGATCGTCGGCGGCCATTCAAACACCTATCTGTCCAACACGTCCGATAAGGCCGCAGGGCCATACCCGACCGTGGTTAACGGAGTTCAGATCGTTCAGGCCTACGCCTACGGGAAATTCCTCGGCGAACTGAATGTGACCTTTGATGACGATGGCAACGTGGTTGAGGCGGCAGGTGAGCCGCTGATCATGGACAATACCGTGACCGAGGATCAGGCCGCACTGGACCGTATTGCCGAACTCGCCGTTCCGCTGGATGAAATCCGCAACAAGGTGGTGGCGAACACCGCCGAAGCAATCGAAGGCGACCGCGCGGTGTGCCGGGTACAGGAATGTCAGATGGGCAATCTGGTCGCCGACGCAATGCTGGCGCGCGTTGCGGATCAGGGTGTGCAGATCGCCATTGCCAACTCGGGCGGGCTGCGGGCATCGATCGATCCGGGGGACGTGACCATGGGCGAAGTGCTGACCGTGCTGCCGTTCCAGAACACGCTGTCGACTTTCGAGATCAGCGGGCAGGGCATCATCGATGCGTTGGAGAACGGCGTCAGTCAGGTCGAGGAAGTCAAAGGACGGTTCCCGCAGGTGGCTGGTATGACGTTCACTTGGGACGCGTCTGTCGCGCCGAACGAAGGCCGTGTCAGCGATGTTATGGTGGCCAGCGGAGACGGTTTCGAGCCGATCGATCCCGCTGCGACGTATCTTGTCGTAACTAACAACTATGTTCGCAACGGCGGAGACGGGTACAAAATGTTCGAAGGTGACGACAAAAATGCCTACGATTTCGGCCCTGATCTGGCAGATGTCACAGCTGAGTATCTGGCCGAGAACATTCCGTACCAGCCTTACCTTGACGGTCGTATCAAACAGAAATGACGGGCTGCATTCCCCAAAAGCTGCGCCGCTCTGACGTGGCTTTTGGGGTGTTGCTCAGCTGAAATCGTATTCCGGCCACAAGGCGGGGTCGAACCCATCCAGCATGGGTTGAATGTGCTCAGCCACCTCGCGCCATCCACCGATGGATTTTGTCGAGATCTTTTTGCGAACCTGATCGATACTGGCTGTGCGCACCTGTTTCTTGTTCTCTTCCGGGTGCATCATGCTTTCTTGCCATTCGATTCCGCAGAAATCCGCGACCTTCTGACTGTACGTCTTTGGATCGGCAACAAGGTCCTCATACTGAACGGTCAGGATGCGGTCGCCGAATACAGCATCCCAATGCGCCATATACCGACGGTACAGGTTCGCAGAATGTGCAATCGACTCGAGGTTAGAGGCATAATTCATTCCGCCGGCCGGGAACCGCCTGATCCACTTGGACAGGCCCACGTCCCGCGGGTCCCGTAACATGTTTATGATCTTCGCGTTGGGAAAGGCTGCCAGTATGAATCCGACGCGTTGGAAGTTGTGCGGCATCTTGTCGACGAAAGCGATTGAACCGTTTGGGATCGGTGGCATGAGTTCGCGGAAGTCTATCGCAAAATCTCTTGCCGCGACTGCGTCAAATTCCCTAGCGCCCTTTCTATATTCGCCGGAAAGATCGGCTGCCAAAGTGAGTTCCCCGCATCCAGCAATATTGGGGGCCGAACTCAGCATCATTTCCAGAAGGGTTGTGCCTGATCTTGGCTGTCCGATGATGAATATTGGAAGCGGCGTTTCTACGGCAGTGGTATTTTCGGCAGTATTGCCTATTTGGAAGAGCGTTGAAATCGTTTGGAACTTCACTTCTTCTGCAGCCGAGTCATAGGGGTTCGGGTCATGTTGGGCGGCATTTGCGCGAAAAAACTGTGGCAGGGCCGCCTCAAGCCCCCTGCTTTTCGAGGTTAGATGAGCTTTTGCAAACTCAAGTTCAACCAATACGTCTTCGCTTTCTCCGATAGCTTCCTCGACTACTTCTAGTAGCCTGGGAGCTTCTGTTTTGTTAACCATTGTGGAAAGTTGCAACAAAGCACCCTTATGGTGCGGTTGGCTTTCCAGTATCGAACGCAATATCGAAACGGATCCGTGCTTGTCTCCACTTTGGTGAAGGTTCAGTGATTTTGAAAAGGCAACTGCCGGGTTCTCAGGATCAAGGTCGAAAGCCAGAGAAATGTCGCGCGTGTTCTCCTCCACAAACCCAATGCGACCATATGCACGCGCACGACTTGAGAGCAATTCAGCGTTTTCTGGGTCAATCTTCAATTTGCGTGTTACATAATCGATAATGGACCGCCAATTCTGACCCTTTAGCGATATCTCGTCGACAACCCGAATAAGCTCTTTGTTGTTTGGGAACTCCTCAAGTTTTTTTTCTGCATATGAAAGCGCACGTGGAACCTGCCCGGTTTGCATCAGAGCATTCGCCAGATTTTCTACAAACTGTGGGTCGTCCGGTTTCATACGGGCCGCTTCGACGAAATGTGGAATAGACTGCTGGTACTTCTTCATTTCGGTCAGCACAAAACCAGCAATTGCGTGATAATCCGAGTCCTTGGGGAACTTTTTGATGCCAAGCTGCGCTTTTTTAAGCGCCTGCGGCAGTTTGCCTGACTCCAACAAAGCCACTGCCTTGCTTTTTAGGGTTTTTGCCGTTTGATACTCCATCGGACCCTGTGCCTGTAGAAACAATTGTCGATGGTTCATTACCCATGTGCGGACGGTTTGCAATAACCCTTCAAAATGACGCGATGGCCCAGCTGTTTGCTGCGCGACCGGCGAATGACTTGTCGGGACCTCCGAATTTCAACGTTTGCCCGACAAATCAGGTGCATGTGGTGCGGGCGGGCGACACAGGACGCAGGTTGGACGCATTGCGTTGGGGATTTCTACCACATTGGTACAAAACCGAAACGGCCGGGCCGCTGCTGATCAACGCCCGGGCCGAAACACTCGCGGAGAAACCGGCCTTTCGGTCTGCCTGCCGCGAACGCCGGTGTTTAATTGTGGCAACCGGGTTCTATGAGTGGACGAAGACGGAACAAGGCACTCGATTGCCCTGGTACATTCACCGGCAGGACGGCGCGCCCATTGCCTTTGCAGGTATCTGGCAGGACTGGGGGTCTGACGCGGCATGCTACGGGACCTGTGCCATCGTAACAACGATGGCCAATCAAAGGTTGAGTGGGATCCACCACCGCATGCCTCTGATCCTGGAGCCCGAAGACTGGCCGCTCTGGCTCGGAGAAGCGGGCAAAGGCGCTGCGCGCTTGATGCGGCCGGGGGCCGAGGACGTGCTGGCCTTTTACAGGGTTGGTGAGGCGGTGAATTCGAACCGTGCTGTTGGACCGGAACTGATAGAAGCGTTGGAGGGCCAGCATGGAAGAACTTCCCTTGCCTGACTGTGCAAGCTAGACCGCTGGCATGTCCCTGAAGCTTTCAAATCTGTCTGAACTGTATGCGCATGAATTCGACACTGTGATTGACGTGCGCAGCCCGGCCGAGTTTGCCGAGGACCATCTGCCGAGCGCGATCAACTTGCCGGTTCTGGACAATGAAGAGCGCGCCAAAGTCGGCACGATCTATGTGCAGGAAAGTCCGTTTCTGGCCCGCAAGCTGGGTGCCGCGTTGGTGTTCCGGAACGCCGCCAGCCACATTGAAAACAGTCTCAGCCATCACGACGGCAGTTGGCGCCCGCTGATCTATTGCTGGCGCGGCGGGCAGCGGTCGGAATCCTTTGCGTGGATGCTGCAACAGATCGGATGGCGGGCTGAATTTGTCGACGGCGGATACAGAAGCTACCGTCGCTTGGCGAAGTCATACCTGTATGACACGCCTTTGCCGCATCAACTGGTCGCGCTGGATGGGTATACAGGTACCGCCAAAACCGAGTTGCTGTCTTATCTCAGATCATCTGACGTCCAGGTCCTGGATCTGGAAGGCCTTGCCAACCACCGGGGGTCATTGCTGGGCGAGATGCCGGGCGGTCAACCCAGCCAGAAATCCTTTGAATCGGCGTTGTCCGCAGCGCTTTGCGCGTTGGACGTGTCACGGCCGGTCGTGGTCGAGGCGGAATCGTCCAAAATCGGTAATCTGATCCTGCCGCCCGGTCTGTGGACCGCCATGTGCGCAGCGCCTCGGGTTCAGATTGCTGCACCGATCGAGGTGCGCTCGGCCTATCTGGTCCAGGCTTACCAAGACATTCTCTCGGACGGCGGCCGTCTGTGCGATCGCCTGTCGCCGCTACGGGTTCACCGGGGGCATGAGGTTGTGGATGGATGGATTCACCTGATCGCCGCAGGAGACAAACAAGCATTCGCGCGCGCCCTGATGGAACAGCACTACGATCCAGCTTACGAAAAGTCGCGGCGAGCTCGGCAGGTCAAAACACTGGCAAAGATCAACGTTGCAAATCTGAATGGCGCAGGCCTGTCAGATGCGGCTGAACATATCAAACTATTGCTGGATCAACTCTGAACCTGCACCCCTGACCCCTCGGTTAGCCGACCAATGAGCGCTGCCGGATAACCCGCGCCACTCAGTTGGCTCAGCAGGGTTTCGGCCTGATCCGCTTCGACCGCGGCCAGCAGGCCTCCGGCGGTTTGCGGGTCGAACAGCAAGGCGGCTTTGCCTGTGTCGGGCAAGTCTGGGGCAAGACGCCTGTTGTCGGCGAATAGTGTGGACCGGACACCAAGGTCACTCAGTTCACGTGCGCCTTGCATCAATAGAACAGCTGCCAAATCGATTGTCGCACCACAGCCCGAGGCGTCGCACATGCCCAACAGATGCCCGGCAAGGCCAAACCCGGTGACATCTGTCATCGCATGTGCGTTCGCCAAAAAGCGCGACGCCTCCGCTTGCGGTGTGATCATCTGCCGATAGGCAGCCGACACACAGGCCCCGTTGGCAAGGCTGGCCATCTCGGCCGCCAAGATCACGCCACTGCCCAAGGGTTTGGTGAGCAAAAGAACGTCGCCCGGCCGCCCGCCCGACAAAGTGACGGGTTCGCCAGCGCACAGGCCAGTCAGAGTGAACCCGATGGTCAATTCATCCCCCATCGAACTGTGCCCGCCGACGATGTCAGCGCCAGCGTCGCGCATCACCTTGTTTGCAGTCGCCATAATTTCGGACAGTGTTCGATGCTGAAGGTCTTGTGACATTCGGGGCAGAATGATTGTCGCAGTTGCGGCCTGCGGCTCTGCCCCCATGGCCCAGACATCTCCCAAGGCGTGCACCGCGGCGACGTGCGTCATCAGCACCGGATCATTGGAGAAACTGCGCAGGTGATCCGACGTGATCACTTGTCGCATGTCTCCGCTTGTCAGCACGGCGGCATCGTCGCCGGGCAAGGGGCGAATATCGGACCGCTTCGGCTGTGGCAAAGGTCGCACAGCCGACTGCAAGGCTGCGCGCCCGACCTTGGCCCCGCAACCGCCGCACATGGGTTTGTTTCCCAAGGCCTCGCGCAGGCCAGCGGCATGATCCTTTGGTAAGGGGGGGTGTTTCATCTGCGGCAGGTCCCGGAACCTGTTCATGAACGACTGGTCGATATGGTTCTTCCATGTCCACATCAACGGACCGCTGAAAGACGTGCCCAGACGCTCGGCCAAGGCGGATTTGCCGCCCAGTGAGATGAGCTTGAGATAGTCCTTTTGCGGTGTGTAACGTCGCATTTCCCCGGCGCCCAACGCAGCGCGAAGGTTGGTAAAGAGTACAGGCGCCTCGCGCACGGCGTAGACGCCCGCTTTTGGGCGTGGGTTCTCCGTCAAATGCGCGCAGTCGCCTGTCGCAAAAATCGTAGGATCGCTGGATTGGAGATGGCTGTTCACACGGATGTAACCGTCCTGAAGATCCAGACCCGCGTTCGAAATCCATTCATAAGGTCTTGCTCCGGCTGCCCCGGTTACGAATTCTGCCGGGATCCGGCGGCCATCCGACAGTTCCACATGATCCTCAGCAATCTGCGTTATCTGAACCTCCTCGAGGACGGTTACCCCCAAGGCGGACAAGGTGCGGAGAATAGTGGCCGCGGCCTTGCGACTGATCGCTGTCAGTGCCTTTGAGTTGTCGATAAGCGTTACGGTCGCCGCCCGTTCCCTTGATTTCAGCGCGTGTGCCATGGCCATGGCCAGTTCCACTCCGGCAACACCAGCCCCGACAACGGCCACCGCGGCAGGCCCGGCCATCTTCAGATACGCGTCCCATCGCGCCGCAAAGGCACCGAGTGGTTTTGCCGGAACTGCGTGTTCTGAGAATCCGGGCAGGGAGGGCATGTCCGACGTGATGCCGATATTGATCGAGGCCACATCAAACCCAATGGGTGGTCGCCTGGGTACATGAACCTCTCGACGGTCCGTGTCGATCCCGTCAACAGCGCCCAAGATGACCCGCGCGCCGGCAAAACGGGCCAGCTTGATCAGATCGATATCCAGCTCGTCGCGCCGGTAGTGACCGGCAACAAAACCGGGCAGCATGCCGGAATAGGGCGCGGTCGGACCGGGGTTGATGATGGTCACGCGTGCGCCCGGCAGCGGGGTCATCCCCCATTTCCGCAGCAGCAACGCGTGGGTGTGACCTCCGCCAATCAAAACCAGGTCGCGGGTCAGTGGCAGCGGAGGTGTATGCATCAGGGTCAGTTCGTACTGTGGTCCGGGACGTCTTCGACCTGCTCGACGGCATGGGTGGCCCAAAGCTCGTCCTCGCCTGCATTTGGCAGATCATCGGGCTGTTCATGACGGTGAATGTGCCATTTGGCAATGAACAGGGCCGTGATCGGCGCGGTCAGGAACAGAAACAGCGTGATCAGCAGCTCATGCAGGGACAATTGTCCCTCGATCAGGACCGAGTGGAAAATCGAGGCCAGCAAAACGCCGCCGACACCCAAGGTGGTGGCCTTGGTTGGCGCGTGCAGGCGGGACATCGGGTCTTTGAGCTTGATCATCCCGAAGGAGCCGACAAAACCAAAGATGCCCGAGACGATCAGAAAGACAGAAATCAGCAGTTCGAACAGAAACTCCATACCGTCCTCACTCGATGATGTTGCCGCGCAGCATAAAGCGCGCGTAGGCCACGGTTGAGACAAAGCCCAACATGGCGATGATCATGGCGGCTTCGAAAAAGATCTCGGTTCCTTGCGACAGCCCATACAGGATCATCAGGGCAATCGTGTTGATCACCAGCGTATCCAGGGCCAGCACACGGGTGCCGACACCGTCGGCGGTGATGATCCGCCAGAGACACATCAAGATCGCCGCACCGAAACAGGCAAATGCAAAGTAAATCGCGTAGTCGATCATTCAAAAATCTCCTTGAGGCGGCGTTCGTAGCGCTGCTTGATCTGATCGCGGACGGCGTCCGGGTCGGGCGCGTCAAGGCAATGGACCAGCAGGTTGTGCCCTTGCGCAGACAGATCGCAGCTAACCGTGCCCGGCGTCATCGTGATGGTCCCGGCCAGAACCGTGATGGCCTCGGGTGTGCGCAGTTCAAGAGGAACACAAATCCAGTTCGGTTCCCGGTCCGCATCCCGCTTGAACAGGATGATCCGCGCAACGGTGATATTGGCCATCACGATGTCCCAGAGCACCACAAGCATGTACTCAACGACCATTGGCCAGTTCCGCAATTTGGGGCGGTCGGGCCAATAGGGCTGTGTGATGAAGGGGATGATGATCCCCAGAATGAGGCCAAAGACCAAGGAATTCAGCGATGGCCGGTTGGCCAGAAACACCCAGACCAAAGTCAGCAGAAAGGTCAGATGAGGGTGCGGGAATATTCTGTGCAGAAGCTTTATCACTCTTCCCCTCCCAATACCGCGGAAATGTATTGCTCGGGCGTGAACAACTGTTCTGCGGTCTTACTTGTGTACTCCAATGCAGGCCCCGCAAACAGGGTCAGAAGGATCAGACCCGCCACTGCCCCGAAAACGGCCGTAAAGGCCAGCCCGGGTTGCGGTTCGGGTGCGGTGGCTTGCGGTTGCTCTTCGTCGGTGTCCTGCGGGTCGGGGTCGCCGACATATTGGACATCATGACTTTTCCAGAAGATCAGCGACCCGGCGCGCGCCAAACCAACGATGGTGACGAAAGAGCCAATCAGAACGACCGCCCAGACCGCGTTGGCATCGGACGCGTCCCGCGCGGCATCCAGAACCAGCAGCTTTCCGACGAAACCGGACAGTGGCGGCATCCCGGCCATAGCGATTGCACCAACAAAGAAGAGGGACGCGATCAGGCCGCTCTGCGCCATGGGTGGCTTTGGTGCGATTGCACCGCCCCGGCGCTCCATAACCAAGTCTGCAACAAGGAATAGAAGCGCGGTAGCAAGGGTTGAATGGAACACATAGTATAGCGCGGCCGCCGTTGCGTCCGGCGTGAACAGTGAAATGGCGATGAGCAGCGTTCCCATCGAGGCGATGGCACAAAAGGCCACCATTCGGGCGATGTGTTGGGCCCCCAATATGCCGATGGCTCCTACAGCAAGGGTCAGCAGCGCCGCGGGTTGCAGCCAGTCACCGACCAACCCTTTGGTCGCTTCGACTTCGGGGCCGAATGCCAGCGTATAGACGCGCAGGATCGAATAGGCACCGACCTTGGTCATGATTGCAAACAACGCCGCCACTGGCAGCGGTGCGTTGGCATAGCTGGCCGGAAGCCAGAAATGCAGCGGCAACACGGCGGCCTTGATACAGAAGACCAACAGCAACAGCACGGCACCAACCCGCAGCAAGGCGGTGTCCTCAGCAGGCAGCTCTGCAACACGCACGGCAATGTCCGCCATGTTGAGCGTGCCTGTCACGCCATAGAGTGTACCGAGGGCAAACAGGAACAGGGTCGAGCCCAACAGGTTGTAAGCGACATATTGCACACCCGCCTTCAGGCGCACCGAACCGCCCGCATGGGTCATCAAACCATAGGAAGCGATCAGCAGAACCTCGAAAAACACGAACAGGTTGAACGCGTCGCCTGTCAGAAACGCGCCGCAGACTCCCATCAACTGGAAATGCAGCAACGCATGAAAGTGCTTGCCCCGTTCGTCCCACCCGGACGCGATAGCGTATAAAACGATGGGTAAGGCCAGTAGCGCGGTCAACAGAACCATCATCGCCGACAGCCTGTCCAGAACCATCACAATCCCAAACGGCGCGGGCCAGTCCCCCAGCTCATAGACCTGAATGTCCCCGCCCATCGCCTGCACGGTGACGGTCAGGGCAATGCCGATCAAAGCCACAACGCCCGCGACCGAGAAGATACGCTGCAGGTCCAAGTGGTAGCGCAGAACCATGATTATGAACGGGGCCAGGATCGCGGGAAGGACGATCGGCGCAACGATCCAGTGGTTCATGCGTCTTCTCCCGGCGCATCCGTGCTGTCCTGGGCGGTCATGTCGATATGATCATCCTTTGACGAGAGGTAGGCGCTGAGCGCAATCATCACGATCACAGCCGTCATCCCGAACGAGATCACGATGGCTGTCAGCACCAGCGCCTGGGGCAACGGATCGGTATAGGGAACCTCTTCGTATTTGTTCAGAACTGCAGGCGCATTCAGTGCCAATCGTCCGGTGGCAAAGAGGAACACGTTCACCGCGTAGGTGATCAGGGACAGGCCCAAAATGACCGGGAACGTTCGGCGGCGCAGGATCAGGAAAATCCCCGCAGCGGTCAGAACGCCTACAGCAGAGGCTACCAACGCTTCCATCAGGCCTGCTCCTTCTCTTTGTCTTCTTCCGGCGGATCATCCCGCAGCGGGTTGATATCCATTGGGAATTCCTGCGCCATACCCGGTTGCCACGCAAAGCGGGACAGACTGTCCAGCGCCAGCATCACCGCGCCTAAAACGGCCAGGAACACGCCAGTGTCGAACAGCAGGGCCGTGGCCCATTCGAACTCTTCCAGCGGCGGCCAGTTGATGTAGCCAAAATCGCTGGTCAGGAAGGGGCGTTCGTTGAACCATGCGCCCACACCTGTGGCGGCGGCAATCAGAACCCCCCAGCCGATGGTGCCGTGATAGTAGAACCTTTGCCGTTCAATCGCCCATGTGTAGCCGCTGGCCATGTATTGCATCAGGAACGCGATCGCGACGACGAGACCGGCGATGAACCCGCCGCCGGGCTGGTTGTGACCGCGGAAGAAGATATAGGCCCCCACCATCAGCGCGATTGGCATCATGACGCGGGTCACAACAACCATCATCAAGGGATGCGCATCGCCAGATTGCGGCCAGTGCGGTTTGCGATTTAGCAGATAGCCCCGGACATTGCTGCCAAGAACAGCCTCGGTCAGGGCAAAAATGATCAGTGCGGCGATACCCAGAACGATAATCTCACCAAAGGTATCAAAGCCCCGGAAATCGACGAGGATCACGTTGACGACGTTGGTGCCGCCGCCGCCCTTGTACGAGTTTGCCAGATGGAAGTCCGAGATCGTCGGGAAGGCGAAGTCGCGCATCATGATCGCGTAGATGAGCGCTCCGGCCCCGATACCCGCCACAACGGAAATCGCCGCATCCCGCCATCTGCGCGCGGCCGTGCTGTCCCAGGGCGTTTCTGTCGGCAGGAAGTTCAGCGACAGAAGCAGCAGGATCATCGTCACCACTTCGACCGAGATCTGCGTCAATGCCAGATCCGGTGCCGATAGATAGTTGAAGGCAACCGAGACGATCAGGCCAACCACACCGATCAGTACCAGCGACAGCAGACGGTTGCGATGGAACCACATGATTCCCAACGTTGCGCCAACGAGGCAGATCCAGCCGATGATCGGTATGATCTGGGCCGGGATCGGGACGCGTGTTTCAACACCGATGGTTCCGGTGGAATAGGCGTAATACCCCAGTGCCACCGTGAACGCGACAAAGATGATCGCGTAGCGGCTGAGAACGCCGTTATGCAATTCGTCGGTGACCCAGCGGCTGAGCCTTGTGAAGGCATTGATGATGGATTCGAAAATCACTTTGGCTTCGGGGCTGGGCAAGGCGTTCCACACTTGCTCGCCGCGTTGATGAAGGGCCAGCAGGAACAGACCGCCCAGCGTTGCCACAACCGACATGTAGAGCGCCGGTGTGAAGCCATGCCAGAGTTTCAGCGAGTAGTATGGCAGCTTCTCCCCGCCGATCACCGCGCTGGAGACCACCGCCACCAAGGGTCCGACAATTGCCGCCGAATAGAGGCCGATCAGAACAACCAGTACCACGAGGAATGCAGGCGCGATCCAGAGACCGACAGGCGGGTCGTGCGGCTTTGCCGGATAGTCGTCTCGCTGCGGACCCAGAAAGACATGGCTGATGAAGCGGAAGGAATAGGCCGCAGAGAACAGCGCGGCCAGCAACGCCAGCCCGGGCACCAGATAGTGCGAGTTCAGCCAGGTCGTGTCGACCGTTTCCTCCAGCATCATTTCCTTGGATAAGAACCCGTTCAGCGGGGGCAGACCCGCCATGGACAATGCGGCGATTGTTCCGACCGTGAAGGTGATCGGCATCAGGTGGCGCAGCCCGCCCAGCCTCTTGATATCTCGGGTTCCGGTTTCGTGATCCACGATCCCGGCGGTCATAAACAGCGCTGCCTTGAAGGTCGCGTGGTTGATGATGTGAAACACGGCTGCAACCGCCGCGAACGGGGTGCCGAAACCCAGCAGCATGGTGACGAGGCCAAGATGCGAGACGGTCGAAAATGCAAGCAGGGCCTTGAGGTCATCCTTGAACAGGGCAATTACCGCGCCCAGCAACATGGTGATCAAGCCCGTCGTGGCGACGATGTAGAACCATGCATCGGTTCCGGACAGAACCGGCCACATGCGCGCCATCAGGAACAGGCCCGCCTTCACCATCGTCGCCGAGTGCAGATAGGCCGAAACCGGCGTCGGTGCCGCCATGGCATGCGGCAACCAGAAATGGAACGGGAACTGCGCCGATTTTGTGAAACATCCCAACAGGATCAGGATCAGGGCCGGCAGGTAATAGGGCGAGGCCTGAATCAGCTCTTTATTTTGCAGGATGACACTCAGGTCATAGGACCCAACGATATTGCCCAGGATCAGCATCCCCGCAATCATCGCCAGGCCACCGCCACCGGTCACGGCCAACGCCATCCGGGCGCCCTGCCGGCCTTCGGGCAGATGTTTCCAATACCCGATCAGCAGGAACGAGCTGAGTGACGTCAATTCCCAGAAAATAAGCAAAAGCAGGATGTTATCGGACAGAACGATGCCAACCATCGCGCCCTGAAACAGCAGCAGATAGGTATAGAACTGTCCCATCGGGTCTTCGCGCGACAGGTAGAACCGCGCGTAGAGTATGATCAGCAGACCAATGCCGAGGATCAGCAGCGCGAACAGAAATCCCAGCCCATCCAGCATGAAATTCGCATTCAGACCCAGCCCGGGAATCCAGTCGAACCGGGCTGTGACCACTTCGCCCCGCATGACGGTCGGGATGTGTATAAACAACCCCGCGAGCGCCATGAATGTAGTCAGCCCGGCCGCCGAAGCTGCTGCATTTCGGCCCGCCCGGATCAGGAGGGCTGGAAAAACAGCTCCGATAAAGGGAAGGGCCGCGATAAGGAATAGGGACAAGTGCGATACTCCGTACTGGGCGCTTGAAGTGTTACAGAATTTGTAGGGATAATTTAATGACTGTTCAGAAATTGCAAGGTTCGCGCAAATTCCAAAACGTGTATATTGAATGCTTCTTCTGCGTAATAATGACGCGAACTTGATCCTTTCGACTGATTTCGGCACGGAAATGCCGGACCGGGTGTGTTAATACGCTTCAGGCGGCCCAGGGAATTTAGCATGGCGAAGATGGAGAACAGGACCCGAAGATGGGTTTTGCTGGGTGGTGGAGCCGCCATTCTCATCGGCTTTGCGGTCCGTGAATACCGCCTGATCCCCCAGGATTATGCAGGTCGTCAGCTTGATGTGACCGAGGCGCACAGGCAAGCGGTCAGTGGTGGCTTGCTTTTGGTCGATATCCGCACGCCCCGGGAATGGACAGCGACTGGCTTGGGCGAGGGGGCACATCCGCTTGACATGCGCCGCGCGGATTTCTCCGAGGTGCTCGGACAATTGGTAGGCGGGGACCGGAACGCTCCGGTTGCGTTGATTTGCGCGCGGGGCGTTCGATCGGCCCGGCTCGGCAACCAACTGAGCACGGCCGGCTTCACCAATATCATCGATGTGCCCGAGGGCATGCTGGGTTCAGCTGCAGGACCCGGCTGGGTTCGGACCGGGTTACCAATCAAAGACTACAAAGGGGGCGCCTGATGAGATTCAAGCCGTGGATGGCGATCTGTTTTGCGCTGTCCGCGCAAATGGCTCAGGCCGCGTGCGGCGCAGTCGAGGGAATGTGTGAGACCGAGTCCGGCGGGTATCAGATCGAACTGCCCGAGGCGGACAATCCGCCGATAGTGGTTTTTTTGCATGGCTATGGTGGCAGCGGAACCGGCACGATGAAAAACCGGAGCATGGTTGATCCGTTGTTGGCCCGGGGATACGCCGTGATGGCACCCGAAGGTGCGATCAGCAATGGTCGCCAAAGCTGGAATTTCTATCCCGGTTGGGACGGGCGAGATGAAACAGCCTTTCTCATCGAAGTTGTCGATGATGCGGCCGAGCGGTTTGGTGTCGATCCCGAAAGAGTGGTTCTTGGCGGATTTTCTGCCGGCGGGTTCATGGTCAACTACCTGGCCTGCGCAGCACCGGATACGTTTTCAGCATATGTCCCGGTTTCAGGCGGGTTCTGGCGTCCACATCCCGAGGCCTGCGCGGGTCCGGTGCGCCTGTTTCACACCCATGGCTGGACCGACAACGTCGTTCCGCTCGAAGGGCGTTTTCTGGGTGGCGGGCGCTTTCAGCAAGGCGATATCTTTGCAGGGCTGGAAATCTGGCGTGATACCAATGAATGTGTCGACAACCGTCCGGATGGCTTCGGCCAAACCGATGAGTTCCTGCGTCGGAAATGGACCCGTTGCGCTGAGGGCAGTGCGCTGGAACTCGCGCTGTTTCCCGGTGGACATTCCGTGCCCAAAGGGTGGTCGGACATGATGCTGGACTGGTACGAAGGATTGCCCGGCGGCTGATCATTCCGCCGGGGTCATGGTGCCCTTGCCCTCAATCAGGCGCTTCAACTCGTCCCGGTGCCGGCGCGCTGACCGGGTGATTGCCGGTTCATCGAAGTCCTCGCGCATTCCAACCATGTGACGGGCGGCCCCGGCCGATACACCGCTGAGCGCAGACAGCGGAATGGCCAGTGCCAGGCTGATGGCAATCGGTGCCAGCCAGAACGAGACCAGACCTGCCAGAATACCGATGCTGAGGGCGATGCCGCTGATGGTTTCAAGCGAGTGGCACAACACGAGTGTGCGCAGCTTGTATGTGCTGCCGTCCCGCGCCTGGGGCGACCAACCTTTTTGGAGGCCCAGTGCAGTGCGAAACACTGCAATCATCTGTTGCACCATCAGAATTGGCGCATACAGGATCGACAGGACCACTTCGGCCAGGAAGGATGTGAAAAACCGCCGACCACCGCCAAAGTCAGAATATCGCACCCCGGAAAGAGGCAGAGCGGCGACGCCCAGGACCTTGGGTGCCAGCAGCATTGCATACATGACCAGAATGATCAGAACATGGCGTGTTTCGGTCATTTCCGGCCATTGGGGAAAGAGTGGATTTTCAGGGCTGAAGTAATGAAGCACGGAGGCGTCCTGTCCCTGACCGATCAATGCCCACATCACCAGCAGGGCGAACCAGAGCGGTGACATCAGGTATCCAACCGCCCCATGAAACATGTGGAACCTGGACACAGAGCGAAAACCGCTGGTTCCGAGCAGTTTCAGATGTTGCAGGTTACCCTGACACCATCGCCGGTCACGCATGGCGTGGTCGATCAGGGTGGGGGGCGTTTCTTCGTAAGAGCCACGGATTCGCGGCAAAAACCGCACGGCCCAACCGGCCCGGCGCAGCAAGCCTGCTTCGACGAAATCGTGGCTCATGATCAGTCTGTCTTTTCCGTTGACCGAACGCAGTTTTGGCAGACCGGCGCAGGTGGCAAAGGCCCGGGTGCGGATAATGGCGTTATGACCCCAATAGTTGCCTTCCTGTCCACACCAGCGAGCGAGCCCCTCGGCAAACGCGATCCCGTACACGCCGTTGGCAAACTGCTGCATCCGCGCAAAAACGGATTGCGCGCCGATCAGCTGCGGATAGCTCTGGATCAGCCCGGCGCCGGGATCACGCGCCAAAGCATCGGTCAGACGGGCAATTGCACGACCGGTCATCAGGCTGTCGGCATCCAGTACCAGCATCGCATCCCAGTCATTGCCCCAGCGGCTGACCCAGTCGGCAATGTTGCCGACTTTGCGATCAGTGTTCTGGTTCCGGCGGCGATAGTAGAGTTCCAGTCCGGGCGCCAGGGTTGTGCGCAGCGCTTCGATACTGGCCTGTTCCTGCGCGGCGATGTCCGGGTCGCGCGTATCTGACAAGATGAACATGGCATAATGGTTCTGACCGCCGCGTGACTGCAAATCTTCCAGCATCGTGCGGGCATTGCCCAGAACGTACCATGGCACCTCGTTGTAGACCGGCATCAACAGGGCAACGCGCAGAGGGTCCGCGCGGCTGCGCCGCACCGGGGGCTCTTGCCGAGAGAGCGAGATCATACCCAGCAAAACGGTACAAACCGTGAAAGATATCCAGAAGAAATTGAACGAGATCAGAGTCAGCAGAATGCCCTCGATCACATTGATCCCCTCGGCTCCGAACCAGTCGGTCATGACCCATAGCAGGCCCAGCGTTGCGGCCATGGCTGGCGAAAAGGCCAGCGCGCGCCAGAACCCCGTGGATGATCGCCGAGAGGGCGGCACATCCGCGTCACGGAAACCCGTGCGCAAGTCCTGCGTTGGCATCGCCAGCGGAGCCTCGGGCGGCATGATATGCAAGTCTTGGCTCATGTGGTCCATCTGTACAGCCAGACCTCGGACGCGGCCTGTTTCCCAAGCCGCAACTGTGCCCTCAGTTCGACATGATCGCGATCGGAAGGTTCAAACGAAAACGCAAGACGCACGCCGCCTGTGTCCGGGTTGTATTGCAATACGCCATCGGATGTTTCGGCATGCGGCGATTGCACGTAGATTTTGATTGCGTCGAGATCTTCAAAAAGCTCGCTGGCTTCAAAGTCAATGACGGCCAGCCGCCCTTCGCCAAAGGTGTTTTCGCCCATCGCCGTGTTGATCACGCGTGGCATCGACGTGCGTTGGGGCTCTTCCCCCCAGATCAGAGAATACGATAAATCGACCTGTTGGCCCGAACTATAGGGTACAGCGGGTCGCCAATAGGCCACGATGTTGTCGTAGATCTCCTGATCGGCCGGGATCTCCACCAGTGTAACCGTGCCTTTGCCCCAATCGCCTTTTGGTTCGACCCACAAACCCGGTCGTTTGTGATAATTGGCTTCGAGATCGGCATAGTCCGAAAACATGCGTTTTCGCTGCATCAGTCCAAACCCCTGCGGGTCCGTATCCACAAACGAAGAAATCTGCAGCCGGGTTGGGTTCGCCAGAGGACGCCAGATGACTTCGCCCGCACCGTTGCGGATCATCAGCCCGTCACTGTCATGCACCGCGGGTCGGAAGTCATCGAACCTGCTGTGGTTGGTCTGATCGAACAGGAACATCGAGGTGCCCGGTGCGATACCCACGTGATCAAGCTCGACCCGTGGGAAAAGGGTGGCCTCGACGTCCATAACGCAGTCTGCGCCGGCGGTTACGTCAAAACGATAGGCGCCGGTGACGCTGGGGCTGTCCATCAACGCGTGGACAACCATGTTACGCTGGCCGGGTTTGGGGCGCTCCAGCCAGAAACGGATAAATTCGGGGAATTCTTCGCCTTCCGGATCGCCGGTTTTCAACGCAAGCCCCCGCGCCGACAGTCCATAGACTTCGTGCAGGCCAATCGCGCGAAAATAGCTGGCGCCCTGGAACACGCAGAACTCGTCGGTTTTGCCGGGCCGGTGCATTTCTGTGCGCAGGCGCAGACCGGAAAATCCAAGGGTCTCGTCCACGGGGAGCTTTGGGACGTCGTCTGACTTGTCGAACATGTCCAGGTCAAAGACGACAGGTTTGGTCATGCCATCTTCGACGGTCGACACCTGAACCGTCCGCGGGAAGTAAAGGCCCGGTGTGAAGAAATCGACGTTGAACGGGGTTTCGGTTTCAAACCATAACGCCCGATCCAACCGGAACCGGATCGAGCGATATTGGGGATATGTCAGATCCTGCCATTCCTGCGGCACCATCTCGCGTTCGGCAAACGGGCGGCTGGCAAGATCGCGGGCCAGGGCAATAACGTCATTGCGGTCAAACGGAACGTCCCCTCCTGTGGCAAAGGTTGCGGGCGCCATGAACAGCGCCGAGGTTGAGGCCAAAAATGCGCGGCGGGTCAAATTCATTTCTTTAATTTCCAAGGCTGTGACTTAAACCACGCGGCCAGATAGGCCACGCCGATGATCATGGCAAAGCCAATCATGTTGGCGACGAAAACACTGGCAACATCCCGCCCAGTCTGGTCCAGACCGACGCCGATCAGCCGGGCAGCGGCCATCGAGAACACGAACACGGCAAGCGACTGCTGACCCACCTTGGTGATCAATTTCAGCACCACCTGCCAGACGCGTGCCCCGAGGCTGTGACCGGACGCTATCAGGCGGTGGCCCTGCTCGCCTGCTACCACCCAGCCCAAATAGGCCAGCGACAGGAAGTGTAGATACCGAAACAGGCCGAACTCGGTCTTGCTGCGGAATTCTTTGGTCAGGGGCCAGACTTCGCGGATTTGCTCGGCCAGATCGGGCGCTGCGGACTGAATCCACAAAAACACCTTCCACGACCCGAAAGGCGCGGACAGAACCAGGAACAGAACCGCCGCCCAGATCAGGGTCTTGGACACTGGCGGCGCCGGAAGCCAGCCCCGCATAAAGGCAAAGCCGGTAAAGAACAGCAGTTGCCAACCGAAAGGGTTAAAGAACCACTGTCGGTCCGACCAGGGCTCGGCGGGCAGCGCCAGAACACCCGTCTGCGCGACCAGCCAGATTCCGACCGACGTTGTGGCAACGGCCCAGAAGCCGATGCGCGACAAAGCCATGAACATCGGCATCATCGCCAACACGACCAGATACATCGGCAGGATGTCGAAATAGTTTGGCACATAAGTCAGGGTGAACAGCCCGACCATCTGCGGCAGGGGGTCATTAAAGAAATGCTGCAGGTTCAGCGACGACACGTAGGTTTTTTCGAACAGCCCGGAAGTGTCCAGCGCGGCCATGCTCATGGCGACGAAAAAGAACAGGCAGATATGGGCCCAGTACACCTGCCAGATGCGAAACACCACGCGGGCCGTACCCATCCACCAGCCCTTGCGCATGAAGGCTCCGCCGAAAGCGATTGCCGAGGCCATTCCGGAACAGAACACAAAGATCTCCGTCGCGTCGGAAAAGCCGAACCGCGCCGGAATCCATTTGGCCCAAGGGTCGTTCGGAATGTGGGCAATCAGGATAATAAACATCGCGATGCCGCGATAAAAATCCAGCCGGGGATCGCGAACACGCGCCGTGGGGGCTGCGGCTGAGGCCGCAACCGGAGCAAAATCAGAAGCGGGCGAAACGGTCGCCATGCGGTTTCTGTCCTTCTTGGTCTTATTGTTATTCGGCGGGGACGCTCTGCGCGTCGCCACTGTCGCGGGCCGCGTCGATCAGGGCACGACGTGCAAGGGCGTAGTTGTCTTCGCCCCCGGCACGTTTCGCCCGCCGGTCGTCCAGAATGTGCTCAACGGCATCCAACCGACCTGCGCGCAAGCCGGAATCGATCGTGATGCGCTCGAAAACGTCGCGCTGGGCATGACTGCCACCGGCCAGTTGCATGGATCCGCGAGCGCTCGACAAAAAGTCGAAGGCGGCACCATATTGACCTTCACCGAATGCTTCCAACCCTTTGGCTGCGGCCACGCCCGGATCGGACATCCGGATGGCGGTGTCGCCGTGATTGCGACCGGCATCTTTCTGAATGCGCTGCAACAGCTTGCCTGTCGCGTCCGGGCGGTTGTCCCCGGTCAGCGCCAGCAGATAGTGCAGGTCAGCAAAAATCAGGCATCCGTCCTCGGTCCGGGCGGCGCTGAGATCGGCCAGTTCCTCCCAGCGGTCTCCCACATTGACGCCCTCAAGTTCCAGGCGTGACAGCAGCGAGGTGGCATTCGAGATGTCGCGATAATCGTCTGTTTTGTCCTGCCGGATGTTCTGGTCATAGAGCTCGATCACCTGATCAACCTGACCCAGATCGAGATGCATCAATGCCTTGTGCCACCACACATGGTACCGGAAGTTGTTGCAATGCGCCCAGGCGTCTTCGCGCCCAGCCAGCCAGTCGAGACCCAATTGCGCGTTTCCGGTCATCTCGTGCACATGGGCCACGGCATGCAGACCCCAGGCGTCGTCCGATACCATCCACAGCGCCTGGCGCCCTGCGATTTCAGCCTTTTCGTAGGCGCCGGTTTCTTCGAGCGCAAAGGAATGACACCCCAGAAGATAGCCCCGTCCCGCATGGTCTGGTTCATAAGAGGGCAGAACCCGTTCAATCGAACGACGCATGCCTTGGGCGTCGCCCAGCACGAAACGGGTGGCGTGGCTCAGCTTCATGGCCAGCGTGTCTTCGGGATGGGCGCGCAGAATCTCTTCGAATTTCTGGACAGCTTGCGATGGCAGGTCCGACAGGTACAGTGCGAGGGCTTCGACATAAAGCTGTTCGCGGACGGACACCGGCTGGCGTTCCATCGCCGCTTTGGCGGCTGCCAATGCGTCGTCCGCGACAGGTAGCATTTCACGCCTGCTCAGCAGAACCATGAACAAGCCTTTTACGGCATGACCCAGCGCGAAATCCGGCTCAAGCTCAAGCACCTGGCCCAGATGTTGCGGCGTAATTGCCGCGTGGGCCATGAACCCAAGCAGAACACCGTTCCAAGCGTCGACACTCGCCGGCTGGTTCAGGGTGTTCATTTGTCCGAAAACGTCTTGCTTCATGCTGGGGTCCTATCTGATTGAGATATTTGACACTGTTCGATTTACCAGAGTGTGCCGCCGGGTCGTAACAGTATCGACCCTGCTCTCGAATTGGTGAAAACCCGTGTGTGCTAAAAACGAAAAAAACCGCCGATTCAAGGGCATGTTTCAGCAAGTTGCCGCCGAAATGTGCAAGTGTTTCAAACGTCGAAGGGATTTTCGGCGCTCAGTACCACCTTGGTGTCCGCCCCGAAAACGGGCGGCGCCGTGCGATAGGTCACAGGTGTTCGCGACAGGTTCAAAGGATTCCCGATCAACTGAACTTCGCCGGGGTCGGCTTGCATGCTGATTTTCATCTGCCGCGCGGCGGCCTGGTCGGTGTCAAAAACCTGATCCAATGTCTGAACCGGACCAACCGGGACTTTCAAAGCCTCCAGCTGCGCAATGACCGTTTTGGTCGAAAACGAGCGCATTGCCGGGCGCAGTACCGCATTCAAGGCTTTGCGGTGTTCCAGCCGCGCCGGATTGGTCGCAAAGCGCGGGTCATCTGCCAGTTCGGAGGTCCCGATGAAGCCACAGAAACGGCGGAACTGGCTGTCATTCCCAACCGCCAGAATCACGTGCCCATCGGCTGTTTCATAAACCTCGTAGGGCACGATGTTGGGGTGCCCGTTCCCGCGCCGCTGCGGCACCTTGCCTGATGTCAGGTAATTCACGCCCTCGTTGATCAGCCAGGCCATTTGCGTGTCGACCAGCGCAAGATCGATCTGCTGACCTTCGCCAGTCAGATCGCGGTGGCGCAGCGCGGCCAGAAGGCCGACAGCGGCGTACATGCCGCACATGACATCGGCAATGCCGACCCCCACTTTCATCGGCGCGCCGTCCGGGTCTCCGGTCAGGGACATGATCCCTCCGTAGCCTTGCGCCATGAGGTCATATCCGGGCTTGCTGGAGTTCGGCCCGGTCTGGCCGTAGCCCGATATGGAACAATAGACGAGGCCGGGAAGATCCTGCGCCAAGCTGTTGTAATCCAGACCGTATTTGGCCAGCCCGCCGGGTTTGAAGTTTTCGATTAGGATATCCGCATGTGCCGCGAGCCGTTTGATTTCGGCCTGCCCATCAGGCATCGTGATATCAATGGCTACGGATTTCTTATTGCGGTTTGCGGACATGAAATAGGCGCTCAGATCCGAACGATTGCCTGCTGCATCCTCGACATAAGGCGGACCCCATTGACGGGTGTCATCACCACCTGTGGCGGGGTTCTCGATCTTGATGACGCTTGCCCCCAGATCTCCCAGCAACTGCGTGCAGGTCGGGCCCGCCAGAATGCGGCTGAGATCCAGAACCTTGACGCCTTTGAGAGGCCCTTCAGATCCGGCCATCATACCCTCCACGCTCGATTTCTGCGGCAATAACGGTGAAACGGTCTGCTTTCACCGCCTCATCCAAAGCTGCCCGCAGTTCTGCGCGGTTGCGTACGGTATGTCCATAGCCGCCAAATGCCTGTCCGATCGCGGCAAAGTCATGGCGGTCAAAGTCCACGCCCCGGTTTCCCATCTGGCGCTGACGTTGTTTCAATTCGATCAGCGCCAGGCTGGCGTCAACGAATACCAGAAAAATGGGATTGCCGCCCATTTCGGCGGCTGTCGACAGTTCTCCGGCCACCATCAGAAATCCGGCATCGCCCGAAAAGCTGATAACAGGGCGGTCCGGTTCGGCCAGTTTCAGGCCCATCGCCATTGGTACGGCACACCCCATCGTGCAAAGCGCGGAGGACTGGATCAGGCCTCGTGCTTCCGTGCAGGTCCACATCTGGCTCAACAGGATGCGATGGGCGCCGCTATCGGCGGTGGCCAGAGTCTCAGGGGGCAGGGCGGCGCGGGTCTCGGCAATCACGGCAGCCGGTCCCCAGTCGTCATCCACCGGAAATGCGTCAGCCAGCGCGGATTTGACCTGCCCCGGCTCACCATTGGGCCATGTCCTTCGGGCGTTGTTGCCCTTGGCGATGGCTTCCAGTGTGGTCCCGGTATCAGCCACAAGGTTCAAACCGGCCTGGTGCATGTAGTGATCATTGACGACGGCCGAGATATCGATGACCCGCTTGTCATCGGGGTCCCAGATTTCACGCCAGCCGGGGCGCATTTCAATAGGGTCATAGCCAAGACACAGGACCAGATCCGCCTGATCGACCAGCGGGACGAGGTGTTTGTCGGCCAGCGGTGACAGGCCTGCCGCACCCAGACACAACGGGTGATCCTCGGGAACCACACCCTTGGCTTTGTACGTGGTGACAAAGGGGATGCTGAAATGCTCAAGAAACGCCTGAACAACACTGCGGGAGTCGTCATAGAGGACGTCCAGCCCGACAATGGCCAGAGGGCGCTGGGCCTCGGCGACCCAGCGGCGGGCTTTTTCAAGACAATTTCCTTCGGGCGTTACGGCTGCCGGTTTGGCAAGCCGGCGACGTTTAGCCGTGCTGACGCGTGTATCGGCAACCGAGATCGGCACGTCGATATGCACCGGGCCGGGGCGTGGTTGATTGGCCAGAGAAACTGCCTTGTCCGCGACAATATCGGCGCCTTCCGCCGTCATCAGGAACGTTCCCTTGGTGATCGAGCGGTACACTTGGCCATGGTCCATGACCTGATGCGTGTAGGTCAGCGCCTCGTCGGCATCGACGCAACCGGTCAGAACGATCATCGGCACCCGGTCCTGCAATGCGTTGGCCACCACATTGATCCCGTTCATCGCACCGGGTCCCAGTGTTGCGACCAGGATCGCGGGTGCCCCATCGCGATGGTGCACGGCCTCGGCCATGAAACCGGCCGCGTTTTCGTGTTTGGTGAGGTGAAACGTGATCCCGGCCTGTTCCAGTGCATCCACCAGCGTCAGAACCTCGCCCCCGGGCATTCCAAAAGCGTGGCGGCATCCGGCCTCATAGAGCCGTTGCGCCAATAGATCGGCCGCGCGGGGAGAAGGGTCCTGCATCAGTCATGCTCCGAATTTCTTATTGCAGAGCAGATTGCGGAGGACGCATCCGGACGCAAGGCGGATCACGCCAGTGTGACTATTTGACAGCGCTTTCCGCAATGGCTTGGAACCTCGCGTCGAGCTCGGTTGCGATGTCGGTCAGGGCCTCGCCGCCCTCATAAACATAGGGGGCGAAAACAAAGCTCGGGGTTTTGTACGAGAGGGTGGCTGTGCCGTCGGGGTTTTCAGTTACATACAACCGGATGGGGGCTTCGATCATTGCCGCCGTCGATGTTTCCAACACCCGCACGGCATAGTCGTTATTGAACACGCCGATCACCCTGTTGCCGGGAATTGTGATGCCTCTGGCAGCGGCCGCTTTGGTCGGCCCGGCCTGTGTCACCACAATCAGCCCGTTTTCTTTAACGGCGGCCCTGGTGTCATCGACCAGTTGCTCATAGGTTTTGTCAGACTCATAAGCAGCCCATCCAACAGGTGGTTCCGTGATCTCCGCGCGAAGAGGCATTGCCAGAGCACACAACACAAGACAGAGCGATCTCATAGGGGCGTCTCCCAGATTTAGTTTGATCAAGAGATGCCAGAAAAAGTGCATATGCGCACTCACAATCTCGTACATTGATCGCCCGCGCGGTCTTGTACGGCATCAGCGGAACCCGCAATAACGGCAAAGCGAAAGGCAGGTTTGAACTTGGCAGACAACCGTATTTTGATTTGCAGCAGTTGCACGGGCGCACGGGATCGCACAGCCGAGCGTGAGGCGCTTCAGGCAGCGTTGCAGCGTGGCGGACTGGCAGATCAGGTCAACGTCGCCGAGCATGCGTGTTTCAGCGGATGTGAAGAACCTGTTTCGCTGGCTTTGCAAGGACAGGGCAGGGCGTCTTACGTGTTTTCCGGGGTCGATGTGGTGACAGATGCAGATGATATCGCTGCAACGTGTCGAGCCTACTTGAGCAGTCCAGCGGGTTGGATCGAAGATGCCCGCCCGTGCGGACGTCTTCGTCTGTGTTTGCGGGCACGTGTGCCCGCGCTTCAGTCAACCTGAACTGTGACCGATGCAGTGACCGGCACGTTATCGACCATTAACTGACCGTGGCTGTTTGCGTTGAGGGACACCATGATTTCCACTTCGCCTGTGGGCAGGTCCGGGATGTGCATCCAGTTGCCATACAAACGCGCCAGTTTAACACCGTTTGCATAGACATGCGCGTGGCCTTCTCCGGGCTGATCACCTGTCGACGCATTCTCGGGCGCGAAACGGAAGTTCTGCGGCATGACATGCAGATTCCAACCGGCCATGGGATCACGGGTCACTGCGATCTCTACGCCGGGTGCATCCGGACTGGATGCGAGGTGAACCATCGCGGAATGATCATGCGCTTCAGCCTCTGCCTGATGGGCTCCGTGATGCGTGGGATCGGAATGGTCATGGCCATCCAGGGTGACGCTATTCGCGGCAGCCAGAACAAAGCCTGCACCGCCACCAAAAACCAAACCAATTGCAAATAAAGCAAGTGAGCGGGACATTTTTTATCCTCGGGAACAGAAAACCCGCCGAGCCTTCCCCGGCGAGTGATGAGATTGGTGCTCAGGCTTTCGCTTCGATAGTTTTGGCTTCTTTCCGCCAGAAATACCCTGCAAAAGACCCAACAAGAACCCAAGCCACCAGCCCAATGCCAAACGCGCGTGCGGCAAACAGCGCGCCGATTTCGGTGGGCACCGGGCCTGTAAAGACGTCTGGTTCGGGCGCACCGATGAGGTGTGGAGCCATGAGCAGGGCAGCGGCAATGAAATAGCTGACCATGTTACCACCGAACGCAATCAGCCACATGGCGACGGCAGCTGCGGCAACCGTGGCAAACCACCATACCTGACGTGCATAAATGTCTGCTGCGGCGACGCCGGGCACTTCAGGTGCCAGGGTGAAACCGGGCGCAAAGTGAACCGCGACAAACCCCGCAAGCCCCCACAGCACCCCAGTGCGCCCGTCGACCTTCTGGCCCTGACCCTCGGCGACGGACATCAGCGCAACCAGAATGATCGCATATCCGGTATAGGTCAGCATGGTAAAGATCACGCTCAGAGCGTCACGCTGAAGGTCCGAGAACATGCCCGGCAACTCGGGACGCGCCGAAACGGCCTCACCCCCGAAATGAACCAGTTCACCGGATTCGTATAATTCCGCATGCAGCAGAACCGGCTGCACGAAAACAAGCTGCAGAAAGGCGGCAATCAGCCCCGCTGCAGCACCAGCGAACAAGGCGCTGGTCAGAATGCGACCGAACATTGGGTCAGTGGCAGGGGAAGCCGGTTGCGTGACGCACGTCGTGGGCCGCATCGTGCAGCGCCGACGCCTGAACATGTCCTGCGAGCGTGACGATGCCAAGACCCAGAGCCATGGCAAACATGACTGGCAGAAGACCTGCGCGCGTGGCGGACGCCGTTTGGGTATGTGTTGTCATTTCTTGTCCTCCTGAGCCGCCGCACCCGACGACCGGTGATTTCCATTCACGTCTGGCAGGTCTCCTGGCTTGCGGGTCAGTGCCTCTGTTCGCCTTCCCCCCAAAATGCTGGGAGTGGCTGGTTGAACAGGGGCTCACCGCTTACAGTCGCGGGGGCGGCTTTGGCTTTGGCTTCCTCGGAAGGCGCACCAAATTCCCTCTTAGCATCCGGATGTCTCCGGCGGGACCAGACACCTCAATTTAGCCGCGAATGTCAAAGTGGCGCAATCGCCATTTGCGACGTTTCACGTCACTTCCCGCTTTTTTTCAGCACGTAGATATCCATGATCCATCCATGCGCAGCCCTTGCGTCGGCACGGGTTGCCACGATCTCGGCCGCGACCGTGTCCAGCCGCCCATGGATCAGGATTTCTTCCTGCATCCCCACATATGCCCCCCACCAGACATCGAAATCCGCCATCTCGAGGTCTTGGAACGAGCATTCGCCGTCCAGCATGACGGCAACCGTCGATGCCGTCTCTGGCCAGCCTTCGTCACGCAGGCGGCGGCCAGTCGTGACCAGATACGGCGCGCCGATGTCGTTGATGGGGATAGCAAATGCTGCCGTAAGGGCTTGCAGCGCCGTTATACCGGGGACTACCCGTTTTTTGGGCTGGGGGTCGAGACGCGCGGCGATTCGGAGCGAGCTGTCATAAAGGGACGGATCCCCCCAGATCAGCAAAGCCACCTTTTGAGCCTCAGGATAGGATTCGATGGCGCGCTGCCACTGCCGCGCAATTGCATCGTGCCATTCATCCACGCCCTGTAGGTAGCCATCGTCTGACCGCCTCTGGGGGACGTCGAAGTAAGCAACTCGTGGTTCTTTTTCAGACACTTGCACGATGATTTGTTCCCGTATCCCGGCCAGATCGGTCTTGCTCTCACCCTTTCGGGGTATCAGGATCAAATCGGCGGAACGAATGGCCTCAGCGCCCTGAAACGTGACATGGTCGGGATTGCCCGTGCCGATACCGACCAGTGTCAGCTCATCCATCATCAGCCTCCGCCAGCGGGCCGTAGAGGATCAGGGCCGGTGCCGTTCCGACCTCTGATTTCAGCGTCTCGGACAGTGCGCCAATCGTGGACCTGTGCAGCGCCTGATCGGGCGTCGAGACAGACTCGGCCATAAGCGCGGGTGTGTCCAATGGCAGACCATGTGCGTGCAGAGCATCGACCAACAATGGAAAGGTTCTCTTGCCCATAAACACAACCGTTGTGGCGTATGCGTCCGCCAGTGCAGGCAGGTTCAGATCTTCGGGCAGTTTTCCGCTGACATCGTGGCCCGTGACGAACTGAACCCGCCTTGCCGTCAGGCGGCGGGTCAGCGGGATTCCTGCTGCCGCCGCCGCAGCAACCGCCGAAGGAACGCCAGGAATGATCTCGTAGCCGATACCAGCGTCGCGCAGGGCCACCAGTTCCTCTTCCAAACGACCAAACAGCCCGCCATCGCCGGACTTCAGCCTGACAACATGCGCGCCGGTTTCGGCGTATTCGACGAGCAGGCGGCTGACATGGTTCTGTTTGGGCGACGGGCGTCCCGCGCGTTTGCCCACGCCGACCAGATCCGCATCCTCGCGCGCATGTGCCAGAATCGGACCGCTGCTGAGGTCATCAAACAGCACGGCGTCGGCGGCTTGCATCCGGTTGACGGCCTTGAGCGTCAGCAGTTCCGGATCGCCGGGGCCCGAACCGATGAATGAGACGAAACCGCTCATACCGTGGCCTCGGCGATCAGGTGAAAGAACGTCCCCGTCACGTGACCGCGCACGGACCCTGTCTGCGGTCCTTCATTACCTTCGGCATCACAGACCCGTGCCAAGGGCGCGTCCGGTTGCTCGGTAATCGATGAATAATGGAACTCGTGTCCGCGAAGCGCTGTACCTGGGGCAAAGCCGGGCATCGGCGCCAGCAATTCGGCCTTGCGGTACCCCAGATTGAATTTGCGCTTCTCGTAAGATGTGACAAGGCCCAGCAGCCCGGCCATCGCGTGCCGGTTGCCGTCCTTGTCGATCAATCCCGCGCCCAAAGCCATATAACCACCGCATTCTCCGTGCACGGGCTTCGTTTCGGCATGGGTTCGCAAGCCCTTCAGAAACCTGTCTGCGGCGGCAAGCGTGCCAGCGTGCAATTCCGGATATCCACCGGGCAACCAAACAATGTCCGCTTCCGCAGAGGGTGCCTTGTTGGCCAGCGGGGAAAACGGCAGGACTTCTGCACCCGCGGCGCGCCAGCCCTCCAGCAGGTGCGGGTAGGTGAAGGAAAATGCTGCATCCTGAGCCAAAGCAATCCGCTGGGCCGGAGGGCGCGGCAGCGCGGCCGACGACGGCCCCACGGGGCCCGAGGAGGCCGCCCGCTTGATCGCCTCCAGATCGACATGTTCCCTCAGAAACGCGGCATATCCGGCGATGGCACTCTCAAGGTCGGGGTGCTCTACCGCCTGAATGAGGCCCAGATGCCGCTCGGGCAAAGTCAGATCGCCACGGCGGGGCAAGACACCCAGCACCGGCAGTCCTGCGCGGTCCATTCCAAGCCGGGTCAGACGTTCGTGCCTTGGGCTGGCGCACCGGTTCAGAATCACGCCCGCAAAGGGCAGGTCGGGATTGTACATCCGAAACCCCAGCGCCGTGGCGGCTGCAGATTGCGCCTGTCCACCGACATCCAACACCAAAACGACGGGCCAACCCATGCGAAGGGCCGTTTCCGCGCTGGAGCCATGACCAAGCTCGCCGGGTTTGGCGACGCCGTCAAACAAACCCATGGATCCCTCGGCGACAACGACATCCGCGCCGTCTGCCTGCGCTGAAATTGCGTTCAGCAGCGGTTCGTCCATCGCCCAACTGTCCAGATTGAACGACGCGCGGCCTGCCGCTGCACGATGAAAGGCCGGGTCGATGTAATCCGGCCCGCTCTTGAACGGCTGAACGGTCAGGCCATCCTCCGCCAGCGCGCGCAACAGGCCCAGCATGACAGTGGTTTTCCCGGTGCCCGATGACGGTGCCGAAATCAAAAGGCCAGGAGGATTAGTCATCGCCATGGCTCCAGCTTGACCATTGGCTGTTTGCGCTTTGCGGGCGATAGCGCCGGTCGTAGGTTTTGGAATACAGACAGCTGTCATCAAACCCTTCGCCGGCCAGCGCGGGCCCGACCATGATCAGCGCGGTGCGTGAAATGCTTTCGTCCACCGCATCGTTCAGCGTGTCAAGCGTCGCTCGGATGATCCGTTCATCCGGCCAGCTTGCGCGATAAACCACAGCCACCGGGCAGTCCGCGCCATAGGCGGGCGTCAGATCGGAGATCACCTTGTTCAGATTGCCGATGGAGAGGTGAATGGCCAGCGTCGCACCAGTTCGGGCGAAGTTGGCCAGGGTTTCTCCTTCGGGCATGGACGATGCCCGCCCGGGCGTGCGCGTCAGAACAACGGATTGTGCCATCCCCGGCAGGGTGAGTTCTGTGCCAAGCGATGCCGCCGCGGCCGCAAAAGACGGCACGCCGGGGGTCACGCTGACCGGTATTCCCATCTCTTTCAACCGCCGGATTTGCTCGCCCATCGCAGACCAGACGGACAGGTCGCCTGAATGCAGACGCGCGACATCCTGACCGGCTTCGTGTGCCGAACCGATCTCGGACATGATCTGGTCCAGATCCATCGGCGCCGTGTTCACGACTTTAGCACCTTCGGGGCAATGGTCGAGTATGGCCTCGGGAACCAGTGAGCCCGCGTACAGGCACACGGGGCAGGACGCTATGATGTCGCGTCCGCGCAGCGTCAGCAGGTCTGCGGCGCCGGGTCCTGCGCCAATGAAATGAACGGTCATGTCTGTCCTCCGCTGGCGATGGCGCAGGTCGCCAACCGGTCGTCCGAGAGTTGTCTGGGTGATAGCAGCCGCGCCCCTGGCCCGGCAGCGGCAAGGGCCGAGGCTTCGGCGACGCTGCCCGTGCCATGGGTGGCGCGGCTGCGCGGTGAACAGGTGAGCGTACGCTGTCCCACCAGATCATTCGGTGCCACAAGATGCAGGGGCAGGGCGGCTTCCTTGACGAATGCTTTCAGGGCTGCGTGACCGTCCTTGTCCGAAGCTGTCGCAATCGCATCTACGCCTTGCCCGTCAGCGGCCCGCTCGAATGCCGCGCGCAAACTGTCTGCAGTGGCGGCAGAAGAAAATCCGATGCCGGCGACGATCATAGCGTTACGCTCCATTGCACCACGGGATAGGCCGCTTTCCAGCCGCGGCGCGCTCCCAACGCCGCTGCGTGGGCCAACTCGATGCGCAGCAACTCTCCACCCAGGTCATCTTGCATCCGGGACAACAACGCTTCGCTCTCCAATGTAACCGCATTTGCAACCAGCCTTGTGCCGACGGGCACGTTTGCGCGGAGCCAGTCCACCAGTTCTGCACTCAAACCCCCGCCGACAAAGACAACATCAGGCGGCGTCAGCCCTTCCAATGCGGCGGGTGCGGTTCCGTGAACCACGTCCAGCCGATCCTGCCCCAGAGCGTCCGCGTTGCGCCGGATCCGGTCGGCCCGGTCCTCAAGCGGTTCAATCGATGTCGCGGTCAGGGTCGGGTCGCACATCAGCCATTCGATGCTGATCGAGCCGGTGCCGCCGCCGATATCCCAGAGATGCTCGCCCCTTTGCGGGGCCAGCGCGGACAAAGTCAGGGCCCGGACGGGACGTTTGGTGATCTGCCCGTCGGTTTCGAAAATGTCGTCCGGTTTGCCGGATGCTTTGGGGAAAGCGCGCCCAGTACCTGCGACCTCCAGGCCGACGCAGACCGGGTGTTCGAACGACCCAAGCAAGGCCTCGGTCAGCGACATGCGGTTGGCGCGTTCGCGCGGCCCACCCAGCGCTTCCATCACGTGCAGCGAAGTGTCAGCAAAGCCGGTGTCGCCGAGGTAGGTGGCAAGTTCTGCGACGGCGGCCCCGTTCCGAAGCAAGAGGATGGCACGGAGCCCCGGTGCCAGATGGGGTCGCAGGCGGGTCAGTGGTGCCGCATGCAACCCAAAGGTCAGCGTGGTTTCCAATGGCCAGCCGAGTCGTGCCGCAGCCAGAGAAAAGGTCGATTGACCGGGCAGGGCGACCCACTCACCGGCATCAAAGTTTCGCGCGATCACTGACCCCGCGCCAAACCAGAACGGATCGCCCGATGCCAGCACAACCGTGCGCCGTCCTCGGTATCCGGTCAGAATGGGCAAGCCGTCCGCAAACGGGACAGGCCACTCGACCCGTTCAGCATCAGCGTTGGGGATCAGGGCCAGATGTCGCTGCGGTCCCATGATGACCTCGGCGCGGTCCAGTACTTGACGGCTTGCAGGTGAGAGGCCATCCAGTCCATCTTCGCCCAGACCCAGAACAGTCAGCCATGGAGTTTCATGCATGTCCAACCTCCTCATCCTTGGCGGCACGACCGAGGCCAATGCTCTGGCCCGCGCCGTTGCGGATACGGGTATCCGGGCCATCTACTCTTACGCGGGGCGCGTGGACACGCCGCGTCCGCAGCCCATTCCAGTCCGCGTTGGTGGGTTTGGCGGCCCGGAGGGTCTCGCGCGCCACATATGGGAGCATGGGATCAGCCACGTCATCGACGCGACACATCCGTTTGCCGTGCAGATGAGCCGGAATGCGGTCGAAGCATGCCAAAAAACC
The DNA here is from genome assembly GCF_056536245.1 of Ruegeria sp. AJ12. Lineage (NCBI taxonomy): Bacteria > Pseudomonadati > Pseudomonadota > Alphaproteobacteria > Rhodobacterales > Roseobacteraceae > Ruegeria > Ruegeria sp. AJ12. The sequence continues at coordinate 1,497,701 of NZ_JBQFJJ010000001.1, forward strand.
GGCGCGGCCCTTGCGGCTTTGACCCGGCCCCAATGGATTCCAAAGGCGGGTGATCAATGGAGGCACGTCCCGAACATACCCGCCGCTGTTGATGCGCTGGAGGGGCCAGCGCAGCGGGTCTTTCTGGCCGTGGGTCGTATGCATCTGAAGGATTTCGCCAGCCGACCTCAACATCATTACCTGCTCAGGCTGGTTGATGCCCCAACGACCCCGCCGTTTTCGAACTGCGACGTGGTGGTTTCGCGCGGCCCGTTCACGCTGGATGGTGACCGCACTTTGATGCAAAACCATCGCACGGAGTTGGTCGTTTCCAAGAACGCGGGTGGAACCGGGGCACGCGCCAAGCTCGACGCCGCGCGGCTGCTTGGAGTACCGGTTCTGATGATCGATCGCCCCGTCCTGCCGCACCGGTCGGAGTTTCTGAGCGTGGCACAAGTTATGGACTGGCTGGCTCATTCCGGAGTGAACCTCGGGGTGTAAACAATTGCATCGCCGTTGCGTTCAATCATACGGGTAAGTGAGGAACCGACAATAACCACGGTCTGCATGTCCGCCATGTCCGGCGTCGCCTCGGCCAGAGTTGAAATTCTGATGGCCTCATTGGCACGGGATACGGCCCGTGCAAATAGAATTAGCCGCTCGGGTTCACATTCCTCGCGCAGGATTTTTAGTGTTTTCCCAAAGCCTTCCGGTCGAGACTTCGAGCGGGGATTGTAGAATGCCATCGCAAAATCCGCCTGCGCCGCCAGACGCAGCCGTCTTTCAATCACGGACCAGGGTTTGAGATTGTCGCTGAGGTTGATAGCGCAGAAATCATGCCCCAACGGGGCGCCCGCGCGGGCCGAGGCCGCCAGCATCGCGGTGATGCCGGGCAACACGTCGATTGGGATACCGCGCCAGTCCTCCGGGCCGTTTTCCAACGCTTCGAAGACGGCAGCGGCCATGGCGAAGACACCGGGATCGCCCGACGAGACAACCACGACACGCTTGCCTTCCGATGCCATCTGCAGCGCATGTTGCGACCGGTTAATCTCAACCCGGTTGTCGCTGGCATGCAGGGTCAGACCTTCGCGCTCTGCCACGCGCGCAACGTAGGGGATATAGCCGACGACATCCGTGGCTTCTGCCAAAGCACAGGACACTTCGGGAGTGACCAGATCGTCGCTGCCGGGCCCCAGCCCCGCGATCTTGACCCAACCGGTCACGGTCGCCGCCCCTGACCGTGCACCAGAACGATTGAGAAATAGGGGGTCACCTTCTCGCAAGCCTCGGACAGTTTCGTCACCTTCTGGTCTGCCATCTGGGCAAATTCAACAATCCAGGCGCGGTCATAAAGACCGGCGGTTTTCAGCGCCCGTTTCACCTTGTCTATGTTGCGCCCGATTTTCATCACCACCAGCGCGTCGGTCTGCGCCATCCGATGCGCCAGGTCGTCTTCGGGCAGCGTGCCCATCAGAACGGTCAGGACGTCATCCCCCCACGTGATCGGGTCGCCCGTTGCCGTCCAGGCCCCGGACATTCCAGTGATGGCAGGCACAACCTCAACATGAGCTTTGTCACGCAATCTACTGTAAAGATGCATAAAAGACCCATAAAAGAACGGGTCCCCCTCGCATAGCACAATGACATCCTCACCTTGTTCGGCCAGCGTTTTCAGGTGGGCGGCGCAGTCCTTATAGAATGCGGCCAGAAGCTCATTGTACCGCGGGTCCGTCAAAGGAATCTCGGTTGTCACCGGGTATTCCATTGGAAACTCGGTGGCGTCACGCGGGATCATCCCGTTCACGATCTTGCGCGCCTGACCGCTGCGGCCCGGTTTGCGGAAAAATGCGACATGACGCGCATTGCGCAGCAGGCGGTCGGCCTTCACGCTCATCAGGTCGGGGTCGCCGGGGCCGAGGCCCACGCCGTATATCTTGCCCGTGCTCATTCCGCGCGGCTCGCAATGGCGTTGATGGCGGCCACCGTAATGGCGCTGCCGCCCAGTCGGCCCTTGACGATGCAGGACGGCACCGGCTGTGCGGCCCACAGGGCGTCTTTGGATTCCACCGCGCCGACAAAGCCAACCGGACAGCCGATGATGGCCGCTGGGCGGGGGCAGATGGGATCCTCCAACATATTCAACAAGTGAAACAGGGCGGTCGGGGCGTTTCCAATGGCGACCAGAGCGCCGTCCAGTTTGGGCCGCCATAGCTCCAATGCGGCTGCAGAGCGGGTATTGCTCATCTCGGCGGCCAATGGGCGCACCCGTTCGTCATGCAACGTGCAGATCACCTCGTTATCGGCGGGCAGGCGAAACCGGGTTATGCCTTCGCTGACCATGCGTGCATCGCACAGTATTGGTGCACCATTTTCCAGTGCAGATCGCGCCGCCATCACGAAGCCGGGCGAAAAATGTACAAACTCTTCCAGCCCCACCATGCCCGCGGCATGCACCATACGCACGGCAACCTGTTCCTCGTCGGCATCAAACCGGGCAAGATCGGCCTCGGACCGGATCGTGGCAAAGCTCTGCTTGTAGATCGCCGCGCCATCGGTTTCGTATTCATAAGGCATCACGTCAGGTCCATGCTCATAAGTGTCTCGGGGCTCAGCCCGCGCTGGCAGGGCTCATCCGCTGCACAGCCCCGTTTGACAAGATCAAATCGTCCTTTTTGGCCAACCAATGTGATGTCGGCCGGACCCATCCGCGCGCATCCCTTGGCACAGCCCGAGACGTGGAGGCGGCCTTTGGTCCGCGGGGCCAATGCGCGCGCGATCCCGCGGGTTTCCACCTGCGCCTGCGGGCAGAACGGTGCCCCGGGGCAGGCGTCAGTGGTCATCAGCGGGTCATTGCCGTCGGTTACAAAATCAGGAGCGGGTATCGCCGCCCCGCCTTCAAGCAACACCAACCGCCACGGGGTGACGCGCAGGGCGGACGAACCTGTTGCGACGATCAGTTCGCGCAAAGGTTTTGCAGGCAATTGACCGAAGGCGGCGCCGTAGATTGTACCCAAACCACAAGGCCCTGGGTATAGTGGCGCGGCAGTCGGGTTCGGAGCATGGCCTTGCCAGTCTGAAGGCAATCCCAGCGAAGCGACCAGCCGCGCCATACGACGCGTCTCCGGCGTGTAATTGTCCGAGAACCATTCAGCCATCGTGATCAGCTGATCCACGGCCTCGTCTTCGGTTACCAAGCGCCCGGAGTCGGCGCCATCCGCACGCAGTATCAGGCCCTCAGAGCCCCGTTCCAATCGGATGTCAGCAGAGTCCCCGACAAGCAGACGGGCCGACCCTGTATCTATGGCAAAACCGAACTTTGCTGGAAGATCCGGCAGTTCATTCAATCGGTCCGTCAACTCTTGCGTCAGCCGTGCCGTCAGATCGCCGGTGTGATAGAGCGGTGAGACAAGGATGTTGCGTCGGACTTCGATCCCCGGTTCGGCATCCAGCAAACCAAGTGCGGCCAGTTCCTTCAGCAGTGGCTGGTGATCCGGGTCGGCCACTCCGCGCAATTGCAGATTGGCCCGGTTGGTCAGGTCGATTGTGCCACTGCCAAACCGGTCCGCCAGATCACACAGCCCCAGGGCCTGGTCCACGTCCAGCCGCGCCAGCCGAGGCCGCACCCGCACGACCAGACCGTCCCCTGACATCATCGGTCGATGCGCACCGGGGCACCATCCCTGTACAATCGGCGCGCTCATTTCATTCGCTCCAGATCTGCCCGGATCGAGTTCCGGCGGGTCTCCCAAAGACCTGCCTCCAGCAAGGCGCGGAACCGGTCCTGCATCGCCTGATGCGCAAGCGGGTTGGTTTCTTGCAGGAACATGTCGACGTCGGCGTCGCCCAGCGTTGCATCATGATACAGATCAAACAGGTGCGGGGCGACCGTGCCTGACAGATGTGCAAAAGACGCCATATGATCCAGCGTCGCCGCAATCTCGGCCGCGCCCCGGAACCCGTGGCGCTGCATACCCGCAATCCAGCCCGGATTGGCCGCGCGGGCATGGACGACGCGGCTGATCTCTTCGGGCAGGGTGCGGGCGCGTGGGTTATCCGGGTTGGTGTTGTCCAGATGGTAGAGCTGCGCGGAGCCGCCGGTCACTTTCTTTGCGGCGGCAAAACCGGCCTCGTGCGTGGCATAATCGTTTGCCAGCAACAGGTCGGTCTCGGTCAGATCCTGAAGGTGCACGAAGCTGTCGGCATTGGCGACGCGTTGAGTGATGCCGTCGATGTCCTGCGCGATATGCTCGCCCTCCAGTGCGAAGGAACTGGCATCCAGCCAGGCCTGTCCGGCTTGCGCGCGCGCCTCATCCGAATAGGTCTCCGACAGATGTGTCATATTAAGCCCGTAGCTGCCCGGTGCCGGACCGTAGACGCGCGCGGCGGGAGCCTGACCCACATAAGGGTTCCAGTCCGCTGCTTCTTCGCGCTGGCTCAACGCACGAACGGCTTGACCGAACAGCGCCGAAAGCGTGGGGAACACATCGCGGAACAGGCCTGAGACACGCAACGTGACGTCCAGACGCGGGCGGTCCAGATCGGTGATGGGCAACACTTCTATCCCCGAGACCCGCTCCGACCCCTTGTCCCAGACCGGCTTTACGCCCAGCAGATGCAAGGCCATCGCGAATTCTTCACCTGCCGTGCGCATCGTGGCCGAACCCCACAGATCGACGATCAGCCCCTTTGGGTAATCGCCTTCTTCCTGCAGGTGACGGCGCACCAGTTCTTCGGCGAGCTTCACGCCCTGCGCATAGGCGGCCCGCGTCGGCACCGAGCGCGGATCGGTGGTGTACAGGTTGCGCCCGGTTGGCAAAACGTCCGACCGGCCACGATAGGGCGAACCCGAGGGGCCGGCCTCGATCCGCTTTCCGGCCAGAGCATTCAGCAGCGCCTGCTTTTCGCCGTGAGCGGACGGTGCGACATCGAAATCTCCCGTCACTTCAGGCAGGCGGCCAAAGATATGGAGCCCGTCGCCAAACTGGCTTTCCTTGATGTCACAGACGAAACGGTCGATACGCGTGATCGCTTCGGCCGTGCAGGTTGCCTGATCGAGACCCAGATCGCTTTCCAACCCGATGGCCTGTGCCTCGTCGCGGATATCTTCCTGCAGGCGGTCGCGGCGTTTGGGATCCAGGCCGTCAGCATTCGAAAACTCATCCAAAAGAGATTCCAGCCGAACCATCCGGTCCGGCGTGCCGCTTTCTTTCAGGGGCGGCGGGATATGGCCGAGGGTCACCGCACCGATCCGGCGTTTGGCCTGCGCGGCCTCGCCCGGGTCGTTGACGATGAAGGGGTAGATGACCGGCAGGTCGCGGATCAGCGCTTCGGGCCAGCATTCCCGCGACAAGGCAACCGATTTGCCGGGCAGCCATTCCAGCGTGCCATGGGCGCCGATATGGATCAGCGCATCCGCACGTAAGTCTTTGCGCAGCCACAGATAAAAGGCGACATAGCCGTGCCGTGGGGTACGCGACAGGTCGTGATACTCATCGTCCCGCAACTCCGGCGTACCGCGTTCGGGTTGCAACGCGACCAGAGCCTTGCCGCGTCTGAGCGCCGTGAAACGAAACGCGCCGTCGGCGAAGGCAGGGTCATCCTCAGGTCGGCCCCAAACGGTAAGCAGATCCGCGCGCAATTGCTGTGGCAGATCGGACAGCGCCGCCAGATAGTTCGTCAGCGACCACGATATCCGGGCGTCCAGCAAGGTTTCGGAAACCGGCTGCGACGGGGCGGTTTCGTAGCCATCATTTTGCAGATCGGATAGCATCGCCTCGGCCGAAGCCAACGCGTCGAGACCCACCGCATGCGCCATCTGCCAGTCTTTGCCGGGGTAGGTGGACAGCACAATCGCCGGGACCTGTTCCGCCTTTGGTTTGTCCTGCAGCTTCAGCCAGCCGGAAACGCGGTCAACAATGGCCTCGATCCGTTCCAGCTCTGCGCGGTGGGCAAAGCGGGAGTATTCGAGATGCGGGTCGCGTTTTCCGGGTTCCTTGAAAGAGGCAATACCCGCCGAAATCCGTCCGTCTACCTCGGGCAGAACCACATGCATCGCGAGATCGGCGGGGGACAGGCCCCGCTCAGCTTCGGCCCATGCCTTGCGGCGCGAGGTTGAGAGTGCGACCTGAAACACCGGGACATCAGCCGCGTCCAGAGGGGACGTGCCCGTCGCGCCTTTGCCGGAAAAGGACGTCGCATTCACGATTGCTGCCGGGTTCAGTTCCACAACCTGTTCGCGCAGCCAATCTGCGGCAGCCGGCGCTTTCAGAGACGGCGCAAACAAACCGATCGCATCCAAGCCGCGCGCGCGCAGGCTGCGGATCAATGCCGCAACGGGTGCTGTATCGGCAGAAGTCAGGTAGGCCCGGTAGAAGGTTACGAGGATGCGTTTCACATCCCCCGCAAACGCGGTGTCCACCGGGACAACGCCGCGATCCGGACACCATGCGCCGCATTCGGGGATCGACTTCGCTCCCATGACCGGTCCGGCGTAAAGCCCCGCTGCCAGAGCCATCTGCGCCAAGGCAGCCTGTGCCGCGACCTCGCCGCCGGTATCACAGAGATGTGCCAGCCGCCGCAGGGTGGACACGGGCAGGGTGGAATACTCGTCCAGCCGGATATCCTCTCGCCCGTCGGCAGGCAGGACGGCCAGTGCGATGCCCTTGGCTTGCGCCAGCGCAAGTACCTGCTGCAGCCCGTAAGACCAGTAGGGTACGCCGCCTATGAGGCGGATCAGGATACCTTTTGCGCCCTCGAGCGTCTGCTCGACATAGGTGTCTACCGAAAGGGGATGCTTCAGTGCCGTCAGGTTGGCGAGCCGAAGGGTCGGCACGCGCCCCTCGGGTCCGCCACCGCGATGCCAGCCCGCCGCAAAAGCCCCCAGGTCACTGTCCGAGAAAGACAACACCACCAGATCCGCCGGGCTCTGGCCCAGATCGGTTGGGGTTTCTGTCTCTTCTAACCCGTGACTTTCGCGAAAGACGACGTGCATGCGGCGTTACTCGGCAGCCTCGGCGACACCTTCGAGGATGCTGCGGATCGCCGCCGGGTTGATGTCATCATGTTCGGCGATTACCACCAGGCGCGAGCGGCGGTCTTCGTCCGGCCTCCACGGGCGGTCATACTGGTGGCGCACGCGAGCCCCGACCGCCTGAACCAGCAGGCGCATGGGTTTTCCGGACACCGCCGCATAGCCTTTCACGCGGAGGATGTTCAGTTCGTTGGCCAGGCGCTCGATATTGGCGACCAGAGCGACCGGATCGGCCTGTTCGGGCAGCTCGACCACGATGCTTTCGAAATCGTCGTGTTCATGGTCGTCGTGACCGTCGTGATGGGACGGGCGCGCATCCATGTCATCTTCGGCTGCAGCCTCCAGACCCAGCACAACGCGAACGTCCACTGCGCCCTCGGCGACCTCGACAACAGGCAGGGGACGCGGGGCCTCAGCCTCGATGACCTCTTTGGCCTTTGCCACCCCCTCGGGACCGGCCAGATCAGGTTTGGTTAGCAGGATGATATCCGCGCAGGAAATCTGATCTTCGAACACTTCGGACAGAGGCGTTTCGTGGTCGATTGACTCATCCGCCAAGCGCTGGGCATCAACTGCCTCGACATTGGGGGCAAATCGACCGGCGGCCACCGCCTCGGCATCGGCCAGGGCGATCACGCCATCCACCGTGATTTTCGAGCGGATATCCGGCCAGTCAAAGGCTTTGAGCAGCGGTTTCGGCAACGCCAGACCAGATGTTTCGATCAGAATGTGATCCGGGCGCGGCTCCAGCGCCATCAGCGCCTCGATGGTCGGGATGAAATCATCGGCCACCGTGCAGCAGATGCAGCCATTGGCCAGTTCCATGATGTTCTCTGCGGGGCAATCCGGGATCGCACAGGATTTCAGGATCTCGCCATCGACACCCACGTCCCCGAACTCGTTGACGACAACTGCAAGACGCTTGCCCTGAGGGTTCTGCATCAGATGCCGGATCAGGGTCGTCTTCCCAGAGCCCAGAAAGCCGGTGATTACGGTGACGGGAAGTTTTTCAAGGTTTGGCATATCAGGCTCCAATCGGGGGAATACGGGCCGCACAGTTCTTGCGGAAATGTTCGGGGCGCTCGCGCCATTTCACCAGGCCATCTTCCGCGGCGAGGTATTTGATTGCGCCTTCGACGATGATTCCGACATCGTCGGCCTCGTTCAGATTTTCATAGACAAAGGTCCAGCGGGTTGGCCCGCCGCGCAGAACAATCGAGCATCCCTGATCGCAGTTCGACAGGCATTCGACAGGTTTCAGTGCGATCCCATCAGGCAGTTCAGCTTCGGTAAGGGCCTTGTGCAGCTTGGCACCGGGGCGCTGCGCGTCGTCCTCAACAGGCAACCCGCGCCGGCAAGTGGTGCAAACCAGCAGTTCAACTGGTGCGGTTTCGGTCACGTCTCTCATCCCCCTTTTCGGTTCATGGGGGACGGGGTCTCATGCGGGCCACGCTGATCGCCATGGTCCCGACACCGGAACACCCCGTCCGGTCTGGTCTTCGGGCGTTGGCAGGTCTCCCGGCTTGCGGATGTCAGAGCGGCGGCTCTGTCGGATGACCCGCCTTCCCGGCCATTTGGCCAGTGGCATTGGGCACCCTCTCCGGTCACGGTCGCGGGGGCGGCTGCGTTTGGCGGAAAAACCGTTGACGCATTCCCTTTTCATCTGCGGTTGCAGACACCAACGGATCGGACATGCGGCACCGGCGGGCAGCTTGTCAAGCGCGTTACGCGCATCGAACCGGTCAAGGGATGAAAAGCGACCTGTCGGCGTCGCTGGGCGGCATGACGGCACGCGCTGGACCGTGTTGCGGTAGCCGCGAAAATGTAAGCAGGGAGTGATGCTTCATGAAAGTTGGTTTCATTGGTCTTGGCAACGTTGGCGGAAAGCTTTCGGGGTCGTTGCTGCGCAACGGTCTCGATCTGACGGTCCATGATCTGAACCCTGAATTGGTGGCCGAATTTGTGGCCAAGGGGGCGAAAGCGGCCGAAAATCCGGCACAGATGATGCGGGATTGTGACGCAGTTATCACCTGCCTGCCGTCACCTGCAGCCTCGGACGCGGTGATGCAGGAGATGCTGCCGGAAGTCGGCCCCGGCAAGATCTGGATGGAGATGTCCACCACCGACGAGGCAGAGGTCAAACGCCTGGGGGCGTTGGTCATTGAACGGGGTGGGGCGGCGGTGGATTGTCCTGTTTCGGGCGGTTGCCACCGTGCGGCAACTGGAAACATCTCTATCTTTGCGGGGTGCGACCGGGAAACGTTTGAACGTATCCTGCCTTTCCTGACAACAATGGGCCGGCGCGTCCTGCATACCGGCGATTTGGGATCAGCATCGGTTCTGAAGGTTTTGACGAACTATCTGGCGACCGCAAACCTGATCACCTGCGCGGAGGCGCTGGTCACTGCCAAGGCCGCCGGTATGGATCTCAATACGACCTATGAGGCGATCAAGATCTCGTCCGGGACGTCGTTTGTGCATGAAACCGAAAGTCAGGTCATCCTGAACGGTTCTCGCGATATTTCGTTCACAATGGACTTGGTGAAAAAGGACATCGGCCTGTTTCAGGAGGTTGCCGATCGCGCTGGCGTGCCGCTTGAGGTGAACCCGGTGATGATCAAAATCTTTGAAGACGGCATTGCCCGCTTTGGTGATCGGGAGTTGTCCCCCAACATCATCAAAAGGCTTGAGGAAGCCACCGGGCTGGACATCACTGCGCCGGGTTTTCCCACCGAAATGCAGGATGACGAGCCGGAAGAGCCGGGATATGAGGTCATCCCTCAAGGTCGCGAGATGGCTTGAGGCAATCGCACGGAACAAGTGTGGACAAAACGACCCTGGCGCCTGCATACCTTGCAGGCGTCGCATGCATGCGGATCACTCGAAAACATGAGCGTGACGATCTATCTGTAGCTACTTGCGCAGACCTCCGAGCTTTCCAAATTGCCCAACTAGAGCTCAGCCAGTGGAAGAAATCCAATAGACGGGGCGAAAAACGGCATACCTCTTTAAGCCGTGTCACCTTTGGATGACGGCATCTTCCCATTCCGAGAGGAACTTGCGCCTCTTTAACGTGTCGAGAAACGTGAGCAGGGCAGGATCGAGCGCAATTGCTGCGCGTTCATCTGCCGTGTCGTCGGCGCTCAGCAATGGCAGCAACAGCGCTTCTTGAGCAAGCCCGGACCTGTCTCTGACCAGATGTCGGATGAATGCTTCGGCGGCGGCGGGTTCCCGGGTTTCTTTCAGAACCATTGCGGTCCGCATCATTGTCGTTTGAAAATCCGAAGGCAGAATGATTGCCAGGGCGTCTTTCCCATCGGTGCGAGCCGCTGCATAACTGCCCAGCACATTGTAGGCGACTGCGATTGTGCCATCTGCCAGATCTTCGATCATATCGCTGGAACAGCAATAGAGGTGCACATCGAGACCGCCCATGACCTCCATCAGTCGCCAGTAGGTCTCGGATACCCGCGCGTCCTGGGTCGCAAACAGGTATCCTAATCCCGATTGCCGTACGTCATAGGTCCCGACTTTTCCACGAAACGCTTCGGGTCGCGCGCGCAGAGTTTCGATCAGCTCCTGGCGGGTCTGAGGGATCGGTGCGCCCTGGAATGCCGAGCGATTGATCACAATGGCGGCTGGTTCGGAGGTGAAGGCAAAAAGGCTTTGATGCCACTGGGCCCAGGGTGGACCGGGAACATCCTCGATCATCAGGGCGAAGCCGTCGTTTGCGAGTTTCAGCTGCAGATCCATCGCGCTGGAAATGGCAATGTCGAACGCGTCAGGCATGTCCCGGATGCGTCGATTTATGTCTGCTGTACTGGTCACCAGATATTCAACGGAAACGGACGGGTTGGACGCCACAAAGTCTTCGATCAAAGGTGCAAAAAGGGCGGTGTCGGTACTGGATACAATGCGCAGGTGGGCGCCATTTGCGTCCTCGTTGAAAACCCGTTGATCCTCCCAGTTCTGCGCAAACGCTCCGATCGGAAAAAGGCAAAAAATCAAAGCGATAAGGTAACGCATGCGCCGCCTCCTGACCGGTTTGACAGGACCAGCGAACCGCCATGCGCAGCTGCCACATCCTGCGCAATGGTCAGCCCCAGGCCAGACCCGATGGTTCCGGCCGCATTCTGCCCTCGCTCGAACCGCTGCGTGAGCGTTTCGATTTCGTCCACCGGAAATCCGGGGCCTTGATCCCTGACTGCGATCTGCACGCCAGGGGTTGCCGCGACATCAATGACAACCGTGCTGTCAGCAGGCGCATATTTGAGCGCGTTGTCGATCATGTTTCGGACCGCGTTCTGAATCAGAATGGGGTCGCCGGAATACGGCACCGAAGCGTCACCAATCAACGACAGCGAGAGGTCTTTCATTTCTGCGATGGGGGTCAGACGTTGCACAAGGTCGCGCACCAATGCCACCAGATCGACGTCCTCACGTTCCAGGTGATCGGCTCGGAAGGTGATCATGGCATGATCGAGCAATTGACCAGCAGCGCGCGAACTCTCATCAATCGCGCGCATCATGGATCGCAGCGCTTCGCGGTTTTCTTCCTTTTCCACCCGGTGAAGGGTTGCATCCGCGTAGGACCTGACTGTTGCCAAAGGGGTGCGAACCCTGTGCGCTGCCTCGGCAATAAAATCCTCCGACTGGCTCAGGGACTGATCCAAGCGACCCATCAGAGAGTTCAAAGACGTCACCAAAGGCGCCATTTCCCGGGGGACAGGTTTTCGAAACGGGCTGAGGTCCTGGGGCCCTCGGCGGGTAACGGACGTGGTCAGCTTGTTGAGCTGCCCGATCGTGGACGATGTCGCCCAGTAGGACAGCGCTGCCGCCAGAGCGAAGAAACCCAGGCCCAACAACGCCGCATTGCGCGAAATCTGGTCCAGCGTTTCGGACAAGGCATCCTGGGTTTGTCCCAGAGCAACTTCGATTTCCGTCTGCCTTGTTAAACCGACAAGGGTTCGGCTGGCGCTGACTTGCCGGATGTTCTCGCCGCGAAGCTCGCTGGATTGAAATGTCCACCTGCCGTCTGCCGGACCTAGTGTGGGCGAAAGATCGTCATAGCCCGACAAGAACTCGCCATCCTGAAAAATGGCATAATACACGCGATCATCCGATGGCGTGCTGAGCATTGAAAACGCGTTGTATGGAATGTCGACTTCCAGTTCGCCATCCCTGAGCGCGGCGGCGTCCAGGATCGAGCTGGCCGAAGCCCCCAGAATGTTGTCCTGACCCTGCTGCGCCACCTGTGCGGCATAGTTGCGGACCGCAAAGAACAAGAGCAAAGCCAAAATAGCGGCGCCGCCGATCAGGGTGAAAGCGAGGCGGTTTCGCAGGGACCCGGACACGGTTGGGCTAACGGACATGATCCAACCTGTACCCAAGGCCACGCAAGGTCGTGATTTTCAGGTCCGATTTCTCAAGATGCTTCCGCAGACGGCCCACGTAGACTTCGATTGCATTGTCTGACACATCATCGTCGAGCGAGAACAACCTGTCGGCCAGTTTTTGTTTTGAAAACACATGGCCCGGGGCGTTGATGAACAACTCCAGCAGGCGCAATTCACGGTTTCGCAGCGAGACAACGTCATCCCCCACGCTCAGATGACCCGCCACCGGATCAAAGACGATGCCACCGATTTCGATCCTGGTTTTTGTGATCCCGGACTTTCGACGCATCACGGCGCGGCAGCGGGCCTCAAGCTCGGCGTGGTCGAATGGTTTGGTGACATAGTCATCGGCCCCCAGATCCAACGATCCGATTCGATCTGAAACCTGGCTGCGCGCCGTCAGGACAATCACCGGTGTATCCAGATCGCTGGCCCGATGGCGCTTGAGAAACTCACGACCATCCCCGTCAGGCAACATGATGTCCAACAGGATCAGATCGTATTCGTCGAGCTCTACAAAAGCGGTTGCATCTTCCAATTTTGCTGCGTGATCAACAACATGCCCATCCAACCGCATGCGGGAACTGATTGCATTTGCAAGTTCCAGATTGTCTTCGACCAGTAGGAATTTCATGAGGTTCAGGCAGTATTTTTCCACATGACAGGTTTATGTCAGGTTGGTGTGTTTTCTTTCCCTGCAATCTGAGCCGTCAAGCGGCCGGTTGTCAAATGGGAGGAAATCATGACGACTTTCACACTGGGCCGCAGGGCCCTGATCGCAGCTGTGGCCGCGTTTGGTCTGGCCGGGCCTGCCGCGGCTGACGGGCATCAGGTCGTGGACAGCATCCACTTCCTTATCCCTGGTGGTGCAGGTGGCGGCTGGGATGGAACGGCCCGCGGCACCGGTGAGGCATTGACCAACGCCGGACTTGTCGGCACCGCGTCCTACGAAAACATGTCGGGCGGTGGCGGCGGCAAGGCCATCGGGTTCCTGATCGAGAATGCCGACAGCAACCACGGCACGTTGATGGTCAACTCGACCCCGATTGTGATCCGTTCGTTGACGGGGGTTTTCCCGCATAACTTTCGCGACCTGACCCTTGTGTCCGGCACAATCGGAGACTACGCCGCGATTGTTGTGGGTAAAGACAGCCCGATCAACTCGATGGATGATCTGCTTGCCGCATATGACGCGGATCCCGGTGCGACCGCGATTGGCGGCGGCTCGGTTCCGGGCGGCATGGATCATCTTGTTGCGGCCATGGTGATGGAAGCTGCTGGCAAGGATGCGCTGGGTGTCAAATACATCCCCTACGATGCCGGTGGTAAAGCCATGGCTGCCTTGCTGTCGGGCGAGATCGCTGCGTTGTCGACCGGGTTTTCGGAGGCGGTCGATCTTGCGAATGCAGGTGAGGTCAAGATCATCGGCGTGACTGCGGACGAACGTGTGGGCGCGGCCCCTGATGCCATGACCATGAAAGAACAGGGTATCGACACCACCTTCGTGAACTGGCGCGGGTTCTTTGGGGCCCCCGGTTTGCCCGAGGACAAGCTCGTTGCGTATCAGGAAGCCATTGCCAAGATGTACGACACGCCCGAATGGGAAGAAGTGCGGGCGCGCAATGGTTGGGTTAACATCCATAACTCCGGCTCTGACTTCGAAGCCTTCCTGGAACAGCAGGAACAGCAGATCAGCGATCTGATGAAGAAGCTGGGTTTCCTCTAAATTGATCACCGGCAGAGCGGTTCACCGCTCTGCCCACGCTAGTAAGAAAAGGGAGGGGGAGTTATGGCGCTGGATCGCTGGATCGCGCTCGTTCTGTTGGGCATATGTTTGACCTACGGCTACGCGGCCTGGTTTACGATGGATGGCAGCCTGCCCCCCTTCATGCAGCGAAACCCCATTTGGCCAAGCACCTTTCCCAAAGTGCTGTCGATCATGGGGATAATCGCCACGACAATCATTCTGCTGGGCTTTGAAAAGGGCGAGCCGAAAGAGGCCGATATCGATTATCGGCGTCTGGGTGACTATCACCTTGATCAGGCGCTTATGCTGCTGGCGTTGATGGTGATCTACGCTCTGTGCCTGCGCCCGGTTGGCTTCCTGATCTCGACCTCTGCTTTCCTGATCCTCGGGTCTTTCATTCTGGGCGAGCGCAAGTGGCACATCATGTTGCCCGTGGCACTGATCGCGGCAGGGGCTGTCTGGTACCTCGTTCAGGAAGTTCTTGGCATCTACATGCGCCCGCTGCCGGGCTTTCTCGGAGGTTGATATGCTCGAAGGACTTCTGATCGGCCTGCAAACAGCCTTCTCCATCCAAAACCTGCTGATGGTGATTGCCGGTTGCCTTATCGGCACGTTCATTGGAATGCTGCCCGGCCTGGGGCCGATGTCGATCATCGCCATCATGATCCCGGTCGCCATCTCGATGGGCGATCCTTCGGCCGCTCTGATCTTGCTTGCCGGTGTGTATTACGGCGCAATCTTTGGGGGCTCGACCTCTTCCATCCTGTTGAACGCGCCGGGGGTCGCGGGCACCGTCGCCTCCAGTTTCGACGGCTATCCGTTGGCGAGACAAGGCAAGGCCGGCAAAGCGCTCACGGTCGCAGCGATTGCCAGCTTTGCTGGGGGAACACTGGGCGCTTTGCTCCTGATGGTTTTTGCGCCGGCCTTGTCGTCTGTGGCGCTGCTGTTCCATTCCGCCGAGTACTTTGCGCTGATGGTCGTTGGTCTGTCGGCCATTGCGGCATTTGCGGGCACCGGGCAGGTGGCCAAGGCCATCATCATGACCGTTTTGGGCTTGATCATGGCCACAGTTGGGGAAGGTGCCCTGTTCAATCTGCCGCGCTTTACCATGGGCATCATGGATCTGCAGTCTGGCTTTGGCTTTATCACGCTCGCCATGGCGATGTTTGCTTTGCCCGAGGCGTTGTTCCTGGTTCTGAAGCCCAAGAACCTGCAGGGGGATGACGGCGAGATCAAAGACCTGCGCGTCACTCGCGCCGAAGCAAAGGCGATTACACCCGTCATCGGTCGCCAGTCCGTGCAGGGATTTTTTATCGGCGTCCTGCCAGGGGCGGGGGCAACAATTGCCAGCTTCCTCGGGTATGCGGTTGAGCGAAACATTGCACCGAAGGAAGAGCAGGACGAGTTCGGAAAAGGCTCGATCAAGGGTCTTGCCGCGCCTGAGGCTGCCAACAACGCCGCCTGCACCGGCTCGTTTGTGCCGTTGCTCACCCTCGGTATTCCCGGTTCCGGCACGACGGCCATTCTGCTCGGTGCGCTTATTGCGCTGAACGTCACACCCGGCCCCCGGCTGATGGTGGATGAGCCTCAGATTTTCTGGGCGGTCATCATGTCGATGTTTATCGGCAACCTCGTTCTGCTGATCCTGAACCTGCCATTGATTCCCTACATCGCCAAGGTGCTGGCGGTGCCGCGCAACTACCTGATCCCTTTCATTCTCTTCTTCACCCTGATGGGGGCCTATATCGGGCAGAACAACGCCACCGAGCTGCTGATATTGGTTGGCTTTGGGGTGTGTGCCACGGCGTTGAAGTTCGCAGACTATCCCTTGGCGCCGCTGCTGATCGGTTTCATCCTTGGCGGCATGATGGAAGACAATTTTTCGCGCTCGATGCAGCTCTATGATGGTGTTGCCTTTATCTGGGAGCGTCCGATGACTCTGGGCCTTCTGGTGATTGCGGCTCTTCTGGTTCTTCTGCCAAGTTATCGCGCGCGCCGTGCGCGGGCCCGTGCGGCCGGTATAGCGGATGGCGATTGAGCCTCTGGCGGGGCTGCGGGTTCTTGATCTGACCAACGTTCTGGCCGGCCCCTATTGCTGCTATCAGTTGGCGCTGATGGGGGCCGAGGTGATCAAGGTTGAACGCCCCGGTGGCGGAGATCTCGCCCGCGAACTCGGCGTTGACCCGGACCGCAACAAGGCAGGTATGGGGATCAGCTTTCTGGCGCAGAACGCCGGAAAGAAATCCATCACACTGGACATGAAATCCAAGCGGGGCAAAGCGCTGCTCAAGCGGCTGGTTCGGACGGCTGACGTGGTTGTTGAGAATTTCCGGCCCGGCGTCATGGACAGGTTGGGACTGGGCTATGATGCTTTGCGGGAGGAGAACCCAAACCTGATCTACTGCGCGATCAGTGGGTTTGGACAGGATGGGCCGCGCCGCGATGATCCCGCGTATGATCAGATCGTTCAGGGCGTCAGTGGTGTCATGTCGATCACAGGCGCGGCTGACACGGCACCATACCGGGTCGGGTACCCGCTCGCGGATACTGTGGGCGGGATGACGGCGGCCTTCGCGATTTCTGCGGCGCTGAACGCCAACCCGCGCGGTGCCTTTCTGGACGTCGCCATGTCCGAGGCGGTGATTTCGACTATGGGTTGGGTTGTGTCGAACTACCTGGTCGGGGGCGCTGCGCCGGAGGCGCATGGCAATGAGAACACGACCTCGGCCCCTTCGGGTACCTTTGCAACCTTGGACGGCCCCATCAACATTGCCGCCAATCGCGACGGGCAATGGCAGGCGCTTGCGCAGCATCTGGGGCGGGAAGACCTATTGGATCATCCCGACTACGCCACGCGCGAGGACCGGAAAAGAAATCGGCATGGGTTGCGCGAGGAACTGGAAAACACCTTAAAGAGACGCCCGGCACAGGATTGGGTGCGTGAACTGAACACTCTGGGTGTGCCAGCGGGGCGGGTTTTGTCGGTTCCTCAGGCGCTGTCGGATCCTCAGCTTGCGGATCGCGGGCTGATCGGAACGTTGCAGGTTGAGGGCGAGGACCTGCAACTTGCCGGCAGCCCGGTTGTTATGGATGGCCAACGCCGCTTGCCTGCAACCGCACCCCCGCAACTCGGGGACGACAATGATGCAATCTTGTCCGAACTGGGTCTGAGCGCAGAAGAAATAGAACTACTCAGACAGGAGGGGGTCATATGAGCGATGTTGCCGATTGGTGGAAAACCGCAATCATCGACATGGAGCCCGGTCGCATCGCACTGCGCGGATACCCGATTCAGGACCTGATCGGAGAGCTTGGTTTCGCTGAAATGATCTGGCTGATGGTCCGGGGCGACAAGCCATCCCTTGCGCAAGTGAAATTGTTCGAGGCTGCTCTGGTTGCCGCCGTCGACCATGGTCCGCAGGCCCCGTCCATCGCCACGGCGCGCATGGCCGTCACTTGTGGTTTGCCGCTGAACAATGCGATGGCAAGCGCGGTGAACATGCTGGGCGACATCCATGGCGGGGCAGGGGAACAGGCCGTAGAGCTCTATCATTTTGTTGCGGCGCATCCGGGCGGTATCGATGCTGCGATTGGAGACTGGATTGTCGCTCACGGAAAGATTCTGCCTGGTTTCGGGCACCGGTTTCACAAGCCCACTGACCCCCGCGCGCCGCGTCTCATGACATTGGTGGAAGAGGCGGAGACAGCAGGGGCGTGTGAGGGTCGCTTTCGGCAGATCGCAATGTCTGTCGAAACAGAGCTTGCGCGGCGGACCGGACAGCCGATCCCGATGAATATTGATGGCGCCACAGCCGTAATTTTTGCGGAATTGGGCTTTGCGCCGCCTCTGGCACGCGGGTTGTTCTGCCTGTCTCGCTCGGTTGGCATCCTGGCCCATGCCTGGGAACAGATGCAGCAGGGCGGTCGCAACAAGGGGCCGACGCCCCCCGGCTATCGCTGGACGTATTTGAGCAGTGAAACCGGCAAAACGTCTGAAGGATAGCGCGCCGGATGATCTGCACGGTCGCCTGATCAGCAGATCGGGCACTCCGATCTTCAGCTATAGGTAAATCCCGCTTGGTCAGGGACGTGTCTGGCGTCAGGGCAAACTGCGATCAGCGCCGTAGGTCAAACATAAGTATTTGATGTAACTTCACATTTTTTGATGTTTCTTTCAGGTGTGCATTGACATATTCAGTTTTTACAATATGTCGAATGCAGATCAACTGGAGTGAGACAATGAAACCAGACGTCACACCGTTCTTTGACGAAACCACGTGCACAGCGTCCTTCGTTGTGATCGATCCCGAGACCAAGCATTGCGCTATCGTCGATTCCGTATTGGATTTCGACTATTCCTCGGGCCGGACCAGCTTTCAATCCGCAGATGAAATCATCGACTATGTACGCAGCAACGACCTGACCGTCGACTGGATACTGGAAACGCACGTTCACGCCGACCATCTGAGTGCCGCTCCGTACTTGCAGGACAAGCTGGGCGGAAAGATCGGCATCGGTGAGAAGATCACAGTTGTTCAGAACACATTCGGAAAGATCTTCAACGCCGGAACGGAATTCCAGCGCGATGGCAGCCAGTTCGACAAACTGTTTGTAGAAGGGGACACGTTCAACGTCGGCACCATCCAGGCCTTTGTGTTGCACACACCGGGCCACACGCCGGCCTGCCTGACCTATGTGATTGGCGATGCGGCGTTTGTCGGCGACACGCTCTTCATGCCTGATTTCGGAACGGCGCGCGCGGATTTCCCCGGCGGGTCCGCAGAGACACTGTATGCCTCGATCCAAAAGCTGTTCACATTGCCGGATGAGACGCGTGTCTTTGTCGGCCACGACTACAAGGCTCCGGGGCGCGAAACTTATGCATGGGAAACGACCATTGCCGCCGAAAAAGAGCTGAACAAACATGTCGGGCAAGGGCGCAGCGCGGCGGAGTTTGTCGCTTTGCGAAACAAGCGCGATTCTGAGCTGCCGATGCCCAAGCTGATCCTGCCATCGCTGCAGGTGAACATGCGCGCAGGTCAAATGCCGCCGACTGAGGATGACGGCAACACATATCTCAAGGTTCCCGTGAACAAGCTCTGAGCGATGAGTGACCTTAGCTACGCGTACAGCAACGTCGTGTGCCGGATCATCGGATCAGGCACCGCCGTCCGTTTCGCGGGCAAGAGGTGCGTCATCGAAGATTGCAGGCCCGTTGCCGCGATGACCGACGGTTTGAGCCGCAATTACTGGCTGGAATGAGGTCTGCGATGCGTTCGCGTTTTTTGCCCATCTTGAACTGGGCCCCAAGTTACAGCCGCGACGCACTGGCCGCAGATGCTGTTGCGGCTGTGATTGTCACCATCATGTTGATCCCGCAGTCTCTGGCCTATGCCCTTCTTGCCGGGCTGCCACCGGAAATCGGATTGTATGCGTCAATTGCGCCGTTGGTCATCTACACAGTATTCGGCACGTCAATGACCTTGGCCGTGGGGCCCGTGGCGGTGGCCTCGCTCATGACGGCCTCAGCAGTCGGGGAACTCGCCGTTCGGGGCACCCCGGAATATCTTGGGGCTGCGATCGTTCTGGCCCTGATCTCTGGTCTTATCTTGATCGCAATGGGGATCGCGAAACTGGGTTTCCTCGCAAATTTTCTGAGCCATCCGGTGATCTCGGGCTTTATCACCGCCAGTGCATTGATCATCGCCCTTGGGCAAATGAAACATGTTCTTGGCATCAGCATCGAGGGCCACAACGTTGTCCAGCAGGCGAAAAGCGCTATTGCAGGTGCCGCGGAAGCGAATTTTGCAACGCTGGCAATCGGCGCGCTGGTTATCGGGTTCCTGATTTGGGCGCGCCGTGCCCTGACACCGGCGCTGGTCCGTCTCGGCATCCCCGCGAAACTTGCAGGCAGCCTGTCCAAGGCTGCCCCGGTTGTCGCCGTGGTTGCAACAACACTTGCGGTTTGGGCGTTCGGGTTACAACAGTCCGGTGTTTCCGTTGTCGGAGACATACCACGTGGGCTACCGCGTCCGGCCTTGCCCGGTTTCGACGTTGAACTGTGGGGCACCCTGCTTGTGCCGGCGCTGATGATCGGAATTGTCGGCTATGTCGAAACGATCTCGGTCGCACAGACGCTGGCGGCCAAACGGCGCGAACGGATCGACCCCGACCAGGAACTTGTGGCCCTTGGGGCGGCCAATGTCGGGTCCGCCGTGTCCGGCGGGTTTCCGGTCACCGGAGGGTTTTCGCGATCTGTCGTGAACTTTGATGCCGGTGCGCGAACGCCCGGGGCAGGGGCGTTAACGGCAATTGGGATTGCCTGTGCGACGATTTTTCTGACCCCGTTCCTCTACTACCTGCCCAAGGCCACGCTGGCCGGGACAATCATTGTGGCCGTTCTGTCGCTGATCGATGTCGGGGCGATCCGGCGCACATGGTCTTATTCCAAGTCAGATTTCGCGGCGATGTTGGGCACAATCGGCGGGACGCTGGCGCTAGGGGTCGAAATCGGAATTGCAATCGGTGTTTTGTCGTCATTGGTTCTGTTTCTGGACCGCACCGCACGTCCGCATGTGGCCGTTGTCGGGCGGGTTCCGGGAACCGAGCATTACAGGAACATCAAACGTCATCAGGTGGAACTGACGCCGGGTGTTTTGTCGGTCCGCGTTGATGAAAGCCTTTATTTTCCCAACGCGCGGTTTCTTGAGGACACGATCAATGATCTGGTCTCTCTGAATACGGACATCCGGGACGTCGTCCTGATGTGCCCGGCCGTCAATTTCATCGACGCGTCCGCGCTGGAAAGCCTTGAGCAAATCTGCCACCGGCTGAACGATGCCGGGATCAGGTTGCATCTGAGCGAGGTAAAGGGCCCGGTTATGGACCGGCTGAAGCGAACAGATTTCATTCAGCATTTGTCCGGCCAGGTGTTCCTCAGCCAGTACGAAGCCGATTGCGCACTACAGAAAAGCCGCCCCCCGGGTTCGGTACCCTAGCGCTCGGCGGTCAAAGACCACCCGGTTACAAGTTGCCGGAGCCCAAGTGCGGCACCGGCAAAGATTGCCGCAAACGTGACCGGCGCGCTGTAGGCCAGCAGGGAGAAGGCTGAAATGCCCTGTCCCACACTGCACCCAACGGCAATAATCGCTCCGGGACCCATGATTGCGGCACCCAGCATCTGCCGCTTGAGTTCGCGCGGGTCCTCGCAGGCTTCCCAGCGGAAATGGCCTTTGGACCAGGACCCGAGAAACGCCCCGATCAGCACTCCGGCGACCGACCCAACCGCGAAGGACAAGGTGGTCCCTGATGCGGTCATCAGATAAAACATCGTGTCGCCCAGTGGTGCTGCAAAGGTGTGGG
This sequence comes from Ruegeria sp. AJ12, assembly GCF_056536245.1. Lineage (NCBI taxonomy): Bacteria > Pseudomonadati > Pseudomonadota > Alphaproteobacteria > Rhodobacterales > Roseobacteraceae > Ruegeria > Ruegeria sp. AJ12. Next base: position 1,519,218 of record NZ_JBQFJJ010000001.1, read on the forward strand.
TTTGTACCGGTTCGCCGTCAAACCCGTGTGTAGCGACCCAACTGGTGCCGACCCAGCCCGACACGATGGCCAGACCAACCGCGCCACCCCACAGAACCTGCGCAGGCGCTTTTCGAAACCTGTCGCTGGCTAGTGCGAACACAATCAAGGCAGCTCCGATCAGTAAGCCTGTCACTTCCAGGGGAAAGGAGCTGATACGTTCGACGAGGAAACTGATGCTTTGCGGCTGGCTCAGATCCATTTCGACCGGAAACAGCCAGACCCTGAAATAGGCCAAAGGCCCTGACATGGCGACATATGCGGACAATCCCAGGGTCAGGACGATGACGAAGGAACGGAGGTCGCCGCCGCCCAGGCGTGCCAGGGCGCCGTAACCGCAGTTTCCGCTGATTGCCATGCCGTAACCGAACATCAGCCCGCCGATGATCGATCCGAGCGGGTTCCAGGATTGGGCGAGATACGCGGTGCCTGTCGCGTCCAGCCAACCGACTGCGATGGCGATGTGGCACCCAATGATCGAAACCCCAATCGCAACGGCCCACATGCGCAAGCGACGATCATCATTCGCGTAGAGATAATCCTCGATCGCGCCTAGGGTGCAAAACCGGCCAATACGTGCGGCAAGGCCAAGCACTATTCCCCCAACCAATCCAATCAGCGCGACGGAATTGGCGTCCCCCAAATACTCGAACATGGCCAGTCTCCTCCCAAAGCTGGCAGCGTCACACCCGGTCGCTTAGTCTTCCCGACAGAACAGGTCGTAGACGACCTCAAGGATCTGTGTCGACCGGTCATCGGCAAGCCGGTAGTAGATCGTTTTGCCCTCACGTCGCGTCTTGACCAAACCCTCAAAACGCAGTCGCGACAGTTGCTGTGACACCGCAGCCTGACGCGCCGACAGCATTTCCTCCATCTGGGTTACTGACTTTTCGCCCGACGATAAATAGCACAGGATCATGAGCCTTCCCTCATGGCTGATCGCCTTGAGGAAATTCGACGCTTTCTGGGCGTTTTCCATCATCCTGTCCAGATCCTCGGCACACAGATCCTTTGAGAACACAGGCAGCTTTGCAGGTTGTTCCAACAAGTTCGCCTCACTTTCGGCTTCACGTATTCAAAACATTTTATGTAATTTACCGCGATTTAGCCAGAGTTCTCGAGAGCTATCCCTGCGTCATCCAGCAGCACACCCAGCAAACCCCAGAAAAAGTCCTCGCCCGGATACCCTTCGATCCGACCCACCTCGCGGCCGTCGTCCAGCAGGACGAAAGTCGGAGTGAAATGCAGCGGCCGAACCAGAGTGACGCCTTCGGGTGTGGGATCATGAATGTCCACGCGGCGCAGCGGTGCTGTGCGTCCTTCGGGTGTCTTGGGGTAGATTTCGGAAATCTCGCTGTCCCAGCGCGCGCACCAGATGCAGCCGTCTTCTTCGGCCATCAGCAGGGTCATTTCCGCCTTTGACGCCACGGGCAAGACATAAACCGCCACAGCGAACAAAAGTGATAGGAGGGGACGCATTGCAGGCTCCGATTGACTGTGGCTATACACTTCAATATTTTTGAATGTGTGAATAATAGCGTGCAAGGACGGGTTTGACCATGCTCGACATAACACTTGCTGGGGCATTGATCGCCGGGCTCTTGTCCTTCCTGTCGCCATGCATCCTGCCGATTGTCCCGTTTTACCTCAGTTATCTGGCGGGTGTCGGGATGGGACAGATTTCGGCAGAGGCAAAGATACCGGCCCATATACGGCGCAGGGCAACACTATCCGCCCTGGCTTTTGCGGCCGGGATTATAACGATCTTTATGGCCCTTGGCGCGACCGCGTCGGTGTTTGGACAACTGGTTCGGGAGTATTTTGACGTTCTTCGCTGGATCGCCGCCGCGATCATTATCGCGATGGGGCTACATTTTCTGGGTGTGATCCGAATCGGAATTCTGTATCGGCAGTTGCGCGCAGATGTAGGGGACACTTCCGGTGTCGGTCTGACCGGCGCCTACATTCTGGGACTGGCCTTTGCCTTTGGGTGGACACCCTGTGTCGGGCCGGTCCTCGCGGCCATTCTATTTACGGCGGCTGGGACGGAAACCGCCCTACGCGGGGCTTGGCTGTTGTTTGTGTACGGGGTCGGAATGACCGCGCCTTTTGTGCTGGCCGCATTCCTTGTGGGACCGTTTATGCGGTGGATGGCGCATTTCAGAAAACATCTGGGCAGGATCGAAAAGGCGATGGGCGGGCTGTTGATTCTGTTTGGGGTTCTGATTGCCACCAATTCGATGAACCAGGTGGCGCAGTGGATGCTGGACTACATGCCATGGATGGCAACGATTGGCTGAACAGGGAGGGAGACATGAAAAAAGTGATTGCGTTGTTGACGGCCGGGTTGGTCGCCGGGTTCGCCTCGGCTGCCGAGCTCGGTGATGATGGTCTGCATAAAACGCCATGGATGCGTGACACGTTCAAAGACCTGCGCGAGGACCTGGACGAGGCGACTGCGGAAGGCAAAAGGTTGGTTCTCTTCATCGAACAGCAGGGCTGCATCTATTGCCAGAAAATGCATGAAGAGGTTTTCCCGCAGCCCGATCTATCGGACTATATCGAAGAGAATTTCTTTGTCGTTCAATTGGACCTTCACGGCAGCACAACGGCTGTCGATACCGATGGGGAAGAGGCCGAACAACGGGCCTTGGCGCGGAAATGGGGGATTCTGTTTACGCCCACCCTGGTGTTTCTGCCAAAAAACGTGCCGGACGATGCCACGGCAGTCGAAGCCGCCGTTGCCGTGATGCCCGGAGCGTTTTCCAAGAGCACGACCATGGACCTGTTTACCTGGGTGCGCGAAGAACGGTACGCGCTTGAAAACGGTGAGGATTTTCAGCGGTATCACGCGCGCCGCATTCAAGAGCGTAACAATGCTTCGTCTGATTGATCAGCCCTGAAACAAATAAAAAAATTCACAAAGATGAATTTAATGTTGCGACTGGTCCGCTTCGTGGACTACTGTACACAAAGGCTTTGGATCGCCGCGCTCTGGGCGCGGCTGCGACTGGGAGGGATCATGAAGCTACTAAATCTGACATTGGTTTGTGCGCTGGCAGGAGGAGCCGCCGCTGCAGGCAGCACGGAGCCAAAAGATGTTAAGTTCGATGACTACGGTGCAATCGAGATATCTCTGACAGGTACAGCCGGTGATCCGGCGAATGGTGCGCTCATCGTCGGTGAAAAATCCAAGGGCAATTGCGTGGCCTGTCATGAGGTCACGGCGCTTGCGGATATTCCGTTTCATGGCGAGGTCGGCCCGATGTTGGACGGGGCCGGCGACCGTTGGACCGAAGCGGAGTTACGGGGTCTGGTTGCAAACGCCAAGGTCACTTTCGAAGGCACCGTAATGCCCGCGTTCTACAAGGATGATGGTTATGTCCGCCCGGGCGATGCCTACACGGGCAAAGCGCCTTCCGGCCCGCTGAGCACAATTCTGACGGCACAGGAAATCGAAGACGTGGTCGCGTTTCTGGCGACCCTGAAAGAGCAATAGTCGCGCGCTAGGGCGCGATCACATACGGATTCAAAGGAGATTGAAAATGGAGCTTTCTCGTCGCGAGACTCTGGCCCTGGGCCTGGGTGCTGCGGTTTTGGCATTGATGCCGTTTCGCGCAAATGCGGCTGCCGAGGACGCGATTTCAGCGTTCACGGGCGGTGCGGACATGGCCGATGGTGGCGTGACTCTGACCGCACCGGAAATCGCCGAAAACGGCAATACCGTTCCAATCGAAGTCAGCGCTCCGGGGGCCGTGTCGATCCTGATTGTGGCAGCCGGAAACCCCGAGCCGGGTGTCGCGACCTTCAACTTTGGGCCACTGGCTGCCGATCAGGCTGCGTCGACCCGCATTCGTCTTGCCGGAACGCAGGATGTCATCGCGGTGGCCAAGATGGCGGATGGCAGTTTTGCCAAGGCCTCGGCAACCGTAAAAGTCACAATCGGCGGCTGCGGCGGCTGATCGCCCCGCACCCTGAAGAACAGGAGATCACCCAATGGCATCCGGTGTAAAACCCCGCGTCAAGGTTCCAAAGACAGCCGCCGCTGGCGAAACAATCACGATCAAGACTCTGATCAGCCACAAGATGGAAAGCGGTCAGCGCAAGGACAAAGAAGGCAACGTCATTCCACGTTCGATCATCAACCGTTTTACCTGCGAGTTTAACGGAGAGCTGGTTGTGGACGTGACGCTGGAACCCGCGATTTCGACCAATCCCTATTTCCAGTTCGAGGCCACCGTGCCCGAAGCCGGTGAGTTTGTCTTCACCTGGTATGACGACGACGGGTCCGTCTACGACACCACGAAATCGATCGAGATCGCCTGACGGCTCGACCGCTAAGGCAGATCAGCGCCCGTTGCAAAGGCGGGCGCTGGTCCACCAAGGGAGGAACGCAATGAATAACAAAATACTTTCGGCGGTCGCGGCACTTTTGGCCGTTCCCGCAGTGTCGTTTGCCGGGCCGGACGAAGACAACCTTGTCATCAATGAGGAACTCGAGATGGTTTCGGTGACCAAGGCGCCGGACCATGTTGAAAGCTTTGACACGATCTATTCGGGTTGGCATTTCCGCACCGACGAAACGCAGGCCCTGCAGATCGACGATTTTGATAACCCCGCAATGATCTTTGTGGATCAGGGCGCCGATGCTTTTGAAACCGTGGACGGTGCGGCGGGCAACAGTTGCTCATCCTGCCACGATGGGGTCGAAAGCTTTGAAGGCCTGCAGGCTTCGATGCCCAAGGTCGATGCCGAAAGCGGCAAACTTGTCGTGATGGAAGATCTGATCAACACTTGCCGGACCGAGCGTATGGAGGCCGAACCCTGGAAATGGTCGGGCGCCGACATGCAGGCCATGGTCGCGCTGATTGGGCTTCAGTCACGCGGTATGCCAATGAATGTGGCAATCGACGGTCCGGCTGCACCGTATTGGGAGCAGGGCAAAGAAATGTACTACACCCGTTATGGCCAGCTAGAACTGAGCTGCGCGAATTGCCACGAAGAAAACTGGGGCAACATGATCCGGGCCGACCATTTGAGCCAGGGCATGGTGAATGGGTTCCCAACCTACCGTTTGAAACAGGCAAAGCTCATCTCGCGGCACAACCGGTTCCGCGGCTGCATTCGTGATACGCGCGCGGAAACCTTTGCCGAGGGATCCGACGAGTTCCGTGCGCTGGAACTTTATGTCGCTTCGCGTGGCAACGGCCTTTCTGTCGAAACACCTGCAGTACGGCAGTAATACTGAACCCGCGCCCCGTAAACTGGGCGTGGGTAGCTCGCAACCTTAATATTCACACATTTAGATGTGAATTTAGAGAGACGATAGATGATTTCGAGACGTGATTTTCTTCAGGTGTCCATGGCGGCTTCGGCCCTGTATGGATCGTCCGGTTTTGGTAATTGGGCCCGGCTGGCGGCACAGCAGAGCCTGACCCAGGATCAGTTGCTGGAGTTTGAGACCTTCGGCAATATCAGCCTGATCCATATCACGGACATCCACGCGCAGCTCAAACCCATCTACTTTCGCGAACCCGAAGTGAACCTTGGCATCGGCGACGCGCGGGGTCAGATGCCGCATGTGACAGGTGCGGCGTTTCGCAAGGCCTATGGGATCGAGGATGGCAGCCCGTCCGCCTATGCGTTGACCTACGATGATTTCGCGTCGCTGGCCAAGACATATGGCCGCGTCGGCGGGCTGGACCGGGTTTCGACTGTCATCAACGCAATTCGTGCCGACCGGCCCGACGCCTTGCTGTTGGATGGCGGGGACACGTGGCACGGGTCCTACACCTGCTATCAGACTGCCGGCCAGGACATGGTCAATGTCATGAACGCGCTTAAACCCGATGCGATGACCTTTCACTGGGAATTCACACTGGGCAGCGACCGGGTCAACGAAATCGTCGACGGGCTGCCTTACGCGGCTCTCGGCCAGAATATCTTTGATGCGGAATGGGATGAACCGGCGGAGCTGTTCAAGCCATACAAATTCTTTGATCGCGGCGGCGCAAAGGTTGCCGTCATCGGTCAGGCCTTTCCTTACATGCCGATCGCGAATCCCGGTTGGATGTTCCCCGAATACTCGTTTGGGATACGCGATGAGAACATGCAGGCGATGGTGGACGAAGTCCGCGATGCCGGCGCAGATGTGGTCGTGGTCCTTAGCCATAACGGCTTTGACGTGGACAAGAAAATGGCCGGACGCGTGCAAGGGATCGACGTGATCCTGAGCGGCCATACCCATGACGCACTGCCCGAGCCGGTTCTGGTCGGCCAGACACATATCATCGCCTCCGGGTCCAACGGGAAATTCGTCAGCCGCGTCGATCTGGACGTGCGCGACGGGCAGATGATGGGTCTCAGACACAAGCTGATCCCGATCTTTTCGGATGTGATTGCGCCGGACCCCGCGATCACCGCCCTTATCAATGAACAGCGCGCACCTTATGAGGCGGTCCTGACCGAGGTCATCGGGAAGACCGACTCGTTGCTCTATCGCCGGGGAAACTTCAACGGCACCTGGGATGACCTGATCTGCGATGCGTTGCTGAGCGAGCGGGACGCTGAGATCGCCATGTCACCGGGCGTGCGCTGGGGGCCGTCGGTCCTGCCGGGTCAGAACATCACGCGCGAGGACATCTGGAACGTCACCTCGATGACCTATCCGAATGCCTACCGCACTGAAATGACCGGGGAATTCATCCATGTCATTCTCGAAGACGTTGGTGACAACCTGTTCAACCCTGATCCCTACTACCAGCAGGGCGGCGATATGGTGCGCGTCGGCGGTCTAGGATTCCAGATCGACGTGACCAAGCCGCAGGGCCAGCGGATCAGCAACATGACGCTGCTCAAAACCGGCGAGGCGATTGACCCGGCCAGGACCTATGTCGTGGCCGGCTGGGCCAGTGTCAACGAAGGCACCGAAGGTCCGCCGATCTGGGAGGTTGTCGAAAATCACATCCGCAACCAGGGCACCGTGACTATTGAACAGAACACCTCGGTCGAGGTTGTCGGAGCCTGATGCAGAGACCTGAGACGGACCATGGAACATAAAACGAGATTTGCTGATCGAGCAATGGAGGCAAACCAGATGAGTGAAAGCCCCAAAGGAAACGCGCCCTCGCGCCGCCAGTTTCTGAGTGGCGCAGCCGCCGTCGGAGTCGGGGCCGTTGGCGCAAGTGCTGCCCGCGCCGCCGGACCTGATCCGCTGATAACACAGGTGCAGGAATGGGCGCAGGCAACCGGCGAAGGCGTGGACGCCACGCCATACGGTCTGCCGATCCAGTTCGAAAACGATGTCGTGCGCCGCAATGTGGAATGGCTGACGGCGGATACGATCAGTTCGATCAACTTCACCCCGATCCATGCGCTGGACGGAACGATCACGCCGCAAGGGTGCGCGTTTGAGCGCCACCATTCCGGGGCTATTGAACTGAGCAAGGCGGATTACAGGCTGATGATCAACGGCCTCGTCGACACGCCACTTGTCTTCACCTACGAAGATCTTGAGCGGTTCCCGCGGGAAAACCGGGTGTATTTCTGTGAATGTGCCGCCAACACCGGCATGGAGTGGGCAGGCGCGCAACTCAATGGCGCGCAGTTCACCCATGGCATGATCCACAATATGGAGTATTCCGGCGTCCCGCTGCGCGCTTTGCTGGAAGAAGCAGGCGTTAAGCCGGAGGGGAAATGGGTTTATGTCGAGGGTGCGGATGCATCCTCAAACGGGCGCTCGATCCCGTTGGAAAAGGCGCTGGATGACGTATTGGTCGCGTTCAAGGCCAATGGCGAGGCCCTGCGCAAGGAACACGGCTACCCCGTCCGTCTGGTTGTTCCCGGCTGGGAAGGCAACATGTGGGTCAAATGGCTGCGTCGTGTCGAAGTCACTGAGATGGCGATCGAAAGTCGGGAAGAGACGTCCAAGTACACGGATACGCTTGAGGATGGCACGTCGCGCAAATGGACCTGGGTCATGGACGCCAAGTCTGTGGTCACCTCTCCCAGCCCGCAGGCACCGATCACCCATGGACCGGGACCGCTGGTGATCACCGGCCTGGCTTGGTCTGGCCGCGGCGCGATCACCGGTGTCGACGTGTCGGTGGATGGTGGAAAGAACTGGATGCCAGCGCGTCTGGCCGCACCGGGGACCGACAAGGCGCTGACGCGGTTCTATCTGGATCACAATTGGGACGGGTCCGAGATGCTGTTGCAGGCGCGCGCCAAGGACTCGACCGGTTACGTACAACCCAGCAAGGCGCAGCTGCGCGACGTGCGCGGTGAGAACTCGATTTACCACAACAATTGCATCCAGACCTGGTGGATCAAGGAAAACGGAGAGGCGGAAAATGTCGAAGTATCATAAGCTGGCTGTCGCCTCGGCTTTGGGGTTTTGCATGGCCGCGCCGGCCTTTGCGGAAAAGATGGGGCTCGGCCGCCCCGCCTTGCCCGAGGAAATCGCGGCCTGGGATCTGGATGTCGCCCCGGATGGAACCGGATTGCCGGAAGGATCAGGTGACGTGTTCACCGGAGAAGAGGTGTTTGCCGACTATTGCGCCGTCTGCCATGGCGACTTTGCCGAAGGCGTGGGCAACTGGCCCAAGCTGGCCGGGGGGCAGGGCACGCTTGCGGACAAGGACCCGTTGAAGACCGTGGGGTCTTACTGGCCTTACCTGTCAACGGTCTGGGATTACGTAAACCGATCCATGCCGTTTGGCGATGCACAGTCTCTTGAACCGGACGAGGTCTATGCGATTGTGGCCTACATTCTGTATTCCAATGACATTGTGGATGATGAGTTCACACTGTCGCAAGACAACTTCCTGGATGTCGAACTGCCCAATGCCGATGGCTTTGTCCTAGATGACCGCGAGACCGCCGAGGCGCATTTCTGGACCGACGAGCCCTGCATGTCGGACTGCAAAGACAGCGTTGAAATCACGATGCGCGCGGCCGTCTTGGACGTGACACCCGAGGAGGCCGACGCCTCAGGCACCGATACACAACCAGTTACACAGGAAGAGGCCAAGGCAACGGTCGAAGAGGCAGCTGTGGACGTGGCGACGCTCGACCCGGAACTGCTGGAAGACGGTGAAAAGGTATTCAACAAATGCAAGGCCTGCCATCAGGTCGGCGAAGGGGCAAAGGATCGCACCGGCCCGGCCCTGAATGGCATCATCGGGGCCAATGCGGGCGCGGTGGAAGGCTTCAAGTACTCAAAAGCCATGAAAGCCGCAGCCGAAGAGGGCCTGGTCTGGACCCACGAGGAAATGGCGGCCTTCCTGGCAAAGCCCAAGGCTTACATGAGAGGCACTCGGATGTCGTTTGCCGGGCTTAAGGAACAGGATGATATCGAGGCCGTGATCGTCTATCTCCGGTCCTTCGGAAGCTGATCATGCACCGGCTGACCCGTATAGCGGTTGTTTTGGTCGCGGGGGCGCTGGCTTCGGTGTCCAACGCGGCCGAAGACCTCGGGGACGCAGAGGCCGGAAAAGCGGTGTTCGAAAAATGCAAGGGGTGCCATCAGGTTGGGTCCAGGGCGCAAAACACAATCGGTCCGCACCTGAACGGGGTGTTCGGGCGCAAAGCTGCGGGGCTGGAAGAGTTCAAGTACTCAAAAAGCCTTGTCCGTGCCGGAAACTCGGGCCTGGAATGGCACGCGGACACTCTGTCGGCCTATATCGAGAACCCGCGGGCCTTTGCCTCGGGAACCCGCATGAGTTTTCGCGGTCTCAAAGACCCCGAGGACCGGGCAAACGTTATCGCGTTTCTGCGCGTGTATTCTGACAACCCGCGCGACATCCCCGAAGCGGATCCAACTGCAAGAGGTACGGACCATTCCATTGATCCTGAGATTCTGGCCATTCAAGGAGATCCTGAATACGGCGCCTATCTCAGCAGCGAATGTACGACATGCCACCAGATCGAAGGCAATGACGACGGCATCCCGTCTATCGTCTACTGGCCTGACGAGGATTTTGTTGTCGCCATGCACGCCTACAAGGAAAAACAGCGCCGGCACCCGGTCATGCAGATGATTGCCGGACGTCTGAGCAATGACGAGATCGCGGCACTGGCCGCCTACTTCAACAATCCAGAGTGACAGAGCAATAGGGGAGGATACGCCATGACACTCAACAGACGCACATTCTTGGGCACCGCCGGAGTATTGGCGGCAGGGTTATCGGCGCCGATGGTTCTGGCGCAAGGCAAGCCCCGGGTCGTTGTCGTCGGCGGCGGGGCAGGCGGGGCAACCGCTGCGCGCTACATCGCCAAGGACAGCAAGGGCGAGATCGGCGTTACGCTGATCGAACCTACGCGGACCTACTACACCTGCTTCTTCTCGAACCTCTACATGGGCGGGTTCCAGACCCTGTCTGACATTGCCCACAGCTATGGCAAACTGGCGGCGGATTACGGCGTCAATGTCGTACATGATTGGGCCGTCGGTGTGGATCGCGACGCCAAAACGGTGGCACTGGCCGGCGGTGGTTCTGTGCCGTACGACAAGCTCATCCTCAGCCCCGGCATCGACTTTGTGGATGGGGCCGTCGAAGGCTGGGATGTTTCGGCACAGAACAAAATGCCCCATGCCTACAAGGCCGGGTCTCAGACCGAGCTGCTCAAGGCGCAGGTCATGGCCATGCCCGAAGGGGGCACCTTTGCCATGGTCGCACCGCCGAACCCGTTTCGCTGCCCTCCAGGGCCTTACGAACGCGTATCGATGGTGGCGCACGTGCTGAAAGAGAATAATCCGACGGCCAAGATCATCGTGGCTGACCCGAAACCGAAGTTTTCCAAGATGGCCCTGTTCCAGGAGGGCTGGGCGAACCATTACGAAGGCATGGTCGACTGGATCGGCGAAGAGTTTGGCGGCGGTGCGGTGTCGGTTAACCCGGATGCGATGACCGTGACCATCGACGGTGAAGAGACCAAGGTCGATGTCTGCAACGTGATCCCGGCGATGAAAGCGGGCCACATTGCCGAAATGGCGGGTGTGACAGACGGGAACTGGGCACCGGTGAATGCCGCTGACATGTCCTCGAAAGCGGACCCGGATATCTATGTTCTCGGCGATGCCAGCCAGCAGGGCGATATGCCCAAATCGGGCTTTTCGGCCAATAGCCAGGCAAAGGTTTGCGCGAATGCCGTTCGCGGAGCATTGACCGGGTCCAAGGTGTTCCCGGCCAAGTTCTCGAACACCTGCTGGTCGCTGATCGAAACCAACGACGGTGTCAAGGTGGGTGCGACCTACGAAGCCACGCCCGAAAAGATCGCCAAAGTGGATGGGTTTATCAGCCAGACCGGCGAAGACGCAGATCTGCGAAAGGCGACTTACGAAGAGTCCCTTGGCTGGTACGCGGGTATCACCTCGGACATGTTTGGATAGGGTCGGCGGGGGCGTTGGCTGGAGTCGAGGCCCCGCCGCCAATGCGAGAGACTGCCGGCAAAAAAGGAGAAAAAGGCTATGAAACAGTATCTTGTGGCAACCGCAATCTCAGTGACCTTGGCAGGACAGGTCCTTGCGGAAGACATCGTGACGGTACCTTTCGACGGCAGCTTTGACGATGCCACCTTTGCCGTAGAATCCGCGATTGTGGGGCAGGGTCTGGTGATCGACTACGTCAGCCACGTTGGCGAAATGCTGAACCGCACCGGTGCCGATGTTGGCAGCGACAAGCAGATTTTTTCGGCCGCGGATATCTTCATCTTCTGCTCTGCCAAAATCTCGCGTCAGGTGATGGAAGCGGACCCGATGAACATTGGGTACTGCCCTTACGGAATCTTTGTCGCCGAAGATGAAAACGGTGTTCAAATCGGCTACCGCTCTTACCCCGAAGGTCCCATGGATGCGGTCGAGACGTTGCTGTCAGGCATCGTCGCCGAGGCGGCTGGAAACTGAGATGGACTACCAGTCGTTTTTCCGCAGCGAGTTGGAGGAACTCAAGCAGGACGGGAACTACCGGGTCTTTGCGGACTTGGAACGACAGTGTGGCCGTTTCCCAGCCGCGCAGCATCACACGGGACACGGGCCGGACAGAGTCACCGTGTGGTGTTCAAACGACTATCTAGGCATGGGGCAGCACCCCAAGGTTCTGGAAGCCATGCACGCTGCCATAGATCGGTGCGGGTCCGGTGCCGGGGGCACGCGTAACATTTCCGGCACGACCCATGACCATGTCCTGCTGGAACACGAGCTTGCGGACCTGCACGGCAAGGAGGCGGCCTTGTTGTTCACGTCGGGCTATGTGTCCAACTGGGCTGCGTTGGGAACGCTGGCGTCTCGCATACCCGGCATCACTGTCCTGTCCGACGAATTGAACCATGCCTCCATGATCGAAGGCATCCGGCACAGCCGGTGTCCTAAGCGGATCTGGAGGCATAACGATCTTGCAGACCTTGAACGGCAACTTGCTGCATTGCCTGCAAACGCGCCAAAGCTGATCGCCTTTGAAAGCGTATATTCGATGGATGGCGACATCGCACCGATCGCCGAGATTTGCGACCTGGCGGATGCGTACGGTGCGATGACTTATTTGGATGAGGTGCACGCGGTTGGGCTGTACGGTTCCCGCGGGGGCGGCATTGCCGAACGCGAAGGTGTCATGAACCGCCTGACTGTCATCCAGGGAACGCTGGGCAAAGCCTTTGGCGTCGTCGGCGGCTACATCGCAGCATCAGTCGAGCTTGTTGATTTTGTTCGCTCTTTTGCGAGCGGGTTCATCTTTACGACGGCCTTGCCGCCTGCGGTGGCGGCAGGTGCTGCAGCGTCTGTCAGGCACCTGAAGCAAAGCGGTTTGGAAAGAGAACTGCACAAGAGGCGTGTCAAACAGGTCCGAAACAGGCTGGATGAGCTTGGTATTCCGCACGTTCCCAATCCAAGTCACATCATTCCGGTTATTGTCGGCGATCCGGTCAAATGCCGCTTCATCTCGGATGTTCTGATGCGGGATTATGGGCTTTACATCCAGCCGATCAACTACCCGACCGTTCCCAAAGGGACTGAGCGATTGCGTATCACACCGTCCCCCGTGCATTCGCACGAAGATATCGAACATCTCGTGTCTGCGTTGGGCGACTTGTGGACCCAGTGTCGGCTTGCGCGCCGTCCAATGGCCGCCCAGTGACGCATTGACCAAAGGCAAGGACTTTCAGGCGATGAGGTGAGATTTTCGGAAGATGGAGGTTCTCATCGACCGGTTTGGAGACAATGGTGCCCTGGCCCTTGCCGGGGTGCTGGTTGGTGTCTTTTTCGGCGCCGCAGCCCAAAGATCACATTTCTGTCTGAGAGCAGCGACCGTAGAAGTTGCACAAGGCGAGCTTGGCCCGCGATTGGCGGTGTGGCTGGTTGCCTTTTCATCGGCTTTGTCGCTTGTTCAGGGCACGATCTTTCTTGGTTGGCTGGACGTGTCCGAAAGCCGCGCAATCGCTTCGGTCGGAAGCATCAGCGGTGCGCTGATCGGCGGGGCGATGTTTGGCGTCGGGATGGTGTTGGCACGCGGATGCGCGTCCCGTTTGCTGGTACTTGCGTCATGCGGAAACCTGCGGGCCTTGGTGGCCGGTCTGGTGCTCACACTTGTCGCGCAGGCGGCGTTCACCGGCGTTTTGAGCCCCGTGCGTGAAAGAGTTGCGGCGCTTTGGACCGTGCCCGGAGGACCGACGCGCGATCTGTCTGAAATACTTGGTCTTTCCACCGCCTCCTATGCTGTGTTGGCCCTCTTGGGGCTGGTGCTGTGCGTCATGTTCGCTGTCCGAAGAGGCGTGCCGGCATTCAAAATTGCCGCATCCGGCGGGGTTGGTGCTGCAGTCGCGCTGGGATGGGTTATGACATTCTCGATTGCGCAGGCGTCATTCGAGGTCGTTCCGGTATCCTCGGTCACGTTCACCGGACCGTCCACCGATACATTGATGGCCTTGGTGGCTGAACGGGGTGTGGCCCTGTCTTTCGGGATCGGACTGGTGCCGGGCGTCGCAATGGGGGCCGCTGTCTCTGCCCTCGTGTCCGGCGAATGGCGGATCGAAAGGTTTGGTCCGAACACGCCAATGGAACGCTACCTGATTGGCGCTGTGTTGATGGGTTTCGGGGCCATGTTGGCAGGAGGCTGCGCAGTGGGCGCAGGATTGTCCGGCGGATCGGCCCTGTCGATGACAGCGTGGCTGGCCGTTTTTTCGATGTGGATTGGCGCGATGTCCACGCACAGGTTGCTGACGCGATTGCCGCTTGCGCAAGGATCCTGAATTACTCGAATTCCATCTGTTCGAATACACGCCCGGCATTCTTGGTCGACAACTCCTCGAACGTGTCCAGATGTGCATAGGGGGACTGATCCACGTAGTATGCCTGGGCAAGATCCCCTCCGGCATCCATATGGTCCTGAACCTTGCCGCGGAGGTAGATCAGGTAGTCGCGCGTGTACCGCCGAACCTGGTCCATATTGGTCGGGTGTCCATGGCCCGGAATAACATACGTGGCCCCCAGGGGTTCAAACGCGGACTCCCAGGTTTCCAGCCAGTCTGCGGTATATGTGTCCTGAAAGATCGGCAGCATACGCTCGTGAAAGGCCATGTCGCCCGCGATGACAAGGCCCTGGTTGGGAAGCCAGATGGAGATGTCTCCGGGGCTGTGCGCAGGGCCGAGGTATTTGGCTTCGATGCGATAGTCGCCCATCTCGACGACATATTCGTCTTCGAACGTCTCCGTCGGGCTTGCCAGAACCGTGCCCTTGGCCTTGTCACGGTTGTATGTTTGCATCCCTTGCAGAATCTGCGCCCCGTATTCCTCGAACTCAGCGGCCGCATCGGAATGGGCCACAATCGGCACGCCGAGTTCCGACCAATAGGCATTGCCAAGCATCGCATGCCCCTGACCGTTTTCGTTGAACACCAGCTTGACCGGTTGATCGGTGATCGCCTGGATTTCTGTGTGCAAGGCTTGGGCGAGCAGATAGGCCGCACCCCCGTTGATCACAACGACGCCCTCTCCGGTCACGATGAAACTTAGGTTGTTGTTGTGGCCCGAGTTTTCATAGGTCGGCGGCGCCGTGGCCCCGATGGCAGAGTAGACCCCGGGGATGAATTCAACGGGTTTGGAATATAGAACACTGTCCGGATATTGATCCGGAATGTCTTCGCTGGCCCAGGCGGGTAGGGCCAGTGTCGCTGCCAGAAAAGTTGTGCGGATCATAATGGCTCTCCGATAAACCTGTATGCGGTGTCTTTTCTCTCCACGCGCCCAAACCCTCCGTTCGGGAGATGAAAACCAACCAGTCTTGTCTGTTCCGAAGCGAGTTGGTCCAACAAGGAGGCCCGGGTCGCCGCCGCAGTATCCGGATCCTGATCGGTCCCGCTGTGCCAATCCGGGCGTTCAAAGGCAACATGCGGATTTCCCAATGCGTCGCCGACAACCATAACCGTGTCGTGTCCCTGACCCAATTCAAAGGCCATGTGCCCCGGTGTATGCCCATGGGTTGCGCGCGCCGCCACGCCCGGCAGAATTTCCTGCCCATCGTCAAAAAACTCGACCCGATCCTCGATCGCTTCCATGCGCCGCTTGGCTCCGACGGCAAAGGACGCCCTATCTGCGCCGATTGCATCGACGGTGTTTGGATCCCACCAATAGTCCCATTCGACCTTGCTAAAGTAATGGCCGGCATTGGGAAAAAGCGGTTCGTCAAAATCGTCCAGCACGCCCCAGATGTGATCCGGATGAGCATGTGTGAACACGATGTCCGTCACGTCCTCAGGGGACACGCCAATCAAATCAAGCGAGGCAGGCAACTGGCCAGCCGTTGCCATGAAGTCCGGTCCAGCTCCGACGTCGAACAGAACGGTTCTGTCCGCGTCGCGATACAGGGTCACGTTGCACGCTGGTTCATACCTGTCCGCGTCGATCTTGTGTCGAGACAGGAGTGCCCCGAGCTCGTCCGACGGCATGGCGCCGAAAACCATTTCGCGTGGAAGGCTGAGATGTCCGTCAGATAAGGTCGAGACACTGGCATCCGGGCCAAGTTGAACTTCTGCCCATAAGGGTCGTGGCGTTGCCGCCAAGACGGCGCAAGACGCGCTGTAGGTCAGAAAAGCTCGGCGGTTCAACGGCCGTGAAAGCATTGATTTTCTCATTATAAATTCATGCAATAGAATGTGTTTATGTGTCAAGGTGCCCGATTTTAATCTGCCGACTTTTTGCTGGCAGATTCAGTGCGTCGACATTCGCGATGCCCTTGCCGCTTCGATTGAGGTTTCAACGCTTGTTTTGGGTCCAAAAAATGGCTCTGGACCCTTTAGAAAAAAAGCACGCAACCATTGCTGCTGCGAGTTCATTAGGTCCTATATGAAAAGACCAGGTAGAGGGTTCTGGCCAAGGCTATGCCCGCGACGATAATCATCAGCACGACAGAGATCGCGGCAATGGCGGGATCGATATTGTCACGCAGGCCCATCCACATCAGGCGTGGCAGTGTGACCGCTTCGACGGATGTCACGAAGATCGTTACGGCAATTTCTTCCCACGACAAAATGAAGGTCAGAAGAAAGGACGCGATGACGCCAAACTTGATGTTCGGGAGAATGACGTTGAACACACGATAAAACACTCCCGCGCCCATGGAACGCGCTGCCAGATCAATACGCCGATCCACCTGACTGAGCGAAACCGTTGTCAGGACTACGGCAAAGGGAGCGATCATCACGGCATGCACCAAGGCCACCCCTAAGAGCGTGTCATACGCCACCAAATCGTTGATGTTACCGAGTTGGATCAGAAAGAAGTACAGCGTCAGGGCCGAGACCACAGGCGGTGCCACCATGGGCAAAAGAGCGACTGCCACCAGTGCGCCGGTGAATTTCGGCCGCACCATCCATATCCCCAAACTGAACAACAGTCCCAGCAGCGTCGCGATGCTTGCACTTATCAAACCGATGCGGATCGACAGCCAGATTCCGCTGGCCCACACGGGGTTTTCGATTAACGCCCAGTAATGACGCAACGACCATTCGTCAGTAGGAAGCGATAGGAACCGTTTCGGTGTAAAAGATACCGGTATCACCGCCAGAAGCGGCAACATCAGAAAAACCCCGACCAGAGCTGCGAGCAGTGTGGCAATCGTGCCTGGGCGAAGGATCGTCATTTGCTCGCTTTCGGTTGGAATTGACGCATCAGCAACGCAAGAAATCCGGCGATCGAGATCATCAGAACGACACTGATTGCTGCGGCCAGACCCCAGTTTGGACTTTGAAAAATACGCAGGTAAATCAGTTCAGCCACCATCACACTGCGTCCACCGCCAAGAATTGCCGGGGTTACAAAGAAGCCGATGGAGAACACGAAAACCAGCAATGCGGCGCCCAGAACGCCTGCCAACGTCGGCGGCAAAAACACCTGCCAGAAGATTCGCAGTCTCGACGCCCCCATGCCACGAGCGGCCATCAGCGTCCGTTCATCGACATTCCGCATTGCAGTGGCCAGAGGGAATACTGCAAATGGGATCAGGAAATGCACCATGCCGATCACGACGCCGATCTCGTTCCGAACCAATTGCAATGGCTCGCTTATCAGACCTATGGTCTGCAGCCATTCGTTTATGAGCCCGCGATTTGACAGAAGGGCAAGCCAGCCGAAAGCGCGGCTGAGCACTGAAATCCAGAACGGAATGAAGATGCAGAGTTCGGTCAGCGTGCGGGCCAAGGGACCACCGCGAACCCAGAGCAATGCAATCGCATAGCCGGCGACAACGCAGATGGCTGTCACAAAGATACAAATGCGCAATGTGCGCCAGAAAACTGACAGGATCAGCGGGTCGCTCAGCGCGGTCTGGTACTGACCAAGCCCCGGCTCGGGCAAGGTCACGCTCCAACCGACAACACCTATGAATGGCATAAGATAGGCGACGCTCAGAAACAGGATGAGCGGCCCAATCAGAAGAAGGGTTGTTGGAGAAGCGCGCATATTGGTCCCTGGTATTTGGCCCCCCCTGGGTGTTGCTCACACCGAGGGGGACGAGGTTCTATGCAGAAACGATACTCAGATAGGTATCCAGCGCCGCTCCGTAGTGCTCTTCGTACCAGCCCATGTCCAATGGTGTCTGCACGCCGACATTGGCCGGATCCATGGGGTTGAAGCGGCGTTGATCCTCAGGGATGAGCGTATCGGCCGCCGGGTTTGCCGGACCTGTCCCAAGCAAATCGAACAGAACTTTCTGCCGCTCAGGATCCTGGGCGGATGCGATGAAGCGCATCGCCGCCTCCGTCCCGCCGGGATTGCCTTTGAGAACACCCATGGAGCCGGGTGAGATCATGCCGTCATTCCAGATGAAGCGAATGTCGCCTTCGGAGTCTTCTTCAAGCAGTTTGGCCCGCGTTGACCAGATCAGCGCCATCGAGGCTTCACCGTTCAGCAAGAGACTCTGGCTTTCGGCACCGCCGCCCCAGAACGCGATGACGTTGTCCTTGAATGACCGGAGCTTTTCATGAGCGCGGTCAACGTCCAGTGGATAGAGATTCTCTCGCGCGACACCGTCTCCCAGCAACAGAGCCTCCCACGCTCCGACACCCCATTTGTACATGGCGCGTTTGCCGGGGAAGCGGTCGATGTCGAAGAAATCCGCCATGCCGGTTGGAGGAGCGTCGCCAAAGCGCGTGGCATCATAAGCGATCACGTAGGAAAAGAAGTAAGACGAAGCTGCGTATTCCCATCCGAAGCCGTCACGCATCAGTTTCCGGTCCACGATAGTGTAGTCTATGGGCTCCATCATCCCGCGCTTGCCTAGGGCTTCGGCGGAAAACGGGTCCGCATCCACGATGTCCCACGCCGGATTGCCACTTTCGATCTGAGCCTGAATGGCGCCTTCTGTCGGGCCGGATCCGTCCTGCCGGACAGTCACGCCGGTCTCGGTTGCGAAAGGCTGACCGAAGGCCGTATCATAGGCCGTGATCGCGTCACCCCCCCAATTCACGAACACAAGCTGACCGTTATCGGCCAAGACCGGTGTTCCCTTGGCCGCAAGTGCCGTACCGCCGAGCAATACCGTTGCAAGTTGCGTGAACCGGCGCCGCGTGATCCGACCGCCGCGTGCCTGATCGGCAAGCCGCGCGAGGGCATCATTCTGAAAAACATCCTTCATTGATTAACTCCATGTTGAGAGGGCTGGGTCCGCTTCCCGCGGTTCTGATTATTGGTCATGCAGAAAGTACCCGTGCTGCTCAGGCCAGTTCACGCAAAGCGATGCACCCGGTGCCGTGCCTTCCGGCAGCCGTGCTGTGTCGAGTGTCAGAGACAAGTCAGTGCCACCTTGCGAAGCAAGGTCGAGACGCGTTTGCGCTCCGAGATAGGTGATATTGGTGACGGAGGCCTGGATCGAGTTGCCGGCTTCGGGGCGCGTGGCCGAAAGGGCCATATGTTCCGGTCGGATCGCAAGGATATCGGCCGATCCCTTGCTGCCGATAGGTGCGCGCAAGCGCTGCCCCTCGAACACACCGCATGCGAGTTCGCCATCTGGCGAAACGCCTTCAAGTGGCAAGATGTTGATATCGCCGAGAAACTCGGCCACGAAACGGTTCTGCGGGTGTTCGTAGATGTTCTGAGGTGTATCCACCTGCTGTAACTTGCCCGCTTCGAATATGGCAATGTGGGTGGACAGGGCCAATGCTTCGGACTGGTCATGGGTCACAAAAATAAACGTCGTGCCCGTCTGTGTGTGCAGGCGACGCATTTCGTCCTGCATCTGACTGCGCAGGTTTTTGTCAAGGGCCGAGAAGGGCTCATCCAGCAAAAGCGCAGGCGGTTCACAGGCAAGGGCGCGCGCCAGAGCCACGCGCTGTTGCTGTCCGCCCGACAATGCGCTGGGTCGCTTGTGTCCGTGGCCGCCGAGACCGACCATTTCCACCATTTCGGCGACCCGGGTGCTGATCTCTGACCGGCTTCGTTTTTGAACCTTCAACGGAAAGGCGATGTTCTGCTCGACACTCATATGCGGAAACAACGCATAGCCCTGGAAGACCATTCCAAAACCGCGACTTTCAGGGGGCAGGTCGGTGACATCCCGCCCGTCCAGTTGGATCGAGCCTGCCGTTGGCACCTCGAAACCGGCCAACGTCATCAGGAACGTGGTCTTGCCGGACCCGGATGGTCCAAGAAGTGTCAGGAACTCACCCCGCTCGATTGTGAGCGAGATGTCGTCAAGGGCCACGAAGTTGCCGAACATCTTGCGGATGTTTCTTGCGCGGATCTCCGCAGCTTGTGTCTTGTCGTACATGTCGGCCTCCGTCGGACAGAACCTAGGAGGTGAAAATGCTCAGTGACAAACGAATTGTTTTCTCATAATTGACAAACAAAATTTGCCGTTTGCGCTGACGTCAGGCGCTGCTGTCCATCAATTCTTCCAAAATCCAGCGCCGGAACGCGACCACGCTGGGCACGTCCGACTTCGCAGGTGGAATTGCAAGGTAGTAGGATTTCGGCGATTGTATGGACAGCTCAAACGGCCTCACAAGCTGCCCGGTCCCCATCGCTTCACGGCAAATGAACTCGTCGCCCATTGCGATGCCTTGCGCGTGCATGGCGGCCGTGTAGACAAGGTTCATGTCGGCAAACACTATCCCGGTTCGTGCGTTGTCCTTGGGTTGGCCCGCTGCCGCCAGCCAAGCGCTCCAATCGCTGTAATCAGCAAGGTGCAGAAGATCAGCCTTCAGGACGTCTTCCGGGTTCTGGAGACTGCCCAACCTATTCAGCAGGATCGGGCTGACCATCGGTGTGAAGGAGACCGACTTTAAAAGCTCGGTTTCGACGCCGACCATATTGTGATCAGAAAACACAATAAAAACATCGACATTTGGGTTTGTCACATCATCCAATTGGGTTGGCAGGGTGACTGAAAAGGCGACGTCCGGGCAGACTGTGCGGAACCGCGAGATTTTCGGTGTCAGCCAGCTTGAGGCGAAACCGGGTGTGCAGCTGACCGTCAGGCTGCCGGACAGACCTCGTCCAGCATTGCGCGCGGCAGAGCCGCTTATTGTGGACAGTGCCATACGCACGTCTTCGGCATAGGCCCGGCCTTGCTGCGTGAGTTCGAGCCGGGTTCCGGCACGGTGAAACAGAGAAAACCCCAGATCACGTTCCAACAGCCGCAACTGGTGGCTGACTGCACTGCGCGTCAGGTTGAGCTCGTCAGCCGCTTTCCAGACCGCACCATGCCGAGAAAAGCTCTCCAGTGCGCGCAAGGCTTGAGTGGAAGGGATGCGCTGCACGCCTTGATCCTTGGTGACTTGAATTGGATGGAGCCTATCCAAATTCGCCGCAAAGGTGAACGATTTTTGTCTTTGTCGGGAAAACGTTTCACTTTTCGACACATGTCTTCGATGCCTAATTGGGCAGCAAGGAGATGCAAATGCCAATTTCGAATGCACAGTCTACTGCGTTGTCCGTTGTCGATGACCGGATGCCGGAATTGTCTGACTGGTGCGAAACGATCTTCGATTATGGGGAGACCGCGTGGCGCGAATACCAGTCGGCAGCCTGGTACGTCACACGTCTCAGGGCCGAAGGGTTCACTGTTGAGGAAGGGTCGGGCGGCATGCCGACCGCCTTCTGTGCGGAATGGTCAAATGGCGGCGGCCCTGTCATCGGGATGTATGCCGAGTATGATGCCGTGCCGGGAAACTGTCAGGCCGCCAGCACACAGCGCGAACCCCGGGCAGGCCTGGGATATCAGGCGGGTGGCCACACCGATCCCCATTCCGGGTTGGGAATCAGCGCGTTGGGCGGTTTGCTGGCAACAAAGGCCGCGATGGAACGGCATGGTATCAAGGGTGGGCTGCGCTTCACCGGGGAACCTGCGGAAAAGGTGCGTGGTTCCAAGCCGATTCACGCGGCCAAAGGGTATTATGACGGTCTTGCCGCCATGGTGTCGTTCCATCCTTTCTACATGCTTCCGTTGTGCAACACGGTGCGATGGGACACACATTGCGGCGCGGCTTATTCGATGATTTATCGGTTTCTTTGCGAGTCCCCGGAATCCTGGGGCCGCACGGATGGCGCTCCGATACCGCAGTCACATTCTGCAGTACGCGCGCCCGGCGCAAATGACGCGCTGATGACCATGTACCAGTCTTCAAAGGCACTGCGCGAGGCGATGCTGCCACATCAGGGCGGGTGGTCGGTATCAGAGGCCATATTGACGGCCGGGCAGGCCACGGCAGACAACCTGCCGGCAGGTCTGGCCGAAATTCAGTACATGATGCGTGTGCCGACGATTGAAATGGCTGAGCAGATCACGGCCGTTCTGGATCGCAACGCCGCCGCCGCCGCTGCTATGACCGGCTGTCGTTGGGAGCGTCACTGGGTCTGCAAATCGCGTCCCGGGCTCGCCAATCGTGCCATGGCAAATCTGGTCTGGGAGGCGATGAAAGAGGTCGGCCCGCCAACCTGGGGCGAAGAGGCCAACAAGACGGCCCGCGCCATTCAGCGCAACTTGGGGCACGAGCCAATGGACATCCCCTTCATTGATGAGGTGTCCAAGCTGATTGATCCGCGAGAGGCCGAAGCTGTCTTGCGGCAGGATTTGCCACCGTCGCAATTGAACTCAACGTCTGACGACTACACCGATATGACATGGCATGCGCCAACGGCACGGTTTTATGTGGCACGCCCTGCGCTGAAACCCCCGTCCGATGGGGCCTATCCTCCGTGGGTCATGAATGCGCTGGGCGGCATCCCCGCGACGATTGATCCGATGATCCGGACGGCCGCCAAGGTGCTGGCAGCTTCGGCGTTGCGACTGATCGAGGACCAATCTGCGCGCGAGACCGCGATGAACGAGTTTCGTGATCGGACGGGCGGGGGCATTGGTGGCACAAGCTGGATTCCTCCTCTTTGCGACTATGATCCGCCGATCCATTTCCGCTGGCCGGAATACGTCACCACGTCGCGTGGCCGCGACTGGTGGATCCCATCGGCCCAGCCGGGCGCTTGAATTAGAACTGACAACTTACAAGGACTCGATCAAATGCCACTTGATGCAAAACCTGACGCCTTTAGCCTGCAACGTCGCGTGGATGGGGGCGGCACCCCGGTTCTTTCTAACTGGGGCTTTCGGAATGAAACAGACCGGTTGACCGACGTTCTGCTTGGATCGCCCGTGCATCTTTTCCACCGGGCCACGTCGAGCCTGTCGCGTAAGCACTTGCGCGAGGCGCCGTGCAATATTCAGGTGGCGCAGGCCCAGCATGCCGAACTGGTGGATGCGTACAAGCACTTCAACGTGAACGTGCATATGCTCGATCCCGAGCCGGAACTGACGATGCAGGTCTATTCCCGCGACAGTTCCTGCATGACCCCTTACGGGGCCTTCATTACTGCAATGTCGCAATGGTGGCGCCGCGGGGAGAATTATGCCGCGATCCGCGCCTATGAAAAGCTTGGTATTCCAATCTATGACATGGTCACGGCGGGCACGTTCGAAGGCGGGGATTTCAACGTTATCGAAGAAGGGTGCGTGCTGATTGGCTGCGGTGAAGCCCGCACCAACGAGGCAGGTGCCAAGCAGGTCGCCGGGTGGTTCGAGGCGGAGGGCTGGGAAGTCCGACTGGCCTATATCGACGAATACTATGTCCATATCGATCTGATGGTCGTGCCCGTTGCGGAGAAACTCACGGCGGTCTGCGTGGCGTGCACCGAACCCGAGATTGTCGCGTGGTTGAAGGCCATGGGGCATGAGATCATTGATGTACCCTTTCAGGACACGATGGCATTGGGCTGCAACATGATGTCGCTTGGCAATGACAAGATTATCGCGCCTGCCTCATCCAAAGTGCTGATCGATCAGCTCCGCGCGCGTGGTTTCGAAGTCGCGGATGTCGAAACTGCCGAGATATCCAAGACCGGCGGTGGTATCCATTGCATGGCACAAGCCCTCAGACGCGAGGTCTGAGATCGTGAACAGCGTCATGTGGCAGGGCATCAACACGCTGGCCGTCGATCCTGAGCGTCTCTGGAACACGCTCGAAGTGTCTGCCCGGATTGGCCCGGGCAAGGCCGGAGGCCTCAGTCGCCTGACGCTCAGCGATGACGATAAAGTCATGCGGGATCAGTTCGTTGATTGGTGCCTGGCTGCGGGCTGCACGGTAGAGGTCGATCCGGTCGGCAATATTTTTGCGCGACGCGAAGGTACCGACCCCGCGCTCGCCCCGGTTCTGATCGGCAGTCACCTCGACACCCAGATTGCCGGAGGGCGCTATGACGGCGTCTTGGGCGTGCTGTCCGGGCTTGAGGTGATCCGAACCCTCAACGACAGGAGCATTGTTACCCGCCGCGCCATCGAGGTGGTCTGCTGGACTAATGAGGAGGGGGTCCGGTTCCAGCCTCCGATGATGGGCTCCGGAGTGTTCGCAGGCGTACATGACTTGAATTGGGTCCTCTCACAGGCGGACGATGACGGCGCGACGTTTGTCGATGAGTTGGTGCGCATCGGGTATGCCGGCACCACCCGGCGGGCGGCGGACCAGATTGACGCTTATTTTGAGTTGCATATTGAACAGGGCCCCGTGCTTGATCAGCAGAAAGTCCCGGTGGGTGTCGTGACCGGCGGTTACACCTCGTTCGGCGCGGAAATTGCAATTGCAGGCGAAAACGCGCATTCCGGTCCCACCCCGATGGCCGCCCGAAAGGACGCGCTGGTGGCGGCTGCCCTCATCGTGGCACGGATCAATGAGATAGGGTGGGAGTACGCGCCACAAGGACGGGCGACCTGCGCCAGGCTTGATGTGTCCCCGAACAAATACGGTATCATCGCGGATTCCGCCTCGGTTGTTATCGACGTCCGTCATCCGGACCCGACCCTTGCAGAAGAGATGTTCCAAAAGGGATTGAACGCACTGTCCGAAATGGCGGAACGTTCAAACACGACCATCAACAAGGTCAGGGATTGGCATTTTGGCGATGTCTCGTTCGACGCAGATCTGGTAGATCTTGTCCAATCCGTGGCCCGGGACCTGGATATCCCGCATATCCCGATCCAGAGCGCGGCAGGGCATGACGCGTACCACCTGTCCCGGATCGCGCCGACCGCGATGATCTTTACGCCCTGCGTAGATGGGGTGACCCATAACGAGAACGAGCAGATTGAACTGGCCGACACCGTGCCGGGCGTCAATGTCCTGCTCCACGCGGTTCTGCACTGCGCCAATTCATAAACACTTTGGGGGATTGCCAAAATGATCAGCAATCAGACACTACAAGCGCGCAAGACCAAGGCTATCGCGCAAGGCGTCGGTATGATGACTCAGGTCTACGCGGACCGGGCCGAAAACGCAGAGATCTGGGATGTCGAAGGCAACCGTTTCATTGATTTTGCAGCCGGCATTGCGGTGGTGAATACGGGCCACCGTCACCCTCGCATCGTCGATGCCGTAAAGGCACAACTAGACCGCTTTACCCATACCTGTCATCAGGTTGTGCCATATGAACCCTATGTGCGTCTTGCCGAGCGACTGAATGCGCGCGTTCCTGGCGATTTTGACAAGAAAACCGTTTTCGTCACAACAGGCGCCGAGGCGGTTGAAAACGCCGTCAAGATTGCCCGCGCGGCCACGAAAAGGTCTGCCGTTGTGGCGTTCTCCGGCGGGTTTCACGGACGTACATTCATGGGCATGTCGCTGACAGGTAAAGTGTTTCCTTACAAGGCGGGGTTCGGCGCGATGCAGTCTGACGTTTTCCACGTCCCGTTTCCCGTCGAGTTGCATGGCGGTTCCGTCTCAGATTCGCTTGCGGCACTCGAAACCCTCTTCAAGGCCGACGTCGATCCGGCCCGGGTCGCGGCAATCATCATTGAGCCGGTTCAGGGCGAGGGCGGGTTCTACGTGGCACCGCCTCAGTTCATTGCCGAGTTGCGCCGTATTTGTGATGTGCATGGAATCCTGTTGATTGCCGATGAGGTTCAGACCGGGTTTGCCCGCACGGGCAAGATGTTTGCTATGGAGCATTTTGGGGTTGCGGCGGACATTACTACCATGGCGAAGGGACTGGCCGGAGGTTTTCCCTTGGCTGCGGTAACCGGGCGGGCCGAGATCATGGATGCCGCTCAGCCCGGCGGGCTGGGGGGAACATATGGCGGCAGCCCGATCGGAGTTGCCGCAGCCAACGCGGTGATCGACGTGATCGAGGAAGAAGACTTGTGTGCCCGCGCCGATCAACTCGGTGCGCGTCTCAGGCAACGTCTTGACGGGCTCAGAGATGAGGTGCCAGAGATATCCGACATTCGCGGGCCCGGATTCATGAATGCGGTGGAGTTCAAACAGCGCGACTCCGATGCACCTAACCCTGACTTCACGACCGCGGTTCGGCTTAGAGCGCAGGAAAACGGGTTGTTGCTGTTGTCCTGTGGCATCCACGGCAACGTGATCCGTTTCCTTGCGCCGCTCACCATTCCGGATGACATCTTCGGCGAAGCTTTGGATATTCTGGAAACCACCCTGCGTGAGGTCAGCCGCGAGATTTAGAAATCTGCACGAGCCGCTGATCATCCGCCGAGCTCACCTTGTTTGATGCCGGTATTGCAGGAGTGTTCTGACCTGAACTTCGGGTCGACCTTGGGCACACGACATGCTCATGAGTCTACGACGGGGCTTACGAAACCCTGCGGCTTCACGGCCACCACCGGACAGTCGATGCTATTTATGATGTTTTCCGCAGTGTTGCCGATCAAGACGCCAGCCAGACCCGTGCGGGCTACGGTTCCCATCACAACGACGTCGGCGTCAAGTTGTCGGCTTTGCTCTTGTATGACGTCCAGCGGTGTGCCGCGCACCAGACGCGGCGACAGTTTCGGGTCTGTTGAATGGCCGTCCTGCATTGCGGCAAGGAACTGGCCCATGCCCCATTGTCGTGCCTCGAGCACTTCGTTCACGTATCGATCCGCCATGAGCCGTGCGTCTTTCGCGGTCGAGAACGCCCAGACCACCCCTTCACCAACGGCATCCCACGCATGCAGTACAATCACATCGGCACCCGGTCCACTGGCGATCCCGCGCGCGACATCGACGACCCGACAGTTCAGCTCTCTGAGCGTTTCGGGTTCCGCGGCGTCCCAGACGTCCAGATCGATCGCAGCGAGAACGCGCCGAGGCGAATCCGGAGCTTTTGGCGTCTGCAACCAGACAGGGCAGGGACATTTGCGCAGAAGGTGTTGATCCGTGCTCGCAAACAGGAAGCGGTTGACGCCGGACAGCGGTTCTGCCGCCTTTATCACAAAGTCGCATCCTGTCTCTGACGCATATCTGATGATCTCAAGAAACGCTTTGCCAACAGCGACATGCAGGTCCAATTGCCTGTCAGGCAGAACATCCTTCAAACGGTCGCGAACTGCGGCGCGTTTGCGGTTTACCAATACCCGAATAAGCGCCTCGGGATCTTGGTCGGAGATGCGGGCAATAATATCCAGGTCATGTGGTGGTTCCACGCATGCAATGAAGCGCAGCGCCGACCCATGTTGTTCCGCCAGCGCCATCGCACTGCGTACAGCGGTTTGATCACAACTGTCGTCGGTAACCACAAGAATTCGGCTTGGCCTCCAGTTTTCGGATTTCATGTCGGAAGCTCCTGTTGACCATCCGGGTCGTCCATGGGGTGCTCTGGCGCGCTGGTTTCGCCAGCAATCATCCGCGCGGCGGCAAAAGCCGCGTCGCGATAGGGCATGAGGACGAGGTCCGCACGGAGACCAGACAGGGCCTCAGCCGTTATCTCCCGGTGCGCCGCCACAGCAACCTTCCCCTCAAAGCCGAGGTCGCGAGCGGCCTGCAGCAACGCTCGGCGCGGGTCGTCATGCGTGATACCGGTATCGTGTTCCGGCACGGCCATAACCAGCCATTCAGCTTGCCCGAGAGGCAAATGGGCAAGGAACTCGGGATCCGTCGCGTCTCCGAACACAACGTCGTAGTCCAGAGCGCGGGCGTGGCGAACGGCCTCAGGGCTAAAATCGACACCCAGAATACGCTTGCCGCTGTCCTGTAGCGCCGCAGCGATCCCGAGGCCGTACCGGCCAAGGCCGAACAGGATCACGTCATGAGGACGCGCGATTTCCGGGCCGCCTTCAGGTTCTGCATCGGGCTGTCGGCGCTCGAAGATGCCCAAAACCGGCTCGAACACACCGTACAGTTGATGCGAGTAGGTGATCATATAGGTCGACACGGCGATGGTCACGAGCCCGACCAAGGTGACTAGTCCCAGCGCGTCGTCGGCAACGTGGCCCAGAGTCACGCCCATCGCCATGAAAATCAAAGAGAATTCACTGATTTGCGCGACCGTGAGGCCCGCAAGAAACCCGGTGCGCTTGCGATAGCCCATGGCCCCCATGATCACCAATACGATGAGCGGGTTGCCGATCAGAACGAAGAGAGAAAGGACAATGGCCGGCCCGACACTGGCACCTAAAACCGAGAGATCCAGAGACGCCCCTAACGCAATAAAGAAGAACAGCAACAGGAAGTCCCTCAGCGAGGCAAGGCGTGCGGCAATCGCCTCGCGAAAGGGGGTTGAGGCCAGTGAAACACCGGCGAGCAAACCGCCCAGTTCTTTGCCAAATCCGAGGTAGTGCCCGACCGCGGCCAGGAGGGCCGCCCAGCCGATGGCAAAAGACACCAACAGTTCCGGCGCCCGCGACAGTCGTTGGACAAGCGGATTTGCGATATAGCGGATGAAAAAGATGACAAAGACCAGCATCGCCAGCCCGTAACCCAGCACGCGCAACACATCCGCAACTGCGCCATTCGGGCCCGCTGCCCCACCCACGCCAATGGCCGACAGGGCGATCATTGCGATTACCACAACCATATCTTGAACGATCAGAAAACCGAGCGCAATCCTGCCGTGCAGCGCGTCGATCTCACGCTTGTCGGATAGCAGCTTCACAATGATGATTGTGGAGGAAAATGTCAGTGCAATGGCGACATAAATTGCGGTCAGGGGATTCAGCCCGAGAGCGAGCGCGATCAGGAAGCCGAACACTGTGGTGAAAGCGACCTGACCCAGACCGGTGACAAGCGCGACCGGTCCCAATGTGCGAACAAGATTGAAGTCAAGTTTCAGCCCGACAAGAAACAAAAGAACCGATATGCCGAGCTCTGCCAGCAAGTCGATTTGCTGGTCTGAATGCGCAATGTTCAGTACCGACGGTCCTGCCAGAATGCCAACGGCGATGAAGCTCACGATCAATGGCTGTCGCAACATGATGCCGACGAAACCGACGCTCGCCGCAAGGACCAAAAGGGCTGCAATCTCGTAGAAAATATAGCCCTCTATGGCGTCTGTCATGTCATCTCCCTCGGTGGTGAAACTCCAAGACTGGCATCCGCCCCTTAGCGTGGCTGACCTGATCTCGAAGCGGTACTTGTCTTGGCGCGCACTCAAGTCAGAAAGCGGGTCCTGATCCTGGCGTCGAAAGGTCGGATTCAGACCTCTTTGGCAAATGTCGATTGTTTCACTCGGAAATGCAATATCTGAGAGACGTATTTGCCCGGCGCGCCCGATACATTTTGTTGGAAGGACCTACCAGCCGGTCAGGTTGCGGAGTGGTTGGATGGGGTGCCCGGCTGAAGCCCGGCTTACGGGGTTGGGAGGTGTCTCGCGTGATCCACCCAATGCATGGTGCGAGGTGTCATGCACGTACCCAACCCGCCCATGTTGGCGTTTGCGAGATTTCTTAGACTGTTAGATAATTAGTGAAACTCGCGTGATGCGCATTGCTACGAAAGACATCAAGTGGATTTTCATGGAGTTCAATTGTTTGCGAGAAGCAATCACGCGAAATCGCCTTGGGGGCCGAAATAGCTCTCATAAGCCAAGTTCAGCATGTTTTCGTAGTGGAACGAAGCTTCGTACGAAACCGAGTTAATCATTACTTTCGGACTATCTCCAAGAATGACAGAGACATCGCCGCCAGCACTTTGCATGTCAGGTGAAAGATGTAGGTGTGCGATCAAGCCGTCCAAATAAATTCTGGCAAACGGAATCGATCTTTTTGAACTGCCGGAGTAGCCAGGAACTGTTTTGGATTGGATGATTGGAGAATGGTTGTGTTGTTCTCCCCGAGTAGATAGCTGTATCAATGACGCCTGCATTTCCATGCAAGATATTTTTTGCTCCAGAATCGCCCGCTTTGCCTTTTCTTCGACGGCTTTTGGCAATTCGAAGTGCCGCATATCGGGAATGTTGGAAACGCTAGCGCGCCAAGCAATGCTCCAAAAAAACAAGCAAACAAGTTCTTGTTTCAAATCGTCTAAAATACGAAGGCCATGATCTGGCAATAGCGGTCCAAACGTTTCAAACACTGGTGGGAACAAACCCCAGCCGGACCAAACTAGTTTTGCTCTTCGTAGCTCTTTGATTGCGGCGTCATCAATTGCGCTAAGGTAGTCCTCGCCTGATCTGGTCACCAGAGAATCGTCATACCAGCTAGACCAGCGTCTTTGGTGTCCATATCCTCTGGTTGATTGAAGAAGTGGTTCCCCGTTCACGGATGGGCGAGTAAAGGTTTGCGGAAGGATATGGCATTTAACAAGTTTACCGTATTCGCCAGTTAAAAGGCATTGTCCTACCTTTTTAGCCATTAAACATCCAACTCCTCCACAAACCGCGCGTTCTCCTGAATGTATTGGAACCGCAGTTCGGGTTTTTTGCCCATCAGGCGCTCGACCAGGTCGCCAGTCTCGCCGGGTTCGTCCTCGTCGATGGTGACGCGGATCAGTTTGCGCGAGGCCGGGTCCATCGTGGTCTCTTTCAGGTCCTTGGCGTCCATTTCGCCCAGACCCTTGAAGCGCGAGACGTCGATCTTGCCCTTGCCGCCCAGACCTTTTTCCAGCCATTCGTCGCGCTCGGCCTCGTCCAGACAATAGACGCGCTTGGCACCTTGGGTCAGGCGGTAGAGGGGCGGGCAGGCGAGGTAGAGGTGGCCCGCGTCGATCATCGGGCGCATCTGGGTGAAGAAGAACGTCATCAGCAGCGAGGCGATATGCGCCCCGTCCACATCCGCGTCGGTCATGATGATGATCTTGTCATAGCGCAGGTCGTCGACGTTGAACCTGGTGCCGAGTCCCACACCCAGCGCTTGGGTCAGGTCGTTGATCTCGGCATTGGTGCCCAGTTTCGAACTGGCCGCGCCCAGCACGTTCAGGATCTTGCCGCGCAGGGGCAGCAGGGCCTGCGTTTTGCGGTCGCGGCCCATTTTGGCGGAGCCGCCCGCTGAGTCACCCTCGACAATGAATAATTCCGTGCCGTCCCGTGTTGAACTACTACAGTCCACCAACTTGCCGGGGAGACGAAGTTTTTTAGTGGCGGACTTGCGTTGTGTTTCCTTCTCGGCCCGTCGGCGCAGGCGTTCCTCGGCCCTCAGAATGAGGAAGTCGAGGATCGCCCCGGCGGATTTCGTGTCCGCGGCCAGCCAGTTGTCAAAATGGTCGCGGACAGAATTTTCGACCAGCCGTTGTGCCTCGACCGTGGCGAGGCGGTCCTTTGTTTGGCCAACGAATTCCGGTTCCGAGATAAAGCAGGAGACCAGCGCGCAGCCGCCGGTGATCAGGTCGTCGCGGGTGATCTGACCGGCCTTCTTGTTGTTGATCAGTTCACCGTAGGCTTTGATCCCCTTGAGGACCGCCGCCCAGAACCCGGCCACATGGGTACCGCCTTCGGGGGTAGGGACGGTGTTACAGTAGGACTGAATGAACCCGTCGCGCGAGGGCGTCCAGTTGATCGCCCATTCGACCTTGCCGGGGGTTCCGAATTTCTCGGTGAAGTCCACGGTGCCGGCAAAGGGCTGCTCGGCATAGGTGGAGGAGCCGTTCATCGTCTCCTTGAGGTAGTCCGACAGGCCGCCGGGGAAGTGGAACGTTGCCTCGGTGGGCGTTTCCCCGTCATCGATCGCGGATTTCCAGCGGATTTCTACGCCTGAGAACAGGTAGGCCTTGGAGCGGATGGATTTGAACAGCCGCGCCGGTTTGAACTTGTGGTGACCGAAGATGTCGGCATCCGCATGGAAAGTCACCGTGGTGCCGCGCCGATTGGGGGCCGCACCGATTTTTTCCACCGGGCCAAGGGGGGTGCCGCGCGAGAAGCGCTGTTCGAACAGTTGCTTGTCGCGCGCCACCTGCACGACCATCGAATCCGACAATGCGTTCACAACCGAGGCACCGACACCGTGCAGACCACCCGAGGTCTGATAGGCTTTGCCCGAGAATTTACCGCCTGCATGCAAGGTGCACAGGATCACCTCAAGGGCCGATTTGTCGGGGAATTTCGGGTGCGGGTCGATCGGAATACCGCGCCCGTTGTCACGCACGGTCAGGGCGTAGTCTTCGTGCAGTTCGACCTCGATCCGGTTGGCGTGGCCTGCCACAGCCTCGTCCATCGAGTTGTCGAGGATTTCGGCCACCATGTGGTGCAGCGCGCGCTCATCGGTGCCGCCGATATACATGCCGGGGCGTTTGCGAACCGGCTCCAGCCCTTCGAGCACCTCGATGGAGGAGGCGTTGTAGGCCGTGGTCGCTTCGGGCGTCAACAGATCGTCGGGCATGGGGCTGCTCTTGTTTTTGAGTTTTTCCCATTATGGCAGGGGATGTGGTCCGGGGGAAGAGGGCCACGAGGTGTTGTGGACAATTTGAACGTTGCGACCGCCCTGATGGCACCATTCTTACAGCACTAAGCCCGGATTTGGGTGGTTTGGCTGCCCCAACCGCTAAAACGCGATGGGGATTCCGGTCGGAGAGCGAAGTGTGGGCTGCAATAGCTGCGCCTCGTACGGTTTCAAAACCGGTAGGGCGGTTTTGCCGAACGGCCCATCACGCGCCATCAGCTCTGGAAAGAGCTCAAAAAGCTCTCGCTTGGTTTCGCCCGCCATTGCGTCCAGGCTTGTATCACCGGGAAAAAAGGATTCGGACCACAGGCCTTCGACCCGGACCAGTTCGTGCCGATCGAACAGGATATGGACGTACTGCACGTCCTGATCAGGCGGAACCTGTGCAATCGTGCGCCCGTTCACAAGGCCCTTGGCCGGGGCCAACATGACGCCTTCACCGAAATACAGTTGCATCTGCTGCGAGGAGATGACGATCCGATGCTGCGGTGAAACCAGCAGGTCGCGCGCCGGGCATCCCGGTGAAAATCCGTCTGCGCGCACACGGATCGGGCAAAACCTTGGGGATTGTCGCAGCTCGGCCGAGGACAGGTGCCGCCGACCGATCCATCGAACAGGGCGACTGCTGCCATCCGCGATTGTGACAGGGTCACCGGGTTCTAGCGTTTCAATTGGTCGTTGGCCAGACGGCGTCAGGATCAGCGATCCGGCGGTAAAGCAGACGAATGATGGCAGCGTGTCATAGTCTACCGGTGGAGCGGTGACGATGGTGTTGTTGGTATTTGCAATCGTGTCGCCAGCATTTGCCGTGCCGGACGTGACGACGATGTATTGCGGGTTGGTAAACTGAAGAAGCGTGAAGGTGACCGGCGAT
This sequence comes from Ruegeria sp. AJ12, assembly GCF_056536245.1. Classification (NCBI taxonomy): domain Bacteria; kingdom Pseudomonadati; phylum Pseudomonadota; class Alphaproteobacteria; order Rhodobacterales; family Roseobacteraceae; genus Ruegeria; species Ruegeria sp. AJ12. Next base: position 1,552,743 of record NZ_JBQFJJ010000001.1, read on the forward strand.
CCGCCCACGGTCCCGCTATAGGTTTCGAAGGTCTCGAAATTGGTGGAGTTGCCGATAAAACCCTGGACACCCGAAACATCCAGCTGGCTGCTGCCATCCGCGTCCGGGTCTTCGAGAGTATCGTCGTCATCGATGACCGCAACCTGAAACGCGTTCAGAATAGTGACATTGGTCGAATTCAGCGGGTCGCTATCTATCTCGAATATTGTGACAAATTTCATATGACCTACTCGCAACGAACAACTTTAATGGAAGTGTAGGCGATATGATACACGAAATACGTGCAAAGGGTAAGGCTACGTCGTGTCAGGTGGCGGCTTCGCCATCGCCGGGCTGATGCGAGCGAGGTTGGATGTCAACTGGCTGACTTCGGCAGTTTTGCTCGATCCCACCCGGATTTACTTGTAGCCTTCGCGGGAAACCAATCAGGCAGGTTGAGTATGAGTTGGATCAGAACCGTACCCTTTGCAGAGGCCACAGGTCGGCTGCGAAAACTCTATGAGCGGGTCAGAGGGCCGGACAACAATGTGGACAACATCATGATGGTGCATTCTCTGCGTCCGCATTCGATGGAAGGCCATATGGCGATCTACAAAAACGTCCTGCACCACTCGGGCAACCAGGTGCCAAAGTGGTTTCTCGAGGTGCTGGGGGTCTGGGTCAGTTCGCTGAATCGCTGCAGCTATTGCGTCGATCATCATTTCAGTGGTTTGCAGCGGCTTCTTAGCGATCCTGACCGCACCGATGCAATCCGCGCGGCTATCGACAAGCGCCGACCCGCGGACGCGCCACTGGACGCGGCACAGATCGCGGCCATGGGATATGCGCGAAAGCTGACAGAAACCCCGGCTGACCTGACAGAACAGGACATCATTGCGTTGCGGGATGCCGGGTGGGACGACGGTGAAATCCTCGAAATCAATCAGGTTTGCGCATATTTCTCGTATGCCAATCGGACGGTTCTGGGTCTGGGATGTTCGACGGAGGGAGATATCTTGGGCCTGTCTCCGAACAATTCCAACGACCCTGAGGATTGGGGACACAAGTGAGCGTGGTGTCCGTCTGGGGTAGCCGGCAACCGCAGGTTTCATTGAACAGAGCACATGCCTGACCTTTGCGGTCCCGGTCACGTTGACCAGATGCGGACCTTTATCGGTCGGGCTGAATCCAATCCAGGATTGCGCCCGCGATTTCATCCGGCTTTTGGTGATGCAGCCAATGATCTGTGCCGGGGATAGAGACGCGGGTCAGATTGGGTGCAAAGTCTTCCAGCCCCTCAGTGGACTCGGGTAACAATGCCTTGTCCTCGGGTCCCCAGAGCAAAAGGTGAGGGCAAGTAATCCTGAGGCGGTCCAAAGGTAACTCAGGGATATCCACCCGCGGCGCCCCGGGGTTGGCCACGACCAATGGCGACGCGCGATACCAGTTCAGCATCGCGTCCAGCCGCCCGGGACGCGCCCATTCCGTTCGGTATGCCGCCATCCTTTCGTCCGACAACCAGTCCAGGCCCATGCCGTGACGAAAAAACCGTTCCAGTTTGGCGAAATTGTCGGCGGACAGGTGTTCGGCCGCGTCAGAAGCCCGCAACAGGTTGATGTACTGAGATGCCGTTGACTGAGGGCCACCGGATGCCATTGCCCGTTGAAAAGGAACAGGATGAACACCGTTTGCAATGATCAGGCGGTCCACCAGTTCCGGCCGGAACATGGCCAGACCGTACGCCACCGAGGCGCCCCAGTCGTGTCCCAGAACTAGGGCGTGTCCAGATAGTTGTTCGATCAGCAGCGCCATATCCGAGACTAGGTGCGACAGTGTGTAGTTTTTGACGCCCTCTGGTGCCCAGCTTTGGCCATAGCCGCGCTGGTCCGGCGCGATGCAGAAAAAGTGAGCGCCCAGGTGGGCTGCCAGATCGCTCCAACACCCCCCGTACTCCGGAAACCCGTGCAACATAAGCATAGCCGGGTTTTGCCGCTGGCCCCAGGTTCGAACACAAAACGACTGGCCGTTCAGGTCAACGAATTCCATTTCCATGTGGGTCTCCACCTTTGAGGGCAAGCGTTTTCACTAAGATATCGGTTCAGAATCATCTTGCGGTCAATGCAGGATGTATACAGCCAATTCGCCTGCTTCTGACGACGTTTGACAAGGTCTCAAGGCAGGCGACGCCGGGTGTTGTTCAGCCGATGCCCCACGGGTGAGACCGTCGCCCGCCCCCCGGCGGCGCGTACGCCACGGGGTCATGTGTCTCACATTGAAATTTCGGCGATCCCCTCTTGTCCCAAACTCGGGCCGCGAATATGGCTGGTGCAATGATCAAAGTGATGACATATCCGGGCCATTTTCGGGCTATTGCCGTGCTAGGTTTGCCCCTTATTGGCGGTCACCTGGCACAGTTTGCGATTGGTCTGACAGATACGATCATGCTGGGCTGGTACGGTGTCGAGGCGCTGGCGGCAGTGACACTGGCGGGCAGCTATTTCTTTGTCCTGTTTCTGTTCGGCGCCGGATTTGGCTGGGCCGTCATGCCCATGGTGGCGACCGCCGAGGCAGAGGGAGATGAAACCAGTATTCGCCGGTCCACCAGAATGGGGCTGTGGTTGTCATTGCTCTATGCGGCGCTGGTCATGCCGCTGCTCTGGTTGTCGTATCCGGTTCTCATTGCCTTGCGGCAAGAGCCGCAGGTGGCCGAAACCGCGTCCGGGTACCTACGGATCGCGGGGTGGGGGCTGTTTCCAGCGCTGTTGGTCATGGTTCTGAAATCCTATCTGGCGGCCTTGGAGCGAACGCAGATCGTTCTTTGGATCACGGTGGTTGCCGCTGTTGTCAACGGCGTGACGAACTACGCACTGATCTTCGGCAACTGGGGTGCGCCAGAGTTGGGTGTCAGCGGTGCGGCCATCGCGTCCATTGTGACGCAGATCGTATCGCTTGTTGCGGTCGTGGTCTACGCGGTGCGCGTCCTACCCGAACACAGCCTGTTCCGCCGCTTTTGGCGTCCGGACTGGGAGATGCTGTTGCGCGTTCTCAGGCTCGGTATTCCCATCGGGCTGACGACGCTGGCCGAGGTCACCTTGTTTGCGACCTCCGCTGTCATGATGGGTTGGTTGGGGCAGGTGCCCTTGGCCGCGCATGGTATTGCCCTGAACCTCGCGTCTGCCACGTTCATGGTGCATCTGGGCCTGTCCAATGCCGCAACCATACGGGCTGGCAATGCGCTGGGACGGCGGGATCGGGCACATCTGGAAAAAGGCGCCATAGCCGTGACGGGCATGTCCTTGGTGATGTCGGTTCTGACGATCATTCTGTTTCTGACCTGCGCCGAACCGTTGATTTCCTTGTTCATGGAGGCCAATGATCCGCAGCGGTCGCAAATCCTTGCCATTGGCACGGGGTTGTTGGCCATGGCCGCGCTGTTTCAGCTGGTCGACGGGGCTCAGGTGATTGCTCTGGGTCTGTTGCGCGGTTTGCAAGATGCCAAGATACCGATGGTCATGGCAGCGCTCAGCTATTGGGTCGTGGGAATTCCGGCCTCGTACTACTTTGGGTTCATTAAGGGTATGGAGGGTATCGGCGTGTGGCTGGGGCTGGTGCTCGGCCTTGCCTTTGCAGCGGTTCTGTTGATGGCTCGGTTCTGGCTCAGATCGGTCCGCGAAGTCGGGGTGCCGGCAGAATAGCGGGGTATCAGTCTTTGCCCAGCCGATCCGCCTTTTTGCGCACAAGAACCGTCCTCAGATCGTGCATGGCCATCAGCAGGCGATCGGTCACGTCTTCCAGCTGCTGGTCGGACGCCTTGGACTGCGCCCATTGCGTCGTCAGGTTCAGGTAGTCGACCGCGCGGTGAATGTCGTCAATGTCCCGTTTGGCCAACAGAGCTTTGCGGTCGTCCATCCAGCGTGCAATTTCGGCTGCGTCAGCCTCGGTCAATGTGCGCTGGCCATGCGGTTTGACCTCGCCGTTGCGAATATTGATGACCGCAATCTGGTCCATCTCGATACGGCGCTGTCGGTTTTCCGTGTCGACTTTGAAGACAACGGCCCCGTTCTCGCGGACGCGGAAATAGTACTCGGGTAACTCTGCGGACATGGGTGGTCTCCGGTCAGGTCAATGCGGCGCAGAAACGTTGGATGCGGGTGCAGGCCTCTGTCAATGCCTCGTCCGAAGTCGCGTAGCTGACGCGAAAATTGGGCGACAGGCCAAATGCCGCTCCGAACACGACGGCGACATCGGCCTCTTCCAGCAGGGCCGTGGCAAACACCTCGTCGTTTTCGATGACGGTTCCGGCCCGTGTGGTCTTGCCAATCAGTCCTGCAATCGACGGGTAGACATAGAACGCGCCTTCCGGGGTCGGGCAGGTGATCCCGTCAACTGCATTCAACATCTCGACCACAAGATCCCGACGGCGTTTGAAGGTTTCGTTGTTCGGCTCCAAAAACTCCTGCGTTCCGTTTAGTGCCTCCACGGCAGCCCACTGGCTGATCGAGCAGGGATTCGAGGTGGACTGGGACTGGATCTTGCGCATTGCCGCGATGATTTCGATCGGTCCAGCCGCATATCCGATGCGCCAGCCGGTCATGGCATACGCCTTGGACACACCGTTACAGGTCAACGTGCGGTCATAGAGGCCAGGCTCGATCTCGGCAGGGGTACAGAACTCAAACCCGTCATAGTTCAGATGCTCGTACATGTCGTCCGACATGATCCAGACCTGCGGGTGCCGCATCAGGACATCCGTCAGTGCCTTCAACTCATCCCGGCTGTAGCCCGCACCGGTCGGGTTCGACGGCGAGTTGAAGATGAACCACTTGGTTTTGGGTGTGATCGCGGCCTCCAACTGGTCTGCTGTCAGTTTGAAACTGTTTTCCAACGTCGTTTCCACCACTACCGGTGTGCCGCCCGCCAGCAGCACCATATCCGGGTAGCTGACCCAGTAGGGCGCCGGAATGATGACCTCGTCGCCGTCATTCATCGTCGCCATCAGCGCGTTGTACAATGTCTGTTTGCCGCCCGTCCCAACTGAAATCTGCGCGGGGGTATAGTCCAAACCGTGATCACGCTTCATCTTGGCGCAGGCGGCCTGTTTCAGCTCGGGGATGCCATCCGGGGCCGTATATTTGGTCTTGCCCGCCGCGATGGCCGCCACCGCTGCGTCCTTGATGTTCTGTGGCGTGTCAAAGTCCGGCTCACCTGCGCTGAGCCCGATCACATCGCGCCCGGCGGCCTTCAACTCGGCGGCCTTGGCCGTCATCGCGATGGTGGGCGAGGGTTTGACGCGCGACAATGTTGCAGACAGGAAACTCATGAGCGGCCTCGGTTTGTATGTTCAACCTGACTGTCATAGGGTGCGCCCGAATGGCGATCAAGCGATATGAAAAAGAGAGTTGGAGACCCCGATGACTGACGAAAGCGACTGGTACGGACCGGAATCGGCAACATTCGGGGACCGGCTGGCGGGGGCACGAGAAGCAGCAGGCATGAGCCAGTCCGAGATGGCGCGCAGGCTTGGCGTCAAAAAGGCAACGATTGTCGCCTGGGAGAACGACCTGTCAGAGCCCCGCGCAAACCGGTTGTCGATGATGGCCGGCATGGTCAACGTCTCGATCATGTGGCTGCTGACCGGAGAGGGCGAAGGCATGGATGCACCGGCCGAGGCGAGCGAAAGCAATATCGAGCTGGCCGACGCGGTGGCCGAATTGCGGGCGATCCGTGGAGAGATGCGGGCCTGCGCCGAACGTGCTGCGCGTCTGGAAAAAAAGATGCGTCTGATGCTGGAGCGGGAAAAGTGACCGAACCCCGGGACGTGAGGATCAAACGCATGAAAATGCGGTCGATGCGGCGCGGTATAAAGGAGATGGACCTGATCCTATCGGCCTTTGCGGATCGCACCCTTGGCGGGATGGATGCCGACGCTTTGGATACGTACGACGCCCTGCTGCACGAAAACGATCAGGACCTGTATCAATGGGTGACGGGGCAGGTCGAACCGCCCAAGCACTTTGCCGGGCTTATCTCCGACATCGCTCAGACCTTTCAAAAGTAACGGAAAATCCGACTTAACCGATTTTTCGGGAATTCGGTTCATCGTGTCTCAAACTGCGCGACTGAATCGGAGGATCGGATGAGTATGGAAATGCAGGTCTCCGCGCCGGGAACCAAGGGGTTCATGACCAGCTATCTTGAGGCATTGGCGCTGGTGGAACGGCTTCACCGATTGTTGCTGGATGTCATCAAGGACGAATTCGAACGCGTAGGTGTTTTGGAGATCAATGCGGTTCAGGCGCTTTTACTGTTCAATATCGGCGACCACGAAGTCACGGCGGGCGAACTGAAAAGCCGAGGCTACTATCAGGGCAGCAATGTCAGTTACAATCTGAAAAAGCTGGTCGAGATGGGTTACATGCATCACCAGCGATGCGAGATCGACAGGCGCTCGGTCCGGGTGCGTCTGACGCCGCAGGGGCGGGAAATCCGTGACATCGTCTCGGACCTGTTTGCACGCCATGCCGAAGGGTTGCAGGGCAGGGGTGTTCTGGGGCTTGAGGGTATCGAAGACATCACCGGATCGCTGCGCAGGGTGGAGCGGTACTGGACGGATCAGATCCGTTATATCTACTGATCAGGGGCGCAAACCCGACAGCGCGAGGCTGTCCAACTCGCGGATCAGCTTGCGCGCCATTGCGTCTTCGTACTCTTCGAAGCCCAACGCAACTTCGACAAAGGCATTTGGGCCAAGAATGACCCAGGTATTGTAGTAAGCAGACAACTCACCAACCTGCACGTACCGCTTGTCGCCGTTGTTTGGGTCGTCCGCGCCGATCACCAACCCGTTGATGGTTAGTCCAGCGGTCTGCAAAGCGGATTTGACGTCGCGGGGGTGCGGGCCCAGATTGTGCTTTCCGTCTCCGGACAGGTCCAGCGTGCGCTTCCAGCAGTTCTGCTGTGAGGCGAGCAAATCCGCTCCAAACAACATCGCGGACCCGACGGCTGTGCCCTGCGGCGCGGCACTGCGTGTGACGGAAGCAAGCAGCGCAGCGATCCGGGCCAGATCGGAGGTGGATCGGATGTCAGTCCACTCAAGCAGGAGTCTTTGATGTCCCGGCTCGCTCCATTCAAAAACTGCCAGGCGCACGGGAGCCGCGGTGTCCGAAAGGAGCAATTGCCGGACTTCAGGTCGACGCAGCGCCGCGGCGAGGCCATCGAGTTGTAACCGGTATTCCCGGCTGTCGACGGACCCGGATACATCCAGGCCCAAGGCCAGTGCCTGTCGGCACTGCGCTGACACGTTTCCGGCCAACACGCACAGAAGTGCTACGACACCCCCAAACCTCACGGTTCAGGGTTCTGCAGCGCACCGATCTGCAGGCCTTTCAACTCGCGTTCCAGCTTGCGCCGCATGGCACGCTCAAAGTCTTCGAATCCTTGGGCAATTTCCAGAAATGCGCCCGGTCCGTGCAAAACGTTGTTTTCAAAGAAGGGGATCAGAAACAGCTCACCTTCGAAATCGGCGGCGTTGATGACCAGTCCATTGACCACCGTGTTGTCAAAAGGAAAATGCCGATAGGCGATCTGCGGGCCATAACCGTCATTGTTGGACCCGTCTCCGGACAGATCGATGGTTTGGAACAGGCACTTCGGTGCCTCTTGCATGAGTGTGGCGCCAAACGCCAGCGCGTGCCCCATCGCGGTCGCAGACCCGGCGTCGGAGCGGGTGGATTGGCTGATCCGGGTGGCGACCGACAGCAGGTCGGCCACTGTCTCGATCACCTGCCAGTTCAAGATGACGTTCTGGGTCGAACGGCCACTCCACTCGTAGACCGCCAGCGCCACCGGCATGGGAGATTCAAAAAACGCTTTCTGAACTTCCGGTGCGACCAGCGCTGCGGCAAGGCCCTGCCGCTGCAGAGCGTCCTCCGTCTCGTCGACCGAGACGGAGATATCCAGCGCAAGCGCCAACGCCAGCCGGCACGGTTCTGCCTGAACCGGGCTGGCCAGGATGGCCAAGGCCCATGCTATCAGCCAACGGATCACCAGTGACCGGAACTCTCCATGCTGGCCCAGGGTTCGGCAGGGGCCAAGGCCTCACCATTCTGCAGCAATTCGACCGAAATATTGTCAGGCGAGCGCACGAACGCCATGCGTCCGTCGCGTGGCGGGCGATTGATCACAACGCCGTTGTCCTGCAGGTGCTGGCACGCTTCGTAAATGTTGTCGACGCCATAGGCGAGGTGGCCGAAATGCCGGCTGTCACTCGGCAGTTCGTCGTCGCCATCCCAATTGTAGGTCAGTTCGATTGGCCGGTCTTCTTGTCCCGGAGGCGCCATGAAGATCAGAGAAAAACGACCCGCCTCGCTGTCGTAGCGGCGGGTTTCCTTGAGTCCCAACAACTCGTAAAACGCCATGGATTTCTCCAGATCCTTCACGCGGACCATGGTGTGCAGATATGTCAGCGCCATTGCGGCCATCCTTCTTGTATTGATTTCGGTTCAGCTTAGCGCGCTGCAAGGGCGTGTCGAGGGGGCTGGAAATCACAATTGCCATTTTGCTCGGGCTTGGGCACATATCGCGGTTTTAGCATCGCCAAGGACGAGATATAGTGGGCGGCGACTCATCTTAGGAAAGGAACACTTCATGCCGCTGTCTGCCGACCAACTGGCCGAGATCGAAGCGCAACGCGCGCAGTCGCATCCAACACGCCGCGTCGTTGCAGCGGGTATGGAGGACCACCTGTACACCGCGCATCAGGTCCTCGACCACGGTTTTGTTCGCGTAATCGACTATATGGGCGACGATGCCGCCATCTGTCAGGCCGCCCGTGTGTCCTATGGAAAAGGCACCAAGTCCGTACAGAATGACGAAGGTCTGATCCGGTATCTGATGCGGCATTGGCATTCGACCCCGTTCGAAATGTGCGAGATCAAGCTGCACGTCAAACTGCCCGTCTTTGTCGCCCGCCAGTGGATCCGTCATCGTACGGCCAATGTGAACGAGTACTCTGCCCGGTACTCGATCCTGGATCGTGAGTTCTACATCCCGGCACCCGAGCATGTGGCCGCGCAGTCCGAGGTGAACAATCAGGGGCGCGGATCGGCGCTCGAGGGCGAAGAGGCTGCCCGTGTTCTGGACATCCTCAAGGCTGACAGCGCCCGGTGCTACGACAATTACGAGGCGATGATCAGCGACGAGGGCCAGCAAGGTCTGGCGCGGGAACTGGCCCGTATGAACCTGCCTGCAAATATCTACACGCAATGGTACTGGAAGGTGGACCTGCACAACCTGTTCCATTTCCTGCGCCTGCGTGCCGATCCGCACGCCCAGTACGAAATTCGGGTCTACGCCGAGACCATGTGCAGGATCGTTTCAGATTGGGTGCCGTTTGCGTACAAAGCCTTTGAGGATTATCGCCTCGGTGCGGTGAACCTGTCGGCGCAAATGGTTGAAAGTCTGCGCAAGATGCTGGCTGGCGAAACTGTCACGCAGGCAAGTTCCGGCATGACTGCCCGGGAATGGCGCGAGTTCGAGGAGATCATTCGAGAAAGCTGATTCAAAAAGCATATCGTTTGTCTATACGTTTTGTCATAAAGCTGTTACATTGGCTTTATGAGACATGCTTTGTTCCTTTCGGTCTTGTGCGTTGTGCTGGGCAGTGCCGTGCCGGTTCAGGCCAAATCACCGATTGCCGAGGTGATTTGCGAGCCTACAACCCGAATGCATGACAAACTTGAGCGGCAGTTCGGCGCCCGGCGCGTGGCCTCCGGCGTTCGCGGCCCTGAGCAAATCATGGAAGTTTGGAGCAGTGACCGGGGCGACTGGGCCATGGTGGTGACTTATGCCACCGGCACGTCTTGCATCGTTGCAATGGGTCAAGACTGGTACACCCATGACGAGTTAAAACCCGCACGAGGATAAAACAATTTCATAAATTGTAGTGGTCAACGGCCGGCAATTGGCCGATGACCATTGTTGAAATTCGCCGCGCTCGGTGGGGCAATTGTTACAACGGCTTCAAATCAGCAGCCATCTGGCGGCCGTCACGTCCGTCCTGCAACTCATATGAGACCTTCTGATTGTCGGCGAGTCCGGTCAGTCCGGATCGTTCGACGGCTGAGATATGAACAAACACATCTTTGCCACCTTCATCAGGGGCAATAAACCCATAGCCTTTCGTGGTATTGAACCATTTCACGGTGCCGGTTGGCATGTCCCGTGTCTCCTTCTACTTACGCATTTTCCCACAAATTGGTGGGGCGGGGGCAGACAAAACCGCAACACCATCGCCGGATCACACAATCGACCCAGCGCGGATTGCGTATTTCATCTTTTTCAACATTGCACGGTGAAGTAAAAAATCAAGAATTACCGGAAGAACCCGGCACAATTGCCAAAAATAGAATCAAACTCGAGAGTGGTCCCGATATGCGCCTCTATGGCCTAAAAACTTGCGATACTTGCCGTAAGGCGCTGAAATCATTGCCTGATGCAGAGTTTGTGGATGTGCGTGAGGATGGTATCCCCGAAGCTGTGCTATCGAGGGCGTTTGCCGAGTTCGGCAATGCTTTGCTCAATACCCGCTCAACAACCTGGCGCGGGTTGGATGAGAAACAGCGCGGCCGCCCACCTTTGGAATTGGTGAAGGCACATCCGACATTGATGAAACGTCCCCTGATCGAAAACGGCAGCGCGTTGGTATTGGGCTGGACCTCCGAGGTGCGGGCAAAACTTGGCGTAGCGTGAGCCAATGCTTATGTGCACTGACGCAACTGCGAGGATCGTCCATGCGTAATGCTGCTATGATATTGGGTGTGATCGCCGGTTTGACCGGTATGATCGTTGGGTTCTTTGGGTACGGGTATGTCGAGGCGATAAAGCACTTCGGCAACATAGATGGGTTGGCGGAACAGGTGGAAAACCCCGGCCTGATCCAGACGGCCTCGATTCTGGCGCCTTTGCTGGCGATCGCCGGTGGGGCGATGGCACATGCCCGCGCGTTGATCGCGGGCGTGCTGTTGTTGATCTCCGCGGCGGGCATGTACTACGCGTTCGGGTTTGGTGTCTTTACCATGTTCCCAATCGCATTTGCCGGCGTTGCTGGTCTCCTTGGGCTGGCCGCAGGTAAACCGGACGAGCCCAAGGCGCATTTCTAATTCACTTCAGGCGCAGAAGCCGGTCAATGGACAGGGGGCCCGCGCCGTTGATCACAATCACCAGCAACAGAAATGTCCACATGGTGCGCTGATCCAAGATATTTGGCGCGGCTGTGAAGAAGCTGCCCAGCTGCGCGCCATGGCCGGTGACATCCACAATTGTTTGGACCCAGACAAACCCGATCATTCCCAAGGCCGCGAGCCGCGAGAACAACCCGACCAGGATGAGTGCGGGCAACAGAAATTCAGCCCATGTCCCGGCCACTGCAATGATCCAGTAGAAAAAGCCCAGTTGCGAGCTGTCGTAACTGACGGCCTCCATAGCCTTGGGAAAAATCTGTACATAAGCGCCATCAGACGGAGACAAAAATCCCAAGACTCCGCTCCCGAGTTTCGTTGTGGCCGAATTCCAGTAATAAATCAGCAGGGTCGCTGCAAACACCACCCGGGCAAGCGTGGGTGTCAGCCAGCCGGACGTAAGTTCAAGCTTTCCCAAAGTGTTGTTATGAAGTGAGATCAGGGCAGTCATGTCTCCAGCCTTTCGATAGTCACAGTAGTTATTGCACCGCCCTGCAAAAGCAGTGCCAGAGTGGTTCCAAGGTCAAACTCGGTGGTTTGTGAGGCGGTTTTTTCAAATGCATCGCCGATTGTGTCCCCCGCCTGCAGATGCGAGATCCAATCTGCGCCGCCCGTCGGCATGACCTGTGGCGATGGGTCATATTCGGATCGCATTATCAGAACGTCCTGCCCGCCCGCATCCGGTTTGGGCGCGCCGGCTTCGGTGTTGAACCGCCAGATCGCGTGAATGGGCCAACCCGAGCGCACAACCTGCATCGCTGGTGCAAATGTCAGCCGGGATCGCATGACGTCTTCGGGGGGCACGGCCAATGCGTCGGACGGGGCAGGCTGACTATCTGCGGCGTGGTACGACCGGCGCAAGGCCAGTTCAAGACGCGCGACATCAGGTAAGTATCCCAGATGCGACAATTGTGGCAGCCCGGCCAGAAAGTCCGGAAACGCTTCGCCGTAGAACATCATCAGCGGGGAAGATGGCGGATGCTGACGCAGGAACATCCCGGACAATCCGTCCATGTTCTGCGTTCCCAGCAGTTTGGTGATGACGGGAAAAGCCTGGTGCATCGCTTCGGTTAGCGACACTGCCACGTTATTGCGATACACACTGAACCGACGCCCCGCCGGGCGCGCATCGGCATCCATCAATCCGTCAGGTACGGGAACGGTCGCATCCAACAAGGCCGCCCGGAAATCCGATTGCGACACGCTCATGCCGGTACCCGCTCCAGCGCGGCCTGAGCGCGTTCCGCTTCGGCGCGTAGAATGGGCCAGTCGGGCACATCGGTGTCCCACTCGACCAACAGAGGTTTGGGGCCTGACTTATCCAGAACGTAGTCCAGCAAGGCCCAGACCGGATCAACGACCTCACGACCGTGACTATCGATCAGTAGGGGGTGACCATGGTCGTCTTCATCCTCGTCATGACCTCCGAGGTGAATTTCGCCCACTTTTTCAAGCGGATATGCGTCGATGTAGCCTTGTGGCGAATAGTCCAGATTGGTCGCGGACACAAAGACGTTGTTGACATCCAGTAACAACCCACACCCGGTGCGCCGCGCAACTTCCCGAAGGAATTCGGGCTCGGACCAGGTGCTCTCGTCAAAGGCCAGATAGCTCGAAGGGTTTTCAAGCAGCATCTGCCGCCCCACCGTTTCCTGAACCTGATCGATATGGTCGCAAATGCGTGCAAGTGTTTCGTCGGTGTAGGGCAGGGGCAAAAGATCGTTCAGAAACTGGCTGTCATGCGTCGACCAGGCCAGATGCTCGGAAAAGCTGGCAGGGTCCAGCCATCCGACAAGATGCTTGAGGCGCGCAAGATGATCGGTATCCAACGAACCTTCACCCCCGATGGACAGACCGACGCCATGAACCGATATCGGAAACTGTTCGGACAGATGGCGCAGTTGGGCCAGCGGTCGCCCTCCGTCACCCATGTAGTTTTCAGCGTGAATCTCAAGCCACGCCACCGGCTTTGCATGATCCAGAATCTGCGCAAAATGCTGCGGTTTATATCCAACGCCCGGTGCGGCGGGCAGACGGTTCGACCTGAGGGCATCATCCAGCATGTGTCGGTTCCTTGATCACGAAGAAAAAGGGGCGGGCGACGCGGCCCGCCCCTTGTGCTCGTCTATCCGACCTTATGCCGGCAGATCACGCTCCAGCGGCTCCAGCGAGCCTTGGCGTGCCGTGCCGTTGGCCTCTGCCGGAAGTTCGATATCCGCGCATGTGCCTGCATCGACCAGCGTCCATGCATTGCCTTGATAATCGACGGTCGATGTACCTGCACAAGTGGTGCCGGGGCCCGCTGCACAGTCGTTCTGACCAGCCAGCGAAACGCCATAGCATTTCTCTTTGGCCTGGGCGGTTGCCGTGGTGGCGGCGCCGGATACGGCTGCTGCGACGGCGCTTGCGATAACCAGGGTTTTTGCGGTGTTGGACATCTCGGAAATCCTCTTAATGACTGCGTATGTCTGCTTGTGACAATGACAAAGGTAATGGCATGAACGGCACAGTTGAATTCACGAGCCCGTGTCTCACAACGCCGTCAAAGATCGTCATGTACCCTTGCAGGGTAACAAATTGTTTTTGAATTGAAAATTGTTTGTTGTTTCAATCCGGCCCCAAAATCAGGGCCGGATTTCTGGCGATTTGTCGCCGAATGTTACAACAGATCCGGCGGCGTAGCTGCTTGTGCCAGCTCTTTTGTTACAGCCTCAAGCGGTTGAACCTGCGTCTGTTTTTCACCCAGGCGCCGGACGCTGACAGAGCGGTCTTCAACTTCGCGGTGACCGACGGCCAGAATGACCGGCACCTTGCCGACCGAGTGTTCGCGAACCTTGTAGTTGATCTTTTCGTTGCGAATGTCGGCCTCGGCCCGGACGCCAGCCGCCTGCAACTGCGCGACGACCTCGTTCACATAGTCATCCGCATCGGAGGTGATCGAAGCGACAACAACCTGACGCGGGGCCAACCAAAACGGCAGCTTGCCCGCATGCTCCTCGATCATGATGCCAACGAACCGCTCGAACGAGCCAAGGCAGGCGCGGTGTAACATATAGGGGCGCTGTTTGCTGCCATCGGCAGCGATATAGGTCGCGTCCAGACGCTCCGGCAGGTTTGGGTCGACCTGAAAGGTGCCGCATTGCCAGACCCGACCGATTGCATCGGTCAGATAAAAATCCAGCTTGGGCCCATAAAACGCGCCATCTCCGGGTTCGAGAGTGAACTCGCGCCCGGTCGCCTTGATGGCCGCCTCAAGCGCGCCCTCGACATGATCCCAGCTTTCGTCGCTGCCGACACGTTTTTCGGGACGGGTGGCGAATTTGATCTCGAACTCTTCAAATCCGAGATCCGCATAGACTTCCGCAAGGTAGTTAATGAACTTGGCACATTCGCCCTGAATCTGGTCTTCGGTGCAAAAGATATGCCCGTCATCCTGGGTGAATCCACGAACCCGCATGATGCCGTGCAACGCGCCCGAGGGCTCGTAGCGCGAGCATGACCCGAACTCGGCCAGCCGCAAAGGCAGGTCGCGATAGGATTTGAGGCCCTGATTGAACACCTGCACATGGCACGGGCAGTTCATTGGCTTCAGCGCGTTGACGGCCTTTTCCTTGGCATGTTCTTCTTCGACTTCGACGATGAACATGTGCTCCTGGTATTTGTCCCAGTGGCCCGAGGCTTCCCAAAGCTTCCGGTCAACGACCTGAGGCGTGTTGATTTCCTTGTAGCCGCCTGAGCGCTGCTTGCGGCGCATATAGTCCTGCAGTTCGGTATAGATGGTCCAACCGTTTGGGTGCCAGAACACCTGACCGGGGGCCTCTTCCTGCATATGGAACAGGTCCATTTCCTTGCCCAGCTTGCGATGATCGCGCTTGGCGGCCTCTTCCAGCATATGCAGGTGCGCCTTGAGCTTTTCCTTGCCGGTGAAAGCCACGCCATAGATCCGCTGCAGCATGGCGCGGTTGCTGTCGCCGCGCCAATAGGCCCCCGCGATGGACATCAGTTTGAACGCGTCACCCGGCACCTGACCGGTGTGTTGCAGGTGCGGACCGCGGCACAAGTCCTGCCAGTCGCCATGCCAGTACATGCGCAGCGGTTCGTCGCCGGGGATGGCATCGATCAACTCGACTTTGTAGGGCTCGTTGTTCTGGGTATAGAAATCGATCGCGCGCTGACGGTCCCAGACCTCGGTGGTCACAGGATCGCGTTTGTTGATGATTTCTTTCATCTTTTTCTCGATGAGGCCGAGATCTTCGGGCGTGAACGGTTCTGCCCGGTCAAAGTCATAATACCAGCCGTTTTCAATGACCGGGCCTATGGTGACCTGGGTATCGGGCCAGATTTCCTGCACGGCGCGTGCCATGATGTGCGCCAGATCGTGACGTACCAGCTCGTTCGCCTGAGCCTCGTCTTTCATGGTGTGGATCGCGATCTGCGCATCAGCCTCGATAGGCCATTGCAGGTCCCAATGCTGCCCGTTCACAGTGGCCGAGATAGCCTTTTTTGCCAGTGAAGTGGAGATATCGGCAGCCACCTGCGCAGGTGTCACGCCTGCGTCGAAGGATCGGGAATTGCCATCGGGAAAAGTAAGGAAGACTGACTGTGAGACTAGCTGAGAGTCTGGGGCCATATCGGCTCTCCTCGTCGGTTTGGCGCCCACTGAACGCCCGGTTGCGGGTTATGGTGTCGGGCCGGTTTGGCAGGTGCGGCAATGCCTGTCAAGTACAGGCGGCAAACCGATATGACGCTGTGGTCAGAAGGAATTCGACAATTGCAGCCATGGTGCAGCCGTGCATGATGCTCTTCACAGAAAATGAGGGTTTCATGGCAGCGACAGAATATCTGCAGACCGCACAGGGCCGACGGCTGGCGTATCACAAGAGCGGCGGCGCGGGGCCGACCGTCGTTTTCTTGGGTGGGCTCAAATCAGATATGGAGGGCACCAAGGCCGTCCATCTTGAGGCCTGGGCACAGGCCCGGGGGCAGGGATATCTTCGATTTGACTACTCGGGCCATGGTGAAAGCTCGGGTGCGTTTACCGATGGCTGCATTGGGGACTGGCATCAGGATACCGTCGCCGCAGTTTCCGCATTGACCAAAGGGTCGCTCATTGTGGTTGGCTCGTCAATGGGGGGCTGGCAGGCGCTGTTATTGGCAAAGGCCATGCCGGACCGGATTGCAGGGATGGTGACAATCGCCGCTGCGCCCGATTTTACCGAGGATGGCTATTGGGCCTCGTTCAGCGACGAGCAGAAAGCCGCCTTGGATACCGTCGGCCATGTCGAACTGCCCTCGGACTACATGGAGCCTTACGTCATTACCAAGCGCATGATCGAAGACGGGCGCAGTCATCTCGTATTGCGGGACCCGCTTGATCTGCCGTTTCCCGTCCGGTGTCTGCAGGGCACGGCGGATACAGCGGTTTCGACCGAGACCGCCGTGCGGCTCTTGGAACACGCAAGCGGGCCGGACATTCGTCTGCTTCTGGTCAAAGATGCCGACCATCGGTTTTCCGACGGTCCTTGTCTGGGCCTGATCGAGCAAGCGGTCCTTGACGTGATGGGAGACCGCTGATGCGACGGGTCGGATGGGTTCTGGGGCGCGCATTGCTGGCGTTGATCGTTATCGGCGGCCTGATCTACTGGTTTGGGCCGCGTGAGGAGGTCAACCTTGCGCCGACTTTTGATGACAGGCGTTTTGGCGAGGGTGTGCAGGTTTATTTCGAAAGCGCTGAGTCCGCCTTTGAAGACATCGTGCCCGGGGTTGAAAAACGGGTGATCTGGCAGGACGGGTTTACCGAACAACGCACACCCTATTCGGTGCTGTATGTTCACGGGTTCTCGGCCAGTTCCGAGGAAATCCGTCCGGTTCCTGACCGAGTTGCCGACGCGTTGGGGGCCAATCTGGTCTATACCCGTCTTCAAGGTCATGGGCGCGATGGAGAAGCCATGGCCGAGGGCACCGCGTCGGGCTGGATGCAGGATTTGGCCGAAGGATTGGCAGCAGCGCGCGCGGTGGGGGACAAGGTTGTTGTGATCTCAACCTCGACCGGCGGAACGTTGGCTGCTGCTGCCGCGTTGAACCCGGATCTGAGCAAAGACGTGGTCGCGATGGTCCTTGTCTCACCGAATTTTGGTGTGAATACAGCTGCTGCATGGGTTCCGTCTCTGCCGTGGGCGCGCAAATGGCTGCCGATCGTGATGGGCCACGAGCGGGACGTGACCGGCCCTGATCCCGAGAAGAACACATACTGGTCCACTGTTTATCCATGGGAGGCCGTTGTCCCGATGTCCATTCTGGTCGACACGGTGTATGCGCTGGATTTCTCGGATGCTTCGGTTCCGGCCCTGTTCTGGTTTTCCGATGCAGACGAGGTTGTACGGCCCGAGCGAACGCATGTGGTTGCTCGGTCCTGGGGGGCGCCGGCCGAGGTTAATCTGGTGACGATGGGACCGGGGGATGACCCGCAATCCCATGTGGTGGCGGGGCGGTTGGTATCGCCGGGTCAGACCGACGCAACCGTTGCCGGAATTCTCGATTGGCTCAAAGGATTGGGGGTAGAGTGATGGACCAACGGGTTAGCCTGATCACGGTTGGGGTGGACGATCCCGAAGCCGCGGCGCAGTTTTACGAAGCGATGGGTTGGGCCAGGGTCGACAGCCCCGATGGTGTCATCGCGTATGACCTGATCGGCCAGACACTCGGGTTGTATCCCCTGTCGGCTCTGGCTGACGAAATCGGCGTCCCGATTGAGGCCTTGAACCATGGAGCGATCACGCTGAGCTACAATTGCCGCGCGAAAGAAGATGTAGCACAAGTTCTGCGCGACGCCGACGCGGCGGGTGCGGAGATCCTGAAACAGGCATCGGATGTGTTCTGGGGTGGGCATCATGGCTATTTTCGTGCACCGGACGGAACGATCTGGGAGGTTGCCTTCAACCCGTTCTCGGCTCTCGGACCGGACGGGGCCTTTCGCTGGCAGGGGTATTGACATGCGCAAGCCAGCCAGCATGTGGAGCCTTGAATCCCTTGGTCGCGTGCGCTTGTCCCGACATTTCTTCATGCGCGATTTCCTGTATTCCGAGATCGGCAACTTCCATCAAAAACAGAACCTCCCTGACAATCCCGACCTGGCGATCGAAACCGGACGGGCTTTTTGTGAAACCCTTCTGGATCCGCTGGAGGAAACCTTTGGCCGGGTTGCCGTGCGCTCAGGTTACCGTTCGCCGTCGCTGAATCGCTTCGGCAACGAAAATCGGCTGAATTGCGCACGTAACGACAACCCCTTGGAATGCCACATCTGGGATGTCGGGCAGGGTGACGCGCGGGTCGCCGGGGCGTCGATTGTGATCCCGTGGTTTGCAGACCAATACGCCACGGGCCGCGATTGGCGGGATCTGGCGTGGTGGATGCATGATCATCTGAACTATTCAGAGATATGGTTTTTCCCCAAGCTTTGCGCCTTTAATCTGGTGTGGAGACCGGTCCCAAGACGCCGGATTGACAGCTACATCGCGCCGCGCGGATGCCTGTTAAAGCCCGGCGCAGAACCGGAAGAAGACCTGCCGACCCGGCGATCCCGCTATGCTGATTTTCCGGGGTTTCGCGCCATCACTTACCCCTAAAGTTTTTCTTGCCCGGCCCGGGCAAAACTCTCATCCTGAAGAAAAGCAGAATGGACTCGGGGAACCGAGCACATGGAGGCCCCGCGTGATCGAGCCGCTGGTGTTGCTACCTGGATTGATGTGTGACGCGCGCTTGTTTCGTCCTCAACTCGAGGCGCTGTCGCGGGATCGCGCGGTGATGGTTGCACCGATTTCCACAGGGGAGCGGATCGAAGAAATTGCCTCGGGGCTGCTGGATCAGCTTCCACATCGATTTGCGCTGGCCGGGCTCAGCATGGGGGGCGTCGTGGCGCTGGAACTGGTGCGCCGCGCACCCGACCGGATTACACGACTGTGTTTGATGGCGACGGACGCGCAGGCGGACACGCCGCAGATTGCCGCCGGCCGCGAAGAACTGATCGTTGCAGCGCTTGCCGGACGGCTGGAGGACGTTATGCGCAAGATTGTCGGGTCCGATGCTCTGGCCCCGGGACCGCAGCGCATACCCATATTGAACGATCTGCTGGCAATGGCGATGGAACTCGGACCGGACCTGTTTGTGCGGCAGATGCGCGCCTTGCAGCGTCGACCGGATCAGCAGGGCACCTTGCGCCGGATCAATGTGCCGACTTTGATCCTGTGCGGGGCGCATGATACGCTGACCCCGGTTCGCAAACACGCGTTCATGGCCGAACTGATCCCCGATGCGGAAATTCAGGTGATTGAAAACGCCGGGCACCTGCCAACGCTTGAAACACCACGGGTGGTGATCAAGGCGATGCAGGCGTGGCTGAGCGTCTCTCAGCGCCCGGACTATGGGTAAAGCGCGTCGCGTTCGGTTTTGCTGATCAAGGTTGGCGTGGACACTGGCTTTCCTGAGCGGGTGTCGAAGAAAGGCGTTTTCTTCCAGCCGCCTGTAAAGCGCGATCTGGCCGCGCGTTTCAATACGCCGAACAGCGCTGAGGCAAACCGTTCATGCGACGACTTTCCACCCGGCTTGGGCACAAAGCTGCGGGACGTGACCGGGCCGAGGCCGGAAGGGTCTGCAATTCGGTTGACGACAAATCCGGCAAACGGAAATTTGGGTGTCTGGAGCGTGTTGGCCAAGGGTGAGTTGCAACAGCTGGCATACCAGCGGTAGACGCCCTTGGGGCCAAGTTGCATGACGGCAAGATGTTCAGCGCCCTGATCGATTTCGATATGCTCCGGGGCGATCTGAAAGACTGCGATGGGATCAGGCGCAGGGTCCGGCTGCCCAAAGTACAACTCTGCCGCGCGGCAATCCGGGCAAAAACAGACGATATGTGTGCCGGACTGGAGACCTTCCGCCGTAATGCGCCCGTTTAACGCGCCGCATTCGCAAGAAAACCCGACACCGGTTTGTACGTTCCCGGCCACGGGGCTCAGGCCACCTTGTTCTGGTTTGCGGCCCGGCGGCGCGGTTTGCGGCTGTTTTCGTTCATGAAATCAATCACCAGCGGACGGATATTGTCGCGCCAACTGCGGCCCGCGAAGATGCCGTAATGCCCCGCGCCCGGCTCCACATGGCTGGCTTTCTTACTGTCGGCCAAGCCTGTGCACAGATCCAACGCGGCAATGCACTGGCCGGGAGCTGAGATGTCGTCATTTGCACCTTCAACGGTCTTGACGGCGACGTCGGTGATTTTGCCGATATCCACCTTGTGGCCGTCAACAACAAACTCATTCAATGCAATTTCGCGCCGTTTGAAGACGCGTTCGACCGTGGACAGGTAAAACTCGGCCGTCATATCCATCACGGCCAGATATTCATCGTAGAACCGGTTATGCGCGTCATGATCCGACGCCTCGTCGCGCACGACCCTCTGGATCTGATCCGTGAACGCTTTCGAATGGCGCTCGGCATTCATGGACATGAAGGAGGCGAGTTGCAGAAGGCCGGGATAGACCATGCGCCCAACGCCCTTGTATTTGAACCCGACCCGCTGGATCATGGTTTCTTCCAACTGGCCCATGGTGACGCGGCTGCCGAAGTCGGTCACGTCGGTTGGTGTGGCATCGGGGTCGACCGGACCACCGATCAGGGTCAGGGTACTGGGCTGCGCTTTGGGTTCGACCTCGGCCAGGTAGGCGGTCGCGGCCAATGTCAGAGGGGCGGGCTGACAGACCGCAACGACATGCGTGTCTGGACCAAGCTCTTTCATAAAATCGACAAGGTAGAGCGTGTAGTCTTCAACGTCGAACTTACCCGCGGACACAGGAATATCGCGCGCATTATGCCAATCGGTGATATAGACTTCGCAATTGACCAGCAGGCTTTTGACCGTCGAACGCAGCAGCGTGGCATAGTGACCGGACATCGGGGCCACCAACAAAACCTTGCGCGGCTGTTCTTCCCGACCGTTGATCTTGAAATGGATCAAGTCGCCAAAAGGACGCTCGAGAACTGTGGTGACTTCGACCAGGTGATCCTTGCCATCCTCGCATGTGAAGGTACGGATGCCCCAGTCGGGTTTGACGATCATGCGCTGAAACGTGCGCTCGGTCACTTCACCCCACGCAGCCATCCAGCCGAACGCAGGATTTGGAACCATGGAAAACAACGGGTAAGATGCCATTGCGCTGGCGGTGGCACCCAACCATTGGTTGGTGTTGCGCATGGTTTCCATCATGTCGTAGGTCATCATATAGCGCATCGAAGGGACCTCCGGAGTGTGAGCCTAAGAGTTCGGACCATTCGCCGCTTTGCCCCCCGACACCCACGACGTTATTCTGCATAGCAGCGAGGTTAGGGGGGAATTGTTAAAATGACAACAAGTGAAGACCAGATGCCTGATTTGACCGACGAACATACTGAACGCCTTAAAGAAAACATGGAAAAGGTCGAACAGCTCTCCAAGCGTCTGATCGAAGTCATGTCAGCCAAAAAAACGCGAACCCCGGCCCTGGACGCTCCGAATCATGAGCTTTTTGCAAGAGCAGCAACGGCATATTGGGCCGAAGCTTGGCAGAATCCCGCCAAGTTGTTGGAACAACAGATAGAATACTGGGGGAAATCGGTTCTTAATTTCGCCGAGGCGCAGCAGGCACTGGCTACGGGCGAAGTTGAAGACGAAGAGGCGAAAGCCAGCGATAAGAGATTTTCCAACCCGCTGTGGGAAACCAACCCTTACTTCCGCCTTATCCGACAGCAGTATCAAACCAATTCCCAGGCCATAGCTCAGGCCGTGGCATCGGTTGAGGATATGGATGCCAAGGACAAACGACGCCTCAGATATTTTTCGCAGCAGATCGTCGACATGATGGCGCCGACAAACTTTCTAGCCACAAACCCGGATGCGTTGCAGAAGGCGGTTGAGACCGAGGGCCAATCGCTCATTCAGGGGTTGGAAAACATGGTCTCGGACCTCGAAGCCAATGACGGCGAGTTGGTGGTCAAACTGGCGGATGAGGATGCGTTCGAGGTTGGCGGAAATCTTGCGACGACGCCCGGAGACGTGGTGTTTCGCAACCGGATGATGGAACTGATCCAGTACAAACCGGCGACCGAAACCGTCTATGAAACGCCAATCGTTCTGTTCCCGCCCTGGATCAACAAATTTTACATTCTGGACCTGAAGGCTCAGAACAGCCTGATCAAATGGGTGACCGAACAGGGGTACACGCTGTTCGTCGTCAGTTGGGTCAACCCGGACAGGAGCTATGCCGAAACCGGTATGGAAGACTACATTCAGGACGGTTTTCTGACCGCAATCGAAGAGGCCAAAAAGATCTGCAAGGTCAAGCAGGTCAACGCGGTCGGATACTGCATTGCGGGCACAACGCTCAGTCTGACGCTGTCTCTGCTGAAACAGCGCGGAGACAAGTCGATCAAATCCGCCACGTTTTTTACAGCGCTGACCGATTTCTCGGACCAGGGAGAGTTCACACCGTTCCTGCAGAACGACTTCATCGACGGTATCGAAGAAGAGGTCGGGAAGGAAGGCGTGCTGAGGTCCTGGATCATGGGGCGCACGATGTCGTTCTTGCGGTCGCGAGACCTGGTCTACGGTCCGGCCATTCGCAGCTATATGATGGGGGAAACACCACCAGCATTTGACCTGCTGTTCTGGAACGGTGACGGGGCCAACTTGCCGGCGAAAATGTCGGTCGACTATCTGCGGGGTCTGTGCCAGCGCAACGAGTTTGCCACCGACGGGATCGAGATGATGGGGCACAAACTACAGGTCGGTGATGTCGATGTTCCCTTGATGGCAATCACCTGCGAGACGGACCACATTGCCGCCTGGAAGGATTGCTATCGCGGGGTGCAGAAAATGGGCTCGCGCTCCAAGACGTTTGTGGTCTCGGAATCCGGTCACATCGCTGGCATCGTGAACCCGCCCAGCAAGAAGAAATATGGGCACTATACCAACCCGGACATGAAGCTGGACGCTGACACCTGGCTGAAAGAGGCAGACTTTCACGAAGGATCGTGGTGGCCGATGTGGGAAGCATGGCTGAAGAAGCGGTCCGGCAAACAGGTGCCTGCGCGTGACACTGGCGATTCGGATCACCCGCGTTTGGCGCCCGCTCCCGGCACATATGTTGTCGCCGTTCCAAACATCTGATTTCATTTTGAAACCAGAATTTTTCTGCATCGCAGCAAGAAAAAACTTGCAATGCTGCGATGCAGCAATCATATTGTCCTCAAGCTGACGAAACCCGGGGTGGGCCCGGACCGGCTAAAAGGATTAGGACAATGGCAAAGACCCAAGACTTTACCGCGATCATGAAAGACATGATGGGCGCATTCCCCGTTGACACCACCGCAATGGAAGGTGCCTTCAAATCGACCGCAACTCTGAACGAGAAACTGTCGGGCGTTGCTCTGGACGCGGCTGAGAAATCGGCTGAGATCTCGAACAAATGGACCAAGGAAACCCTGGCCAAGCTGACCGAGATGTCGAAAGCAAAGGCTGAGCCTGCAGATTACGCAAAAGCGGCAACCGATTTCGCAAGCGCGTCGGCTGAAGTTGCGGCGGAAAACCTGGCTGCTTTCGCTGAAATCGCGAAAAAAGTTCAGACCGAAACCGTTGAGCTGCTGATGGCGGCTGGCAAAGACGCTGCAGAAGATGCAACCGCGGCTGTCAAAAAAGCCACCAACGAGGTCACTGCTGCTGCCAAGAAAGCAACGGCGGCTGCCAAGTAAGCAAATAGGAACGTCCGCGAGACGCACCCATTCCTCCCATCCGGTGTAGTCGCGCAGGGCAGGTCGATTGACCTGCCCTTTCTTTTTGTTCTGCAGTCGCATAACCTGTGCTGCAACGCATCATCCTTGGGGAGGGTACCAGGTGTCGGACCAGGAAAAACCGCTGCTGATCAAGCGCTATGCCAGCCGTCGGCTGTACAATACTGAGACCAGCGATTACGTGACGCTCGAGGATATCGCGGGTTTCATCCGTGATGGGCGCGAAGTGCAGATCATCGACCTGAAAACCGGCGATGACCTGACGCGCCAGTACCTGCTGCAAATCATTGCGGAACATGAAAGCCGCGGCGAAAACGTCCTCCCTGTGAACGTGCTCAATGATCTGGTCCGCAGCTATATGGTTCCGGGCGGTGGGATGATGCCGCAGTTCCTGCAAAGCTCGTTCGAGATGCTGCGCGAAAGCCAGGCCAAGATGATGGAAAACATGAACGCGATGAACCCGATGTCTCAGATACCGGGTTTTGAGGCGATGCAGGCGCAGCAAAAAGCTTTCCTGAAGGCTATGACCGGAGGGCTCTCGGGCGGATGGTCCGGCCCTGATACGGAAGACGAAGATAAGTCGGAGCCAAAAGAGGATCTGGACGACATCAAGAAGCAACTCGCCGAGTTGCAGCAGAAGCTGTCAAAGCTGAACTGATCCAAAACGATCAAATCGACAAGGCCCGCATCGTGCGGGCCTTTTTTGTTGATCGCATTCAGGTGCCGTAGACAGGCACCGGACCGGTCACCTCGCCAACGGAGGCGAGCAGGATATCCGAGATAATGTCCAACTCTTCCCGCGTCAGGCGCACAGGCAACCGCACGTCACATGCCTTCATCAACATGTCCCGTGTCTTGGGGAGCTCGAACGTCTCGGGCAGGAACTGCCAGTTCCAGAAGGCGCGCGCATTGTCCTCGCTCAATCCAAAGACCTGAACCTTGACGCCACGCGCTTCGGACGCTGCTGCAAACTCCCGGATTTCGCTTTCGTCCATTCCAACCAGATTGAACTGGATCGAATCCGGTGCCCGGCGTTCCGGTGCCAGCGGGGTGGGAACTTCGACATACGGCGAAGCGTTTAGACGGTCAGCCACGTAGTCATGATTTGACAACCCATCCCGCACGCGCCGCGCCAGTTCAGGTATTTGCGGACGGATGACGGCAGCGCTGAGATTGCTCATCCGCAGGTTATACAGCGGCAACTGGTTCTGCCACCGGGCGAAGGCCTGTTCCAGCTCTGGCGTGTTGTCGCCATGGGGACCTTTGTGCTTTTTCCAGTTGTGCTCGTAGGCACCGGACATGATTACGGCGCGGGCCACCAGGTCGGCGTCGTCGGTAATCAGGATGCCGCCTTCGCCAGCATTGATCATCTTGTAGGACTGGAACGAAAAGCACCCGACTTTGCCGATGGTCCCGATGTTGCGCCCGTGCCAGGTTGTTCCGAGCGAGTGGGCCGCGTCCTCGATCACCGGGATATCGCGGGCGTCGCACAGGTCCATGATTGCATCCATGTCCGACGTGTGCCCGCGCATGTGGCTGATGATGACCGCCTGAACATTGTCCAGCTTGTCCGCAAAATCCGCCATGTCGATGCGATAGTTCTCACCGACTTCGCACAGAACCGGAACACAGTCCGCGTGCATGATGGAAGAGGGGACCGCCGCAAAGGTAAAGCCTGGAATCAACACTCGCGCGTCCCGCGGCAGGCCCAATGCCTTCAATGACAGGAACAGGGCGGCCGAGCACGAAGATACGGCCAGAGCGTATTTTGTGCCCAGCAACTCCGTAAACTCGGTTTCCAGCAAGGCTACCGGCGCGTCCTGCGGCGCGGTGTATCGGAACAGGTCCCCCGATTGCATCAAAGCATCAATGGCGTCTCGTGCGTCTGCGGGGATGGGTTCGGCATCATGAACGTTGGGTGGCAGCGTCATATTTGGTTTTCCCGAATTCTAACTTTTATTTATTTAAATTAAAGCACCTGCCAATGCCAAGCCCTCATTCACCGTGTCGGCGAAATTTCACCAAACCGTCGCAAAGGTTGGAAGGCTCAGAGCCCCAAGCGGTCGCGCAACGCGTACCAGGTCATGGCCAGTACCAGCAGTGGGCTGCGTAGGGCTGATCCGCCGGGAAACGGCAGGGCTGGGACGCGCGCCATCGTGTCGAACCCTTCGGCCTGCCCCTGAATGGCCTGCGCCATCAGTTGCCCGGCATGGGTGGCCGTTCCGACACCATGCCCGGAATAGCCGGACGCGGACAAAATGTTTGGCGCAACCCGTGTCAGATACGGCATCCGACGCATTGTGATTGCCAGGGTGCCGCCCCACGCATAGTCGATTTTCACGTCTTTAAGGTGCGGAAAAATCTGCGACATCGGTTTGCGCACTGTCACCGAGATGTCTGTTGGGAACTTGTAGCCATAACTCTCACCACCACCGAACAGCAAACGACCGTCCGCGCTGAGGCGGAAGTAGTTCACGACGAACTTGGTATCGGCAATGGCCACATCTCTGGTCAGTACTTTGGCTGCGTCAGCGCCCAGCGGTTCAGTTGCTGCGATGAAATTGTTGATCGGCATCACCCGCGCAGCGACGTGCCGGTTCAGATCTCCCAGATACCCATTGCAGGCGAGGATGACATGATCCGCTGTGACCCGCCCGTGGGCTGTCCGGACGGAAACCCGCGCGCCTTGTTCGATATCCAGAACCTCTGTGCCTTCGTGAATGCGGGCCCCTGCTGTCTGCGCAGCTGTCGCCAAACCCAAGGCGAAGTTCAGCGGATGCAGATGACCGGCGCTCATATCCAGATAGCCGCCTTTATAGGCGGGTGACGGGCACAGGGCGCGCCCGGCGTCAGCATCCAGCAATTCGAGCTGGTCATAGCCGTATTTGACCGACAGATGTTCCGCATGCTCGTGCAGCTCATGCCGCTCTCTGTCGCTCAGCGCCATTTCGGCGATGCCGGGTTTCAGGTCGCAGTCAATCTTGTGTTTGGCGACCAGCGATTTCGCCAGGCCCTTGGCCTCTTCGGCGAGATGCCAGAGCTTGGCGGCATCTTCATCGCCCACAAGACGCTCCAGGTCTTCCTGCGCCATGCGCTGGGCGCTGCCGAGTTGTCCCCCGTTACGACCCGATGCACCAAAGCCAACGCGATGCGCCTCGAGCAGCACGACGTCGAATCCGGCTTCCGCCAGATGCAGTGCCGCCGACAGACCGGTGTAACCGCCGCCAACAACGCATACATCTGCTTTTGCATCCCCGGCGAGGGCGGGAAACCGGTCGATTGAATGCGCCGTCGTGGCGTACCAACTGGGCGGATACTCCGCCTTTCGGTCGTTGGAATAGAGCAAATTCATTTCGTCGCCTCAGACGTTCAGCAACAGGTGCTCACGTTCCCACGGCGAGATCACTTGCAGGAACTCTTCGTATTCTGCCCGTTTCACGATGCCGTAGACACGCGCGAATTCGGGGCCGAGCACGTCGTGCAAGGCCGTGGCCTCGTCAAACAGGTCCAGTGCATTGCCCATCACTTGGGGAATATCGCCTTCACCTTCATAGGCGTCGCCATAGAACTGGCGGCGGGGGCGTTCCTGCTGGATCAAACCCAGATAACCGCAGGCCAGTGACAGCGCGATGCCAAGGTACGGGTTACAATCCATCCCGGCGATCCGGTTTTCAATCCGCCGCGCTTCCGGGCCCGACAGCGGTACGCGAATACCCGTGGTGCGATTGT
Organism: Ruegeria sp. AJ12; assembly: GCF_056536245.1. NCBI lineage: Bacteria > Pseudomonadati > Pseudomonadota > Alphaproteobacteria > Rhodobacterales > Roseobacteraceae > Ruegeria > Ruegeria sp. AJ12. The sequence goes on from NZ_JBQFJJ010000001.1 coordinate 1,580,501, forward strand.
CGCGAGCCCATTCCAGGTTGATCGGTGCCGCGTGATCCTTCACGTAGCGCCGATAGGAGTTCACGTAAGGTGCCATCACGGCCAGACCAGCAGGCAAGTGCATCTGCAAACCGGCGATGAAGTGATAGAACGCGTCCGTCTCGCCACCTTGCGGACCGGAAAAGATATTCTGCCCAGTCTCCACATCGATGATCGAATGGTGGATGTGCATGGCCGACCCGGGTTCATCCTCGATCGGCTTCGCCATGAACGTCGCGAAACAGTTATGACGCAAGGCGGCCTCGCGGATCAGGCGTTTGAAATAGAACACCTCATCGGCCAGTTTGACCGGATCGCCATGGCGCAGATTGATCTCCAGTTGACCAGCGCCCCCTTCCTGAGTGATGCCGTCGATCTCGAACCCCTGATGCTCAGCGAAGTCATAAATGTCATCGATGACCGGGCCGAACTCATCCACGGCCGTCATCGAATAGGCCTGTCGTGCCGCCGCCGGCCGCCCCGAGCGACCCATCATTGGCTTGATGCCCTGGGCCGGATCGACATTGGGTGCGACCAGAAAGAACTCCATCTCGGGCGCCACGATCGGCTCCCAACCCTTCTTGCGATAGAGTTGCACCACACGTTTCAACACGTTGCGCGGGCTGAAGGGGATCGGGTCTCCGTCCCGGTCATAGGCATCGTGAATCACCTGCAGGGTCCAGTCCCCCGTCCACGGCGCAGCGGAGGCTGTCGAGAAGTCCGGTTTAAGGATCATGTCCCGCTCGATGAACCCGTCTTCTCCGGCGGCCTCTCCCCAGTCGCCGGTGATTGTCTGGTAAAAGATACTGTCCGGCAGGTGAAAATAGGATTGCCGTGCAAATTTCGACGCCGGTACCGCCTTGCCGCGCGCGATGCCGGGAAGGTCCGAAATGATGCATTCGACCTCATCCAGTCGCTTGCCGTCCAAATAGGTGCGCGCAGCCTGAGGTAGTTTTTTTGTCCAATCGGCCATCAGGCCCTCGCTCTTTTTAGAAAGTCCGCCATTACGGTTGCGATCTCGGGGTTGTCATCCGGTGCGGTCCGCCGGTTTGCCGCGGCCTCCATCAGGGCGTCGGGGACAAGGCCTTTGCCACGTGTTCGCATCAAACCGGCGATGAAGTCATTTGAAAACTCGGGATGCGCCTGAACCGTCCAGATCGTGTCACCATAGCTCAGCATCGCGTTCTGACAGAAGTCGTTCTGACCCAGGACCCGAGCGCCCTCGGGCAGCTCTGTGACCTGATCCTGATGCCAGGCATTCAGCCACACTTTCTTGCCGTCGAACTCATACTTCGTGCGCCCGACGGCCCATCCGCCTGAAAACTTTTCGACTTTCCCGCCAAGCGCTTGAGCGATGATCTGATGTCCGAAACACACACCGATCAGCGGTTTGCCGCTATCGCGTATGTCACGGATCAGGTCCTCCAGACGGGGAATCCAGGGCAGATCTTCGTAGGCGCCGTGACGCGATCCCGTGATCAGCCAACCATCCGCGTCATCGACCCCGTCTGGAAAGTTTCCGTCCACCACGGCAAATGTTTCGAACTCAAACCCACGTCCATTCAGGAGCCTTGGAAACAGTGTGTCATAATCCCCGAAGTCATCCGTCAACGCGTCGGGGGTGTGGCCGGTTTGTAGAATACCGATTTTCATAGGTCACCAAATTTGATCAAATTAAGCCTAACCGACTCCCGGCGGTCGGACAAGGGGGTCAAACGGCCTCTAGATAACTCAGCCAGTGCTCGTCGGTTGGGCGGTTCGCAAATTGAGAGATTTCCTGCCTTTTGGTCATGGCGAGGTTGCGGATCAGGTCAGCCGAAAACAGGCGCGCAACGGTTGAATCTGTTTCGAAGGCATCGATTGCAGAGGACCAGTCGCCGACCAGTTGCGGCAGGTTTTCGAGTTCGTACGCGTTACCTGAAATTGGGGCAGGGGGCTGCAGGCCGTCCTCGATTCCAACCATTGCAGCGCCCAGAACTGCAGTCAGCATCAGGTATGGATTGATATCGCCGCCGGCAACCCGGTGTTCAATTCGGCGTGCCGCTGGCGCGCCGCCGGGTATGCGTATCGCGGCGGTTCTGTTTTCGTAGGCCCAGCTTGCGCCTGTGGGCGCATGCGAGCCCGGAATAAGGCGGGTGTAGGAGTTGCCGTGCGGCGCAAAGACGAGCGTGCTGCCGGGCATGGCCTTGAGGCATCCCGCCACCGCCGAATGCAACAATTCGGTGCCTTCACGACCGCCGTTGTCGAACACGTTGCGCCCCTGCTGATCCAAGACGGAGAAATGCACATGTAGGCCGTTGCCAGCGTCATCGGCATACGGTTTGGCCATGAATGTCGCGACAAACCCGTGTCTCCGGGCCAGACCACGCGCCAACGCTTTGAAAAGCCACGTATCGTCGGCGCACCGCATTGCGTCCTGATGGTTCAGATTGATTTCGAACTGACCGACACCGCTTTCAGAAATGGCGGTCTGGGCGGGAATGCCCATCGCCGTACAGCCGTCATACAAGTCGGTGAAGAACGCATCAAAGGCATCCATTTCGGCCATCGACAGAATAGAGTCATCTGACAATCGACGCCCTGTTACCGGGTTGATCGGTGGTCGGGGATGCGGGCCGGACGCGTCGATCAGCGTGAATTCCAGTTCGGTTGCCGCAACGACAGACCAACCGCGTTGCGCATAGCGTGACAGTACGGCGGAGAGCGCGTGCCGCGGGTCTCCGGCGAATGGTTCCCCGTCATCGTCATGAAGGCTCATGGGCACCAGCGCCGTATCGTTTTTGAGCCATAGCATGGGGACAGGCCCACGTTCGGTTGGCAGTAGCACCCCGTCCGCATCGCCGGTTTCGAACATCAACGGGCTGTTTTCGATATCGGCACCCCAAAGATCGACGTTCAACACTGAAAACGGCATGCGTACCGTGCCCTGGCTCAGTTTGTCAGCATATGAAGGCGGCACGCGCTTGCCTCGCATTTGACCGTTCAGGTCACAGGCTGCAACGCGAAAACTGTGCAGGGCGCTCAGGTCCATAATGGCCTCCGTTCCTCTCGTTTTCCGAGGTGTACCGGAGCCATCCCGACTTGTCACTAAATTTGATCAAATTTCTGAGGAGCAAAAAACCGCGCCGACCCCAAAGGAACCGGCGCGGGGTTTAATGGGTCAGGAGAAAGCCACACCGTTCTCCGACATTGGCAGCTCGGCAACATGCAGATTGGACAAAGCGTTGATCGCATTTGCCAGAGCAGGGGCCGACGGTGGCGTCCCGGGCTCACCCACACCGGTCGGTGCTTCGGCCGACGGCACAATGTGGACCTCAATCGCGGCGATATCGCCGATCCGAAGCGGTTCGTAGTCCGGGAAATTGAACTGATCCACGGCACCGTCCGTTAGGGTAATCTGACCACGCATGACGTGACCGATCCCGTAGCCGATGCCACCTTCCATCTGGGCGCGGACAATGTCCGGGTTCACCGCGATACCGCAATCCACCGCGCAGGTGACTTTCTCGATGCGGATCCCGTCCTCTGGATCACCCGAGACTTCGACCACCTCAGCGACATAGGACCCAAAGGATTTGTGAACTGCGATACCCTGAGTCCGGCCCGCAGGAGCATTGCCCCAACCGGCCTTTTCCGCCGCCAATCTGAGAACACCAGCTTTGCGTTGCTGATCGGCATTGCCGGTATCCGCGAGATAGGCCAGTCGGAACTCCACCGGATCCCGGCCCGCGGCTGCGGCGGCCAGATCCATCATGGTCTCCATTGCATAGGCCGTATGCGTGTGCCCGACCGAGCGCCACCACAGCACCGTCGTCGCCTTGGGCGTGTCGGTCAGACCCACCGCCATGCCCGGGATTTCATATGGGCTGTCCGCAATCCCTTCGATCGAGCTGTGGTCGACGCCATCATGCACGCTGAACGCTTCAAACGGCGTACCCTTCATGATTGACTGTCCGGCAACCTGATGCTGCCACCCGACGATGTTACCATCCGCATCCAGCCCGACACGGACCTTGTGCCCAAAGGCGGGGCGGTAATAACCGCCGCGGATATCGTCTTCGCGGGTCCAGACCAGTTTGACGGGGCGAGACCGGTCGGTGATGACAAAGGCCAGCGCAGCCTCGACCTGATAGTCTGCCTCTGGTGTCGCCCGGCGTCCGAACGATCCGCCCGCCAGGAGCGTGTTGATCTGTATCTTGTCTTCGGGCAGGCCAAAGATCTGCTGATACGCCATGTGAACGCCGGTTGGAATCTGGCTGCCGTCATGCAGAACGATGGTGCCGTCCGCAGTCTGTTCAATCGTGCAGTTCATCGGTTCCATCGGTGCGTGGGCAAGGAGTGGAAAGTAGAAGGTCTTTTCAACCGATTTAGCTGCCCCATCTATAGACGCAGCAACAGCGGCAGCATCAGCCTGGTTCACATTATACGTGGGCTCTGCATCCAGAGCGGCCATGATCTCGGCTTTGATCTGATCCGAATGCCGGGTTTCGGCTGCCGAGATGTCCCATTCCACCTCAAGGACATCGCGGGCCTGGATCGCGGCCCAGGTGTCTTCTGCGTAGACGGCGACGCCGGCCTGATTGGGCAGGGCAGCCGCGCTGATGAACCCTTTGATTTCCTTCGACGCGGTGTCATCGAACCCGGTGACCAAGGCGCCACGCGCTTCCGGGCGCTTGATCATGGCCACCATCTGGTTCGGCAGGTGCAGGTCCATGCCGTAGATGGCCTGACCATTGCCTTTGATGGCCGAATCCTTGCGGCGCACGGTCTCGTTCCCGATCAGGCGGAACTCTGACGGGTCTTTCAGGCGGGGCTCGGCGGGCGCTTCCATCTGTGCCGCAGCAGCGACAAACGCACTGATCGGAGCTGACTGATCGCCTGCTTTGACGATACCTTCCTCGATCGTGATCTCGGAGGCATCCAAGCCCCAGCTTTCGGCCGCCGCTGAAATCAGCATTTCGCGCGCAGCGGCACCGGCCTGACGGTATTGCATCCACGAGTTCGCCATGGCGGTCGAGCCGCCTGTGCCCTGGAACGGACCAAACAACAGGTTGTTGTAAAGCTGCGGATTGGACGGGGCGAACTCATACTCGATCTGATCCATACGCAGGCCGATTTCCTCGGCGATCAGTGTTGGCAGACCGGTTGCCGGTCCCTGACCCTTTTCAAAGTGCTTTACGATTGCGGTGACCGTGCCATCCGCGTCGATCTTCACGAAGGGGTTGAACTGCGCGGATTCAGAGGAGGCGGCGGCCAACGCACCATCTGCGCGTGCACCCACCAGCAAAACGGCGCCAGCGGCAGCGGCGCCTTTTAGAAATCCACGGCGTGAGGTGTTGATTGTCATGGCTCAGGCCTCCAGAATATCCGATGCGCGCTGAATACCGGCGCGGATGCGTTGATAGGTGGCGCAACGGCAGGCGTTGCCCGACATGTATTCGTCGATCTCTTCGACCGAGGGCTTGGGGTTTTCGGACAGCAACCCAACCGCCGACATCACTTGGCCCGACTGGCAGTAGCCGCACTGGACTACATCCAACTCGACCCAGGCCTGCTGAACAGCCGCGCCTATTTTGTTCTCGCCAACGGCTTCGATTGTGGTGATTTCGGCGTCTTCGACGTCTTCAACAAAGGTCTGGCACGAGCGCACCGGTTCGCCGTTCAAATGCACGGTACACGCGCCGCATGAGGCAACGCCGCAGCCGAATTTGGTTCCGGTCATCTTAAGTTCATCCCGGATCACCCATAGCAGGGGCGTGCCGGGTTCGGCGTCAACCGTGTGGGTTTCGCCATTCAGTTTTAGTGTTAAAGCCATAGGGGGACTCTCCTGTTGGGCTGGTTACCTGAGTCGGTAAACTGGCGGGTTTACAATTTCACAGTTCTCTGGTCTTGTAAACTCTCAAGTTTACGCAGAATTTGACCATCGCCCGTCAATGGGTCTATAGCTCTGGCATGAATGAATGCCCTGCACCAAATGCGTCCAAACACGCCCAGATCATCGAAGCTGCCGTAGCCGAGTTTCAGGAAAAGGGTTTTGCCGCGGCCAGTATGGATCGCATCTCGGCGCGGGCAGAGGTGTCAAAGCGCACACTCTATAAGTACTTTGAAAGCAAGGAAAATCTGTTTCGATCGATTGTGATCGAGCTGTCCAACCGCTTTGCCGAAGTGCTGGAAATCCGGTACGAAAAAGGGCGCGATATCCGCGAACAGTTGACCGAGCTGGCCTGGGCCGAAGGGCGGATTCTGATGTCACCCGAGGTCATTGCAATGTCCCGGATGGTGATCAGCGAAACTCTGCGCAATCCGGTGCTGGCGGCAGAGGCGCAGGGCAAACTGGATAAGACAGCAACGTTTATTGCCATGCTCCGCGACGCGGCCGAAGACGGTCAGTTGCAGATCAAGGACCCCGAGCGCGCCGGTCGCGAGTTCATAGGTCTGATTAAGGCAAGGGCGTTCTGGCCAATGCTGTTCACCGGGGCAGTCCTCAGCCAACCTGAGATGGCCGAAACCATCGAAAACAGCGTCGAGATGATGATCAGCCGGTATGGCGCAACAACGGATCTGGCGCGTGCCTGAAGCCAATGAGATGCGCTTCGGAAATGGGCTGGTGCATGTGCCAACCCCGTTCGGGCTTGACGGGACGACAAGAGACAGGTGTTCCGGAAAACGGGTCACCTCAATGCGCACAGCGGAGGCGAAATCTTGACGGACAAGGTACAGAAGGCCGCACGCCTGAGCGTCGCGCCGATGATGGATTGGACTGACCGTCATTGCCGTTACTTGCACCGGTTACTCAGCGCCGAAACCTTGTTGTATACCGAGATGGTGACGGCTCCTGCGCTGGTGCGCGGGCGTGCGCTGCATCTATTGGACTACAACGCTCAGGAGCATCCGGTAGCGCTGCAATTGGGGGGCTCGGACCCTCAGGAGCTGGCGGCGGCAGCCCGGTTGGGAGCCGAGGTTGGGTATGACGAGATCAACCTGAATTGCGGGTGTCCGTCGGATCGGGTGCAGTCCGGTACGTTTGGGGCCGTCCTGATGAAAGATCCGGCGCGTGTCGCCGACTGCGTCGCTGCCATGCGCGCAGCGGTGGATGTCGACGTCACGGTCAAATGCCGGATTGGCGTGGATGAGCAGGAACCCAACGACGTTTTGCCCACGTTTTTGGATCAGATCCGGGCGGCGGGGTGTCGGCGGGTGACGATTCACGCGCGAAAGGCCTGGCTGCAGGGGCTCAGCCCAAAGGAAAACCGGGACATTCCGCCGCTCGATTATGACCTCGTGCATCGAATGAAAGCCGCGTTTCCCGACCTTCATATTTCGATCAATGGGGGTATCACCACGCTGAGCCAGGCGCGGTCGCATCTGGAGGCGGGACTGGATGGCGTCATGGTCGGGCGTGCCGCCTATCACCAGCCGACGGATATTCTGGCTGAGGCCGACGTTCGAATCTTCGGAACCGGGACCGTTCGCGAACCGATTGATGTTGTCCGTCAAATGGTGCCCTATGTCGAACAGCATCTTACCGAGGGCGGGCGATTGCACCAGATCACACGCCATATGCTGGGTCTTTTCGCCGGGCGACCCGGCGCGCGGGCGTGGCGGCGTGCGCTGTCGGAAGGTGCCGTGCACAAAGGAGCCGGGCCCGAGGTGATGTTGCAGGCGCTGGATCATGTGGCGCCTTTGGCTGAGGCGTAGTGGATTGAAATACGGCCCAAGGCCGATTTGGGGGAAGGATGCCCGAGACGATGTTGCTGGCCCAGATGCTGGGCCTTTTGCTTGTGATCGGGGCACTGGCGGGCGTACTGGCCGGGCTCTTGGGTGTCGGTGGTGGGATCGTTTTGGTGCCCGCCTTTTTCTATGCGTTTCAGACCCTTGGTTATGGCGGCCCACAGCTGATGCAGCTGTGTCTGGCGACTTCTCTGGCGACGATCATTGTCACCTCGATCCGCTCGGTTCTGGCCCATAACAAAAAGGGGGCCGTGGATTGGGACATCCTGCGGGGCTGGGGACCCGGGATCGCCATCGGAGCGATCATCGGCATGTCTGTCGCCTCCATCCTGAAGACCGAGGCTTTGCAGGCCTTGTTCGGGGTTCTGGGCATGGTGATTGGGGCCTATCTGGGTCTGGGACGGTCGGAATGGCGGCTGGGAGACGCGATGCCAAAGGGTGTGAAACGCGCGGTATTGTCGCCTTCGGTCGGGTTTCTTTCGGTTCTGATGGGGATCGGTGGCGGTAGTTTCGGTGTGCCGCTCATGAGCCTCTTCAACACTCCGATCCACCGCGCGGTTGCAACGGCGGCCGGGTTTGGCGTGATAATCGCAGTGCCATCGGTCATAGGATTTCTGTTTCTGGATATCCCCACCGAGCATCGTCCGCCTCTGACCATCGGTGCGGTCAATCTCGTTGCCTTCTGTATCGTGGTGGCGATGACGATGATTACGGCACCGTGGGGGGTCAGGCTGGCGCATGCGATGGACCCCAAACCGCTTAAACGGGTCTTCGCGGTGTTTCTGACCCTGGTAGCCTTGAACATGCTGCGAAAAGCGCTGGGATGGTGAGCGATTTCTGGACCCGAGGATGGGTGAAATTCCCTTATGATACAGACCTGGCCGAATGGGTGACCCATGCCCTGCCGGTCGCCCGCGCCTCGGTCACCGATCCGGCCCATGCCGAATGGCTGGATTGTGATGGCACGTGGTTCATCGGCGTCGATGCGTTGAGCAACGACGCGGAGGGCAGCGTAGGCGCCTCAGGGCCGCTGGCCGGTGAGGCCATGGAGTTCGTTGCCCGGCACCTTGGTGCCCTGTCACTGCACAAAGGACAGGTTTCCGTGATCTATCCCGGCTATCCCCGTCCGCGTCGGGGTGAGACCGAAGCCGCAGCACGTTACCGTCGGAACCGGGATGCGGCTCATGTTGACGGTTTGCGACCGTCGGGTCCGGACCGACGACGGCGGGTTGACGAACCGCACGCCTGGATTCTGGGCATTCCTCTGACCGATGTCAGTGCAGATGCCGCGCCGATGGTGGTCTGGGACGGCAGTCACACGATCCTGCGCGCCGCTTTTAGACAAGCCCTTGACGTTCATCCGCGTGATACGCTTCACGAGGTCGACATTACTGACGTCTACCAGTCCGCCCGCCGTGAGGTTTTTGAAACCTGCCCCCGCATCGAAGTGCCGGCACGTCCGGGTGAGGCATACCTGCTGCATCGCCATTGTCTGCACCGGGTCGCACCATGGGGCAGGGATGCCACTGCCGGGCCCGATGGACGGATGATTGCCTATTTTCGCCCGGAATGCGCAGGGGGTGTGGCCGAATGGATCGAATCCCCATAACCTCCTGTCATTCTTTGACTTTGGAGGTTTTGATCCATGATTACGGTCCATACAAATTCAGATGGCGCGCTGATTGAGGTCGAGTTGTCCGGCGAGGTCACCAGCGCCGATTACGCGAACACTCTGGTCCCCGCGATCGAGGCCGCTCTTGCCGAACACGATGCCGTGCGTCTGCTGGCCATCGTGCAGCCGGAATTCAAAGGATACGATCTGGGGGCAGCGTGGTCGGATACCAAACTTGGACTGAGTCACTGGCGCGGATTTGACCGGATCGCCGTGGTGGCGGATCAGGGATGGGTACAAACAAGCATCCGGCTGGCCGCCCCGATCCTGCCGTGCCCGGTGCAGGTGTTCGAGATGACGGAGTTGGAGGCCGCCCGGCGCTGGATGCGCGAGTCGCTAGGCTCAATCCACATCACTGATCTCGGCGGGCCCTGTGTCCAGATCAGCCTGCTGGGCAAACTCGACCCGGAGGAGTACAGGCAAGCGGAAGCAGACCTGGACACCCTCCTGCGGGATCGTGAGGGATTCCGCCTGTTGATCGATCTGCGAGAATTCGATGGCTGGCAGGGGCTGTCGGCGTTGGCGGCCCATTTCCGGCTGGCCAGCCGCCATATCGGGCTTTTGGATCGAGCGGCAATAGTCGGAGACAAATCTTGGCAGCAAATGGCGCAGCGTGTCGCCAGCCACGTGCTGGGAACACGGACACAGTTTTTTGCCTCCGATGAGTATGACAACGCCAAAAGCTGGCTGGCGACCGGCTGAACCACGGGATGCGAGTTTCGGTCTTCTTGCGCCATCCGCGTATCTCATTTTTCTGCGCTGGTCTTGCAATTTGAGATTTCCAGGACACAGAGCATCACTTCTGACGTAAGGGAATGTGTTTATACCTGAAGGTTTTTCTTGATTGATCAGTCAAGCAAGGCAAGAAGAAGGTCCATTTCCAGCAGAGACCTGCAGGACCTACCACTGAATGCACCGCCTCGCTGTGGGTCGCCACTCACTCAAGCCGATGTTCTTGAACTCTTCCCCCTCGGAGTTCAGACCCGATCCGCAGCGACGCTGACTTGAACCTTGCTGAGGTGCGCGGTTTGCCTATGTGGAATGTCTCGCATCTTTGACTCAGAGGACGGAGTTTTCTGAATCCGATCAATGGGCCGCGTCATGCAATACTGACCCAGACGTCAAGCGTTTCTGACCCAAACCGTCCGTTCGCTGCGCCATACTCGAATAGGTAAGCTGCGGGATTAAGCGCCAATTAGCTGCGATTGCGCGAATGGCCGTTAGTTCAAATAAACCAATTTCTTGAGTAATGGGCGGAGGAACTTTGGTTCGGTTATTGAGAGACTATCTCCATCAATCATGAATTGTTTGTTTTGACTTGCGAGCCACTGCGTCTTGCTATTGAGCGGCGGGCTTGAAGGGGCGCGGGCTAGCTCACTCCAACTCGCCACATCCAGCAAACTGGTAGCGTCGGCAAAGCCTACGACGACGACTTCAGGGCCTTCTAGTGTTTCGATCCAGAGGAAGTGGACCGGTGCCGTTGCGTCAACTGCTGGTTTTGCCCTCCTAATTTTGAAGGCACCATTGAAACCGCACTGTTTGAGAAGCGCAAACGCGGTTTCTCCATCGATCCTTGGCCCAAGCTTGCTAGTCTGATGAGCGCTCCATATCTTGGGATGTGTTTGTCCTACTTGCTTCCATTTTCCCCGTAGATAAGCGTCGATGTCTGGAACTTCCATGCGTGGGAAATGTGAATTCAGCCATTCCGAAAATGCTATTTCAAAAGCCTGATGCGTTTGTCCTTGAACCTCGGTTTGTTTCGCAAGCTCTTCTTCAGTCGAAACTAAAAGGGCGTCGTGGATGAAAACATCAATCTCTTGAGTGGTCCATTCGGAGCGCGCTTTGATCGTCGCATGTGCCGATCTCGCCTTGTTTGCCAAAACGACACCCCCCAGCCGTTCGGCAAGGTCGGCCATTGGCAACAAGCAGGTCGCATCGCATCCATGCCCTGACATAAATTGGTTGATGCCTTGCGCAGCTAGCAGGACATCACTTATGTGCGCGTTGCTCGTTCCTCGGACCATTAAGTCGGAGATGTCGTCTAGAGGTCCGTAGTATTCTTCCACTTCACGACCAAGAGCGTCCCAATACTTGGCTTCCTTAGGTCGGTAAGGGATCGTATCAAATATCAAGGTATATCCCACTATGGTAGTTTGTTGGACAGAGACGACAAAAACGCCTCCAGACAATTACGGTTTCTTTGTGCGTCGAATAACCCGTAGCGGACGTTTGAGCAACTTGCAGCATCATGCATTTTGGGCTCTTCCAATACTTTCGCCGCATCCCATGCGGAGGGCGGCTTGGCCATTTAGGGTCAGTTTTTGACGTGAAGGTCAAAGCTGTCTGACGTTCGACAGCCAATCATGAATAGAATTCTGCACGGCGGAATGGTAGCGGTCTCTACCCCGGATAGTCTGTGCCCGGAACCCGTATCGGCGATCTCAAATCCCCTTCAGGCCACCAACCCGAATAGGAGGACCTCTTTCGTTCAGATCTGGCGAAAGGATTGCTTGATTCTCGCCCAATCAAGCGTAGTGGCTGATCTTCGTAGAGATCAATTAAAACAGAACGTTAAGGTGTTATCCTTGCGATCCGTTCAGTCGAGCCGCGCGACCGCCGCGCCGTTTGGCGAGACGGGGTTTCCGGGACGGCAGCTCTTCCATGATGCCGGCACGTTCGGTGCTGTTCATCTTGGACCATCTGGTGATCTCGTCGATGGTGCGATAACAGCCTGTACAGATCCGTTCGGTCGGGTGGACGACACAGATCTGGATGCAAGGGCTTTCGACCTCGTTCCGTTTCCACACCATATTCGTCATCAATGGTCTCCGACCCGTTAGAGAAAGCGCAGTCTGTCCAGCGCACCTTGCAAGATATAGCCCGCGGCAACGTGGTCGATAACCTGTCCGCGACGTTTTCGTGTCGTATCCGCCTCAAGCAGTGCTTTTTCTGCAGCAATTGTGCTCAGGCGTTCATCCCAGAACCCTATGGGCACGTCCGTCAGGCGAGACAAGTTGCGGGCAAAGGCGCGTGTGGATTGGCAGCGAGGGCCTTCGGTCCCGTCCATGTTTTTGGGCAGGCCCAGCAGGATGCCTCCGATCTCCCGATCCTCGGCGATCTCCAGCAGTCGGGCAGAATCCAGTGTGAATTTTTTGCGCCGCACGGTTTCGAGCGGGCTGGCAACGCCGCGAAATGTGTCCGAGACGGCGACCCCAATGGTCTTTTCACCCAAATCCAGCCCCAGCACGGCTGTCATGGGGGGCAATGCGGCGGCAAAGTCTTCGAAGGTGTCGTGGATCACTGCGCAATCCCGGCCTGATACGCCGCCGCATCAATCATGCGCAAAGCCTCGTTGTTTCCGGCAAAGACTTCCATCGCCTCATTTTTGATGTCGATGGCGCGCTGCGCCTGTCCCAGAACACCCAATGCCGCAATCAGTCGGGCCCATTCTTCGGGCGAGCCGCCTTCGGTTGCAAGGCGGGCCGACAACCCTTCGACCATACCCTGGATCATGGCCTGCCGCTCCTCGGCGCTCAATTCTCCGGCGGCATCCATGTCTTCCTGGTTCGGCCCGGACAAGGCGGGCGCGGCGCTCAGATCGGGTGCGTTAAAGACACCTGCGCGAAAGGCAAGCTGATCGAGTTGTCCGGCAATCGCGTCCGCCCACGGCGCACCGGCCGGGGCATCCCGCAAGGTTTCCAGCCAAATACGATAGGCAATGTCGGGTCGTCCGATCTGCGCAAGCATCTGCCCCTGATAGTACCGGGCTGGTCCGTGTTTGGGATCACGCTCCAGCGCTTGGCTCAACGCGTCTTCGGCCTCGGGTGAGACATAGCCTCCGGCAGCAAGGATCATCATTTCACCGAGGTCCGCATAGGCATTGGCCGAGGCGGAGGGGCCGGACAGCTCGATGACCCTTTGCTGTGCGGCGTATCCTGCCTTGAAGTTGCCCGCGTTGGTTTCGTGCTGAGCCAACAGCATATGGCCTTGCCGATCATCCGGTCGTTCAGCGACCGTTGCGCGCAACTGGTCGAGCAGCGCGGCATAGGCTTCCTCCAGTTGCGGAGGTTCAATCGGGCTGACCAGTGCCTCTGCATCCAGTTGCGAGGGCCGGTTTGTGCGCATCTCTTCGGCCAGGTCCAGACGTGCGGTCAGGGGCATGTCCGGCAGGCCGACGGCTCCGATGCGATGATACAACGCCATCGCACCTCCGATCAGCACCGCACTTACGGCCAGAATGGCAATAACGGATGTAAGGGGGGACGGCCCGGAACCCTTGCTGTCTTTTTTCATCTGCGCATCCGCCGCCAGAACGCGGCGCGAGATTTCCGTCCGGATGCGCTCGGCATCGGCTTCTCCGATGACGCCGCGCGCAAGATCACGGTCGACACCGGCAAGCTGTTCGCGATAGACGCGCAGGTCGTAGGCGGCGGCCGGCTCATCCCCACGACGCCCGCGCAACAGGGTAAAGCCAAGGAACGCGGCGATCAGCAGCGCGGCAAGAAATATTACAACCCAGAACGTCATGGTGTCTCCGATATGGCTGCCCTGACTTAGACCCGCGCGTCGTCGGACAAAAGGGACAAATGGCCGCGAAAGGCGCAGATGTCGCAATAATAGGGGCTATGTCGCAATAGTGCGATATTGCGGCGTTGCATGGCAGGGCCAAACCGCCCGCACGCGGCATATCTGCGTCCAATCACCGAACCGGATGGATTCGTCTATGAAACACTATTCAGCCTTTGCTGTGGCGCGCGAAGCCTTGCGCTATCACACGGGATGGGAGCGTGCCTGGCGCGCGCCAGAACCCAAGAAACGCTATGACGTGATCATCGTCGGGGCGGGTGGGCACGGCCTCGCGACGGCGTATTATCTGGGCAAGAATTACGGCATCCAGAACGTCGCGGTGATCGAAAAAGGCTGGTTGGGCGGTGGGAACACCGGTCGGAATACCACGATTATCCGCTCGAATTATCTGCAGGACCCGTCCGCGGCACTGTATGAAAAGGCGCGGAGCCTGTACGAAGATCTGAGCCAGGAGCTGAACTATAACGTCATGTTCAGCCCGCGCGGCGTGATGATGCTGGCCCAGACCCAGCACGAGATTCGCGGCTACCAGCGCACCGCGCATGCCAACGCCCTGCAAGGCGTGAAGACGGAATGGATCACCCCCGAGCGCGTCAAGCAACTGGTGCCGATCATCAACATCGACGGCCCGCGCTACCCGGTTCTGGGTGCGCTGTGGCAGGAACGCGGCGGCACGGCCCGTCACGATGCGGTGGCGTGGGGATATGCCCGTGCGTGCTCGGCCATGGGCATGGACATCATCCAGCAATGCGAGGTGCAAGGCGTCCGGTCCGAGAACGGACGCGTCGTCGGTGTTGACACCACCAAGGGTGCGATCGACTGTGACAAATTGGGCATCGTGGTTGCAGGTCATTCCGGGCAACTGGCCGAGATGGCGGGCTTCCGTCTGCCGCTGGAGGCCATTTCCCTGCAGGCGCTGGTGTCAGAGCCGATCAAGCCTTGCATGGACGTGGTTGTGATGGCCAACACTGTACATGGCTACATGAGCCAGTCCGACAAGGGCGAGATGGTGATTGGCGGCGGCACCGACGGGTTCAACAACTACACCCAGCGCGGCAGCTTCCACCACATCGAGGAAACCGTGCGGGCGCTGGTCGAGACTTTCCCGATGATCTCACGCCTGAAGATGCTGCGGCAATGGGGTGGGATCGTGGACATGACCGGGGATCGCTCCCCCATTCTGTCTAAAACGCCTCTGGGCGGCTGCTTTATCAACTGCGGCTGGGGGACGGGCGGCTTCAAGGCCATCCCGGGTTCGGGCTGGGGCATGGCGCAGCTGATGGCAACGGGTCATTCGCCGCTGACCGAAGCCTTTACGCTGGACCGCTTCAAAGAGGGCCGCTTCATCGACGAAAGCGTTGCGGCGGGGGTGGCGCATTGACTACTTCTCTCGTCAATAAACTGGCCAAAGATCAAGACGCCCTCGCCGTGCTGGCGTGGGACGCTTGGATTTATGGGAAAAGTTCCGAGGGTGTCAAAAAACTTGGCGGCATGAGGGCATATGTAGGTTTAGTAGCCACGCTTCCTGCTGCCGCTATTGCGCTTCGGGTTCTTGACACAAGCGTCAACACTGCTCTGGCGGGCATACTGCTTTTGTTCCTGAAGATGTTCGAGCAGCAGTTGGTTTTTGTGGCGAAGAAAGAGCTGACTGGTGAAATGAAAGAAAGAGTGGTGTCGGGAGTTTCTGTCCTCACCATATTTTCGATGATGATTGCGCTGATTGCATGGTTTGTGATTGGCGGCCTTGTGGATGGAGGCCAATAGTGCTGATCCTGAACTGCCCCTATTGCGGCGTGGATGCCGAAGAAACCGAGCTTGCTGCCGGTGGTGAGGCGCATTTGAAGCGTTATGGTCCGGGATCGTCGGATGACGAATTCCACGACTACCTGTTCATACGCGAGAACCCCAAGGGCGTTCATTTTGAACGCTGGCGCCATGCAAACGGCTGTGGAAAGTGGTTCCACGCTGCACGTTGCACGCAGACGCTTGAAGTCTTCGGGACCTATTCTGCGCAGGTCACAGAGCCGCCGCAGAACATCAAAGATGCCATTACGGCCAAGCGCCCGGGATGGTCATGGAGAGCGTTCTCGGTATGAGTCACCTTTTTCACAATACTCCCGCCGGAGGCTTTCGTGCCTCCATCTGCGAAAGGTCCGCACGATGAGCACCCGTCTCGCAAACCATGGCCGGCTGATTGACCGGTCGAAACCGGTGAACTTCAGCTTCAACGGCACTACCATGCAGGGCTACGAGGGCGATACGCTGGCCTCGGCCTTGCTGGCAAATGATCAGATGATGATGGGCCGGTCGTTCAAGTACCATCGTCCGCGCGGCGTTGTTGCCAGCGGTGCGGAAGAACCGAACGCACTGGTCGGCCTTGGGCAGGGCAACCGGTTTGAACCAAACCAGCGGGCCACCACGACCGAGCTGTTCAATGGTCTGACCTCGGTCTCGCAAAACCACTGGCCGAACTTGGAATTTGACATCGGGGTCGTGAACACTGCGCTCGCACGGTTCCTACCAGCCGGGTTTTACTACAAGACGTTCATTCATCCGAAACCGTTCTGGAAACACGTTTACGAGCCGTTCATCCGTCAATCCGCCGGTCTGGGCAAAGCGCCGGACAAGGACAGCCGCGATGCGGACACCTATGAGCACTTCTATGCCTTCACCGATGTGCTGGTGATCGGCGGCGGTGTTGCGGGTCTGCAAGCCGCCAAAACGGCGGCTGCGTCTGGTGCCAAGGTCATGCTGATCGAACAGACCGCGCATTGGGGTGGGCGCGCTCCGGTGGATGGCGGAACGGTCAATGGAGAGCCTGTGGATAAGTTCGTGGAACAATTGGTTTCCGAACTCGAAACAATGGACAACGTCACATTGCGCACGCGGTGCATGGGGGCGGGGGTCTATGACCATGGATATGTGCTGGGGTATGAGCGTCTGACCGACCACAAACCGGGTACCCAAGGCCCACGTCATCGCCTTTGGCGCATCCGGGCCAAGCAGGTCGTCACCGCGACCGGCGCCATCGAGCGTCCTCTGTCCTTTGCCGGCAATGATGTGCCGGGTGTCATGCTGGCGTCGGCCATGCGCGATTACCTGGTCAACTGGGGCGTAACACCGGGCCAGCGTGTCATTGTTGCGACCAATAACGATGACGCGTATCGCACCGCGATTGCCCTGAAACACGCTGGCGTTGACGTTTTGCGCGTAATCGATGCGCGCGCGACTGCGGGGTCTCTGGCAGAAGAGGCGCGCCAATTGGGTATCCAGGTCGATCCGGGCAAGGCCATTGCCAAGGTCAAAGGCGGCAAGCGGGTCAAGAAAGTTGCCATCTGCAATCAGGAAGGCGTTGGCGGTGCGCGTGAAGAGGTCGAATGCGACGCGGTCGCGATGTCGGGTGGCTGGTCGCCGGTCGTGCACATGTGGTCCCATTGCGGCGGCAAGCTGATCTGGGACGAGGCACATGCTCACTTCCGTCCCGACGCCGACCGCCCGCCTTTGGGCGCAGATGGCGAGGGTTTTGTTGTGGCCGCTGGCAGCTCGAACGGACCTCTGGCGCTGGCCGAGGTTTTGACCGATGCGGATGCCGCCGGCAAAGCGGCAGCGAAAGCGGCCGGTCACAAGCCCAAGCGCACGAAGGCCCCGGTTGGCGACACCATCGCCGAGGCCCCGATGGAGGCTGTCTGGCTGATGCCCGCCAATGCAGAAATCCAACTGCGCGCCAAATCATGGCTGGATTTCCAGAACGACGTCAAAGTCTCGGATGTTCAGCTGGCCGCGCGGGAAGGGTACGAAAGCGTTGAGCACACCAAACGCTATACCACGCTGGGCATGGCAACCGATCAAGGGAAGTTGAGTAATATCAATGGATTGGCGATCCTTGCTGATGCGTTGGAATCGGAAATTCCGAAGGTTGGTACCACCACGTTCCGCCCGCCTTACACACCGATCTCGCTGGCTTCGATTGGTGGCGAGGCGCGCGGTGAGGTGTTCCAGCCGATCCGCCAGACGCCCATGCATGACTGGCACAACAAGAATGGAGCCGATTGGGAACCGGTTGGCCATTGGCGCCGGACCTATGCTTATGTTCGGCCCGGTGAATCCGTGCATGATGCCGTGAATCGCGAAGTCAAAAACACCCGCGAAAACCTTGGCCTGCTGGATGCCTCAACCTTGGGCAAGCTGATCGTCAAAGGCCCGGATGCCGGCAAGTTCCTCGACATGATGTATACCAACATGATGTCCACGCTGAAGGTCGGCAAATGCCGTTATGGCCTGATGTGCTCGGAAAACGGTTTCCTGATCGATGACGGCGTTGTGGCGCGGATCGATGAGGATACATGGCTGTGTCATACGACCACAGGCGGGGCCGAACGCATCCATGGTCACATGGAAGAATGGCTGCAAACCGAGTGGTGGGACTGGAAAGTCTACGTCGCAAACGTCACTGAGCAATATGCTCAGGTCGCTGTGGTCGGCCCCAATGCCCGCAAGGTGCTTGAAAAGCTGGGCGGCATGGACGTGTCAAAAGATGCCCTGCCGTTCATGGAATGGCGCGATGGCAAGATAGGCGAGTTCGATTGCCGCGCCTATCGCATTTCATTCTCGGGTGAGCTGTCCTATGAAATCGCCGTTCCTGCGAGCCAGGGTCAGGCCTTTTGGGATGCGCTGATGGAGGCCGGCAAGGAATTCGGCGTTATGCCTTACGGCACCGAATGTCTGCACATCCTGCGGGCCGAGAAGGGCTTTATCATGATCGGCGACGAAACGGACGGCACCGTTATCCCGCAGGATCTGGGGCTGCACTGGGCATTGTCCAAGAAGAAAGAAGACTACTTGGGTAAACGCGCCCACTCGCGGACCCATATGGCCGATCCCGAGCGCTGGAAACTGGTCGGGCTTGAGACTGTGGATGGTTCTGTCATCCCCGATGGCGCCTACGCAGTGGGCGAGGGCGTCAACGCCAACGGTCAGCGCAACATGATCGGGCGTGTCACCTCGACCTATTACTCGGCCAATTTGGGGCGCGGCATCGCCATGGGACTGATCAAGCACGGCCCCGACCGCATGGGGGAGGTTGTCGAATTCCCAGGCACCGATGACAAGGTTTACAAGGCCAAGATCGTGGATCCGATCTTTTATGACAAGGACGGGGAGAAGCAGAATGTCTGAACCCATCAGCGCATTGAACCACGCCAGCTATGAGGGCATCGCCCGGGTCGAGGAATGCGGCCTTCAGGGCATGATCACCCTGCGCGGGGACTTGTCCGACAAGGTGCTGGCCAAGGCCGTTAAAGACGCGACCGGGCAGAGAGTGCCGGGCCAGCGAGAGGCCTTTGTCGAGGGCGACACCGGCGTGGGCTGGATGTCACCCGACGAGCTGCTGGTGCTGGTGCCGTACGCCGAGGTCGACGCCAAACTCGCCGCAATGACCAACGCTCTCAGCGGAACACACGCTCTGGCGGTCAGTGTGTCGGACGCCCGTGCGGTGTTCCGCATTGCGGGGTCAAGTGCGCGTGAAGTGTTGGGCAAGCTGGCCCCGGTCGAGTTTTCGGCCGAAGCTTTCCAACCTGGCCAGATCCGCCGTTCGCGCCTGGCGCAGGTGGCGGGGGCGTTCTGGATGGACGATGACCAGACCTTCCGCGTTGTCTGTTTCCGGTCTGCAGCCTACTACGTGTTCAACCTGCTCAAGGTTGCCGCACAGCCGGGCAGTGAAGTTGGGGTTTACTGAACCTGCGACAGAAAACCCAAAGAAGGCTCCGTTTTTGCCGGAGCCTTTTCTATCTTTGGGTGTTCGCTATTTACATGCCATTGTGCGCAGTTTGAGCTCTGGCTCAACGATGTTTTTACGTGATGTATGAAATAGCCGAAAATGTCGGAAAAGCCGAGCTAGGTCCGACCGTCTACTTTCACTTTTCCTTGCTGCATGTTCCAACGCCATAGGGTTTGTTGGCCGCGTTGACGTTGATAAATGCCATCCGCACCTTCAGGCTATTGTCGGCAGGGTTGAGGTTGGCTTGATATCTGACCGAGAGGTTGCCCCCCGCTGAGGCACGGGCCATGCGGTTCCAAACCATACGATAGCCTTTTTTGCCTCGATCCTTGAACTTGATGCCAACCCATTCGGGATTGTCAGCAATCAAAGCTGTACCGTTTTCCGCGTCAATGCGAAAAACATACTCGGGCGCAACCCAGCCAAAGTCATCGCGCTTTGTCATCTCGCAGTTGTAGGTGATGGTTTCTGCGAAGGCGGCGCTGGCCAAAAAAGTGGCGACGGCTGCCTATGCAAGTTTTTTTCATT
This sequence comes from Ruegeria sp. AJ12, assembly GCF_056536245.1. Taxonomy (NCBI): domain Bacteria; kingdom Pseudomonadati; phylum Pseudomonadota; class Alphaproteobacteria; order Rhodobacterales; family Roseobacteraceae; genus Ruegeria; species Ruegeria sp. AJ12. Next base: position 1,600,813 of record NZ_JBQFJJ010000001.1, read on the forward strand.
TAACAATTTTCGTTGGTTCAGATGCTTTATCCGTTGCAACTAAACCGAGAAACTTCAAGGGATTTCTACGAGGGTGAGACACTCTGCCCGACACGCGCATCAATCATGCAAGAGAATGGTCTGATAGCGGCTCAACCCGTCCGTTCTCAAAAGCGTCTCCATTTGCAAGGCCTGCCCGTGTTCGTCGCACAGATGGCCATAGAATTGCAGGCTTTCCAAAAGCTCCGAGACCCGGGAATGGCGATCAGGAGCATCCAGAAGCGGGGCATGCAGTGACAGGAACAGGGCAGGGCGGGTCCGCCTCAGCCAGTCCAGAAGCGTGGGCAGCACAAAGAACTCGGCCCCTTCGATATCCATTTTGACAAGAGAGACGTTGGACACATCTTGCGCGGCCTGAAACTGATCCCAGGTGATGGTCAAAGCATCCGTTCCATGAACCGCATCGTGAAGAAGGGAACTGGTGGAATCCCCGGGTTCCCCTCGGGCCGAAGCCATGCGGGACACTCCAAACTGATCGGACAGGGCAACGCCAAAGGCGGAGACATTGCGGATGCCGTTCAAGTCCAGATTCCAGGCCAGGTGTCGAAAGGCCGTTGGATCCGGCTCGAAACACAACACATGGCGCGCGCGGCGGGCGCCATAGAGGACCGTCGGCCCGATCCATCCTCCGATATCCAGATAGTCGCTTTGCGGTGACAGGAACCGGTCCAGCACGGCGAAGGTCTCAGGCTCCCACCCTCCGGATGAGGCCTTGCGCCAGAACTTGGAATGGTAGGGGTCCAGACGAAAGGGTTCTCCGCTCAGGTTCCCCGCATAATATCCGCGGGCGCGGTAGAACATCTTGCGCGCCTGTGTCAGCATCGCGGACCTCCGGGTTTTCTTGTCTCAACCCTTGACCTACGGGCATTGCCAAAGCATGTAACCTTTGGAACGCAACACTTATTTCAACAGGGGGCCGAGATGGCTTTTGAACTTCCTGATCTTCCTTATGCACATGACGCGCTGGCAGCCAAGGGCATGTCCGCAGAAACGCTGGAATATCACCACGACCTGCACCACAAGGCCTATGTCGACAACGGCAACAAGCTGATCGCCGGCACCGAGTGGGACGGCAAGTCGCTGGAAGAGATCATCACCGGCACCTACGACGCAAATGCCGTGGCGCAGAACGGCATCTTCAACAACATCAGCCAGCTTTGGAACCACAACCAGTTCTGGGAGATGATGGGCCCGGGCGATAACGCCATGCCCGGTGAACTGGAAAAGGCTCTGACCGACAGCTTCGGTTCGGTCGATGAGTTCAAATCGCAGTTCAGCGCCGCCGGTGCCGGTCAGTTCGGCTCGGGCTGGGCGTGGCTGGTCAAGAACGCGGATGGCTCGCTGGCTGTCACCAAGACCGAAAACGGCGTGAACCCGCTGTGTTTTGGTCAGACCGCGCTGCTGGGGTGTGACGTGTGGGAGCACAGCTACTATATTGATTTCCGCAACAAGCGCCCGGCTTACCTTTCGAACTTCCTCGACAACCTGGTGAATTGGGAAAACGTCGCCTCGCGGATGTGATCCATTGACCCGGCGTGGGTTTATCAAGGGCCTGCTGGCGGCAACGCTGGCAGGCCTTTTTGCTGCCGCCTACGGGTTCCTTGTCGAACCGGCGTTGCGACTTCGTGTGCGGAAATGGCGGCTGCGGCGGACCGACTGGATGGCACAGCCCCTGCGGATTGCCGTGCTGGCCGATCTGCATGTCGGCGAGCCTCATGTCGGTCTGAAACGTGTTCGGCAGATCGTGCGCAGAACCAACGCGCTGTCCCCGGATCTGGTTCTTTTGCTCGGGGATTATGCGGCGGGTCACAAGATGGTGTCGCGTCCGGTGAAGATCGCAGATGTGGCTCCGGTACTGGCTGAATTAAAGGCCCGATATGGCGTCTTTGCGGTTCTGGGCAACCATGACTGGTGGGATGACCTAAGCGCGCAGAAGCGGGGTCACGGACCGAACCTGTACGCGCAAGCGCTTGAGCGGAACGGGATACAGGTGCTGTCGAATTCTGCCGTCAAACTCGACGCCCCCGGCGTCTGGCTGGCGGGGCTCGAAGATCAACTCGCACTGTCTCTGGGAGGCGGGCGGTTTCAGGGGCTTGACGATCTGCCGGCAACACTGAATCAAATCACCGACGACGCACCGGTGATCATGATGGCGCATGAACCGGATATTTTCCCCCAGATCCCTGACCGTGTCGCGCTGACCCTGTCCGGCCACACCCATGGGGGGCAAGTCCGTCTGTTTGGCTGGTCGCCTGTCGTTCCGTCGCGGTTTGGCAACCGGTATGCCTATGGTCATGTGCGCGAAAACGGGCGTGACCTTGTGGTCTCGGGCGGCATCGGCTGTTCGATCCTTCCGGTGCGCTTTGGGGTGACGCCTGAGATCACGGTTGTCGAGCTTTCAGCTTGATGAGCAAACGGTGAAAATCTGCCGATCCGGCACCTTTCTGATCGGGCACCCATTGTACGGCGCGGAGAAGCACATAGCTTTTCTATGCGGGAGGAGAGAACCGCCAATCAACTAAAACGATGGCGTCGTGCTGGCATCTTTGGTCACAGCACAGGACACGTACGCCTAATGGATGAGGGACACCCAATACAACCGTAACAGGAGATCACTATGGTCGCACTTGCACAGGGAACATGGGTTATCATTGCAGACGGGGAGAAGGCGTTGCTGATGGAAAACATCACAGATGCCGAAGACCCAAATCTGGTTGTTGTGTCAGTTGAGGAGCCCGAAACGCTCCACTCAAAACCGTCAGACCGGGCAGGGCGTCGGTATGATCGCGGACCCAACCAGAAATCGGCCGTAGAGGAAGCAACATGGAAAACGCATGCGAAATCCCTTTTCGTGCAGGATCTGGCCAACCTGTTGAATCGCAAGGGCTTGAAGGGCGCATATAAGCGGCTGGTCCTGGTTGCCAGCCCGCATGTTCTGGGCCTGTTGCGGCGCCGGTTGCACAGCGAGGTTTTGGCCAAGGTTGTGGCCGAAGTGGATAAGACCCTGACAAATCACCCGATGCACAAGGTCGAACATGTCCTAAGAAACCGCCTTAAGGCGACCGCCTGAGCCGTTACTCACATGCGAGAGGGCGGCGTAGGCCGCCCGAATTCCGACCGAGTCAGTTCAGTTTCTTGCGCAACTCCGTCATTGCCGTTTCAGCGTCCTCAACCCAGGTTATGAAATCGGCTAGGGACGCATCGGCAAAGCCCCGATCAATCACCTGATCCAGCAAGGTGCGAAGCGCATCCCAATACCCACTCACATTCATGACCAGGATGGGTTTGTCGTGCAGGCCCAACTGGCGCCAGGTGAGCGCTTCGAACAGTTCGTCCAGTGACCCCGGACCACCCGGCAGAACCACGACGGCGTCGGCATTCATGATCATGACCTTTTTTCGCTCATGCATCGTCTCGGTTATCACGAAATGGGTCAGGTCCGTCTTACCGACCTCGCGCCGGACCAGATGCACGGGAATGACCCCGAAAGTTTCGCCGCCTGCCGTTTGGGCTGCGCGGGCAACCTCCCCCATCAGCCCCACATCTCCGGCACCGTAGACCAGTCTCCAGCCTTCCTGCGCCAATAGGGTTCCAAGCTGTTGGGCGGCTTGAGTATATGCGGGATTTGCGCCATTGCGTGACCCGCAATACACACAGACGGATTTCTGGGACGGCAATGCGGGTCTCCGGGGTTGTGTCAGAAGTTTTGACCCGTGATAGCGGGATTGATAGATTGGCTCAACTGTCCGCCGGGATGCCTGTGATTTCAAGCGCGCGCACCGCGGAACGAAAGGAAAAGAATGAACGCCAAATCGGGAAACGGAAGTTCGGGTAATTTCATTTGGGGGGTGGTTGCCGGTCTGATTGCAATTTTGGGAGCGGGTGGCCTGTACCTGTCTGGCGTGTTTAATGGACCACAGGCACCGCAGGAACAAACCGCCGCGGTCTCAGCGCCGGAGAGTCAGCAACCCGCAGAAGACGCCGCGCCAGCCGCTGATGAGGCTGAAACCAACACAGATTCGACACAGACGACGGAGAATGCGGACGACACTCCGTCCGAGCAGGCTGATGCCGATACAGCGGATACGCTCACCAACGAAGCATCTGCCACCGGGGCGGAAACTGCGTCCGGAGACGCCGATTCAAGCGGAGACGAACTGACGGCTGTTGTGCCGCCGGAACTGGACCAGATTTTCGTGGAAACCGACGGAAACGCGCTGCTGTCCGGCAATGCCGAACCCGGCAGTCAGGTTCAGGTTCTTCTGGACGGCGAGCCGCTACACGAGTTCACCGTCGATGACAGCGGACAGTTTGCAGAGTTCGTTGCAATACCGTTCAGCGAAGAGGCGCAGGGACTGACCCTGGAAACTTCAAACGGAGGACAGACGGCGCGCTCGGACGACTACCTGATTGCGGCTTTGCCGGAACCGGCGGGCGAACAGATCGCTGCCGCGGATGCCGCCGTCCAAGCTGAAGGCACGCCTGTGGGCGAGGGCGAGCAATCGACCCCCAGCGGAGGGTCCGAGGCTGAGGCGCAATCTGAGGCCACAGCGGCAGCCCAGACTGACGAGACGCTGGCAGAGGATGCGGGTGAAGATCAGCAAGTCGCGGTTCTGCGATCTGGTGAAGAGGGGGTCGAGTTGGTTCAACCGCCCGCTTCACAGGGTGATACCCCCGACCAGATCGCACTGGATACCATTGGTTACTCCGAGACCGGCGATGTGCGGCTGACCGGCCGCGTCACTGACGGATCAGCGGTTCGGCTGTACCTAAACAACCGGTTGGTTGCAGACCTTACGCCTGCGGAAGATGGCAACTGGCGCGGGGACCTTGAGGGAGTTGATCCCGGTGTTTACACGCTGCGCGTGGACGAGGTGAATACGGACGGCACTGTAATCAGCCGGCTGGAAACGCCCTTCAAACGCGAACCCGTCGAAGTTCTGCAGTCGGCCGAAGCCGTTGCTGGTGACAATGCTCCGGATCAGGCACCGCCGATCCGGTCCGTTACGGTTCAAAAGGGCGACACGCTTTGGGCTATTTCACGCGAGCGCTTTGGGGACGGGATACTGTACGTGAAGCTGTTCGAGGCCAACCGCAACCTGATCCGTGATCCGGACTTGATCTATCCGGGGCAGATATTCACGATCCCCGAGTAGAAGTTTGCCTCTGGCTCTTTGTGGGCCGGGGTCTATCTCTGACCGCAGACAAGGTACGTGATGAGACGGACGCCATATGTATTCCGATGAAGTAACGGAAACAGAAGAACGCCGGTCCGGCTGGCGCACCATCCGAAAGGTTGCGCCATACCTGTGGCCGGACGACGAGCCATGGGTGAAACGTCGGGTTGTGATTGCTTTGGTCGTGCTGGTGCTGGCCAAGCTCATCGCGGTTTACACCCCGATCCTGTACAAGGGCGCGGTGGACAGCCTGGCGGGCGAAGGCGTTCCCCCCATTGCCCTGGGGGCTGTCGGTCTGACCGTGGCCTATGGCGTGTCACGGATGATGACGGTCGGGTTTCAGCAGTTGCGGGATGCAGCCTTTGCCCCGGTGGGTCAGCGCGCCTTGCGGGCCCTGGCACTGGAGACGTTCCAGCATATTCACCAGCTTTCCATGCGCTATCACGTGACCCGCCGCACCGGAGGGCTGAGCCGCATTATCGAGCGCGGTGTCAAAGGCGTGGAATTCCTGCTGCGCTTTCTGTTGTTTTCCATCGGCCCGCTGATCCTTGAACTGTTGCTGGTGGCGATCGTCCTGATGTGGCTGTTCGATATCTGGTATCTGGTCGTGGTCGCCGTCACCATTGCGCTTTACATCTGGTTTACTTTCGCCGTGACCGAGTGGCGGGTGAAATTGCGCCGTGAGATGAACGAGCAGGATACCGAGGCCAATCAGCGAGCCATCGACAGCCTTTTGAACTTTGAAACGGTCAAATACTTCAACGCAGAAACGCGCGAGGCGCACCGCTATGACGTTTCGATGAAAGGCTACGCAGGCGCGGCTTTGAAAACCGCCTACTCCCTGGCCTTTCTGAATTTCGGTCAGTCCTTGCTGATCACCTGTGGACTGATCGGCGTTATGGTTCTGGCTGCAATCGGGGTGCAGAGCGGATCTCTGACCGTTGGCGATTTTGTGATGGTGAACGCCTACATGATTCAGATCACGGTGCCTTTGAACTTCCTGGGCACCGTTTATCGGGAGATCCGGCAGTCTCTTGTGGATATGGGCCAAATGTTTGATCTGCTTGAGCAACCTGCTGAGGTGACAGACAAACACGATGCCCGGGACCTGAAGGTGAACGGGGGCGAGGTGGCGCTTGAGAATGTCCATTTCGGCTACGACCCGGAGCGCGAAATTCTCAAAGGCGTATCTTTATCCGTTCCGGCGGGCCAGACTGTGGCCATCGTCGGGGCCACCGGGTCCGGTAAGTCAACAATCGGACGGCTGCTGTTTCGGTTTTATGATGTGACCGGTGGCGCGCTGAAAATCGATGGTCAGGACGTACGGGACGTGACGCAAAACAGCCTGCATGCGGCGATAGGCGTGGTGCCTCAGGATACAGTGCTGTTCAACGACACCATCCGGTACAACATTGCCTACGGGCGCGACGGGGCCTCTCAAAACGATGTCGAGGATGCAGCCAAGGCGGCGCAAATCCATGATTTCATCATCTCTTTGCCCGAAGGCTATGACACCAAGGTGGGCGAACGCGGTCTGAAACTGTCCGGAGGGGAAAAGCAACGTGTCGGCATAGCGCGCACGTTGCTGAAAAACCCTCCGATCCTGTTGCTGGACGAGGCGACCTCGGCCCTGGATACGGACACCGAGCAGGACATCAAGGACGCGCTGGCCCGCGCCGGTGAAGGTCGCACCGTCATCACGATCGCCCACCGCCTCAGCACAATTGCCGAGGCCGATCGGATCGTGGTTCTGGAAAATGGCGAAATCATCGAGCAGGGTACGCATGACGAATTGCTTGTGCGCGAAGGCCGATATGCCCAGTTATGGAACCGCCAGCAATCGGACAGTCAGGCGGCTTGACCAGTACTGCCGGATTGTATTCCGTGACCAAGGTTGCCGACCCCAGGAGGATTTCTGATGCGTAGCACTGTGAGAAAGGCCCTGATCGCCTTACTGGCTCTGTTCATTTTCCCGGCGGTTGCAACAGCTGACCCCATCGTGGGTGTCTGGAAGACCCAACCTGACCGCAAGGACTTGGTCTCGCATATCAGGATCACCGCGTGCGGAGACAAGTTCTGCGGACAGATTTTGGCGGCCTACGACTCCACCGGCAAGGAAGTGCAAACGCCGAATATCGGCAAGAAACTGTTCTGGGATGTGTCCAGCGATGGTGATGGAAAATACGGCGGCGGTGAATTCTGGGTGCCATCGGTTGATGTCGATGCAGTGCCGCAGATGACCCTGCAAGGGGACACGTTGCAGGTCAAAGGATGCGAACACGTCCTTTGCGCGCATCAAACCTGGTCCCGCCTTTAAAGCCACCAAAAAAGGGCCGGTGCACCGGCCCTCTCTGGTTCATTCTGCTGCCTTGAGCGGCGATCCGGGTGGATGATCGGCATGATCGTCCAGGCGGTCAGTCGGCTCCGGCGCCGGGGCATGACTATCCGCCCAGACGATTTCGGTTGATTGCATTTGCCGCGCCGCCCGTCCAATGGCCATGTCCTGCGCGATCCGGCTGGAGTGGCCGGCGGTAACTCGTGCCAGGACCCGGCCCAGCCAGACAGCGTAGGTTGCCACCCATACGCGCAACGCCAGGAACGACGGGGTCAGAATCAGGGTCAGAACCGTTGCAATCCCAAGGCCGAATACGACTGCAGTCGCCAGCTGCTTCCACCACAGCGCCGTTGGGCTGTTGATCGAATACCCGCCATTGATGAAGTCGAGCGTCAGGCCAAACATCATCGGTGTCAGACCTGCCATCGTGGTCAGAGTCGTCAGCAGAACCGGGCGGATGCGCTCTTCGGCTGTTTTGACGATCGCATCGATACGGGGCATGTATCGGCTGTATTCCTGATAGGTGTCGATCAGAACAATGTTGTTGTTCACCACGATCCCGGCCAGAGCCACGATGCCTGTCCCGGTCATGATGATCGAGAAGGGTTGTTGCATCACCATCATCCCGATCAGCACGCCGGTCGTGGACAGAACCACGGCGAGCAGAACCAGTACCGAGTTGTAGAAAGAGTTGAACTGCGCCAGCAGGATCACGAACATCAACCCCAACGCACCTGCAAAAGCGTTCATCAGGAAGGCACCCGATTCCTCCTGATCTTCCTGATCGCCCGTCCATTCCCAACTGATCGCTTTCGAGAACGGCTCGGTTCCCAGCCATTCGGTCAGAACCGCGATGCGTTCATTGGGGTTGATGAGCGTCACGCGGGCATCGCCGCTTTCCATGGTCGACCTCAGGCTGTCGAGACTGTCTGCGCCGGTCAGTTGCACAAGCTCAAACAGTCTCCCGTCCGGGCTTGTCAGCGTTGAACCATTGCGATCTGCACCTTCCTCTAGTTCTCGGACAACGGCCAGTCGTTGCTCGGTGCCCTCAGGGCCATCAACCACAACCTTGCTCAGACCGGGCTCGACGTCGGCCTTGACGTCGTAATACCGTTCCTGGTTGATGCGGTTGATTTCGGCCAGTTTCGCGACCGGCTGTCGGGTGACGAAGTTGGACAACGGCACCAGCCCGTCCGAAGTGCGTACCTTGAGCGTATCCAAGGTCGACAGAACGCGGTCTTCTTCCGGCAGACGAACCCGGATTTCGATCTCTTCATCCGTCGAGTCTGGGCGCATCTCGCCCAGCAGGATACCGCGCGTGACCAACTGCACCATTGCGCCCACCGTCGCCACGTCCGCGCCAAAGCGGCCGGCCTTGGCAACGTCCACGTCGATCTGCCAATCGATACCGGGCAGGGGCAGCGTGTCTTCGATCTTGATCAGGCCCGGCGTGTTGTCGAACACCTCACGCGCGGTGAGAGTTGCAGATGTCAGATCATCCCAACCGTCGCCCTTGATGCGCAGATGCACTGGCTTGGCCGAGGCCGGCCCCTGCTCCAGTGCCAGAATCTCGACCACAAAGCCGGGCAGTTGGGCCAATTGAGCGTTCAATTCCTCCAACACATAGTCGCCGTCATATTCGGGGGCCACGTAGTGACGGTCAAACAGGCCTCCCAGTATCGGTTCTGACACATTCGGGCGGTCTTCCCACGGGATGATCTCGAACTGAACGCGCCCGACGGTATCGGCCGGTTCCTGCGCGCCGCCATTGTTCTGGTTCAGACCGCCTTCTCCGGCAAAGGAAAAGACATTGATGACGGCCGGGTGGGCACCGATCACCTGTTCGGCGGCATAGACCATTGCATCTTTTTCGGCCAGCGACAGGTTGCCCCGGGCCCGGACATAGGCCGTGGCCTGCTCCGGTTCGCTTTCGACAAAGAACTCGACACCGCGGTTGTTGGCGCCATAGGCAGTCATCACAGACATCACCGCAAGGCCCACGAACACAATCGACACAATAGGCATGATCGGATTGCCGACCAGGAATTTGACGAAATATCCAAACGGCGTGTGTTCCTTGGCCGTGTGCACCCGCGTTTCAGGCGCGCGTTCGATCCTGGCCGCTCCAAGTGTAACCGATCCGGCAAAGGCGCCCGCGATCACCAGGATGGCACCGAACAGCGCCCCGCCCGGCGCCCCCGCGGGCAGCAGGTAGCTTGGGTTCAACACCTGCATTGCGCCCAGAAACACCATGTAGAAAGACGGCGGAACCAGTACGGCCCGTAGCCACCATGGCGTGCGCGCCCGCAGCCAGTTCGAAGAGCGGTCGAAAACACGGCTCAGCCGACCGGACACACCGCCCATGACGGGCAGGTAGATCAGCGCAACGATCAGCGAGGCGGACAGAACAAAGATCAACGTGACCGGCAACATTCCCATGAACTCGCCCGGTACACCGGGCCAGAACAACATGGGCAGGAAGGCACACAGCGTTGTGGCGGTCGAGGATACGATGGGCCAGAACATCCGCTGCGCCGCCTCGACATAGGCGTGCATTGGGCCAACGCCATCTTTGATACGCTTGTCAGCGTATTCCACGACAACGATGGCCCCGTCGACCAGCATGCCGACAGCAAGGATCAGGCCGAACATCACAATGTTCGAGATACTGACACCCATAACGGCCAGGAATGCGAAACACAGCAGGAATGAGGTGGGTATCGCGAAGCCGACCAGCAACGCGGCGCGGGACCCGAGCGACGCCAGAACCACGATCATCACAAGTGCAATGGCGGTCAGAACCGAACCTTCCAACTGGCTGACCATCGAGCCGACAATCCGGCTCTGATCATTGGATGTGCCAATGTCGACAGCGGCCTGCAACTCTGGCGGCCACCTGGTCTGAGCATGGGCGATGGTCGCCTTGACCTGCTCGACCGTGTCGATCAGGTTGTATCCCTTTCGCTTGACCACTTGCAGGGCCACTGTCGGTTCACCATCGAACCGGGCCGTGCCTTCGCGATCCTCGAACGTATAGTTGATCTCGGCCAGTTCACCCAGCGTGACAACCCGGTCGCCGTTCACCTTGATCGGCAGGCCATAGACGTCCTGCGCGGTTTTGAACGAGGACGGTATCTTGACCGAGAACGTACCCTGAGCGGTTTCAACCTCACCTGCGGCAATCAGTTGGTTGTTGTTCTGGACGACATTGATCAGTTCCGCCGCGGTGACGTTGTAGGCTTCTAGCCGAAGGGGGTCGATCACGACTTCAAGTAGCTCGTCCCGGTTACCCGCTATCCCAGCTTCAAGCACAGAATCAAGCGCTTCGAGGTCGTCCTGTAAGTCCTTGGCCACGCGGGCCATTGTCCGTTCCGGAACGGCACCGGTCAGGTTGACGATGACAATGGGAAACTCGGAAAAATTGATCTCGAACAGGGAATACTGTTCTGCACCTTCCGGGAACTCGGCCTGGGCCGAGTTCATGGCATCGCGCACATCCGCCATGATGGCCGTTTTGTCCCAGCCAAAGTCAAACTCGAGCGCAACGCCCGCATACCCTTCGGCAGCGGTCGAGGTCATTTCTTTCAGACCGTCCAGATCCGCCAACTCGGTTTCCATTGGCTTGATCAGTAGGTTTTCGGAATCCTCCGCGGAGATGCCCGGAAACTGCACCGAGACGAACAGAGCGGGGATTTCAATATCCGGCTCGCCTTCTTTCGGCAGTCCGACATAGGCGAACCCACCGACGACCAGCGAGATCGCGATGAAGGCCAGAACCATTCGGGCTCGGCCAGCGGCCCAGCTAACGACACCGGTCATTGAGATGCTTCCCGATAGGTTGGGGCGACGGTCACGCCGCGTGTCACGAATTCCTGCCCGACGACAATGATATCGACAGCTTCCGGCAAACCGCCCACCCAAACGCCTTCGGCCGTATCTCTCAATACACGAACCGGCTTGAAATCAACGACATCCCCTGCGCCAACCGTCCGAACGCCCAACTGCCCTTCATTGCTGAGCGTGAGTGCAGATTGCGGCAGAATATGCGCCTTGGCCCCTTCGGCGGCAATCCGAATGGTCGCGGTCTGACCGTCCCGAATGGTCAGGTCGGGGTTCGGAACAGTGATCTCCACTTCAAAAGTCCGGGTTGTTTCATCCGCCGACCGGCTGAGGAATGTCACCCGACCCTCGACCTGCAGACCGGTGACCAGTTGGGCCGAAGCTTCAGAGCCAACCAGAACGCGGTTCACTTCGGTTTCCGGGACAAAACCCACCAGCTTGATCGGATCCAGTTGGATCACGGTTGCGCACAGGGACCCGGGTTGCATCAGGCTGCCCAGTTCCGCCGTATCGCTTTCGAGCAGACCCTTGAACGGGGCTTCAATCGTCAGGCGGTCGATCTCGCGCTCGGCAGCTTTAACTTCGGCCGCAGCGGCTTCGATACCGGCACGGGTCGCCTCCAAACCGGCCTCGGCAGATTTCACACCAGCGCCGGCAGAGCTCATCGCGGCTTCACTTGAAATCCGGCGGGTTTCAGACCCGAACCCGGTCTCGGACAGTTTGCGCGCCGCAGTGAGGTTGATTTCAGCCTCGGCAACCAACGCGTGCGCCTCTTCCAGCCGCGCTTCGGCTTCGGGGATGCGGCTTTCCGCCTCCAGCTTGCCAGCCATGGCCTCGGCCAAGCTTGCGGGGCGCGTGCCCGGGTCCAGTTCGCAAAGCAGATCGCCGGCTTCGACAAAGGCACCCCGGCGCTTCGGTTCCGAGATCACTGTCGAGGTGGTTTCGGCCATTACTTCGACCTGCCTGTTGGCCTGGGTTTGGCCGCGCAACAGAACTGCACTGTCGATTTCGCGTGCCTCAGACCGGATGGCAACGACACCGACCGCCGTCTCGCTGACAGCCGTGACATCCGTTGTTTCACCTTCTGCAGCTGCCGAGGCGTCCGCCTCGCCACGTCCTGCAAATGCAAACAGCGCGTCGCGTTCAAACACAAGAAAATACAATGCAACAATCACCAAGAGGGCGTTGATGAATGAAATCAAACGCATACAGCTATTCTCCCAGAATTCTGCGCCAAAATCTTCCTGGCGTGCATGCCTCAAAATGGGGTTCGGCATGTCCCTTTTCCACACTGAACTGAATAGTTCGGTTTATTTTTTTTCGCAAGAGCGGACTGAACCGGTGTAAATGTGCAAAATCGGACCCTTGGCTTGGCCGGGGCGCCGGGGTATGACATGGCGCACAATAACAGGATAAACCGCCCGGGGGTATTGATGAGCGACACTGACAGTTTCATTGATGAGGTAACAGAAGAGGTACGCCGCGACCGGCTTTACCTGCTTCTGCGCCGTTGGGGCTGGGTCGGTGTTCTAGCGGTCATCGTGATTGTCGGTGGTGCGGCGTTCAACGAATTCCGCAAGGCGCGCGACACCTCTCAGGCTCAGGATCTCGGCGACGCGATTCTGGCGGCATTGGCGGAAAATGAATCTGCGGCGCGTGCAGCCAGCCTTGGGGGGGTGCAGGCCGAGTCGGTTGGTGGTGATGCCGTCTTGAACATGCTGCTGTCGGCGTCGCAGGTCGAGGCCGGGTCCGTACAGGAGGCCGTCGACAGCCTGAACACGGTGGCCGTTCAGGGCGATTTACCTGAAATCTACCGCGCGATCGCAAGTTTCAAGGCCCTGCTTCTGCAAAGCGAGACGCTGCCCGCTGCGGACCGGCGTCAGCAGTTTGAGGCTCTGGCCGTTCCGGGTGCGCCCTTGCGCTTGCTGGCCGAAGAGCAATTGGCGTTGATTGAGGTATCCGAGGGCAATATCGATGCCGCGTTGACCCGTCTGCAGGCGCTGCGGCAGGACGCCGAGGTTGGTATTGATCTGCAGCAACGCGCGGCACAGCTGATCGTCGCTTTGGGCGGAGAACCTGAACCGCTGGTGGCACAGCAGGGCTGATCAGGCGGCGGGACAACAAAATGACAGGCGAGTTCGGAATAACATGGTGACAAATTTGGTTTCCCGCTTGGGATTGCCTGCTGCGGCAATTGCCCTGACAACACTGGCGGCCTGTCAGGAGCCTGAAAACATTCTGCCGGGTGCGCGTGAGGATATTCGTCCCGCTACGGATACGGAGACGGTTGAAACCCGTGGGTCCCAGCCGATCAGCCTGCCGGGTCAAAGTGCAAATGCAAACTGGCCGCAAAGCCCCGGTACCGTAGCATTTCGTACTACTAACGCCGCCTTGCGCGCCGCGCCGCAGCGGATCTGGTCTGCATCGATCGGCAGCGGTGACTCGCGCAAACAGCGCATCACGGCCGAGCCCGTCGTTGCAGGCGGTTTGATCTACACTCTGGACTCGGGCGCAACCGTGTCTGCGGTGTCGCCGCAGGGTCAGGTGGTCTGGGACATGAACCTGATCCCCGCGCGCGATGGCGATTCGGATGCCACAGGCGGCGGCATGGCCTATTCGAACGGTGTACTTTATGTATCGTCCGGTTTTGGGCGGCTGACGGCTCTGGACGCAAAGACCGGCGCGATCCGTTGGCAGAAGCGACTGAACGCCACTGGCAGCGGAGCACCTTTGGTCAGTGACGGGCTGCTGTACCTGGTGGCCGGTGATGAAACCGGATGGACCATCGACACCAAGGACGGGCGCATCGCCTGGCAGATCGATGGGACGCCCAGCGTTGGCAATGTTCTGGGTGCACCCGCGCCCGTACTGACCTCGGATCTGGCTGTCTTTGCATTCGGATCGGGGGACATCGCCGCCACGTTCCGCAGGGGCGGCATCCGGCGTTGGAACGCTTCGGTCGCCGGTGGGCGGCGTGGCCGGGCGGCGGCACAAATCGTAGACGTGACCGGCGGGCCGATGGTGGCCGGCGACACGATTTACATTGGCAACCACTCGGGACGCACCGTTGCCTTCGATGCGGCATCAGGAGAACGACGGTGGACCGCTGACGAAGGCGCGGTAGACACGGTCTGGTCCGCAGGCAACAGCATCTTTCTGATCAGTGACCGCAGCCAGTTGGTGCGCCTGAACGCATCCGATGGGTCCATTATCTGGGCACAGGATCTGCCGGGCTTTGTCAAAGACAAGCCGGGTCGGCGCGGCCCGATTTTCGCCCATTACGGGCCGATCCTGGCAGGCGGGCGCCTCGTTGTAGCCTCGAACGATGGTTCCCTGCGGTTTTTCAATCCCGTTGACGGATCAATGGTTTACCAGACAGAGGTGCCCGGCGGGGCCACAACGGCGCCCGTCGTAGCGGGCCAGACGCTGTACGTTGTCTCGACCAAGGGCGATCTGCACGCTTTCCGTTGACGGCAAGATGCGCTAAATGGCGCTTCTTGAGTCTTGAAAGTTGAGTATCATGTCGCTGACCCTCGCTATCGTGGGGCGCCCCAATGTGGGCAAATCCACCCTGTTCAATCGCCTCGTCGGCAAGCGGCTGGCCTTGGTCGATGACCAGCCGGGCGTGACGCGCGACCTGCGTGAGGGTGAGGGGCGGCTGGGCGATCTGAGGTTCACGGTTATTGATACGGCGGGGCTTGAGGATGCCACCGATGACAGCCTGCAGGGTCGCATGCGTCGGCTGACCGAGCGGGCGGTCGACATGGCGGATGTCTGTCTGTTCATGATTGACGCGCGCGTCGGCGTCACGCCGACAGATGAGCTGTTCGCTGAAATTCTCCGCAAGCGATCAAAGCACGTCATCCTTGCGGCCAACAAGGCCGAGGGGAACGCCGCTGATGCAGGTGTGCTCGAGGCCTATAATCTGGGTTTGGGCGAACCTGTGCGCCTGTCAGGCGAACACGGCGAGGGTATGGCCGATCTATTTGCTCAGCTCATGCCTTTGGCAGATGCCGCCGAGAAAGACGGGGGCGACGAAACCCCTGAGACCGATATCGATCTGGACGAAGACGGTGAAGGTGAAACCCCGCTGATCACCGACGCGAAACCTTTGCAGGTGGCTGTGGTCGGGCGGCCCAATGCGGGAAAATCCACTCTGATCAACAAGATCATGGGTGAGGATCGTCTGCTGACAGGACCCGAGGCGGGTATCACCCGGGACGCCATCAGCCTGCGTGTCGACTGGGCGGGCCCGGGCGGCGACAGCACGCCCATGCGTATCTTCGATACGGCCGGTATGCGCAAAAAAGCCAAGGTTCAGGAGAAACTGGAAAAGCTTTCAGTCTCGGACGGGTTGCGCGCCGTCAAGTTCGCCGAAGTCGTGGTTGTTCTGCTTGATGCGGCCATTCCGTTTGAACAACAGGATCTGCGCATCGCCGATCTGGCGGAACGGGAGGGGCGCGCCGTCGTCGTTGCGGTCAACAAATGGGATGTCGAGGACAACAAGCAGGAAAAGCTGCGCGACCTGAAGGAGTCGTTTGAACGGTTGCTGCCGCAGCTACGTGGCGCGCCCCTTGTCACGGTATCGGCGAAGACAGGCCGGGGACTGGAGCGCCTGCGCGCCGCTATTCTGCGCGCGCATGACGTTTGGAACCGCCGTGTGCCGACCGCCGCACTGAACCGCTGGCTGACCGCGATGCTGGAGCAGCACCCGCCTCCGGCACCGCAGGGCCGTCGCATCAAGTTGCGGTACATGACACAGGCAAAGACCCGGCCGCCGGGCTTTGTGGTGATGTGTTCGCATCCCGACAAGATGCCCGACAGCTATTCACGCTATCTGGTCAACGGCCTGCGCGAAGATTTCGACATGCCCGGAACTCCCATCCGGTTGACCTTGCGGGGTCAGGGGGACAAGAATCCCTACAAGGGACGTCGCAAGAAAAACGCGGGCGCACTGGCCAAACATCTCAAGGGCAGGGCGTAACTGCGCCAATTTCCAGCATTTTCAGTCAGAGGGCGTGACACGCTCACGACGGCGCGCTAGCATTCGCCTGCGTGCATTTGTTTTCGCATGTGCGGCTTGTCTGCGGGCCAGTTGAACATAGTTTTGAAACAGTTTGTAACCGGGCCATCGTGGGGAGCGGACTGGATGGATCTGAGGGAATACACACGGCAATATGCGGTGCAGGACAACCGACTCGCCGCGCTAAGTTATTTTGGAACCTTCGCGGTGTATTTCGCATCGCTCGCGCTTGCGATTTCCTACGTCGATCGCTGGTATGTCATGGTTCCGGCAGGGATCGTCTTTGCCTTTTCAGCGGTGCGTTTGTACGTTCTGCAGCATGATTGCGGGCATCACTCTCTGTTTGAAACCCGACAGCAGAACGAATGGGCTGGGCACGGGCTGTCTCCGTTCACCTTTGCGCCGTTTGAGGTGATGAAGCAGAACCACAATTTGCATCACGCTGGCATTGGAAATCTGGAACATCGGGAAACCGGCGAAATCCACACAATGACCTTGCGCGAATGGAATGAGGCGGATTGGAAAAAACGTCTGGTCTACAGGCTGTATCGCAACCCGTTCGTTCTGGTTCCCGTTGGTGCGCTTTTCACCTACTTCATCCGTTATCGCTGGCCGAAAAACACCCTGCGTTTCGGGGTGAAAGGCGTGGTGCTGCACAATCTGTCCATCATTGTCTTCCTTGGGCTGCTGTTCCTGATTGCAGGCTCAACCGGTATTCTGGTCTGGCTGGTGTTTTCCCTTCTGGGCGGAATGCTGGGTGTGTTCCTGGTGTATCTGCAGCACAATTTTGAGGACACCTACTGGGACCGCCGCCCGGACCTGGACCCGCAACTTGCGGCGCTTCAGGGGTCATCCGCCCTGGATTTCGGCTGGTGGTTCGACAATGCGGTTGCCTGTATCACGCTGCACGACATCCATCACTTTAACGCGCGCATTCCATCTTACCGGTTGCGGGCCTGCCACTATAATCTGCCGCCGGAATACACGCCGCGTCGGATCAAGTTCCCCGAGGCTGTGGCAGCATTGAACCTAAAACTCTGGGATGAGGACGCCAAACGTCTGGTCCCCTTTCCAAAGAAGGGACAGGCCGGCGGTCTCGCGCATAGCAGTTAGAGCTGCAAGAATTATCCGGGTCGAACAGCAACTTGCAAGCCCGTATATCTTACGTATATACAAATTGCAGGAAGACAGAGAAAGGAACCGTAATGACCGCAGTGACCAATGTGAAAGGCGTAGGAGAGGCGCTTGGCCAATCCTTGATTGCCAACGGTTTCAAAACCGCCGAAGCCATAGCCAAGGCAAATCCGGCGGATCTGGTCAAGGTTCCCCGAATAGGCGCATCCCGCGCCCCTTTGCTGATCGCTGCCGCGAAAGAGGCAATTGCGGCCAAACCTGCCGCTGCGAAGCCCGCGACACGTCGCGCGCCTGCCCGCCGGGCCCCTGCAACGCGCAAACCGGCCGCCCGCAAACCTGCGGCGCGCACGGCAACCCCGCGCAAACCTGCTGCTCGAAAAACCGTGGCTGCAGCTGCTGCTGAAAAGCGGGCGGAGGAAGCAGCGCGCAAAGCCGCCGAAGAAAAGGCGGCTGCCGAGGCGGCAGCAGCCAAAGCCAAGAAAAAGGCCAAAGCCAAAGCAAAGGCTGAAAAAGCAGCCAAGAAACGCAAAGAGATGGAAGCTGTCATCTCCAAGGCGAAGGACAAGGTAAAGGCCAAGTCGAAGAAGGACAAAAAGTCCAAGAAAGACAGCAAGAAGAAAGACGCGAAGAAAAAAGAGAACAAAGGCAAAGATAAAAAGAAGGACAAGAAAAAGGCGAAGAAGTAACCTTCTTCGCCTCTGTTCGTTTGTTGAACCGGTGCCGTTTCAGACGGCGCCGGTTTTTTCAGGTGAGTGTGCCGTCCGATTGCAACGTCAGCTTGCCGCCGAGATATGGGGCCAAAACGTCCGGCAGGGTCACGGTGCCATCCTTGTTCTGACCATTTTCCAGCACAGCGATCAGGCAGCGCCCCACGGCAAGACCTGACCCATTCAAGGTGTGGACATATTCCGGCTTGCCACCAGCCTCTGGACGAAAGCGCGCATTCATGCGTCGCGCCTGAAAATCGCCGCAGGTCGAGACCGAACTGATCTCGCGATAGGTGTTCTGGCCCGGCAGCCAGGCTTCGATGTCATATGTGCGCCGTGCGCCAAAACCAATGTCGCCGGTGCACAGGATGACCGTCCGGTACGGGATGCCGAGCCGTTCCAGAATACCCTCCGCACAGCTCAGCATGCGTTTTTGTTCGTCATCCGATTTGTCCGGATGCGTGACCGACACCATTTCAACTTTTTCAAACTGGTGCTGGCGCAGCATGCCGCGTGTGTCCTTGCCGGCCGAGCCGGCCTCGGAGCGAAAACACAGGGAATGAGCCGTATAGCGGCGCGGCAGATAGCTTTCCTCGATCAGTGTCTCGTTGACGATGTTTGTCAGCGACACTTCGGAGGTTGGGATCAACCACCATCCTTCTCGGGTCTGATAGCTGTCTTCGCCAAATTTCGGCAATTGTCCGGTGCCCTGCATCATCTCGGACAACACAAGCACCGGGGCGTTGACCTCGGTCAGGCCGTTCTTGTTGATATGGGTGTCCAGCATGAACTGGGCCAGCGCCCGGTGAATGCGGGCCACACCGCCGGACAAGAGCACAAAGCGCGATCCGGACAGCTTGGCCGCAGTTTCGAAATCCATGCCGTTTTGCACGGCTGAGATTTCGAAATGTTCCTTGGGCTCGAACTCAAAGGTCCGAGGCTCGCCCCAGCGTCTGACCTCGACATTGTCGTTTTCGTCGGCCCCGTCGGGAACGTCCGCGGCGGGCAGGTTGGCGACGCGGATCAACTGGTCGGTCAGCAACGCATCGAGGTCCTTGGCCTCGGTTTGCATCCGTGCGATCTCGGCCTTTTTTTCGGCCACGACAGCGCGCAGGCGTTCGAATTCCGCCTCATCCCCCCGGGCTTTGGCCGCGCCCACTTCTTTTGAGGCCTTGTTCTGTTCGGCCTGCGCGGTTTCGGCGGCAAGAATCTTAGCGCGGCGGCTTTCATCCAGCCGCAGCAGGTCTGATGACATCGGCGCATCCCCACGGCGCGCCAGGGCGGCGTCGAATGCGGATGGGTTTTCGCGAATGGCGCGGATGTCGTGCATGGTTCAGATCCTTAATACGTGAATCACTGACGCCGCTTATGCACCATATGGAAGGCAGGGTGTAGCGCCGGTCGGGCAAAAAACACTTACTTCTCCGCATCCTCGCCGGTTTCATGCGCCAGATGCCCGTCCCAATGATCTGCGGGGATTTTCGGCTCGGGCGGATCGGCCATGTAAGACGGCGTCATGATCTGTACGTTGTTCTCATTGAACACGGCGACGATGTTACGATGCAGATCCGATTTGATCTTCGGAATGATGCTGCCACGCGTCGTGTAACCATTGATTTGATAGTTGATCGCGTAGTCGGCCAGTGCGGTCCAGAGCACAAAAGGTTCGGGCTTGGCCTTGATCCCCTTGGTGCGATGGGCGGCTTCGATCAGCATCGCTTCGACCTTTTCCGGCGGCTCTTCATACCCGATTCCCACAGTTGTATGCAGCAGCAGCCCGTTGCCATCGGTTTTCTTGGAAAAATTCACCACATCCGAATTCATCAGCTGCGCATTGGGGATCGAGATCAGCTCGTTCTTGATGGACTTCAAATGTGTTTCCATCAGTTTGATTTGCACAACATCGCCAATGTGATCGCCGATCTGAATGCGATCCCCGATGGATGTCGACCGGCGGTATATGACAAACAATCCAGCCAGCATGTTGGACACCACCGAGTTTGCACCCAGCGACAGCATGGCACCAACCAGGATCGTGAGCCCCTGGAATGCAGCCGAATCCGAGCCGGGAATGTACGGGACCGCAAAGACCAACGCGATCAGGATGACGACCACACGGGCGATATTGAAGGTCGGGTTCACCCAGTGTTTCTCAAAATCCGTCATCTCGAACGTGCCGGCCTCGACCGCATCAAAAAAGACGCGCATGCCTTTGATAATGTAGAGAGTCACCCATGTGATCAGCGCTAACATGATCAGGTTCGGGATGTAGCTGAGGATACCTCGGAAAATCAGCAATACAGGATCGGTGAGATACGTCAGCAGCAACTGCGCGAAATAGCGTGTTTCTGCAAAGGCCAGCAGAACGAACGAGAGATAGTAGTAGAACCCCAGAAAGAAGATGATCAGCAGAACGAAGTTCAGGCCATAGCGGATCAGGGCGGCGATCGCCTCGGCCTGAACATGTTTCGCCGTGGCCGTTTCGACGTCTTTCAAATAGCGCTGAACCAGTTTCAGCGTGCGCCGCCTGATCCTGCGATTGAGCCACAGGATCACAAGGATAAAGAGAACAAACCCTACGGTCCAACCAGCCGCCTCAATAGCGCCTGAGACGCGCGCCTGTTCGGTGCGGTTTGCGCGATAGACAACGACGGCATCGTGGATCGCGTCGCCATGCAGCAGGCTCAGAACGTCCAGATCCATTTGTTCCAGTTCGGCATCG
Organism: Ruegeria sp. AJ12; assembly: GCF_056536245.1. Classification (NCBI taxonomy): domain Bacteria; kingdom Pseudomonadati; phylum Pseudomonadota; class Alphaproteobacteria; order Rhodobacterales; family Roseobacteraceae; genus Ruegeria; species Ruegeria sp. AJ12. Next base: position 1,621,790 of record NZ_JBQFJJ010000001.1, read on the forward strand.
GCTTCAGTGACGATCGACACGCGGACACCATCGGCAAGGATACGGGTGCCAAGGTCTGTTTCTTCATAGCTGATGCTGACGTCAGGATTGTCCGAGGACTCGGCCACCTCGATGATGCTGTTTTGTACCCGTTCGGCGCGCTCTGGCGCGGGCAGGGCACTGGAACCCCGGAGATGAAACAGAATGTCGCCGTCTACGACCACCGGGGCCTTGAACGCCTCAGAGTCAGCAGCATCGCCAGATGCGTTGTCATCGCCTGCGTCCTGCGGCCATGCCGGTGCGGACAACACAATCATCAGCGTCAGTGCGGACAGCAAATGCGCCAACAAATTAAAGGGTTTGCAGAGTTGCACCGTCACGTCTCCCGTTGCCCAACTATAGTCGAGTTGAGCGGTCTTCCTAGGACATATCTGCAACGCTTTGCATGATCTTCTCTGGCACGCGCAGGGTTCTGGTGGATCACAGCGCCGCCTTTGCTTGCAAACACCCATTTCAAAGCATAGGTTCCCGCCAAATTTGCGGAGAGGTGTCCGCAAGATCTGAACAAAGGAATATCCCATGGAAGGTGGCGCAATCGCCCAGTTTCTCCCGCTGATCCTGATCTTTGCGATCATGTATTTCCTGCTGATCCGGCCCCAGCAGAAAAAGGTGAAAGAACATCAGGCCATGGTCGAAGCCGTGCGCCGGGGCGATCAGGTTGTGACCCAGGGGGGGCTGATCGGCAAAGTGTCGAAGGTCAAGGAAGGCGAGAACGAGATCGAGGTCGAGATTGCCGAAGGCGTCAAGGTCCGCGTCGTCAAAACGACCCTGGCGCAGGTTCTGAACAAGACGGAACCGGCGAAGTAAGTTCGCGCGACAATCCCTTGAAAAGGCAGGGTAATGCTGCAAATTGATACCTGGAAGCGGGTTCTGATCTGGCTGGTCTGTGTGACCGGCCTGCTGATGGCTCTGCCGAATGCGTTTTACACGCGCGTCGAACAATCGAATGACGCCAAAGCTGCGATCGAATTGGGTATAGACACCCCCGAGATGCAGACCGAAGCTGCACAATGGCCGAACTGGTTGCCGTCGTCACTGGTCAATCTTGGCCTCGATCTGCGCGGCGGTGCACATCTGCTGGCCGAGGTTAAGGTCGGTGACGTGTACGAATCCCGGATGGAGGCCACATGGCCAGAGATCCGCGATGCGTTGCGGGATGAGCGGGCCATTGTGGGCACGATCCGAAAACAAGAATCCGATCCGGATGAGATTCGTGTACGCATCAGCCAGCCCGAGGGCATGCCGCGCGCCTTGGAAGTTGTGCGGGGATTGGCGCGTCAGGTGCAGACCCTGACGGGCGTTGGTGCGACGGACATCGAAGCCCGTGCCGAGGGCGACACAATCGTGGTACAGTTGTCCGAGGCCGAACGCCTTGCGTCAGACGACCGCACGGTGCGGCAGTCGCTGGAAATCGTGCGCCGCCGGATTGACGAGGTCGGAACGCGCGAGCCCACGATTCAGCGTCAGGGGGCCGACCGTATCCTGATCCAGGTTCCGGGGATCGGCAGTGCCGGTGAACTGAAGAAAATCATAGGAACAACCGCGCAGCTCACGTTTAACCCGGTTGCCGGACGCGGCACGGACCCGGACGCGGTTCCGGGGATCGGTGAGAAAATCGTGCCGTCCCTTGATGAAAGCGGCGTCTATTACACCATCGAATCTGCCCCTGTTGTGACGGGCGAAGAACTGGTCGATGCGCAGCCCTCCTTTGACCAGAACGGTCGACCGGCAGTCAGTTTCCGGTTCAATACGACCGGCGCGCGAAAATTTGGCGACTATACCCTGGAAAACATTGGTGCGCCTTTTGCCATCGTTCTGGATGACGAGGTGATCTCGGCCCCCGTGATCCAAAGCCATATCCCTGGCGGTTCGGGCATCATAACCGGGAATTTCACCGTTGAGGAAAGCACCAATCTGGCGGTTTTGCTGCGGGCCGGGGCTTTGCCTGCGGGATTGGAATTCCTCGAAGAGCGCACCATCGGTCCGGAATTGGGGCAGGACAGTATCGACGCGGGTAAGGTGGCGACAATCGTGGCCTTTGGAGCGGTACTGGTCTTCATGGCGCTTAGCTATGGTCTGTTTGGCATTTTTGCCAATATCGCGCTGATCATAAACGTCGGGTTGTTGTTTGGCCTGCTGTCGTTGATCGGTGCGACGCTGACGCTGCCGGGTATCGCGGGGATCGTCTTGACGGTTGGTATGGCCGTGGACGCAAATGTGCTGATCTTTGAGCGCATCCGTGAAGAATTGAAATCCGCCAAGGGTCCTGCGCGTGCAATCGAACTTGGTTATGAAAAGGCATTGTCGGCCATTCTGGATGCGAACGTGACGACCTTCATTACGGCGACAATTCTGTTTGCCATGGGCAGCGGCCCCGTCCGCGGGTTTGCCATAACGCTGGGTCTGGGCATTCTGACCTCGGTCTTTACCGCGATCTTCGTGACGCGTCTGATGATCGTGATGTGGTTCGAACGCCGTCGTCCGAAAATGATCGAGGTATGATATGCGACTGAAACTGGTTCCCCAGAATACCTCTTTCGATTTCTTCAGCCGCTGGAAGCTGTGGCTGGGCATTTCCGGTCTGATGATGGTGATCGCCTTCACGTCCTTTTTGATCCAGGGGCTGAACTTTGGCATCGACTTTCGCGGCGGGACAACGATCCGGACCCAAAGTGTCCAGGAAATCGACGTGGGTGCCTACCGGGATGCGATTGGCCCGCTTGGTCTGGGTGATGTGTCGATCACCGAAATCTTCGATCCCACATTTGGACCGAATGAAAACGTGGCCATGATCCGCATTCAGGCACAGGCTGATGCCGAGGCGGTTTCCGCTGCAACTGTCACGGCTGTGGAAGAGGCGCTGAAGCTGGTCGTGCCGGACATTCAGTTCGTATCGGTCGAGTCGGTCGGGCCAAAAGTGTCAGGGGAGTTGATCCTAACCGCCGTTATAGCCGTGGCGTTGGCCATCGGGGCGGTGCTCGTCTACATCTGGTTACGCTTTGAATGGCAATTCGCGCTGGGCGCGGTGGCGGCGCTGGTGCATGACGTGATCCTGACAATCGGTATCTTTTCGGAACTGCAGATCAGGTTCGATCTGGCCATCATCGCGGCGCTGCTGACGATCGTGGGGTATTCCCTGAACGACACCGTGGTTGTGTTTGACCGGGTGCGAGAGAATCTGCGCAAATACAAGAAGAAAGACCTCAAGGAGGTTCTGAATATCTCGATCAACGAAACGCTCAGCCGGACGGTGATGACCTCTGTCACAACGCTGCTGGCGCTGATCTCGCTCTATGTGCTGGGCGGCGATGTGATCCGAGGCTTTGTCTTTGCGATGATCTGGGGTGTGATCGTGGGGACCTATTCCTCGGTCTTTGTGGCTTCGACCATCCTGCTGTGGCTCGGTGTCAAACGCGACTGGTCCAAGCCCTCGAACACCGCCGGCAACCAGTTTGCCAATGTAGATGCCTGAGCTCTTTGGCCAGTCCCCGCTGGGTCTGGCCATTATTCTGTCGGCGGCCTTTTTGGGTGGCATCGTGCGCGGCTTTTCTGGCTTTGGGACCGCGCTGGTGTTCCTGCCATTGGCAACACCCTATCTTGGTCCCTTTGGCGCGCTGATCGGTCTGACGATCATGGACATCTTTGGCCCGCTGCCCAATCTGCGCCGGGCCTGGACGGCCGTGGATCGGGGAGACTTGCTGCGCCTTGTATTGGGATGCGCAGTGGTTCTGCCGGTCGGCTTATGGGTGCTGACACAAGTGGAACCCGAGGTATTCCGCTATGCGGTCAGTCTGATTGCCCTTTTCATGCTGGCGGTGTTGATCCTTGGACTGCGGTACAAGGGCCGTGTGCGCCGCGCCATGGTGTCTGCAATTGGCGGGGCAGCCGGATTTCTGGGGGGCGTTGCGGGTTTACCGGGTCCTGCCGTGATCCTGTTTTACATGTCGCGGCCACTGCCGGTCGAGGTGATCCGCGCCACCATCCTGCTGTTTCTTTTCGTTTTTGACTTTCTCATACTCGGGTATCTGACCGGCATGGGACGGGTTACGCTGTCTGCCATCGGACTGGGTCTGATCCTGGCGATCCCCAATCTGTTCGGCAACTGGCTGGGTGGCTGGTTGTTCCGGCCGGAACGAGAGCGTCTGTACCGCATGGTTGCGTATCTGGTGATTGCGCTTGCAGCCTTGTCCGGGCTGCCGCTTTGGGGCTAGAAGACGCCTATGCGTTTAAACGAAATCACCTATAACAACGCCGTTCCGGTTGACGGCTATGGGCCAGGGTTTTTCCGGATCGGCGACCAGGTCTTTGATGGTGCCGTGATGACAGGCCCGGCGGGCACGGCCTCTTGGGGCGGGTACGGTGATCTTGAGCCCTTGCTCGCACTAAAAGATCAGGTGGACGTGCTGTTTATCGGCACAGGCAAAGATCTGGCTCATATCCCGTCTGATCTGCGTCAGGTGTTGGAGGACGCCGGGATGGGGGTCGAAATCATGAACTCTCCAGCGGCATGTCGCACTTACAACGTGTTGCTTTCTGAGGGTCGGCGTATTGCGCTGGCCCTGTTGCCGGTCTGAGGCGCACCTGGTGCCCTGCGGCAAATCCGGCCTTTTGCCCCTGACGGCAATGAGATAAGCGGAACCCATGACACTGACTATAAGCGATCTGGCTATTGCCCGGGGTGGCGTTCCCGTGCTTGAGCGGCTGAGCTTTGCGCTGGAGCCGGGTCGGGCGCTGATATTGCGGGGGCCCAACGGGATCGGCAAGACAACCTTGTTGCGGACGCTGGCCGGGCTACAGCCGCCATTAGAGGGCCGTATCGAAGGGGCCGAGGATCAGATCGCCTATGCCTCCCACTCAGACGGGTTGAAACCGACCCTGACGGTCGCGGAAAACCTGACCTTCTGGTCGGCGGTCTTTGGCACAGACAGTATTCAACCGGCCCTGGATGCCTTTGCATTGAACGGGCTGGCGGATCGTCACGCTGGCAATTTGTCGGCGGGACAGAAACGACGGCTGGGTCTGGCACGGATGCTGGTCACCGGACGTCCGATCTGGATGCTGGACGAGCCGACCGTTTCGCTCGACCGGAATGCCGTGCAGATGTTCGCCGATGCCGTCCGGGCGCATCTGGGGCAGGGCGGATCAGCCCTGATTGCGACCCACATTGATCTTGGTCTGGAGGGTGAAGTTCTGGACGTCGGCCCCAATAAGGCCAAACCAAAGCCGATTGACGATTTCGACGGAGGGTTCCTGTGATCGCCCTGTTGCTGCGCGACCTGAAACTGGCCTTTCGCGCCGGGGGCGGATTTGGTCTGGGCCTGGCCTTTTTCCTCATCGTGACTGTCTTGGTGCCGTTTGCCGTGGGTCCGCAGTCTTCGCTGCTGTCGACCATCGCACCGGGTGTGTTGTGGCTGGGGGCGCTGCTGGCCTGTTTGCTGTCGCTGGACCGCCTATTGGCGCTCGATTGGGAGGATGGCTCTCTCGATCTGCTGGCAACCGCCCCGTTGCCTCTGGAAGCCGTGGTCACGATCAAGGCACTGGCCCATTGGCTGACCACCGGTTTGCCGCTGGTTCTGGCCGCACCGTTTCTGGGCGTGCTGCTGAACTTGCCCATTCCCGGATTTTTCTGGCTGGTCGTTTCGTTGTTGATCGGCACACCAGCCATGAGCGTCATTGGCACCTTCGGTGCAGCGTTGACCGTCGGGTTGAAACGCGGAGGATTGCTGTTGTCTCTATTGGTGTTGCCGCTCTACGTGCCCACTCTGATTTTCGGGGCCGAGGTTGCCCGTCGGGGTGCCACCGGGATGGAAACCCAGACACCACTGCTGTTACTGGCGGGGATCACCGCTGCGACCATTGCGTTGCTGCCCTTTGCCAGCGCTGCGGTATTGCGGATCAATCTGCGGTGAGGCGCCGAAACTTTGACCGATGTCAATTGAGAACAGGCCTGAGTTAGACTAGATACACCCCATGTCCATCGCAGCCAAAGCCAATGCCCTTTGGGAATACGCCAACCCGCGCAAGTTCCTTGCGACCAGCGAGCGTGTCCTGCCGTTCTTCTGGATCACATCGATTGCCTGCATCGTCGTCGGTCTGGTCTGGGGCTTCTTCTTTACCCCGGATGATTACAAGCAGGGTTCGACCGTTAAGATCATATACCTGCATGTGCCTTCTGCGATGATGGCCATCAGTTGCTGGTTCATGATGCTTGCGACGTCGCTGATCTGGCTGATCCGCCGTCATCACGTCAGCGCTCTGGCCGCCCGCGCTGCGGCACCGGTCGGCATCGTCATGACACTGATCGCGCTGGCGACCGGGGCGATCTGGGGGCAGCCGATGTGGGGCACCTGGTGGGCCTGGGATCCGCGCCTGACGTCATTCCTCATCCTGTTCCTGTTCTACCTCGGCTATGTCGCTTTGTGGGAAGCGATCGAGGACCCGGACACCGCTGCGGACCTGACATCGGTCCTGTGTCTGGTGGGATCTGTGTTTGCCTTTCTCAGCCGCTACGCAGTGAATTTCTGGAATCAGGGCCTGCATCAGGGCGCCTCTGTCATGCGCGCAGGGGCCGTCACCGGCACGGACACCGAAGAGAAGGTCAGCAACATCTACTTTTACCCTTTGATGGTGTGCATCATCGGCTTTGTATTGCTGTTCATTGCCTTGGTTTTATACCGCACCGGAACGGAAATCAGGGCGCGGCGGATCAAGGCTTTGCTGGCGCGAGAAAGGGTAAATGCATGATCCCCGATCTTGGAAAATACGCCGATGCCGTTTTATCGTCTTATGCAGCGTCGATTGTCCTGCTGGTGGTTCTGATCGTGCTCACTGTGATGCGCGGTCGCAAAGTGCGGGCCGAGATGGAAAAGGTCGAACAAAGGATGACCCGAAATGGCTAAGATCTCACCCCTGATGATCGCACCGCCATTGATATTTGCGGCCTTCGCTGTTCTGGCGGGGATTGGCATGTTCCGAGAGGACCCCAATGCCTTGCCATCCGCGCGCGAGGGTCAACCTGCGCCGCCGGTCGTGTTGACCGAATTCCCCGGCAAGACGCTGTTTGACGACGCGACTCTGCGCGACGGTGAGGTCAAGCTGGTCAACTACTGGGCCAGTTGGTGTGCCCCGTGCCGGGCCGAGCATCCAAGCCTTGAAGCATTGTCTGACGAAGGCATCCCCGTCTACGGGATCAACTACAAGGACAGGTTGGACAATGCCGACGCGTTCCTGACGGAGTTGGGCGACCCCTACGAGGCCATAGGTCGGGATGAGCAGGGACGCATGGCGCTGGATTGGGGTCTGTATGGCGTGCCCGAAACCTATGTGATTGACGGTGAAGGCACTGTTATCCTGCGGTTTGCCGGACCGATCACGCAGCGTGTGATTGACAGCACCATCCGACCGGCACTGGCAAAAGCGGCCGGAAACGACTGAACGACCTCTACAGTCTGTAACCGCCTGTCACTGCCAGAATCTCTCCGGTAATGAAGGACGCTGCGTCCGAGGCCAGAAACCTGACGGCATTGGCGATATCCTCGGGCCGGCCGACCCGACCGAGCGCTGTGTTTTCGACAAACAAGGCGGTCAGGTCATCGGGGCGGGGCGCTTCGGGGATGTTGATCGCGCCGGGCGCCACGGCGTTGACGCGAATGCCATCTGGCCCGAGTTCTTTTGCCATGCCGCGGGTCCACAGGTTCAGGGCCGCTTTGCTGGCGCCGTAGGTGACAGCGTCCCGCGGCGGCAATTCTGCATTCATGGATGAAATACTGACAATAGCCGCCCCGCGTTTCAGATGTGGCAGCGCGGCGGACAGAAGCGCTACAGGAACCAGCAGGTTCAGGTCCAGAATGGCGCGATGATCCCCGGCCTCGAACGTTTCCTTGGGCGTGCTTCGAACCAAGCCGGCATTGTTCACGATTATGTCCAGTCGACCAAACCGGTCTAGTGTTTTAGCAACTACGTCCTCTGGCTGTCCAGGGCTGGTCAGGTCGGATTGAACCGGCAGAACCGTGTCTTTTTTGATCTTCGTATCGGGAGAGGTCGTGTGCCAGGTAAACACGACGCGGTGATCCCGGCTCAGGTCTTCGACAATCGCGCGCCCGATGCCGCGCGCCCCGCCGGTGATGAGAGCAACTTTATCCATGCCAGTACCAAACCGGCAATTCGAGCGGAAGGCAACGCCCGTGACACGACCCTGCACAAAAAGAAAAGAGCGCCCCGCTAGGGACGCTCTTTCAGTCTGTTTATCCGCAATGCGCTGTTAGCTGGCCTTGGCCAGATTCCGCAGAACATATTGCAGGACACCGCCGTTTTCGATGTATTCGATCTCGGGTGCGGTATCGATCCGGCATTTCAGGGTGATGGTCTTTTCGGTCCCATCCCCATACACAATGGTGCACGGCACTTCCTGCAGCGGCTCTACTGAATCCAGCCCGTGGATCGAGACGGTTTCGTCCCCTTTCAGGCCCAGAGTTTTACGGGTGTCACCACCGGTGAACTCGAACGGGATAACGCCCATGCCAACCAGGTTCGAGCGGTGGATTCGCTCAAAGCTTTCCGCGATCACGGCCTTGACGCCCAGCAGCGCGGTGCCCTTGGCCGCCCAGTCACGTGACGAACCCGCACCGTACTGCTCACCACCGAACACGACCAACGGCGTACCTTGTTCCTGATAGGCCATCGACGCGTCATAGACCGAGGTCTGCTCACCATCGGGGCCTTTGGTGTAACCCCCTTCGACGCCATCCAGCATCTCGTTCTTGACCCGGATGTTGGCGAAGGTGCCGCGCATCATGACCTCGTGGTTGCCACGGCGGGACCCGTACGAGTTGAACTCCCGCGGTTGAACCTGGCGGTCGGTCAGATATTTGCCGGCGGGCGTTGTGGTCGCGAAAGACCCGGCGGGTGAGATGTGGTCCGTGGTGATCATGTCACCCAGAATCAGCAGAACTTTGGCCTCGTCGATATTCGAGATCGTTCCCGGCTCTGGCCCCATCCCCTGGAAATAGGGCGGGTTCTGGATATAGGTCGAGGTCGGTGGCCAGTCATAGGTTTCCTGCTGCGGAACCTCGACACCCTGCCATTTCTCGTCGCCCTTGAAGACGTCGGCATACTTGGTTTGAAACGCCTCGCGGGTCACGGTGGCCTCGACCAGTTCGGCAATTTCACTCTGGGTCGGCCAGATGTCTTTCATAAAGACGTCGTTGCCGTCCTTGTCCTGACCGATGGGTTCGGAAGTCAGATCAATGTCGAGCGTTCCGGCCAGTGCATACACAACAACCAGCGGCGGCGACGCCAGATAGTTCGCGCGAACGTCGGGCGAAATCCGGCCTTCAAAGTTCCGGTTGCCTGACAGAACCGACGTTGCGACCAGATCGCCCTCGGCGATGGCGTCGGACAGTTCGGCCTGAATTGGCCCCGAGTTGCCGATACAGGTGGTGCAGCCATAACCGACAAGGTTAAAGCCGATCTTGTCCAGATCTTCCTGCAGGCCTGCGGCCTCAAGATAAGCGGACACGACCTGCGATCCCGGCGCCAGAGAGGTTTTGACCCACGGCTTGCGATCCAGACCCAAGGCCGCGGCCTTGCGTGCCACCAGGCCCGCGCCAATCATCACGTAGGGGTTCGAAGTGTTGGTGCACGAGGTGATCGAAGCGATCACGACCTTGCCCGATTCCATGGTGTAGTCTTCGCCTTTGACGGCAACTTCCTTGCCCATGGGACGCTTGAACGTCTCTGCCATTTCCTTGGTGAAAGCAGCCTTGGCATCGGTCAGCGCGACATAGTCCTGCGGGCGTTTCGGACCCGAGATCGCCGGGACGATAGTGCCCATATCCAGCGTCAGGGTGTCGGTATAGATCGGCGCATAATCCGCACCGCGCCAGAATCCGTTTTCCTTGGCATAGGCTTCGACCAGAGCGATCCGGTCCTCGTCGCGGCCGGTGTTGCGCATGTAGCGCAAGGTTTCACCGTCGATCGGGAAGAACCCACAGGTTGCGCCGTATTCCGGTGCCATGTTTGCAATGGTCGCGCGGTCGGCGAGCGGCAGCGTGTCCAGACCTTTGCCATAAAATTCAACGAATTTTCCGACCACGCCTTTTGCGCGCAGCATCTCGACGACCTTCAAAACGAGGTCGGTGCCGGTGGTGCCTTCGACCATGGCGCCGGTCAGCTCAAAACCCACAACCTCGGGGATCAGCATCGAGATCGGCTGACCCAGCATCGCGGCCTCGGCCTCGATCCCGCCGACGCCCCAACCCAGTACGGCCATGCCGTTGACCATGGTGGTGTGGCTGTCGGTGCCGACCAATGTGTCGGGATAGGCGACGTCTTCGCCGTTTTGATCGGTATCGGTCCAGACGGTTTGCGCCAGATATTCCAGGTTCACCTGATGGCAGATACCAGTGCCGGGGGGCACAACGCGGAAGTTGTTGAACGCGTTCTGACCCCATTTCAGGAATTGGTAGCGCTCCATGTTCCGTTCGTATTCGCGATCCACGTTCATCTGGAACGCACGGGGATTGCCGAACTCGTCAATCATGACCGAGTGATCGATGACCAGATCAACCGGGTTCAACGGGTTGATCTTCTGTGCATCGCCGCCCAATCCCTTGATCCCGTCACGCATGGCCGCCAGGTCAACAACGGCCGGAACACCGGTGAAATCCTGCATCAGCACGCGGGCCGGGCGATAGGCGATCTCGCGCGGGTTTTTGCCGCCATTTGCGCCCCATTCGCCGAAGGCCCTGATGTCGTCGACCGAGACGGAAAACCCGTCATCCTCGAACCGCAACATGTTTTCCAGCACCACTTTCAATGCGGCGGGGAGTTTCGAAAAATCACCCAGACCGGCTTCTTGTGCGGCGGGGATCGAGTAATAGGAAATGGACTTGCCGTTCACGCTCAGGCTGCGGCGTGTCTTGGCGGTATCCTGTCCGACTTTGATGGGCATCGTATGGCCTCCCTCTCAAATGACGTGGAATATGGGATTCGCTGAGGGGTATCTGCATCACCAAGGGCGCCGGTTCAAGGTCCAACAGGCCGGGTGCGGCAATTTTTGTATACCATTGCACACATTTTTGCGAAAAAGCGCCAATTCGGTCTCAAGAAACCTTGATTGGTGGTTGAGCGGCAAAGGGTTTAAGCCTTGTGGTCAGCCAACCAAGCCGAGACTTAACATGTTGAGAACCGCCGCCGCGACCGCTTTCGCCTCAATCGTTTTTGCACTGTCCGCCGCGGCCGAAAGTGACCCCGTTGTGGTCGAGCTGTTTACATCGCAAGGGTGCTCATCCTGCCCGCCAGCCGACAGGATCATGCATGACCTGGCAAAGCGGGACGATGTGATCGGCCTGGCGTTACACGTGGATTACTGGGACTACATTGGCTGGAAAGATGAGTATGCCGACCCGGGTCACACTTTGCGACAGAGGGCTTACGCACGGCAGGGCGGGCGATCCATGATCTATACACCGCAGATGGTCGTAAATGGTCAGCAGGACATTGTCGGTGCTCAGCCCGGCGAGTTGGATCGTCTGATCGATGCCCATCTTAAGGCGGCGCCAGAGGCGTCGGTTTCTGCGGAGCGGTCGGGAAACGACTTGACCGTGAACGTGACACCGATCGAGTTGCCCGACGGGCTGACCTATGACGTTCGGATTGTTCAATACGCGCCTATGCGCCATGCCTCCATCCGCCGAGGGGAGTTGGCGGGGCACGAGTTGGACTATGCCAATGTGGTTGAATCCTGGCATCTCGCCGGGCAATGGGACGGGAGCGCCCCGCAACAGTTTTCGGCGATGTTGGCGTCCGATTACCCGGCGGTTGTCCTTGTTCAACAGGTCGACCACGGGCCTATTGTTGCGGCCACGCACGTCAAGTGATCAGGGCATATCTTCGGGCTGAACACCGAGACCGTTCCAGGCCTTCCAGCGGCGGTGGATCCAGAACCATTGACCCATGTTCTGACGCACCATCCGTTCCAGATCGTCGTTGGTGAACTGGGTCATGGTCTTGGGGTCAGTATGCGGCACAGGGTCATGGAGGACGATTTCGAAATCGATTCCATTGGGTTGACGCACAGCATAACAGGGGATCAGAACGGCATTGTACTTGATGGCCAGTTCCGCGTTCAGCACCGAGGTGACGGCAGGTTTTCCAAAGAACATCAATTCTTCGCCGCCATGAGCATGCAGGTCCGAGACAATTGCGATGATTCCGCCCTTCTTCAATGCGCGGACCATTTCGACCATGCCGCGGCGGCCCTGTTCGAACATCGGCGCGCCGGTTTTGTAGAAGGCGTCCACATAGGCATCGTTGAAGTACGGATTGGCCATGCGGCGATACAGGCAGCCGATTGGCTGGCCGCTGCGGGCCTGCAGCGCAATCCGCGCCGCCAGATAGTGACCGAAATGCGCGGTGATCATCATCACGGGCCGCCCCTCGGCAAGTGCGGTTTCAAAGGCGGCAATGCCCGGGCCGGACACTTTGGCGTGGCTTTGGCGTTCCGTGAACCCCTCGGGCGAGAAATGCTCCATGATCGCCCGCCCGGCGTTGTCAGGTACGGCGCGGCAGATGCGTTTGATCTCGGCTTCCGACAGGTCCGGACAGGTGAGCATCAGGTTGCGCCGCACCCGTTTTCGAAAGCCGACAAAGGGCGAGAGGCCCCGCACAATGGCGCCCATGGTAGCAATTCGGCGCTCATACGGCAGCAACCGCATTGCGCCGATGATCCCCTTCAGGAACAAACTGGCGACATAGTACTTTCCCAGCTGAAACCGGCTGAGCTCTGACTTTTCGACGGGCATGGAGGTATCTCACCGCGCGTTGCGAATTTCAGGACCAGACATACAGTTCAGGACCTGCAATCTCAAGCACCCAGCCACTCGGGCGTTCGGACGCACCAACAGCAATCCCGAACGGGGCAAAACTCCGCAACTCCAAAGATCAATCCCCGTCTTCATCCTCCTCTGTTTCGATCAGGGCAATGGCCCCTTCGTCGATCAAGGTTCGGATGGCACCCACGATCTGGCTCATCGCGTCTTCTGCTTCAGCACGTTTGACCCGACCGCGTTCGCTCATTTCCTCACGCAGGTTGTCCGCCATGCGGGTGGATATGTTGGACAGCAGAAACTCGACCGAGGCCTTGTCGTCGTCCGCTGCGGCGCCAGCCAGGGCCGTGACCAGGACCGGCTGATCAATGCCGCGCAGGATCGCGGGCACGTCGCGGGCGGTGATACGGGCAGAGATATGGGAGAAGGTGAAAATCGACTGGCGCACGGTGTTGGCAAAGTCTGCATCTTCTTCATCCAGCGCCGTCAGCAAGCCGTCGCGCGTGGCTGCCGCAGATTGGTTGAGAATTGCACCGACACGTGCGCCCGGGCCATCGGAAAATGCATGGGCCGGGCGCTGGTCCAGCTGCGCCGCCAGCGACCATCCGATCCGCTCGACCGCCTCGGGCGTGACATTGGCGGTTTTGGACACGGCATAGGTAATCCTTCGGGCGATGGGTCCGGGCAGGTGGCCCAATAACTGCGCGGCTTTGGCGGTGTCCAACTTGGATAGCATGACGGCTGCGACCTCGGTGCTCTCGGCCTGCGCCATTGCAGCGAGCTCCTCGGTTGGGACCTCGCGCAATCGCTGCCAGGGGTCACCAATCTGACGAACGCCTGCCACTTTGCGCAGCCGGGCTGCTGTCGCTGGCGCGATCTTGCCATTGACGGCATCCAGAGCGCCGGCAAGGCCGTGTGGAAAGGACAGACCGATACTGTCCAGCGCGTCGCCGAACTCCTGCGCAACCGCGTCCAGCGTCACGCGATCTACAAGGCCCATCTGGCCCAGTTGATGCGTCAGCTTTTCCTGCAGGCCGTCCGGAAGCTCTTCCAAAGGTATGTCGGCGCCCTGACTCAAAAGCAGGCGCACAACGACCGCAGCCTTTTCCCTGTTGTTGAGCCGTCGCGGCACAACACGTGGCGTGCCGTCTTGCGTGTCGGCGGCGGGGGTGGTTGCCCCCGGTGCCATTTTCATCAATGCTTTGTTGTCCTGCATCTGCCTGCGGTGTCAAACTCGGGTCCGCAGACAGAATAGGGAGAGTCGGGTAAAGAAAGGCTGAAATTCAGTAGCTGTAGGTCAAACCTGTCTGGATAGCCTCGCGCAGCGATGCTTCGGCCCAGGTTCCTTCACCACCACGCGCCTTGATCTCGCGCCACTGTGTAATCGCCAGATCGGTTTTGCCTTCGGAAACAAACCCTTGCCCCATGTAACTGCGGGCAAGAATGTTGTTCGGGTTGGCGGTGATGGCGTTCTCGTAGAAGGCATTTGCCAGTTCCAGTTCACCCATCTTGCGATAGGTGAAGCCCCAATAGGTCAGCACACGGTCATCATTCTGGTCCATGATGCGCAGGATACCCTGGGCATTCTCATACTGGCCGTCATAGGCCAATTCGCGCACAGCGTCATACAGTTGGTCCTCGCTGAAATTGGTCTTATTTGGTTTGACGCACCGACCCGCCGCTTCGTCATAGACGCGACCGAACAGGCATTTCTTGGTTGTATTGGTGGGTTTTGGCGGGCTGCTGTCACCACCACCAGCGGCGTGGACAATAGGTGCAAAGGCAAAGGCTTGAAACGCAATTGCAGAAGCTAAGACGAGGCGCATTTTCCTACTCCGTTCTCGGGGCTGCTTTGAAAATCATAGTGTGATCTACAAAGAACCGAACACCCGATCCGTCGCTTTTATTCACAAGTAGGACAGAAAATCGTCAGCTGTTGACGATTTTCATGCAGCTTTGCGAGTCAGTGTCCCAGAATGTGCCGGGGGCACAGGACTGTGTCTGCTGCTGATGCGCGCTGCAGGCAAGGCTTGCCGAGGCGGCGCAAACAAGGGCGAGTGAGCATAGAACGGTACGGATCATGGTGGTGCTCCCCTGAGGAAAATGCACCGCAAGCGTACCCTATTTCAGTCGATCTGGCAAAAGAACAGAGCCCGGACGGTAGGCCGGGCCTTGAATGAGACTTTCTAGCCCCACGTTAGTCACCGAAAACGCGCGCAAAGATCGTATCGACATGTTTGGTGTGATAGCCGAGATCGAACTTCTCTTCGATCTCGTCCGGGCTCAACGCCGCCGTGACATCCGCGTCGCCCAGCAACTCGTTTTTGAAGTCCTTGCCTTCTTCCCAAACCTTCATCGCGTTGCGCTGCACCAGACGATACGCATCTTCACGGCTGACGCCCGCTTGCGTCAGCGCCAGCAGGACCCGCTGGCTCATGACAAGACCGCGGAATTTGTTCATATTGGCCAGCATGTTGTCTGGATAGACCACCAGCTTGTCGATCACGCTGGTCAGACGGGACAAGGCAAAGTCCAACGTGACAGTGGCGTCGGGTCCGATGTTGCGCTCGACCGAGCTGTGGCTGATGTCGCGTTCGTGCCAAAGGGCAACGTTCTCCATTGCCGGAACGACCGCCATGCGGACCAGACGGGCCAGACCTGTCAGGTTTTCGGTCAGCACCGGGTTGCGTTTATGCGGCATCGCCGATGAGCCCTTTTGGCCCTTGGAAAAGAACTCTTCGGCCTCCAGTACCTCGGTCCGCTGCATATGACGGATCTCGATGGCGATGTTTTCGATGCTGCTGGCGATGACACCCAGGGTGGCAAAGAATGCGGCATGACGATCACGCGGAATGACCTGCGTGCTGATCGGCTCGGGCACCAGCCCCATCTTGTCACAGACATGTTCTTCGACCTGCGGATCGATATTGGCAAATGTGCCAACCGCACCTGAGATCGCGCCGGTGGCAATCTCGGCCCGCGCGTCGCGCATGCGAGAGAGGTTGCGGTCCATCTCGGCGTAAAACCGGGCAAAGGTCAGACCCATTGTGGTGGGTTCGGCATGAATACCGTGGCTGCGGCCAATGCGGATGGTTTCCTTGTGCTCATAGGCGCGGCGCTTGAGTGCGGCCAGCAGCCCATGCAGGTCGTCGATCAGGATGTCGGCGGCACGGGTCAGTTGCACGTTGAAGCAGGTATCCAGAACGTCCGAACTGGTCATACCCTGATGAACGAAACGCGCCTCGTCGCTGCCGACATGCTCCGCGAGGTGGGTCAGAAAGGCGATGACATCATGCTTGGTGACGGCTTCGATCTCGTCGATGCGGGCCACGTCGAATTCGACATCCTTGGCTTTCCATACAGCCTCGGCATTCTCACGCGGGATCACGCCCAGATCCGCCATGGCGTCGCAGGCATGGGCCTCGATCTCGTACCAGATGCGGAACTTTGTTTCCGGCGACCAGATGGCAACCATGTCGGGGCGGGAGTAGCGTGGAATCATTGGCAGCGGCACCTTTTTGTGATTTGGCCTTAGGTGATGGCGCGGGGTTTAAACCCGTGTGGGCAAAGGAACAAGGCGCGAGTGCAGGAATGAGACGGTTTGCCCTGATTTTGGCGATCTGGCCGGGTATTCTGACCGCAGATGAGTTCCTCCCCTTAACGGGAGACGAGATTCTTGAGGCTTTGACCGGAAAGAAGCTCGATTACGGAGAGGGCGTCTGGCAGACCTTCGATGACAATATGCTGACGCAGTACTTTTCGGCGCGTCCCAGTTCGGGGCGTTGGGCGGCGCGGGGGGACCGGTACTGCTCGTTGTGGCCACCATCGGACCTTTGGACCTGTTACGAGGTTCAGCAAAAAGGCGACACGATCCGCTTTATCGGAGCGGGACGCGACATCACGGACGGAACCTACGCCGAATGAGCGGGCCGCAATCCATTTCAGATTTTGAGGGAAAGTGGTACTTGCAGCGCGTCATACAGGACGCCAAGGCGGGGCAGGTTGTGCGTGCGGATGGCGTGGCCTGTCTGGTTCCTGCAGACGACGGTCTGGTATATGACGAAACTGTCACTCTGCATCTGCCGGGTCAAAAGGGCATCAAGGGAACGCGCAGGTACCTGTGGCGCGAAAGCGCGAAGGGAATTGCTGTGCACTTTGATGACGGTAGGTTCTTTCACACGCTGAAGCTTGGGCCGGCGCAGCCTTCGGATCACCATGATTGCCCGCCTGACAGCTACGATGCGGTCTATGATTTTTCGCACTGGCCGGTCTGGTCAGTGCGGTGGACCGTCGTGGGCCCCAGAAAATCCTATCAAATGGACACCGAATATCGGTTACGATAGCGTAATCATCTTGCAGCACCGCTTTGGAACGGGCAATGCTGCGACTGCAAACAAGTCCGAACGTGGAGAAACGAAAAATGAATGCGAATGTTCTGGCCGATGCAATCGGTCCGCGCGAGGGAACGGCGCTGCGTGTCAAACAGGTAATGCTGGTCGCGCTCGGCATTGTGGCGCTGGCCGTTGCCGCCAAGATCAAAGTGCCGATGTGGCCGGTTCCCATGACGATGGGCACCTTTGCCGTTCTGACCATTGGCACCGCCTATGGTGCGCGCCTGGGCCTGATCACCATGATGGGATACCTGCTGATCGGCGCGTTGGGCTTCGACGTTTTTGCGGGGTCGTCAGCTGAGAAGTTTGGCCTGACCTATATGATGGGCGGTACTGGTGGCTACCTCGTCGGCTACCTGCTGGCGACTGTTATGTTGGGCGCACTGGCTGCGCGCGGCTGGGACCGTTCGGTCGGGAAGATGGCGCTGGCGTTGGTGCTGGCCAATGTCGTGATCTACGTGCCCGGCCTTCTGTGGCTGGGCCAACTCTACGGCTGGGATCAGCCGATTCTCGAGTGGGGTCTGACACCGTTCCTGCTGGGTGATGCGATCAAGCTGGGACTGGCTGCTCTGCTTATCCCTTCGCTTTGGAAGCTGCTGGGTGGCGCCCGCACCTGAATTTGTGCCGTCGTGCACAAGGACGAAACCCGCGCTGGATAGGGTCCGGCGCGGGTTTTTTCGTATCAGCGAAACGCGATGCAATACCGCCTGCGCGCCATTGCCCGCATGAGGTCCGGCCACCCAAACACCGGCAGGCGCCGCGGTGCCGGTGATCCGGTTCGGCCGCAGGCGGGATTTCTTATGAGGCGGGAAGCAACTCGGTCGTGATATGCGCCGACCCTTCCAGTGTTCTGTGCACCGGGCATTTGTCCGCTATCTCCAGCAGACGCGCGCGCTGCTCCTGATCCAGTGGGCCATCCAGCCGGATCTTGCGTCGAAACTGATCGACTTTGCCTTCATTCGCCAATCCCGCATCCTGTGCATGCACCTTGTCGTGGCAGATATCGACGCTGACCCCGGTCAGCGGCCAGTTCTTGCGACGCGCATACATGCGAATTGTCATCGACGTACATGCACCCAACCCGGCGGACACAAAGCCATAAGGTGACATGCCTCGATCGGTCCCGCCGTATGACGCGGGCTCGTCGGCCACCGCGTGATGTCGCGGGCCGGACTGGATCTCCTGGGCAAAGCCACCGGGATCCGTTTCGGTCACGCGCACGACCCCCTCAGGCGCACCGGGGGGCGGGGCGGGGGGACACAGGTCCACATAGCGCGACACCCAGGCGGAAATGACGTCTGCGGCGTAGTCAGCGTCGGCTGCACGCGTGATCAGGTGGTCGGCATTGTCCAGCGTCACAAAGCTTTTGGGATGTTTCGCCGCCAGAAAGATCGTGCTGGCATTGTCGATACTGACCGTTTCGTCCAGTGGCGCATGCAGGATCAGCAGCGCCGCCTTGAGATCGGCGATGGCGGGGGCCAGTGCAGCCTCGGAAATGTCATCTACGAAGGCTTTGCCGATGCGGAACGGGCGCCCACCCAAGGTGACATCGGCGCTGCCATCCCGTTGAATCTGGGGCAGGGCGTCTTCGAAATGGTGTGCGACATGGCTCGGGTCCGCCGGTGCGCCCAAAGTCACGACCGCTTTGACCGATGGAATACCTGCGCGTGCGCGCAAGACTGCCGCGCCCCCAAGGGAATGGCCGATCAACAGGGCAGGGGCCATGTTCCGGGCCGCGAGATATTGTGCGGCGGAGATCAGGTCCTCGACATTCGATGTGAAGGTGGTGTTGGCAAACTCACCGCCAGAGTGGCCCAGCCCGGTGAAATCGAACCGCAGGACGGCGATGCCCATGGCCGCTAAACGTGCCGAAATGCGGCGTGCAGCGGGGATGTCCTTGGAACAGGTAAAGCAATGGGCAAAAAGGGCTGTCGCCAGAACTGGCCCATCGGGCAAGTCCAGCCGTGCGGCCAGTTGACTGCCGTCATGTCCGGCGAAAGTGATGCGTTCCGTGGGCATGTCGGCTCCTTGGGTTGCTGGGGGAACGCCCCCAATACTGTGTGCATCCCCTCGGGGTCACAACCCATGTGTCACTTGCGTCACGCGAAGGTGAGAACCCCGGCACTCAATCGCTTCATCGTGACCAGTCCCGATATGGACGGTGATCAGTTGGGTTCGCGGTCAGGTGTTGGAATAATCATCATGAAAAGTGATGATACTACCAACAAACATTCGTTTTCAAAATTTAAGCGCCGCACCCATCTTGCCGATACACGCAATTCTGGCAGGAGGCTGACATGGCACATGCAACTTCAGACACCCGTGTCCCAGAGCTACGATTGGGCACTTTATTCGCGATAGTTTTGACCGGAGCGGTTGGCTTTGCCCTTGGGCAGGTCTGGCCGGAACCCAATGCAATGCCGCAGGTTCAATCCAGTCCGGAAATCGAAGACTGGCATGGCAACGTTCGACATGGCCCGAGTGAGGTTACAACCTCACTCATAGCCCATCAATTTTGCATCGAACGGGTACGTGCTCAGGTTTTCGTACCCGTTCTCGGTGATCAGGACCTGATCTTCCAGCTTGATCGAGAAATCGCCGCCGACCTCACCCACTGCGGCCTCGACGCACAAAACCATTCCGGGCTCCAGCGGGTAGTCGTAAGCGCCTGCAACGGCCTGGTCAGGGTAGGCGACCAAAGGCCATTCGTCGCACAGGCCCACGCCATGCATCAGACAACCGTATTTTTGAGCCTGAAACTTGTCGTCCAGCTTGTGGGCGTTGGCGGTCAGCTCCGGGATCATCACCCCGGGTTTCAGCATCTCCATATTTGTCATGATATGCTCATGCGCGTGTTGCATCGCGTAGATCATGTCAGGGCGGGGCTTTTGATCTCCGATCCACCAGGTGCGCGAGATGTCGATGCAAATGCCGTATGATCCGATCAGGTCGGTGTCGAAGGCGATGATCTCATTCTGTTGCGTGATCCGCGGACCGCATTCCTGAAACCATGGGTTGGTGCGTTGGCCCGACGACAGCAGCCGCGTCTCGATCCATTCGCCGCCCCTGCGGATGTTCTCGGCGTGCAAAACTGCCCAGATGTCGTCTTCGGACGTCTTTCCGTCCCCCACATTGGCGCGCGCGAATTTCTCCATTTCGGCCACGGCAGTCTCGCAGGCGTGGTTGGCGCAGCGCATCGCCAGAATTTCGTCCGGCCCTTTCACGGCTCGGGTCTTTTCGGTGACTTCTTCCCCTTCCATGACTTCGAACCCCTGCGCCTCAAGCGCCCGCAGCCCATGCAGCATGATCTTGTCGACAGCCAGCCGTTTGTTGCCACCGCCATGCTCCTCAATCAGAACGCGTATTTCGTTCGACAGGACATCGGCGGCCACATCCACCCTGTCCCCCCGGTCAAAGTAAAACAGATCGGCCCCGGAGCGCTGTTCGCGCACCAGCGGGTTGAACTTGGATAGAAAGGGCGAGTTCTTGTAGTCCCAGATCACCATATAGCCGTCGGCGCACAACAGTACGGCCCGAAACGGGTTATGCGTGTTCCAAAGCTGCATGTTGGTGCTGTCGGTGGCATAGCGGATGTTGAGCGGGTCGAACATCAACAGGCCGCCATAGCCACGGTCGACAACAGCTTGTGTCAGGCGCGTCCAGCGGTATTCCCGCAACGCTTCGAGGTCGGGTAACACCAGGCCCGCCGCCGCCCATTCCGCAAAGGCCAACTGCGTGGGCCCAATTTCGATGCGGTCGTTGTCGTTGGGTGTGCCGTCGCCAAGCGTTGCCCCACGGGTCGGATCGATCTTGCGGGTGTCCCGGTAGTGGTGGTTCACGGCTTGCCTCCCTGCTTGCCTCATAAGCCTGAAGAGTCGTTGGAAAATCGTCTCGGTTGTTTGCGACGACCCGTTTGTCGCTTTTTGACCGACAACCGCGCATGAGGATGGTAGGTCGGACCCATGACGATAATCCTGCAAAACTCCACCCCATACGATCCCTTCCAGCCGCGCCCGTTGCCGGGAATTCAACCCGCCTGCATGGACTCGTGGCTTCATCAGGATGAGGCGTTTGCAGAACAGATGCAGCGGCGTGAAGCCCTGTTGGCTGAACGTCGCAGGGATGTTTTGGCGCTGAATCCGGAGGCCCAGCCAGCAGCTCAGGAACTGCTGAACCTGGTTCTGGCGCAAGCCTATCCGGATGCAAGGGATAGCGCGACCCGACCCGACGGTGTGTCGGTCGCGCTTGACAGAGAAAACCCCTTGGACACTCTGGGCCGCCTGGTGCAAGAGGATTTCTGCATTCTGCAGAAACAGGGCGATCAGCATGTCTTGACGGGCGCAGTTCTGTGTTTTCCTGCCAGTTGGCGCCTACGGGAGAAGTTCATGCGCCCCCTTGTTGATATTCATGTCCCTGTCGAGAGCTACGACACAAATATCGCGCAGCGGGTGCAGCGTCTGTTTGATGGTATTCGCCCGGATCGTCCGCTCTGGCGGTTCAACGCCTTATGGTATGAAGACGCCGAGCTGTTCCAGCCGCGCAGTGTCAGTGAGCCGCGCAAGATTCGTGACCGTGGAAACGCGCGGTTCCTGCGCAGCGAGCGTCAGACGCTGCTGCGCCTTCCGGAAACGCGGGCTGTTGTCTTCTCGATCCATACCTATGTTCTGGCCGTGGACCGGTTGCCAGAAATGGAAAACCCCACCTGACGGCGGGGCTTCCTAGGAGGGTCTTCGGTAATCTGGTTACATTCCAAGCACGTCGGCGACGCCTGCAAATGCATTGCTGGTGTTCAAAGCTACGATGGCAATCGTGAACACCAGAACCTGGGTATTCAGTCGGAAATCCTCGCCCCGGATCAGGTTGACCGCGGCCATCGACAGGGCAATTGGCGTTGACACACTGGCGATAACACCTGTCATGCACCAACTGCTCAGTCGCAATACGTCGCTTGGGCGTTCGTCTTCGTCTTGTTCCGTGGTGCCGGACTCAGACCGATCGGAATCGCCATCCTCGGTTCTGAAGGCGATGCTGAGCAATTGCTCATCCGACAGCTGGATTGGCCGGCCTGGTTTTTCCTGTGCGTCGGTATCTTGAACTTCTGGGTCGGACGGGTTCGGAATATTCAGTCCCGCGAATGGCCCTGACACGGCCTGAAAGATCTGTTTCCTGTCGCGCTGCCGCCGGGGGGCCAGCGTGTCAAACGCGCTCATGAACTGTTCGATGGTCAGAACAGTATTTGGAGACAGCCACTCAACACGTCGGGTCGAACAGATGTCGACCATGCGGTACAGGATCACCACAAGCATCAATTCCGAGACCTCGCTGTCATCCATCAGGTTGGATACCGGCGAGACCGAGATGATCAGGCGGTTTCGGGGGCGGGTGACAATGGGTCTGACAATTGTTTTCAGACCTGCGGCGCGATCCATGCGCTCGTACCGGTCCTCGGCCTGTGCGGCTTCGGTGTCCAAGGTCAGATGGACCAGATACTGGCTGGAGACAATGCTGGCTTCAGTCGCGCTCAGCAGCGCTTTGCGTTCCACCAGATGCCCATAATCCTCCAGCGTTGTTGCCACGATCTTTCCAAAGCGCTCAAGAGCACCGTCGGTGTCGCCGTCGAATTGCAGGCCGCCGTGATAGCTGTGCGTCGGAGTCACTGCGCTTACCTCTGTCGCATGTCGTCTAAGCGATCATCCTAGCGATCGATCTGGGGGAGAATTTGACGAAAATGCAAAAAAATCAAAATTTCCCAAGATTGATTACGCTTTGGAAACCAAGAAACTAGGGGTTCTGGTTAACCACTGTGGCGATATTGTGGCCAAAATGGGCTGCGGGAATGGTGCAGGTGTGGCGCGGCTAGCCGTCGATTCGGGCCGCTATTATGGCGATGGATTGCTGGTAAACCGAAGCGGCGTTCCATTGCTGAAGAACCGCGAAGTTCGGTTGCCCGGGTTGATAGCCACGGCCGGGCTTCCACCCTTTCTTGCGCAGAAAATTGGCGGTCGAAGCCAGCGCGTCCGTCATGTTGTAAAAATCCACCTGACGGTCACCGGTCGCATCGACTCCGTAAGTCAGAGCGTTGCCGGGCAGGAACTGCGTGTGGCCCAGCTCGCCATGTTTTGCCCCCTTTGTTGCCATGGTGATGCTGCCCTGATCGACCAGTTTCAGGGCTCCGATGGCATGCGGAATGAAGAACTCGGATCGGCGACAATCGTAAGCCAGCGTTGTGATTGCGGAAACAACTTGACTGTCGCCCATGAAGTTCCCGAACCCGGTTTCCATACCGTGAATGGCGATCAGGACGCCTGCCGGCACACCGTATTGGCGTTCAAACGCAGCATAGTATTGCGGGTTGGCCGCTTTGCGTTTGCGTCCCTGTGCCACGATGGCGTCAGCGCCGCGTACCTGCATGAACTTGTCCAGCGAGTATTTGAAACTCTTCTGGTTTCGGTCCGCAGCAATTGTACGCGTGGCGTATTGGGTTTGCGCCAGCGCCTGCAGCCCTTTTTTCTTGACCCCGGCCTTGCGTGCCTGTTTGGCAAAATCCGCCTTCCAGGCCTCAAAGCCTGCGCTTGTGTTGCCACACTGCGCCGCCAGACTGACGGATGGTACGCTCAGCGCCAGGGCAACTATTCTGAAAATGCGAAGCATTAATGAAATCCGTTTACCAGAGAAATTGGATTGAAGGTTAGGCTGAGTTTCAGGTCCTGCAAAGGGTTCAATACAGATCCAGTTCCCCGGTGCCTTTCAGGCTTTCAAACCATTCATCCGGTGTTTTATTGATCTTGGCGTGTTTCACCATCATTGCGTTCATGTTGGGAAGGTTCGACGAGTCTGGCCATTCATCCGCCTGCCACAGGTGGGACCGGATGATGCATTTGGGGCAGTGCGCAAAGACGGTCTCGACATTGATCAACAGCGCCAGTTTCGGCTGCCGGTCGTTTATGGTCATCTTTTTCAGCAATTCCGGATCGGCACATATCTTGGCGCGTCCCCGTAGCCGCAAAGTCTCCATTTTGCCGGGAACAAAGAAGATCACGCTGACACGGGGGTCCTGCAAAACGTTGTGAAACGTATCCACCCGTTTGTTCCCTGGTCGGTCAGGAATGGCAATCAGGGTATCTGAGAGGATTTCGACAAAGCCCGCCGGGTCCCCGCGCGGTGAGATATCCAGGTGGCCGGAAGGGTTGGCCGAGGCGATCAGGCAGAACGGAGACGCGTCGACGAAATCGCGACACATCTGATCAAGTGCGGTCAACTCCTTGGCGATTATCTGAGGCAATGGTGCACCCGTGATGCGTTCCAGTTCCTCTGATGATGTGATGAGGTTTGAAAACTGCGAAAAGGCGGTATCGGTTGGCATATGAACTATCCAGACAAAGGTGCCTGTAGTCTGTAAGAGGACGTCAAACGAAACAAGGGCGCCCAAATGGACGCCCTTGTAATCTGTGCCCTGCAGCCAATCAGCAGCTGTAATACATGCCGTATTCAACCGGGTGCGGGGTGTGCTCGTAGGTTTCGACCTCTTCCATCTTCAACGCGATATAGCCGTCGATCTGATCTTTGGTGAACACGTCGCCCTGCAGCAGGAAGTCGTGATCGGATGCCAGAGCTTCCAGCGCTTCGCGCAGCGAGCCGCAGACGGTTGGGATGTCGGCCAGTTCCTCAGCGGGAAGGTCGTACAGGTTCTTGTCCATGGCTTCGCCCGGATCGATCTTGTTCTTGATACCGTCCAGACCGGCCATCAGAAGGGCTGCAAACGCCAGGTAGGGGTTTGCCGCAGGATCGGGGAAGCGGGCCTCGACGCGCTTGGCTTTCGGGCTTTCGGTCCACGGAATACGGACACAGCCCGAGCGGTTGCGGGCCGAGTAGGCACGCAGAACGGGGGCCTCAAAGCCCGGGATCAGACGCTTGTAGCTGTTGGTCGCCGGGTTGGTGAAGGCGTTCAGGGTCTTGGCGTGTTTCAGAACACCGCCGATAAACCACAACGCCTCGTCCGACAGGTCCGCATATTTGTCGCCAGCGAACAGCGGCTTGCCGTCTTTCCAGATCGACATGTTCACATGCATGCCGGTACCGTTGTCGCCGGCAATCGGCTTCGGCATGAAGGTGGCTGATTTGCCGTAGGCGTGCGCAACGTTGTGGATCACGTACTTGTATTTTTGCAGCTCATCAGCCTGCTTGGTCAGGCTGTCAAAGATCAGGCCCAACTCGTGCTGACAGGACGCAACCTCGTGGTGGTGCTTGTCGACCTTCATGCCCAAACGCTTCATGGTCGACAGCATTTCCGACCGCAGGTCCTGGCTCTCGTCAACCGGGTTCACCGGGAAGTAGCCACCCTTGACACCCGGACGATGGCCCATGTTGCCCATCTCGTATTCGGTGTCGGTGTTCCAGGACGCGTCCGTTGCATCAACCTCGTACGATACCTTGTTGATACTGTTCGAGAAACGAACATCATCAAACAGGAAGAACTCTGCCTCGGGCCCGAAATAGGCTGCGTCACCAATGCCCGATGATTTCAGGTAGGCTTCGGCCTTTTCAGCGGTGCCGCGCGGGTCGCGCTCATAAGCCTCGCCGGTGTCTGGCTCAACAACCGAGCAGTGCAGGCAGATCGTTTTCTCCGCGTAGAACGGATCGACATAGGCGCTTTCGGTATCGGGCATCAGCTTCATGTCCGATGCCTCGATCGACTTCCAGCCCGCGATGGACGAGCCGTCAAACATGAAGCCTTCCTCCAGAAAGTCTTCGTCGACCTGATCGGACATGATGGTCACGTGCTGAAGTTTGCCGCGCGGATCGGTGAACCGGATATCAACATATTCGGCATCCTCGTCACGGATCAGCTGAAGAACTGCGTCCTTGCTCATACTCTCTATTCCCCTGATTTGAAGATTGATCTGTTACAGCGCGTCCGAGCCGGTTTCGCCGGTACGGATGCGGATGGCTTGTTCCACGGGTGAGACAAAGATCTTGCCGTCGCCGATTTTGTCTGTTTTTGCGGCGGAGACGATGGCGTCAATGGCGGCATCCACCTGATCGTCGTCCATCACCACCTCGACCTTCACCTTGGGCAGGAAGTCGACCACATATTCCGCGCCGCGATACAGTTCGGTATGGCCCTTCTGGCGACCGAAGCCCTTAACCTCGATCACGCTAAGGCCCTGGACGCCTACGTCCTGCAATGCCTCTTTCACTTCGTCCAGTTTGAACGGCTTGATGATCGCTTCGATCTTTTTCATCCTGGCTCACCTCGCATGGTTGTCAGAATGGCAGTGATCACGTCTAAGATCGGGCAGCAACGCGATTGCGGATTTGGCAGACTGTCGATGCTGTGATTTCAGGCGGCGGATGAAATTTTGGACAGTTTGCACAAAAAGTAATCGGAATTGAATCGCGAGAGGAATTGAGATGACGGAATTGCTGACGGCGGCACAGATGCGGGCGATTGAGCAGGCGGCCATCGGATCGGGTCAGGTATCGGGTCTGGAGTTGATGGAACGCGCCGGTCGCGGTGTTGTCGACGCAATTTTTGAAGAGTGGCCGGAACTGGCAAGAATTTCGGGCCGGGCTGTCATAATATGCGGGCCAGGCAACAACGGCGGCGACGGTTTTGTTGTTGCGAGGTTGCTAAAGGAGTGGGGCTGGGATGTCAGCGCCTATTTGTTTGGTGATCCCGCAAGGCTGCCTCCGGATGCCAAGACGAATTGTGAGCGATGGTCGCAATCTGACCCGATCCATGACTTGTCGGATTTCCCGCCCAAGGATGAGGTTGAGAGGCTCGACCTGATTGTCGATGCGGTCTTTGGAACGGGCCTTGCGCGTCAGGTCGAGGGTGAGTTGGCAGAAACTCTCCAATTGCTAGGTGCCTATCGAGACGCCAGTGGTGCCAAGATTGTTGCGATCGATACGCCTTCGGGCATGTGTTCCGATAGCGGAAGGGCGCTGGGGGTTTTTGCGACAGCAGACCTGACAGTTGCGTTTCATCGGGGAAAACGCGGTCACCACTTAGACCAAGGTGCCGTTCGGTCGGGTCATCTGGTCGTCAAACCCATAGGTTTGGGCACGGCCTGGGACAATCAGGCTGAAGGGTCGATTGCGAAACTGGTTACAGCTTCTGTGGCCCGGATTGGCAAATCGCCTCAGACGAACAAGTACACCTATGGTCACGCTTTGATCCTGTGCGGCATGTCCGGGAAAACCGGTGCCGCACGGTTGGCTGCGCGGGGTGCATTGCGCATCGGTGCGGGTCTGGTGACTTTGGCCGTAGACCCCGAGGCGCTGATCGAAGTGGCGAGTCAAGTTACGGCGGTTATGCTGCAGCCTTTTGAAAACGCAGATGCCTTGTCCGATCTTTTGGAGGACCAGCGATTGAATGCCCTATGCCTGGGGCCTGCGCTGGGTCTGGATCGCGCGCGCTCGCTAGTGCCGGTCGCACTTTCAGCTCGACGTCCGACCGTTCTGGATGCCGACGCACTTTCGTCCTTTGCAGATGACCCCACGGTTTTGTTCAACCAGCTGCATGACGCTTGTATTCTGACACCACACGGAGGTGAATTTGCCCGCCTGTTTCCGGATCTCTCTGAGAAACTGCAGGCTGCTCCAACGCGAGGTCCGGCGTATTCAAAGCTGGATGCGGCGTCCGAGGCCGCACGGCGGGCAGGTTGCGTTGTTCTGTTCAAAGGGCCAGATACTGTGATTGCCGCACCGGACGGTCGATGCTCGATCAACTCGGCTCAATACGACCGGTCAGCACCCTGGCTGGCGACGGCTGGATCCGGGGACGTTTTGGCCGGGTTCATCACGGGATTGCTCGCACGCGGGTTTGATCCGATGGAAGCCGCCGAAACCGCAGCTTGGTTGCATGTGGAGTGTGCCCGGTCCTTCGGGCCCGGTCTGATCGCCGAAGACTTGCCTGAGAAAATGCCAATTGTTCTAAAGCGGCTTGAAAACGAGACATCTGCGCGGTGAACCACCAGAAGATGCGCTGGTCTGTACCAGTCTGCCAGCCCGGGTTTTCGTAGCACGTGGCGAATATTCGCTAGTTTCAGTGCGGAGCGATACAAATTGTTTGACACCGCTGGGGTAGAGTCCTGCGAAGTCCATAAGTGCTTAGAAATAAACGAACTTTGTTTTTTTGAGTGAAGGTGTTGTTGCGAAAATACAATGCTTGCACGCGACTGGATCAGCGCCTCTGGAACGCGTGCGTTTAGTGAGCATTTGAACGGTACATGAAACCGGAACCTGTGAGGTGAGTGGAATGACCTTCAACTTGAAACTGTCCTCTACTGCCGCCGTTCTGGCGGCGACAACTGCCATTCCCGCCGCTGCTGAACTGAAGTACGAAAACAACAGCGGCGGCTATGTGCTGCTCTACGGTCAATTGAACCCGGCTTTGATCTCGGTCGATGATGGGCAGGACACAGACACACGCGTGCTGGACAACGCCCTGTCGAACAGCCGTGTTGGATTGCGCCTGTTGCAGCCCTTTGGCAGCAACGAGTTCACCTTCAGATTTGAAACCGGTCTCGGGTTGCCGAGCTCGAGCGAGTGGAACCAGTTGGGCACGGATTTCAGCGGCTGGACGCGTGAAGACATTCGGCATGTCGACTTTGCCTTGAAGGGCAGCTGGGGCAAATTCTCGGCAGGTCAGGGCAGTATGGTTTCCGATGGCGCAGCTGAAGTGGACCTTTCATATGTGGGTACGGCGCTTTATTCGTTTACCAACGATGAGAACTCGGGCTTTTTCTATCGCGGCACCGACGGCACGCTGAGCGGCATCACAGTGGGCGACTCCAGCGACAACTTTGACGGATCACGCCGTGGCCGCGTGCGTTTCGACACGCCGACCGTAAACGGATTTTCGGCCGGCGTGGCCTACGGTCAGAACATCCTGTCCAGCAGCGATGATGACGACTACTACGACATCGGTCTTTCGTATGAGAATACGTTTGCTGGCGGCGTTGAGTTTGCCGCCGGTCTGGCCTACGCGGTTCGGGAAAGGGATGGCGGCTCAGGTGATCGCAAGGACACGATCGGGTCGGCGTCCGTTCTGTTGCCGAGCGGCCTTGGTTTTACGGTTGCGGCCGGTACCCGCGATGATGATGCCGCGGGCGCATCGGATCCGAACTATTGGTATGGCAAGGTCTCATACGAAGGTGACTGGGTCGCATGGGGTAAAACCGGCATTGGTCTGGATTATTTCGATGGGTCGGATTTCGAAAATGACGGGTCCAGCACCAAGGCCTGGGGCATCGCTGTTGTTCAGCGGATCGACAGCATCAATACAGATGCCTATCTGAAGTACCGCAATCACGATTTCGATGACACCACGTCGTTTGACCAGAACGAAGCCTGGGTCTTGGGTGCCCGCTGGAAGTTCTGAGTCCGGATCAAATTGACCCCTCCGCACCGGTT
Organism: Ruegeria sp. AJ12; assembly: GCF_056536245.1. Taxonomy (NCBI): domain Bacteria; kingdom Pseudomonadati; phylum Pseudomonadota; class Alphaproteobacteria; order Rhodobacterales; family Roseobacteraceae; genus Ruegeria; species Ruegeria sp. AJ12. Next base: position 1,651,464 of record NZ_JBQFJJ010000001.1, read on the forward strand.
CATGCCGGGGCGTTTTTTTGCCTGAATGAGCTGCAAAACAGGGCTAATTCATCAGTTGCCCCTTGCACGCAGGCAGCAGGGCAAATAGAAGGCGTCAAATTTGCCTGGCGCGCTGTTTTGCGCGCCCCGAATCCTATGGGGACTACCATAATGCAGGTTACCGAGACGCTGAACGAAGGTCTGAAACGCGGCTACAATATCACCGTCACCGCTGCTGAGCTGGACGACAAAGTCAATGAGAAGCTGACCGAAGCACAGCCCGAAGTCGAGATGAAGGGTTTCCGCAAAGGCAAAGTGCCGATGGCGTTGCTGAAAAAGCAGTTCGGTCAGCGCCTGCTGGGCGAAGCGATGCAGGAAACCATCGACGGCGCTATGAACAAGCACTTTGAAGACAGCGGCGACCGTCCCGCACTGCAGCCCGAAGTCAAGATGACGAACGAGGACTGGAAAGAAGGTGACGACGTTGAGGTCGCCATGTCCTACGAAGCGTTGCCGGAAATTCCCGAGGTCGACCTGAAATCGGTCGAGCTTGAAAAACTGGTTGTCAAAGCCGACGATGCAGCCATCGAAGAAGCGCTGAACAACCTGGCGGAAACTGCGCAGGACTTCAAAGCGCGTCGCAAGGGCTCGAAAGCGAAAGACGGCGACCAGATCGTGCTCGACTTTGTCGGAAAGGTTGACGGCGAAGAATTCGAAGGAGGCGCAGCCGAAGACTACCCGCTGGTTCTGGGCTCGAACAGCTTTATCCCCGGCTTTGAAGAGCAGTTGGTCGGCGTGAAGGTCGAAGAAGAAAAAGAGGTTAGCGTGGCGTTTCCGGCAGAATATGGCGCGGAGCATCTCGCCGGCAAAGATGCCGTCTTCACCTGCACCGTCAAAGAAGTGAAAGAGCCGGTCGCGGCCGAGGTCAATGACGAGCTGGCCCAGAAATTCGGTGCGGAAGATCTCGCAGGTCTGAAGGGTCAGATTGCCGAGCGCCTTGAAGCAGAATATGCGGGCGCTTCACGTGCTGTGATGAAACGTGCGCTGCTGGACGCGCTGGACACCAAAGTATCGTTCGATCTGCCGCCGTCGCTGGTTGAGGCGGAAGCCAAACAGATCGCGCACCAGCTGTGGCATGAAGAAAATCCGGAAGTCGAAGGACACGACCACGAACCGGTTGAGCCCACCGATGAGCATACGAAACTGGCCGAGCGTCGCGTCCGTCTGGGACTGTTGTTGGCCGAACTGGGGCAAAAGGCTGAGGTCGAGGTGACCGATGCAGAGATGACCCAGGCGATCATGAACCAGGCGCGTCAGTATCCGGGGCAGGAGCGTCAGTTCTTCGAATTCGTTCAGCAGAACGCTCAGATGCAGCAACAGCTGCGGGCACCCCTGTTCGAAGACAAAGTTGTCGATTATGTCTTCGAGCTGGCCGATGTCTCTGACAAAGAGGTCGGCAAGGACGACCTGCAGAAAGCCGTTGAAGCACTGGAAGAGGAGTAATCCTCTTCTCATCCCCGAAAATTGGGATCCCCAAATAAAGCGGAGCCGTCTGGAAATAGACGGCTCCGCATGGGTGGCTTTGACTTATGAGGTGAGGGGGTCAGGCCTCATGAGCTAAAGCACGGGGGGTTCTTAGTAGGGAGCTCTTTTGCTCTGGTGTGAAGGTATCGGAGAGCGCCTCGATCAGTTTGTGAACGGAAGCGACCTCACCTTTCGTTCTTGCCGAAGCCAATTGTTCGACAAAATACTTTTCGAGCTCCGTCAGCGGTTGATAGTCGCTATTCGCGGCACTTGGCAGTGTCTCAACCTTGCCACGCGCGAACCGCTCCAGCGCTTGATCTTCGCTCAGGAACACGTTGTGTTCGATGCTCGCATATTCCCGAATGCCGGCAATGCGCTCATCCGAGCAGTCCATCAGTGCTGCCATTGCGACGACCTTGCCCATGGGTTTGGCTGTGCCAAGGTAGTCATACGGAGCGTTGCCAGATCGTTGCAGAACACGGTTCATCACCGGATCTATGACGGCAATCGAGTCGAGAACCCCGGCTGCTTTCGCATACTCGAACGAACCGATCATGATTTCGCTGGTCACATAAGAAACCGAGTTTTTTCCGCGACCTCGTCCTAGTTTTTTGGTGTCGACACAAAACCGGGTCGCTTCCCAAACTTGAGCACTTCGGATGGGTGGTTCGTCATCCAGAAGTGAACTAAAGACATCGGACAGCATGTGCGGCCCGGTTGTTTGCAACAAGCGCATGCACCCGACAACGTCCCCCTCGTCGTCGATGCTTACAACATGTGCAGGATGCAAGTCGTCAAACTGGTCGCGTTCGCGCCCGTTCTTGATATTGACTTCCCAGCCCAGGCGTTCCCCGAATACCCGCGCACGCAGTTTGAACGTTTCGTCCAAAACGTCCTTAAACTTGTGTTCATTCACACCATCAATTACGATGATCATTTCCATCCCCCTACAGTCTGGTTACCGTAGGGATTAAGTTAACCCAGTTTTGGCCTGATTCTATTGGGGGTTTCCCGTAGTTTTGCCCAAATTTTGATCAGCCGGGGTAAATTAAGCCCAGACCAATGGCGCGTCCGACCGCCTGAGGTGTGGTCAAAGCACCCAGTTTCTCGCGTCCAGAGCGCATGTGGACTTCGACGGTGCGATGGGAAATACACAGAATATCGCCGATGTCCTGCTGGGATTTACCTTCTGCGGCCCATTGCAGGATCTCTTTTTCCCGGGTCGACAGGGTGGGCGTTGACAGTGCCTTGGTCAGCAAACCGGATTGCATGACAGTGTCGTGTGCCTGAACCGCCGCCATCTGAAGGTCCCCCATTACATGGTTCTTCAGTTTTCCCCATTCGGTATCCGAGCAATCCCGGGTGACGTTCAGCAGGCCGCATTCTCCGTAGGGTCCGCGGATGGGAACGGTCAGACCGCGTGCGGTTATTCCGAAATCATGCGCGTCCCGGAAGACGGCGTTGAATTTTTCGTCGTGGTTGAAGCGTCCCCAATCGACCGGCGCAATGCTGAGCATCGATTGGTAAATGGTGGGGTCAAAGTGGTGATACCCATGACTTCCATAGTGAATCTTCCACTCATCCGGGTAATTCGCATAGCCCTGAACGTCCCCTTTTGTGGGGTTGAGGGTGGCGTAGGATGCATAGTCAAAACCCAGTTCATCGCAGACAGCATTAATGATGTCGGCGGCCGACTTTTCCTCATGATCAATAGCGGCCAAGTCTACGAGTTTCACCTGTCCAACCTTTTTGGCGGCAGTTTTCCCCAGAAAATCGCCTTATCTGTCCGTATCGCAGTGAAGGTTGCGTCAACACTGGTAGCGTTGCAAGGTATTTGTGCAAACCGTACCGGTAAATTGCGTGTTCAAAGCAACAGTTCACGCTGCGATATATGGCGATCTAGGGAATGGTTCCGTGTTTTGACGCCATCACGCGTCGACTACATTTTGCTTAAGACGATTGAGGCGGTCTGCCTATTCAGATCTCAGCCCGGTTTCGACCAGCATTCCCCGTGCTTTGGCTTCAGGATAAAATCCCTTGGCGTAGAGGAATATCGCGCGTTGCTGATCTCCGTCCGAAAGAAGCCACGCGCCGCGGAGGTACTTTCCGGCGAACTCGAGGTTTGTATCGGCATCCAGCAGCCCCTGCGCGTTTCCGGTGTATCCCATTGAGCGTGCCGTCGCAGGAAGGATTTGCAGCAGACCGTAGTAGGGACGATTGACAGCCCAGGGACGATGTGTGCTTTCCCGGATTGCAAGCTTGTGAACCAGCTCGCGCGGCAGTTCATAGTGATCCGCCCACTTGTTGATCGAAGCCCGCAGTTCAGGCGTTTCGTTTGGATAAAGCGGGGGAGAGAACGGCTCGGCTTCTCCGCGTGTGACGTCTGACGTACTGCAGGCGGCAAGGGTTGCCATCAGGCCAAGAGCGATAAAATTGCGGCGCGCGAATAGAGCCATGTGAAATCTCCAGAGTGAGAGTGGCGATGATACGGGACGAAGAGTCAATCGCAAGCTTAGGTGCGAAATCTGGCTGAATTTTGCTCGCGCCCGGTGAGCAAAGAAAAAAAGGGCCACGCAAATTGCGAGGCCCCGATTTTGGTCAAACCGCAACCCTATCAGGCTTTGGCTTCGTCCTCTTCGGCTGCCGTGTCTTCAGCAGGTGCGTCTTCGGTGATCAGATCTTCGTCTTCTGACGCAGCGGAACCGATGTCATCGAACAATTCCGCGATCTCGAATTCCGCTTCGGCTTCTTCTTCAGCGGCCAGTTCCTGAATCGACTTGCCCGAAGCCTGCAGTTCGGCTTCTTCCTGCGAACGGGCGACATTCATCTTGATCTCAACTGCGACCTCGGGGTGCAGGTTCACGGCGACCGCGTGCAGACCCAGTTCCTTGATCGGTGCGACCAAGGCGATCTGCTTCTTGTCGACGGTGAAACCTGCTTCGGTTGCGGCCTCAGCAGCGTCACGCGGGGTGACAGAGCCGTACAGGGCACCAGCGTCCGATGCCGAACGAATCACGATGAACTGCTGACCGTCCAGCTTTTCAGCCAGCGCTTCAGCTTCTGTCTTGGTTTCCAGGTTGCGGGCCTCAAGCTGCGCTTTCTGGGCTTCGAACGAGGCAATGTTGGCCTCGGACGCGCTCAGCGCTTTGCCTTGGGGCAGCAGGAAGTTGCGGGCAAAGCCGGGCTTGACGTCGACGACGTCGCCCATCTGACCCAGTTTCGCAACGCGTTCCAGAAGGATAACTTGCATGTCAGTCTCTCCTTACTTCACGGCGTAGGGCAGCAGGGCGAGGAAGCGCGCGCGCTTGATCGCACGGGCCAGTTCACGCTGCTTTTTCGCCGAAACGGCGGTGATGCGCGAAGGTACGATCTTGCCGCGCTCAGAGATGTAGCGCTGCAGCAGACGAGTGTCCTTGTAGTCGATTTTCGGCGCGTTCTCACCCGAGAACGGGCAGACCTTGCGGCGGCGGAAAAATGGTTTTGCGGCCATGGTTTATGTCCTTTCGTCAGGCGTTGATCAACGGCGCTCGCGGCGGCCTTCGCGCTCATCGCGCTTCTGCATCTGGACCGAAGGGCCCTCGTTGTGCTCGTCGACCTTGATGGTCAGAACGCGCATAACATCGTCATGCAGGCGCATCAGGCGCTCCATTTCCTGAACGGCGCCAGCGGGGGCGTCGGTCTTCAGGAAGGAATAGTGACCCTTGCGGTTTTTGTTGATCTTGTAGGCCATTGTCTTGACGCCCCAGTACTCGCTGTCGACGACGTTGCCGCCGTTGTCAGCCAGAACGGTGCCGAAGTGTTCGACAAGGCTTTCTGCCTGCGCGTTGGACAGATCCTGACGCGCAATCATTACATGCTCATACAGTGGCATGTGCACTCCTGTTTATATCAAGGCGCATTTCAAAGGCGGGGCCTGTTCACCCTTCGCGACCCTGCCACGAGAGGCTGCGCGATTCATACGTGATGCGAAGGATGGCCCCGTATACACGTTTGAGCGCCCGGCACAAGCCCCGCCACATATGCCTTTGAGACGCCGCCCAATTTCCTTTGGGGTGCCCAAATCCTGACGCTTTTCGGCTCAAAGTTGTTTGCAACACCGGGGACTAGCCGGAGTATCCAACCCCAAGGACGGCCACCTCAGACAGGGCAAAAGTTATGACCGCGATGAACACGAATACTTTCCAAGAACAGGCGACAGACGCACGCTTTGAAAACTCTGTGCCGGTCAAGATCGCGTTTGCGGCAAACTGGAAGGCCAGGATCGTATTGGCGAGAGCGATCGGTGCATTTCTGATCATCTCGGCCTTTTCCATGTGGCTGATGCCGGGTTCGGTGATCGGCGCCGATGTCTGGCCGATCAAACTGGCGGCCTCGATGCTGTTCCTGATTGTGGGTGTCAGCCTGCTGACTATTGAAGTCATGGATCCGCGCCCGGATGCCTATTTTGATCCGATCCGCCGTGAGGTTCGGGTGCTGCAAAAGAACGAGAATGGGCGTCCCCAAACCGTGTTGCGCCGCAGCTACGACACGCTGGGCGGTGCCCGGTTCGAGGATGATGAGGTGCAGCTTTATGATGTTGACGGCAGTCTGCTGATGAAACTGCCGCTGCAGTCGGCGGATGTCAGCCGAGCGCTCAAGGGTCAGCTGAGCCAAAGCGTAACAATTTTCGCCTGAATTTTATTCTGTTCAAAAAGGAACAGAATTTGTGAATCAAAAAAACTTGTGTGCCGCCGGTAGGCGGCACATTTTCTGTTTTGAGCAACCCAACAGGTTTGCATTCACAAAACTGCGGAGATTGACATGAAACCCATCCTTCTTGCTGCTGCTCTGGCCGTTACAGCCACCACGGCGCTCGCCAGCGCCGAAAAATACGTTCTGGACCCCAGCCACAGTCAGGTTCTTTTCAGCTACGACCACCTTGGCTTCTCCACGACCTACGGCATGTTCTCGGGGTTTGAGGGCGAGATCATGTTCGACCAGGAAAACCCGGCCGCCTCGAGCGTGAGTGTATCAATGCCGGTGCTTGAAATGATCACGGGCTGGAAGCCACGCGAGGATCATTTCATGACCGAAGATTTCTTTGGTGCTTCCGAAGGTGATCTGATCACGTTTACCTCGACCGCAATCGAAGTAACCGGTGAGGACACGGCCAACATTACCGGCGATCTGACCATGAACGGTGTGACCAAATCCGTGGTTCTGGACGCGAAGTTGAACAAGGTCGACCAGCATCCGATGGCGAACAAGCCCTGGGCCGGGTTCAACGCGACAACGACCCTGACACGCAGCGAATTCGATTTGGGTCAGTTCGCGCCATTTGTTGGTGACGAAGTTCAGGTCCAGATTTCTGTCGAAGCGCAAAAGGCTGACTAGGCCCGCACGCATTTATTTAGAAAAACCGCCGGTGGCATTTGCCCCGGCGGTTTTTTTGCGCACGTTACTGTGCGCGGGTCGCTGTCAATTCGACCGCGACACTCACCGCAAATGCGAGGGAATCTTCGGCTGGCATTGATGCGCCGATGTCGAAATTCAACCGATTAAGCTCTAGGGACCCCACCATGGTTGCCGTACCGTCCTGAACGTCCAGAGCAAACGGCATCACCACATCAATTGTTTTGTCCCGGATTGTCAGCGGTCCTCTTGCCTCATAGCCAGCTTCGGTTTTGAACAGATCTGCAGCAAAGCGCGCTGTGGGGAATTTTGCGCTGTCAAAAAAATCTGCCCCCATGGCCTGATCGGTCACGGTTCCCAGGCTCAGCGATCCGATCGCCACGGTGACATCAACAGCGCCTGCGAGCCCCGGCTGGGGTGGTTCGTCATAAGTAATTGCGGCGGTCCAGTCCGCAAATGTGCCGGCGACCGGACTGCCCAATTGGGTGATGGTGATTGACAGGTCGCCGTCTTGGACCTGCCAGTCGGATTGAACTTCGGTCAGTTCGGCAGTTTCAATGCCCGCATTTGAGTGGTTCGAAAAGACACCGATCACCCAGCCTCCCATCAGCACCGCGCCCCACAGAGCCAATGCGGCAAAAGCGGGAAAAACCGAGTGTTCCTGCGCCGGAGGTTCAGGCGCGCCAGAACGCCCGGGCAGCATTCGACGCAGCGTGCCGTCCCTGTCCACGACGTGATGTTTGAGCGCCCCCATTACATGCAACGCAAGTGACCCGACCAGGGTCCATATGAACAACCAGTGCAAGCCGGCTGTGAGCTCGGCCAGATGGGCCGACTTGGGGACAAACGGCAGGTTCTGACCAAACGGCCACAGGATTGGTGCAAACCCTTCGGCTGCGGCGTGGTGCAGCCAACCGGTCAACGGCACGAGAACCAGCGACGCGTAGAGCATCCAGTGCACCGTTTCGGCCGCAAAGGCTTCGGGCTTGTTTTCCGCATTCAGAAGGCCGGGCTTTGGCTGCGTCACCGCCCACAATATCCGCGCAAGGGCGACAAAGAACACTGTGACACCGACCGTTTTGTGGACCGAGAAGAGGCGGGCGGCCCACGCAATGTCCGCTTCGGTGGTCGGGATCGCCGGATCGAAAACGTCATGGGCAATATCGTTGGCGACCCAGCCCAATGGCAAGGCGGTCAAGATCAGCAACGCGGTCAGCCAATGGAAGGCTTTGGTGACACTGCCGTAGCTGGAAAAGGTATTTGAGGTGGGCATTGATTGAACGCTCCAGGCTTGGTTGGCAGGCACCAACCTATAGCCGCTTGGATATGACACAAGTCTGAGGATACGCACAGAATTGGTGCCGGAATGCAGAGCGCACGCAGCGCTTGTGCCGCGTCTTCAGTCAGTTTACACCCCGCCGCAACCAAACGTCATCCAAGAGGTTGCAATGACACTCGCGTTCGTATTCCCGGGGCAGGGCGCCCAGACCATCGGAATGGGCAAGGCTCTGGCCGAAGCCTACCCAGCGGCGCAGTCTGTATTCGACGAAGTGGACGAAGCGTTGGGCGAAAAGCTGAGCAACCTGATCTGGGAAGGTGACATTGCGGACCTGACACTCACACAGAACGCACAACCTGCACTGATGGCAACTTCGGTGGCAGCGATGCGCGCGCTGGAGGCCGAGGGGATTTCGGTCACAAAGGCGTCGTTTGTTGCTGGGCACTCTCTTGGTGAATACTCGGCACTGGCGGCGGCTGGCGCGTTGTCCGTTGCTGATACCGCGCGGCTTTTGCGGACACGCGGCCAGGCAATGCAAAGTGCCGTACCGGTGGGTGAAGGCGCGATGGCTGCCATCCTGGGTTTGGATCTCGATGCTGTGCGCGCCGTTGCGGATGAAGCCGCCCAAGGAGAAATCTGCCAAGCGGCAAACGACAACGACCCGACACAGGTCGTAGTTTCGGGGACCAAGGCCGCTGTGGAACGCGCGGCGGAAATCGCCAAGGAAAACGGAGCAAAACGCGCGGTTATGCTGCCGGTCAGCGCACCGTTTCATTGCGCGCTGATGCAACCTGCGGCGGATGCGATGGCCGAGGCACTGGCTGAGGTCGAGATCAAGGCACCGGTTGTTCCGCTGGTGGCCAATGTCCGTGCTGAGGCCGTGACAGACCCGGACCTCATCCGGCAATTGTTGGTCGAGCAAGTCACAGGATCGGTGCGCTGGCGCGAGAGTGTTCGGTTCATGGCCGAGCAAGGCGTGACCGAAACTTGGGAAATTGGCGCGGGCAAGGCCCTGTCCGGGATGATCCGCAAAATCGACCGCTCCATTGCTGGAAAAGCGGTAGGTACACCGGAAGATGTTTTAAACGCCATCGGGGCCTGATCATAGTCTCGAAACGCGTCACAATGAACGAACAAAAAGGGAAGCCGAATGTTTGATTTGACAGGGAAGAACGCGCTGATCACAGGGGCGTCGGGTGGAATTGGGGGTGACATTGCGCGTGCCCTTCATGACGCGGGCGCGACCGTCGGCTTGTCCGGAACAAGGGTCGAACCTCTACAGGCTTTGGCGGACGAACTGGGAGAACGTGCGCATGTGCTGCCCTGCAACCTGAGCGACCCCGAAGCGGTCGCGTCTTTGCCGAAACAGGCCGCCGACGCAATGGGGTCGGTGGATATTCTGGTCAACAACGCCGGGATCACGCGAGACAACCTGTTTATGCGGATGTCTGACGAAGAGTGGCAGAGCGTCATTGACGTCAACCTGACGGCCACAATGAAGCTGTGCAAGGGCGTGATCCGGGGCATGATGAAGGCGCGTTGGGGCCGGATCGTAAACATATCTTCTATCGTGGGCGCAACCGGTAACCCGGGACAGGCCAACTATGCCGCGTCCAAGGCAGGAATGGTGGGCTTTTCCAAAGCGTTGGCGCACGAGGTTGCCACGCGGGGCATCACCGTCAACGCGGTTGCGCCAGGGTTCATCACCACGGCCATGACAGAAAAGCTGACCGACGAACAGCGGGCCGGTCTGCTGCAGCAGGTTCCCGCCGGACGCATGGGCGAACCGTCCGAGATTGCGGCCGCCGTCCTGTACCTTGCCAGCCCCGAAGCAGGTTATGTGACCGGCAGCACCTTGCATGTGAACGGTGGCATGGCCATGTTGTGAGCGCTAATAGAGGCGGATGCGAAAGCGTTTGCCTCTTGCGTCGACTGTGCTATAGGCGGCTGCATCTATGCAGGGGCCGGTCGTTCAGGTCGGCCTTCTACTTTCCCGGAAAGCCGGGACCCAAACCGCCCGGAACGGGCAAACCAAGGCCATCCCGAGCGGGCAAGGGCAGAACCGGGCGGACCGCCCTGAAAAGGAATGAGGAATAGACATGAGCGACGTCGCAGATCGCGTAAAAAAGATCGTTGTTGAACACCTGGGTGTTGAAGAAGACAAAGTAGCGGAAAACGCGTCCTTCATCGATGATCTGGGCGCAGACAGCCTGGACACCGTGGAACTGGTGATGGCCTTCGAAGAAGAGTTCGGCATCGAGATTCCCGATGACGCAGCCGAGACCATCCAAACGTTTGGCGACGCCGTCAAATTCATCAGCGAAGCGTCCTAAACACTTCGAATCCGAGAAAAAGCGGCGCTTCCTGGCAACGGAAGCGCCGTTTTTTGTGCGCGGCCCGAATTCGCCCTTGCGCGGGGCCAGTTCCGTTCGCACTGTTTCGCCTGAGGCTATAATCCAAGCGGGCAGGGCATGATAAGAACCACCCCGATGATAAACACTGCTCGTTTGACGCTGTGCGCCATGCGGCCAGAAGATTTCGACCGGTTCGCCGAGATTTGGCGGGACCCCTGCGTGGTGCGTCACATCGGCGGGGCGCCTCGTTCGCGCGGCGAAGCGTGGGATTCTTTTTTGCGCAACGCCGGACACTGGCAGATGGCCGGATTCGGGCAATGGGGTGTCCTGCAGCAATCGAATCGAAAGCTGATCGGGCAGGCCGGGTTTTTCTACGGCAATCGCAATATGGGCGAGGATTTTGATCGTTTCCCCGAGGCCGGTTGGGTTCTGGCACCCGAAGCGCAAGGCCAGGGTTTAGGTTATGAAGCAGCGCAAGCGGCCCATGACTGGTTCGACCGCATCATGCCCGGACCGCTGGTTGCGATGGTTGATGCGACCAATTCCGCCTCGCAAAAGCTGGCCAAAAAGCTGGGCTACGTGCTGTTGCGCGAAAGCGAGTACAACGACACCGCAGTTCATTTGCTGCGCCGCAACGGACCGCCAGCCCGAGCGTGATTTCGCCGCTCTCCGGTTATGCCGCAAAACGTCCAAACTGTGCCGATCTTGATAGAATCAAGGCGTGTCGATGCGTGTATGGTACTCTGGATTTTCAGAGCGATTGAGCGGAGGAACAAGCTCATGAGGATTTACCCCACCATGGAGTTGCAGAACGGCCGGTGTGTTACACTGGACAAAGGCCGCCTGGAAGATGCGATGATCTGGCACGTGAATCCGACCGACACGGCGCGCAGCTGGTCTGCGGCCGGGGCCGAATGGATGCACCTGACGGATTTTGACGCGATCGAGGGCCGGGATACCAATACTGAACTGGTCGAAGAAATCATCCGCACCGCGGAAATGCCGGTGCAACTGGCCGGCGGTATGCGTACCCGCGAACAAGTTGAGCACTGGATCGACAAAGGGGCGGGCCGGATCGTAATCGGAACCCTTGCCGCCTGGGACCCGAACCTCGTGAAGGAACTGGCCAAGCTCTACCCCGATCAGATCGTACTGGCGGTTGATGTGTGGCGGGGCTTTGTGATGACCGAGGGATGGCGCAGCCAAAGCGCTTTCACTCCAGAAGCCTTCATCGATGCCTTCGCGGATGTCCCGTTTGCGGCCATACTGATCACCGATATCGATAGCGATATGGAAGATGTCGAGGCGCAGTTGGGCCTGATCTCGGGTCTTGCGCAGCATTCCCGCACACCCGTGATCGCAAGTGGTGTCGTTCGCACGGCGGACGACATTTCGAGATTGGCGTACATTCCGAACATTGCCGGAGCTTTGGTTGGTCGGGCGTTGTTCCGCAAGGCCATTGACCTGACCGAAGCGCTGGAGGTGGCGCGGGCCGCACACGAACCGGTTGCGCAGTTTCAGTAACATCTGATCCGTTGCTCCGATCCGCGTCTCACAGACAATGTGTAGAGGCGGATCGGGCGTTATTTCGGCATTTGCATTGTCTTGCGCTGTGTTTAGCGCAAGACCATCGGCAACAGGATGCCGGTGCGGAAGCGGCCGTTGCTCTTGCCCCCGGACCCCGGGCCGGGGTATGAGCGGTTCTCATAACAGGAAGCAGGCAAGAGGCACTTCATGCGCAGAGTCGTTGTAACCGGTCTTGGATTGGTCACTCCTTTGGCCAGCGGGGTCGAAGAAACCTGGTCGCGGCTGCTGGACGGAGAATCCGGCGCGGGACCGATCACCCAGTTCGATGCCGAAGCAAGTGGGGTCACCACGACCTATGCCTGCGAAGTCCCACGCGGTGACGGGACCAACGGGACGTTCAACCCCGATGACTGGATGCCGCCGAAAGAACAGCGCAAGATCGAAGACTTTATCCTTTATTCTATCGCGGCTGCTGAAATGGCGTGCAAAGATGCCAATTGGTTGCCGGAAGACGAAGAAGATCTCCTGAAGACCGGTGTCCTGATCGGGTCCGGTATTGGTGGCCTTGGGTCGATTGCTGACACTGCGAACCTGATCCGGGACAAGGGCCCGCGTCGCGTATCGCCCTTCTTTATTCCAGGTGCGCTGATCAACCTCGCCTCGGGCCAGGTGTCGATCCGGTTTGGGTTCAAGGGTCCGAACCACTCGGTTGTGACCGCATGCTCGACCGGTGCGCATGCCATTGGTGATGCGAGCCGCATTATTCGGGCGGGCGATGCGGATGTCATGATCGCTGGCGGAGGGGAGGGCTGTATCTGCGAGATCGGGATTGCCGGGTTCAACGCCTGCAAAGCGCTGTCCACAAAGTTTGCGGACGATCCCAAGGCGGCCAGCCGTCCGTATGACATTGATCGCGACGGCTTTGTCATGGGCGAAGGGTCCGGGATTGTTGTTCTGGAAGACTACGAGCACGCCAAAGCCCGTGGTGCGAAGATCTATGCTGAAGTTTTGGGCTACGGCATGTCCGGCGACGCTTATCACATCACCGCGCCCAGCGAAGATGGGGATGGTGCCGAGCGTTCGATGAAAGCGGCTTTGCGCAGCGCGGGGCTGGAACCAAAGGATCTGGACTACATCAACGCCCACGGCACGTCGACCATGGCGGATACGATTGAGCTGGGTGCAGTAGAAAGACTGCTGGGAGAGCATGCCAGTAGCGCGACCATGACGTCGACCAAGTCCGCGACAGGCCATTTGCTGGGCGCAGCAGGTGCGATCGAGGCGATCTTCTCGATCCTTGCCATTCGCGATCAGGTTGCGCCGCCTACAATCAACCTGGACAATCCGGCGGTGGAAACGCCCATCGATCTTGCACCCAACGCCAAGCGTGAACGTGAGATCAACGTCGCCCTGTCGAATTCCTTCGGATTTGGTGGTACCAATGCCAGCGTGATCTTCGGAAAGGTCGAGTAGATGTGGCGGGCTCTTGCGTCGAACATGCTGACCATTCTTGTGATCGGCCTGTTTCTGGGGGCCGGTCTGATCTTGTGGGGGCAATCGCAATACAAATCGGAAGGCCCGCTTGAGACGGCGATCTGCCTGCAGGTCAAGAGCGGAACCAATATGACAAATGTCAGCCGCGACCTCGAAGAACAGGGCGCAATCAGCAGTGCCACGATCTTCCGCATGGCGGCCGACTATACCGACAAGGCGCAGCAGCTGAAGGCGGGGAGTTTTCTGGTACGCGAAGGCGCCTCGATGCAACAGATCATCGATGACATCACCCGCAGCGGCGCCAGCACTTGCGGATCCGAAATCGAATACCGCATCGGTGTGACGCGGGCGCAAACCCGTGTGCGCGAGTTGAACCCCGCGACGCTGGACTTTGACGAGATCGCTTCGTTTGACGCCGTCGAAGAAGAGGCTCCGGCGGTCTACACCGAAAAACGTGCCGAACCCGATACACGGTATCGGGTTTCGCTGGCCGAGGGTGTCACGTCGTGGCAGGTGGTCGAAGCCTTGAAGGCATTCGAAGCATTGACCGGCGAAGTCGCCGAGATCCCGGCCGAGGGGATGTTGGCGCCTGACAGCTATGACATTTCCGCCGGTCAGGATCGAACCGAAGTATTGCAGGCGATGCAGGACAGGCAGCAGTTGCGGATCAACGCGGTGTGGGAAAGCAGGCGGGATGGCTTGCCGCTGGAAAACCCCGAAGAGATGCTGATCCTTGCATCAATAATTGAAAAGGAAACGGCGGTCCCCGAGGAGCGCGGACAAGTTGCCAGTGTCTTTGTCAATCGCCTGAATCAGGGCATGAAACTGCAAACGGACCCAACCGTGATCTACGGTGTCACCAAAGGCCAGGGCGTGTTGGGGCGTGGTTTGCGGCGAAGTGAATTACGTCGCGCAACCCCCTGGAATACTTACGTGATTGATGGGTTGCCGCCGACCCCGATTGCCAACCCGGGGCAAGCGAGCCTTGAGGCGGCTGTGGCTCCGGATGATACAAACTACGTGTTCTTTGTGGCAGACGGAACAGGCGGACACGCCTTCGCCGAAACGCTGCAGGAACACAATCGCAATGTTGCCAAGTGGCGTGAGATCGAAGCCGAGCAAAACTCTGGCAACTGATCCGGTTTTTTGAATTCGCACAGTGGATCGGTGTCAGATTGCTGACGCCGGTCCACTGCTGTTTTGAGCGGTTGTCACTTCATGACAAATCGGGCGACTAGGCTGCGGATTTACGCCCGTGGCGACGACGTCTGGATTGCGTCGGTTTCGCTGGCCCGTTGGCGGCCTTCGGTTTTGGTCCCCGACGCCGGTTTGTCTGACGTCGTGCGGGTTTTCTGACCTCGACGGCTTCCGGCATGGTGCCGCTGGCCACCGGAATCTCGATCTTCATCAGTTTTTGAATTTGACGCAGCAGGTCGACCTCTTCGCCCGAGCAAAAGGCGATGGCCTCGCCCTCGCGCCCGGCACGCGCGGTGCGGCCGATCCGGTGAACATAGTTGTCGGGCACCTCGGGCAGGTCATAGTTGATCACGTAAGCCACACCCGGAATGTCGATGCCGCGTGCGGCAACGTCGGTGGCAACGAGGACGTTGATTTCACCAGCCCGGAAGGCCTTGATCGCGCGGTCGCGCTGGCCCTGGCTTTTGTTGCCGTGAATCGAGGCGGCGTTGAAGCCGTCAGCGACAAGACCTTTCATCAGTTTTTCAGCGCCATGTTTGGTGCGGGAAAACACCAGTGTGAGAGCGCTCATGTCCTGTGACAGGATCTCACGCAGCTTTGCGGGTTTCTCTGGCTTACTGACGAAGTGGATCGATTGGGTGATTTTGTCTGCTGCTTTGCCCGGAGGCGAAACCTGCACCCGCTGGGGGTTGGTCAGGTAAGCGCGGCTGAGCTCTTCCATCTGTTTTGGCATGGTTGCCGAGAACAGCATGGTCTGGCGTGGCGTTCCCAACTCTGGCGCGATACGGCGCAAGGCGTGGATAAAGCCCATGTCGAGCATCTGGTCGGCCTCGTCCAGCACCAGATGGCGGACCGAACCGAGGTTGACCGCGCCGCGATCCATCAGGTCGATCAGGCGGCCCGGCGTGGCGACGAGGATGTCGGTCCCGCGCGACAGAAACATGATCTGTTTGTTGATCGATTGGCCGCCAACTACGGTTGCGACACGTAACTTGGTTTTCTTGGTCAGGTTGCGCAGGCTATCGGCGATTTGATTGACCAGTTCGCGGGTAGGGGCAAGGATGAGTGCCTTGGCGGTTTTGGGATCCGGCTTGCCGGGCTGGGCGAGCAGGTGGTCGATCAATGGCAGGCCAAAAGCCAGCGTTTTGCCGGTCCCGGTTTGGGCGAGGCCAAGGATGTCGTGACCGTTCAGCGCCAGTGGGATGGCTTGGTTCTGGATCGGGGTGGGTTGGGTGAAATTGGCGCGTTTCAGCGCGTCGTTCAGAGCCGGGGCGAGGCCCAGCATGTCAAAGTTGAACAAGTCATATTCCTTTGTGACCCGTGGGATTGTCCCGCGGATGAATCGTAACTGGCCACGCGGTATGCGTGACCGGCAGGGGTTGTGCGCGGCCTCGGGATGGGCAGGCGGGTCCTGCGGCATCCGGCCGTCGCGTCAAGAACCCTGCGTGAAGGGGAACTGGAGAATTCAGAGCGCTGTGGGACCAATGTTGTGGTCCGCCGATGCTCACGCGTCAGCGCCGTGTTGCGGTGCACATGAGGCTTGCGCAGAACTTTGTCAAGCGATGGTTGCGTGAATGCGGAGCTATTGGTCGGTGTCTTGTTGCTGTTGTGCACCCTTTGACAGGGTTGCATGAAGGCGCCATTCGCGGAGTGGGACGATCTTGGGAACGGACGTTTCGGCCTTTTCAGTCGAAGGCGCGAGGGCGATCACGATGCGGCGCAGATCGTCAGTTGCATCAAGATCGATCATCAGGCGCTGGATGCCCGTGTTCGGGTTCTGATCGGCGCAATGAGCATCATAGGCGGTGTCGCAGGGATTTGCCGAGCGTAGCGTGAACCGAGCGCCAGCGGGCGACAGGATCGACGCCGTCATCTTCTGGCCGTCCTGTTTCAAATGCGCGCGCTGGGCGTCTAGTGTGATATCCGCGCGGGTATGCATCGTCCAGGACAGCGGGCCCGGCTGCGCATTGGTGATTTCATCCTGGATCAGCACGGTTTCACCATCGACAAGGGCGATGCCACGTTTGACGGAACCGGTCTGCGACCCGTAGGGATCAGACAGGTCTGCAACGGCGTATTTAAAGTCTGCGAATTGGGCAAAATCAGTAATCAGGGCGCGATTGCTGACGTCCTGATTGGTTGCGTTGAACATAAGCGTATTCTGCCCGATGGTGGCGGTGCGATAATAGTCGAACCGGTTTTTGGTGAAATAGCCGGGCAGATGATAGTTCCCGATGCCAAGATCAATGGCCCACCGTACGCCTTTCGCGTCGATCACAAAGGTTCCAGCGTCGAGATTGTTGTGGTGGCTCAGCAACGGTCCGGCCTTGAACCCGACATAGGTCGCCTCGGGATCGTCCCAGGCCGAACGCATTGTAACCAGTCCCAGTCCGCCGAACCACAGCGCAGTCGGTTGCAGCACCGATGGGCTCCGACCACCGCCATGCCGCCAGATCAGATCGAGCGCGGGGTGGACCGGCGCGGGCGCGCCGGTGTCGCGCCAGTTGTAGTCCGGACGTCCGAAACGGGTCGACAACCAGGTCAGTGCGACAAGGTCGGTGCTGGTGTCGCTGTCGCCATAATTGAACAGCAGCCCGGTTGGGCCGGTCGCATGCATCAAGTAGTCGCCCGTGGAAGGCAGTCCGACCGCTTTGGAGAGATCAAAGTCATGCCCAAGCGTGCTTTCCAGGGACGACACCAGGATTGCTGTATCACGTGCAGACAAGGCGCCATACATGGGGCCTTCGGGCCAGGCACCGTCAGGGGCGAACATGGCCAGCCCGTTGCGCAGCGACACTTGCGCACGTGCAATGATCTGGTCGGCAAGATCAGGGTTCGTCCCTGAAACCGCAAGCGCAGCCGTGATCATGCCAGTGTTGCAAAGTATGTTCCAGTTGAAGGACGCCACCGGCCAAGTGATATCGGCTGTGGCGGTGCCGTCCGGCAGGGTATCGGGGACCGGCGTCGGATGCATCCAGCGTTGCGGCAGGACCCACCCTTTGTCGAAGTAATAGGAATCAAGAGCGTAAATCTCAGCCGCAGGATGCAGAGCTTTTGAGATCAGGGCAGACCTTATCGTCCCGTGGTCGTCAGAGCTTAGGGTCTCGCTTATCCAACTATAGCCAAGCGATACGGCGAGGGTGACGCGGCTGAGCCCGAGGAAATGCTCGGGATGCCAGGTCTCAAGCTGCGCAAGCTGCAACAGTTCGGTTCTGGCGCGTCGCGCGTAACGGGTGTCACTGGTCAGCCGCCAGGCCATGCCCAGCGTCGTCAGCCGCCGGACGGATTTGTGACCGAAAGCCTCCGGTGCCGTATTTGATCGGATATCCATCGCATCGACGAGTGTGGGCTGGTCAAAATAGGCATCTGCCGCTGTTATCAGCGCCTCGTAGTCCGCCTGAAGGTCGGCATCCTGCAAACGCCCTGTCTGTATCTGGTCTACGATCTGATCAGTCAGCATGATCCTGGGCACGTGATCGGCGGCCCGCGCCGCGAGAGGTGCGATAGCGGTCAGGAAGACCAAGGCGCCCGTACGAAAGTGCAAAAGAAACCGCCGGGATTTTGTGGGCATGAACTGCTCTGCTCTTGCTTGACCTGCGTCTTCACTCTGCCCGCCGATCCTCGCCGTGTCAAAGAACGAGGCGGGTTGGGATGATCAGGTTTCTACCGCACGGTTGGCGGCTGCCAGGAGTGGACCGGTGTACCGGGGTGTTCCTGTCCAGTTGATCAGAATTAAGTAAAAATTGACAATCACAGTGCGTTACCTGTTGCGCCTGTTGCGTCAAAGCTTGACATTGCGGTCGTTTTCACGTATAAGTTGTGCCATGCTAGAAGAAGTGGGCAGCGGCCCCGGGGAAACCCGGTGGCCGTTTTTCGTTTCTCTCGTGCGGAAACACTCACGCATGAGGTCACAAGCAAACATGACTTTGATTACCCCGGAAGAGCGGATTTCTCAGACGGCTGACTTGCTGCGGTCGCTTGAGACATCCATTCGCGATCTGCGCCAAGCAGCGGAAGAACTGCGTAAACAGATCGGTGCCGGGGAGGATGCAGACCTTGCCGGAACAGGCAAGCAACTGGGTCAGCTAGAGGGGCTGATCCGAAGTTGCCAGAAAGTGGAGACAAGTTTTGTCGAACAACATCACAGACAAGCCGGAATTGCCCAAGGGGGATATGCGCTCGACCTTGACCGGGCTCGGTTTGAGGTCGGGTGCAGGCTGGCTCGCCTCCGCACCTGTTGCGGTGCAGGACAGATTTCTGAGTGAGATCGGGGAGGGGGGGCTGTGTGCCCTCCCTTTCCTGTTCGAGTTCTGGGCGCTGCCGCATCAGTTGCCACCCGAGGGCGACTGGCGGTCCTGGGTGATCATGGGTGGTCGTGGCGCGGGTAAGACGCGGGCCGGGGCCGAATGGGTGCGGTCGATGGTCGAGGGGTCTTTGCCGTTGGATAAGGGTGAGGCCGGTCGCGTGGCTCTGGTGGGTGAGACCTTCGATCAGGTGCGCGATGTGATGATCTTTGGCGATAGCGGGATTTTGCAGTGCTCGCCGCCGGATCGGCGGCCTACATGGAAGGCATCGGAGCGCAAGCTGGTCTGGCCCAACGGGGCCGAGGCGCAGGCGTTTTCGGCGCATGATCCCGAGGGGTTGCGAGGGCCGCAGTTTGATGCGGCTTGGGTAGATGAACTGGCCAAGTGGAAAAAGGCGGGCGAGACCTGGGATATGTTGCAATTTGCTTTGCGATTGGGGGATCGTCCTCGGGTCTGTGTGACGACTACGCCGCGCAATGTGAAGGTTCTAAAGGACTTGCTGGCGTCGCCGTCCACCGTGCAGACCCATGCGCCGACTGAGGCGAACCGGGCCAATCTGGCGGGCTCGTTTCTGGAAGAAGTACGCGCGCGCTATGCAGGCACGCGGCTCGGGCGGCAGGAGCTGGACGGCGTTCTGCTGTCGGATGCCGAGGGGGCGCTGTGGACAGGCTCGATGCTGGAGGCGGCGCGCTGTGCGCATTTGCCCGCGTTGGATCGTATCGTGGTGGCGCTGGACCCGGCGGTGACGGCGGGATCGGATGCGGATGCCTGCGGGATCGTGGTGGTCGGTGCGCAGCTGCAGGGGCCGCCCGAGGAGTGGCGCGCCTATGTGTTGGCCGACCGCACGGTGCAGGGTGTTGGCCCGGCGGGCTGGGCGCAGGCGGCGATTGATGCGATGGATGAGTTCGGGGCCGAACGGCTGGTGGCCGAGGTCAATCAGGGCGGGCAACTGGTGGAAGAGGTCGTGCGGCAGGTGGACCCTCTGGTCCCATTCCGCGCGGTGCGGGCCTCACGCGGCAAGGTCGCGCGGGCTGAGCCTGTGGCGGCGTTGTACGAGCAGGGTCGGGTATCGCATGTGGCCGGGTTGGATGCACTGGAGGAACAGATGTGCCAGATGACTGCGCGCGGGTTCGAGGGGCAGGGCTCGCCCGACCGGGTCGACGCGCTAGTCTGGGCGCTGCATGAGTTGGTGGTGGGGCCTGCGGGGGTATATCGGCGGCCTAGGGTGCGGAGTTTGTGAGGGTAACCTCAACTGCAAAGTTCAGGCTACTGCTACGATTCCAAGAAGCGAACAAAGCCACCCGAGAAAAAGGTTGTGTTTGTTCGAATTATCGCGAGGCTTGGTTTGTCACAAAAAGAACCAACTCCGCTTCTACTCGTGTAATGAGAGACCTAAGAATTGGCTTTCGATAACTTTTTGAGAGATGTCTGAGTTGAAGAAGAAGTGTAACTTGGTAATTCTGTTGTCTTGCTTCCTAAGCGTACAGACAGAAGTACTTGCAAATCCATTGGATAAATCCGAAGTTTATGAGGACATCATAGGACGATGTGAAAATGTTGTGAGTTCGCGCAATACAGGCGCTGTTTTGGATTTGGAGCAGTTCTCCAAACGAAAGCAGTTTCCACAATTGAGGTTGCCTGGCAAAAACTTGCATCAAACGTTGTTCAAACACCCAAGTCACGAAACGTCGATAGTGGTTGTCGAGCGAGAAACTGATGGCTCGACCATTGAGTGGTCCTGCGGTTTTCTCACGGACTTTATGGATGACACAGAGGTCGAAGAACTTTCTCAATGGGTCTTCGAGTATTTTGAGAAAAAAGTTGAAGCGGGCACCTACGACCACTTGCCCAAGGAGAGAAAGTCTTCCATCAGCACCATCGGCAGCTGTGATCTTGGTTATTTGGTTGATGTCTGGCAGACGCGCAAATTCAAGGATTCAAGTGCACTTAAAATCGATGTCACTGAGCTAAGTTGTCCTTTAATGTCCTGATTTGGTACTGGTATTTCCTCTTCCTTTTTTTTTCGCCTGCATCTCGGTGAATTTGTGCCCCTGCCTTGAAAAAGACTGCTTAAGTTTCGTGCTTTATCCGTTTCAAAGCGGAAATTTCGCCGTTGCCCATCCCCCGTACGCCCCGTTCCCAAGCCCTAAACTTCTTTCCCTCATAACTCCTTTCAACAAGCCGGGCAGAGCGGCGGCAGAAAGGAGCACAGATGGTATTCGATTTCTTGCGTCGTGGATCGGCTGGCGAGGCGCCCGAGGCGAAGGCGAGCGCGGCGGGGCCTGTGGTGGCCTGGCAGACGGGGGGACGCGTGGCGTGGAGCCCTCGGGATGCGGTGTCGCTGACGCGGACGGGGTTTTCGGGGAACCCGGTGGGGTTTCGGTCCGTCAAGTTGATTGCCGAGGCGGCGGCGGCGTTGCCTCTGGTGCTGCAGGATCAGGCGCAGCGCTATGACGTGCATCCGATCCTGTCCCTCATGCGGCGTCCAAATGCGGCGCAGGGGCGGGCAGAGTTGATGGAGGCACTGTTTGGGCAGTTGCTGCTGTCGGGCAATGCCTATGTCGAGGCTGTCCAGACTGATGAAAGTCTGCCGGTTGAGCTGCATGTCTTGCGCTCGGACCGGATGAGTGTCGTGCCGGGTGCAGATGGGTGGCCCAAGGCGTATGATTACGCGGTCGGCGGCAAGAAGCACCGGTTCGCGGCGGAAAACATCTGTCATATCAAATCGTTCCACCCGCAGGATGACCACTATGGGTTTTCGCCGATGCAGGCGGCGGCGATGGCGATTGATGTGCATAACAGCGCGTCTCGGTGGTCGAAATCGCTGCTGGACAATGCGGCGCGGCCTTCGGGGGCGCTGGTGTGGAAGGGCGATGGCCATGGGGTGATGGCCGAGGATCAGTTCCGCCGGCTGTCCGATGAGATCGAGCAGAACTATCGCGGGGCGCGCAATGCGGGGCGACCGATGGTTCTGGAAGGAGGGCTGGATTGGAAGCCGATGGGTTTCTCGCCCTCGGATATGGAGTTTCAGAAGACCAAGGAAGCCGCCGCCCGCGAGATCGCGCTGGCCTTTGGGGTCCCACCGATGTTGCTGGGGATTCAGGGCGACGCGACCTATTCGAACTATCAGGAGGCTAACCGGGCGTTCTATCGCCTGACCGTTCTGCCCCTAGTGACGCGGGTGGCGGCGGCGGTGTCGGAGTGGCTGGCGGGTTTTACCGGTGAGGAACTGGCGCTGAAGCCCGATCTGGATCAGGTGCCTGCGTTGGCCGCCGAACGGGATGCACAATGGGCGCGGGTCAATGGGGCTGAGTTCCTGAGCGATGCCGAGAAGCGCGCATTGCTGGGGCTGCCGGAGCGTGCGGATGGGTGACGGGTATCCTCCGTTCGACTGCGCGCCGGGTCTGCGTCTGGCCGCGCATGAGCGGGTGGCCGAGATCCAGCACGCGCATTTGTGCAGGCGGTTGGATCAGATCGAAGAGATGATGGAGCGGTTGGAGCGGCGGTTATGGCTGACAGTCTATGGAGTGGCGGCGGTGATCCTGGCGCAGGCGTTTCAGTCATTCCTTGTGGTGTCGCCATAAAGTCAATGGGTTACATGGAGAAGTTCATGGATTTGGAACACAAGTTTGCACGGTTCGGAGACGGGCTTTCGGTCACCGATGATGCGGTGATCGAGGGGTATGCCAGCCTGTTCGGGCAGGTCGATCAGGGCAGCGACGTGGTGCAACGCGGGGCGTATCGCGGCTCGCTTGAGGGGCTTAAGGCCGCTGGTCAGCGGGTCAAGATGCTGTGGCAGCATGACCCGGCGCAGCCCATCGGTATCTGGGACGAGGTGCGCGAGGACAACACCGGCCTGTGGGTCAAGGGGCGTCTGTTGGAAAGCACCCAGAAGGGCCGCGAGGCGGCGGAGCTGATCCGGGCGGGCGCGATGGATGGCCTGTCGATTGGCTATCGCACCAAGCGGGCTGTGAGGAATGACAAGGGCCAGCGGGTCCTGACCGAACTGGAGCTGTGGGAGGTGTCGCTAGTGACGTTCCCGATGCTGCCCAGTGCGCGGGTGGCGGCAAAGGGGAGCGACCCTGAAGCCGAGGACACCTGGCGCAGTATCGCCGAGGTGTTTGACCACGCCCGGCAGGAGCTGGCGCGGATCTAGCGCGCCTCAAACCCCACCGAAAAACAGGACATGCTGATGAGCAAGACCGAGAGCCCGGCCTTGACCGGAGAGGGTGCGCCCCTGGTTCAGGAGGTGAAGCAGGCGATGGCTGGCTTCGTGAATGAATTCAAGGGCCTGAAGGCCGAAGTTAAAACCAAATTGCAACAGACAGAAGAGCGACTGACCATGTTGGATCGAAAATCAATCACTGCGGCGCGCCCGCATCTTTCGGCTTCGATGGAAGACGGTGCGCCGCATCAAAAGGCCTTTGACGCTTATGTGCGTTCAGGCGATGACGACGCGTTGCGCGGCCTCGAGATGGAGTCCAAGTCCCTGTCGAGCACGGTCAACAGCGAGGGTGGCTATCTGATAGACCCGCAAACCGCCGAGACCATCAAGTCAGTGCTGAATTCTACGGCGTCCATCCGGTCGATCGCGTCTGTCGTTAACGTCGAGGCGAACTCGTTCGACGTTCTGATTGACCACACCGATCTCGGAGCCGGCTGGGCGGATGAGACCTCGGCCTCTGCCGAGACCACGACCCCGATGATCGACCGTATCTCGATTCCGCTGCATGAGTTGAGTGCATTGCCCAAGGCCTCGCAGCGGCTGCTGGATGACAGTGCATTTGACGTCGAAGGCTGGCTGGCGGGTCGCATCGCCGACAAGTTCGCCCGGGCCGAGGCGGCCGCCTTTATCGCTGGTGATGGCGTGGACAAGCCCAAGGGCCTCATGATTCACCGCGCTGTGTCCGAAGACACCTGGTCCTGGGGCAGCCTCGGCTATGTTGCCACGGGCATTGACGGCGGCGTTGATGCCGATGCCATCGTTGATGTGGTTTATGCGCTGGGCGCACAGTACCGCGTCAATGGCACATTTGTCATGAACTCGAAAACCGCCGGCTTGATCCGCAAACTGAAGGACAGCGACGGCCGCTTCTTGTGGTCGGATGGTCTGGCGGCCGGCGAACCGGCCCGTTTGATGGGCTATCCGGTTCTGATCGCCGAGGATATGCCGGACGCGGCAACAGACAGTATCTCGATTGCCTTCGGCGACTTTCAGGCAGGTTACACCATTGCCGAACGCCCTGATCTGCGCGTGTTGCGCGATCCGTTCAGCGCCAAGCCGCATGTTCTGTTTTACGCGACCAAGCGCGTGGGTGGCGACGTGAGCGATTTCGCTGCGATCAAGCTGGTGAAATTCGGCATCGCATAAGCGGTGGCGAAGCCGGGGCGCGGGCAATCTGCGCTCCGGACGGCGGGCGCGGGCCGGGGTGAGATCCCCTGCGTTGTCTAGCTGCTCCCCTCCGTCCGAGCAACGTGGGGCGGCGCGTGCCCGTCATTTTCCAAGGATGCGGCCCCTGGAGGGGACCGAGATTGCGGAGTGAATGGATGATGTTGATCGAAGAGACCGCCATCGCGGATGCGGCGCTGCCGGTGGATCAGTTCAAGGCGCATCTGCGGCTGGGCACAGGGTTTGCCGAAGATAACGTGCAGGATGACGTGCTGAAGGGTTTCCTGCGCGCGGCGATGGCGGCCATCGAGGCGCGCACGGGCAAAGTGCTGATTACGCGGGAGTTTTCGTGGACCCTGAACGCGTGGCGCGATCGGGCCGGCGAGGTCTTGCCCGTGGCGCCAGTCAGGTCTGTCGATGACGTAACGATGAGCGATGCGTCGGGCAGTATAAGTGCCCTGGAAGACAGCGTCTATCGGCTAGAGCAGGACAGTCAGCGCCCGCGGTTGCGACCGATGAGTTCGGCTCTGCCCGCGATTGCCACCGGCGGATCAGTCAAGATTACGTTCACCGCCGGTATGGCGCCAGACTGGGACGGGTTGCCGGCGGATCTGGGCCAGGCGGTGCTATTGCTGGCGGCACATTACTATGAATATCGCGACGAAACAGCGCTGAGCGACGGGTGTATGCCGTTTGGCGTGACCAGCCTGATTCAGCGGTACCGCCTGGTGCGCTTTGGCGCCGGTGTAACGCAATGAGCGCGCCGAATTTGAACCGAAAACTGGTGCTGGAGGCACCGGTCAGGGTAGCCGATGGTGCGGGCGGCTATACGGAATCCTGGCAAGCCCTGGGAACGCTGTGGGCCGAAGTGACCGCGCGGAGCGGCGCGGAACGTGCAATCGCAAGTGTTCCGGTGTCCCGGGTCGGCTACCGCATCGTGGTGCGTGGTGCACCTGCGGGATCAAGCATGCGCCCGGCAACGGATCAACGGTTTCGCGAAGGAGAGCGCCGCTTTGTTATCCGCGCCGTGGCGGAACATGACCTGCGCGGTCAATACCTGACCTGCTTTGCAGATGAAGAGGTGGCGTCATGAGTTACGGAGTTTCAGCTGCTTTGCAGGCTGCGGTGTTTCAGCAGCTAACGGCGGATACCGAGGTCGACGCACTGTCCGGCGGCGCGATTTACGACGCAATGCCTGCAGGGGCCATCCCCCAGACCTACGTCATGTTGGGCCCAGAAGAGGTCCGAGAGGCCTCAGATCGGTCCGGAGCAGGTGCGATACATCGGTTCACGGTGTCCGTGGTTACCGAGGTCGCAGGATTCAGCGTGACCAAAACACTGGCCGGAGCGGTCTGCGATGCGCTGGAAGACGCGCCTCTGAACCTCAGCCGGGGTCGCCTGGTCGGGCTGTGGTTCGAACGCGCCTCGGCCCGGCGGACGGGAACCGGCGGTGCGATCCGCCAGATCGACCTGAGATTCCGCGCCCGCGTGGAAGACGACTAAGCAATCATTGGAGAGAGCATATGGGTGCCCAGAACGGAAAAGACCTGTTGGTCAAAGTGGATATGAATGGCTCGGGCCTGTACGAAACCATCGCGGGGCTGCGCGCGACGCGGGTCAGTTTTAACGCGGAAAGCGTGGACGTCACCAGCCTTGAAAGCCAGGGCGGCTGGCGCGAGCTGCTGTCCGGTGCGGGTGTCAAATCGGCGGCAATTTCGGGCTCCGGCGTGTTCAAGGACGCGGGTACCGATGAACGGGCGCGCCAGTTGTTCTTTGACGGCGAGACACCCGGTTTTCAGGTGATCATCCCCGATTTTGGCATCGTTGAGGGGCCGTTCCAGGTGACCGGCATCGAATACGCGGGCTCGCACAACGGGGAAGCCACCTATGAGATGAGCCTGGCAAGTGCCGGTGCTCTGACCTTTACGGCGCTTTGATCAGATGGCCAATCCGTGGACGGGCGAGGTGGCGCTGACCATCGATGGGGAACGGAGGGTGCTCAAGCTGACGCTGGGTGCCTTGGCGGAATTGGAACAGGAACTGGGTGCAAGTTCGCTGATTGAGCTGGTTCAGCGGTTCGAGGGCGGAGCCTATTCCAGCAGCGATGTGTTGGCTCTGATCGTGGCGGGACTAAAGGGCGGTGGGGTCCCGGTCAGCCGAGCCGATTTGCTGTGTGCGGACATCGAGGGCGGACCGATGGCGGGTGCGCGAGCGGCCGCTGAACTGCTGGCCCGGGCATTCATGGTAACGGCGCAATCATGAGCGGGTTCGACTGGCCTGCGCTGATGCGTGCCGGATTTGTGGGGTTGCGTCTGACGCCGGAGCAATTCTGGCGTCTGACCCCGGCTGAGTTGCGACTGATGCTGGGGCAGGGCGCGGGGATGCCCGCAATGAATCGTGCCGGTCTGGATGCGCTGTTGGCGGCCTACCCGGACAAGACAAAAGGAGAACATGATGACGGATCGTGACGGGTTTGACGACCTGCAGGAACGGGGCGATGCGCTGGGCGATTCGCTGGCGGATGCGGCGTCGATGGCTGCCGCTTTTGATGGGCAGATGAAGCGGATCAGTGCGGCCTTTGAAGAGACCGGCAAGGATGTTGCCACGCTTGAGCGTGGCATGTCCGGCGGGCTGCGCAAAGCGTTTGATGGCGTTGTCCTGGACGGAATGAACCTCTCGGATGCGCTGGATGTATTGAAGAACTCGATGATCCGAACGGCCTATTCGGCGGCCATCAAACCGGTGACGGACCATTTCGGCGGGATGCTTGCGAATGGGATTGGCGGTCTCGTGCAGGGGATTTTGCCCTTCGCCGATGGCGGCAGCTTTTCCCAGGGACGCGTCATGCCGTTTGCCAATGGTGGCGTGATCAGCGGGCCGACCACGTTTCCGATGCGCGGCGGCACGGGTCTGATGGGCGAGGCGGGACCAGAGGCGATCATGCCATTGGCGCGCGGGCCAGACGGCAAGCTGGGTGTGCGCAATTCCGGCGGGGGCCGGGCCGTGAATGTTGTGATGAACATCACCACGCCCAACGTGCAGGGGTTTCGCCGCAGTCAGGGCCAGATCGCGGCGCAGATGAGCCGTGCACTGGGCCGCGGCAATCGCAACAGGTAATTCCGGGAGACAATCATGAATTTTCACGAGGTGAGATTTCCGGCCAGCCTGAGCTTTGGCTCGGTTGGTGGGCCGGAACGGCGCACGGACATCGTGACGCTGGCCAATGGGTTCGAAGAGCGCAACACGCCCTGGGCACATTCCCGTCGGCGTTACGATGCGGGTCTGGGAATGCGGTCTCTGGACGATATTGAAGCGCTGATCTCGTTTTTTGAGGCGCGCCAGGGTCAGATGTTCGGGTTCCGCTGGAAGGATTGGTCCGATTTCAAATCCGGGGCCGCGACCGCAGATGTCGACAAAGGGGATCAGGTTATTGCTCGCGGCGATGGCACGCGCACCGAGTTCCAACTGGTCAAGACCTACAGTTCTGGCGGGGTCAGTTATGTCCGGCCTATTGCCAAACCGGTACTGGGCACGGTTCGGCTGGGCATCGATCAGGATGAGATGCGCGAAGGGGTTGATTTCGAAGTGGATCTGAACCGAGGGTCAGTCATTTTCTCCGATCCGCCGCCGGAGCAGGTCGAGATCACCGCCGGGTTTGAGTTTGACGTACCAGTGCGGTTCGACACGGACAAGATTCAAACCAGCGTGGCCAGCTTTCAGGCGGGCGACGTTCCGAATGTGCCGGTGGTCGAGGTGCGGGTCTGATGAGCGGGGACACTCAAGGATTGCAGGCCCATCTGCAAAGCGGGATGACCACCGTCTGCCGGTGTTGGGCGATCACGCGCTCCGATGGGCAAACGTTCGGCTTTACCGATCACGATCTGGAGCTGCGCTTTGAGGGGGTGTCGTTCAAGGCCAGCACGGGCCTGACTGCGGCTGCAATCGAACAGGCCACGGGACTGTCGATTGACAATTCCGAGGCCATGGGCGCCTTGTCGGATGCGGCGGTCCGCGAGGAGGATATTGAAGCGGGTCGGTTTGACGGGGCCGAGGTTCGGGCGTGGCTGGTCAATTGGGCGAACACCGATCAGCGCACGCTGCAATTTCGAGGCTCGATTGGTGAACTGCGTCGCGCCGGTGGCGCATTTCACGCCGAACTGCGCGGGTTGACCGATCTGCTGAACCGCCCGCTGGGGCGCGTGTATCAGAAGCCCTGCACTGCAGTGCTGGGAGACGAGGCCTGCGGGTTCAACACGGGTGCACCGGGTTATTGGGTCGAGGCGGAGATATCCGGTTTTGACGGTGGAACGCTGCTGCGCCTGACAGGCGGCGAAACCGCTGATGATGGCTGGTTCGAGCGCGGCAGGCTGGACGTTGTGTCGGGTCAGGCAGCCGGGCTTTGGGCGTCGGTGAAACAGGACCGTCGCATTGAAAGTGGGCGCGAGATTACCTTGTGGTCCGGTATCGGCGGCGGTCTGGCTGTCGGAGATCGTGTGAAACTCACTGCAGGTTGCGACAAGCGCATGGAGACCTGCCGGTTGAAGTTTAACAATTTGCTGAATTTTCAGGGTTTTCCGGATCTTCCGGGCGAAGACTGGGTGATGGCTGTTCCAAAGAAGAACAGCCCGAACACGGGGGGCAGCATTCGGTGACGATACGAAGACAGGATATTGTGGATGAGGTGCGTCTTTGGTTGGGAACGCCTTATGTGCATCAGGCCTCTCTCAGAGGGGCTGGTGCGGATTGCCTTGGCCTGCTGCGCGGGGTGTGGCGCGCGCTTGTCGGGGATGAACCGGAGACCGTGCCAGCATACAGCATGGATTGGTCCGAGCCGCAGGGTGAAGAGCGCATGTGGGCGGCCGCGCGACGCCATTTGATCGAAAAACCGGCCCAAACAATTGCGGCAGGAGATGTGTTGCTGTTTCGCATGCGGGACAGGAGCGTGGCCAAACATGTTGGGATTGTCAGCGACGCGGGTCCTGAGACTCGCTTTATCCACGCTTATTCCGGGCACGGCGTCGTCGAAAGTGCCCTGAGCGAACCCTGGCGGCGCCGGGTCGTCGCCTGTTTCGAATTTCCGTTGGGGGAACTCTGATGGCTACAATTCTTCTTTCTGCCGCTGGTGCCGCCCTTGGGGGCTCGATCGGGGGCACGGTGGCCGGTCTGTCGACCGCGATCGTTGGGCGCGCGGTTGGAGCTACCTTGGGCCGTGTCATCGATCAGCGGTTGATGAGCCAGTCCGTGATGGGTGGCGGCAGCGACGTGGTCGAAACCGGGCGACTGGACCGGTTTCGTCTGACAGAAACCGGCGAAGGTGCCCCCGTGGCCACCATTTTCGGTCGCATGCGCGTTGGCGGGCAGGTCATCTGGGCGTCGGACTTTTTGGAGACCCGCAGCACCTCGACCACCACTCAATCAAGCGGCGGGGGCAAAGGGAAACCAAAACCGCCAGAGGTCACTACCGTTACCTACAGTTACTCAATTTCGCTGGCCATCGCTGTTGGTGCCGGTGAAATCGCCGATATCGCGCGCATTTGGGCCGATGGTGAGGAGTTGGAGCGCGTTGGCCTGAACATGCGCGTCTACAATGGGACGAAAGATCAGTTGCCCGATCCTCTGATCGAGGCGATTGAAGGCGCAGGCAGTGTCCCGGCGTATCGCGGGACAGCGTATGTTGTGATCGAGGATTTCCAGCTTGCGGCATTCGGCAACCGCGTCCCGCAATTCTCTTTTGAGGTCGTGCGACCTGTGCAACCCGAGATGCCCGACCACGCGGAGGACTTGTCTAGAACGGTTCGGGGCGTGGCCTTGATACCCGGAACGGGCGAATACGCGTTGGCCAGCAGTCAGGTGAACTACGCCAAGGGGCGGGGCAAAAGCTGGGCGGCGAATGTGAATTCCACCTCTGGCTTGCCGGATCTGATCACCTCGACTCGCGCCCTGGAAAAGGAGTTGCCGGGCTGCCACGCGGCCTCGCTGATCGTATCCTGGTTTGGGAATGACCTTCGATGCGGGACTTGCCAGATCACGCCGAAAGTGGTGCGTGACGACGTTGACGGACAGAATATGCCGTGGTCCGTGTCCGGACTGAACAGGACATCGGCGGACGTCGTCGCGCATCAGGATGACCGCCCGGTCTATGGCGGCACACCGGCGGATGCCGCTGTGGTTCAGGCGATCCGACATCTGAAAGACACCGGCAAACGCGTGATGTTCTATCCTTTCATTCTGATGGATCAGTTACAGGGCAATGGACTGCCTGATCCATGGTCGGATGCGGCGGATCAACCGCATCTGCCATGGCGCGGACGGATCACGCTGGACGTGGCGCCGGGGCGGGAGGGGTCCCCGGACCAAACGGCTGAGGCAGAGACGCAGGTGGCTGCGTTTTTCGGATCTGCGCGTGCCGGCGATTTCGTGATCGGCAACGGGACAGTCAGCTATCGTGGGCCCAGCGAATGGGGGTTGCGTCGGTTTATTCTCCACTATGCCGCGCTGTGTCAGGCGGCTGGTGGTGTGGAGGCCTTCTGCATCAGTTCGGAAATGCGAGGCTTGACGCAGATTCGCGGTTTGTCCGGGTTTCCGGCGGTGGCGCGGCTGAAAGAACTGGCGGCGGAGGTCCGTCAGCTTCTGGGTCCGGATACCAAGATCGGATATGCGGCGGACTGGAGTGAGTATTTCGGTTACCAGCCCACCGGCAGTGGTGACAGGTATTTTCACCTCGACCCGCTATGGGCCGATGACAACATCGATTTCGTCGGCATCGACAATTACATGCCTTTGTCGGATTGGCGCGACGGCGAGGATCATCAGGATGCGGCCTCCGGCTCGATCTACGATCTGGCGTACCTGCGCAGCAATATCGAAGGCGGCGAGGGGTATGAGTGGTTCTACGCGTCTCCGGAAGAGGCGGCCGCGCAGATCAGGATGCCCATTGAAGATGGTGAGCATAACGAGCCGTGGGTCTGGCGGTACAAGGATGTGCGCAATTGGTGGTCAAATCTCCATCACGAGCGGATCGGAGGTATTCGGCAGGCGAACCCGACCGATTGGGTGCCAGGTTCAAAACCCATCTGGTTCACGGAATTGGGGTGCGCAGCAGTCGACAAAGGCACCAATCAGCCGAACAAATTTCTCGACCCGAAATCTTCCGAGTCCAGCCTGCCGCCGTATTCCAACGGTCTGCGCGATGATTTCATCCAGAATCGGTATCTAACGGCGATGCTGGGGTACTGGGGTGATCCACTGATCAACCCGATCTCGGACGTCTATGGTGGCCCTATGGTGGATTTGGACAATGCCTATGTCTGGGCCTGGGACGCGCGTCCTTATCCAAGCTTTCCCAACCTGCGCAGCCAATGGAGCGATGGTGAGAATTACGCCCGTGGTCATTGGGTGAACGGACGGTCCGGCAGCCGAACTCTGGCGTCGGTTGTAACGGAAATCTGCCATGGGGCCGGGGTCACGGATATCGACGTTTCGGCGCTCTATGGTGTTGTCCGCGGTTATGCCATCGAAGATGTCACGGACGCACGATCAGCGCTGCAGCCGCTCATGCTGCGTTACGGTTTCGACGCCATCGAGCGCGATGGGGTCTTGAGATTCCAAATGCGCAGCGGTCGCGGCGCAGTGGATGTGAACCCAGAACATCTGGCGGTCAGTTCAGACATTGATGGCAGCGTCGAATACCGACGCGAGGCCGAAGCGGAGATGACAGGTCGAGTCAGGTTGCGTTTTGTCCAATCCGACGCCAATCACGATCTGGTGGCCGAAGAGGCGGTGCTGCCCGACAGCCGCACGCACGCGGTCTCTATCAACGAGATGCCGCTGTCGATGACGCGTGCGGAAGGGCGGCAAACGGTGGAACGCTGGCTGAGCGAAGCGCGGGTTTCGCGCGAAACCGCACGTTTCGCTCTGCCGCCGTCGCTGATGCATCTGGGCGCAGGGGATGTCGTGCGTCTGTCAGGGGAAGAAACGGGCGCGCTCTATCGGATTGACCGCTTGGAAAAGGCCGAAATGCAATTGGCAGACGCGGTGCGCATCGAACGCGGGGTGTACACGCCCACCGGGTTGCCGGAAGATGCGGTGGCGGCAAAGCCTTTTGTTGCGCCGGTTCCCGTTGTCCCGGTTTTTCTGGATCTGCCGCTGATTACCGGATCCGAGGAACCGCACGCGCCGTATCTGGCAGTCTCTGCGGATCCCTGGCCCGGCAGTGTTGCCGTTTATGCCTCGGCCAGCGACGAGGATTATGTGCTGCGGGATGTGATTGCGGGGCAGGCTGTCGTCGGGTTCACGGAAACGCCGCTGAACCGGGCGAGTTCCGGGCTTTGGGACGAAGGCGCTGGCCTGCGGGTGAACCTGATCGACGGGGTGTTAGAATCCCGCCCGCGCACGGCGTTGTTGAACGGTGCCAACCTAGCCGCCATCGGGGACGGTACCCCGGGAAACTGGGAGGTTTTTCAATTCGCGGACGCCGCGCTTCAGGACCCGGGCATCTACACTCTGTCCGGCAGGTTGCGCGGACAGTTGGGCACAGATGCCGTGATGCCTGATACCTGGCCTGCGGGGTCAATGTTCGTGTTGCTGGATGAGCGCGTGTATCAGACCAGCCTGCAACGGACCGAGCGGCGCGTGGCCAAACACTACCGCATCGGGCCTGCGACACGCGGTTATGATGATCCGTCCTATGAGCATCTGGTGGAGGCGTTTGACGGTAACGGGTTGCGCCCTTACGCACCGGCGCATCTGCGGGTCAGTTCATCAGCATCCGGAGATGAATTCTCATGGATCCGGCGCACCCGGATTGATGGGGATGACTGGGCCGCTTTGGATGTTCCGCTTGGTGAAGAAAGCGAATCCTACCTGTTGCGCATCCGCGCCGATGGCGCCCTGCTGCGCGAAGTCGTGGTCGCGGCCCCGCAATGGCTGTACACGCCGGATCAAAAGGCGGCGGATGGTCTGAACGGTTCTTTTGAGGTCGAAATCGCGCAGATTTCGTCCACATACGGTCCTGGTGCGACAGCGCGGTTGGCGGTCGGGTCAGGCATGTGATGCGACCTTTGTAGCATGGTGATGTCAGCACTGCGGCACGCGCCCTTTTGGCCGTGCCGCAACCTGGTCGAGCGCGGCTGTGCCTTCGGATGATTGCCGAAGCTGAGCTGGCAGACGCGCATGTGGCGGCGGCGCGTAAGCGGTTCTTGTGGGAGGAGCCCGGATTCGGTAACCTCCAGTATTGTCAATGTTTTGAAGTGGTTCTGTGAGGCCTGATACGGTTTCACCTCAGCCGGCAGCGCAGCTGACGCATTTGCTGGCCGCCAGGTCCAGGTTCAGCCGACCCTGCGGAATCTCATCGCCGCAATCCTCGCAATAGCCGTACTCATCTTCCTTGATGCGGTTCAGAGCGGCGTTTAGTCGGCGCACCTCGAGATCGCGATTGGCCTGCTGGGCCTTGGCCATTGCCTGGTTTTGCAGCGCGTCCATTCGACTGAGCCGCCCAACGGCCTGTTGGTCCAACTCAACGATAGCCTGCGCCTGCTGACCCGAAGCGGACTGGGCTTCCAGTTCCGCCAGCCGATTGCGGATTTGAGCCTCAAAATGCGCGCGTTGGGATTCATTCATTTTCGTTGCTTCGGCGATCACGGGTTTGCGTTTGGCCTTTTTGCCACTAAATGGCATTCTAGGCGCAGCAAAGGATCAAAAGCCATGTTTGAAACGCGCAGCCAGGTTACGTCCGTCGATCCGGTCTGGGATCGCATCACCTCTGAGGCCACAGCGGCCGTCGAGAAAGAACCCCTGATGGGTGGGCTGGTGCACGCCTGTATCCTGCACCACCGCAGTCTTGAACGCGCATTGTCGTACAGAATCTCTGCAAAACTGTGTTCAAACGAAATGTCCATGATGGTTCTGCGCGAAATCGTGGATGAGGCCTATGCCGATGATGCCAATCTGATCGAAGCCGCCCGAGCCGACCTGATGGCCGTATATGAGCGCGATCCGGCCTGCCACCGTCTGCTGCAGCCGATTCTGTATTTCAAAGGGTATCAGGCGATGCAGGCCTATCGCGTGGCGCATTGGCTGTGGCGCAAGGGCCGTCATGATCTGGCGTATTTCTTCCAGATGCGCTCGTCTGAGATTTTTGGCATCGACATTCACCCAGCCGCGCAGATCGGCAAGGGCATCATGATCGACCACGCACATTCCATCGTCATTGGCGAAACGGCTATAGTTGGCGACAATGTCTCGATGCTGCACTCGGTTACGCTGGGCGGGACGGGCAAGGAAGAGGAACAGCGCCATCCGAAAATCGGCAATGGCGTTCTGATCGGGGCCGGGGCCAAGGTTCTGGGCAATATCGAAGTGGGTCATTGCAGCCGTATCGCTGCCGGATCGGTGGTGCTGCAGGAGGTTCCCGCCTGCAAGACGGTTGCCGGTATCCCGGCCAAGATCGTCGGTGAGGCGGGATGTGATCAGCCGTCGATCTCGATGGATCATATGCTGGGCAAGGACCAATAACCCGAGTTGAATGAAAAAAAGCCGCCTCGAAATCCGAAGCGGCTTTTTTGTTTGTGTGATGGTCGGTTCAGGCCAGCATGACCATCGGGTTTTCGAGGTTGTCCACGATGGCTTGCAGCAGTTGCGCCCCAAGCGCACCATCGATCACCCGGTGATCGACTGACATTGTCACTGACATCACGGTTGCAACCGTCAGCTCTCCGTCATCGCCAACGACAGGTTTCTTCAGGCCGGTTCCGACGGCCAGAATGCCTGCATGCGGCGGGTTCACGATAGCGTCAAAATTGTCGATACCGAACATGCCGAGGTTCGAAACCGCGAAAGTGCCGCCCTGATATTCATGCGGGGCCAGCTTGCGTTCGCGGGCACGGCCCGCGAGGTCTTTCATCTCGGTCGAGAGCGCCGAAAGCGATTTGGTGTCGGCATCCTGCAGGACAGGGGTAAACAGACCGCCCTCGATGGCCACGGCCACCGCAACATCCGAAGGTTTGAGCTGCAGGACCCGGTCACCCGCCCAGACTGCGTTGCATTCGGGGACCTGTTGCAGCGCGTTGGCGACGGCCTTGATGATGAAATCGTTGACGCTCAGCTTCACACCGCGCGCTTCGAGTTGCTTGTTCAACTGGCTGCGGAACTTCAGCAGGGCGTCCAGTTTGATGTCGCGGCGCAGGTAGAAATGCGGGATGGTCTGCTTGGCTTCGGCCAGGCGAGCCGCGATGGTTTTGCGCATGCCGTCGAGCTTGACCTCTTCATACTCCCGGCCTTCGTACATGCGCGCGACCATATCCGCAGAGGGTCCGGATGGCGCGGGGGCAGCGGCGGACGCGGAGGCGGCCTGTGCCGGTGCTGCAGCCGGAGCGGTCGCGGTTGCGCCCTCGACATCGACCTTGACGATACGGCCATGCGGACCCGAACCGGTGATCTGCGCGAGGTCCAGCCCTTTTTGAGCAGCGATGCGGCGCGCGAGCGGGGACGCAAAAATGCGACCGCCATCCGACTTGACCGGTGCCGCCGGAGCGGGGGCGGGCGCCTCGGGTGCCGCTGGGGCGGCAGCCTCGTTGCCCGCAGCGGCCGCAGGCGCAGCCGCCGGTGCCGCAGCAGGCGTTGCGCCAATGTCGTCGACGCTTTCCCCCTCTTCCAGAAGGACCGCTATGGCGGTGTTGACCTTGACGCCTTCGGTGCCCTCGGCGATCAGGATTTTACCGACAGTGCCCTCGTCAACGGCCTCGAACTCCATGGTCGCCTTGTCGGTTTCGATCTCGGCCAGCAAATCCCCGGAGGAGACGGTGTCGCCCTCTTTGACCAGCCATTTTGCAAGCGTGCCTTCCTCCATCGTCGGTGACAGGGCAGGCATCAGGATTTCGGTGGGCATCTCAGCGCTCCTCAATCAGAGTAATTTGGTCGTAGGGCGCTTTGGGGCGCCCCGTGCCACGTGCGAGAGTCGCAATCGCGGCTTCGATTTGTTTCTTGTTCTCAGCCATCCATTCATAGGCTGTCTGGTGGGATGGGCGCGTGCCGATCAACCGCATATCCGCCGCCAGCCGTTCGGGAACCATCGCCGTGACGGTGCGGTTGTCGATATTGATATCGACACGGTAGCATTCGGTTGCTGGATCGCGGCCCCTGATCTCCATCACGTTACCGGTAGGTCACCTGTTTCACCGCCGCAATCACCTCATCCGTGGTGATCAGGGCCAGTTTCTCCAGGTTCGCAGCATAGGGCATCGGGACATCCTTGCCGGTGAGGTTGATCACCGGGGCGTCCAGATAATCGAACGCTTGCTGCATCACCACCGAACTGATGTAGCTGCCAACGGACCCTTGCGGCCAGCCTTCTTCGACAGTCACCAGCCGATTGGTTTTCATGACCGAATTGATGATCGCGCCAGTGTCCATTGGACGGATGGTGCGCAAATCGATGACCTCGGCACTGATCCCTTCCTCGGCCAGTTTGTCGGCGGCTTCCAGCGCGTATTGCATGCTGATGCCGAAACTGACGATCGTGACATCCGCGCCTTCGCGCCAGACACGCGCCTTGCCCAGCGGGATGGTCAGGTCGTCAACCTGCGGCACGTCAAACGAGCGGCCATACAGGATTTCATTTTCCAGGAAGATAACCGGGTTGGGATCGCGGATGGCGGACTTCAAAAGACCTTTGGCGTCAGCCGCCGAATAGGGCATCACAACCTTGAGACCCGGAACCTGCATGTACCAGGCCGCGTAATCCTGCGAGTGCTGGGCCCCAACGCGGGCGGCCGCGCCGTTGGGTCCACGGAAGACGATGGGACAGCCCATCTGGCCCCCGGACATGTACAGGGTCTTGGCGGCAGAGTTGATGATCTGATCCATCGCCTGCATGGCAAAGTTGAAGGTCATGAATTCGACGATCGGTTTCAGACCACCAAATGCGGCGCCTACACCGATGCCGGCGAACCCGTGTTCGGTGATCGGGGTGTCGATCACGCGTTTTGCGCCAAACTCGTCAAGCAAACCTTGCGAGACTTTGTAGGCCCCCTGGTATTCGGCGACTTCTTCGCCCATCAGGAAGACGTCTTCGTCGCCGCGCATCTCTTCGGCCATGGCGTCGCGCAAGGCTTCGCGTACAGTATGCTGCGCCATTTCGGCATCTGCAGGCCAGTCGGGCGACAGGTCTACCTGTGGCGCGGCGGGTGCCGTTGCGACAGGAGCGGGCGCCTCAACCGCCGCAGGGGCGGCCTCGGTGACCGCTGCGGCTGCCGGTGCAGCCGCGGGCAGGGCGGAGGCGTCTTCACCCTCTTCCACCAGGATCGCGATGGCGGTGTTGACCTTGACGCCTTCGGTGCCTTCGGGGATGAGGATCTTGCCGACGATGCCTTCATCGACGGCCTCGAACTCCATCGTGGCCTTGTCGGTCTCAATCTCGGCCATGATATCGCCGGAGTTTACGGTATCGCCTTCCTTGATCAGCCATTTGGCCAATGTGCCTTCTTCCATCGTGGGCGAAAGCGCGGGCATGAGAATTTCGGTTGCCATGTCTGTTCGTCCTCTCAGGCGTAGATATCGGTCCAGAGCTCGTCCAGTGACGGCTCGGGGCTTTCTTTCGAGAATTCGGCGGCCTGGTTCACGACTTCCTTGATTTCCTTGTCGATGGCCTTCAGATCATCCTCGGTCGCATGTTTTCCCGTCAGAAGCAGTTCGCGCACGTGATCGATCGGATCGCTCTGTTCGCGGACTTTCTGCACCTCTTCCCGGGTTCGATACTTGGCCGGGTCAGACATTGAGTGACCGCGATAGCGGTAGGTGCGGATTTCCAGAATGTACGGCCCCTTGCCGGCCCGGCAGTGGGCGACGGCGGTTTCACCCGCCGCTTTGACGGCCAGAACATCCATGCCATCGACTTCCTGGCCGGCGATGCCATAGGCGGCACCGCGTTCCCAGAAATCGGGGCTCTTGGTGGCGCGTTTGACGGAGGTGCCCATGGCGTATTGGTTGTTTTCGATCACAAACACCACCGGCAGCTGCCAGAGCTCGGCCATGTTATAAGTCTCCGCGACCTGACCCTGGTTCGCGGCCCCATCGCCGAAATACGTAAAGGTAACGCGGTCGTTGCCTTTATACTTGTCCGCAAATGCGAGCCCGGCCCCGATCGGCACCTGAGCGCCCACGATACCATGCCCGCCATAAAAGTGCTTTTCCTTCGAGAACATGTGCATCGAGCCGCCTTTCCCCTTGGAATAGCCGCCCTCGCGTCCGGTAAGCTCTGCCATGACGCCGTCCGGGTTCATGCCACAGGCCAGCATATGGCCGTGATCGCGATATGAGGTCACGCGCTTGTCGCCTTCCTCGGTTGCGGCCTCGAGCCCGACAACAACAGCCTCCTGCCCGATATAGAGGTGGCAGAAACCGCCGATCAAACCCATCCCATAAAGCTGACCGGCCTTTTCCTCGAATCGGCGGATCAGGAGCATTTCGCGGTAGTAGGTTTTCAGCTCTTCCGCAGAAACGTTTGGTTTCTTTGTGGTTTTTCGCGCAGCCATCGTGGCGATCTCCCCCTTCCGGACAGATAGTTTAGCGTTAAACTATCTCTTAAAGCATTTGGGCCGATCTGGCGAGAGCAAATGTGACGCAGAGCCGGACCTGCGGGTTCCGGTGTTGAACGTCACACAAACCTGACCCAACCGTCATAGTGCGACCAAGGGCGGGGTGAACGCTCAACATCAGATGGCGCACCAGGCCGAAAAATCCTTTGCAATGAAAACAAGCGCAGAATCGAAAAAGTGCTGATGCGGAAGATCAGTGGTCTCTGACCTTCACGCCAAAGATTGACCCAAAATCTCGAAAATCAATCAGAGCTGACCTTGATGCAGATAGCAGCGATGATGCAGAAAGAGCCCGAAGTGACGGATGCTGCATTCTGTTGGAATGGAGGCTATGTCGTCGATGAGTCAATCCGGATGCCTGGCGCATGACGACCCGAGGCCGACCCGGTAAAAATTTCAAACCCATCGGCTGTCACGCCAATCGAATGCTCGAACTGAGCGGACAGGGATTTATCGCGGGTCACAGCAGTCCAGTCATCGGCGAGCATCTTCACTTCGCAGCGCCCTAGATTGATCATCGGTTCAACGGTGAAGATCATGCCTTCGCGCAACTCTAACCCTTCGCCAGCCTTGCCGAAATTCAGGATGTTTGGAGAGTCGTGGAAAACCTGACCGATGCCGTGGCCGCAAAAGTCTCGGACAACCGAACAACGCTCTGACCGAGCGTAGGATTGAATGGCATGGCCGATGTCGCCCAATCGCGCACCAGGGCGCACGATCTCGATCCCGCGCATCATCGCCTCATATGCGATTTGGATCAGGCGCTCTGCCGCCCGCTTCGGCTTGCCCGCCACATACATCCGGCTGGAGTCGCCATACCATCCGTTACGTATCAGCGTCACATCCACGTTGACGATGTCGCCGTCGCGCAACGTCTTTTCGTTAGGAAAACCGTGGCACACCACATGATTCACTGACGTGCAGCACGCGTATTTGTAACCCTTGTAGCCAAGAGTTGCCGGTAACGCATCGTGAGCGGAAGCGAAATCCAACACAAATGTGTTGATCTCAGAGAGTGGCAGACCGGGGCGGACCAAATCAGCCACGCCATCCAGACAAGCGGCCGTCAATGTACCAGCGCGACGCATCCCCTCGAAGGCATCCGGGCCGTAGAGCTTGATGCGTTCTGTTCTGCGGGCGTCTTTCGCAGCAGGCGCGACAGGGACGTTGATATAGCTGTCCATCTAAAATTCCGCCTCTATACTCGGTATAGATCATACTCTATACGAATCGTATATGTTTCGTATATTTCCAATTTGGAGGCGCTTCAATGGGCATCGTGAAGATTGGCGACGGACTGCACGAAGATATCCGCAAGGCCAGCACTGTCATGTGCCGGTCGATCAATGCTCAGGCTGAATTCTGGATAAAAGTCGGAATGCTGGCTGAAATAAACGCCGATCTCACCTTCAATGAGATTATCGCACGACAGCTCAAGGAAGCTGACGTGAAGGTGCCAGAGGTAGATGCAGCATAACCCGACCTTAGCGCAACCGCAGCGAATTCACCCTTTGTCCCGCAGCTTACCTATTCGAGTATGGCGCAGCGAACGGACGGTTTGGGTCAGAAACGCTTAACGTTTGGGCCAACATTGCATGGCGGGCAGTGCCGTTTTGATTCAGGAAACTTCGCATCGAGAGGCAGGAATTAGCGACGTTCCACATCCGGTCGGGAATACCGATCTGAAAGATATGAGAAAAGGCCTGAGATCTCTGCCATCGGCCCAGCTAGCGGATGACGATCTCGTCCGCGCGGATCATGCCCAGAACCGACCGTGCCTGCTGGTCCAGCAAGTCGAGGTCCAGGAAGGTATCGGACAGGCGGCGGGTCAGGTTTTCCATCTGGGCAATCTCGACCTCCAGTCGGGCCAGGTCGCGTGACAGAGCATCCCGTTCCGCCGCGATCTCAACCCGTCTGAACAGCCCATAATCCCCCTGCACGGCGGCAAAGGTGAAATAGACACCCAGCATGAATGCCACCGAGAAAAAGACCACTGCGCCCAGACCGGGCCTGTTGGAACGGGACACTCTGTTTACCGCCGTATGAAACTTGCCTCAAGAAACGTGCCCTTTGCGGGCATCTGGCCGCACTATGTCACAGGTGATTCGCGATGTGAATCCCCCGATTCGCAAAAAGCGTCGACGTGAGTCTTTCGGTTTCAGCGACGAGAACCTGAACGGTGCAGGTTAATGCTCCAGCGCGGCAACACCGGGCA
Source organism: Ruegeria sp. AJ12 (assembly GCF_056536245.1). Classification (NCBI taxonomy): domain Bacteria; kingdom Pseudomonadati; phylum Pseudomonadota; class Alphaproteobacteria; order Rhodobacterales; family Roseobacteraceae; genus Ruegeria; species Ruegeria sp. AJ12. The sequence continues at coordinate 1,692,708 of NZ_JBQFJJ010000001.1, forward strand.
ATGTCTTGCCCTCCATCCACTCCAGAAAGGCGCCACCCGCGGTCGAGATATAGGAAAAGTCCCGCGCCGCGCCGGATGCGTTAAGAGCCGCAACCGTGTCGCCCCCGCCTGCGACCGAAATCAATTGCCCGGACCGGGTCAGCGCCGCCGCTTTGAGCGCGGCGGCATTGGTGGCGGCATCAAATGGCTCTAGCTCGAAGGCGCCCAGCGGACCATTCCAGATCAGGGTCCGGCTATTGGCAAAAACATCCGTGATTTCCGCGACGCTTTCGGGCCCCGCATCAAGGATCATGCCGTCATCGGTGCACTGATCAACGGCGAGCATCTCGTGGGGTGCATTGGCCTCGAATTTTTCCGCAACAACGATGTCGCGCGGAAGAACGATTTTGCATCCGCTCTTGTCTGCCTTGGCGAGAATATCGGCGGCTGTGTCTTTCATCGCGGTTTCAGCCAGCGACTTGCCGACGTTGACACCCTTGGCCACAAGGAACGTATTCGCCATCCCACCGCCGATCACCAGATAGTCGACCTTTTCGATCAGGTTGCCCAGCAATTCCAGCTTGGTCGACACCTTGGCCCCGCCAACCACCGCCGTCACCGGACGCTTGGGCGCGCTAAGCGCGCCTTCCAGAGCTTCCAACTCGGCCTGCATCAGACGGCCCGCACAGGCTGGCAGCAGGCGGGCGATGGCTTCGGTCGAACTGTGGGCGCGGTGCGCGGCGGAAAAGGCATCGTTGCAGTAGATGTCGCCCAGATGGGCCATTCCGGCGGCCAGGTCCGGGTCATTCTTTGTCTCGGCGGCATGAAAGCGGGTGTTCTCCAGCAACAGAACCTGGCCCGGCTGCAGTTCCTGGGCGGCCAGCTCGGCCTCGGTGCCCACGCAGTCGGCGGCAAACAGGACCTTGGCGCCAAACGCTGCCTCCAGCGTCGGAACAAGCTGTTTCAGCGACAGGCCCTCGCGCCGCTCGCCGCCCGGGCGTCCGAAATGTGCGAGCAGGATCGGTTTCCCGCCCGCCGTCAGGATGTCGCGTATGGTCGGAACGATCCGTTGAATGCGGGTTGCGTCGGTCACGGTGCCGTCCACGACGGGCACGTTGATGTCAACGCGCACAAGCACCCGTTTGCCGTTCAGCTCCATGTCGTCCAGCGTTTTCCAGCCCATCGCGCGATCCTTGTGTTTGAATCCGGTTTAGGCGGTTCTTTTCCTGCATTTTGTCGTCACGTCAATGCGTCACTTGGCATTCACGCGGCTGCGGCATAGGTATTTGGCCAAGACAAATCGACAGGAGGGCCTCATGGCCGAGATCAACGATCCCGAAAACACGATCATCATCGAGCTGAAGGACGGCAACGTCGTCATTGAACTGCTGCCGGACATTGCCCCCCAGCACAGTGCGCGGATGAAGGAACTGGCCCGTGGGGGCGAGTATGACAACGTGGCGTTTCACCGGGTAATTGACGGGTTCATGGCCCAGACCGGGGACGTGCAGCACGGCGATATGGAAGACGGGTTCAACCTGCGTATGGCCGGCACCGGCGGATCGTCCTTGCCCAACGTTCCGGCCGAATTCTCGAAACTGCCGCATGACCGGGGCACCCTGGGGGCCGCGCGCTCGCAAAACCCGGACTCGGCGAACTCGCAGTTTTTTATCAATTTCAAGGACAACCATTTTCTGAATGGCCAGTACACGGTCTATGGTCGCGTGATTGATGGAATGGAACATGTGGACGCAATCGTCCGGGGCGAGCCGCCTGCAAGCCCGGATCGGATGATCAGCGTCAAGGTGGCCGCAGATGCATAAACTTGCTGCCGCATTTGCCCTGTTGGCAAGCCCCGCGTTGGCGACCGGTCTGCAAATCGAGGTTGAGGGTGAAGGGGCCAACGGCATCATCACCATCGATCTGTTCGAGGATGTCGCGCCAAAACATGTCGAACAAATCTCGGCACTGGCTGGCGAAGGTCAGTATGATGGCGTCGTGTTTCACCGTGTGATCGACGGATTCATGGCCCAGACCGGCGATGTTGAATATGGCAATCAGGCCAATGAGAAGTTCAATGCCGGTTATGCGGGTCGCGGCGGTTCCAATCGTCCGGACCTGCCGGCGGAATTCTCGGACATCACCTTTGACCGGGGCGTGGTTGGCATGGCGCGGTCCCAGAACCCGGACAGCGCGAACTCGCAATTCTTCATCATGTTCGAGCCCGGACCGTTTCTGGACGGCCAGTACACGGTTGTCGGTCAGGTCACCGAGGGTATGGACATTGTCGACGCGATCAAGCGCGGCGAAGGCCAGAACGGCGCGGTCATTGGCCAGCCGGACATCATGAAGAAGGTGACCGTGACAGAGTAACCCCCAAGCCCGGCGCCAGAGCGCGTGCCGGGCCTACTCGTCCGAAGCCATCGCCTTCCAGATCAGGGCGCCGACCGCGCCACCGATCAGAGGCGCGACCCAGAACAGCCAGAGCTGGGCAAGGGCAGGACCGTCGGCAAACAGGGCCACGCCCGTAGACCGGGCCGGGTTGACCGAGGTGTTGGTCACCGGGATAGACACCAGATGGATCAGTGTTAGCCCCAGGCCGATGGCGATTGGGGCAAAGCCGGCAGGGGCCTTCGCCGACGTTGCACCCAGAATAATCAGGATGAAGAACGCGGTCATCACGATTTCAATCACCAGAGCCGACATCATCGAATAACCTCCGGGCGATGCCTCTCCGTATCCGTTGGTCGCAAAGCTTCCGACACCGGCAAAACCGGGCGCACCACTGACGATGAGGTACAGAACCGCCGCAGCTGCAATTGCTCCGATCACCTGCGCAACCCAGTAGGGCAACAGGTCCTTGGCCGGGAAACGTCCGCCAATCATCAGACCCAGGCTGACTGCAGGGTTGAAATGCCCGCCCGAGATGTGACCCACGGCAAAAGCCATGGTCAGAACGGTCAGGCCAAAGGCCAGTGAAACACCCAGCCAACCGATCCCAACATCAGCCACACCCGCCGCCAGCACAGCACTGCCGCAGCCGCCGAGGACCAGCCAGAAGGTCCCGAAAAACTCTGCCATTAGTTTCTTGGACATGAAATCGCCTCCTAAAATCAATGGGTTTGATCTTAATACAAATTGTACTTTTTGTGAAATTTCAGAGAAAACGGTAGTTTTTTTAGCTGAGTTCTGCCCAAATGGCGCTTGGTTTTGTTCGCACCGCACCTGGAGTAGACAACGTGGTTGCCGAAGCTCCTGATGTGTCAGTTCCAGGTAACGGGGTCCAGTTGGAACAGCTTTGACAGCTGGTCATAAACCTCTGGCACACTGTCCTTCAAACTGCCCGGTTTTTCGAAAAACACCTCGACGGACACCGCAAAGAACTCCTCGTGGCCTTCCGCGCCGTACGGGTCAATGACGGTTCTCTGCCCGGTTTCCACGGCGTGTACATGCGTTTCATAGGCCGTCAGAAAAACATGTTCCCATTCGTCATAGCTCTGATCCGGGTTCAATACCGGAACACCATTGGTGCCGCCTGACAGGTCATCGATCTGATGCGCAAATTCGTGGAAAACAACGTTCTGACCGTCGTGATCGTTCATCGCGCCCAGTTTACTGTGCGCCCAGGACAAAATCACAGGCCCGCGGTCCCAGCTCTCGCCCGTGCGCACGATTTCCTTTTCCGTCACGACGTAACCGCTGCGTCTGCTTTGACGGGATTTGAACGCGTTGGGGTAGATCAGGATGGTCGTCAGATTGTCGTACCACATGTCATTGTTTGCCACGAGCAGACAGGCCTGCGCCGCGATGGACAGTTGCATGTCCTCGGTCACTTCCAGCCCGTCGCAGCCAAAAAACCGGACCTGCTTTAGAAACAGGTTCATTTTGCCTTCCAGTTTTCTGCGCAACTCTGCTGGAAGCTTTTTGATCAGAGGCACTTCGGTCTCGATGGAGTGACGCTGATGGTCGGAAAGCGGTGTGGCCAGAAGGGTTTCGCGGGCCTGTTTTCTGGACCAGTAGAGATAGCCCAGCACACCCGCGGTCAGCGCCAGAATTAAGAAAAAGATCAGCATGCCAACAATCCTATCCACAACGAACCGGTCAGGGAATTGAAATCCAAACCATGTGCGCGCGGCATGGGGTACAAAAGCACCGGCTCCAAAAAAAACAACGCCGCAGGGTCTCCTGCGGCGTTCGTTCCGTCGTGTTGACAGATGCCTCGTTACTGTTTGACTTCCGCCGCCGGGTTGGCACCCGGTTTGCCGCTGCGGCCCGGGTTCAGGGGATCGTCCTGACGCTGGACCGAGCCTTCGAAATGCGCGCCGCTTTCGATGGCGATGGTCTTGTGAATGATGTCGCCTTCCACCCGCGCGGTTGAGGTCAGGCGGACCTTCAGACCGCGCACACGGCCAACGATGCGGCCATTGACGACCACGTCGTCAGCGGTCACTTCGCCTTTGATCGTGGCGGTTTCGCCAATGGTCAGCAGATGAGCCCGGATGTCACCTTCGACGGTGCCTTCGACCTGAATGTCGCCGGTGGTCTTGAGATTGCCGGTGATGTGCAGATCCGAGGACAGGACAGACGCAGGCGGCTTGGGCTTTGGCGGTGTGCTTGCAGCCTTGGTCTCGGTGGGGGCGGGGGCCGCTGGGGTCGCCGGCGCGGCAGGTTTTGCCGCTTCAGCTTCCTTGGATGCGGGTTCGTTGATTTTGCTCTTAGAAAACATTTCTCGCAGCCTTGATGTAAGTCATTGGGTTTACAGGTTTTCCGTTCACGCGTACCTCATAGTGAAGATGCGTGCCGGTGGACCGTCCGGTGCTACCCATATCAGCAATATGATCCCCGCGCGAGACCCTTTGGCCAACCTTTACGTTGATCTTGGTGTTATGAGCGTAAAGTGTCTCAATCCCGAAGGCATGCTGGATTTTTACAAGGCGTCCAAACCCCGATTGCCAGCCGGCATGAGTCACAACACCGTCTGCGGTTGCAAAGATATCCGTGCCCTGTGCACCGGCAAAATCCGCACCATTGTGCATACGACGGCCCCCGGTTTTGGGGTCGCGCCGCGTTCCGAAACCGCTGGTAAACCGTACGACCGCATTCACAGGACTTGCAAACGGCGCCTTCTCGGCTGCAATGCGGTACAGGTTCAGCTGGTCCATCTGCTTCAGCAGCGTGTTTGCGCGCACTTCGTCGGGGGACAGTTCCTCGCCGCGGGTGCTGAAGGAGATCGGGGTCAGTGGTCCGCCCATACCGCTGTACCCGCGCCGGACCTCTTCAAGGATGCGATCGGTGGGCATGCCCGCGCTGCGGAACATCTTGTCCAACGGCTCGACCGAGATCACCATGGCTTCTTCCAACTGGCGGAAAATCTCGTCGCTGCGTTCCTGCATCAGACGGATTTCCAGTTCTAGGTCATCCCGCTGTTCCAGGGCGTCCTGTGCATCGGCAGCAATCTGATCGCGCTCTTCCGCTGTGCGTGCCAGCGCATCGGTCATAAAGCTCATTTGCACGGGGTTCGCCGCAGCCGCCATGTACATGCCCGGGCTGTCGGCCTCTTTCTGCAACTCCGCCAACTCAGTCCGAACTGCTTCCCGCTGCTTCATGGTGGCGCGCAGGGTGGTCTGGATGACCTCGATCCCGGTTTCCAGCTCGCGACGGCGGTTTTCCGAGGCCAGCAATTCCGACTGCATGGACGAAATCTGATCAAGTGCCGCATTGAAGCGGTCTTGCGCGGCCAGCGCCTCCTGCGCGCGCGCGTCGCGCTCGGCCGACAGGATGTTCAGACGTTCCTGATATGTCGCCTGATCGCGTTTGGCCTGTTCCCGGAAATTGCCCGATCCGATGCTGTCCATCAGCAGGATCGCAGTGGACATGGCCGTCCACCCGAGCATCACCGCGACACCGGCTACGGCCACGACCTGGGTTTCCGAACTGAGCCGGATAAAACGTGTATCTTTGTCGGATTTCAGAAACACCCTCCGCTCCGGAAAGTGCCGTTCAAGCAGTGAGTGAAGTTTTATTGCCAGACGTGTTCTCACGCGTCTTCCCTCTCATCCCCAAGATCGGGACCGGTCGTGAGTGGATCGCCGCCCCTTGGGCCGATTGCATAAAGGGGCATCCGCGTTCGGGCAAGTTTGTTGACCAATTTGACCGACGGACAGGGGATTTCCTGCATGTAATCGGCGAGAAATCGCCGAAATTTACCCGCTTTGGGTCATTTTGATGCCGCACCCGGGGCAGGCAGGTCTTCGGTCAGCGGCCAGTAGAAATCCGGGGGCAACCCCGCCTCGGCCCGTTTTTCTTCGTTGAAGGGTGGTTTAAGTGCGCCGTGGAAATAGCGGCGGACAAGTTGATGAAAGACGTCCTTGGGATCTGCATTCTCGCGACCGCAGAGGAAATGGAACCATTTCGAGCCATAGGCGACATGGCCGACTTCTTCGGCATAGATCACCTCGAGGGCCGCTACCGCATCGTCGGCTTTGGCCTTCCGAAAGATATCGATCATCCCCGGGGTCACATCGAGGCCGCGCGCCTCAAGCACCATGGGAACCACAGCAAGACGCCCCATCAAATCTTCGGCGGTGTCGGCTGCAGCGCGCCACATTCCGGCATGGGCGGGCAGGGCACCGTAATGGCTGCCCATCTGTTCCAGACAATCGCACACCATTTCGAAATGGCGGGATTCCTCTTCTGCACATTTGACCCAGTCATCGAAGAATCCGATGGGCATTGGCACGTGGCCAAAGCGCGCAATGATGTCCCAATGCAGATCGACTGCGTTCAGTTCAATATGTGCAACGGCATGCAGCAGGGCGATGCGCCCGGCTTCGGTTCCCGGGCGCCGTTTCGGAACGTCTCGGGGAGACAGCAGTTCAGGTTTGTCGGGCCGGGCCGGGTTCAAGGGCGGCGTTGCTGTTCCGACCTCAATCGCCGGAGCCTCACCCGCGCGCGCTGCGAACCATGCGGCCGCGTGGCGCTTGGAACGGGCGGTTTTCTCCCGCCCGTCCGTTGTCTTGAGGACTTCGGTCGCCATCTGGGTCAGGGTTTTCGGCACGGCCATGCTCCGCCTTGTTGGGGTTATCTCGGCGCGTCCTAAACCGAATGGCGACACAGGTCGAGGATGTTACAGCGCCTTTACAGCGTCCAGCACCGCTTCAACATGGCCAGGCACTTTCACCTTGCGCCAGACATTGGCGATGCGGCCTTCGCCATCAATCACAAAGGTTGACCGCTCGATCCCCATCGACTTGCGCCCGTACATATTCTTTTCCACCCAAACACCATAGTCCTCGCACACGGTCGAGTTTTCGTCGGACAACATGGTTGTCGTCAGCCCGTGTTTCGCGACGAATTTGTCATGCTTGGCGATGCTATCACGCGAGATGCCAAAAACTTGAGCGCCCGCATCGGCAAAGTCCTGAAGTTGTTCCGAGAAACCGATGGATTCCTTGGTGCAGCCCGGCGTATCATCACGGGGATAAAAAAACAAAACGACGGTGCTGCCGCGCAGGTCCGAAAGTGTCACCTCGCCGCCGCCGTCCCGGGGCAGGGTGAAATCGGGTGCGATGTCTGAAACGTCGGGCATTGGAAACTCCGCTAAAGGTTTTTAAAGACTGCCCGATACCATAGGGCGATGCGGGCAGGTTGAAAGGCGTGGATAGCAAATTGGCACAGCAGACAGACGAAAGTGCCGAAACAGAGGGCAAACCACCGCGCCGCCGCTCTCGTCGTCGTGCCGCCGGGCTCTGGGCGATGCGCGGGACGGTTCTGCTGATTTTTCTGGCGCTGTTCACCGGTTTCATGGTCATCGGCCAGCGTCTGCATGCCCCGGCCTGGCTGCGGGATCGGGTTGAGAACCGACTGGAGCAAACGCTGGGCGGCCTGCAGATCCGCTTTGGCGATGTGAGTTTCATCATCCACGAAGGATGGCGCCCGCGGTTGCGTCTGACGGATGTCAGCATCAGCGATGCGGCAGGTGCGCAGATTGCGCAGGTGTCCGATATGCGGGCCAGCCTGGCCATGCGTCCCTTGCTGCGCGGTCATGTCCGACCCAAGCGGATCATTCTCAGTGGCGCGCAGATCGCCCTGACCCGCGGATTGGATGGCGCTTTGACCCTGACCGTCGGCGCCGGCAGTACACCGGTGCAGGAGGCGCCCGACCTCGCCCAGCTGATCGAGGCATCGGATGAGGTCTTCCTGTCTCCGGCCCTGTCCGCTCTGACGTCGGTCGAGTTGGATGCGATTACGCTGGACTACCAGGATCTGCGGCTTGGGCGCTCTTGGGTGCTGGATGGTGGGCACATTCAGGCCACCCGCAGCGCCAGCGAGGTGCGCCTGGCGACGGGGTTCTCGGTCCTGGCCGGGCGCGATTTCGCCAGCGCGATCGAGGCGAACTACACAAGTATCCTTGGAACACCCGAGGCCCGGTTTGGCATCTCCGTCACCGATTTTCCGGCCGAAGATATCGCCGGTCAAAGCCCTGCACTTGCCTGGCTGCAGGTACTGAAAGCCCCCATCTCGGGCGCATTGCGCGGCAGTATCGATGGCGAGGGCGCGGTTGGTCCCTTGTTTGCGACGCTCAATCTCGGGTCTGGTGCGGTGCAGCCCAACCCAGAGACCCGGCCTGTGCCATTCGAGTCGGCCCGCACGTATTTCACCTATGACCCGCTGCAGCAGGCCCTCGATTTCAACGAGGTGTCGGTCGTGTCGGCGTGGGGCTCGGTTCAGGCCGAAGGCCAGGCCTTCCTGCAGGGGGTTGAAAACGGGGTGTTGGACAGTCTCGCCACGCAGCTGCGTCTGACAGGTATCAACGTGAATCCGGCCAATCTGTTCCCGGAGCCGCTGAACCTGACGCGGGCGAACCTGGATTTCCAGATGAAGTTCAACCCGTTCTCGGTACGCCTTGGCGAGATGACTCTTGTGGATGCCGACCACCGGGTGCGGGCTCACGGAAACCTGATTGGATTGCCCGAAGGCTGGTCCGTTGATCTGGACGCCCATCTCGACCGCATGACATCTGATCAGGTTCTCGACTATTGGCCCGAATTACTTGCCCCGAAGCCGCGGAAATGGGTTACGGAAAACCTGTACGAGGGCGAGTTGTCGGACATGGATTTTGCCTTGCGACTGCGCCCCGGGTCGGAACCGGATGTCTATTTGGACTTCGGGTTCGACAAGGCAAAGATCCGGTTTGCCAAAACCCTGCCGCCGATCCAAGCGGCTCAGGGTCAGGCCATCCTGATTGACCGGCGATTTACGGCCACGGCGGAAAGCGGCGTGGTGATGGCTGACGCCGGCGGCGCCGTCGATGCCTCGGGCACGTCCTTCATCATTCCCGACACCGAAATCAAGGAAGCTGCACCGGCCATCGCCCGGATCACCGCAACCGGGAGTGTGACCGCCGCGTTGTCCCTATTGGATCGCCCCCCGTTGAGCTTGCTGACCAAAGCCGGGTTACCGGTCGATCTGGCGGATGGAACTGTCTCGCTGGCCGGGACGTTGTCGCTGCCCATGGTCAAGGGGTTGCAATACGAAGACACGCAGTTCCATTTCACGGGAGGCCTGGGAAACCTGAAGAGCGAGCGCTTGGTGCCCGGCTTCCCGGTCAGCGCAGATGTGCTGACCCTCAGTGGGGATCAGACCGGCGTTCAAATTCAAGGGGAAGGTCTGTTCGGCACGGTGCCGGTACAGGCGCTCTGGCGGCAACCGGTGGATGGCAAGACTGCGCAGCGCAGCGAGTTGACCGGTCAGATTGAGTTGTCGCCCCGATTGATGGATGAAATCAATGCGGGTCTGCCATCGGGTTTGCTGACCGGACAAGGGACTGCAGACATCGAGTTGGGGATCGGCGCAGGGGAACCTCCCAAGCTGTCGGCGTCTTCCGATCTGACAGGTGTCGCACTTGCCATTCCTGAACTGGGATGGCGCAAAGGTCCGAATGGCACGGGCACGCTGACGGCAGAGGCGACTCTGGGGGATCAACTGCGCGTGGACTCGCTGCGGCTGGATGCGGCGGGATTGCGTGCGTCCGCGTCGATCTCGTTCCGCGATGACGGCGATCTGGACCGGGTGCAGTTCAGTTCCTTCGATCTGGGCAATTGGTTGGCGGTTCCGGCGGAAATTGTCGGGCGTGGGGCGGCTGCGCCAGACATCCGTGTTCTCGGTGGCGTTGTGAATCTCGGGCGCGCCACGTTCGGCGAAGGCAGCAGTGGCGGGGGAGGAGGGGCGGCAACCGCCCCCAAACTCGACGTCACGCTGGACCGTTTACAGGTCACCGAGTCCGTTGCTCTGACGGGGTTCAAGGGCGGGTTTAACACCGGCGGAGGCGTCAGCGGGGCGTTCTCTGCCCAAGTGAACGGTGGCGCTTCGGTGCGCGGGCAGTTGACCCCGCGCGGAGAGCGTAGCGCTGTCCGTCTGACCTCGGATGATGCGGGTGCCGTGCTCAGATCAGCCGGGCTGCTCACACAGGCCCGGGGTGGCGATCTCGATCTTCAGCTGGAACCGGTGACGGCCCCCGGAAGCTATGACGTGATCCTGAAAATCGTCAACACGCGCATTCAGGACGCCCCGGCGATGGCGGCGTTGCTGAACGCAATCAGCCTGGTCGGGCTGCTGGATGAAATGGCCGGACAGGGCATTTTCTTTTCGTCCATAGACAGCCGCATGCGGATCACACCGACAGACGTAAAGGTTCTGAGTGGCAGCGCCGTGGGACCGTCGATGGGGTTGTCGTTTGACGGAACCATCGACACCGTGGCCGGAATCCTCGATCTGCGCGGTGCGATCTCGCCGGTCTATCTGGTCAATGCGATTGGCAGCATGTTCACGCGCAAGGGCGAGGGGGTCATCGGGTTCAACTATACATTGAAGGGGCCGCTGGCGCAGCCCCAGGTCTCGGTGAACCCCCTGTCCGGCCTTGCCCCGCTGTTTCTGCGCAATTTGTTGCGCGCGCCTGCACCCACCGTCACGGATGGACCGAATGCGCAACCGCAAAAACCGGACGAGCCAAAACGCACGTTTGGGTCCCCGCCCAGAGACAATTGATTGGCGTCTGGCCAAATCTGTTGTGGGCTTGTAAGGCGCGCCCATGAAACTCAGTGACTTTGACTTCCACCTGCCAGAAGACCTTATCGCCACGCGGCCGGCCAACCCGCGATCCTCGGCGCGTCTGTTGGTGGCGCAGGGCGATGCGATTACAGACAGTCATGTCTTTGACCTGCCCAACTGGTTGCAGCCCGGTGACCGGCTGGTGTTGAACGACACGCGGGTGATTCCGGCGCGGCTGAATGGCCGCCGCCATCGGGACAGCGCGCAGGGTGCGGTTTCAGCCGCCATCGAAGCAACTCTTTTGGACCCTCAGGCCGATGGAACGTGGGCCGCCCTGATCAAGCCGCTCAAGAAAGTGAAGCCAGGCGAGGAGATCAAGTTTTCCGACCAGCTGAGTGCAACGCTGGACCGGGTCGAGGACGGCCAGGCCTATTTGCGGTTCAACCTGACGGGTGAGGATTTCGATGCCGCGCTGGAGCAAGCAGGCGCAATGCCGTTGCCGCCCTATATCGCGGCCAAACGCCCGGCGGATGAACAGGACAAAACCGACTACCAAACGATCTGGGCCCGAAACTCCGGTGCCGTTGCCGCACCCACCGCATCGCTGCATTTTGATGAGGCATTGCTGCAGGCCTTGGAGGCACGTGGTGTAGCCTTTAGCCATGTCACGCTACATGTGGGCGCGGGCACCTTCCTGCCGGTCAAGGTCGAGGATGTGACCACGCACAAGATGCACGCGGAATGGGGCAGGGTCAGCGCCGCTGCTGCCGAAGAAATCCGGGCCACCAAGGCGGCCGGACATCGCGTCATCCCGGTTGGAACCACCGCCCTGCGCCTGATCGAAAGCGCAGCGCGCACCGGCAGAATCGAAGCGTGGGAGGGGGAGACGGACATCTTCATCTACCCGGGTTTCAGGTTCCACGTCACTGACGCGCTGATGACAAATTTCCATCTGCCGAAATCCACTTTGCTGATGCTGGTTTCTGCATTGATGGGTCAGGACCGGATGCGCAACGTCTATGCGCATGCCATTGAGAAAAGGTATCGTTTCTTCTCATACGGGGACTCGTCGCTTTTGATCCCCTGAAAGACGTGTTCACAGGATCAATCTTCGGGAATGTCGTAGACAAGCGCGACCAGTGCGGTTTTTGATCGCAGGAACGATACGTAACTCAGGTCGGCATATACCCGGAGGCCCCAATGATTCAGGTCCTGTCCAGCGCTTGGGCTTTGCTCCTTGGTATGGGGCTATTGATGGTCGGAAACGGCCTTCAGGGTACAATTCTGGGTGTCCGAGGTGAGATCGAGGGGTTCTCGACCCTTCAGATGTCGTTTGTCATGTCTGCGTATTTCGTGGGCTTCCTCGGCGGGTCTCGGCTGGCGCCGGAAATGATCCGACGGGTTGGTCATGTGCGTGTGTTCGCAGCACTGGCCTCGTTCATCTCTGCCGTCATGATCATGTATCCGATGCTGACCGACCCGGTCGCGTGGATTTTGGGGCGCGTCATCATCGGTTTCTGCTTTTCCGGCGTGTATGTGACTGCGGAAAGCTGGCTGAACAATGCGGCCAGCAATGAAAACCGGGGTCAGGCGCTGTCGCTCTACATGATCGTCCAGATGACCGGCATTATCAGCGCACAGGCTCTGATGCTGCTGGGTGACCCTGCAGGCTATGAGACATTCGTGATCGCATCGATCCTGGTCTCGGTGTCCTTTGCCCCGATCCTGTTGTCGATTTCGCCGACACCGGCCTTTGACACCACCAAACCGATGACCCTGCGCGAACTGATGGACAAGTCGCCAATGGCCTGTGTTGGCATGTTCCTGCTGGGCGGCGTGTTTTCCGCGCAATTTGGTATGTCGTCGGTCTACGGAGCCCGTGCCGGTTTGACGTTGGTTGAAATATCGACCTTTATCGCCGCTTTTTATGTGGGCGCCATTGTCCTGCAATACCCCCTTGGCTGGTTTTCCGACCGGATGGATCGGCGGGTCCTGATCCTCGTTGCCGCGGTCACCGGCGGATGCAGCGCACTGGCCGGCATGATACTGGGCGTAACCTTTCCTATCCTGTTGCTTGCGGCATTCGTCATCGGCGGTATGTCAAACCCGCTCTATTCGCTGCTTATCGCCCATGCGAACGATTTTCTGGAACACGAAGACATGGCGGCCGCGTCTGGCGGGCTGGTCTTTATCAACGGATTGGGCGCAATTGCCGGGCCGTTGATTACGGGCTGGCTGATGGGCGATGCGGTGTTTGGCCCGCCCGGGTTTTTCCTGTTCATCGCGGCGTTGTTGTTCGTGATGGGCGGGTACGCAATGTACCGCATGACTCAGCGCGCAGCGATCCCGGTGGACGAGACCGGAACAATGTCTCCGTTGTACCCGACGGCCTCGCCGGTCGCGCTTGAGGTGGCCCAGGAAGTTGCCATCGAGGCGGCCGAGGCGGAACAGGACGCGCAGGATACCGCCTAGGACACGAGTTTATGTCGTAAGTGTTGCAATATGTTACTGTAACACTTCTGTAAAACGGACTTAAATGACGCTACGTCCCTGGGGAGGGCACAAGACGGAGTTTAGGGCAATGGTAGGGCCTGAAGACGTATTGAGTTTTTGGTTAGACGAAGTTGGTCCAAAGGGGTGGTATCTGCAGGACGACGCGCTGGACGCGAAAATCCGGGATCGGTTTCTGGACACCTGGACCGCTGCAATCGAGGGCAAGTTCTCGCTCTGGCTGACCTATCCCAGCGGGTCACTCGCTTACATCATTTTGACGGATCAGTTTCCGCGCAACATGTTTCGTGGCGATGCGCGCGCCTTTGCATCGGACCGGGCTGCGCTGACGGCGGCAAAATGTGCGGTCGACAAGGGCTGGGATCTGAAGATCGACGAACCGGCCCGGCAGTTTTTCTACCTGCCGATGATGCACTCGGAAAACCTGTGCGATCAGGAGCGTTGCGTGCGTCTGATGTGTCAGAATATGACCAGCGGCGATTCCAGTAACCTGTTGCACGCACGGGCACATCGCGAGGTGATCCGCAAGTTTGGCCGGTTCCCATATCGCAATGAGGCATTGTCGCGCCCCATGACAGAGCATGAAGCGGCTTATGTCGATATGGGCGGGTATGGCACCACTGTGCGCGAATTGCAGGCCGCCGGTTAGGTCGCTGGCACGCAGCCCCGAATTGCAATCACCCGGTCGGCAATTGCGTCGGCCGAGGTGTTGATGACCTGATCAATCAGAACGTTCGGCGCCTGCGCCATATCGGCAAACCGGGCCTGAGTGGACTGCAGCGTGTCTTCGACGTCGTTCAGCCGGTCCAGGGCCGCAGTGATACGCTCAACCGTTGCGGTGTCGACCGTATCGCCTTCGAGCTTGATCGTCGCCAGATCACTGCGCAGCGCGGCCAGTTCGCCGCGTATGCCCTGCGCCTGATCTTGCAGGGGCGTGATGGTTTGCAGGGTCTCGGAAAACTGGGATGTGATACCGTCTACCGTGGATGCCAGTTTCCATCCCAGAAACAAACATAGGGCCAGTAGGATGAGTGTTGCGTTCAGCAATGCGAGCAAAAGGTCTTTGAGCGTTTTGGCCATGATGTGCTTTCGAATGACTTGTGATCAAGAAAAGCCGGGCAGGCCCGACCCTTCTGTTCTAGCCTTTGCTCTGCCCCGGGTATAGGCTCAAAGCTGCACCATCCGACGGTGCTGACCCCGCGTCGCTTTTGTCGCGGGAACATCGTGTTGATGCGCTGCGAATAATAGTTTAATGGTAAACTAATTTGCAATCGACCTGCGCCGAGAGGGACACATGGCTGCACAATCTTTTGATCTGATCGTAATCGGTGCCGGTCCGGGCGGCTATGTCGCGGCCATCCGCGCCGCGCAGCTGGGGCTGAAAACCGCCGTTGTGGAACGCGAGCATCTGGGCGGCATCTGCCTGAACTGGGGATGTATTCCGACCAAGGCGATGTTGCGATCTTCCGAAGTGTTCCACCTGATGGAGCGGGCCAAGGAGTTCGGCCTCAGCGCCGGCAAGGTCGGGTACGATCTCGACGCGGTTGTAAAGCGGTCGCGGGATGTGGCCAAGCAATTGACCAGCGGCGTGGGGCACCTGCTCAAGAAAAACAAGGTCACCGTTGTGATGGGGGAGGCGACGATCCCTGCCAAGGGTAAGGTCAGTGTCAAAACCGACAAAGGGACCGAGGATTTGACGGCCAAGAATATCATTCTTGCGACCGGTGCTCGGGCACGCGAATTGCCGGGGTTGGAAGCGGATGGCGATCTGGTCTGGACCTATAAACATGCCCTGATGCCGCCGCGCATGCCCAAAAAGCTGCTCGTTATTGGGTCCGGTGCGATCGGGATTGAGTTCGCAAGTTTCTACAACACGCTCGGCGCCGACACGACAGTGGTCGAAGTGATGGACCGGGTTCTGCCGGTGGAAGATGCCGAAATCAGCGCCTTCGCCAAAAAGGCCTTCACCAAACAAGGCATGACCATCATGGAAAAGGCGATGGTCAAGCAACTCGACCGCGCCAAAGGCAAGGTGACCGCGCATATTGAGGTCAAGGGCAAGGTCGAGAAACACGATTTTGACACCGTCATCTCGGCTGTGGGCATTGTCGGCAATGTGGAAAACCTGGGTCTCGAAGCGCTGGGCGTGAAGATCGACCGAACCCATGTTGTGACGGATGAGTACTGCCGCACGGGCGTCGAGGGCCTCTATGCCATCGGAGATATCGCGGGCGCGCCCTGGCTGGCGCACAAGGCCAGCCACGAAGGTGTCATGGTTGCGGATCTGATTGCGGGTCAGCATGCGCATCCGGTCAAACCCGAAAGCATCGCAGGTTGTACCTATTGTCAGCCGCAGGTCGCGTCAGTTGGTTATTCCGAGGCAAAGGCCAAGGAACTCGGCTATGACATCAAGGTCGGGCGCTTCCCGTTTATCGGCAACGGCAAGGCGATTGCGCTGGGCGAAGCTGAGGGCATGATCAAAACCGTCTTTGACGCCAAGACCGGAGAGTTGCTGGGCGCCCATATGATCGGCGCGGAAGTTACGGAGTTGATTCAGGGTTACGTGGTGGGCCGTCAACTGGAGACGACGGAAGAGGATCTGATGAACACCGTCTTCCCGCACCCGACACTGTCAGAGATGATGCATGAAAGCGTTCTGGACGCCTACGGGCGCGTAATTCACATGTAAGAAAAGGGGGGCTCTGCCCCCGCCGCGGCAAGCCGCGCCTCCCCCGAGGTACTTTCAGCCAGATGAAGCAAGGGATCCGGTCTTCATCTGGCCCTAAATACCTCGGAGCGCGAGGCAGAGCCTCGCAAACAAGTCTACTTGGTCAACGCATCCAGGATGCGCGCCCAGGACCGAATGCCCTTGTGAAAGCTTTTGACGTCATATTTTTCGTTCGGCGAATGAATCGCATCGTCGTCATTGGCATAGCCGACCAGCATCGAATCCAGCCCGAGCTCGGTATTGAAATAACCGACCACGGGGATCGATCCACCCATTCCCGTGAACACCGCTTCCCGGTTCCACTCGTCCGACAGTGCACCCCGCGCCGCCTCGAATTCCGGTCGGTCCAAATTCATGACCGAGGCGGGCGAGCCGTCGAGATCTCCGTCCCAGACAACCTTGGCATCCGGAGACAGGCGCGCTTCGACATGTACGCGGATCTTGTCGCGCAGCGAGTCGGGATCCATATCGCCGACGAGGCGGCAGGTGATCTTGCAATGGGCCTCTGACGGGATCACCGTTTTGGTACCCGCGCCGTTGTAGCCGCCCCACAACCCATTCACCTCGAGGGTCGGGCGCGCCCATTGTTGTTCGAGAGTTGAATAGCCCTTTTCCCCGTGAGCCTGGGTGTAGCCGACCGAGTTCAGATACTCGGCCTCGTCGAACCCGCAGCCTTCCCATTGCCGCAACTGTTCTGCCGGCACCTCGTGGACGCCATCGTAGAACCCGTCCACCGCAACCCGCCCTGTTTCTTCATCATGGAACGAGGCGACGATTTTCGACAACTCGCGCAGCGGGTTGAGGCCGGGGCCGCCATAGTGCCCGGAATGCAGGTCGATGCGCGGGCCAATGATTGTGAATTCGTCTTTCAGCATGCCTCTGAGTTGCGAGGCAATCGATGGCACGCCGCGGGACACCATCGACGTATCGCAGACCAGTGCCAGATCGGCCTTAAGCTCAGCCGCATTCTCCTTGAGAAACGGCACCAGCGACGGAGAGCCCGACTCCTCTTCGCCTTCAAAGAAAAAGGTGATGCGGCAGGGCAGGGTGCCGTGAACGGCTTTCCAGGCGCGGCACGCCTCGACAAAGGTCATCAACTGTCCCTTGTCGTCCGAAGACCCGCGCCCCCGAATGACCGGACCGTAGTCCGTGTCCTCGATTGCCGGATCGAACGGATCGCGGTTCCACAGATCCAGTGGATCAACCGGCTGAACATCGTAATGTCCGTAAAACAAAAGGTGAGGCCCATCGCTGTCTTCACCGACATGCCCAACAACCATCGGGTGGCCGGATGTGGCCCGTTTTTCTGCAGTGATTCCGATGCTTTTCAGATCTGCGACCAGCCAGTCTGCGGCCTGGCTGACCTGTTCGTCATAGGCCGGGTCGGTCGAGATGGACGGAATACGCAGCAGTTCCATCAGGCGGTCGATCGAGGTTTGCAGATCGTCATCGATCCGGCTCAGCACGGCGTCTAGCGACATGGCGGTCTCCTGCAGGGATTATGTGTTTGCGGCAACCTATCAGCGTGGTCAGCGCCGTCCAGAGGGCCGGACCCTGAAATTGGTCTCGCATCGGAAACCTGTTGATCCGATGCCTGGGTGCCTGCGTCGTTTCCTCGCGTCTGTTGGCCGTAACTTGACTTGTCGAGGCGGGCGCAAGCTTATATTTGATGCAAATCAAAGTTGGGTTCACCGGTTCGACTGTAGGCAGTTGGTATCAAAGAACGCAAAATATCGCCAAAGCAGTGTAAACTGTAACAGGTGGTAGACTAGTTGCCAGGTTCGGACCACCGCATCAGGCATTCAAGGAGGGTCCGTTGGACTATACTGCTCAGCTCGATTCAGCGATTGCCAGGCTGCATGACGAAGGACGTTACCGGACCTTTATTGATATTGAACGCCGGAACGGGCATTTCCCGCATGCGGTGCGGACCCGTCCCGACGGGACGCATCAGAATGTGACCGTCTGGTGCGGCAACGATTATCTGGGCATGGGGCAGAATCCTGTGGTGCTGGAGGCGATGCACGAAGCCGTCGATGCGGCCGGTGCAGGGTCGGGCGGCACCCGCAACATCTCGGGCACAACGGTCTATCACAAGCGTCTGGAGGCGGAACTGGCCGATTTGCATGGCAAAGAATCTGCCCTGTTGTTCACCAGCGCCTATATTGCCAATGACGCAACGCTGAGCACGTTGCCGAAACTGTTCCCCGGTCTGATCATCTATTCCGACGCGCTGAACCATGCCTCGATGATCGAAGGCGTGCGCCGCAACGGCGGTTCCAAGCGTATCTTCCGCCACAATGACGTCGCTCATCTGCGTGAATTGCTCGAGGCTGATGACCCCGCAGCGCCCAAGCTGATCGCTTTTGAATCCGTGTATTCGATGGATGGCGATTTTGGGCCCATCGAAGAGATCTGCGATCTGGCCGATGAGTTCGGCGCGCTGACCTATATTGACGAAGTGCATGCCGTCGGCATGTACGGCCCGCGTGGCGGTGGTGTGACCGAGCGGGATCGTCTGGCCCACCGCATCGACATCATCAACGGCACACTCGCCAAGGCCTTTGGCGTCATGGGCGGGTATATCGCAGCCAGCGCGAAAATGTGTGACGCGGTGCGGTCTTATGCGCCGGGCTTCATCTTCACGACATCTTTGCCGCCCGCTGTTGCCGCAGGCGCCGCCGCTTCGGTGGCCTATCTCAAACAAGCACCGGAACTGCGAGAGCAGCATCAGACCCAAGCCAAAATTCTCAAGCTGCGGCTGAAAGGATTGGGCCTGCCCCTGATCGACCACGGCAGCCATATCGTGCCGGTCATCGTCGGCGACCCGGTGCACACGAAAGTTCTCAGCGACCGGTTGTTGGAAGATTACGGCATTTATGTGCAACCGATTAACTTCCCGACCGTCCCACGGGGAACCGAACGCCTGCGTTTTACCCCATCCCCGGTGCACGGACCCGGCGAATTGAACCGTCTGGTACAGGCGATGGACGAACTTTGGTCACATTGTGCGCTAAATCGCGCCGAACTTGCCGGCTAACCTCACGCCAACGTGTGCAACTTGTTTGTCGCGTGTTAAGCTTACGCTAACAAAAGTAGCGGACGAATCGTTATGGGGACGAGTCACCGTTAGCGTGAAACACACGTGAAGGCAGAATGGGGCAGCAGGGATGATTGGGCGCAAACCACAGCGCGAATCCGAAGGCGAAACGGATGTCAGGCCGAAAGGTTTTGATGACTATGAGGTTCGGCTTGGTGACATGATGCGCGGCGAGCGCGCGACCATGGGAAAATCTCTGCTCGATGTCCAGCGAGAGCTTCGGATCAAGGCCAATTACATCGCCGCGATCGAAAATGCTGATCCCGATGCATTTGACACACCCGGTTTCATCGCCGGGTATGTTCGTTCCTACGCCCGTTATCTTGGAATGAACCCGGACGAGACCTTCAACTCCTTCTGTCAGGAAAGCGGGTTCGAAGTTGCCCACGGCATGTCCGCCGAAGCTTCGGTCGTGCGCAAAGGGTCCAGCGACCTGCCGTCGCGCGGGCCTATGGGCCGTGACCCGTTCATCTCACCCAATACGCCCTACATTCCGGGCAAGGAATCCCTGGTCAGCCAGATCGAGCCGCGTGCCATTGGCTCGTCATTGGTCCTGTTGGCCCTGATCGGTGGTATTGGATATGGCGGCTGGGCCGTGCTGAACAAGATCCAGCAGGTCCAGGTCAGCCCGGTCGAACAGGCGCCCGTCGTTCTATCCGATCTGGATCCGCTGGATGCTGCGCGCAACAGCAGCGCTGCGGTTGACACCGCCAACGCCCCGAGCACCGAGGCGCTGGATCGCCTGTATCGTCCGCAAGCGCTGGATGTGCCGGTTCTTGTGGCGCGGGATGCGCCTATTTCCACGCTCGATCCAAGGTCCGTCGGTACCTTCCGCCCACCGGAGTTGCCTGCGGTCGAATTGGCCGAAGTGCATACCGTCGACAGACCGGCCTTGCCGCAGGTGGTCGAGCAAATCGACACCACGCTTAGGATTGTCGCCGTTGACCCGGCCTGGATGCGCGTGACGGCCGCCGACGGCAGCGTGATCTTTGAGGGCACATTGGGAACGGTTGAACAGGGCAATGTATTCGAAGTGCCGCTGACCGAAGAACCGCCTCTGCTGCGCGCCGGGGCATCCGGTTCGGTCTTTTTCTCGATGAATGGCGCGCATTACGGACCAGCGGGCGCACCCGGAACGGTCGCCAAAGGCGTGGTTCTCTCCAAGGATGCGGTCGCCGAAGTGTATGCCGTGGCAGATCTCGAGGCCGAGCAGAACAGTGCGCTCAAGCAATTGGTGGCTGAACTGCGGACCGAAGCGACAGAAGAGCCCGCCGAGTAATCCAGCCATTGCGGTACCCCCGTTGCCGGACTATCTAAAAGCTCAACTCAGGTAGTTGCGGACCCATCTTCATGTCCCTTAATCACATACGTCCCTGGCGCGACATTTATCGCCGGAAATCCCGGCAGATCATGGTTGGCAACGTGCCGGTCGGGGGCGACGCACCCATCGCCGTCCAAACCATGACCAACACGCTGACCACCGATGTCGCGGCAACCGTGGCACAGGTTCAGGCGGCGGCGGAGGCGGGCGCGGATATCGTGCGTGTGTCCGTCCCGGATGAAGCGTCGTCTGCTGCGCTGAAAGAGATCGTGCGCGAAAGCCCGGTGCCCATCGTCGCCGATATCCACTTTCACTATCGCCGGGGGATCGAAGCCGCCGAGGCCGGTGCGGCGTGCCTTCGGATCAACCCGGGCAACATAGGCAACGAGGCGCGGGTGAAAGAAGTGATCCAAGCCGCCCGTGACCACAATTGCTCGATCCGGATAGGCGTGAACGCGGGCAGCCTGGAAAAGCACCTTCTGGAAAAATATGCCGAGCCGTGCCCCGAGGCGATGGTCGAAAGCGGTTTGGAACACATCCGTATCCTCGAGGACAATGACTTTCACAATTTCAAGATCAGCGTGAAAGCCAGTGACGTCTTTTTGTCCGCTGCGGCGTATCAGGGCATTGCGGACGCGACGGACGCGCCGATCCACCTTGGCATCACCGAGGCCGGGGGGCTGGTCAGCGGTACCATCAAATCTGCCATTGGACTGGGAAATCTGCTGTGGATGGGGATTGGCGACACGATCCGCGTCAGCCTGTCCGCTGATCCGGTCGAAGAGGTCAAGGTCGGCTTTGAAATCCTCAAATCGCTGGGCCTGCGCCATCGCGGCGTGAACATCATCTCTTGCCCGTCCTGTGCCCGTCAGGGGTTTGATGTGATCAAAACCGTCGAAGCGCTGGAATACCGGCTGGAGCACATCAAGACACCAATGTCCCTGTCGATCATCGGCTGCGTCGTGAACGGCCCGGGCGAGGCGCTGATGACGGACGTGGGCTTTACCGGCGGCGGGGCAGGGTCGGGCATGGTCTATCTGGCAGGCAAGGCCAGCCACAAGATGTCGAACGACCAGATGATCGACCACATCGTGGAAGAGGTTGAGAAGAAGGCGGCAGAGATTGATGCTGCTCAAGAGGCGGCAGAATAGACCCTAGAAAAACGTGGTTGTGTTCTGAACTTTGCGATACCGTCAGGATTGTGACTGTCGTTCTTCTATTAGGTTAGTGACCTTGCTCAAGAAAATCCAAGCGCTGATAGCTTTGATGATGTTGACACCGCCCGGTCCGGGTTTAGCCAAAGACTATCCTGCTCTTATCGGAGACAAGGTTCAACCCGAATGCCGAATAGCGAAGGAGATGGCTGATTGGGCTTACAATTCGACACTTCCCGACATCAGATGGCCTGATTTTGTGAATGACGGCGCTAGCGCACAGATTGTTTTGTCCCGCCTAAGCTATTCTCGCGAAAAAGCTGTTTCTCTGAAATCTGGCGGCTACACGCTGTTTGATCCTGGGTTTTTCGAACGGAAAGAACCGGATGAGAAACTTGCTCCATATGATGAGTACTATTGGCAGCGAGTCCCGATTAATGGCACTAGGCTATTCGTTTGGTCGTCAACCCGCGGTTGGCGGGGCAATTGGTTCTATCTGTACCTTGTCGATGAAGACCAGGAATTTGAGGACACCCTCGCAAGGTTGTGGCCATCAAGGCGTGGCGAAGTCGAGCTGTTACCGATACTGGAGGACAATCTGTGGCAAGCACCCACGATTTTGAAAAATTCGGACGAAACCGGCGGTGCGTTCTGGGTAATCAATCAGAGAAGACAGTTTGCAGAATGGGGCATATGGGATGTCTATATGCCTACAGCAGATGAGATGACAATGCCATGTTGGATTGAATTTGTGCCGGACCGCTCCACCGGGCTTGAAGCCATGCCAAAAGCAGTGAAACGCTTTGCGGCCCTGGCGGACGAGGCACTGGGGCCGGGAAAGGGAGAAGGCACGCTTGCCCCGACATCCCGTATTCGCAACCGGGTTGCAAAGAGCTGGACTTTGGTTAGCGAAAGACCTTGGGCAATATCGCGAAACCTGTATAACACGCGCGATGAGGTGGACGACGGTTTGGAAGTCTGGGCGGGTAAGACACCCGCCAGAGCAGTTCTTTTGCGCAATCTGAAACGTCAATACAAAACGGCCCAGCTGCAACTGACCGAGTTCCTAACGGAACGTTTTCAAATACAACCGGCACAGGCCGAGCGGTACAGCGCGTTTGCGATGGACTACATGCTGCGCAGCTATTTTGTTTTTCATAGTCCAAGCGGTGGAAAAGCTTCAACCACTACAAACCCTTGGCCGCAAAAAATCCGCTAATTCCTAGAGGATTACTCTCTGAGCGTGGGTGAGTGGCGGGGCGAAACGCCCCATCCGTTCACCCGCGTTCAGCCCGCACGCCATCAGCGATCTGTTGCATCTGATCAGCCGGCAGGAAGCCTCGCAGCATTTCCGTTCCCAATACAAATGACGGTGTGCCCGAGATCTGCATCCGCTGCGCCAAGGCACGGGTTCGGGTGATCTCGTCAGTGACCTGTTCGCTGTCCATCGCTGCGATGATCGCGTCGCTGTCCAGTCCCAAGCCGTCCGAAATACGGCGCAGTGTCACTTCGCTCGGTTCGCCGCTGAATTCCAGCAGCGCGTCATGCACCTGCTTGTAAGCGTCATCGCCAGCCACATGTTTGGTGGCGACAGCAAAGCGCGACGACATGACCGATGCGTCGCCCAGGATCGGAAACTCCTTGATCACCAGACGGATGTTGCCGTCCTCTTTCAACAGGGTTTCCACCTCGGGCACCGCGCGGCGGCAATAGCCGCAGCGGTAATCCATGAACTCGACCAGTGTGATGTCCCCGTCGGGATTGCCACCGACCCAGCTGTAGCCGTCGTTGAACAGCTCTTCGGCATTGGCCGCGACCAGTTCCTTGTCTGCCTGCGCCTCGGCTGCCGCTTTTTCCTGTTCGAGAATATTGATCGCCTCGATGATGACCCCTGGGTTCTCCAGAAGGTATTCGCGGACCTGCGCGCCGAACTCGGCCTTTTCAGCCTCGCTCATGGCCGAGAGGTCCAGCGCCTGTGCCGGGTTTGCGATCAGGGAAAGCCCCAGAAGGGCGGGTGCAGCATGTCTGAGGATCATTTCCGTTTCCTTTTGTCTTTGTTTGCGCGTTCCGAGGCAATCAACACATCCTGCGCCCTTTGCCAACCCGGTGAACCTTCGGGCAACTGTCCGACGGCCCGTCTTGCGTGAATGCCGGCGTCTTCCAGACGGCCTTGCAGGGCATAGCGTTCCGCCGTCACTGCCGACGCCATCCCATTATTGCCCACCTGTGCGTAGGCCGCGCCCAGATCCCGCATCAATCGCGCGTTGCGATAGTCGCGTGCCCGCGCTTTTTCCAGGACTTGTAAGGCCGCGTTGGTTTGACCCTGCGCCAAAAGCGCGCGGCCATAGCCTGCCAGGATCAAAGGATCGTTGGGCGCCATGTCCACCGCCTGCCCATAGGCTTTAACAGCTTCTTGTAATTGCCTGTTTTCCAGCAGGATTTGCCCCTTTAACTCATAATAGAACGGGTCATCGGGCCGAATGGCAAGCGCCTCGTCGATGGCCGCGCGTGCCTGAGCCAGATTGCGGTTCTGGTGATGCGCCGAAGCTTCGCGCATCATGCGAATATCGCGATCGGTTTCTTCCTTGGCACGGCGCAACGTCCACGAGGGCGAGCGCAAAAAGGCCGACAACTTGCCCTTGACCCGCGCAAACCAGTAATCGGCGTTCGGGTTCGGTTGCGCCTTGTCGCCAAATTCGTTCAAAAAAGCCTCGGCCGCGCGCAGACGCTCGCGGCTGGTGGGGTGCGACCGCATATAGGGGTCCTGGTTTGCAAAGCTCAGCAACTCCTGACCGGCGAATTTGCGGTGCAGCTTGACCATACCGCTGGGAGATATGCCCGCCCACCGAAGATAACTTGCCGCGCTGCGGTCGGCAGAGGCCTCCTCGGCCCGGGTATGGCCCAGAAAGCTGCGCAGGGCCGAGGCCTGCGTGCCGGCGGCAATCCCTGCTGCGGCTTCACCACCACCCGCCGCCGCAGCGATCAATGCAAGAGCGGTACCTAGACCGGCATTCCTCTGCGCGGCGCGCAGGTTTTCCGCCCGGCGCGCCAGATGTCCGTTGGCGATATGCGCGGCCTCGTGTGCGATGACGGCCTGCAGCATCTCAGGGCTTTCGACTGTCAAAATCAGACCATAATTCAGATAGATAGCATTGTAGTCGATGACAAAAGCGTTGAACGTGCTGTCATTGACAACCAGTATGCGCACCCGGTTGGTGTTCAGACCTGCCGCGCGCAGAACAGGAAAGGCCAGTTCGCGCAGGCCATGTTCGATGTCCGGGTCCCGGATCAGGCTTTGCGCATGGCTTTGTGCCGCTGCCGCCAGCCACACGACAACCGCCAGCATCAGGGCCGGGATTGACGCCAGCCGGGATACGCGTTCAAAAGCCATGGCTGCAACATGGGAGATGGGCATGAGAAACTCAACCCGGTCCGAGGTCGATCCCTTCATCGTGATGGATGTGATGGAGGCCGCGCGCAAGGCGGAAGAGGCCGGACGCCACGTTATTCACATGGAGGTGGGCCAGCCGGGAACCGGAGCGCCAAAGGGGGCCGTTCAGGACTTGGCGCGCGCCATGGAGCAGGGGCCGCTGGGCTATACGGTGGCGCTGGGTCTTCCTGCTTTGCGGCAGCGGATCGCCCGGATGTATGGCGAATGGTACAACGTCGACCTGAACCCCGACCGGGTGGTGATCACCCCCGGGTCGTCGGGCGGGTTTCTCCTGACGTTTACAGCCCTGTTCGACAGCGGCGATCGCGTTGGTATCGGGGCGCCGGGCTATCCGTCTTACCGGCAGATCCTAAAGGCGCTCGGCCTTGTACCTGTTGATCTGCCAACCGCGCCCGAGAACCGCTTGCAACCCGTGGCGGCGGATATTCAGGGTATGGACCTGAGCGGTCTGATGGTGGCCTCGCCAGCCAACCCGACCGGGACCATGCTGGACCACGCCGCAATGGGCGCGTTGATCGCGGCGGCACAGGGGCAGGGTGCGTCCTTCATCAGCGACGAGATTTATCACGGGCTGGAATACGAGGCCAAAGCCGTGACCGCTTTGGAACTGACGGACGAGTGCTACGTGATCAACTCGTTCTCCAAGTATTTCTCGATGACCGGGTGGCGCGTTGGCTGGATGGTTGTTCCCGAAGATCAGGTTCGCGTGGTCGAACGTATCGCCCAGAACATGTTCATTTGCGCCCCACATGCCAGTCAGGTCGCCGCTCTGGCGGCAATGGACTGCGAAGACGAATTGCAGGGCAATCTTGATATCTATCGTCGGAACCGGACACTGATGCTTGAGGGACTGCCAAAGGCCGGATTCACCAATATCGCGCCGCCCGACGGTGCGTTTTACGTCTATGCCGATGTCTCGGGCCTGACTGACGACAGCCGCGCCTTTGCAGCAGAGATCCTGGACAAGGCCGGTGTCGCGGTGACGCCGGGTCTGGATTTCGACCCGCAGCGCGGTCACACGACGCTGCGTTTTTCCTATGCGCGTGCGACTGCGGACATTCAGGAGGGGCTGGAGCGGTTGCGGAACTTCATGGCCGCGCGCGGGGTGGTGTCAGAGCGGGTCTAAACCGTTCACAAACCTGCTGTCTTGGTATAGGCTGGCCCTAACGATCTCGGGAAAACTTGAGGCCATGAGCAGGATTATTTATTGCATAGCGCTGATCTGCGCGCTGGCAGGTGGTGCCGCTGCGCAGGATTTCAGCGCTCTGGCGCGCGTTCAGCCGGACCAGAGCCGGATCGTGGACGCCGGACGGTCGGGCGTGCGGGTCGACATCGGCCTCAGCCAAGGCGTTCCGTACCGCATATTCACGCTGCGGGATCCTTACCGCATGGTGCTGGACTTTCAGGAGGTCGACTGGACGGGTCTGAACGGTCAGGAGTTCCTGCAATCCGAGCGCATCAGCGGTGTTCAGTTTGGAGCCTATGTTCCCGGCTGGTCGCGGCTTGTACTGGACCTTGGTGCCCCGATGGCCGTCGACACGGCGGGTATGCGGGTGGATGTTGCCTCAGGAGCCGCTGTGCTGTCCCTCAGCCTGACAGGAACCGATTTCGACGCGTTCAACGCCAGTGCCGGTGAACCCCGCAACCCGGATTGGGATTTGCCCGAACCGGCAGACACAGCCTACGTCTTTCCCCGCACCGGCGGAGCATCGTTGCGCGTGATGCTCGATCCGGGCCATGGCGGTATCGATCCGGGGGCCGAAGTTGGCGGTATCAACGAAAAAACCATGATGCTGACATTTGCACGCGAACTGCGCGAGTTGCTTTTGCGCTCGGGCGGATATGACGTGATGCTGACCCGTGTCGAGGATGATTTCGTGTCCCTGGAGCGCCGCATCGCGCTGGCGCATCAGGCCGGGGCGGACGTTTTCATTTCGCTGCACGCGGATTCGCTGTCCGAGGGTCAGGCGCATGGGGCGGCGGTTTACACGCTGTCCGAAGAGGCCTCGGATGTGGCCAGCCTGAAACTGGCCGAGCGGCACGACCGGGGCGATCTGATATCCGGAATTGATCTGAATGGCACCGATGATCAGGTGACCGACGTCCTGCTGGATATGGCGCGGCAGGAAACCAAGCCACGCACCAACGCGCTGGCGCAGGCGCTTGCCAATGGAATGGCGCAGCAGGGCGGGCCGATGAACAGGAAACCGCTGCGCACAGCCTCTTTTTCAGTGCTCAAGGCCGCTGACGTTCCGTCGGTTCTGGTCGAACTTGGGTTTCTGTCCAGCCCCCGGGACTTGAAGAACCTCAAAGACCCAGAATGGCGCGCCAAAATGGCGCTGGGGCTTTATCAGGGGCTGGAGGCCTGGCGCCAGCAGGATCTGGTTCGGCAGTCGCTGATTGGACAGTGACCTGACGGCGCAAAACGGCTAGAATGCGCCATCGTGTTTTGACCCTGCGACGGCGCGACACTATATAGGCGCCATCGCGAGTAAAAGGCAGTAACGTGATCCGGTTCATTCTTTCGATTTTCGGGGCTATTTTCAGCCTTGTGACCTTGGGTATCTTCATGGCGGCGCTGGTTGTCGGCGCGGTGTTCTGGATGTACGGGCGCGATCTGCCCAGCCATGAGTCGCTGGCGCAATACAAGCCACCCACGATCAGCCGGATTTATTCCGGCAAAGGCCAACTGATCGACGAGTTCGCGCAGGAACGCAGGTTGTTTACCCCGTCCGAGGAAATCCCGGACCTTGTGAAACAGGCCTTCATCTCGGCGGAAGACAAGAATTTCTACACCCATCAGGGTTACGACCCGCGCGGGATCATTGCTGCCGGTGTCGAAGCGGTCAGAACCAAGGGTGAAACCGTGCGCGGCGCTTCAACCATTACCCAGCAGGTGATGAAGAACTTCCTATTGTCGGGCGACCGCCGGGCCGAACGCAAAATCAAGGAGATCATCCTTGCCACCCGGCTTGAGGACACGCTCGACAAGGAACAGATTCTCGAACTCTACATGAATGAGATCTTTCTGGGCCAGAACTCGTACGGTGTGACCGCCGCCGCCCAGACATACTTTAACAAGACCCTTCAGGAACTGGCACCGCACGAGGCCGCGATGCTGGCCGCAATGCCCAAGGCACCGTCAGACTATCACCCGGTCCGCCAGAAGGAGCGCTTGCTGGATCGCCGCAACTACGTGCTGCGCGAGATGCGCCAGAATGGCTATATCGATCAGGCGGTGTTTGAAGCCGAGGTCGAGATGCCCCTGCGCTCGGTCCAGAACGGTGACTTTGAAAGCTTCCGCACCGCACTGCCGCCGCGTGACTATTTCACCGACGAAATCCGCCGCCAGTTGAGCGAGGATTTTGGCGAGGGTGAATTCTTTACCGGTGGTTTCACCGTCCGTGCATCGGTCGATGAGGAAATGCAGGTCGAAGCTGCGCGGTCCTTGCGCGAAGCCCTGGAGAAATATGACCTGTCACGCGGTGAATGGCGTGGCACCGGCGAGGTGATCCCCGAAGAAAAGCTGGCGGACGAAACCCAGTGGCGCGAGGCGTTGTCCATCATTGAAATCCCGCGCGACGTGGTGTTGCCGACGCAATGGTACCCGGCTGTTGTTCTGGATGTCGCGGATCAGCAACTGACCGTTGGGATCGAGGGCGGGCCTGCGGATGGCGTCATTCCGCGGTCGGACATCAAGTGGATGAAGGGCGATTTTGCCGCCAACTTCAAACGTGGCGACGTCATACTGGTGGTGGCTGGGGAAGAGGGTCAGTGGTCCGCGCGTCAGGTTCCCGAAGTGCAGGGCGCGTTTGTGGCGATGGATGTGAACTCGGGCCGTGTTCTGGCGATGCAAGGCGGGTTCTCGTATCAGGACACCGTGTTCAACCGTGCCACGCAGGCGCAGCGTCAGCCGGGATCCAGCTTTAAACCCTTTGTGTATGCGGCTGCCTTGGACAGTGGCTATAGCCCGGCGACGATCGTGGTGGACGCGCCGATTGAGGTGAACACCCCGCAGGGTCTGTGGCGCCCCAAGAACTCGACCAACAAGTTTTACGGACCCACGCCTCTGCGTACCGGGATCGAACAGTCCCGGAACCTGATGACGATCCGACTGGCTCAGGAAATCACCATGCCTGTTGTGGCAGGGTATGCGGAACGCTTTGGCGTTTACGACCGGATGGGTGCTTTTCTGGCGAACTCGCTGGGGGCCGAGGAAACCACGCTCTACAAGATGGTGGCTGCCTACGCGATGTTCGCAAATGGTGGTGAACGGGTTGAGCCCACGCTGGTCGACCGCATTCAGGACCGGTTTGGCGAGACCATCTACCGCCACGACGACAGACAGTGCCTGGATTGCAACTCAAGCTGGCTGGAACCGGATGAATCCCCGCAGATTGTGACGGATCGCGATCAGGTAATGGACGCGATCACCGCCTATCAGCTGACCTCGATGATGAAAGGTGTTGTGGATCGGGGAACCGCGTCCAGCCGCGTCAACCTGCCGGTTCCGACGGCTGGCAAGACCGGCACGACAAACGACAACAAGGATGCCTGGTTCATCGGCTTCACCTCAAACATCGTCGCGGGCTGCTATATCGGGTATGACCGCCCGCGTCCGATGGGGCGGGGCGGATATGGCGGCACCATGTGCGGTCCCGTCTTCCAGAGCTTCATGGAAAAAGCCGTTGAGAAATACGGTGGCGGTCCGTTTGAGGTGCCTCCGGGTGGTCACTTCATCAAGATCGACCGGTTCAGCGGCGCGCGACTGCCGCCGGATGCCACCGGAGACTACGTAGTGGCCGAGTATTTCCGCGATGGCGTCGATGGGTTCATCGACCGCGTCTATGACGGCGGCTTTGCCATCGGCTCTGACCTGCCTCTGTTCGAAGAGGTTCAGCGTGCAGGCGTTCAGGTGCAAACATCGACCGGGCAGACCGTTACCGTGGGACCGAAAGCCTCGCAGGGCGACGTGACGACCGGCGGTCTTTACTGATCGGCGACCTGTAAAAACAGCGCCAACAGATCGGCCTCTTTGTCCTGGGTGATCAGGCCGTTCGACCGCCAGAAAATCGACATCGCGCATTTCGCCGCAGCCCATTCGGCCAGACGTGCACGCGGTACTTCCAAGGCATTGGCATAAAGGGTGAGACAGGTGTCGATCTGGCTCATCTGGCGTACCAGATCGGGCATGCCTTTGGGATGGCGCAACGCATTGGCCAGTTCGAAGGCTGGATCGCCAACATACCCCTTGGCATCAATGACCCGAGGCCCGGCCTCCGTCAGGATGACGTTGTCGGGATGCAGGTCTCCATGCAGGGGTAAAACCGCCCCCTGTGTTTCCAAGAGCTTGCGGGCAATATCCATTGCACGCGCCATGTTCCGCCTCAGAGATTTGGCGCAGGTATCCTCAAATCGGCACTCAAAAAGCGGGGCAAATACGTCGGCCAAGGACTTTAGGCCCCGCATGTCAGAAATCGGGTTGGTATGAAGGCGCTTAGCAGTCTGCGCTAACGTGTTCAGGGCGAAACCCGGTTCACCGCCCCGTGCGACATCGCCGAGCGATGGGCCGTCCAGCCATTCCATCAAAAGCGCATTGTCAGCCTCTTTCAGGATCTTGACGGCACCTCTGTCTTGCCATCTCGTCAAAAGCGCGGAACCCGGCGCTTCGTTGCCCCGATCCGCGCGACGATACAGTTTCAACGCCGCGATGGTGCCATCCGCTTGCCTGACCTTCCAGATGCGGGCCGCGCCGGTATCTGCCACAAGGCTCAGCGGGGTTATGCCCCATCTGTTGAGAAACTCATTCGGTGCGTCCTGCAATCGCGTCTCGCCTGTCTTGTGGTGTCCTGCACCTCTTGCTATCACGCAGGCCTGATTGAGCAAGTTGGGACAAGACCATGCGCGCCGAAACCCAGAATACCGTGGCGGAAATCGAAAAGTCGCTGGAACTGCTGGCGCAGCGTATGGACTATGAGACCGCGCCGCATCGGTTAGAGGAGTTCAACGCGCGCGTTGAGGATCCGAACCTCTGGGACAGCCCCGAGAACGCACAGAAACTGATGCGTGAGCGTCAGATGCTGGTCGATGCCATCGAGACCTACGAGTCGATCAAGACAGATCTCAACGACAATGTTGAACTGATCGAGCTGGGCGAGATGGAAGAGGACGCAGAAGTTGTCCAGGACGCCGAAGACGCCATCCGGAAATTGCAGGCCAAGGCGGCCAAGAAAGAGCTTGAGGCCCTTCTGGACGGTGAGGCCGACGGCAACGACACCTTTCTCGAGATTAATTCTGGCGCAGGTGGCACCGAAAGCTGCGACTGGGCCTCGATGCTGGCGCGGATGTATGTGCGCTGGGCCGAAAAAAAGGGCTACACGGTCGAACTGCAATCCGAGACAGCGGGCGAAGAGGCGGGGATCAAGTCCGCCGCCTACAAGATTTCCGGTCACAACGCCTATGGCTGGTTGAAATCGGAAAGTGGTGTGCACCGGTTGGTGCGCATTTCACCCTTTGACTCGGCGGCCAAGCGGCACACGTCGTTCAGTTCGGTCTGGGTCTACCCTGTGGTGGATGACAATATCGAGATCGAGGTCAATCCGGCGGATATCCGAGTGGATACCTACCGCTCGTCCGGTGCGGGGGGACAGCACGTAAACACAACCGACTCAGCCGTGCGGATCACGCATATCCCCACCGGTATCGTCGTGACGAGTTCCGAGAAATCCCAGCACCAGAACCGCGACATTGCGATGAAGGCCCTGAAATCGCGCCTGTACCAACAGGAACTGGACCGCCGCAACGCCGAGATCAATGCGGCGCATGAGGCCAAGGGCGACGCAGGATGGGGCAACCAGATCCGGTCGTATGTTCTGCAGCCCTACCAGATGGTCAAGGATCTGCGAACCAACCACGAAACCTCGGATACCAAGGGTGTTCTGGACGGCGATCTGGATGAATTCATGGCCGCCACCCTAGCGCTGAACGTCGCTGGCAAAAGCCGGTCCGAGGCTCAGGGCGAGGAGTGATGCGCGGCGTTCGGACCCCGCGTCCATGACATTCGTGAAAGGCCACTGGCAACTGATCCTGATCACAGGTTTGGTGTTTTTGTTCTGGTCCATGCCGGTCGTGCTGCCGCTGAAAATCCTGGTGGTGTTCCTGCACGAACTGTCGCATGGCCTCGCGGCCCTTGTGACCGGCGGCTCCATCGAACGGATCTCGGTCTCGATCCATCAGGGCGGCTACGCGGTTACGCGCGGTGGAAACCTGTTTCTGATCCTGAGTGCGGGATATCTGGGATCCTTGCTGCTGGGGCTGGGGCTACTGGCCGTCGCGTTGCGGTCCCATGCGGACAGGGCGGTACTGGGCGCATTTGGCGGCGTCATGCTGTTGGTCACTTTGCTGTACATCCGCGAGCCGTTTGCAATGGCGTTTTGTGGGGCGGTGGGTGTCGGGATGTTGGTCATGGCCCGGTACTTGCAGCGCGGGGTCTGTGACATGGTATTGCGGGTCATTGGCCTGACCAGCATGATTTATGTTCCCTATGACATTTTCGACGATACGATCCGCCGGTCACACCTGCGGTCGGACGCATTCATGCTGGCAGAAAACTTCGGTGGGACAACGGTCTTGTGGGGTGGCTTGTGGCTGGTTCTGAGCTTTGTCGTGATCGTTTTCGGTCTGAAAAACATGCTGGGCAGCGACAGCAATCTGCGGTTTGATATCAAGGTCGGATAGCGATCCAATCGAACCGGCCTGTTCTGACGATCTGTTTCTGAAAACATGCATCTAAACAATGGGTTTAAATGGCACCAACCCGTCGTTAGGCTGCCGGGGAAGAGCCCGAGGACGCGTTTGAATGGACCTGACACGCAGATCAGCAACCGACCTTTTGGCGGACCTGTGCAGCCGACGGTGTTCCGCCTCGGATGTGATGCGCGCCACGTTGGATCGGATCAGTCAAATCAATGGTCAGGTCAACGCCATAGTTGCGCTGCGGACCGAGGCTGATCTGATGGCCGAGGCACAATCCATGGACGCAGGGCCGATCCGCGGGCCGCTGCACGGTCTGCCGATTGCAGTCAAGGATCTGGTCAACGTGGCCGGCATCGTTTCGTCGCAAGGCTCACCGGTCTATCGCAACCATATACCGGACAGCGATGACCTGATCGCAGCGCGCATGCGGGACGCCGGGGCGGTCCTGATCGGCAAGACCAACACACCGGAATTCGGGTTGGGCTCGCATACCTTCAATCCGGTCTACGGGGCCACGCGCAACCCGTATGACGCCTCAAAGACCTGCGGTGGATCGTCCGGGGGCGCGGCCGTCGCCCTGGCGACAGGCATGATCGCTCTTGCGGACGGCTCAGATATGATGGGCAGTCTGCGCAACCCTGCGGCGTGGAACAATGTTTACGGGTTCCGCCCCTCTTGGGGGCGGGTGCCGCCTGACCCGGTGGGCGACGGGTTCCTGCATCAGCTGTCCACGCTCGGCCCCATGGCGCGCAGCCCCGCCGATCTGGGGGTTCTGCTGGACGTGATATCCGGACCCGACCCACGCTTGCCGCTGGTTGGACCAAGTTTGGCCGCATCCCCTGTTGAGGCAGCTGATCTTGAAGGTGTCCGGATCGGCTGGCTTGGCGATTGGGGCGGCGCCTTTCCGATGGAGGACGGGGTCCTAAGCCTCTGCCAGGATGCTTTGGATGTATTCGAGAATCTCGGTGCCCATGTGGAAGCGCTCGCGCCACCCTTCGATGCCGAAAGGATCTGGGACAGCTGG
Organism: Ruegeria sp. AJ12; assembly: GCF_056536245.1. Classification (NCBI taxonomy): domain Bacteria; kingdom Pseudomonadati; phylum Pseudomonadota; class Alphaproteobacteria; order Rhodobacterales; family Roseobacteraceae; genus Ruegeria; species Ruegeria sp. AJ12. The sequence goes on from NZ_JBQFJJ010000001.1 coordinate 1,726,780, forward strand.
ATCGCCCTGAGGTCCTGGAGCGTCGCCGCCGGGCTGGAGCCTATAATTGAGCATCGCGCATCTTTGAAAGACACTGCACAATGGGAACTGGACCGGGGGCTGGCCATGGGTGCAATGGAGGTGCACCGGGCCAGTCTGGCACGGTCCGAGTGGTTCCGCGCTGCTGCAACGGTGTTCGAAAGCTATGATGCGCTGGTTCTGCCCGCTGCACAGGTCTGGCCCTTCGAAATAGAAACGCCATACCCCACTGAAATCGCGGGTCACGCCATGGATACCTATCATCGGTGGATGCACGTAACCCTGCCGGTCAGCCTGATCGGGTTGCCCTGTTTGGCAGCGCCTGCCGGGTTCGGCGCCACCGGCTTGCCAATGGGGTTTCAATTGTTCGGACCGCGCGGTGCAGATGCACGCCTGTTGTCGCTTGGCGCGGCCTATCACGCCGCGACGGAATGGCCGCAAAAGCGACCGGCACTGGCGTAACGCGTTAAAGCGAGGAGAAACAGTTTATGGAAAAACCCTTTGGTGTCCCTCAGATGAGGTCGGTTGATGCCGCGATGCTGCGTACCGCCCTCGGGCAGGCCTGGGTGGATTTTCGGCAGGCACCGCAGTTTGGTCTGATGTTTGCAGGTTTCTACGTCCTGGCCGGATGGGCCATGGCGTGGGTCACCGTTCAGACCGGCACGACATACTGGCTGGTGCTTGCCGCCATCGGCTTCCCGCTGATCGGACCGTTTGCGGCGGTCGGATTGTACGAGGTTTCCAACCGGTTGGAAAAAGGGGAACCGCTGGATTTCGGGGCGATTTTTGGAGTGGTGCTGCAGCAAAGTCGCCGCCAGTTGCCATCGATCTGCGCCATCATCGTTGTGATGTTTTTGTTCTGGTTTTTCCTGGGGCACATGATCTTTGCCCTTTTCATGGGTCTGACGACGATGACCAATGTATCGACTTCGATGGAGGTGTTTCTGACACCCAACGGTCTGACCATGCTGGCGGTCGGAACTGCGGTTGGCGCGGTCTTTGCGATCCTGCTGTACATGCTTACGGTCCTGTCGATCCCGATGCTGCTGGACCGTGAACTGGATTTTGTCACGGCGATGATCACAAGCTATTCCTACGTCGCCGCCAACCTGCCACTGATGCTAGGATGGGGCGTGTTCATTGCCGTCTTGACGTTTATCTCGATGATCCCGTGGTTTCTGGGCCTTCTGGTGGTGTTGCCGATCCTGGGTCACGCAAGTTGGCACCTGTACCGTCAGATAACGCAGGTCGAGGACAGTCAGGCCGGTTAACGGCCTGCTGCGCCTCTTCAGGTCCTCACGGTTCCGGAGGGCTGGAGGCTGGAGGAAGCTCTTTCCGCTATTTCAGCTGTCCTTCGTGCTTCGTTCAGCACGGCAGCAGTGTCCTGCCCGAGATGCCGTAATACAACCGGGTGGCTGTTGCCATCTGAGTTTGCAGGGTCGGACAGGTCAATCACCTTGCCTTGCCAATGGTTCAACTCGGATGTCACTTCTTTTGCAATCAGGTAGATCTGGCTGTTCTGACCGTTCCTGCGCGACATCAGCATATAGACCTGCTCTGCCGTACCGGCTGCAATGCCGCGAATTTCCCGCTCCATGGGTTTTGCGGCAGGCATCGCAGCCCGTGTCGCGTAACTGCGCACCAACGTGCATTGCGGCAACCGTCGTGCATGGAGGAGGCCGAGCCGAGGCACGGGCGGCGAGGGCGTTGCGGTTTCGGTCACTGCATAAAACCCGGGGGGAAATACATGTGTTGCCAGCGTGCCAAATCCCGAACACAGGAACTCTGTCAGAGTGGATGTCGCAGGGTGCTGAGATGAGCGTACAATGTCATCCAGGGGTTGCAGCAATATGCGGGCATCGGCACCGAAAAACCGGCAAATCCGGTCCAGAACATCGGGTCGTGGAAAGCTCTGACCAGAGAGGTATCTGTTAAACTGTGTTCGATTTATGCCCAGTTCCCGGCACAATTCTGATATGGATGGGTATTGTTGGGACAGCCGTCTGAGGTTCGCACCAAACATAGCGCGAAGCGCTGCCGGGCTGCGGATGTCGTCTGTCATGGCTGTCCCAAACTATATTATTCTTGTCTTGGGCAAAAACACGACAGCGCCGACCCGTGGACCGAACGCGCGTCAGCAATCGTAGAGATGACCCTAGGTAACGTATGTCCACGTCACCGGGGCGAAGCTACTCAGCTGATTGGCAAAGGCAATAGGCTTTACCCGAAAAAGCACAATCATTTTAGAGAAAATTGAACAGTATTGCACATTTAACGCAATATGTCCGGGCGCGCTGGGTCCTTCTCGATTGCGAGGCCGCGTAACATTTTACCACTTGCGGTGGTGAAGCATGTCCGTTTGACGCGGGTGTATCTGTTGATCAGTCGCCGCGCAACAGGGCGGCAACGCCGGTCCGGGCAACTTCGATCAGTCCCAGGGGCCGCATCAGATCGGCGAACGCGTCGATCTTGTCAGGTGCGCCGGTGATCTCGAAAATGAAAGAGTTCAGCGTGCTGTCAACCACATTGGCCCGGAAGATGTCGGCCAGCCGCAGCGCCTCTACCCGTTTGTCGCCTTCGCCGACAACCTTGATAATCGCCAATTCGCGTTCGACCGAGGGGCCTTCGACCGTCAGATCATGTACATCATGTACGGTGACGATGCGGCCCAGCTGCGCCTTGATTTGCTCGATCACCTGCGGTGTCCCGGTTGTGACAATGGTGATCCGGCTGAGATGGCCGGTGTGATCCACCTCGGCCACAGTCAGGCTTTCGATGTTATACCCACGACCCGAGAACAGGCCGATCACGCGGGCCAGAACGCCGGGTTCGTTTTCGACCAGAACCGCAATCGTGTGCCGTTCCTGCACGTCCGAAAACGTGGGTCGTAGGTTATACGCGGAATGGCGGGTGGAGCCTTTTTTGATGTGTAGTGCAGACATGGTTCTACCGTATCTCATTTTCAGTGAAATAGTCAGAGTTGCCGGGGGCAATTTCATCGGCAATTTCGGGCCAGAAAGCGGTTACTTCCACGCCGCGGAGGCGGGACGGATAGCGACCCTGGCCAACCCCTGAGATGTCGCCGCGGAAGAGCTGGCTTTCGCTCAGCACGAGAAGGAGGGCGTCAGGTTTGCGGCACCTCGATGATATTGGACGGGTCGGGTATGTTGTGCACAACTGCGGGTATGTCGGGCCGGACTTTTTGACGTCCCATGTCCCTTCCACGATTTCTGTTGAGGCCGAGGTGGCCCGAAGCACTCGGCCGTCGCTGTGGAAATATTCCACAGCACTGGCAATGGCCTCGGCCCGCCCCCGTTCATTCGGCGGTGGAATCTCGCGGTATATCTTTCCGTCACTTCCAACGTATTGATACACTTTCGAGATCAACGTCGTGTCGCTGTACACTGTTCGTGCCTTTTCGACTGTGTTCACTTCTTGGTAAGCTGGCAAATGGGAGTCCTGGGGGAGGTAGAACAGGAACGGCCTTTCGCACCCCGCAACAAGCATGGCACTGGCCAGCAATGCCGCTGCAGTCGAACCCTTCATTCTCATACAAGCACCGACCCTTTGGAATCGATCACGCCCTGCGTCTCAGACTCGCCCAGCAGCATCTCGTTATGGGCCTTGCCCGACGGGATCATCGGGAAGCAGTTCTCGTGCTTCTCGACCAGGCAATCAAAGATCACCGGTCCGTCATGATTGATCATCTCCATGATCGCGTCATCCAGATCAGCCGGATCCGAACACAGGATGCCCTTGGCGCCAAAGGCTTCGGCCAGCTTGACGAAATCGGGCAGGGCCTCGGACCATGAATGCGAATACCGCTCGCCATGCAGCAATTCCTGCCACTGGCGCACCATGCCCAACCGCTCATTGTTCAGGATGAACTGTTTGACGGGCAGGCGGTACTGCACGGCGGTGCCCATCTCCTGCATGTTCATCAGCCACGAGGCTTCGCCTGCGACGTTGATCACCAGCGCGTCGGGATGCGCCATCTGCACGCCGATCGAGGCCGGAAAGCCGTAGCCCATCGTGCCCAGGCCACCCGAGGTCATCCAGCGGTTGGGATCTTCAAAGCCCAGGTATTGCGCCGCCCACATCTGGTGCTGACCAACCTCGGTCGTGATGTAACGGTCGTGTTTTTTGGTCAGCTCTTCCAGACGGACCAGCGCATGCTGCGGTTTGATCGATTTCTCGCTCGCGGTGTACGCGAGGCAGTTGATCTTGCGCCACTCGGCAATCTGGTTTTGCCATTGCTGGACATTGGCGGCGTCGGTCTTCCGACCGCGCGCTTTCCAGACCTTCAGGATGTCTTCCAGAACGTGCGCAACATCGCCCACGATCGGGATATCCACGCGGATCACCTTGTTGATCGACGAGGGGTCGATATCAACATGCGCCTTCTTGGAATTCGGCGAGAACGCATCGATCCGACCGGTGATCCGGTCGTCGAACCGCGCGCCGATATTGATCATCAGATCGCAGTCATGCATCGCCATGTTGGCCTCATAGAGACCATGCATGCCCAGCATTCCCAGCCAGTTCTTGCCCGACGCCGGATAAGCCCCCAGACCCATCAAGGTCGAGGTTACCGGAAAACCGGTTGCATCCACCAACTCGCGCAACAATTGACTGGCCGCCGGGCCAGAGTTGATGACGCCACCGCCGGTGTAGAAAATGGGCTTCTTGGCGGTCTCCATCGCTGCGACGAGTTCCGTGATTTCCTCCAGATCGCCTTTCAGCACCGGTTGATAATGCGAGGTCGATGGTTTGGGCGCGCTGTATTCGCCTGTTGCAAACTGAACATCCTTGGGAATGTCGACCAGCACCGGACCCGGACGGCCCGAGGTGGCGACATGGAACGCTTCGTGCATAGTTGAAGGCAGCGAATTCGTGTCCTTGACCAGCCAGTTGTGCTTGGTGCAGGGGCGGGTGATGCCGACGGTATCGGCCTCTTGAAACGCGTCCGAGCCGATCATGAAGGTCGGAACCTGCCCGGTCAGAACCACAATCGGGATCGAGTCCATCAGGGCATCTGTAAGCCCGGTCACGGCATTTGTCGCGCCGGGGCCCGAGGTGACAAGGGCAACCCCCGGCTTGCCGGTCGCGCGGGCATAGCCTTCGGCGGCGTGCACAGCCCCCTGTTCGTGGCGCACCAGAATGTGGCGAATATCGTTTTGCAGAAAGATCTCGTCATAGATCGGTAGGACGGCGCCGCCGGGATACCCGAATACCGTGTCCACGCCCTGATCCTTGAGGGCCTGAACCACCATCTTTGCGCCGGTCATCTCACGTGTCATCTGCTTTGCTCCGTTCGCGACATGTGTCTTGCGTTTCGCATAAAAAAAGCCCCCGAAGTTTCGGAGGCGCATGGGTTCGATTATGGTTTACCGTTACCGGCCCATGCGCTTGGTTCCTACGATTACGACTAGCGTTCTCATCGCCAGAGGCTCCTTTCAGCTTGATGGCGACCTTATGGGCGGTCGCAGGGGGCGTCAACAGGCAATTGCACCAATTTTCTATCTCAGGGGCATGTTTTTGCGACACTTTGTTGCGCAGATTGTCGCATTCCCGGAATTTCTGCGAATTGTATGGGGCGACCTGCCGAAAATTACCGATGCGAATATGTCGAAAAGCGTCAGAGCGATGTCCGAAACAGGCATGATTGCCCCCTGTTTCTGCGCAACGCTGACCGAGACGGAACCACGCAAGGAGGCAAAGAGTGTTGCACGATCTGGTGGATCTGGGGCGGTATCCGATCGATCGCCCGGATTCGGCGGCCTATGACCAGCTGATCGGTGACTTGCGGCGGGAACTGGATCTGGATGGCTGTGCCGTTCTGCCGGGGTTCGTGCACCCGGCGGGAATTGAGGTGCTGCTGCAAGAGGCCAACTCGGTTGCCTCCCACGCGCATCGGTCGTTCACACGCACAAATGCCTATTTTACGCAGGATGACCCAAGCTATGGCGTGGCGCACCCGATCCGGCGGTTTTACGAGCGATCCAACGCGTTTGTGCCTGCCGATAATTTTCCGGCGGCGGGGCCTTTGCGCCGCATTTACGAGTTTGACGGGTTCATGCCTTTCATCCGCATGGCCCTGGACGAGCCTGAGGACCGGTTTTTCCGATATGACGATCCCCTGGCTGACGTGATCATCAATGTCGTGGAAGAGGGGCAGGGTTTCCCGTGGCATTTCGATACCAACAACTACACGGTGACACTGGCCATTCAGAACGGTGAGGCCGGAGGCGCATTTGAATACGCAGCGAACCTTCGCAGTCCAGAAGACGAAAACTTCGATGCGGTTGCCTCGGTTCTGGACGGCGATATGACACGGGTCCGCAAGCTGGATTTGCAGCCGGGTGATCTGCAGATCTTTAAGGGTCGGTATTCCCTGCATCGCGTGGCACCTCTCCGCGGTAGGCAAAGCCGCTATGTGGGGATCTTTTCTTTTGTCGAGGCGGAAGGGATGTGCGGCGGCGTCGAACGGACCCGACAGCTCTATGGTCGGGTGTTGCCGCACCATTACGAACGCGCCGGGCACAGGCAGGACCGGCTGTTGGACTGATCTGTGTTAACCTGTATCGGCACGATGGATCAGCGCCGGGAAATTCGATGCCCAGGATTTTGCAACTCACGCCTTTTGTTCTGTGTTCCTCGCTCGGAAGACAAATGGATTTCTATTGTGATCGCCTGGGGTTTGCCTGCGGGTTTGAACAAGAAAACTATGCGTACCTGTCGCATGGCCATGTTGCCATTCGTCTTTTGGAATGCCCTCCGCGCAGCGACGGCCGCCCGTTGGGTGACAACCAGTCCTTTTACATCGATGTCGACGACATTGACGCGCTGTATGACGATCTGAAAGGCGGATTGGCCGATCTGCCAGACGGTCGGGTACGGCCGCCGTTTGATCAACCCTATCTGCAGCGCGAGTTCCACGTTCTGGACGAAGACGGGACGCTGGTGTTTTTCGGCCAGGATATCAGGCCAAGGGCTTAGTGGCAGAGCCTCCCGCCCGTCGTTAACGCGCCGTCGGCGCATCTTCTCCGGTTGGGTCGGGCAGCGCTGCGCGCTGCGGTTCTCAGAACCCGACGCCGGTGCCCTGCAGCACCCCGTGCTCCAGCGCATAGCGGGTCAGGCCGGCGGTGGAGGAAATGCCCAGCTTGCGTTTGATATTCTTGCGGTGCGTTTCCACCGTGCGCACCGAGATGTCCAACACCTGTGCGACTTCCTTGTTCGATTTTCCCTGCGCCAGTTCCAGAAGGATTGTCTGTTCGCGCCCGGTCAGCGCTTCGCGCGTGCTGTCGCCCTTGGGTTTCAGGGACCCGCTGGCCCCGGTGCACAGATACTGTTCGCCCCGCATGACCGCGTCTATGGCCTGCTTGATCTCCTCGGTGGGCACGTCTTTGAGAACATAGCCCTTGGCGCCGTGGCTGAGCGCGGTCGAGATATACTCCGGGCTGTCATGCATCGACAGGATCAGGATGCGGGTTTCGGGCAGACGTTCGAGGATGATTTCGGTTGCGCTGAGCCCGCCGATTCCGGGCATGTTCAGGTCCATGAGAATGACATCCGGCATCAGCAGGGTGCTTTGTTCAACGGCGTCGCGACCGTTGCTGAGTGTTCCGACCACCTCAATCTCGTCATAGCTTTCGAGGATGGACTGAATGCCTTCGGCCACCATGGGGTGGTCGTCCACGATGAGGACTCGGATCGTTTCGGCGCTCATGTGCCGGCCTTTCGGTTTGGAGTTGCGTCTTCCTGCGGCGGAAGCAGATGGCTCAGCGGCAGGCTGGCTTCGATCACCGTGCCGCCACGCGGGCCACGTGATGACAGAATGCGCAGTGCCCCGTCAAGCTGCTCGATACGCTCCTGCATGTTGCGCAGGCCAATCCCCGTACTGGGTTTGCCGGGGTCGCTGCGCAATCCCTGGCCATTGTCGGTGATGCGCATGGTCGCCCCTTTCTTGTGGCCCCGCAGATCGATCGTGACCCGGGTTGCGTCAGCGTGGCGTTCGATATTGGTCAGCGCTTCCTGCGCAATGCGGTACAGCGCGATCTTGCTGTCCTGATCCAACCGGTTGCGGAACACCACGGTCGAAAACTCTGTCTCGATCCCGGTCCGGTCGCGAAAATCGTCCGTCAGCGCCTTGAGGGCCGGTCCAAGGCCCAGATCGTCCAACACGCCGGGTCGCAGGTCGCGGCTGATCCGGCGCACCTCGGTGATCGCGGTGCCCAGATGGTCGATGCCCTTGTCGAGGGGCTCCCGTGCGCCATCGTCGTCGCCCCGCATCAGGCGGCGGCGGGCGTTGTCGAGCGCATAGCGCACCCCCACCAGAATCTGGCTGATGCCGTCATGCAGTTCCCGCGCAACGCGGCCCCGTTCTTCTTCCTGCGCGTCAAACACACGCTGGGTCAGTTCCTTGAGCTTGGCATCGGCCAGCCGCCGTTCGCGGATGTTCAGCAGCATGCCCGAGGCAAAGACGATCAGAACGGCGGCCAGAACAATACCACCGATATACATGAAGGTCCTCTGCACCCGCGCTTCGACCTCGGCCCGCGCGTTGGCCACGGTGGCGACGATGTCGTCAATGAAAACGCCGGTGCCGACGACCCAGCGCCAGTCCTGCAGACCGACCACATAAGCAATCATCTGCGCTTCTTCCCCGGTCGACGGTTTTTGCCACATAAAGCTGTGCCAGCCTGCCCCCTGTCGGGCCAGACGAATGAACTCTTCGACAATCGGGGTCCCGTCACTGTCTGTCAGGCCCACCCAGTTTCGATTGATGAACTCGGTCTGACGCGGGCTGACCAGATTGTTGCCGTCGTAGTCATATACGAAAAAGAACCCATCCTGACCGTATATCATCGCCGACAGGATCTGAGTGACAAGGGTCTTGGCAATCTCATCATCCGGCTCGGCACGCCCGTAAATATAGGCGAACCCGTTGCGGGCCTGCGTCACGTAATTGCGCAGCTCATCCTTTTTGGCCTCAATCAGGCTGCGCTCCAGCGCCTGGATTTCGCGCTCTGCCGTGGCGCGCGATTCATATGCGACAAGCAGCGCAATGGCCGCCACCGCCAGAACCAGTGGGACCGCCGCCACAAGCGAAAGCTTTTGCGCAAGGGTCAAAGAGACCAGATTTCGGAAACCTCCCATAGTCGAATCGATACGCAAGCTGGGCCGTAAATGCAAAAAGATTGGGGTTAGGGATGTCTGAATGCCGGAAAAACAGGTCTCAATCTTTAAGAAACGCCGATATTTTCCAAGGAAGCCCCTGAGAAACCGGCGGCTCTACGCAGTAATAGGTATTTCCTTTCATATCCTCATCAGTAGGCTGGCGCGCACTGAAAGCGACAGGTCCGGACAGTGTCCGGGCAAGAATTACCAAGGGGAGGAACACTCATATGGATCGTCGTTCATTTCTGAAAAAATCCGCGCTGGGCGGTTCGGCTGCTGCGGCAACCGCTTTGGCGGCACCGGCCTATGCACAAGGACAGCGTACGCTGACCATGGTGACTTCGTGGGGCCGCGGCCTTGCAGGCGTGTTCGACGCCGCGCAGCGCAGCGCCGACAGCATCAACGCGATGTCGGATGGCAGCCTGACCGTCGAGATCAAGGCGGCCGGCGAACTGGTTGGTGCGTTCGAAGTGTTTGATGCGGTATCCTCGGGTCAGGCCGATATGTACCACGCAGCAGACTACTACTTTGTGGGTCAGCATCCCGGCTACGCCTTTTTCACCGCCGTTCCGTTCGGTATGACCGCGCAGGAACTGGTGAACTGGTACTACCACGACGGCGGCATGGAACTGCATGACGAACTGGGTTCGATCTTTGGTCTGAAGTCCTTCCTGGCTGGCAACACAGGCGCACAGGCGGGTGGCTGGTACGCGAAAGAGATCAACAGCCCCGAAGATTTCCAGGGCCTGAAGTTCCGTATGCCGGGCCTTGGTGGTCAGGCGCTGGGCAAGCTGGGCGCATCCGTTCAGAACATCCCGGGGTCGGAAGTGTACCAGGCCCTGTCGTCGGGTGCGATTGACGGGACCGAGTGGATCGGTCCGTGGGCTGACGAAAAAGCGGGCTTCCAGGAAATCACCAAGACCTACTACACCGCCGGCTTCCACGAGCCGGGCGCAGGTCTGTCCCTGGCCACCAACCGCGAGGTCTTTGACAGCCTGACACCGGCACAGCAGAAGATCATCGAGATCGCGGCTGCCGAAGCGCACCAGTGGAATCTGGCGCAATTCCTTGCCAATAACGGTGCCGCGCTGCAACGTCTGCAGTCTGGCGGCGTGAAGGTCATGGAGTTCCCGGACAGCGTCTGGGACGCCTTTGGGCAGGCCAGCCAGGAAGTGCTGGACGAAAACATGGGCGACGATCTGTTCAAGCAGATTCACGACAGCGCGATGTCCTCGATGGCTGCGTCGTCGGCTTGGCAGAACCTGTCTTCGGGTGTTTACACCGCACAGCGCGACCGCGTTCGCGGCTAACAGCCACGTCACCTATCAAACGGTTTCCCCGCCGCCGCGGGGAAACCTTTCCTGTTGCATATGCGCGGTCGCTTTAAGCCGCTATAATCAGCAGTGCAACTGATGCGACCTGGGGACAACATGCAGGACGAAAACGGTATCTCGTTCTTCGGCGCCCTGTGGAACGGACTGGTCTGGTTCGTTCAGAACATTGCCGAAGCCTTCTACAATTTCGGATACGCCATCACGCATCCGCAGCTCTGGCTGAACTGGTCGGACAACGAAGCAATCATGCGCTTTGTCTATTATGGCGGATCGGTCGAATTCTTCTTTGTGATCTTTGCCCTGTTTCTGGTTCTGACCGCCATCGGTCTCTATTACCGGAACTTCATGTGGGGCATGGTGCGGGGATTGGAAGGGTTCGCCAACACGACCGGGCGGTTCTTTGCCTGGGCAGGTCTTTTGATGGTGATCCAGCAGATCGTGATCGTGTTCATGCAACGGGTGTTTGCCCGTCCGGATATGGCCTTTGGTATGGGTATTCCGTTCCAGATGGACATCAGCTGGTATGCGGAAGAACTGAAGCTCTATAACGCCATGGTTGTCTGCCTGTGCTGCACCTACACGTTTGTGCAGGGCGGTCACGTTCGCGTTGACCTGATCTATGCCGGCATCAGCCATCGGGCCAAGCGCGTCGTGGATATGCTGGGCGCGGTCCTGTTCATGATGCCCATGGCGGTGCTGACCTGGATGTATGGCTGGTATTTCATGTGGCGGCACCTGATCGTGCCGAAACCTTCGGCCAGCGATACCCTGGACCGGCTGATCGCCAAGTCGCGTGCGCTGCGCTGGAACGTGGAAACCATCGGGTTCAGCCCCAACGGATTCAACGCCTATTTCCTGTTCAAAATCCTGCTGGTCGCCTTTGCCGGCATGGTGTTCCTGCACGCGATTGCGTTCCTGTATCGCTCGTATCTGGAATACGTGGAGGGCCCCGAAAGCACTGGAAAATACCTCGACAAGGATAGCCTTGGCGAGGGTGAAGAAGCCTACGAAGGCGCACATTAAGGACGGAGACTCAGACTATGCTATTCGGACTTGATGGCGTCGAGATAGGCCTCATTATCGTATTCTTTTGCCTTTTCGGAGGCATCCTGTCCGGCTTTCCGGTGGCCTTTGCCATCGGTGGGGCCGGGGTCATTTCCTTTGGGATCATCGCCGCGCTGGACAGCGCCGGGCTGCTGATCCATCAGGCAATCGATACCAGCTCGCAAGTGTATCGCGATCTGGTCGCGACGGGGGTCAAACCCGACACGATCTCTGTCTTCCGATACCCGGATTTACCAAGGATCGGCGAGCCTGTGTTCCCTTCGGGTTGGGAAACCGCGCTGGACCGGAACGTTTCCTTTATCGTGAACCGGATGAACGAGCGGGTTCTGGCCGGGCAATCCATCGAAACCCTGTTGGCGGTGTTGATGTTCGTTCTGATGGGCATCACGCTGGAGCGGTCCAAGATCGCAAACGATCTGCTGACCACAATGGCGCGCGTCTTTGGCCCGCTGCCCGGCGGTCTGGCCGTTTCCATCGTGGTTGTGGGCGCCTTTCTGGCCGCCTCGACCGGTATCGTCGGCGCGACTGTGGTGACGATGGGCCTGCTGGCTTTGCCGACCATGTTGCGGAACAACTATTCACCGGAACTGGCAACGGGCGTGATTGCTGCGTCAGGTACCCTGGGCCAGATCATCCCGCCGTCAATCGTGATCGTTCTGCTGGGGACGCTGGCTGGCGATCTCTATTCGACGGCGCAGGAGACCCGCGCGGTAACGGCTGGCTGCACCGATGCCCTGACGTATCTTGGGGAGCCCGCGGTTGTCTCCGTCGGAACCTTGTTTCAGGCGGCCTTGTTGCCCGGGATCATGCTGGCGCTGCTCTATGCGCTCTATGCGTTCGGATATGCGCTGCTCAATCCCGAAAAGGCGCCGGCTGTGGAACTGGCTGGTGGCTCCGGCGAGACGATCACGCGCTCCGAGGGTCTGACCTGGCTGCTCGGCGCGCCTGTTGCACTGATCGTTGGCGCAGTCCTTCTGGGCAGCGCCGGGGTAATCGGCAGTCAGAACGTTTCGGTATCCGGATTTTCGGATGTGGGTCAGGGCGCATCCCTGCGCACCAACGTGTCCGAAGAATGCCAGGCCTCGATGATTGACCTGCACGGACAAGCCGCCTGGGACCAGGCCGTTGCCGAGCAGGAAGAGATTGACGCTGCCGGAGGTGTTGCACAGGCACAGCGCTTGTCAGAGGAGGAGATCGCGGCAGAGCGTGAGGCCAAGATCGCTGGGGCAGCGCCTATCGGGAACGGTGTCGCCGTCATCGTCGTCTTGCTGGGCCTGACACTTGTCCTGGGTCGCGGTATTGCGCCGTCACGATCACCGCAGCCCTTGATCCTTGGGGCGATTGGCCTGTTGCTGGTCCTTCTGGTCGATGTCCTGTTCGTCGCGCCCACAACTTCGTCCGGGTGGACCCTTGTGTATCTGGCGGTTCCATTTGCGCTGGCGCTTTATGGCTGCAAAGAGGCCGCCGCGCGCTGTGCGACAAACGATCTGATCCGCGTGGTCTTTCCGCCTCTGGTTCTGATCATCGCGGTTTTGGGATCGATTCTGGGTGGTATCACCAACCCGACGCCCGCCGCCGCGCTGGGCGCAGGCGGGGCCATCATGTTGGCTGCCTATCGCAAACTGCAGGATCAGGGCCGGTCGGGCAAGGTGATCATCTGGTCGACCTTTGCAGTCATCATCTGTTTGTTGTTGGGCGTGAATTTCGACCTGCGCGTCAATCAGACAGGTGTCACCGCCGAGACATGGATTGCGTTCATTTTTGCCTACGCGACCTACCTCTATGCCTTGTTTGGCCTGATCTATGGCTGCTGGATTCTGTTCGCGAGCGGAGTGCTGACGCCCGTCGTTCGCGAGACGGCCAAAGTGACCTCGATGGTGTTTACCATCCTGATCGGGTCGCAGTTGCTGAACCTGGTAGTGATCTCGTTCGGGGGCGAGCACTATATCCAGCAATTCCTCAAGAGCTTCGACAACGAGTTCACAGTCTTCCTGATCGTGATGCTGGTGTTGTTCATTCTGGGCTTTGTGCTGGATTTCCTCGAGATCATCTACATCGTGATCCCCATCGTTGGTCCGGTGATCTATGGCGGGTCATTCGATCCGAAATGGGTGACGATCATGGTGGCGGTGAACCTGCAGACCTCGTTCCTGACGCCACCGTTTGGATTTGCCTTGTTCTATCTCAGGGGCGTTGCACCCAAAGAGGTGACAACAGGCCACATCTACCGAGGGATCATACCCTTCGTGGTCATACAGGTGGTCGGGATCGCAATTCTCTGGTTCTTCCCGACGATTGTGACCATCGTACCGGATCTGATCCCGAACTGATCCGGAATGCTTGGGATGACACACCGGAGGCCATGATTGGCCTCCGGTTTTTTCGGTTATGGCGCGGGTTTTGCGTGGGTCAGTTCGGCAAACTCACGCTCGGCCTCGTGATCGATCTCCAAATGCGTCAGATCGCATGTGCCGGCGTCAGGATCATTGAAAACGGCGCGATCCAGCTTGCCTACCTTGTCGGCCACAATCGTCGTGACAACCGCGTCTCCGGTCACGTTGACCACGGTCCGCATCATGTCGATGATCCGGTCAACGGCCAGAATGATCGCGATACCGTCCAGCGGCATGCCCAACTGGTTCAGCACCATCGCCAGCATGACCATGCCGACACCCGGAACGCCTGCAGTGCCGATGGAGGCCAGAACCGAGATGGAGATGACGGTCAGATACCCGCCCAGGCCAAGGTCGATGCCATATGCGTTGGCCAGAAACACCGTGGCGACGCCATGCATGATTGCCGTGCCATCCATATTGATGGTGGCGCCCAAAGGAACGCCGAAGGAGGCGACCGAGCGGTCCACGCCCACCCGCTGGGTCACGCATTGCATGCTCGCCGGGATGGTCGCATTCGAACTGGAGGTCGAGAACGCAAACACCTGAGCCGACCGCATTTTGCGGAGAAACGCCATCGGGTTCAGCCCGGTGAAAACATAGAGCAACACCATGAGCGTGACGCAGAGATGGAAGACCAGTGTCAGGCTGATCGTTGCAAGGTACCCAAGCACCGGGGCAAACAGGTCAAAGCCTTCCATCGCAAATGTCCTGGCGATCAGGCAGAACACACCAATCGGTGCAAAAGCCATCACAATCTCAACGATTTTCATCGCCAGTTCATTCATGAACTCACAGCCTTGGACAAAGGCCTTTGCGCGGCTTCCGATCATCAGAACCGCGATGCCGACAACGATGACGTAAAAGATGATCTGCAGCATCTCACCGTTTGCCAGGGCCTGTACCGGGTTCTTGGGAACGATATTGGCCAGAATCTGCCACGCAGTATCAGCGGACCCGACGGTTACAGTCTGATCTGCCAGTTGCATGCTCTCGAAGGCCGAACCGGGACCCATGATGTTTGCAAAAACCAGCGCCGTGGTCACGGCCAGAGCGGTCGTCGCCAGATAGGTGACAAAGGTCAGGCCGCCGACGCGCCCCAGCACTTTGATGTCGCCGATGCCGACCACCCCGCAGAGCAGCGAGAAGACAACCAATGGAACCACCAGCATCTGAAGGGCGTTCAGGAACATCTGTCCGATCATGGCGAACAGCCCGTCCACCAGATTGTCCTGCAACAGCGGAATGTCCAGATAGTTCAATACAAGGCCGAGAACCGATCCCAAGGCCAGCGCTGTCAGAATCTGGGTCGTCAGATGTGCGGACAGCAATCTGTGCATTGCATGTTTCATTCGTATTCCCCCAAAATAACTCAAACCATCAGGACGGGACCCTGATGCCGAAATCGTTAAGTCAGTGATGCCCAGCGATACTGGCCGTCTCAATCCAAACACGCGCTCTTGTGCACGGGTTCAGGGGTAATTGGTGACGCAAAGTCAGTTTTCAACTGCTAAGAAAATAATCACTCGATTTGGATCTTGCCAAAAAAATGGGCAGATGAGGGCAATCTGCTGTCGTCGCATTTAAGCTTGATATTGAAAACCTTTGAATTACAAACCCTTGGAGGGTTTTGCGAATTGGATCAGGTCCCACCTGTTTCCAAACGGATCGCGCCAAACGGCGACAGAGCCATAGGGTTCGTGCCGCGGCTCTTCTTCAAACTCAACGCCCATTGCCCGCATGTTGGCGTAGTCGCGGTCGAAATTGTCGGTTTGCAGGAAAAAGCCGACGCGCCCACCGGTTTGGTTGCCGATAGCTGCCACTTGATCGGACCCGTCCGCCTTGGCCAGCAAAAGCGCCCCGCCGCTCGATCCCGGCGGCGTAACCAGAACCCAGCGCTTGCCGCCGCCAAGATCAATGTCCTGTGTGAGGTCAAAGCTCAACGTGCCGGTGTAAAACGCGATGGCTTCATCGTAGTCCGGCACCACAAGGGTGACGGCATGAAGGCTCTGATGCATGCGGGTCAACCTTTGGTGGGGTGACGATCGGGCAGTTGGATGCTGGCCACCTGTTCCGCGATCGGAGCGGATGACAGGGGGTGATGCGCGGTATCCGTGAATGCGGACGGATCGCCCACTTTCTGCCACGCGCCCTGAACGTAGGCCTCAAGCCCCGCAAACTTGGCCTTGTATCCCATTTTGGGGCTGCCGGGCACCCAGTACCCCAGATACACATACGGCAGGCCAGCCTCGCGCGCGATCTCGATATGATCTAGGATCATGTATGTCCCCAGCGAGTTTTGGGGCTGCTGCGGGTCGTAGAACGAATAGACCATGCTCAGCCCGTCATCGAGAACATCTGTCAGGCTGACGGCGATCAGTTCGCCGCTTTTGGGGTCCGCATATTCGACGACCCGGCTGCGGATCGGGGTTTCTTCGATCATCGCGGCAAATTCAAACACATCCATATCGGCCATGCCGCCATCGGCGTGGCGCGAGTCGAGATAGTCACGGAACAGATCGTATTGCTCGTCGGTCGCCCAGGGCGAGGTGGCCCGGCGTTGCAGATAGCCATTGCGTCTGGCCGCGCGTTTCTGGCTTTTGCTCGGGCGGAAGGCCGAGACATCGATCCGGGCCGACAGGCAGGCCGCACAATCGGTACAGGACGGGCGGTACAGAACGTTCTGAGACCGGCGAAATCCCTGTTGGGACAAGGAGTTGTTGAGCTGATCCGCGCCTTCGCCCTGCAGGGCGGTGAACAATTTGCGCTCCATCCTGCCCTCTAGGTAAGGGCAGGGCTGGGGTGCCGTCACATAAAACTGTGGCGCAATTGGCAGCGTGTGTCGCATGAAGGTCCCATGTAGCCTAGGACCGGATGATAGCAACGGTTTTCAGAGCCGCCAAGTGATTAACCCGGGGATCAAATCACGCGCGCCGGTTGATCATGACCGTGCCAAGGAAGGCGTCGGTCAGACCCTGGCACCGGGCGCTGGTCAGCATCATGATCACCGAGACGATCTGAATCACCGGAAACGCCATGCTGATGAAATACCCTGCGGTATGGGCGACGGCTTTGCCGGTATCCAGTTTCTCACCAAAGGAGTCGCGCAGTTCAATTCCCATGAACCGCATGCCCAGCGTGGCCGAGCCGCTCGAGATGGTCACCACCCGGTAGACAAAGCTGATGATCGCGTAAATCAGGGCCAGGATGAGAAACCCAAATCCAAGCGTAAACAGGATCGCCACCGTGCAGAGCAGCGAGATAAAGGCAATATCGAACAGCCATGCGACAAAGCGCTTGGTCGCCACCGACTGATAGAATTCGGGTTGGCGATCGGGATCGGGCAAATGAGTCATGTCTGAGTGTCCGGCTAAAAAGGTCGCGTTACCCTGTCCCGAAAAGCCGGGACAGGGCAAGTGGCATCAGGCGGATTCGCCTTTGTCATCTTCGTCTGTGTTCTCGCGGGCGCGGTCATCCATGAACTGGTCGAACTCTGCCTTGTCCTTGGCCTCGCGCAGGCGGTGCAGGAAGGCTTCGAAGTCCTGCTGTTCACGCTCAAGACGTGCCAGAGTGTCGGCCTTGTAAGCATCAAACGCGCTGTTGCCCGACGGCTTCATTGCGCTCATGTGGCTCTGCCACGATTTGCGGCGGCTGCAGGACTTGCTGAACATGCGTTTACTCCAGATCATGTAGGCCAGAAAGGCGAGACCGATGGGCCATAAGAAGATGAAACCAAGGACCATGGCGGCGATCCACGCGCCTTTGCCCTTGTCGTCCAGCCAGGCTTCGGCGCGGTAGAACCATCCAGGGTTCTGGGGAACTGCGGGGTTGGACAGTGCGGTCATGTGGGCTCTCCAGGTTGATGTAAATTCCTTTCACATTGTCTAGATGGGGGTCCGCCCGTATGTTGCAAGAGGGGGATGTGAAAAAGATTTACATTTTCTGAGATGGTTGACCTTGAACCGGATCAAACGCAGATTTCACGCATGAATATGACTGAAAAACACGCCGCTCCAACGCTCGAAGAAATGCTCGATTTGGAAAAGCAGGTTTGGGCGGCACTTGTTGACGGAAACGCGCAAGCAGACCGCGCCTTGCTGAGCCCGGATTTTCTGGGCGTCTACCCGTCGGGCTTCGCCAACCGGGATGACCATGTGGGCCAGTTCGCAGACGCGCCAACAATGGCACGGTTCGAACTGAGCGACGCCAGGTTGAGGGTCCTGACGCCCGACATTATCCTGCTGTCTTACCGCGCTGACTATCAAAGGCCCGGTGCCGCGGATTGGGAGGCGATGCTGATTTCGTCGCTCTGGGAACGACGGCATGAGGTCTGGGTCAACAGTTTCAGTCAGGACACACCGCTCGAGGCGGGTTGACTGGAATGACCCATTGACGCCACGGCGCACCAATGCGCAGGTTGCCCCCATGATCGATGCCCTGACCATTGCCCGCCTGCCACGCGCGTTCGACCCCGCTCTTGGGGCCGAGGCGCGCGAGATGGTGCCGGATCTGTCGTCAGAGCACGCCGAACTGATTGCCGGAGCGGCAGGGTCCAGTCCGTATCTCAAAGGACTTATCGAGCAAGAGGCCGCGTGGCTGCCGGCCGCCTTGCACCACCCCGATGTGGCGCTGACCAAGGTTATGGCCGCCGCGCGGGAACTGCCGCCGGATCAGTTGAAACCGGGCTTGCGACAAGCCAAGCGGCGCGTGGCACTGCTGACAGCGCTGGCCGATCTGGCCGGCGCCTGGCCCCTTGAGAAAGTGACCGCTGCGCTGACGGATTTTGGCGGGCTGGCCGTCGATCTGGCGGCCAAGGCAGAGATCGCGGCCTTGGTGCGCCGCGGTAAACTGCCTGGCATGACCGAGGAGGATGTCGAAACGGCTGCCGGAATGGTGGTGCTCGCCATGGGCAAGATGGGTGCGCATGAGTTGAATTACAGCTCGGATATCGATCTGATCGTTCTGTTTGACGAGACACGTTTCGACCCCGATGACTTCTACGAGGCGCGGCACGGTATGGTGCGCGCCACGCGGAATTTTTGCAGTACGCTCAGCGACAAAACCGCCGACGGATATGTCTTTCGGACCGATCTGCGTCTGCGCCCCGACCCGGCGGTCACACCGGTCTGCATCGCGATGGAAGCCGCCGAGCGATACTATGAAAGCCTGGGCCGCACCTGGGAGCGCGCCGCCTATATCAAGGCACGCCCCTGTGCCGGCGATATCGCGGCCGGCCATCGGTTTCTCGAGGCATTGCGCCCGTTTATCTGGCGACGTCATCTGGATTTTGCCGCGATTCAGGACGCGCATGACATGCGCCTGCGCATCCGCGAGACCAAGGGGACGGGCGGGCCGATCACCATCCCCGGTCATGACATGAAACTGGGGCGGGGCGGCATTCGCGAGATCGAGTTCTTCACGCAGACCCGGCAGTTGATCGCGGGGGGGCGTGATCCTGATTTGCGGGTGCGCGGCACCGTTGCGGGTCTATCGGCGCTGGCCGCCAAGGGTTGGGTACCCGAAGACGTCACAACCAAGCTCACCGATCACTACCGTGCCCATCGCGAGGTCGAGCATCGCATCCAGATGGTGCATGACGCGCAGACCCACAAAGTGCCGCAATCCGAGGACGGAATCGAACGTATCGCCTGCCTGATGGGCCTTGGCAGTGCCGAGCTGACACGCGAACTGACACATCGTCTGACCGAGGTGCATGACCTGACCGAAGGATTCTTTGCGCCCGGCCATGCGACCCCGCCGGGTCAGGCGCAAGAGGTTGACTTCGACCAGAGTATCCTCGCCCGCTGGACAACCTATCCCGCCCTGCGCTCGCAACGCGGCAGACGGATATTCGACCGCCTCAAACCCGAAATTCTGGCGCGCCTCGCCAAAACCGCCCAGCCCGAAGAGGCGCTGCTGGCCCTGGACGGCTTTCTGGCCGGGCTGCCTGCGGGGGTACAGCTGTTTTCCCTGTTCGAGGCCAATCCCCAACTGATCGACCTGCTGATCGACATTGTCGGCACATCGCACGCGCTGGCCTCGCACCTGTCGCGCAATGCACTGGTGTTTGATGCGGTGATCGGCGGCAGTTTCTTTGCCGATTGGCCGGGGCAGGCGGCCCTTCAATCCGAGCTTTCGCAGGCGCTGTCTGCGGAACCCGATTATGAAACCCAACTCGATTACGCGCGCCGGTGGTGCAAGGAATGGCACTTTCGCGTCGGTGTTCACCATTTGCGCGGGCTGATCGACGGCGCGCAGGCCGGACGTCAATATGCGGAACTGGCGCGGGCGGTCATCGCCGCAATCTTCCCGCACGTCGCTGCCAATTTCGCCCACAAGCACGGGCCGGCGCCGGGACGCGGGGCGGCTGTTCTGGGGATGGGCTCCATGGGGGCAGGGCGGATCAACTCGCAATCCGATCTGGACATGATCGTGATCTACGATCCGCAGGATCAGGATATGTCGGAAGGCCCGAGGCCTCTGGCCACCCGAACCTATTACGCCCGTTTCACCCAAGCACTCATCACCGCGCTATCAGCGCCGATGTCTCAGGGGCGGCTATACGAAGTCGATATGCGGCTGCGCCCGTCCGGCAATCAGGGCCCGGTCGCGACAAGCTGGGCGAGTTTCACCAATTATCAGCAGAATGAGGCCTGGGTCTGGGAACACCTTGCCCTGACCCGCGCCCATGTGGTGGCAGGGGACGCCGGTCTGGCCGAAGATATCGAGCACTTTCGCGCCGAATTCCTGTCGCGCCCGCGCGATCCTGAAAAAGTCCTGCACGAAGTCGCCGAGATGCGCACGCGACTGGCGGCGGCCAAATCGCCCGCCGGGATATGGGACGCCAAGAATGGTGCCGGGCGCCTGATGGATATCGAACTGATGGCCGAGACCGGGGCGCTGGTGTCAGGTGCAGCACAACGCGATGTGCATTCGGGTCTCGACGGGGCCGTCGCTGCCGGACTGCTGAATGTCGCGCAGGCACAAACGCTCAAAGACAGCTATGACCTATGCTGGTCAGTGCAATGCGCGGCTCGTCTGCTGTCCGGCAAAGTGATCGAGGCCGACAAGATCGGCGAGGGCGGCGCGGCGTTTCTGTGCCGGGCGACAGGTTTTGAACAGGTCGACCAGTTGCAGGCCGCGTTGCAGGACAGTTACACGGCCGCTGCTGCACTGATCGGCGGCGTAATCAAGGAGGGCGACGATGGCACGCAGCACTGATCCCAACGACCCTAAAGGGTTGATCCGCGAAGCTTATCGCATTGATGGAATCGCCTTGCCCGAATGCCGCAGCATCTTTCTGGATTGGGCGCTCAGCCTGCCCGAAGGCTTGGATCAGAAACAGGCCCTGACAGACCTGCATGACGCCTATTCCGCGCAGGATGCAGATCACCCGATGACCCATGTTCTGGCCGCGGGGCTGCAGTCGGCACAAGCCCCGAAACGGCGCGGCGGATGGCGCGCCCGCGACCGATAGCCGTCGGGGCTTTCCCATCCCCGGCTTGGCGATTAAGAGGGCGTCATGACCCAAACTGCCCAAACTGACCGCCCTCGCATCCGCCTTAAACCCAAAGCCAACGCGCGCAGCCTGCGGCACGGGTTCCCGTGGGTCTATGCCAACGACATTGTCGCCGACCGCCGCACCCGGAAACTTGCGCCTGGCGCGCTGGCGGTGCTGGAGGATGACAACCGCGCGCCCATCGCACTGGTGGCGGTCAATCCGGTCTCCAAGATCATGTGCCGGGTGCTGGATCGCGATCTGGGCGCCGACCTGAGCCCAGATTGGTTCGAATCCCGCCTGCAACGCGCGCTTGAGATGCGCGCGCAACTGTATGACGCGCCCTATTACCGTCTCGTCCATGCCGAGGCGGACGGATTTCCCGGTGTCATTGTCGATCGCTTTGGCGACGTCTGTGTGATTCAGCCCAATGCGGCCTGGGCCGAAACGCATCTCGAGGTGTTGACGGAGGCACTGGTGGCCGTCACAGGTGCCACGACCGTCCTCAAGAATGCATCGGGCCGCACCCGCGGGCTTGAGGGTCTGGACGACGTCAACCTGACACTGCGCGGAACCGCACCGGATGCACCGTTGCCGGTGCCTATGAATGGCGCGACCTACATGGCAGACCTCACCGAGGGGCAAAAGACCGGTTTATTTTACGACCAGCGCGCCAATCATGCCTTTGCCGCGCGGCTGGTACATCCGGACGCGCAGGTGCTGGACGTCTTCAGCCATGTGGGCGGGTTTGGGTTGGCCATGCTGGCGGGCGGCGCGGCACAGGCGCTGGCCGTCGACGGATCGGCGGTTGCCCTGGCGCTGGCCGCGAAAGGCGCCGAGGCCTCGGGGTGTGCGGATCGGTTCCAGACCCGGCAGGGGGATGCATTCGAGGTCCTGACGCAATTGGCCGAAGAGGGGGCGAGCTTCGACGTTGTCATCTGCGATCCGCCCGCTTTCGCGCCATCCAGACAGGCTTTGGATGCCGGGCTGCGCGCCTATGAACGCATTGCCCGTCTGGCGGCGCCATTGGTCAAACCGGGCGGATATCTGGGGTTGTGTTCATGCTCCCACGCGGCGGATCTGGGGCGATTCCGAGAGGCCTCGTCCCGCGGCATAGGGCGTGCCGGGCGGCAGGCTCAACTGATCCATACCGGCTTTGCCGGCCCTGACCACCCGCAACTGCCACAGCTGGCCGAGAGCGGATATCTCAAAGCCGTGTTCTATCGCCTGTGAAAGCGGTTCTGGATACCTGCGTCATCTACCCCACGGTGATGCGAGAAATGCTGCTGGGCGCGGCCCGCCTGGGTCATTTCACCCCCATCTGGTCGGCCCGCATCCTCGAAGAATGGGCCCGCGCCGCCCGCAAGCTGGGGCCCCAGGGCGAGGCACAAGCCCGCGCCGAGATCGCCCTGACCCAAGCCAACTGGCCGGAGGCTGAGCGCGCACCGACACCGGGTCTGGAGCAACGCCTGTGGCTGCCCGACAGCGCCGACATCCATGTTCTGGCCACGGCCATCGCGAGTTCGGCAGATCTGATCGTTACCCTCAATGCCAAGGACTTCCCGAAAAACATTCTGGCAGAGGAAGGTCTGGACCGCCGCGACCCTGACAGCCTCTTGCATTCTATCTGGTTGAACGATGCAACGGGTATGGGTGATGTCGCAGCCCGTGTTCTGTCCAAAGCCAACAGCTTATCGGGGTCTGAATGGACGATACGCGCCCTGATGAAAAAAGCGCGCCTGCCGCGCCTGGGAAAAGCGCTCTCCCAGTAACGGGATCCCTTTCATCTGGCTCAAAATACCTCGGAGAGCGCGAGAGGCTGGCCTCTCGCTGCGCTGTAATCAGCCACCCGCCCAACGCTGTTCAAGCACTTCGAGCGCGGCAATGCGCTCATCCGTCTTGGGGTGGCTCATCAGCCAGGCGGGCACCATCCCCGCGCGCTGCTGGGTCAGGTCTTCGAGCTTGTGAAACAGGGATTTCTGGGGCCCGATCCCGATCCCCGCCTTGGTCAGCAGGGCGGCGGCATATTCGTCCGCCTCATACTCATCCGCGCGCGAAAGGCGCGAGGCCAAAAGCGAGGTCAGCGCATTGGCGATGATGGCGCCGACAAACGGAATGAACCGGTTCAGTACCATGATCAGGGCGGTCCGCATGGCATTCTGTCCGGAAAAGTCGATCATCCGGCGTCGGGCATGACCCAAGGCGACATGCCCCAGCTCATGCGCGATGACGCTGGCCATTTCCTCGGCTGAAACCTCGCCATTGCGGAATTTGCGATAGAAGCCGCGCGTGATGAAGATGCGCCCGTCCGGCGCGGCCAAACCGTTCACCGGATCGATTTCATAGATATAGACCGGCACCCGCGACACTTCGAGCGCCGCCGCCAGCCGATCCGTCATCCGTTTCAGCGCCGGATCCGCCAACTCGGTGGATTTGGCATCCAGCTCGCGATGCGTGCGCCAGACGGAAATCCGGTACATCACGAAGGCGTAGGCAATGGCCAGCAGGATCGGGGTCAGACGCAGCATGGTTTAGATATGGGATCGCCGTGCGCCAAGAGCAAATGGAAAGTTGCGTATTGCTGAAAGGCTGCGTCCGGCGACCAGATGGTGTCGGTTGCCATTTGGTTTCGGCCCGGCTGTCATTATTAGCCCTGTCCCGGAAATGGCAGAGTAAACCCGATGTCATAACTTCTGTCCAATAGCGCCTGTCGCCGTTTTGCCGATCCGGTCGCTCCGTGGAGGACCTCGATTTTCCGAGGGGAGAGCCCGAAGTAGCCGAATGTACCCTTGGTCCACATGATTTCAAGCGCATCATGGTATCCATCGGCTTTCATTTCATCCGATCGCGCCCCGGCCGGGACGAGCAAAACCCCTGATCGCGGTTTTTGCAGCGATTTTTCCGGATCGTCCAACTGGTCATAGGCCCAACCCCACGTCCACACACGATCCACCCAACCCTTCATCATCGAAGGCATACCCCACCAGAATAAGGGAAACGCGAGGCAGATGGCATCGGCGCGCGCGATCCGGGCCTGCTCGGCCGCTATGTCACCCGGCGCTGTCGCATTTGCGTCGCCTTCTATATCCGCCATTGACCAGCGCGGATCAAACCCTTCGGCATGCAAATCTGCAAGCTCGGTGGTGTGGCCAGCCGCCTTGGCCCCTTCGATGAACTGCGCGGCACTCGCAGCGGTGAACGCGTTTGGGTCCGGGTGATCGAGAACTGTTAGGACGTGCATGTGGGAGCTCTACGACAGTGGTTGGTCAACTTGGCACTGTGAAAGCTCAACCTAGCTTGAGGTCAAGAAGTAAATGCGACACGTGATCGAGATGAGCGAGGGGCACGCGTTACCGCGTCAGTTCCCGCATACCCTGCTCCAAACCGGCCAGCGTCATCGGAACCATACGGTTCTCGAATATCTCCTGAATCATGCCGATGGAATGGGTGTAGCCCCAGTATTTTTCCGGAACGGGGTTGATCCACAAGTTCGATGCCCATTGCTCCCGCGCCCGGTTCAGCCAGACCTGTCCGGCCTCTTGATTCCAATGCTCATTGGCGCCTCCGGGATAGGCGATTTCGTAGGGGCTCATCGAGGCGTCGCCGACGAAGATGCACTTGTAGTCGCCGCCATAGGTGCGCAGCACCTCATGCGTTGGGGTCTGCTGGTCCCAGCGGCGGCGGTTGTCGCGCCAAACGCCTTCGTAGAGGCAATTGTGGAAGTAGTAGTATTCCAGGTGTTTGAACTCGGTGCGCGCGGCCGAGAACAACTCTTCGACCACCTTGATATGCGGGTCCATCGAGCCGCCCACATCCAGAAACAGCAGCACCTTGACCGCATTGTGCCGCTCGGGGCGGGTTTTGACGTCAAGATAGCCATGCTCGGCCGTTGCGCGGATGGTCCCGTCCAGATCGAGCTCTTCCGCCGCACCCTCTCGGGCCCACCGGCGCAAACGCTTCAGGGCGACCTTGATGTTGCGCGTCCCGAGCTCGACTGTGTCGTCCAGATTCCTGAATTCACGCTTGTCCCAGACTTTCACCGCGCGCTGATGGCGGCTTTCCTTTTGGCCGATGCGCACACCTTCGGGATTATAACCATAGGCCCCGAACGGCGAGGTGCCGGCGGTGCCGATCCACTTGTTGCCCCCCTGATGGCGACCCTGCTGTTCGGCCAGACGCTCGCGCAGCGTCTCCATCAGTTTCTCGAAACCACCCAGCGCTTCGATCTCGGCCTTTTCGGCGTCAGACAGGTGCTTTTCGGCCATTTTGGCAAGCCAGTCGGCGGGGATATCGACTGCCTCGAGCACCTGATCAAAGCTGATCTCATCCAGCCCTTCAAAACTGGCGGCAAAGGCGCGGTCGAACTTGTCGATATTGCGCTCATCCTTCACCATCGACACGCGCGCGAGATAGTAGAACGCCTCGACATCGTAGGTTGCAAGACCCTTCTTCATGCCCTCCAGAAAGGTCAGGTACTCGCGCAGCGATACCGGGATGCCCGCTTTGCGAAGGGTATCGAAGAAGGGCAGAAACATCCTGTCAAAACACCAGGCGGACCAGCATCATCGACAGGATCAGACCAACAAGCGCGAAGGCGATTCCATACCCTGCTGCATACTGGGC
The DNA here is from genome assembly GCF_056536245.1 of Ruegeria sp. AJ12. Classification (NCBI taxonomy): domain Bacteria; kingdom Pseudomonadati; phylum Pseudomonadota; class Alphaproteobacteria; order Rhodobacterales; family Roseobacteraceae; genus Ruegeria; species Ruegeria sp. AJ12. The sequence continues at coordinate 1,752,891 of NZ_JBQFJJ010000001.1, forward strand.
CATGTCTGCCGTATTGCCGTTGCGTTTTTTTGCGGTCAAAGCGCCCAGGATTGCCCCCAATATCGCCATTCCCAGAACCACTAACATTGTTGTCTCATCCGCCTGTGCTGTTGTCCGGTTGCCTGATCGCGGCGTCCTGCACAAGGGATCGCGCCACCGGATCCGAGCCAAAGCCGTACCGCGCCCACCCCAGACTGTCCACCCTGACCGAAGCGGCTTCTTCAATCCTGCCAGCTTGCAGCAATGCCTCAGACTTGAGCAACAAAAGCGTCGCCAATTGCCCTGCATTTTCAGCTTGAAGCATTAGGTCGATTGCAGCATTTAACTGCGGCAAGTTTTCGGCACCCTTTCCCTGCGCAAGGGCATAGCCTGACAACTGCGCGGTCAAATGGGCTTGGTGCAACTCTGTGCCCGGAGAGTCGCGCAGAAACTGAAGCGCAATCTGATAGTGGCGCAATGCCGTTGCGGGATCTTGAAACTGCGCCATTCGACCCATCAAGTAGTACGGGTAAGAGAGGCGGTGATCGGCCCAACCAAGTTGCCGTGCGATCTTGGCTGCTCTACGGGCATCCCGCATGCGCAAGAATTTTGCCCTATTTGGTCGCAGAGATTTTTGAATTGCTTTGGACCAACTCATAGGTGTGTTCGAGATAGGGTGCGCCGGTAATCTTTCACCTCTTGGGTTCAGGCGGCTGAGCACGCCCGGAATGACGGCTGCGACCTGATCCCGGGTCATGCCGCTGTGCAGTTCCGGCGCGTAGGCGGCACGCAGAATCAACATGTCGAACCCGGTCAATACCGTGTGGATGTTGTCGTCGTTGAACACGGAATCCGGCAGGTGGTAGAGGTCATTCAACGGTCCCAAGGCCTGTGCCAGTTCCTCGTGCAGGCAATCGCGCATTTCTTGCGGGCTGACGTCGTAGGGGATGAAAATACCCAGCCGTTCGCGGTTGCGCAGTTCGGTCCAGCTGCTTTTGCGCTTGCGCCGATCCTGGCGATATTCCTCAAGGCTCGAGGCATTGGGCACCACAAAGCAAGCGGCCTGGGGCAGGATGCGGTGGATCTGTTTCTGACTGACCGCCTCGATCGTGATATTGGCCTGACCTTCGCGGATCTGACGGATATCTATTCCAGCTTCGCGTTGCAGACGCCGCAGCAGGCGGGTCAGGTCGGTCTGCATACTTTGTGTGGGCGCACCCGTCAGCCGCACGGTTACCGGTTCTTCAAATCTTGTAAAAACGGGCAGTTGCGCGCCGCTTTCCAACTCGAAATGCAGGGACAGGAAATCGGCAGCGATGTTCCTGTTCGATCTCGCCGGCGGTGATGGGTGCGAGGTCGAGAATGCCTTGGCCGGTGGAAGAGACACTTCGACGAACTTGATGTCCTCTGGCAGCTCGATGGTTTCGACGGTCGTGCAACCCGCCAGAATGATCGCCAGACCAAGAGCACCCCACCGCATCATCGGCGCTGATACTTGATAAACGGGGTCTGAACACCGATGCGATCATATAGCTGGCGCGCTGTGTGATTGAACTCCTGTGTCAGCCAGTAGACCGTCGGGGCACCTTTGCGATCTGCTTCGTCGTAGACAGCCTGGATCAGGGCACGCCCCACGCCTGTGCCGCGCGCCTCGGGCCGGGCATAGAGGTCCTGCAGGTAACACACGTTTTCCACCTTCCAGGCGTGGCGGTGAACCAGGTAATGGGTCAGTCCGACCAGTTGACCGTCCACCTCGGCAACAAAGCAGCAAAAATCCTGTGGATCATCTCCCAGCAGGCGATCGAACGTGGACTGGTAGATCGTGTCCGGCAATTCGGTCTCATAAAAAGCCAGATAGCTGTGCCACATTTCGGACCATTGGTCCCTGTCTTCGGGACGCAGGGGGCGAATTGTGGGAGGATTGGTCAATCGGGTGTCCTGAACTTTCGCGTGTTAGGCCGCCCGAACTGAAAAAACCGAGCCGCGTCGTCTGATGCTGACATCCGGCCCGCCGCATGGCAAGCCGTGATCACCTGATGTTCAACCGGGGAGGCGGAATTCAGCGTTTGCTGCGCGCCATAAAGGCAAGGCGTTCGAACAAATGCACATCCTGCTCGTTCTTCAGCAATGCACCGTGCAGTTTTGGCAGCGCATTGGCGCCGTCGCGCTTTAGATCCTCTGCGGACAGGTCCTCGGCCAGCAGCAGTTTGAGCCAATCCAGAACTTCAGAGGTCGAGGGCTTTTTCTTTAACCCCTGCGTTTCCCGGATTTCATAGAACTGGGTGAGGGCGGTGGTCAGCAGCGCGTCCTTGATCCCGGGGTGATGCACGTCGACGATCCGGCGCATCGTCGCTTCGTCGGGAAACCGGATGTAGTGAAAGAAACAGCGGCGCAGGAACGCGTCCGGCAGCTCTTTTTCGTTGTTCGACGTGATGATCACGATCGGACGGTTCTTGGCCTTGATGGTCTCGCCGGTCTCGTAGACATGGAACTCCATCTTGTCGAGTTCCTGCAACAGATCGTTTGGAAACTCGATATCGGCCTTGTCGATCTCATCAATCAGCAAAACCACCTTTTCATCCGTCTCAAAGGCCTGCCACAGTTTGCCCTTGCGGATGTAGTTGGACACGTCATGCACGCGCTCTTCGCCCAACTGGCTGTCCCGCAGGCGACTGACCGCATCATACTCGTACAGGCCCTGCTGCGCGCGGGTGGTGGATTTGACGTTCCATTCGATCATCGTCAACCCCAGCGCGCCGGCGACCTGCTTGGCCAGTTCCGTCTTGCCGGTGCCGGGTTCGCCTTTGACCAAAAGAGGACGTTCCAGGGTCACGGCGGCGTTCACGGCGATGGTCAGATCGTCGGTGGCAACATATTCTGCCGTGCTTTGAAATCGTGCGGTCATGGGCGCCTCATCTGGTTTCGCGCGATGTGCGGGTATTCAGTCGGGTCCGGGTTACAGACAGGCACGGGTGTTGACAAGCGGGACCGCTGCGTCGGGAACCGCGATTTTTCGCAACAACGCCAGACCCTTTCGCTTGATTCGGACGCGATCCGATGCCCCTTTGGTTGCAGGCTGCCTTGAAATGGCCCGCTGAAGTTCACAGAAAAACAAGGTTTTGTTGTTTTAAGCCTCGCATTTAGACCGTACGGAGTGGTGGCGCGCGGGTGCGACGTTTGTGTAGTGACATTCCTGTGCCCGTCGGTTACACGCTCCGCAGAAGGGGGTGCCGAATGTCAGGTGAAACAACAGCAACCGACGTTTCAGCCCGTACCGAGGGAGCAAAAATGAAGCAGGAAGTTTTTCTGCCGGAGGATTATCGCCCGGCTGAAGATGAACCTTTCATGAACGATCGTCAGCTTGAATATTTCCGTCGCAAGCTGCTGGATTGGAAGAACGAGCTTTTGGCAGGCAGCCGCGACACGATCGAAGGGCTTCAGGACAACACCCGCAACATTCCGGACGTGGCCGATCGCGCAAGCGAGGAGACCGACCGTGCGCTGGAACTGCGGACCCGGGATCGTCAGCGCAAGCTGGTGGCCAAGATCGACTCGGCCCTGCGCCGGATCGACGAGGGTGAGTACGGGTATTGCGAGAAAACCGGTGATCCGATCTCGCTGAAACGCCTCGATGCGCGACCAATTGCGACCATGACACTCGAGGCGCAGGAGCGCCATGAGCGTCGGGAAAAAGTCCACCGCGACGATTGATCGCCGGGACATCGTAGAGCATTTGCGCCGGGGCCTGTGGCTCCGGCGTTTTTTGTGGGGTAAGTCAGGGCCATGGGTATCGAAGGTTTGAAATTCGGCATAGTCGGCGCGGGGATCGGCGGGTTGGCGGCGGCTGTCGCGTTGCGCAACAGAGGGGCCGAGGTCATCGTTCTCGAACAAGCCCCAGAGATAGCCGAAGTGGGTGCCGGGCTTCAAATCAGCGCAAACGGTCTGGCAGTTCTGAGGGCGCTTGGGGTGATCGGAAACTCTCCGAAACTGGGCCAAAGATCTTACGGCACGATCCTGCGCGACTATAAGTCTGGGAGATTTATCAGCCGCATAGGTGAACCTGCTGCGGGTCCGACCTACTATTACCACCGGGCTGACCTGATTACCCTCCTGCATGAGGCCGCAAAAGCGGCCGGTGTCGAAATATGGTTGAACAGCAAGGTTTGCGATCTTCGCCAAGACACTGACAAAGCTGAACTCGAATTGGGCAACGGGGATGTTTTGTCGGTCGATTGTGCGATTGCAGCGGACGGTGGGCGCAGCGCGATCCGACCCTCACTGAACGGGGAAGAAATTCTGGGCTTTACAAATCAGGTTGCCTGGCGAGCCACCATTCCCTGGAACCGGGTGTCGAAATTGCCCAAAGCACATCTGACCATGGGACCCGGTCGTCATGTGGTGACCTATCCGCTGCGTGATCAAAGCCTCTTGAACATCGTCGCCATTGAGGAGAGATCGGATTGGCAGGAAGAAGGGTGGCGCCTGAAAGGCGACCCCGATGAGCTGCGCGCCCGGTTCTCGGATTTTGGTGGCAAGGTACACGACGTGCTGCAGGAGGTGCAGGAGACCTACCTTTGGGCGCTATTCCTGCGCCCGGTCGCCCGGAAATGGCAAAACGGGCGCATCGCGTTGTTGGGCGATGCGGCACACCCGACATTGCCCTTCATGGCGCAAGGCGCGTGCCTGGCGCTTGAGGATGCATGGATTCTGGCGCGATCTTTTGAGGAGGCCAGCGTTCCCACGGCCTTGGCGTCTTATGAAACCACACGGGCCGGGCGCGCGCGCAAGGTTGTGGACGCAGCGTCGGCCAATGCGCGGAACTTTCATCTGCGTGGGCCAGCGCGGATCGCAGCGCAGATGGCTCTGACCGCATTTGGGGGCCGGTTGGGACGGCGCTATGAATGGATCTACGACTACGACGCCACAGCCTGACGTCTTACAGGTCGAGATCAACCCAGACCGGCACGTGATCCGAGGGTTTTTCGTGCCCGCGTATTTCGGCGTCGATCTGGCAATCCCGCATCAGATCGGCGGCTTGCGGGGTCAGCAGGAAATGATCGATACGTATGCCGTCATTTTTGTTCCAGGCCCCGGCCTGATAGTCCCAAAACGAATAGTGACCGGGCCCTTGCGTGCGCGCCCGAAAGGCTTCGGTAAACCCGAGGTTCAGAATCCTGCGAAACGCCGCGCGGCTTTCGGGGCGAAAAAGCGCATCCTCGCGCCACGCATCCGGGCGTTTTGCGTCTTCGGCCTGCGGGATGATATTGTAATCCCCGGCCATCAGCGCGATGTCTTCACTGGCCAGCAGATCGCGCGCCCGGTTGTAAAGGCGCTCCATCCAGGCCAGCTTGTAGTCATATTTGGGGCCCGGAACAGGGTTGCCATTGGGCAGGTACAACCCGCATATCCGCAATGCACGTTTGCCGATGACAGTGGCCTCGATCCAGCGGGCCTGTTCGTCTTCGTCATCACCGGGCAGGCCGCGCGTCACGTCCTCGAGCGGCAGTTTTGACAGGATGGCAACACCGTTGAAACTCTTTTGCCCATGGGTTTCGACGTTATAGCCTCGCTCCGCGAACATCTCGCGGGGGAAGTTTTCGTCGATGGATTTGATTTCCTGAAGCAGAACAATATCGGGATTCGCATCGTCCAGCCATCGGGGCAGAGCCTCAGCCCGCGCTTTGATGCCGTTGATGTTGAACGTGGCGATTTTCATCGGCGATCCTCCGGTCTCCTTGGCCACCTATCGCGCAGAATTCGTCCAACGGCAAGGAGCACAGGGGAGGGTTAGCGAGGCTCTGCCTCGCGCTCCGAGGTATTTTTGGCCAGATGAAGAAACGGATCCTTAAACAAACTGCTTGAACACAGACTTGCGGTACAGGCGGAGGCGCCGATGACCGCGCCAGGTGAAGCTCTCTGATTTCAACGTCAGAGAGCGGATCCCTGCTTCATCTGGCCAAAAATACCTTGGGGGTTTGGGGGCAAGGCCCCCAATGGCTGTTACATTGAAAAAGAGGTGCCACAGCCGCAGGATGAGGTGGCGTTTGGATTATTGATCACAAACCGCGCGCCGATCAGTTCCTGAGTGAAATCAATCACGGCGTTTTCGAGAAACGGCAGTGAGATAGCATCCACAATCACTTTCTGACCTTTGCCTTCCAGCACAAGATCGTCTTCTTTCGGCTCATCCAACGCAATTTCGTATTGAAAACCGGAACAGCCGCCGCCCTCTACCGCGACGCGCAGGGCTTGCCCCTGATCCGCTGCGCCGATCTCGGCGAGGCGGTCAAAGGCCCGTTCGGTGACTGATGGCGGCAGATTCATGCCAAACTCCAAAGGTTTATTTCCCCTACGCCGTACAATATAGAAAGCGCAAGGACAGGCGACAAGGACAAGACCATTGGAGCGAGCGGGTTTTGCCTCGAATCCAGGCCGAGCGCGCGGGCGGCTTGTGCCGGAGGAAGAAAGCAGCTTCCGGTCATGCTTTCAGCGTGACAGGGATCGGATTATTCACGCCAGCGCCTTTCGGCGGCTCAAGCACAAGACACAGGTCTTCGTCGAACATGAGGGCGACAGTTACCGCACCCGTCTGACCCATTCCATCGAAGTGGCGCAGGTCGCCCGCACAATCGCCGGTGCGTTGGGCTTGAACCCTGAACTGACCGAAGCGGTTGCACTGGCCCATGATCTTGGGCACACGCCCTTTGGCCATACCGGTGAAGACGCCTTGCACGCCCTGATGAAGCCCTATGGCGGGTTTGATCACAACGCACAAGCCATTCGAATCGTGACGAAACTGGAACGTCACTATGCCGATTTCGATGGCTGCAATCTGACCTGGGAGTGCCTGGAAGGTATTGCCAAGCATAATGGCCCTGTGTTGGGTGAGTTGCCCTGGGCACTGGCCGAGTGCAACGGCGGTTTCGACCTCGAGCTGCACACCCATGCCAGCGCCGAGGCCCAGGTGGCGGCCCTGTCCGATGATATCGCCTACAACAACCATGATTTGCTGGACGGGCTGCGCGCAGGTTTGTTCACGGATGATGAAATTCAGCAATTGCCCATCGTCGGGGAGTGCTATGCCAACGTGGATCAAAAGTATCCCGGGTTGGACCCCTATCGGAGACGGCATGAAGCCTTGCGCCGGGTTTTTGGAGTGATGGTGTCTGATGTGATCGACACCTCTCGCGATCTGATTGCTCGGTCAGGTGCCCAAACTGTCGAGGATATCCGGCATCTTGGCCGTCCTGTGATCCGCTTTTCGGACGGATTGTGGGCACAACTCAGGGAAATTCGGGCGTTTCTGTTTTCCAAGATGTATCGCGCGCCCAGTGTCATGAAAGTTCGCGCAGAGGTCAGCCAGGTTGTGGAAGACCTGTTCCCCATATACCTGAACGACCCAAGGCAAATGCCGGAACGTTGGCACGGCGATATCGAGGCTGCCACCGACGAAACAGCGCTGGCCCGCATCGTTTCTGATTATATTGCCGGAATGACCGACCGGTTCGCCCTCCAGGATCACGCACGGCTGACCGGCGACTGATTACTCGACCCCGATATAGGCCAGTGCCCAGACCTGTTGGCCGGATTGTTCCTGCGCCAGATCAGGGTCATCGGTGGGCGGAAACACAATCATCGTTGGGCCGTATCCACCGATCCCCATTGGAGCGCCATCCGTATGCGTGGCCACGATTGGCTGGTGCGTTTCGATGCTGGCCCAAGGGATTTCCGATTGGTAGCCGTCCATCGCCATGGGTTTTGCGGTCTTCCCCTGTGCACCGGCCAGGGTCATGATGTCGGACAGAAGTGGACCCGAAAATGCGATGTCGCGCTGGTTTCCTTCGGGCCCATAGGGGATGGTGATCTCAATCTGCTCCAACCCGTCGAGAATGGCCGCGTCGAACCCGGCTGCGCCGTCATGCTGGACTTCGAGATAGCCCAACAGCCCGCCGTCAGTCTCGCCCCGCGCGGGTAGGTTGGTTTCGGTGACGGCACCCCCAACGGTAAGCAGCACGTGGCCCTTGAGGGCAGGCATTTCGGCCCAGGTTGGCATGGCACCGGACACCATCAGGATAAGGGGCAGGGCAAGGCGCATGGATCAGGCTCCGTAAGTGGGTCTTTTACAACCCTAATCGGCTGCGGCGCGAAACCAAGCTCAAACTGAGGGCGTCCATTGACCTTGCGGCCTTGCGTGATAAACCGCGCGGCAAGCATAAGGACATCCGAAATGAACCTGTTTTCCGAGATCCGCAGCCTGGTGCTGGACGCGCTGGTGCAGATGCAGTCCGAAGGCGCTCTGCCCGAGGGGCTGAGCTATGACAACGTGGCGGTTGAGCCGCCGCGCGATGCGGCGCATGGGGATATGGCCACCAATGCGGCGATGGTGCTGGCGAAACCGGCCGGGATGAAGCCGCGCGACATTGCTGATGTGCTGGCGGGTAAACTGGCGATGGATGACCGGATCACCAGCGCCGAAGTGGCAGGGCCGGGCTTCCTGAACCTGCGGTTGGCACCGCCGGTTTGGCAGGGTGTCCTGGCGGCTGTGCTGGAGAAGGGCACCGATTATGGTCGCTCGACCATGGGGCACGGACAGAAGGTCAATGTCGAGTATGTCTCGGCGAACCCCACCGGTCCGCTGCACGTGGGTCATACGCGGGGCGCGGTGTTCGGGGATGCGCTGGCAAGCCTGCTGGCCTATTCGGGGCATGACGTGACCCGTGAGTATTATATCAACGACGGCGGTGCGCAGGTCGATGTATTGGCGCGGTCGGCTTATGAACGGTATCGCGAGGCCAACGGGCTGAGCCCCGAAATCGCCGAAGGCCTTTACCCCGGTGACTACCTGATCCCGATCGGTGAAGCACTGAAAGAAAAGTACGGCGACAGTCTGATCGACAAGCCCGAGAGCGAGTGGCTGCAAGACCTGCGCAACTTCGCCACCGACGCGATGATGGACCTGATCCGCGCCGACCTGAAGGCGCTGGGTGTCGAGATGGACGTGTTCTTCTCGGAAAAATCGCTCTATGGCACGGGCCGGATCGAGGCTGCGCTGCAGTCGCTGACTGACAAGGGCCTGATCTATGAAGGCGTGTTGGAACCGCCCAAGGGCAAAAAGCCCGAGGATTGGGAACCGCGTGAGCAGACCCTGTTCAAATCAACCGAGCACGGCGATGATGTCGACCGCCCGGTCAAGAAGTCGGACGGTAGCTGGACCTATTTCGCCCCGGATATCGCTTATCACTATGACAAGGTAAGCCGTGGTTTTGACGCGCTGATCGACGTGTTTGGCGCGGACCATGGCGGCTATGTCAAACGGATGAAGGCTGCGGTGTCGGCGCTGTCCGATGGCAAGGTGTCGCTGGATATCAAACTGACCCAACTGGTGAAGCTGTGGAAGAACGGCGAGCCGTTCAAGATGTCCAAGCGGGCAGGGAACTTCGTGACTCTGCGCGACGTGGTCGATCAGGTTGGCCCTGACGTCACCCGGTTTGTCATGCTGACCCGCAAGAACGACGCGCCTCTGGATTTCGATTTTGACAAGGTGCTGGAACAAAGCCGCGAAAACCCGGTGTTCTACGTGCAATACGCCCATGCCCGCGTCATGAGCGTGCTGCGCCGGGCTGCCGAGGCCGGAATTGCAGCGGACGACGCGACCCTTGTCAGTGCTGACCTGAGCATCAACACGCACCCGTCCGAGCTGACCGTTGCCAAGAAACTGGCGGAATGGCCGCGTTTGATCGAGATCGCCGCGCGTACCAATGAACCGCACCGCGTTGCCTTCTATCTCTATGAGCTTGCTGGCGATTTCCACGCGTTGTGGAACAAGGGCAATGACGAAACCCAGCTTCGGTTCATTCAGGATGGCGATGTTGCCACAAGCCAGTCGAAAATCGCGCTTGCCCGGTCTGTTTCTGTTGTGATTTCAGCGGGCTTGGGTATTCTTGGCGTCACTCCGGCGCAGGAGATGCGGTAACCAATACCGCCCGAACCGCCGGTCTGAGGTAGGCAAGAAATGACCCGCGCGCCATGTTTTCCGGTGCGGAACGGGCAGTGAGGCGGACATGACGAGTTACAATTACTCGGGGCAACACAGTCCCGAGCAAGGGCATTACACGAATCATACGCATCCGGAGGATGCGTATGAATACTCCGATGACATCCAGGACTATGATGCGCCACGTGGCGCGACGGCGGTCGGTCGTGTCGTGAATGCGATGGGTGCGATCGCGTCACTGGCGCTGGTCGCCGGGGTTGCGGTCTGGGGCTACAATCTGGTGATGCGCGATGTCAGCGGCGTTCCCGTGGTGCGTGCCGTCGAGGGTCCGATGCGTATTCAGCCCGAGAAACCCGGGGGAACGCCCGCCGATCACCAGGGCCTCGCCGTCAACGCCGTGGCAGCCGAGGGCTCGGCCGCAGCTCCTGCGGATCGCCTGATCCTGGCGCCGCGTCCGGTTTCGCTGACGGACGAAGACCTGCCGGGTGGCGCGTTGCAGCCGACCCAGGCCGTGCATGTCGTGGAAGAGCCGATCTCGAACCAGCAGGCGGCCGAACTGCGCCAGAACGCGGTCGATGCGCTGGTTGCTGAACTGGCCGGAGAAGCCGCCCGGGCCGAGCAGTCTTCGGAACAGGGCGTTCAGCTTGCGGCACTCGCCACGCCTGAAGAAGAACCCGCAATCGATCCTGCGGATCTGGCGGCACATCTGCCGGATCCGGCTATTGCCGAGTTGCCGGGCGTGCGCCGGTCGCTGCGGCCACATACCCGTCCGGCCCGCTCCATCGGCAGCGGTGTATCGCCCAGCGAAAACTCAGAGTCTGCGATCAATGCAGCCGTCACAGCTGCCGCCGGTCTGGACGTCGACCCCGATACCCTCGGCAAGGGCACGCGCCTGGCCCAACTTGGCGCCTATGAAAGCGTTGATGTGGCACAGGCTGAATGGGGCCGCCTGTCTGGCCAGTTTGGCGAATACATGGATGGAAAACAGCGCGTTATCCAGAAAACCTCAAGCGGTGGACGGACATTCTATCGCCTGCGCGTGCTGGGATTTGAGGACCTGAGCGACTCCCGCCAGTTCTGCGCGGCACTGGTCGCCCAGGGTGCCGACTGTATCCCGGTTGCCGTGCGGTGAAGTTTGGCGCTGCGATCACAGATGCTGAAGGTCTGCGCCTGACACCGGATGAGAGGGAGCTGTTCCGCCAGATGAACCCGTTTGGGTTCATCCTGTTTGCCCGGAATATCGAAAGTGCCGATCAGGTGCGCGCGTTGTGTGATGATTTCCGCGAGGCTGTCGGACGCAATTGCCTCATAACAGTCGATCAGGAAGGTGGGCGCGTACAGCGCCTGCGCGCCCCATTGGCCCGCGAATGGCTGCCGCCTCTGGACCACGCGGAGCGGGCCGGTGAGGACGCCGAACGCGCCATGTACCTGCGCTATCGTTTGATTGCGGATGAGCTGTTCTCGCTGGGCATCGACAGCAATTGCGCCCCGATGGTGGATCTGGCCCGCGCAGAAACGCATGCCTTTTTGCGCAACCGGTGTTACGGCGGTGATACGGATTCGGTTGCCCGCATTGGGCGCACGGTGGCAGAGGGCCTTTTGGACGGTGGTGTGCTGCCGGTTCTAAAGCATATGCCGGGCCACGGGCGCGCAACATTGGACACCCATTTTGACTTGCCACGTGTGGATCTGCCGCTTGAAGAGCTCACCGGGACTGATTTTGCGCCGTTCCGTGCACTGAACGATCTGCCGATGGGCATGACGGCGCATCTGGTATTTGAACAGATCGACTCGGCACCGGCTACGATCTCAGCCCCGATGATGCGGGTGATCCGCCACGATATTGGTTTCCAAGGGCTGATCATGACCGACGACATCACGATGAAAGCGCTGAGCGGTTCGGTGCCTGAACGCGCGACACAAGCGTTGCAGGCTGGGTGTGACGTCGTATTGCATTGCAATGGCAGCTTTGCCGAGCGGCGTGCCGTGTTGGAAACCGTCGGCCAAATGTCGGATGTGGCGCAGTCTCGCGCAGACCGTGCTCTGGCGATGCGCAAAGCCCCGGCAGAACTTGACATCGAGGCCGCCGAGGCGGAACTATCTGCCCTAATGGGCGGGCAGGTGTATGAACGATAACCTTTTCAGCGAAGACCCGGTCTCAGTCGCGGATCGTCTGGCGGCCGAAGCGCTGATTGTAGATGTGGACGGGTTCGAAGGCCCGCTGGACGTTTTGCTGATGCTGTCGCGGACGCAAAAGGTCGATCTGCGGAAAATCTCCGTTCTGGCCTTGGCACAGCAATATCTCGCCTTTGTCGAGAAAGCCCGCGCCCTGCGCATCGAATTGGCCGCGGATTACTTGGTTATGGCCGCGTGGCTGGCCTTTCTGAAATCCCGATTGCTGTTGCCACCGGATCCCGACGACGAGGGCCCATCCGGTGAAGAGCTGGCGGCGCATCTGGCGTTCCAGCTTGAACGGCTGCAGGCCATGCGCGACGCCGCCGCAAGGTTGATGGCGCGCGACCAGTTGGGGCGCGACTTTTTCAAACGCGGGCAAGGCGAGGATGTCACCCGCATCCGCACGGTGACTTATTCCGCCACGCTGCTGGACCTGATGCAGGGCTATGCCCGTATCCGCACCCGCGACGAATTCCGGCCCTTTACCATGGATCGCGACGCGGTGTTCACAATGGAACAGGCGCTGGAGCGGATGCGCCCGCTGATTGGGTTCGCAGGCACCTGGACCGATATGGAAACCTATCTCCCCGAGGGTTGGGATGCAGACCCGGTGCGCCGTCGTTCGGCCACTGCGGCGACCTTTGCAGCCTCGCTGGAGCTGGTGAAAGAAGGACATATGGAAATCAAGCAGAGCGAAACCTTTGCTCCGATCCGTTTGCGCAAGAGGACCGATACACGTGACTGACGCCCCAAAAGACGATGGCTCCGGCACCCTGTTCGAAGCGCCCCCCCTGGCCGAGCAGGAACGCATGGTCGAGGCCGTGCTGTTTGCCAGCGCCGAGGCGGTGACGATTGCGGACCTCGAAGCCCGGATGCCGCATGGCAGCAATGCGGCACAAGCTGTTGAACTGCTTCAAAAACGGTATGAGGGGCGCGGAGTGCGTGTGGTCAAGGTCGGTGAATCTTGGGCGATCCGCACCGCCCCTGACCTCGGGTTTCTGATGCAGAAAGAAACGGTCGAGACGCGCAAGCTGAGCCGGGCCGCGATCGAAACGCTGGCCATCGTCGCCTATCACCAACCTTGCACCCGGGCCGAGATCGAGGAAATACGCGGCGTGTCGGTCTCACGCGGAACCATCGACCAGTTGCTGGAGATGGAGTGGATCCGTCTGGGGCGTCGTCGGATGACGCCGGGACGCCCGGTGACCTTTGTCGTGACACCGCAGTTTCTGGACCATTTCGGGCTGGAAAACGCGCGCGACCTGCCGGGTCTGAAAGAACTGCGCGCTGCCGGATTGCTGGAAAACCGACCACCGCCGGGGACTGTCGCACTGGGCGAGGGTCAGGAGGAGGACGCAGACGAGGACCAGACCGAATTGTTTGAAGAAGAGTGATGGTGCTGCCCTTTTGCTGCCGCACGCACGGCCTATGTTACGATGCGAGGGCAGGGAGTTGAGCAATGAACGCAAATCGGATCATCAACATGATCGTGCGCCAGGTGATGCGCCGTCTTGTGACGCGCGGCGTGGATAAAGGTTTTGATCTGGCGGGCCGGACGACGCGCAAACCGGGGCAAAAATCCGGCACGCCAAGCGACCCCGACATTCAGAAACGCGTGGCGGACGGCTCACGTGGGCAGAAGCAAAACATGAAACAGGTGCAGCAGCTGACACGTCAGATGCGGCGGTTCATGCGATTCTGAAACTCAGCTTACAGCTTTGAAATGTTTGGAGAGTTTCAGGCCCTGCCCCTGATAGTTCGAGGCAATGCCCGCACCGTATAACTGCGTCGGCATCTCGGCCATCCGTTCGTAGACCAGCCGCCCGACCACCTGACCATGTTCCAAAACAAAGGGAGCCTCGTGACAGCGGACCTCCAGCACGCCGCGCGATCCTGCGCCACCGGCAGCGGCATGTCCGAACCCGGGGTCGAAGAACCCCGCGTAATGGACACGGAATTCGCCCACCATGGCCAGGTAAGGGGCCATTTCAGCGGCGTATAGCGGTGGGATATGAACCGCCTCGCGGCTGACGAGGATATAGAACGCACCCGGGTCCAGAATGATGCGACCGTCCTTGGTGCGCACTTCTTCCCAGTAATCCTGCGGATCGTATCCGCCGATCCGGTCCAGATCGATGACGCCAGTATGCGGTTTTGCCCGATATCCCACAAGATCGGTGTCGGGCAATTGCAGGTCGACCGAAAAGCCCAACCCATCCTGAATAACGGCGGGTCCATCAACGAGGGGTGCGTCGGCATGCAAAGCCGTCAGTTCAGCATCCGTCAGAACCGCTTGCCCCTGCCGGAACCGGATCTGGTTCAAACGCATGCCCGGCCGTACCAGAACCGAGAAGGAGCGCGGACAGATCTCAGCGTAAAGCGGTCCGGTGTAACCGGCAGGAACCCGGTCGAACTCGGTGCCGCCATCGGTGATCGTGCGGGTCAACAAATCCAGTCGACCGGTCGAACTTTTGGCGTTGGCCACCGCGCTGACATCACCGGGCAGAGCCAACCCTTCCATCAAAGGCACAAGGTACACGCAGCCTTTTTCCAGAACGGCCCCGTCCGAGATGTCGATCCGGTGCATCTCGAACTCGGTCAGGCGATCCGCGACTGAGCGGCCTTCGCCTGCCAGAAACGAGGCGCGAACGCGGTAAGCAACTGTTCCTAAACGTAAATCAAGGCTGGCGGGTTGGATCTGTGCAGGCAGCACATCGGGTTTGGCGGTGATGTCACCGCGCCCTATCATCGCTTCGATCTGCTGGTTCGGGCACACGCCTGTCATTCTGAACCTCCCCTGCGACAGAAGAGGATCTGGCCTGTCTGCCATATTCGTCGGTGTGATTTGGTCGGGCTAGCAGGACTCGAACCTGCGACCTTCCGTCCCCCAGACGGACGCGCTACCAGGCTGCGCCATAGCCCGACGTTGGAGCGTTCATAAAGAAATTCCCGGCAGGGGCAAGAGGAAAACATTGCCTTTTGACTTATCCCGCACGTTGGGTTTCGACCCGGTTCAGCCACTTTCGCAGATCTTTGGCCAGTGGCTCGATCCTGTCCAGAAGTTCGGCGTCATACTCGGATCGGTTCCAGGCCAGAGAGGCAATTCCGCCCATCAACGGGGCCGCATCCAACTGCGGTTCCAAAGGTGTCCGCATTGGATCAGACGTCGGCTTTTCCTGGTGCGCCGGGTCAGAGGCAGCCGCCTCACCCAGATCCATGTGAATCTGGTCGGTCGCCGATGCGGGCCGTGCGGAAAAGGCAACAACGGTGTCGTCTGTCGCTGCCTCTGGCTCGGCGGTCTCGTCCAGACCCTGGGACAAAGCCGCCACATGGGCCACGCCTTGTTCACGCAAGATCCGTTGCACGCCTTTGATCGTGATTCCATCTTCGTGCAGCAGTTTCTTGATCCCACCCAACAAGAGCATGTCGCTAGGCCGGTAATACCGACGGCCCCCTGCGCGTTTCACGGGTTTGATCTGGTTGAATCTGCTTTCCCAGAATCGCAGGACATGGGCCTGAACACCGAGCCAATCCGCAACTTCACTGATGGTGCGAAACGCGTCGGGGGACTTGCTCATATCCGCGCGTCCTCGGGGTTACCTGCGGTTCCCGGCGGCGACGCGATCCTTCATCAGGTGCGACGGGCGGAAGGTCAGCACGCGGCGCGGCTGAATGGGAACTTCTTCACCGGTTTTGGGGTTGCGACCGATGCGGGCTGTTTTGTCCCGAATACTGAACGTACCGAAAGACGAAATCTTGACCTGCTCGCCGCGCACCAGCGCGTCGGACATGTGGTTCAGAACGCTTTCGACCAGTTGCGCACTTTCATTGCGTGAAAGGCCAACCTCACGAAAGACGGCCTCGCTCAGATCCATTCGGGTCAGTGTTTTGTCGCCCATACCTATTCCCCTGTTGATGTCAAAGCATAGGGGTAGGGCAAATTCGCTGTCAATATCAATGAATTGCGCGTGGGTGTGTAAGCCGATTTGCGCCAGTCACCAGCGCAGAAGGACGGAACCCCAGGCCAATCCACCACCGATGGCCTCGGTCACCAGCAAATCGCCCTCTTTGAACTGTCCACGTTGTTTGGCCACGGACATGGCCAGGGGAATCGATGCGGCCGATGTGTTTCCGTGGTCCTGAAGGGTGACCACGACGTGGTCCATCGGCACCCCCAATTTCCTGGCTGTGCCCTGGATGATGCGGATATTGGCCTGATGGGGCACGATCCAGTCCACATCCTCGTGCTGCAGTCCGGCTTTCTCCAGGCACGCCTCTGCGGTTTCGGTCAGCCGTTCCACGGCTTGCCGGAACAGTTGATTGCCCTTCATCCGCAGATAGCCGGTCGTCTGGGTCGAGACGCCGCCATCCACATAGAGCAGGTCTTTGTAGCGTCCGTCCGAGTTCAGGTCTGTCGCCAGAATGCCGCGATCTTGCGCTGTGCCGTCACCTTCCTGTCGCTCCAGGATCACTGCACCTGCGCCATCCCCGAACAATACGCAGGTCGCCCGGTCCGTCCAGTCCATGATTCGGGAAAAGGTCTCGGCCCCGATCACCAACACGCGATTGGCCTGACCGGACAGGATCAGCGCATTGGCGTTGGTCAGCGCATAAACGAACCCCGCGCATACGGCCTGAACGTCAAAGGCAAACCCATTGGTCATGCCCAATCGGGCCTGAACCATCGTTGCGGCAGACGGAAAGGTCAAATCGGCGGTCGAAGTTGCCAGAATAACGGCGTCGATGTCGTCTGCGGTCAGCCCGGCATCCTTCAGCGCGGAGTTGGCCGCATGCGTTGCCATGTCCGAAGTGGTTTCATCATTGGCGGCAAAGTGGCGGCGTTCAATTCCGGACCGGGTTCTGATCCATTCGTCCGACGTATCGAGCGTCTGTTCAAATTCTGAATTCGGGACAACGCGTTCCGGCAAATAATGCCCGACACCTACAACAACTGAACGGCCTGCCATGTTGGGGTATTGCCTTTTTTGTTATTTATCTGTCTGCGGCGCAGCATGCGCGGCATCTTGTGCAAGCTCGGCAGTGGATGCAACCCGTGCCGCCAATTTTTCGGCAAATCCGGACTGCGCCAGCGTAAAGGCCAGCTTGATCGCTGCCGATACGCCCGTTGCGTCCGCGCTGCCATGGGACTTTACGACGGTGCCGTTCAACCCCAGAAACACACCGCCGTTCACACGGCGCGGATCGATACGTTTCTTAAGGCGCCCCAGCGACGTGATCGCCAGGATCGAGGCCAGACGCGACAGCGGCGTGTATTTGAACGCCTCACGCAGCAAGTCTCCGATCAGGCTGGCAGTGCCTTCGCCGGTTTTGATGGCGACATTGCCCGTAAACCCATCGGTGACAATGACATCCGCCTTGTCTCCGGGGATATCGCTGCCTTCGACAAAGCCGACGAAATCGAAATTCGCGGGCTCGGCAAACTCGGCGATCATCGCATGGGCTTCTTTGAGCTCGGCGCGGCCTTTGTGTTCTTCGGTTCCGACATTCAACAGGCCGATACGCGGGCGGTGCAACGCCATGCCGTTGCGGGCATAAGACGCTCCCATCAAGGCAAATTGCAAAAGGTCGCGTGCATCGGCGCGTACATCGGCACCCACATCCAGCATCACGTTGAACCCCTGGGGGTTGCGGGATGGGAACAGGATCGCGATGGCCGGGCGGTTGACGCCGGGCAGTTTGCGCAGGCGCATCATCGAAAGCGCCATCAATGCGCCGGTATTGCCACAGGAGACCGCACCATGGGCTTCGCCCTGGCGGACTGCATCAAGCGCGGACCACATCGAGGTCTGTTTGCCGCTGCGCACAACCTGGCTGGGCTTGTCCTCCATCGTGACCACATCGGGGCAATCACGAAAAACGACGCGCCCTTCCAGGCCTCGCCGTTTTGCAACCTGCTTGCGCAGTATGTCTTCCGGACCGTGCAAAAGAAACCCGATTTCCGGGTTTTTCTTGGCCGAGTTCGCAATGCCTGCAACAACAACTGCGGGACCGGCGTCCCCACCCATAGCGTCAACCGAGATGATGATCCGTTTGGCGTGCGTGGGCTGATCAGTCATGCCTTGGCCTGTGCTCGATCAGGCTTAGGCCGCGTCTTCGTCCAGGTCGATTTCGTCGGCCTGTGCAACGACTTCGCGATCGTCATAGTGGCCGCAGGCAGCACAAACGTGATGCGGGCGTTTCAGCTCGCCGCAGTTCGGGCATTCGTTCGGGTTTGCAGCAACCAGAGCGTCGTGCGCGCGGCGATTGTTGCGGCGCGACTTGGAAACTTTGTTCTGTTGGACGGCCATGGTCTCAACCTTTGTCTGACTAAGGGCCCGCAGATTCGCCGCCGGCCGGGGTTTCATATTTCGTTTTATCGTGGTTTGACGCGCGTTTAGGCGACGAGCCCCGCAATGTCCAACCCAAAATCCGATGAGCGCGCGAAAATACTGCGATTCTCGTCATGATCAAGCGATTTTTCTGACCGCCTGCTATGACAGGAATTCAGACCTCTGTCACTCGTCTTTTTTCAACGCATCTCGTAACTCGGCCAATCCCGCAAAGGGTTTGACGTCGTCATCCGTCATCGCCTGTTTGCCGGGCTCGGTATAGTCGGTTGATCCCAGTTCGGCACCGTCCTTGCGCGGGTACTGAGGCAGCGCCAGGGCCAGGGCTTCGATCATGATCTGCGCAGGGTCGATCTCTGCGCCAAGGGGCTCGGTCTCGTCATCCTGGGGGATCTCATATTCGGGCTCGTCCGGATCGGTCCAGTCTGCCACGAAGACACGGGTCACCGGCACGTCGATCCGCGTTGTCACCGGCTCGAGCGTGATGATGCAGGGTTGAACGACGGTCGCGCCCAGTTTGGCATTCAGAACCCAATCCCGTTTGCCTTGCGCCTGAATGTCACCGACAAAGCTGAGCTTGCGCAAACCCAACAGGTCGAGGTCCTGCCGGATCGCCTCCAGGTCCGCTGCATCCGGTCGCAAGTTGAAAGGCGTCGGGGCGTTTTGCGGCAGGTCGGCCACCCGCAGAGACGTTTGGTTGTTCATGTCGTGACCTTTTCCTCTGTTGAACCGGGGCAGCGGTTTCTGTAATCGGATAGAAGCCGCAAGAGGCCAAGGCAAGAGGGTGTGCATGTTGAAGGTGGTGAACAAGTTGAAACCGGCGGCGAAATCGCTTGTCATTGTTGCCTGCGCAGCAGTGATCGGGGCGTGCACTCCGATCTTCAAAAATCACGGGTATGTCCCGCCCTCGGAAGAACTGGCCGAGATCAAGGTGGGCGTCGATACGCGTGACACGGTTGAAGAAACCCTTGGCGCGCCTGGTGCATCCGGTGTTGTCCGGGATTCCGGCTATTATTATGTCGCATCGCGGGTGCGCCACTATGGGCCGAAACGGCCCGAGGTGGTGTCGCGTGAACTGGTTGCGATCAGCTTTGATCAGCGGGGCGTCGTGCAAAACATCGAACGCTTCGGTCTTGAGGATGGAATCGTCATTCCGCTGGAGCGTCGCGTGACCGATTCCAACGTTCAGGACAAAGGCTTCCTGCGGCAGCTGTTGGGTAACATCGGCAACTTCAACCCGGCAAACGTGCTGAACACAAACTGATCCGCGCTAAAACCTTGCTATATTCACAAGGCGGTCACATGTCTTGTGGTAGCAGACCACAACGAGACAACTGGTCAGCAACCGCGGAGGATGCGACCATGGCAACGGCAGTGTTGTTGAGCAAAGGGCGATACCGCGCGCGCCTTGCGCAGACGCCAGATGATATCGCGGCAGCACAAAAGCTGCGCACTCTGGCGTTCGGTACCGGGGACACGGATCAGGACGATTTCGATGCCCTCTGTTCGCATATTCTTGTTGAGGACCTGCGGGCTGACTCTCAACTGGTGTGTTGTTTCCGGATGCTGACGATCAAGCATGGCGGGGACGTTCGGCGCAGCTATTCTGCTCAGTTTTACGATCTGTCGGCGCTGGAGGATTTCTCCGGCCGCATGGTGGAAATGGGTCGCTTTTGCGTCCATCCCGATTGGACCGATCCTGACATCTTACGTGTCGCGTGGGGGGCAATGACGGCCTACGTGGATCAGAACGGCGTAAAAATGCTGTTTGGCTGTTCCTCGTTTGCCGGAACGGAGACAGCGGAATACCTGGATGCCTTCGCGATGCTCAAGCACCGGCATCTGGCCCCGAAACGCTGGCTGCCGCGGGTCAAAGCGCCGGATGTGTTCCGCTTTGCCGCCCGGTTGCGCCGCCGGCCGGACGCGAAAAAGGCGATGCTGCGGATGCCGCCCTTGTTGCGGACATATCTGATCATGGGCGGCTGGGTCAGCGATCACGCAGTTGTGGATCGGCATATGAACACGCTGCATGTGTTCACCGGGCTCGAGATCGGGGCGATTCCTCCCGCACGCAAACGTCTGTTGCGCGCGGTCGTCGGATGATGTGGGTATCTACAAAAAGGTAAAGCCGTGGCGTTGACGCCCTGAGCTTGCCGGTTTAGCTGCCGGACATGGCGAGAGTTCCTTTATTGCAGATGTCCGGCATTTCCCTGACCTTCGGAGGCGATCCGGTGTTTTCGGGGCTCGATCTGATTGTCCAGCCCGGTGATTGTGTGGCGCTGGTGGGGCGCAACGGGTCGGGCAAGTCCACCCTTATGAAAGTAATGGCGGGTCTGGTCGAACCCGATCAGGGCGAGATTATCATTCCACCCGGAAAATCAGTGGGGTACATGGAGCAGGACCCTGGTATGGACGGGTTTGCAACGCTGGGCGACTATGCCTCCAGCGACCTTGAGCCCGGGGAATTGTACAAGGTTGAACGTGCAGGCGAGGGTTTGAAATTTGATCCGTCCCGCGCGGTCGAAACAGCGTCCGGAGGAGAGCGCAGGCGGGCGGCTCTGGCCAAGCTGATGGCCGAAGCGCCGGATTTGATGTTGCTGGACGAACCGACCAACCACCTGGATATCGAGGCGATTGCCTGGCTGGAGCGTGAATTGGGCGCGACGCGGGCGGCATACGTGCTGATTTCTCATGACCGGGCATTCCTGCGTGCCCTGACCCGTGCGACGCTGTGGATCGATCGGGGTGTTGTTCGGCGGCACGAGCAGGGGTTCGATGCCTTTGAGAACTGGCGTGACAAGGTCTGGGAAGAGGAAGATCAGCAGCGGCATAAACTGAATCGCCTGATCAAGTCCGAGGCGCGATGGGCCGTCGAAGGTATCAGCGCCCGACGAAAACGCAATCAGGGCCGGGTACGGGCGTTGCAGGCGTTGCGGGCCGAGCGAGCAGCGCAGATCAAACGTCAGGGCTCTGCGGCTATGTCATTGGAAGCCGGTCCGAAATCGGGTCGCAAAGTGATCGAAGCCATTGGCGTTTCCAAGGCCTTCGGAGACCAGAAAATTGTGCGCAATTTTGATTTGCTGGTTCAGCGCGGCGATCGCGTGGCCTTTGTCGGCCCCAACGGCGTGGGCAAAACAACATTGCTGAAGATGTTGTTGGGACAAGAAACGCCGGATGAAGGAACTGTAACCCTTGGGACCAACCTGGAGGTCGCGGTCTTTGATCAGGCGCGGGCGCAACTCGACCCTGAGATGAGCCTGTGGAACAGCCTGACCGGCGATCCCGAGATGCGGGTTTCGGGCAAGGCCGATCAGGTGATGGTCGGGGGACAGCCCAAGCATGTGGTTGGCTATCTCAAGGAGTTCCTGTTTGATGATGCTCAGGCCAGAGCGGCCGTTAAGTCTTTGTCAGGCGGGGAAAAAGCCCGGTTGCTGCTGGCCAAGCTGATGGCCAGAAACTCGAACCTTCTGGTGCTGGATGAGCCAACCAACGATTTGGATGTCGAAACGCTGGATTTGCTGCAGGAGTTGCTGGACGACTATGACGGGACCGTTCTTCTGGTCAGCCACGACCGGGATTTTCTGGACCGCGTCGCCACGACAACCATTGCGATGGAAGGCAATGGCCGGGCAACGGTCTACGCGGGCGGATGGTCGGACTATATCGCGCAGCGTGGTGATCTGATCGAAAAGAAAGAAGAAAAATCAAAACCTTCAAAGCCAAAGATAAAGCAGGAGAGCAAACCCAAAACAGGTTTGTCCTTTTCGGAAAAACACCGGCTTGAGAAACTGCCCACCGAGATTGCGCGCCTCGAAGCGGAAATAGCCAAGCTGGAACACCTGATGTCCGATCCCGACCTGTTCGCGCGCGAGCCTGTCAAGTTTCAGAAAGCCACCGAGGCGCTGGTGGAACGACAGGCAAAACTGTCGGCGTCGGAAGAAGAGTGGCTGATGCTCGAAGAAAAGGCCGAAGGGCAATAGGTCTGATTTGTATCCGGCGAAACCGGTGCTTGTTTCGTTTTGTACAACGACTCTCGCAGCGTTTTCATGTGCTTAGGTAACCGGTCGAGCCGGATTTCCCACCACGGTGACGCCCTCAGCGACGTCTTTGGTCACGACACTGCCCGCGCCGACGATGGCATTGTCGCCGATGGTAACGCCCGGCAGGATGAGAGCCGCTCCGCCAACCCAGACGTTATTGCCAATGGTCACCGGCAGCGCGATCTCGAGGCCGCGTGCGCGTTCGACCGGATCTTTGGCGTGTTGGGCGCAATAGATCTGGGTGTTGGGTCCGAACATCGTGTCATCGCCGATCTGAACACGTGCCGTGTCCAGAATGGTGCATCCGGCATTGAAGTACACGCGGTGGCCCAGATGGATGTTTATGCCATAGGCACAGTGAAAGGGGGCTTCAAAAAAGCAGTCGGTGCCGGGGTCACCGAACAGGGCCTTGAGTTCAGGCGCCATCAAACCCCGCACATCGGGATGACAACTGTTGTGCGCATGCACCGCACGACGTGCGGTGGCGCGTAACGCGTCGAGTTCCGGATCGACGCAGCAGTACCACGCTCCGGCCTCCATCTTTTCCCGCTCGGTCATGCAAAAAACCTAGCGCATCCGCAGAGCGCCGTCGATGCGGATCACCTCGCCATTCAGATAGCCCATCTCGACGATGAAACCGGCCAAGCGCCCGTACTCCTGCGGGTCGCCAAGACGGGCGGGGTTGGGAACATCCGCGGCAAGCTGCTGCTGCACCTCTTCCGGCAGGCCAGCCAGCATGGGCGTCATGAAGATACCGGGCGCTATGGTCATCACCCGGATACCGGTCGAGGCCAGATCGCGAGCCATGGGCAGGGTCATCCCAACCACACCGCCTTTGGAGGCGGCATAGGCGGCCTGTCCTTTCTGACCGTCAAAGGCCGCAATCGACGCCGTGTTGATGATGACGCCGCGCGCGCCGTCCGGCTCCGGCGCATTCTTGGCCATTTCGGCAACCGCAAGACGGGAGACGTTGAAGGTGCCCACCAGATTGATGTCGATTGTGCGCTGGAACGCGTCCAGGGGGTGGGGGCCGTCTTTGCCCACGGTCTTGATGCCATAGGCGATACCGGCGCAGTTCACGGCAGCAGTGACCCGGCCCATCTTGTTCATCGCCGTGGCGAGTGCGGCGGCGACCGACCCCTCGTCGGTGACATCCGTCTGCGCAAAATACCCGCCGATTTCAGCCGCGACCTGTGCGCCCCGGCCCTTATCCCGGTCCAGAATCGTAACCTGCGCACCCTGGGCAGCAAAGTGACGGGCCGTGGCCTCGCCCAGCCCCGAAGCGCCGCCGGTGATGATGGCGGCGGTGGTGGACAATTGCATTGCAGGTTTCCTCCCTTGATTTGAACGCGTGTTCATTTAATCGGATGTTTCGTGAGCTGTCCAGAAGTTCAGGCACGCTTTTCTCAAGGTAATCTCAGCCGGTCCTCATGTTCCCTTAATGTTGGCGGCCCACATCGGGTCCGGATGCACTGTCACGTTCAGGTGACGCTGCGTAAGGAGATACGCAATGCAAATGAGTAAACGAGTGGGGATGGCCGCGTGGGTTGCAGCGCCCATCTTTGGAGTCATGGCCGCCACAAGCGCTGCGGCGGCGCCCGAAATCTGTAACTGGAAAACCGCGCGGGATGCGGCGAACAGTGGGGATTATGCGACGATGTGCGAATGTACGCATGTCACGCCGAGTTTCTTGCAGCGCCTGCAGAACCGGTCGGATTTCGCGACCACACTGCAAAACACAAGTGCGATGTGCCCCGGTCTGGCGTCCTTGCTGACCGACCTGCCGACGGCCTCGATCAGTACGCCGGTAAGTGATAATCGCGGCGAAGACCGGGATTCGGATCAGTTCGCACAGCTGAACCCGGCGCCCCCGGGGGGCAGCGGTCCGGGCAATGGAGGCGGAAGCGGTCCGGGCAACGGCGGCGGTGATGACCCCGGCAATGGTGGCGGTGGTGACGATCCGGGCAACGGTGGCGGCGGCGATGACCCCGGTAACGGTGGCGGCAATGGTCCCGGCAAGGGCGGAAACGGCCCCGGAAAAGGGGGTGATGGCCCCGGCAACGGCAATGGAAACAGCGGCAACCCCGGCAACGGGGGCGGCAACAACGGCGGGTCCGGTCCGGGCACCGGAAATGGCGGTGGCAACAACGGTCAGGGCGGTGGCTCGGGCCATGGCGGCGGCGGCCACGGCAATGGCGGTGACGGCAAAGGGGGTGGAAAAGGTGGAGGTAAAGGCAAGAAGTAACTTTGCCTAAACACCGATCTGCGCATCAGACAAAGAAACGAAAACGGCCACCCCGAGGGGTGGCCGTTTTTTTTTGACTCTGTTCCGACCTGTCAGCCCAATTGCACCAGCGCGTGACGCTTTTTGCCGGCGCTCAGCTTGATCGGTGACGACAAGGCGCCGGCGTCGATCATCAGGCCCGCGTCTGTCAGCGGGGCGTCATCCAGTTTGGCGCCGTTTTCGGCGATCAGACGTTTGGCTTCCTTGCCTGATTTGGCCAGGCCGGACCTCACAATGATCTGCACAATGGACATGCCATCGCCCAGTTCGGCGGCGCTGAGTGTCAGAGTGGGCAGATCGCCGCCCACGCCGCCTTTCTCGAATACCTCGCGCGCAGTCGCTTCGGCAGTGGCCGCGGCATCTGATCCGTGCAGCAGGGTGGTCACCTCGTTGGCGAGGCGGATCTTGGCCTCGTTGATCTCGGAGCCCTCAAGCGCACCCATGCGGTCGCATTCGTCGACCGGCAGTTCCGTAAAGATCTTCAGGAACCGGCCAACATCGGCATCGGTGGTGTTGCGCCAGAACTGCCAGAACTCATAGGGAGACAGCATATCGCCGTTCAACCAGACCGCGCCGCCCTGCGATTTGCCCATCTTGCGGCCGTCACTGGTGGTCAGCAGGGGCGTGGTCAGCCCGTAGGTCTCGTGATCCAGCACGCGGCGTGTCAGGTCGACGCCGTTGACAATGTTGCCCCACTGGTCCGACCCACCCATCTGCAGCACGCAGCCATGGCGGCGGTTCAATTCGAGGAAGTCATAGGCCTGCAGGATCATGTAGTTGAACTCAAGAAAGCTCAGCGACTGCTCGCGATCGAGGCGCGATTTCACTGATTCAAAGCTCAGCATACGGTTGACCGAGAAATGCCGCCCGATATCGCGCAGGAAATCGAGGTAGTTCAGTTCATCCAGCCATTCGGCATTGTTCAGCATCAGCGCGCCGGTGGCTCCGTCGTCATAGGACAGGTATTTCGAAAACACCTGTTTCATGCCCGCGATATTGGCGTCGATCTGTTCGGGGCCCAGCAGGGGGCGCTCGTCCGACCGGAACGAGGGATCGCCCACCTTGGTGGTGCCGCCACCCATCAGGGTGATCGGTTTGTGGCCGGTCTTTTGCAGCCAGCGCAGGACCATGATGTTCATCAGGTGACCCACATGCAGCGACTGCGCCGTTGCGTCATAGCCGATATAAGCCGTCTGCACCCCGCTGATCAGCGCTTCATCAAGGCCCTGATAATCGGTGCAGTCAGCCAGAAAGCCGCGCTCGATCATCGTGGCGATGAAATCCGATTTGGGGTGGTATGTCATATCGTGCCTCGGGTTAGTGTTGCGCGGCACTGTATAGGCGGCGCGATGGGTAAGGAAAAGGCACCTTTTCGCAAGACTTCCGCGTCTACTGCGCCGGGGCCGCACTTGCCTCTTTGGTGGGGGGCAGACGGAACGCATACAGCATCGCGATCAGGTTGAGCGCGGCCAGTGCAAAGATAGGTGTGATCGGGTCGTGTAGGTGGGCCACGGCGCCCAGAATCGCCGCAAACACGATGCCCACCAGCCCGGCGACGACATCGCCGAGGGCGACGAGATAGGGGCGCTCTTTCTCCTTGGTCATCTCGATTACATAGAGGTAGCGACCATAAATCACACCGTTACCACCCAGCGACAGCAGCAGGATGACCAGCGCATAGAGCCAGACGTTCTGCGCGTAGCCCAACATGGTGAACCCAAGCGCCAATACAGCGGACAGGGTCGAGATCAGGCATCCCAGCCACATCACCGGTTTGACCGATATCCGTCCACTGAGCCAACCCCATACGATGGACCCGATCACCACGCCTGCGCTCGCCGCAATCACGAAATAGCTGAGCGAGTGCTTGGTGCCGACATGGTAGGTTGCAGCGTGGATCGTGTAGAACGGCATGGCCAGCTCGACCGAAACAAAGATCAGCCGCGCCGTCAGGAATTTCCGGTACCACGGATAGGCCATGCCGGTCCTGAAACCGGTCTTCAACTCGGCCATCGGCTTGGGTTTTTGCGCAGGCTGCGGTGCGGCGGGCTGTTCGTCTTCGAATATCTTGACGCCGGCAAAGCTGATCCCGGCGGCAAACATGGCAATCACGCCGCACCACATCACGACGATGTGGCGCTGCATCGGCTGGTCCGAGACCAGAAGATCCTTGGTGATCCAGACCACGATGATCGCGAGTATCCCGGAAATGGTGGCTTGGGCAAAAACCATCCGGTTGCGTTTGGCGTCCGGGACGGACACGCCGTAGATCTGGCTGGTGCCAAGGTTGGTGATGCCCTGGCACAACCCCATGACGATGGCCGTGACGAGAAACAAAAGGATCACCATCAACTGCGGCAGGGTGGTCGCAAACAGGGCCAGAACCGCCAGAACCGCTCCGGTCAGGATGTTCGGCACGTAGACCGCGAGTTTCGCGCGGGTCACGCGGTTGATAAGGGGCGAGACGAAGATTTCGGCGATCAGGCGTGCACCGGTGACAAACGGCAGCAAGAGACTTGCAACGAAGGTCGGTGCCCCCAGTGCGAGATAGAGGAACGGCAGGACAAGCCGGGGGTTCACCAGCTGATTGCCGATGGTTGCCAGTGCTCCGGACCAGAAAATCAGCTGATAGTTGCGCCCCTCGACTGATTTAGGTTGGGTTGGCGATGTCGATGGTCCCATTGGTATTCCGTCAAATGCCGCTTTTGCTGGTCTGCTATCTTACAACGCTTGCCCGGATACTCAATTTCCGCAACGGGCTTCGAGCAATAAGGCGCGCGTCGTGTTGATCCTGAACCGCTAGGGTTGAAAAAAGATGCTAATGGCGCTGGATGAGCCTTGCCTTGCGTTTCGATTAAAGGGCAGGCTGTGGCAGCCGCGCAGTACTGGGATACAACCGGTGCGCAGGCCATTGTGAGCATGAAGCAGCAGGAGCGAGGCGTGGACCTGTCCATCAAAACCAATCGGGCCGTCAAGGCCCTTGGGGCCATGTCGGGCACCTCGCTGGATGGGGTGGACGCTGCCGTCGTCGAAACGGACGGCCACCAGATATTCAACTTTGGCGACAGCGGGTACCGGGCGTATTCCGAGGCCGAACGATCCCAGCTGCGCGACGCGCTGGGTCACTGGCACGGGCCGCAGGTTAAGAATGCGGACGAACTGGTTACCCGCGCCCATGCCGAAGCGCTGTCGGAATTCGAGGATGTGGACCTGATCGGCTTTCATGGTCAGACACTGGCGCATGAACCGCGCGGGCGCGGAACGTTGCAGGTCGGTGATGGCTTTGGACTGGCGCAGGCGCTGGGCCTGCCGGTGGTCTGGGACTTCCGCAGCGACGATGTGAAGATGGGCGGAGAGGGCGCGCCGCTGGCGCCGTTTTTCCATTTCGCTTGTGCCAAGTGGATCGAGGCGGACGAGCCATTGTGTTTTCTGAACCTCGGCGGTGTGGGAAATCTGACCTATGTAGACCCGTCCTTCGACGGGCCCGAAACCCCCGGTGCGCTGCTGGCATTTGACACCGGTCCGGCCAATGCGCCGGTGGACGATCTGATGCGGGCGCGTCTGGGCGTACCGATGGACCGCGACGGTGCGGTTGCGCGCGGGGGTACGGTGGAAACCGGTGCGCTCGAGCTGTTTCTGGCCGAGCCGTTCTTTGCGCGGATGCCGCCGAAATCTCTGGATCGCAATGACTTTGCCGAAATGATCGGGCTGGTGAAAGAACTGAGCGATGCCGATGCCGTCGCGACATTGACCGGTATGTGTGCCGCGGGCGTGGCGCAAGGTATGGAACATTGCCCCAAGCCACCCGCCCGCGTGCTGGTAACCGGCGGCGGACGGCACAATCCGGTTCTGATGGAGATGCTGCGGGTGTCGCTGGATTGTCCGGTCGAGCCGGTCGAGGCGGTGGGTCTGAACGGGGACATGCTTGAGGCGCAGGCCTTTGCCTACCTCGCCGTGCGTGTGGCGCGCGGTCTGCCGACCACGTGCCCCGGAACAACTGGTGTTCAGGCGCTGGTGGGCGGCGGCGTAATCAGCGCCCCAGAACGCGCGCGTAGTCTGCCGTAAACGCCGCATAGCCGTTGGACGTGGATTTCAGATGCGCCCGGGTCCAGTCGTGGAAGGCAGGCAACTGGTGGAACGGCACATTGGGAAAGGCGTGATGTTCCGCGTGATAGGGCATGTTCCAGGCCAGAAAGCGGATGATCCGGTTGGTGAAGGTGGTGCGCGAGTTCTCCAGCATATCGGCGACCGGTGGACAGAGACCATGTTCCGCCAGCAGGTACAGGCGCAAAAACGGCTGCCCGATCAGCACCGGCAGCAACCAGAGCCAGAACAGAGTTGGGCTAAAGAACAGGCTGCCAGCGGCGATGGCGTATAACGCCAGAAGAACGCGGGCTTCGATCCGGATGGCGCGGTGCTGGCGCTTCGGCAGGTAAGGTGCATCGATCCGTCCACTGGCGTTGCGCGCCAGAGTGCGCGCCATCCCCGACCAGTAGGGCCAGCCGCTCAGATAAACCACCATGCTGCGCCAGGTGTCGGGACGGGGCTTGCCGTCCAACTCGGGATCGCTATCCGGGTGATTGGTCCATTTGTGATGTGCCAGATGGAAATAGCGAAACCAGGTGAAGGGCAGGGCGATCGGGACCGACACCAGGTGACCAACCGCGTCGTTCACCCATCCGGTTCTGAAGGGCGTCTTGTGGGTGCATTCGTGGCTGAGCGTGAAGAGAAAGACCAAAAGAACCCCCTGAGGCAGGATCAGCAGCGGCCAGAACGGGATATGCAGGACAATTCCGGCGCTCGTCGCGGTCAGGGCGGTCAGGTACAGCGCAAGGTGCCAAAGCCCGGCCGCGTCAGAGCGTTCCTGCAGCCTGTCCTTGGTCTCGGCCGGCATCGAGGCGATGAGCGCACGGTGGTCCATAGCGCTCACATTGCCGCCTCGGGAAAACGCTGACAAGCCTCACGCATCACCCGGTCCTTGCGCTGAAAGGCCCTTTCGCATGATAATTCTGCTATTGTTTTAGATATTGGAGGACTGGGTATGATTTCCAAAGAGGAAGTTCGCGCCCTGAGAAAGGACGCGCAAAGCGGGTTGCCATTTCAGATCAGCCTGAAGGCCGTGAACAAGAGTGTTGGACTGGTGGCGCTGGGATTACCATTTGCCCTGCTCATCGCCGGCAGGATCAGCGGGGCCTGTCCGACCATCGATTCCATCAGCCATTACTACTACACCCGACTGGGCGGCGACCTGCTGGTCGGGGCGCTGAGCTTCATTGGTGTTCTGCTGTTGTTTTTCTACAGGTTGCCGGACCACAAGACCGGAACCCACGGGCGCGTCGAGGGCTATCTGGGCCACAAGCCACTGGATATCTGGCTGGCGCGCTTTGCGGGGCTGTGCGCCTTTGGCGTCGCGTTCATTCCCACCGATGGGACAGGGTGCGAAGAGTTCAATGGCAGCCTTGCCAGGGTTTTTCTCAGCGATGCCCAGGGCGGGCACGCAACAGACATTGAAGTTGTGAAGGGGACTGTCGGGTTCGATTTCTGGGTCGGGACCGACGTGACCAGCTTTTTCCTGACCTACCTGCATTTCATCTCGGCGGGCGGTATGTTCCTTGTGCTGGCCTATTTCTCGATTGTTGTCTTCCGGCGTGCGCAATCCGAAAAGTCGGTTCATGAGGAAGCAGAAGACGGGTTTGAACTGTCGACAACCAAGGGCAAGCGGAATTTTTGGTACCTGGTCTTTGGATTGCTGATTTTGCTGGCGATTCTTGCCTTGCTCGTGAAGGCCGTATTCATTGATGAAGGGTCGAGAAACTGGGTCTGGTGGAACCGCAACGATCTGACCTTTTGGTTCGAGGCGCTGGCGCTGGTGGCGTTCGGCCTGAGTTGGAGCATGAAAGGGCGGCTCTGGCCCTTCAGCCGAATATCGGACAATGGCGCCTGAGGTTACGTGCGGGGAATGTCAAAACCGGGCGCGGCAAGTTCGAATCCTTCGAACTCAAAACCCGGCGACACGGTGCAACTGACCAGCGTATAGCCTCCGGTGCTGCGGGCGGCCTGCCAGTGGCCTTCGGGGACGATCACCTGCGGTGCGCCGTGGGACAGCTCCGGGGTCAGCATATGGTCCTTGGCCGGGCCCCGATCCGTCTCGCTGAGCGACACGACCAGCGGCGCGCCCGCGTGGTACAGCCAGATTTCGGTTGCATCGACCCGGTGCCAGTGGCTGCGTTCCCCGGCCTGCAGCAGGAAATAGATGCAGGTGCCGGTTGCGCGGCCCGGATTGTCGGCGCGCCAGGTTTCCTTGTACCACCCGCCCTCGGGGTGCTGTTGCAGGTTCAGGTGGTCGATAATGTCTTGGGCTGTCATCGGGTCCTCGTGTTTGCGGCGATTATGCACGACGTTGCACGATCCGCTATGGCAATCATGGCCGGGGGTCATATGTTTGCCGCATGACCCTGACGATCCCGTTCGATAACTCGTATGCTCGCCTGCCGGACGCGTTTTTTGCGCGGCAGGCGCCGGTGCCGGTACGCGCGCCGCAGATGATCGCCTTCAACAACGATCTGGCACAACTTCTGCAAATCTCGCCCGGCGATGTGCAAGAGATGGCCGAAGCCTTTGCCGGCAACACTGTACCCGAAGGGGCCGAACCCCTGGCGCAGCTCTATTCCGGGCATCAGTTCGGCCATTACAACCCGCAATTGGGTGATGGACGCGCAGTTTTGCTGGGCGAGACGATCGGGACCGACGGCGTGCGGCGGGACATTCAGTTGAAAGGGTCGGGGCCAACCCCTTTTTCCCGCCAAGGCGACGGGCGCGCCTGGCTGGGGCCGGTTCTTCGGGAGTACTTGGTGTCCGAAGCCATGCATGCGCTGGGCATCCCCACCACCCGTGCCCTGGCAGCGGTCGAGACCGGCGAAGTTGTTCGGCGCGAAGGGCCGAGGCCCGGTGCCGTTCTGACGCGTGTGGCCCAGAGTCATCTGCGCGTCGGGACCTTTCAGGTCTTTGCATCGCGCGGCCAGTTGGACAGCCTGCGGCGTCTGACCGAATATGCCATCGCCCGCCATTACCCGCAGGTCGAGGGACCGATGGGTCTGCTGCGCGCCGTTCGTGACGCTCAGGCGCAGTTGATTGCCGGATGGATGAGCATCGGGTTCATTCATGGCGTGATGAATACCGACAACTGCGCGATCTCGGGCGAGACGATTGACTACGGGCCTTGCGCCTTCATGGACAGCTACCATCCCAACACGGTCTATAGTTCCATCGACCGGATGGGGCGGTATGCCTATTCCAACCAACCGGACATCGCGGTCTGGAACATCGCGCAGCTTGCCACTGCTCTGATCCAGCAGTTCGAGGATAAGGAGGCGGCTGTCGAGGAAGCGACCGAAATCGTTCACGCGATGCCCGACCTGTTACAGCAGAACTGGCTGACACGGTTCCGGACCAAGATCGGGCTGGCAACTGCTCAGGATGGCGATCAGGAGCTTGTATCCGACCTTCTGGTCCGGATGGCACACAATCAGGCCGACTTTACCAACACGTTCCGCGCACTGGGCGGGGATAAAGCACGGGACCAGTTCACCAATCCCACCGCATTTGACGCCTGGGCCGAGGGCTGGCGGTCCCGGCTGGAAGGTGAAGAGGCACCGGAGACTGTGATGCAAGCCGTCAACCCGGCCTTCATTCCGCGCAATCACCGGGTCGAGCAGATGATCGAGGCCGCGGTGCAGGGCGACTACATGCCTTTTCACCGGCTCAACACGGTGCTTGCACTGCCATTCGAGGATCAGCCGGGGCATGACGACCTGACCCGCCCGCCCATGGACAATGAGGTGGTTCAGGCGACGTTT
Organism: Ruegeria sp. AJ12; assembly: GCF_056536245.1. Taxonomy (NCBI): domain Bacteria; kingdom Pseudomonadati; phylum Pseudomonadota; class Alphaproteobacteria; order Rhodobacterales; family Roseobacteraceae; genus Ruegeria; species Ruegeria sp. AJ12. Next base: position 1,785,566 of record NZ_JBQFJJ010000001.1, read on the forward strand.
TGCGGGACCTGAGGATCAGCTCTGATCGGCCAGCGGCAATCCGAAACAGTTTGGGCCAACGCGCATTTTAAAAATTCGGCAATCTGTCATTCGAAATCAGCCGGTACCAGAGTGTTCTGCTGCAGGAGATGTTGAAGGACATATGTCACGGAAAGCGCGTCATCCAGTGCATCGTGACCACGCAGCGGTGGATGGTCGATCTGGTAGTATTCGGCCAGTGTGTTGCTGCGCGTTGTCTTAATGTCTTCATAGGGCATTCCGGCTTTCAGCAGCAAATGACAAGCGTTTCCAAATTGTGTCACTGGAATGGGCGGCGTCAGACCTTGCACATAACAACTGATCGCTATCAGGTTGAACTCGTCCTTTCCCCATGACCACAGCTTTTTGCCCGCGGCAAAATCCTTGGTCAGCCTCAGAGCATCCTCAAGTTCAAGCCCGTGTTCATTTATGTTTGTTTCGGTTATGCCCGTGAGCCTTTTGAAAAGCGGATCGAGCTCTGCCTGACCTCCGTCGCGATCCCGAGGCACTACATAGAGCCGCAGGGTATCGATCACTTCAAAGTCATCGCCCAGCCTGACTTTTGTGGCACCAATTTGCGCAACGACCGGGTCCGGGTCATGCGGTCCGCACCAAAATCGCGAGGGCGCGCCCGCAGTGGTAAGAAACTCGCAGTCAAAGACAATTGCGTGATCCATGCTTCTGATTTTCCAAGAACAGTGTTGATGAATGTCAGGTAGTTCACCCGGCGCATGATACAACGACCGGAACCCACCTCATCCGCTGCGCCGAGATCGGAACCTGTTGGCAATGATCTCGGCTTCCCATTGATAAAAAAGGTGGCGCAGACTCAATAATTGCCGGTAAATCCCGGATGGGGCATAACACGGGCTTGCACTCGATTTCCCGCAAGGCGATCCTGACGGAAGTTTGAAGTCCGGAATCCCATGACACAGTCCTCGACCCTGCGCATTGCGAGTTACAACATTCAAAAATGTGTCGGGCTGGATCTCCGGCGTCAGCCGCAGCGAATCCTGCAGGTTCTGGACAAAATGCGGGCCGAGATCGTGGTATTGCAGGAGGCCGACAAGCGCCTGCCGCCCCGACCCGCCGCCCTGCCGCATTTCATGCTGGACGAGGCCGGCTGGCAGATTGTCGATCTGGGCGGGGCCGGCAGTCTGGGTTGGCACGGAAATGCCGTGATCTGGCGGGGCGATCACATCAGGGTCCGCGAATCCGGGCATCATGAGTTACCAGGGCTGGAACCCCGGGGCGCGGTTCGGGTGGAGTTTGACACCCAGATCGGTCCGCTGCGGGTGATGGGGATGCATCTGGGCCTGTTTCCCGCCTCGCGGCGCCGACAGATCACCCATATCCGCCGCTGTGATTCCGGGCTGGACCAGATGCCCACGGTCTGGGCCGGGGATTTCAACGAATGGTCGCGCCAGCCGGTTCTGGACAATCTGGCCCCCGAGATGCGGTTCTTGCCGCCCGTGCCGAGCTATCCGGCCGCTCAGCCTCTCGGTGCACTGGATCGCATTGCCCTCGGAGAAGGCGTCGAGGCATTGGATCACGGTGTACATGAAGATCGTCCGGCACATATCGCCTCGGATCATCTGCCCATCTGGGCAGATCTGCGGCGTCTGACCTGAAACCCGCCGCCCGCAGCCGAATCCCTGTGGTGCTGCGTCCTCAGACATATTAAGACAGAAATCCGTACTATTCCTGAGGGGTGCCATGTCGGACACGATCATCTCGCGGTGCGAGTCCAAGGGGCTGCGCATGACGGGCCAGCGGCGCACCATCGCGCATGTGCTGGAGCAGAGCGAAGACCACCCGGACGTGGAAGAGTTGTATGCGCGTGCCTCCGCGTTGGATTCGGGGATTTCGATCGCCACTGTCTATCGTACGGTGAAGCTGTTCGAAGAGGCCGGGATTCTGGAGCGCCTGGAGTTCGGTGACGGACGCGCGCGCTATGAAGATGCCGAGCGCGATCATCACGACCACCTGATCGACATGCAGTCCGGTGAGGTGATCGAGTTCGTCGATCCCGAAATCGAGGCGTTGCAGGAAAAAATCGCGGCCAAGCTCGGGTACAAACTCAAAGGCCACCGTCTGGAGTTGTACGGCGTACCGCTCGACAAGGACTGATCCATCAGGAAACGCGATTGGCCGCATCACGGCACTTCATCGAAGCTGTCGCAATCGGGCTTGCGGTGTCGGGAAGGATACTATTTTGCTGACATGAGGGCCCGGATTTCACCGGCCCGTCCCTACGGAACCGCGCATGAACAACGTAAACGGCATCCTGCTGCTCATCGGATCGATGGCGGCTTTTGCAATCGAAGATATGTTTATCAAATACCTGTCGGTCAGTGTGCCGACCGGGCAGATTCTGATTGTGCTGGGCGTTTCTTGTGGCCTGTCCTTTGCTGTGTTGTCGGTCGCGACACGAAAACGGATCTTTGACCCGGCTGCGTGGAAGGTCTTGCCGATGGCACGCGCCGCGTCCGAGGGTCTGGGGGCGGTGCTGTTTGTAACTGCTTTGTCCCTGATTGATCTATCCACCGTCGCGGCGGTGTTTCAGGCCCTTCCGCTCGCCGTGACAATGGGTGCTGCGCTGTTTCTGGGTGAAAAGGTGGGCTGGCGCCGTTGGAGCGCCATCGGCGTCGGTTTCCTGGGCGTTTTGATGATCATTCGGCCAGGGCTTGATGGATTCCAGCCCGAAACCTTGTTGGTCGTCGCAACTGTCTTTTTGATTGCCGCGCGTGACCTGATCACGCGCAAGCTGGATGCGCGGGTCGCGTCCACGGTTGTTGCGATGCAGGCATACATCGCAGCCACTCTGGCAGGGGCAGTGCTGATGGTTTCCATCGGTCAGACTTTTGCTCCGGTGCAATCTGCTCAGGTCGTGCCCTATCTGGCGGCTGTGATCTTCAGCATGTTGGGCTATTACGGCATCGTGGCGGCGATGCGGGTGGGTGAGGCCTCGGCCATGATGCCGTTTCGGTATACACGTCTTGTGTTTTCAATGATTGCGGGTGTTCTGATGTTCAACGAACGCCCGGATGCGATGACTCTCGCGGGCGCGACACTGATCATCGGGTCGGGACTCTACACCTTTGTCCGGGAACGCAGACTGGCGCGTCAGATCGCGTTGGCTGCAACCTGAATCCTGTTGGCGCAAACACTTACCTGTCAGCCTCAAAGCCCGGATAATATGCGTGTTAGCGTTAACGCAGACGGTTTACTTTTTGCCGCGTGATGCTATGAGGCTGTCAACCGATTGCAGCCACAGGGACGGGCCTCATGAGCACCATCATCGACATCCACGCACGCGAAATTCTGGACAGCCGGGGCAACCCCACGGTCGAGGTGGACGTGATCCTGGAAGACGGCACAATGGGCCGCGCTGCCGTACCCTCGGGTGCGTCGACCGGGGCCTATGAGGCGGTCGAAAAGCGCGATGGCGACAAGTCTCGGTACCTGGGCAAAGGTGTGCTGGAGGCCGTTGCCGCCGTCAATGGCGAGATTGCCGAGGAACTGGTTGGGTTCGATGCGACCGAGCAGGTGGCCATCGATGCTGCGATGATCGAACTGGACGGCACCGAGAACAAGGGTCGTCTGGGCGCGAATGCCATTCTGGGCGTCTCGCTGGCCACCGCCAAGGCAGCAGCAGACTTCACCACACAGCCTCTTTATCGCTATGTCGGCGGCACCTCGGCCCGTATTCTGCCGGTGCCGATGATGAACATCATCAACGGGGGCGAACACGCCGATAACCCGATCGACATTCAGGAATTCATGATCATGCCCGTCTCGGCTGCGAATATCCGCGAAGCGGTGCGCATGGGCTCGGAAGTGTTCCACACCCTGAAGAAAGAGCTTTCGGCGGCAGGTCTGGCCACCGGTGTGGGGGATGAGGGCGGCTTTGCCCCCAACATCGCAAGCACCCGTGAAGCCTTGGATTTCATCCTGAAATCCATCGAAAAGGCGGGCTACACGCCGGGTGAAGAAATTCATCTGGCTTTGGACTGCGCGGCGACCGAATACTACAAGGACGGAAAATATGTTCTGTCCGGTGAGGGTAAGAGCCTGACCTCGGAAGAGAACGCGGACTATTTGGCGGCGCTGGTCAATGATTACCCGATCATTTCCATCGAAGACGGCATGTCCGAAGATGACTGGGACGGATGGAAAGCCCTGACCGATGCCATTGGAGACAAGGTACAGTTGGTGGGGGACGACCTGTTCGTGACCAACCCGGCGCGTCTGGCCGAAGGAATCGAACGCGGCTGTGCGAACTCGATGCTGGTCAAGGTGAACCAGATCGGCTCGCTGACCGAAACCCTGCGTGCCGTCGATATGGCGCATCGCGCGCGGTACACCAACGTGATGTCGCACCGCTCGGGCGAGACCGAGGACGCCACCATTGCCGATCTGGCGGTGGCGACCAATTGTGGTCAGATCAAAACCGGTTCTCTGGCGCGGTCGGACCGGCTGGCCAAGTACAACCAACTGATCCGTATCGAAGAAACACTGGGTGAAGTCGCCGAATATGCCGGTGCGTCGATCTTGAAGAACCATTGATGTAAGTGGGGGCTTTGCCCCCTTTATTCACTTCCTCGGAAGCAGCCGTGATGCCAATTGGATATAAGCTGCGTGACCCGCGGCCATTACAACGCGAAAACCCTTATACATACTATTTACCAAGCTCCGAAGAGGTGTCTGAGGTTGGTGCTGGGGCCCGTGTGAAACTGATATTTAGCGCTGTACCCATTTCTGAAGAGTACGATGCCGAACGCATGTGGGTTGATGTGATCGAGCGGCAAGGCGAGAAGTTGATTGGGAAACTTGCCAATGAACCTGCAGATATGCCTGGCTTGAACTTTGGAGATGTTGTTGTCTTCGATGCCCACCATATCATCGATATTGAATGGCACGATCAAGAGATTCAAACTAGGTTCGTCAACGATTTTAACAAGTGGTTTGCAAGATGTTTTGTTGATCCGGCGGTGCTGGAAGGTCGCGCGCAGGTTGGCTTTCTATACAGAGAAGATCCGGAACACGACGAAGAAGATACACACCCGGACACAGGATGGCGGATTCGTGCGGATGCAAGACAGCTTTCGGAGGCTGAATATGAATCCTATGATGATATTGTTCCGGAGTATGTCGCCATAGGTGCAGTACTGAATATAGATGATAGCTTTTTGCCCGTACTGGGCGCGCCCGTTGGTAGCCGTTTTGTTCGCTGTGACAACTCTGACCTTTTCAGTGTTGATGAGGAATAGATCAGCGTATCCGCTTTACATCACCTTGCTCATCAGCATGTAGCGTTCACGCGGTTTAAAGCCGGTGCGCAGGTAGAGCTTTTGCGCCGATTCATTTGTGCGGTCGACCTCAAGATGCAGGGCGGTCAGGCCGGCACCCGCAAGGGCTTTGGGCAGTTCCAGCAGAACCTCGGTCGCGATCCCGCGACCGCGCACGGCGGGTCGGATGTAAATCTCGTCAACGAACCCGTCCATGCCGCCAAATTCTACCGACCACCCGAACGTCAGGATGATATAGCCCAGCGGTGCGCGCCCGGGGCCGATCAGGTAAATGCACCCGTGCGGAATGCCGTCGAGGAGAGGCAACAGGGCGGCCCGCCGCTGTTCGGCATCCTGGTCAATACCCTGCTCGGCGTGGAACGCCGCGACCAGACCCGCAAGGCGATCCAGATCATCCGGGCGTGCGAGGCGGAGCGCGGCGGTCATAGCCGCGCCAGACGTTCATTCAGGAGGGCAAAGAAGCCATCCGCATCGATACCGCCTACAAACAATGCATTCGGAGCCCGGTCGGTCACGCCCCACCAATCGGCAACCGTCATGCCCAGGGTCAGGTCCGACTGGGTCTCAATCTCGACATTCACATGACGGCCCGAGAAAAGCTCGGGTTTGATCAGATAGGCGGTGACGCACGGGTCATGCAGGGGCGCGCCCTTGCTGCCATATTTGTTTTTGTCGAAACGTTCGAAGAAATCCGTCATCTCGGCCACAGCAACGCCGACCCTGTTTCCCAAGGCCCGAAATGCGTCGTTGCGCGGTTGGGTGACCAGAGCCTTGTGGGTAACGTCCAGCGACATAACGACAATAGGTCTTCCGGATTTAAACACAACATCAGCGGCTTCCGGGTCGACATGAATGTTGAACTCGGCCGTGGGCGTTATGTTTCCAACCTCGAAATAGGCCCCGCCCATCAGAACGATTTCCTGCACACGATCCACAATATCGGGCGCCTTCTGGAACGCCGTCGCGATGTTGGTCAAAGGGCCCAGAGGGCACAGCGTAACGGTTCCGGGCGGGTGCGACCGCAGCGTTTCGATGATGAAATCGACCGCGTGGCCCTCGGTCAGCGGCATCTGCGGGTCCGGCAGGTCGGGACCGTCCAGGCCGGTTTTGCCGTGCACATGCTCGGCCGTGATCAGCGGACGGTTCAGCGGGCGATCACATCCCGAGTAGACGGGGATCTCGGTGTGACCGGCCAGTTCGCAAACAATGCGCGCGTTTTTGGCCGTCAACTCCAGAGGTACGTTCCCGGCAACAGCGGTGATCCCCAGAACTTCGATGTCCTCGGGGCTGGCCAGTGCCAGCAGGATGGCGACGGCATCGTCCTGTCCGGGGTCGGTGTCGATGATAATCTTGCGCGCGGTCATGGCGGGTCTCCCGGGATATTGAGGGGCGGACACTGGCAAGTGCCGCGCAGCTTGTCCAGCGCTTTCAGGCGTTGGCTGTCTTGTCCACAGGCGGGAGTTTGCCGTTGGCGCGGTGTTCCTCGGTCTTAACCTCGTCCCACAGCGCGTCCATTTCCTGCAGCGTGCTGTCGGACGGGGTTTTGCCCCTGTCGGCCAGTCGTGCCTCGACCTTTTCAAAGCGGCGGGTGAACTTGGCGTTGGTACGGCGCAACGCAGCCTCGGGTTCGATACCCAGATGGCGACCCAGATTGACCATCACGAACAACAGATCGCCGAACTCATCCTCTAGCGCATCCGCGTCCTTGCTGTCGCGCGCCTCCTCCAGTTCGGCGGCCTCTTCGGTGATCTTTGCAAGGACATGGCTGGCATCCGGCCAGTCAAACCCCACACGCGCGGCCCGTTTCTGCAGCTTGTGCGCCCGCAGCAGGGCGGGCAGGTTGGGGGCCACGCCGTCCAATGCGCCTTTCTGCGCCTTGCCCGCTCGTTCGGCTGCCTTGACGGTCTCCCAATCCAGCGTCTGCTGTTCGGCGGATTTGTCGCGCGATTCATCGCCGAACACATGCGGATGGCGCGAGACCATCTTGTCGGACATGGTGCGCACAACGTCCTGAAAGGCGAAATGCCCGGCCTCTTCGGCCATTTGTGCGTGAAACACCGACTGAAACAGCAGATCGCCCAATTCGCCCTTCAGCTCCTCCCAGGCCTGCCGCTCGATGGCGTCGGCAACCTCATAGGCTTCTTCGATCGTGTACGGCGCGATGGTTCCGAAATCCTGTTCGATGTCCCAGGGACAGCCGGTTTCGGGATCGCGCAGGCGGCGCATGATTTCCAGCAACCGTTCGATGCCGGCGTCGGAATCGTGGATCAGCGGATTTTCAGCCATTGCGAAGCCCCTTGTTCCGGTGTCAGATGCATCCATCCCGCAGCTTGGATCAGGAGTCCACCCCATATGCCTGTTGTGAACCGTATTGCTGACTTTGCCGCTGATATGGCCACCTGGCGCAGACACCTGCACACGATTCCGGAACTGGAATTCGAATGCTACGAAACGGTGGCCTATGTGGCGGACCGTCTGCGCGAGTTCGGCGTTGACGAGATGCACGAGGGCATCGCCAAAACCGGTATCGTGGCGATCATCAACGGGCAGGGTGAAGGCCCGACCATCGGGTTGCGCGCCGATATGGACGGATTGCCGATTTCCGAAGAAACCGGAGTGGACTATGCGTCGAAAAACCCGGGCATGATGCATGCCTGCGGTCATGACGGGCATACCACCATGCTGCTGGGTGCGGCGCGATACCTGGCCGAGACCCGGAATTTCAAGGGCCGCGTGGCGCTGATCTTTCAGCCGGCCGAGGAAGAAGGCGGCGGGGCAGATATCATGGTGCAGGAGGGCATTATGGAGCGGTTCGGGATCACCGAGGTGTACGCCCTGCACAACGATCCGGGTAATCCCGAAGGTGCGTTCAACACCACACCCGGCCCGATCATGGCGGCGGTGGATACGTTCGAGATCAACATTCAGGGACGGGGCGGCCACGGCGCGATGCCGCATCAGACCCGCGATCCGGTGATGGCCGCCTGTGGGATCGCGCAGGCCATTCAGACCATTGTCAGCCGCAACCACTATGCGGTGGACGATCTGGTGATCTCGGTGACGCAAATTCACACCGGTACGGTGAACAATGTGATCCCGGACACGGCCTATCTGAACGGCACCGTGCGTACCTTTGATCCGGCCGTGCAGAAGATGGTGATGGAACGGATGGCGCAGATCGTTGCGGGGCAGGCGGCGTCCTACGGGGTTGAGGCCACGCTCGACTATCAGGTGGGGTATCCGGCGACGATCAACAATGCCGAGAAGACTGCCTTTGCGGCAAAGGTGGCACGCGAGGTGTCCGGTGATGACCGGGTTGTCGAGAACATGAGCCGCGACATGGGTGCCGAGGATTTTTCTTACATGCTACAGGCCCGCCCAGGCGCCTATCTGTTCCTGGGGCAGGGCGATACCGCGGGGTTGCACCATCCCAAATACAACTTCAACGACGAGATCGCGCCGGTGGGGGCATCGTTTTTTGCGCGGATTGTGGAAACGGCGCAACCGTTGGGCTGACAGGGGAAAGACATGGCACTGGAAGACGCAAAAAACTACGTGGACGAGGCGTTCACCACCCCCGATCTCAAAGGGCTTTCGCATGAGAACACCTTTGGCGGGGCCACGTCGTTTCTGCGGCGCCTCTACACCAAGGATCTGGCGGGCGTCGACATCGCGGTGACCGGCGTGCCGTTTGATCAGGCGGTGACGAACCGCCCCGGTACACGCCTCGGGCCGCGAGCGATCCGCGAGGCCAGCACGCTGCAATCGCCGGATGCACCCTATGGCTGGCCGTTTGACGCGCTGAGCGAACTGGCCATCGTGGACTATGGCGACATGGCCTATGATTATGCCAATATCCCGGCCTTTCCCGACACGCTGACCGATCATATCCGGACAATCCTGGCCGCAGATGTCGCGTCTGTGACCCTTGGGGGCGATCACTATATCAGCTTTCCGATCCTCAAGGCCTATGCCGAGAAATACGGCCCCATGTCGTTGCTGCAATTCGATGCCCATACGGACACATGGGCAGATGACGACATGTCCCGCGTGGACCACGGAACCATGTTCTACAAGGCGGTGAAATCGGGCATCGTGGACCCCAAACGCTCGGTTCAGGTGGGGATCCGCACCTCGAACGAGGATACGCTGGGCGTAAACATCATCGACGCGCGTGAGGTCTACGAGGCCGGCCCCGCTGCTGTGGCGCAAAAGATCAAGGGGATCCTCGGCGACAGCCCTGTCTATCTGAGCTTTGACATCGACGGGCTGGATCCGGCCTTCGCACCCGGAACCGGGACGCCCGTCTGGGGCGGATTGTCGTCCATCCAGGCCCAGATCATTCTGCGCGACATCGCCGGGATCAATATCAAGGGTGGGGACGTGGTCGAAGTATCGCCGCCGTTTGACACCTCCGGGGCTACAGCGATTGCCGGGGCGCATGTGGCCACGCAGATCATCTGCCTGTTGGGGTGGAGCAAGCTGAAGTAAGACAAAGGATCAGCTTGGATTTGTGGCTTTAACCTTTGGTTAGCCATACATCCGCTATGGCTGGTGCGGGGGCTCAGACGGGATGGGATCAAAAGGCGTATGACTCAATTCAATCAACCAATCGGCGGCAATGATCTGGCGCGGTTTTCCGGGCCGAATACCTTCATGCGGCTGCCGCAGGTGGAGACGCTGGCCGGTCTGGATGTGGCCGTTCTGGGGATTCCGATGGATATTGGCACGTCGTGGCGGTCGGGCACGCGGTTCGGTCCGAAACAGATCCGCAGCGAAAGCGCGATGATCCGGCCTTATAATATGGCCACTTTTGCGGCCCCGTTCGACAGTCTGCAGATCGCGGACATTGGCGATCTGGCGATCAACACATTTTCTCTGCCCGACAGTCTCAAGATCATCAAGGAAAGCTACGATGCCATACTGGCGCAAGGGGTGATCCCGGTGGCAATGGGCGGGGATCATTCGATAACCCTGCCGATCCTGCGGGCGATTGCGGCCAGACACGGACCGGTGGCCCTGGTGCATGTGGATGCGCATGCCGACGTCAATGACGAGATGTTCGGTGAGAAAGAAACCCACGGCACCGTGTTTCGCCGCGCCTATGAAGAGGGGCTGATCGTCCCGGACAAGACCTTTCAGATCGGCATTCGGGGGTCTGGCTATGCGGCGTCGGATTTCACCGAGGCGAAGGACTGGGGGTTCCGCCAGTTTCCCGCATGGGAGCTCTGGCAACAGAACCTGACCATGGTGGGCTCGCAAATCCGCAAGGATATCGGGGATCATCCGGTCTATGTCACCTATGACATCGACAGTCTGGACCCGGCCTATGCGCCGGGCACGGGGACGCCCGAAATTGGCGGGCTGACCACACCGCAGGCGTTACAGTTGATCCACTCGCTGGGCGGTATCAACGTTGTCGGGTGTGATCTGGTCGAAGTGTCCCCGCCTTACGACCCTTCGGGCAACACCGCCCTGACTGCTGCCAACCTGTTGTTCGAGCTTTTGTGCATTCTGCCCGGTGTAACGTCGCGGTAAACGCGGGCGTGGCGGGTTGTTCCGCCAGAGGCGCTCTCTAAGTTCAGGGTGATAGGAGCGAGGCGGATGATGAAAGTGGTATTAGGTGTGCTGATCGGCCTCGTCGTCCTGCTGGGTGCCTATATCCGGCTCGCCCCCTCTGATCCCAACCGTTGGCACGTCGCGTCGCAGATTGAGGCAGACAGGGACATGAAGGGCGGCGTCATGCGTGTGCTTGAAACCGGACCACAGGGTCTGGCGCAGTTCGATAAGATTGCGCGCGCGGCCCCACGCACAACCGTTTTGGCGGGGTCCGTGGGCGAGGGCATGATCACCTATGTCACACGCACGCCGGTGATTGGATTTCCCGATTACACCACCGTGCAACAGGATGGAGATACCCTGCGTGTCCATGGGCGATTGCGGTTCGGGCGGTCAGATTTTGGGGTAAACAGAACCCGCGTCGACGGGTGGCTTGCTCTGCTGTAATTCTGAGGACAGACATCCTTCCTGCACTTCGCGCCACATCGGCACGTTCAGCGACATCTGGCATTGCGCCGTGAACATGCGGCCATCGACCTGCAGGCAGATCATTTCGCCAAGTTCCACACGGGTGCCGGATTTATCGGTACAATAGCAATCCTGTACCTTGCCTCCTGGGCCAACGACATCGGCCAGAGCGGGCGTTGCAAACAGGGCGAGAACCAGAACAAACCTCTTCATGCGCGGCAGCTTAGCACAGGCCGAGGCCTTGACCAAAGCCCCCGGATGATAGACACCGCCCGGATGATCCCCGAAGAACGCCTTGAACAGATCACCCAGCGATTCCAGTACCTCGAAGCGGCCATGGCAGATGGCGCCTCGGGCGGGGACATCGCGGCTTTGGCCAAGGAGTATTCCGACCTCAAACCGGTGGTGGATCAGATCATGGCGTGGCGGCAATTGGTGGGTGATCTCGCCGAGGCACAAGCCATGCTGGCTGACCCGGATATGAAAGAGCTGGCCGAGGAGGAAATCCCCGAACTGCAGGCCCGTATCCCCGAGGCCGAACATGCCTTGCAACTGGCGCTTTTGCCCCGGGACGCGGCGGATGCGCGCCCGGCGATGCTGGAAATCCGGCCGGGAACCGGCGGAGATGAGGCGGCCCTGTTTGCCGGAGACCTGTTGCGCATGTACCAGCGCTACGCCGAGGCGCGTGGGTGGCAATTCGAGATCATCGAGGAGCAGGCCTCGGACCTCGGTGGGATCAAAGAGGTTGTGGCCCATATCAAGGGCGACAATGTTTTTGCCCGGATGAAATACGAATCCGGCGTGCACCGGGTGCAGCGGGTGCCGGAAACGGAAAGCGGCGGGCGCATCCATACATCGGCTGCCACCGTCGCGGTTCTGCCCGAGGCCGAGGACGTGGATATCCAGATCGACGCAAATGACCTTCGGGTCGATACGATGCGCAGCTCCGGTGCCGGGGGCCAGCACGTGAACACCACGGATTCTGCGGTGCGAATTACCCACCTGCCCAGCGGCATCGTGGTTACCAGCTCGGAAAAATCCCAACACCGCAATCGCGAGATCGCGATGCAGGTGCTGAAAACGCGTCTTTATGATCTTGAACGCCAACGGATCGACAGCGAACGGTCTGCGGACCGCGCCAGCCAGGTCGGTTCTGGCGACCGGTCCGAGCGTATCCGCACTTATAATTTCCCGCAGGGCCGCATGACCGATCACCGGATCAACCTGACGCTCTACAAGCTGGATCAGGTGATGCAGGGCGATCTGGACGAAGTGATCGACGCGCTGACCGCTGACGATCAGGCCCGGTTGCTGGCCGAGATGGCGCAATGATCGGCGCACCGACAGCTGCGCAGGCCATGGCTGCGGCAACCGCGCGGTTGCGCGCCGCTGGCGTGGATGATCCCGCCCGCGATGCCCGCCTGTTGCTGGCGCATGCGGCGCGGATCGAGGCCAGCCGCGTCACCCTGATCGCGCCCGAGGAACTGTCCCCGGACATCGCAGAGCGCTATGACCAGCTAATCGCGCTGCGCGCTATCCGCGTGCCTGTCTCGCATCTGCTGGGCGAGCGCGAGTTTTATGGTCGGCGCTTTCGGGTCAGTCGCGATGTTCTGGACCCGCGACCGGAAACCGAAGCGCTGATCGAAGCGGTTCTGAGCGAACCGTTTGATCACGTGCTGGATCTCGGGGTCGGGTCGGGTTGCGTTCTGATCACGCTGCTGGCGGAACGGACCAGCGCCTCGGGAGTCGGCGTGGATCTGAGCGAGGCGGCGTGCCTGCAGGCCAGCGCCAATGCCGTGCAGCACAACGTGCAGGACAGGCTCGAAATCCGGCAATCGAACTGGTTTGACAATGTCGAAGGGCCGTTTGACCTGATTGTCTCGAACCCGCCCTACATTTCGCGCGCGGAAATGGATGCGCTGTCTCCCGAAGTGCGCGATCATGAGCCGCGACTGGCGCTGACGGATGAGGGCGACGGGCTGGGCGCCTATCGCCGCATAGCCGCCGACGCGCCGGATTTCCTGATGCCCGGCGGGCGTCTTCTGGTCGAGATCGGCCCAACGCAGGCCAAATCTGTCGCTGCATTGTTGGATGCGGCGGGGCTTGTGGACATTCTGGTGATCCCCGATCTGGACGGGCGGGACCGGGTCGTTGGGGCAAGAATGCCGGGATAGACCCGCCGACTGAGGCCAAAAAACGCCGGTCCCGGTAAAAAAGCTGCGAAATTTCCGAGAATCCTCTTGTCTGCCCATGCAGGACATGTTTACTCATGTGTAGTCGGCGAGGTTGACGCTGTTTCAGCGCGCCCCTGACGCCAAGCCCAAAATAGTCGACAACTTGGTACGGCAAAAGCCTCAGAGCAGTGCAAAGTAAGGGTTGATTGACAGCGAATTGACAAGGCTGACGTAAAGTAGATGAGATCCTCCAAATCCCGCTCGCGGGCCAAGAACAACCGCAATCGTCCTTCCGGCGGTAACGTCGTAAACCGGGTTTTTGACAGCTCGGGTCCCGAGGGCAAGGTACGTGGCACGCCGCAGCAGATCATAGACAAGTACAACCAGTTGGCGCGCGACGCGCAACTGTCGAACGACCGCGTTGCGGCCGAGAACTTTCAGCAGCATGCCGAGCACTACCTGCGTTTGCTGAGCGACGCGCAGCGCGAGATGGAAGCACGCCGCGAAGAGCAGGAACGGCAGAATCGCGAGCGCCAGGCCGAACGCGATCGCGAACGCGCCGAGCGGCAGGAACGCGAAGCTGCCCGTCAGGCTGACCCCGCCGAAGCGCCGCAGCCTGATGTTCTGGACTTTGGTTCAGAGGCAGCGGCAACGCCCGAATCGGGCCTTGTCGATACCCCGGAAAGCCAGGGTGCCGAGCCTGCGGCTGCCGAGGCAGGCGAGCGCAAGGAAAAACCGGCGCGCAGGCCGCGCACGCGGAAGCCCAAAGCGGCCCCCGCTGCGCAGGAAGAGGCGGCCAGCGATAATGGGGATGCACCCGAAGCGGCCGAGTGACCCTCGGGCATACTCAGTGAATGTCGAAACCCCGGCGACTGCGTCGGGGTTTTTTCTTGTCCGAAGCTTCAGGGGTTTCGAATCTGTCGGCTGAGCGCGCAAAATGCTTCGAGTGAAACCTGTTCCGCACGGTCCGTGGGCTTGACACCCGCCGCGATCAGCCGGTCCTCGATATCTGGTGCCACGCCTTTGAGTGAAGCACGCAGCATCTTTCGGCGCTGATTGAACGCCGCAGCAACAACGCGGGACAGGGTCGCGGCGTCCGCAGGATATCTGGGTTCCGGCAAAGCGGTCAGATGGACCACAGCGCTTGACACCTTGGGCGGCGGGGTGAACGCGCCGGGGGGCAGGGACATTGCAATACGTGCCTTGCAGCGCCATTGCGCCAGAATCGCGAGCCTGCCATAGGCCTTGCTGCCGGGGTGCGCGACAATACGTTCAGCAACCTCGCGCTGAAACATCAGGGTCAGACTTTGCCAGAAGGGGGGCCAGTCGGGTGGCGTCAGCCACCGGACCAGAAGTTCGGTTCCCACGTTGTAGGGCAGGTTGGCGGCGATCCGGATCGGCGGCGTCAGATGCGCCAGCGGATCGATCTCAAGCGCGTCGCCGTTGATCACCTTAAGCCTACCCGGATAGGCCGAGGCGATCTCGTTCAGCGCGGCGATACACCGGGTGTCCTTTTCGACGGCGACAACCCGGCGCGCACCTTCGGACAGCAGCCCCCGGGTCAGCCCGCCGGGGCCCGGTCCGATTTCCAACACGTCGCATTCGGTCAGATCACCGGCCTGACGGGCGATCTTGGCGGTCAGATTGAGATCGAGCAGAAAGTTCTGGCCAAGGGACTTTCGGGCCGAAAGCTGGTGCCTGGCAATGACCTCGCGCAACGGGGGCAGCGCATCGATCCCGCTCATGACCTGGACGCCATTTTCTGCGCCAGTTTCAGGGCTTCGATCAGGCTGGTGGGGTTGGCGACACCCTGTCCGGCGATGTCCAGCGCGGTGCCGTGATCGGGCGAGGTGCGGATGAACGGCAGGCCCAGCGTCACGTTCACGCCCCGATCGAAATCCAGTGTCTTGATCGGTATCAGGGCCTGATCGTGATACATCGCGATGGCCGCGTCATAGCGCGCACGGGCCGCCGCGTGGAACAGGGTATCCGCCGGATGTGGGCCGGTGACCGTGAAACTGCCCGCGTCCAGTTCAGCCAGCATCGGAGCAATCCAGTCCAGCTCTTCCGTGCCCATCTTTCCGCCTTCACCGGCATGGGGATTGAGACCCGCAACAGCAAGCCGGGGATGCCCAATGCCGAAGTGCTGGCGCAGACCCTCTGCCGTGATCGTGATGGTGTCTTTCAGAAGATCCGGGGTCAAGGCGGAGGGCACGCGCGACAGCGGGATGTGAATGGTTGTCGGAACAACCCGCAACTGGTCACTGGCAAGCAACATCACCACCCGGTCGCACCCCGCGAGCGCGCCCAGAAACTCGGTGTGCCCGGGAAAGGCAAACCCCGACCCGTCAATCAGCGCTTTCTTGTGGATCGGTGCTGTGCATAGCGCCGACGCGGCACCGGACTCCACCAGTGCCACGCCGCGTTCAATCGCATCAATCACCGACGGTGCGTTGGCCGGGTCAGGCCGGCCCGGTACGTTCGGAGCCGGAAAGTCCAGGTGCAGCACGGGAAGGGTGTTTGCACTGGCTTCAAGGGTTTCATAAGGATCCGTGATGTGTTGCGTTGGCGTGCCGTCCGGCAAATGAGACGCATCACCGATGTAGAAAAACGGGCAGGTCCCGCGCAGGTGTGCCCACGCCTTGGCTGCGATTTCCGGGCCGATTCCGGCCGGGTCACCGCAGCTGAGCGCGATTGGAGCGATCATTGCTCGATGATTGTTGCGTCGGCGCGCAATTGTTCCAACAGGCTTTCCGAGAATGCCTGAAGCCGCTGCTGTGTCAGGGCATTGGCGACATCCACGCGCGAGGTATCCTCACCCAAATCGCGGGTCCGGTTGCACAGCATAAGGAACATCAGTGTTTGTCCGTTGTTGCGGGTCAGCGCCGTTGACACTTCGTTCGGGTCAAGCTTGGCCAGTTCCACCGCGATGTCTTGCGGGATCTCGGACGGGCTGGCCTCGATCCGCTCCAACACTTCGGGGGGCTGACCCTTGGCGATGCCGTAAAGGTCGTCACAGGTGTCAATGTCCTCCCTCAGGCGGGCGGCGTCGGCCAGCGTGTCCGCGCTGCGCCCTCCGGGCAGGTAATAGATGGCGTAGTCAATGTTCGAGAAACGCGGGGCGCTGGTCGCGACCTCGCGCAATCCGCGCAACTGGAACAGGGCGACGGCGTTGGGCAGCGTTATCGGATCGGTGATTTCGCCATTCTGAAGCCCCAGGATCACCGGTTGCAGTGCCGGCGGCAGGTTGGTGATATTGAGCCAGTCCAGACGCCCGCCATTCTCGCGGGTTGCGGCTGCCGAGTATTGGGCTGCGGCAGATGAAAAGGCGTCGAACCCCTGCAACTGCGCGATCTCTTCGCCCAGCAACTCGGTTTGCGCCAAGGTCTGCGGATTCACCGGAATGATGATTTCGGACAACAGAACCTGCAGACCCCCGCCGCCGGTCTGACCCAAAGCACGGTTGATTTCGTCGTCCGTGGGTCTGGCCTGAGACAGGAAACGGGCACTTACGTAGTCCCGCCAGGACAATTGGTCGGCCACATAGTCGCGAACGGTTTCCGGATCGACACCCTCATTGTCAAGCAGTTGCAGGAACTGCTCGGTGCTCAGCCGGCCACGGCTGGCAAATTCGTCGATGCCCAATTGCACGTCTTCAGGCGCGGCCTGGATGCCGGCATCGCGCATCGCCTGTTTGCGCAGGCGGTCGTCAATCAGGGCCTGCCGCACGTCGTCCTCGGACCCGCCGGGCAGGCCGAGCGCATTGAGGAACTGCTGACGCTGTTCCAACTCGTACCAGGTGACGATGTCCTGGTTGACGCGGATCGCCGGTGAAAACAGGCTTTGCGCGCCTGCCTGAGACGTTGCGAAAGCCAAGATTGTTGCGGCCAGAGCCGGAGCCGTCGGCTTGGACAAGCCGGACCGAAGAAACCTGATGAAACCTGATATCAACTGCATGTTCTCTTATACTTTTTGCCGCCGCCTTCTATGGCGTACCCCGTCAGCGAAAGGGTAAAGCCGAATTCCGTCGTAGGCTCAATAGTTGATGTCGATGTAAAGCGCCGACTTACGGACATGTTAACCTGAACACATTCGTTCTGGTAGGTCACCCCGAGGCCAAGCCGGATCGGTTCGGATTCGCTCAGATCATAGCGTGCCTCGGCTCGGGTCAGCCAGTTCTGGTCGACCTGGTATCGCCCGCGCAGCCAGATTTCGGAGATTTCGCCATCATTCTCCGCCGGGTCGTCCTCCTGCCAGATATAGCTGCCGGACAGGCCGGAACCGTCCTGGTTCCATTCACCGCGAATTTCCGCCTTGGCAAAGCTGAAATCGCCGTCAATCAGGCCGCGCCCAGCCAGAGACCAGCCGTTTGCCGTCCTGATCTGCCCCGCCAGCAACAGGTCCGAAGATGTGCCTTGCAGACCGGATGTGAGTGTGAAATCCGGATCGGCGTCGGCGCGAAAGACCTGCCCAACCGTTGCCAGGGCTTGCCATCCACGGGTGTCATACCGGGCCCAGTTCATGCCGACGACGGCAGTTGGACCGTCCTCGCGCCGGTCCTCGGCAGGGAAACGCGACAACGACAACAGGTTGCCCTGGTCGAACTCCTGAAAGGTGCTTTCATCGATGGGAACGTCGGTGTCCGAGACGTGGGTCCATCCGAATTGCGCAATCGGTTCCAGAAACTGTGTCGCACCGGACTTTTCGCGGCGCGTCATCGGATATCGCAGGGTCAGGGCCACCCGAGGGGTCGACCGTGTGACCTGATCGGGAAATTCGCTGTCATGCCGGATATTGAACGTGTCCACTGACGCACCGATTTCAGCATCGGCCCGCAAACCCGAGGCAAAGGTCCAGCTGCGCAGCCATTCCGCGTCAAAGGTCGCGCGGGCAACGTCGCGACCGACGATGTCTTCGTCGCTGGTGCGCTCGTGGGCGTGAGTAATGAAACTCAGACGAACTTCGCCTCCCAAGGTGCTGGGAAAAAACCGTTTTTGGTAGTTCAGATCAAAGACGCGCGATGGAATTTCATCCTGATCCTCGCTGTCACGCAATGTCTTGAAATAGATCAGGCTGGTCTTGAAAGCGGTGTCCCGCTTGATCCGTTCCAGTGAGATTTCGCTGCGTAGGCGATCCAGATCCGGCAGGCCGTAGTCAACCAGATAGGCGTCATCTGACGTGGTCTGAAGGTTGAACGTCAGCCGATAGTCGTTCTTCAGGTCGAACCAGCCGTTGGCGAACAGATACCCGCGATCCTGATCGGGTTGCTGGTCGTCGCGGGTGAAGGCGCCCTCGATCTGGATGCGCCCGTTCACAAAGGCCTGCCGGTACCGATAACCCAGTGTCCGGGTTTTGCGCGAGATGTACGGCGTCAGCGTCAAATCCTTATGATCGCCGATCTTGAAGAAATAGGGAACCTGAACGCCCGTCCCCAATTGTGAGGTTGTGCGGATCGACGGCGCCAGAAATCCGCTGGCACGCTCCAGTGTCGGGTCCGGCAGGCGCAAGTACGGGAAATAGAAGACCGGGTAGTCGAGAACGCGCAACTGCGCGCCTTCAAAATACAGCTGACGCTCCAACTGATCATGCGTGACCTTGCGTGCCCGGATCTGCCACAGCGGCGGTCTTCCGTCGGCGCAAACATGGCAGGACGTCGCAGAGACCTTGCTGAATTGCGTATATCTGCCGGCGGCGCGTCTGCCCTGCACGGAGGCGATCTGAACCTGCTGATCGAACACCAGCCGCGCGCCTGTCAGCAACCCGTTTTGCAGGCCGCTGTCCAGTTCCGCGGCGTCTGCGAGCACTGTTGAGCGTCCACCCTGATCAATGCGAATGGGGCCTTCGAGCGTCAGTTGCCCCGTATCGCGATCATAGACCACACGTTGCGCAGTCAGTTTCACATCGCCTTGAAACGCCTCGACATTGCCTTCGGCCACCAGCTTGCGCTCGGGGGTGATAAAGACTTTGTCGGCCACTAGGAGCGCCGGTTGAGCCTGTTCGGGCGCATTTTGGCTGGTATTCTGAGCAGGGGAAGTCTGAGCCGACAGGCCAATCGGCAAAACCAGCGCCAGGGCGTTTGTCACCAAAAAGGACGTGATGCGTCGCATCAACCGTCCTCCGCATGCAGCAACAGGCCCAGAGACAGTAGAATTGCGGCAAAGGGTGGCGCCCAGGCGGCGACATAGACGGGCAATTGTCCGTTTTCTCCCAGAATCTGCGCAAAGTTGCGGACGAAATAGATGGCGAACCCCAGCAGCACTGCCGTCAGCACGGCAATCCCGGTGCCGCCGAACCGGACGTGACGCATGGTGAAGGCTGCTCCGATCAGAACCATCGAGACCAAAAACAACGGGCGCGCCAACTGGACCTGCAGCCAGACCTCGTATTGTTTTGTCGAGAACCCGGCCTCGCGCAGATCGCGGATCAGCTGTGGCAGGTCATAGACGGAAACCGAATCCTGCTGTCCCAGCGTGTCCAGTATGCGTTCCCGCGTCAGCGAGGTCGGAAGTTCCAGCCGTTGATGTTGTACAGACGTCGTCTCGGGGTTCACGCCATCCACGAAGGTCCAGACCTTGGCATCGGACAGAACCCACTTGCCGTCGTCCAACTCTGCCCGGTTGGCAATGATCTGCTGAGTCGGTTTGCCGTCCGGTGAGAAGGAAATGATCGTCACATCGGTTAGACGTAAACTGTCTCCGTTCCCGGTGCCCTTCGCATGAATGACCGATTGGCCGGCGTCAGACCCTTGTCTGAGCCACAGACCCTCGCCACTGATGGACAGTGCGGAACTGCCATCGTTGCGCAGCGAGTCGGACAGGCGCTGATACGCCTCGGAGGTCGCGGCCGCGATCGGATTCAGCAGCGCAACCGCCAGCGCGCCGATCGTCAGAGCCAGCAGCACAGGGGCCACAAGGGCACGGATGCCGGATCGCCCGATTGCGCGCGTCACCACGAGTTCCGAACTGCGGGCCAGGCCGATGAACAGAGCGATTGTGGCCAGGATGATCAGCAAAGGCAGCATTTCGCTGATGGCTGCTGGCGTATTCAGTAGCGTCAGGTGCAGCAAACGGCCAAAGGACAGATCAATGTCATTGAAACGGCGCACCTGTTCGATCAGGTCGATCAGAATCATCAGCGTCAGAAAAACGCCGCCAATCACCAGAAAGCTCTGCAGAAAACGGCGGGCAAAATAGCGGTCCAGGATCACGGTGCTGTCCCCGCAGGGCTTGCGAAGTGGGGGTTCAGGCCAGATTCGTCCCCGCATGTGATCATGCGCGACGGCCTATGCCTGCCGTGTAGTGCCACTTCATTCTCCCCCGAGCCTGCCGGTCATTTTTTCGAGACCTTAATGCAATTGAGGGGCGGGGAAAACTGCTATCTGGTCAAGCCGGTCGGTGCGGGCTAGGTCTTGTGGAACAGAATTTGAGGAGTTTGCAATGAGCAGTCTTGTTCCGGTCCGCTTTGAGGCTTTTGATGTAGATGCGATGGCTCAGGCCGAGGGGCGGGTGGCTATCATCATCCCATCCGACGGCAAGATGAACCCTGCGGCGCGGCGCGCCAACCGGCTGACGCGGGGCGCGGTCGCGCGGCTGGTCGAAAGCGAGAAATTCGGTAAGGCCAAAACCGGTGACGTGATCTCGATGGCTTGGCCAAGCGGCATGGCGGCCGTGGCCCTAGACGTACTGGTTCTGCCGCGCAGACCCGACAATGACGAGGCACGCAAGGCGGGCGCGGCTCTGGCAAAGCTGGCTGGCGGCAAGGGCATCCTGGTGATGGCGGGCAATCAGGTCCGGTGCGAAGATCTGGCGCTGGGCATGGCCCTGCGCAGCTATGATTTCGATGCGCACAAGACCAAGGAAAACGAAGAGTCTGGCGCGGTTACGATCAGCCACTCGAAACATGACGAAGTCGAGAGCGTATTTGCGCCGCTATACGGTGTTGCCGACGGGGTTCGCATGACGCGGGATCTGACGAACGAGCCCGCAAACGTTCTGACCACAACCGAATTTGCCGACCGGTTGGTCGAAATGAAATCTCTGGGCCTCGAAGTCGAAGTGCTGGACGAGGCCAAACTGGCCGAGCTGGGCATGCGGACGCTGCTGAGCGTGGGGCAGGGGTCGGACAGCCCCTCGAAGGTTGTCGTCATGCAGTGGAAGGGCGGAGACAAGGATGACGCGCCTTTGGCTCTGGTGGGTAAGGGGGTCGTGTTCGACACCGGTGGTATCTCGCTGAAACCCTCGGCCGGTATGGAAGACATGACCATGGATATGGGCGGCGCGGGCGTTGTTGCGGGCACCATGCGCGCGTTGGCCAAGCGCAAAGCCAAGGCCAATGTCGTGGGCCTCGTGGGGCTGGTCGAGAACATGCCGTCGGGCAACGCGACCCGTCCGGGCGATGTCGTGAAATCGATGAAGGGCGACACGGTCGAGATCATCAATACCGACGCCGAAGGGCGATTGGTGCTGTGCGACGTCATGTGGTACGCGCAAGAGCGGTTCGAACCTGTTGGCATGATCGATCTGGCCACGCTGACCGGCGCGATCATCATCGGTCTCGGGCATGAGAATGCCGGGGTGTTTTCCAACAATGACACCTTCTGCGACGCGTTCCTGAAATCGGCCAAGGCCGAAGATGAGGGCGCATGGCGGATGCCGCTGGGCGAGGCCTATGACAAGCAGCTCAAGTCACGCATTGCGGACATGAAGAATGTCGGCGGACGGCCCGCCGGATCGATCACTGCAGCGCAGTTCCTGCAACGGTTCGTCAAGGACGAGACGCCCTGGATCCATCTGGACATCGCCGGCGTCGCCTCGGTGTCGTCGGAAACGTCCTATGCGCCCAAAGGGGCGACCGGGTGGGGTGTGCGCGCGCTCAGCCGGTTCGTGCAGGACAATTTCGAGTAATCGCATGGGGGCCGTCTATTTCTACCACCTGACCCGTCAGCCGCTGGAGCGGACCCTGCCGGTTCTTCTGGACAAGGCACGACGGGCCGGGTGGCGGATTGCCGTGCGGGGCACCGATCCCGCGCGGATGGATTGGCTGGACGAGAAACTGTGGCTGGGGCCGGAAGACGGGTTTCTGCCGCATGGGGTTGCGGGTGGGGCGCATGATGCGGCGCAACCGATCCTCCTGACAACTGCCATTGAGGCGGCCAACAGCCCGTCCTGCGTCATGGCGGTGGATGGTGCCCCGGTCGCGCCGGGCGAAGTGGATGCGCTGGAACGGGTTTGCATCCTGTTCGATGGAAATGATGATCAGGCCCTCGACCACGCCCGTACGCAATGGAAAGACCTCACGGGTGCCGGTTGTTCGGCCCAGTACTGGTCCGAGGAATCGGGGCGGTGGGAGAAGAAAGCCGAGGCGTAAGACCTTGCTTTGAAAAACATTTCAGGAGAGTGACAGATGGAAATGAAGCCTTTGGGCCGCACCGGGATCATGGTGTCGGATTTGTGCCTTGGAACGATGACCTTCGGCACCCAAACGTCCGAAGCAGACGCCCATAAACAGATGGATCTGGCGCTGGAAGCCGGGATCAATTTTGTGGACGCGGCCGAGATGTATCCGGTGAACCCGATCTCGAAAGAAACCGTGGGCCGCACCGAGGAAATTCTGGGCAACTGGAACGCGGCCAACCCGTCCCGCCGGAACGACTATGTCCTGGCGACCAAACATTCCGGCGCGGGGTTCTCGCATGCCCGGGACGGCGCGCCGATCTCGGGCCAGACGATACCCGACGCCATCGAAGGGTCCTTGCGCCGCCTGCAGACAGATTGCATCGATCTCTACCAGTTCCATTGGCCCAATCGAGGCAGTTACATGTTCAGGCAGAACTGGAACTATGCGCCGTCCGGGCACAACACCAATGAAGTTCTGGACAATATGCAGGACTGTCTTGAGGCCCTGCAGTCTCAGGTGGACAAGGGGAACATCCGGGCCTTTGGCCTGTCCAACGAAAGCGCCTGGGGTACGGCGCAATGGTTGCGGATCGCTGAACAGATGGGTGCGCCGCGGGTGGCCTCGGTGCAGAATGAGTACTCGCTGATGTGTCGCCATTTTGATACGGACATGGCCGAACTGAGCATGCATGAGGATGTCGGTCTGATGGCGTTCTCTCCGCTGGCGGCCGGGTTTCTGACCGGGAAATACCAACATGACGCGGTACCGGAAGGGTCGCGCATGTCACTGGTGCCCGAAATGGGAGGCCGCAAGTCCAGTCGTGTGTTTGATGCGGTCGCTGCTTATCTGAACGTTGCCGAGCGCAACGGACTGGACCCTGTTCACATGGCGCTTGCCTGGTGCCGGACTCGGCCTTTCCTGCTGTCGGCGATATTCGGGGCGACGTCGGTCACGCAGTTGGAGCATATTCTGGCCGGTGCGGATGTGGAGCTGCCCAAAGAGGTGCTGACGCAGATCGGGGCAGCGCATCGCGCCCATCCGATGCCGTTTTAGGGGGGCTCTGCCCCCGCCGCGCCTTGCGCGGCCCCCCCGAGGTATTTTTGGCCAGATGAAGGGGATCCGGTCAGTGATGGGTGGGGTGCACACGCGCTTGCCTGAGGTCGCGGGCGGACCTGCCATGCGCCGTGCGGAACGCCCGTGCAAAGCTGGATTGTGAGGCAAAGCCGGTGGCCAAGGCCACATCCATCAGGGGCGTGTCGGTATCCGCGACCAGACGGCGCGCCTCGGCCAGGCGCAGCTGCAGATAGTGATCTTGCGGCGTGGTGTTCAGCCGCAATCGGAATTGCTGTTGCAGCGTGCGAGAGCTGGTCCCCAGTTGGTCGGCGATGCTTGCCAGCGGCAGGGGATCGTCCAGAGACGCCTGCATCAGCGCGTTGGCTTTGGCCGTCAGGGCAGAGTGGCGATGCGGCGCACCGGTCCGGCTCTGCGGTTTGGACGCTTCGGGTGCGCCATCGTAGAGGAACAGGCCTGACACCCGCGCGGCAAAGCCTGCCCCGTGGCGGGCGGCAATGATGTGCAGCATCATGTCCACAGCCGGGATGGCACCGCCCGATGTCAGGCGATTCTCCGAAACGGTGAACCGGTCCGGACGGACGTCGACATCCGGGAAGCGGGCTGCAAAGGTTTCCAGGTCTTCCCAGTGGGTTGTCGCCGCGTGCCCATCCAGCAATCCGGCTTCGGCCAACAACCAAGGCCCGCCATCGATACCGGCCATCGTCGCGCCGGACTTTGCTATACGGCGCAGGCCGGCCAACAGGCTGGGCGTGGCGTGGCGCACCAACTGGAACCCGGCCACCACGATCATCAGGTCGCAGCCTTGCAGCCTGGCCAGCGGAATGCCGGGGACACTCAGCGCGCTGGTCAGCGTGGCGGGTTTCGCGGTCGCAGTCACATAATTCCAGTCAAACGCGGGCCGGTTTGCCAACCGGTTGGCCGCGCGCATGGGATCAACGGCCGAGGCAAAGCTGAGCGTGTTGCAGTCGTCCAGCACCAGCACCGCCGTTTTCAGGGCGCGATGTTCGGGTTGGAGGAAGTTTTTTGCGGATTTCATCAAGTCTGATTCGCATATTGGCAAGTTGTTGTGCCAAGGCTGCGTCAGACTCGCCTGCAAACGCAATTCGGAATCCGGGGAGAAGTCTGGGGAAAACCCAAGGCGAAAGCCGGTATAACCTGGGGAAAACACAATGCCGCTGGAAATGAACCGCGACGTCTTTATCACCTGCGCCGTGACAGGCTCGGGCGGAACGCAGGATCGCAGCCCGCATGTGCCGCGTTCGCCGCAACAGATTGCCGACAGTGCGATCGCGGCGGCCAAGGCCGGGGCAGCGGTGGTGCATTGCCACGTGCGCGACCCGGAAACCGGGGCCCCAAGCCGTCGGCTGGACCTGTATCGTGAAGTGACGGACCGCATTCGCGAGGCCGAGGTCGATGTGGTGCTGAACCTGACCGCGGGTATGGGCGGCGACATGGTGTTCGGCCCGACCGAGGCGCCGCTGCCGCTGCGCGAGGACGGCACCGACATGATCGGGGCCGCTGCGCGTATTGAGCATGTGGCCCAGTGCCTGCCCGAGATCTGCACGCTGGATTGCGGCACGATGAACTTTGCCGAGGCCGACTACGTCATGACCAACACGCCCGGTATGCTGCAGGCGATGGGGCGCATGATGACCCATCTGGGCGTCAAACCCGAGATCGAAGCCTTTGACACCGGTCATCTGTGGTACGCGAAACAACTGGTGAAAGAGGGCGTGCTGGACAGTCCGGCCCTGGTGCAACTGTGCATGGGGGTGCCCTGGGGCGCGCCGGATGACCTGAACACGTTCATGGCCATGGTGAACAACGTACCCGATGACTGGACGTTCAGTGCCTTTTCGCTGGGTCGCAGTCAGATGGCCTATGTCGCAGCGGCTGTACTGGCCGGTGGCAATGTGCGCGTCGGACTGGAGGACAACCTGTGGCTGGGCAAAGGCGTTCTGGCCGAAAACTGGCAGCTGGTCGAACGCGCCGGGACCATCATCGAGAACATGGGCGCGCGCGTGATCGGGCCGCAGGAGGTGCGCCAAAAGCTGGGGCTGGTGAAACGGGCACCGGTGGCGGCATGATTCGCCGGGCGCTGATTTCGGTGATCACGCTCGTTCTGGCGGTGCCCGCCTGGGGCGCACCCTATCGCGACCGGACCGTTGAAATGAGCACGGTTCAGGAGTTGGACATTCAGCGGTATCTGGGCCTTTGGTACGAAATTGCCAGGTTTCCCAATCGGTTCGAACGCGGCTGTGTGGGCGTGACCGCCGAGTACGGCTTGTTGGATGACGGCAAGATATCGGTCACCAACACCTGCCGGGAGGAAACACTAAGCGGCCCTGTTCGGCAAGCAGAGGGCACCGCACGTGTCGAAGGACCCGGAAAGCTCTCGGTGACCTTTGTGCCATGGTTGCCGTTTGCGCGCGGAGATTATTGGGTGCTCGGCCTTAGGCCAGACTATTCGGTTGCCGTGATCGGCGCTCCGCGCGGAACGACGGGTTGGGTTCTGGCCAGACGGTCACAGATTTCCGGGGAAGATCGGGACTGGGCCGAGTCAGTTTTGCAGCGAAACGGCTACGAGACCGAGAAACTGCTCGATGTTCTTCAATTCCAGCCGAACGATTAACACAGGCGACCCGGGCGTTTTGCTCGCGCTGCAAAGGAGTGAAAATATGAAACAGACGGCTGCTATCATCGGTGGCGGTGTAATTGGTGGCGGGTGGGCTGCCCGGTTCCTGCTCAATGGCTGGAATGTGCGGGTGTTCGATCCGGACCCTGAGGCCGAGCGCAAGATCGGTGAAGTGTTGGACAATGCGCGCCGGTCGTTGCCCGGGCTGAGCGATGTGCCTTTGCCACCAGAGGGTGTGTTGAGTTTCCATGCTGAGATGGCTGACGCCGTGCAGGGGGCGGCGTGGATTCAGGAAAGCGTGCCGGAACGGCTGGACCTGAAGCTGAAGGTTTACAAGGGGTTGCAGGCGGCGTGCGATCCGGGCGCGATCATTGGGTCATCGACAAGTGGCTTCAAACCGTCCGAACTGCAGGAGGGTGCATTGCGCCCCGAGCAGATCGTGGTGACCCACCCGTTCAACCCGGTCTACCTGTTGCCGCTGGTCGAACTGGTGCCCACGGAAAAGAACGCGCCGGGCATGATCCAACGGGCCAAAGAGTTGCTGACCTCGGTCGGGTTCTTTCCGTTGCATGTCAGAAAAGAGATCGACGCCCATATCGCTGACCGTTTTCTGGAGGCGGTCTGGCGTGAAGCCTTGTGGCTGGTCAAAGACGGGATCGCGACGACCGAAGAGATCGACGAAGCCATCCGTATGGGCTTTGGTATCCGCTGGGCGCAGATGGGCCTGTTCGAAACCTATCGTGTGGCGGGTGGCGAGGCCGGGATGCGGCATTTCATGGCGCAGTTCGGTCCGGCCCTGAAATGGCCCTGGACCAAATTGATGGATGTGCCGGACTTCACCGATGAATTGGTGGACATGATTGCCGATCAGTCGGATGCGCAGTCCGGAATGCACTCGATCCGCGAACTGGAACGTATTCGCGACAACAATCTCGTGGGCATGATGCGCGCGCTCAAGGCCCAGGACTGGGGCGCGGGCGCGGTGCTGAACCAGCATGACGCCGCGCTGAAACCCGGTACCTTGCCGACGATGGAGCAGGCCGACCTGAGCCAACCGATCCTGACCCTGTCCCGCGCGGTGCCGTTGGACTGGACCGATTACAACGGCCACATGAACGAGGCGCGCTATCTGGAAGCCTTTGCCGCCGCGACCGACCGGTTCATGGAAATCATCGGCTGTGACGCCGACTACATTGCCTCGGGCGGCAGCTATTTCACAGCCGAAAACCACATCCGCTACATGGGCGAAGCGCATGCAGGCGCCAAAATCGAGGTGCGCACGCAGATGCTGTTGGGGCAGGGCAAGAAGCTGCATCTGTTTCACAGCATGTATGAGGGTGACACGCTGCTGGCGACTGGTGAGAGTTTCCTGCTGCATGTCAGTCTTGAAACCCGGCGTCCGAGCGCACCGTCGACCGAAATCGAAGCGGCCATGGCCCGGATTGCAGCGGCACAGGCGCAACTGCCATACCCCGAGGGCGCGGGTGCAGCCATCCGGAGGCCCGCATGAGCGCGCGGGTGCTGATCACTGCCGGCGCGTCCGGTGTCGGGCGGGCGATGGCCGAGGCGTTTGACGCCGCAGGCGCGCAGGTCTGGGTCGCCGATGTAGACGAGGCCGCATTGGCCGACTGCCCGCCAGACTGGCGCCGCACAAACGCGGATGTCTCGGACGAGGCCGCCGTCCGTTCGCTGTTTTCCGAGATCCGGTCAGACTGGGGTGGATTGGACGTATTATGCGCAAACGCGGGCATCGCAGGGCCAACAGCATTGGTTGAAGATGTAGCGCTAACAGATTGGCGCACATGTCTTTCTGTCAATCTGGAAGGCGCATTCTTGTGTGCGAAACATGCAGCCCCCATTCTGAAACAGCAGGGCAGCGGTGTGGTGCTGATCACCTCATCGACCGCCGGTCAGTACGGATATCCCAACCGTGCGCCCTATGCGGCGGCTAAATGGGGCATGATCGGGTTGGGCAAGACACTGGCCATGGAACTGGGTCCGCATGGCGTGCGCTGTAACGTGATCTGTCCAGGTTCGGTCGAGGGGCCCCGGATGGAGGGTGTGCTGAACCGCGAGGCTGCCGCAAAGGGCATGACCCGCGATCAGGTATACCAAGGCTATGCCTCGGGCACCTCGATGGGTCGGTTTGTCGAAGGGCAGGATATCGCCAATATGGCCGTTTTCCTTGCTTCAGACGCAGCCCGACTGGTTTCGGGCCAGGTCATTGCCGTGGATGGCCACACGGTCAACCCGGACCCGAAAGTCTGATGTAACGGCAGCTGGCGACGAAATCAGCCCTGATTCGGGCCCCGGATCTGGCGAATGGTTTGGCGTACCGCCTGCCAGTCCTGTGCTTGCTGTGTGTGCCCGGCGGCCTCGGATTCGCGCATCTTTTTAGCGGCTTCCGCCTCGGCCCGGTCGCCATGGGCCGTGTACAAAGCGCGTGCGTATTGAGCGGTTTTGAGTGCGTCCATTCCCGTCATCCTCCGTCTGAGTTTGGAATGCCCGATGGTTCGCGCACAAGGACTATACTACAGGATCGCGCCTCGCGCACGGGTTGCAGGGATTCAGGCCTGCGAAATCTCGTCGCGTAGCTGGGCGAGATGGGTGGGGAAGTCTCGGGCTGTCATGTCGGCCTCGCGGACCAGCGTATCGAAATGGCGGGTAAAGACTTCGACACGATCGCGATCCCGAAAGGCCATGTAGTGGCTGCCAGCGTAGAAGACGCAGAGCAGCGGGCCAAAAATCGTCACCGGCGCAGAATAGAGCCTTTTGGCATCAAACAGATAGATGCGCATACGCGGATATAGTTGCTCGCACAGGTCCAACAGGTGATCGATCTGTTCCAGCCGAACGTCCAGCGGCAGGGTCTGATAGTATCCAACCCCCTGGGCAAAGCTGTGGATTTCATACAGCGGCATGGCGATTTCGTAGTCCGACTGCGCGCTGCGCATCCATGTCAGACGGTCCGCGGACGCCCCAATCGCCTGATCCGCCGTCCGGCCCAGATGCGGGGCATATTCCCATTCCAGCACGGCACGGGTCTTCAGCATGTCCGGCAGCGTGGCAGGGACATAGCGGATTTTGTACCCTGCGGCCTCCTGATGCCATTCAAAGATGCGTTCATCCACAAGGGCGCGCGGCGCTTCGGTCATGGACAGGGAACTCGCCAGCAGTTCCGCCGCACTTTCTGGCCGGTTGGACAGGCTGAGCAACCAGTCCGCGGATACGCCGAGGGCAGATGCGCAACTGCCGACCACGTGGGCGTTGGGCAGACGCGCGCCGTCATCTGTCAGCAATTGCGAAACGGTGGACCGGTCCACGCCAATCGTGCGTGCCAGCGCGCTTTGACTGACGTGACGGTCTTCCATGGCCCGGGCCAAGCGCCGGCGAAACCGAGCAGCACGGTCTCGTTTGTCGATTTTTTCATCCATATGGTGATAAATATCATGTCTGATGAGTTTTGTTAATCATTTACAGAATATGCAACAGGTCGGCGCGCAAGTAACCCTTTTGAAAGAACAATAAAAATGGGGTTCGGAATGGAAACGCGACAAAGATCTGTCGTGAAAGCCATCGTTTGGAATGCGATGGGGTTGGCGGTCATGACACTGGTGGGTCTGATTGCCACCGGGTCTGCGGCCATAGGCGGTGTGTTGGCGGTGGTGAATACGGCCATCGGCCTGACCATGTACGTGATCTACGAACGGATCTGGGCCGGGATTTCGTGGGGACGTCATGGCTGAGCCCGCAATGCCCCGCGCACCCGAATGGGGTACTTTTGGCCTGATTGTCGCGTGCTATGCTGCGTGGCTGGCTGCAATATTCTGGCTGGCGGCGTGGTCGTACTGGATAGCGATCCCGATCATGGGCCTTGTGGCCGCGATGCATTCCTCGCTGACACATGAGGCGCTGCACGGACATCCGTTCCGAGCCAAATGGCTGAACGAGGCGTTGATGGTTCTGCCGCTCACCTTGTTCATTCCGTTCAACCGGTTTCGCGATCTTCATCTGGCGCATCATCAGGATTCGAACCTGACCGATCCTTATGACGACCCCGAGTCGAACTATCTCGATCCAAAAGTCTGGGATGGTTTGTCCGAATGGCAAAAGCGGCTGTACACCATCAACAACACGCTTCTGGGTCGCATTCTGCTGGGTCCGGCCATCGGGCAGATCGCATTTTTGCGGGACGAGTGGCGCGGGGCACAGCGGGGCGACCGCGCGGTGCTGTTGGCCTGGGCGTTGCACCTGCCGGGTGTTGCGGTCGTGATGTGGATCGTGGCGCAGTCCGCCATGCCTGTCTGGGCGTATTGCGTGGCGGCCTATTTCGGGCTGGGCCTGGTAAAGATCCGCACCTTTCTGGAACACCGCGCCCATGAGAAATCCCGCGCCCGAACGGTGATTGTCGAAGATCGCGGGCTTTTGGCTTTTCTCTTTCTCAACAATAACCTGCACGTCGTGCATCACATGAACCCGACTGCGCCGTGGTATCGTTTACCTGCGCTCTATCGGGCGCAAAAAGAGCGGTACCTGGCGCGAAACGAGGCTTATGTCTACCGCTCCTACGCGCAGATTTTCAAAGCCTATCTCTGGCGGGCCAAAGACCCTGTGGCGCATCCGCTCTGGCCAAAACCGTAAATTGAAGACAGAAGGGAATTCATGAGTTTATGGATTCCCGTCACTATTGCCGCGGCCTCGTTTCAGACCGTGCGGTTCATGCTGCAGAAGTCACTGAGCAGCGTGAAACTGTCTGCGTCCGGCGCAACGTTCGCCCGATTTGCCTACTCCATGCCCTTGGCCGTGCTGGGCTTGTTGGCGGTGCTTTGGGGCACCGGTTCTGACCTGCCGCCTTTGACGGCCCGGTTCTGGATGTTCGTGGCCATTGGCGGGACAGCGCAGATTCTGGCGACGATCTGCGTGGTGGCGCTGTTCAAACAACGCAACTTTGCCGTCGGTATCACGTTCAAGAAAACCGAAGTGATCCAAACCGCCATCGTGGGGTTCATCATTCTAGGAGACGGCGTGTCCGGCGGAGCCCTGGTGGCCATCCTGTTGGGGCTTGCAGCGGTGC
The DNA here is from genome assembly GCF_056536245.1 of Ruegeria sp. AJ12. Lineage (NCBI taxonomy): Bacteria > Pseudomonadati > Pseudomonadota > Alphaproteobacteria > Rhodobacterales > Roseobacteraceae > Ruegeria > Ruegeria sp. AJ12. Next base: position 1,817,276 of record NZ_JBQFJJ010000001.1, read on the forward strand.
TGCTGTTGTCGAAAACGCCCGGCGGTCAGGGCGCCTGGTGGCGACACCTGACCAATCGGGCCTCGCAGCTTGGGCTGGGGTCCGGCGTCTTGTTTGCGTTTTCAGCCGTCAGTTATCGGGGGGCGTCGCTTGAGCTTGGTGAGATCGACGCCTGGTTTCGGGCGCTGATCACGCTGGCGGCGGTGGTATCCTTCCAGTTTCTCAGCATGGGGTTTTGGCTGTTTTGGCGCGACCGCGCCGAACTGCGCGCGGTGTGGGAGACGCGGGCAACCGGCGTGTTTGTAGGCCTGACCAGCCTGGGCGGGTCATTCTGCTGGTTCTGGGCCTTCACCTTGCAGAACGCCGCCTATGTGAAGGCACTGGGGCAGGTGGAGCTGATCCTGAGCCTGATGGCATCGATCCTGTTTTTCCGCGAAACCATCACCCGGCGCGAGATTGCCGGGATGACCTTGTTGGGCGTGTCGATTCTGGCGCTGGTTCTGGCGATTTAGCCGGCGCGCCGCTCGTCAAAGCTGAGCGCGATAAAGCTGGGCAGGTGATCGCCCATGCCAACCACCTCGGGACCGCTGTTTTCCTTGCGCCCGCGACCTCGGGTTTTGGGCTCGCGCTCTTTCTTGCCTTCGGTCTTCTTGCTGTCTGAGGACTTGGCTTTCTTCTCGGGCTTTGGCGCGTCTGGCTTGGGCTGGTCCTTGATCGGGTTTTCGACCCGCGGAATCTCTTTCTGGATCAGCTTTTCGATGGCATCCAGCGCTTTTTCATCCCGCCCGGAACAGATCGTGATCGCCTTGCCTTCGCGTCCGGCGCGACCTGTCCGGCCAATCCGGTGCACATAGTCCTCGGCGTGGCCGGGCACATCGAAATTGAAGACATGGCTGACCGACGGGATGTCCAGGCCACGCGCGGCGACATCCGAGGCCACCAGCAGGCGCAGGGATCCGTCGCGAAACCCATCCAGCGTTTTCATGCGCTGAGACTGATCCAGATCGCCGTGAATGGCAGCGGCATTATAGCCGTATTTCTTGAGCGATTTAGCGCAGATATCCACATCTGTCTTGCGGTTGCAGAAGATGATCGCATTGGTGCATTTGTCGCCTTCGGCATCGATCAGCGCCCGCAAAACGTTCCGTTTCTGGCTCGCCTCGCGGTCGCGACGCCCGCCCTTGAACATGACCACACTTTGTTCGATGGTCTCGGATGCGGTGGCTTGACGCGCCACCTCGACCCGGGCCGGGGCGGAGAGGAACGTATCGGTAATCCGCTCGATCTCGGACGCCATGGTCGCCGAGAAGAACAGCGTCTGGCGCGTGAATGGCGTCAGCGAGAAGATGCGTTCGATATCAGGGATAAAGCCCATATCCAGCATCCGGTCGGCCTCATCCACCACCATGATCTGAACGCCGGTCAGCAGCAGCTTGCCGCGTTCGAAATGGTCCAGCAGACGGCCCGGTGTGGCAATCAGAACGTCAACGCCCCGGTCGATCAGCGCATCTTGTTCCTTGAAGCTGACTCCGCCGATCAACAGCGCCTTGGTCAGCTTTACATTCTTGGCATAGGTGTCGAAATTCTCAGCCACCTGCGCGGCGAGTTCCCGCGTCGGGCACAAAACCAGCGAACGCGGCATCCGGGCACGCGCCCGGCCACGGGCCAGCAGCGTGATCATCGGCAGCGTGAAACTGGCGGTCTTGCCGGTTCCGGTCTGGGCTATGCCCAACACGTCGCGTCCTTCTAGCGCGGGCGGTATTGCGCCTTCCTGGATCGGGGTTGGGGTTTCGTATCCAGCATCCTCAACAGCCTTGAGGACCTTTGGGTTCAGGTTCAGTTCGTTAAACTTTGTCATGTATGTCCGGTTTTTGCGGACACTTGACCTGGCCCGCACGTCTGAGATCTGCCGGGCCCGGATGGCCACGCGCCTTACGCGCGTTTCGGCTTGGGCGCGACATAGCAAAAAGGTGGGGCAGGGTCAATTGAAGTCAAGTATGCAGGCGTTCTGGCTGGTCAGGGCGAGATTTCCTGCAACAATTCAGCCACTTCCCGGAAAGTGTTTCGCGACTTTCGCGTCCAGATTCAGGGGCCTGTGTTTGATCAGGTGATTTGCTTCAAGCCGGGCGCGCACGGCGGGGTCCGCGCCGCTCATTTCGTCGTAGAATGCGCGCAAGCCGTCCAGCCCGTGTTCGGTTTCAATCCAGGTCAGCAATTCGTTCATGTTCAGCCCGCCCAGTTCGCGCGGGGCATTGGGCGACATCCCGGGCCGGTAAGACCCGCGTTCCAGACGAAACCGGCAATGGGTCAGCCAGTGCTCCCAGTCCGGCGCATGACGGTGGCACAGGTCGATCTGTGGCAGTTCGATGCTGTGTCTGACCAGTTCCTTGTTCTGGAACACGTTGTGGATGCGGAAGTTGATCTTTTCCAATCCCGTTCGAACGAACAGCTTGCCCTGAACGTGGCTCAGGAACCCCCCAAGAACAAAAGCACCATAATTGGGGTAAAGCGACTGAACCAGAGCTTCGCGATCCGGTCCTCTTGGAATATGCGCCTTGTAGAGATCCGGGCCGGCAGAAATCGCCTCAATCGGACGGACACGCGCGATGTTTTCATTGCCCGGTAATTCCTGCAGGACGTGGGCAATCGGCTCTGCGCTCCACAGAAACTCATCCACATCGATATGGGCCAGCCAATCCACGTGGCGTTTCCGGTAAGTGTAACTGGCGTGGTAGGTCTGGCGCACCTGATGCATGTCCGGCCGGTCGCGCCCTCGTTTCTGCCAGAACGCCTCGTCGCAGTTGCGAACTCGGATTTTGGGGTGCTGCCCGAGCGTTTCGTAGGCCTCTGGATTGGGCTCGTCCAGATAGACGTAGATATGGTCTACCCCGAGATCGAGGTGATGCGCCGCAAACCGCAGGATATCGTTCGTTGATCCCCGGACCGTGGACACAATGCCCCAGGTGGTCATGTGCGCGATTGCCGTGCAATGCGTATATCGCGCATGCGTTTCAACCTGCGAAAAACATTGCCGGGATCCTTGTTCAGTTCGGTCATCAGGTGATCGGCCAGCGGCGCGATTGTCGGGTCGTTCAATGCCTTGGTCCAGATCGGGGCGAGTAGGCTGACGGCCAGCCCCCCGCTTTCCAGCGAGAACGATCGCATGTCGAACGGCAGTGCGGCGTCAGACTTGCCGCGAAACCCGTAGGGTGCATCAGGGGCCTGACCGGAGAACAGGCGCTCGAACTCATAGAGCTTCATCATGCCGAAGAGCATGCGCATTGCCTGGCCCACCTCGCGCTGTGTCGGCGTTTCGCCGTGATCGGCGAATGTCTGGACGGACGAGACCAGCCAGCGCAGGTCGAGTGCCGACAACAGATGCTCGGATTGTTCCGCCCAGAGGCGGCAGAACAGGGCTGGCGCATGGCGCGGGAAAGAGCGTTTCCTGAGATTCGAGATCAACTGGGCATTGAGAAACGCAAGCTCGGACTTTCCGACAAACTCTTTGGCGATCCGAACCCGTTTGCGATCCCACGAAGTGTGGTCGCCTGGTGGCAGAGCCGCCGCGCTGTCGGGCACCACACGCGCAGTCAAAGACATCAGATCGATATCCGGATCGGGCAGGGTGTCCGCGCCAAACACGAACGGATTGCGCCTGTTCTCCAGAATGTCCAGCATGTCGGGCAGACCGCCGGGAAAGGTGCGTTCGTCGTCGCTCATGCGGGCAGAATTGCACAGCCGAACTCGGCTGTGCAATCAGCCAGTTGCCTCACGTCATCATCTCTTTGGTCGCCGTCAGGGTCAGCGCCGGATAGTCGCGCACGACCCGGTCGATGTCCCATTGCAGACGGGTCAGATAGACGATGTCACCGTCATGATCATGGGCGATGTGCTGCTTGTTGGCATTGACGAACTTGTCGACCTCGGCCTTGTCCCCGCTGACCCAGCGGGCCGAGGTGAACTGCGAGGCCTCGAACCTAACGGGCAGGCCATATTCCATCTCGATCCGGCTGGCCAGCACCTCGAATTGCAGCGCACCAACAACGCCGACGATAAAGCCGGAGCCGATGGAGGGCTTGAACACCTTGGCGGCCCCTTCCTCAGCAAACTGCATCAGCGCCTTTTCCAGATGCTTGGCTTTCAGCGGATCACCTGCGCGCACCGTTTGCAGCAGTTCCGGCGCGAAGGAGGGGATGCCGGTCACGCGGATCGCTTCACCTTCGGTCAGTGTATCGCCAATGCGCAGCTGTCCGTGGTTGGGGATGCCGATGATGTCCCCGGCCCATGCCTCCTCGGCCAGTTCCCGGTCGGAGGCCAGAAACAGCACCGGGTTCGAGATTGCCATCGGTTTCTTTGACCGCACATGGGTCAATTTCATGCCGCGTTTGAAATGGCCTGAGGCCATGCGCACAAACGCCACCCGGTCGCGGTGCTTCGGGTCCATGTTGGCCTGCACCTTGAACACAAACCCTGCGACTTTCTTTTCATCGGGCGCGATCTGACGGGGTTCGGCGGACTGAACCTGCGGCTGAGGGCCATAGGCACCGATGCCCTCCATCAGTTCCTTGACGCCGAACGAATTGATCGCCGAGCCGAACCAGATCGGGGTCATGTGCCCCTCTAGCACCGCCTGCGGGTCGAGCTTGGGTAGCAACTCACGGGCCATCTCGACCTCTTCCAGCAGCTTGTCCAGCAGTTCGGCGGGCACGTGTTCGGCCAGTTTCGGGTCGTCCAGACCGTTGATCTCAATGCTCTCGGCCACCTTGTTGCGGTCGGCGCGGTCCATCAGTTCCAGCCGGTCGCGCAGCATGTCATAGCAGCCGATGAAATCGCGGCCCACACCGATGGGCCACGCAGCGGGCGTGACGTCGATGGCCAGCATTTCCTGAATTTCGTCGATAATCTCGAACGTATCGCGGCTTTCGCGGTCCATCTTGTTACAGAAGGTCAGGATTGGCAGATCGCGCAGGCGGCAGACCTCGAACAGTTTCTGCGTCTGGCTTTCGACACCTTTTGCGCCGTCGATCACCATCACAGCGGCATCCACCGCGGTCAGCGTGCGATAGGTATCTTCGGAGAAGTCCGAGTGACCGGGCGTGTCCACCAGATTGAACCGGAAAGTGCCGTAATCAAACGACATCGCCGAAGCCGAGACCGAGATACCGCGATCCTTCTCCATCTGCATGAAGTCCGACCGCGTCCGCCGCGCCTCACCCTTGGCGCGCACCTGACCGGCCATCTGGATGGCGCCGCCATAGAGAAGAAATTTCTCGGTCAGCGTCGTCTTACCCGCATCCGGGTGCGAGATGATGGCGAAGGTTCGGCGCCGTGCGATCTCGGGCGGCAATACGGGTTGGTTCGAGGCGGTATCAAGCATGAGCGCGCGTATAGGCGGGGAATCCCGCCGAGGCAAGATAAAGGGGCTGTTCCGAATCAGGCGGATATGGCAAAAAGAACAAATAGAGAACAAAAAGTGGAGTGGACCAATGAATTTGAAAGAAATCGCCGACGAACTGGTGGCCGGATGCCGTGAGGGCCGAGCCAAGGAAAATCTGGACAAGCTTTACGCTGAAGATGCTGTTTCGGTCGAAGCGGCAGATGCAATGGACATGGGCCGTGAAACCCGTGGTCGCGATGCAATCCGTGGCAAGCACGAATGGTGGGACGGTGCCCATGAGGTTTCGGGCGGGTCAATCAGTGATCCGTTCCCGCATGGAGACGACCGCTTTGCCGTGATCTTCGAAGTGCAGGGCAAGGTGAAAGAAAGCGGTGAGAGCTTTGATATGAAAGAAGTCGCTGTTTACCACGTTGCCGGTGGCAAGATCGTGCGTGAAGAGTTCTTTTACTGACGTGGTTGGAATTCTGGTCTTCCCTTAGTGTCTGATGCTAGACATACAGGCAAACAACACAGGCGAGGACATGAGATTTCCCTATTGCTTCAACGTACTTGCGGCCGGAATGCTGATGTTTCCGGCCGCGTCTGTAGGGTGGGCCGACGGAAAACACCCTGACAGCAAACCAGCCGTGTCTGATGCGAACGGAAAGCTCTCGATTCTGGGTAACACGAACAGCTTCGGAACGCTCTACGGTGCCGACGGCAGCCTATCTGCACCGCTGGGCCATAGCTTTGGGCTTCAGATCGATGGTCTTGTTTCAAGGCTGAATACGGACAACCTAGGCAATGCGTCCGCGTTTGGAGCCGGAGCACATGTTTTCTGGCGTAATCCGGAACGTGGTCTTATAGGGCTGTACGGGCACTATGCCTCAACAGACCTTACAGACAGCGCAAACTTCCGCGCGATCGGTGTTGAGGCAGAAGCTTATTTTGATCGCTTTTCATTAACGGCGTTGATCGGTGCGGAAGATGGCCGGTTCGGCAGCTCGGAATTTGGAGAGATTGACTTCGGAACGAACCTGTTTTCGTCTGCGTTCCTTATCTACTACCCGAATGACAACTTGAGCCTGTCTGTGGGCCATCGTTATGTTCTGGAGCAGCACTCGATCTCGGCGGGAGCGGAATGGATGTCTGGCAGTCTTCGGAATACGAGCCTTTATGCCAGCGTTTCCTACGACGCGGATGATGACGCCTCGGCGCTGTTTGGCGTTCGGTATTACATCGGACAAGGAGACAAGCCGCTCATTCGTCGCCACCGGGAAGATGATCCCAGCCAGAGCACCATAATCTGGTATCTGGAGCAGGCTGTCGGCGATCTTGATAATATCGTTCAAACAATTCGTGAGTTCCGAGGTGTCTGACCACTGAACCGGCGAAGTGAACAGGTGTGAAAAAGGGGCAAGAGAATGGACCTTGGAATTCGTGGAAAACGCGCGCTGGTCTGTGCCAGCAGCAAAGGTTTGGGTCTCGGCTGCGCCGAGGCTCTTGCCGCAGCTGGTGTTGACTTGGTGATGAACGCGCGGGGCTCGGATGCGTTGGACACTGAGGCGGCGCGTCTGCGGGCCGAACATGGCGTTGAGGTGCAGACCGTGGCCTGCGACGTGACCTCGTCCGAGGGTCAGGCAAGGGTGATTGAGGCCGGAGAGGGTGTCGACATTCTGGTGACCAATGCAGGCGGGCCGCCGCCCGGACTTTGGTCGGATTGGGACCGGGACGATTTCATCAAGGCGCTGGATGCCAACATGTTGACCCCGATTGCGTTCATGAAAGCGCTGCTGCCGGGCATGATGGACAAGGGCTGGGGCAGAGTGGTCAACATCACGTCGCAGTCTGTCCGGGCGCCGATTGCCGTGCTTGGGCTGTCAAATGCCGCGCGGACCGGACTGACGGGGTATGTTGCGGGCACGGCGCGGCAGGTGGCACCACACGGGGTGACGATCAACAACCTGTTGCCCGGCATTCACGCCACGGATCGCGCAGATTCGCTGGACAGCGGCGTGGCAGAGCAAAAGGGGATCACGATAGACGACGCACGGGCAGAACGCGCCGCGACGATCCCGGCACGGCGCTACGGAACCAGGCGAGAATTCGGCGCGGCCTGCGCGTTTCTCTGCTCGCAACACGCCGGGTTCATTGTCGGGCAGAATCTCCTGCTTGACGGTGGGGCGACCAATTTGACGATGTGAAAATGGCACAGAATTTTTCCCTGAAAGACCAGTTGTTTAATGCGGACAAGACACGCTATCTCGCCGGTCTGTTCGCCGATGCGGAACCGTCCTTTGATGCGGAGGCGTTTCAGACACAGGTGATGTCGCGCCTGCTTGATCTGGAGTTGAAAGAGCGGATGGCCTGGATCGCGGAATGCCTGGAACAGGCCGTTCCCGGCGATCTGCCTGACGTGGCGCCTGTGATCCTTAGAGCCTTGCCTCCCCCTTTGGACCCCACGAAAACGGATGACGATTTCGGAGACTTCATCTTTGCGCCTCTGGGCGAGTGGGTGGCGTCGACCGGGATGGACCACCCCGAACTTGCGCTGGATGTAATCGAAGAACTGACGCAGCGGTTTTCGATGGAGTGGGCCATTCGTCCGTTTCTGAACCAGCAGCCAGACCTTGTGATCCGGCGAATGCAGGATTGGTGCGGCCATGACAGCTATCACGTGCGGCGTCTGGTCAGCGAAGGGACACGACCGCGTCTGCCATGGGGGCAGGCCGTGGGATTGGAATTGTCGGATCCCTTGCCGCTGCTTGACCGGCTGTATGGCGACACCACACGCTTTGTCACGCGGTCGGTGGCCAATCATCTCAATGACATCACCAAAAAAGACCCCGATCTGGTTCTGAACCGGCTGCGGTCCTGGCAGGCGTCAGGGCGGCAAACAAGGGAAGAACTGGACTGGATGATCGGCCATACCCTTCGGGGCCTCGTGAAAGCGGGCCACCCCGAGGCGATGCTGATGCTGGGTTATGACCCGGACGCCGAGGTTTCTGTTACCATTGAGTTGAACGGAGATGCACGTGTCGGTGATGCGCTGGAGTTCTCGGTTGATATGAAAGGTAACGGCGCGCAGCCCGTTCTGGTGGATTACATTATCCACTTTCAAAGGCCTGGCGGGAAGACGTCACCCAAAGTGCACAAGCTGAAGCAGACGGTTTTGAAGGATGGTGCATTGCGCTTGGACAAGCGGCACAAGCTGAAGGCAGACGCGACCACGTTTAAGCTGGTTCCCGGTCCGCATCGGCTCGAAATACAGGTGAACGGCAAGGTGCGTGCAGGCGTTGATTTCGACCTGTTGGCCTAGATTCGTGTTGGGTCATTGGCGTCGGTATGACCCCCGAACAGGCGGTCGTCGCCCGCGCTTATCGGGCATATTGCGCGCAAGCCTTGTAGTGACGCGGCCAGCAATGTGAAGTTTCACCAAGGCTATATCGAAAAGGTGGACGAGCTGGATCTGGATCGGGGCTCGTTCGTTCTGGACGACCCTCCCATGATCGATACGGGTAACGACCCGGCTGTCTGTGGCAAAACTGACAAGGAAGTCGAGAAACTGGCCGCTGGTCCTGGCGGATTGCACATTTGCAATGACTGTGTTGAAGCCTGCCGATTGATAATGGACGGTACCGATGTGCCCCCAAAGGCGTTCGACCCTGCGACATGGCCCACCGAGCGGCTGATCGGCGCCTTGGCTGCTTTGGATATAACGGCAGAGGCATACAAAGAACATTTGGCCCGCGCCGTCGACGCGCTGCTCGCGCGGGACGTCAGTTGGGCCAAGATAGCCGAACCGCTTGGCATTTCACGGCAATCGGCCTGGGAGTGTTTCAGTTGAGAACCGGTTTCCGGCTTGCGTCAGTGCGGAGTTGCCGGTGGATTTACGTCTATTGCGGGAGGTTCTTATCTATCTGGCAGCCCACAGCAGATCGCTTGCACCCAAGGGGCGGGGTTGGTATCCCCGCCCAAGCCCGATGAATTTGATCGGGAAAGGCAACGGGATCCATCGGTGACAGAGAACGCAGCTCCGCCTCGTCTGGAAATTCGCAACGTAATCCGCCGGTTCGAGGGCCGGGTTGTTGTGGATGATGTTTCGCTGTCCGTGCAGGCCGGAAAAGTGACCTGTTTGCTGGGACCGTCCGGCTGCGGCAAGTCCACCACACTGCGGATGATCGCCGGGGTCGAGATGCAGGATTCCGGCGAAATCTATGTCGACGGGAAACTGATCTGCGACACTGTGTTCCGGGTGCCCCCGGAACGGCGAGAAATCGGGCTCATGTTTCAGGACTTTGCCCTGTTCCCGCATCTGAGCGTTGCCAACAACGTGGCCTTTGGTCTGCGCGGCAGCAAGGATCAAAAACGCGCCCGGGTCGAAGAACTGCTGACCAAAGTGGACCTGATGCGCTTCATCGACGGGTTTCCGCACCAGTTATCCGGCGGCGAGCAGCAGCGCGTCGCGCTGGCGCGCGCATTGGCGCCGCGGCCTCGGATCATGCTGATGGACGAGCCGTTTTCGGGTCTGGACAACCGCCTGCGGGATGGCATTCGCGACGAAACGCTGGCCATTCTCAAGGAAGAGGATACGGCCGTTCTGCTCGTGACCCACGAGCCGGAGGAGGCGATGCGGATGGCGGATGAGATCGCCCTGATGCGCCGCGGCAAGATCGTGCAGCAGGGCGCACCCTACAACGTCTACACCCGCCCCGCCGACAAGGCGGCCGTGGCATTTTTCAGTGATGTCAATGTCTTATCGGCACAAGTCAATGGCGCTTTGGCCGAAACGCCTTTTGGACAGTTTCTGGCGCCCGGTTATCCGGACGGGACAGATGTTGAGATCGTGTTTCGCCCCCAGCACATCAAGCTGGATTTCGACCGCAACGGTAAGGGGCCGCTGCCGACGGCCACCGACGGTGTGGCAGCGCGGGGCGTGGTCGAGCGGGCCCGTTTTCTGGGCAATGAGAGCCTTGTCGAGTTTCGGATGGATTATGACGGTTCGATCCTCAGGGCAACGGTGCCGAACGTCTTTGTCCCAAATCCCGGTCGCGTCATGTGGCTGACCATTCGCCGCGACCGGTGCTTCGTCTTTCCGGTCTGACGGGGTATGCGGCACAGTTTCGGTCCAAGTGGTGCGCGAAAGCCGCAGATTGCACGCGCGCATTGCTTGCCGCAGCACAGGGGGGCGTCTATCAAGGGCGAAACGCGGGGGTAGATCGGGCACATGCGTATTCTTCTGACCAATGATGACGGGATCAACGCCCCGGGACTGATCACGCTTGAGGCGATTGCAGCCGATCTGGCCGGTCCCGATGGCGAGGTCTGGGTGGTCGCGCCCGCCTTCGAACAGTCCGGCGTCGGCCATTGCATCAGCTACACACACCCGATGATGGTGGCCAAGCTGGACGAACGTCGCTTTGCCGCCGAAGGGTCGCCGGCGGATTGCGTGCTTGCCGGATTGCATGACGTGATGGCCGATAACCCGCCCGATCTGGTACTTTCGGGTGTGAACCGGGGCAACAATTCGGCCGAGAACACCCTGTATTCCGGCACTATCGGCGGTGCAATGGAGGCCGCGCTGCAGGGCATTCCGGCCATTGCATTGTCGCAGTATTTCGGGCCGCGCAATCTGGGTGTCGAGGATCCGTTCGAACCCGCAAGACGGTTTGGCCCGGATCTGGTGCGGCGCATACTTGACGCCTCCCCGGTGGAGCAGGTCGATTATCGCTTGTTCTACAACGTGAATTTTCCCCCTGTCCCTGCGGATGAGGTACTGGGAACACGGATCGCGCCGCAGGGCTTTCGCAAGGACACGCGGTTTACTGTCGAGCCGCACAGCTCGCCTTCGGGGCGGCGGTTCCTGTGGATCAAGGGCGGGTATCAGCACAACCCGGCGTCGCCCGGAACGGATGCGGCGGTCAACCTGGAAGGGTATATTTCAGTCACGCCGATGCGGGCGGATTTGACGGCGCATGACGCGCTGGAGGCGTTGAAGTCAATCGAATGAGCGGACGAAACCCGGAAACAGTGATGCAGTTCCTGTTTGCTCTGCGCAAGCGGGGGGTCACGGATGCGCGGGTTCTGGCGGCGATGGAACAGGTTGACCGGGGCCGGTTCGTCACCGGGCTGTTTGCGGACCGCGCGTATGAGGACATGCCGTTGCCCATCGCCTGTGGTCAGACGATCAGCCAGCCTTCGGTTGTCGGACTGATGACTCAGGCGCTGGACGTGCGGCCACGTGACACGGTGCTCGAGGTTGGAACCGGGTCGGGGTATCAGGCCGCGATCCTGTCCAAGCTGGCCCGCCGGGTCTATACGGTCGAGCGCCACAGGCGGCTGGTGAATGAAACCGGCAAGCTGTTCAAAGAGCTGGGTTTGACCAATGTGACCGCGATGTTGTCCGATGGATCACACGGTTTGCCCGAACAGGCGCCCTTTGACCGGATCATCGTCACAGCTGCAGCAGAGGATCCTCCAGGCCCGCTCTTGGCGCAGCTTAAAATCGGGGGTATTATGGTGCTACCCGTGGGACAGTCGGATGCGGTGCAGCAACTGATAAAAGTGACGCGCACCGAGGACGGGCTGGACTATGAAGAATTATCGTCCGTTCGTTTTGTGCCTCTGTTAGAGGGGCTGGGGCGGGATGAGACGTAAAGGACATTTCGGATTGGGCACCGGAACCCCGGCAAAAAGGGGCAGGTGATGAGGACAGAGCAATGAGAGCAGTTTCCAAATCAACAATGCGCCGCTGTGCGACCATTCTGGTGGCTTTGGCGGGTCTGGCCGGGTGCAACGGGCCGCTGGATTATGATCTGCGCGGGCAGATCGGCGGGTTTTCGACCACGCAGGCGGCGCAGTCGGCAACCGCCAGCCGGCCCGCACCGGATGCGCGGGGCGTGATCACCTATCCCACCTATCAGGTGGCCGTCGCGCGCCGGGGAGACACGGTCAACGACGTGGCCGCCCGCGTCGGGCTGCCGGTGGCAGAGATGGCCCGGTTCAACGGTCTGCAGCCCAACGATACGCTTCGCGACGGAGAAGTCATCGCCTTGCCGCGTACAGTGGGCGCAGCCAGCGGGGTGGACATCGCCTCGATTGCCGGAACGGCGATCGATCAGGCGCCGGACACAGGCTCTGTTCAGACATCGACTCTGCAACCTGCCCAGACAACTCCCGCTGCGGCGCCGGTGCCGTCCGGTCCCGAACCGATCCGGCACAAGGTCAAGCGCGGCGAGACAGCTTATACGATTTCCCGCCTGTACCAGGTGCCGGTGGACTCTCTTGCCGAATGGAATGGTCTGGGGCCAGACTTTGCGATCCGCGAAGGACAGTACCTGTTGATACCGGTCAAGAACCAACCCGCGCCGCGTCAAGCCGCTGCGGCCGCGCCGGCCGCCCCGGCGACGGAGGTGACGGAACCGGGTCAGGGCTCGCCGACGCCGACACCGCCCAGTGCAACCCAACCTTTGCCCGACGAAGACGTCCAACCTTTGGCCGAGGCGCCAGAAGCACCGGATGTGACAGCCGAGGCCCCCAGCAACGCGGCAACCTCCGCGCTGTCGCTGCCGGTGTCCGGCAACATCATCCGGACCTACGACAAGGGCAAGAACGAGGGCATTGATATCGCCGCAGCGCCGGGCACCGCCGTCACGGCAGCAGAGGCAGGCACCGTCGCCGCAATCACTGCCGATGCCGACCAGATTCCGATCATCGTTGTGAAGCACACCAATGACCTGCTGACCGTGTATGCGAATGTCGAGGAAATCACGGTGAAGAAAGGCGATCGCGTGCGACGGGGCCAGAAGATTGCCGAACTGCGGGACGGCGACAACGCCTATGTGCATTTCGAGGTGCGCGAAGGTTTTGAATCCGTCGATCCGGAACCCTATTTGCAGTGAGGTCGAAACCGCCCGTTTAGGCGGGTCGCAAACACATGTTTGGGGAAACAGGCCCTGTCAGGCTTGCGGATCGTAGTCGCTCAGCCGTTTGCCGGGCTCGTCTGCGAACAGCTCGGGCAAGGCTGTCACCGCTTCGATCAGGTCAATGCGAAAGACGCGGAACCCGTCTCTGAGCTCGCACCACGCGGTCAATGTCCACACACGGCCCCAATACTCCATGTTCAGGGGTCGGATGACACGGTCGGTCAGCACGCCATCGATCCGGCGGTAGGACAGGCGCAGTTTCTGACGGGATTTGATGGCGGCGCGGATCGGGGCCATATGTGCCAGTCCGCGCGCGGCATCCGCAAATGGATAGACCGCGAATTTCCACGCATCCGCCTCGGCCACCACCTGTGTCGGCAGCACGGCGTCGATCTTGTCGGCAAGGGAGTCTGCGGCCGCCTTGAGCTCGGGGTCGGCAGCTTCGGCCACGATGGCCATACCCAGATTCAGCGCCTCCAACTCGGCCGGGGTCAGGTTCAGGGGGGGCAGGGTGATCTGTTCCCGGACCATGTAACCCACGCCCCGCTCACCCTCAACAGGCACACCTGACGCAACCAGAGTGTCCATGTCGCGGTATATGGTGCGGACCGATACTTCGAGCTGGTCCGCGATGTCCTGCGCGCGGTGCAGTTGACCGTCGCGCAGAATCTGAATGATGTCGAACAGACGGTCAGTGCGGCGCATGGGTTTTGCCGTATTGCGCCGGGCTGAGGGTCATGTGGTCATATTCCATAGCACATGCTCGTGACGCATTTGAACGCTGTCGGATTGGATGGCCGCCATCAACGCCGGGGCGAAATCCTGTTGCGGGAACTGAGCGGCCGCCTCTTGCGCCGCCTGCATGTCCTGCCAGACGACATAATCGGTCCAGCGGCCATCCTCGCCCTGGCTCAACTGGCGGTGTGAGAAACCGCGTGCGTTGCGGACAAAACGTTCCGAGGCCTGGCTGAGCCTCACAAATTCCTCAGGCGTAGTCCCATTGGCCAGAGTAAAGGTGACGATTTCTGCAACATGTGTCATGTGGGTCTCCATAGACAGGGTTTCGATACCGCTGACATAACCGCCTGCAACTGACATAAACCTGTCAGTTGGAAAAATCGAGTCCCTAGAAAAAGCGGAATCACCCAAGATTTGAACGCCAAATTGATCTGGTTCCCTTTTGTGGACGGGTTTTGGGGCGTAAACACGGACCAACAGTCTTAATAGGGCGCGCATCGTGCCGACGAGAAAGGAAACACGAAATGTCTATGATGATGACACCGATGTTCTTGACCAACGTTCCGCCCGTTGGTTGGTTGCTTATCGCTATTGTAATTCTTGTGTTGTTTGGCCGCGGAAAAATTAGCTCGCTGATGGGTGAAGTCGGTAAAGGCATCACGTCATTTAAGAAGGGTGTGAAAGAAGGCACAGAAGAACTTGAAAAGGACGCTTCCGAGTTGGCCAAGGACGTGACGCCTGAGGGCGAAAAAGACAAAGACAAGGTCTAATCCGGGATGTTTGATCTGGGCTTTACCGAGCTTTTGGTCATTGGCATTGTTGCCCTCATTGTGGTGGGCCCCAAAGACCTGCCGGTGCTCTTCCGCAATGTTGGACGATGGCTCGGCAAAGCCCGTGGTATGGCGCGCGAGTTTAGCAGTGCTATGAATGAGGCTGCAGATGAAGCCGGGGTAAGTGAAATCCAGAAAGGATTGAATGCGGCGACCAAACCCATGAATACGGCGGTAGACGGCGTCAAAAAGGCGGCGCAGGACATGGCCAAGAGCATGGATCCCACCAAGTTCGACCCTGACAGCGAAACAGGAAAACTGGCCGCAGAACGGGCCGAACAGGCCAAGAAGGTTCAGGCAACCTCAGCCCGTGCCACAGCCGAGCGTAAGGCCAAGGAAGCCGCTGATGCGCTGGCCAAGGCCGAAGAAGCCGAAGCTGCGCTGAACACTGAAAGCAAAACATGACCAAGACCGACGAGATCGAGGATTCCTCGGCCCCATTGATCGAGCATCTGGCTGAGCTGCGCACGCGGTTGATCCACTGCGTAGTGGCCTTCGTTGTTGGCATGTTTGCCTGCTTTGCTATAGCGACGCCAATATTCAACTTTCTCACCGCTCCGCTTTGTGCAGCATTGATGGAGCGAGGCCAAGACTGTGGACTAATCTTCATTTCGCCTCAGGAAGGTTTTTTTGTTGCGATAAAGGTCTCTTTGTTTGGCGGTTTCATTCTTGCATTTCCCTACATTGGCCTCCAACTCTGGCGCTTCGTTGCGCCCGGGCTTTATCGAACAGAAAAGAATGCGTTCTTGCCTTTCATGCTGGCGTCGCCTTTCATGTTCCTATTGGGGGCAAGCTTTGCCTTTTACGTCGTTACTCCGCTGGCCTATGACTTTTTCTTGAGCTTTCAGCAGTTTGGCGCGGAAGGGGAAGCCGTAGTAGATGACACAAACGGTGCGCCTCTAAGTGTGGTGTTTCAGGGGTCTGCCCAGGAATATCTGAACCTGACGATCAAATTCATCGTAGCCTTTGGACTGTGTTTCCAGTTGCCGGTGTTGCTGACCCTGATGGGTAAGGCCGGGCTTGTCAGTGCAGAAGGTCTCGGAAAAGTAAGAAAATATGCCGTTGTTGCGATTCTGGTGCTGGCTGGAATCGTAACGCCGCCAGACGTGATCACCCAGATCATCCTGTTTGTTGTGGTCTATGGTCTGTACGAGATCTCCATCTTCCTTGTCGCCCGGGTCGAAAAGAAGCGCGAAGAGCAGCTGCGGGCCGATGGATACTATGATGATGAAGAGGCTGAGGCGGACGAAGACCTGATGCAGGAATTCGAAAACGACAAGTAATCCGCATCGCAATCGCGAGAAGGCGCGCCCTTGGTGGGTGTGCCTTTTTCGTTTGCGGCTCTTGTTGTGGCGCGTGGAACATGGTTTGAAACCGGCCAGACAGACCGGAGAAACCGATGGATGACCAAGCCTTGAACCGTATCGCCGACGCGTTGGAGCGCATGGCACCGGCGCCGTTGGCCGCGCCGGATTTCAATGCGGCCCCGGCCTTTGTCTGGCATGTGGACCCGGATCGGCTGACGCCGGTCGAACAGGTCAACCGGGTCGATCTGGACCTGCTGGTCGGGATCAACCGGTCCCGGGACACCCTGCTGGACAACACGCGCCGCTTTGCAGCGGGGTTCAAAGCCAACAACGCCTTGCTCTGGGGTGCGCGCGGAATGGGAAAATCAAGCCTTGTCAAGGCAGTACACGGTACGCTTCAATCGGATTGCCCCGATCTAAGGCTTGTGGAACTGCAGCGTGAGGATATGAGCTCGGTTGCGCGCCTGCTCAATCACCTGCGCGTCGCGCCGCACAGGTTCATCCTCTTCTGTGATGATCTGTCGTTCAGCCATGATGACCAACATTACAAGTCGCTCAAGGCCGTTCTGGACGGCGGCATTGAAGGCCGGCCAGAGAACGTTGTCTTCTACGCCACGTCCAACCGCCGTCACCTGATGCCGCGGGATATGATCGAAAACGAACGGTCCAGCGCCATCAACCCGTCCGAAGCGGTCGAAGAAAAGGTATCCCTGTCCGATCGGTTCGGTCTGTGGCTGGGGTTCCACCCCTGCGATCAGGACGAGTATCTCGCGATGATCGACAGGTATTGCGCTGCTTATGGCGTCCGGGTCGCCCCGGATGTTCTGAGAGCAGATGCCATCGAATGGCAAGCCACGCGCGGCGCGCGCTCAGGCCGGGTGGCCTGGCAATTCTTTGTCGATCTGGCGGGTCGCAACGGGGTGCACATCGCCTGATCCGCAGGCTTCATCTGGCCCAAAATACCTCCGCCGGAGGCATGGCCCGCAGGGCCATTTCACAACTGAGCCAAAACCCGTGCAGCTTCGTCCCGCGGACTTGTGAGGGCCTCCCGATCCTCGCCCGGATGAAACCGCGCGCGTACAGCCGTTGGCATCGGCGCAGGTTCCACGATTGACACGCGCGGACCGGTGTGCGCCGTCTCCGCCGCCCAGCTGCGCGCCAGAGCCATCTGCGCCGCTTTGGTCGCCCCGTATATGCCATAGAACTTTTCACCCGCCTTGGGGTCATCGAAGAACACGGCGTGGCCTGTTTCTCCCAGCAATGGGGAAACATAGGGGATCAGGACCGATGTCGCATTGGCGTTTGTATTCACCGCCTTGGCCCACTCCTTGGGGTCGACAAAATGGGCCGGCGTCAGGGCGGACGTGTGAACGGCGGTGTGCATCCACAGGTCGACTTTACCCCAACGGTCGTGAATTCCGCGACACAGGGTGGCCATCGCATTCGGATCGGTGATGTCCATGGGTGCCAGCGTGGCGGTCCCGCCTTTGGCCTGAATTCGGTCGTCCAGCTCTTCCAGCCCGCCGGTGGTGCGCGCCACGGCAACAACGTGATACTCGGGCACCAGGGCCTCGGCCAACGCCGCGCCCAGCCCGCGCGAAGCCCCGGTGATCAGGGCGATTTTTGTCTGATCTGTCATGGCTGCGGTTTGACGGCCTGCACGCGACGCGTCAAGATGCGATTAGCCGCCGGGAATGGCCATTCGCCGGGTCTGGCCGCTTTGTCGCAGCACGACCCCATGCTCATCAATGGCCACGACGGTGCCCGAGGCGACACGGCTGCCCGTCTTGACCTCTTTCACCCGGCCGGACGACAGGCGCATCAGCGCCCGCAGGTCAGCCTTGGGCCCAAAGATGCCCAGAACAGAGACGGAATTCTTCTTCAACGCGCCCTCTTGCGTGGCCGCGCTTTTGACGGTGGAGTTTGACATGCTGAGTTGCCCGAACACCGTCGGACACCTTGTTTGTGAGTGGTAGCGGGCAGGGGATACCAAACCGGGCAAGGGAACAAAAGATCGCCCGGTACGCCACCGATCAGTGGGATTTAGCGGACCCGGAAGCCATTGCAATTGTGCCGGGTTCTGCCTTGGGTTGTGGGCACAAACCCACCAAAGCCGGGCAGAACTGGAGTTTCAGCGCCCTGTATTGAATGCGGGATTGTTCGGGGGCGATTCGCAACCCCAGCGGTCAGACGCACTGCCCATCCGATGAAACCTGTGAAAAGAGCTCAGCCCGAGACCAGCTTGGCCGAGTTCCATGAACTGCCGACAACCTGCATGTCTTCTTTCTTTTTGCTGACCCGGCGGGTGTTTTCCAGACTGTCCAGATAGCCATCGCTGACGCTGCCGGTGATGTATTTTCCGTCAAAGCACGAACAGTCAAAGGCGTCGATCTCGGGGTTGCCCTCTTTGGCAGCCCAGATCAGGTCATCGAGATGCTGATAGAACAAGGCATCCGCGCCAAGTTCCTTGCGGATGTCTTCGATCTCTTTGCCGTTGGCGACCAGTTCGTGTTTCGTCGGCATGTCGATGCCATAAACGTTCGGGAATTTGACCGGAGGGGACGCGCTGGCGACATAGACTTTCTTGGCGCCGGCCTCGCGGCACATTTGCACGATCTTCTTGATGGTGTTTCCGCGGACAATCGAGTCGTCGATCAGCAGAACATTGTGGTCCTTGAACTCCAGCGGGACGGCGTTCAGCTTGCGCCGCACGGATTTCTGCCGCTCTTCCTGACCCGGCATGATGAAGGTGCGCCCGACATAGCGGTTTTTGACCAGACCTTCGCGGTAGGAGATACCGGTGGCCTTGGCAACTTCCAGCGCGACAGGGCGGGCGCTGTCGGGGACCGGGATGATCCGGTCGATGTCCAGGCCCGAGTCCTGGATCTGCTTCGCCAGGGCCTGCCCCATGCGCATCTGGGTCTTGTAGACCGATACCCCGTCCAGCAGTGAATCCGGCCGCGCCAGATAGACGTATTCGAAAATGCACGGCGTCAGTTGACCCTCAACCGCCTGAAACTCGTGCTTGTTGCCGTTCAGATCGATGAGGATGGCCTCGCCGGGGCGCAGGTCGCGCAGCTTCTCAAACCCGTTGATACCAAAGGCGACATCCTCGGAGGCAAAGGCATAATCATCGCCATCGCCCTGAGCGTCCCGTTTGGCCACCGACAGAGGACGGATGCCGTAAGGATCGCGGAATGCCAGCATTCCGACACCGGCGATCAGGCAGATTACCGAATAGGCGCCCTGAACACGCTCCATCGTCATCTTCACCCCGGCAAAGATGTTGCGGATCGGGTCGGCATTTCCGTTGACCTTGATCGCATCGGCCACCTTGTCGGCGAGTACGTTCAGCAGAATCTCGGAGTCGGACGTGGTGCGCAGGTGGCGGCTGTATTTGCCGGTGACTTTTTCGCGCTGTTCCGCCGTGTTGGTAATATTGCCGTTGTGAACCAGATAAATACCGTAAGGCGCGTTCACAAAGAACGGCTGCGCTTCGGCCGCGCTGAGCGACCCGGCGGTGGGGTAACGGACATGGCCGATCCCGACCTTGCCCAACAGCACCTCGGCATCCTGCGCGTTGAAGACGTCCTTGACCAATCCATTGGCCTTTTTCTCGCGAAAGAACTCACCGTTATAGGTGACGATGCCCGAGGCATCCTGACCCCGGTGCTGGAGCATCAGCAGCCCGTCATAGATTTCCGCAAAGACATCATATGTCCGGCTTGCGATCCCCAAAATCCCACACATGTACGGGCTCCAATGTCTATGACGTGATTGCGCTGAAGGTGAGCGGTCGCCGGGATCTTGCGCTTTGCAAATTTGCGATGGTGCTCGGGATTGTTGCTTTCGTCGACGCCCAAAGGGCGAACATCACTGCGACCAGCGCAAATGAAAACAGAAAGAACAAGACCGGTGGCTCCGATTCCGTGGCGGCTTGGCCTTCACATAATGCCTTACGACGCGGCTGTCATCAAAGGATCACAGTCCAAGCCTGTTGGCGGCGAAATTTTAATCCCGGTGTCGAGAGAGGTGACATTTTCCCTGTCATATGCTGTCATTGTTTTCGTCAGGGGTCTCGGGGCCCAAGGGAATGCACGCGGCAGGTAGCAATGTGGCAAAATAGGCCCGCCCGTAAAAAAGACGAACCCGTCAAACGCCGGTGCCATCGGTGCCGCGGAATGGGACGTGCGCCCTGTCAGATCTGCAATGGATCCGGTGAAGTCGTCAAAACCCGCGATATTCTGGGCAAACCGATCTTCGATCGGTGCGATGGGTGTTTTGGCCTGAAAACCATTCGCTGCACAGTCTGCGGTGGCGAAGGGTTCATGTGAAAAAGCCCGGCTGAGACCGGGCTTTCGAAACTTGGATTGTGAGGCCCTTACTGTCCCTCGGTCGTTTCGGTGCTTTCCGTGGCGTCTGCCGCGCAGCTGCCCACCAGCTCTTCATATTGCTGCGTGACCCAGCCCAGAGCGGCTTCGGGGTTCTGTTCCTCAATCCGGTCGCTGAACTGCTCGAACACCTTGGCCGAACGGCTTTCATCCACGATCGTGTAGGATTGTCCGGTCATCACGGTGTCATAGACAAAGAACGCGATGGCAACCAACAGGATGCCGCGCGCGATGCCGAAAAAGAACCCGAGGGCCTGATCCAGCCCGCCCAGGGCGGAACGCTGCACCAGCGACGAGAAGAGCGGGGTGAAGATGCTGACCACGATCAACGCGATTGCAAATACGGCGGCAAAGCCTGTGATCACCGACAATTCGCAGCTGTCGCGCAGGAAATCCCCGACAACCGGGATTTCCTTGACCAGCGGCACCGCTTGCGGGGCAAAAATGAAGGCCAGTATCGCTGCGGCGACCCAACCGGCAATGGCCAGAACCTCGCGCATGAAACCGCGCGAATAGGCCAGCAAGCCCGACAGCACGATGATCAGGGCGACAACCCCGTCAATTATTGTAAAACCTTCCATGGCCCTCGCCTGTTCTTTTTTCTGCCCCTCGGGCGCGACTCTAACCTGCTCCGAAGGTTTCGCCAACAAACCCAACCAAATCAGAGGGTCGAGTGAGTGTCAGACCTGCCACAGTGCCGGTTTTGCCACCTGCCGGAGCAATTGCCGCTGTGAAACCAAGTTTTTGCGCTTCTTTCAACCTGTTTTCGGTCTGCGGGGCGGGTCTAAGTGCCCCGGATAACGAGATTTCTCCGAAAACCACGGTATCGGCGGGTAGGGCGGTGTCTTCTCGGGCGCTGAGCAGCGCGGCGGCCACGGCCAGATCAGCAGCGGGTTCGCTGACTTTCAGGCCGCCGGCGACGTTCAGGTAGACATCGAGCCCGGCAAAGGGGATGCCACAGCGCGCCTCGAGTACAGCGAGGATCATGGCGAGGCGTCCGCTGTCCCATCCCACAACCGTGCGGCGGGGCTGCGAATGGGGCGATGGCGCCACGAGGGCCTGTAATTCGACCAGCACCGGTCGGGTGCCTTCGATTCCCGCAAAGACGGCGGAGCCCGGGCTGGGCGCGCCGCGCTCGGACAGAAACAGGGCCGAGGGGTTTGTGACCTGCGCCAGACCCTTGCCGGTCATCTCGAAGACGCCGATCTCATCCGCCGGGCCAAACCGGTTCTTGACCGCGCGCAGGATACGGAACTGATGCCCGCGTTCGCCTTCGAAATAGAGCACAGTGTCGACCATATGCTCGACCACGCGCGGACCTGCGATCTGACCTTCTTTGGTGACGTGGCCGACCATGATGACCGAAACGCCGTGGCGCTTGGCGAAGGTTGTCAGTTCATGCGCGGCCGCGCGGACCTGTGAGACCGATCCGGGGGCGCTGTCCACATTGTCAGCCCACATGGTCTGAATCGAGTCGATGATCGCCAATCCGGGCTTCTCGGCCTCGAGCGTGGTCAGGATATTGCGTAGGTTGGTTTCGGCCGCCAGTTGCACGGGCGCGTCTTCCAGTCCCAGTCTGCGCGCCCGCATGCGAACCTGCGCGCTGGCCTCTTCGCCCGAGACGTAAATGGTCTTGACGCCTTCACGCGCAAACCGGGCGGCGGCCTGTAACAGAAGCGTGGATTTGCCGATGCCGGGATCGCCGCCGACCAGCAGGGCCGAGGCTGGCACCAGACCGCCACCCAACACCCGGTCAAGCTCGTCCACGCCGCAGAGCGTGCGGGGTGGTGGCGTTTCCTCGGTGGACAGATCGGACAAAGCAACGGACTGGCCGCGTTTGCCGCCCAGTGACTTTTTGGCCGGGCCGGCGGACAGCGGGACGTCCTGAGCAATGGTGTTCCACTCGCCACAGGCGTCACAGCGTCCGGACCAGCGGGTATGCGTGGCGCCGCAAGCGGAGCATGAGAAAGATGTCGTCTTTACCATGGCGCAATTCGTGCCCGAGGATGTGCGGTTCTTCAAGCCCTTGCGGGCATTCCTCACCGCCGGTGGGGCGCCGCGTCCTCAGGCCCGACGGGCCATCGTCCGCGCCAGGCGCTGGCGCGCCTATTCCGCGACGCGGGGCGGGGACATCGCCACAACGCTGGAGGCGCTGGGGTCCTTGTCATCCGGCGGTGTCCGCAGATGCGCGGCCAATTCGGGCAACAGATCGAAAAGCTCATCCCGAAGACGCGTCAACTGTGCCCTGGCAATGGATTCCTCGATCTCGATATCGCGGGTCCACTGGACAAGCTCATGTTGGATGGTCTGCGCCTCTTCGATGCGTTGCTGGAACTGCACGACCTCTTCCTGTCGCTGTCGCAGAAAACCGCGCGCGCGGCTGACCTTGGCCTCACCATAGGTTTCGGCAAGTTCGTGGCTGATCCGGCTCATCTGGGCGGCCAGTTCCAGCACTTCGGGCTCCAGCGTCTGCAGGTCGGGGTGATCGCGCAGAAACGCCATGCGTTCCTTGACAGCATCAAATTCCGACGCGAGCGCAAAGATGCCGCTGCGGTCCGCCGCGTGCGCGACCTGATACGCCTCGACCACATCCCGCATGGTCAGGGAAAACGAGCGATGCGCGTTTTCCAGCGCCAGCATGCGTGAACTGGACGGCAGGTAAAACGCTAGCATCAGGGCCAGACCGGTCAGACCGATCTGAATGTAAGGCCCGGCATCCATGTCTGGCTGTCCGCTGAGCCCGGCCTGCATCGACAGCCATGGCCAGACACCAAGGGCCGACAAGGCGGTGGTGGCGACGGCAGCAACAGCCGCTGCACAAATCAGGAAAAACGTCAGTCTTAATAAAGCATTCTGAAATTGTATTGTGATCGTGTAGAGGGCGGCCATAACAGTCCAACTCCTTCTCAAACCGGTTAACACCGGGCCCGAGACGGAGGATAGATTGCACTGTAATAGAAACGCGCTGCGGACCCGCAAACTACAAAAAAAGAGCTGCTCGAATGGAGAGCATCATACTCAGATCAATGTTTTCAATCAATTAGGTCTGCGGATTTCGTGATTTGAGTTTCAGTTCCGTAATGTAGCCCAAGGCGATCGAGGCCAGAATGCAGGCCGTGAACAGATAAAGACCCCAGGCGGTCTCAATGGTTGCGTAGGAAATCCCCTTGGCCAGCGTGATGTAGAGCGCGATAAGGAAGATGTCTGCCATCGCCAGCTTGCCAAGGATGTTGAGCGCGGGCTGGACGCGGACATCCAGCAGGTTCCACTGGACCAGCGCGGTGCCGATGGTTTTGATATACGGCGCGAAGAGAGCGAAGATGGTGACGATCAGCGCAAGGAAGACGTCGGATTTCCAGAGAGACTGGAGGCCGGTGATGACGCTGATCTCTGAAAGCCCGAAGACCGGGAGGAACCCCGCGCGCATCAGCGGGGCGAACCACGCGATGGGGTACAGGATCAGGAGGGACAGGGTGGCAATCTTTAAGATTCCGCTTCTCCAGTTTTATCTTCGATTTGTTTCGGGGGTGCTGGAAGTCCAAGCGGTTCGTCAGACTCTCCTTCGGCTATCAGGAAAATTCTCTTAAACAAATCCACCACTGGATTCAGATTCTTGGCGCTTTGACCCGCCACGGCGGTCACTTCAGTTACACCCGCCAACATGACATCCAAGTCACTAATCTTCTTGTTGATCTCGGATTGGAACTTCTCCAGCCGGTTCAGGAGCCTCCGCTTATGCTTTTCTTCGAATGCGTTTGAGGACCGAATTTTCTGTCGTGCCTCATTTATGTGCGCTTCAATCTCCTCGACCTGTTCTTTGGTTAAGCGAACAAGATGGTTCTCATAATCGACTAAAACGCTTCGGGACCCCTTAAAAATCTTAAAGGTCAATTCTAATTGCTGGATCTGAAGAAGAACTCTGTCACATGCCTTTTCAACGGTCTCAGATCTAGACGGGTCTAGTATATGAATTGGCTGCCCCATCTGTTTTGCGAGCTCTATGGCTTTCCCATATTGCTCAAAAAGTCTTCCCGCAATCTGCGTAGCATGTGCATGGTCTTTTGTGCCGCCCAAGTGTCCACCGTTAATCCTCTTGATCTCAAGAATAACGTCTTCCAAGTCTTCAAACGGATCCATCTATTTCACCTAATCTACCTAACCGCCTCAATCGGCCCTTCAGCACTGCCGCTGATGAACTGCTCCACATAAGGATCACCCGAGGCGTCCATCTGGCTGACTGGCCCGGTCCACTGGATCACGCCTCCGTGCAGCATCGCCACGTTGTCGGCAATCGCGCGGACGGAGCTCATGTCGTGGGTGATAGTCATTGCGGTGGCGCCCATCTCGGTCACGATCTCGCGGATCAGGTCGTTGATGACGCCGGACATGATCGGATCCAGGCCGGTTGTGGGCTCGTCAAAAAAGATGATCTCGGGCTCGGCGGCGATGGCGCGGGCGAGGCCGACGCGTTTTTGCATGCCGCCCGACAGTTCCGCCGGGAACCGGTCAGCGACGTTGGATTTCAGGCCGACGCGGCGGAGTTTCTCGATGGCGATCTCGCGGGCTTCCTCGGTCGGGCGTTTCAGCGAGCCGCGCAGCAGGCGGAAGGCGACGTTTTGCCAGACGGGCAGCGAGTCGAACAGGGCCCCGCCCTGAAACAGCATCCCGAACCGCGCCAGAAACGCATCCCGGTCGCCGGATTGGGCGTCTTTGCCATCCACGTAGATCTTGCCGCTGTCGGGGGTGATCAGGCCCAGAATGCACTTCAGAGCCACGGATTTCCCGGTGCCCGAGCCGCCGATGATGACCATCGACGTGCCTTTGGGGATCTCAAGGTTCATGCCCTGCAGGACGTGGTTGTCGTCAAAGGCCTTATGTACGTTCTCCATCCGGATCATAGCGAGAAGAACACCCCAGTCAGAACAAAATTGGCCGCCAGGATCAGGACGGCGGCGGCCTCGACCGAGCCTTTGGTGGCGCGGCCCACACCCTGCGCGCCCCGGCCCGACGTCATGCCGTAGTAGCAGCCCATCACAGCTGCGATCAGGCCAAAGGCGGCGCCCTTGACCAGGGACGAGACGATGTCGCGGGCTTCCAGGAAGTCGACGGTGTTTCTCAGATAGGTTGCCGGGTTGAACCCCAGATTCTGTGTGGCAACCGCATACCCGCCTGCGATCCCGATCACGTCCCCGACAGCGACCAGCGCCGGTACCGTGATCAGCGCCGCGAGAACCCGCGGCGCGGTCAGGTATTTCATCGGATGGGTGGACAGGGTGACCAGAGCATCGATCTGCTCGGTCACTTTCATGGTCGCAATCTCGGCGGCGATTGACGAGGTCACGCGGGCGGCGATCATCAGGCCCACCAGAACCGGGCCGAGTTCGCGCACCATGCCGATGGCGACGATCTGGGGCACCACGGCCTCGGCATTGAAACGTGCGCCACCAGCATAGATCTGCAGCGCCAGCGCACCGCCGGTGAAGATCGCGGTCAGACCGACGACCGGCAGGGACAGCCAGCCGATGTTCAGCAGCGCCAGGCCAAACTCGCGCGGGTAAAAGGGGGGGCGAAAAATGTGTGAGACCGCATCAAGGGCAAACAGCGCGACCCGTCCAAACACCGCGAGCAGGGTCAGGACAACGCGGCCCAATCCGCCCAGCATCGCGACAGGGCTCATTCCACGTAACCCCGCGAATAGCGGTTGCCCATCGACGTCAGCACCTCATAGCCGATGGTGCCCGCAGCCTCGGCCAGATCGTCAACGGTCTGGTGTCCGTTCAGGATACGCAGGCGTTCCGGATCCTTGGGCAGATCGGTGACATCAACCGTGATCAGGTCCATCGAGATGCGGCCGACGACCGGGCAGGGCTGGCTGCCCGCAAACGTATCGATGCCGCCGCCAATTGCCCGGTGCAGCCCGTCGGCATATCCCGCCGCAACGGCGGCGATGCGCGATGGCCGCCGCGCGGTCCACGTATTGCCGTACCCAACGGTTTCCCCAACTTCGAGCGCGCGGACCTGAATGACCGGCAGATCGACCGTCACGACGGGTTTGGCCGCTGCAAACGGCATGCCGCCGTAAATGCCGATGCCGGGGCGGCAGAACTCGAAATGGAACTCCGGCCCTAACAGTGTGCCCCCGGTGGCCGCGAGCGAGCGCGGCGCGCTGACGCCTTCGGTCATCTCACGGAAGGTCTTCAGCTGCTGCTGGTTCATCGGATGATCAGGCTCGTCCGAGCAGGCCAGGTGGGACATGACCACAACCGGGTTCATCGCTTCGGCCTTTGGGCGCAGGGCAGCCCAGTCAGATGGCTCCAGCCCCAAACGGTTCATGCCGCTGTCCAGCTGGATACCAAAAGCGTGGTCGGGCAGGGCCTCAGTATGGCGTTGAAACTGTTCCGGCGCGTTGATCAGAGGCGTCAGGTCATGCGCCCGCAGCAGGTCGGCATCACCCTCCATGTGGCCCGAAAAGACGCCGATCATCGGGCCGGGGCCTA
Organism: Ruegeria sp. AJ12; assembly: GCF_056536245.1. NCBI lineage: Bacteria > Pseudomonadati > Pseudomonadota > Alphaproteobacteria > Rhodobacterales > Roseobacteraceae > Ruegeria > Ruegeria sp. AJ12. The sequence goes on from NZ_JBQFJJ010000001.1 coordinate 1,844,320, forward strand.
TGGCCTCGCGCACGGCGGCGCCTTCTTCGGCGACGGCGACAAAGAACTTGCGGACCCCTTCCTCGGCGAGCGTATTCGACACCGGACCTGCGCCCAGGCCATAAGCGTCTGCCTTGACCACGGCACCGGTTTCGACATCGGTTTTCGCGTCGAGCGCCCGCCAATTGCCGGCGAGCGCCTGAAGGTTGATCGTCAAACGTGCGGTACTCATGGCACTGTTCATGACACCGCGCCATCCGAGGTCAAGAGGGAATGCCGCGAATTCAGGCCGGTTTCCGAGCGTTTCCGGCGGGAATTGGCTGCAATAGAGGTGCATTCGCAGGAATTTCCGGTCTGACGCGTATGGTCGCACCGGCCCGCGATTGTATTCACCGGGCTGTCAAAACGGGCCGACTGGCCTTTTCGTTGATCCCTTCCTAAAAAGAACCGGGAACCGTCTTGGCGCCAATCCTGATGTGGCCGGGGGCGACACGGCGGCGAAACCACACTCACACCGTGCAAGTTGAGGAGAGCAGCGCGATGGACATCGTGACGGGATACACCGGTCGGCAAACAGAGATAACGCACCTGTTCTCGGATGTCTTCTCGGCCTCCGAAGGTCCGGAAGAAGGGGCGCTTATCGGAGCCTTGGCCACAGAAATGATGGCAACCACGCGCGACACGGATCTCTACGTGTTTTCTGCGGTTGAAAAATCGGAATTGCTGGGATGCATCTTCTTTTCAAGACTGCTCTATGACCGGGATGACCGCCAGGTTTTCATTCTGTCGCCCGTAGCGGTGCAAACGGCGCGGCAGAAGACGGGTGTGGGTCAAACGCTGATTGGTTCTGGACTGGAAACGCTGCGGGCGTCGGGGGTCGACTTTGTGACGACCTACGGAGATCCGGCATATTACTGCAAAACGGGATTCCATCCGATTTCGGAAGAGTTTGCACAAGCGCCGGTGCGACTGAGCCATCCCCATGGATGGCTGGGTCAGTCCCTGTCAGGAGAAGAGCAGGCACCGTTGCTGGGGACCTGCCGCTGTGTTGATGCCCTCAATCGACCCGAGCTTTGGTAGCTGTCCGACCTTTCGCGCCGCGTTGCTCAGTACCCTTCGATCTGCCCGTCCTGCTGCCAGGGTTTGACAAGGTTTCCAAACCGGGTGAACTGTGCCTCGAATGACAGTTCAACCGTGCCGATGGGGCCGTGGCGCTGCTTGCCGACGATGACTTCGGCCTTGCCGTGCAGGTGTTCCATCGCCTGCTTCCACTCTTCCATCTTCTCCAACTCGTGATCACCGGGTTTTTCGCGTTCCTTGTAGTATTCCTCGCGGTACACGAACATCACCACGTCGGCGTCCTGCTCGATCGAGCCCGATTCCCGCAGGTCGGAGAGTTGCGGGCGTTTGTCATCGCGGTTTTCAACCTGTCGGGACAACTGAGACAGCGCGACAACCGGGATATTGAGTTCCTTGGCAATGGCCTTCATACCCATCGAAATCTCGGCAATCTCGTTGACGCGGTTTTCAGCCATACCTCGACACAGCTGCAGGTAGTCGATCACCAGCAGATCCAGCCCATGTGTTCTCTTCAACCGCCGCGCGCGCGCAGCCAACTGAGAGATCGGCAGGGCCGGTGTATCGTCGATGAACAGCGGGCAGGCTTCCAGTTCCTTGGCGGCGTCGACGAACCGTCGGAACTCGGCCTCGGTCATGTCGCCCTGGCGGATTTTGTGTGAGGATATCTCGGACGCTTCGGCCAGAACCCGGCCTGCCAATTGCTCGGCACTCATCTCCAGTGAAAAGAATCCGACCACGCCGCCATCGACCGCGCCTTCGCTGCCATCGGGCTTGGTTCCGCGCTTGTACGCCTTGGCCACGTTGAATGCCACGTTGGTTGCCAGCGAGGTTTTGCCCATCGAGGGACGTCCTGCCAGAATGATCAGGTCGGACGGGTGCAGGCCCCCGAGCTGTTTATCGAGATCGGCCAGACCGGTGGAGATTCCCGCCATGCCGCCACCGCGCTGGTACGCCTCGTTGGTGACGTTGACGGCTTCTGTGACCGCCTTGAGGAAGGATTGAAATCCCTGTTCGGTCTGACCCTGCTCGGATAACTGATAAAGCTGTTGCTCGGCCTCGACGATCTGTTCTTTGGGCTCGCTGGACACCTCGACGCGTGCGGCCTTGTCGGAAATGTCCCGGCCCAACCGGATCAGTTCGCGCCGGATTGCGAGGTCGTAGATCATCTGGGCGTAGTCATGCACTGCAAAGGCGCTGATCGAGGCCCCGGCCAGTTTGACCAGATAGGCCGGACCACCCAGTTCCTTCAGGCCCTCATCCTCGGCCATGAAGGATTTCAGCGTCACGGGCGATGCCAGCGCGTTCTTGGCGATGCGCGTCGCTGCGACCTCGTAGATGCGGGCATGCACCGGATCATAGAAATGCTCGGCCCCGATGATCGACGCGACCCGGTCATAGAGGTCATTGTTGGTCAGGATCGCACCCAGAAGCTGCTGTTCGGCCTCGATAGAATGCGGCATGGTTTCGGCGTTTTGAATCTGTGCCGCTGCCTGCTCGATACTGCTGATCTCGTTCATCTCGTCCCCGCTGCCCGTTTGGCGGTTCTACACGCGATTGCTTGGCTCAAGCTATCTGGAAATTCCTGTGGCTAACTTGGGGTAAGGCCTTGGGATAACTTTCCTGATAGATTTGGAGTTGGGATACACCTAGCTCATTATGTAGGAGTTTTTGGATAAGTCACTAGATATCGTTTCTTTGCGCCCGATTCTGCGAGACTTATCCTCACCCATCCACAGGCGGTTTACGTGGATTTATGCGCGTCCTGCCAGCCGCGCGGGTCGTTCAGGAAGGCTTCGACGCCGCTAAGGGTTTCTGCGTCAAAGGCCTTTTGCGCCCGGGCCTCGGCCAGCACATCCCACCACGTGCACAGGTGATGCAGTTGAACGCCGTGATCCCCCAGCGTCTTTTCGGTCTCGGGGAAAATGCCATAGTAGAAAATGACGGCGGTGTGCCCGCAGGTCGCGCCGGTTTCGCGGATCGCATCGACGAAACTCAGCTTGGACCCGCCATCGGTGGTCAGGTCCTCGACCAGCAGCACGCGGTCGCCTTCGCCCATTGCACCTTCGATCCGGGCGTTGCGGCCATAGCCTTTGGGTTTCTTCCGCACATAGGTCATGGGCAGGGCCATGCGTTCCGCCACCATTGCGGCAAAGGGGATACCTGCCGTTTCCCCGCCTGCGATATTGTCAAAGGCTTCGAACCCCGCGTTCCGCATCACGGTCACAGTCAGGAAATCCATCAGCGTCGAGCGGATGCGCGGGTATGAAATCAGCTTGCGGCAGTCGATGTAGGTGGGGCTGGGCAGTCCGCTGGACAGCGTAAACGGCTCGCGGGCGTTGAAATGGACGGCTTTGATTTCCAGCAGCATCCGCGCGGTCAGACGGGCAATTTCGGTGCTATCGGGATGCGAACTGGGGATCATTTTGGACCTCGGCAATCAGATGTGGCGTTTCGGGCTGATAGCCTGCCTTCGGGGCGCGTGTCGAGAGGCGCGGGCGCAAAAGAAAAGCGGACCTCTCAAGAAAGGTCCGCTTGTGCCCAGCAGGGCAGCAGAGCACGCCAAGGTGGGCTTGGCTGCTCAGATCACAGGTTTGCGCGTCTTGCACCAAGACGTCACACCCGTTTGTTTTGGTTTCGGGGTCTACGCCAAGCAACGTGATCCGCGCAATACCCTGACCTGCACAAATGCGGCACTTGCCGTAAAGGCACCTTTGGACGTCCGAGGTGACCCAATATGCTGATCTGGAAACGGTCTGCCTGCCCATTCTCAAACCAGCTTTGTCGGTTTTCGCTTTCAGCGGGCTTTGGCTTTGTCCTCAGTGGGTCCGGGACAGACCCTGATCAAGCAGATGCAGCGCGTGGTCTCGGGCGGCCCGACGCACCGCGTCGCGGCCAAGTGCGCCGAATTCAATGGTTTCGGCAAAGGTCGGTTGTCCCTCTGCGGCCAGCCCGAAACACACGCGGCCCTCGGGTTTGAACTCAGATCCTCCGGGTCCGGCGATACCGGTAATCGAGACCGCAAGCTGCGCCTGAGAGTGCTGCAGCGCACCATGGGCCATTTCCCGCGCTACCTCCTCCGAGACAGCGCCGTAAGTCTCGAGCGTGTGGGCCTGAACACCTAACATCTCTTGCTTGGCGGCATTTGTGTAAGTGACGAACCCGCGCTCGACCACTGCGGAACTGCCGGGGATATCCGTCAATGCAGCTGCCACCATGCCACCTGTGCAGCTTTCGGCTGTGGCGATCATCACACGCTGCGCTTTGGCGCGCTCCAACAGGTCTGCTACGGTCACAGCCCCAGAACTCCATGCGCAATCCCCGCCAGGATCAGCACCCCGATCCCGGCAAAAGCTCCGGCAATCACGTCGTCCAGCATGACACCCAGGGGATCGTTGCGACGGTCGGCCCAGCCCACCGGGCCGGGCTTGGTGATGTCGAACAGGCGGAACAGGACAAAACCGGCGATCCAGCCGGGCCAGAGCGCGGTGATCTCGATCCCGTGGGCCCAGGACGGGTACGAGATTGCCCAGAGCGCGACGAGTTGGCCGGCAACTTCATCGATGACGATTTCGGACGGGTCGTGGTCCGTTTGCCCGGCTGTCATCTTCCGCGTGGCCCAAAGCCCGCAAAGGAAGACCGCGGCGGTAGCAACCACCAGCAGAGGAAATCCTCCGAGCCCGTGCAGCACCCAGGCCAGCGGCAGGGCGGCCAACGAGCCCCATGTTCCCGGTGCCGGGCGCAGGTATCCCACGCCACCGACAGTCCCGATCAGCTTCGCGGCCGTCATGATTTCACCAGACTGGCCGTGGCCAACGCGGCGATACCTTCGCCCCGTCCGGTAAAGCCCAGCCGCTCCGAGGTGGTGGCCTTGACCGAGACCTGATCGACGCGCAAGCCCATGATTTCCGCCATAACCTCTCGCATTTTGACGGCGTGAGGTCCGACCTTGGGGAATTCACAGACCAGCGTGCAATCGACATTCGAGATACGGTACCCCATGTCTTGTGCCAGACGGATTGCGTGGCGCAGGAAAATCTCGCTGGCCGCGCCTTTCCATTGCGGATCGGACGGCGGGAAGTGCTGGCCGATGTCTCCCTGCGCGAGGGCACCATAGATCGCATCCGTGACGGCGTGCATCCCGACATCGGCATCCGAGTGCCCTTGCAAACCGCGGTCGTGGGGCACCGGGACGCCGCACAGAATGACATGGTCGCCCTTTCCAAAGCGGTGAACGTCGTAGCCGTTGCCCAATCTCACGTCCATATCCAGCCCCATTATACGTTGCGCCCGGGCAAAGTCCTCGGGTCGCGTTATCTTGATATTGTCCGCATCGCCGGGAACGATGGCAACGTCGAGCCCCGCGGTGCGGGCAACCTCAACATCGTCGGCCGCCCCTCCGGAATGGGCCGCATGGGCCGCGACAATGGCGTCATAGTGAAAGCCCTGCGGCGTCTGTGCCGCGAACAGACCTGCGCGGTCCCGCGTGCCTGTTACAACGGCCTCATCCCCGGTCCAAAGCGCGTCTGTCACGGCCAGACCAGGTGCTGCAGCGCTGTGCGTATCCAGCGCCGTCAGAACATCCTGAATGATGCGGCTGCTGACGCAGGGTCGTGCGACATCGTGAATCAGGACTTTCTCAACGCCGTGTTCGGCCAGAGCCTGCAGGCCCGCTCGAACCGACCCAGCGCGTTTCTGCGCGCCCGGCGCCAGAATCAGATCTGTGTCGTGAAACGCGTCCCAAGCCTCTGAGTCCTCAGGCGACAGAACCAGAACCAGCAGGTCAACCTGTTCCCTGAACCGGTCAATCGTCCAGTCTGCCACCCGCTGGCCGCCGAGGTCGCGCCATTGTTTTGGCGTGCCGCCTCCAGCGCGCAGCCCGCGCCCTGCGGCAACGATGATGGCGGCGGTTGTCATAGGGTTTGCTCTCCTGCGTTCAGGGCACTGTTTAGGGGGCGGTGAATGCAGAGGCAATCACCCGCGTCAATGTGCCTAAAAAATAGGCGAGTGATGATTTTGCGGGCTTGTGGGTCGCCGATTTGTTGTTCATATGCGCCGCATTCGGTATCAAACACGCATCTGCCCAAGGATTAAGCACGTTGACCCTGCATCTTGCTGACAAGGAACTGAACCCGCCCGTGGTGCTGGCACCAATGGCCGGAATCACCGATCGACCGTTCCGGGACCTTGTTATGCGGTTTGGTGCCGGAATGGTCGTCAGCGAGATGGTGGCCAGCCAGGAAATGGTGCAGGCCAAACCCGGTGTGCGCGAACGGGCCGAACTGTCCGCCGACGTAGAGAGCACGGCCGTGCAACTGGCCGGTCGCGAGGCGCACTGGATGGCCGAGGCCGCGCGTCAGGTCGCCGACCGCGGGGCGCGCGTCATTGACATCAACATGGGATGCCCGGCCAAGAAGGTGACAAACGGGTTTTCGGGATCAGCGCTGCTGAAAACTCCGGATCACGCCCTGACCCTGATCGAAGCTGTGGTGGCTGCCGTGGATGTGCCGGTCACGCTGAAAACGCGTCTGGGCTGGGACGACGCGCTTCTCAATGCCCCGGATGTGGCACGCCGGGCGCAGGATGCGGGCATTCAGATGGTCACGATTCACGGGCGCACGCGGTGCCAGTTCTACAAAGGTCATGCGGATTGGCAGGCTATCCGTGCGGTGAAGGATGCAGTCTCGATTCCGGTGATCGCGAATGGGGATATTGTAGATACCCGTGCCGCGCGACTGGCGTTGCAGGACTCGGGCGCGGATGGCGTGATGGTCGGGCGCGGCGCGCAGGGCAAGCCATGGCTGCTGGCCCATATCAGTCATGACCTCTACGGAACGGCAACGCCGGAGGTTCCAACCGGATCGGCCCTGGTTGACATGGTGCAGTCGCATTACCAGGCGATGTTGGAATTTTACGGCATCGATCTGGGGGTGCGGGTCGCACGCAAGCACCTCGGCTGGTACATGGACGGGGCCGACACACCGGCGCCGTTGCGACGCGCGGTTCTGACTTCGCGCGACAGCAAAGACGTATTGCGCCTGATCTGCGACGCACTGAGCGACACGGCAGAGGCGGCAGCATGAATTCGGACAAGAGCATCTGGAACTCGCTGCCGGTGCCCGCCTTCATTATCGACGCGGATGATCGCATCGCCGATGTCAACTCGTCGGGCGAAGGGTTTCTGAACGCATCGCGCAAATCCGTGCTGGGTCATCCGGTCTGGGATCAGATCGCGGTCGATGCGCCGTTGGAAGAAGCGTTTTTGCGGGCGCGGCAGCAGGGCACACCACTGTTTGTAAACGATGTGGATGCCGGCTCGGGCAACCGCGCGCCGTTGCAGTGCGCCCTGCAGATTGCCCCTCTGGTCGGGCATCCGGGTTCGATGATCATGATCATCTCGCCGCGTGAACTGGCCGGTCGGATGACCCGGGGCAATACGGTCAAATCCGCGGCGCAGTCCGCCATTGGAATGGCCGAAATGCTGGCGCATGAGATCAAGAATCCACTGGCCGGGATCACCGGTGCCGCGCAGCTGCTGAGCATGAACGTCCCGGCGCAAGACCTTGAGTTGACGGACCTGATCGTGGCCGAGAGCCGCCGGATCGTGAAGCTGCTGGAGCAGGTCGAACAATTCGGAAACCTTTCGCAACCGGATTTCAAACCGGTCAACATCCACGATGTCCTGGATCGGGCGCGACGCTCGGCCTTGTTGGGCTTTGGTGCCGATATGGCGATCATCGAGGATTATGATCCCTCGCTGCCCTTGGCTTATGGCGATCCCGATCAGTTTCTGCAGGTGGTGTTGAATCTGCTCAAGAACGCCTCGGAAGCGGCCGGACCCAAGGGCGGTACGATCCGATTGCGAACCTATTTCGAACATTCGTTCCGCTTGCGTCGCAGCGACGGGTCGGGACACTCATTGCCCTTGCAGATCGAGATCATCGATGACGGGCCGGGCCTTCCCGATGAGATCCGTGGCGATATTTTCGATCCCTTCGTATCGGGCAAGGATAACGGCACCGGGCTGGGTCTGGCGCTGGTAAGCAAGATTATCTCGGACCATGACGGCTGGATCTCGGCCGAGTCCGTGCCGGGGCGCACGGTTTTTCGCCTGTCGTTGCGGCGCGCACCCCGCGAAGACAAGAAAGATAAAAAGGAGAGCACCTGATGGATGGCACCGTACTTGTTGCAGATGACGACCGCACGATCCGTACCGTTCTGACCCAGGCCCTGACCCGGGCCGGATGCAAGGTACATGCCACCTCGTCTCTTACCACGCTCATGCGCTGGGTGGGCGAGGGCAAAGGGGATGTGGTGATCTCGGATGTGGTGATGCCGGACGGAAACGGGTTGGAGATGCTGCCCAAGATCGCACAGGATAGGCCCGGACTGCCGGTGATCGTGATTTCGGCCCAGAACACGATCATGACCGCGATCCAGGCTGCCGAGGCGGATGCCTACGACTACCTGCCAAAGCCTTTCGACCTGCCGGACCTCATGAAACGTACGGCACGTGCGCTGGATCAGAAACAGCGGGCGCAGCCGGAGCCGGTTGACGGAGTCGAGGATCGTCCGGACGAGTTGCCGTTGGTCGGGCGCACCCCGGTTATGCAAGCGCTCTACCGGCTGGTTGCGCGGGTGATGAATACCGATCTTTCGGTGATGGTGTCCGGAGAAAGCGGCACCGGCAAGTCACTGATTGCGCGCGCGATCCACGACTTCTCGGACAGGCGAACGCTGCCGTTTGTCACGGCCACCGCTGCCGACCTGCGCGATCTCGAGGGACCGGCGCGTGTCATGGCGCGTGTACGTGGCGGTACCCTTCTGATTGATGAGATCGCGGATATCGATGACGAGATTCAGGCCCGGATCGTGCGGATGATGGACACACCCGGCGACCATGTTCCGCGCTTTATGGCGACCAGCCAGTCTGATTTGACCGAGGGCATGGAAAACGGGCGCATCCGTCAGGATCTGTATTACCGCCTCTGCGGCGCGACGGTACAGGTTCCGGCCCTGCGGGAGCGTGTGGATGATATCACGCTGCTGGCCGAACATTTCCTTGTCCGCGAGGAACGGGAGAGCGGGCTGAAACGCTGGCTCAGCCCCGAGGCGGTGGAACTTGTGCGGCGGTATTCCTGGCCAGGCAACGTGCGCCAGCTGGAAAACGCCATCAGGCGCCTGAGCCTGACCAGCCGGGCGGACGAGATATCAAAGACCGAAGTCGAGATGGTTCTGGGCAGCCAGCCCGAGGCCGAACCGGTTCTGGGTGACGGAGAACGCGAGAAACTGTCGACCTCGGTGGGGCGTCACCTGCGGCGGTATTTCGATCTGCATGGCAACATGTTGCCGCCTCCAGGCCTGTATCAGCGCATATTGCGCGAGGTCGAAGCGCCCCTGATTGAAATTGCACTGGACGCAACCGGCGGAAATCAGGCGAAATGTGCCGATCTGCTCGGGATAAACCGGAATACGCTTCGTAAAAAAATCACCGATCTCGATATTCAGGTGACACGCCGCCGCAAACTGATGTAATATCGCCACACAAACCGTGGCATTCGGGTGTTCCACCGGAAGAGACCACGACATATGGCGGTAAGCCGCGCAAGCGGCACAGCAGGATGAGGGCAGACGGTGGCAACCCGGGCACAGAGCGGGCTGATCCTATCGATCAATCGGTGGCGAAAATCCCGAAAGCTGCGCAATTTTAGCACCTTGGGGCTGGTTCTTCTGGGCCCGGTTCTGGCGTTGGCCACCTATCTCGTCATCGGTCCATTCGATCTGGGAGCAACGGCGCCGACATTGCGCCTGATCCTGCTTGCCGACCTTGTTTATGTTCTGGTCGTTGCTGCCCTTGTGCTGAGCCAGTTGGCCAGCCTGATCGCGGCGCGGCGGGCAAAATCGGCGGGCTCGCGGTTGCACCTGCGCTTGATCGGGGCGTTTACGCTGTTGGCCTTGGTTCCGACAGTCACGGTTGCAGTATTTGCCGGCCTCACGGTGAATATCGGTCTTGAGGGCTGGTTTTCGGATCGGGTTCGGCAGGTTGTCGGATCCTCGCTCACGGCCGCTGAAGCCTATGAGTTGGAGCATCGGCAGGGCCTGACACAAGATGCCGCCGTATTGGCGCGTTATCTCGACAATGCGCGCACGCTGGACTTCTATGTTTCGGACGCGGAATTGCGGGAGGTTCTGGCGCAAGGGCAGGCGCAAATTCAGCGCGGTCTGCGCGAAGCTTATGTGATCGACGGCAGCGGCGAGATTCGCTCGCGCGGGGATCGGTCGTACCTCTTCAACTATGAAGCGCCGGAACCCGAACAGTTTGTTGAGGCCATGGACAATGGCCTTTTGATTATCGCCGACTGGCAGAACAACGAGTTCCGGGCTCTGGTGCCGCTGCAGGCGTATCTGGATCGATATCTCTATGTCAGCCGAGAGGTGGATGGGCAGCTTCTGACCCTACTCGATGACACCAAGGAAACGGCTCAGTTCTACCAGCAGCTTGAAAGTGAACGCGGTCGTGTCTTGTTCAACTTTGGTCTCTTGTACCTTGGTTTTGCACTGATTCTGATCCTGGCGGCCATGTCGCTGGGCATGTGGTTCGCCGAGCGCCTGTCGCGCCCGGTCGGCCGGTTGACGACAGCGGCGCAACGGGTTGGCGCAGGTGATCTGAGCGTTCAGGTCATCGAGGAGGCCAGCGATGATGAGATCGCCATGCTGGGGCGCTATTTCAATCAGATGACCCGACAATTGAAAGGCCAGCGCGACACGCTGCTGGAAAACACTCGTCAGGTCGAAATCCGCCGCCGCCTGTTTGACTCGGTTCTGAGTTCGGTGACATCGGGCGTGGTCGGCGTGGACCCGGATGGGTGCGTGACCTTTGTCAACCGCTCGGCTGAACGGTTGCTGGACTGGTCGCGGGGAGAACAGCATCTGGCGATCGGGATCGCGGTGCCCGAGTTTCTGCCCTTGTTCGAAAGCCTTAAGCTTGGCGGGCAAGAGGCCGTGCAGGGCGAAATCAAGGTGACCCGAAAGGGGCGGCTGGAGAATCTGCTGGTTCGCATGGCCACGCGTCGTGGCGAAGATGGCGGGCTGGAAGGGTACGTCGTGGCCTTTGATGACGTCACCGATTTGGTCAGTGCGCAGCGAATGGCCGCGTGGGGCGATGTTGCTCGCCGGATCGCCCATGAAATCAAGAACCCGCTGACCCCAATCCAACTGAGCGCTGAACGGATCAAGCGCAAGTTCTCTCGTAAGCTGGACGAGGAAGACTGCGGCAGCCTGGAATCGATGACGGATGTGATCGTGCGGCAGACCAACGATCTGCGCCGCATCGTTGACGAATTCTCAAAATTCGCGCGCATGCCAGAGCCGGAACGGCAGGAGGAGGATCTGGTGACCCTGGTGCGCGAAGCCGTTCTGTTGCAACAGGCCGGTCAACCGGACGTTCAGATCGACGCGGATCTGCCCGAAACACCGATATTGGTGGATGTGGACGCGACAATGCTCAACCAGGCTCTGACAAACCTGATCAAGAACGCGGGCGAAGCAATTGGAACGCTGAAAGAAAAAGGCGCACCGGATAACCTTGCGCCACAGATCAAGGTGGCGGTGTCCAGTGACGATGCGGGTACGATCATCACAATTGCAGACAATGGCATCGGACTGCCCGAAGATCGGGCCCGGCTGTTCGAACCCTACGTGACCACACGTGACGAAGGCACCGGCCTCGGCCTGCCCATCGTCAAGAAGATCATCGAAGAACATGGCGGAGCGCTGACTTTGGAAGACGCGCCCGTATTTGACGGACAGGACCATTTCGGCGCGATGGCCGTGATCCGTTTACCGGGGGCCAATTCGCCCCCGACCGTCGCGCCACAGAAGCAGGCGATTAAAACCAACAAACTGAAAGCAGGCCAAAGATGAGTGACATTCTGATCGTAGATGACGAGCGCGATATTCGCGAACTGGTGTCCGACATTCTGGAGGACGAAGGCTATTCAACCCGGCTGGCGGCGAACTCGGACGAGTGCATGTCGTCGATCAATGCCGAACCGCCGGGATTGCTGATCCTGGACATCTGGCTGAAAGACAGCCGCATGGATGGGATCGACATCCTGAAGGCGGTGAAACGGGACAATCCGGATGTACCGGTGGTGATCATTTCCGGGCACGGCAATATTGAAATCGCCGTGGCCGCGATCAAACAGGGGGCGTATGACTTCATCGAAAAGCCCTTTAACATCGACCAGTTGATGGTGGTGATCCGGCGTGCCATGGAAACCTCGCGCCTGCGTCGCGAGAACGCATCGCTCAAGCGCAAAGAGGTAAACACTTCGGATATGATCGGCAAATCGGCCGCCTTCCGGGGGATGCAGGGTCAGTTGGACAAGGTCACCAAATCGAACGGCCGCGTCATGCTGAGCGGCCCGGCCGGCTCCGGCAAAGAGATTGCCGCGCGGTACATTCACGCCCACTCCAACCGGGCCAACGCGCCATTTGTCACGGTAAACTGCGCCGGGGTCGAACCCGAGCGGATGGAAGAGGTTCTGTTCGGGCGCGAGTCGTCGGAACGGGGCATTGAATCGGGCCTGTTGGAAGAAGCGCATGGCGGCGTGATCTATTTCGACGAAGTGGCCGACATGCCCCTGGGCACACAGTCAAAGATTTTGCGCGTTCTGGTCGATCAGCAATTCCAGCGCGTTGGCGGCACCGACAAGGTTCGGGTTGATCTGCGGGTTATCTCTTCGACCAACCGCGATCTGGATGACGAGATTGCTGCGGTACGCTTCCGCGAAGAGCTGTATCACCGCCTGAACGTGGTGCCGATTGCGGTGCCGTCGCTGGAGGACCGGCGCGAGGATATTCCGGTTCTGGCCCAGCATTTCATCGGAATGTGCAATGAAACCCAAGGGTTGCCTGTCCGCGATCTGTCGGAAGAGGCGGTTGCCTTGCTGCAGACGATGACATGGCCCGGTAATGTGCGCCAGTTGAAGAACCTGATCGAGCGGGTGTTGATTCTGGGCGACGGAACCGGGCCGATCGAGGCGCGCGAACTGCCCAGTGACGAGGACAAGGCCGAGGATTCAGGCCGCGTCGTCCTGTCTGGTGCCTTGGCGACCCTGCCATTGCGCGAAGCCCGTGAGGCGTTTGAGCGTGAGTACCTGCTGACCCAGATCAACCGGTTCGGCGGCAATATCAGCCGCACGGCCAGCTTTGTCGGGATGGAGCGCAGCGCGCTGCACCGCAAGCTGAAATCCCTCGGCGTCGTCACATCGAACAAGTCGGGTGCCCGTGTTGCCCAATTGGACGAGCCGGAACCGGCAGAGTGATGCGTCGGACGTTCAGCCCGACAGTCGACGAGGGGCAATGCGTGGCTTAAAGTGGACAGAGTGACTTTGTGTCTAGGATGAGTTGGCAGCCATGGGATTGGCAAACCCCGACGAAGCACTGCTTGAAACCAGAGGCTACCCGGCCTTTGGCAGGCGCTTAAAGCGTTTGCGCCGATCCATGGGGCTGAAACAGGCTGCATTGGCGGATCTGCTGGAGGTTAATCAGACAACGATATCCAGATGGGAAAGCGGTGCGCAAACGCCGGCACCCGCGCTACAGCACGCGGTCTTTCTGGCCTTGGGGCCGGTTCGGGCCGATGACAGCGCCCTGAAACGTCTGATCGAGCATTCGGCCGACTGTGTACATCTGGTGGAAGAGGCCAGCCACAGGTGCTTGGCCTATTCCGCCAGCCGGGCACGCGACTGGAAGACCAGCCAGCAGGCTCTGCTGGGGGTCTCGCTCTGGCAATTTGCGACAGATGAAATCCGCAGGGCCGAGGCCGAGTTGGGCGGAGAAGGGTGGTGGGACCTGCACACACCCAACCCCAAGGCGTTCCTGACCTCAGAAGCCGTGCATGATCGGATTCGCATCAGCGCTGGCGAAATCATCTGGGAACGGCTGTATCTTTCTGACGGAACGCCGGTTCGGCTGGTGAGCGGGTCCAGAATACACAGCGCATAATTTATGCGTTCCTGTGCCCGGGCGGTCCTTGTAAGAACGGCCTATGACACGGTCTTTCCGCATTTTTCTGCAGGTCATATTGCTTTGGCTGGCTGGCTTGGGGGCTGCGACCCAGTTTGCCAAGATCGCCGTGCCATTTGCCGATGTCGCGCGGCTCTATCCAGACAACGCAGAGGTGATAGGCTGGCTGTTGTCGATCATCAGCCTGATCGGGGTTGTTCTGGGCGCCTTGTCCGGGGCCATTGCCGGTCGTATCGGCCCGTCGAAACTTCTGGTATCCGGTCTGGTTCTGGGCGGTGCGATCTCGGTGTTTCAGGCCACGATACCCGGTTTTGGCATCATGGTCGCCAGCCGCGTGCTCGAAGGGTTGTCGCATCTCGCGATTGTTGTCGCCGCACCAACGCTGATTGCGCAGATTACACAGGGCCGGGCGCGCGACGTGGCGATGGTGTTGTGGAGCACGTTTTTCGGGGTCGCATTTGCGCTCAACGCGTGGCTGGGTCTGCCGTTGGTGCAACAGTTTGGACTACAGGCGTATTTCGTGCTTCACGGTGGCCTGATGTTGCTGATCGCCGGAGTGATTGCGGCCTGTCGTATGCGGATCGATCTGGGACATGCCGCTGCCTCCGGCTGGGGTATGCGGGCTTTTGCGCAGGCGCATGTTGAGACCTATCGGTCGCCTTTTGTGTCCGCCCCGGCCATTGGATGGTTTTTCTACACGCTGACATTTGTGTCGCTGCTGGCGATCCTGCCGGGCAGGTTGCCGGCAGAGATCAGCGCGCAGGTTGCAGGGCTGATGCCATTGGCGGGGATCGTTTTGTCCTGGTTAGCTGTTCCCTTGCTCTTGTCGGTCATGTCCTGTGTCGCGGTTGTCAACCTCGGGTTCGGTCTCGGGATCGCGGCAATCGCGGCCGCGTTTTTCGGGCTTCCCCTCGCGGTCGTCTCGGTCGCGTTGTTCGCAGTTCTCGGGTTGGTGCAGGGGGGCAGTTTTGCGGCTGTTCCGGAGTTGAACGACACTGCCGAAGCGCAGGCCCTGAGCTATGGCGCGATGGCACAGATGGGCAACGCGGGCAATCTGATTGGCACGCCCATTCTGTTGGCCGTGTTATGGCGGACAAACGAGGGGGGCATGCTGATCGCGGTGGTCGGGTTCTACGCTGCCGCGATGCTTGCGCATTTGTGGTTGTCGCGTCGACGCGCGGTTCTGCGCAGCCATCCCTAGCCGGGTTGGCCCGGCGTTATGATCTGGAACGACTCGTCATCGAATTTCACAAAGCATGACTCGGTGCCAAGGGGCGGCAGCGTTGTGGTGCGCACCGGCGGTACGCTCGATTTCACGTTCTGTCTGCAGGGCGGCAGGCTGACGGGACGATAGCCTTTTTGCGCCATGCACTGCGCCTCGACCTTGTTGCGCAGACCCTGGTTGACGTCCACGGTGTATACCTGTCCCGGTTGCCACCAGCCTCCGGTGCGATGGCAGCGGCCATTTCCGTCACAATAGGTTCGACCCGGCCAATAGGTTGGCGGGCTTTGACGCACCTGATTGGCCACCGGCGCGTCCTTGAGCGCCTGAACCTGACATTGCGTGGTCTCAGCCTGCATCTTGGACACGCTTTCCCCTTCGCGATAATAGAGCGACAGCGGGCCGCAGGACGACAGGACCATCAGGGGAATGAGCAGGCGAAGCAGTGTTTTCATGTGCTTATCTTGCCCCAGCCCGAAGGGTATGACAATTCAATTGACCGCTTTGGGGGCATCTGTCATTCAAAGATTTCAGGCAGAGGGGCCATAAACATGAAGGTCATCATTTGCGGTGCCGGTCAGGTTGGCTGGCAGATTGCACGGCACCTTTCGGGCGAATTGAATGACGTGACAGTGGTGGACAACAATTCCGACCTGGTCCGCCGCGCGACGGAAACGCTGGATGTGCAGGGGATCGCGGGGTTCGCAAGCTATCCTGATGTTCTGGAGCGCGCCGGGGCACGCGATGCGGATATGATCATTGCGGCGACCCATTCGGATGAGGTGAACATGGTCACCTGCCAGATGGCGCATTCCGTTTTTGCCATTCAGCGCAAGATCGCGCGGCTGCGGTCCAAATCCTATCTTCAGGCGATCCATTCTGATTTGTACCGGCGCGATCACCTGCCCATCGATGTGGTGATCAGCCCCGAACGCGAGGTCGCCGCAGCGGCGATGCGCCGCCTGTCCGCGCCATCGGCCTTTGACACCGAACTGTTCATGGACGGCAAGGCGCAGTTGCTGGGGATCCGGGTCGAGGAAGACTGCCCCATCGTGAACACGCCTCTGCGGCAACTGACCGATCTGTTCTCGACGCTCAGCTCGATCGTGGTGGGCGTACGGCGCGAAGGCACGTTGTTTGCCCCGGAATCCGAAGACCAGCTGTTTGTCGGCGACGAATGCTATGTGTTTACCAATGTCAAAGACGTGGATCGCACGATGGAGGTTTTTGGCAAAACCCAGAAACGCCAGGACCGTGTGGTGATTGTCGGCGGTGGCAATGTCGGGCTGGAAGTGGCCCGGACACTGGAAGAACGTGAAAGCCGGGTCCGCGCCAAGATCGTCGAGCGGGACCGCCGGTGCGCCGAACTGGCAGCCGAAGCGCTGGAGCGAACAATCGTGCTGAACGGTGACGGGCTGGATGCCGCCTTGCTGAGCGAGGCGGGGATTGACCGGGCCGACGCGATGCTGGCGGTAACCGACGATGACAAGACCAACATGCTGGCGGCCGTGCGCGCCAAGGCCGAAGGCTGTGCGCTGGCGATTGCCTTGATCAACGATCCCAGCATGGTGGCGCTGATGGGGCCGCTGGGGATCGACGCCTATATCAATCCGCGCGCCACGACCGTCAGTTCGATCCTGCGCCATATCCGCCACGGGCGGGTGCGTCAGGTCTATTCCATCGGGGATGCCGAGGCCGAGGTGATCGAGGCCGAAGTGCTGTCGACCTCGCCCATGGCCGGGCAGAAGCTGCGCGATATCGAATTTCCCGAAGGTGTTTTGGTTGGTGCGGTGCGCAAAGGCGATGAGGTGCTTCGCCCAACCGGTAGTCTGCGGATCGATGAAAAGGACGTTGTTGCCATCTTTGCCATGGCCAAGGATGTGCCCGAGGTTGAGCGGCTGATGCAGGTCTCGATCGATTTCTTCTGATGGCGCGTGTGACACCACAGCAGGTCGGGCTTTTGCAGCGGTTGCCGCTGTTCCTGCTGATCTGGGGCATCGTCTCACTCTCGATGTGGATACCGGCAGTTTATGCCCTCGTGCTGGATGATCACGACACCTCGCGGTCTTTCTTCTACTCCGGCGTGCTTGGAATTTTTCTTGTTTCAATCATTGTACTGGCCTCGTCGAACCGGGTGCCCAGACTTGGGACATTGGGGCAGTTGGCGGTGCTGCTGGGGTGTTTCACGATCCTGCCGCTCTTTCTTGCGATCCCGTTTCACGATGCGCTGGGCAACACGACGTTTCTGAACGCTTATTTCGACATGGTCAGCGCGCTCACGACCACCGGGGCCGACCTGTTTCCCAATCCCGACCGCCTGACCGCGCCGCTGCATTTGTGGCGGGCTCTGGTCGGTTGGATGGGTGGGCTGCTGATGTGGATTTCAGCGGCGGCAATCCTGGCCCCACTGTCGCTGGGCGGGTTTGAGGTGACGGCCCGGGGGCAACCGGGACGGCCCGTTTCGGGCGTCGCGCAAAGCGAAAAGGTTGATCCGCGCGGTCGCCTGATCCGGGTGACCCGCACGCTGACACCGGTCTATGCCGGTCTGACGGTGGTCATTTGCATCCTGCTGCTCATTGCCGGCGAGGCCGGCCTGACCGCGATTTGCCATGCCATGTCGGTGATGGCGACGTCGGGTATTTCTCCGGTTGGCGGGCTGGAGGGCGCGCAGGCCGGCGTGACCGGCGAAGCGATCCTGTTTCTGTTCCTGTTCTTTGCCCTGTCGCGGCTGACGTTTTCAACGGACACCGCCACCACCGGGTATTCCCGTCTGGACAAGGATCCTGAATTCCGGATCGGTCTGCTGATCGTGGTGACGGTTGCTGCCTTGCTGTTCTTCCGGGTCTTGGCAGGGGTCACCGAGATCGGCGGCCAGGTCGAACCGCTGCAGGCCCTGCACGTGATCTGGGGAATGCTGTTCACGGTATTGGCCTTTCTGACCACAGCCGGGTTCGAAAGCGCCAATTGGAATGACGCCCAACAATTGTCCGGGCTTGGTACCCCGGGATTGCTGCTGATGGGGCTGGCGCTGATCGGTGGCGGTGTGGCGACAACCGCTGGGGGGGTCAAGCTGTTGCGGGTCTACGCGCTGTACCTGAACGGCGCGCGCGAGATCGACCGGCTGATCCACCCGTCCTCGGTCAGTGGGGCGGGCGGCGGCAATCGCCGTATCCAAAGCGATGGCGCCTTCATTGCGTGGATCTTCCTGATGCTGTTTGCGTTGACATTGGCCGTGTTCAACCTGCTGCTTGCTGCCATGGGGTCGAGTTTTGAGCAGGCCATGGTTCTGAGCGTTGCCGCGCTCAGCACGACAGGTCCCTTGATTGAACTGGCCACCGATGTCCCCATCCGCCTGATTGACCTGTCCGGCGGCGCAAAATTGACCCTGTGTGCGGCGATGGTCATCGGCCGTCTTGAGACGCTGGCAATCATCGCTCTGATCACGCCGTCGCTCTGGCGAGACTAGGTTGACGCTGGTTTGCGTCTGTTACTGCCTGATTTTTCATCTGGAATATCTGTTCACACCACTCCATACTCCCTCGGAGGGAGCGCGTTGGTCCGCAGCGCGTAGCAAGAACAACGGCGAGTTAATAAAAATATGGCTTCGGACAGACAGAATCTTCAGGATGCCTTCCTGAACAATGTACGCAAGGCAAAGGTTCCAGTCACAATTTTCCTGATCAACGGCGTGAAACTACAGGGTGTGATTACCTGGTTCGACAATTTTTGCGTCTTGTTGCGCCGCGACGGACAGTCGCAGTTGGTATACAAGCATGCGATCTCGACCATCATGCCGTCGCAGCCGATCAACCTGTATGAGGGCGAAGACGCCACTTGATGGAACATGACAGGACGCGCACCCGGGCCTGGGTGCTGCATCCCGAAATCAAATCCGATGAACAGCGCCGTGTTCCCGAGCCGGCGCTGGAAGAAGCAGTGGCGCTGGCTGCCGCTTTGCCCGATCTTGATGTGGTCGGGTCCGAGATCGTGCGCCTGCAGCGCGCGCAGCCGGGCCTGTTGTTTGGCAGCGGCAAGATCGACGAGCTTGGGGACAGGTTTCATGACGCGGATGTCGAGCTGGTCCTGATCGACGGCCCGGTCACACCTGTTCAGCAACGCAATCTGGAAAAGGCCTGGAAGGTCAAGATCCTGGACCGAACCGGGCTGATCCTCGAAATTTTCTCGGATCGGGCCCGGACGCGCGAGGGTGTGCTGCAGGTCGAAATGGCTGCGCTCAGTTACCAGCGGACGCGTCTGGTTCGAGCCTGGACCCACCTTGAACGGCAGCGCGGCGGACTGGGGTTTGTCGGCGGGCCCGGCGAAACACAGATCGAGGCGGACCGTCGCGCCATTGACGAGCAACTTGTCCGCTTGCGCCGGCAATTGCAAAAAGTGGTCAAGACCCGATCGCTGCACCGTGCTGCCCGCGCCAAGGTGCCGTATCCGATCATGGCGTTGGTGGGGTACACGAATGCGGGAAAGTCCACGCTGTTCAACCGTTTGACCGGTGCCGAGGTCATGGCCAAGGACATGCTGTTCGCCACGCTGGACCCGACCATGCGCCGGGTTCAGTTGCCGGACGGCCCGGAGGTGATCCTGTCCGACACCGTCGGGTTCATCTCGAACCTGCCCACCGAACTGGTCGCGGCGTTTCGGGCCACGCTGGAGGAGGTTCTGGGTGCTGATCTGATCGTGCATGTGCGCGATATCAGCCATGAAGAGTCCGAGGCACAGGCACAGGACGTCGACGCCATCATGACTTCGCTGGGTGTCGATGAAGAGCGCCCAAGGCTGGAGGCTTGGAACAAGATCGATCTGCTGGACGCCGAAGACCGAGAGGCGACGCTGTTGCGGGCGGACAGAGATCCGGCGGTCTTTGCAATATCCGCAGTGACCAGCGAAGGGGTCGACGCCTTGCTGGACAATATCGCTGTCAAACTGCAGGGCGCCCGGCATGAGAGGACGCTGACTCTCGGATTCGGCGACGGAGACAAACGGGCCTGGCTGTTTCGGCAGGACGTTGTCCGGTCTGAAGAGCAGACCGAAGATGGATTTGAGATTACCGTTTTCTGGACCGACAAACAGGCCGCACAATACTCGGTCCTGTGACCGATGGTGGTGTGTTCCGGGCAATCTCACTCAGGTTTTCAGCATTGAGCACGCTGGTCGGGTTGGAGAAAAACCATGGCAGATATGAACAAGTCCCGCATCAGGCTCAATGGTACGCTGACCGTTCCCCGCGATAGGCTGCACGAGGTGCGCGCGGCGCTGCCTCAACATGTCGAACTGACCCACAGTGAAATCGGTTGTACTCGATAACTGTTGGGGATGACGAAACACGCTAGGCTTTCGCGTCGTTTCGGCTGCGGCATCCGAACCGATCAGTTATTTCCCGTCGATCTGGCGTTGGTAATCGTCTGCGTCGAACCAGCCGGAAGATGACCGGACCTTGTGGTCTGCGGCAAGCTCCCATTCTTCCCAGCCACGTGTCACCACGTGGTTGCCGGTTTTGGAATGGTGACCTTCCCGCGTCCAGACAAAGAGGGCGTGCGGTCCAGCCCATCGCAGCATGTCGCAGCGCAGTTCGAGGTCGGGGAAATCCGCATGAAATCCGCGCGCCATTTCAGCGATGGCGGCCTGACCCTCAAGGGGATCACCCCGGTTGATCGTCATCTGACAGTCCGGTGCAAAAAAACCGGCGACCGCGTCCGCATCCCCCGAACTCCAGGCGATGGCGTAATCACGTGCCAGATTGTTCAAAGTGTCCCGGATACTGGCCATATTCGCCCCCTTGGTCCCACATAGTCAGCGCATGGGATGGTAGGCCAAAACAATTGGTGGCGTCCACGACGCCCCCGGAAAGAGGGCGGGGACTTGCCGAATGGGCGGATTATCGCGGGATCAGATTGGTCACACCAACAGCGGCGGCCCGCGCCAGATCGATATCCAGCGACATGGGTATGTACTCGCCCCGGCGCCAAAGCTGCGCCTGATCATCGTAGTAGCGGGACAGGAAATGACCCGATTGGCCGGTGGCGGTGATGAACACCGAACTGTTGGGGTCGGCAAAGTCGTACACACCGCGATAGCCCGCACCATGCACGTTCTGGAACGGGTCCGGGCCTTCGCCCGACGTGCGGCCGCGCAACAGGGTGTTGTCGCCGCCACTGGTCGATTGGCGGATGTTGACGAAGTATCGCAGCACCGGAACCGACCCCAGAACCGGGTGGTCATGGGTGGCCTGATGGGCATCGCCCCAGCGCAGGGACTCCAATGCGCTGCCGTATCGTTCACTGATCCAGATGATCGCGTCATCCAGCGCCAGACGCGCCATCTCGGTGCAGGTTTCGACCGGCGCGCTCTGGCGCACGTCGCACCAGACCGAGGCCCCGTCGATGTCACGGTAGACACGTTCTACGAACAGCGGTTCCACGTGTTTGAACTCGCTGGCCAAGGGGCCCAGCTCGTCTGAAATCAGACGGATTTGCAGGGCGCGCAGCCACGCGGCATAGATCAGGGGTTCGGGCAGATGCTCGTTCATCTCGCCATTCCAGTCTGCCAGCAGCGACAGAGCGATCTGGCGCTGGCGTTCTGGTGTGCCCTCGGGCGCAGACGCACCGGTGAACCACAGATCGGCACCGATCAGCGGCAGCAAGGAACGGGCGGTGAAGCTGACAGTGTCCAGTTGTGCTTCGATAAAACTGTCGCGCGTGTGCACTTCGCGCGATTGCATCAGACGTTCCCAGCGGTGGACCCGCTGCGTGTCGCCCCATTCATACGAGACATGGTTGGGAAACGGGCGGTCGACAATCTTGTTGTTTGTGTTGCCCAGCACGCCGCCGACAGGTGCCACGAATTCCGGGTTGTCGGCATAGGGCAATCGGCCCAGCCAGCGGTTTTCCTGGATCCAGCCTGGGGTCGGGATGCGGCCCCTGCTTTGATTGTTGATGTCGCGCCGGGGCATGGCACCCACCAGTTTCATACCGATTGTATTCCTGTCGACCAGCGACAGATTCTGGGACGGGGCGATGTATTTTTCGGCCGCGTCGATGGCCGCGCGCACGGTGTCCGAATTCATCAACGCCATTGAGGCAGTCATCGACGTGTCCTGCGGGCTCAGCGCGGTCCATGACAGCGAGGCGACGTGGCCCGGTGGCGTGATGGTTTCCAGATCATAGTGACTGCCGGGTAGGACCGGGCCGTTTTCGGTCCAGCGCAGGGTCAGGGTAATCGGCGCTTCATCCTTGATTTCAATGATAGAAGGCCGCGACTGGAATTCCTTGTAGCCCTCGGGGGTCAGGTATTCCTCGGGGTTGTCGGGGTTCAATTGCTCGATATGCACATCCTGATCGTCCAGATACGAGGATGTCAGCCCCCATCCGAGCCGATCGCTGCGCCCGGTCATGACGGCCGGAACACCCGGTATGGTGGCGCCAATGACACCGCCCTTGGCCAGATCGAGATGCGCCAGATACCAAACGCCCGGCGCGGTAAAGCCCAGATGCGGATCGTTGGCCAGAAGCGTGCCGCCACTGGCGGACCGCGATGGTGCCGCGGTCCAAGCATTTGACGCGCCAGCCAGACCACGTTTCGGGAATGGCGACAGGGGCGTATCGGGCATGTCATGTCCCGCCGCATAGCGCGGCAGGTTCGGAAACAGTGCCGCGTATTCCGGCAGGGCGGCGATTCCCGGTCCCGGAACATCCGGCAGGATGTCGGCCAACCGCGCCGGATCGTTCAGCATCAACGAGGTCCGTGCGCGCAGAACCTCATCCTGCAGATGACCGGACAATTGCAGCCCCATCAGCTTGATCACCGCCAGACTGTCACCGGGCTGCCACGGCGACACGGGTGCGTTGAACAGGAACATCTCGGGTGCGCCACGACCCAGCGCCTCTTCGTTGATTTCCGCCAATCGCGCATTCACCCCCGCTGCATAAGCGTTCAGGGCAGCTTTGGTATAGTCGTCCTGAACGTCGACCGAGCGATGGGCCAGACCATAGAGGTCCAGCCGGCGCAGAAGCTTGTCGATGTGAACCGTGCGCGGACCGAACACCTCGGACAGCCGCCCCTGTGCCGTGCGCCGCAGCACGGTCATCTGCCAGAGGCGGTCCTGCGTGTGGGCATAGCCCAGACCAAAAAATATGTCCGGATCGTTTTCGCCCAGGATATGCGGCACGTTCGCAGTGTCGCGCACGATCTCAACCGGAGCGGTCAACCCATTGACTTCAAGCGTTTGATCGTAGTCAGGCAGGGATTGACCGGCCAGGAAATAGACCAAGCCAATAGCCGCAAGGATCAACAGGATCAGCCCCGAGGCAATACGTATCAGCCAGCGAAAAACAAGACCCATCAACGACCCGCATTTTTATTCCGTTTTCAGATGGCGCAAACCCTAGTGGAAGGCGCGACCAACCGAAAGGGGATTGGCGCAGGAACCGCAGTGGTGTGTTACGAAAAAGAAAGCCCCGCCGCAGGGATAGGTTTGCGACGGGGTGCTCTGGAGGGGGGAGTGGTGTTTCAGAATTACGGAATGATCCGTGTGTATTTGATGCCCTCGACCGTGGCGCCGATCTGCAGGCCGGCCTGTCCAAAAACGGCGGCCAGAACCGGGGTGCGCAGGGTCGTGGTGTCGGTCGACAGCTGCTCGGCCTGATCGCTGACGACGTAGCCAATGTCTGCGCCTGCCGTCCATCCACTGGACCGGCGGAAGTCGTTCAGCGCGTCTTCGGTCATGAAGAACAGGACATGCGCGTATTGCTGCGCGCCGATCTGAAGACCGGCCGTGCCTTTGACAGCGGAATAGTAGTCAACCGATGCGCCCTGAATTTGCAAGGCACCGCGCCCGTATCCGCCGCCAAACACGAACCCGGCCTCGGTGATCAGGGGCATCACCAGCATGCCATTGGCTTTGTTCGCGATTTCAACGGTGTTCGGGTACTTGCTGTACATCTCCGTAAGCGTTGCCTCGACGCGGGCGTCGATCGTTGCCGCATTGGAATTGCCGACGCCGTTGCCGCAGGCTGCGGTCACGGTCAGACCTGCCATGCCAAGGGCAAAGCCGCGACGGCTCAGTCGTGGGGAATTGGAACTGCTCATGGTTTTATGTCTCTGTGTTTGTGCCTGATGGGTCGGGTGTTCCCGATCTTATGTGCAAGAATACGCCGATTGCGTCTTCGTGTCACGGCAAAGCTGACGGGACATCCGATTCAATCGGCGAAAAGTTGCGACACTTTGGGGTTTTAGCCCTGCAGAAGCTGTGCAACCTTTGGGGCAAAGTAGGTCAGAATGCCGTCGCACCCGGCCCGTTTGAATGCCATCAGGCTTTCCAGCATGACCTTGTCGCCGTCGATCCAGCCATTTTGTGCAGCCGCCTGAATCATCGCGTATTCGCCGGACACCTGATAGGCGTAGGTCGGCGCGCCGAACGTGTCTTTGACACGGCGGCAGATGTCCAGATAGGGCATGCCGGGTTTGATCATGACCATATCGGCGCCTTCGGTCAGATCGCGTTCGACCAGGCGCAGCGCCTCATCGGAATTTGCCGGATCCATCTGGTACGTCTTCTTGTCGCCCGTCAGCGCGCCGGATGCACCGACCGCATCGCGGAACGGGCCGTAAAAGGCACTGGCGTATTTCGCGGCATAGCTGAGGATCATCACGTTGGTATGGCCGGCCTGTTCCAGTGCGCGACGCATTTCCCCGATCCGACCGTCCATCATGTCCGACGGGCCGATGATGTCCGCACCGGCATCGGCCTGCACCACGGTCATTTTAACCAGCGCCTCGATGGTCTGGTCATTCACGATCTCACCGTCAACGACATAGCCGTCATGACCATTGATGTTGTAGGGGTCCAAAGCCACATCGGTCATGACCGCAATATCCGGTGCCGCAGCCTTGATCGCCCGGATTGCCCGATTTGACAGATTGTCCGGGTTCCACGCCTCGGCACAGTCCTCTGTCTTGAGCGTCTCATCGGTGTAGGGAAAGATACAGATGGCCGGTATGCCAAGCGCCTGCGCCTCGGCTGCCGCCTTGGCGATCAGGTCCACGGATCGCCGCATCACGCCGGGCATCGAGGGTACGGGTTCTTCGACGCCTTCGCCGTCCCGCACAAAAACAGGCCAGATCAGGTCATCCGGGGTCAGCTTGTTTTCCCGGACCAGTCCCCGGATCGCATCGGTTTGACGCGCCCGCCGAAAACGGGTGAGGGGAAATGGGGCGATGGTCGGTTTCATGGCGCGTTCTCCTTGAACATTGCCGCATTGGGTGGCATGAAACTGCCAAGGTCTCAAGGGTACCAATAGACGCGCGGCTGCGATAGAACCCCCTGAGGAGTTTGAATAAAGGTTTGGGTTTGGACTGGTACTCTTCGATCTTCGAACTGATCGACATGCGCAGCTTTTCGAATCTGTGGTTCTGGATCGTGCTGGCAGTAACCTGGTCTACGGCAAGCCATTGGGTGATGGGCGTTCCCTACGATCTGGTCGTGTGCGCCCGCCGGGTCGGGGGGCAGGTCGAGACCGATCTTCTTGATATTGTGCGCATTCATTCCAACCGTATTCTCTATGTGACGGATGTGTCCGGCCCCATCATTCTGGCGCTGGGATCGTTCATTTTCACGGGCCTGGCCATGTTGGGGTTTTACTATCAGTTGGAATTTGCGCAGGCCGTGTTTCTGTTACTCTTTCCTTTGACAATCGTGATGCTGATAAACGTTGTGCATGCGCGACGCCTGAGGCAAGAGGAACTGACATTGGAACGCGTGGCCAAGACACTTTTGCGATGCCGGCTCTACACGCAGATCATCGGTATGTTTGCGATACTGGTCACCGCACTCTGGGGCATGTATCAGAACCTTTCGATTGGTGTTCTGGGATAAGACAGTCTGAAAGGCTTAAGACATGAAGGCTCCGAACCAGGTAACGGTCGGCGGCGCCCCCGAAGGGTTTGACGCACAGCTTGTCCTGAGTGAAATCGCGCGGTCCGGCGCTCCGGTGTGTCATGTGGCGCGCGACGACAAGCGTATGGAGGCAATGCGGGCCGCACTGGCATTCTTTGCCCCTGATATGCCGGTGTTTGTCTTCCCCGGCTGGGATTGTCTGCCCTATGACCGCGTGTCGCCCAACCCGGATATTGCCGCGGCACGCGTGGCAACACTCGCAGCGCTTGTTCATCAGATGCCGCAGCAATTTGTTCTGCTGACCACGTTAAATGCCGCGACCCAGAGAGTTCCTGCACGGGACATACTGCGCGAAGCGGCGTTCACTGCCCGTGTCGATCATCGCATCGACGAAAACGCCCTGCGCAGCTTTCTGGTCCGCATGGGGTTTTCGCAAAGCCCGACCGTGATGGAGCCGGGCGACTATGCCGTCCGGGGCGGCATTATCGACCTTTT
Organism: Ruegeria sp. AJ12; assembly: GCF_056536245.1. Lineage (NCBI taxonomy): Bacteria > Pseudomonadati > Pseudomonadota > Alphaproteobacteria > Rhodobacterales > Roseobacteraceae > Ruegeria > Ruegeria sp. AJ12. The sequence continues at coordinate 1,871,031 of NZ_JBQFJJ010000001.1, forward strand.
CCCGCCGGGAGACTCAGGCCCCGTGCGGCTTGATCTGTTCGGAGACGTTCTGGACGGGGCACGCAGGTTCGACCCGGCGACGCAACGCACTACCGAAAAGCTGGAGGTCGTCGAACTGGCCCCGGTGTCCGAGGTCATTCTGGATGACGCGGCGATTACCCGGTTCCGGCAGAATTACCGCATCGAGTTTGGCGCGGCGGGCACGGACGATCCGCTCTACGAGGCGGTCAGCGCCGGGCGCAAGCATCAGGGGATGGAGCATTGGTTGCCGTTTTTTCATGAACAGCTTGAAACTCTGTTTGACTATCTGCCCGGTGCGACGATTTCGCTGGACGATCAGGTGACACCGGCGCGGCTCGCGCGGTGGGACAGCATCGCGGACCAGTACGAGACCCGCCGGCTGGCGCTGGAAAACCGGTCGCGTATGGACACGGTCTATAAGCCGACGCCGCCAGGATTGCTGTATCTGGATGACGCCGCCTGGACCTTGGCGGTTGGCGACCGACGTGTGATGCAATTCAGCCCGTTGCCACAGGCAAGTGGGCCGGGTGTGATTGATTCAGGCGGTCGGATTGGCCGCAACTTTGCGCCGGAGCGGCAGCAGGAAAGCATCAGTCTGTTTGGCGCACTGGCGGGCCATATCCAGGACAAGATGGACAAGGGCCCGGTTCTGATCGCGTCTTACTCCGAGGGCGCGCGCGAGCGCCTGACCGGGTTGATCGAGGACGAAGGTCTGGCCGAAGCCATTCCGGTTATCGATGGCACGCGCATCGGCAAACGCGGGCTGCATCTTGCGGTCTGGGCCCTGGAGCATGGGTTCGAAGCGCCCAACCTGACAGTGATCGCGGAACAGGATGTGCTGGGGGACCGGTTGATCCGCCAGCCCAAGAAGCGCCGCAAGGCCGAAAACTTTCTGACCGAGACCCAATCGCTGAGCCCCGGCGATCTTGTTGTGCATGTGGATCACGGCATCGGGCGTTATCGGGGCATGGAGGTCGTCACAGCCGCAGGCGCCGCGCACGAATGCCTGTTGCTGGAATATGCTGAGCAGTCAAAGCTGTATCTGCCGGTCGAGAACATAGAACTGTTGTCGAAATACGGTCACGAAGAGGGGTTGCTGGATCGTCTTGGCGGCGGGGCTTGGCAGGCCAAGAAGGCCAAGCTCAAGGAGCGCATCCGCGAGATGGCCGACCGGCTCATCCGCATCGCCGCCGAGCGCGCCTTGCGCAAGGCACCGGTTATGGACCCGCCGCCGCACGCATGGGAGGAGTTCAGCGCCCGCTTCCCGTATCAGGAAACCGACGACCAGTTGCGGGCGATTTCCGAAGTCATGGAAGACATGCATTCCGGCGCGCCGATGGATCGTCTGATCTGTGGCGACGTAGGCTTTGGCAAGACCGAGGTCGCCATGCGCGCGGCATTCGTCGCGGCCATGTCGGGCGTTCAGGTTGCCATCGTCGCGCCGACGACATTGCTGGCACGTCAGCATGCGGCCAGCTTCAAGGAACGCTTCAGAGGGTTTCCCCTGGAAGTCCGGCAGCTCTCGCGGTTCATTTCGGCCAAAGAGGCGCAACAGACCCGCGACGGGCTGGCCCGAGGCACCGTGGACATTGTCATCGGCACCCATGCGCTGCTGGCCAAGGGGATACGGTTCAACAATCTCGGCCTGTTGATCATCGACGAAGAACAGCATTTCGGGGTGGCCCATAAGGAACGACTGAAGCAGCTGCGTTCGGACGTTCATGTGTTGACCCTGACGGCAACGCCAATCCCGCGGACGCTGCAACTGAGCCTGACGGGTGTGCGCGACCTGTCGATCATCGGCACACCGCCGATCGACCGTCTGGCCATCCGGACCTATGTCAGCGAATTTGACGCCGTCACCATCCGCGAGGCGCTGCTGCGGGAACACTACCGTGGCGGACAGAGTTTCTATGTCGTCCCGCGTATCTCGGATTTGCCTGAGATTGAGGAATTCTTGAAAGGGCAACTGCCGGAACTGACCTATGTCGTGGCGCACGGCCAGATGGCGGCAGGCGCGCTGGATGATCGAATGAACGCGTTTTACGACGGGAAATACGATGTTCTGCTGGCCACAACGATTGTAGAGAGCGGGCTGGATATTCCCACGGCCAATACAATGGTCGTGCACCGCGCCGATATGTTCGGCCTCGCGCAGCTTTATCAGATTCGCGGTCGGGTTGGCCGGTCTAAGACCCGTGCCTACGCATATCTGACCACCAAGCCGCGCGCGCGTCTGACAGCCACCGCTGAAAAGCGCCTGCGCGTTCTGGGTTCTTTGGATACGCTAGGGGCCGGGTTCACTTTGGCCTCGCAGGATCTCGACATTCGCGGCGCGGGTAACCTGCTGGGCGAGGAACAATCGGGCCAGATGCGCGATGTGGGCTATGAACTCTACCAGTCGATGCTGGAAGAGGCGATTGCCAAGATCAAGGCCGGTGAGATGGAGGGGCTGTCGGATGCCGATGACCAATGGGCCCCGCAGATCAATCTGGGCGTGCCGGTATTGATCCCCGAGAACTATGTGCCTGATCTGGACGTGCGTCTGGGGCTTTATCGCCGCTTGTCCTCGCTCTCGACCAAAGTCGAGCTGGAGGGCTTTGCCGCCGAACTCATAGACCGGTTTGGCAAACTGCCGAAAGAGGTCAACACCCTGATGCTTGTCGTGCGGATCAAGGCCATGTGCAAACGCGCCGGCATTGCCAAGCTGGATGGTGGGCCCAAGGGCGCGACGATCCAGTTCCACAAGGACAAATTTGCCTCACCTGAGGGACTGGTCGAGTTCATCCAGGCCCAGCGTGGGCTGGCCAAGGTCAAGGACAACAAGATCGTTGTTCGTCGCGACTGGAAGAAAGACAGCGACAAGATCAAAGGGGCTTTTGCCATTGCGCGCGATCTGGCGGAGAAGGTTGTGGCAGAAAAGAAGAGGGCCAAAGCCTAGCTGTCCGCGTTACAGGCCAACCGGATCAGTTGGTTCTTTGACATGGCAGTTAAGCGAGCGAGAAAGGCACATGGAGTCCGACGCTGACCAAATCATTGGTGTGTATCGCCGCCATGCACAATTTTGGGCGCAGCGCAGAAATAAGAGCTTGTTTGAGCGCACGTGGCTCGACAGCTTTCTTGCGCTCATGCCTGAGGCACCAACTGTTCTGGATTTGGGATGCGGTGCAGGCGATCCGATTGCCCGGCACCTTGTTACCCATGAATGCGTTGTGACTGGCGTCGATACGTCGCCAGAGATGCTGGATCTCGCGCGTGCCGGTATGCCCATGGCGCGCTGGATAAACGCCGATATGCGCAGCCTTGAGCTGCACGAACGGTTTCAGGGTATTTTGGCATGGAACAGCTTTTTCCATCTGACCCCGGATGACCAGCGCAGGATGTTTTCGGTGTTCAGACAGCATGCCGCCAAGGGCGCGGCCCTGATGTTTACCAGCGGCCCGGCTTATGGCGAAGCAATTGGTGAACTTGAAGGCGAGGCTTTGTATCACGCAAGTCTGGATGCATCGGAATATGAGACCCTGCTGGATCAGCATGGGTTTGAACTGGTGGATCATGTCATCGAGGACCCGGATTGTCGCCAGCATACTGTCTGGCTCGCCCGTGCTGCAAAATCAGTAGGGTCTGACCTTAGTCACCGGTGACAAAGGTGCATAACTGCCAGTCACCATCTTCGGATTTCACCAGTGCAGCACGGTAGCCGACCATGGACCACAAAAAGTCGCTGTGCATATAGCCCAACATGCCATCGGTCAGGCGCACCAACTGGTATTCGGCCCCATCCTGATACTCAGGGATCAGAACGACCTCATGACTGATCAGGCCCAGAATGCCGCCACTGCGATCCGGCGCCCGGCGCAGGGTGACCTTCTCGCCGGTTACGAAATAGGCGATGAACGGATCCAGTGAGGCGGGCAGTGAGATTTGCCATTGATATGGCATCCAGAACTCGCCCTGATCGTCGAAATAGCCGGGCTGCGACACCGTCTCTTGCAACGCGGTCCAATAGGACTCGCTTGGATCAGCCTGCAGATTTTGGCGAAACTCTACCGGGCCTCCATCGCCGCCATGGCTGAGATAGATGTCGGGGCAGGCGCTGGCCAACACCGCCTCGATGTCGCGCGCCGCGATTCTGGCCAACAGGTCATCGCGAAACGCGACAAGGTTTGGGTCACGGTCAGCCTGATCCGAAGGCGGAAACGTCTGGCGATCCGCCAGAGCGGGTGTGCAGACCAGAGCGATCAGCAGACATGCCAGATGCTTCATTCGGCCGCCTTCATCGCAGCCTGAGCACAGAAGCAGGATGCCGCGACGGCTTGATCCGCGCGCGCCAGGGCCAGATCGAGGCGTTGCTTAATCTGTTTTATTTCAATGCTTTCTTTCCGTGCTTTCAGGCAATCATACAATCCCTTGAGGCTCCACACATTGTCCGGGTGGATCGACGCCCGGCTGAGTGTGCCCCCCAACCCCAGATCCTCGCGATACACGGCCTCGGCCTCGGACACGTGGCCCTGTTCGAACAGCAAGGCGCCCAAGGCGTGCCGGGTGGGTTGCATCCAGCCCCATGGTTCATCATAGGGCAGCGTATCGTCCAACTCGACCGAGCGTCGCAGATGGGCAAAGGCGATCTCGAAATTGCCTTTGCGGTACTCGATCTCGCCGCGCAGCATTTCACGCGCGATTTCAAGCAGATCGATGACGCGGTTATTGTGCAGCCTGCGCGTTTCGGGGACACATTCCTTGGCAGCGAGGAACAGGTTTTCCTCGACCTCGGCCTCAGCCACCTGATCCGTGGCGGCCAGCGCCACGGCGCGCGCGTAATGGGTGGTTGCGGTCAACGTCCTGAAAAGGTACGGGTCAGATGGCAGCTCCAGCGCCTTGGCTTCTTCCCAGCGCCCAAAGCGGATCAGGATATGCGGTCCCATCGACATGTAGCTTTCGAAGTAATCCGCCATTGGCGGGCTCTCGACGCGCAACATCTCTTCGGGCGTGGTGTCCCAAAGACCCTGATTGGCGCGCAGGGCGGGTTCGATCTGGCCCAGAAACAGCGCGCCATAGATCGTGAAATGGTAATTGTGCTGGCGATAGCCTGTGTAAATATTGAACGCGCCCTCGCGCTCGAAATACTTCAGGTCCGCCTCACACGCTTTTTCGTTCCAGTGAACGACGTTCTGGTAATGGCCGCACAACACGTCGATATGCGTCGGCATATGCACCAGATGTCCCGCATCCGGCACCAGGGTGCGTAGCACATCGCCGGCCTTGAGTGCCTTTTCCGGCGTCGGCGACATTTCCATCAGATGGACATACAGGTGCAACAGGCCCGGATGCGACATGGCGGCGGGAGTGTTCGCCATGGCCCGTTCCAGCGCGTCCTGCGCCTCGAGCGTTGCGGCCCCTTGGGCAGGTTGGCCTGATTTCAGATCCCACATTTGCCAGGGCGTCAGGTTGAGCAGCGCTTCGACATAAATGGTACGCAGGTCCAGATGCCCGGGGTGGTCTGCGAACGCCGCCCGCATGGCGTCGGCAAAGGCGTGATCCCAGCGGTGCATGTCCTCGATCGGATCGCGTTGCGGGTAGCGCGCGGGCAGGGCGCGGATCAGGGCCTGTTCGACTGCTGTGCAACCATCTGCCAACGCCAGGGCCTGTTGGGTGGCGTCATATGCCGTGGCCAGCGCTTTTTGCCGGCCCTGGGCGTCCTGCAGCGCCCAGGGCAGGTTGTAGTTCGGCCCTGCCGCGTAGGCCACACCCCAATGGGCCATGGCGCATCTCGGATCATGCTCCAGAGCACGCTGAAAACAGGCGACTGCTTCGTCGTGATTGTAGCCGTATGTCCAGTTCAGGCCCCGGTCAAACCAGAGCTGTGCATCTGGCGCAGACGTGGTGATCGGACAGGTATAGGTGCCAAGATCGTAATACGCGCTCATCGAATGGTCCCCCCGGGCTTGTCGGGCAGAGTAGCGCGATTCAGCCCTTCAGCACAATTCAGGCTGGCACTCTGTTTTCGATCCGGCCCATATGGACCATCAGCCCAAAGGCAATGATGCACATGGTCAGAATACCCATCGTCAGGGGGGCAATAGAGCCATCGAACAACAATCCGACCGGGGCCGCGATGGCTGCGGCCAGCACGGTGGAGATCGACCCGATGACGGATGCGGCCATCCCGGCGATGTGCCCCATCGGCTCCATCGCGATGGCGTTCAGGTTGCCCATCGTGACGCCGGCCATGAAAAACACCATGGTCTGCCAGAATACGAACAGGGCAAAGGATGCATTCGGTGACAGCGGCGTTGCGTTCAGGACAATGACCGTGAGCGTGATCAGAATTTGTCCACCCAAGGCCCAGGTCACCATGCGTCGCATGCCGACACGCACCACCAGTGCGGCATTCAACAGGCTGGCCGACCCGGACATCAGCGCCACAAAACCGAACCAGAACGGAAAGCTGTCGGCACGGTCGTGGATCACGTCATAGACCGGTTGCACCATGGTCAGCATGGTAAAAAGCACGCCCATACAAAGGGTCTGCACCATGATGGACAATCGAACGGTCGGGTGGGCAAACATCTCCTGAGCCGCCGCGATCATCAGCGGTATGCGGACGGGGCGGCGGTTTTCCTTGGCCAGAGATTCAGGCAGCCGGGTGCCCATCCAGATACAAACGATCAGAGCGAACAGAATGAACAGGGCAAAGATACTGCGCCAGCCGAACAGGGCGATAACGCCTGCGCCCAGCATAGGTGCGATAGCAGGGACCAGTGTGAAAATCATCATGGCGATCGAGATGATACGCGCCATCACACGGCCGGAATAGAGGTCGCGGATGACCGCCATCGCCACCACACGCGGACCCGCAGCGCCAAGGCCCTGCACCACGCGGGCCGCCAACACCAGTTCCAGCGAAGAGGAGGCCCAGGCCACGGCAGAGGCGAGGATATACAACGCCACCCCTCCGTAGATGACCGGTTTGCGCCCGAACGCATCCGAAAGAGGGCCGGTGAAGAAGGTCCCGATGCCCATCCCCAGCACAAACGACGTCAGTATCAGCTGGGCGCGGTTAATATCGTCGGGGCTCAGCTGCGCGCCGATTTCGGGCAGGGCGGGCAGCATCGAGTCGATCGAAAAGGCGATGGTGGAGAACATCATCGCGATCAACGCAATGAACTCCCCCCGGGACATGCGGTTGGCCATAAAGGTCTCCTTACCCAATCGCGCTATCACGGCGGATCAGGTTGCACCAGACCGGAAATTTGCACAGGGCTATGTGCTATTCTGCAGGGGAAGCCTCAAGTTGAGACAGGATCTCACCGATCACTTTTCCCCACATTTCAGGTGGTTGCGCACCGGGAACGGCGTGCTGGTTGGCGACGATGAAAGTTGGGACCGAGGTAATGCCCATATTGCGTGAATGGGTGTCGCGGTTGCGAATATCCTCGCGATCCGCATCGGATTTCAGCAGCTTCATGACAACGGCGGCATCCATTCCCGCGCTGTCGGCGATATCGGCCAGAACTTCCGCATCGCCAATGTCTCGCGCCTGCACGAAATAGGCGTCAAACAGCGCGTCAACGACGGCATTCTGCTTGCCTTCGATGCCGGCCCAATGGATCAGGCGGTGGGCGTCCAGAGTATTGGGTGTGCGTTTCATGCCTTCGAAATCGATCTCGAGACCTGCTTTTCCGGCATGCTCGACAACCGGGGCATAGGCGCGCACCGCGCCCTCCTTGCCGCCGAACTTTCGTTCCAGATACGCGCGGCGATCCATGCCTGCATTCGGCATGTCCGGGTTCAATTGAAATGGGTGCCACTCGATCACAAACGGATGCTCGGGCACAGCGGCCAAGGCCTTGTCCAGATGGGTTTTGCCGATATAGCACCACGGGCAGATCGGATCGGACATGATGTCCAGCTTGACGGTCTGTGTCATTCTGTTGACGCCTTGAAATAGGCCGGCAGCGCGCGGCGCAGGAGTTTACCATTGCCGCCGGTCGGCAACGCGGGCAGGTGAACGAAAGCGCGCGGTTGCTTGTAACGCGCCAGATTTGCCTCGACATAGGTGCGCAGGGCGGCATCGTCCAGTTTTTCCGGCCCGGTATAGAACGCCGCTATCACAAATGTGTCCTGTTTGACCTCGACCGCTGCGGCGCCAACCTGCGTAATTCCGGGAAACCGGGACAGGGCGGATTCGACCTCGACCGGTGAAACACGGTAACCGCCTGCATTCATCATGTCGTCGTTACGCCCGAGATAGGTGATCTGCCCATCGACGGCCATCGCGCCTTGGTCTCCGGTCAGGAACCACTCGCCCTGCATGCGCGCTGCGGCGTCGTCCGGTGCGTTGAGATAAGTCAGCATCAGACCCGGGTCGGATCGGTGAATGGCAATGGTGCCTTCCTGGCCCTGCGGGACAGGCCCCTCTGACCCCAGTATCGCCACGCAGCGACCTGGCTGCGGTTGACCCAGCGCGTCACCCCGGGCCGGGTGGGACGGGCTGGACGAGATAAAGGTCGAGCATTCCGACATCCCATAGGCTTCGTACAACTCGGTATCGGTCGCCTGATGCCATTGCTCGTGCAGCGCGCGTGACAGTTTTTCCCCGGCGCAGAGACCGTGGCGGAAGCCTGGCAACTCGATCCGATCCGCAACCTGCAGCATCCTGCGATACACCCCGGGAGCTGCGGCAAAAATCGTCGCGTGATGGCAGCGCAGCAGGGTGGGCAGGGAGGAGATGTCCGTGCCGGGCTCTGGGATCAGGGCTGTGGCACCCATGGCCCACGGATCCATCAGACCGGTGCCCAGCGTATAGGTCCAGTTGAACGCTCCGGCGTGGCACAGCCGATCTGTGTCGCGCAACCCGTACCAGCCATCGACCATCATCTGTCGCGCCCAGATGGCACGATGCGCGTGGGCCACGGCACGGGGGGTTCCGGATGTTCCGGAAGTGTAAACGACATAGGCCAACCGGTCCGGGTCGCCCATGACATAGTCTGCAGGGGGCAGATCCCGCATGGCTGCAAGATCGGCCAGTTCAATCTGCAAAGGGTGCGGGGCGCAGGCAACCGCAGGATCGCGAAGGATCGCCGCAGGTGACAGATCCGCGATCATACGCGCCGTTTCCGGTTCCGTCAGCTGCGACGATGTCGGCACGGGCACGATCCCAACCGCGATGGCGCCCAGATAGGCGATTGGAAAGTCGACCGTGTTCCCCAGCCGCATCAGCGCGATGTCACCGGGGTTCAGGCCTGCCTGCAAAAGGCCGGTTCCGGTGCCGAGGATGGCTGATTGCAGGCTTTCATAGCTGCAGTCAGACGCGCCCGTTTTGGACAGAACGGACAGAGCGGTCTTGCCCGACAACGGCTCCGCATGACGCAGAACATGTGCGGCCAGATTAAAGGGTGCGGGACAGGTCGGCGGTGGACCCTTATCGAATATCGACAACATGGCCACTGGCTATCGCGGCGCATGGCGCGTTGCAAGCCGGGCTGGCTGGCCCTATAGAAAGGCGCATGAGCACGCAAGATCCTAAGTCCCTTATCCGCATTGCACGCGACTCCGGTGATCACACCGAAGTCGAACCGCTGGACCTTGGCGTACGGGTGCGTGAATTGCGCAAAGCCCGGAACTGGACGTTGGAGCAGGCCGCCGGCCAGGCGGGTCTTGCGCGATCAACACTCAGCAAGATCGAAAACGGTCAGATGTCGCCGACCTATGATGCGCTGAAAAAGCTGGCCACGGGGCTGGAGATTTCGGTTCCGCAGCTTTTCACGCCACCGCAGCGCGATCAGGTGATCGGCCGAATGGCGATTACGCGTCTGGGTGAAGGAACGGCGCATGCCACCGCGACTTACGAGCATGAATTGCTGGCTGAAACGCTGACCAAAAAGCAGATGCTGCCCTATCGCGCCCGTGTCCGCGCCCGGTCAATGCAAGAGTTTGACGGCTGGGTGCGCCATGATGGCGAGGAATTCCTGTATGTGCTGACCGGCGTCGTGCGGCTGTATACCGAGTTTTATGAACCGGTAGAGATGCGCCGTGGCGACAGCGCCTATTACGACGGCAGCATGGGGCATAATGTGATTTCAGTCAGCGACGAGGATGCAACGATCCTTTGGGTGACGTCACTTTCGTGATCCGGCGTGGACAAGCTCCCGGTTGAGACGTTCCGTGAACAGAAAGTCCTCAACCTCTTCATGGGCCTCGTTCACGGTCAGATGGTGACGTTCGGCCAGATACGCCTCGAACCGTTTACGGTCTTTGGAAACGCGGGGCATGTCCTGATCGCGCAGGTTCGGGAAGCGACGCTTCGCACGCGCGTAGGTTGCACCCCAGTCTTGCGTCAGTTCTGTCCAGTTTAGCATCTGCGAGCATTCCTCGGTTGGGTTCAGAACTGCTCTTCCCCAACTCAGGGTACGGATCGGTTGACGCCGCGGGAGACATGACAAAATGTCGCAGGTTGTCGGGCGGGCCATAATATGGGTAGTGCCCGCTGCGGTCATCCCGCAACGGGCGAACGGACCTGCGTTTTGGAGTGAGTGGCGGCCGGTCCGTTATTCTGTCTGTCAGGCAAGTCTATCTGTCCTATGTGTCAGATTTCAAACACGATATCTGGTGAGTGGACGGGACCTGTCTGATCTGACGATACAAGGCTCAGGCGCATTCCGTAAAGTGTTATGGGCGCAGGAGGCCCAAGACCGCAAAACTTGGGACTGGTTTCGATTTGTTGGGTTCACTGGCAGGACAATGCGCGGAATATGGTGTTCTGTTTATCATGTGCCAAATCTCGCCGAAAACCAAGTGAGGCTGCACCAAACGGTGATAGTTTCCCGACCTTGTGAGGTGCGGACACCGATCCGCGTTTCGTCTTGAGCGCTGATGCAGGCCGCCGGAGCAATTCCGGCTGGCGAAAGGCTTGCGGTTGTTGTCAGCCTTCGTACCACCATACTTCGGGCATGTACTGTGGTCCGTCGCCGTAAATCGGCAAGGTCTCCGGAAACTTCAGCGCGCTGTCGTGTGCGATGCGTCCGACATCAAAGCTCCAGATCGGGATCACATAACGTCCGGCCGTCAACACCCGGTCAAGAGCGCGGGTGGCGGCGACGAAATCCTCGCGCGATTCCGACGCCAGCATCGCGTCGATCATCCCGTCCACGGCGAGCGATTGCACGCCCATGAGGTTGCGGGTTCCGGGCGTATCAGCATTTTCACTGCCCCAATAGAGGCGCTGTTCGTTGCCGGGAGACAGTGACAAGGCCCGGCGAAACGGGGTCATGTCAAAGTCCAGTTCGGATGTCCGCGATGTATATTGCGCGTCGTCTACTTTTTCGATGGTCATCTGAATGCCCAACCGCTCCAGTGCCCGGGAATAGATTTCGGCGATCGACTCGACATTCTGAACGACGTTCTGGGCACCTTGGCTGATGAGCAGAGTCATTTGGAAAGGCGCGCCCGAGGCGTTCTTCAAGATGCCGTCCTGAATGGTCCATCCGGCCTCGGCCAGCAACGCGGAAGCCTTGCGAATGTTCGAACGGTTTCGCGCCGACCCGTCACCTTCGGGCAGAACATAGCCTTCAAGGGTGCCGGGGATGAGATCGTCTGCATAAGCCTGAAGCAGATCTTCGACTCTGCCGCTGGCCGGTCCCGGCTGCATCGCCAGATCCGAGCCCGAGAAATATGACGTGATCCGGGGCTGCGCCCCGCCGGTGATTGTGTCGTTGATGAATTCGAAGTTGAACGCCAGGGTCAGCGCCTCGCGCACGCGCCAGTCGTCGAATGGCGCCTTTCGGGTGTTCATGACAAACCCGGTGATCCCGGACGGCTTGCGATGCGGGATCTCGGTTTTGATGACATCACCACGATCTATGGCCGGGAAATTGTACTGCGTATCCCATTTGTCCGCGTTGAATTCGCGGACAGCCGACAGTTCTCCGGCTTTGAACGCTTCGAACAGAACGGTTCCGTCGCCGTAGAATTCGATCCGCATGTCATCGAGGTTCATGGTCCCGCGGCGAAACGGGATATCAGCGCCCCAGTAGTCGGGATTGCGTCGCAGATTGACGTAGCGCCCGGGTTCGTAGTCGTCGATGACATAAGGCCCCGAGCCGATGGGAATGTCCTGAATTTGGGCGTCGGCAAAGTCTTTACCCTCCCACTGCGCCTTTTGCAGGATCGGACGCAGACCGGCGATCAGGGCGAGTTCGCGGTCGGGCTCGTTGAAGGTGATCCGGACAGAGCGCGGGCCGGTCTGTTCGATGCTGTCGATCTTTCCCCAAAGACCGCGATAGCGCAGGTGCCCCTGGGTGCCGAGGGTTTCATAGGACCAGATCACATCGTCCACGGTGACCGGCGCGCCGTCGGAAAACCGGGCGTTCTCGTGCAGCGTGAACTCGACCCAGGATCGGTCGGACGCGGTCTCAACTGATTCGGCTAACAACCCGTAAAGCGTGAAAGGTTCGTCCCAGGACCGGCCCATCAGGCTTTCATGGGTCCAAAACCGCAATTGCCAGGGTGACGTGCCTTTTTGCAAAAACGGGTTCAAGCTGTTAAAGCCGCCGGTATTTCCAAACACGACCTTCCCGCCTTTGGGGGCATCCGGATTTGCATACGGCAGAGACACAAAATCCGGTGGTAGGGCCGGGTCGCCATACATAGCTATGCCATGGGACGAATCTGCATGGGCAAAAGAGGCCGCAAAAATGCCGGCGATTCCCGCCACAAGAGGGCGAAGCGGTCGTAGAATATCCTGGCTCATTTTGGAAACAATCCTGCTCTGGCCTTATTTTGTTGGGATTCACCGTACCGATGATTTTTCTTATTATCAAACTTTTAGCTTGGACGAAGGCGCGGAATTGCTTATAAAGGATGCACTGCTCGATAGGTTTCTTGCCTGTATGAAACCTGCCTCAATAACTTAACGCCCGCTTCGTGCGGGCGTTTTTTTTGGCCTGATTCTCTGGTTTCAGCCTGCGGCAGTGCTCCGGATGTTTCCCCGTTTTCTTTGCAGGTGCAGCATGGCACTCTGTGCAAAATCTGACTCAGTGGGAGAGCGGCCATGAGCCTGTCTGGAAAAACGGCAATCATCACGGGATCGAATTCGGGGATCGGGCTGGGCGTCGTGCGCGAACTGGCCAAAGCCGGCGCTGATGTGGTTCTAAACTCGTTCACGGATCGCGAGGAAGATCACGCGTTGGCCGCCGAGATCGCCCAAGAGACCGGCACGAACGCACGCTACATCAAGGCGGACATGTCCAAAGGTGACGAGTGCCGGGCCCTGATCGAGCAGGCCGGGGCCTGCGACATTCTGGTGAACAACGCAGGTATTCAGCACGTGTCGCCGATCGACCAGTTCCCGGTGGACAAATGGAACGCGATCATCGCGATCAACATGAACTCGGCCTTTCACACGACCGCAGCGGCGCTACCTTTGATGCGCGCTGCAGGCTGGGGCCGGATCGTCAACGTTGCCTCGGCGCATGGATTGACGGCGTCACCGTTCAAAACGGCCTATGTGGCGGCCAAGCACGGGGTGGTTGGGATGACCAAGTCCGTGGCGCTAGAAACCGCCCAAGAACCGATCACCTGCAACGCGATCTGCCCGGGTTACGTCCTAACGCCGCTGGTCGAAGCGCAAATCCCGGACACCATGAAGGAATACGGCATGAGCCGCGAGGACGTGATCAGGAACGTCATGCTCGAACGTCAGCCGTCGAAAGAATTTGCCACCGTCGAACAGCTGGGGGGAACAACCGTGTTCCTGTGTTCGGATGCGGCGGCTCAGATTACAGGCACCACGATTTCGGTGGATGGCGGGTGGACCGCGCTGTGACATTTGACCGGGATACCGCACCTGCGTCCATTGAGCATCCAGAAACCAATAAAGAGGTGAGGTTGTGAAACGGATCAATCTGGCTCTGCAGGGCGGCGGGGCGCATGGTGCCTTTACCTGGGGCGTGCTTGATCGGTTGCTGGACGAAGAAGACATCGAAGTGGCCGCCATCACCGGAACATCTGCAGGCGCTTTGAACGGTGCGGCCTTCAAATCCGGCATGGTCCATGCGGGGCGCGAGGGCGCGCGAGAAAACCTTGATGCGCTATGGAAGCGGATGGGGGCGGTCAGCGACATGCGTGTTGCTCACTGGTTCCGCGGGCTGGAACCCTCTCAGATTGCGCAGGCGATGGAATATTCTCTGCCGTTCTCCATCGGGGATGCGTGGTCGCGGATGGTGTCGCCTTATGCCTACGGACCCTTTTACACCAATCCGCTGGAATCGGTGGTCGAGAGGTTCAACTTCAACGAGATTTGCGCCGATCAGGGGCCGCAGCTGTTTGTCTGCGCGACCTGCGTGCGCAGTGGCAAGATTCGGGTCTTTACAGGCGATGAGGTCTCGACCGATGCGATACTGGCCTCGGCCTGTCTGCCGACCCTGTTCAAGGCCGTTGAGATTTACGATCCGGAAACCGAACGGGTCGAGGCCTATTGGGATGGCGGCTATACCGGCAATCCGGCGCTGTATCCTCTGTTCAACAAAGATCTGCCGGAAGATGTGGTGATCGTAAATATCAATCCGCTGGAACGGGAGGAGATCCCGGTAACCCCACAGCAAATTCAGAACCGGATCAACGAGATCAGCTTTAACTCATCCCTGTTTCGCGAGTTGCGCGCGATCAGTTTTGTCCAGAGATTGCTGAAGGAGGGCAAGCTGAAGTCGGGTGAGATGAGCCGCGTTCTGGTTCACATGATCGCGGATAATGACCTTATGAACAGCCTGTCGGTTGCGACCAAGACCGTCCCCAATCCCGTGATCCTGCACAAGCTCAAGAAGGCTGGTCGCGATGCTGCGGATGGGTTTCTGGCCCGGCACAAGGATGACCTGGGTCAGCACAGTACCGTTGATCTGCCTGCGATGTTCGGGTGATCACTCTGGCGGCTGGGTCGGGTCTTTTTCGTTCGGATAAACGAGCCCCGCCGAGATAACCAGCTTGGCGGCCTCTTCGATCGACATGTCCAGCAGGATCACGTCCTCGGCCGGGAAGAACAACAGAAAACCCGACGTCGGGTTGGGCGTTGTCGGCACAAAGACACTGTAAAGCTCGCCGCCCGTTTCCGCCTTTTGACTGACTTCGCCCCTTGCGGTTGTGGAGACAAAGCCGATCGCCCAGATACCCCGGCGCGGATATTGAATGAGACAGGCTTTTTCGAAGGAGCGTTCGGTCTGGGCAAAGACCGTTTCCGAAATCTGCTTGATGCCGGAATAGACCGACCGGACCACGGGCATCCGGTCGACAAGGCTTTCGGTGAAAGAGATGAACGACCGGCCCAGAATACCCTTGGCGATCCAGCCGACGATGATGGTGAACACCAGAAAGATGATGACGCCAACGCCGCGCAGGTTGATGCCGACATATTGCTCGGGCTGGAACTGCTGCGGCACCAGCGGCAGCACCGCGCTGTCGATCCATCCCACCACGGACCAGATCAGCCAGACGGTCAGCCAGACTGGCGCGATGACCACGATCCCCGTCAGAAAGGACGCACGCAGCCTTGAAAACAGGCCAGGGCGGCGGTGTGGCTCTTCGTCAAAGGGTGTATTCATCGCGGTTCCGAGTGACTTCGGGATTTAGTTAAGCAGTCCGGGGCTTTGAAACAATAGGGTAGTGTCACCTGCCATCGGCCAGAGCTTTGGCGATTTCTGCGGCCAGTCGCGCGTTGTTGCGCACCAAAGCGATGTTGGCGGTCAGTGAGCGGCCCTGGGTTTTCTCGAATATGCGCTGCAACAGATAGGGCGTGACCGCCTTGCCGGTGATCCGGTGCGCGGTTGCGTCCTGTTGAGCCGCCGCGATGATCGGGGCCAGTTCTTCTGCGGCGATCTGATCGGCGGCAGGAATGGGGTTTGCGACCAGTTGACCGCCGGGCAGGCCTAGCGCGCGCCGGGTCGCGTGGGCCTTGGCGATGTCGCTGGCACTGTCCATACGCAGCGGCGCGTCATATGGGGATTTGGCGGACCAGAAGGCCGGAAACGCGTCTTGCCCATATGAAATGACGGGGACGCCCAGTGTTTCCAGAACCTCGAGTGTTTTGGCGAGATCAAGGATGGCCTTGGCCCCGGCGGCGACCACCGTGACCGGGGTTTGTCCCAGTTCGTGCAGGTCGGCGGAGATGTCGAACGAGGTTTCCGCGCCCTGATGCACGCCACCGATCCCGCCGGTCGCAAACACCTCGATGCCTGCATAATGGGCGGCGATCATTGTCGCGGCGACAGTTGTCGCTCCGGTGCCGCCGGTCGACATGCAGGCGGCCATGTCGGCGCGCGAGATTTTCGCAACCCCCTTTGCCTGACCCAGATCCTGCAACTGGTCCGGCTCGAGACCCACATGCAATTTGCCTTTGATGACGGCCATGGTTGCCGGAACTGCGCCTGCGTCACGGATATCCTGTTCAACCTGTGCCGCCACCTCGATGTTTTGCGGGTACGGCATGCCATGGGTGATTATGGTGCTTTCCAGAGCAACGATGGGTCTGTCCGCTTTTTTTGCGGCGCGTATCTCGGCGGAATATTGGATGTCGATCACAGGGGTGTTTCTCCGGAAACATAAGTTGCTGCGGCGTGCAGGGCCCGCGTCAGGGCTTCTTCGCTATCGGCCCCATTGGCCTCAGAGGCGATATGGGCGGCCATGAATGTGTCGCCCGCACCTGTCACACGTGTGACGAGAACGGACGGCGGTGTCTGGGTCAGGATACCGGCCTCCGAGCCGACGGTGGCAGAGTTTCCGCCATCGGTGACCAGAACCCGCAATGCGCCACGGTCCAGCAAGCCCTTGGCCGCGCTATCGGAATCGGTGAATTCACGCTGGCACAAAAGACCCGCTTCTTCGAGGTTGACATACAGCGTGGCACGCGCGTGTTTCAGAAACGGCAAAAGGCGCTCGGCCTTGCCGGGCGAAGCGGGCGCAACACGCAGGTCGGCGCGCGCGAAGGCCGGGCTTTGCGCAATCTCTTCCAGAAGCTCCAGTGTCAGGTTGCCATCCAGAGCTATAGGGCCGTCGAACGGTGTGTTTTCATACCCCAGCGGCCCATGCATCAGCGGACGCAGGATTTTCGCACCGGCCGCTTCCAGCGAGTGGGCATCCGCGATGGCGGCGATCAGGCCGTTGGCCCCTTCGACCGCCATGTAGCGGTCGGTTGGTAAGTCCTGCGACCGGTAGATGTGATCCGTTACCATTCCAAGGCGCGCGCAGGCGTGGATCAGTTCATCCCCTTCCGGGTCGCGGCCAATGGCAGTCAGCAGCGTTGGGGTCATGCCGAACCGCACCAGGGTCATCGCGATGTTAAACACAACGCCACCGGGCAGGCGCGTGATCCGCCCGGGCACATCCGACCCCTGTCGCATCGCGCTTGCGGAGCGCCCGATCACATCCCAGAGAACCGAACCGATGCACAGGATTTCACTGTTTTGAGTCATGATGCTGTCATGCCGGAGCCCGGGTGGCCGTGCAACCCAGAACAGGCCCGCCGTCCGAGATTCCCGGCGGCGTCCTGCCTGTGGGGCTCTTTGGCCTTGCTATCCTTGGGAATCGACAAGACACTCCTCGGGAAGGTTTGGTGTATTGGTTTTGGAGCATTCCTGATGAGTGCTGGGTTTTTCTCTGCCCTCGCTCTTCGCGTTCGGGTTTTCGTGCTGGCGGTTTTGGTAGCCGGGGGCGTTCTGTCGAAGGACGGCGTCGCCCAGTCACCGTCGCCCACAATCATCGATTTTTGGACCAAGTCCGACACGCTGTTTCTGGAAATCAGCCTGAATGCCGAGGCCTTTGTCGCGGGTCTCGACCCGGCAACCGATCCTGAGTCCCTGAGTACTGCACAATACCGGAAACTGCGAGCGACGGTGTCATCGGAACTGGAACCGGAGGTCAAGGCTTTCACCGCAAACTGGATGCAGACCCTTCGGGTCGAGGTCGGTGAACCCATCGTGCTGGATTACGAAGGCGTGAGCATTCCCGCTGTTGGCGATCTGGAAACGGTGCGTGTCTCACGGCTGTTGCTGACGGGGCCATTGCCGGATGGCGCGTCCGGTCTGCGCCTGACTTGGCCAATTGGGAGCGGGCCTGTTGTCCTCAAACAGCAGAATGTCGCGGCCCCCTATACCGGGTATCTTGAGGCCGGCGAAACGAGCCCGCTGATCCCGCTGCAAGGTGGCGCATCCCTGACAACCCAGCAGACCCTGCAGGCTTATTTCGTCAAAGGGGCCGCCCGGGTGCCTGCGGCCGGGTACATGCAGGGTCTGTTTGTCCTTGCCCTCGTGTTCCTGTCGCTGAACCCGCGTTTTGTTTTCGCGCAGATGCTGTTCTTTTCCCTTGGCTTTGTGATCGGTCTGGGCGGTGGGCTGCTCAATTGGATTGACGTGCCGTCCTCAATCGCGGTGCAGGCAACCAGCGTTGCGATTGTCGTTGTGTCGCTTTGGAACCTGATCCTCCGACGGCTTCACGTCTGGCGTCTGCTGGTGGGTCTTGCCGTTGGGCTGCTTCAGGGAATCATCCTGTCCGCCGTTTTGGACGGTATTGGTGTGCCACCAGACCACATCGCGCCCGCCATATTTGGGTTCGGGGCAGGGGTTTTGCTGGCGCTTTGGGGTATTGCGGCAGCTGCGTTTGGTATTGGTGCCGTGATCTCTGGTCGGTCAGAACGTCTGCGCGACCGGGTATCCGCCGTGGCCTCGATCCTTATTGCTGCCGCCGGTGTCTATCTGATTGTCGAGCCATTGCTGGTGGCCTGATCCATTGCGGCTTGCAGGCCCTTCAGTGCCTCCAGAGGGTCCTCAGTGGACCAGATCTCGTCCCCGATGCCAAAGAAATCCGTGTAGGGTGTCAGGTCCCGGATCAAGTCCGGAGTCAGACCGCCTTCGGCCACGACCGGGACCTCGATCATTTCGGACCACCACTGAAACAGATCGCGTTCTGCGCGTGTCCCGTCCCCAAGGCTGTCGCTGCCGACCGGTCCAAAGGCGACATAGTCCGCACCGGCTTCGCCTGCGGTCATGCCGTCATGGCTGGACGCTCGGCAAAAGCTGCCGACGATGGCGTCCGCGCCCAATTCCTTGCGCGCCGAACGCACCGAACGGGCCCCGTCGTCCAGATGCACGCCATCCAGACCCAATCGTTGCGCCAGTGGCACGTGGTTTGAGATCACCAATGCCACGTCGCGCGCATGGGCAACCTCGCGACATGTATCAGCGGCGTGGGCAATGGCGTCTTGGTCACCCCCCGCCAGTGCCAACCGGATACAGGCGATCTCGACGCCGTCCAGCACGCGGGCCAACTGATCGGGAAAGGTCTCCGGCGCAATGGACGGCGGTGTGATCAGATAAATCTGCGGCTGCTCGGGGGTGTCCATTCACGCGTCCTTCGGCTTGGTCTTTGGCGCGGTTTAGCGGATTGCGCACGGGAAGCAAACTTTTATGCCCGGCCGCGCAGGATTTGTCCGCTGCCATGCCTTGCTCTGATCCTATGAGCAGAATAGAGCAGGCGGAGATTTTTGGAGTGAGCGATGCCCAGCGATACATCCCAGCCGTCTTTTGTGCTTGTGCGTCCACAGATGGGTGAAAACATTGGCGCTGCCGCGCGGGCAATGTGGAACTTTGGTCTGGATCGGATGCGGATCGTGGCACCCCGGGACGGGTGGCCAAATCCAAAGGCTGTAGCGATGTCCAGCGGTGCAGGGCGGTTGCTGGACGAGGCGCAGTTGTATGACGACCTTGCCGGTTCACTCGCCGACAGCACCTTTGTGTTTGCAACTACGGCGCGCCAACGCGGGCTGACCAAACCGGTCTACAGCCCGGAACGCGCCATGCAGATCGCAGCTGAAAAGGTCGCGGTCGGCGAAAACGTGGCGGTTCTGTTTGGCCCGGAACGTGCCGGGCTGGAGAACGAGGACATTGCCAAGGCAAACGCCATCATCTCGGTGCCTGTGAATCCGGACTATGCCTCGCTGAACCTGGGCCAATGCGTTCTGCTGACGGCTTATGAGTGGATGCGCCAGACCGGTGACGTGGTGCATGAGGCCACCGATCTGGGTAAAGGCGACTGGGCCACGGGTGTGGAAGTCGAAAAGCTGGTTGAGCATTACGAAGACCGGTTGGACGAGGCCGGATTCTTCTATCCCCCCGAAAAGGCCGAAGGCATGAAGGTCAACCTGCGCAATCTGTGGTCCCGAATGCGGATGACCCGGGCCGATGTGCAGATGCTGCACGGGATAATGCGGCAGATGGTCCGCTGGAAGGACAGGGGCTGAGGCTGGACCTCGGCGCACCTTGGCCCTAGCTTGCGACGAAATCCAGGACATGAGGACAGCATGAGCGGTAAGCGCAGCATCTTCGAAGAGGTCTCAGACACCGAAAAGCAACAGGCGGTGCAGCCGGGCATGATCGACAAGGGGCGTGGTGGCGCGCGCGGTGCGATCCGGGTGTGGCTGATGATCCTGTTCGCCCTCGTCGTCGTGATGATTGCGGTCGGCGGTTTGACCCGCCTGACGGATAGCGGCCTGTCGATCACCGAATGGCGGCCGATCACCGGTGCCATCCCCCCTTTGAATGACACCGACTGGCAGTTGGAGTTCGACAAGTACAAGCAGATCGACCAATGGCGTATCCAGAACCAGTGGATGGAACTGGATGATTTCAAAACAATCTACTGGTGGGAATGGGGCCACCGTCAGTTGGGCCGCGTGATCGGACTGGTCTGGGCCATCGGGTTCTTCGGGTTCCTGATTGCGCGGAAAGTCCCGACCGGCTGGACCGCAAAGCTTGTCATCCCCGGCGCGCTGGGCGGTGTTCAGGGGGCTGTCGGTTGGTGGATGGTCGCCTCGGGCGTTACGCAGGGCGAAGGCATGACGGCTGTGGCCAGTTACCGGCTGGCCGTTCACTTGGGGCTGGCCTTTGTGATCCTGGGATTCCTTGCCTGGTACATCTTTGAACTCGGCCGGGAGGAACGCGACCTGATGCAGGCGCGGCGCACGAAAGAGGCCAAGCTGTTTTCGCTCTCGACCGGCCTGATGCATTTTACCTTCTTGCAGATACTCATCGGCGCGCTGGTCGCCGGGATTGATGCCGGACGGTCGTATACCGACTGGCCGCTGATCGGCGGTCAAATCCTGCCGCCCGATGCAGCGATGCTGGAGCCGATGTGGCGGAACTTCTTTGAAAGCCCGGGCCTCGTGCAGTTCATTCACCGCTGTGCCGGGTATCTGCTGTTCATCTTCGCCATCGTCGTTTGGCGCCGCAGCAGCGCCAGCGCGCATCCGCAAACCCGGTTCGCCTTCAACGCGGTGTTCGCCGTACTCTCGCTGCAGGTGGTGGTCGGGATTGTCACCGTTCTCTACGCCGCCCCCTGGCAGATCGCCATTTTCCACCAGTTCCTCGCGGTCGTGGTCTGGACACTGATCCTGCGCGCCCGGTTCCTGACAGCCTATCCCATTGCAACTTCGCTTCGTGGAGCATGACACAGATGACAGCATTTGATGACCTGATGGCCTATCAGCGCGAAACGTCGGCGATTGGGCAGATCGCCGGGCGGCTCGGCTGGGATCAGGAGACGGTGATGCCGCGCGGTGCAGCACCTCAGCGCGCAGAAGAAATGGCCGCCATCGAGGCGGTTCTGCATGCCCGGCGATCTGACCCGCGTGTGGCGGATTGGCTGGATCGGGCCGAGCCGACATGTGATGCGGGCCATGCCCAGATACGCGAAATACGCCGGTCTTACGAGCGCACGGTCAAGGTTCCAGCCGACCTGGCCAAGACCATCGCGCGCGTCACCTCTGCGGCCCAGGGCAAATGGGCACAGGCCCGGGCCGACGAGGATGTGGCCGCCTTTTTGCCGGTGCTGGAAGAGGTTGTCGCGTTGAAGCGCGAAGAGGGGGCTGCTCTGGCTCAGGGCGGCGACATATACGACGCTATGGTCGAGGATTACGAGCCGTACACTACGGGTGCCCAGATTGCTGCGATCTTTGACGCGATGCGCCCGCGACTGGTGGCGTTGCGCGCTGCCGTTCTGGGTCGCCCGGAACCCAAAGCGTTGAACGGCACGTTTGACGAGCAGGCCCAGATGCACCTGTCGCAGAAGCTGGCGGTTGCTTTTGGGTATGACCTGAACCGGGGCCGTGTGGACAAGGCCGTGCACCCGTTCAGTTCGGGCAGCGGGTCGGACGTGCGGATCACCACACGCACCAGCGCCACGGACCCGTTCAACTGTTTCTATTCCACCATTCACGAGGTCGGCCACGCGGCCTATGAGCAGGGCATTGACCCGGCTTATGCCTTGACGCCGCTGGGGCAGGGCGTGTCGATGGGGGTGCACGAAAGCCAAAGCCGCATCTATGAAAATCAGCTTGGCCGTTCGCGCGAATTTACCGGCTGGCTTTTCGCGCAGATGGTGGACGCGTTTGGAGATTTCGGGATCGCCGATGCGGAGAGCTTCTACGCCACGGTGAACCGGGTTCACAACGGCTATATCCGCACCGAGGCCGATGAGGTTCAGTACAACCTGCACATCATGCTGCGGTTTGATCTTGAGCGCGCCCTGATGGCCGGAGACCTCCAGGTGGATGATCTCGAAGCGGCCTGGAATGATCGGTTCAAGGCCGATTTCGGTTACGCGGTCGACGCACCGTCAAACGGCTGTCTGCAGGATGTCCACTGGTCGGTCGGCCTGTTCGGCTATTTCCCCACCTATGCGCTGGGCAATGTCTATGCCGGGTGCCTCTATCGGGCGCTGCGCCCGGCTGTGCCGGATCTGCAGTCGCAGCTGACGCAAGGCGATACGTCCGGCGCGACCCATTGGTTGCGTGAGAACGTGCAGCAATATGGCGGTCTCTTTGCGCCGCGCGAGGTTATCGAACGGGCAAGCGGCTTTTCACCCGGGCCGGAGCCTTTGCTGGACTATCTGGAAGAGAAGTTCGGGGCCTTGTACCGGCTCTAACACTACGCAGACCAACTGACATGGCCGGTATGCTAATCCCTAGCGCTCGGCAGCTAGGTCTTTGTCATGTGAGCGGCAAAGGCCTGTTCGTATTCGGGGTGCCACCGGCTGAGTGCCGGACGGTTCTCAATTACATCGCCGACGGCCCAGGCGATGCGCTTCTCGTCGATATCGCGTGAGACGTCATTGTCGGGGCACAGGATGTAAAAATCGCCCCGATTCATGCTGTCGATGAAGAAGTCTGCCGTTTGCTCAGGGGTCCAGGCCGATGGCGGCTTTTCCGCCGCACCGATCATTCCGGTGTGGACAAATCCCGGCACCAGCAGATGCGCCGTCAAGGTCGCGCCTTCGGTGTTGCGCAGCTCGTGCGACAACGCCTCGGTAAATGTTTTCAGGGCGGATTTTGATACATTGTAGGCCGGATTCCCCGGCGGTGTGGTGATACCCTGCTTTGACCCGGTATTGATGATCGCGCCCGGACGACCGCGTGCGATCATGCCCGGAAGAAATGCCTGGCAGCCGTTGATTGGCCCCCAAAGATTAACACCCAGGGTTTGGTCCCATGCGTCCCGTGGACCTGTGCAGGATGACCGAATGCCGACACCCGCGTTGTTCATCAGAATGTCTGTGCCGCCAAACCGATCGGTCACGTCTTTGGCGAGGGTTTCGACCTGTCCGATGTCGGACACATCCGTTGACGCGACCATGACGTCAGCGGCCCCGGCCTCACGCAAGGTGCTTTCAGCCGCCGCAAGCTTTTCCGCGTCGCGGTCTACGACAACAACGTGCATACCCATTCCCGCAAATCTTCTGGCGGAGGCCAAGCCGATTCCCGAAGCGCCGCCGGTCACGACGGCGACGGAGTCAGATGTGAGGGCGGGATGGGTCATGGCTAATCCTCTTTTCGTTTGGCATCTGGTTCAGGCTGGGCCGCACCGTTCATCCATCGATCAAGTTGCGGTTTCGTTGGCAGCCAGAATGATCTGACCGATACTGTGTGAGGCGCAAGCTAGCTTCGACAAGAGGCTAGTCCAGCGTATACAGCTCCTGGCGTTCGCTGACGCCCCGGAGGCGGTATTGGCCCAGCGACACAAGTTCCGGAAAATCCTCCAGCAAGGGGGCGGCCACCTTGGCGGAGATGACGATGGTCTGATCCACGGCGCTGCTCATACCGAGAATGCGCGCGGTGGTATTCACTGCCGGGCCGACCACTGTGAAATCCAGACGGGATTTGCCGCCAATGTTTCCGTAGAGGACGTCCCCGGCATGCAAGGCCAGCGTAAAGCCGGTGGTTGGCAAGCCTTCTGCCGTGCGGCGCTGGTTCAGGTCATCGAATGCCGTCTGCAGCTCCATGGCGGCTTTTATCGCCACTTTGCCGGTCTCGGGGATCTGGTCCATGTCGAAGATGGCGAGCATTCCGTCGCCCATGAATTTCAGAACATTTCCGCCGTTGCGCTCGACAACGTCCACTGCTTCGGCGAAGCAATCGTTCAGCAGCTCAATGAGTGCATTGCCCGGAAGCGTTTCGGACAGCTTGGTGAATCCCTGCAGATCGAAATACCAGATCACCGCCGAGATCGTTTCCAGCGAACCGCGTGTGATATCGCCGGAAAGAACCCGCTTGCTGGCATCGCGACCCAAATAGGCGGCCGTGATATCCTCGGCCATCAGCCTGTTGGCACCGCATTTAAGCGTCAGACACAGCGGCGGGATCAACTGGCGCAACCCGTCGAGCTGCGCATCGGAAAACCCACCCGGCGCATCGGTTGTGAGCGAGATGATGGCCCCTTCCTCGGCCCGCATCGGGTCGACGGCGGCGGCCTGATCTTCCAGCAGAAAGAACCGCTTGACCGCGTAGTAATCGGTCGCGCCGCGCTCTCGCAGCTCATCGAAAATCGGGAAATCCAGTACGGGATCCTCAACCGTCAATTTCTGTCTGATCTCTTCAACGTTGTTTGACAGCAGATAGTAGATCGGGCTGAGTTTGTATTCTTCGGGCACGTCATTCTCAGCTCGGCGCATGAAATCCTGACGTTCATTCTCGCGATCTCGGAACCATCGGAATGCAACCGTTCCGATTTCCGGGTGATGGGCGCGCAACGTGATGTTTGCGCGCTGCAAGGGAATGCCCGCCGCGACGAGCCGGATGCAGCACTCTTCAAGCCACGTTTCGACGGGGGTGTTTTCAAGACCTTGCTGCACCAGCCAATCGGTCAGGTCCTTGAGCGCCGCGGTCATTTCCCAGTTTTCGATCGTCGGGGCGGCCATATCGTCCTCGTTCAGCGGTCAGTTCGATGGGTCCTATGTGGCACAAGGTGCCTTGGCCTCTTAATCTGTGGCTGACATCCAATTGGGTCAAGTTTTCTGAAAGCTGTTTGGCGACGTGGCGAAACCCGCCATCGTAGCCAGTGTCACAGTGAAGTGTGCCAAGTGTATGGCGCCGTTTCCAGAAGCGGCTGGCACTTCGTTGGTCCCAAGACGGGCACATCTGCGAACACAGGAGGGATCGCGGCCGCTCTTTGACCGGGTCGATCCTTTTGGGTCTGATATGAAGACCCCCGGGACCAAACTCCCGGGGTGCCGTTCAGCGGGTCACTCTTCCGTGTCGTCGTCGCCCTGATCCGCGATCCAGGCGACGCTGACAACTTCCTCGCCTTTGCCGGTGTTGAACACCTTTACCCCGCCAGCGGACCGTGACCGGAACGAGATGCCGTCGACCGGCACCCGGATCGACTGACCCTTGGAGGTCGCCAGCATGATCTGGTCATCAATCTCGACCGGGAACGAGGCCACCAGCTCTCCGCCGCGCATGGCCTTGTCCATTGCGGCAACGCCCATGCCGCCACGGCCGCGCACGGGGTAATCGTGGCTGGAACTCAACTTGCCCGCACCGCCGGCTGTAATGGTCAGGATCAGGTTCTCGGCAGCCGACATCTCGGCATAACGGTCCTGCGGCAGGAGGCTGTCGGCGTTGCCTTCTTCCTCTTCCGCTTCGGCATCGTCGGCGACACCGGCGACGGCGCGGCGCATCTTGAGATACGCGGCGCGTTCATCCGGGTCCGCTTCGAAGTGGCGAATGACGGACATGGAGACAACCCGGTCGCCATTGGTCAGTTTGATACCGCGTACACCTGTCGACTCACGCGAGTTGAACACGCGCAAATCAGTTGTGCGGAACCGGATTGCGCGACCCGAGTCGGTCACCAGCATCACGTCTTCATCTTCGGAGCAGATGCGGGCGTTCACCAGTTCCACGCCTTCCGGCAGTTTCATGGCGATCTTACCGTTGCGCCGGACATTGGTGAAATCCGACAGGCGGTTGCGGCGCACGTCACCCGCGCTGGTTGCGAAGACGATATGGAGGTTTTCCCATTCTTCGTCGGGAACATCCACGGGCATGATCGCCGCGATTGAGACTCCGGTTGGAATTGGCAGGATGTTGACGATCGCCTTGCCCTTGCCGGTGCGGCTGGACTGGGGCAGGCGCCAGGTCTTGAGTTTGTAGACCATACCATCCGTTGTGAAAAACAGCAGCTGCGTATGCGTGTTGGCGACGAAGAGGTTGGTGACGACGTCTTCTTCCTTGGTCTGCATCCCCGACAGGCCCTTGCCGCCACGCTTTTGCGCGCGGAAATCGGCGAGCGGGGTACGCTTGATGTACCCGCCCGAGGTGACGGTGACGACCATGTCTTCGCGTTCGATCAGGTCCTCGTCTTCCATGTCGCCGGACCAGTCGACGATCTCGGTGCGGCGCGGCACTGCGAATTGCTCGCGGACACTGCGCAATTCATCGCCGATGATCGACATGATCCGTTCACGCGAGGACAGAATATCGAGGTATTCCTTGATCTTGGCGGCCAGCTCTTCCAACTCGTCCGTGACTTCCTTGACCCCGATCTGGGTCAGGCGCTGCAAACGCAGGTCGAGAATAGCGCGGGCCTGTACCTCGGTCAGGTTATAGGTGCCGTCGTCATTCATTTTGGACAGAGGATCATCGATCAGGCGCAGATAGCCTTCGATATCGGAGGCAGGCCAGCGGCGCGTCATCAGTTTCTCGCGCGCTTCGGCTGCGTCGGCAGACGAGCGGATGGTGGCAACCACCTCGTCCACGTTCGACACCGCCACGGCCAGACCACACAGGATGTGGCTGCGTTCGCGGGCCTTTCGCAGATCATATGCGGTGCGGCGGGCAACGACATCTTCGCGGAAGTCGATGAAGGAGGTCAGGAAGCGCCGCAGGGTCAACTGCTCGGGCCGACCGCCATTCAAGGCCAGCATGTTGCAGCCAAAGGATGTCTGCATCGGCGAGAAACGAAAGAGCTGGTTCAGCACCACCTCGGGCGTCGCATCGCGCTTTAGCTCGACGACGACGCGAACACCGTTCCGGTCGGACTCGTCCTGAACATGGGACACGCCTTCGATCCGCTTTTCGCGCACGGCTTCGGCGATCTTTTCGATCATCGCGGCTTTGTTCACCTGATAAGGGATCTCATCGACGACAATGGCGTACCGGTCCTTGCGAATTTCCTCGACGCGGGTTTTCGAGCGAATAATCACGCTGCCGCGCCCTTCCAGATAGGCTTTGCGCGCACCGGACCGGCCCAGCATCACGCCGCCGGTCGGGAAGTCGGGGCCGGGGACGTAGTCGATCAGCTGCTCGGACGTCAGGTCCGGGTCGTCGATCAGGGCCAATGTGGCATCGACCACCTCACCCAGATTATGAGGCGGGATGTTGGTTGCCATACCCACAGCGATACCACCGGCCCCGTTGACCAGCATGTTTGGGAAACGGGCGGGCAGAACAGTCGGTTCACGGTCCTTGCCGTCGTAGTTGTCCTGAAAATCGACCGTCTCTTTTTCGATATCGGCCAGAAGGGCGGCAGCGGGCTTGTCCATTCGGACCTCGGTATACCGCATGGCCGCGGGGTTATCGCCGTCCATCGAGCCAAAGTTGCCCTGACCATCCAGCAGCGGCAGCGACATCGAGAAATCCTGCGCCATCCGCACCAGAGCGTCATAGATCGCGCTGTCGCCATGGGGGTGGTATTTACCCATCACATCGCCGACCGGACGGGCCGATTTACGATAGGCCTTGTCGTGCGTGTTGCCGGTTTCGTGCATCGCATAGAGGATGCGCCGGTGCACCGGTTTCAAGCCGTCCCGCAGATCGGGGATCGCACGGGACACGATGACCGACATGGCATAGTCCAGATAGGACGTGCGCATCTCGGATTCGATGGAGACCGTCGGACCGTCATAAACGGGGCGCTCCGGCGGGATTTCGTCCATGTTTTCAGGGATTTCTGGCGTATCGCTCACGTAAACTGCCTGTTCTTTGTGCAGGGTCTATATCTTGTATATGCACCTTATCAGACCCGGTACATAAGGTGCAAGCAAGCAACCTGTTTAAGCGCCAGAAACGCTGGTAACATCCGAGTAACATATTGTTATCTAAGTATTAGGTGGTTTTCGTGTTACGCTAAAGAGACCTTGAATGAAATTGGAGGTCTGCATGGAGCAAAGCGAAACGGAATTGATGCTCAAAGGGTATGGGCTGACAACGGCGGAGTTTTTCTACCACATGCCCGACTATATCCACGTCCTGAACACGTTTGTCTGGCAGGATTACGATCTGGCGCCTGATCACCCGAAACTGTTCGATTTTATAGAATTCTGGCAGCGCGAGATTGAGGGCCCGCTCCACTCGGTCCGCTATACGCACCGCAAGATGATCGGCCCCGGGGAATGGCGCAACCTTGTGGGTGAGTTCCGGGTGAACTGAACTTTACCCAGAGCAGCTGGCCCCGCCCAAAACGCAGAACTTCGCGCAATGGGGATGGTTCAGGTGCACGTCGGCCTCAGCCTCGGCCAGGGTCGAGCCCATCTCGAATTCCGGGGAATAGGGCAACAAGGTGCAGGCCAGCACCGCAAGACGGTCCGCCCCCTTGCGCTTCACGACCATGCGCGATGTGGCGCACATCACGGATTTCGGGGATTTGTTCAGGATACCCCAGCAGGCGGTGGTGATCTCGGGCACGTCGACGGATTCGTCCATTTCCGGGAACAGCACGGTTTCGCCGGGGTTTTGCGCATCGATATCAAAACCATGCTCGGCAAAGAAAGCGGCATAGCCGGCCCGGCTTTCGGCCTCGGAATCCCCCCACACAGAACGCCCGGCAATTGCCATTTTGAACCCGTTGTCGCGGAGCCACTCCATACCTGTCAGGGTTCTGGCGAAGCTGCCGGCGCCGCGTTCCTTGTCATGCAGGTCAGGCAGAAAGTGATCGACCGAAACCCTCAGCGTCAGCTTGGCCCCATAGTCACGGTTCAGCGCCAATAGCCCGTCGCGCATTTTGTGGCGCATCATCGGCTGCATCGCGTTTGTCAGGATTAGAACCTCGTACCCGCGCGACAGGGCGGCGCGGGCCATCTCGATCATTTCGGGATTCATGAACGGCTCGCCCCCGGTGAACCCGATCTCATGGACCGGCCAGCCGCGCGTTTCGATCTGATCCAGATAATCGATCACCTCGGCAGCCGTAATGTACACCAACGCGTCATTTTTTGGGCTGCTGAGGATATAGCAGTTCTCACACTCGATATTGCACAAGGTTCCGGTATTGAACCACAGCGTTTCGGGATTGTTCAGCGAGACCGAAGCCCGAGGCTGCCCGTCCGCCGTCACCAGTTTGTTCTGAAATTTGCCGGCATTGGCTGTTTGTAGGGCGTTGTCTTTCATAGCCATATCCGGTTCTTGGTCGTCATCAAACTGACTTAGCCTTTTGTCATGCCGGAGTTAAGTATGACGCGACCGTCCTGACAGAGTTTTGATGAGGAAGAAAACCGCCAATATGATTGCGCTAACATTGGACATGAAATCTGTAGCGGGTTAAGGACGTCCCATGGTGTCTCGCGTCATACCAGTTGACCCGTTTGATCTGGTCATATTCGGCGGAACCGGTGATCTGGCGCAGCGCAAGATCCTGCCGGCGCTGTTCAGACGGTTTTGCGCCGGACAATGGCCCGATGCGGTGCAGATCATAGGCGCGGCCCGTCGCGACCATGATCAGGATACGTTTCGGAAAATCGTCGCCGACTCGCTGCGTGCACACGCACCACGGCAGTGCCAGGACACAAAGGCGCTGGATCGTTTCCTGCACAGGGTGGACTACGTGGCGCTGGATGCGCAGTCTGCTGACGGGTGGGGGAGGCTTGCAGGCAAACTGAACGCGGATCGCATCCGGGCCTTTTACTTCTCGGTTGGCCCGCGATTGTTCGGCCCTTTGGCGGAGCAAATACAGGCCCATGACCTGACAACAGAGCGCAGCCGGATCGTTGTCGAGAAACCCTTTGGTCATGACCTGGACAGCGCCCGTGCGCTGAACGCCACATTGGCCGCACACTTTGCGGAAGGTCAAATCTACAGGATCGATCACTATCTGGGCAAGGAAACGGTTCAGAATCTGATGGCGGTTCGGTTTGGCAACATGCTGTTCGAGCCGTTGTGGAACAGCCAGTATGTGGACCATATCCAGATCACGGTGGCGGAAACCGTCGGCATTGACGGGCGCGAAGAGTATTACGAGCGCGCAGGCGCCATGCGCGACATGATGCAAAACCATCTGATGCAGCTCTTGTGCCTGATTGCGATGGAGCCGCCCGCAAAGTTCGCTGCCGATGCGGTGCGGGACGAAAAGCTCAAAGTGATCCGGGCGCTGGATCCGGTTGAGCCGCATCACATCGTGCGCGGACAGTTTTCTGCAGGCCCGGACGGTCCGGGTTATCGGGAAACTGTGAATAACCCGCGCTCCACCACCGAAAGCTACGTGGCTTTGCGGGCCCATATCAGCAACTGGCGATGGGCCGGTACGCCGTTCTATATGCGCACGGGCAAACGTCTGGTGGCGCGGTCCTCGGTGATCAATGTGCAGTTCAAGGACGCGCCGCATTCCATCTTTGGCGAAGCGGCGGGGCGTCATGCCAATGCCTTGTCGATTCGTTTGCAGCCGAACGAAGGCATCACGCTGAAGGTGACCATCAAGGAACCGGGACCAGGCGGGATGCGACTGGTGGATGTGCCGCTGGACATGAGCTTTGCCGAGGCGCTGGGGCCTGAAAACCAGGACCCGCCGGACGCCTATGAGCGGTTGGTGATGGACGTCATACGCGGCAACCAGACGCTGTTTATGCGCGGGGATGAGGTCGAGGCGGCGTGGGCCTGGACCGATCCGATCATTGCCGGATGGCAGGCGCGCGGCGATGTGCCAAAACCCTATGACAGCGGCAGCACCGGTCCGGGCGACGCCGAGCTGCTGATTCAAAGAGATGGTCGCCAGTGGCAAGGGATCAAGCCATGAACATTCAGGAATACGCCGACCGGGACATGCTGGCCATCGACGTTGCAAACGCGCTGGCCGGTGATCTTGAATCGGCTTTGCTTCACCATGAACTGGTGTCGCTTGCGGTGCCGGGCGGTACAACACCGGGGCCGGTTTTCGACGGATTGTGCGCCGCCGATCTGGACTGGGATCGGGTGCGCATTCTGCCCACGGATGAACGCTGTGTGCCCGGCCACCACGACCGCTCGAACGAGCGCTTGATCCGGGAACGGTTGCTGACCGGCCGTGCCGCAGTGGCACAGTATCTTCCGCTCTATGCGGCTGGCAAAGACCCAGAAGATATCCTGCCCGAAATCGAAAGCCTTATCACGCCGGTCCTACCCCTGTCCGTTCTTGTTCTGGGCATGGGCGAGGACATGCACACGGCCTCTCTGTTTCCCGGAATGGATGGTTTGATGGCCGCTCTGGACAGCCATGCGCCCGTTCTTGCCGTGGCCCGCACCGATGTGCAGCCCGAGCCACGCATCACGCTGACAGCCCCGGTTCTGGACGGCGCGCTGTCCAAACATCTGATCATCTTCGGCGCATCCAAACGCGAGGCGCTGGACAAGTCCATGTCCCTGCCACCGGAAGAGGCGCCCATCGCAGCGGTTCTCAGCGGCATGACAGTTCATTGGGCGGAGTAGGCAGATGCAACTGGAATCGCTTAAATCTCTGGCCGCTGCCACGCAGGGCCGCCGCATTCCGGAGCTGTTTGAGGCCGACCCGGATCGGGCGCAGCGCTTTTCGGCTTCGACCGGCGATCTATTGTTCGACTATTCCAAAACCGGGATCGATTCCGATATCCGCGCCGGGTTGATCGGGCTCTGTCAGGCGGCTGACCTGGCGGCGCGGCGCGATGCGATGTTTTCCGGTGCCAAGATCAACGAAACCGAAGGGCGGGCGGTCTTGCACACGGCCCTGCGCAATCTGGATGGCGGTCCCGTCGATGTTGATGGGCAGGACGTCATGCCGGGCGTTCTGGATACGGTGCAGCGGATGCGCGTCTTCGCCGAAGAGGTGCGCGGGGGAACTGTCGCCGGGGCAGGGGGCAGTTTCACGGACGTGGTGAATATCGGCATCGGCGGGTCCGATCTGGGCCCGGTTATGGCCACACATGCACTGGCCCCGTATCACGACGGACCCCGACTGCACTATGTTTCGAATGTTGATGGTGCGCATATCGCGGATACGCTGCGCCAGCTCGATCCAACACGAACGCTTGTCATCGTTGCCTCAAAGACATTCACCACCATCGAAACCATGACCAACGCCCGGACCGCCCGGGCCTGGATGACGGATGGGGGCGGGGACGCGGCCCGCCAGTTCGCCGCGGTCTCGAGCGCACTGGACAAGACCCAGGCCTTCGGCATTCCCGAGGATCGCGTGTTTGGGTTTGCCGATTGGGTCGGCGGGCGTTACTCGGTCTGGGGCCCTGTTGGCCTGCCCGTGATGATTGCCGTCGGGTCCAACGCATTCGATGCGTTCCTGCGCGGCGGTCAGGCGATGGATCTGCATTTCCGGTCAGCCGATTGGCAGGAGAACATTCCGGTCATGCTGGCGCTGGTTGGCGTCTGGCATCGTCAGGTGCTGGGATACGGCAGCCGCGCGGTGCTGCCTTACGATCAGCGTTTGTTGCGACTGCCCGCGTATTTCCAACAGCTTGAGATGGAATCGAACGGCAAGTCGGTGGCGATGGACGGCAGTACGCTCACCGTTCCGTCCGGCCCGGTTGTCTGGGGCGAGCCCGGCACAAATGGCCAGCACGCCTTTTATCAGCTGATCCATCAGGGCACCGATGTCATTCCCTGCGAATTCATGGTCGCCGCTGAAGGTCATGAGCCGGGACTGGCGCATCATCACCGTTTGCTGCTGGCCAATTGCCTGGCGCAGTCCGAAGCCCTGATGCGGGGCCGGTCGCTGGACGAGGCCCGCGAGCGAATGGCCGAGAAAGGCCTTGTAGGCGATGAGTTGGACCGGCAGGCCCGGCATCGCGTATTTCCGGGGAACCGGCCCTCGACCACACTGATCTACCCGAAGCTCACGCCTTTTGTTCTGGGCCAGATTATCGCCCTGTATGAGCACCGGGTCTTTGTCGAAGGGGTCTTGCTGGGTATCAACTCATTCGACCAATGGGGTGTTGAACTGGGCAAGGAACTGGCCACGTCTTTGGGTCCAATTGTCGACGGCGACGAAAGTGCCAGCGACAAGGACGGATCGACTGCCGCGCTGGTCGCATACGCGCTACGCCATCGGGATTAGGCGCATTTCGGGCAGCCTGCCGTAAGGGCAGGCTGCATTCTTTTATTGTCAGACAATTAAATGATTGGCAGGGTTCCTTCTGAGAAAACGTCTGGATCGGCGGGTGGCGCATCGGTGCTGCGCGTTGGCGAAAAGGCGCAAGAAGGCGCGAACACGAAAAAACCGCGTCGAAAACGGGAGGATGTCCATGCTGGGACAGATGATGACGCAGCCTTTGCTGATTTCGTCGCTGATAGATCATGCCGCGCGCTATCACGGCCAAACTGAAATAACCTCGGTTGAAACCGATGGAACAGTGACACGAACCAACTGGTCCGACGTTGCCAGACACGCGCGACAACTGGCCTCGGCGCTGACAAAGCTGGGATTGCAGGCGCAGGATCGGGTGGGGACGCTGGCCTGGAACAACCGGCGGCATCTTGAAATCTACTACGCCGTCTCAGGCGCAGGATTTGTCTGCCACACGGTCAACCCGCGTTTGTTCCCGGAACAGCTGACTTACATAATCAACCACGCCAAGGATCGGGTGCTGTTTTTCGACGCAACGTTCGTTCCGCTTGTCGCGTCGTTGCACGAAAGCCTGTCCGAAGTCCGTCATTTCGTGCTGATGGGGCCGAGAAATGAGGACGCGGCATCGCAAATCCCCGGCCTGCAATTCTATGATGACCTGATCGAGACCGGCGATTCGGATTTTGAATGGCCGAGCTTTGACGAAAACACTGCTTCGAGCCTTTGCTACACCTCAGGAACCACGGGCAACCCAAAGGGTGTTCTGTATTCGCACAGGTCGACTGTTCTGCATAGTTTTGGATCGAACACGCGGGACGTTATTGGGTATTCGGCCATGGACGCGGTGATGCCGGTTGTGCCGATGTTCCATGTGAACGCGTGGGGGTCGCCATATGCCTGCGCGATGTCGGGTTCGCGCATGGTGCTGCCGGGGCCTGATTTGCATGGTGAGGCACTGGTCGACCTGATCGACACCTACGGCGTCACGCTGGCGATGGGCGTACCCACGATCTGGCAAGGGTTGCTGGCGCATGCGGCCAAGTCCGGCAGCAGACTGGCCAGCCTGGAACGCACGGTGATCGGCGGCGCAGCTTGCCCGCCGTCGATGATCGAGACCTTCCGCGAAACCTATGGCGTCGACACCGTTCACGCGTGGGGCATGAGCGAGATGAGCCCGCTGGGCACAACCAACTACCCGCTGGCCAAGCATCGCGACCTGCCAATGGAAGACCAGCACAAGCTGCGTGAAAGCCAGGGTCGACCGCCCTATGGTGTTGAGTTGAAGATCGTGGACGACGACGGAAACGATCTGCCGCATGACGGTGAAACACAGGGTGACCTGCTGGTGCGCGGACACTGGGTGTTGGACAGTTACTACCAGCTTCAGGACCAGGGTTTGCTGCAGGATGGCTGGTTCGCCACGGGCGACGTCGCGACGCTGGATCCGGACGGCTACATGACCATCCGCGACCGTTCAAAAGACATCATCAAATCCGGGGGGGAGTGGATCAGCTCTGTCGAACTCGAAAACATCGCAGTTGCGCATCCCAAACTGGCCACGGCCGCCGTCGTGGGGGTGCCGCATCCGAAATGGGATGAACGCCCGCTGCTGGTGGCGGTCAAAGCGGATGGAGAAACGCCAACCGAACAGGAGTTGCTGACCTTCTTCGACGGCAAAATCGCAAAATGGCAGGTGCCGGACAAAGTGGTCTTTGTCGATGCGCTGCCGCTGAACGCCACCGGAAAAGTTCTGAAACGCAAACTGCGCGCCGAGTTCGAAAGCGCCCTGACCGGGTGAGGTGTTTTGGGGTTTGGAGAAATGGCTCCGGCGGTAGGGATCGAACCTACGACCAATTGATTAACAGTCAACTGCTCTACCGCTGAGCTACGCCGGAACGGTTCGCGCCGTATAGCAATCAGAATTATCCGCGTCCAGAGGCCGTCGTTTGATTTTTGGACAAAATTCGCCCCGAGCCGAATAGCGGAAGCTCAGCCAGAGATTCGGCTGGCTAAAGCCATTCTAGGGCCGCTAGAAAAGACACAGTCCTTTAAGACCAAGGATTGGACTGTGTTAGGTCGCTATCTGAGGTGGTAGACAAATTTCACGACTATGCCGTGGAGACCAGTCTTGAAGACCATACCCGTAGACAGACCAACCCTTACGATGCCACAGGACGCGCAAGACCTGGTTCGCGAGACATACGAAAAGGCGTCCGTCATTCTGGAATATGGCTCTGGCGGGTCGACCGTACTGGCCGCTGAAATGGAATCCAAAACCGTTTTCAGTGTTGAAAGCGACCGGAGATGGGCGCGTATGATGCAGCGTTGGTTCAATCAAAACCCGCCCGCGGCAAATACACAGGTAAGTGTCCGATGGGTCAATATTGGCGCAACAAAGAAGTGGGGATTTCCGGTTGACGGCGAAAATTGGGCGCGGTTTCCCCGGTATCCATTGTCTATTTGGCAAAGCGATGATTTTCGGCACCCGGATGTGGTTCTGGTTGACGGGCGGTTTCGCGTCGGATGCGCCTTGGCAACCGCATTTAACATCTCGCGCCCTGTCACCCTGCTATTCGACGATTATGCAAATCGACGCCGTATGCATGCGGTTGAAGAGTTTTTGGAAACACCGGAACTCGTTGGTCGCATGGCAATATTCCATGTTGAACCCTTGAAAGTCGATGCTGCTCGGTTGATCCGGATTTTCCGTCTTATGACAAATCCCTGACGGCCTTCACAAATGGCGGTCCGCTAAAATCACAAAGAAAAGGGTTGGGTCGAGATTTTGGCTCCGGCGGTAGGGATCGAACCTACGACCAATTGATTAACAGTCAACTGCTCTACCGCTGAGCTACGCCGGAACTGAGGGCGCATATAACAACCCGGATTTTCGGCGTCCAGAGGGGAACGTCGTCGAAGCGCAATTTTCTTATCTGAGCTAGGGAGTTCTGTGAAAGCTGGCGGTCTCGGACAAAGGGCCTTCGGTCGCAACCAAAGAATTCCCTGTCAGATCAATCAGATGCGCAAAGACATTCCGTTCAGCGGCCGGCAACAGGACGGCGGGGGCGTCCGTGTAAATACGTTCCGCCAGTTGCCGGGCTGTCGCCGGCCCGTCCGCGAGCGCGTCCAGGATTTGCGCTTCTCGCCCCAGCCGGTGTTGGATCAGCCAATCCAACCGCCCATTCGGATCTGTGATCGGCGCGCCATGTCCGGCGTGAAAGACGGACCAGTTCCGGGCCTGCAGTTTGCGGCAGGCGGCCATGAAATCCGTCAAATCCCCGTCAGGCGGGGACACCAAAGAGCTGGCCCATCCCATGACATGATCGGCGGTGAAACAGACATCACCCCAAGCCAATGCGATATGATTGCCCAGATGTCCCGGCGTGTGGATCACTTCAAGCCGCCAGCCTTCACCCTCGATCAACTCCCCGTCCTGAACTTCGACATCCGGACGGAATGCGGTGTCGATCCCTTCCCCGCCGCCTGCAAGACCTTGCTGGGCCAGTTGGGCCATTACGACGCTGCGCCCCGCTTGGGGCCCACCAAAGGCCAGAACCGGCGCTCCGGTTCGGGCGGACAACGGCGCGGCCAACGGGGAGTGATCCAGGTGGCTGTGGGTAACAATGATGTGGCTGATCTTCTGTCCAGGGCGCAGCGCGGTCAGGATCGCCTGCAGATGGTCGTCACTCAGGGGGCCGGGATCGATGACTGCAAGGTCCCGGTCTCCCAACAGATACGTGTTGGTGCCGCGATAGGTCATCGGTGACGGATTGGGTGCCAGAATCCGACGCAACCCCGGTTGCAATTCCATCGCGACGCCGGGGGATGGCGCAAAATCGTCAGGTGCCTGCATTCTGTGCTCTTCCTCTTGTCCGGGTGGCCCGCTAGGTTTAGCGCATGTCCACGCAATGGCTCAAACCCTATATGCCGCGCAGCCTGTATGTCAGGGCCGCTCTGATCCTGGTTCTGCCGGTGGTTGTTCTGTTGCTGGTGGTCGGAATCGCCTTCCTGCAGAAGCATTTGGAAGATGTCACCGCGCAGATGACCCGTGCCGCTACGCGCGAAGTCAATCTGGTTCTGGCCGTCATGAACGAGGCGGAAACGCAGCAACAGGCGCTTGCCGCGGTTCGCCCGGATCTGGCCGCGCTGGAGATGAAACTGCGCTTTCTGGGGGTCAGTGAGGTACCTCTGGTCGGCAAACGCCGGTGGTATGATTTCATCGCTCCGCAGGTCGAGGCGGATTTGCGGGCTCAACTGCCGGAACTCGAGGCAATTGCGCTGCCCAGCGGGCAGGAGGCGCGACTGTATCTGGCGACACATCTGGGTACGATGGAGTTGATCTTTGACAGACGACGTCTATCACCAGCTGCGCCGCATCAACTGATCGTCACGATGCTGTTCTTTGCGGTCATCATGACTTCGATTTCGTTTCTCTATATGCGCAACCAGTTGCGCCCGATCACCCGATTGGCCAATGCGGCCCAGGCTTTCGGGCGAGGTCGGATCGTGCCCTATTCCCCGGGCGGTGCCGTCGAAGTGCGCGCGGCAGGCAATGCGTTTCTGGACATGCGATCCCGGATCGAACGTCAGATGGAGCAGCGAACGTTGATGCTGTCCGGAGTCAGTCATGACCTGCGCACACCGCTGACGCGTCTGAAACTGGGCCTGTCGATGTTGCCCGAGGACGAGGCGGCGCCCCTGCAACGAGACGTGACCGAGATGCAGTCCTTGCTGGACGCCTTTTTGGAGTTTTCCCGGGGCGCCTCAGACGGGACACCGGAAGAGGTCGAGCCGGAGGCCTTTCTGCGCCAGATCGTCGATGATGCGAAGCGGGCCGGCAATTCGGCCGAATTGGTTCAGGTCGACGGGCAGGGCAGCGTGATGCTGCGCACCACGGCCATGCGGCGCGCGGTCGAGAACCTGATCGGAAATGCGGTGCGCTATGGCAGCAAGGCGGATCTGAGCCTGAGCCTGACACCGAAATCG
The DNA here is from genome assembly GCF_056536245.1 of Ruegeria sp. AJ12. NCBI lineage: Bacteria > Pseudomonadati > Pseudomonadota > Alphaproteobacteria > Rhodobacterales > Roseobacteraceae > Ruegeria > Ruegeria sp. AJ12. Next base: position 1,909,649 of record NZ_JBQFJJ010000001.1, read on the forward strand.
ATGCGCATCCGGGTCGAGGATGACGGCCCCGGCATTCCGCCGGACCAGCGCACCGAAGCGGTCAAACCCTTTACCCGGCTGGATCCTGCCCGCAATCAGAATCAGGGCACGGGGGTCGGCCTTGGGTTGGCCATAGTGGCCGACATCGCACGCGCGCATGGCGGCACGCTGCGCCTTGCCGAAAGCGAGCGTCTGGGCGGATTATGTGCGGATATCATCATCGGGCGATAGCACCGCGCGAATAGGCCTGCGTGGCGGCTGTGAGTTTGTGAGTTCGCCGGAGAGGCCGCGCTGCTGCCGCTCTGGCGGTGGTAGACGAACAGGATGAAAGGCGGATCGCGCGGCTGATCCCCTGCGCAAGACCTCGGCCGAACAGTCGGACTGAACAAAGATGCGGTATGCTGAAGGTCAGTGCGATCGCTCAGGTAGACGGTGTGACCAACACCATCGGATTTGCACTATTCCCGGCGCCGGTGATCACGTGCACAGAGTAAAAGGGGGAGCCCTTCGACCTATTCTCCGAATGCACCGTCCAAACGGCTTCACTCAGGCCGGCTCTTGTGGTCGGGCCTTTTCGTTTTTTAATCGCTCACAACGACAGAGGCGCCAAATATTTGCAACAAATACAACAGTTCAACCGATCCGGCCCCGGCAAGACCAGGGCCGGTCGCTTGGTCGTCGTCTCTTACTTCGTGTTTTCCTGGAACAAAGAGAACCGTTCGGCTCTCAACAGAGTGGTTCCATCCTCCTGACGCAGCAATACGAGATCATCAGCTTCCAGCCGTATGTCTTCGAGCGTTACGACAACATTGCCCGAATAGCTGCTTCCTTGGTCAGTTTGTGAAATGCTGTCGGAAGAAATCTCGAACGCCTCGCCGGCATCGAGCACGGCCTGAGCACCCCCGGTATATTGTTGAAAGGTGCGGGTTTCATTTGCTGAAAGCTCAACAGCGAACGCCGGCGCAGAGAAGGTGAGCGCTGCGCAGATAGTGGTCGAAATTATGAGTGGGTTTTTCACGAGAATAGCTCCAATTCCAGTTTCTCACTGTGCGTAGGCAGGCGCCTAGCCGGAGAAATTGTCAAGTTAACTAAATTTAAGAAACGCGAGGACGGCAGTATTTGGCTTAGGTACTCTGGGCAGGTGCTTAGATGGTGTTCGTTGCGTGTCGCCCCTACGCCTCCAACAATTTCGTGGCGGGCGTCTGGCTTTTGAGTTGCTGAGACGGTGTGGATGCGGCGGAGGCACTGGGCGCTTTGCAGGCATTTGGAGGCCCTGCGGCCAAGTCATGGCTCAGACGGGCTGGTTGCTGCTGGACGATTGCCGGGCCTTACACGGTCGTGGTGTCAGATGTGAATTCCGCGAGCGATGCCCGGCGTTACATATTCAAAGCAAACTTAACTGAGAGCTTTGACATGACCATACCTCCATTGCACCGTTGTACCTTAGATGGTCTCAGCGGGTGGATGATTCAAGGCACTGGTAGGCCCGGAGGGACTCGAACCCCCAACCAAAGCGTTATGAGCGCTCTGCTCTAACCAATTGAGCTACAGGCCCGCCTGAGCGCCTTGGGTATCACGGTGAACGCCCGCGTCAAGCCTGACCGTTGCATGAAGGCGCACAATCGACTAACCCGCCGCAAAGCACTCAAAAGGGACTGGCCATGACAGCGGGCAAGAATGGAATCACCTATGCCGATGCAGGCGTGGATATTGATGCAGGCAACGCTCTGGTCGACCGGATCAAGCCCGCCGCGAAACGGACCAGCCGTCCCGGTGTCATGAGCGGCCTGGGCGGGTTTGGTGCTCTGTTCGATCTCAAGGCCGCCGGGTATGACGATCCCATCCTGGTGGGTGCCACGGACGGCGTCGGGACCAAACTGCGGATTGCAATCGACACCGGCATCGTGGACGGGGTTGGCGTCGATCTGGTGGCGATGTGTGTCAACGACCTGATCTGTCAGGGGGCGGAGCCTCTGTTCTTCCTCGACTACTTTGCGACCGGCAAACTGGACACCGAAACCGCTGCACGGATTATCGAAGGCATTGCCGATGGCTGTGCGCAATCCGGCTGCGCGTTGATCGGGGGCGAAACCGCCGAGATGCCGGGCATGTATCCCGATGGAGATTTCGATCTGGCCGGGTTCTCGGTCGGTGCGATGGAACGCGGCGCGGACCTGCCGGATGGCGTGCAGGCCGGTGATGTTCTGTTGGGGCTGGCGTCGAACGGCGTCCATTCCAACGGATATTCACTCGTTCGCAAACTGGTCGAGATGTCGGGGTTGAACTGGGATGCCGCGTCTCCGTTTGGCGCAGGCTCACTGGGCGAGGCGCTGCTGACGCCGACACGGCTCTATGTGAAACCGGCATTGGCAGCAATCCGGGCCGGCGGCGTGCATGCACTGGCGCATATCACCGGTGGCGGTCTGACCGAAAACCTGCCGCGCGTCCTGCCAGATGGGTGCGGTGCCGCGATTGATCTGAGCGCATGGGATTTGCCACCGGTCTTTCGCTGGATGGCGGACACCGGGGGAATCGCCGAGGCGGAGATGCTGAAAACCTTTAACTGCGGTGTCGGGCTGATCGTTGTCTGCGCCGAGGATCGCGCCGATAACCTGACCGCGTTGCTGTCCGAGGCGGGTGAAACGGTTGCGCGGATCGGATCTGTAACCGATGCCCCCGGCGTAATCTATTCGGGTACGTTGTTGTGAGCCACAAGCGTGTCGCCATCCTGATTTCCGGGGGCGGATCGAACATGGTGTCGCTGGTCGACAGCATGATCCGGGATCATCCCGCGCGTCCGTGTCTGGTGTTGTCGAATGATGCGCAGGCCGACGGGTTGCAGAAGGCTGCGGATCGGGGCATCCCGACCGCCGTGGTCGATCACCGCCCGTTCAAAGGCGATCGCGTGGCGTTTGAGGCTGAGTTGCTGAATCCGCTGGAGAAGGCGCAACCTGACATTGTGTGTCTTGCCGGTTTCATGCGCGTTCTGACCGGCGATTTCGTATCGCGTTTTCAGGGGCGCATGCTGAATATCCACCCGTCACTGTTGCCCAAATACAAGGGTTTGCACACCCATGCCCGTGCGCTGGCAGCGGGTGATACGGAACATGGCTGTACCGTGCATGAGGTGACCGCGGCGCTGGATGACGGGCCGATTCTTGGCCAGGCCCGCGTGAAAATTGAGGCTGACGACACTCCTGAGACGCTGGCCGCACGGATCTTGGTCTGGGAACACAAGCTGTACCCCGCGGTTCTCCGGCGTTTTGCGGCCGGACGCAGGGTGCCTGTTCTGCTGCCGTGATCACCTCTGGGTGATTTACACGTGGCTGTTATTCGTCTTATGGTCGCCGGTATCGCTCGGGACGTGGAAAAATACGGGCAGTCACAAAGACAAGAGCAAGAATAGTACGGCGCATGAAAACCCTGACGACGACGCAAGAGCTGGCCGATTTTTGCAAGGCCGCTGCCCACTACCCTTATATCACCGTTGACACGGAATTCCTGCGCGAGCGGACATACTACTCGAAACTCTGTCTCATACAGTTGGCCGTGCCTTCAGAGGACGAAGACAGCGCAGTTCTGGTCGACCCTTTGGTCGACGGGTTGTCGCTGGACCCGCTCTATGACCTGTTCCGCGACGAAAACGTGGTCAAGGTGTTTCACGCAGCCCGGCAGGACCTCGAGATTTTCTGGGTCGAGGCTGCGGTCTTTCCCCAACCGCTGTTTGATACGCAGGTTGCCGCGATGGTCTGCGGGTTTGGCGAGCAGGTCGGGTACGAGACGCTGGTGCGCAAGATCTGCAGGCAGGGGGTGGACAAAACCTCGCGCTTTACCGACTGGTCGCGCCGGCCGCTCACCGAGGCACAAAAGACCTACGCCTTGGCGGATGTTACCCATTTGCGGCTGATCTATGAGTACCTGGCGGCAGAGCTTGAGAAATCGAAACGCAGCCATTGGGTCGCCGAAGAATTGCGCACCCTGACGGAACCCGCGACCTATGTTGTACGACCCGAGGACGCATGGAAACGGGTCAAGACACGCACAAATTCCGCCAAGTTTCTGGCTGTGGTCCGTGAACTTGCACAGTTCCGCGAGATATATGCGCAGGAAAACAACATCCCCCGGAACCGGGTGTTCAAGGATGACGCGTTGATCGAGCTTGCTTCGACCAAGCCAAAAACGGCGGCGGATCTGGGCGGGTCGCGCCTGTTGCTGCGCGAGGCCCGAAAGGGCGCCATCGCTGACGGCATTCTGTTGGCGGTCCGGCAGGGGCAGGACTGTCCCGCCGACGCCTTGCCGCGGGTCGACAACAGCCGTGAAAAAATGAAGGTCAACCCGGCGCTGGCGGATCTGTTGCGGGTCCTGCTGAAATCAAAAACCGAAAGCTCGGGCGTGGCGGCCAAGCTGATCGCCACCAGTTCCGAACTGGATCAGATTGCCGCCGGAGAGCGCGCGCTGCCGGCCATGTCGGGCTGGCGGTTCGAGGTATTTGGCGAGGACGCGTTGAAACTGTGCGAGGGCAAGATCGCTCTGGCCGCCAAGGGGCAGGCGGTCAAGGTTGTCTCGCTCTGACGCAACTCAGCGTCGCCGGGATTCCAGGGCGTTTTGTTGACCAACCACGCGCACGAGACGGATGCTCTCCAAATCCTGAGTGCTGACGTTGATCGCGTCTGACACCATCCGGGATCGCTCGGTTCCCTGGCGCGTCGCGTATGTGGGATACACCACCCGGAAGGTGAACTCCAGAATGCCATTTTCCTGATTCTCTTCGGAATCGACCCGGACGAGCCGGGCGTCAAACGCCCCCTGACGTTGCGCAGTTCCAGACGCGTAGACGATTGCGCCAGCGGGCGTGGGATCAATCCGCAACTCGTCAATCTTGGTGATCGGAACGCTTCTGTCCTCTTCCTCGGGGCGTGCAAACAGGCCGCGCCCATCGCCTTGCTGCGGAACCAGAGCATTGGCGTCATCCGGCGGTGTTTCGACGGGGGCGGGCCGGCTGGACCCAAACCAGTTGGACGGGTTCACCCGCGAGTCGCGCCAACTGTTGCAGGCAGACAGGGTCAAGGCGGCGATCATGAGGATAGACAGAGTTTTTTGCATAGACCCAGAGCTTTGTGCAGGAATTCAGGCAATGGGTTAGCGCAAATTCCCGGGTTTGAAAAGCCGCGTGGGGGGCTGGACAGGCCCCTGTCGTCGACATAGGTCACAATTGTGACCGCAACGGAAGGACCGCCACATCATGGCAACGCCCGCCTTTGAAGATATAGTCGAGGATTTCGAGTTTCTGGAGGACTGGGAAGACCGGTACCGCCATGTGATCGAGCAGGGCAAGGCGATGGAGCCGCTGGAGTCCGCGTTCAAGGTGCCCGCGACCAAAGTCAACGGATGCGCCAGCCAGGTCTGGCTGCACCCGGTAATCGAAGGCGGTGTATTTCGGTTCGATGGCGACAGCGACGCGCTGATCGTGCGGGGACTGATTGCCGTTCTGCGCTCCCTTTACAACGGGTTGCCCGTGGCCGAGGTGCCACGAGTGGACGCTGGCGGCGAATTGGCCCGACTGGGATTGAACGACCATCTCTCGGCGCAACGTTCAAACGGGCTGCGCGCCATGATCGAACGTATTCGTGAGGTTGCGCAGGAAAACGCGTGACACGGGGCTGAACGTCCGTGAATCAGCTATGGCTCGGGCGGTTGGCCCAGTCCGTCAAAGTGGTCTCCAGATCGCCATAGCCGGTCAGACGGCGCTCAAACGCCAGTCCCATCCGGTCTGCACATGCGCGGGCGCGCTCGGTCAGGTCCGGATCGTCTGTTTGGGCCTGATAAACCAGCTTTGTATAATTCCCGAAATACATGTCGCGCAGTTCCGGGTGCCGATCCAACCCCAGCGGTTTCCAGACGAAGGCATCGAATTGCCGGGCCAGAAAATCGGTGAGGTAAAATGCGGTGGTTTCGTCATCGCCATGCGCCGCAAAGATGTCGTTCCCTTCAAAGAACGAATAACAGTGCGGGCCTTTGACCATTTCAACGCCCAAGCGCTCGCACGCTTTTTGCAACAGGCCGCCGGTGCCGCAATCGGCATAGACGACAAAGATCTGGTCGTACGCGTCGCGATGCTTGGCGACGGCCTCTTCGACCGCCTCGGTAATGCGTTCCGGATAGACATGCAGAATTGCCGGCAGGCAGGTCAGCGCCATATGGTCCCAGCCATTGCGGGTCTTGATATCCAGAATTTCACGCGCCAGCGCGCCACAAGCCAGCAACAGGATGCGCGACCGTGCATTCTCCTCGACGAAGCCCTGCGTCGTCAGGCTGGAATCATCGGGTAAATGGTGCTGTCGCATTCAAATGCCCCCTTGGGTGCATCATGATTGGATCGTCGGGGTTGCCTAAGCCCTCGGGTGACTGTTGGCGATCTGGCTTGCCGCGTGTCAGGGGAAAAGGGCCGAGCGCTATTCAGACGGCCCTTTTGCGCGGTGGGCTGTGGTCAGCTCGCCAGTTGATTGTGCTTGCGTGACACGAATTCTTTAGCGGTCTCCACCGCCACAGCCGCGTCGCGGCAATACGCGTCCGCACCGATGGCCTTGCCAAATTCCTCGTTCAACGGGGCGCCGCCCACCAGAACGATGTAGTCATCGCGCACGCCTTGTTCGACCATCGTGTCGATCACCACCTTCATGTAGGGCATGGTTGTGGTCAGCAGGGCGGACATGCCCAGAATGTCGGGCTCTTCCGACTCCAGGGCTTCCATGTAGTTTTCCACCGGGTTGTTGATGCCCAGATCGACCACTTCGAAACCTGCACCTTCCATCATCATCGACACGAGGTTCTTGCCGATGTCATGGATGTCGCCCTTGACGGTGCCGATGACCATCTTGCCGACGCGGGGTGCACCGGTTTCGGCCAGCAAAGGCTTGAGGATCGACATGCCGCCCTTCATGGCATTCGCGGCCAGCAAAACCTCGGGCACGAACAGAATACCGTCCCGAAAATCATGCCCGACAATTGTCATGCCACCGACCAGCGCCTTGGTCAGGATGTCATAAGGCATCCATCCGCGCTCCAGCAGAATGTTCACACCTTCTTCGATCTCTTCTTTCAGGCCGTCATAAAGATCGTCGAACATCTGTTCGACGAGCTCGTCGTCGTTCAGTTCGGACAGGACGATGTCTTCTTCATCGGACATGGGGTAATTCCCTGAGCTGTGCGGGCCATTGGCCCGTGGTGGCATTTTTTCCGTTTTGGCTAATACGTCGCAGTTTGACTGTGACGATTGCGACCTCGGCGGTTTCGGGACCGACCTATACGGCAAAATCTCGGGGCTCACGACAGAATAATCTGCAAGATCATCCTGCATTTGGTTCAGGTTACAGCGAAAAACGCTAAACGTCGTTCACGGCAAATTGCGCGCTTGATGCATCCGGGTTTCAGGAAGTGATCGCTTGGTGGAATTGTCCGGCTTGCCGGGCGACAGCACATTTCGTATTGTCAAAATATGGAACATAAGGTGAACAAGATGCGCAATCAGACCGCGATCCGGGGTCGCGGGACGGAGTCGAATGAGGCCGGCCGGTTCGAGAGGTTCGCAACCGTTGCAACAGATGATGGCTGGATCCCCGAAGAAGATTTGCCGCCCCTGCGCACCGAGGTCAGGGACGAGGTGGCGCGTAGCCTGATCACCTACAACAAGTCCCCGGATCTGCCGTTTGACCGCTCGATCAACCCGTATCGCGGTTGCGAACATGGGTGCGTGTACTGTTTTGCCCGGCCAAGCCACGCCTATCTGGGGCTGTCTCCGGGGCTGGATTTCGAAACCCGCCTGATCGCACGGCCGAATGCGGCCGAAGTTTTGCGGCGAGAACTGTCATCCCGATCCTACCGCGTCGCCCCAATCGCCCTTGGGACGAACACGGACCCATATCAGCCGGTCGAGAAAGACCGCATGATTACAAGATCCTGCCTGAGGGTTCTGCAGGCGTTCAATCACCCGATCGCCATTGTCACCAAGGGGGCCTTGATCGAGCGGGATTTGGATATTTTGTCAGACATGGCTGACAGCGGTCTGGTGCGGGTCGGCGTTTCTCTGACAACAATGGACGCGAATCTCTCGCGCCGGATGGAGCCGCGCGCACCATCTCCGCAGCGGCGGCTGTCCATGATCCGGCGATTGGCCGGGGCAGGGGTTCCGGTTCGGGTCATGACGTCGCCGGTTGTTCCGGGCCTGACAGATCACGAGTTGGAAGACCTGCTGGAGGCCGGAAAAGATGCAGGTGCAGATGCTGCTAGTTGGATCATGTTGCGCTTGCCGAGGGAAGTGTCTGCGTTGTGGCAGGATTGGCTGGCCACGCATGAACCTGCGCGGGCCGAAAAGGTGATGTCCAAGCTGCGCGACATGCATGGCGGGCGCGAGTATGATCCCCGCTGGGGGCACAGGATGCGCGGCGAGGGGGAATATGCCGAGATGGTCGCCAAACGCTTCAAACTGGCGGTGAGGCGTCTGGGGCTCGCCACAAAATCCGACCCTCTGCGGTGTGATCTGTTTTCAAAACCGCCGCAGGCGGGGGATCAACTGAGTCTCTTCTAAAGAAAAACGCTCCGGCAAATCCGGAGCGTTTTGGGGCGCTTGTGATCGATCAGCGGTTTTCGATGTCGACGTAGTCGCGCAGTGTTTCACCAAGGTACAGCTGACGCGGACGGCCGATCTTGTTCTGCGGATCGGCGATCATTTCCTTCCACTGGCTGACCCAGCCGACCGTGCGTGACAGCGCAAAGATCGGTGTGAACATCGAGGTCGGAAAGCCCATCGCCTCAAGAATGATCCCCGAGTAGAAATCGACATTCGGGAACAGTTTCTTCTCGGCAAAATATGGGTCTTCCAGAGCCTCTCTTTCCAGCTCTTTGGCAACCTGCAGTTTCGGATTGTCTTCGATGCCCAGCAGATCCAGAACTTCATCTGCCGACTGCTTCATCACCTTCGCGCGTGGGTCGAAGTTCTTGTAAACGCGGTGACCAAAGCCCATCAGGCGGAACGGGTCGTCCTTGTCCTTGGCGCGGGCAATGTATTCGGGAATGCGATCCACCGAACCAATTTCTTCCAGCATTTCCAGACAGGCCTGGTTCGCGCCGCCATGCGCGGGGCCCCAAAGGCAGGCGATGCCGGCGGCGATACAGGCGAACGGGTTCGCGCCGGAAGACGAGGCCAGACGCACGGTCGAGGTCGAGGCGTTCTGCTCGTGATCCGCATGCAGGGTGAAGATGCGGTCCATCGCGCGGCTGAGGATCGGGTTGACCTCATACTCTTCGGCCGGAACGCTGAAGCACATGCGCAGGAAGTTCGACGCGTAATCCAGATCGTTGCGCGGATACACGAAGGGCTGACCGTTGTGGTATTTGTACGCCCAGGCCGCGATGGTCGGCATCTTGGCGATCAGGCGGTGCGAAGCAATCTCTCGCTGACGCGGATCATGAATGTCGGTCGAGTCGTGGTAGAAGGCCGACATCGCGCCGACCACGCCCACCATGATCGCCATCGGATGCGCATCCCGGCGGAAGCCGCGATAGAAATACTGCATCTGTTCGTGCAGCATGGTGTGCCGGGTAATGGTGGTCTCGAAGGTTTCCAGGTCCTTGGCGACCGGCAGTTCTCCGTAGAGCAGCAGGTAGCAGACTTCGAGGAAATGGGACTTTTCGGCCAACTGGTCGATCGGGTACCCGCGATGCAGCAATTCGCCTTTTTCACCATCGATGTAAGTGATGGTGCTGTCGCAGCTTGCCGTGGATGTAAAGCCGGGGTCATACGTGAACACGCCAGCATCGCCATACAGCCTGCGAATGTCTACGACATCGGGTCCTACAGTCGGCGAATGAACCGGCAACTCATAGTCTTTGCCATGAACAGTCAATGTGGCTGTTTTGTTGCTGTCAGTCATGGTTGTCCCTTCTTTATTCATGCGCAGATCGGCGCGCTGTCCGACCTTGCGGGCAACGGCTGCGCGCTGGCGCGCAGTCCGGGTGTTAGCGGAGCAGCGTTACCCGATTATGAAGCTTGGGTTTAGGTCGCTGCCTCAGAAAGCCGGGCCAGGGTCTCGTCGCGCCCAAGTACCAGCATCATGTCAAAAACCGAAGGAGTTACCGCTCGACCTGCCAGCGCTGCCCGCAGCGGACCCGCCAGTTTGCCGAACTTGAGCTCTTTTGACTCGGCAAAAGAATTCAAGGTCTCCTCCAGTTCGCTCCGGGACCAGCTAGCATTTTGCAGATGCGGCGTCAATTCTTCCAGTATACCATCGGATACTGAGCTGAGGGCCTTCGCGGCCTTATCATCCGGGGCGATGGGACGTTCAGTCAAAATAAAATGAGCCTTTTCAAGCAATTCCGGAAAGGTGCGTGCGCGATCCTTGAGGCAATAGAGCGCACGTTCCAGATCACCCGATTGTGTCTGCGTGAGAGGGGGGAACTTGGCTGCGGCCAGAAAATCCTCAATTTCATGCCGCAGCGCGGCATCATCCGACACAGCAATGTGCTGACCGCACAGGTTTTCCAGCTTTTTCAGATCGAAACGCGCAGGGCTTTTACCGATTCCGTCCAGGTCAAACCAGGCTTTGGCCTGATCGTCGGTAAAGAACTCGTCGTCTCCATGGCTCCAGCCGAGACGGGTCAGATAGTTTCGCATTCCAGCGGCAGGGTAACCCATCGCTTGATATTCCTGGGCGCCCAGGGCCCCGTGCCGTTTGCTCAGCTTCTTGCCGTCTGGTCCGTGAATCAGAGGGATATGGGCCCAGACCGGGATGGCCCAGCCCATTGCCTCGTAAATCATCATCTGACGCGCCGCGTTGTTGAGGTGGTCGTCGCCCCGGATCACATGGGTTACGCCCATGTCATGGTCGTCGACCACAACCGCCAGCATGTAGACCGGTGTTCCATCGGATCGCAGAAGGATCATGTCATCCAACTGGTCGTTGCGGATGGTGACATCGCCCTGCACCTGATCCCGTATGATCGTCGCGCCGTCCTGAGGCGCCTTGATCCGTATGGCAAACGGCGCGTCCGGATGGGTTGCGGGGTCCGCGTCGCGCCACGGGCTGCGGTACAATGTCGACTTGCCCTCGGCCTTTGCCTGTTCGCGAAAGGCGGCAATCTCGTCCTGGGTTGCGAAGCATTTGTAGGCCTTGCCCTCGGCCAGCAATTGATGTGCCACTTCGGCGTGCCGCGCCGCGCCCTCGAACTGAGAGATCACGTCTCCATCGTGATCAAGCCCCAGCCACCTCATACCCTGCAGAATGGCTTCGGTCGCTTCGGGCGTAGACCGCTCCCGGTCGGTATCCTCGATCCGCAGAAGAAACCTGCCGCCCCGACCCCGCGCGTAAAGCCAGTTGAACAGCGCCGTCCGCGCGCCACCGATGTGCAGAAATCCGGTGGGCGAGGGGGCAAAACGGGTGACGACCTGATCGGACATTATGTTGATTAACCTTTTGGTAACCGCGTCGGGCATAGCTTGGCGCCTGTCTAACGAGCCCGAAGGACGGGGGCAACCATGCGTGTTCTGGCACGGGTCGAGGCCGCGCTGCTACACCAGACCGGGTTCCTGTTTCCCTGGTCTCCGGTGTGTCTGGCCATCGGCATTGGCCTCTATTTCGGACTGCGGTTCGAACCGCATTGGCCGCTGTATGCCGGTCTTGCGGGGCTGAGCGTCATGCTGATCGGTTTGTCCAGGGCATTGCCGTCCGGCTGGGGTGCGTTGACCATCGGGGGGGCGCTGGTCGCTGTCGGGTTTCTGCTCGCCGGCGCGCGCGCCCACATGATGGCAGAGCCGGTTCTGTCGTGGCGCTACTATGGCCCTGTCGAGGGGAGGGTCGTCGCCATGGACCGGTCTGCCTCGGATGCGCTGCGGCTGACGCTGGACCAGGTGCGAATAGGGGACGTGCCACCGGACCGCCGACCGCAGCGCATCCGTCTTTCCGTCCACGGCAGCGCCGGCCCGATCGCACCGGGCCAAAGGATCATGACAACCGCCTATCTGTCCCCACCGCAAGGCCCGGTGGAACCCGGCGGTTTTGATTTTCGTCGCCACGCGTGGTTTCAGCGTCTGGGAGCGGTCGGATATACGCGCGTGCCGATCCTAACCATCGCACCACCCGAAGAGGCCCTCGACGGCGTTCGGATCACCGCGTGGCGGATGGCCATATCGAACCGCGTGCGCGACATCCTTCCGGGGGAAGTGGGCGGGTTCGCCGCCGCAGTCACAACCGGAGACCGCAGCGGTATGGGACAAGACACCCTGACCGCGTTGCGGGCGTCGAATCTCGCCCATTTGTTGGCCATATCCGGTCTACATATGGGGCTGCTGACCGGCTTCGTGTTCGTGGCGGGCCGGATCGCTTTGTCGGCTATCCCGGTGCTGGCACTGCGCCTTCCGGTCCGCAAGGTCGCGGCGGTTCTGGCACTGGTTGCGGCCGTGATCTATTTGCTGCTCTCAGGCGGGAACGTCGCCACGGAACGGGCATTTATCATGGTCAGCGTCATGCTCGGTGCCGTGCTGATCGACCGCCGGGCGATTTCCTTGCGGGCGGTCGCCGTCGCCGCCCTGATCGTTCTGTTCCTGCGCCCGGAATCCTTGCTGAGTCCCGGGTTTCAGATGTCGTTTGCCGCAACCACGGCGTTGGTGGCGGTATTTGGGGCGTTACGGGAGATCGGTCCGACGCCCGGCCCGAAATGGCTGAGACCTGTTGTCGGAGTGTTAATGTCATCTGCCATAGCCGGTCTGGCGACCGCTCCGATCGGGGCTGCACATTTCAACACCATGTCGCATTACGGATTGCTGGCCAACCTTGTGTCCGTGCCTGTTATGGGCACGGTCGTGGTTCCATCGGCGGTTGTCGCGGCACTGCTGGCCCCAATCGGACTGGAATCACTGGCCCTGACGGTCATGGGCGTCGGTTTGCGTTGGATTCTAGGGGTCGCGGACTGGGTGTCTGGTCTGGATGGTGCCCAGGGGTTTGTGGTCAGCCCGCCGTGGTTCGTTCTGCCGCTGATCGCATTGGGCGCGCTATGGATTGCCCTGTGGCAGGGGCGCGCCAGATGGGCGGGGCTCCTGCCTGTTGCGGCTGCGTTTCTGTCATGGGATCAGGGACATCGCCCTGAAATTCTGGTGGCCGAATCCGGCGGGCTGGTGGGTGTCATGACGGATCAGGGCCGGGCGCTGAGCGAGGGAAAAGGCAGCGGATTTGTCGCCACCGTCTGGCTTGAAAATGATGGGGACGGGGTGGATCAAGCCCAGGCGGCGGGTCGATGGCCGCAAGACCCCGGCCTTGTGCAACGCTACGACTGGAACGGGAAAGAGGTGATACACATCACTGGTAAGCGGGCGGCGCAGGGCTTTGACGAGTGCAAGGAAAACCAAATTGTTGTCTCATCGGTTGCCCTGACCCTGCAAGGTGCCTGCGGCGTGTTTGATCCGGACCGCCTGCTCAAAACCGGCAGCCTGTCTTTTTCTGGTGAGCACATGACAAGCAGCACTGAAATGACCGGCCATCGTCTCTGGTCCCCAAAGGCAGCGAAGAGCCGCCTTCGGGACAGCGATCAGTAGCTGCGGATCAGACCCACCAGCCGACCCTGAACCTTGACCTTGTCTTCGGGTAGGACGCGCGTTTCGTAGGCCGGGTTCGCCGCCTCCAGCGCGATGGCCTGACCCCGGCGGAAGAACCGTTTCAGCGTCGCCTCCTGATCCTCGACCAGTGCGACGACAATGTCGCCATTATCCGCAACAGATGTTTCGCGAATGACCACCACGTCGCCGTCGTTGATCCCGGCGTCGATCATCGAGTCGCCGCGTACTTCCAGCGCGTAGTGTTCTCCGCTGCCGGACACCATCGTGCCGGGCACGGCGACCCGGTGGGAGACATGGCTTATCGCTTCGATCGGAACACCGGCGGCGATCCGTCCCATCACGGGGAGTTCCATGGCGTCGACCGAAACGGGCTCGAAATTGGCGGGGCGCGGGCCGGAGGGTTTGTCCCCTTCGATCACGCGGGGCGTGAACCCGGCTGTAGGCTGTCCGCCGAGGCTTTCGGGCAGTTTCACAATCTCGATGGCCCGGGCCCGATGGGCCAAACGCCGGATAAACCCGCGTTCCTCCAAAGCTGTGATCAGACGGTGAATGCCGGATTTCGATCTGAGATCCAGCGCGGCCTTCATTTCATCGAAACTGGGCGGAACACCGTCCGCCTGCACGCGTTTGTGGATGAATTCCAGCAAATCCAATTGCTTCTTGGTCAGCATCGCTCACACCTCGTCGCTCATGCGTTTTCTTTTGTTCTACGCATGTTCACGTTTTGTGTCAACGGATTTGCCGAAACTCTAGATCGGCAGGTACAAGACCTCATCCCCGGCCTGCAACGGCGGATCATGCGGCGGGCGCACCAACAGCGCGTTTGCCTGGGCCAAAACGCTGAGCAGCGAACTGTCCTGATCCTCACACACCCGAATGCCGGTTTCGTCCAGGACCGACCGCATGTAATGCTCGCGCGGACCGTTGGCCGCGACCGGTTCCACAAGTCTGGCGCGTTTGAACGGGGTCAGGACCTCATCCAGGCCCAACATTCGACGAACCATGGGGGCAAGGAACAGATACCCGCACACCATCGCGCTGACAGGGTTGCCGGGCAGGCCGACCATGGCCGCGCTGCCCAGACGACCGGCCATCAGCGGTTTGCCGGGGCGCATCCGGATCTTGTAGAACGACCGCTCCATCCCCAATCCCTGCGATACGTCCGAAACAAGATCATAGTCTCCGACCGAAGCGCCACCGATGGTCACGACAAGATCGGCACCGTGTGCCAGGCCAAATGCCGTTTCCAGAGACGCCACGGTATCCTGCGCGATGGGCAACACACGCACATGCGCGCCGAGCCCTTCCAGAAGGGCCTGCAGGCCGAACGTGTTCGACGCTATGATCTGATCCGGTCCCGGTGTCTCGCCGGGCATGACCAGTTCGTTTCCGGTCGAGATCAGGGCAACGACCGGTTTTTGCGCGACCGGGACCTGCGCAATGTTCATCGCGGCCATCAGGGCGACATCTTCGGGTCGGATCGGGCGCGGCGCCGAGATGGTGGTGCCCGCGGCGAAATCCACACCTGCCGGGCGAATATTGGTCTTGGGTTTTGGAGTATCCGTGATGGTTATCAGGTTGTCCCGCCGCTCGACATCTTCCTGAATGACAACGAAATCGGCGCCGTCGGGTATCGGAGCTCCTGTAAAGATGCGCACGGCCTGACCGGCGCCGACCGTGCCGTCAAAGCGGCCGCCCGCAGTGGCTTCGCCAATAACCTTGAACATCGCGTGCAGTTCGACCTCGGCCGCCTTGACGGCGTATCCGTCCATCGACGATGCGGCAAACGGAGGTTGATCCCGTGTAGCCGTCACGTCCTGCGCCAGAACGCGGCCAGCGGACCGTGCCAGGGGAACCTGTTCGATGGGCGTCGGTGCAACCAGATCGAACAGCAGGGCGCGTGCGTCCTCTACGCTGATCATGTCGCCTCGTAACGCCCTGATTTACCCCCATCTTTCAGCAGAACTCGGATGCCGCCAATCTCCATCGCCTTATCGACAGCCTTGGTCATGTCATAAACGGTCAGCGCAGCGGTCGAGACGGCTGTCAGCGCTTCCATTTCCACACCCGTCTGACCGGATGTCTTGACGGTGACCTCGATCTGAACGCCGGGCAGATCGGGGTCAAGCGTCAACTCCACCGCGACCTTGGTGACCGGTAGTGGATGGCACAGCGGGATCAGGTCTGGTGTCTTCTTGGCGCCCATGATGCCCGCCAGACGGGCAACGCCCAGGACATCCCCCTTTTTTGCGCGGCCTTCCGAAATGATTTCAAAGGTTTCGGGCGCCATCCTGATGTGCCCCGCGGCGATGGCCACGCGATCGGTCATCGCCTTATCCGACACATCCACCATATGGGCTTGTCCCTGCGCGTCGAAATGAGTCAGCGGCATCACATCACTCCGGGGATCAGAGGGTTGGCCAGCAGGTGGCGCGTAGCCGAGGCCACATCGTCCTGCCGCATCAGGCTTTCACCGATCAGGAAACACCGCGCGCCATAGCGAGCGATGTCGGATAGGTCTTCGGGCGTGTTCAGCCCGCTCTCACACACGATGGTCCGGTCTGCTGGCACCAGCTTGGACAGCCGTCTCGTTGTATCAAGAGTGGTCTCGAACGTCTTGAGATTGCGGTTGTTTATCCCGATCAAGGGGCTTTTGAGCAGGGCCGCGCGGTCCAGTTCAGCCTCGTCATGTACCTCGATAAGGACGTCCATGCCCCAGTCAAATGCCGTCTGCTCCAGCTCGGCGGCTTGTTCGTCTTCGACCGATGCCATGATGATCAGAATGCAGTCCGCCCCGAGCGCGCGCGCCTCGACCACCTGATAAGGGTCATACATGAAATCCTTGCGCAGCGCCGGTAACGACGTCGCCTCGCGGGCTTGCGTCAGGTATTCCTTGGCTCCCTGAAAACTGGGCGTGTCCGTCAGGACAGACAGACAGGCGGCACCGCCTTCCTCATAGGCCTGTGCCAGAGCCGGAGGATCGAAATCGGGCCGGATCAGCCCCTTGGACGGGCTCGCCTTTTTGACCTCGGCAATCAGCCCGTAGCCTTGGCGCGAAGCGTGTTGCAAGGCCTTGACAAACCCTCGCACCTCGGAGGCGTCTCTGGCTTCGCCTTCCAGTGTTTCCAGAGACTTATGCGCCTTGTCTGCAGCGATTTCGTCGAGCTTGTAGGCCTTGATTTTATCCAGAACGGTCTCGGTCATGCGGCTTCCTGTGTCATGCGGGCCAGCGCAGTTATTTTGTCCTTGGCGCGCCCGCTGTCTATGCTCTCTGCCGCTTTTGCGACACCGTCACGCAGGTCCGCTGCGGCATCTGCAACGACCAGCGCTGCCGCTGCGTTCAGCAAAACCGCGTCGCGATAGGCCGAGGCTTGGCCATCCAGCAACGCCCGGAACGCACCGGCATTCTCTTCGGGTGTGCCGCCGATAATGTCGTCAAACGGGTGGACTGGCAGACCGGCGTCCTCGGGATGCAATTCGACCATCTTGACGACACCGTTCTCCAACGCCGCCACCCAGCTGATACCGGTAATGGTCAACTCGTCCGTCCCGTCAGAGCCGTGAACCAGCCAGGCGTGCTCGGCACCCAGCAGACCCAGGGTTTCGGCCATCGGGCGGATCAGGTCGCGACTGAACGCCCCGGTCAACTGGCGCTTTACGCCCGCGGGGTTGGTCAGGGGGCCGAGGATGTTGAAGATTGTACGCGTGCCCAGTTCCTGCCGGGACGGCATGACATGTGCAATGGCCGGGTGATGCATCGGGGCCATCATAAAGCCGATGCCGACTTCTTTCAGCGCCTTTTCAACGGTTTGCGGTCCAACCATAACGTTGATACCCATCTGACCCAGCGCATCTGCCGCCCCGGATTTCGAGCTCAGGTTTCGGTTGCCATGCTTGGCCACGGTTACGCCCGCTCCGGCCACGACAAAGGCCGTCGCGGTCGAGATGTTCAGGGTGCCTTTGCCGTCACCGCCGGTACCGACGATATCAATTGCCCCGTCAGGTGCCGAGACCGCGTTGCACTTGGCCCGCATCACTGCGGCGGCGGCAGCGTATTCATCCACCGTTTCACCCCGCGTCCGCATCGCCATCAGCAATCCGCCAATCTGGCTGGGCGTCGCTTCGCCATCGAACAGAATGCCAAAGGCCTGTTCGGCCTCGGCGCGGGTCAACGGGCGATCGGCCGCGGCTCCGATCAGCGGTTTCAGGGCGTCACTCATGCGGGGACTTTCAGTTCTTGCAGGAAGTTCTTGAGCAGGGCGTGCCCATGCTCGGACGCAATCGATTCCGGATGGAACTGAACGCCATGGATCGGCAATTCCTTGTGTTGCAAGCCCATTATGGTGCCATCTTCCAACTCGGCCGTGATCTCGAGGCAGTCGGGCAGGGTGTCGCGTTCAACAACCAGAGAATGGTATCGGGTGGCTTCAAAGGGCGAAGGCAGCCCGGCAAACACCCCTTTGCTGGTGTGACGCATGGTTCCCATCTTTCCATGCACAATCTCGTGGCAGCGAATGACCTTGCCGCCAAAAACCTGACCGATGGTCTGATGTCCAAGGCAGACGCCCAGCAAAGGCGTTCGTGTCTCAGCCGCAGCCTGCGTCAGGGCCAGACAGATCCCGGCCTGATCGGGGTCACAGGGGCCGGGGCTCAGCAGAATGCCAGCCGGGTTCATGGCCATCGCTTCCTGCACATCCAGCGCATCGTTGCGACGAATGACCATTTCGGCACCAAGTTCGCCCAAATAATGTACCAGGTTGTAGGTAAACGAGTCGTAGTTGTCGATCAGCAGCAGCATTGGGCACTTATCTCGGCTTGGGCATTTCAGGCTGGCGATGCAGCACCGGGCCACGGTATAATGTCCGGACATACATGCTCAGGCTTGTGCGGCAGCGTCAAGAGGACATCCCGTTCCCGATGCGCCCTCAGGCCGAGTGTCGCGGCAGACGGCGCAAAGGTGAGCGAGCAGGACAAGAGGCGAAAGGCAAGAGCAATGGGCGGATTTGTCGGAGGAATGATCGCAGGAGCGGTCGTTGTTTTGATATTGGGCGCGGTGTTGTCGCTGAACACTCCGCTGACCAACAAAACGGTTGTGACCACGCAGGCACCGGAACCGGCTGCGCTTGAGGCCCCTGAGGCTCCGACCGATGTGGCCGAGGCCGGATCCGACGCGGATCTGGTGGAGTTGCCGCCGCATGCGCCGAAAGCCGCCGAAGAGGTGTCCGATGATCTGGCCGATTTGTCCGGCATCGAAACCGGATCCGACGATCAGCCGACCATTGGCGGCGCGGCGCAGGGTCTTGCACAGCCGGAACAGCCAGGGTCTGCCGAAGTTTCCGTTGTGACCGAAGCACCGACGGCGCCCCCGTCTCCCAGTTCTGCGCCTTCAGCCCCTCAGGAAGACAGCCAGCCCGTCGTGATTGACGAAACACCTGAGAGCCCGACCGAGTCGGAGACGCAGGATGTGGCGGTGCTTGAGCCCGAGCCACAGCCCGAAAATCTGCCGGCCACGCCGGACGCCGCACAAGAGGATGAGGACGAAAACCCATTCGAAAACAGCCCTATTGCTGCGGAAGGGGAAGAAGAGGTCTTACCGCGCGAGCTGCCTCGGATAGCGGCACTGCCGCAGATTGGCGGGGACGAGTCGACCAGTGACAACTCGATCGTGGGCACACGTGTGGTCCCCTTGACCGATCGCGACGACGAACCTGTCAATGCGGACTCTGGCGGTAGCGCTGCACCGGGCAAGCCAATCGAAGCTTTTGCAGCAGCGTTTGAAAACCCCGAGGCCAAGCCGTTGATGTCGATCATTCTGATCGACGACGAAGGGGCGTTCGGTGCCGAGGCTTTGCAGGATTTCCCTTATCCAATCAGCTTTGCGGTGAGCCCGTCAGACCCTGACGCCGCCGAAAAGATGGCCAAGCACCGTGCGGCCGGATTCGAAGTTCTGGCCATGGCGGATCTGCCCGAGGCCGCAAGTGCGCAGGATGCCGAAGTGTCGCTTTCTGTCTGGCTGGACACGTTGCCTGAAACGGTGGGTATTCTGGAAGGCGTTGGGACGGGCATTCAGGGCAATCGGAAACTCGCCGATCAGGTTGCGGCGATTGCAGGCGGGACCGGGCGTGGCCTGATCACGCAGGACAATGGCCTGAACACGGTCCAGAAACTTGCGGCGCGCAATGGTGTCCCGTCAGGTGTCATATTCCGGGATATTGACGGCGCCCGGCAGGACCCAAAGATCATGCGGCGGTTCCTGGACCAGGCTGCATTCCGTGCGGGTCAGGAAGGGACAGTCGTGATGCTGGGCCGGGTCCGCCCCGAGACGATTTCAGCCTTGTTGCTCTGGGGGCTGGAAGATCGCGGCAGCCGTGTGGCGATGGCTCCGATCTCGGCGGTCATGATGCGGGAAATCCAGTAGATTGATCTAACAGACCTGTAGAGACCCGGAGCGGCATTCGACAGATGCCACCCGTTTGTGTCAGCTGTTGCCAGACCCGGTGAACCTTGCGGCATCCGCAGCCGCGCGGCGGATCGCGTTGGATTTGTGGACGGTCTCCATGTACTCGGCCTCGGGATCACTGTCGTAGACGACGCCGCCGCCAGCCTGAATGTAGAGCTTGTGATCCTTCACGATGGCCGTGCGCAAGGCGATGCACATATCCATGTCTCCGCCGGCGCTGAAGTACCCGACGCCACCGCCATAGACGCCGCGTTTTTCCGGTTCCAACTCGTCGATGATTTCCATCGCACGGACCTTGGGCGCGCCTGAGACCGTTCCGGCGGGCATTCCGGCAAAAAAAGCGTCCAGCGCATCCTTGTCCTCGGCCAGTTCACCGACGACGTTTGACACGATATGCATGACGTGGCTGTACCGTTCGATGATGAACTCTTCGGTCGGGCGGACGGTGCCGATCTTTGCCACGCGCCCTGTGTCATTGCGACCAAGGTCCAGCAGCATCAGATGCTCTGCCAGCTCCTTTTTGTCGGCCAGCAGATCGACCTCGTTCGCCTTGTCTTCTTCGGGCGTGGCCCCGCGCGGGCGTGTGCCCGCGATGGGGCGGATCGTGACCTCATTGCCGAAGACGCGCACCAGGATTTCGGGGCTTGCGCCGACAACCTGAAAGCCGCCGAAGTTGAAATAGAACATGAACGGCGACGGGTTCGTGCGCCTGAGTGACCGATAAAGCGCAAAGGGTGGCAGGGGAAAGTCCTGCGCCCACCTTTGGGCCGGGACAACCTGAAAGATATCACCCGCCCGGATGTAGTCCTTGGCCTTCTCGACCGCCTCCATGTAACCGGATTTGGTAAAGTTGGAGACGGGTGGCGCGACATCATGGGCCTCGCCCAGATCGCGAGTCTCGGCTGGCATGGCGCGCTCCAGATCGCGCACCGCGTCCATCACCCGCTCGGCGGCTTGTGCATAGGCGGCTTTGGCCGACTGGCCGTCACTGACCCAGGCCGGAGAAACAACGGTCACTTCGCCCTTCACGCCATCCAGAACCGCGATGACCGACGGGCGCATCATGATCGCATCGGGCAGGCCCAAGGGATCCGGGTTCACATCCGGAAGGTACTCCACCAGCCGCACCATGTCATAGCCCAGATATCCGAACAGACCTGCCGCTGCCTGCGGCAGATCATCAGGCAGGGCGATGCGGCTTTCGTCCAGCAGGGTGCGCAGGTTGTCCATCGGGTTGCCACCCTGCGGGGTGAACGCCTCGGCATCAAACCGGGCAGAGCGGTTCAGCGCCGATGCCTTGCCCTGACACCGCCAGATCAGATCCGGCTTCATTCCGATGATCGAGTAACGCCCGCGTATCTCACCGCCGGTCACCGATTCCAGCATGAACGCGTCTTTCTGTGCGCCCGTCAGTTTAAGCATCAGCGAAACCGGGGTGTCCAGATCGGCGGCCAGACGCGTGTATACGACCTGGTTTTCGCCCGCTTCATAGGCGCGCGCGAAGCTGTCGAAATCGGGTGTCAGGGCCATGATGGTCTCGTCTAGTAGCTCGCCTGCACGGCGTTCAGTGCCTGCTGATCAATGATCGGGCGGGCCCGGCTCTGGGCATCGCGGACAAAAGCGTCGAAAATGTTCTGGGCCAGGGCCTGATCCATCTGCGCGGACAGGGCGTTCTGCATCTGGCGCAGTTCGTCGGTCTCCGCCGGGGGCAGTATCTCGTCGAGCCGCACGATCAGCGCGGTGTTGATACCGTCGAGAACACGCAGTTCGCCGGGTTCCATCTGAAAGACGTCACCCATGAAATCCGCCGGGACGTCTTCGAGGAATGCGGTGCGGGTCAGGGCGTTTTCCACCCGGAAGGGCAGGCCGGTTGCGGTGAAATCGCCGTCCGTGGCCAGCGTCGTCAGAACCGAGTTGGCCTGATCCTGAAGGGCTGCGTTGGTCTCGGCCTGCAGCCATGCGGCGGCCACACGCTCACGTGCGCTGTCCAACGGTTCCGGGCGACGGGGCAGCACCTCGTTCAGGCGCAGGGCAAAGATCGATCCGTCTTCCAGAAAGGCAACCTCGGGAAAATCGCCTTCGCGCACCGCTTCGGCTGCGGTTCGGAACCCGTCATAGGCGGCGACCTCCTCGGTGCTGTCGCGGGTCCAGTCGATCTGACCCAGCTCCATTTCGGTCTCGCCAGCCAGTTCTTCCAGGGTCGCGCCGCCGGCCAGCATGTCGTTGATGTCTTCGGATTGCGCCTCGATCAATCGGCGCGCCCGGTCCGACGCAAGTTCTTCGCGCAGGTCAGATTCGGCGTCCTCGAACGGCACATTATTGGCCGCCAGCGATCCGTTGATCCGGAACAGCGCGGGGCCAAATACGGATGGCAACGGACCGACAACCGTGTCCAGATCGGCGGCAAAGATTGCATCGGCGGCATCACCCAGATCTTCGCGTGTCACGTCGCCGAGATCGATATCGCTCAGTTCAAGCTCGCGGTCGCGGACCAGCTGTTCAAAGGTTGTTCCGCCGACTTCCAGCTGTGCCTTGGCGTCATTGGCCGCCGCCTCATCAGGGAAGTTCAGTCGCTCGACCAGACGGCGTTCCGGTTGCTGGTACTCAGCCGACCGTTCATCATACAGGCGGCGCAGCGAGTCTTCGTCCACGCTAATGCCATCCAGCAACATGTCCGGGGACAGAATGGCATAGGTCAGACGCTTGGTCCGGGGCAGGGTGAACAGGTCGGTGTTTTCATCATAATAGGCCTGAACCTGCGCGTCAGTCGGATCCGCTATCGGGGCGGTCAGCGCGTCGGTGCCGACGGTGGCAACGGTAAAGCTGCGCCGGGCGCCGATGTAATCCGTCAGGGCGTCTGTCAGCGTCACCGGCATCTCGACACCGCTCATCACCGCGCCTTGTACGATGGTACGTGCAGATTCCTTGCGCAGGTCGGTTTCAAACTCGGTGTCGGTCATACCGACCTGTTCAAGCTGAAAGCGATAGGCCTCGCGGTCAAAGGTGCCGTTTACCCCCTGAAATGCCGGGATCGCCACAATCTCGCGCTGCAGGTTTTCATCTCCGATGGAAATACCGAGCTGCCCGACCTCGTTGTCCAGAGCCGCGAGCGCCGTCAAGCGGGACAGGGCCAGTTGCTCCAGGCCAAGTTCACGGGCCTGCGCCATTTGCAGCGGCTGACCTGTCTGGGCCTCGACAGCACGGATTTCCCGCTGCAATTCACGGACATAGGCATCGACTGAAACACTCTCATCCCCGACCTGAGCGACCGTGCGGACCGTGCCGCTGAGATTGGTCGCGCCAAACCCTGCGAGACCCAGGAACAAAAGGCCCATCAGAATCCAGACAAAGGTTTTGGAAAGACTGTTTTTGCCTGCGGCCATGGTGCCCTCTTCGTGCGTTTGCGACGGGACCATATCCCGTCGGTTGCGGACCTGAATACGATGGGTGCCGCCGGGGGGCAAGCTCAGAAGGGCAGGGCCTGCAGCCGATCGAACAATTGGCCAATACCCACGCGGTCGAGATTGGCAAATGCGATACGCACCTGTTGTTTGCCCGCCGGATCGTGAGCCGGCATGAACATGGTGCCGGGCAGCAGAAGAATCCCAGCCTCAGCCACCAGCCGACGCGCCAATTCATCGGATGGAATGGCGAACGGATGTTCCAGATAGGCGAAATAAGCGCCCAACCCCAGCAATCGCCATCCCTGTGCCGTCAGTTTTGGCATGCCTTCTGAAATGGCGGCGCGGCGATCCAGGATTTCGTGCCGTTCACCTGCAAGCCATTGGGGCAGGTTTTGCATGCCCCACAGCGCTGCGAACTGACCGATCTGGCCGGGGCAGATCGCGACCGTGTCGAGAAATTTTTCGATCTCGGACAACAGCGCCGCGCTCGTCGCAATCGCCCCGACGCGATGTCCTGTCAGCCGATAGGCCTTGGAAAACGAATAGAGGTGGACCAGTGTTTCATCCCAGCCCGGCTGTTGAAACAGGTCATGCGGGGGGCCGCTGCGGCTGTCGAAATCGCGGTATGTTTCGTCGACCAGCAGGCGAAGGCCGGTGTCGCGCGCCAGATCATAAAAGGCCCGGACCAGATCGGACGGGTACTCGACTCCACCGGGATTGTTGGGAGTCACCAGTGCAATCGCGCGGGTCTTGTCAGAGATCAGAGCGCGGGCTTTGTCCGGGTCAGGCAACAGATCATCACCAGTGGGCAGGTCGACGGCGTGAACACCTACCATATCCAGCCACATTTTATGGTTGAAATACCAAGGCGTTGGCAGGATAACCTCGTCCCCTTGATCGGTGATTGCTGATATCGCCGCTGCAAATGCCTGATTGCAGCCCGACGTGATGGCAACCTGTTCCGGCACGACCTCGGCATCGTAATGCCCGCCGATCTGACGTGCCAGTTCTCCGCGCAGATCAGGATTGCCCAGAACCGGGCCATAGAGATGCGCCTCATCTGTATTGACCGCAAACTCTGCCATCGCCTGGCGCAGAGCCAACGGAGGTGGATCGACCGGCGCGGCCTGGCTGACATTGATCAGCGGCCGGTCGGCCGAAAACTGAACGCCGTCCAGCCAGCGGCGCGCCTCCATCACCGGAGGCGCAAACGTGGCGGCAGTTCGTGTTTGAGGCATACCATTCCCTGATGTGTCAGTGGGCCGTCGCGGTCCGTTCAGAGGTTATTTGAGGCAAGGGCTGAGTCCGCAGGATGTCAATCCGTCCCTCGATACGGCTCGACATATTGCAACGCCATATCCCAGGGGAAGAAAATCCAGGTGTCCTGGCTGACCTCGGTGATGAACGTGTGCACCATGGGGCGCCCTTTGGGTTTGGCGTAGACCGTGGCGAAATGCGCCTTGGGATACAGATCGCGGACAAGCTCCAGCGTTTTGCCGCTGTCGACCAGATCGTCGATGATCAGAATGCCTTCGCCATCGCCCATCAGGGCGGCATCCGGTGCCTTTAGCACCTCGGCCTCGCCCTGTTCCTGATGGTGATAGGACCGCACGCTGATCGTGTCGACGGTGCGAATATCAAGTTCGCGGCTCACGATCATGGCGGGGGCCATTCCGCCCCGCGTGATGGCGACAACCGCCCGCCAGGCACCGTCATCGGGGCCTTGCCCGTCCAGACGCCAGGCCAGAGCACGGGAGTCGCGGTGGATCTGGTCCCAGCTGATGTGAAAACCCTTTTCGTGGGGCAGGCGGTCCTTGGCGCTCATCCCGTTACCCCTTTTCGACGTCCGGTGCGTCGACAGCTTTCATGCCGACGATGTGATAGCCGGAATCGACATGCAGGTTCTCACCGGTCACGCCGCTGCTGAGATCAGACAACAGATAGAGGGCCGATTTGCCGACATCGTCGATCGTCACGTTCCGTCGCAGGGGCGAGTTATACTCGTTCCACTTCATGATATAGCGGAAGTCCCCGATACCGCTGGCCGCCAGCGTCTTGATCGGGCCGGCAGAGATCGAGTTGACCCTGATACCGTCCTTGCCCAGATCCTCGGCCAGATATTTGACCGATGCCTCAAGCGCGGCCTTGGCGACGCCCATCACGTTGTAATGGGGCATGACCTGCTCTGCGCCATAATAGGTCAGGGTGACGGCGCTGCCGCCTTCGGACATCATCTTTTCCGCGCGCTGCATCACGGCGGTGAAAGAGTACACTGACACATCCATCGTCAGATTGAAGTTTGCCCGGCTGGTATCGACATACCGGCCCCGCAGCTCGTTCTTGTCCGAGAACCCGATGGCGTGGACAACAAAATCCAGCTGACCCCATTTCTCTTCGAGCGAGGAAAACAGCGCATCAATTGACGCCTCATCGCTGACATCGCAGGGCAGAACAATTTCGCTGCCCAATTGCATGGCAAGTGGATCGACGCGCTTTTTCAGCGCATCGCCCTGATAGGAAAAAGCCAGTTCGGCGCCTGCATCGGACAGAGCGCGGGCGATACCCCATGCGATTGATTTGTCATTGGCCAGTCCCATGATGAGGCCGCGCTTGCCGGCCATCAACTGATTTGACATGTTTGGTTCTCCGCCTGTCGTCGCGATGTGTTGGGTTGGTTTATGCCATTGGTTGCGCTGCATCAAGGCCGTGCGCTCTTGCTCAGGCTATGATCTCGTCATAGGTTCGACCTCAGTACTTTCCAGGGGATGGAAATGAGCGAACGCGACGGTGTCTTTGCCGGTGCTGACCCGTTTGAGATTGCGGGGCGGTGGCTGGCTGAGGCTGAAGAAACGGAACCGAACGACCCCAACGCAATCGCGTTGGCAACGGTCGATGCCGATGGCATGCCGAATGCACGGATGGTCTTGCTCAAGGAAATCGAACCGGACGCATTTGTGTTTTACACCAATTATGAAAGTGCAAAGGCCGGGGAACTGGATGGTGCGGGCAAAGCCGCATTTGTTATGCACTGGAAATCTTTGCGGCGACAACTTCGTGTTCGTGGTACAATAACCCGTGAGAGCGGGGCGCAGGCGGACGAATACTATGCCTCGCGGTCCTTAAAAAGCCGGTTGGGGGCTTGGGCATCGCGTCAGTCTCAGCCGCTCAGCAGTCGAACTGCGTTGATGGCTGAGGTCGCAAAAGTGACCGCGAAACTGGGCCCCAATCCGCCTCGCCCCCCATTTTGGGGCGGGTACAGGTTAACGCCTACCGAGATCGAGTTTTGGGCCGATGGCGCGTTTCGGCTGCACGACCGGTTCAGATGGCAAAGGGAAGAACCGGGTTCCGCGTGGCAAGTGCAGAGGTTAAATCCATGACGTTCACGTATCGCGAAATGCAAGGATCAGAAAACAGTAGATTTTTTCGGCTTGAATTTGCTACCCATTGCCATAAACAACGAACCCTTAACGAACACGAAAAACTCGCGATGGGGAAACTGTGCCGGATGATCTGAACAACATGTACCGCGTACGTGGACACGTGAAATGGTTCGATCCCGCAAAGGGGTACGGTTTCGTTGTGTCCGACGAAGGCGGTCCGGATATTCTGTTGCATGTGAACGTGTTGCGAAACTTTGGTCAGAGTTCCGTCGCGGATGGCGCCGGGATCGAGATCATGACGCACCGCACGGATCGCGGTGTGCAGGCGGTTGAAGTGATCAGCGTCGATCCCCCCGTCCGTGCGGACACGATGATGCTGGCGGATTTCGCGGAGCTGGATCCGAATGAGATTTCGGCTGCGCCGCTGGAAGCCGCCCGGGTCAAATGGTTCGACAAGGGCAAAGGGTTTGGGTTCGCCAATGTCTTTGGTCGCGGAGAGGATGTCTTTCTGCACATTGAAGTTCTGCGCCGTTCCGGCCTGGCCGACCTTCAGCCCGGCGAAGCCCTGGCCATGCGCGTGATCGACGGTAAGCGGGGACGTATGGCAGCCCAGGTCTTGGCCTGGGAATCGGCACTGGACGACTGATTTGCCATGATGCGATTGCTTGCGGGTCTGGCGGTTTTGACAATGCTGTGGACCGGGAGCGTGATGGCGGCGTGTCGTCCCGACCGTGTGGACCTCAGGAATGACAAAAGCCAGGTGCGGTTCGATGTCGAACTCGCCGTAACGCCACAGGAACGGTCGCGCGGATTGATGTTTCGCGAGTCGCTGCCCAAGAGCGCGGGGATGCTGTTTGTTTTTGACCCGCCACAGCCGGTGGCGTTCTGGATGAAGAACACGCTGATTCCCCTGGACATGATTTTTCTGGACCGGACAGGGCGCGTCACGCATGTGCACGAGGGCGCGATACCCGGCGATCTGACACCGATCGAAGGTGGCGATTCGGTCTATGCCGTTCTTGAGATCAATGCGGGTTTGTCCTCTCGCTACCTGATCGACGCCGGCACCCAGATGCGGCACGAAGTTTTTTCGCAAGGTCCTGCGATTTGGCCTTGTTAGGGCTTTTCAAATCCAAAAGGCATCGTTAGGAAGGCGCACGGTCCGGGGCGTGGCGCAGTCTGGTAGCGCACCTGTTTTGGGTACAGGGGGTCGTGAGTTCGAATCTCGCCGCCCCGACCACTTCGCTCCCTTAGGATAGTGATCCGCCCATCGCCTCGTAAAGCGCGCTGATGGCCCGATCCAGTGATTTGCTTTCCACCGGAACTTCGACGGTCGATCCTGATTTTTGCGGCACCTTGAAGTACAGTTGCGCATCCACCTGGTATCCGGCTGTGTTTTTTGTCGAGGTCAGGCGCATGACGCTGTGCGGCAGGTCTTGCGGAGAGCCATCGTAATTGAGAATCAAATAGGCCGTCGTGTCGGGGGGCAACAGTTCGCGGCACTCAAACACGCCGTTCCTGACTTTCTCAAACGTTTCGCCCGGCCCGGCGCAACTGGTTTCGAAGGTGTCGAACAGTTTCTCGGGGTATTGCGCGAACTGGGCGCTGCGTGATGCGTTGGGCACATTTTGTGGTGCACATGCCACGAAAACAGTCAGGACGGGCAATAGGCGAAACAGCAGCATCCGTTTGTAAGTCCTCACTCATTTGCGCTACGTCCTGCGCAACGTGTCCATCTCTGCGCTGCAGCAGCGCTGATTCTGTGACAGCCTAGCCATCTTTGTAGTGGTTGATCAAACGGCGATAACTATGCCGGTAAACACAGCAATTTCTTTTTGCGTTTTGGCAGATCGGCGGAAAATCGCCGCGTAGGACCCGGGGCGGGAATCGGAAATGCGAAAACCGCTACTCCCCGCGGGGCTCAGGTCAACACAAAAGATTTCAAAAATGACCGAAAAATGACATTGACGTTGTAGGGGTGGATACGTCAGATTGTGTAGGCCAAACATGACGCCACTACATCTGGTATTCAATCCAGGGAAAGGCGCAGGTAAGGGACGGAACGCACACCAACTTATTGTGCAACCGCTTGGACGGTTTTGCGCTGCTTGCGGCAGCGTCCGGTCCTTTGCGCCTGTCAGGTTCGGCTAGGTGGGCGGCTTGATATTTCACGAGCCCGAAGCCGGGTAGACGGTCATTAATTCGAAGGCAGCGGACATGAAGATTGACAGAAAATTCACCAAATCCGGGCAGGATGCTTACGCAGATCTCGATTTCGTTTCGGCGACCTCAGAGATCCGGAACCCGGACGGGACCATCGTCTTCCGCCTCGACGACATAGAAGTCCCCTCAAGCTGGAGTCAGGTTGCCAGCGATGTGATCGCGCAGAAGTATTTTCGCAAGGCCGGCGTTCCGACCAAGCTGAAAAAGGTCAAAGAAAAGGACGTCCCCGAATTCCTGTGGCGCTCGGTGCCGGCAGACGGTGCCGAATTCGATGGGGAAACCTCGTCCAAGCAAGTGTTCGACCGCCTTGCCGGCGCATGGGCCTATTGGGGCTGGAAAGGCGGCTATTTCTCGACCGAGGAGGACGCGCGCGCCTACTTTGACGAGATGCGCTATATGTTGGCGACCCAGCGCGCCGCACCGAACTCGCCGCAATGGTTCAACACCGGTCTGCATTGGGCTTATGGCATCGACGGACCGGCGCAGGGCCACCACTATGTCGACTACAAAACCGGCAAGCTGACCAAGTCGAAATCCGCCTACGAGCATCCGCAGCCGCATGCCTGCTTCATCCAGTCCGTGCAGGATGATCTGGTGAACGAAGGCGGCATTATGGATCTGTGGGTGCGCGAGGCGCGCCTGTTCAAATACGGATCGGGCACCGGCACCAATTTCAGCCATTTGCGCGCGGATGGCGAAGCGCTGTCGGGTGGCGGCAAATCCTCGGGCCTGATGGGCTTTCTCAAGATCGGCGACCGCGCCGCTGGCGCGATCAAATCAGGCGGCACAACCCGTCGAGCAGCAAAGATGGTCATCGTCGATGCGGATCACCCGGATATCGAGCAGTTTATCGAATGGAAGGTGATCGAAGAACAGAAGGTGGCCTCGATCGTTGCCGGATCGAAGATGCACGAAAAGATGCTGAACGGCATTTTCGAGGCTATCCGCAGCTGGGACGGTGCGCAGGACGATGCCTATGATCCCAACAAGAACGACAGCCTGAAAACAGCCGTTCGTGAGGCGAAAAAGGTCGCGATCCCAGAAACTTACATTAAACGCGTGCTCGATTACGCCCGGCAGGGGCACGACAGCATCGAGTTCCCGACCTATGATACAGACTGGGATTCAGAAGCCTACAGTTCGGTTTCGGGTCAGAACTCGAACAACTCGATCCGCGTGACCAATACCTTCCTGAAGGCGGTTGAAAAAGACGCAGATTGGGAACTGATCAACCGGACAAACGGCGAGGTCGCCAAGACGGTCAAGGCGCGCGATCTGTGGGAAAAGGTCGGCCACGCGGCATGGGCCTGCGCCGATCCCGGCATCCAGTTCCACGACACCGTCAACGAGTGGCACACATGCCCCGAAGATGGTGAGATCCGCGGTTCGAACCCGTGCTCGGAATACATGTTCCTCGATGACACGGCCTGTAACCTGGCGTCGATGAACCTGCTGACCTTCCTGAAGGAGGGGGAGTTCCAGGCGGCGGACTACATGCACGCCTCGCGCCTGTGGACTCTGACGCTGGAAATCTCGGTGACCATGGCGCAGTTCCCTTCCAAGGAAATCGCCAAGCTCTCCTATGATTTCCGCACCTTGGGTCTGGGTTACGCCAATATCGGCGGCCTGCTGATGAACATGGGCTACAGCTATGACTCGGATGAGGGCCGCGCTATCTGTGGCGCGCTGACGGCGATCATGACCGGCGTGGCCTATGCCACCTCGGCTGAGATTGCCGGTGAGCTGGGGGCCTTCAAAGGCTATGAGCGCAACGCAGACCATATGCTGCGCGTTATCCGCAACCACCGCCGTGCGTCGCAGGGTGTGACCGAGGGTTATGAGAAACTGGCCGTGAAGCCGGTCCCCTTGGACCACGGCAACTGCCCGGACAAGCGTCTGGTCGATCTGGCCATGTCGGCCTGGGACGAGGCGTTGAGCCTTGGTGAGAAGAACGGTTACCGCAACGCGCAGGCCACCGTGATCGCCCCCACCGGCACCATCGGTCTGGTGATGGATTGCGATACCACCGGGATTGAGCCGGATTTTGCGCTGGTGAAGTTCAAGAAGCTGGCCGGGGGCGGCTACTTTAAGATCATCAACCGCTCGGTGCCGTCGGCATTGGAGAAGCTCGGCTATTCCTCCTCTCAGATCGAGGAGATCGTCAGCTACGCAGTTGGTCACGGCACCATCGGAAACGCGCCGGGGATCAACCACACCTCGCTGACCGGTCACGGCTTTGGCCCCAATGAGCTGGCGAAGGTGGACGCGGCGCTGGAAAGCGCATTCGACATCCGGTTCGTCTTCAACCAGTGGACACTGGGTGAGGACTTCTGCACCGGCGTGTTGGGCATCCCTGCGACCAAGCTAAACGACCCGACCTTCGACCTGCTGCGCCATCTAGGCTTTACCAAAGCCGATATCGATGCGGCGAACGACCATGTCTGCGGGACGATGACGCTGGAAGGTGCGCCGCATCTGAAGGAAGAGCACTATTCGATCTTCGACTGCGCCAACCCGTGCGGCAAGAAAGGCAAGCGTTTCCTTGGAGTTGACAGCCACATCACCATGATGGCGGCGGCGCAAAGCTTCATTTCGGGCGCAATCTCGAAAACGATCAACATGCCAAATGATGCGACCATCGAGGATTGCCAAAAGGCCTATGAGCTCAGCTGGTCGCTGGGTGTGAAAGCCAACGCGCTGTATCGCGATGGCTCGAAACTGTCGCAACCTTTGGCGGCGGCACTGGTCGAGGATGACGACGAGGCGGCGGAAGTGCTGGAAAGCGGATCGGCACAGGAGAAGGCCGTCGTGCTGGCCGAGAAGGTGATCGAGAAGGTTGTGGTCAAGGAAATGATCCGCAGCCATCGCGAGAAGCTGCCGCATCGCCGCAAGGGCTATACCCAGAAGGCCATCGTCGGTGGACACAAGGTTTACTTGCGCACCGGTGAGTTCGAAGACGGCAAGTTGGGTGAAATCTTCATCGACATGCACAAGGAAGGTGCGGGCTTCCGGGCGATGATGAACAACTTTGCCATCGCGGTGTCGGTTGGTCTGCAATACGGCGTACCGCTGGAAGAATTCGTCGACGCCTTCACCTTCACCAAGTTCGAACCGGCAGGGATGGTGCAGGGCAACGACTCGATCAAGAACGCGACGTCGATCCTCGATTACATCTTCCGCGAATTGGCCGTGTCCTATCTGGACCGCACCGATCTGGCCCATGTGAAACCCGAAGGCGCAACCTTCGACGATCTGGGGCGCGGCGAGGACGAGAATGTCTCGAACGTCTCGGAAATCAGTGACAGTGCGGCGTCAAAGTCCTTGGAAGTGCTGAAACAAATCAGCTCGACCGGGTATCTGCGCAAGCGGTTGCCGCAGGATCTGGTGGTGTTCAACGGTGGCCAGGCTGAGGTGAACGGCATGGCTGAAACAGCCGCTCAGTTCGAGGTTCAGAGCGAAACCACCGTGGTGGCCGAGGTTGCGACCGGAATGGATGCCCGCACCAAGGCCAAGATGCAGGGATACGAGGGCGACCCCTGCGGTGAATGCGGAAACTACACGCTGGTGCGCAATGGCACCTGCATGAAATGCAACACCTGCGGCGCAACCAGCGGGTGTAGCTGAGAAAAACGCCCCGGCAACCCGGGGCGTAGGGACCGGGATACCCCTCGGAACACCGGTCCCGACGAATACGGAGCATGGCAAAGCCTGAGACTTACCCAAGGCGCCTTGCTCCACTCGGCCAGCATGCCCGTGCTGGCCGGGAACAGGGTGGGGCGGAATATCGGTCCTTCCCACTCTCTCACGGGACGGGTGCGCTCGTCTCATGCGACGTCCAGGCCGCAGGCAAAAAAACACCGGGCGGTCAACGAAATGAGCCTGGATGGCGAAACTCACAGGGGGCTTCGGCCCCCTTTTCTTTTTCAACCCCGAGTCGTGTTTTTGAGCAGAGCCTTGCCGGGTCATCGCTAACGGGTCGGGCAAGAACCGCCGAGCGACGGTAGGGGCATTTCGTGCAGCGGGGGATTGCGGATGCGACTCGGTCAAACACGCGGAGATTGGCGCGAATTGGTCAGTATCCCGGAATGCGGGTGACGCCGGGTGGGTCGCCGGTGTCTTTGGTGCCTGTCCGGACGAAAATACTCGAAAACTCACTCAGGAGGCACGATAATGAAACCGCAAAAACTGGCTGTTCTGTCAGCAATCGCACTTGGCCTGCCGACGCTGGCCGCAGCGCAATCCTCTGCGGATGCAAACGGGGATGGCGTTCTGACCATTGAAGAAGTTCAGGTCATCGCACCCGAGGTGGATACCGACAGCTTCTCGACCATGGACGCCAACGGTGACGGCGCATTGGATCCCGATGAGATCGCAGTTGCGCAAGAAGCGGGGCTATTGCCGCCAACCAATGGCTGATTATAGCTGAAAGTGGCGGCCCGAATCTGTTCGGGCCGCTGTTTTTCAATAAGTTACGCGGGCAAGTGAATGTTGAATCTGCTGCGAATCTCGGCATCAAGAATTGGGTCGAACTTCGCTGCGGACGGTGCCGCCAGTATCTCTTCCTTGCGGGCGGTGGCCTTTTCCAGCAGATCGGGCTTGTCCAGTTCCGCCCATTCCTTTGGCGACGTGCGATCCCCGAGATTGGGGTAAACGTAATCCGCCTGCATCCGGCTGAGCGTAGCGTCCGTGCCAAGATAGTGGCCGGGTCCACCCAGACAGACTTCGGCAATCTGATCCAGTGCCAGGGTTTCGTCGGTCACTTCGATCCCGCGCACGCATCGCTGCGCATGGCCAATCAGATCATCGCCCAAGATCAGGCTTTCAAAGCAAAATCCAAGCAGGGAGGCATGCATGCCCGCTGCCTCATAAACCATGTTCAGACCGGCCAGTCCGGTCATGACATTCGAACACATCTGTTCCCAACCCGCCTGCATGTCCGGCAGCTTGGAATCCGATGCACCAGCAGCTGCACCGCCCGGCAACTTGTAGAATTTGTGCATCTGGGCACATCCGGCGCTCAGCAACGCCTGTTCACCCGATCCCACGGACATTGCACCGGTACGCAGATCCAGGCCAAAGGGCCATGTGCCGAAGATCGCCGGGGCGCCGGGGCTTACGGCGTTTACATAAACCAGACCGGCCAGGCACTCCGCCGTCGCCTGCGCTATGGCCCCTGCAATGGTCGAGGGCGCGGTGGCCCCGGCCATGCCCGCAGACAACAACAGAACCGGCAGTCCCGCCTTGATGCATTCCTCCATGACCTGACAGCTTTCGGTGGCGAACTTCATCGGCGGCACAACAAAGCAATTCGAGTTCGACACGAACGGCCGCGCGCGCCATTTGTCTTCGCCATCTGCGATCATGTGGAGCATTTCCACTGCGGGTGCGACGTAGCTGGGGTCGGTAAAGGACGTGCCGACATGCTTGTATGTTCCTGAACAACAAGCATAAATCGTGTTCAGGTCCATCTCTTGATTGTCGAGAATGTCGCGGCAGACCATCGGACGCTGCACGAAGTGGATGTTGTCGAGCTGTTGGCAAATCCGGGCCGCATCGTGCAGATCCTGAACGGTCGAATCGCGGTATTCGCGCCCGTGCACATCCACCATGCTCACGGCAGCGCCCGCCGTTCCGTAGTGGACCTTGGACCCGGTCAACTCCAGATCGGTTTCACCATTCCGGCTGTACAGGGTGACGGACCGGTTGGCCTTGGCAATCGTGTCCTCGACGAGGGCGCGGGGGAATCGAATACGACCGTCTTCGCCCAGAATGCACCCGGCCCCGACCAGGTAGTCGATGCCGCTCTGCGGGGCATCTGCCAGCCCGATGGTTTCCAGCGCCTGAAGCGCCGTCTCGTGAATCCGCTCCACCTGAGATTGGGTCAGCGGCTTGTACGTGCCGCCCTCGAGGCCGGGGCGCACCGGACGCAGATACTCGGGTAGGGCAGAGGCGCGGGCGGCGCGGCGCGCGGCACGTCCGCCGCTGCGCGAAGTGTTTCGGGGTTGATCATTCATGTGTCAGAGTCCGGTCGTTGAGTTGTTCCTAGGGTGGTCGATGTCACGACCCGCCCGGACGACCGCGCGCCGCACGACCACGATCCGCACCGATGGTGCGGCGAACCAGGCAGATCTTCCAAACCTCGTTGTGCATGCGCGTCCTCAACTTGTGCCGCGACTCTTCCAGTGAAGGCCGACGCAATCTGTCCTGTTTGCGACCTGTCTGCGAAAAACCTGCTTGGAGCCGAACGAAGCCTTATGGAGTATTTGAATGAGGTTTTTTCCCGCATCGGGGGAAATCTGTTATAGTTCGTTCACTTATTCAGGAGTTTTGCGTGACGTGAATTGAATTTTAACCGTTGCAAACCACGTTTTCATAAACGGGCCTTAGCTCGCCAGAACAACTAGGCGCCCCTGTGAAAACGTGTCGGAGAGATTGATGAAACCATTTTCGGCCCTGATTGTCTCAGCGATGATGACATTCGCCGGTCCTGCCTTGGCAGAAGACTGGACAGGGGCCTATGCAGGGTTCAGCTTTGGCTATGCAGATGCCGACGGTCCCGGTGGCGCAAGCGGGGATGACACCACATTCGGTGCTCATATCGGATACGACCAGGATTTTGGCAATTTCGTTCTGGGTGGTGAGCTAGAATACAACCGACTATCGCTGAACCTGAGCCAGGATCAGGGCAGCCTGGACAGCATGACAAGCCTGAAACTGCGCGGCGGCTATGATTTTGGGCCGGCGCTGGGTTACGTTGTCGTCGGGGCCGCGCGGGCGGAAACGTCGTTTGACAGTGACACGGCCGCTGTTTACGGCATCGGCGTTGCCTATCCGATCGGTGAGAATTTCGTCATCAGCGGCGAAGCGCTGCGCCAGAATTTTGACGATGTGACCCGCTCGAACGGTGGGCTTGATTCCAAC
The DNA here is from genome assembly GCF_056536245.1 of Ruegeria sp. AJ12. NCBI lineage: Bacteria > Pseudomonadati > Pseudomonadota > Alphaproteobacteria > Rhodobacterales > Roseobacteraceae > Ruegeria > Ruegeria sp. AJ12. The sequence continues at coordinate 1,945,640 of NZ_JBQFJJ010000001.1, forward strand.
GTATTCAATCTGCGCACAACCTTCAGGTTCTGAGCCCGGTTATTCCGCCGCCTGACGCTCGGCCAGCATAGCCGCAAATTCACACAGGGTTTTCAGGGCCGTAGCAAAGCGTTCGTCATCGACCGTCATCGCAACGCGCACGTGGCCAGCGGCGGCATGTCCAAAGCTTTCGCCGGGCATGACGGCAATTGCATGGGTGTCCAGCAATGCGTTGGCAAAGCCCTCGCCACTCAGACCCGTGGCGCGGACATCCAGCATCACGTACATCGCGCCCTGTGCAGGGACCAGCCCGACGGTGTTCTGAGCCGCCAACAGGTCGAGTGCCAACGCGCGGCGGCGGCGGAAGGGGGCGGCGATTTCGTCTTCCAGCGTCGGCCCTGCATTCAGCGCAAAGCTCGCCGCGTCCTGAATAAAGCCGGGAACGCCATAGGTGGTGTGTGTGGCAAGGGTGATCAGGTGGGCAACAACGTCTTCAGGGCCAACAATCCAGCCGCAGCGTGAGCCGGTCATGGCATGGGATTTGGACATCGAGCCGACGACCAGGGTGCGATCGGCCATACCGGGCAGAGTACGGGGCGACAGATGCGCGCCCTGCCAGACCTGCGTGTCGTACACTTCGTCCGAGATCAGCCAGAGGTCACGCCGCAGGCAGAGGTCGGCAATGTCCTGAAGCGTCTCTCGGGAATAGACCGCCCCGGTCGGGTTGTTCGGCGAGTTGATCAAGAGTGACACGGCCTTGTCGGCTGCGGCGTCTATCAGGTCTGCACGCGGTTGAAACGCATCCTCGGCTGTCGTCTGAACCGGGCGTGCAATGGCCCCGACACCCCGGATTGTGCCCGGATAGGTGGCGTAGTAGGGATCGAGATACAGCCCGACATCGCCGGGGTCGCACGCAGCGACATGCGCAGCAAACAAGGCGGACTGACCGCCGGGTGTGATCAGAACATTTTGACGCGTGGTCGGAACGCCGGTGCGCATCTGGACCCGGGCCGCCACCGTATCGCGCAGCAGATCCGTGCCGGGCATCATCGCATAGCCCGTATGCCCGCCCCGCGCCGAGATATCCATCGCCTCCAGAATCGACGGATCGGTGCGAATGTCATGCTCGCCAATCGTCAGCTCGGTGACCGCGTGCCCTTCGCTGACCATGCGTCGTGCTCGGTAGAAGACGTCCCACCCGTCGCCGCCGCCTCCGGTCAGATGTGTGATACGCTCAGACAGTTTCATGGTCGCACCCCTTGTGATCCTCCCGGCGAATGGGGCAGAGCGGCGCAGAATTGTCAATCAGCTTCGCGGCGGTAGCTGGGCCTGCACTTTTTTCGTCAGCGACGCGCGCACCAGATCGTAGGACGCGGTCAACCGGTGGCGCATTTCCTCGGCGTCTGCGTCGAATGGCAGTCGTACCCAGCTGCGGTGAAAATAAGGGGCTTTGACCCCAACCCCCGCATCAATCAGCATCTGGGCCGTTTCGATATCCGATGTTTTGACGGAAACCCCGTCATTGGCCACGCCAATGCAGGCAAACATCTTGCCACCGATTTTCCAGGCATCATGACCGCCACCCCACGGGTCTGACCACTCGGCCCCCGGCAGGTCGCGGCAGATGGAATTGACGTGATCTCGGCTCATACGTGCCAGAGTGCCGGTGAATCGAGGCGAACTCAAGCCTTGGCACGGGACCGGTGCCATGATAAGCGAAATCTCATGAACCGGATGACCTGCATCATTATCTGCTGCATTTCCTGCTGATTTTTCAAGCGGGCCGGTTTCCTTCGTTTTCATCCCTGAGACAAGTTGCTAAGCCCGCGTCAACGCGCAACCGCATGCTGTTTCTTAGGAGCCCGACTGATGACGACGATCAAGCTGCACAACACACGGACGCGGACGAAAGAAGATTTCGTTCCGATCGATCCTGAAAACGTGCGGATGTATGTCTGTGGGCCCACCGTCTACGACCGGGCCCATCTCGGCAATGCGCGACCCGTCGTGGTGTTCGATGTGCTTTTTCGCGTGCTGCGCCACGTCTATGGCGCGGATCAGGTGACCTATGTGCGCAACTTCACTGACGTCGACGACAAGATCAACGTGACCGCGTTGAAGCGCAAACAAGCCGGGGCTGAGGGGTCGCTGGAGCAGTTGGTGCAGGAGCGTTCGGACGAGACCATCGGCTGGTATCTGCACGATATGGGCGCGTTGGGTACCCTGGAGCCGGACGAGATGCCGCGCGCCACGCAGTATATCGCGCAGATGATCACAATGATCGACGACCTGATTGCCAAGGGCCACGCCTACGCGGCAGAGGGTCACGTCCTGTTCGCGGTCGACACGTGGAAAGAGGACTACGGCAAGCTGTCGGGGCGCTCTGTCGACGACATGATCGCGGGTGCGCGGGTCGAGGTGGCACCGTATAAGAAGAACCCGATGGATTTTGTCCTGTGGAAACCGTCGACCGATGAGTTGCCGGGGTGGGACAGCCCTTGGGGTCGGGGTCGCCCGGGCTGGCATATCGAATGCTCGGCGATGAGTTACGAGTTGCTGGGCGACAGCTTTGACATTCACGGCGGCGGAAACGACCTGTTGTTCCCGCATCATGAGAACGAGATCGCTCAGAGCAAATGTGCCCATCCGCATGGCGACTTCGCGCGGTACTGGCTGCACAATGAAATGCTGCAGGTCGAAGGGAAGAAGATGTCCAAGTCCCTGGGCAACTTCTTCACCGTGCACGATCTACTGGAACAAGGCGTTCCGGGTGAGGTGATCCGGTTCGTGTTTTTGCAGACCCACTATCGCAAGCCCATGGACTGGACCGAGAAAAAGGCGCGCGAGGCCGAGGCAACGCTGCGCAAGTGGCGGGCGCTGACAGCGGGCATCGAGCCCGCCGCCAGCGCGGCGCCCTCGGTCATCGAAGCGCTGGCGGATGACATGAACACGGCGGGCGCCATCGCGGACCTGCACCGGCTGGCCGGTGACGGAGACGCGGCGGTCCTGTTGGCAAGCGCCCAAGTTCTGGGCCTTTTGTCACCGGATATGGGGGAATGGGCTGAGGCCGATGCGACTGATCTGGCATCCTTTGCCAAACGGTTGGCCGATGCTCGGGCCGAGGCCATGCTGAACAAGGATTTTTCGGAAGTCGACCGCCTGAAAGCGGCCTATATTGCGGCAGGGGTCGAAGTGCGCATGAGCAAGGATACCGTCGAACTGGTGCCCGGTGCAGGATTCGACGCCGCCAAGCTGGAAGACGTGTGATGACCAAGGAACGGCTTTATCTCTACGACACGACCCTGCGCGACGGGCAGCAGACCCAGGGGGTGCAGTTCTCGACCGCTGAAAAGGGGCAGATCACGCAGGCACTGGACGAACTGGGCGTGGACTATATCGAAGGCGGATGGCCCGGGGCAAACCCGACAGACAGTGCCTTCTTTGAAACCGCGCCGCAGGTCTCTGCCCAACTGACCGCCTTTGGCATGACCAAGCGCGCAGGTCGATCTGCCGAGAATGACGATGTTCTGGCCGCCGTTATGAACGCCGGAACACAGGCGGTGTGTCTGGTGGGTAAGACACATGATTATCATGTCACACATGCGCTGGGTCTGTCGCTGGAGGAAAACACCGAGAACGTGCGGGCCTCGATCGCGCATGTCGTGGCGCAGGGACGGGAAGCCCTGTTTGATGCCGAGCACTTTTTTGACGGCTACAAGGACAACCCCGGTTACGCCGTCGCGGTGTGTCGCGCTGCGTTGGATGCGGGCGCGCGTTGGGTTGTTCTGTGCGATACAAACGGCGGGGCGCTGCCTGCGGAGGTCGGGCGTATTGTCTCTGAGATGAGAGCGGCGGGCTTTCCCGGAGACCGCCTGGGCATCCACACCCATAACGACACCGAAAACGCGGTGGCCTGTTCACTGGCCGCCGTGGACGCGGGCGCGCGCCAGATTCAGGGCACGCTGAACGGGCTGGGGGAACGCTGTGGCAATGCGAACCTGACGGCCCTGATCCCGACACTTTTGCTCAAAGAGCCCTATGCCTCGGCCTTCGATATCGGGGTCAGTCTGGACGCCCTGACACAACTGACCCGGATCAGCCGGATGCTGGACGACATCCTCAACCGGGTGCCCAGCAAGCAATCGGCCTATGTGGGCGCGTCAGCCTTTGCGCATAAGGCCGGCTTGCACGCCAGCGCCATCCTCAAGGACCCGTCGACCTACGAACATGTCGATCCGGCGACGGTTGGAAACGCCCGCATCATTCCGATGTCGAACCAGGCCGGGCAATCGAACCTGCGCAAACGTCTGACCGAGGCCGGGCTGATGGTCGAGGCCGGCGATCCGGCATTGGGGCGCATTCTGGAACGGATCAAAGCGCGCGAGGCGGAAGGCTATTCCTACGACACCGCGCAGGCGAGTTTTGAGTTGCTGGCACGGGACGAACTGGGGCAGATGCCCGAGTTCTTCGAGGTCAAGCGCTACAAGGTCACAGTCGAACGGCGCAAGAACAAGTACAACAATATGGTCAGCCTGTCCGAAGCGGTCGTTGTGGTCAAAGTCGATGGCGAGAAAAAACTGTCCGTCAGTGAATCTCATGATGAGCATGGCAGCGATCGCGGTCCGGTGAACGCGCTGGCCAAGGCGCTGTCCAAGGATCTGGGGCAATATTCCCGCGTACTGGACGACATGCATCTGGTCGATTTCAAGGTGCGCATAACGCAAGGTGGCACCGAAGCCGTCACGCGCGTCATAATCGACAGCGAGGACGGGCAGGGGCGGCGCTGGTCCACCGTCGGTGTCAGTGCCAACATAGTGGATGCGTCGTTCGAGGCGTTGCTGGACGCAATTCAGTGGAAACTGGTGCGGGATTGCGGACCTCAAGAGGCAGCGGCGGAGTGAGCGTTTCGTTTGACGACGACACCAAAGCCTGTGCCGCGCTGGTGCACAGGGCCGATCCCGATCGATTTCTCGCGGTGATGGCTGCGCCGGTCGCGGCGCGCGCGATCCTGTTTCCGATCTATGCTCTGAATGTCGAGGTGGCGCGCGCGCCCTGGGTCACGCAGGAAGCGATGATCGCCGAAATGCGCCTGCAATGGTGGCGCGATGCGTTGCAGGAAATAAGCCACGGCGTAACGGTCCGGCGACATGAGGTGGTGACGCCCTTGTCTGGCATTCTGTCGCCGCATCTGGCCGAGGTGCTGGATGAATATGTCGCCGTAAGACGCTGGGATATCTACCGGGATCCGTTTGAGGATCAGGATCATTTCGATGCCTATATCGATCGCAGTTCCGGTACGCTGTTTGTTGTTTTGGCACAGGCTCTGGGGCCAGCGGATGAAGAGGTCGTGCGGGATTTCGGGTACGGTGTCGGTGTAGCCAACTGGTTTCGCGCTATTCCCGATCTCGAATCTCGCGGGCGTATTCCCCTGCTGGACGGCACACCCGAAGGTGTGCGGCGCCTGGCGCAAGCAGCGCTGGACCGTCTGAGCCGGGCAAAGTCGCACCGGGACGCCGTCTCGGCCCAGGCCCATCCGGCTCTGTATGCCGGATGGCAGGCGGAATGGATGCTGAGGCAGGTTGTGGACCGGCCCGAGCGGGTGGCAGCGGGCGCGTTGGCGCAAAGCGAGGTACGGCGACGGTTATCGCTGATGTGGGTCTCGGCAACCGGGCGCTGGTGACGTGGCTCAGGCTGTTTCCGGATCAGCAGGCCGCAAAATCAGCCACAACAGGGCACCACCTGCCAGTGTCAGCAATGGGATCATTGCTAGATTCACCGCCGTCCAACCCTCGACCGGTGACCCACCGGAACAGTTCATCAACCCTCCGGATGCCAGCGAGGCAAGGGTGACACCCCCGAACACCAACAGGTCATTCAGCCCCTGCATCCGCCCGCGTTCATGCACCTCATGCGAGGCTGCAAGCATGCTGGTTGCGCCGATGAAGCCAAAGTTCCAGCCGACGCCCAGCAGGATCAGCGCGATGTAGAAGTTCTCAAGCTCTACCCCCTGCAGGGCTACAACACCGGCTCCGGCCAGGATGGCCAAGCCAAGGGCGACGATTTTTTCCACCCCGAACCGTGCAATCAGGTGGCCGGTGAAGAAGCTGGGCACATACATGGCCAAGACGTGGCTGGTGACGATATCGGCAGCATCGTTTTCACTGAAACCACAGCCAACAACGGCCAGAGGCGTTGACGTCATCACAAGGTTCATCAGGGCGTATGACACCATTGCGCAGATGATGGCCACCGCAATGCGCGGGGTTTTCAGCAGTTCCAACCGCGACCGTCCTCTGGGCGTGTCGGCGGCCGGTTTCGGTGGGGTCGGAATGTCGAGAAAGAAAAACAGCCCCGACCCGATCACGTTTACGGCGATTACCGCGATATACGTGCCCAGGAACGGGATCACATAGGCCTGTGATGTCAGTTTGACGATCTGAGGCCCGATGATGGCGGCGGCCAGCCCACCAGCCATGACATACGAGATTGCCTTGGGCCGAAAGCTGTCCGAGGCGGTATCAGCCGCCGCAAAGCGGTAAAAGCCATGTGCGCTCATGTAGATGCCGGTCAGCAGGCTGCCTACGAGGAAGACGGAGAAAGACCCGAGATACAATCCGTACGCGCCGATCAAACCTCCGAGCGCACCCGCCGTTGCCCCGACCAGAAAACCGGCGCGGCGACCCCATCGCTGCATGATGCCCGAGATGGGCGTGGCTGCCAGCATCGAGCCCAGTACGATCAGCGATATGGGCAGCGTCGCCAGACACGGATTGCTGGCCAAGGATTGCCCGGCCAAACCACCGACGATGAAGATCATCGGCATCTGCGCCCCGAGAATGGACTGCGCGGCGACCAGAACGGCCACGTTGCGCTTGGCCTGCGAGTCGTCCGGGGTGGCGGTGGTCATCGTCATGGGCACATCCGTATCGGCGAAAACGCTGGCACACAAGCGGCTTGCATATGCGACAAAGCCGCCTAACGTGCGGCGTGTATCACAATCGGGAGAGCCCATGACCGTCGGACGCATCATCGAAACGCCAGACTGCGTGGCCGAAGGAGCGGAATGGCTGTCCGAAGCGTGCCCGCGTATGGCCTATGCGATGACACAGACCGGTCCGTTGCCCCTGCGCCGCCGTCCGGACGGGTTTGCCCAACTGCTGAGCGCCATTGTCAGTCAGCAGGTCAGCGTGGCGTCGGCCAACGCGATCTGGCAACGCCTGAAAGATGCAAGGCTGACCGGCCCCCGCAAGATCATGTGGGCCACGGACGATGACCTTCGTGCTGTCGGCCTGAGCCGTCAGAAAATCCGCTATGCCCGCGCGCTGGCCGAAGCCCGCATCGATTACAAGTCCTTGCGCGATGCACCTGACCAGGATGTCGTCGCTGTTTTGACCGAAGTTCCCGGCATCGGTGTCTGGACCGCAGAGATCTATGCGATGTTCTCGCTGGGACGGGCGGATGTGATCGCACCCGGCGATCTGGCGCTGCAGGAAGCGGCGCGGATTCTCTACGAGTTGCCCGAACGTCCGACGGACAAGGCGTTGCGGCAGATGGCCGAGGACTGGTCGCCCTGGCGGTCGGTTGCGGCACGGGTGTTGTGGGCCTATTACCGGGTGGCCAAACAAAGAGAAGGGATCAGATGACACGGGTTTTGAATGCGCTCCGGAAAGAGCCGGTTTCGGGCGACACACGCTCTGTTGTGGTGTTCGTGCACGGCTATGGCGCCAACGGGGCCGACCTGTTGGGGTTAGCCGATCCGCTGGGTGAGCATTTGCCCGACACGTTGTTCGTCGCCCCCGACGCGCCCGAGCAGATTCCCGGAATGCCCAACGGGTTTCAGTGGTTTCCGATCCCTTGGATTGATGGCTCATCCGAAGAGGCAGCCCGGCGCGGCATGGAGATGGCCGTTCAGGACTTTAATGCTTTTCTCGATGCGCTGATGGTCGACGAGGACGTGCTGCCCGAACAGGTGGTGTTGTTTGGCTTTTCGCAGGGCACGATGATGAGCCTGCAGGTCGCCCCGCGCCGTGACGACCCGGTGGCAGGGATCGTCGCATTTTCCGGTCGCCTGTTGGAACCTGATCTGCTCCCGGACGAAGTGGTCAGCAGGATGCCGGTCCTGCTGGTGCATGGTGATGCCGATGATGTGGTGCCTCCGCAATCGCTTCCCGAGGCTGCGGAAGCCTTGCAGGCGGCAGGGTTCAAGGAGGTCTATGCCCATGTGATGAAGGGGACCGGTCATGGCATTGCGCCGGATGGCCTGAGCGTTGCGCTGGCCTTCATGCGCGACAAGCTGAGCCTGTAGCCATGATCACGGTGCGGCCGATGATGCGCGAGGATGTGCCGGCGGCCTGCCGCATCCTCAATCAGATCATTGCTGCCGGAGGCACGACCGCGTTCGAGATTCCGTTTTCCGAGCCGCTGTTTGCGCAAAGCTATCTGGACGGCGCAGACAAAATCTGCTGCCACGTCGCTCTGGACGATCAGGGCGAAGTGGCCGGTTTTCAATGGCTTGGCGTGAACGAAGACCTGCCAGAGGACTGCGCGGACATTGCAACCTTTACCCGCCGCGCACCAGTTCTCAGGGGCGCAGGACGCGCGCTGTTTGAGGAAACGGTCAAGGTTGCAGGTGCATTGCGGCTTGCGGCGATCAACGCGACGATTCGGGCGGATAATAGTCTTGGGCTGAGTTATTATGAAAAGATGGGGTTTCGGGATTTCTCGGTCGCTCATGGTGTACCGCTCCGGGACGGCACTCCGATGAACAGAATCTCGAAAAGGTACCGTTTAAGGGAGTGAATGGATGCTGATCGTGACAGGTGTTGTGGAAGTTTCCGCAGATGGTGTGGACAAGGCGCAGGAGGCTGCGCGGACCATGGTGGCGGAGACGGTCAAAGAGGACGGTTGCTTTGTCTACGAGTTCAGCCAGGTCCTGGGACACGAGGCGCGATTTCGGGTCTATGAAGAATGGCGGGATCAGGCCGCGCTCGAGGCGCATTTCGCGACCGCTCATATGGCGGAGTTCCGGGCCGTTCTCGCGCAGGTCGGCATCGTCTCCAGCGAAATACACCGCGTTGTGGGTGGGGAAAAACAACCCCTGAACTGACCGGACGGGTTAGTCCCACAGCCAGCCTTCGGCAAATTCGACGGAGTTTCCGGCCGGATCGCGCACGTATAGGGATCGCGCTCCGCCCGGCCAGTCAAATTCGGCATCCACGGGAACGTTCCAGTCCAGCAGGTGTTTGCGCATCGCCGCGATTTCTTCGCGGGTCAGAACCAGACAGACATGTCCCGCGCCGCGTGCGCCATGCGGTGGTACCGGCAGGTCGGGATTACCGGGGGGCTGTTCGGTCTGGTCCGGGTTGAACAGCAACAGAACCGACCCGCCGACGCGATAGAAAACGTGCCGGTCGGTGATCCTCTGGATTTGTTCAAGCCCAAGAATTTCGCCGTAAAACTGCTCAGCCGCGTCCAGATCGTCAACGTACAGCGCCGCTTCCAGAATGGCCTGTGGGGTCGGAATGTCAGGCGTCAGTTTCATAGGGTCAGTTTAGCAGACAGCGGTGCATCCTGTCACCGGCGGGTGCGTCGGTCCCGTTTGCGATGCGTTGCCGCACTCAGCATCGGCAGTGGCAAACCCTCCCACTGTCCGGGGGCAAGGTCATCCAGCGTCCAGTCTCCGATCCGGCAGCGGATCAGGCGCAGGGTGGGCAGGCCCACCGCGGCTGTCATCCGGCGTACCTGCCGGTTCCGGCCTTCGCGCAGTGTCAACTCAATCCAGCTGTCCGGGACTGTCTTGCGCGCGCGGATCGGCGGGGTGCGGGGCCAAAGGGCAGGCGGCTCATCAATTTGGCGCACTTTGGCCGGGCGGGTCAGACCGTCCTTGAGGTCAACACCCGAGCGCAGGGTCTTGAGCGCGATCTCGTCCGGCTCGCCTTCGACCTGAATCCAATAGGTCTTGGCCATCTTGTGCTTGGGATCCGAAATCTGCGCCTGCAAACGCCCGTTATCGGTCAACAGCATCAACCCTTCGCTGTCACGATCCAGCCGTCCCGCCGGGTACACGCCGGGCAGGTCGATGAAATCCGACAATGTGCTGCGCGGCGACTCGGTATGTGACCGGTCGGTGAATTGCGGCAGGACATCAAACGGTTTGTTGAAGCGAATGAACCACGACATACGCCCGCCATAGCGCGGGCGACACAGGGGATGCAACCTGTGGATAACTGTCATGTGCCTGTTACGGATTCGGCTTACCCAATCAGCGACATATAGTGGAAACTCAGGGCTTGTCAGAGATTTACCACGATATATAGTCATCATAAGGCTGGGGTGGGTGCTCTCCGCTCCGGTGTCACAAACGGGCAGCTGAGAGCGAGGAGCTATTCAGGTATGGACGGAGATTTCAGGACCGAATTTGTCAGGGAGCCAGGTGCGCTCAGGCACCATCCGGCATTGGTTTTGAACGCCGACTATCGCCCCTTGTCCTATTATCCGCTGTCGCTGTGGCCATGGCAGGAGGCGATCAAGGCCGCTTGGCTCGACCGGGTCGATATCGTCGCTGAATATGACGAGGTTGTCCGAAGCCCCAGTACCGAGATTCGAATACCTTCGGTTGTTGTCCTGAAAGACTATGTAAAACCCAGAAAGCGCGTGGCCTTCACGCGCTTTAATTTATTTCTGCGGGACGAATTCCAGTGCCAGTACTGCGGCAGCCGCGGAGAGCTGACCTTTGACCACGTCGTGCCGCGCGCGGCGGGGGGCGTTACAAGCTGGCAGAACGTGGTTGCGGCCTGCAGCCCGTGCAATCTGCGCAAAGGGTCCAAGTCGCTGAGACAGGCACGCATGACCCTGCGCAAGCCGCCCCGGCAGCCGGATGCCGAAGCTTTGCGCAACATTGGCCGCAAGTTCCCGCCAAATCACCTGCATGAAAGCTGGATCGATTTTCTCTACTGGGATGCGGAACTGGACGCCTGAACCTGCTCAGCGCGCACGCCAGGCCGCGATCCAAAGCAGGACGAGCCCGGCAGAGATCACCGCATTCCACCCCGCCATCGACAGTCCCAGGAATTCCCACGGGATTTCATCGCACCGCACCAGCGGGGCCGCCATGATCTGGTTCATCAGCTCTTCGGCCGACAAACCGCCAATATCGCCCGCGGAACAGCTGGACGGGCCTTCCCACCAGCCGCGTTCGACACCCGCGTGGTAAAGACCGATGCCCGACGTGCTCAAGGCCGCCAAGGCGCCCAGCACCGGCGTCAGCCGAATACCCGGCAGGGCCAGCGCAACCGCACCAATCGCAAACGCTATGCCATGCGGGTATCGCTGCCAGACGCACATCTTGCAGGGGGCCATGCCTCCCAGATACTGGAATCCCCATGCGGCCAGCAACAGCGCCGCAGAGCCGCCTGCGGCAAGGATGATGTATGTCGTTCTCTTGGTCATAGATACCGCACCGCCAGGAACCCGCCGAACAGCAAGATGATGAACAGGGTGAACATAAGGCCCAGACGTTTTTCGATGAACCCCCGGATCGGCTCTCCAAATCCCCACAGCAACCCGGCGACCAGAAAAAACCGCAGCGCCCGCGCCAGTATGGACGTCGCGACAAAGGTCGCCAGTGGCATGCCCGTCCAGCCCGACATAATGGTGATGACCTTGTATGGGAAGGGCGTGACACCTGCGGTCAGCACGGCCCAGAAGCCAAAATCGTTAAAGCGGGTATTGAACTCTTCCATGGCTTGGCCCTTGCCCATGGATTCCAGAATGGGTTGCCCGATGCTCTCATAGGCGAACGCCCCAATCGCATACCCCAACAACCCGCCCAGCACCGAAGCGACCAGGGCTACGGTTGCGATCAGCCATGCCCGCGAGGGGCGGGCCAGAATCATCGGGATCATCAGCACATCTGGCGGGATAGGAAAAAACGAACTTTCGACAAAGGCGACGATGGCCAGGGCCCACAAGGCATGTGGATGTTCCGCCAGGCGAATGGTCCAGTCGTAAAGCGATCGTAACATAAGGCACTCAAATCCCAATCTCAGACCGTGCAAGCCAAATCATGCACCTGCGGTACCGTCAACCGCTGTGGCGGACACAATCACTCGGATGGTCGTTTTTTGCCTCTGGACCTTCCCGAAGTTGGGCGCTAATCCAAAGACCGTGGCCCAAGTGGCGGAATGGTAGACGCAGGGGATTCAAAATCCCCCGCCTTCACGGGCGTGAGAGTTCGAGTCTCTCCTTGGGCACCACATATTCAAAGCATGTCCGTTTTCTTAAGTAAGTACTTTCATCAAAGGGCAAGAACAGGATGAATTTGGACTTAATCGTTTCAAATCGGTGGTCCGGCCTGTCGTCTGGGATTGCCATGATTGTCGTCGCCGTAGGTGTCGTGTCGACTCCTGGAGATACAGCTGCAGCTGAAGAAAGCGTATCTTATGACATTTCTGACGGACGTCGGGTATTAACCTTCGATGTATTTCAGGAATGTCAACAATGCCCAGAAATGATCGTCATGCCGCTTGGCTCATTCATGATGGGTGCAACGGCAGAAGAGTCTCGGGACCCATTTGATTTTTATGGTGAAAACGCGACCATGACACGGCGTGCGCCTGATGATGTTCACATCATCCCGCATGAACATCCGCGTCACAAGGTTGAAATGGATGTTCCCTTCGCAATGGGGCGCAACGAAGTCACGTATGCCGAGTGGATGCAATGCGTGGATGCCGGAGGGTGTTCGCATAGTCCAGACCACAAAATCCTTCGGCTGGGTGGATATACGCTTTTGGGGCCCGAGCACCCCGTTATCCACGTATCTTTTGAGGACGTGCAGGAATACCTGCACTGGCTGAATTCTATAGTCGGCGAGGACGTTTATCGCCTGCCAACCGAGGCAGAGTGGGAATATTCCGCGAAAGCGGGGACCCAGACCAGATATGCGCAGGGCGAGGAAGTGACGTCTGAGCAAGCAAATTTTTCTGGGGACGCGACAGAAACCACGCTGGGGGTGGCACGGCCAGATCTGACGGATCTGGGTTTGTCGGTTCCGGTTTCGGAATTGGATGCTGCGAATGGCTGGGGTCTGAGGCATATGTCGGGAAATGTTCGAGAACTGACGCGGTCATGCTGGACAGATAGGCACCTTCGGTTGGCCAGCGGTAGTGAGTACTTAAATCAAACCAGAGATGATGCAATTTGCCGACGGGTGTTGAAGGGAGGGAGCTATGCCACCGGAATGGATAGATTACGTCCCGCAGCCCGGGAAAGGACTCGGGTGACGTGGCGCAATGATAGCCACGGATTTCGTGTGGTTAGAAAACTGTTTGATGCGGAGCGCTGACAAGTTTCGTGGTCCAAAGCACGTCACAAGGCTGTACCTGAAGCAAAAAAGCGCCTAGCTTTGCGCGTGGATTGGATAGCGTATGTTTTTTTGGCTTTAGGAACTAGTGCCAGGTTTGTTTCGACTTTGTTGTCAACAAGCGCTCAAACATTGGCAGATGTCGCATATCATTGACTTACGAATCTGATCCGCAAATGGAATATTGGTTAGTGTATTGATTTGAAAGGTGCGTTCCATTGGTGGGTAATTCAGAAACCGCCAAGCCCGTCGGCCAGACCGACGCGCTTGAACTTACGATTTTGATGCCTTGTCTGAACGAGGCGGAAACAATCGAGATTTGTATCAAGAAAGCGCAGGAATTTTTTGAACGTGCGCAAATCAAAGGTGAAGTGTTAATTGCCGACAACGGCAGCACTGACGGATCGATTGAAATGGCCGAAGCCCTGGGTGCGCGGGTCGTGAGCGTCCCGCAAAAGGGGTACGGGGCGGCGCTGTCAGGTGGGATCGACGCAGCCCTGGGCACCTTTATCATCATGGGGGACGCGGATGACAGCTACGACTTTTCCAGGCTCGAAATGTTCGTGCAGGAGTTGCGGGCCGGAAACGATCTGGTCATGGGCAACAGGTTTCGTGGCGGCATTTCCGAAGGTGCAATGCCCTTCCTGCACAAGTATCTCGGCAATCCGGTTCTGAGTTTCATCGGCCGGTTGTTGTTCAACATCGGCATTGGTGATTTTCACTGCGGTCTTCGCGGATTTCGACGTCAGGCCATTCAGGACCTTCAGTTGCACACGTCCGGCATGGAATTTGCCTCGGAAATGGTCGTTCGCTCGGCCATGAGTCGTTTGAAAATTGCCGAAGTTCCGACCACGCTGAAGCCAGACGGCAGAAGTCGTGCGCCTCACCTGAGAACCTGGAGAGACGGCTGGCGGCACCTCAAGTTCCTGTTGATGCACAGTCCCAGATGGCTGTTCATGTATCCGGGGCTGTTCCTGACGCTGCTGGGCGGTCTGACCGCCCTGATCCTGATGTTCGGCTCCGTGAATATCGGCGGGTCTGTGGAGCTGGGCACCAATACGTTCCTTGCGGCCTGCCTGATCACCATTGTCGGGACTCAGCTGCTGACCTTTGGCGCGCTGGCGCGGATGATCGGGACGACGAGCGGGCTGCTGCCGGTTGGGGAGCCCAGCAAGGTTCTGAGAAACTGGGCGACGACGGATAACATCGCTCTGTTTGCGTTCTGGCTGCTTCTCTTCGGTCTTTTGCTGTTTGGGATCGCTTTCTGGCAATGGGCACGGCTGGGGTTCGGTGACATAACGAACCCCATCACCACAAAACTGACTGCTGCGGGGTTCAGTTTGATGGCGATTTCCATCCAGTCGGCGTTCGCGGCCTTCCTGTTCGGTATCATCGAAATCCCCACCCGGAAGAAGTAGACAAACGCGGGTCTGCCAAAGGCGTTCAACCGGCCTGATCACATGGCTGTGCCTTGGATGGAGCACGGGACTCGTGGTCGGACCTGCGACCCGCCGCGTGTTTTCCGTTTCGTGCCGCCGCCGTTTGGATCGCCCCGGACCGGTTCCTTGCTTGGCGCAGTTTTTCCAAACTCCTAGATTTTGGCTGGGGCGGATTTCCCGATCTCTGACGGGGAAACTTTTGGAAACATCCTCAGATTTGCGGCTTTGGCGCGGCTCGTCCGGCACGGGGGTTGACAAGTGTCGTGTCGGAATGAAACGTCAAAGGTGTTGGGAGATTTTGGAAATTCAGATGCTTGCGCCTGTTGTTTGACGGGTGCAATTGCCGTATCGGCAGGGCCCCGGATGGGGCTGCGCAAGGCTCTCCCATCCATAAAAAGAACTGGGAGTTCACTAATATGAAAAACAGCAGCAAGCTTAGCCTCGGCGCGTTTGTAACGGCGGCCATGATGGCTCCGGCGGCTTATGCCGAAGAGTTCATCACCATCGGCACCGGTGGCGTGACGGGCGTGTACTATCCCACCGGCGGTGCAATTTGCCGTCTGGTGAACAAGGGCCGCAAGGAACATGGCGTGCGCTGCTCGGTCGAATCGACCGGCGGTTCGGTCTACAACATCAACACCATTCGCGAAGGCGAGCTGGAGTTCGGTGTGGCGCAGTCCGACTGGCAGTACCATGCCTACAACGGCAGCTCGAAATTCGAAGAGGCCGGACCGTTTGAAAACCTGCGCGCGGTTTTCTCGGTCCACCCCGAGCCGTTCACGGTTGTGGCCCGTGCCGATTCCGGCATTACCAACTTCGAAGATCTGAAGGGTAAGCGCGTCAACATCGGCAACCCCGGGTCCGGTCAGCGCGGTACCATGGAAGTTCTGCTGGGCGAAATGGGCTGGACCACCGACGATTTCGAACTGGCGACCGAGTTGAAGGCGGCCGAGCAATCCGCGGCTCTGTGCGACAACCAGATCGATGCGATGGTCTATACCGTTGGTCACCCGTCGGGATCGATCCAGGAAGCCACAACGGCCTGTGACTCGGTGCTGGTGAATGTCAGCGGCGACGCGGTCAGCAAGCTGGTTGACGACAACTCGTTCTATCGGACCGCCACCATCCCCGGCGGCATGTACCGTGGTTCGGATGGCGACACCCAGACCTTTGGTGTTGGTGCGACCTTCGTGACCTCGGCGGATGTGTCGGATGATGCGGTGTATGCGGTTGTCAGCTCGGTCTTCGAGAACTTCGACGACTTCAAAAAGCTGCATCCTGCCTTCGCAAACCTTAAGCCCGAGGAAATGATCGCGGACGGCCTGTCGGCTCCGCTGCATCCGGGTGCCGAGAAGTACTACAAGGAAAAAGGCTGGGTTCAGTAATCCGCCTAAGAGACTGAAACGAGGCGCTGTGCGGCGCCTCGTTTTCAACCGGTAAAACACCGGACAAAAACCGCGCCGGAAACCGGCCGCAGGACGGGGAGACTAATGATGAGCGCTGATCAACAGGGCAATCGTCCATTATCCGAAGAAGAACTTCAGGAACTTGTTGCCTCCTCCGATGCAGGAGCCCGAGACCCGGCCGGAAATGTCGGTTTGTTCCTCGCAATCGTCGCCGCCATCTGGTCGATCTTTCAGGTGGTCCTGGCGTCGCCATTGTCGAACTATCTGTTGCCCGGGAGCGTAGTGAACAACGCCCGCCAGTTCCATCTTGCCTTTGCCCTGTTCCTTGCATTTGCGGCTTATCCCGCGCTGAAATCGAGTCCCCGCAACTATATCCCGATCCAGGACTGGATCATGGGGATTCTTGGCGCCTTTGTCGCCCTTTACGGTTATTTCTTTTACGACAAGATCGTGAACGCGGGCGGTCTTGCGGACGACACCGACAAATGGGTCGCACTGGGTGGTTTGCTGTTGCTGTTCGAGGCCGCGCGTCGCGCGCTTGGCCCGGCGATGGCGATCATTGCAACAATCTTTCTGGTTTATGTGTTTTTTGGCTCATCCGATTGGGTGCCCGAGGTCATCCGCTGGAAAGGCGCGAGCCTGAAGAAGGCGATGAGCCATATGTGGATCACGTCCGAAGGGGTGTTCGGCATCGCCTTGGGGGTTTCCACCAAATTTGTGTTCCTGTTCGTGTTGTTCGGCGCTTTGCTCGATAAGGCCGGGGCCGGGAACTACTTTATCAAGATGGCGTTTGGTGCGCTGGGTCACCTGCGCGGCGGCCCCGCCAAGGCGGCGGTTGTGGGATCGGCTGCAACCGGCCTGATCTCGGGATCGTCCATCGCCAACGTTGTGACAACGGGCACTTTCACCATCCCCTTGATGAAGCGGGTGGGCTTTTCCAGTGAACAGGCGGGTTCGGTTGAGGTCGCCTCATCTGTGAACGGCCAGATCATGCCGCCGGTAATGGGGGCTGCGGCCTTCCTGATGGTCGAATATGTCGGCATCTCGTATGTCGAGGTGATTACGCATGCCTTCCTGCCGGCCGCGATTTCCTACATCGCGCTGGTCTACATCGTGCACCTTGAGGCGGTGAAGCGAAACATGCCCACGCTGGGTGACCGCGATGTGCATCTGGCGCGCACGGTTGTCGGAATGCTGTCGTTCTTCCTCATCTTCGCGGGCCTGTGTTATGGGTCGCAATTCCCGGTCGATGCCGTGACCACCTGGGTGCCTTCGGCCGCCGGATTGGTCCTGAGCCTCGTGGTCTGTGCCATCTATATCGGTCTGCTGTATCTGGCCGCTCAGGTGCCGGACCTTGCGCCGGATGATCCGAACGCAAAAGAAGTCACCCTGCCGGTCATCTCGGAAATCTACAAAGCCGGTCTGCACTACCTGCTGCCGATTGTTGTGCTGGTCTATTTCCTGATGATCGAACAGAAATCGCCGGGCCTTTCGGCCTTCTGGGCGACGGCGTTGTTGTTTGTGATCCTGCTGACCCAAAAGCCTCTGAAGGCGATGTTCCGGGGACAGAGCAACATGTACGATACCTTTATCGACGGTGTTGCCGACCTCTGGCAGGGCCTGATCGATGGGGCGCGCAACATGATCGGGATCGCTCTGGCTACGGCCACGGCGGGTGTCATCGTTGGGACCGTGACCCTGACCGGAGTGGGGCAGGTGATGGCCGATCTGGTCGAGTTCCTGTCGGGTGGCAACCTGATCCTGATGCTAGTGATGGTGGGAATCCTCAGCCTGATCCTGGGCATGGGCCTGCCAACCACGGCGAACTACATCGTGGTCAGCTCGCTGATGGCGGGTGTGGTCGTTGAACTCGGTGCCCAGAGCGGGCTGATCGTGCCGCTGATCGCGGTGCACCTGTTCGTCTTCTACTTTGGCATCATGGCCGATGTCACGCCGCCAGTTGGGCTGGCCAGTTTCGCCGCTGCTGCCGTGTCGGGCGGGGATGCGATCAAGACCGGGTTCACGGCGTTCTTCTACTCGCTGCGGACCGTCGCGCTGCCATTTGTCTTCATCTTCAACACCGATCTTCTGCTGATTGATGTGACATGGGTCGAAGGCATCATAGTCGCCATATTCGCGACGATTGCGATCCTTGTCTTCACGGCGGGCACAATGGGGTATTTTGTAACCCACAGCCGCATCTATGAAAGCATTGCGCTGATCTTTGTCGCGTTTGCGCTGTTCCGACCGGACTATTTCATGGACCGGTTTGCACCGCCCTATGCTTCGGTCGAACCGTCGGCCTTTGTCGAGACGATCGGACAGACGCCGCCGGGCACCGAGGTGCGCATGGTGATCAGCGGCCCGGACTTCGACACGCTGGAGATGGTGGATACGACGGTCGTCGTTCCTGTTGGCACCGAAGAGGGCGGTGCCGCGCGGGTCGACGCGATGGGGCTGCTTCTCGTCGAGGAAGATGGTCTTGTGAAGCTGGACGAGCCAATGTTCGGATCGCCGGTGGCCGATGATCTGGGCAATTTCGACTATTACGGGGACGAGCCTGTGCGTCTGACCTCGGTCAGCCTGCCGTCCAGCCAGCCTCCGAAACAGCTGATCTACATCCCGGCCATGCTTCTGCTGGGTCTGATCGCATTCCTGCAACGCGGCCGGTCCGCCAGACAAGAGGTGACCGTATGACAAAATCTGTTCTCTGTGCCATCGACATCAGCAATGGCGAAATAGATGTTCCGGTCCTGAAACAAGCTGCGGCGATGGCCGATATGGACGGGGCGCAGCTGGATGTTGTCACCGTGCTGCCGGATTTCGGGGAATCCTGGGTGTCGGGCTTCTTCGAGTCGGATTTTCATAACAAGGCGCTGGAAGAGGCGCATGAAAAGCTGGCTCAACTGTGCACCGCGACGCTGGGCTCAGACCGCAATGAAACGATCCGGCACGTCGTCGCCACCGGCACAGCCTATCAGGAAATCCTAAAAACAGCCGAAAATGCAGGCTCGGATCTGATTGTGATCGGGGCCCACAAACCGGATCTGAAAGACTACCTGCTGGGGCCGAATGCCGCGCGGGTTGTGCGACACTCGACGGTCTCGGTCTACGTGGTTCGCTGACCGCTATTCGGCAAGCCCCAGCGCGCGCAGATGCTCGAAACCCGACAGGACTTCCCGGCTGTCGCGCAGTTCAAGCACCAGACGGGTCTGTGGCGCGCATTGGGCAATCGCTCCGAACACAGCATGCCAGTTGACGCTGCCCTGACCCGGCGGCCAGTGGCGGTCGGCGTATCCGTCCGCGTCCTGAACATGCACATGCGTCAACCGATCTCCCGCCGCCCGGACATAGTAATCCACCGGCGGCGCGCCGGTCGCGACATGGGCATAATGGGCGTGCCCCGTATCCAGCGACACACGGACGCAAGCTGATCCAAAGCTGTCCGCCAGCCGCACCCGGTCCTGCGGATCGATGTCTTCGATGTTTTCGATCACCAGTTCAACGCCATGATTTTCGGCGCGGGCTACAACCGGGCTGAGGGTCTGATGCACGCGGGAAACCTGGTCTGCGCGCGAGGTCAGATCACTATCCAGATTGTGGGCGTTCCAGGTTGAGTAGGGGGAGTGCAGAACCATTTGCGTCGCGCCAAGCTCGGCCGCAATGTCCAGCCCGCGGTTCAGGCGCTTCTGGACGACATCGCGAATATCGGGATCGCGGCAATCCAGCGGCAGATTGTAAAATGGTCCGTGGATGCCCAGACGGCCGGAATACCCATGCAGGACGGTCTTGGCACCGGCAATGAGGTCTTGGGCTACGTCGCCGAGGTTATGCGGAAAGATGAAATCCTGGATTTCAAGATCGCGTTGTGCGTCAATCAGCCAGTCGCGATGAGATGCCAGATCAGCAACCATCAACGCGGCACCCACTTTCAGTTTTGTCATAAGAGGTCCTTTCACTTCGGCGCTGTTGATAGGGGCAGCGTGTGACACCCAGGCGACAGGGCTCCTCAGTAGCCGGTCATTTCCAGATATCCGCGCCCCGTGTGGCTGCCGGAAATCGAAACCGGCCCTTCCCAGTATTCGAAGCGCGTCGCCATCCAGGCATCCGGGACAAGCGCGTTCACCTCGACATCAAGATCGCGATCCGGGAGGGTCACACGCCAATGCACCGGAACATCCCGGCCGGCGACGCGTGCGGTTTCCAGCGGCTTAAAGGCCACGGATCCGTTGGGTATGGCCTCGGTACGGCCATCGGCAGCGATCCAGGTTGCGGCGGTGAAATCGCCCCGCCCGCCACGCAAGCGAAAGGCCATCATCTTGTCGCCGTCTTCGAAACTGAGCGAGAACCAATCCCAGCCGCTTTGATCTTCGGCCAGCGGCTGTGACGACCATTCGCGGTCCAGCCAGCCGTTGCCAGTGACGGCGACATCCCCATCGGGCAGGTGCAACACGCCTTCGACCGCGTAGAAAGGCTGCGAATAGTAATAGCTGGCCTGTCCGTCGGCTGACTTGACCGAATAGCCGGCATCGCCGTGAAAAACCAACGGACCCTGAGCATTCAGAGACAGATCATATCCAAAAACGTCACCATTGGCCGTCAGGGTCAGGCGGTCAAAGTCAGGTCCGCGCATGCTCCATTCGTCGATCCAGGCCTCAAAAGGGTCTGCCGTGACGCCTGCTTGACCAATTCCACCGCGCGAGAGACGCTCGGCGAAATAGTGGGTGTCGGGGGTTGTTACGGCCGCATGCCCCATCCAAATCTGCGGGCTCTGCCAGTTTTCCGTTTCCGAGGGTTTGAGCGCCGAGCGGAACAGGGTCCATTGTATCCCGTAATCGCGACCGTCTTCGCCCGTCAGGTTTGCCGTCAGGTACCACCACTCAATCCGGTAGGTGGGATGCGGCCCGTGATCTTTGGGAAAGCTGAACTGATAGCCACGCGCGGGAATGTCGAACCCTTCGGCAGTGCGGCCAAGACCGGCGTAACCTTGCGCCCATCCGATGATGGGCAAGAGGAGCGTCACGAGGAAAAACAGGACCTTAACGTTCACTTGCAAACACCCTCAGCAGATCGGCGGGCGGCAGGCGCAGCAACCGCAACGCGGGCAGGGCCGCAGCAGCAAAGGCGGCCAGCATTGTCAGCGCCAGCAGGGACAGCCACTCGCCCGGAAACACATACATGGGCAGACGCCAGCCGAAGGCCTGCACATTGATGACGGCCAGAAGAACCCATGCCAGAACCAGCCCCACCGGCAGGGCCAGACAGGCGGTCAGGGCCGCCAGAACAACGCTGCGCAGCAACTCCAGCCGCGCCAGTTGACTTCTGTTCAGACCCAGGGCCCAGACCGGCGCGATTTGCGGCAGGCGCTGGGTCCACAATGTCAGCAGGCTGGTGAGAATGGCGAATCCGGCCACCCCAAGGGTCAGCACGTTCAGGGCCGATGTGACCACGAACGTCTTTTCGAATATCGCCAGCGACTGCGCTTTCATGGCCGCCTGCTGGACGACGCCCAGCCGGGGCAGATCGAACCTGTCGCGCAGCGATTGTGCCATCTCGGTTGCGCGATCCGGGTCCATGCGAATGCCAAAACGACGGGTTTCGGTGCCCGGCGCAATCCGGTCCAGTTGCACCATGGACACGATGGCTTGTCCGGTGGGATTGCCATAGTCCGAGTAAACACCGGCGATGGTCAGGGACTGGCCGGACTCGAAAGTCAGGGTCTCTCCGGGCCAAAGGTCGGATCGCCGGGCGAGTTGTTCGTTGATCAGCACGGTGTCGCCAGACATCACAGTGTCCCAGACATCGGGTGTCGAGGCGATCAGGGGCCAGTATTCGCGGTAGACCGGGTCGTCGACCACGCCATACAGAAACAGGGGGCCCGTTTCATGCGCCAGTTCGACGCTGCGGATCGGTAGAATTGCGTCGACTTGCGGGGCCAGCCAATCGGAAATCTCACGACCTTGCTCGGTATCTGCTGCGGTCACATAAAGCTCGGAGGTCAGGCGCTGATCCAGCCAGCCAACGAAGGTCAGCCGAAAGCTCGACACCATCGTCCCGACGCCGATATTGGCGGCGAGAGCCAGCAGCAGCGCCATCAGAGCCAGCGACAGGCCGGGCAGCTGCGCGCGCATATCGGCCCAGACCCATTGTGCGACCGGCCCCTTTGCAGTGCGGGCAAACGCGGACAGTGCAAGGGACAGGAGCGGGGGCAGCAACAGGGCCGCCCCGGTCAGCAGCCCGGCGACCAGAGCAAACCCGGCGACCAGACCGCCAACACCGAAATACACAACTGCTCCGCCTCCGATCAGCGCGACACCTGCGATGGCGGCCCATCCGCGCCCGAAACCGGCGCCCCGCCACGCCTGCAGGCCCGGGCCGGCCAGAAGGGGCATCCGCGACAGGCGCCACAGCGCGTGACCACTGGCCAGAAAGGTTCCCGCCAGTGCCATGGCAATCCCGGCCACCGCCCATTCCGGTTGCAGCGACATTTGTCCGGTGACCGGGGCCCCGTACAGCCCGCGCAGCGTGGCCGCCACATCCGGCAGCAATGCGCCCGCCAGAAAAAAGCCCAACACAAGCCCCAGTGTCCCTCCGATGATCGCGAACAGCGTCAGTTCCGCCAGGATCATCCACACCAGACGCCGCATCGACACGCCGAGCGCACGCAAGGTTCGGATCATGGCGCGCCGCTGTGCAAAGGCCAGTCCGACGGTGCCATGGACAATGAACAATCCAACCGCAAAGGACAGTAGGCCAAAGGCCGTCAGATTAAGATGGAAACTGTCGGTCAACTGGGCGGTGTCGATTTGCGAAGTCGGGCTGATGCGGTCCAGTTCCGGCGCGATGTCCGACAGAGGGGGCAGGGCGCGCGGCTGATCCGGCAGCACAACGAGGCGCGAGATCGCTCCGGGCTGGCCCAGCAACACCTCTGCAACACCGATATCCGTCAGGATGACATCCGGCGGCAGGGATGAGCTCACCAAGAACGGTGGCAAATCATCCTGTCCGCGCAGCAGCGGTTCCAGTTCCGGCGTGATGAGAAGACGACCCGGTGCAGTCAGCATGTCCACGGGCTCGGGCGGAGTTGTGCTTTGTTCAGCTTCGGTCACTGCCGGCAGGGCGGGATAGGCCACCATGTCCACGCCCATTAGGCGCAGCGTCCGACCTCCGACGCGGTAGGGCCCTTCGAGCACCGCCGCCACCTGCCATCCGGCCCGCCGAAGCTCGACATAGCGGGACACCGGAATTGGCCCCGATGGATCGCGCAACTCGTCGAACTGACCCAGCGCAAGCTGGGCGTTGGCGCGCGCATAGCTCGCGCGGGCCTCGGCATTGATGGCCTGAACCGCAGACCAAAGCCCGGTTGCCAGCGCGATACCGATCAGCAGGGTCGCCAGTTGCAACAGATGCGCCCGCCAATGGGACAGCAGCGCTTGTACGACCGCTGCGGTCATTGCAGATGACCGCCCGCCAGATGAACCCGCCGCTGCAGCCGCGCGGCGATGTCCTGCGAATGGGTCACCAGCAGCAATGCCGCCCCGGTATCGGCCACTAGGGAAAGCATCAGGTCCAGCACATTGGCGCTGGCGGTTTCGTCCAGATTGCCGGTGGGTTCGTCCGCCAGCAACAAGTTGGGACGGGCGGCCATGGCACGACCGATTGCGACACGTTGCTGTTGTCCGCCGGACAGGTTTTCCGGGTATCTGTTCAGCAAATCGGTCAGACCCAATCGATCAGCCAGTTCCTTGCACCAGCCTGCATCGAAGCACCCCGCCAATCTGGCATGCATGGACAGGTTCTGATCGACGGTGAGCGAGGGGATCAGGTTAAACTGCTGAAACACAAGGGAAACACTCTTGCGTCTGAGGGCCGCACGCCCCGCATCATCCAGCGTCGACAAAAGGCTGCCGTCCAAGGTGATCTCACCGCCATCAAACCCGTCCAAAGCGGCCGCAAGGTTCAGCACCGTGCTTTTGCCGCTGCCGCTTTCCCCGGTCAGGGCCAATGTCTGGCCCTGATCCAGATCCAATGAGACATCCCGCAACACGGGCCGTCCGCCGGGGTAGGATTTCTGAACATGATCGAACTTCAATACCATAGCGCAGGATGTGCAACTGTTTGCCTGACTGTCCAGTGTAGATGCGCAGGCAGAACCAAACGCCGCAGTTTCGTGCCGGGCGGGTTGGGCTTGTGCCCAATGGTCTCAGCGGTCATTCTGCAACAAGATATTTGCGCCGCAAATCAGGATGTAAAAACATGACGTTGTCGCACCAGATCTTTTGGGGCAGTACCTTTCTGGGTCTCTGCTTTCTGATCGAGATCTTTTTACTGACCTGGTGCACGGTGGTTCTGCTGAAACTTGGCGACAGGATGGAGAGGCGCGGTGTATTCATTGGGACCGCTGGTCCGATTGCCATAGCGCTGGCGTTCATCGTTGCGACACACACCATTCAGGTCTGGATATGGGCGATCGTCTGGGTATTGCTCGAAGTGCTTCCGGACTGGAACACGGCGATCTACTTCTCGCTGGTGTCTTTCACGACCCTCGGATACGGCGATATCGTATTGGGCGAGGCGTTGCGCATATTTGGTGCGTTTGCGGCCGTCACGGGATTGCTGGCGTTTGGCCTGTCCACAGCGTACATGGTCGCCCTGATGACGCGGGTGTTTCAGGACAGGTTCTTTTCTTAGAGGATGGGCGCGAACAGGCGCGCCAGTGGGGCCCCAAAGCGGATATGGGCGGGTTGCTGCGCCAGATCGCGGGTCAGTTCATAACTCGCCTCGAAATCATCCGACAGCATCGCCTCGACGGCTTTTGCAGCCTCGGTGTCGAACAGCAACGCCATCGCTTCAAAGTTCAGCCGGAAGGACCGGTTGTCGAGATTGGTGGTGCCCACCGCCGCCAGCGTGTCATCGACCACGAACACCTTCTGGTGCATGAACCCGTCGGTATATCGAAACACCCGCGCGCCGCAGTCCCGGACCTCGTCAAAATAGGCAAAGGCGGCCAGCCAGGGCAGGCGATGATCGATGATATCAGGAACCAGAATGCGGACATCCACGCCACGCATCGCCGCGTGTTGAAGCGCGGTCATGATGTCGATATCGGGCACGAAATAGGGTGACGCGATCCACAGCCGTTCCTTTGCCTCGGCAATGGCGGCAAAGAACATCATTGCGCCGGTTTCGGTTTCATCCCCCGGGCCGGTTGCCACAAGCAGGGCATTCATATCCTGCTCGGCCACGCTCCCGGCCCAGACAAGATCGTCGATCAGGTCCTCGTCATGCGCCCAGTGCCAGTCTTCGGTAAAGATCAGCTGCAACTGGCGGACGATATGGCCGGTCATCTTCAGATGCGTGTCGCGCCAATGTCCGAAATGGGGGTCTTCGCCCAGGTATTCGACACCGATATTGTGCCCGCCGATGAACCCTGTCTCACCGTCCACGATCACTGTTTTCCGGTGATTTCGGTAATTGAGCTGAAACCGGAAATTTGGGCCGCGCTGCTGGCGGGGGTCGGCCACATCGATCCCGGCGTCCCGCATGGTTTCAAGGTATTGGGTCGGCAAGCCGTAGCTGCCAACCGCGTCGGTCATGAACCGGACATGCACACCCCGTCTGGACGCGGCGATCAGCTTGTCCTGCAACTGGCGGCCCAGCCGGTCATCGCGCACGATATAGAACTGGATCAGAATGTAACTCTGTGCGCCATCGATGGCTTCAAAAATGGCGTCAAACGTCGCCTGTCCGTCGATCAGAAGCTCGGCGCCATTGCCGCGCGACACCGGCAGATGTGCCAGAAACTCAAACGGGCGCGGATTGATCTGCATCGTGGACGGGTCGGGTTTGGAATAATCGGCAAAGGTCTTGATGCCTTCGACCACCCGCTCGCTTTCCTGCCGGGCGATACGGTAATCGCGAAACCGGTGATGGCCCAGAAACAGATACATCGGAACCGCGAAGAACGGTGCGGAGATCAGAAAGACCACCCATCCGACAGCACCTTGCGGGGTGCGGGCTGTTTGCGCCGCGCGCACAGAGAACACAACCGCTGTTGTATAAAGGGCAACAACGAAGGAAGAAACAAGCAATGTCCACATATGGTTAGTCGGCTCCGGCGTCGTTTACTTGGCGCCAGTGTAGATGCGGGACCAGTCCTGCGCCATATCAACAATGACCCACCCCATGTCCGGGCCTTTGTCGAGCCCGTCGACCAACCTGCCAATCGGGCTGTCCCGGTCATACGCCCATTCGCGTTCGCCGTCCGTATGGTGGATCAGCACGCCGAGGCGGGGGCCATTGCCCGCTGTGGTCCATTCCATCATCGCGAAATCACCATCCGAGTTTCCCACCGCCATGATCGGGCGCTTGCCGATGGTGCGCTCGATATTGATCGGCTTGCCCTCCTTGTCGTCGATAAAGGCAATGCCCAGGGCTTTGACCACGGTCGGAGAACCGTCCACAGTCTCCATCGTGCTGTTGCCGTAGGTGCCCAGAACCTGCTCGGGGGGGATGCCATAGGCGTCCTCTGCAAAGACGCGCATGAAATGAATGCCTCCGCCGGACACGATGTAGGTTCGAAATCCTTCATCGCGCAGGTACCGCAACAGCTCGACCATGGGTTGGTACGTCATCTGATGGTAGGGAAGGCCCGTGTCCGGGTGTCGGGCCGTCTCCAGCCAGTCGGTCACCGCGGATTGAAAGGCATCGACGCTGGTGCCGGTATGCGAAGCGTTCACAACCTCGATCAAGGCGTCGTGGCCACCCTGCAAAACAGCCGCGAGATCGCCGTCCGCCGCAGCCTGCAGCGTCGGGGAGGTCAGGATCGACGGATTCTCTTTGGCAAGTTCGGAGAGCCGGTCCATCGCAAAGATGAACTGGAAGTAAACCGGCTGTTCCGCCCACAGCGTCCCGTCATTGTCGAACACCGCGATCCGGTCGTTCGGGGTGATGTAGTCGGGACTTTCCGGGTCCGTGACGGCGTCGACAAAAGAGGTGATCCGCTCGCGCGCTTCCGTATCGTTCCAGCTTGGCAACGGGTCGGTCAGCGCGATCAGCGGCCAGCTTGAGATCAACGCAGCAAGGGCGAGACGCATCATGACACTATCTCCTCATCCGTAATCCCGGGGCCGCTGAAACGGCGACCCCGGACGTGCATGCTGGCTCACATCAGTTGGAGGTGGGCGTGGTCAGTTTCTCCATCACCTGATCCAGGCTGAAGCTGGCGGCTTTCTGCCGCGGCGGGAATTCCTGGAATGTGCTCAGGAAGCCTGCAACATATTGTTGCGCCGGCACCAGGAAATACACGCGGTCAATCATCCAGTCATAGTAGCTATTCGACGTCCGGTACCCACGTTCATAAGGATCCCGTCGCAGGTTGACGATGATCGGCACGCGCAGCTCGGTGAACGGCTCCATCCATGCACGCAAGGTGGCCCAGGCCTTCTGTTCCAGAAAGATCAGCTTCCAATCGTCGAACCGCAGGGCCGACAGGTCGCCGTCATCGGTGAAATAGAAGATCTCGCGGCGCGGGCTTTCGGTGGTTTCACCGGTCAGCAGCGGCAGGATGTTGTAGCCGTCCAGATGGACCTTGTAGTCGCGTCCCATCACAGGAGACGAATACCCGGCCATCAGCTTTTCCTTGATCTCGGAGTCTCCGGCTGCCGCCAGGTAGGTCGGCAGCCAATCCATATGATGCACGATTTCATTGGACACAGATCCAGCTTCGATCTGGCCGGGCCAGCGCACCATCGAGGGCACGCGCCAGCCGCCTTCCCAGTTGGTGTTCTTTTCGCCCCAGAACGGGGTCGCTGCGGCATCCGGCCAGGTGTTGTAATGCGGACCGTTGTCGGTTGAGTAATGCACGATTGTATCGTCGGCGATCCCCAACTCATCCAGCAGATCAAGAAGTTGCCCGACATGCATGTCGTGTTCGATCATACCGGCGGTGTATTCATCGGCCGGCCCGCCCAGAATCTCGTTCGCCTGTGCGCGCATCTCGTCTTTGACATGTGTGCGGAAATGCATCCGGGTGCCGTTCCACCAGACGTAAAACGGCGTGCCGTTCTGGTTGGCTTCGCGAATGAACTCGATCGCAGCCTCCAGCGTCTCTTCGTCGACGGTTTCCATCCGCTTTCTGGTCAGCGGTCCGGTGTCCTGGATTTCACCACCTGCCGAAGACCGGATCACGCCGCGCGGACCGTATGCTTCGCGGAAGGTTTGTCCGTCCGGCAAAAGGGCGTCACCGGGATAGTCCTCGTGTTCGGGTTCTTCCTCGGCATTCAGGTGGTACAGATTGCCAAAAAACTCATCAAATCCATGGTTTGTCGGCAGATGTTCATCCCTGTCACCCAGGTGGTTCTTGCCGAACTGGCCGGTCACATACCCGTGGTCTTTCAAAAGGCCTGCGATGGTTGGATCTTCGACCTGCATCCCTTCCTTGGCGCCCGGCAGACCCACCTTGGACAGCCCGGTGCGGAACACCGACTGGCCCATGATGTAGGAGGATCGCCCGGCGGTGCAGGACTGCTCGCCATAATAGTCGGTAAAAATCATGCCCTCATTGGCGACGCGGTCAATATTGGGTGTCTGGTACCCCATCAACCCCATTGTATAAGCCGAGATATTGGATTGCCCGATATCGTCACCCCAGATGACGAGGATATTCGGCTTCTGATCCTGCGCCCATGCAGGAATGGCAAGACACGCGGCAATTGCGGCGGTGGCCAGCTTTTTCACCCACGTATCGCGGGCTCCAATCGACAATGACATATGATGCTCCTCAAGTGGCGGGTCGGGGACCCTGACTTGTGTTCAAAATCTAGTCGGCGGTGCTTTGGCTTTTTTTTGGTTCGAATTGTAAACTGCCGATTCCCAACGTTAAATCTCAATACGCGGAAGCCTCATCTGGCGATGCTAGCATACGAGAAATTCGAAATACACAATTTTTGAATGATTGATTTCCGGCAAAACAACCAGAACCATCAGTTCGCTTTGTCGTCTTCGCCAAGCCGGCCATCCAGCGACATCAAAATCGCTATGGGCCGCAATGCAGGGATGTGGCTGAAGACGATCAGGATACACACGGTCAAAGGGACACTCAGGAACGCGCCGATCAGGCCCCAGACCGTTGTCCAGAACATCAACGCCAGAATGACGAGGAAGGTGGACATGTTCAGCGACCGCCCAAGCATGGCGGGATCGAGGAAATTGCCGATCAGAAATTGCAGCGTGCCGCAGCCCAGCACGATGATCAGAAACGGGCCCACGGTTTCAAATTGCACCAATGCGATCATGGCTGGAAAAATTACGGCGATGATCGACCCGATCGAGGGTATGAAATTCAGCGCAAAGGTCAGAACGGCCCAGGTCTCGGCGTATTCCAATCCCAAAGCTCGGAAGACCGAGTAGCTGATGCCGGCGGTGACAAGGCTGATGAAGGTTTTGACACCGACATAGCGCTGCAGGCTGAAAGAGATCGCGTCGAGCATGGCGGCAAACTCGGACCCGGTCTGCGGGCTACCCGCCGCCAGTTGGATTTTTTTGCGAAAGGCCAGCCGCTCAGCCATCAGAAAGGCGACGTAGAGGCTGATCAGAAAGAACTGGTTCAGCAGGGAGGTGGCGCTGCCCAGCAGCACGCGGGCGACATAGGACATGTCGATGCTGACCAGATTGTCCCGGATAAAGGTCGTCACGTCATTGCCCACCAGCCCGGTGATGCGGTCCACGGCGCCGTCAAACTGGCTTTCATAGGTGTTGATGGTGCGCGCAAACTGCGTGGCCTGGCTGCCCAGAATGTACATGATCATGAACAGACCGGCCAAAACCACCGTAACCCCGGCGATATTGGCCAGCCAGACGGGCGCGCGGGTCAGGGCGATGACCCGGTCGCTCAGCGCAATGATAAGCACGTTGATCAAAAGCGCCATCGTCAAGGGTATCAGAAAGGCGGCGCCCGCGTACAACCCCAGCACAACCAGCGTCGCAACGATGCAGGTGTCGCGCACCACTTCCAGCTTGAGCCTGGGCCGAACCGGGGTGTTGTTCTGATCAGAGGTCATACCTGGGCCTGTCCTGCGGGCAATCGCTGCCCGAAAAAGGGGTGAACGCAGGACGATCCTGCACAGGCGCGCGGGTTTATGCAATGCAGTCAGGTATTTGAAGGGCCTTTATCCCCGCGGTTTCGACCGCCATGGGTTCTGTGATCGCGGCAGGCGGGGTAGGGTTCATCTATGACCGGTTCCGTGATTCCCACTTTGGGGCGTCCTGTGCAGGCGTTTTGGCTGGCCCTTCGGCGGTTCAATGGCAAGAACGGGTTTGTCATGAGCAGCCATGTCGCCATGTCGCTGATGCTGGCGCTGTTCCCGTTTGTGTTGTTCACGGTGGCCTTGGCGGGTGCGTTGTCGCAGGGCTATGTCACGGATGAACTGATTGAGCTGATCTTCGGCGCATGGCCCAGGGATGTGGCCGAACCGATAGTGGCCGAACTGCGCGCGGTTCTGGCGGGGTCGGGGACGGGTGTGATCACGTTGGGTGGTCTGCTGGCGATATACTTTGCGTCGAATGGCGTCGCTGCGGTGCGGGCCGCCATGATCCAGGCCTACCACGATCAGGACAGCTGGCCGTTTTGGAAGGCGCGCCTGCTGTGCTTCGCGCTGGTCATACTTGGCGGGGCTACGATTCTGGCCGTCGCCGCGTTTGAACTGATCCTGCCTGCCTATACGCAGTTGGTCACCGAACGCACCGATATTGACGTCTCGGACTGGCTGTCCGTTGACAGGTTGCGGTGGACATTCACGGTTGCTGTCCCGGCCGGCACGGTCCTGCTGGCGCATCTGATTCTGCCGACGCGCCGCCATAGCCTGTTGCAAATTCTGCCCGGCGTGGTGCTGACCCTGGCGCTGTGGACCGCCGGTGGATGGGCGTTTTCCATCTATATCGCCCAGTTCGCGACCTACAGTGCCACATATGCCGGGTTGGCCGGGGCCATGGCCGCCTTGATCTTTTTGTATCTGTGCGCGGCGATGCTGATCCTTGGGGCGGAGTATAACGGCGCGCTGATGGACTTGCGAAATGACACCGGGGAGGGGGACGTGTGAAGCGGCTGGTGCTGGCACTGTGCGTTACCGCGCCGGTCGCCGGACATGCGCAGACACCGGGATATGTGGGCTCGGATCAATGCAAGGACTGCCATACCGAAGAAGCCGCCGCCTGGGCCACGTCGCACCATGCGATGGCATGGACGCCGGTCCGCAATGGTTCGGTTCTGGCCGATTTCGATGGCACGCGTTTTGACTATGACGGCATGTCCGTGGCGTTTGGGGTCGACGCGGAAACCTACACCGCACGGGTCACCGAAAAGGACGGCCGGACAACCGAGTACGATGTGCATTCGGTGGTCGGCATCGCGCCATTGCAGCAATACCTGTTCGAAACCGAGCCCGGGCGATTGCAGAGCTTTGATGTGGTCTGGGACACCGAAACCAGGCGCTGGTTTCACCTCTACCCCGATCAGGACCTGCCACCTGATGACGGGTTGCATTGGACCGGACCTTACAAGACCTGGAATGCCCGGTGTGCCGAATGCCATGCTACCGGATTCGAAAAGAACTATGACCCGGCAACCCGGACCTATCGCTCGGTGCAATCCGAGATCGGCGTCGGGTGCGAATCCTGTCACGGGCCGGGGTCGGCCCATATCGATTGGGTCGCCGGGCAGGAGCCGGCCGATGGTCTGAGTGACTATGGATTCATGATGAATTGGGGCAGGGGACAGACCGAGGCCGAAATCCAGCAATGTGCGGCATGTCATTCGCGGCGCGAAGCCCATGAAAATGGCAACCCTTTGCCCGGAACGCCGTACCACGATGCCTACAACCTCGCGCTGCTCAGACCCGGTCTGTATCACTCCGACGGTCAGATATTGGACGAAGTCTACGTCTACGGCTCGTTTCTGCAATCCAGGATGTACGCCCGCGGGGTTGGGTGCATGGATTGTCATGAGCCGCACAGCGCGACGCTGAAGGCCGAGGGGAATGGTCTGTGCACGCAATGTCATTCACCCGCCGGAAACCCCGGTTTCCCGACGCTGTCGGGGAAGGAATACGACGCGCCCGCTCATCACCATCACCCCGAGGGTAGCGAGGGTGCGCAATGCAAAAGCTGCCATATGATCGAACGGGTCTATATGGGTGTGGACGGCCGACGCGACCACAGTTTCCGCATACCACGCCCGGATCTGGCATTGGGCGTGGATGCCTGCACCGACTGCCATCAGGACGAAAGTCAGAACTGGGCTGCCGGGCAAATTGAGGCGTGGTTTCCTCAGGCCGATCATCGCAAGCCTCATTTCGGAACCGAGTTTGATGCCGTATTTCAGGGCCA
Organism: Ruegeria sp. AJ12; assembly: GCF_056536245.1. Lineage (NCBI taxonomy): Bacteria > Pseudomonadati > Pseudomonadota > Alphaproteobacteria > Rhodobacterales > Roseobacteraceae > Ruegeria > Ruegeria sp. AJ12. The sequence goes on from NZ_JBQFJJ010000001.1 coordinate 1,978,210, forward strand.
GGCAGATAGTCCGGACGGCTTGCTGGCCATCGCAGTTGACCCTGCTCAACCGGGTATAGTCCGGGCCACGGCCGCTTATCTGCTGCAACCTTTCGGCTCACCTGATGTAGCTGCCGCAACGGCCCCTTTGCTGCGCGAGGCGGATTCGCTGATCCGCGCCAATGCGGTCGCCCTGCAACGTCAGGCAGCCCTTTCTGATCAAGTACAGCGGTTGGAACCTTTGCTATCCGATCCGACGCGCAACGTTCGTATCGCGACAGCAAAAGAGTTCCTGAGAATTCCTGAGCAGGCTCTGACACCCGCGCAACAGGAAATGGCCCGGCAAAGCATGGCGGAGTGGCAGCGCTCGATTTCCAACCGGCTGGACTTTCCCGAAACCCATCTTGTGCTCGGGGGTATGGCTCTGACACTCCGAAATGCCGAAGCGGCTGAGCGCGCGTTTCGCGAAGTTGTCACACTGGACCCGCAACGGGCCGAGGCGTGGCCGATGTTGGTGCAATTGGCGCAAGTAAACCGTGGAGCAGACGCTGCGCGCGAGGTGGTTCGCGAGGGGTTGAACGTGATTCCGGACGATCCGGCGTTGCAGCAGCTTTCAACGCAGCTTGGCCCGTGACCCGGCCAGTCTCAGCCCGGTTTTGGACATCTTCCCGGCAAATTTCAGCGCTATGGATCAGGGCAGGGCGTGTTGGCCCGTTTGTTCGGTAAAGGTGATCTATGTCAGAGCAAGTGGTAAACAAGCCGGTGGCGGTGGTTGGAAAAATCTCGTTGGATCAGCGCATTGCCGAGCTACGCGCACGAGAGCCGGTAGACCTGAATCACGGTGAGGCGCTGTTGTTGCTGGGCATTGCCTCTGCATCGTTGCGCGAGCAACGGCTGACCGACGAACGGATCGTGCTGGAAGACTGAATTCAGCCGCGAAACCCGGTGGCGACAACGAATTTCTCGGAACTGTCGGACCGGGACGCGGGCGGCTTTACATTCGCGACTTTCTCAAACTTCTGTTTCAGCAGCTTCTGCAGATCCCCCTCGGCACCGCCGGCCAGAACCTTGGCCACGAACGTGCCGCCTTGTTCCAGGACGTCAAACGCGAAATACGCTGCCGTTTCGCACAGCGCCATGATCCGCAAATGGTCGGTCTGTTTGTGCCCCGACGATGAGGCCGCCATATCCGACATCACAACGTCGGCCTTGCCGCCCAGCCATTCCTTGACCCTGTCATCCGCACCGTCATCCATGAAATCCAGTTGGTGGATGTCCGCCCCGGCAATCGGTTCGACCTCTTGCAGATCAATGCCCAGAACCGTTCCGATTTGCTTGCCGGATCGCTCGCCCAACGCGTTGACGCGTTTGACGGCGACCTGACACCAGCCGCCCGGCGCGCATCCCAGATCAACCACGCGTGCCCCGGGAACCAGAAAGCGGAACTTGTCATCCAGTTCCAGTATCTTGAACGCCGCGCGTCCGCGATACCCTTCGGTCTGGGCCCGCTTGACATACGGGTCATTCAACTGACGTTGCAGCCAGCGGGTCGAGCTGAGCTTGCGCCCGCGCGCGGTCTTGACCTTGACCTTCAGGTCGCGCTGCCCGCGGCCCGAGGTGTTTTTTCCGCTCGGCGTTTTTGCCATGCGATTGTTCTCCTGAAAGCTGACCGGTCCATACCGCCTTGCGGGTTAGGTATCAAGAAAGCCCTAGTCTCTTACCATCAGGTCCGGCCAAGGAGAAGAAATGTCAAACGCCAGCCAGCCCAGACCGTTCATTAAGTGCGACACGCAAGAGGGTTTATTCTGAGATGCGACCTCAAAGCTGCGCAACAGATCTCTGGCGTCCGACGCCTGCGGGCCCGGAACTGCGATGTGAATGCCGCCAATTGCCAAGGCCCAGTGCGGGACCATGCTGATCAGGTTGTACCCGGGGCAGAAAACATCAAACCCTGCAGCCTCGAGAGAGCAGATCGTCGTCGCGGCCGTGCTGGTGCGATAAGCAATCGCAATTATGACGCGGTCAGATGACTGCAATCAAAACGGCCCATCTTCCAGCACGCCGTCCGCGCTCATCTGCGCATAGAGCAGACCCTCGCGCAGCCCTCGGTCCGCCACAGACAGGCGGTCGGTGGGCCAGCAGCGCAGCAGAGCCTGCAAAATGGCCGAGCCGGACATGATCAGGGCCTGCCGGTCATCCCCGATCCGAGGATCCCGGCGTCGCCCGTGAGGTCCGAGGTCCAGATAGCCGCGGATGACTTTGTCAATCTGGTCGCTGGTCATGCGCAACCCGTCGACCTTGGTCCGGTCATAGCGTTTCAGCCCCAGATGCGAGGCTGCCACGGTCGTCACGGTGCCACTGGTGCCCACGATCTGAAAGCCCTCGCGGGCCTGTTCGTCTTTGTAGGGGGCAAAATCGGCCAGATTTTCCTCAAAGAACCAGCTCATCAGCGCGAACCGTGCCGAGTCGTCCTCGACGTCGCTGAACTGATCCCGCAACGTGGCCACGCCCAGCGGCACGCTGATCCAGTCCACGACCTTGGCGGCCGGAAAGGGGCTGTCGGCGGTATGAAACCCGTTGTGCAGCCGCATGATCGCGGCGGGGCGATCCCGCCGGGGCAGGGACGAGATATCGATCCAGACCAGTTCCGTTGATCCCCCGCCGATATCCACCACAAGCAGCTGCTCGGTCTTGGTCGAGACCAGGGGCGCGCAGGAGATGACCGCCAGCCGCGCCTCTTCCTCGGGCTGAATGATCTCGAGCGTCAGCCCCGTTTCGCGTTTCACCTGCCGGATGAAGTCGCGGGAATTCTTGGCCCGGCGACAGGCTTCGGTCGCGATCAGTCGCATCCGCTTGACCTTGTTGCGTTTCAGCTTTTGCTGGCAGATCCGCAGGGCCTGAACGGTGCGGGACATGGACGCCCGCGACAGCCGTCCGGTTCGCTCCAATCCGGCACCCAGTTGCACCGATTTGGAAAAGCTGTCTACCACATGAAACCCGCTGCCCTTGGGCTGGGCGATCAACATGCGGCAGCTGTTTGTCCCCAGATCCAGCGCCGCATATAACGCATCTGGATCGGGTCTTGCCGGCGCGGGGCTTTCGACCGCTTTCGGGAACGCGCCCGCACCTTTGGGACGCTTGGGCGCCATCGTCACGCCCTCCGATTTCGAGTTACCCCGACCCTAGGCGGGGCTTCGCCGACGCGCAAGTGATTTCAGTTTTGAAATTAACGTGACTGTCACATGCGGTTCATACTGAAATGCGACCTGAAAGGTCGGAACCCTGAACGGGATTCTCTACTCGCTGACAGCCAGATACGGAGACCGCCATGAAAGATGAGCACACCCTGTCCTTTGACGAATATGATGAAGTCGTAAACCCACGCCCTGAAGAGTGTGAATTTGACCGCGTGGTGGAACGCGCCCTGTCCCGTCGTGGCTTTCTTGGTGGCGTGCTGGCTATGGGCAGCTTCACAGCCGTTGGCGGTTCGCTTATTCCCACGGGTGCGCGCGCGGCGGCGGACCGTTTCTCGTTTCAGGCGATTCCGGTTTCAACCGCCGACGATGTCATCGTACCCCCGGGCTACAAGGCCGAGGTCATGGTGCGCTGGGGCGACCCGCTGTGGTCTGACGCGCCTGAATTCGATCACGCAACGCGCGGCACGGCCGCCAGCCAGGAACGCGCCTTTGGGGACAATACAGATGGTCAGGACGTGTTTCTGCACGACGGCCACGTCCTGTTGGTCGTGAACAACGAATACACCAACCGTGACATTCTGTGGGGCAACAACCCCGATGCCAAGGCGGCCTCGGACGATGACGTCGCCAAAGGCATGATGGCCCACGGTGTGACAGTCGTTGAGATTGCCATCAGCGACGGCACATGGGGTATCGTCAAGGACAGCCCGTATAACCGCCGCATCACACCGCAGACCGATATGACCATCACCGGTCCGGCTGCTGCTCATGACCTGATGAAAACGGCGGCTGATCCGTCGGGCACTTCGACCAAAGGCACCTGGAACAACTGCGGCAACGGCATGACGCCCTGGGGCACCTATCTGGCCTGCGAAGAGAACTTTAACGGCTATTTCTCAGCGGCTGACGAAAACCACGAAGTCAGCCCCGAACTGAAGCGCTATGGCGTCTCGTCCAAAGACTGGGGCTATGGCTGGGCCAAGATCGACGACCGTTTCGACGTCTCGACGAACCCGAACGAGCCGAACCGCGCTGGCTATGTGGTCGAGATCGATCCGACCGATCCGACCTCGACTCCACGCAAGTTGACCGCCCTGGGCCGGTTCAAACATGAGAATGCCGAAACCGTCGTGAACAATGACGGTCGCGTTGTTGTTTACATGGGCGATGATGAGCGTGGCGAATTCCTGTATCGCTTTGTCTCGGATGGCGTTTATGCGGCCGGTGTGGACACCAACACATTGTTGGAAAACGGCACGTTGTCCGTTGCAAAATTCAATGACGACGGCACCGGTGAATGGTTGGACCTGACGCCAGAGACAACGGGCCTGGCATCGCAGGCCGAAATCAGCATTCATACTCGACAGGCGGGATCGGCTGTTGGAGCGACGACCATGGATCGCCCGGAATGGGTTGCCGCCAACCCGAACACCGCCGAGGTCTATTGCTGCCTGACCAACAACAAGAACCGTGGCGTGAAACCGAACGCTGGTGGCGACGACACCTCGGTCAACGGTCCGAACCCGCGCGAGGCCAACAACTATGGCCAGATCGTACGCTGGCGGCCCGAAGGTGGCGATCACACGTCATCGGGCTTTGGCTGGGATCTGTATGTGCTGGCGGGTAACCCGACGGTCCATCAGGATGCATACGCAGGCTCGGCCAATCTGAGCGCCGAAAACATGTTCAACTCACCCGACGGGCTGAAGTTTGACAGCAACGGGCTGTTGTGGATCCAGACCGATGGCAATTACGGCAACGAAGGTGATTTTGCCGGTCAGGGCAACAACCAGATGCTGGCAGGTGACCCGGTCACCGGCGAAATCCGCCGCTTTATGGTCGGCCCCAACGAATGTGAGATCACCGGCATAAGCTGGTCGCCGGACCGCCGCACGATGTTCGTTGGCATCCAGCACCCGGGTGAAGACGGCAACAGCCACTGGCCCGAAGGCGGGGATGCGGTTCCACGGTCTGCGATCATCGCTGTTACGCGCGAGGATGGCGGGCTGGTCGGTTAAACCCGACCCGAGCCAGAAAAACGCCCCGGACAGCAGGCGCTGTCCGGGGTTCTTTGTTTTATGCAGAACGTTCATAGATACATTGAGAAATTTGATATGCGCTTTTGTGGACGATCGTTGTAAAAGCCCCAGTGTCCCATCACGGGCAAAAACGTCGCTGAAAAAGCGCCGGGTGTCGAAAATCGACCGACCCGGGCCCACATTGAAGTTTAGAACCAGCCCATCTGGTTAGGAGGAATCACGGCGATGCCTGACGTCACCATCGTATACTGGCGCGACATTCCCGCTCAGGTCATCGTCGGCAAGGGCCGTCGCGGCGCCAAGCGGCAATTGGAAGAACGGTTTGAGCAGGCCATCGACCGGGCCGCCATGAAGGTGAACGCAAAGGACAGCGATGCCTATCTGGCCGAATGGCGCAAGGCCCAGCCTTTTGCAGTCGACGGTGACCCTGCCGAGATTGCCGAGGCGCAGGCCGTGCGTCTGGAAACGGAATACGATCAGGACCGCATCAAAGCCCTGATCGCCAATGACGGTTGGGCATGAGCCCGAGACAGCTATGGGAGGCCGCAATGGCTTTGCTGAACTTCAAGAAACGTGATGCGGTCGAAACCGGCCCAGTCAATCCGACCGTCGAAGCCTTTTTGCAGGGCTATTCGATCGAGGTGATGCCCCGCACCGCCGAAAAGGTCGAGGATTTCCGCGCGCTGCTGCCCGAAGGCACCCGCGTCTACATCGCCCATATCGACGGCACGCCGATCGAGGATATGGTCAAGACGGCCAAACGGATCGCGGCCGAAGGCTACCCGGTGATGCCGCACTTCCCGGCTCGGATCATCAAGGACGCCGCCACGCTGGAAAACTGGATATCGATGTATCAGGGCGAGGCCGGTGTCGATCAGGCTCTGCTGCTGGCCGGTGGCATCTCCAAGTCGCACGGCGATTTGGACAGCTCGATGCAGTTGCTCGAAACCGGCCTGTTCGACAAGGCGGGTTTCAAACGCCTGCACGTTGCGGGCCACCCCGAAGGCAACAAGGACATCGACCCGGACGGTTCGACCAGGAACGTGGACGATGCGCTGCGCTGGAAACAGAAATTCTCGGAAACCACGGATGCCGAAATGGCGCTGGCCACTCAGTTTTCCTTTGACGCCAAACCGATCATCGCCTGGGCAGACAGCCTGAAAGAAGCAGGGATCGACATTCCGGTGCATATCGGCATCGCAGGCCCGGCCAAGCTGCAGACCCTGATCAAGTTTGCCATCGCCTGCGGTGTCGGACCGTCGCTGAAGGTGCTGCAGAAACGCGCCATGGATGTCTCCAAGCTGCTGCTGCCCTACGAGCCGACGGACGTGATCACCGAACTGGCGAACCACAAGGCCGCCAACCCGGAGTTCAACATCACCAACGTGCACTTCTTCCCGCTCGGCGGGATCAAGACCAACGCCAACTGGGCGATCAATAATGGCGGTGCCTCGGCGCAGCCTGCCAACGCTTAAGGAACGGATATGACCCGTACAGTCGTAGAATCAAAAACAAAAACTGCCGTTCTGGGCTTTGATGAGCCGTTCTGCGTGATCGGTGAACGGATCAACCCCACGGGTCGCAAGAAACTGGCCGCAGAACTGGAAGCAGGCGATTTTTCGACTGTTGAAAAAGACGCGTTGGCTCAAGTTGCTGCAGGCGCAACCGTTCTGGATATCAATGCGGGTGTTGTTTACAACTCGAACCCCAATCCGAACGAGACTGAACCACCATTGATGCGCAAGATCGTTGAACTGGTGCAGGGATTGGTCGATGTGCCGCTATGCGTCGATTCATCGGTTCCCGGCGCGCTTGAGGCTGGCCTTGAAGCCGCTGAAGGGCGTCCTCTGCTGAACTCGGTCACCGGCGAAGAAGATCGTCTGGAACTGGTTTTGCCGTTGGTCAAGAAATACAACGTTCCGGTCGTGGCGATCTCGAACGACGACACCGGCATCTCGGAAGATCCCAATGTGCGGTTTGACGTCGCCAAGAAGATCGTTGAACGTGCTGCCGACTTTGGCATCCCCGCGCATGACATCGTTGTTGACCCGTTGGTCATGCCCATCGGCGCGATGGCGACCGCCGGTCAGCAGGTGTTCGCCCTGGTGCGTCGTCTGCGCGAAGAACTGGGCGTGAACACCACCTGTGGTGCCTCCAACGTCTCGTTTGGTCTGCCAAACCGACATGGCATCAACAACGCCTTCCTGCCGATGGCGATGGGGGCCGGCATGACCTCGGCGATCATGAACCCGGTGGCTCTGCCAGTGACGCAAAAGAAGATTGCCGAAAAGAAAGAGGCGGTTGCCGCTGCGGGTATCATCCTGCCGGACGGTATGGATGACGAGGCGTTTGTTCAGATGTTCGGTCTGGGCTCGACCCTGCCGCGTGCGGGCAAAGAGATGGAAGCCATCCGCGCTGCCAACCTGTTGACCAACAACGACCCGCATGGCGGTGAATGGATCCGGTTCAACAAAGCGCCGGACGCGGCAGGGGCCGAAGGTGAAGGTGCCCGGGGACGTCGCGGAGGCGGTCGCCGCCGCCGCGCCTGATCAACAACCCGGTGTAGTTTGGCAATGCCGGGCGTTTGTCCCGGCCTTACTCTCTTGACGCTGATCAAGGCGCGGTTCCAACAATTGGACAAAATAACCTGATCTTAGTCATTGATCCGGTGCGTCATGTCCAAACATCATCCTCCGAAACTGTCGGACGCAGATCTGACCAAGCGTCTGACAAAAGACGCGTATTTCGAACAGCTTGTCGCGTTGCAGGCCAAGCTTGAGCGGATTCAACAGGCTTTTCTGTTTCATGGGCTGAAGGGCGTTCTTGTATTCGAAGGCTGGGACGCGGCGGGCAAAGGCGGCACCATTCGCAGGATCAGTCAGGCCCTGGACCCGCGTAGTTTCAAGGTCTGGCCGATCGGTGCCCCCAGAAACTATTACCTCAACCGGCACTACCTGCTGAGATTTTGGGAACGCCTGCCACCATCGGGTGCGATCTCGGCCTTTGATCGCAGCTGGTACGGGCGGGTATTGGTCGAGCGGATCGAGCACATCACGCCCGAGACCCGCTGGCGCGCGGCCTATCAGGAAATCAACGATTTCGAACGCATGCTGGTGGATGACGGAACGCGGATTGTGAAACTGTTTTTCCACATCTCGCCTGAGGAACAGATGCAACGGTTCACCGAGCGACTGACGAACCCTCTAAAGCGCTGGAAGCTGACCTATGAGGATTTCCGCAATCGTGAGAAATGGGAGGAAGCCGAAATCGCCGTCGATGAAATGCTGGCCCGGACTTCAACCGACAAAGCTCCCTGGCACGTGATCCCCGCAAACAACAAAAAGTATGCGAGAATCAAGGCAATGAAAGCCATTGTTCATGCGTTCTCCAAAGGCGTGGATTTGTGTCCCCATCATCTCGATACGCGCACTCTGGACGCCGCAGGCGAAGCGTTGGACGTTGATCAATCTCTCATAGACAGCCTGCGCGCCCGGACCGAGTGAGGTCATTTTGCGGAATTTCACTGCGATCCTGCTTGAACCGGATCAGGCGGTGATGATATCCAGACCAGCGCGGCGGGTATGATGTAATGGTAGCCTGTCAGCTTCCCAAGCTGAACGCGCGGGTTCGATTCCCGCTACCCGCTCCAAGCTCATCTAGCAGTGGTTGGCTGGCTGCGGGTTGTGGTTTTTGGTTCGCATAGGAAGTGTTAGATCGTAGTCGTTAGTAGCGGCGACACGAGCCGTGGCGTCTACGAGGAACCTAAGATTTTCAGGCTGGTTTTCGACCCTGCTCCAAGGCACCACTGAAAGCCGCACACCGGGTTTGGCTAGGTTGTCTATGATGCGCTGAGGCATATCCGGGTACAGTTCTCGATATTCGACTTTGGTCGTTACGCTGAACCAGCCAGACAGGCGATCGGGATAGATGAACTGTTTCTCGCCCGCGAGACTTGCGCGCGACGACTTTGACCGCGTCGATGGTAAGTCAATAACGAGGATGCCACTACGCCGGTTGATCGCTCCGTCAATCATGCTCGACTTGAGTTCCCAATCGACGTGCTTACGAAAGCGCGTTTCGGTCCCGCAGAGCAGAATCGTTACTTTCGTGTCGCGAAGGTAGTTATCGCGGATAAAGTGACGGATCGATTGTGACGGGTACCTCTCGTCGATGTCGCCAACTTCCACTGACTGATCGTCAAATGCGCCGTAGACGTTCGCAAGAAACGAAAGGTGCTCGCGGTACTGCTGGTCGTTTCTATGGTGGTAGCTGATGAACGCCTTTGTCATTGAAATACTCCGGATACAAAAACTGCCATCGACATCATGGCGAGGCCGAGAATCATGACGGCAATTGCGAGCCAGTGCGCAACAGACTTCCATTGGTTTGCGACATCAGGCAAGCCGTTGTCACCGATAGCCTTGCCAGCCTCGCGCAGCGCAATGGCGTTAGCTCGTATTCCACCGCCAATGCGCAGCATTACAAAGGCCAATGTCGCGAGCGCTGCCCCGAGCAGCGCGTAGAACCACCATTCTAGCTCGCCAGAGGTCGAGCGCAGGACGAGTGCCGTGGCTGAGGCCACAGCAATCAGCAACTGCAACATCTGCCATCTCAGCTTGTCGAGATGGCGAAACGTTTCGTAGCGTTGGTTGTAAATCTCAACGCTCTTGGGAGTTGGGATATCCGCGTCATCATCCATCTAAGACAGGTGGGAACTGATGCGCGCACTTTCAAGATGTGGTGGCAGAGGTGCGCGTGAGCGCCATATGATGTGCGATACACCAGCGTACGATCACCGCAATTTCACTTTAGTCTATGCCATCAGCAGAGATTACACTTGGTATTCAATCAATTGGGGTGGTGCGTATAAGCTTCCCAAGCTGAACGCGCGGGTTCGATTCCCGCTACCCGCTCCAGAAAATCCAAATCCCCGAGTTTTACCCGGACCGGAGTACCGGGCCGGGCCTTGATTGCGAAACACTCAACCCCGACGTCGGCGACGGCGTCCGCCGCCTGCCTCGCTGTCCGATCCGCCCGTGTTGAACGACGGTGAGGGCAGGGTGACGACCTGCGCCAGTTCCGGGAAGGGATCGGTCTTGTGCGGGATCGCGTTTGCGGCGACGAAATGGTCCTGGAATTTGGGCTCGATGGCCGTTTCAACCTTGGTGATTTCGCGCACGACCCGTTCGATCTCCGCCCGAGCGCCGGTATTGCACAGAGCGATACGCGCGCCGGTGCCTGCCGCATTGCCCGCGCTGGTGACCTTGTCCAGCGGGGCGTCCGGGATCATGCCCAGAACCATCGCGTGTTTGGTCGAGATATGGGCACCAAATGCGCCGGCCAGTACGACGCGGTCGACCTTGTCGACCTGCATTTCGTCCATAAGCAGCCGCGCCCCGGCATAGAGTGCCGATTTCGCCAATTGGATGGCCCGGATATCACCTTGCGTAACGGTTATGCGCGGCCCGCCCTCGGCGCTTGAATCGTGGATCAGATAGGAATGGGTGCGGCCTTCGGGGATGCAGCGTGGGGTGCCCGTTTGTTCTGCAGAACCGATCAGACCGCTTTCATCTAGCAAACCGGCCATGCGCATTTCGGCCACGGCCTCGATGATTCCCGAACCGCAAATGCCGGTAATCCCGGTGGTGGCAATGTCCTGGTCGAACCCGTCCTCGTCGGACCATTTCTCGGACCCGATGATACGGAAGCGGGGGGTCTTTGTGACCGGATCGATCTCGATCCGTTCGATGGCACCGGGGGCCGCCCGCTGGCCCGAACTGATCTGGGCGCCTTCGAAAGCAGGACCGGTCGGAGAGGAGCAGGCCAAAACGCGGCTGGTGTTGCCCAGCAGGATCTCGGCGTTGGTGCCGACATCGACGATAAGGACCAGATCCTCGGATTTTCCGGGCTCTTCTGACAAGGCGACGGCCGCGCAATCGGCCCCAACATGGCCAGCGATGCAGGGCAGGATATAGACCTGCGCGCGCGCGTTCATGGTGGTCAGACCCATCTCGCGCGCGGGCAGGGACAGGCTTTCGGACGTGGTCAGTGCAAAGGGGGCCTGACCCAGTTCTACCGGGTCCAGCCCCAGCAGCAGGTGGTGCATGACCGGGTTGCAGACAAACACCGTCTCGACAATCAGCGCGGCGTCGATGTCGGCTTCTGCCGCGATGGAGGTGGTCAAATCGTTGATCGCTTCGCGCACCGCCTTTGTCATCTCCTGATCCCCGCCGGGATTCATCATGGCGTAGGACACGCGGCTCATAAGGTCTTCGCCAAACCGGATTTGCGGGTTCATCAGTCCGGACGAGGCCTTGACCTCGCCGGTCTCAAGATCGGTCAAATGCGCGGCGATCGTGGTCGATCCCAGATCGATTGCCAGTCCGTACAGCCCGCCTTCATGTAATCCGGGCCAGATCTCGACAATGCGGGAAACGGCATCCGCGTGGCCCTTGTGAACGGCGACCGTGACCTCCCATTTGCCCTTGCGCAACGTGGGTTGCAGCTTGGACAACAGGGACAGATCGGCGGTTGCGGCTTCGATCTTCCATTGCTCGCGCAAGGCACGCTCCAGTCGCTCCAGATCACCCGTTGGCGAGTGCATATCCGGCTCTTCGACCACCACGAAATACAGGCGGGTCGCGGGGTCCATGGTGATCGCGCGCGCGGCTGCGGCCTTACGTACGACCTGACGGTGCACCTGGCTTTCCGGCGGGACATCGATGACGACGTCCCCTTGCACCGTGGCCTGACAGCCCAACCGGCGACCCGGTCTCAGCCCGCGCTTGTCGTCATAGCGCTGTTCGACCGCGTTCCATTCGCTCAGCGCATCCTCTTTGACAGTCACGCCATGTTTGGGAAATTCGCCATAGCTGGGTGTGATCTGGCATTTGGAGCAGATCCCGCGCCCGCCGCACACCGAATCCAGATCGACCCCCAACTGGCGCGCGGCGGTCAGAATCGGCGTGCCGGTGGGAAAATGCCCGCGTTTGCCGGACGGGGTAAAGACAACAAGGGGGTCGGTGGTCATGAACGGCCTGCCTTTTGTGTTCGCGCATCTGTCGGGCAAGATATGAGTTTGCGCGCAAAGGGGAAGGGCAATCCGCGGCACGTTTTGTGCATGTTGCGTCTTTTTGGGACGCGGCATTGCTCCGCAGGTGGCAACAACTTGAGGTGGGGGTCTTTTCCTCGGGTCAAATCCATGTAATAGGGTCACCGCCAAACGGGCTTTTGCATGGGGCTAACAGATGCAGATTCGTGAGGCACTCACCTTTGACGACGTTCTCCTGGTTCCGGGCGCATCTTCTGTGCTGCCCGCGACGGCGGATACGACAACGCGCGTGACGCGCGAGATCACCATGAACATCCCGCTGCTCAGCTCGGCCATGGATACGGTGACCGAAGCGCGCATGGCGATTGCCATGGCACAGGCTGGCGGCATCGGCGTCGTGCACAAGAACCTGTCAATCGAAGAACAGGCCCGCGAAATTCGGCGGGTCAAGCGGTTTGAATCCGGTATTGTCTATAACCCGGTGACTCTGCGTGCGGATCAGACGCTTGCCGATGCGCAGGCGTTGGTCGAGCGGTACAACTTCACCGGGTTCCCGGTGGTTGAAGGCGACGGTCGCGTTGTTGGCATTGTCACCAACCGGGACATGCGCTTTGCAACCTCGGATGACACACCGATCAAGGCAATGATGACGTCGGAAAACCTGGCGATGCTGCAGGAGCCGGCAGACCTGGAAGAAGCCAAGAGCCTGATGCGGGCGCGCCGGATCGAAAAGCTGCTGGTGGTTGATGCCGAAGGCAAGCTGACTGGCCTGCTGACGCTGAAGGACACCGAACAGGCGGTGCTTAACCCAACGGCCTGCAAGGATCGGTTGGGACGTTTGCGGGTTGCGGCGGCGACCTCGGTCGGGGATGCCGGGTTTGAACGGTCCGAGCAACTGGTGGATTCGGGTGTCGACATCATTGTTGTCGATACCGCCCACGGTCACTCGCAAGGGGTTCTGGACGCGGTGAAACGGGTGAAGACACTGTCGAACGAGGTGCAGATCATCGCTGGCAACGTGGCCACGGGTGAGGCGACGCGGGCCCTGATCGATGCGGGCGCGGATGCGATCAAAGTCGGCATCGGCCCGGGATCGATCTGTACGACGCGTATGGTGGCCGGCGTGGGTGTGCCACAGCTGACCGCCATCATGGACTGTGCCGCAGCGGCGCAGGATGTGCCTGTGATCGCGGATGGGGGAATCAAGTTTTCCGGCGATTTCGCCAAGGCCATCGCGGCGGGGGCTTCCTGTGCGATGGTCGGGTCGATGATCGCGGGGACGGACGAAAGCCCGGGCGAAGTCATCCTGTATCAGGGCCGGTCGTTCAAATCCTATCGCGGCATGGGCAGCCTGGGTGCGATGGCGCGCGGTTCGGCGGATCGGTATTTTCAAAAAGACGCGGCCAACGACAAGCTTGTGCCCGAAGGCATCGAGGGGCAGGTGCCCTACAAGGGCTCGGCCAGTGCCGTTGTGCACCAGCTTGTGGGCGGCCTGCGCGCCGCCATGGGGTATACGGGCTGCGCCACGGTGGAAGAGATGCGGCGCAACTGCAGCTTTGTGAAAATCACCGGGGCGGGTCTGAAAGAAAGTCACGTGCATGACGTTCAGATCACCCGCGAAAGCCCGAACTACCGGGTGATGTAGGCGATTTGTCAATGACGCCGGAGCCGGGTGTCGAATTGCGTGTTCGAAAACACAGAGTGAGCGGCACGCACTGCAAGGGAAGATAGAATGACACCTGCGGCCCGCGTTCAGGCCTCGATCGAAATCCTCGACGAGATTCTGGCCGGTACGCCGGTGGAAAAGGCGCTGACGGGCTGGGCCCGGCGCAGTCGCTTTGCGGGGTCCAAGGATCGGGCGGCGGTTCGGGACCATGTGTTTGATGCGGTCCGGTGCAGACGTTCGTTTTCGGCGCTTGGCGGTGCAGAAACGGGGCGCGGCCTCATGATTGGGGCCCTTCGTGCGGCCAGAGCAGATCTGGATGCCCTGTTTTCCGGAGACCGCCATGCGCCGGAACCGGTCAGGGCAAACGAAACACCGCGTGAGTTCGCCTCGGACGCCGAGCGATACGATGTTCCGGACTGGTTGTGGCCTCGGTTTTGCCACTCGCTGCAGGAAGACGCGGTCCCGGCCGCTGTGGCACTGCAAAGCCGGGCACCGGTTCATCTCAGGGTCAACACGCTGAAGTCCGACCGGCCAACGGCCATCGCGGCGTTGGCGGCTGATGGCATCTCCGCCCATCCCCATCCGGCATGTGATACCGCGTTGGAGATCACCGATGGCGCGCGAAAAGTCTCACAAAGCCATGCCTATGCTGACGGTCTGGTTGAACTGCAAGACGCTGCCAGCCAGGCCGTTGTGGCCTCGCTGACTCTTGCGCCTGGCATGCGCGTGCTGGATTACTGCGCCGGCGGTGGGGGCAAGGCCCTGGCATTGGCGGCCCATCCGGGCGTCGAGGTGTTTGCACATGACACAAATGCTGGTCGGATGCGGGATCTGCCGTCCCGGGCCGCGCGGGCGGGCGCTGATGTAACGCTGTTGGAAACCGGCGAAGTGGCCGGTTCGGCGCCATTTGACGTTATCCTGGTGGATGCGCCGTGTTCCGGTAGCGGCGCCTGGCGTCGTGCGCCCGCCGGCAAGTGGGAATTGACCGAGGACCGATTGACGCAGCTGACGACTGTTCAGGCTGACATTCTGGACCGTGTCGCGCCCTTTGTCGCGCAGGGCGGCACATTGGCCTATGCGACATGTTCGATGTTGGATGATGAGAATTCGGCCGTCGTCTGGGCATTTCTGTCCGATCACCAGGGCTGGCAGGAAAGAAGCCACAAAGCGTGGCGGGTGACACACGGAACGGACGGTTTTTTTGTTGCACACTTGACGCGGTAGCGCGACGGCGATTAGCAACCAAGGGTAGAGTTTTTCGGCCCGTCGTTAAGCAGGCCTTAACCAATACTGCGCCGTTATTGCGCGACGCCATTGCCCAGAGCCGTTTATGTCCGACACTGCTGAGTGCTTTTCTGAACCTTCCCTTCGCAAATCGCCGATGTTGGGGCGTCTCGCGTCTCTGATTGCGTTGGCCGTACTCCTTGCGGCAGCGCCGGCGCTTGGTGTTTTGCCCGCTGACTGGAATATGGGGCTGGTTGTCGTCGGCGTATCCTTGTTGGTTGTTGCTGTCGGCGCAGTGATCAAAGAGCGCTTGGCGAACAAGACGGCCCAAGAGGCGCGTGCGCTCATGGCCGCTTTTGTGGAGCAGGACCCGTTTCCCAGTCTGGTTGCCAATACGCACGGCCGGGTTCTGGCAGTCAACTCAATGGCGCGACGAAGATTCCATGCAGAACCGAACATGAGTATTGTCCGATGCCTGCGTTCCGTTTTTGCCAACCCGTCGGTGGTGGTCTTGCGTCTGCAATCTCTGGCGGAAACGCGCGGGCGCGCCCGGGAAGAGATTGTCACGCAGGGTCATGCGACCCCGGTTTCGGTATTTCGGTTGGGAGACGGGGTGTTTTGCTGGCGTTTTCAGATAGATGAGCCCGGACCATGGGATGACACGGAACTACCTGTGCTGACGGTGGGGCGCGATGGTGTGGTGTTACGCCTGAACGCTGCGGCAGAACAATTGGTGGGATACCGGCCCGGTTCAGTGGATCAGATCTTTGAAGACAGCATGCCCGAAAACGGCGCGATCTGCCGGGTTCGGACGAAATCCGGATCGGTGCCGGCTGCAGCGTCCTACCTGCCGCAGTCCGGCATTGGCAGAAATCTCGCTCTGGTGCCGTTGCAAGGGTGCCTCGAAACCAATGGCGGTACGGCTTTTGCGGATCTGCCGGTGCCGATCTTGTCTCTGTCTCCCGACGGGATCATTCTTGAGTCCAATCGACTGGCAAACAAACTGCTCGGCGACATCCGGCTGTGTGACACTCATATCAGTCATATCATGCAGGGTCTGGGCAAACCGATTCTGGACTGGCTCGACAAGACGGCCAATGGAGAAGAGGCGCCTCGGTCCGAGTTTTTGCGGCTGTCGAGGGATGACAAGGAAGTCTTTGTTCAGGTTACGTTGACTCGGGTATTAAAAGACGGGCAGGTCCGCCTCATTGCGGTTCTGAACGATGCGACCGAGCTCAAAACGCTTGAGGCGCAGTTTGTGCAGGGGCAAAAGATGCAGGCCGTGGGCCAGTTGGCCGGGGGGGTGGCGCATGATTTCAACAATCTTCTGACGGCTATTTCCGGGCATTGCGACCTGCTGCTGCTCCGGCACGATCAGAATGACCCGAACTACGGCGACCTGGTCCAGATCAACCAGAATGCCAACCGCGCGGCGGCGCTGGTCGGTCAGTTACTGGCCTTTTCGCGCAAACAGACGCTGAGGCCGGAAGTTCTGGATTTGCGGGACACGATTTCCGATCTGATCCATCTGCTGAATCGTCTGGTCGGTGAAAAAGTCCAGCTGACGCTCAGCCATGATCCGGTCCTGAAATCGGTCCGGGCCGACAAGCGACAGCTTGAGCAGGTGTTGATGAATCTCGTGGTCAACGCACGCGACGCCATGCCCGAGGGCGGCGAGATTCGCATTGAAACTGAGGTTTTGAATCTGACGCAGCCCTATCTGCGGGATCGCGCCACGGTGCCGCCGGGCGAGTATGTGACCGTCAAGGTGATCGATGGCGGCGTCGGCATACCGGCAGACAAGCTGCAGAAAGTGTTCGAGCCGTTTTACACCACCAAACGTACCGGCGAAGGTACGGGGCTGGGGCTGTCCACCGCATATGGTATCGTCAAGCAGACCGGTGGTTTCATCTTTGTCGACAGCACGATAAGGCAGGGGACCGAGTTCACGGTGTATCTGCCGGTTTGCGATGCCAAAGGGGACGCCGATCAGAGTACCTTTAAGCTGCCCGAAACCAAGACAGCGCGTCAGGGCGAGGGGGTTGTCTTGCTGGTGGAGGACGAAGCCCCGGTTCGCGCCTTCGCGACGCGCGCTTTGCGGCTCAAGGGCTATACCGTGCTGGAGGCGGAATCCGCCGAGGATGCGCTGAAACTTCTGGAGGATTCGGGGCTGAACGTCGATGTGTTTGTGACCGATGTGGTCATGCCCGGCATGGATGGCCCGACCTGGGTGCGCAAGGCCATGGAGACGCGTCCGGATGTACGGGTTGTTTTTGTGTCTGGCTACACCGAAGGGGCGTTCGGAGATTCCGGCCCCGAGATCGCCAATTCAACATTCCTGCCCAAGCCGTTTTCGCTCAATCAATTGACCGAGGCGGTGTTCCAGCAGATGAACTGAGGGCACCTAAAGGGCAGAGGCGTGAATGTGGAATTCTGCCGCGTGGGACTGTCGGAACCGGCGTTCCGTCTCTTCGGACAGGGTCAGGTCACCTGGCGGCGAGACATTTTCCCGTGGCAGGGTGATCATTAGATTCAGACGATCTTCCAGAAAGCTCAGGATTTTGTCCTGATGTTCGTATTTGAACACGTGGCTGGCACCAAAGCCGTTGCTGCGGGTGCGGAAAAACTGGCTCTGGCTTCCGACATCGGCAAATTCGGGCCGCGGGTTCTGCATATAGGCGCGGACAAACTCATCAAAGCTGAGGTCCCGCGTTGAATGCGGGTGTCCGATGCGGTCCTGCCGGCTGCGGAACCTGTACCAGCTGCCCAGCCAGTCGACGGGTTCGCGGACCACGGCCATGATCTCCATCTCGGTATCGTACATTTTCCGGAATATGTTCTGAAAGAAGCGATCATACCGGCGCACCGGTGCATGTTTCAGTTCGGGCGGGCCTGTGACCACCAGATCGGCCCGGTCGCGCAACGCTGAATGATAGGCGGTGCTGCCAGTTTTGGGGACGGCCAGAAAGGCGAGGCGTTCCTTATAGAAAACAAGCATTTAAACGTCTCTTTTTCCGCGGTCATTCCATCTCAGAGTGTCGTAAACGACTCCTTAATACAATTGCAGAACAGTGAGTTTGGTAAGTTTTTATTGAAATGTTCCCTTTTTGATCCCATAAGGAACAAGAGGCGAACAAAGCAGCGATTGCCGCCCGGCCAAGGGTGTGACAAAAGGAAAGTGACAGGACAATGGCGGATCTTCTGACGATGAGCGACAAGAAAAACGCGGACAAGCAAAAGGCGCTCGACAGCGCGCTGGCGCAGATCGAACGGCAATTCGGCAAAGGCTCGATCATGAAGCTGGGCGATGAAACCACGCAGGAGATCGAAGCGAGCTCGACCGGCTCATTGGGGCTGGACATTGCGCTGGGTATCGGCGGTCTGCCAATGGGTCGGATTGTCGAAATCTATGGGCCGGAAAGCTCGGGTAAGACAACGCTGACCCTGCATTGCATTGCCGAACAGCAAAAACGCGGCGGTGTCTGCGCTTTTGTCGATGCCGAGCACGCTCTGGACCCGCAATATGCGCGCAAGTTGGGCGTCGATCTGGACGAACTTCTGATTTCGCAGCCTGACACCGGTGAACAGGCGCTTGAGATCACCGACACGCTGGTGCGATCGGGGGCGGTGAACATGGTCGTCGTCGACTCGGTGGCGGCACTGACGCCGAAATCCGAGCTTGAGGGCGACATGGGCGACAGCAGTGTTGGCGTGCAGGCTCGATTGATGAGCCAGGCGATGCGCAAGCTGACAGGCTCGATCAGCCGTTCCAACTGCATGGTTGTCTTTATCAACCAGATCCGGATGAAGATCGGCGTGATGTTTGGGAGCCCTGAGACCACAACCGGTGGGAATGCCCTGAAATTCTACAGCTCGGTTCGTCTGGACATCCGCCGCATCGGTGCGATCAAGGATCGCGATGAAGTGGTCGGCAACCAGACGCGTGTCAAGGTGGTCAAGAACAAGGTCGCGCCGCCGTTCAAGCAGGTCGAATTCGACATCATGTATGGCGAAGGCATCTCAAAGATGGGCGAGTTGCTGGATCTGGGCGTCAAGGCCGGCGTGGTCGAAAAATCCGGATCGTGGTTCAGCTATGGCGACGAGCGGATCGGGCAGGGGCGTGAGAACGCCAAGCAATATCTGCGCGAGAACGAGCGTGTGGCGCTGGAAATCGAAGACAAGATTCGCGCCGCCCACGGGCTGGATTTTGAAATGCCGCCCGAAGCCGAGGAAGATGACATTTTAGAAGCCTGACACCCGCGGTCGGACCCGGCTCACGGGCACCGGCCAAGGTGAAGTGATGGAAACAGGGCGGTCCGGACGGGCCGCCTTGTTGCATTCTGCTGTGCCTATCCTGTGGACACTCCGGGGGCGCGGGGCTAAACCTGCGCAGTACCTTATGAATGCGCGCTGAGAGAGCCTTATGCCCACGCTGAACGATATCCGCTCAACCTTTCTGAACTACTTCGCCAAGCAGGGTCATGAAGTGGTTGCGTCCAGCCCGCTGGTGCCGCGCAATGATCCGACCTTGATGTTCGTAAATTCGGGCATGGTGCAGTTCAAGAACCTGTTTACGGGTGTCGAAACACGCGACTATCAGCGGGCCACGACCGCGCAGAAATGTGTGCGCGCAGGCGGCAAGCACAACGATCTGGACAATGTCGGCTATACTGCGCGCCACCATACGTTTTTTGAGATGCTGGGGAATTTCTCGTTCGGGGACTATTTCAAATCCGAGGCGATCCCCTTTGCCTGGGAGTTGATTACCAAAGAGTTCGGCATCGACAAGAACCGGTTGCTGACCACCGTCTACCATACCGATGACGAGGCCTTTGAGATTTGGAAAAAGGTCGGTGTGCCCGAGGATCGGATCATTCGCATCGCCACCCATGACAATTTCTGGCAAATGGGCCCCACAGGCCCATGCGGACCGTGCACCGAGATTTTCTACGACCACGGCGATCACATCTGGGGTGGCCCTCCGGGGTCGGCCGAGGAGGATGGTGATCGCTTCATCGAAATCTGGAACATCGTTTTTATGCAGAACGAGCAGTTCGAAGACGGCTCGATGGTCGAACTCGATATGCAGTCGATCGACACGGGCATGGGGTTGGAGCGGATCGGCGCTTTGCTGCAGGGGAGCCATGACAACTATGACACCGACCTGTTCAAGACCCTGATCGAGGCCTCGGCCGACGCAACGGGTGTCGATCCCTATGGCGACCAGAATGTGCATCACCGGGTGATCGCGGATCACCTGCGCTCGACCTCATTCCTGATTGCGGACGGGGTGATGCCTTCGAATGACGGGCGGGGCTATGTTTTGCGGCGGATCATGCGCCGGGCCATGCGTCATGCGCATCTTTTGGGCGCAAAAGATCCCGTGATGCACCGGCTTGTTCCAACGCTCGTGCAGCTGATGGGCGCACAATATTCCGAGCTTGGACAGGCGCAGCCTTTGATCGAGGAAACCCTGCTGCTGGAAGAGACCCGTTTCAAACAGACGCTGGATCGCGGTTTGAAACTGCTGGACGACGAGGTCGCGGGCCTGGCCGAAGGCGCACCCTTGCCCGGCGACGCGGCCTTCAAGCTGTATGACACCTATGGGTTTCCACTGGACCTGACGCAGGACGCGCTGCGTGAGAAGGGCCGGACCGTGGAAACGGACGGGTTCGATGCTGCGATGGCCGAGCAAAAGGCCAAAGCGCGCGCTGCCTGGGCCGGGTCCGGCGAAGCGGCGGATCAGGCGGTTTGGTTTGACGTGCTGGACGAGGCAGGGGCCACGGATTTTCTGGGCTACGACACGGAAAAAGCAGAAGGCCAGGTTGCGGCTCTGGTCGTGGATGGCGAACTGGTCGACAGGATCGAGCAGGGTGGCAGCGGCTGGGTCGTGGTAAACCAGACGCCATTTTACGGCGAAGCAGGCGGTCAGGTCGGCGACACGGGAGAAATCCGTCGCCTGGATGAACGCTCGGATGTTTCCCAGGTGCTGGACACACGGAAATTCGCCGAGGGCAAAGTTTATGCACACAACGTGACCGTTGACCACGGGACGCTGTCCAAAGGCGATGCTGTCGAGCTTGAGGTTGATCACGCGCGCCGGACGGCGATCCGCGCCAACCACTCGGCAACACATCTTCTGCACGAGGCCCTGCGCGAAACGCTTGGGGATCATGTGGCACAGCGCGGGTCATTGAACGCGGCGGACCGGCTGAGGTTTGATTTCAGCCATTCCAAAGCCCTGACTTTGGATGAGCTGCAAAAGATCGAGCGCGAAGTGAATGATTTCATTCGCCAAAACTCAGCAGTTGAGACACGGATCATGACGCCGGACGATGCGCGTGGGCTGGGGGCTCAGGCGCTGTTTGGTGAGAAATACGGCGACGAAGTGCGGGTTGTGTCGATGGGCAAGGCGCCCACGGGCAAAGGACAGGATGGCGAAACCTGGTCGATCGAACTGTGTGGCGGAACACATGTGCGACAGACCGGTGACATCGGAACTTTTGTCGTACTGGGCGACAGCGCCAGCAGCGCGGGCGTCCGCAGGATCGAAGCGTTGACCGGAGATGACGCGTTCCAATACCTCTCGGCGCAGGATCAACGGCTGGCGCAGGTTGCCGTGGAACTCAAGGCGCAGCCCGAAGATGTCGTTGGTCGCGTGAAATCGCTGTTGGACGAACGCAAGGCGCTGCAAAACGAGGTGGCGCAATTGCGTCGCGATCTGGCCATGGCGGGCGGTGCCGGACAGGGCAATGGTGCCGAACTGCATGAGGTGAATGGCGTTAAGTTCCTGGCCCAGGCACTGACAGGGGTGTCGGGCAAGGATCTGCCCACATTGATAGACGAGCACAAAAGCCGTCTGGGCTCCGGCGCGGTGTTGCTGATTGCCGATACAGGCGGCAAGGCTGCGGTGGCTGCGGGTGTCACATCCGATCTGGCGGACCGGATTTCGGCTGTGGACCTGGTGAAGGCCGCAGTGGCCGAACTGGGCGGCAAGGGGGGCGGCGGCCGCCCGGATATGGCGCAAGGCGGCGGTCGGGACGCCAGCAAATCCGACGCGGCCATCAAAGCCGCTGAACAGGTTTTGGGAGGATAACATGCCTGCACTTTGGATTGCGCACGTGACGGTAACGGATGCCGAGGCGTATGGAAAATACGCCGAACTGGCCGGACCGGCGATTGCCAAACACGGGGGTGAGTTCATTGCCCGGGCTGCGCGTTATGTTCAGCTTGAGGGAAAGGAACGTCCTCGCAACGTTGTGGCCCGTTTCCCGTCGGTCGAGGCAGCCGTCGAATGCTATAACTCGTCAGAATACCAACAGGCGCTTGATCACGCGCGTGGGGCCAGTGAACGTGAACTGGTTGTCGTTGAAATCACCGATTGAGCGTCGCCGAGCGTCACGATTTGCTCACAATTTCGTTAAGTGTGCCGTGCATAAGCGATTTTTTGCTCAAGCGGGCGCAATGGATTGTGTCATTTGCCCGGCGATTTCCGGCGTGAGCAATATTACATAAATGTCATAGTCTTAAACCACTTAGAGCGAGTGGCTTGTTGGTATTCGCGTCACAATTGTGGCCGGACCACCCCAATTCTTGCGCGAAATGGTCAAATTGAGTGACGAATTTCCGCCTTTTTTCCCCTTCAAGGTTGTCCACGATTGCATCTGCGGACCTGTTTACGCTTAGTTTGTGAAAACTAAATAAGGTCCTGTTTGACCGCAGTCGCTGGGAAAACTTTGGATCGAGGGACGGGCATGAGAACGTTTGGCAGTGAGTTCAAGACCGCCGTGGGGCGGATTGCGATAATGTCGGGACGTGCAATTGGGATGCTTGCCCTGGTGGGCGGCTCCTTTTTTATTGTCTCTGAGGCCAGCGCCAGCGAGGGGGCCTTCATCACCGCCGTTGCTGCATCGCCGCCGCCGTCCGGTGCCAATCAGCTGTGTCGGCAATACAGTTGGGCCTGCACGACCAAGCGGTCGGTCTCGCTGTCCAGCCAGCAGGAAATGCAGATCATCAAGCAGATTAACCGTCAGGTGAACGCGTCGACCCGCGAAGTGACGGATCAGTATCAGTACAAAACGCGCGAACGCTGGGCTCTGCCAACAGCATTAGGTGGGGACTGCGAGGATTTCGCCCTGCTCAAGAAGCGGGATCTGATCAAGGCCGGCATTGACCCCAATAGGCTGTTAATCGCAACGGTGCTGGATACAAGCCGCAATGCGCATGCTGTTCTCGTTTACCGCTCTGATCAAGGCGATCTGGTTCTGGATAATCTGACGAACCGAATCAAACCGTGGGCGGCAACCCGCTATCTGTTTCTGCGGATGCAGGATCCAAAACAACCGCGTCGCTGGGTTGGTGTTTACGGAAGAAGCTGAGATCACAAACTGAATTTTAGGCGACTGAAACGCCAGCGCACGGAGAGAGCTGCGCCGGCGTTTTTTTGATTTGTTAATCTTAGCTCATTCAGACGTTGGAGACACTTCCAGTGTCGCCGCCTTCATCGCCGCCTTCATCGCCGCCTTCGTCGCCGCCTTCGTCGCCGCCTTCGTCGCCGCCTTCATCGCCGCCTTCGTCGCCGCCTTCATCGCCGCCTTCGTCGCCGCCTTCGTCGCCGCCTTCGTCGCCGCCTTCGTCGCCGCCTTCGTCGCCGCCTTCGTCGCCGCCGCCGTTGCTACCACCGCCGCCGCCATTGTTACCGCCCCCGCCGCCTTCGTCAGATGCGCCATCGCCGGATCTTTGATCGGCAACACCAATCGATGCAGTGGGGAAGTCAGTCAGAACCGCTGCAAAAGCCGGGCAGACTTGCAGGGTCTGGGCCAGGATATCTTCAAAATCCGCGCGGCGTTGGATGTAGCGCAGCATGCGGGAGTCAACAACCGTGCAGGCACACAGCGTTTCAGTGGATACGGATTGTCTGGCAGTTTTGACCGTGCACATTTCTGCAGCCAGGGCAGGTGCAGCTGAAATCATGGGCGCGGCGGCCGAAACAAATACGAAAGATAACAAACGGGACTTAATACGCATAGCGCAACTCCTTGGAACTCATTACTCAACTACGCCGTTCTTATGCCCCAAATGAGTCGGGCCTTGTATGAACGACGTCACACTTTGGCCGTAAATACACCTTTCTCTGGCCCGATTTACAAGGGGCAATCAAGGTGATCATCGGGATTTAACTCCACCACAGGTAGAATGTTCTGAAAAAACATGTGGAAACGCTTACCTTACGGCAGCTTCTGCATTTCCCATCATTTTTGGAATGGATGAAAAAATGTCACACTAATGCCATTGTTTCCTGTTCGGCCACATGCATGGCCGAGCGGATCAGGCCGATTTCGCCATCCGTTTGCGTTCATGCGGGTCCAGGAACCGCTTGCGAAGCCGTACGGCGTTCGGCGTGACTTCGACCAGTTCATCGTCATCGATATAGGCAATCGCCTCTTCCAGTGAAAACTGGATTGGTGGTGTGAGACGGACGGCCTCATCAGAGCCGCTCGCCCGCACATTGGTCAGTTTCTTGCCCTTTAACGGGTTCACTTCCAGATCGTTGTCGCGTGAGTGCTCGCCGATCACCATGCCCTGGTAGACATCTGTCTGCGGGCTGACAAACATCCGGCCACGCTCCTCAAGGTTCCACAGCGCATAGGCCACGGCCTGACCCTTCTCCATCGAGATCAGAACGCCCGCGCGACGGCCGGGAATCGGACCTTTGTGCGGTGCCCACCCATGGAACACGCGGTTCAGAACACCGGTCCCGCGCGTGTCGGTCAAGAACTCTCCGTGATAGCCAATCAACCCCCGCGAGGGGACGTGGGCGATGATGCGGGTCTTTCCGGCGCCTGCCGGGCGCATCTCGACCAGTTCGCCCTTGCGTGCACCGGTGACCTTTTCAATCACGGCGCCCGAGAACTCGTCATCCACGTCGATGGTGACTTCCTCTATGGGTTCCAGCCGCTGGCCATCTTCTTCGCGGAAAAGAACCTGCGGGCGCGAGATGCTAAGCTCGAACCCTTCGCGGCGCATGTTTTCGATCAGAACACCCATCTGCAGTTCGCCCCGACCGGCAACTTCAAAGGCCTCGCCACCGGGTGTGTCGCTGATGCGGATCGCAACGTTGGATTCGGCTTCTTTCATCAGCCGGTCCCGGATCACGCGCGACTGCACCTTTTTGCCGTCACGACCGGCGAGCGGCGAATCGTTGATGCCGAAGGTCACGGTGATGGTGGGCGGGTCGATCGGCTGAGCGGGCAGGGCCTCGTCCACTTGCGGAGAGACCAGCGAGTCGGCCACGGTGGCCTTGCTCATGCCGGCGATGGTGACGATGTCACCCGCTTCGGCGATGTCGATGGGCTGCTGGCTCAGACCTCGGAATGCCAGGATCTTAGACGCACGGAAATTCTCGATAAGACCGCCATCCCGGCTGATTGCTTTCAGGCTCTCGCCGGCTTTCAAAGTTCCGCTTTCGACGCGTCCGGTCAGGATGCGACCGATGAACGGATCGCTGCCCAGCGTGGTGGCCAGCATTCGGAACGGTTCATCTTTTCGGGAGGCCTGTTCGGGTGCGGGGACGTGATCGACGATCAGATCGAACAGGGCGTTCAGGTCCTTTCGGGGCCCGTCCAGTTCCATATCGGCCCAACCGGACCGGCCAGAGGCGTACATGGCTGGAAAATCCAGCTGATCGTCATCGGCGCCCAGGTTTGCGAACAGGTCGAAACACTCATCCAGCGCCCGGTCCGGTTCCGCGTCGGGTTTGTCGACCTTGTTCAGTACCACAATGGGGCGCAAACCCAGCGCCAGTGCCTTGGAGGTCACGAATTTGGTCTGCGGCATTGGACCTTCGGCAGCATCGACCAACAGCACGACACCGTCGACCATGCTGAGGATGCGCTCGACCTCGCCTCCGAAATCGGCGTGGCCGGGAGTGTCGACGATGTTGATCCGGGTGCCTTTCCACTCGACCGAAGTGGCCTTGGCCAGAATGGTAATGCCCCGTTCCCGTTCCAGATCATTGCTGTCCATGGCACGCTCGGCCACAGCCTGATTTTCCCGGAACGCGCCGGATTGCTTCAGCAGCTCATCCACCAGCGTTGTCTTGCCGTGGTCCACGTGAGCGATGATTGCGATATTGCGCAGGTCCATGAGAGGTCAGCCTTTGAACGGGAGGTTGGCCCGGCGCATAGCGCGGCTTGGCAAAAGATACCAGCCCAAACGCGCGTTCAATGGCCAGCCGTCTTGGAAAACAGGTGAATGACCAGGATACCGACCAGAATCAGCGACAATCCAAGCACCGCGGGCCAGTCGAGTTTCTGGCCGAACACAACAAAGCCGATGATAGCGATGAAGAAGATGCCAAGACCGGACCAGACCGCGTATACCACGCCCACCGGCATGACCTTGAGTGTCAGGGCCAAAAGGTAAAAGGCGCACCCGTATCCCACAATAACCAGAACCGACGGCCAGAATCGGGTGAATTGCTGGCTCGCCTGCAATGCGGTTGTGCCGATCGTTTCCGCCACAACGGCCAGCATCAAGATTAAATACGCTTTGGGCATGATACACACCTTTGCACCGGATTTGCACAGTCGGGTTGAGCACGATCTTTTGAAATGAGGCAAGAAGATTCCGGCCCATTCTGACAGAAATACAATGCGACTGGGTCAGGTTTACCTGACTTTAGGTAAACCTGTTTTTGTGTACAATCACGGTCGTTATTAATGATTTGTTAACGAGTATTGTTTCATGACGACATTTGTAAAATCCGTCATTGTTGCTTCGGCACTGATAGCGGCGCTTGGGTGGCTTGCAGGCGGGGGGTCCGTCAAAACTGATGCAGCCCATTCGGTTCAACAGTTCGATGGTAGCGTGATTTAGCGCCGTTAGGACAAAAGTTGGGAAAAAGGAGCCTTAGGGCTCCTTTTTCATTTAAGTTATCAGATGTTTACGGCTTGGTTGGCTGTAAAATACGCTATCAGTTGCGGCTCAAGCCATTCCCAGAGTTGTGGCGCTCCTTGCTCAATCGCGGGTCTGACACGAGATTCGATCTGGGGATACGTGACATCGTAGTCAATCCACGAGCCACCATCGGTTTCGAGATTGGCGATCGGGGTCTGAAGCCGGTCAATCCCCTTGGCAAATCTTGCATCCGGGCTGACCGCGGCTTCGAACTCGTGCCAAAGGCCGTGGAACGCCGTCCCTTGATCCCTGGGAAGCAGGCCGAACAACCGGCGCGCCGCTGCATTTTCTTTGGCGGCTTGCGCGTCATGATCAACCTGTCCGTGGATCGGATGATCTCCGGCGTCTATTTCGACAATATCATGCAGCAAAAGCATGCAAAGAACGCGGTCGACCTGAACGTCATGGCCCGCATACTCGGACAAAACCCACGCATACAACATCACATGCCATGAATGCTCGGCAGAGTTTTCAAAGCGCTGGCCGGCAATCAGGCGCGAGGCGCGCATTACCGACTTCAATTGATCCGCTTCGGCCAGGAACGGCAGCCGATCCGTGAAGGATGTGCTGTTTGTCTCGTTGCCGGTCTGCAGACCTACGGCATGCGAGAACGCCTGGGGAAACGCATCGGCCAAGTAGGCTGCCCGCCCGCCATCCAGATTCGCCCGCACAACATCCAGATGATCTGGCCGAGGCTGTTTTGCGCACAAAACCTGAAACAAGGGCTGGCACCGGTCCAGGATCTTGGCAAAACGGGCATCCGGTGTCTCGTCGGCCTCAAACTCGTGCCACAGCGCCAGAAATTGATCCGACTGGTCGTCGGGCAGGAGGCCGAACACGTTCAGAGCAGCGGATTGCTCGGCTTTTGCAACAGCCTCCCAGTTGGTGTTTAGATGAATCGGATGATCACCCACGATGATTTCTACCAGATCATGCAGCAGCAACATGCGGATCACCCGGTCGATTGACACGTCCGCATCGGCCAGCGGTGCCATGACCAGCGCCCATAGCGCCAGATGCCAGCTATGTTCGGCAGAGTTTTCCGCGCGGCTCTGGTCGAGCAGGACATTTGCGCGCTCAACCGTTTTCAACCTGTCTGCCTGCTTGAGGAACCCGATCTGTGCCGACAGGCGGTCCGTCATTGCTTTTCGATTGCCTTCAGTTTCGACCGGTGCTCGGACAGCCGCTTGATCAGGAATTGACGCGCCTTGCGCTCTGCCAGGCGGACCCGGATTTCGGTCAGATAGGCTTCCTCCAAAGACTGAGAGGCCGCGCCCAAAACCTCGCCGACCTCGACAAAGAAACGGTCTTCTCCGGTCTCATCCATAACCTTCATCGTGTCTTCGGCCAGTTTAGACGCAAGAGTGGTGATGGTGTCGGACATCAGCGCGTGGTCTCGGTGAGGCGGCGCTTTACATAGTCGCTGACATTGGTGATCAGCGTGTCCATGTGGCGGTCCTGGAAGAAGTGATCGGCCCCTTCGACCTCGGTGTGAGTGATGGTGATGCCCTTTTGCTCGTGCAGCTTGCCGACCAACGCGGTTGTATCGGCAGGTGGCGCGACCCGGTCAGCGGATCCGTTGATGATCAGGCCCGAAGACGGGCAGGGCGCCAGGAAGGAAAAGTCATACATGTTCGCCGGGGGCGATACGCTGATGAACCCGGTGATCTCCGGGCGGCGCATCAGTAACTGCATGCCAATCCAAGCGCCAAACGAGAACCCCGCGACCCAGCAGTGTTTCGAGTTGTTGTTCATGGATTGCAGATAATCCAGCGCCGAGGCCGCATCGCTCAGCTCCCCCACGCCCTGATCGTATTCGCCCTGGCTGCGTCCCACGCCGCGGAAATTGAACCGCAACACGGTGAACCCCATGTTGTAGAACGCATAGTGCAGGTTGTAGACCACCTTGTTGTTCATGGTCCCGCCAAACTGTGGATGCGGGTGAAGCACGATGGCGATCGGTGCGTCTTTTTCCTTTTGCGGGTGGTAGCGGCCTTCCAGGCGGCCTTCGGGTCCGGGAAAAATCACCTCGGGCATGTGTGCTTTGGTCCTGTCTTTTTCTCTGCTGGCCCGGGGATATACTTGACGGTATCCATCAGGCACTTTAGAATGGTTCTAACTAGTTTGCACTGCGCAATGACGCTGTTTGTCGGAGATACGCACTGGCTGCGGCGGCGTCAATGATTTCGCGCGTGCCTGCCGCGAGGGATGTTCAATGAAGCTGTCGACCAAAGGTCGTTATGCCATGGTGGCCTTGGCCGACATTGCGTTGCAATCACCGGATGCGCTGGTCACGCTTGGTGAGATTTCCGAGCGCCAGGACATCTCTCTTCCTTATCTTGAGCAATTGTTCGTCAAGCTGCGCCGGGCCGAACTGGTCACGTCCGTTCGTGGACCTGGCGGGGGATATCGCCTTGCGCGTCCCGCGTCGGAGATCCGTGTGGTCGAGGTATTGTCCGCCGTTGATGAGACCGTGGATGCGATGCACAAGGGCGCGGGTGCGTCCGGGGCCTCGTCGGGCAGCAAGGCGCAGTCGATGACCAACCGCCTTTGGGAAGGGCTGAGTGCTCATGTCTATGTGTTTTTGCACCAGACCCGTTTGTCCGATGTGATCCAGAACGATCTGGCGCCGTGCCCGGCGGTTCCCAGCCTGTTTGCCGTTGTCGACGACTGAGAAATTGGGGCACCGTCGGCATATGATTTCTGTGTGGAAAAAGATGCATCCATGAAACGCGTTTATCTGGATCATAACGCCACGACCCCGCTGCGGCCCGAGGCGCGCGACGCGATGATCGCGGCCATGGATGTCTGCGGCAATCCCTCATCGGTTCATGCCGAAGGCCGCGCGGCCAAGTCGGTGATCGAGAAAGCCCGCGCGCAGGTTGCGGCGGCCTTTGGTGCGGATGGTGCGGATATTGTGTTCACGTCGGGGTCGACCGAAGGGGCTGCGCTGACGATGGCCGGGCGGGGTCTGCACGGCGCAGCGATTGAGCATGACGCGGTCAGGGCGTGGTCGGTCGAGGATCTGGGCGTTTCCGGGCAAGGACTGGTCACGCCGGAAAGCCCCGAGCGCTCCACGCTGCAACTGGCCAACTCGGAAACCGGGATCGTTCAGGACCTGCCGGATGGGTTGGCCTTGACGGATGCAACACAGGCCTTCGGCAAACTGCCGATCGCGTTCAATTGGCTGGGGGCGCAGATGGCGCTGGTGTCGGCTCACAAATTGGGCGGGCCCAAGGGTGTCGGTGCCGTCGTAATGAAGCGCGGAACCGATCTGGCGGCGCAGATCAAAGGCGGCGGACAGGAAATGGGCCGACGCTCCGGGACGGAAAATGTAATTGGAATCGCGGGGTTCGGGGCCGCAGCTGAAGCAGCCGCGCACGATCTTGTCAATGGTGTCTGGGATCAGATTGCTGAATTTAGAAATATTCTAGAAAGTGCTCTTGAGGCCGGAACTAAATCACCTATTTTTGTCGGGAAAGGCCAGAAGCGCCTTCCAAATACCTCGTGTTTTGCCTGCCCCGGATGGAAGGGCGAGACGCAGGTGATGCAGATGGATCTGTCGGGTTTTGCGGTCAGCGCGGGCTCTGCCTGTTCCAGCGGCAAGGTTCGCGCCAGCGCGGTTCTGACTGCGATGGGATACGATGAGGTGACAGCAGCCAGCGCGATCCGCGTATCGCTGGGTCCCCTGACAACGGAAGAAGACGTGCTGCGTTTCGCCGAAACGTGGCTGGAAAAAGAGAAAAAGCATCGCGCGCGCGCCGCGTGATCTGAAGGAGGGTAAGACATGGCCGCATTGGACCAGACCCAGGTGAAAGAGGGTGTCGATCAGGAAACCGTGGATGCGGTGCGTGAGGTCGGAACCTACAAATACGGCTGGGATACAGATATCGAAATGGAATACGCGCCAAAAGGCGTAAACCCGGATATCGTGCGGCTGATCTCAGAAAAGAACGAAGAGCCAGAGTGGATGACCGAGTGGCGCCTGGCCGCGTTCGAGCGGTGGACACAGATGGAAGAGCCCAAATGGGCCATGGTGCACTATCCTCCGATCGATTTTCAGGACCAGTATTATTACGCCCGTCCCAAGTCGATGGAAGAAAAGCCCAAATCTTTGGATGAGGTTGATCCCAAGCTTCTGGCCACATACGAAAAGCTGGGTATCCCCCTGAAAGAACAGATGATTCTGGCGGGCGTCGAAGGCGCCGCGGCGGCACCCGCCGAGGGCCGCAAGGTTGCGGTGGACGCGGTGTTTGATTCAGTGTCCGTGGGGACGACTTTCCAGAAAGAGCTGAAAGAGGCCGGTGTCATCTTTTGCTCGATTTCCGAGGCGATCAAAGAACATCCCGAATTGGTCAAAAAGTACCTCGGGACTGTGGTTCCGGTGTCGGACAATTTCTATGCCACGCTGAACTCGGCCGTATTCTCGGATGGGTCCTTCGTCTACATCCCGCCGGGTGTCCGATGCCCGATGGAGCTGAGCACGTATTTCCGCATCAACGCGGAAAACACCGGCCAGTTCGAGCGCACGTTGATCATCGCCGACAAGGGCTCGTACGTGTCCTATCTGGAAGGGTGCACCGCGCCGCAGCGCGACACCGCGCAACTGCATGCGGCGGTCGTTGAGATCATCGTCGAAGAAGATGCCGAGGTGAAATACGCGACGGTTCAGAATTGGTTCCCCGGTGACGAGAACGGCAAGGGTGGTATTTACAACTTTGTGACCAAGCGTGCCGACTGCCGGGGTGACCGGTCCAAGGTGATGTGGACCCAGGTCGAAACCGGCTCGGCTGTGACGTGGAAGTACCCGTCCTGCATCCTGCGGGGTAACGAAAGTCAGGGCGAATTCTACTCGATCGCGATTGCCAACAACTATCAGCAGGCCGACACTGGCACCAAGATGGTTCACCTGGGCAAGAACACCAAGTCGCGGATCGTGTCGAAAGGGATCAGTGCCGGCAAAGCACAGAACACCTATCGCGGGCTTGTATCCATGCACCCCAAGGCGAAAGACAGCCGCAACTATACGCAATGCGACAGCTTGCTGATCGGTGACAAATGCGGGGCGCACACGGTGCCGTATATCGAGGTCAAGAACAACTCGAGCCGTGTCGAGCACGAAGCCACCACCTCGAAGGTGGACGATGACCAACTGTTCTACTGCCGCCAACGCGGTATGGACGAGGAAGAGGCCGTGGCGCTGGTGGTCAACGGGTTCTGCAAGGACGTGCTCCAGGCGTTGCCGATGGAATTTGCGATGGAAGCGCAGCAGCTCGTCGCGATCTCGCTGGAAGGCTCTGTTGGTTGATGACGCGTTCACCCCGGAACCGCATCCAGAAGGATGATGTGCTGACCGTACTGGGATATGCACTTCCGGTTCTGGGCGGCTTGCTGGGCGTTGCCTACGTCAACATCAACTACATGGACTTCATCAACCCGGTTTGGGCAGTGGGCGGAGGCGCAATCCTGGGTTGGGTTGCGGCACGCCTGATCCGCCGAATGCTGGGATAGGAACTGACCGGGGCCAAAGCGCCCCTTGCGATACGCAAAAGGACAAAAAATGCTGGATATCAAGAACCTGCACGTGAAACTTGAAGAAGAGGAAAAGGAAATCCTCAGCGGTGTCGACCTGACGGTTGAGGCCGGCAAGGTGCATGCGATCATGGGCCCTAACGGTTCGGGCAAATCGACGCTGAGCTACGTGCTGTCCGGTCGTGACGGGTACGAAGTGACCGACGGATCGGCCACGCTCGAGGGCGAGGACCTGCTGGAGATGGAACCGGAAGAGCGCGCCGCCGCCGGTGTGTTCCTGGCGTTCCAGTATCCGGTGGAAATTCCCGGGGTCGGCAACATGACCTTCTTGCGGACCGCCGTGAACGCCCAGCGCAAGGCGCGGGGTGAAGAAGAATTGTCCGCGGCCGACTTCCTGAAGGAAATCCGTGCCAAGGCGAAATCGTTGAAAATCGACGCCGAAATGCTGAAGCGCCCGGTCAATGTCGGGTTCTCGGGCGGCGAGAAAAAACGCAACGAAATCCTACAGATGGCCATGCTGGAGCCCAAGCTGTGCATTCTGGACGAGACGGATTCGGGTCTCGATGTCGATGCCATGAAACTGGTGGCCGAGGGCGTGAATGCGCTGCGCGATACAGGACGCGGCTTTTTGGTCATTACCCATTATCAACGCCTGTTGGATCACATCAAACCGGACGTCGTGCACATCATGGCCGACGGGCGCATTGTGAAATCCGGAGGTCCGGAACTGGCGCTTGAAGTCGAAAACAACGGCTATGCCGATATTCTCGCCGAGGTGAACTGATGGCCGTACCCGAAGTCAAACAAACCGCGACCGAGGCGCGGCTGGCCGCGCTGACCATGCCCGATGCCGGTTGCACCCGCGCCGCGCGCGAGGATGCACTGGCCCGTGTGCTGGAAACCGGCTTGCCGGGGCGCCGCGACGAATACTGGAAATACACCAAGCCAGACACTCTGGTGTCGGTGGCTGCATTGCCTGCGGCTGTGTTTCAGGACGACGAGACCTTGGTCTTTGATGATCTGGACCGCCTGAAGATCGTTTTTGTCGACGGTGTCTTCAGCCCGGAGGAATCTGATGATCTGTCTCTGGAGGGTGTCAGTATAGATCGTCTTGAAGACATCTGCTGCAAGGACATCCACTGGGCCAGAGACTTGTATGGCGTGCTCGAGGCGCGCGGGCAAACCCCTGTTGCCCGTCCTCTGGCGGCGTTGAACACAGCCTTCGCCTCGGACGGCGTAGCGATCCATGTGAGCGGGAAACCGTCCAAGCCCATCAACTTTATCTATCGCCACGCCTCGGCCACGTCCGACGCGATTCTGCACCACGTCATCCGCGTGGAAAGTGACGCGGAGGTGACGATTCTGGAAACCGGTCCGGCGGCCTCGCGGTTCAACAAATGCATGGAGATCGATATCGCCGACGGCGGCACCCTGCATCATGTCCGCGCGCAGGGCAGAGATCATGAGCGCCGCGCGGCGACACATATGTTCACGCGTCTGGGCAAGGAATCTGTTTACAAATCATTCACCCTGACTGTGAACGGCGTGCTGACTCGGAACGAGCAGGTGATCGAGTTGACCGGCGATGACGCCGTCGCTCATGTGGCTGGCGCCTGTGTCGGGGATGGCGACTTTCATCACGATGACACTGTTTTTGTGACACATGACGCGGTGAACTGCGAAAGCCGCCAGGTGTTCAAGAAAGTCCTGCGCAACGGGGCCACCGGTGTGTTCCAGGGCAAGATCCTGGTCAAGGAGGGCGCGCAGAAGACCGACGGCTATCAGATCAGTCAATCCCTGCTGTTGGATGAGGACAGCCAGTTCCTCGCCAAACCTGAACTTGAAATCTACGCGGACGATGTGGCCTGTTCGCATGGCTCGACATCGGGGGCGATCGACGAAGATGCGCTCTTTTACCTCAGATCCCGCGGTGTTCCGATCAAGGACGCCACCAACATGCTGACACTCGCCTTCCTGGCCGAAGCGGTGGACGAGATCGAAGACGCTGCGTTGGCCGAAGCCATTGTGGATCGTCTGGAAGGTTGGTTGGCGCGGCGCAGCTAATGCCCGTTTCGACAGATATTGTGGCGACGTACCGGGGGCCGGGGCGCGTTGTGCGCCGGCTGCTGGATATGGGGCCGCGCGAAGATCGTGCGCTGGCCTTTGTGATGGCGTTTTGCGCGGTGGCCTTCGTTGCACAAACGCCTGCTCTTGCGCGTCGTGCGCATCTGGAAGGTTCGGACCTGAACATGCTTCTGGGCGGGGCCTTGTTGGGCTCAGTGTTCATTTTGCCACTGTTCTTTTACGCTTTGGCGATGGTGTCCCATTGGGGCGCGCGCCTGACCGGTGGCCAGGGAACGGCCTACGGCGCGCGTCTGGCGTTGTTCTGGGCCTTGTTGTCCTCGACGCCGTTGGTGTTGCTTAATGGTCTGGTCGCCGGATTTATCGGCCCGGGACCGACTTTGACGGTTGTGGGTGTCGTTTGGGTTGCTGTTTTTGTCTGGTTCTGGTTATCCGGTCTGAGACAAGTGCAAAGGTCCGAGCAATGAACACGGTTTTCCTGAGCAATCTGGCGGTATTGACGCTGACCAAACCGGCAGAGGCCGCCCGCCGCCTGTTGGAGTTGAAACCCGGGCGCGAAGTCCTGTGGCTCGCGTTTTTTCTGGCGGTCGTGCTTAACTGCATGGTCCAGCTTGGTATCGACGTGTTCGTGCGGGCGGCCGAAGCTGATGCGCTGACCGAACCCGACCCTGTGCCGTTGATTTTGCTGAAATCCGCCGGGGCCATGATGCTGAGCATCCTGGCTTTTTTGTATGTCGGACGTCTCTTTGGCGGTACGGGCACCTTTGACGATATGATGGTGCTGACGATCTGGTTGCAGTTTCTGCAGGTCGCGGCCTTGCTGTTCTCGCTGTTGGTCAGCTTGGCGATGCCGTTTTTCATGCTGCCGCTGACGCTGGCCATTGCATTGCTCAGCCTCTACATCACCCTGCATTTTTTGAATGAAGCGCATCAGCTTGGATCGCTGGGCAAGGCCTTTGTGGTGATTTTGCTCTCGGGCCTGATTGCGGTTCCTTTCGTTCTCATGTTGACCCCGGCCGGGCCCGTCTAGGAAGACAAACCTATGTATGATGTGCAGAAAATCCGCTCTGACTTTCCGATCCTGTCGCGTCAGGTGAATGGGAAACCGCTGACGTACCTGGACAATGGCGCGTCGGCGCAAAAGCCGCAGGTGGTGATCGACGCTGTGACCCGCGCCTATGCCGAGGAATATGCGAATGTGCATCGCGGTCTGCATTACCTGTCCAATCTCGCCACCGAGAAATACGAGGCGGTGCGTGGAACGATTGCACGGTTTCTGGGCGTGTCGAACGAGGATGAGATCGTTCTGAATTCCGGCACGACCGAAGGGATCAACCTGGTTGCCTATGGCTGGGCCATGCCGCGCCTGCAGGCCGGGGATGAGATTCTACTCAGCGTGATGGAACACCATGCCAACATCGTGCCCTGGCATTTTCTGCGCGAACGTCAGGGCGTTGTGTTGAAGTGGGTGGACGTGGACGCGGATGGCGGGCTGGACCCGCAGGCGGTGATTGAGGCCATTGGGCCAAAAACCAAGCTGGTCGCATTGACGCATTGTTCGAATGTTCTGGGCACGGTTGTTGATATCAAAGCCATCACCGAAGGCGCCCACGCTAGGGGCGTTCCCGTTCTGGTGGACGGAAGTCAGAGCGCAGTGCATATGCCGGTCAATGTGGACGACATCGGATGCGATTTCTATGCAATCACCGGGCACAAGCTCTACGGCCCTTCAAGCTCGGGCGCGATTTACATCAAGTCCGAGCGCATGGCCGAGATGCGCCCGTTCATCGGTGGCGGCGACATGATCAAGGAGGTCAGCAAGGATCAGGTCATTTACAACGATCCGCCGATGAAATTCGAAGCGGGCACGCCGGGTATCGTGCAGATCATCGGTTTGGGGGCCGCTCTCGACTACATGATGGATCTGGGGATGGAGAATATCGCAGCCCATGAATCCGGGTTGCGGGACTACGCGATGCAGCGCCTGACCGGCTTGAACTGGCTGCAGGTGCAGGGCACCCGGCCGGACAAGGCCGCGATTTTCAGTTTCACGCTGGACGGGGCAGGGCATGCGCATGACGTATCCACCATTCTCGACAAGAAAGGCGTTGCGGTACGTGCGGGCCATCACTGTGCGGGACCGTTGATGGATCATCTGGGCGTGACGGCAACATGCCGCGCGAGCTTTGGCCTCTATAACACCACGGATGAGGTCGATACTTTGATCGATGCTCTGGAGCTGGCGCATGATTTGTTTGCCTGAGGCCGTCTGATTTGACCGGCCTCAACCCGCCCGCCTGCAATAGATTTGCAGTTGCACACGGATCGGAACAAGGTTAGCTAACGGCCAAGGCACCTGTAGCTCAGCTGGATAGAGCGCTGCCCTCCGAAGGCAGAGGCCAGAGGTTCGAATCCTCTCAGGTGCGCCATTTTAAATTAAAACCAACACCTTAGCATGTTGATGGTTTCGAGTGACGGCTTACACCAAGGCGCCATGCGGCTTCTCTTCGCGGTGCACACGGCTCTATCGTAGAGACGCGGTGAAGCGTGGTGCGCACCATTGTCCCGCGCCGATGCCACCGTTCCTGCCTTGTCACATTGTGTAAAGTCGCCGGTCAGGAGCGGTCCGGTTTTCGCCGGTTCACCGCCCGATTCGAGCTCAGCTCTCGCAGAACGAATAGGCGGCAGAGGAGCAAAACAGGTCACACCCTCAACCCATCCGCACCAAATGCCAGGACGTTGCCTTGCTCGAACGAGATGCAGACGTTGCTGCCGGGTGACACATCGTGCTGTCCAAACGCGCGTACGGTGAATGGCCTGTCTGTCCCGATATTGACCAAGACGTTGGTATCGGCCCCGAGATTTTCGACGTGAACGACCGTCCCTGACAATGCACCCTTGTCCTCCAGCCGCGCGTATTCCGGTCGGATGCCAAAAACGGTGCCGGTGCTGCCGCCGATCATGTCCGCCGGAACAAAGTTCATGGCGGGTGAGCCGATGAATTCCGCCACAAACCGATTGGCTGGATTGTTATAAAGTTCCATCGGGCTGCCCACCTGTTCAACGCGTCCGTCCCGCAGAACCACGATCTTGTCGGCCAGCGTCATCGCCTCGGTCTGATCATGAGTGACATAGATCATGCTGGCACTGATTTGCCTGTGCAGGTTGGCAATCTCGACCCGGGTGTTCAGCCGCAGGGCCGCGTCGAGATTCGACAACGGTTCGTCAAACAGGAAAAGCTTGGGGTTGCGTACGATTGCGCGACCGATGGCTACCCGCTGGCGCTGCCCGCCCGACAACTCTGCGGGGCGACGCTCAAGGTAAGGGTCCAGCGATAGCATCCGGCTGGCTTCGGCGATGCGGCTGGCGATCTCATCCTTGGAATGGCCCGCCTGTTTCAGGCCCAGCGCCATGTTTCCCCGCACTGTCAGGTGCGGATAGAGCGCGTAGGACTGGAACACCATCGCTATTCCGCGTTTGGCCGGTGGCACATCATTCACCTGCTGTCCGCCGATATCCACGCTGCCCGAAGTTGCATCCTCAAGCCCCGCGATCACGCGCAATAGCGTGGACTTGCCGCATCCCGAAGGCCCGACGAAGACCACAAACTCGTTTTCTTCGACGGTCAGGTCGATGTTTTTCAGCACTTCGACCTGTCCGAAGGACTTGCACACGTTGCTCAGTGTCAGGGCGGTCACGTTACGTCTCCTTCAGGTCGACCGGCTGGCCGGTTCTTATGCTTTCATCCGCGGCAAGGCAGATGCGCAGGGATTGCACGGCGTCGTTCATATGGCGGGCCAGATCGATATCCTCGGAGATCGCCCGCAGCATGTAAGACTGTTCCGCGTCGCACAGATCCTGATGCCCGGGTTCGCCGGTCATTTCGATCAGCGTGTCACCTGAGGGGCGGTGGACAAGGATGCCGCCGACCTTGGTATGCCCGTCCACGTCATCCGAGTGGCCCTTATTGCCTTCGGTGATCGACACCGCGCCGTTGGGTGAGACGATGTCCTTCACGAAAAACGCGGTTTCCGACATCATCGGACCCCACCCGGCCTCGTACCATCCGACCGAGCCATCCGCGAACACGACCTGAAACTGGCCGTAATTGTACATGTCCGGCGCGATCTCATCCGACAGGCGCAGACCCATTCCATTGACGCGCACGGGCAGGGCATCCGTGATCTGGCACATCACATCGACATAGTGGACACCGCAATCCACGATGGGTGAGGTGGTCTGCATCAGGGCTTTGTGCGTTTCCCATGTGGGACCGGTCGATTGCTGGTTCAGGTTCAGGCGAAAGACATATGGCCCGCCGAGAGCACGCGCCTCGGATATCAGGCGCATCCACGAGGGGTGGTGGCGCAGGATATACCCAACCACCAGCTTGCGGTGTGTTGCGATGGCCGTCTCGACCACCCGCCGGGCATCTTTGACCGTGGTGGCGAGCGGTTTTTCGACAAACACATGTGCCCCGGCCTCCATCGCTGCGCAAGCATAGTCGGCATGACTGTCGGAATAGGTGGCAACAACGACCAGATCAGGATTCGTTTCCGCCAGTGCCGTGTGAAAATCGGTATAGATCGGATAACCCTGCAGGTCGGCGTTGCCGACCTCTCCACTGCGGTTCACCAGCCCGACGATTTTCGCGTCGGGATGAGCGTGATGCGCCAACGCGTGGCTCAGCCCCATATTGCCCAGACCTGCAACAAGGACCCGGATCATTTGACGGCCCCCGACGTAATCCCACGGATCAGTTGCCGCGAGAAGATGACATACAGCACCATCACCGGCAGGATCGCCATGCTGAGCGCGGACAGGACCGCGTTCCAGTCGGTCACGAACTGCCCGATGAAAACCTGGCTGCCCAGCGTCAGGGTCTTGGTCTCTTCGGCCGGGGCAAGGATCAGTGGGAACCACAGGTCGTTCCAGATTGGGATCATGTTGAACACCGCCACGGTCGCCATGGCCGGACGCACCAGCGGCAGGACGAGCCGGAAAAAGATGGTGTATTCGCTCAACCCGTCGATGCGGCCCGCGTTCTTGAGGTCGTCGCTGACCTGGCGCATGAACTCGGACAGGATGAATACCGCAAGCGGCAGCCCTTGCGCTGTGTAAACAAGGATCAGCGCCATCAACGTGTTCACAAGGCCCGTCGCCACCATCATGTCCAGAATCGCAACCGTGCCGATGCGGATCGGGATCATGATGCCTAGGGCAAGATAGAGCCCCATCAGGGTATTGCCCCGAAACCGGTACTCGCTCAGCGCAAAGGCCGCCATCGCACCAAACAGCAGAATGAAGAACAGCGATGCGACGGTCACAATCATCGAGTTCTGGAAATACAGGAAGAAATCGCCCTGCTTCATCACCGTCTGGTACCCGATCATCGAAAAGCTCTCAGCGTCGGGCAGGGCCAGCGGTTCCCGAAAGATCGCTTTGCGCGACTTGAAGCTGTTGATGATGATCACAAAGACGGGGAACAGCGCGATCAGGGTGTACAGGATCAGCGCGCCATGCATTGCGGCGAGGTTGAACGGGTTTCTGCGAGCTTTGTTCATGATCGGTACGCCTTCAGAACTGATACCGACGGATGCGGGTTTGGATCAGGAACAGGTACAGGCAAACCCCCGTCAGGATGATGAAGAACATACCTGTCGCGATGGCCGATCCCATATGTGGATCGCCCAGTTGCAGCTGAAAGCCGAAGAAGGTGCGGTACATGAACGTGCCCAGAATATCCGTCGAGAAATTCGGCCCGGCCAGCGCGCCTTGCGACGCATAAATCAGGTCAAACGCGTTGAAATTGCCGACAAATGTCAGGATCGAGATGATGCCGATCGACGGCAGGATCAGTGGCAGTTTGATTTTCCAGAAGGCGGCGAGCCCTGTGATGCCTTCGACCTCTGCGGCTTCCAGG
Organism: Ruegeria sp. AJ12; assembly: GCF_056536245.1. NCBI lineage: Bacteria > Pseudomonadati > Pseudomonadota > Alphaproteobacteria > Rhodobacterales > Roseobacteraceae > Ruegeria > Ruegeria sp. AJ12. The sequence continues at coordinate 2,018,861 of NZ_JBQFJJ010000001.1, forward strand.
ATCTCTTCCGGGATCGACAGAAGGGCGGCATAGATCAGCATCATCGGGATGCCGATGAATTGCCAGACCGAGATAAGCGCTAATGTCGTCAGCGCGTATTCCTCTTTGCCAAGCCATGGCGCAAACAGCGACTTGAGGCCAATCGCCGCCAGCATATCCGGCGCAATTCCCCAGATCGGAGACAGGATCAGCTTCCATGCAAAGCCGACGATCACAAAGGACAGGATGGTCGGAATGAAAATGGCAGACCGGTAAAAGGCGGCAAATCGCAGGTTTGGGTGGCTGAGCATGGCGGCCAGCGCAATTCCGATCGGGTTCTGGACCAGCATGTGAATGAAGAAAAACCAGAAGTTGTTGCCCAAGGCATTCCAGAACGACTCGGACCACAATGGATCTCCGAACAACGTGCGGAAATTGGCAAGTCCTACAAAGACGCGCGTTTGGTCGACCTCTGTGTAGAGCGCCAGACGCAACGTGTTGAACAAGGGAAAGACCATGACGGCGGAATAGACCAACACCGCGGGCGCCAAAAATACCACGATGTGCCATTTGATGCGGCTGTTGCCCATGTCGTGCCTCGATGGTTCCGGGGTGGGTCCGGCCTTTCGGCCGGATCCGTTTGCTTCGTGAGTGGATTACTGATGTGGCGCGTACCAGGAGGCCAGGCCATCCTGCAGCCGTTTGCCGGCGTCTTCCGGGCTTTCCTCGCCCTTGATCACCTGAGCCGAGGCGTTCCAGGTCTCGTTTTCAAGGTTCGGAGTTCCGCGCGACAGGATCTGATAGGTCGACCGGATGGTCGATCCGCAATCCCCGCGCCAGCTGACGAATTCCTGCGCCAGCGGGTCTTCCATCGCGACGTCAAAGCTGGACAGCGAGAAGAAGCCGGGCAGGGCGTTTGCATAGATCGTCGCAAACTCTTCCGATCCGACCCAGTCGAGGAAGGTCCGTGCAGCTTCGGCATTGGGCGAGGCTGCGTTCAGGCCGATGGCAATATCGGTGTGATCCGAGATATAGCAGGTGTCGCCCGCATTCTGGACCGGCGGCTTGAATGCGCCCATCTCGAAATCGGCGAGATTGTTGAAACCGCTGATTTCCCAACTGCCAGCCGGGTAGATCGCGGCGCGCCCGAGCGTGAACAGGTTCTGGCTGTCGGGATAGGTCTGCGCCTCATAACCATCGCCCAGATACTCACCCCATTTCGCCAATTGGCGATAGGGCGCGATCCACGCGTCGTCCGTCAGTTTCTGGGACCCCTCGATCAGCGCCAGACGACCTTCCTCGCCTTTCCAGTAGTTCGGGCCGATGTTGTTGTAACCCATCGTGGCCGCTTCCCACTGGTCGTTGGTGCCCATGGCCATCGGGATATAGCTGCCGTCTTCCTTGATCTTGGCGAGGACATCGAAGAACTCGGCTTCGGTCTGCGGGACAGACAGGCCCAATTCGTTGAACGCGTCCTTGTTATAGATGAACCCGTGGATGACCGACGCCATTGGAACGCAGAAGGTGGCCGCCCCGTCATCCGTCTGCCAGGCAGATTTGGCCACATCCGAGAAGTTGGCCATTCCAGCCAGATCGGACAGATCGGCCAGATGCCCGGCGTCGTAAAGACCCAGGGACGTATCGAAGGGGCGGCAGGTGATCAGATCGCCGGCCGAACCCGCGTCGAGCTTGGCATTCAGCGCCGCGTTGTATTCTGCCGGGGCCGAAGGCGCGAAGTTGATCTTGATGTCTGGGTTCTGAGCTTCAAATGCCGGAATGATCTTTTCCTGCCACAACGCCAGATCGTCGTTGCGCCAGCTTTCGATCGTCAGGACGGTTTCGGCCTGCGCCGCGCCCGCAAGAGCGGATGACGCCAGCAAGATTGCACTGAGCGATTTAAGTTTCATGGTCTTCTCTCCCTAGTGTTTTGTTTTCGTTCAAATCTGTTGAAGGGCCGGCCGCAGATGCCCGCCGGACTGGTTCAATAATTGCTCGGCATGCGCCAAGTCTTTTGCACCCAAAGCCAGCAACACCGCGTGTTTGAGATTGCCCGAAGCATTGTTCAATGCGGCGTGGGCCTCGGCATCGGAAACGCCAGCAATATTCTGAATGATACCCTCGGCGCGCTGACGCAGCTTGTGGTTATCGGCTACGACATTGACCATCATGCCGTCATGGACGTGCCCGAGGCGGACACCCATCAGCGTTGACATCATGTTCAACGCCGCCTTTTGCGCCGTGGCGGCCCCCATGCGTGTCGATCCTGCGATCAGTTCCGGCGGCGTGTCCAGGAAAATCGCGCACTCGGCGAATTCGAACAACGGCGCGTTTTTGTTGTTGGCGATGCATATGGTGCTGGCGCCCTTGGAGCGCGCAATCCGGGCAAACTCAAGCGGGTAGGGCGTGGAGCCACTGGCAGAGACGGCGATAACGGCGTCATTTGGCCCGACCGATTGTGAGGCTGTTTTAGCCGCCATGGAATCGTCTTCGGTGTGACCGGGCATATCTGCCTCCGTGGGCACTCCACCAGCCATGCAGATCGAGATCAGGCTTGGTGACAATCCGTAGGTGCCGGGCAGCTCAGCGCCATCGGCCAGGCTCATGAGACCCGACGATCCTGCGGCTGCGTAGTAGATACGTCCCCCGGCTTCGATTGCTTTGACCAAAAGTGCTGCGCCATCTGAAAGGTCCGTCAGGCAATTGTTGAGGCCCGACAGAGCCGCCTTTTGCGACTCCAGCAGTTGCCCAAGAATGTCTGTATCTGAACGCTGATCCAGACCCTTGGCTTCGTCACGCAGCATTTCGGTTTGCGGCAGCACTTGCGGCGACATGTGATTCCCCTTTGGTGGACCCACTAAATACCTTTTTAATACCTTTTGTCCACCTCTTGTTTAAATACTGTGGAAAACCGGAGATTTTTAAGCCTTTTGGTGGCTAAGGTTGAGTATTGGTCTTTTCTTCCGCCAAAAGGTATTGTAAAGGTATCTATATGGTCGAGTCTCTCCCATACCTGATTGCAATAGACGGTGGCGGCACACGCTGCCGGTTTGCGATGACCGCGCCAACGGGCCAATTTGAGATCACGCTTGGCAGTGCCAACGTGTTTTCTGATCGTGACGCAGCCATACGGACGCTGAACACGGGTTTGGCGCGTCTGGCGGATCAGGCTGGGCTGTCGCGTACCGATCTGGCCGGCATTCCGGTTTATGCGGGCCTTGCCGGCGTGACCGGTGCCAGCGTTGCATCCGAAGTCGCCCGGCACTTGCCGTCGCGCATCATTCAAGTTGAAGATGACCGGAGGTCCGCCGTCGTGGGCGCGTTGGGTGCGCAAGACGGATGTCTGATCGGCATCGGAACGGGGTCATTCTTGGCCCGACAGGTCGATGGCGACATTACATTCATCGGCGGCTACGGCCCATTGATCGGGGATGAGGCGTCGGGAAACTGGCTGGGCACTCAGGTGTTGCGGCGGGTTTTGCTGGCAATGGACGGAATAGAACCGCACAGCGCCTTCACCCGGGAAATCAGCGCCCGCTTCCGCGATGATCCGATGCAGATCGTGGCGTTTTCAGGAACCTCCCGCCCGTCGGATACTGCAGAGTTTGCCCCTCAGATTGTCGCGGCCGCGCAGTCTGGCGATCCGATCGCACAGGAATTGATGCGGGCAGGTGCGGATTACATCGTCGGCGGATTGCACGCTCTTGGCTTTGCCGAGGGAGAGCAGGTGTGCGCCATAGGCGGCGTTGCCCCACATTACTTCGACTATTTGCCCGAGGGGATCGGTCAGGGTCGGATCGAACCTGCTGGAACGGCTCTCGATGGCGCTTTGCAACTGGCGGGCCGATTGGCGGATCAGGCCAGGATGGGGGCGTCATGACCGCAGAAACCATAGAGAGCTTTCTGAGACCCGACGACTGGATGCAGGACGCCGGACCCCGCTATGTCCGCCTGCGCAAACGGATCGAAGAAAGCATAGAAATGGGGTTGCTGGTCGAAAGCGCCCCCTTGCCGGCGGAAAGAGAGATCGCCAGCCTGACGGGCCTGTCGCGCGTGACTGTGCGCCGGGCGATGCAGGATCTCGTGGACCGGGGTATCGTAGTTCAGCGCCAGGGGTCCGGCAGCTTTGTGGCCGACGGCACCCCGCGGGTCGAACAGTCACTGTCGCGCCTGACATCGTTTACCGAGGACATGAGCCGTCGCGGGATGGAGTCCACCAGCGAGTGGCTGGATCGCGGCATCCACTCCCCGTCTCCGGAAGAAGTCATGGCGCTGGCCTTGTCCTCGGGCGAGGCGGTTGCCCGTATTTCGCGGCTCCGGCGTGCAGATGATCGACCCATGGCCATCGAACGTGCGTCGTTGCCGATTGACATCCTGCCCAAGCCGCTGGAGGTCGAATCCTCGCTGTATGAAGTCCTCGAACGCGATGGGAACCGACCCGTGCGTGCTTTGCAACGGATATCCGCAGTGAATCTGGAGAGCGACGACGCAGCCTTGCTGGGTGTCGAAACCGGTGCCGCGGGTCTGCGCATCGTGCGTACATCTTACCTGTCCAACCGGCGTGTCGTCGAATTCACCCGCTCTATCTATCGCGGCGACGCCTATGACTTTGTGGCCGAGCTGCGTTTGGCCAACAACTAGGAAACACAATGCAAACTCAAATCACCCAGATGCGCCGGGAAATCGACGAGATACCCGAGGCCGTGGAGCGCCTGCTGGTTCGCGGCGCGAAAGACATATCGGATGCCGCTGCGATGGCGCGGGACTTGGACCCGTCTTTCATTGTGACCGTTGCACGGGGGTCTTCGGACCACGTTTGCACATATCTGAAATACGCATCCGAGATCCTGCTGGGAACTCCGGTTGCGTCCGTCGGGCCATCGATTGCATCGATTTATAATGCACGTCTCAAGCTGCAGAACAGCCTGTGCCTGTCGGTTTCTCAGTCCGGCAAAAGCCCGGATATCCTGTCGATGGCGCGAAATGCGCGCCGGGATGGTGCGGCCGCAATTGCCTTGACCAACGATGCGTCTTCACCTCTGGCCGAGGCCAGTTCTCATCTGATTGATATTCAAGCGGGCCCTGAGCTGAGTGTTGCGGCCACGAAGACCTTTGTGACGTCGGCGGTTGCCGGTCTGTGGGTGCTGGCCGAATGGGCCGGGGACGAGCGTCTTTTGTCCGCGATCCGCGCATTGCCGCGGCAAATGTCGGACGCCGCCCATATCAACTGGCCCGAGGTGCGTGCGGCAATCGGCGAAAACCCGTCCTTGTTCACGCTGGGCCGGGGTCAGGCGCTGGCCGTTTCGAACGAGGCGGCTCTGAAATTCAAGGAAACCTGCCAGTTGCACGCGGAAAGCTATTCCTCGGCCGAGGTGCTTCACGGACCGGTTTCCATCGTCGCAGAGGGTTTTCCGGTGTTGAGCTTTGCCACAGCCGATGCTGCGGAACCGGCGCTCGCTGAGGTCGCTGATGCAATCAGCGCCAAGGGCGCGCGTGTCTTTGCAACATCGGACAAAGTCACCCGGGCCGCCAAGGTGGATCACGTCAGAACCGAGCACCCGCTGACGGATGCGCTCAGCTTGATCGTTACCTTTTATTCGATGGTTGAGGCGTTTGCCGCGTCTCGCGGCATAGACCCAGATAAGCCAAGGCATCTGAACAAGGTGACGGAAACCGTATGAGCGAAGCCCTTCAAGCCTTGGTCGGTGCGGATATCCTGACGTCAGACGGCGTTCAGCCCGCCCATGCCTTATTGTATCGCCAAGGTGTTATTGAGGCCGTGATGCCGGTCGCCGATGTCAGCCCGACCGTGGAACGGATTGAACTGGACGGGGGAGTTTTGGCACCGGGATTTGTTGACCTGCAGGTCAATGGCGGTAATGGGCTGATGTTCAACAACGCCCCTGAGGTTGAAACGCTGCGCCGGATGGCCGACGCTCATGCCCGGATTGGTGCGACGTCCATCCTGCCCACACTGATCACCGACACACCCGAGGTCACGAGGCAGGCAGTCGCAGCAGTCGCAGAGGCAGTGGCCGAAGGTGTACCCGGCGTTCTTGGCCTGCATCTCGAAGGGCCCCATTTATCCCCATCGCGCAAGGGCGCGCATGACGCCGCGTTGATCCGACCGATGGAGCACGCCGATCTGGAGATGCTCCTGCAGGCGGCGACCAAGATGCCGGTACTCAAAGTCACCGTCGCCCCTGAAAATGTCTCTGCTGAGCAGATCCGGAATTTGGCGAATGCCGGTGTCCTTGTTTCTCTGGGCCACACCGATGCGGGTTTTGATGATTGCGCGGCAGCGGCACATTCGGGTGCGCGCTGTATCACCCATCTGTTCAACGCCCAAAGCCAGATGGGCAATCGAGAGCCGGGAACCGTTGGCGCGGCCCTTGCATTGGGGCAGTTTTCTGCGGGCATTATCGCCGACAAAATCCATGTTCACCCGGCATCTCTGCGCAATGCCATTCGGGCCAAGACAGGTCCGGGACACATTTTTCTGGTCAGCGACGCCATGGCGACCGCGGGGTCGGATATCGAATGCTTTCGGCTGAATGGCCGGGAAATCCACCGGGATGGCGATCGGTTGACGCTGGCCGATGGTACTTTGGCAGGGGCCCATCTGACCTTGCTGGACGCGGTTCGGAACGTCTGTGATGTGGCGGATATTGCCTTTCCGCAGGCGCTGGACATGGCCAGTCGCCATCCGGCCGATCTGATAGGGCAAACGCAAATCGGACGTCTGTCACCGGGAGCCGCGGCCGACATTTTGCACATTGATCGGGACGGGACGCTCGCGCGCATCTGGAAAGGTGGTCGCGAGATCGGCCTTTGAGATTCAAGGCGATACGCAACCCGATGATGCGAAGACTATGATTTCTGCCCGAAAACCTGTTCACAAGGCGGATTTCAGTGCAGTGATCAGGGCGTGATGCAGCGAACCTGCGGACGAACGCGGCCCATACACGCTGAACAGCTCGTCAGACCGGCGCAGCAGGAAACACCCGAGATGATGGATCAGCGTTCGGGTCGCATCTCCCTCGTTCATCCGGTGCGCGTTCACGGGGCACAAGAGTTCCAACACACTGAGCACACCGGGACCACTCAGATCAAACCGGACCCAGGCGTCGGTCTGTTCTGTCACCGAAGCCGTCGTGCCGACCCCCTGCTTGATCTGGTCTGCAAGGTTCTCGTGCGTGTCGAACGGCGCCTCGATCATCCATTGGTCAGGCCCGGTCCAGAAGGCGGTGAACGATGCACCATCGAAGCGCCCGATATCGGGTGTTGGCGCACCGGTCAGTTTCTTCAGAGCTTTGGCCGTTTGGCTTTCCTGTCCCATTCGTGCGGCAACGGAAGCCAGAGCAACGCCGGGCACTTCGGTACAGGTGACGGTTGCGATTGTGTCAACACGCGGTTCCGCGCTGCCAAGCGCGGTGATTGCAGCAAGATCATGCACGGAGCCGTTCTCCCTCAGGGTCGACGAAATGGGCTGATACGATTTCAACCTCTGTCGTCTGGTCGGTCAGCGGCGACACGAGGCGCAGGGTCTCACCGTATCGCGCGCCACCGTTTTTCAGAAACCCAAGACCAATGTGGCTTTCCAATGTGGGTGAGTAGGCCGCCGAGGTGACGTAACCCTGATCATGTGCAGCATCGACCGGACCTGTTACGTTCATCAGATGCGCGCCGGCAGTGACCGGGTCGTCCCGGTTTACGGGCTTTATACCAACAAGCATCAGCTGGTCTGGCGCATTCAAGGCGTCGCGTTCCGACAGGATCGAGCCGATACAGTCTTTCTTCTTGGACACCATCCGCCCCATGCCAAGGTTCAGCGCCGTCGTGGTGCCATTCAGTTCGTTGCCGACCGCATGGCCTTTCTCGATCCGCATAACGCCCAGTGCCTCGGTCCCATACGGAACAACGTGGAATTCTTCACCCTCGTGTATCAGTCGCCGCATCAGGGCGTCGCCATAACGAGATGGCACGGCGATTTCGAATGCCAGCTCGCCCGAAAACGAAATCCGGAACAGGCGCGCCCGCAGGCCGCCACAAACGGTGATGTTCGCGCAGGCCATGAAGGGAAAGGCGTCGTTTGAGATATCGAATTCCGGATCGACGATTTTTTGCAGCAGCTTGCGAGCGTTCGGTCCGGCGACCGCATATTGCGCCCAAGCTTCGGTGGTCGAGATCAACTGGACATCCAGATCCGGGAACAGGCATTGGCCTACAAATTCCATATGCCGATAGACACTCACGGCGTTGGCGGTTGTCGTTGTGACCACAAAGTGGTCTTCGGCCAGACGGGCCGCCGTCCCGTCATCCATCGCCATGCCGTCCTCGCGCAGCATCAGACCATAGCGGGTCTTTCCGACGGCGAGTTTGGCAAACCCGTTGCAGTAGACCTTGTTGAGAAATTCTGCGGCATCGGTGCCCTGAACGTCGATCTTGCCCAGCGTCGTGCAATCACATACGCCAACTGACGCCCGCGTCTGCCGCACCTCGCGGTCAACGGAATCACGCCAATGGGTTTCGCCCGGCAGCGGGAACCATTGCGCGCGCAGCCAGTTGCCCACCTCGACAAACACCGCGCCGCGTTCTTTGGCCCAGTAATGCGACGGCGTCAGACGGGTAGGATGAAACTCCGGCCCCTTCATACGACCGGCAAACGTTGCAATCGGGACGGGCGTGTAGGGCGGGCGGAAAATCGTGGTGCCGGTGTCCGGTATCGATTTGCCCGCCAATTCGGCCATGATCGCCAGACCACCGATATTCGAGGTCTTGCCCTGATCGGTTGCCATACCCAGCGTCGTATAGCGTTTCAGATGTTCGACCGAGCGGAAGCCTTCCTGATGGCTGAGCTTCACGTCTTTGACCGTCACGTCGTTCTGCTGATCCAGCCACGCACGGGAGCAACCCTGCACATACCAGAACGGTTTCTGGGAAACCGGGGCGTCCTCGGCCTCGGGCAGTTCGGGCAAACCTGTTTTGAGTTCCAGCGCTTTGACAGCACCCTCTGCGCCGGATTGCAGGGCACCATGGGTGGACATCACACCGTTTGCCGCACCCGCAACACGCATCCCCGGTGGCAAGTCGGGACCGGGTACAAAAGCGGCAAGGCCGTCATTCCAGATCGGACGTCCACGATGATGACAGGTCAGATGCACGTTTGGGTTCCAGCCTCCGGACACGCCCAAAGCCCCGCATTCCAGCATTCGGGTCGAACCATCCGCCAGGGCGACTTCAACGAATCTGAGACCCAGCCGCCCCTTGGTGTTGACGACCTGCGCACCGCGCAGCACCTCGTAATCGTAGCTGATCGGCGCATCGTCCCGCACATCGATCACGGCTGCGATCTTGACGCCTTTTGCGCGCAGATCATCCGCCGTGCGATGGCCATCATCGTTATTGGTGAACACCGCCACCCGTTGTGACGCGGTCACCGCAAACCGGTTGGCATAGGTGCGCATGGCGCTGGCCAGCATTATGCCCGGACGATCATTGTTGTCGAATGCGATCGGCCGCTCTGTCGCCCCGGCGCATAGCAATGCGCGCTGGGTATAGATACGCCACAGGATCTGGCGGGGTTTGCCTGCGGGCAGGGCGGGCAAATGGTCCCCGGTGCGTTCAACAGCACCATAGATGCCATGGTCGAACGCCCCGATCACGGTTGTCCGCGACATCAGGCGGACATTGGGCAGCGTGGACAGTTCGGCCACGGCTGTGGCGGCCCAATCGCTTGCCGAGCCATCGCCCACCGAAGTTTTTTCGCTGTTGAGGCGTCCGCCCAAGACAAAGTCTTCGTCTGCCAAAATGACGTCTGCCCCGGCGCGCCCTGCGGTGAGTGCGGCCATCAGACCGGCGGGACCGGCGCCGATGATCAGCAGGTCGCAATGGCGGAACCCCTTGTCATATTCGTCCGGGTCCTCCTGCATCGACAGGGACCCCAGGCCGGCCGCCCTGCGGATCATCGGCTCGTACAGTTTTTCCCAAAAGGCCGCAGGCCACATGAAGGTTTTGTAGTAGAAACCGGCTGTCAGAAAACTCGAGAACAGGTCATTGATCCCCAGCGCATCGAAGTGAAGGCTGGGCCAGCGGTTCTGGGACCGTGCTTCGAGACCTTCAAACATCTCGGCTGTTGTGGCGCGCGTATTTGGTTCCTTGCGATTTCCAGCGCGCAACTCGACGATGCCGTTGGGCTCTTCGGAACCGGCAGTCAGCAATCCACGCGGGCGATGATACTTAAAGGACCGCCCAATCAGCCGCACGTCGTTGGCCAGCAGCGCCGAGGCAAGCGTGTCGCCTGGGTGGGCCGTGTAGGTCCGGTTGTCAAAGCGAAAGCTCAGAACGCTGTTGCGGTCAATCTGACCGCCGCTGAGCCGATTTACCTGATTCATTTGGAACGCCCCCGGGCCCGAGCCACGTCACGGGCCAGTTCCACTTTTGATATTTCATGAGTCAGCGTATCGCGGGTCACCACCAACCAAGACCGGTCCCCGCCCTCGTGATACCAGAGCTCCTGGTGTGCACCGGCCGGGTTGTCGCGCAGGTACGCGTAGTCATGGAACGCTTCGGCAGCGTTTTCAGCCTGCCAGTCGGGGCGGTCGATCAGCGATGCGTCGCCCAGATACACGAATTCCGAGCTGTCGCGTGGGCCCAGGAGGGGATGGTTGATGATCATGATTCTATCCCCTCAATGCAGGTTGGGCTGGTTGCCCGCCCCGCGTTCGTCAATCATCCGGCCGGTCCGGAACCGATCCAGCCGGTATGCCGTTGCAACCGGATGCGGTTCGTCCTGCGAAAGCAAATGAGCAAAGCAATACCCCGAGGCCGGGGTCGCCTTGAACCCGCCATAGCACCAGCCGCCATTGAAATAGAGCCCCTCGACCGGGGTACGATCGATGATTGGGGAGCCATCCATCGACATGTCCATCACGCCACCCCACATCCGCAGCAACCGTGCGCGGCCAATCATCGGCATCAGGGCCATGCCGCCTTCGCAGACATCTTCGACGACCGGCAGATTGCCGCGCTGCGCGTAGGTGTTGTAACCGTCGATATCGCCGCCGAAGACCAGCCCGCCTTTGTCCGACTGGCTGATATAGAAATGCCCGGCGCCAAAGGTGATGACGCCCGGCAGCACGGGCTTCAGGCCTTCCGATACAAAGGCCTGGAGCACGTGACTTTCGATGGGAAGGCGGAGGCCGGCCATGCCCATCAGCCGCCCAGAATTGCCCGCAACAGCGCACCCGACCTTGCCCGCACCGATAAAGCCTTTCGAGGTTTCGACGCCGAGGCATGTTCCGTTTTCAATGCGCAGGCCGGTGACTTCGCAATTCTGGATGATATCAACGCCGTAACCGTCCGCAGACCGCGCATATCCCCATGCAACCGCATCGTGACGCACTGTCCCGCCGCGCCGTTGCACCAGCCCGCCCTTGATCGGGAACCGCGCGTCGTCGAAGTTCAGATAGGGATGTTCTTTGCGGACCTGATCGGCATCCAGCAACTCGGCATCCGCCCCGTTCAGGATCATCGCGTTGCCGCGTCTTGTGTAAGCGTCGCGCTGCGCATCGGAATGGATCAGGTTGATGATCCCGCGCTGGCTGACCATGGCGTTGTAGTTCAGGTCCTGTTCCAGCCCTTCCCACAGTTTCAGCGAAAACTCGTAAAAGGGCTCATTTCCATCCAGCAAATAGTTCGAGCGAATGATGGTTGTGTTCCGCCCGACATTTCCGCTGCCGATCCAGCCTTTCTCGATGACCGCAACACGGCGTTTGTCAAAGACCTTGGCCAGATAGTGCGCCGTCGCCAACCCGTGGCCACCTCCGCCAACAATGATGATGTCGTAATGCGGCTTCGGCTCTGGGTCCCGCCATGCCGGTTTCCAGCCTTTATGGCCGGTGAGTGCCTGTTTGATGACCTGAAAACCAGAGTATCGCATGAATCGGACCTTTTTTCGCATATTTCAATTCTCTGCGGCTCTTTGACACTCTCGATTCCGACATTGGGGACAATAAATCAGACGCGATTGGGACATTGGCTGTGACCAGGTCAGAAATCAATCCGCAGATGGCGCAGCCCCGCGATTTGCGGTACCTGAGGTCGGGTCAGGCGTTCACCGCGCCCTAGAATCGGAGGTCTTTCGTGAAACTGCAGAATCCAGATTTTCAGGCCCCTCAAGACGCAGCAGATCGCAAGTCTATCCGGCCCGTCATTTGTTATCCGCCGGACACGCTCGATCCGCCTGACCTGAGCGGCCTGGATCGTTTGCGTCGGCAATCCCAACACACAGCAGAGGTAACCGCAGCACCGCGCGATGCGGCCTGCATCGACGTTCCGGCGGGTGCCTTTTTTCGTATCGTATCCGTCGAGGGGGCCCAGGTGGGTGATCTGAACCTCTGGAACAAACACGATCTGACCGAGCGGTTCTATTCCGGTAAAACCCGCGCCTTGCATGGGAGCCACTTGTCGACCGGAGACCGGATGTGGTCGAGTTTCCCGAACATGCGCCCCATGGCGACGATCGTCAGCGACACGCTGGACTGGTACGGGTTCGATGACTTCGGAGGGTCCGTTCACGATGTCATCGGTACACGTTGCGATCCGTATACAGGGCGACTGCTTTCGGGGGACGACTATCACTATTGTTGTCATTCCAACCTGACCCGCGCCCTGGCCAGCCATTGCGACCTGCCTTTGCACGAGGCCGAGATGCATGTGCACGACGTGCTGAACGTGTTCATGTGCACCGGGTTCACGCGGGACACCGGCCAGTATTTTATGAAAGCCAGCCCGGTGCGCCCCGGCGACTATCTGGAGTTTTTTGCCGAGATTGACCTGATCGTGGGTCTGTCGGCCTGTCCCGGAGGGGATTGTTCGTCAGAACACTCGTCGGATACCGCCGCCTGCCATCCATTGTTGATCGAAGTATACGATCCCGGCGAAGCGGCACGGGCGGCGCACAGTCAACCGCCGGTCTCTGCTTACGACCGAACCCACGGAACCGGCGGTTAGAGACCCGCTCTGACGATGGCCGCCCTCCACAAGGGTTGATTTTCGGCGTGTGCCGGTCCTATTTGGCGGCACCGAGCGAAAGGACGCGTTTTGGGCCAGCAAAAGCTGCAACCGGGCACCGGTGTTTTCTATATCAATCTGGATCGGGTACCCGAACGCCGGACGTTTATGGAGGCGCAGTTTGCAAAAGCCAGGGTCCCGGACGTCATGCGGTTCAGCGCAACGGATGCGCAACAACCAGATGCGCTGAAAGACAACGGGTACGCGCCCGGCACCGGCAGCCGCTGGGGGTTGAAACAAAGCGAAATCGCATGTTTCGAAAGCCACCGCGCGGTTTGGCAACGGATCGTCGACATGGATTTGCGGGGCGCGGCGATTTTTGAGGATGACGTCGAAATGTCGACCGGGGCAGGGCGCGTGATTGCGTCGCTGCTGACGGCTGGGGACGGGTTCGATTTCGTAAAGCTGGATTTCTCGCCGCGATCTCTTCGATTCGGACCGGAAGAGCACATTGCGGATGTCCCTGTCCGACCAATGCTGGAAATGGCGCCAAGCGCGGCAGCGTATGTCCTGTCGCGTGAGGGGTGCCGCAAGTTGCTGGCGTGGTCGGAAATGTACTCGGACCATTTGGATGATTTTGTGTCCCTCCCACGTCCGGGCTGGCGCATGTTTCAGGTGTTTCCGGCGGTCGGCGTGCAAATGATCTGGTCCAAGCAACAGGATCAGAGCGTAGAGCAGGTCAAGACCAGCGAGCGGACACAGGACCAAACAACCAACAGCGGCCTGGACAAGGGGCCCCTGTGGTTTCGGGTCCGGCGCGAGTTGCGCGCCGCCAGACGCAAGCTCGGGTGGCGGCTGGGAGGCCAGGATCGACTTTTGCAACAGGGTGGCTTTGTCGGTTTCATCCCATGCGCCGACGATTTGCGGGTCTGAACCCTGCGCGCAAAAAACGATCACGGATACAACCGGAAGACAGGAATTCAAATCCGGTTTTCCCGCCAAGCTCATATGCATTAACAAAAATCTCAAATTGGTATACTGTTGCAGTGTTATTCGACGGTAACGCCCGGGTTTTGGTGTGTCACAGACGCTTTATGAGAAATATGGTGGGTTCAAAACGATCAGCCGGGTCGTGATGACATTTTATGAAATGGCGTTGGAGTCCGAACAGATCGGCGACTATTTCGAAGATATCGATATGCCGCGTCTGATCGATCACCAGACAAAATTCGTATCGTCTCTGATTGGCGGACCGGCATCTTTCAGCGATGACCGGATCGAGGCCGTACATCGACACCTGAATATCTCACATGATGATTTCGACGAGATGGCCGAACTGTTTGGCCACGCCTTGGCGCAGCACGGCGTTTCCGACGGTGACGTCAAAGTGGCCCTGAGGGCGATCGAAGGAAAACGCGCAATCATTGTCGCCCGGGACGCTGCATGAGCATCCTTGCCATCAACGAGCAATTGTTGCGCGCCATTGGTGTCGGCGTGGCCGTGGTGCGAGCCTCGGACCTGAGCTTCATCTTTATCAACGGATCTTTCGCCGAGTGGTTCGGGTCGCCGGAAGACGGGCAAAATCTCAGGGATTTTCTGCCCGACCTTGATCCAAAAGAACTTGAAGATGTGAAGCAATCCGGGCTGCGCTACTCGGTCGAACTGCAGATCAAACCCCGGCGCCGGACGTTGATCTTTGCCGTCACCGTATCGCTGGCCAACGGGTTGGAAGATCAGGTGCTGATCATCGAATGCCAGAACATCACGCGTATTCGAGAGCTGGAAAGCATGATCGACAGCTACTCGACCATGGTCGAGCGCAATACGAGAGAGTTGGAGCGCGAAAAGGAACGGGTGGAGCGGTTGCTGCTGAACCTGATGCCGCGCGCGGTGTACGAGGAGTTCAAAACCTTCGGCGTTGTCACGCCCCAACTCTATGATCAAGTGTCCGTTGTCATGCTGGATTTTGTCGGGTTTACAGACTTCGCTGCAAAAACGGATCCGACCGTGACGCTCAGCGAGTTGAACGATATCTTCACGGCCTTTGATCGGATCGTTGAACAGTTCGGGTGCGAGCGGATCAAGACCATCGGTGATGCGTATCTGGCGGTGTCAGGCATGCCGGACCCGACGCCGGACCATGCCACCGCCGTTGCCCATTGTGCGGTTCGGTTCCTGCGGTATCTCGAGCGGCGAAACGAGAGCCATCCGCACAAATGGCAGGCGCGGATCGGCTTGGGCATGGGCGCTGCTGTCGGGTCTGTCGTGGGGATTCAAAAATATGTCTACGATGTCTTTGGCCCGGCCGTGAACATCGCCTCGCGCCTGCAGGTCTTTGCCAATCCCATGAACATCGTGGCACCGGAAGAGATGAAGTACGCGTTGATCGACGAGTTTCAGGTCTCGGATATGGGATGCGTCGACATCAAGGGAATGGGTGAGATGGACCTGATCAACGTCACCTCGGGCCTAAGCGTGCCCCAGGGCAGCAGGCGGCTGTGATCATTCGTCCTGCGGGACCAGACCCAAACCCCTGAGATAAATGCCGATCCCGCTTTCCAACAAGTCCTCGGGCGGGAAGGGTGAGGTCGCGCCCGTGTTGCGGGCGTAAAGCTCGACCACGCCGTGGCTCATCGCCCAGATATGCGCACTGAACATGGACGCGGGCGGGCGCTTTTCCGCAGGAATATGCTGGGACAGTTCTGCCGCCGCCTTCTCCAACACGTTTCGGGCGCGATTCGCGGCCAATGACAGTTCCGGCGTGCGATTCAGAGAGATGCCGCTTTCGAACATGGCGATGTAGTGACCCGGATGCTTGCGCGCAAAAGCCAGATACGCCCGGCCTGTGGCCTCGAACGCGGCCAAAGCGGACGGCTGTCCCTTGTCATAGGCGTATTGCATGAGATCCGCGAACATCTCGAACCCTTGGCGGGCCGCTTCGGCGATCAGATCCTCACGCCCGTGGAAATGCCGATAGACAGCCGCCGGTGTAACCCCTGCTGTTTTCGCGGCTTCGGACAGGGTGAACCCGGTTGGGCCTTTCTCTTCGATCAGCGATAACGCAGCCTCGATCAGGGCTTGTTTTAGATTCCCGTGGTGGTACCCGCGTTTCGTCATCCCGGCCTCAGGTGAGTTTTTGTTCTGTTGTTGGGAAACAAAGACATAATGTGTGCGGGCCTGTCCGTCCAACATTTGAACGCCGGAAAATTGGCGGGCCCATATCGCATCATGCCCTATGCCTCCCAGATTTCCGGACCACCGCAGATTTTGCCATCGATCTCGCCAAGTGCCTGTTTGTCCTTTTCGTCGTAGTCCAGCCCGTGGAGCACCGTCCGGATCGCCGCAAGGCGGGCGCGTTTCTTGTCGTCGGACCGGACAATAGTCCAGGGGCAGTTCTCGGTGTGGGACCGGGTCAGAGTTTCTGAGATGGACTGGGTGTATTCCTCCCATTTATCCAGGCCGGCCACATCAATCGGGCTGAGTTTCCATTGCTTCAGCGGGTCAGATTCACGCGCCAGAAAGCGGTTCAGCTGTTCTGCCCGCCCGACGTTCAGCCAAAACTTGAACAGGTGAATCCCGTCATTGACCAAGCCTGTTTCCAACGGAAATACCTGGCGAAAGAACCGCTCTCGTTCCACGGGAGTGCAGAATCCAAAGACGTTTTCGACAACGCCCCGATTGTACCAGCTGCGATCAAAGAACACGATTTCTCCGGCCGCCGGCAGATGCTGAATGTAGCGCTGGAAATACCACTGGCTTCGTTCTGCATCCGACGGTTTGCTGAGCGCCACGTTTCGTGCCCCGCGGGGGTTCAGGTTTTCCCGGAACCGCTTGATGGTTCCCCCCTTGCCGGCGGCATCACGCCCTTCGAAAATGAGTGCGACACGCTGATCCGTTTCCTTGACCCAGGATTGCATTTTGACCAGTTCGATCTGCAATGCCTCCATCTGCTCCTGGTAGTCTTTGGTCCGCATCTTTTCGGAATAGGGATAACTCGGGTTCAGAATGTCGCCTTTTTTGCCGCTCTTGATCTCGTCGCGCACATCCTTGGGCGCGCCTTTGCGAAAATACTTCTCGATAGAGCCTTTTTCCGTCCGGGCCATGTGCTACCTCGCGATAAAATCCATATCCTACTATGGATTACGGGGTGTCTTAACGCAAACCCGCACGCTGGGCGGCCCGGTCAATTGCTGCGGCCACTTCGGGCGCCGCGACAACCTGTGGCATATGCCCGATACCCGGCAGTTCGATCAGCTCGGCACCGGGGATTTCATCGATCAGACGTTCGGAGTGCCAGCCCAACCCGACCGTGTCATCCGCGGTTCCGTGTACGATCTCAGTCGGAACGGAAATCTCGCCATACCGGGGCCTTAGCTCAGTGACTTCGTCCAACAGGTTTGCCCGTTGCTTGGCGTTGGCGTGCATTGAGGCGCGGCGCATGGTCAATTCCGGCCCAAAGTGATCGGCATAGCCGTCGGGGGCCGTTTGGGGCGCAAAGACGTCATCCAGCGCTTGCGTCACATACCAGTTTGGAACAAATGCGGTGATCAGGGGCAGGGCGAGCGCATTTCCGGCCGGTGTCGAGGCGAGCCGGTTGAAACCGTCAAGCGGCGTTTCCCAGGGAATGGCCGCCGGTGCGATCAGTACCAGGGCCGAAATGTCTTCAGGCCTGGTGACCGCCCAGGCCAACGACACCGAACCGCCATAGCTCTGACCGGCCACAATCGGTTTATCCGCGCCAAGTTCGGCAGCAGCACGTTGCAGAATATCGGCCTGCTGGGTGATCGTTTCGCCATCCGAATTGAAACTGGCGGAATACCCAAGACCCGGTCGGTCAAAAACGATCACGCGATAGTTTTCGGCCAGGATCGGCGCAAGCGCAAAGGTCATATCGCGGGTATTCCCACTGGAGCCATGCAGCAACACGACATCCGGTCCTTCGCCCATCACAACGGCATGAACGCGCACCCCGTCGATGTCCAGAATCTGGCCCTCGGGCGGAAACGAGGCTTCGGCCCTGGTTTCCTGACGCGACGCACGCCAGAGCGAGATGCCCCAGAGAATTGCCAGTACAATCAGGATGATCAGACCGACACGCATCGTTTGCTTCACGCTCTCAGATCGGTTGTATCCACACCGATCCGGTTGATGTCATATGGCGTGGTTTCATAGATCTCGCTGATCCAGTTGCCATAAAGCAAATGCGCGTGGCTACGCCATCTGTTCTGCGGAGTCTGCGACGGGTCGTCTTCCGGATAATAATTGAGCGGAACGTTTATCGGTGTGCCGTTGGCGACGTCCCGGTCATATTCCTGTTTCAGCGTATCACTGTCATACTCGAAGTGATTGAAGATATAGAGCGCGCGATGCGCCTTGTCTTCGATCAGGCAGGGTCCGACATCATCGCTTCCCAACAAGGTGGTCAGACCCGGAGCGCTGTCGATTTCGTGCTGTTTCATCTCGGTCCAGCGGCTGACGGGGATCACGCAATCATCCGAAAACCCGCGCAGAAACGGCGAGGCAGGATTAAGGTTGCGGTGCCGGAAACAGCCGAACGCCTTGGCATCCAGCATGTGTTTCTTCACGCCGTGGAAATGGTTGATCATCGCCATTCCGCCCCAGCACACGCCGAAGGTGGAATGCACGTTGGTTTGTGTCCATTTAAAGACCTCGCAGATCTCCTCCCAGTACGTGACATCGTCAAATTCCAGATGTTCGATCGGCGCACCGGTGATAATCAGTCCGTCAAACTTCTCATCCTTGACCTCCTGAAAGGGACGGTAGAACTCGGCCATGTGTTCAGCGGCCGTGTTCTTTGTCCGATGCTCGGTCATGCGGATCAGCGACAGATCGATCTGCAGCGGCGTCGCCCCGATCAGACGTGCGAACTGGTTTTCGGTCTGAATTTTCTTCGGCATCAGGTTCAGCAAGCCAATCCGCAGGGGCCGGATATCCTGTCGCATGGCCTGATCCTCGGCCATTACCATAACGCCCTCTTGGGTCAGGACATCAAAGGCGGGCAGGTCGGAGGGGATTTTGATCGGCATTGTTTCAGGCTTTTAACCGGTTGGTGGAGTGCAGCTAGTTAGGCGCTATTGCGGCGGGCCTCAAGGGTGCGTTCAATCAACTCATCGAAATCAGCGGCGTCATGGACATTGCCGATTTCTTCCGCAGCAATCGTGATGCCCCAGTTTTTGGCCATTGCTTCATATCTGGGCTGGCGGTGGGCCAGCGCGCGGGCGTAGGTCCAGCGGATGAACGCGTCGGGATCGACATCAGCCTCGGAACAGCCGTGTTGATCAAGGTACGCCTTCCAGACGCCTGTGAGGAACTCAGCCTGGTAGGACATTGGTTTTGGCGCTTTGTCAAAGCGCCGGATCAGTTCGGCCGTATGATCCTCGTCCCCTTTGAGCCAGATCATCAAAGTGTGTCGGGACAATTCGGACAGGACCGGATCATCGGGATCGCCCGGGTCCACCCATTCACAGATCGATCCACCTGTATCGCAGATAAAGTTCGGGTATTTGTAGAGGCGCCGTGCCCGATCAATGAAATACTCTGTGTCCAACAGAGCGCTGATTTCGGCCTGGCGGAACTGTTCCTGCCTGCGGCGATATTCAGGCATCTCTAACCCGCCAAGCGCCGGATTGCCGGGTTTGCCCAAGTAGGTTGCAACCGGCGTGAGATTTCGGAACGAGATATTGGAGCCGATATAGATCGAGTCCGACAGCAGGAGATCGCGCAGAAACGGCACTTTCATCGCTTCTGCCTTGGCATTGTCGATGATGTATTCGCCCATGTAGCGCGTGCCGATCCGGTAATCGATCGAATAGTGAAACCAGTCCCCGGAATCCCGCAGAATGTTAGAGACATGGGTTTTTCCCAGGCCCGACATCCCGAAAAACAGCACTTTCTTACGTGCCGCATTGCGCCAGTCCTGTGCCGAGCCGTAAATCATGTCCCACCGTCCCTTTTTGCCCTAGCTAAATGGGGCAGGGGATCGCGTCAATCACGTCGACCGGATCGGTTCAGAACCATCAGTCCAACTGCAAGGATTGCGAAGCCCAGATAGGCGCTTGGTTTCAGGGCTTCATCGCGCAGGACAGCCCCGAGAACGATGGCCACCGGCGGGATCACAAGCGTTACCAGCATCAGATTGCCGCTGCCCGCCATGGCCAGAACACGGTAGTAAAGCAAATAGGCGCCGGCCGTTGCGATGATGGCGTAGTAAGCAATTGCGGCCCAAGTCACCGCAGGCAGGGCCAGCGTGGGTACCCCATCCACGATCAACGTGATCGGCAGGATCAGCAAGGTCGAGCCGGTCAACATCCCAGCAGCTGCAACCTGAGGCGACAAACCGGACAAACTGGTGCGCGCCCAGGCCGCTGCCAGCGCGTAAAAGATCGTACCAGCCAGAACGGCCAGCTGAGCTGTGCTTTGCAGGCTGAAACTGGTGAAATTCTGGAGCCCGATTGCAATTGAGACTCCTAAAAATCCCAATGCTACACCGATCAGGCGCGACCTGGTGAGACGCTCGTCTTTGAAGAACATCGCAGCGATGAGGACACCGAAGATTGCGGTTGCAGCATTCAAAATCGCCGTCAGGCCCGTGTCGATGTAAAGCTGCCCCCAGGCCATGAGAGAAAAAGGAATGGCGTTGTTCAACAGCCCCATCATCAGAAAGGCCGCCCAGGTTTTGGGATCGCGTGGAATGTCCAGTTTTCGAACCCAGACCACCAGCCAAAGCACTAACATGGCCCAGAAGGTGCGATGCAGGACCGATGTCATAACCGGGATCGTGTCGAGCGCGATCCGGATCGAGACAAAAGACGCCCCCCAGATGAGGCCGAGCAACAAGAGTTCGGCCCAGGCACGTGGAGATATGTGTTTTTGAGGTTCCATGGTGCCACTCTGTCGATCCGATGAGACCAAGGCGACCCGAAACTTGCGACAAAAAAAACCCCGCTGAAACAGCGGGGTCTTGCGTTGGTTTGACTTTTGATCAGTCGAAGGCGTAGGTGATTTGGAAACCAACGCTCCAAGCGCTGTTTCCTGAGAAATTGGCCGTTTGCCCAAATCCACCATCAGCGGTTGCGTCCCCAATGTCTGTATAACGAACGCCACCGGATATTTTGGCTTTCTCCAGTGAATACGTGCCGCCCAGGCCAATGCTCCAGAACCCATCTGTTGGGCCAAGGTTCGAAACCGGGGTGCCTTGAGAGGACTCATAACCCAAGGTCACGGCGCCTGAGAACTCGTCCGTGAACTGATACCCCAGACCTAGGGAGTAGGTGAAAGTTGCATCTTCATAGTCAACCAGATTGTCTCGGCCAAGAGGGCCAGTGTAAACAGGCGGCGCATAAAGCAGTTGGGGCCAATCGACCCAACGGACAGAACCAAACAACAGCGTTTTGGGCGCCACACCGGTCTGGAAGTCCAGGTTTATAGACTGCGGTGTTTCGATTTCGCTGCTGGTCTGGGCACTTCCTGTCGCAAGGCTTGCTTCTGTTTGCGAAATATCATGCGAAATCTTTGAGTTGTAGGTCAAAGAAACCCGCGCAGCAATTTCCGGTTTTTCCCATGCAACACCTACCAAGTATCCGAAAGCCGTATCTGCATCTGTTTGCACACTATAACCAGCGACTGCAGGGACAGTCACACTTGCTTCTACACGCTGCGCGCGAATACCAGCCAATGCGCTGAAGCCATTGTCAAATTTGTAACGAAACAAACCGGTGATTGCGTCTGTGTCAGCCGTGGCACGAAGCTGATTTGTAACGGCCGGCGCCAATGGGTTAATAGACAACGGATAGGCGGATGAATATGCGATGTCCGCGCCGAAAGGCTCATCGTACATAATCGCAAAATCAAGTTGATCGGTTATCGACGTTTTGAAGCCAAGATGCGGAGTAAAAAAGTCGTTTGCTACGCTACCCGAGTCGACGACTTGTCCGTTGGTTGGGCTGGCAGGGTTTGCATCAAGCATGGAACCGCTCACACTGGGGTCCGTGTACCCCAATCGGAACTGAACAACGGTTCCCTCTTCAAAAATTAGGTTGATGCCCTGACCGCTGCGGTCAAGGCCACCTGCCTGCGCCGTCGTTGCCCCTACGCAAAGCGCGCACGCTTTTATAAGCGCCTTTTTCATGTATTCCTCCCATACTGTCGCTTTCGGACCAACTTTGCGGTGATTGAGTGGGTCAAGTCGGCCCGGTTATTCGCGGTAGCCAATATTCGCGCGCAGTTCATTTTACCGTCAATTGGTGACCGTGCGTTACTTAGACTTTGTTACGTTACGGACTGTTGCCAAACTGTTACGATTTTCGGACCAGACATTCAGAAAGATACCCGAGAAGATAACTGCCGCACCCAAAAGCGTCCAGTGGTCGAGCGGTTCATGGTACAGGATCATGCCAACGACGGCGATTGTAGGCAGGCGGGCAAAATCAAACGGAACCACAACCGTAGCCGGGGCAATGGCCAATGCGTTTGTGATGCAGAAATGGGCCAGCAGCCCGGCAAGCCCGACGAGGATCAAATACGGTGCTGTTTGCCAGGTTGGCAGACCAATTTGACCGTCAATACCGGATGCAACTGCCCCCAAAACAGCCTGCATCGTTGTCAGCCAGAAGACAATGCAAGCGATGCTCGCGTAGTTCGTAAGCTTCTTGGTGGAAATGGTTGTGAACGCGAAGAAAATTGCCGAGGCCGCGGCCGCCACTATGCCGGGGCTCAGCGGTGCCGTTCCGGGTCGTGTGACAATAAGGATTCCTCCGAACCCGATCAGAGCCGCCATCATCCGCGGGACCGTCAAGCGCTCCCCCAAAAGCAAAGGCGACAGGAGGATGACCCAGATTGGCTGCGTGAACTCCAGCGCAAACACCTGTGCCAATGGAATGACACCCACGGCATAGAACCACAGATTCTGGCCTGTGAAATGGAGCGTGTTTCTGATCGCGTGAAGACCCAGCCGGTTGGTGGAGACCTGATGCCAGTTCTTCGTCACGCTCAGGACCAGAGCAACAACAAAAATCCCCACAATACTGCGGTACATCATGATCTCGAACGTATCGTGATGCAGGCTCAACTCACGGCCCGCCACGGCCATGGAGGAAAAGGATGCAATTGCACCGGTCATCCACAGGCTCGCCTTGAGGATCGGTCGACGAGAATGCGTCACGGCCACTTTACCTTACTTTGCACACGTGTTGGCATGATGTCCGGCATTTCGAAAAAAGCGCAAGTAAACGAAGTTCAGCCAATTTCTTGGGATTTGTTGTCTCTAAAAAGATAGTCATGTGCACTAAGGGCGGTTTCGTACTCGTAACCCAAGGGGGTCAGATACGATTTCAATCGCTCAAAGTCTCGACATTCAATGAGCATGAAGTCGAACCGAAAATGATTGTGGTCAATTCCTTTCAGCACGCTAAGCTCGGCGCCTTCGACATCCAACGACAAGAAATCAATTCGTCTTGGTGCGTCGCCTTCAATCAGTATTTCGTTCAAAGGTCTTGCCACGGCGCCGAACGAAAAACTAACTTCCGTTTCACTCATATGCTGTTGAGCATTCTGGATATGCTTGTCTGGGTCATCGAGGTCGAGATCCAACCCTACAGAGACGCTCATTAAGTTCGCGTAGGTTATCTCAACAAGCCTTTCTGGAAAGCCGAATTCAACACAGGCATTGCAAAAAACGCGGTTGTTAAGGCCTCTGCGATTGTAACATTTCAAGAAGTTGTGCGGCGCAGGTTCTATCAGAATTCCATGCCAGTTCCGATTTGACTCGAAGTAGAGGGTGTTGGATTGATTCTCACCGTCGTTTGCCCCCAACTCCACATAGAACCCATTGTCGTAGTCCACATAGCGCTCAAGCTTTTTGTCCAAATCATTCAGGCCGTAGTACTTTGGATGTGTCCTGTGCTTTCTGCCAAACAGATTGCGAAGATTTTTCACCTGACATCCTCCGTGCGCTCGGTTGTATTGAGTCTGGGGTTTAGCTGATTTTTAGGGTGCCAACACTACGAATTCTAATCCATCTACACAAAAAAGCGCTCATCCCTTCAACCGGCTCAGTTGATGTCTTGAGCAAAGCGTCGGGCGATCTCGAGATTTCCTTGGGCGTTCACGTGGCAACAGTGATCAACATAAAAGTCTTGATCCAGACTGCCCGAATAATCGTGAAAGCAATCCAGGCCCTGTGCATTTTTCCGGATCAAGGGGTAGACTTGGTGAATCTGGTTTTCGTAGGTTCCGTTGTGGCTGTAAGGACGTGTGGGTAACGTGTACGGGTTTGGCTGAAGAACGCACATGAAACTCGCGCCTCTGGATTTGACTATTGCCTCTGTCGCGGCCCAGTTGTCCACGAGGAAACTGGCGACCTCGTCGGCGTAGTCCGCATCATCACAGCGGTTTAACTGCGCGAACTCGGCATCGGCGTCTCGGGAGTCCAATCGCTGGCTCACACCGTGGGCCAATCGATAGATCGAAGATGATTTCAGGATCCCCCGAAACCCGCCTGATCCGTTTCTCAAACTTTCCCGGATGAAGCCTTCGCGTGGATGGCCGTTCGGAGAGTTCAGGCTCAGGCAATTGTGATAGACGTCATTCACACCATCGAAAAACACAACGGTGTCTCCGGGTTGAATGCTGCCCAGAGAGTTCAAAAGCCGGTTGAGGCTTTGGCGCGAGTTATACGCCTGTTCGCCAAGATTGATCGAATGAAGGCCCGTCAACCCACTAAATTGAGACGGGATTGTGTTTTCGTCCGCGACACTGTGCCCCCACATCGTCGACCCGCCAAAGAAGTGCACCTTTGGGCTTGTTTCCGGCCCGGAGTTTACGGTTCTGCGTCTCAGATGTTCATCTATGTTCAGGGTCTCACTGGAAATCGCGGGAGATTGCCAACCGACAAATGCCTTGTACGGATAGCCCTGAAAACTCTGAACATCGTGCTGAAACTGACGTGTTTCCTGATCTCGATTGGGATTGTCCGATGCTGCGTGCGTGGTTTCTCCACGTGCTGCTTCACGGATTTTAAAGGCCGCAAACAGCAAGAATTCCAAGACGATCAGCGATGAAATCGAAATCAAAACAACAACAATTACATTCCGTACGAAAGCCATGAACAAAACCTTAGGCGCTACTTAAGAAGCACCCAAACATGAAAATGGATTTGGGCACTAACCAGTCTCGTGACCGGGCTTCTGCATTATGCTGAGAGAACGCATGAGGGAAAGCAAGCTGTAAACATCTTTCGATATTCGTTTGAATGCAACGCGGTCCAAAATTCGCTTTATCAATCAACCGCAAAACCGCATTGCGACGCTTGGACGGCAAGTGAGGGAGATCCCCCCTCGACTTTACTCTGCGTGCCAAGAACGTGCTATTCCCACTCAATTGTTCCCGGCGGTTTTGAGGTGATGTCATAGGTGCAGCGGTTGATGCCCTTGACTTCGTTGATGATCCGGGTGGCCGTTTCGCCCAGAAACTCATGGCTGAACGGATAGTAATCCGCCGTCATACCATCGACCGAAGTTACGGCACGCAGCGCGCAGGCGTAGTCATAGGTTCGGCCATCGCCCATCACGCCTACGGTTCGAACCGGCAAGATGGCGACAAAGGCTTGCCATATGTCATCATACAGACCGTGTTTGCGGATCTGGTCGATGTAAATCGCGTCGGCCTCGCGCAGGATGCCCAGCTTTTCGCGCGTGATCTCGCCAGGGCACCGGATGGCAAGACCCGGTCCGGGAAAGGGGTGGCGGCCGATAAAACTCTGGGGCAGACCCAGTTCGCGGCCCAGCGCGCGCACCTCGTCCTTGAACAGCTCGCGCAGGGGTTCGACCAGTTTCAGGCCCATCTTTTCCGGCAATCCGCCGACATTGTGGTGCGATTTGATCGTGACCGAAGGGCCGCCCGAGAAAGAGACCGACTCGATCACATCCGGGTAGAGTGTGCCTTGGGCCAGAAACTCGGCGCCTTCGATCGTGTCGGCGTGTTTCTGGAACACGTCGATGAACAGCTTACCGATGATTTTTCGTTTGGTTTCCGGATCGCTTTGACCGTCAAGCTCGCCCAGGAACAGTGCGCTCTCGTCGGCGTGGATCAACTGGATGTTGTAGTTGTCCCGGAACATGCCGACGACTTCCTCGGCCTCGTTCTTGCGCAGCAGGCCGTGGTCGACGAAGACGCAGGTCAACTGATCGCCGATGGCTTCATGGATCAGGATCGCCGCAACCGAACTGTCCACACCACCGGACAGGCCGCAGATGACTTTTTTGTCGCCAACCTGTTCGTGGATTTTGCGGATCATCTCTTCGCGGTAGGCGCCCATGGTCCAGTCGCCTTTGAAACCCGCCAGCTTCACGAAATTCTCGTACAGCTTTGCACCCTTGGGGGTGTGATGCACTTCGGGGTGAAACTGCACCGCATAGAAATGGCGATCGGGGTCCGCGGTGATCGCAAACGGCGCGTTGGGAGACGTGCCGTAAACATGAAAACCCGGAGCGATTTCACTGACATGATCGCCGTGGCTCATCCAGACCTGCTCATCCCCGTCGGCAAACCATCCGTCAAGAATGTCCAGCCGGTTGTTCGGGGTCACGAAGGCCCGTCCGAACTCTGCAGTGCCATGCCCGCTTTCCACTTGGCCGCCCAATTGGTGCATCATCACCTGTTGGCCGTAACAGATCCCAAGGATCGGCACGCCGTAGTCGAAAATCTCTTGCGGGGCGCGGGGCGACCCGTCGCGGGTCACACTGTCCGGTCCGCCCGAGAAGATCACGGCGCGCGGGGACATTTCGCGCACGAAGTCCATCGTGATCTTTTGATAGGGGTGAATTTCGCAGTAGACATTCAGCTCACGCAGGCGTCTGGCGATCAGCTGTGTCACCTGGCTGCCGAAGTCGATAATCAGAAGGCGATCATGGGATGTCTGGCTCATAACCGGCTCATAGGTCGCACGCCTTGTATGTGCAAGCGCAATGACATCATTTGAGGAAAAACACCGCATCGCCTGTATTGGAGAACATCACGATGGCGAACATTCTGCTGCGACCCGCGAGTGTCGGGGATGCCGACGCAATCAAACTGTGCGTCGAGCAGGCCTATCGTGACGCAAGGCGGGAAATCCGGGATCTGCCTGATGTGACAGACGGAATCCCCGACACCATTGAAAACCATCAGGTCATTCTGGCCGAGCTGGCCTCGGATGTCCTCGGCGTCATCATGTTTGATCGGGCGGGTGACGCGACGATGATATTCAATCTTGCCGTTGCTCCCAACGCAAGGGGGCAGGGGCTGGCGCGCCGCCTGATGCAATTTGCCGAAGACAAAGCGCGTGAATTGGGATGCGCCAAGCTGAGACTGCGCACGCATCGGCTGATGACGGATACGATTGCGATGTATCTGCATTTGGGCTGGATCGAGGTCGAAAGAACCGGAAACGGGATCACGATGGAAAAACCTGTGTGCCTTTGATGCGGGTAGAGCCGAGGGTTTCACATCAATGTCGCTTTTCCCCCTAGAGCGCCGCAATCCAGATGCGCTAGGCTGTCCCAATCCGATAACACAACGCTCAACCTAACCAATCAGACGGGATTTTCTCATGGCAGAGGCAAACACCCGGCGCCGGGCGAGAGGTGGCGGTGGCGCCGCCCGCCGGGCCGAGCGCACCGCAGTTCGTATCGAAACGGCGAAGTATATCGAACGTAATATTCCGAATTTCGAGATACTCAACGAAGAAGCGCTGGAGATAATTGAAACGAACGCGGAAACCGTGCTCGAGGAAATCGGCGTCAACTTCGTTGACAACCCTGCCGCTCTGGACCGCTGGCGCGACGCAGGCGCAGACATCGAAGGCGAACGCGTGCGCATTCCACGCGGATTGGCGCGCGAGTTGATCAAGACGGCTCCGAGTCAGTTCACGCAGCATGCCCGGAACCCTGAAAAGTCGGTTGAGATCGGCGGTCGCAATCTGGTTCTGGCACCGGTTTATGGTCCGCCGTTTGTTCGAGATACTCAGGGTGGCCGCCGCTATGCGACCATGGATGATTTCAACAAGTTCGTGAAACTGGCCTACATGTCGAAATGGTTGCACCACTCGGGTGGAACCGTGTGCGAACCGACCGATATTCCCGTGAACAAACGCCATCTGGATATGCTGAAGGCGCACATGACGCTTTCGGACAAACCGTTCATGGGGTCCGTGACAGATCCCAGCCGGGCGCAGGATTCTGTTGAAATGTGCGAGATCTTGTTCGGCCAGGACTTCGTGCAGAACAATACCGTGATGACGTCGCTGACCAATATCAACTCGCCGATGACCTTCGACGATGTGATGATGGGGTCGCTGGAGGTCTACGCGCGCAACAATCAGGCCTGCATCATTTCGCCCTTCATCGTCGGCGGGGCGATGGCGCCCGTGTCCGTCGCCGGGACTCTGACGCAGGTTCTGGCCGAAGTTCTGGCCGGTGTGGCCTATAGCCAGATCATCCGCCCGGGTGCTCCGGCCATCTTCGGGGCCTTTGTCACCTCGATTGACATGAACTCGGGCGCACCAACTTTCGGAACACCCGAGGCCGCGCAGATTACCTACGGTGCCGGTCAGCTGGCTCGGCGTCTGAACCTGCCATATCGCTCTGCCGGTTCATTCTGCGGATCGAAACTGCCGGATGCACAGGCCGCGTATGAAACCGCCAACTCCTTGAATATGGGTCTGATGGCCGGGGTGAACTTCATGCTGCATGCATGCGGATGGCTCGAAGGCGGGTTGGTGGCGGATTTCGAAAAGTTCGTGATGGATGCGGATCAGTTGGGCGTTCTGCACGGTCTGGCCAAAGGCGTGACCTATGACGAGAACGCACAGGCCATGGATGCAATCCGCGAGGTCGGTCCGGGCGGCCACTATCTGGGTTGCGCCCATACGCAGGCGAACTTCAAGGAGGCTTTCTGGAAATCCGATCTGCTGGATTACAAGCCCTTTGAAACCTGGCAGGAAGAGGGCGCGCGCGACACGCGGGCGCTGGCTGCGGCCCGGGTCGAACACCTGCTGGCCAACTATCAGCAGCCGCAGCTTGACCCGGACAGGGCGGCCGCGCTGGAGGCTTACATAGCGGAAAAGAAAGCCTCCATGCCGGATGCATTCACCTGATCACTCCGGATATGAGGCGCGGTTGGCCTGATACAGCTGCGCCTCGCCCAACAAGGCAATCAGAAGATCAAGATGTCGGACCAACGAATAGGCGGAATCGTCTTCTTTTCGCTGTTCATTGACCTCTCTTTCCATCTCGGACAACCGGATCAGCGCCGCCCCCGTGCCGGGCAGTGATCCGTATCCGAGAATGCGCTGTAGGTGCCGGTCCCGATTGTAATCCTGCGCCCCGTGTTTTGCGGCCCGCGCCAGCAGGCGGGGGCGGCGGAGGGTTGTGATCATGCTCATCAGGTCCTGCATTGGTTATGTCCTTTGTTCGGGTTTCGACGTCCCGTTTCTCACACAACTTAAGCGCGTGTTGCCTTGAAGTGGCTCACTCCGAACGATGGTTTCACGACTGTTTATCTTTTTGAATCAAATCTGGTTCCCGCCCGTTGGGGTTAACGAACGAGTAACGAAAGCAACTCTAGTTAGATTTGGTTAACTAAGATTCCGAGGGCGAAAAGTGTCAGTCTGTTTTGTCGATGAGGGCAAATAAATATGGAAAACAACATGGCATTCACCATTCCGGCGTGGGTTCCAGAAGGGGCGCAAAGATACCTTGCCCATACCGAAACCGGTCGATCGATCCGCGACATCGCAAGATCCGCAGGGTGCCATGCATCGACCATCCTCAGGCAAATTCGGCGTATCGAGATGCGGCGCGACGATCCTCTGGTGGATGCGGCGTTGCAGTCCCTGGCCGAAACGCATTTTTCGATACCGGACGATCCGCAGGGCTCGTCAACGCAGACAGATGGCGCTGATGAAGAAGAGGCCTTTGAACGCGAAGCACTGCGTGTTCTGCGCCGCCTCTGCGAAACCGGTTCGGTTCTGGCGGTTGCAGAGGACATGGACAAGGCGGTCGTCGTGCGCGACACCGGAGAAACCGGTGCAACCAGAACCGCTGTGGTGGACTGCAAGACGGCTCAGGCGCTTGCCCTGAAAGACTGGATCAGCTGCAACAATCCCGGGCGCATATCCCGATACCGCATCTCGGCATCCGGTCGGACCGCGTTGAGCCAACTTGTGGCAAATGCCGAGAACAAGGCGCGGGCCCGCACCGAATTCGGTATGGCCGAGGCGCAAACTGCGTTTCAACCGCGGGTTTCGGACACGTCATCCGGGCGTCCCCGGCGCATTCGCTACACCATCGCCGAAAGTCCGCTGGTAGCCTTGGCCCGCAGGCGGGACCGGGACGGAAAACCCTTTCTGGACGAGTCCCTTGTCACGGCCGGTGAACGCCTCCGTGAAGATTTTGAGCTCGCACAGATCGGTCCGCAGATGGCGCAGAATTGGGATCGGTTTCTGACGGTAGGAAAGCGGGGTAATGTCGACAGCGAGTCCCATGGCGGCCGCGGATCGTCGGACGCGCGTGACCGCGTGGCGCGTGCCCTGTCTGATTTGGGCCCAGGTCTGAGCGATGTGGCCCTGCGGTGCTGTTGTTACCTTGAGGGATTGGAACTGGCAGAGAAGCGCATGGGATGGTCGGCACGATCAGGCAAGATCGTGTTGCGGATCGCATTGCAACGCCTCAAGCGTCACTACAGCGATCAGGCCGAACGCGACCGGATGATTGGATGATCACAGATTTGGTTCTCTTGCAGTATCGGCGACAAATGATAATCAAAGGTTATGAATTTCTCGCTCAGACAACTGCGCTACTTTCAGGCCGTTGCCGAACAGCGTAATTTTGGCCGTGCGGCGCAGGTCTGCAATGTGTCGCAACCGGCCTTGTCGGTTCAGATCAAGGCGCTTGAGGAAACGTTGGGCGGCACTTTGTTCGAGCGACAGGCGCGGGATATCCTCCTGACACCCCTGGGACGCGATGTTTTGGATCACGCCGGGCAAGTGTTGGGCGCGGCAGACCGGCTGGATCAGTTCGCCCGAGACCATTCCGGGGGCCACCGTTCCTTGTCGATCGGAATCATCCCGACAATCGCTCCCTATCTGTTGCCCGGCGTCCTGGCTGGACTGCGGGCCGGAGACGTATCGCTCAGGGTACAGATCCGCGAAGCCACAACCGAACGGCTGTTGTCCCTGTTGCGCGGCGGTGAGATAGACGCCGCCGTATTGGCCTTGCCCGCAAATGGCCTTGAGTTTCATGAGGTGCCTCTGTTTGAGGATCAGTTTCTGCTTGCCGGCAGCGCGACGCGTCTGAAACGTCTGACCAACAACCCCGAGGCTTTGCGCCCGCTGGATCTGCAATCCGCGCAGCTCATGCTGTTGGAGGACGGGCATTGCCTGACCGAACAGGCGCTGGAGGTCTGCGGGCAGGATCGCAGCAGCGGACAGATCAATATGGGGGCGTCTTCGCTGGCAACCCTGTCAAGGCTTGTTGCCGAGGGGTTTGGTCTGACGCTCATGCCGGAACTGGCCGCCCGATCCGAAACCGAGGCCGTTCCGGGTCTGCGGCTGCTGCGTTTCGGCGCGCCTCAGCCGGCTCGAACCGTTGGACTGGTCCGGCGGGTGTCAACAACTGGCGAAGACTGGATGGATCGCCTGGCGCAGGTGATCCGCGAGGTTGGCGAGGGTATCGTGTCCGCCACGCGCGCATGAAAAAGGCCCGCCAGTGGCGGGCCGGGGTTCAGCGCGAAATACTCCCCTTAGACGAGCGCGGGCTCAGCCGTTTCTTCCAGATGGGTCATCAGGTTCTCAGGCGAGGACACGCCATAGGGATCGTCGGGGCAGTTATCCATGAGGCCGGGCTCTTCAAACCACGCCTCGACAACGCCATCATCGATGATCGCCGCATAGCGCCACGACCGCATGCCAAATCCCAAATTATGCTTGTCGACCAGCATGCCCATCTTGCGGGTGAACTCGCCCGAGCCGTCGGGAATGACCTTGATCTTTTCCAGACCCTGATCCTGCGCCCACTTGTTCATGACAAAACTGTCGTTGACGGACATGCAATAGATCGCGTCGATGCCCTTCTCGGCAAAATCCGCATAGCCCTTTTCGAAGCCCGGCAACTGGTAGGTGGAACAGGTGGGGGTAAATGCGCCGGGCAGAGAGAACAGGATCACCCGCTTGCCGGCAAAGTAATCGGTGGTTGTTTTGTCGTCCCAACGGAATGGATTCGGCCCGCCGACCGACTCGTCCCGAACGCGGGTGTGAAAGGTAACCTCAGGCAGTTTGGTGCCGGATTTCATGTTCCATCTCCTGTGATTCACACGTGTTTGACCCAAGGGTTAGGGCAGTTTCAACACGCCTTCAATCACAGAAATGCCGCAGATGCGAATGCGCGAATTTACCCTTGCAGGCTGGTAAACAACAACAAATCAAACAATGCCCGAGTGTATGCTGCGTCCGCAAAACCGATTTGCATAGCGGCTATGCGTCGCTGGTCTAATCACATCGGCTGGTTTATGTTATAGGTACACAAAGTTGACCCAAAGTCAGGAAAGCCGACCGTGCGAGATCTGAAGATCCCCGAACAACGCCATCCGGAAAAGGCGCATCGTCCGGACAATGCGCAGCCGAAAAAGCCGAACTGGATTCGGGTCAAGGCCCCCGGTGGCAAAGGCTATGCCGAAACCCGCAGGATCATGCGTGACAACAACCTGGTCACTGTCTGCGAAGAGGCGGGCTGCCCGAATGTCGGCGAGTGCTGGAGCCAGGGTCACGCAACGATGATGATCATGGGCGAGATTTGTACGCGCGGGTGCACGTTCTGCAATATCGCAACCGGACGCCCCGATGCATTGGATGTGTTTGAGCCCGGCCGTGTCGCCCATGCGGTCGAGAAGCTGGGTCTGAACCACGTCGTGATTACGTCGGTGGACCGCGACGATCTCACGGATGGCGGGGCCGATCACTTTGCGCAAACCATCCGGGCGATCCGTCATCGGTCGCCCAAGACCACAATCGAGATTCTGACACCGGATTTCCTGAAATGCGACCCGGCAGTGCTGGAGACCGTGGTCGAGGCAAAACCGGATGTCTTTAACCACAACCTGGAAACGATCCCGGGCCTGTACCCGGAGGTACGCCCCGGCGCGCGCTACTTCCATTCCCTGCGTCTGTTGCAGCGGGTCAAGGAACTGGACCCGTCCATCTTCACAAAGTCCGGCATCATGGTCGGCCTGGGCGAGGACGAACAACAGGTACGTCAGGTGATGGACGACATGCGCGCGGCGGATATCGATTTTCTGACCATCGGGCAATATCTGCAGCCCACGCCAAAGCACCACGGCGTCGACCGCTTTGTGACGCCCGAAGAGTTCGCATCTTACGAAAAGGCGGCTTATGGCAAAGGGTTCCTCATGGTTTCCGCCACGCCGCTGACCCGGTCGTCTTACCATGCCGGAGACGATTTCGCCCGACTGCGCGAAGCGCGACAGGCCAAGCTGGGACACGCGTGACACCTGATACGGTCGCGCGACTTACATCTCTGCGACGCGCGTTGCACCAATCTCCGGAGCTGTCCGGGCAGGAGGTGAAAACAGCCGCGCGTATAGCAGGCCTGTTGCGTGATCTGGGCGCAGACACCGTTCTGACCGGAATCGGAGGGCACGGGGTTGCCGCCGTTTTTGACAGCGAGCAAAAAGGCCCGACAATCGGTGTCCGGTGCGAGCTGGATGGTTTGCCGATACAGGAAATCTCAAACCTTCCTTATACTTCTCGCGTTCCGGGCATAGCGCATCTATGCGGTCATGACGGTCACATGGCGATGGTTCTGGGCGTGGCTGAGGCCTTGGCCCATACCCGACCCAAAAGTGGCCGCGTGGTTCTGATTTTCCAGCCCGCCGAGGAGACTGGGCAAGGGGCAGCGGCGTTTCGCGCCGACCCGCAATTTGTGCAGATCGCCCCTGACTATTTGTTTTCCTTGCACAATTTACCCGGTTTGGAATTGGGAGCGGTCGAGCTGTGTCAGGGTCCGGCGAATTGCGCGTCTCGCGGGATGCGGATTGTCTTGACGGGAAAGACATCGCACGCCGCCTCGCCACAGGACGGGGTTTCTCCGGCGGACGCCTTGTCCGAGCTGATGACCAAGATGACAGATTTGGGGCAGGGCGGTTCTCTGGATCAAGACTACGCGTTGACCACCGTGACGCATGCGACCCTCGGGGAAAGAACCTTTGGGGTTGCACCCGGTCAGGGCGAATTGTGGGTGACGCTGCGCGCCGTGTCCGATGTACGCATGGCCCGGCTCGTTGCGGACGCCGAGGCCTTGGTGGATGATGTGGCGTTGTCCCAAGGACTGGAATCCCAGATTACCTATGAGGATGTGTTCGAAGCCTGCACAAACCATCCGGATGCCGTGCAGATTGTCGCCGCAGCATGCGCGAAAGAGGGCATCCGCTGCACTCTGTCAGGCGATCCGCAAAGGTTTTCCGAGGATTTCGGGCAGTTCGCAAAAGGGGCCAAGACGGCGATGTTCTGGTTGGGATCGGGGCGAGATCATCCCCAGCTTCACAATCCGGATTATGACTTTCCGGACGACCTCATTCCCATCGGTACCGGGGTGTTCCTGGCAGCCATCCATGGGCTTTTGGGGTAGGAAACTCAACGCGGCGCGCGGGTCCATTCGCCAGTGGCCCAGTCTGGCCACCATCCCAAAAGCTCAATTCCTGCAATCACCAAGCACACGAGAATGACTCCAAACACCAGAACAACTCGCCGTTGCGACGGCGGGTTCCGGGCCCATTGGGACATGCGCAGGAAATGGCGCGGGTTCATCTAGTCCTCGGTGAATCTGACCTTACCAATGAAGGGCAGGTTTCGATTGCGCTGAGCATAGTCGATGCCGTAGCCCACGACAAATTCATCAGGGATCTCAAATCCGATCCAGTCGGACCGGAAATCCACTTCGCGTCGGCTGGGCTTGTCCAGCAAAGCAATGGATTTCAGGCGTTTCGGACTGCGGCTGGTCAGCAGGTTGGTGACGTGGTTCAGCGTGTGGCCCGTGTCGACGATATCTTCGACAACCAGCACGTCTCGCCCTTCAATTGCGCCGCGCAAGTCCTTGAGAATGCGAACTTCCCGGCTGCTCTCCATCGAGTCGCCGTAAGAGGATGCCTCGAGAAAATCCACCTCGATCGGCAGGTCCAGTTCGCGCACCAGATCGGCAATAAAGACAAAGCTACCGCGCAACAGGCCGACGACCACCAGTTTATCGGTATCGCCGAATTCTTCGGTGATTTTGCGACAGAGTTCCTCGATGCGGGCGGCAATGGCCTTGGCCGAGATCATCTCATCTATCACATATGCGCGGTCACTCATCAAAGCCCCCTTGATCTTTGGCGCGCAACATACGACATGACGCGCCATTGTCATCTGAAAATACCGGACGCCATGCCCATCCACTCGGAAACACGCCGCCTGCCGTACACCGCCCAGCAGATGTATGATCTTGTTGCAGATGTGGCCAAGTACCCCGAGTTTCTGCCCTGGTGCGCCGCAGCACGCATTCGCCGTACATATGAAGTGGGCGAGGCCCAGGTGATGGAGGCGGATCTCGTCATCTCGTTCAAGGTGTTCCGCGAACGGTTTGGCAGCCGCGTCACCCTGTTTGCAGACCAAAGGAAGATCGACACAGAATACCTGGACGGACCGTTCAAATACATGAAATCCGACTGGCAGTTCGAAGATGCGCCGGACGGGGGATGCAACATCTCCTTCCATGTCGATTTCGAGTTCAAGAATGCCATTCTGCAAGGGATTATTGGCGTTGTGTTCAATGAGGCGATGCAGCGGATCGTACGCGCGTTTGAGGCGCGGGCGGCCGATCTCTATAACTGAGCCTTTACCATCACTTGACGCGCGCTAGACTGCGCCCATGACTGATCTGACAACATCCCTGGCCGCTTTTGCCGCAGGCCCGATCACGACCTCCGCACAGACGCGGATTGTCACGTCCCTCTCTGCACTTGATTGGATCGCTGTGGGTCGAGCCGGAGCATCCGAACCAGTCTCGAACGCGGTGCGCGACATGGTTCTGGCCGAAGGCGGAGCCGGGCAGGCACATCTGTTTGGCGGCGGCGCCGCGCCGTTGCGCTCTGCCGCGCTGGTGAACGGGACCGTGTCCCATGCACTGGATTATGACGATACCCATTTTGGGCATATCGGGCATCCTTCGGTTGCCGTTCTTCCTGCGACGCTGGCCGTTACGGAATGGGATGACCGCATTCTGGTGGATTTTCTCGAGGCCGCGCTTGTTGGAATGGAGGTATCGATCCGCATGGGTCTGTGGCTGGGGCGCGCCCATTACCAGGCCGGGTTTCACCAGACCGCCACGGCAGGTGCGTTCGGAGCCGCGGTCGCTGTGGGCCGTGTGTTTGGCTTTGATGCCGAACAGATGCGCGGGGTTCTGGGGCTGGTGGCGACGCGCGCTGCAGGCCTGAAGGTGCAGTTTGGAACCATGGGCAAACCCTACAATGCAGGGCTTGCGTCTTCGACCGGAGTTGAGGCGGCCTTGTTGGTTCAGCGGGGGTTTGCGCCAAATCCCGATGCGCTGGAGGGCCAGTTTGGATTTGGGGCCACCCATCAGGGCGTTGCCGATGTGGCAGCCGCACTGGACGGGCTGGGAGAGCAGTGGTTGTTCGACGCGGTCAGCCACAAGTTCCACGCCTGCTGCCATGGCCTTCACGCGGCGCTCGAAGCGGCGCGGGAGCTGGACATCGCAGAGCCTGAAGTGGCCGAAATCAAAGTTAAAACCCACCCGCGCTGGATGAGCGTCTGCAACCAGATTGCCCCGTCATCTGGGTTGGGGGCCAAGTTTTCCTATCGGACCGTCATTGCCATGCAGGCCATGGGGTATGACACGGCTTTGCCGGAGAGCTTTTCCGAGAAAACCTGCGCAGACCCGCGCCTTGGTTCCCTGCGGGATCGGATCACTGTCGAGGCGGATGACACACTGTCAGAAACGCAGGCCCATCTTGCGCTGTTGCGTCGGGATGGAGTCAGACGTGAAGCCACGCATGATCTGCTGACGCCCCTGTCGCTGTCCGACCGCGAAGACAGAGTGCGCGGCAAGGCCGCCAAACTGATCGGGCGGGATGAGGCGGACGTGATCTGGTCGATGCTACGCACCGGTGGGCGCACCCGCGATCTGGCGCAAAGGCTGGCGGTTTAAACCACGCGCCAGTGCAAGGGGAAACCGGGGTCGAACACTGTCACCGGGCCATCGCCTGTATCGATCTTGTTCGGATAGGTGACCGGGTCGCCTTTGGTCAGCGTTAGCGTGTCTTCATTCACCGGCAAGCCATAGAATGCAGGGCCATGCCGCGAAACAAACCCTTCCAGCTTGTCCATCGCGCCCATGCGATCGAACATTTCTGCGACCAGTGACATCGTGTTCGTCGCGGTGAAACACCCGGCGCAACCGCAGGCCATTTCCTTGTTGTCATCCGTATGCGGCGCACTGTCAGTGCCCAGGAAATATCGTGCAACGCCCGAGGTCGCGGCGGCCAACAGTTCAAGACGGTGTTCTTCACGCTTGGCGACCGGCAGGCAGTAATAATGCGGTTTGATGCCGCCAACCAGAATATGGTTGCGGTTGATGATCAGATGATGCGCCGTGATCGTGGCGCCCAGGTCGGTGTTGTTGGCCTTGACATAGTCCACACCGTCCTTGGTGGTGATATGCTCCATCACCACCCGCAGGCCCGGCGTTGATTTGCGGATCGGGTCCAGAACCCGGTCGATAAACACGGCCTCACGGTCGAAGATGTCGATCTCGGCATCGGTGACCTCACCGTGAACGCAGAGCGGCAGGCCGATCTCGGCCATTTTCTCCAGGACCGGGCGCACCTTGTCGAAGTCGCGTACTCCCGAAGCCGAATTGGTGGTTGCGCCCGCCGGATACAGCTTGACGGCCTTCACCAGGCCGCTGGCATGTGCCGCGGCCACATCGTCAGGGTCCGTGTCCTCGGTCAGGTACAGCGTCATCAGCGGCTCAAACGTCATTCCCTCCGGCAGCGCGGCCATGATGCGGTCGCGATACGCGCCAGCCTGTGCCCCTGTCACCACCGGCGGCACCAGATTGGGCATGATGATCGCACGCGCAAAGTGGCGGGCAGTTTCAGGCAGGACGGCCTGCAGCATGGCGCCGTCGCGCAGGTGCAGATGCCAGTCGTCGGGACGGCGGATCGTGATGCTTTCGGTCATGCGCATCGGCTAGCACACAGGGCTGCGTTGGAAAAGCCCTTGCCGCGTCGCAGGATCGGCGTAAATCCCGAAAGATCACGGGCTTGACGCAGCCTGCGGCCCGTGACCTGTTAGGCGCGAGGAGGAGACAGATGCACCAACCCCAATCCATCGACGCCGTTCAGCAGGTTTTGGGCGCACAGGGCTATGTCTGCGGGCGGGCCCTGGCCACCGTGGTGTTTCTCGCGCTGAAACTCGGGCGTCCCCTTTTTCTCGAGGGGGAAGCCGGGGTCGGCAAGACCGAAATTGCCAAGGCCCTGGCGGCGGGTCTAGGGCGCCGCCTGATCCGCCTGCAATGTTATGAGGGGCTGGATGCTTCAACTGCGGTGTATGAATGGAACTTTCCGGCCCAGATGGTGGCGATCCGCACGGCCGAGGCCTCCGGTGGCGCAGATCGCAACGCGTTGCAGGCCGAGCTGTTCTCGGACGAATTTCTGATCGAACGCCCCTTGTTGCAGGCCATGCGACCGGATGAAAACGGCGCGCCGGTGCTGCTGATCGATGAACTGGACCGCACGGACGAACCGTTTGAAGCGTTCCTGCTTGAGGCTCTCAGCGATTTTCAGGTGACCATCCCCGAACTGGGCACAGTGCACGCAGCGGAACCACCCATCGTGATTGTCACCTCGAACCGCACGCGCGAAGTGCATGACGCGCTCAAGCGCCGCTGCCTGTATCACTGGGTCGACTATCCCGATTTTGACCGCGAGATCGAAATCCTGCACGCCCGCGCGCCCGAAGCGGCAGAGGCGCTCAGCCGCGAGGTCGTCGCCTTTGTACAGCGCCTGCGCACCGAGGACCTGTTCAAGAAGCCCGGCGTTGCGGAAACCATCGACTGGGCCAAGTGTTTGCTGGCGCTGGATGTCATCAACCTGAGCCCCGAAGTTATCGGCGACACGCTGGGCGCGATCCTCAAATATCAGGACGACATCCAGAAGCTGCAAGGGTCTGAGGCCAAACGAATTCTTGACGAGGCGAAATCGACATTGGAGCCTGCTTGATGCCTGACGAGCCTCTGACGCTTCACATCGTCGGCTGGCCGGGATCGGGAAAACGGACCATCGGCGCCGCACTGGTCGAGATGATTGGGGGTCGCCTGATCGACAACCACTTGATGCTGCACCCGGCCAGCGCCTTGTTTGACCGGGCAGATCCCAGACACGCAGATTTACGGCTTAGCCTGCGGCGCTCGATCTATGATGCGGCGTTGACACTGGCGCCAGATGTACCGGTCGTTTTCACCGATGCCCTTGGAGAAAGCCCGATGGATCGCGCGCTGATTGCGCCGACGCTGGAGTTTGCACGGCGGCGCGGCGGTCGGTTCCAACCCTTTATGCTAACGCTGAACGAACAAGAGAACCGGCGGCGTCTGTGTGATCCAGACAGGCGCGGGCGAGGAAAACTGATGGATCCGGATGCTCTGATGGAGTTTCGGCGCGATCTGACTTTGCTTCGCCTTGACGGTGTGATCGAAATTCCGGTGGACACGTTGCGCCCGAAGGAGGCTGCGCGCGCCATTGTCGACGCTCTGGAATCCGGATCACATCGTGGCTGAACAACTTCCGCTCGATATCCCGGCGGACCCCAAACTCGCGCAGAACATAACCCATTTCGCGCGCGCGTTGCGTAAGGCCGGGTTACCGATCGGCACCGGACGCGTGGTTGACGCAATCCGCGCGGTCGAGGCGGCCGGGTTTACCGAGAAACGGGATTTCTACTGGACGCTGCACGCCTGTTTTGTCAGCCGACCGGAACATCGCACGGTTTTCGCGCAAGTCTTTCGTCTCTACTGGCGCGATCCGCGGTACCTCGAGCACATGATGTCCATGATGCTGCCCGCCATTCGGGGCGTGCAGGAAGAGCGCAAGGCGGATGCGGGTGAGAAACGGGCGGCCGAGGCTCTGTTGGACGGGGTTGAGCGCGACCTGTCTGAACCGTCTGACGGGGAGGGCGAGACCGAACTGGACATTGACGCCTCGCAAACCGCGTCGTCCGAGGAACGTCTGCGCAGCCTGGATTTCGAACAGATGAGCACGGCTGAAATGGCTCGGGCCAAGCGCGTGCTGGCCAGTCTCACCTTGCCCGTCAAACCTATCGAAACCCGGCGGGGTCAGGCCAGTCATCTGGGTCATCGGATTGACCGCGCCCGCACCCTGCGCGCGGCGATGCGGCAAGGCGGGGACCTGCGCGATATTGCCCGGATGAAACCAAAGCCGCGCTGGCCCAATCTGGTGGTGCTGTGCGATATCTCCGGTTCAATGAGCCAGTACAGCCGCATCATCCTGCATTTCCTGCACACGGTATCGAATGCAAAAGGTGCGGGATGGGCCAGGGTGCACGCCTTCACCTTTGGTACTCGGCTGACCAATATCACCCGCCACCTGCAACAGCGCGACGTGGATGCGGCGCTGGCGGCCGCCGGAGCGGAAGCGCAAGACTGGGAAGGCGGCACCCGGATCGGAGAATGCCTGAATGCGTTCAACCGTGACTGGTCGCGCCGGGTCATGGGGCAGGGCGCGGTGGTTCTGCTGATTTCGGATGGTCTGGATCGGGGCGAACCTGATGCGCTGGCCAAGGAAATGGAGCGTCTGCACCTGTCCGCCCGCCGCCTGATCTGGCTCAATCCGCTGCTGCGTTGGGACGGGTTTGCCCCAAAGGCTCAGGGTGTCGCCGCGATGCTGCCGCATGTGGACAGCTTTCGCGCCGGTCATTCGATTGCGTCGCTGGAAGATCTGGCCGCCGTGATATCGCAACCCGACGATGTGGGTGAAAAAGCGCGGCTGATGACCGCGCTTTCTGCCTGAACGCTATCCCAGTTGTTTTTCGTTGCACGCGCGTGCCATCTCCATGGCCTTGTAGGTGCCGGTCAGATCGACGGTAAAGGCAAATTCCTTTTCCGGAAACACGACCATGACCTTCTGTTTGGCCAGATCGTCGGCAAACTGAGGGTCGTCGGACAGGACATACCCGCCTGAATATCCCTTGGTGATGTTGCCTTTCATTCCGGTCGCTTCGCCGACGTAGATGTTATCTCCCAACAGAATTGCCACGGCCTCTTTTTCGCCACGCTTGATGTTGGTCTTCGCCTTGGTGAAGACACCGACATAGCCGATGCTGCGATCTTCGGTCAGGCCCATCTGGACCACGTTTTCCGAGTCATCGACCGCCTCGATCAGGCAGGATTTCTTTTCATTGTCGATAAAGACCTTCCAGCCTTCGACCTCGCCATAGCGCTCAAACGTGTCGGCCCATGCGGCTGTTGGGGCGAAAAGGCCGAGCGCCGCGCCCAATGTAAGAATGCGTTTCAACTTTGTATCTCCGTTTTGAAATTGAAGAAGGTGTGCGCCTGATTGTAATCCGGGCGCAGAGGCAGGCTAGAACCCGTTCCGGAAACAATCAATCCATTGTGAATGTGAATATGAAATCACCGCCTCTGCCGTTTGCAGTCACGACCCGGAAACGGGTCTGCCAGCGGGCCCCGCTTTTCATTGCGCCAAACCTCCCTATGTTGATCCAGAGCCTTTTTGGGAGGGGCCGATGGATCGATTCGACAACAGTCCGGAAACAGCGTTGCAATGGTTTCGCAATGGGCGGGGCGCGGCCCTCGCCACTGTGGTCGAAACCTGGGGCAGCGCACCGCGCCGCGTCGGCGCACAGCTTGTCATCGGCGGCGACGGTCGGATCGAAGGGTCGGTTTCCGGTGGATGCGTCGAGGGGGCCGTGATCGTCGAGGCGCTGGAAGCCATCGACGAAGGCGAGGCCCGGCTTCTGGAATTTGGGGTCAGCGACGACGATGCCTTTGCGGTCGGGCTGGCCTGTGGCGGGACCATCCGTGTTCTGGTCGAGCCGGTTGGGTCCGTTCTGCCAGAGGATATGCTGGCCGATCTGGTCGCGGCCCGTTCATCGCGCGCGCCGCTGGCCTATGAGGTCAATATCGATACCGGCCATCGCGCCCTTCGTCGGGATGCCTATAAAGACAGATTGCGACTGGACCGGTCCGGCTTTGAAGAAGACGGCCAGACCTTTGTGGCCGTGCATAATCCTCCCTTGCGGCTGATTGTTGTCGGCGCGGTTCACATTGCGCAGGCGCTGGTGCCGATGGCGCGGATCGCGGGCTATGACCCCGCTATTGTTGACCCGCGCGAAGCCTTTGCCTCGAAAACACGGTTCCCCGGGGAAAAAATCCTGACAGATTGGCCGGACGAAGCTGTTGCCAAGCTGGGGCTGGATTCGCGGACGGCGGTGGTTCTGCTGACCCATGATCCGAAACTGGACGACCCGGCGCTGCACGCCGCGTTGACGGCCGGTGTGTTCTATATCGGCGCCCTTGGGTCGACACGCACCCATGCGAAACGTGTCCAGCGGTTGAAGGACGAAGGCTTTTCAGAGGCTCAGATCGCGCGAATCCACGGCCCGATCGGTCTGGATATCGGCGCTTCGGACCCGTCCGAGATCGCGGTTGCGATTCTGGCACAGATGACGGCTGTCCTGCGGGGCAAGGCATGAAGTTCGGCCCGGTCCCGGTCGCTGAAGCCGACGGAGCCATATTGGCGCACTCGGTGAAGGTTGGCGGGCAGAAACTGCGCAAGGGTGTCAAACTTTCGCCCGAACATGTCTTGCGACTGGTTGAAGCCGGACTTGCAGAAGTGATCGTGGCCCGGCTGGACCCTGACGATTGCCACGAGGATGAGGCCGCGCGTGCACTGGCCGATGCGCTGACACCCGACCCGGGCGCGGCCAACCTGCGCGTGACCGAGGCCTTTACCGGGCGGGTGAACCTGCTGGCGGACGGTCCCGGCGTTGCGGTTCTGGATGTGGCCGCGCTGGAGCGGTTCAACCGGGTGAACCCGATGATCACTGTTGCGACGGTTCCGCAGTATCAGCAAATGGGTCCGGGGGGCATGGTGGCGACCATCAAGGTCATCTCATACGCTGTTCCGGACGCCGACGTGCAGCGGGCCGCAGATCTGGCGACGGATACCATTCGGTTGGCCAGACCGGTGCATCGGACCGCAGGGTTGATCGTAACGGATATCCCCGGCGGGCCACCCAATGAAAAAGGTATCGCCGCCATTCGTGGGCGGGTCGAGGCTTTGGGGATGGATCTGTGTGACGTGCGGATCGTTCCGCACCGTACCGATACACTGGCTGCCGCGGTTGCCGAAATCGATGGCGACTTGACGATGATCCTGACGGGCTCGGCCACCTCGGATGTCGATGATGTTGCGCCAACAGCCGTCCGGGACGCAGGCGGGCAGGTCGACCGGTTTGGCATGCCTGTCGACCCGGGAAACCTTTTGTTTCTCGGGGAACTCGGGGAACGACCCGTGATCGGGTTGCCGGGCTGCGCCCGGTCACCAGCCCTGAACGGCGCGGATTGGGTTCTGTCTCGGGTGGCGTGCGGGATCGAAACGACCGGTGTCGATATCGCCGGTATGGGTGTGGGTGGGCTGCTCAAGGAAATACCGACCAGACCCCAGCCCCGGGCGCAGCGGAGAAAGTGACGTGGCGGCACTTTTGCCCCGCCAAGCAGTCGTTATACATGGTGTAAATTGGACACCGGCTCTGCTCTGCCGCGCATCAAAAATTTTTGTTCTCAAACGAAAATTCCCGTGTTTAACTCGGGGCAATCAAAAATACGAAATGGGAGGAACTTATGACACAGGTCTCAATGACCGTGAACGGTAAATCCGTGAGTGGTGATGTCGAAGGCCGGACGTTGCTGTCCAGTTTTCTGCGCGACCATCTGTCTCTGACCGGTACGCATGTTGGATGTGACACGGCACAATGCGGGGCCTGCGTGGTCCACGTGAACGGTGAGGCGGTCAAGTCCTGCAACATGTTTGCGCTGGAAGCGGACGGTGCAGAGGTTGGAACAATCGAAGGTGAGGCCAATGCCGACGGGTCGCTGAGCGTGATCCAGCAGGCGTTTCAGGATCACCACGGGCTGCAATGCGGATTCTGCACGCCGGGCATGGTTATGAGTGCCGCCGCACTGCTCAAGGACAACCCGCGTCCAACCGAGGCGGAAATCCGCAAGTACCTTGAGGGCAACCTGTGCCGCTGTACCGGCTACCACAACATCGTCAAGGCGATCATGGCCGCATCCGGTCAGGACGTCAGCAGAATTGCTGCCGAATGATGCCACTGCGGGCGTAAGAGAAGACGCCCGTGGGACAAGAGAGGATGCGTGATCGCATCCGTTTATGGGAGGAGAACAAGCAATGCCCAAAGACAGTGGCATCGGAGCCAGTTCCAAGCGCCGGGAAGACGTGCGCTTTCTGACCGGAGCAGGCAATTACACCGACGATATCAACGTGCATGGCCAGGCCCATGTGCATTTCCTGCGATCCGACATTGCGCATGGCCGGATCAAATCTGTCAACACATCAGCGGCCGAAGGCATGCCCGGTGTGGTCAAGGTTTTCACGGGTAAGGATTTTGAGGGCGTGGGTGGAATGCCCTGCGGCTGGGAAGTCACCGACAAGCATGGCGCACCCATGCAGGAACCACCGCACCCTATTCTGGC
This sequence comes from Ruegeria sp. AJ12, assembly GCF_056536245.1. Lineage (NCBI taxonomy): Bacteria > Pseudomonadati > Pseudomonadota > Alphaproteobacteria > Rhodobacterales > Roseobacteraceae > Ruegeria > Ruegeria sp. AJ12. The sequence continues at coordinate 2,063,722 of NZ_JBQFJJ010000001.1, forward strand.
GCAAGGCAAGGTCCGGCATGTGGGCGATCCGATTGCCGCTGTTGTGGCCGACAGCCTGGAACAGGCGCGCGACGCCGCCGAGGCGATTGATGTGGATATCGAGGAACTGCCCGCTGTTCTGGACATGAAAGCGGCAGCCCAGGACGGCGCGACGCTGGTCCATGACGACCTCAAGAACAACATCTGCTATGACTGGCAGTTGGGCGAGGCGGACGACGCCAAGGTCAACGAGGTCTTTGCCAACGCGGCCCATGTGACAACTCTGGATCTAATCAACAACCGGCTGGTCGCCAATCCGATGGAGCCGCGCGTGGCGGTGGCCGAGTACAATCGGGCGACCGAGGATTACACGCTCTACACGACGTCTCAGAACCCGCATGTGATCCGGTTGCTGATGTGTGCCTTTGTTCTGGGCCTGCCCGAGCACAAGGTGCGCGTGGTGGCCCCCGATGTGGGCGGTGGCTTTGGCACCAAGATTTTCCATTATGCCGAGGAAGCGTTCTGTACCTTTGCCGCCAAGGCGTGTGGCCGTCCGGTCAAATGGACCTCCAGCCGGTCCGAGGCGTTCATGTCCGACGCGCAGGGTCGTGACCATGTGAGCACGATTGAGCTGGCGCTGGATGCGGACAACAATTTTGTGGGTCTGCGCACCAATACCTACGCCAATCTGGGCGCGTATCTGTCGACCTTTTCCAGTTCGGTTCCAACCTGGCTGCACGGCACGCTGATGGCGGGCAACTACAAGACGCCGGTCATTCAGGTGAATGTGAAGGCGATGTTCACCAACACGGTGCCGGTGGATGCCTATCGCGGCGCGGGCCGGCCCGAGGCGACGTTCCAGTTGGAGCGCGTTGTGGACAAGGCCGCGCGAGAATTGGGCGTCGATCCGATTGCCCTGCGTCGTCAGAACTTCATCACCGAGTTCCCTTATGACACGCCGGTGGCGCTGACTTACGACACCGGGGATTACAACGGGACGATGGACAAGCTGGAGGCCGCCGCCGATCTGGCCGGCTTTGCCGCGCGCCGGACGCAGAGCGAAGCCAATGGTAAGCTCCGCGGTTTGGGCATCAATTGCTATATCGAGGCCTGCGGGATTGCGCCCTCGAACATCGTTGGCATGCTGGGGGCCCGGGCGGGTCTGTATGATGCCGCCACCGTGCGGGTGAACGCCACCGGCTCGATCAGTGTCATGGTGGGCGCGCATAGCCACGGGCAGGGGCATGAGACCGCCTTCCCGCAGGTTGTGGCCGACATGATCGGCATCGATGAATCGATGGTCGAGATCGTGCATGGCGACACCTCGAAGATCCCGTTTGGCATGGGCACCTATGGTTCGCGCAGCCTCGCGGTCTGTGGCTCGGCCATGGTCAAGGCCACCGAGAAGGTGATCGACAAGGCCAAGAAGATCGCGGCCCACCTGCTGGAAGCGTCCGAGGCCGATATCGAGCTGAAGGATGGGCAGTTCAGCGTTGCGGGCACCGACAAGTCGGTGGCCTGGGGCGATGTGACCCTGACGGCCTATGTGCCGCACAACTACCCGCTGGAGGTGGAGCCGGGGTTGGAGGAAACCGCGTTCTATGATCCGGCCAATTTCACCTTCCCGGCGGGCGCCTATGCCTGCGAGGTCGAGGTGGACCCCGAGACCGGACAGGTCACCATCGAGGCCTTCACGGCGGCGGATGACTTTGGCAACATCATCAACCCGATGATCGTGGATGGACAGGTGCATGGCGGTATCGGTCAGGGCATCGGTCAGGCGCTGCTGGAAAACTGTGCCTATGACGAAAACGGTCAGTTGTTGAGCGGGTCGTTCATGGACTACGCGATGCCGCGCGCCGACGATGTACCGTTTTATGCGGTGGATCACTCCAGCCAGACACCCTGCACACATAACCCGCTGGGCGTGAAGGGCTGTGGCGAGGCTGGTGCGATCGGCTCGCCACCCGCGGTTGTCAATGCGGTTCTGGACGCGCTGAACTCGGGCGGCAAGGCGGTGGATCACATCGACATGCCGGTCAGCCCGTCGCGTGTTTGGGCGGCAATGAACGGGTGAGTTGGGGGCAGGCTGGGGGCTCTGCCCCCAGACCCCCGAGGTATTTACAGCCAGATGAAGGGCGGATCCGCGCCTTTCGGAAAGGAAGACGAAATGTACAGTTTCGAGTTTGAGAAGCCCGCGACCATCGCTGATGCGGTTGCGGCATTGGGGGCTGAGGACACGCAGGCGCTGGGGGGTGGTCAGACCCTGATCCCGACGTTGAAGCAGCGGCTGGCGGCCCCGTCCGCATTGGTGTCGCTGAGCGGGATTGCTGAGATGAAAGGCGTGTGTGTCGAGGATGACGGCTCGGTCAGCATTGGCGGCGCGACCACCCATGCGACAGTAGCGCGGGACGCTGCAGAAAGTTACCCGGCGCTGGCGGCGCTGGCGGGTCAGATCGGCGATCCGGCGGTGCGCAATCGCGGGACCATCGGCGGTTCAGTTGCCAACAATGACCCTGCGGCCTGTTATCCGGCAGGTGTTTTGGGGTCGGGTGCGGTAATCGTGACAAACGCGCGTCAGATCGCGGCGGATGATTTCTTTGAAGGGATGTTCAGCACAGCCCTGGAAGAAGGAGAAATCATCACTTCGGTACGGTTCCCGGTGCCGCAGGCAGCGAGCTATCAGAAGTTCCTGCAGCCGGCCTCGCGCTTTGCTTTGGTTGGTGTCTATCTGGCGCGGTTCGCGGATGGCGTGCGGGTCGCCGTGACCGGTGCCAGCGAAGACGGCGTCTTCCGCTGGTCAGAAGCCGAACAGGCGCTGAGCAAGGAGTTCCGCCCGGATGCGTTGATGGACCTGCAGATCAACCCGATGAACATGATCGGCGATCTGCACGGCAGCAAAGACTATCGTGCACATCTGGTCGGCGTCATGACAAAACGCGCGGTTCAAGCGACCATGTAAGATGTGCCATAGGCAAGACTTGCCCCCGGCTGATCTGGCCGGGGTGTGTCACTTGCGGCGTATTCTGGGTGGTTTTGACGGTTGCCAATAGGCCCCCGTGTCTTCGCGGGCCTTTTGATACGCTTCGACCCGTTTGCGTGCGTCCTCGCCACCCGCAGCAAAGAGATGTCCCAACAGGCATTCCAGAACTGCCATCGCACCCGAGAAGCTGGAAAAGTGGTGCAGGGACCGGGTGGTGACCTGAAAGCTGACATCTGCCCGTAGGCCCGGCGCGATCACATCGCTGTCGGAGATCAGGATGATCCGTGCACCTTTGTCCCGGGCAAACCTCATGGATCGGATCGTGTCTGCGGAATAGGGGCGCACCGTGATGGCCAAAAGGCAGTCACCCTGATCCGCGTCCAGCAGATCGTCGATTGCCGATCCCATATGGCGGGGGATCAGGTGCAGCCCGGGATGTGCCATTCGCCCCGCATAGTGAAAATAGTAAGCCAGGGCAAAGCTGGCGCGGGTGGCCGTGACAAAGCACCTGTTGGCCTCCCGGATCAACTGCGCCGCCTGCCGTGTTTTCTGCGGATCCATGAGGCGCAGGGATCGTGTCACGACATTCAGTTCATTCTGCGCAAGGTCCGCCTGCGCGGCGCCGAACTCATCCTGTGCGCGCAGGCGCTTTAACCAGTCTTGGTGCAGGCGGTCTTGGCCATCTGTGATCAGCGCCTGACGAAACGGCCGCCGAAAGGCATCGAATCCATCAAATCCTAACCGGTGCGCCAACCGGACCAGAACGTTCGAACTGACGCCGATCTTGCCCGCCGTGGTCCGGATTGGATCGATACCGAAATCGGCGGGGTGATCGATAATGTACTTCGCGGCAGCCTGCAGCTGGACGGGCATGTCGTCTATGGCGCGCCGCAAACGGTCGGTGAGTTGGCTCGGTGTCCGGGTCATGATCAAAGAAAAACATATGTTATGCATTTGGCAAGTTGAAAACACCGTGCCGGCGGTTAGACGGGCGAAAGCAGCAGGAGATCTGGCAATGGCTGAGACCCATCCACAGCGGACAGCGGCAAGGCGCAGGCCTTACATATTGGTCGCGCCAAATGGCGCCCGGCGCGGGCCGGAGGATCATCCGGCGCTTCCGGTTTCGATGGATCAGATCGTGAATACTGCCCGGGACTGCTTTGGCGCGGGGGCGCAGGGGGTGCATCTGCACGTTCGGGATAGGGAAGGCCGCCATTCTCTGGATGCCGGGCACTATCTTGAAACGATCGCCGCCGTTCAATCAGAAGTCCCGCTGATGGATATTCAGATCACCACCGAGGCTGCGGGTGTGTATGATGTCGACGCACAGTTTGACTGTTTGCAATCGGTTCGCCCGGATTGGGCCTCCATTTCCGTGCGGGAGATTTCCCGTACGCTGGAGAGGGCGGACAAGGTCTACGGGCTGTGTGCAGAGCAGGGCACCCGCGTGCAGCATATCCTCTATGATGCCGCAGATTGCCGGATACTGGATCACTGGCAGCGGTCCGGCATTGTGCGTCCCGAGCAGGTAGACCGCCTGCTGGTGCTGGGCCGGTACGCGGACAATCAGGCGTCGACACCACAGGATATCGACCAGTTTCCGCAGACCAACGCGCCCTGGATGGTCTGTGCCTTTGGCGCGCAGGAACACAGGTGCCTGCAGGCGGCCGCCCAGCGCGGCGGTGACCTTCGCGTCGGATTTGAAAACAGCCTGACCGATCCGGACGGGCAGACATGGACAGACAATGCGGCATCCGTTGCCGCGTTGGTTACGCTGTTGGAAAGGACAGTCTAATGAGTCACGTGTTTCCAAGACATACGAAATCGGACCTGCCCGTCGCGGTGGGCGGCGATGGCTGTTACCTCATCGATACGCAAGGGAAGCGGTATCTGGACTGCGGCGATGCTGCGGTGTCCTGTTTGGGCCATTCCAACCCTGCCGTGGTCCGGGCGGTTCAGGATCAGGTCGGACAGATCGCATTTGCACATACCGGGTTCATGACATCCGAACCCGCTGAGGCATTGGCGGATTTGCTCATCGAACAGGCACCGGGCGATCTGGATCGCGTGTATTTCGTGTCCGGCGGGTCTGAGGCAACCGAGGCTGCAATCAAGCTGGCACGCCAGTATTACCTGGAAATCGGTCAGCCCGAACGCCGCCATATCATCGCGCGGCGGCAAAGCTATCACGGCAACACACTGGGGGCTTTGTCAGCGGGTGGGAATGCGTGGAGACGGGCCCAGTTTGCCCCGATGCTGATCGACATGACGCATATTTCGGCCTGTTACGAATATGCGGAAAAGCCGGATGATGAGAGCAGCTATGACTACGGTCAGCGCATTGCCAATGAGTTGGAAACCGAAATCCTGCGCCTGGGGTCGGACACCGTGATGGCCTTTATGGCCGAACCGGTTGTGGGGGCCACATTGGGTGCGGTTCCGGCGGTGCAGGGGTATTTTCAACGCATTCGGGAGATTTGCGATCAGTACGGCGTGTTGCTGATTCTGGATGAGGTCATGTGCGGCATGGGGCGGACAGGGCATCTGTTTGCCTGCGACCACGATGGCGTCTCGCCGGATATCCTGTGCATCGCCAAGGGTCTGGGGGCCGGGTATCAACCTATCGGCGCGATGCTGTGCACGGGACGGATCTACGACGCGATCCGGGATGGGTCCGGTTTCTTTCAGCACGGTCACACCTATGTTGGTCACCCCGTTGCCACCGCAGCCGCTCTGGCCGTGCTCGGGGAACTGACTGGACGGGACCTGCCGGCGCGTGCCGGTGTCATGGGCGACAAGGTGCAATCGGCGCTGGAGGCGGCGCTTGGCCAGCATCCTCATGTCGGCGACATCCGGGGCCGGGGTCTGTTCCGGGGGATCGAACTGGTTGCTGACCGAGAAAGCAAGGCGCCGCTCGATCCTTCGTTGGGAACGGCCGGAAAGATCAAGAAAGCGGCCATGGCCGAAGGGCTCATCTGTTATCCGATGTCGGGAACGCGGGATGGCAGGATCGGGGACCACATCCTGTTGGCACCGCCGTTCATCATCGAGGACCGGCAGGTTGAGGAACTGGTCGACAAACTGGGCCGGGCACTGGCGGCGGTGGTTTAGAGGCACTTGGACAGCTGATGTTCCTCATGCAGCTGATATCAAATGAAAAAAGGCCCTCGCACTCCTGCGAGAGCCTTTGAATGCAACCCGTAATCCAGATTACTTCTGCGGCATCGGACCGATCATCATGATCATCTGGCGGCCTTCCATTTTCGGCATGTTTTCGATCTTGCCGACTTCTTTGATGTCCTCGGCCACACGTTCAAGCAATTCGCGGCCCAGGTTCTGGTGCGCCATTTCACGGCCCCGGAACCGCAGGGTCACTTTGACCTTGTCGCCGTTGTCGAGGAATTTGAACACGTTGCGCATTTTGACATCGTAGTCATGCGTATCGGTGTTGGGCCGGAACTTGACCTCTTTCACCTCGATGACTTTTTGCTTTTTGCGCGCTTCGCTTTCGCGTTTTTGCTGTTCGTACTTGTACTTACCAAAGTCCATGATCTTGCAAACCGGCGGGTTTGCGTTGGGCGAGATCTCGACCAGGTCGAGGCCGACATCGGCGGCAAGTTGCATGGCTTTGGCGGGATGAACCACCCCAACATTTTCGCCTTCGGCGCCAATCAGGCGAATTTCGGGGGCACGGATTTTATCATTGACGCGCGGTCCGGTATCTCTTTGCGGTGGCGCGTTGTGGGGTCTGCGAGCTATGGGTTCATTCCTTTGATGATTGCAGAAATTCGAGCCCGGAATTTAGACTGCCATGCGCGCCGTTTCAAGCGCCATAAACATGGAAATGCCTGAATCTCGCCGGTTTCACGGCCCGCGGACAAAACGGGTCAGGGCCAAAAGCCCCGACCATGCACCCGGTCAGCCGACAAAGGCTTTTTCAATGACGAATTCTTTGGGTTCCGAGTTGGCCCCTTCGCGCAGGCCGTACTCTTCCAGGATTTCCTTGATATCCAGGTTGAAGGCCAGCGAGCCGCAGACCATCGCCCGGTCGGTTTCGGGTTTGATGCCACCCTCGATGTCGAGATCGGCAAAAATGGTGCCATCTTTCAAAAGATGGGTGATGCGGCCCATCTTGGGGCTCTGTTCCCGGGTGGTGGTCGGGTAATAACGGATCTTGTCGGCAAACCCTTCGCCGATCAGCTCGGCCAGCAACTCGTCCTGTCGAACGTTTTCGATCAACTGACGGCCAAATTCCAGTTCGGCCACTTCCCGGCAGGTGTGGGTGATGATGACCTCATCGTAATCCTCGTAGGTTTGCGGTTCGCGCAGCAGCGAGGCAAAGGGCGCAAATCCAGTGCCCGTGGCAAAAAGCCAGAGCCGTTTGCCCGGCAACAGGGCGTCGTGGACCAGTGTGCCAACCGGTTTGGGCCGCAGGATGATCTGATCACCCGGCTTGATGTGTTGCAGTTTCGACGTCAGAGGGCCGTTCTGCACCTTGATCGAATAAAACTCCAGTTCCTCATCCCAGGACGGCGACGCAATGGAATAGGCGCGCAGCAGGGGTTTTCCGTTGTCTCCCAGCAGGCCGATCATCACGAATTCACCCGACCGAAACCGCAACGACGCGGGGCGCGTTACCTTGAATGAGAACAGGCTGTCAGTCCAATGCTTGACATCGGTGACGGTCTGGGCGTCCGGCAGGACAGGGGCCTTTACGGCGGTGGCTTCGGTCACGGGTCTCATCTCTGTCATCATTTCACCACCGGTCTGGTAAACCGGCATCTCCGTTTAAGCTTTGATTCAGGTCATGAAAAGGGGCGGTTTGCCCGAATTCCGTTGAGTGCGGTCAGACGGTTCAACCGCGCAGGCGGGCCTGATAGTTGTTGTCCTGCCAATTGGCCCGGGCCAGCCACTGATCCTCGGGTTGGCGGGTGGCCAGGGGGTCGTCGATCTCGACCTCGTCAAATCCGCTGCGGCGCGCCATGGCGTACTGGTCAGCCAGGACGTGACCTTTGGCGCGCAGGCGACCGGTATAGCCTTTCAGACGCAGAACCCGGGCGATGGTAAAGCCGCGTCCATCTGCCGATGACGGAAAACCCACGCGCACCATCCTAGCGCTGCCAAGTCTGTCGATCAGCTCATCGGGGTCGGTATCCGATGCCACATCCAGCGCCACCACATCATTGGCCGCGTCTTCCAGCGTGACAAAACCGTCGGTCCAGTCATCGGGGGCAAAGCCCGCATCCGTCACAATTACGTTCATGTTTTCTCTCCGGCGCGCACCATCTTACCATCGACAAAATGGATGCCGCATTCTTCCTTGCTCTGATCGCGCCAGCGTCCGGCGCGGGGGTCTTCGCCGTCCTTGACCGGCGAGGTGCAGGGCGCACAGCCGATTGACGGGTATCCTTTGGCCACCAGCGGGTGTCGGGGCAGGTTGTTTTCATCCATATAGGTACGCACGTCCTCGGGCGCCCAATGAGCCAGCGGGTTGACCTTGATCCGGCCCGTGCCGTCCTCGACCTCGAAAAACTCAAGCGTGGCACGGCTGCCGGCCTGAAACCGTTTGCGCCCGGTGATCCAGCCGTCATACCCGGCCAGCGCCTTTTGCAGCGGAAAGGTCTTGCGCAGATTGCAACAGGCATCCATGTCGCGCAGCCTTAATGCGCCATAGGGATCTTCCCGCTGCACATCTTCATCGTCTGCGTGAATGATGCGGACATTGGTCAGACCCAGCCGTTCGGAAACCTCCTGCTGGTATTCCAGCGTTTCGGTGAACAGCATCTGCGTGTCGATAAACAGGACGGGCGTCGCCTTGTCGACGACAGCCGCCATGTGCAACAGGACAACCGACTCCGCGCCAAAGCTCGAAACAAGGGCAAGCTCATCGATCTCCTCAATCGCACCATGCATGACGTCATGGGCGCTGTGGTGGCGGAACCGGGCGTTCAGCGCGTCGACCTTTTCGGTCAGTTCGCGTCTGTCCCGGCCCAGCTCCGTCTGGATCAGGTCAAGCGGCATTGGCCTGCGCCTCGGGGTAAAGAGCCGCTTTGAACGGGGCCATACCAACCCGGCGATAGGTCTGCAGGAACTCTTCCTCTGCGCTTTCGCGTTGGTCCAGATAGGTGTCGACGATGCGTTCCACGGCTGGCACGATTTCATCATAGGCAAAGCCGGGACCGGTGCGATCCCCGATGGCCGCCGTTTCTGTGCCGTCACCGCCCAGCGTGATCTGGTAGTTCTCGACACCCGCACGATCCAGACCCAGGATGCCGATATGGCCCACGTGGTGATGGCCACAGGCGTTGATGCAACCCGAGATCTTGATCTTCAGGTGACCGATATCATGCTCTAGCTTCAGGTCTTCGAACCGGGTCGCGATCTGCTGTGCGACCGGGATCGAGCGGGCCGTGGCCAGCGCGCAATAATCCATGCCGGGGCAGGCGATGATGTCGCTGATCAGGCCGATATTGGCGGTGGCCAGTTCGTATTGCTTCAGCTTCGCATGGATCGCAGGCAGGTCCGATTTGTGCACATGCGGCAGGATCACGTTCTGCTCATGGCTGATGCGCAGCTCGTCATAGGCGAACTCTTCGGCCAGATCTGCCATCACGCGCATCTGCTCGGCGGTTGCATCACCCGGCGTCGCGCCGTGCTTTTTGATGGAGATCGTGACAATCGCGTGGCCCGCGTTCTTGTGCGGCGCAATGTTGGTGTCAACCCACGAGCGAAAGACCGGATCGTTGGTGTAGGCGCCCTCGAACGAGGCAACCGAACCCTCACGGAAGGTTGGAGGCGCAAAGTGGGCCTTGATCTCTTCCAGCAGGTTCATGTCTGCGCCCTTGAACTGAGGGCGCACTTTCAGAAAGCGCTCGTTCACCTTGGCGCGGATCGCATCGATACCGTGCTCATGTACGGTGATCTTGATGCGCGCCTTGTACTTGTTGTCGCGGCGGCCGATCTGGTTCCAGACCGAAACGGTGGCCTCAAGGTACGCCAGCAGGTCGTCGAAGGCGACGAATTCGGACAGTTCCTTGCCGATCATCGGTGTGCGACCCAGACCGCCACCCACGATGACGCGGGCGCCCAAGACGCCGTCACGTTCGACCAGTTGAAGGCCAATGTCATGTGCCTTGATCACGGCACGGTCGTTTTCCGACCCGGTGATCGCGATCTTGAACTTGCGCGGCATGAACTGGAATTCCGGGTGGTCGGTCGACCACTGGCGCAGCAACTCGGCATAGGGGCGCGGGTCAGCGACCTCATCCGCCGCGGCACCGGCGAAATGGTCGGCGGTCACATTGCGGATGGTGTTGCCCGAGGTCTGGATGGCGTGCATGCCAACCTCGGCCAGCGCGTCCAGCATATCCGGCACGTCGTTCAGTTTCGGCCAGTTGTACTGGATGTTCTGACGGGTGGTGAAGTGGCCATAGCCCTTGTCCCACTTCTCGGCCAGCAGGGCCAGCTGACGCATCTGTGCGCTGCTGAGCGTGCCATACGGAATAGCGACCCGCAGCATATAGGCGTGCAGTTGCAGGTACAGGCCGTTCATCAGGCGCAGGGGCTTGAATTCATCTTCCGTCAGCGAGCCGTCAATACGACGCTCAACCTGCGCGCGGAATTGCGCGTTGCGCTCTGCCAGAAACTCGTGGTCAAACTCGGAGTAGCGATACATGTGTTGCTGTCCTTAGGTGCAGCCCCGGACCTGGGGCCTTGAGAAGGGGAGAGAGACGGGCCTGTTGTCAGACCCGGGGCTGCGGGGAAGATTCCTGCTTGCCATGGGCATAGTTGGACGGACCAGTCCGCCGGAAATCTTCCCGAAAATGGGTGGGTTCGGGGCCGTTCTCACCGGCTGCGGCATCGGCCAGATATGCACCCACGATCTTGTTGGCCTGACGCGCGGCATCCAGCAGGCGCACCTGCGCGTGCGCCTCGTCCGTGATCAGTTCAGCGTCCGACAGGTCACGCGACCAGCGGTCATCTTCGGTCTGATAAATCACGTCGCCTTCCAGCAGATCGTTTGCGGTGACGACTTTGGGGGTAAAAGCGCGGGCCATCAGGCAAGCTCCTTCTTGAATTCAGACAGGGCCTGAGCCGCATCACGCGGGGCAAGGCCATAAAATGTCAGGGCCGGGCCGTTCATTTCAGCAGCGGCCAGATCGGTCGGCAATTGGTCGAGGGTGGTAGCCAGAACGCGCTGATCTGGGCGCGAAGCGTTTTCAACCAGTGTGACTGGTGTGGACCGATCCGCGCCGTGCATGATCAGACGGCCCTGAATAAAGCGCGCGGATTTCTTGCCCATGTAAATCGCCGCCACGGACCCTGAACGCGCCAGTGCGTTCCAGTCGTGATCGGCAAAGCCCTTCATGTCATGACCGGTCAGAATTCGGACCGATGAGTTCCGGCCGCGACGTGTCAGGCTTTGGCCGATTCCTGCAGCGGCCGCCGAAGCCGCCGTAATGCCCGGCACGATCCGCCAGGGGATTCCGGCTGCTTCCACAGCCTCAATTTCTTCATCCAACCGACCGAACACGGTGGGATCGCCGGATTTCAGGCGCACGACACGATGACCCTGCACAGCATAGTCGACCAAGAGGGCGTCAATATCGCTCTGCTTCCAGGACGGCCCGAAACCGGATTTACCAACATCAACCAATGTTGCGTGCCGACCGGCCAGCGACAGGACCTCATCACTGATCAGGCGGTCATGCAGCACCACGTCCGCCCGCTCGAACGCTGACAGCGCCTTGAGCGTCAGCAAATCCGGATCACCCGGACCTGCGCCGACAAAGTCGACATGCCCGGTGCCATGTGTTTCCTGCGTAAGCTGCATCTGAACGTCTCAGCTGTGGTTTGACTTATTCCCCAATATAGGAAATATTCCCGCCAAAGCGCCATATGGCCGCTTAAATAAGAACGTTTGTTCCGATAAATCGAAGCAAGAGAACGCAAGTTTCGAAACACGAGGAAAATTGGAATGTCGGTGCGGATAGATGACACGGATCGGAAAATTCTGGCCGAACTGCAGCGCGATGCCAGTCAGTCGCTGGACGAAATTGCCGCTCGCGTCGGCAGTTCCAAGACGCCGGTCTGGAATCGCATACGCAAGCTCAAGGGGGCCGGGATCATTGGCCAGCAGACCGTTCTGCTGGATGCCGAAGCCCTGGGATTTGAGGCGACTTTCTTTGTTCTCATCCGTACTTCGGAGCATGAGGCCGAGTGGCAAAGGAAATTCCTGAAAGCGCTGCAGGACCATCCGGAAGTGCAAGAGGCGCATCGGCTCGCCGGTGACATCGACTACATCCTCAAGGTTCGTGTCAAAAACGCCCGCGCATATGACCAGTTCTATCAGTCCCTGATCTCGGAGGTTCGGGTGCACAACGTCACGGCTCTGCTGTCGATGGAAGAGATCAAGTCCACCACAATGCTGCCGCTGATCGCATTGGGTCATGCGTAACGGGCGCGGGTTTGCGCCCTAAACCTCCACCTGCAATCGCGACAGGCCGTGAAAATGATAACTGTCGGAATACACGGGCGGTTCGGTCAGACGCAGCCCGGGGCACCTGTCGAACAGAACCGGCAAGGCGATCCGCATTTCCAGCCGGGCCAGCGGGGCGCCGACGCAGAAATGCAGGCCACCACCGAAACTGGCGTTCGTGACGATCTGGCGGGATGGGTCAAAGCGATCAGGATCGCTCCAGACCGACGGATCACGGTTGGCGGCCCCCAGCAAAAGCGCGACCTCGTCGCCACGCTTGAAGCTGTGGCCGAAAACATCAACATCCTCGTACGCATAGCGCGTGAACATATGCAGCGGCGGATCATAACGCAGAATTTCCTCCACCAGCCTGTCCAGTTCGTAACTTCGGGGATCAAGCCGGTGTTGCAGAAGCGTTTTCACGCCGTTTCCCAGCGAGTGGACCGTGGCCTCATGCCCCGCATTCAGCAGCAGGATGCAAGTTGCAATAAGCTCATCATGCGAGAGTTTCTCGCCATCCTCCTCGGCGGCGATCAGGCGGGTGATCAGATCATCGCGCGGATCCGTGCGGCGCTGCGCGACATACGCGCTGAGAAATGCAATAAAATCCCGAGTGGCGGCTTCTGCTGCGTCTTCGGTCGTGCGCGTACGACCGGCCTGATACATTGCAACCATTGCATGCGACCAGCGTAGCAAGTCGGGCGACATGTGCTCGGGCACGCCCAGAAGGCGGCAGATCGTGATGACCGGTATCTGCGTGCAGTATGCGTCCAGCAGATCAAAAGGCGCGTCGGGAAAGCGATCGATCAGAGACTTGCTGAGGTCGTGAATGGACGGTTCCAGTGCAGTGATCGCCCGAGACGTAAAGGCCCGCATGACAAGGGCGCGAATTCGCGTATGACGGGGCGGTTCGACTTCCAACAGCGAGTTCTCTTCGGTGACCAGCCACGCAGCCAGATGCGCAGGGCCGGGAGATTTCAGCTCTTCAGGAGGTTCGCGGCCAAAACGACGGTCTTTCAGCAGGGATTGAACCGCCCTGTGTGAGACGGCGGCAACTTTGTCATATTCGTCCCAAAATACAAAATCGCCCTCGGCTCTGGCCCTGTCATAAAACGGATAGGGGTTTTGCACGAATCCCGGGTCGAGTGGGGACTGAAACACCGTCTTCATGCGGCACAGACTTGCCATGGGGCGCGCCGAATGCAAGACCCTATGTCATGCACAGGTTTTTGGTGATCCTTGCTTTTCTGTTTGCTGTCGGACTGTTGTCGGCGGCGGTCTGGTCGTATGGCTACCGGCAGGCGGTGTCTCAACTGAGCGACAAAGCGGAGGCGGATCTTGAACTGGCCGCCGACCGACTGAGCACGCAGATGCAGGTTTATCAGGAGCTTGCAGTACTGATGGCAGACCATCCCGACCTGCGTTTGCTTGCAACGCCAGAACAGCGGCGCGCGGCAGAGCAGATGTTGCTGGATGTGGCTGACAAAACGGCCGCCCTCAACATGATGTATCTGGGCATTGATGGTCAGGTTCTGGCGTCGGCACAGCCGATGGCACCGCGCAACATGGGCGAACACCCGGCCTTTGTGCGTGCCATGCAGGGCGCGATGGGCAGCGCGCGGGGAGTCGATCCGTTCTCCGGGAATCGCATCTACTCCTATGCCGCTCCGGCTTTCGGCCCCTTGGGCCAGGTAGAAGGCGCCCTGATGGTTTTCGCTGATGTGCAGGATGTGGAACAGACCTGGCGGGGCAGTACCGAAGCGGTTTTCTTTGTCGATGCGGACGGGGTGGTTTTTATCTCGAACCGGTCTGACCTGCTGTTCTGGCAGCGTGCGGAAGGCGAACCCGGCCTGACGCCACCCGACGGTACAGCAGTGGATTTCGAGTCGTCCTGGGTCGGTGAACATGAGCTGTGGACGTTGAACTGGGGGCGCTACCTGCCGCGTCACGCGCTGCACCTGACGCTCGATCTGCCGGTGATCGATATGACGGCCGAGGTGCTGGTGGATGTCGCCCCGGCACGCCGTCTGGCCGGGTTGCAGGCCGCGACCGTTGCCGCAATTTGCCTGGCTTTTGGTGCATTGCTGTTTCTGGCGACCGAACGGCGGCGCACATTGGCCGAGGCCAATGCCGTGTTGGAAAGCCGGGTGGCCCGGCGGACCCGTGATCTGACAAACGCAAACACTGCTTTGCGGCGAGAGGTGAGCGAGCGACAAGAGGCCGAAGCCGCGCTGAAACGGGCGCAAGCGGACCTGGTTCAGGCCGGTAAGCTCAGCGCATTGGGTCAAATGTCGGCCGGGATCAGTCACGAGCTGAACCAGCCGCTGATGGCCATCCAGCAATTCGCGCATAACGGCGCCGCCTTTCTGGACCGTGGGAACGAGGGTAAGGCGGGCGAAAACCTGGGCCGCATTTCTGATATGGCCGCACGCATGGCGCGCATCATCAAAAACCTGCGGGCCTTTGCGCGAAATGAAAGCGAACCGATGGGCAAGGTGGATTTGGTTGGGGTGATCAACACGGCGGTCGAACTGACCGAAGCGCGGTTGCGTACCGACGATGTGACGCTCGACTGGGAACCGCCGGAGACGCCGGTATTTGCATGGGGCGGTGAGGTGCGTCTGGTGCAGGTCTTCGTCAATCTGATCAACAATGCAGCCGACGCGATGAGCGATCAGGAACAGCGATATATTCGCATCATCATTAACAATGGCAAACGGCTCGCCGTTTCAGTGCGCGACGTTGGGCCGGGTATTGAAGATCCGGAGAAACTGTTCGAACCGTTCTATACGACCAAGGCCGTGGGGTCCTCGGAAGGGATGGGGCTGGGCCTGTCGATCTCTTACGGCTTGGTTCAGAGCTTTGGCGGCAATATCCGCGGCGACAACTCGCCAAAAGGCGCAACGTTCACGGTTGAGCTTGATTATTACAAGGATGACAAGGCCGCATGATCCACAAGGTTCTCCTGGTCGATGACGATGCCGCGGTTCGCGAAGCTTTGGCCCAAACATTGGAACTGGCGGAGTATGAACCGGTGTCGGCAGGATCTTTTGTTGCGGCCAAGGATCATATCCGCGCCGATTTTCCGGGTGTGATCCTGTCCGATATTCGTATGCCGGGGCGCGACGGCTTTCACCTGCTGTCCTACGCGCATGACGTTGATCCGGACCTGCCGGTCATTTTGCTGACCGCCGAAGGCGACATACCGATGGCGGTGCAGGCCATGGGACGGGGCGCGTTCGATTTTCTAGAAAAACCCTGCGCGGCGGCAGATTTGCTGGCAGTGCTGGAACGCGCCTTTGCAATCCGGTCACAGGTCTTGGAACAGCGGGCGCTCAAATCAGAATTGGAGCGTGGAGATCCCGCGGCCCGGTTGCTATTTGGCCTGTCCCCACGGGCCGAAGCCCTGCGAGAGAGGGTGCGCAGTGTCGCGCCGACCGCGGCCGAGGTTCTGGTGACCGGCCCCCCGGGCAGCGGGATTTCCAAGGTGGCCGAAGTTGTCCATCTGATGTCACCCGTGGCGCAGGGACCCTTTGTCAAACGACCGGCCTCGGGGATGAGCGCAGAAGAGCTGATGCGCGTCTGCGAGGACGCGGCTGGCGGGTCCCTGTTTCTGGACGAAGTGTCGGCGATGCCCCAGGCCACGCAATACGCCGCACTGGAACTGATCGAGCGCGGGACCGGTGCGCGGATTATTGCGGGCACAACTGCAGACCTGTCCGCGATTTCCGGGGAGGGGCGCTTTAACGCCGATCTGTACTACAGGCTGGACGTCATGCGTATTCGCATTCCGTCATTGGCCGAACGGCCCGAGGACATTCCGGTGATCTTTCGGCAATATGTGGCTCAGGCTGCCGAACAGGCCGGCATTGCCGAACCGGAGATCACCTCGGAACATCTGGCCTTTCTGATGGCCAGCGACTGGCCCGGCAATGCGCGGTCGCTGATGTCCGCCGCGATGCGGTTTGTGCTGGGCATGCCTGATGAGGTCGCACAGAGCGCCGACCTTGGGTTGACCGAGCAGATGGCACGGGTCGAACGCTCATTGTTGATTGCGGCCCTTGGGCGGCACAACGGCAAGGCGTCCGACGCTGCCAAGGCACTGAAGCTGCCACGCAAAACCTTCTACGACAAATTGGCGCGTTATCAGATCCGTCCGGAAGACTATCGCAGGTAGCAAAGGCGATGTGCCGGGGGCTGCGGTCGATTCGGTGGCATTGATTCGCCAGATGTGCGGGAATCCGCACAAATGACACATGTCGCGTGCGAAAATCCGCACACATTGGACGGATTTTAAAACAAACATCTTCAAAATGACATTTAAGACATTGAAAATAAATGGGAAAGGCGATCCAACGCCTCCCTCGGCCAAAATGTTGTTTGGTGACAATTGATTCGCTTCACTGCCCGGCATCTGGCGCTGTTTCGGTGCCAATCAGAAGATCATAGGAAGTCTGGGAGGAAGACAGATGAAAATCCTGACAACGGCCGCGACTGCATTGGCCCTGAGCGTCACCGCAACAGCCGGGTGGGCTGCGTGTGAAGAAGGCGAAATTGTCGTCAAGTTCGCGCATGTGACGAACACCGACAAACACCCCAAGGGGATCGCCGCGTCTCTGTTGGAACAGCGCGTCAACGATGAAATGCAGGGCGTGATGTGCGTGGAGGTTTATCCGAACTCCACGCTTTACAATGACGACAAAGTACTCGAAGCGATGCTGCAGGGCGATGTGCAACTGGCCGCTCCGTCTTTGTCAAAGTTCGAGAAATTCACCAAGCAGTTCCGCCTGTTCGACCTGCCGTTCATGTTCAAGAACATCGACGCCGTGGACGCGTTCCAGGCTTCGGCAGATGGTCAGGCGATGAAGGATAGCATGCAGCGCCGTGGTCTGCAGGGTCTGGCGTTCTGGCACAACGGCATGAAGCAGATGTCGGCCAACAAACCTCTGGAACTTCCCTCGGATGCGGATGGTTTGAAGTTCCGTGTTCAATCGTCGGATGTTCTGGTTGCGCAGATGGAAGCCATTGGAGGCAGCCCGCAGAAGATGGCGTTCTCGGAAGTCTATGGCGCGCTGCAGCAGGGCGTCGTGGACGGGCAGGAGAACACCTGGTCGAACATCTATGGCAAGAAGTTCTTTGAGGTGCAGGACGGCATCACCGAAACCAACCATGGCATCATCGACTATCTGGTGGTGACCTCGGTTGACTGGCTCGACAGCCTCGATCCGGAGGTGCGCGATCAGTTTCTCACCATCCTGACCGAAGTGACCGAGACCCGGAACAAGGAAGCCTTTGCGGTGAACGAAGAGGCCAAAGCCTCGATCACCAACGCCGGTGGCATCATTCGCGAATTGAACCCCGAGCAGCGTCAGGCCTGGGTCGACGCGATGAAGCCGGTTTGGGACCAATTTGCTGGTGACGTTGGTCAGGACAAGATCGACGCCGCACAGGCAATCAACGCCGGGTTCTGATCCGGATAGGCCGCGCGTCCGGGGACTGGGGAGTTATCGACGCGCAGGCCGGGCGGGCCGCAACAAGGCCCGCCACTTTTCACTCTCATCACAAAAAAATGCGGGGACAGAGAGATGTCTGGTGCGAAATCCGGCCCGGTCGGGCTGGTCGACCAAATCGAAGAAACCCTGATCGCGTTGCTTCTGGGCCTGATGACGGTTGTGACCTTTGCCAATGTGATCGCGCGGTTTGTTTTTAACTCCAATATCTTATGGGCACTCGAACTGACGGTTTTCACCTTTGGGTGGTTGGTTCTGCTGGGCGCGTCTTATGCTGTCAAGAAACATGCACATCTGGGTGTGGACGCGATCCTGAACATGCTGGCTCCGGCACCGCGCCGGGTCCTGGCCTTGATCGCGGTTGGATGTTGCCTTGTGTTTTCGCTGCTGATGCTGAAGGGCGCCTATGATTATTGGGCCGTCTTTGCCGATCTGCCGCCGACATCCGGCCGTTGGTTCCCTACCGGGTTTAATTTGGATGCGCGCAGTCAGAGTTTCTACGAAGTCGATGATATCCCCATGGTCGCCCCGCTGCGATTTCTGGAAGAGTTGATCAACTACGGCGAAGGATACGAGAAACTGCCCAAGGTGGTGCCGTACCTGGTTCTGCCCGTGTCGATGCTGCTGCTGGTGATCCGCTTTGCGCAGGTTGCCCTTCAGATCTGGCGTGGTCAGACCGACCGGCTGGTTGCGAGCCATGAAGTCGAGGACGAGATCGAGGAAGTTCGCGCGCAGCAGGGGGAGCATGACTGATGGACGTTGTACTTCTTTTCTCGATGGTCATCGGCCTGCTGCTGATCGGGGTTCCGATTGCGGTATCCCTCGGCCTCAGTTCGACCCTGTTTCTGCTGATCTATTCCAACAGTTCGCTGGCTTCGGTTGCTGGCACGTTGTTTGAGGCGTTCGAAGGCCACTTCACGCTGTTGGCGATCCCGTTCTTCATTCTGGCGTCCTCTTTCATGACGACGGGCGGCGTGGCGCGACGGATCATCCGCTTTTCGATTGCCTGCGTCGGGCATTTGCCCGGTGGTCTGGCGATTGCGGGTGTGTTTGCCTGTATGCTGTTCGCGGCCTTGTCGGGGTCGTCCCCGGCGACCGTGGTGGCCATCGGATCGATTGTCATCGCAGGAATGCGGCAAGTGGGCTATTCCAAGGAGTTTGCCGCCGGTGTGATCTGTAACGCTGGCACGCTCGGCATTCTGATCCCGCCATCCATCGTGATGGTGGTTTATGCGGCGGCCGTCGAAGTGTCGGTCGGGCGCATGTTCCTGGCGGGCGTCATTCCCGGCCTGATGGCGGGTCTGATGCTGATGATCACGATTTACGTCATCGCCAAGGTCAAGAACCTGCCAAAAGGAGACTGGAAAGGCTGGGGCGAGGTGTTCGTCTCGGCGCGTGAAGCCGGATGGGGCCTGTTCCTGATCGTCATCATTCTGGGCGGCATATACGGTGGGATTTTCACGCCAACCGAAGCCGCCGCTGTCGCCGCCGTGTATGCCTTTTTCATCGCGAGCTTTGTCTACAAGGACATGGGGCCGCTGCATGTCAAAGGGGACGACCGCAACACATCCTTGATGCGGAAACCTCTGGCCTTGGTCACGGCGTTTTTTCATCCCGACACCAAACACACCCTGTTTGAGGCGGGCAAACTGACGGTGACACTTCTGTTCGTCATTGCAAACGCCCTGATCCTCAAACACGTGCTGACAGACGAGCAGGTACCGCAGCACATTGCCGAGGCCATGCTGTCCGCAGGTTTGGGGCCGGTGACCTTCCTGATCGTGGTCAACGTGATCCTGCTGATCGGTGGTCAGTTCATGGAGCCGTCCGGCCTGCTGGTCATCGTCGCTCCGCTGGTGTTTCCGATTGCGATTGAGCTGGGTATCGATCCGATCCATCTGGGCATCATCATGGTGGTGAACATGGAAATCGGGATGATCACGCCGCCGGTCGGGTTGAACCTGTTCGTGACTTCGGGCGTCGCCGGAATGCCGATGATGAGCGTTGTGAAAGCAGCGCTGCCGTTCCTGGCCGTACTGTTCGTCTTCCTGATCATGGTGACATATATCCCATGGATCTCGACCTTCCTGCCCAACACCTTCATGGGGCCGGAAATCGTGACGAACTAGCGAGTCCAGCTAAACAGGATCGGGCCTGTAACGGGGTCCGATCCTGATCTTTAACGGCTGTATTTCTGCAAATACTCCGCCACCCATTCGATCCCGCCATAGGCGCGTCGACGGCGAGACCCCCAATAGCCGATGTCGTCATTGACCAACTCAACCGGGTTGGGTCGGCCATTGAAGATGACAATCTTTGGCCGTTCCGGGCGGTTCCTGTATTTTCTGAAGATCAATCCAAACGGCCAGTAATAGACGAGGTGCACAATCCCGATGCACCAGTTCTTGGGGTAGCATTTGCGGTTCGTGGCCAGAGCCGAGATATAGTTCTGGTCATTTTCGTATTTGGGCAGATGCGTGGGGCCGTCAAACCCGTCATACAGGTGATATTGCTCGGAGGGTACAAACCCCACGACCGAGGAGTTGCCTCTGGTCACCTTGTTCATGAACCAGGGCACTTTGTCCCAGAACGTTGCCGGCAGGATGCGCCAGATCAGGCCACGGAATTTCGGCATCAGGTACAATCCGCCCTTGTCCAGCACGATGTTGAGCAGAGGATCGAGCTGACCGGTTACGACCAGATCCAGATCGAGGAACAGCGCGGCATCGTAGTCACCAACGATCCGGCGGTCGAACATCAGCAGTTTGGGCCATTTGCCATGCGTCCAGTCCGGGCGATCCAGTTGGGCGAAGGACAGGGGATACGCTTTGATGCCCGGATCCAGGCCATCTTGGTTGTCCGTTATGCAGATGAAATCATGGTCCAGCGCCAAGTGATCCTGAACGGCGCGGTACAGCATGTTGACGTAGTCGCCGCCAAACAGGTCCCCCCATTTCATGCAGATGATACAAACCTTGCGATTTGCGCTCCCCGTGCGTCCCATTCCAAGGTCCCCGTTCTTCCTTCGGCTCTTTTCGGGTTCATGCCCGATTTTGGCCCTTGTGCGTGGTGTAGCGGAAAATCGCCCAAAGCTCCAATGCCAAAACCATGGAGTGCGCTCCCTTGAATGAAACCACGGCGATCATAGATAGGGTCTCGAGGACGACCTCCCCATGTCGGGTGATCATTCGGGACGACCCGAAGGTTAGCGAGGTGTCCTTATGTCCTGGATTTTTCTGTTATTGGCCGGGTTGCTCGAAATCATATGGGCGGTTGCCATGAAGCAATCGGCCGGGTTCACGCGCCTGTGGCCTACGGCCGTGATGGGCGTTTCGATGATCGGCTCTTTTGGTCTGCTGGCCCTGGCAATGCGCACACTGCCGCTGGGAACAGCCTATGTCATCTGGACAGGCATCGGAGCAGTCGGCGCGTTCATGGTCGGGATCATGTTTCTGGGCGAGGCTGTAACGCCCCTTCGGATTCTGGCCGCTGTCCTGATCGTCTCCGGCCTCGTGGCCATGAAACTGGCCTGACCGGATCGGCCTGCCGTTGACGCGCTTGGTCCCATTCGGCAGGTTGACCCACAGGGGCACAACAAAGAGCGATCAGTCATGTTCACCGAAACCGACGCGCGCCTTTTGCGCATCGCCTATGAGGAGGCCAAAGCAGGATTCGACGAAGGCGGATGCCCGATCGGGTCTGTTCTGGCCCGGGGCGGGGACGTTGTCGCGCAGGGTCGCAACCAGCGCGTCCAGAAGGGTGATCCGATTGCGCATGGCGAAATGGACGCTCTGCGCAAGGCCGGGCGGCAAAAGACCTATCGGGATACGGTTTTGTATACCTCACTGTCCCCCTGCATGATGTGCGCGGGAACAATTGTTCAGTTCGGTATTCCGCGGGTGGTGATCGGTGACACTCAGAATTTCGGCGGCAATGAAGATTTCCTGCGGGAGCGCGGCGTCGAGGTTATCCTGGCCGAAGATCCCGATTGTATCGCCTTGATGAAACGGTTCATCATTGAGAAGCCCGAGCTTTGGGCCGAGGATATTGCGGAATGATCCAACGGCAAATGGTGCCGTTCAGACGCTTTCCAACGCCTGAATGATGCCTGAGAAATCCGCGGCCTTCAGGCTGGCCCCTCCGACGAGCGCCCCATCCACGTTGGAAACCCCAAAGATTTCAGCCGCATTGCCGGGCTTAACGGACCCGCCGTACAGCAACCGAACGGACCGGCCGACGCCTTCGCCAAAGCGGCGCTCAAGGCGCGTGCGGATGAAATCGTGAACCTCACCAATTTCGTCAAGCGTCGGCACTTTGCCGGTGCCTATGGCCCAGATCGGTTCATAGGCGATGATCAGGTTTTCCCCGGTCGACTGGTCCGGAACAGACCCTGACATCTGCCCGCCGATTATGTCGAGTGTGTTGGCAGATTCGCGTTGTTTCAGGCTTTCTCCAACACAAATGATGGCTTTCAAACCGGCGTCCATTGCGGCCCGGGCTTTGGCGCGCACATCTTCGTTCTGTTCGTCGTGATCGACCCGCCGCTCGGAATGGCCCAGGATAACCGCCGTTGCTCCGGCATCGACCAGCATGTCCGCGCTGACATCGCCAGTATGGGCGCCCGATGCATTGGCATGACAATCCTGCCCCCCAACCGAAACACCGGTTCCGTCCGCAGCCGCAGCCGCGCGTTGCAGCAGCGTGGCGGGCGGGCAGATCAGAATGTCCACGGACGGGGCAGGGTGGCTTTGAGTCAGCGCATCCAATTCACTCAGAGTCGCGCCGGTTCCGTTCATCTTCCAGTTTCCAGCCGCCAACTTGCGCCGCATATCCATTTCTCCCAGATCCGTCGGTGAACTGGTACAGCGGATAGCATCGTCCGACCGACCTGACAATTCCAGTAACAGGAGAGTTTGTTTCTACGCCGACCCGATCAACGGGGGCGGACTCCCATGTTGGGCAGTGGCGATCCTGAAAAGCTTATTGCTGGGCTGCCAGTGTCTCGTCGAATTTGATGGATTCGCCGCAACCGCAGGCATCAACGACGTTGGGGTTCCTGAACTTGAAACCCGATTCCAACAACGACACCTCGTAATCGATTTCCGTTCCGAACAGGAACATCTGGGCCATCGGCGCGATCATGATGCGCGCGCCGTCCTGTTCGACAACTTCGTCGTTGGGATCGGCCTGATCAACATAGTCCATGGTGTATTCCATGCCGGCGCAGCCGCCCTTTTTGACACCGATGCGCAGACCGGCGTGACCGCCCGCAGCCATCAGGCGGGTGATCTGCTCAGCAGCTTTGGGCGTCAGTGTCACGGCCTGTTTACCGGGAATACCGAACATATTGTTCTCCGTTGTCACGCGTTATGGCTAATTTAGGACCGCAGTCGCTAAGGCTCAAGTGAGTGTGGCGATGCGAAGCAATTTTTCGTGTCGCTAGGGCGTTTATGTTGTTTTACGACCCACGCCTTGCCTTTGCACCACCGATAGAAATAGCCTGACGGTGCAGCATATGTTTCGGCTGATTATCGCATGACAGCTTATCGAGAAAGGTATAATGAAATGAAGTCAGTACACCCCATTGCTCAGGCAGTATCCAGACTACTGACCGTGACCAGCCTGACTGTTGTTGGTTTCGCAGGTACCGTGGCCGCGGCCGATGACACCAAACGGCATCCGGTGAACTGTGCGACCGCCGAAGGGGATTTGCGCGCGATCGCTGCGGAAAAGAAACATGCACAGGATCAAGAGGTAGAGAGCGTCACGGCATTGACGCCTGCAGGGGCCTTGCTGGGCTTGGTTACAGGTACTGAAAACAAGAAACTTCAAATGCTTTCAGGGGATTACGTCAAGAAGCTGGACGAAAGATCGGTGGAAATCAAGACAAAGTGCGGTATCGAGTAGCGGATCTTTGGCGACGCGAAATTTTAAGGACCGCTCTCGGGCAAGAGCGGTCCGTATTTGGGGCCAGGATGTTTTGGGGGCGGCAATCAGTCAGTAGGCCCATACATGCGACTCGCACTGGTGTTGCGCGACAGCCGATGCGCCGTATGTGTCCCGTATTTTCGTGACAGTTGTGGCTCAGGCCGGTAACAGAGTGATTACCGTTTTATGACAAGGCTTTGCGTTCTGTGGATAACCGGGCCGGTCACATGAAGCCGAGTTCCAGACGCGCCTCATCGGACATCATTTCCATACCCCAGGGCGGCTCCCACGTCAGTTCGACGTCCACCTCTTTGACGCCCGCCACGGGCTCAATGGCCTCGACAATCCAACCGGGCATTTCACCTGCGACCGGGCACCCCGGTGCGGTCAGGGTCATGATGATTTTAACGGCGTTTTCGCCGGTGATGTCGATCGTGTAAATCAGACCAAGATCGTAAATATTGACGGGGATTTCAGGGTCATAGACCGACCGACAGGCTTCAACAACAGGTTCGTACAGAGGATGTTCGATTGTGGATGGCGCAATCAGGGGTGCACCTTCGAACTGTTCGCTGGATTGGGTCATCTGTACCTCGGGTCGGTTGCCTGAGTGATTATATAGGAAATACCCGGGTGGGCGTCCAGAGGCGCATGGCGCCCGCAAGAGGCGCCAAACCAGGTTAATCGTTGATATCGTGCTCGAATGTTTTCACCTGACCATGCGGCAGCGCGAACATGCGACGCAGGATCAGCCACGCGACCAAGGATAGAACCGCAAAGATCAAAAGCAGGATCGGCAGGGAAGGCGTGACCCCCGGGATGGCCAGCAGGAGCCCGGTGATCGCCCCCCCGATTGCAAAGCCCAGAAAGATAAACCCGGGCAGGACAACCTCTAGGATCCCCAGCGCCAGCGCACCGGCCAGCCAGATCCACCATGTCAGCCAAAAGGGGTCTGCCATCACTTACCTCCCTTGAGCATTTTGAACGCATCGCCAAATGCTTCAAGTGCGTTTGCAGGCACCACGATGGTCTGATTGCCGGCGCCACCGCCCAAAGAGTTCAGGGATTCGACCTGTTTCAGGGCAACCTGGTATTGCGCGGCCTCGATCCCGTTGTCCTGAATCGCCTTGGCGACAACACCGGTTGCGTAGGCTTCGGCCTCGGCCTCGATGCGGCGGGCTTTGGCGGACTGCTCGGCTGCATACAACTCCGCATCGGCCTGCAATTCGACGGCGCGTTTCTGTCCCTCTGCCTCGGTCACCTGGGCACGGCGTGCGCGCTCGGCGTTCAACTGCTGCAACATGGCGTCACGCGTGGCCTGGTCGAGATTCACATCCAGAATTTCGGCGCGCGTCACCTCGATCCCCCAATCGTCAACGGCGGTTTCCACGCTTTCCTGAATACGGGAAATCAGCTGCGAGCGGTTCGACTGCACCTCGTCGAGGTCCATTTTACCGATCTCGGCGCGAACAATACCTGCAACCGTCGTTGCAATGGCGCCATCCACATCCCGGATGCGGTAAACCGTCTTTTCCGGTTCGAGAATGCGGTAAAAGACAGAGGTATCGATCTGGACCAGAACGTTGTCCTTGGTGATCGCGTCCTGGGTGGCATTGGGCAACTGACGCTCGAGAATCGAGATCTTGTGGCGTGCAACATCCAGAAATGGAACGATAAAGTTGATACCGGGGCCAAGCACCGAGTGCAGGCGCCCAAACCGTTCGACCACGTATTTTTCGGATTGCGGGACGATCTTGATACCCTTCAGAATAACGATGACCACCAGAACAGCGGCCAGCAAGTAAATGATATTCGACGAAATTAATCCAATAATCTGGTCTTCGGTCATATCTGTCCTCTTTTGTTGTGTACGACTGTATACATTTGGGGGTTGAGTCCCCGATTTTCAACTCTGGTATGGATGGAAACAGGCGGATTGCAAATGCAACGTCGCCCCGAAACAACCCTGAATTTCCGCATTGTGGCCCCATTGCATCCTGTCGCGTGACGTGGAGAGGTGACCGAGGCAGGGTTGCGCATCTAAGGTGCCTCGGTGCAGTGCTGACGGGTTGCAATAGGCCCCCAGATCAGGCAAAGCCTGCCCGGTTCCGTGATCCAAGGCGATGACATGACCCAGCGATTTTCCTTTGAGCTTCAGGCCACAGACGGCAAGGCCCGCACCGGCGTCATCCAGACGCCGCGCGGTGATGTAAGCACGCCGGCCTTCATGCCGGTCGGAACGGCCGCAACCGTCAAGGCGATGATGCCGGAAAGCGTCCGGGCTACAGGCGCGGATATCCTGCTGGGCAACACCTATCACCTTATGCTGCGCCCCACCGCCGAGCGGATCGACCGTCTGGGCGGGTTGCACAAGTTCATGAACTGGGACCGCCCGATCCTGACCGATTCCGGCGGGTTTCAGGTCATGTCGCTGGCGGGTCTGCGGAAGCTGACCGAAAAGGGCGTCACGTTCAAATCCCACATTGACGGGTCGCAACACGAATTGACGCCCGAACGGTCGATGGAAATTCAGCGTTTGCTGGGATCGGACATCGTTATGTGCTTTGACGAGTGTCCCGCGTTGCCGGCCGACCGGGACCGCATCGCCGAGTCCATGCGCCTGTCGATGCGGTGGGCCAACCGGTCCCGCGAGGCTTTCGGTGATCGCCCGGGCCATGCGCTGTTTGGGATCATGCAGGGCGGCCTGGAACCCGACCTGCGCGAAGAAAGCGCGAAGGCTCTGACGAAAACGGGGTTTGACGGTTATGCCATTGGTGGTCTGGCTGTTGGCGAGGGGCAAGAGGCGATGTTTTCATGCCTGGACTACGCGCCGGACTTCCTGCCGTCGGACAAACCGCGCTATCTGATGGGTGTGGGCAAGCCTGATGATATCGTTGGCGCCGTTGCACGCGGGATCGACATGATGGATTGCGTGCTGCCATCGCGGTCTGGCCGAACCGGTCAGGTGTTTACACGTTTTGGTGTGGTGAACATCAAGAACGCCCGCCATGCCGACGATCCGCGCCCGCTGGACGCGGCCTGTACATGCCCGGCCTGCACCAATTATTCTCGTGCCTACCTGCATCATGTGTTCCGCGCCAACGAGATGATTTCGGGAATGTTGCTGACCTGGCATAATCTGCATTACTTTCAAGAGATTATGCAGGGTATGCGCGAGGCCATTGCAGCGGGATCCTTTGAAGAGTGGCAAGCGAAGTTCCATGCACAGCGCGCGCAGGGAGATATCGAGCCGATCTAGCTGGCATCTTCACAGAAGAATTGTGAAATTCGGTGGATAAGTCCTTTGGACGCCTTGCAGTCCGCATAGCCTCGCGTCATTCTGAAATTCGTTACATGACGGTAAGGTTGAAATAGGGTCGGTATCGCCCCACCTTTATCGTCCAAGACAGGAGACGGTCGGATGTTGCCTCGATGAGGGACGAGAGCCGTCTTGCCAATGACAAGGATAGAGCATGCAAGAGCCTCTGAATTCCTCATACCCCGTCCTGCCGCTGCGCGATATTGTGGTGTTCCCGCATATGATCGTGCCGCTGTTTGTGGGCCGAGACAAATCGGTCCGTGCACTGGAAGAGGTTATGCAGGATGACAAGCAAATTCTGTTGTCCAGCCAGATTGATCCGGGTGTAGACGACCCGGAAACCGACGGGATTTACCGGTCGGGTGTTCTGGCCAACGTGTTGCAACTGCTGAAACTGCCCGATGGCACCGTGAAGGTGCTGGTGGAAGGGCAGGCGCGCGTTCAGATCACCGAGTTTCTGGAAAACGACAACTTCTTTGAAGCGCGCGCAGAGTATCTGACCGAAATGCCGGGTGATGTGACGACCACGCAGGCGCTGTTGCGCACAGTGGCGGACGAGTTCGAACGGTATGCCAAAGTCCGCAAGAACATTCCCGAAGAAGCCTTGACTGCGGTGGGTGAATCCACGGAGCCGGCCAAGCTGGCTGATCTTGTGTCAGGTCATCTGGGTATTGAGGTCGAGCAAAAGCAGGAACTGCTGGAAACCCTCAGCGTAAGCGAGCGGCTTGAGAAGGTCTACGGCCTGATGCAGGGCGAAATGTCGGTTCTGCAGGTCGAGAAAAAGATCAAGACGCGCGTCAAATCCCAGATGGAGAAGACGCAGCGCGAGTACTATTTGAATGAGCAGATGAAGGCCATTCAGAAGGAACTCGGCGATGGCGAGGACGGCTCGAACGAAGTGGCAGAGCTGGAAGCCAAGATCGCCGAGACCAAGCTGTCGAAAGAGGCGCGTGAAAAGGCCGAGGGTGAGCTGAAGAAGCTGCGTAACATGAGCCCGATGTCGGCCGAAGCAACCGTTGTGCGCAACTACCTGGATTGGATCCTGTCCCTGCCGTGGGGCACCAAATCCCGTGTCAAAAAGGATCTGGGCCGCGCGCAGGAAATCCTCGATGACGATCACTATGGCCTTGAGAAGGTCAAGGAACGCATCGTTGAATATCTGGCGGTTCAGCAACGCTCGAAAAAGCTGAAAGGCCCGATCCTGTGCCTTGTTGGTCCTCCGGGCGTGGGTAAAACCAGCTTGGGTAAATCGGTGGCCAAGGCCACGGGGCGCGAG
This sequence comes from Ruegeria sp. AJ12, assembly GCF_056536245.1. Lineage (NCBI taxonomy): Bacteria > Pseudomonadati > Pseudomonadota > Alphaproteobacteria > Rhodobacterales > Roseobacteraceae > Ruegeria > Ruegeria sp. AJ12. The sequence goes on from NZ_JBQFJJ010000001.1 coordinate 2,092,195, forward strand.
TTCATTCGGATTTCGCTGGGTGGTGTGCGCGACGAATCCGAGATTCGCGGCCATCGCCGGACCTATATCGGCTCGATGCCCGGCAAGATCATCCAGGCACTGAAAAAGGCGAAAACCACGAACCCGCTCATCCTGCTCGATGAAATCGACAAGATGGGTCAGGACTTCCGGGGCGATCCGGCGTCCGCCATGCTCGAGGTGTTGGACCCCGAACAGAACAACACGTTCATGGACCACTACTTGGAAGTGGAATATGATCTGTCGAACGTGATGTTCCTGACCACGTCCAACAGCTACAACATGCCCGGACCGTTGCTTGACCGGATGGAGATCATTCCGCTGGCTGGCTACACCGAGGATGAAAAGCGCGAGATTGCCAAGCAGCACCTGATCGACAAACAGATCAAAAACCACGGCTTGAAAGCCAAGGAGTTTGAACTGACCGATGAGGCACTGCAATCGATCATCCGCACCTATACCCGCGAGGCGGGGGTGCGGAACCTCGAACGTGAGATCGCCAAGGTGGCGCGGAAATCGCTGACCAAGATCATCAAGAAAGAGGCGGAAACCGTGACGGTGACGCCGGACAATCTGGATGAGTTTCTCGGCGTGCCGAAATTCCGCTATGGTCTGGCCGAACAGGATGATCAGGTCGGCGTTGTGACGGGTCTGGCCTGGACGTCCGTGGGCGGGGATCTGTTGCACATTGAGGCGCTGAAACTGCCGGGCAAGGGTCGGATGAAGACCACCGGTAAGCTGGGCGATGTGATGAAGGAATCCATCGACGCGGCCTCATCCTACGTGCGGTCCATCTCGCCCCAGATCGGTGTGAAGCCGCCAAAGTTCGACAAGCTGGACATTCACGTGCATGTGCCGGACGGCGCAACACCCAAGGATGGCCCAAGCGCCGGTCTGGCGATGGTCACGTCGATTGTCTCGGTCCTGACAGGTATCCCGGTGCGCAAGGACATCGCCATGACCGGCGAGGTTTCCCTGCGCGGCAACGCGATGCCGATCGGCGGTCTGAAAGAGAAGCTGTTGGCGGCCCTGCGTGGCGGTATCAAGATCGTTCTGATCCCGGAAGAGAACGAAAAGGATCTGGCCGAGATTCCGGACAACGTGAAGGACGGGTTGGAAATCATCCCGGTCGCACATGTCTCGGAAGTTCTGAAACACGCGTTGATCCGCGCGCCTGAACCTGTGGATTGGGATGAAACCGCTGAAGAGGCCGCAGCCGCCGCGGCAACAGCGGCGGAAAACTCAGGACCGGCCGCAACGGCGCATTGAGACTGAAAAAGTGTTTGAGAGAGGCGGGGGTAGACCCCGCCTTTTTCTTTAGAACCCGATGACAGGTTTGGCCGGGTCCAGAACTTCCTCTTCCGCGATGTACTTCTGGAATTTCTCAAATCTCAGCGAGGATCGCACAGCCAGACCAAATATCACGGCCGCAAACAGCACGCACAGAGCGATGTCCCACCCAAACGGGATCTGTTTCTGAGCGCCTTCCCCGAATTGTCCGAGAAACGAGATCAGCCCGATGCCAGAGAAGTAGGGCACCAGCCACAGGGCCTCGGTGACATCCATCTCGTCCAGTCGGTTGCGAAAACGTATGAGCAGCAGGGCCATCCCGACGATCAGTGCAATCCCCAGCCGCCAGACGGTGTCCCAACCGCTCCAGTAGACGATCAGCGTCGCGATGGCGAAGGCGGACACGGCCACCAGTTGGACCGCCGGAATACGGATTGAACGGGGATGATCGGGCATCAACCGACGCAGGCACACAACGGCAACCGGCCCGACCGCAAACGACAACACGATCGCCGCGCCATTCAGCGCAATGACCGTTGTGAACGGAATGGTCATCAGAAACAGAATCCCGATCAGAAAATTCAGCGCCAGCGCCCACAATGGCACGCCAAACGACGACAGAACCATCAGCCGTTCTGGCAAAAACCCGTTCTTGGACAAGGCCAGAGCGATCCGGGCATTCGACCCGGTGGCGACCAGCCCGTTTCCAAACGGTCCAATCACCGACCCGACGTTCAACAGGCTGAGAAACCAGACGATGCCGACCGACATGATGACGCCATCCAGCGGACCCTCACCGCCAAAGCTGAGATTGGCCCAGCCGGATGTCAGCATCGAAGAATCCAATGCGCCGATGAACGCGATTTGCAGGCCTAAATAAATGGCGGCGCAGAGCACGATAGACAGGACCAGCGCGGCAGGAATGGCGAATTTCGGATTGCGAACCTCACCGGCCATATCGACGACATGTCTAAACCCGATAAAGGAGAAGATAACGCCGCCGGTCGACACGGCCGCCATGATGCCTTGCAGACCATAGGGCGCAAACCCTCCGGGTTGGGTGAAATTCTGCACTTCAAAGCGGTTCGCGATGAGCAAAACAGACAGAAGGATCGGGATGGCGATCTTGGCCCAGGTCAGCGTCGCGTTGACCTGCGTGAAGAATTTGACCCCCATTGCGTTCACCACGACGAACAGAAGCATGAAAAACAGGGCGACGGTTATACCCGCGCCCGTTAAATCGCCCGTATTCGCCGCATGCAGCCACGGTGCATAAGGGGCGAGGTATTTGAGCATGGCCTCGACCTCAATCGGGGCCGTCGTGTTATACCCGATCCAGGCGGTCCACCCCATGGCCATAGACACGATGTTGCCATGGGAAAACTGCGGGACGCGGGCGATCCCACCGGGGATCGGCAACATGGCCGAAATCTCGGCGAAGGTAATCGCCAGCACGAACATGGCCGCGGCACCGATGATCCATGACAGGATCGCGGCAGGTCCGGCATGCTGGACCGCCAGCAAGGGTCCGAACAACCAGCCGGAGCCAATGATTCCCCCGACCGAGATGAATGTCAGGCCGACCAGGCCGATATCCCGTTTCAGCTTGGCCATTCGCAACCTCGTCCAACCGCGCCGCTTGTCTGTGCGGCGATTGGCCCAACACTACGCAGCCCGCAGGACGGCTGACAAGCGTTCTCATGCTGCTGCGGTTGGGATCAAAAGGTGGGGTGGTGGGTGATAAGAGATTTGAACTCCTGACATCTTCGATGTGAACGAAGCGCTCTACCACTGAGCTAATCACCCGTAGAGTTGGCTCATACAGCCTGTCCATTTCGGGCGCAAGCGCATTGCGGTTCAACTTCACGTCTTTGTTTTCAATCGCGCGCGGTCCCAGGGTCCCTGCGGTTGCAAAGACCGGGCGCTTTGAAAATCGCAGGTTCGGGCAAAAAATTCCAAAACGTCGCTTGACGATGACTGGGCGTACCCATAATACAGCCCAACGTTCTGCAACGAACGGGCAGCGGGCGGTTGTAGCTCAGTTGGTTAGAGTACCGGCCTGTCACGCCGGGGGTCGCGGGTTCGAGCCCCGTCAACCGCGCCATCGCTGCCAGCCTTTGATCCGGGCAAACGGATCGAACAGAGACCCTAAATGCGCGGTTGTAGCTCAGTTGGTTAGAGTACCGGCCTGTCACGCCGGGGGTCGCGGGTTCGAGCCCCGTCAACCGCGCCATTTCCACTGAACGCCAAAAAATTCACCGCTCCCTTTTCGATGACCGGATGGCTGGGGCGTTATGTCAGGAGCTGTCGGCAATAAACCGATTGTTCGCACTTTGTTCTAACTTTTCTGTTGGAGACTCAGTGCCGCTCGCTTATCTCTTAGACACTTGTGTGTTGGGGGCCGAAATGGCTGAACTGAAGAATATCGAGGTGCGCGGCGCGCGCGAGCATAACCTCAAGGGCATAGACGTGGATATCCCGCGCGATCAGCTGGTGGTGATCACCGGACTGTCCGGGTCGGGCAAGTCTTCGCTGGCCTTCGATACGATCTATGCGGAAGGGCAGCGCCGCTATGTCGAAAGCCTGTCGGCCTATGCACGGCAGTTTCTGGACATGATGGAAAAGCCCGATGTTGAACACATCAGCGGCCTGTCCCCGGCGATTTCGATTGAGCAGAAGACAACGTCCAAAAACCCACGTTCGACCGTGGGAACTGTGACCGAAATCTACGACTATCTGCGCCTTCTCTTTGCCCGCGCCGGTACGCCCTTTAGTCCTGCCACCGGCCTGCCGATCGAGGCACAGCAGGTGCAGGACATGGTCGACCGCATCATGATGATGGAGGAGGGGACTCGCGGCTACCTGCTGGCCCCCATCGTGCGGGACCGTAAAGGGGAGTACAAAAAGGAATTCCTGGAGCTCCGCAAGCAGGGTTTTCAGCGTGTGAAAGTGGATGGAGAGTTCTATGAACTCGATCAGCCCCCCACGCTGGACAAGAAATTCCGCCATGACATCGATGTTGTTGTTGATCGCTTGGTGGTTCGTGAGGGTATGGAAACGCGGCTGGCTGACAGCCTGCGCACGGCACTGGATCTGGCGGACGGGATTGCCATCCTTGAGACCGCACCAAAAGAGGGTGAGCCGGAACGGATCACCTTTAGTGAGAATTTTGCCTGCCCCGTCAGCGGTTTCACCATCCCCGAGATCGAACCGCGCCTGTTTTCATTCAACGCGCCCTTCGGGGCCTGTCCGGATTGTGACGGCCTGGGTGTCGAGCTGTTCTTTGATGAGCGCCTCGTGGTGCCGGACCAGACGCTGAAGCTGTACGATGGCGCTCTGGCCCCGTGGCGCAAGGGCAAATCGCCGTATTTCCTGCAAACGATAGAGGCAATCGCGCGTCACTACGAGTTTGACAAGAACACCCCGTGGAAAGACCTGCCCGAGAAAGTGCAGCAGGTATTCTTACGCGGTTCGGGCGACGAGGAAATCCAGTTCCGCTATGACGAAGGCGGGCGTGTCTATCAGGTGACCCGCAGTTTTGAGGGCGTCATTCCGAATATGGAGCGCCGGTATCGCGAAACCGACAGCGCCTGGATTCGGGAAGAGTTCGAACGGTACCAGAACAATCGCCCCTGCGGATCCTGCGACGGGTTTCGCCTGCGACCCGAAGCCTTGGCGGTCAAAATCGCCGGCCTGCATGTGGGACAGGTGGTTCAAATGTCGATCCGAGAGGCGCTGGCCTGGATCGACGATGCGCCGAACCACCTGAGCAACCAGAAAAACGAAATCGCCCGCGCCATTCTTAAGGAAATTCGTGAGCGCTTGGGGTTTCTGAATAATGTGGGTTTGGAATACCTTACATTGTCACGTTCAAGTGGAACGCTATCCGGTGGCGAAAGCCAGCGTATTCGTTTGGCCAGCCAGATCGGCTCGGGCCTGACCGGTGTTCTGTACGTACTGGACGAGCCATCAATTGGCCTGCACCAACGGGACAATGACCGCCTGTTGGGTACACTGAAAAACCTTCGGGATCAGGGCAATACGGTCATTGTCGTGGAACATGATGAAGAGGCGATCCGCGAAGCCGATTATGTATTCGACATCGGCCCCGGTGCCGGGGTGCATGGCGGTCAGGTGGTCAGTCAGGGCAAACCCGCTGACATCGCGGCGGACGCGGCCTCGATCACAGGCCAGTATCTGTCGGGCACCCGGGAAATCGCGGTGCCGTCAGAACGGCGGAAAGGGAACAAGAAGAAAGTTACTGTCGTCAAAGCGACTGGCAACAACCTGAAAAACGTAACGGTCGACTTCCCGCTGGCCAAGTTCGTGTGCGTGACCGGCGTTTCGGGCGGCGGAAAATCGACCCTGACGATTGAAACGCTGTTCAAGACGGCGTCGATGCGCCTCAACGGCGCGCGCCAGACCCCGGCACCCTGCGAGACGATCAAGGGGCTGGAACATCTGGACAAGGTCATCGATATTGACCAGCGGCCCATCGGACGGACTCCGCGTTCAAATCCAGCAACTTACACCGGAGCCTTCACGCCGATCCGGGATTGGTTTGCCGGTCTGCCGGAAGCCAAGGCGCGGGGGTACAAGCCCGGCCGGTTCAGCTTTAACGTCAAGGGTGGCCGTTGCGAGGCATGTCAGGGCGACGGTGTCATCAAGATCGAGATGCACTTTCTTCCGGACGTCTACGTGACCTGCGAAACCTGCAAGGGCGCGCGGTATAATCGCGAGACGCTCGAGATCAAGTTCAAGGGCAAATCCATCGCTGATGTCCTCGATATGACAGTGGAAGACGCGCAGGAGTTCTTTAAGGCTGTCCCCTCGATCCGAGACAAGATGGATGCTTTGGCCCGTGTTGGTCTGGGATATATAAAGGTCGGCCAACAGGCGACCACCCTGTCCGGGGGCGAGGCGCAACGGGTAAAACTGTCGAAAGAGCTCAGCAAGCGGTCAACCGGGCGGACGCTCTATATTCTCGACGAGCCAACCACGGGTCTGCATTTCGAAGATGTGCGCAAGCTGTTGGAAGTGCTGCATGAGCTGGTCGAGCAAGGCAATACGGTGGTCGTAATCGAGCACAATCTGGATGTGATCAAAACTGCGGACTGGATCATCGACATTGGCCCCGAGGGCGGGGATGGCGGTGGTCAGATTGTGGCTGAGGGGACACCGGAACAAGTGGCCGAGAACGAACGCAGCCACACCGGGCACTATCTCAAGCCCATGCTTCAAGGCCAACGGGTTGCTGCAGAGTAGCGAAACTGTCGCGTGCTAGTTCAGAATATCGGCAACGGCGCCAATCAGGTTCAGGACTTTGCGCGTGTCGGGGTCTATCCGGTACACGTAGTCTCCGGCGCGCACGTAATAATCGCCACGTTTTAACCCGTAACGGTAGGGATCGCTGATCCAAGAGTAACCGCGATCGATCCTGTCGCCGACGCGGTAGAGGTTCTTGACCTGGCCGGGTGGCACGCACGGAACCGCCTTTTTGGCCAGCCCGGGCGGGCAATGACCAGCTTTGTTGCCCGCGGCCAAGGTGTATTGAGGCGCAACGCGTTCCCCCGTGAAAAACCCAGTCTTATGGTCTTTTCCATTGCCGGCCGTAACCGCAACGGGAGTGACCACGAACAGTGCAATCGCGGTTACCCGGGCAAATTGTCTCATCGTCTGCGCCCCCAAATTCTTGGAATGACATTTGGCATGTTCGCCCTCACATAAGAAAGGGTTCACTGTTTTCAACCGTGTCACATGGGCGAGTTTTCGCTGTTTCGGGTCTAGCTTCGACCACGCTTTTCGAAACGGGGAAGCATCGCGGAGAAGTCCTTTCCCAAGCCATCCTCAGCCTCGACAAACTGTTCGTACAGGCGTGTCGCAGTTTGCCCCATCGGGGTGTCAGCGTCAGAACTTTCCGCGGCCTGTTGGCTGAGACGCAGGTCCTTCAGCATCAGTTCGGCCGCAAATCCGGGTTGATAGTCATTGTCTGCCGGGCTGGAGGGGCCGACGCCGGGGGCAGGGCAATAAGCGTTCATCGTCCAGCTATAGCCAGAGGACGTGCTAACCACATCAAACATCTTCTGACGGTCCAGACCGAGCTTGTCGGCCAGTGCAAAGGCTTCGCATGTGGCGATCATCGTCACGCCCAGGATCATGTTGTTGCAGATCTTGGCGGCCTGTCCGGCACCGGCCGTGCCGCAATGCACCGCCTTTTGACCCATGATGTCGAACAATGGGGCCGCTTTGGCAAACGCCTCTTGCGATCCTCCGGCCATGAAGGTCAGCGTCCCTGCAGACGCGCCACCAATGCCACCGGACACCGGCGCGTCGACCGACAGCAACCCGGCAGAAATCGCCTGATCTGCGACCGCTCTGGCGCTGTCGACATCTACAGTCGAGCAGTCGATCAACACGGCGCCCGGCTGCATGTGCGGGATGACCTGATCCGCCACTGCGCGCAAAATGACCCCGTTTGGCAGCATGGTAAGGACGGCATCCGCACCCGCAACTGCGTCGGTCACGTTCTGAGCCTGGGCGACCCCGTCGACAGTGACGCCTGCAGTGTCAAAACCCACAACGTCGTGACCGGCTTTTGCCAGGTTGGCAGCCATCGGGGCGCCCATGTTTCCCAGACCAATGAACCCGATTTTCATTGCTTATTCCTCCTTGAATGTCAGAGCGTCCGCACCCAGCGGCTGCAGCATTTTCGACACGGCCACCGCCGGTACATTCATGTCCGGGAACTGCCAGTTCGGATTGCGGTCCTTGTCGATGATCTGGGCGCGAATGCCTTCCAGAAAATCGCCATGTTCCATCGACCGGTAGGTGAAGCGATATTCCATGTCCAGCGCCCGACGCATCGTCAGCGACGCGCCGCGCAAGCGATGCAACATTTCAACCGCACACGCCATGGACAACGGTGCATTCCGCTGCAGCGTGTTCAAGGTTTTCAACGAAAACTCCGTCCCGGCGGCACGCAGGCCGTTCACTATATCGCCCAGCGTTTCGCCATCAAAACACTGATCAATGTCGTCCTGCATCGACGCCAAAGCGCCCTCAGGTGGGGTGGTGGCGTGATCCTGCAGCAGCTCTGCATTGCCCGACGCTTCCAGCATCTCGATTAGGTCAGGCCACTGGGACTGTGGGATGTAAAGATCGGCAAAGCCTGCCAGAATGGCATCGGCGGGGCCCATGCGATGCCCCGTTGTGCCGAGGAATTCACCCAGGCGCCCCGGCGCAAGGGCGAGCATCAGCGTTCCGCCCACATCCGGCACGAGACCAATGGAGCATTCGGGCATGGAGATTTTCGAGCTTTCGCCAACCACCCGATGGCTTCCGTGGCATCCCACACCCACGCCACCGCCCATTGTGAATCCCTGCAGGAAACTGACAACCGGCTTGGGGTACTCAAAGATCAGAGCGTTCAGGCGGTATTCATCCCGCCAGAAGGTGCGCCCATAGTCGAAATTGCCTTTGGTTCCGGTTGCATAGAGCTCGGCGATATCTCCACCGGCGCAGAAGGCCTTCTCTCCTTCGGCGTCGAGAATGATCAGGTCAATACCATCGTCTTCGCGCCAGTTTCGAAACGCGGTCTCTATCGCGCCGCACATGTCATAAGTCAGCGCGTTTAGAGCCTTGGGACGTGTCAGTGTGATGCGCCCGGCGCGGCCGGCGGTACGAATGTCGATGTCGGACATCGGGCCCTCAGTTCTGTGTAACCAGTTGGCGCGCCACGATCACGCGCATGATCTCGTTGGTGCCTTCAAGTATCTGATGCACGCGCAGGTCGCGCACAAGCTTTTCGATCCCGTAATCCGCAAGATAGCCATAGCCGCCATGCAGTTGCAGGCATTGGTCGACCACTTTCGAGCCGGTTTCGGTCACAAACTTCTTGGCCATGGCACAGAATTTGGTGGCGTCCGGCGCGCCCTGATCCAGCTTCCACGCCGCCTGGCGCAGAAACGTGCGGGCGGCCTGCAGTTCGATTTCCATATCGGCAAGTCGGAATTGCAGCGCCTGGAACTGATCGATCGATTTGCCAAAGGCTTTGCGTTCGGACATGTACTGCACGGTCATGTCCAGACCATTTTGTGCCGCGCCAAGCGAGCAGGAGGCGATGTTCAAACGTCCACCGTCCAGACCCATCATGGCATATTTGAACCCGTCCCCTTCGACGCCGACCAGATTGCTCGAGGGAATTTTGCAGTCGTCAAACTGAACCTGCGCGGTGGGTTGGCTTTTCCAGCCCATCTTGTCTTCGAGCGCGCCAAAGCTCAGACCGGGCGTGCCGTCCTCGACATAAACAGTGGAGATGCCTTTTGGCCCGTCCTGTCCGGTGCGAACCATACAAACATACGCATCGGAATACCCGCCACCCGAGATAAAGGCCTTGGTGCCGTTCAGCGTATAGCCTTCATTGGTTCGCTCCGCCCGGGTTTTCAGGGCCGCGGCGTCAGAGCCGGATCCCGGCTCGGTCAGGCAGTAGCTGAGCACCGTGTTCAGGGTCAGGATGTCGGGCATGATGCGGGCTTTCAGGTCGTCATCGGCAAAACTGTCCAGCATCTTGGCGCACATGTTATGGATCGATAGAAACGCGGCGACTGACGGGCAGGCCATCGACAAAGCCTCGAACACAAGCGTCGCGTCAAGCCGGCTGAGACCCGACCCGCCACCATCCTCGGACACGTATAGCGCGCCAAAGCCCAGCTCTCCGATTTTCGGCCAAAGGTCTTTGGGAATGGTGCCGTCTGCTTCCCACTGCCGGGCGAACGGAGCGATGTTTTCCCGCCCAAACGCGTAGGCCATGTCGAAAATGGCGGTTTGCTCCTCGCTCAGCGCAAAGTCCATGGCGCTCCCTCCCGTCGATGCCGAATTGAACGGTTGTTTATTTCTCAATCGTTACAGAAGTTTTGCAGGCACAGCAATGCTGAGCGTCAGATTTGATCTCTGGGTTCCGAAAACTGAGATACGCTCAGAGGTCGGCGTGGAACTCTTCGATCAGATGACGGACCACCGCTTGGCCCGGGTCCTCACCCCGAGCCACGGCTTCGGCATGGGCGCGGCGCTGGCGGGTGGCGGAGGTTCCGTTTTCGGCGATCTGCCGCAAGCGGGCCAGTTCGGTCATTGTGCCCAAAGCCTCGGTGTCCTCGGCCAGCATTCCCATCAACTCACCCATCAACTCGGACATCGGCTTGATGGAGCGATCTCCGTAGTCGATCAAGCCTTCGCCGACACCGTAGCGCTGCGCGCGCCAGCGGTTTTCGCCGATGAGGAACCTGTCATATTGCCGCCAACGCAGGTTGCGGGCTTTGAGACGGCACAGCATGCGTGTCAGGGCCTGGACCATGGCCGCAAGGGACAATGTGTGTTCCAGCCGGGGCTGCACATCCATGATACGAGTTTCAAGCGTCGGAAAACGATGTGACGGGCGCAAGTCCCACCAGATTTTCGAGGTGTCTTCGATAACGCCCAGTTCAACCAGTGCACCTGTGGTCCGTTCATATTCGGACCAACTGCCAAAATCCGGGGGCAGTCCGGTGCGGGGCAGGTTGTCGAAGACGGTCAGCCGATACGACGACAACCCGGTGTCTTCGCCGTTCCAGAACGGAGAGGACGCCGACAGCGCCAGAAGATGAGGCAGGAAATAGCAAAGCTGCGGCATCAGATCGGCGCGCAGCGCAGGGTCCTCGACACCGACATGGACATGCATGCCGCAGATCAGCATCCGGCGCGCGACCCCGCCCAGCGCGTGTTGCAGCGCATCATAGCGTTCCTTGCGCGTATGATGCTGATCTTTCCAGTTCGCAAACGGGTGGCAGGACACGGCGATGGGGCTCAGGTTGTACTCGGCCGCCCGCTTGGACACGCAGGAGCGCAGGCGCTTGAGATCTTCGCGCGCGCCGTTGATGGTCGTGTGTGGCCGCGTTCCAACTTCGATCTGACATTGCAGGAATTCGGGGCTGACCTGTCCTTCGAAATCGGCCTGACAGGCATCCATCAGGGCCTCGGGCGCCTCGGTCAGGTGCAGGCTGTCGCGATCGACCAGCAGATACTCTTCTTCGATGCCAAGCGTGAAATCCTGCTGCATGCGCGGACCTCTCCTTTAGGTATCGGATCAGTGAATACGGAAATCGTCGTTTTGCCAAGGGTTTGAGGTTCTGGTTCTTGCACAGGCCCGGCAAGCACAGGTAAGGAGCGACCACGGATTGTCACCAGATCGGAGCCTGACGTGAAACCCAGAAAATTTCCCAGGACCAATGCAATTCTGGATCGGTTCGGTGTGAAACTGGTCGACAAAGTGACCGAGCGGGACGAACGCGCCCGGCTCGAAGCATTCGAACGGGCCGGGGGGCTGACCCGCCCGGCCTATGCCCTGTCGCCGGGAATGGACGGGTTCGATATTGCTCAATTGACGGATGACTACAGCCGCTATGCGGATGCGCTGGCTGCGCTAAAGGACCCGGCACGTAACCAGACCGGATACCGTGTCGGGAACGGGTATTACGACAGCCCGGACGCCGACGCCTTGTATTTGATGGTTCGCCGGTTTCAACCCCGGCGCGTGATTGAGGTCGGGTGTGGCAACTCCACCCGTGTCACGCGACAGGCGGCTATCGATGGCGGTTTGGAAACCCGGATCACTGCAATCGACCCTTATCCCCGCGCCGATATCGCGCATGTCGTCGATCACTTTGAGCAGAAACGGCTGGAGGATGTCGACCCGTCGGTGTTCTCAGAGCTGGCATCGGGCGACATTCTGTTCATCGATTCCAGCCATGTTGTTCGGATGAGCAATGATGTGGCGCATCTGTTCTGTCGCATCATCCCGGCGCTGAAACCCGGTGTTGTGATCCACGTGCATGACGTCTTTCTGCCCTATGAGTATCCCAAGCGCTTCTTTTACGATTGTCCTGGCTGGGGTGAACAGTACATGCTGCATGCCCTGCTGCAATCCGGTTCCTATTCAATGCTTTGGCCCGGATACTACCTGCAGCAGGCCCGCCCGGACGCGGTAGAGGCGCTGCCGTTTCTCAAGGACGGACGCGCCCAGAGCATCTGGGTGCAGGTGAAGGAAGACTGATCCAAAGTGATCCGGGTTCCAAGAATGCCCGTACCCCTTTCCATAACAAGCTGGAGAGGAGATGACAGCCATGTTCCGTCGTACCTTTATGGGGGCCGCCGCCGCACTTGCATTTGCAATGCCACTGAAAGCGCAAGCCGCTGACATTGTCGATACCGCGGTATCTGCCGGATCGTTCAACACACTGGTCGCCGCCGTTCAGGCCGCTGGTCTGGTTGACACGCTGAAGAGCCCGGGCCCGTTCACCGTATTTGCCCCAACAGACGAAGCGTTTGCCGCGTTGCCCGAAGGCACGGTTGAAACGCTGTTGCTGCCGGAGAACAAGGATCAGTTGGTAGAAATCCTGACCTACCATGTTGTGCCCGCCAAGGTGATGGCCGGAGATATCGCCGGTAAGCGCGCCAAGGTTCTGACGGTTCAGGGCGACCGCCTGAGCGTGAACGCCAGAAATGGCGTCAAGGTCAACGGTGCCGAAGTTGTTCAGGCCGATATCGAGGCCAGCAACGGCGTGATCCATGTCATCGACGCGGTCATTATTCCGGAATAAGAGATACCGCTTCGCCAACGAAAAGCCCCGGTCCATCTGGCCGGGGCTTTGTCTTCAGACCAGACGCACCTGAGTGCCGATCTTGACCAGAGGATACAGTTCCTCGACATGCTGGTTGTAAAGACCGATGCATCCGGATGAGCTTTGACGGCCGATTTTTCTTGTGTCGTGGGTGCCATGCACCAGATAGGCAGGCCAGTCCAGATACATCGCGCGGGTGCCCAGCGGGTTGCCGGGATCGCCGCCTTCCATCCGGACGGGCAAGGATGGATCGCGTTCACGCATCGAGGCGGTGGGTGTCCAGCTTGGGTACTCGGTCTTGCGGACAACCTTTGTGTAACCCCGTTTGGTCAGTTCCTCGCTCATGGGAACCGAACTTGGATACAGCTTGTAGGTGCCGTCCGCGCCCCAGTAATGCACCGCGCGGCTGGTGATATCGGCCAGCAGGCAGCCGACACCCAACTCGTCGAAATGATCCTGCCAGTTCTGCTGGGAAAAGGATGATACGTTGCGCCGCACCGGCAATTGCGTACTGATCGCGTCTTCGGTCTGCGGGAAGGCATCCAGGCTTTGCGCGCGCACCAGTGTTGGTGCGGCCAGAACCGATGCCACGCCCAACAGGGCCGCGCGGCGATTGATGCGAGAATTGGACACGTGCGCCTCCTCAAAGACTGCTCGGATTTTTGCGCAATTTAAGTCGTGTTTTCGTCCGGAACCAGATGCGTTGTCTGAATTTTTCGTGAGTTTGGCATGAAACTTACATGCACCGCCTATTCAGGCAGCGATTCAGCCCGCATTTCTGCAAAAAACGGATACAGGCGCGGTGAACTCAAAAGGCCGCTCGTCAGAGCGGCCTTTGGTGTTCGCGTGACTATAACCTTAGTCCATGGCTTTAAAGTTGAACTCGCCGCCTTCCTTGATGCCCGACGGCCAGCGGGCCGTGACGGTCTTGGTACGGGTGTAGAACTTGAAGCTGTCCGGACCATGCTGGTTCAGGTCGCCGAACATGGATTTCTTCCAGCCACCAAAGGTGTGGTAGGCCAGCGGAACCGGGATCGGAACGTTGATGCCCACCATGCCGATATTCACCCGGCTGGCAAAATCGCGGGCGGTGTCACCGTCGCGGGTGAAAATCGCGGTGCCATTGCCATACTCGTGGTCCATGGCAAGCTTCAGCGCCTCTTCGTAGGATCCGGCACGGACGGTCGACAGGACCGGGCCAAAGATCTCCTGACGGTAGATGTCCATGGCCGGGGTCACGTGATCGAACAGGTGCGGACCGACAAAGAACCCGTCTTCATAGCCTTGCAGGCTAAAGTCGCGGTTGTCGACAACCAGCTTGGCGCCTTGCTCAATGCCCGAGTTGATCAGGCCGAGGATCCGTTCCTTGGCGGCACCGGTCACGACCGGACCCATGTCCACGTCGTCGCCAGCGGTATAGGGGCCGACCTTCAGTTTTTCGATCCGGGGCACCAGTTTTTCGATCAGCGCGTCTGCGGTCTCTTCCCCGACCGGGACGGCGACAGAAACGGCCATGCAACGCTCACCCGCCGCACCGAACCCGGCCCCGACCAAGGCGTCTGCTGCCTGATCCATGTCGGCATCGGGCATGACGATCATGTGGTTCTTGGCACCGCCAAAGCACTGCGCGCGTTTACCGTTCGCGGTTGCACGGGAATAGATGTATTGCGCGATCGGGGTCGACCCGACAAATGACACACCCTGAATGATGTCACTGTCAAGCAGTGTATCGACGGCTTCTTTATCGCCGTTGACGACCTGGAACACGCCCTTGGGCAGACCGGCCTCGACGAACAACTCCGCCAGCATCAGCGGCACGGATGGATCACGTTCCGACGGCTTCAGCACAACGGCGTTGCCGCAGGCAAGGGCAGGGCCCACGTGCCAGAGCGGCATCATGGCCGGAAAGTTGAACGGCATGATCGAGGCAACCACACCCAACGGCTGGCGCATCGAATACATGTCGATGCCCGGGCCCGCGCTGTCGGTGAACTCGCCTTTCAGCATCTGAGGCGCGCCAATGCAGTATTCGATCACTTCCAGCCCGCGCTGCAGGTCACCCTTGGCGTCCGGCAGAGTCTTGCCGTGCTCGCGGCTCAGCGCATCGGCCAGCTTGTCCATGTCGCGATTCATCAGGTGGACCATGGCCATCATGACACGCGCCCGCTTTTGCGGGTTGGTCGCACCCCATGCAGGTTGCGCAATTGCGGCCTGTTCAATGGCAGCGGTGGTCTCTGCCGCGCTGGCCATTGGGCATTTGTACTGAACTTCGCCAGTTGCCGGGTTGAACACATCGTCGAACCGGCCGGATGCACCAGCCACGTTTTCGCCGTTGATGAAGTGCGTCAGGTCTTGCATCGAACTCTCCTCCGGTAGGTTTGCGCGCAGAATAGGCTTGCAGAAATCCCACGAACAGAGGCAATCTCTCAAAAGAGCTTTGCAAAAATGCAAAAGGAACCAGATGAACCCGAATTGGGACGATATGCGGGTCTTTCTGGCCGTCGCACGCGAAGAAAGCCTGTCATCTGCAGGGCGCATCCTCAAGATCGACCCCGCTACTGTTGGACGACGCATCGCGCGACTGGAAACAACGTTGGACGCGTCGTTGTTTACCAAGTCGCAGCAAGGTTATGTGCTGACGGCTGCGGGCGAACGTTTGCTGGAGCATGGCCAGCAGGCCGAAGAAGCGATGCGCGCCGCCGCAGGGGTTGTGACCGGCTCGACCAAGTCATTGAGCGGCCAGATCAGAATCGGTGCTCCGGACGGTTGTGCAAACTATCTGCTGCCGCAAGTTTGTGCCACGATCAGCGACGCCAATCCGGACCTGGACATCCAGATTCTGGCATTGCCCCGGATCATCAACCTGTCCCGGCGCGAGGCGGACATGGCGATTACGGTCAGCGCGCCAACGGCGGGCAAGCTGTTGGTGAAAAAGATCAGTGATTACAAACTTCACATGGTGGCCTCTCAGGATTACCTGGATCGCAATGGCCCCATTCGGTCGGTGGCGGACCTGAACGCACACCGGCTGATCGGCTACATCCCGGACATGATCTTTGACCGTGAACTGGACTATCTGAACGATATTGGCATCGACCGCGTTCCGCTGGCCTCGAATTCGGTCTCGGTCCAATTGCGGCAGGTTTCGGCCGGAACAGGGGTGTGTGTGGCGCATGACTTTACGCTGCCATTTCATCCGAATCTGCAGAGAATCCTGACCGATCAGGTCAGCCTGACCCGCAGTCTTTATCTTGTCCGGCATCAGGGGGATCAACGCAACGAACGGCTGAATCGCTTTGCCGAGGCCCTGACTCGCGGCATCCGCGACGAGGTGGCGCGGCTGGAAGCCGCCGCCGAAACTTGACAGGTCAGGACAATCGCGCAACGCTTTGGAAAACAGTACGATAATCCGGAGGTTTTTTGATAAATGCTAGTTCAGGCCATTCTGAAATCCAAAGCGACAGACAGCGTGGTAACGGTCGGTCCTTCGGCGACGGTCGCAGAAGCCGCAAAAATACTTGCAGAAAAACGGATCGGTACGGTCATCGTCTCGGATGACGGAGGCGAGACGGCGGCTGGTATCCTGTCGGAACGCGACATCGTGCGTGAACTGGCGGCCAGTGGCAGTGGCTGCCTGACCCAGCCTGTCAGCGCGTACATGACCCGGGATATTGTCACCACCACACGGCAGGCAACGGTTCAGGACATCATGTCCCGCATGACCGAGGGACGCTTTCGCCATATGCCCATTGTCGAAGAAGGCAAGCTGGTCGGCATCGTGACCCTTGGGGACGTGGTCAAAGCACAACTGGCCGAACTGGCAATGGAAAAGGACGCTCTGCAAGGCATGATTATGGGTCACTGACGGCCCTGTCTTGTCACAAGGTCACTTGCACCCCCGGTAAACTTATGTTTGCTTGCGCAGAAATTTTGTTGCGCAGGAGGGCGTGATGCGGGTTGGATTGTACCCCGGAACCTTTGATCCGATCACCCTGGGTCACATCGACATTATCCGTCGCGCCGCAGCCCTGGTCGACAAACTGGTGATCGGCGTGGCCATCAATCGTGACAAAGGACCGCTGTTTTCGCTGGAAGAGCGCGTCGCGATGATCGAGGCGGAATGCGCCCACCTCACCCAGCAGACCGGGACCGAGATTGTCGCCCACCCTTTTGAGAACCTGCTGATCGACTGTGCCCGCGATGTCGGCGCCCAGATCATCGTGCGTGGTCTGCGGGCCGTCGCCGATTTCGAATACGAGTTTCAGATGGTCGGCATGAACCGGGCGCTGGACGATTCGATCGAAACGGTTTTCCTTATGGCCGAGGCGCGCCACCAGGCCATCGCCTCGAAACTGGTCAAGGAAATCGCCCGGCTGGACGGGGACGTGTCCAAATTTGTCACGCCCCTCGTCAATACGGCCCTGCGTGACAGGTTAGGATAGCGCGCCCATCGCGGCGGCTGTGTCCAGCATCCGGTTCGAGAAGCCCCATTCGTTGTCATACCAGGCCAGAACGCGCACAAGCGTGCCATCTGTGACCTTGGTTTCGGCCAGCGACACGGTCGAACTGTGTGCATCATGGTTGAAATCGATGGAAACGAGCGGGCGGCTTTCGGCAGCCAGAACGCCGGGCCTCTTTGCCGCAGCGTCAACAAACAGCGCGTTGACTTCATCCTCGGTGGTTGGGCGCGAGACTTCGGCCACCAGATCGACGACGGACACATTGGGCGTGGGCACCCGAATGGCCTGACCCGTCAGCTTGCCAGACAATTGCGGCAGAACCAGTCCAACGGCCGAGGCCGCTCCGGTT
This sequence comes from Ruegeria sp. AJ12, assembly GCF_056536245.1. Lineage (NCBI taxonomy): Bacteria > Pseudomonadati > Pseudomonadota > Alphaproteobacteria > Rhodobacterales > Roseobacteraceae > Ruegeria > Ruegeria sp. AJ12. Next base: position 2,109,963 of record NZ_JBQFJJ010000001.1, read on the forward strand.
GTGGTCGGGATCATCGACAATGCCGCTGCGCGCGACAGGTAGGGGTCTTTGCCGACCGTGTCGTGAACCGGCTGGCTGGCCGTGTAGGCGTGGATGGTCGTCATGTTGCCGTGCAGAATGCCCAGACCGGCGTCCAGAGCGGCCGCGACGGGCGACAAGCAGTTCGTCGTGCAAGATGCGTTCGACACAACCCTGTCCTCTGCCGTCAGCTCGTGATCGTTGACGCCAAAGACCACCGTCTTGACCGCACCGTCCCCCCGGGCAGGGGCAGAGATCAGAACTTTTCCCGACCCGTTCTTGAAATGCCGCTCGGCCGCCTCGCGGGTGCGAAACACGCCGGTGCATTCCAGAACCACATCGACATCGGACCAGTTCAGCGCTTCCGGATCCCGCTCGCTGCTCAGGCGGATCGGACCCGCGCCGACATCCAGACCCGCATCGGAAAGGGTCACCGGGTTCGGGTACCGGCCATGCACGCTGTCAAACTCAAACAGATGCGCGTTCATCTCGGGTTTGCCCAGATCGTTGATGGCCACGATCTCAACATCGGTACGGCCCGATTCCACGACCGCCCGCAAAACGCCGCGCCCGATCCGTCCAAAGCCGTTGATTGCCAGTTTCAGTGTCATGTTGCGCTCCGTCTGAGTGGCCATCTGGCCGCGATGGGAATGTAGTTAGCGCTAACAAGATCAGATGAGCGAAAATGTCAAGCAAAACATCCGTCAGCGCCAGAAAGCCAGCCAGTCCAGAAAAGCGTAGAGCTTCTTGCTCAGGAACAATAAATGTTCGGTTCCATACACCGCATAATCCAGCATGAATCCGCCGAGAATGAATATCCCAAGCCAGATGGCGATTTGGTTTGTCATCATGTCTCCGAACGAAAACGCCCGCCCAGATAACCTGAGCGGGCGTTAAGGTACAAGCAATGTGCGAAGGGTCAGTTAAGACGCCCCATGGCCACGGCCACATCGGCCATGCGCACCGAAAAGCCCCACTCGTTGTCATACCAGGCCAGAACGCGGACCATACGGTTGTCGACCACGCGGGTCTGGTCCGGCGCGAAGATCGAGCTTTCTTCGGTGTGGTTGAAATCGGTCGAGACCAGCGGCGCGGGTTCAAAGCCCAGAACGCGCTGCATCGGACCTTTGGCAGCCTCTTCCACGATGGCGTTGACCTCTTCGACGGTGACATCGCGCGCGGCGCGGAACGACAGATCAACGGCCGACACGTTTGGGGTGGGCACACGGATTGCCGACCCATCCAGACGGCCTTTGAGGTTCGGCAAAACCTCTCCCAACGCCGCAGCGGCACCGGTTGTGGTCGGGATCATCGACATCGCGGCAGCGCGCGCGCGATAGAGATCGCTGTGACGCCGATCCAGGGTTGGTTGGTCGCCGGTATAGGCATGGATCGTGGTCATGATACCATGTTCGATGCCGATGCCTTCATCCAGAACCTTGGCAAGCGGAGCAAGGCAATTCGTGGTGCAGGACCCGTTGGACACCATCCGGTCCTCGGAGACGAGGCTGTTGTGGTTCACGCCGAAAACGATGGTCTTGTCCACGTTCGTGCCGGGGGCCGACAGCAGAACCCGTTGCGCGCCGCGATCAAGGTGTGTCTTGGCCTTCAGTCCGTCATTGAACTTGCCGGTGCATTCCAGAACGACGTCGCAGCCGTCCCAGTCCAGCTCGTTCATGTCGTAGGTCGAGAACATCTCCATCGGGCCGCGGCCCAGATCCATGGTTTTGCCGTTGATTGAAACGTCACGGGGAAAGCGGCCGTGAATACTGTCGTACTTGAGCAAATGCGCAGAGGTTTCCAATGGTCCGGTTGCGTTGACCTTGATCACTTCAATGTCGTTTCGGGCTGACGCCGCAATGTGCGAAAGGGTACAGCGGCCAATGCGGCCAAAACCATTGATACCGACCTTTATGGTCATATGACGTCTCCGACTGCGCTTGCTTTGGGGGCCATATAGCGGCGAAAACGGAATCAAAAAAGGGCAAAAATGACATATTTTTAAGGTGTTAGCGCAAACCTGAGCCGATTGCGCTAACGCTTGCGCTATACGTCGGATCAGGTAGGGTCCGGATGCGACGGATGATAAGAGAGGACGCGTGATGAGTGGTCTTTTGGCCCTTTTGGACGATGTTGCCGGAATCGCCAAGGTCGCGGCTGCGTCGGTAGATGATGTGGTTGCGGCAGCGGGCAAGGCGGGGGCCAAAACAGCCGGCGTGATCATCGACGATGCGGCCGTCACCCCGAAATACGTTCAGGGGTTTGCACCGGCGCGGGAACTGCCGATCATCTGGCGCATCGCGCGCGGTTCACTGTTCAACAAACTTGTGTTGTTGCTGCCCGTTGCTTTGCTGTTGGCCAATTTTGCGCCATGGCTGATAACACCGCTGTTGATGATCGGGGGATCGTATCTGTGTTTCGAGGGGGCGGAAAAGATATTTCACGTGCTGTTTCCGCACGGCAGCCATGTGATCGAAGAAGACTTGAAGAACCCAGATCCCGGCCATCTGGAAGAACAGAAGGTCAGGGGGGCCATCAAGACCGATTTCATCCTGTCCGCGGAAATCATGACCATTGCTCTGGCGGCCATCGAAGCCCCGAACCTGTGGATGCAGGCCGCTACCCTGGCGGTTGTCGGAATCGGCGTGACGCTGGCCGTCTATGGCTCGGTCGGTCTGATCGTCAAAATGGATGATGTCGGGTTGTATCTGGCCAAGAACGCCCCAACACCCGTTGGCCGCGGCGTGGGTCGCGGCCTGGTCAAGGGCATGCCCGGTGTGATGAAGCTTTTGTCCATCATCGGAACCGCCGCAATGCTCTGGGTCGGCGGCTCGATCGTCATTCACGGTCTGGAGGTGCTGGGCTTCGGCTGGTTGGGCCATCACATCCACGATTGGGCCTATGCCATCGGACATTCGGTTTCGGAACAATGGGTTGGCGCGGTCGAATGGATATCCAAGGCGACGCTGGATGGCGTGTTTGGCCTTGCTTATGGTCTGGCGCTGATTCCGTTGGCAACGAAGGTGATCTCGCCCGCCATCGACGCGGTGGCGGGACGCGCAGACAAGCACTGAGCCCAAACGCTTTGGTGACGTGAGGTCGTCTCGGACCTCGCGAGAGTGTTGGGGTAAGCATTGCTGCAGCAACTTCCATTTGGAACCATCATGTCTTCACTCAGCTTGTCAGAAGTTTTGAACACCGCGGAACAGTTTGGGGATCGACTGCGCTTTCAAGTGCCGCGGAATTGGATGCAGGGACGCACGACGTTTGGTGGCTTTTCATCGGCGCTGATGCTGTCAGCAACTCGCACGCAACATCCTGACTTGCCGCCGTTGCGGTCTGCTTTGATCAACTTCACCGCGCCTATCGGGGCGCCAGCGACCATCGAAACGGAACTGTTGCGCAAAGGGCGTAACGTGACGACGATCAACGCCCGCGCCGAGGTCGAAGGTCGCGTAGCAGCCGTTGGAACCTTCAGCTTTGGCGTGGCACAGGACAGTCACGTGTCCTTTTCCTGCGCTGCCAAACCGTCGGGTGAACCCGAAACGACGGGCTACTATTTTCCACCGGACCTCCCCAAGCCGCCAATCGCCTTTCTGGAAAACTTCGACGTGCGCCTTGTGGAGGGTGCGCGACCCATATCAGGGGCAGAACGGGGTTACCTGCGTGTCTGGGCGCGGCACAACGATCCACACATGTGGGACAGCATCGAGGGTTTGATCTCGATTGCGGATTTGCCACCACCTGCGATTTATCCGACCCTGAAAATGCCGGGGCCGAATTCGTCGATGAACTGGATTTTCAATGTGTTGACCGAGACTGTCAAAACGCGGGACGGCTGGTGGTTGTTGGAACATCAACTGACCGCCGGGCATGATGGCTACAGCTCGCAGGTCATGCGGGTCTGGAACACCGACGGTGACCTTGTCGTTGACGGAATGCAGTCCGTGATCATTTTTGTCTGATAAAAAAAGCCCCGGTGAAATCCGGGGCTTTTCGGTTGGAAAGACGCAGGCCTTAGCCTAGCAGGTCTTTGACCTTGGCAACAGTTGCCTCAGCGGTAATACCGAAATGCTTGTACAGTTCACCTGCGGGCGCGGATGCACCAAAGCTCGACATGCCGATGAAACCTGCTTTGGACTCACGCCCTCGCTCGCCCAGAAGCCAACGATCCCAACCACCGGCGCGGACAGCGGCTTCGATGCCGACCCGAACGGCACCGCCGGGCAGGACGCGCTTGCGGTAGGTTTCATCCTGCTCGGCGAACAACTCCATGCAGGGCATCGAGACGACGCGGGTGCCGATACCCTCGGCCTCCAGCATCGTCTTGGCCTCCATCGCCAGCGACACCTCAGAGCCGGTCGCAATCAGGATGGCCTGACGTTTGCCTTGGGCTTCGGCCAGAACATACGCACCCTGCGCGGTCAGGTTTTTGGCCTTGTGCTGGGTGCGCACGGTCGGCACGCCCTGACGGGTCAGCGACAGCACAGAGGGGCTGTCCTTGAAGGTCAGTGCAAGTTCCCAGGCCTCTGCCGTCTCAACCGTGTCGGCGGGACGGAATACGTAAGTGTTTGGCGTCGCCCGCGAAATAGCCAGGTGCTCAACCGGCTGGTGGGTCGGGCCGTCCTCACCCAGACCGATGGAGTCATGGGTCATGACAAAGACGCTTGGGATTTTCATCAGCGCCGCCAGACGCATCGAGGGGCGCGCATAGTCGGTGAAGGCCATGAACGTCCCGCCATACGGGCGGATGCCGCCGTGCAGGGCCATACCGTTCATCGCTGCGGCCATACCGTGTTCGCGGATGCCGTAGTGAATGTAGCGACCCTTGCGGTTTTCCGGCAGAAACACGCCCAGATCGGCTGTCTTGGTATTGTTCGACCCGGTCAGGTCGGCCGAGCCACCCACGGTCTCAGGCATGATGGGATTTACGACGCTCAATACTTTTTCCGAAGATGCGCGGGTCGCCATCTTGGGTTGATCTTCCGAGATTTGCTTTTTCAGAGACCGTATTGCCCCGGCAAGTTTTTTTGGAGTTTCAAAGGCATAAGCGCGTTTGAACTCGGCCTGCTTACGCTCGGACAGCTGTGCGAACCGCTCTTCCCAGGCTGCGCGTTCGGCGGCGCCACGAGACCCGATGGCTTCCCATGCAGATTTCACGCTTGCGGGGACTTCGAATGAGGCATGCGGCCAGTCATACGCCTTTTTCGCGGCCTGCAGTTGGTCCTGATCCGTCAGCGCGCCATGCCCTTTTGAGGTATCCTGCGCGGCATGACCCAGAGCGATATGGCTTTCGCAGGCGATCATGGTTGGTTTGTTCGACTTTTTCGCTTGTACGATGGCGGCGTCGATAGCCTTGGGATCGTGACCGTCAATCTCGATCACGTGCCAGCCCGAAGCCGCAAAGCGGCGCACCTGATCGGTGCGATCGGCCATATCGACGGTGCCGTCGATGGTGATGTTGTTGTTGTCCCAGAACACGATCAGCTTGCTCAGCTCATGGCGACCGGCGAGGGTGAGGGCCTCCTGGCTGACACCCTCCATCAGGCAGCCATCGCCCGCGATGACATAGGTGTAGTGGTCGACAACCTTCTTACCGTAATGCGCGCGCTGGATTTCCTCGGCCATCGCAAAGCCAACGGCGTTTGAAATGCCTTGTCCCAGCGGACCGGTGGTGGTCTCGACACCATCGATCAGGAAGTTTTCGGGGTGACCCGCCGTTTTGGCGCCCAACTGACGGAAGTTCTTGATCTCTTCCAATGTGACATCTGCGTGGCCGGTCAGATACAGCAGCGAGTAAACCAGCATCGAGCCATGGCCTGCGGACAGAATGAACCGGTCGCGGTCCGGCCAGTCCGGATTGGACGCGTCAAATTTCAGGTGCTTTTCAAACAGCACTGTGGCCACGTCCGCCATGCCCATGGGCATACCGGAATGGCCGGAGTTGGCGGCGGCGACAGCGTCGAGGGTCAGGGTGCGGATGGCCGCAGCTTTGTCCCAGTGTTCGGGGTTGGCATTGCGCAGCGCAGTCAGGTCCACGGGTGCAGTTCCTTTGGGTTACGGGCAGATGGAGCGCTGAATATCATCCACCCCTCAAAGTGCAAGCGGAACCGCGCGGGACCCGTTCAGACAGCTTGAAGAGCGCGCTCCAAGTGGTTGAAACCTAAGAGTGGGTATTTTCTGTCACATTCCGTTAGACTGGCCACAGGCACGGTTTGTCTTTGATTCGGACGACCGACAACAGAACGATCCTTGATAAAGAGGTGACAGGGGCATGAGCCAGATCGAGGAACTACAGCATCGCATAATCGCAGCGATGGAACGCATCGGTACCGGCGTCGAAACTTTGCACAAAGCAGGGGGTGGCGGCGGTCAGGACGGTGGCCTGCAGGACGCGTTGGAGGATGAGCGCGTTGCAAATGCCCAACTTCAAGAGCGGTTGAAGTCCCTGAAAGAACGGCATGAACAGGAAGTCGATGCGTTGCGCGCTGATCTGGACAACTTGCGTTCCGGGGCCGGCGGTAATGACGACACACAAACGCTGCGCGAGCAACTGACCGAAGCAACCGAAAAGCTGGCCGCGGTCGAAGCGGCCCGGGCCGAATTGGCAGAGGCGAAAGCCGCATTGGAAAACCGCGAGGAGCTGGATGCGCTGAAGACCGAGAACGAAACGCTGCGAAGCGATCTTGAGACCCGCGTTGACCCGGCACCGCTGCACGACGAAATCGATCAGCTCAAGCGCCTGCTGACCAGGGCGCAGGATATCGAGGCGGAAAATGGCCGGTTGCGTTCAGAGCTGGCCGACAGCGAAAAGGTCGGTGATCTGAATGCCGAACTTGAGATGTTGCGGGCTGAACGGACCAGCCACGGTGCCGCGATGTCGCGTCTGGATGACGATCTGCAACGAATGCGCAAGGCGAACGAAGAGCTGCGCCTCTCAATGGACGAGCTGCGGGCTGCGGCGCAAGAGGGTGTAGCGGACGCGGAACTGCTGAACCGTGCCACCATCGCCGAGCTTGAAGCGACCCGCGCCGCTCAGGCAACAGACGCAGCCGAAGCGCATGCAGTGCTGGCACGGCTGGAGCCGTTGTTGTCTCAGGCGAAACTGACAGAAGGCGAGGTGGAGTGATGCCCGAATTGACCATTCATATCGGCGGGCGCGGCTTTGATGTCTCGTGCCAGAACGGCGAAGAGACCTTTCTGCAGGCGGCCGCCAAGATGCTGGACGACGAGGCGCAGGTTTTGTCCGATCAGATTGGTCGGATGCCTGAATCGCGGATGCTGCTGATGGCTGGCCTCATGCTGGCCGACAAAACGGCGGCAACGGATGACAAAGTACAACTGCTCGAAGCCAAGCTGGCCGAGGCCGAGGCAGAGCTGAAATCCCTGCGCAACGCGCCACCCCCAGAACCGGAACGGGTCGAGGTTGCAGTGGTTCCGCCTTCGGTCACCGATACCCTGGCCGAACTGGCCGCGCGGGCCGAAGCCCTCGCTGCGGTTGTTGAGGAGAAGTCTGCGACATGAAAACACTCTTTGGTGCGGCCTGCGGGGCACTGATGACACTTGCCGCGTCAGCGGCAGTGGCCGAGATCGACATCCTCTCGGTGACCTTCACCTGCGAAACAGGCGCGTCGGTCCCCGTCACCTATTTCAATGCATCCGATGGCTCTGGTGCCGCAGCGATGGTCGTCGACAAAAGGCTGGTCCCGATGCGCCAGACCGAAAGCGGGTCTGGCATTCGGTATGAATCCGTTGGCACAGGAGGCATGTATATTCTGCGCTCAAAAGGCTGGGACGCCAGTATAAGCTATCTGCCGAGCGGCAGCGCGGATGAGCAGGTCATCTATCAGGAGTGCACCAGCCGTTAAGAGGTGATCAGGCGTTTGCCTCGCGGATTTTGTCAGCGGCCTCTTTGTTATAGCCGACGCTGGCTTCGTCAAACAATGTGTCGAGCTCGCCGGACAGCGTCATCTCGGTGATGATATCGCAACCGCCGACAAACTCGCCTTTGACATAAAGCTGCGGCACGGTTGGCCAGTCGGAATAGTCCTTGATGCCCTGACGGACCTCTTCATCGGCAAGCACGTTCACGTCGGCATAGTCGACGCCCATATAGTTCAGCACACCGGCCACACGGGACGAGAACCCGCACTGCGGCATCTCCTTGGTACCTTTCATGTACAGCACCACGTCATTGGCTTTGACGGTTTCATCGATCTGGGTTTTCACGTCGGTCATTTCGCGTTTCCTTTGCTCTTCGGCATCATCGCTTTGGCGTATTCTTGTGGGTTTTGGGGGATGTGGGTCTGCGCCGAACTGATGGCACCGTCATGTGTATTGTAGGATGAATGGAGAAGGTGCTTTCCTCGCCCCGGCAGCGATCCTTTTCCATATCTGCGGTTTGACCTTGACGTGCTCCACGCTACAAGCGCGATCAACACAACAAAGACAGACACCGCAATCAAGATTACGATCGCATGCTCCATGTCACTCTGGCACCTTGGTGGTCAGGGCGAGGGCGTGCAACTCACCATCCGGCCCGTCCATTTTCCCTTTCAAGGCTGCATAGACAGCGCGCTGTTGCTGCACCCGGTTCTTGCCGCGAAAGCTTTCGTCCACGACCATGGCGGACATATGCACGCCATCGCTGCCGCCAACCTGAATTTCCGCATTCGGAAAGCTCTCGCGCAGCAGGGTTTCGATCTGGTGGGCGCTCATCGGCATGTAGGTTACTCCTGAAGGTCTTTCCCCAGATGTAGAGCGCCCGGTGGGAGCGCGCAAGATGTGGGTTGCGTACAAACTCTGACGTCGGTCTCTGACCGAGCCTGCGCAAGGTTCATCTTGTATCACAGGGACTAAACGACGTGATATCAGGCCACTGCGGCTGCAAAACTGCTGCGGAACGTCTCGGCCAATTCGGCAAGCGGCGCTTCGGACCCACCGATCTTGACCGTGTCACCTGTGAAGCGACCGACCGAAACCAGCGACACCCCGGCCTGACCGGCGGCGATCATCAGGGCTTCGGCCTGATCAAAGTTGCAGGCGACAAGGTAGCGGCCCTGATCTTCGCCAAACAGCACCTCGGTGGGGGCGTCCTCCAGGTGGATGCCAACGCCGGCTGCTTCGGCCAGTTCAAAGGCCGCCAGGGCAAGCCCGCCGTCACCCAAGTCGGTGCACGCCTTGATCATCCCGCGATTGGCGCGGATGAACTCTCCGTTGCGTTTTTCTGCGTCCAGATCGACATGCGGCGCGTCACCGTCCTCGCGGTTGAAAACTTCGGCCAGCAAGGCGGATTGGCCCAGATGGCCTTCGGTTTCACCAATGACCAGGGCGACATGACCTTCGCGCACCTCGTTGCCGATGATGTCATCGCTGTGCGTCAGCAGGCCAACCGCGCCGATGGTGGGTGTGGGCAGGATCGCCTGACCGTCGGTTTCGTTGTAGAGCGAGACGTTGCCGGACACGATGGGCATGTCCAGCGCCGCGACGGCAGCCCCGATGCCTTTGATGGCACCGACGAACTGGCCCATGATGTTGGGCTTTTCCGGGTTGCCGAAATTCAGGTTGTCCGTCGTGGCCAAAGGCGTTGCGCCAACGGCCGTCAGGTTACGGTAGGCTTCGGCCACGGCCTGCTTGCCGCCTTCTTCCGGATTTGCACGCACATAGCGGGGCGTCACGTCCGACGTGAAGGCCAGCACCTTGTCGGTGCCATGCACGCGAACCATGCCAGCCCCCAGACCCGGTGTTCGCGCGCTGTCGGCCATGACCATTGTGTCATATTGCTCGTACACCCACTGCTTGCCCGCGTAGTTGGGGCAAGAGAGCAGGGCGCGCAGACCATCAATCGGGTCGATCTGCGGGACGTCGGTCAGGTCTTCGGCCTCGGGTGTCGGCTCCCACGGGCGATCATATTCAGGCGCCGTCGAGGACAGTTTGGACAGAACCAGATCGGCTTTGACTTCGCCGTTGTGCATAATGAGGAAGCGGTCTTCGGCGATGGTTTCGCCGACGATGGCGAAATCCAGATCCCATTTCTCGAACACGGCGCGGGCCTCGGCCTCAAGTTCGGGCTTGAGGACCATCAACATCCGTTCCTGAGACTCGGACAGCATCATCTCATAGGCCGTCATATTCTCTTCACGCTGGGGTACGTTTTCCAGATCAAGGCGAACGCCCAGACCGCCCTTGTCGCCCATCTCAACGGCGGAACAGGTCAGGCCTGCCGCGCCCATGTCCTGAATTGAGATCACTGCGCCGGTTTGCATCAGCTCCAGCGTCGCCTCCATCAGGCGCTTTTCGGTGAAGGGATCGCCGACCTGAACGGTGGGGCGCTTTTCTTCGATCGTGTCATCGAATTCGGCCGAGGCCATGGTTGCGCCACCGACGCCGTCGCGTCCGGTCTTGGCGCCCAAGTAAACGACGGGCATACCAACACCCGAAGCGGCCGAGTAGAAGATTTTGTCGCTGTCCGCGAGCCCTGCCGCGAATGCGTTGACGAGGCAGTTGCCGTTATAGGCCGGGTGGAACCGCACTTCGCCGCCCACACATGGCACGCCAAAGCAGTTGCCGTAGCCGCCAATGCCCTCGACCACGCCATTGACCAGCTGGCGGGTCTTGTGGTGGCCGGGTTCCCCGAACGACAGCGCATTCATCGACGCGATGGGGCGTGCGCCCATTGTGAAAACATCGCGCAGGATGCCGCCAACACCCGTTGCCGCCCCCTGATAGGGTTCGATATAGGACGGGTGATTGTGGCTTTCCATTTTGAAAACAACGGCTTGCCCGTCACCGATATCCACAACGCCCGCGTTTTCGCCGGGGCCGCAGATGACCTGCGGGCCCGAGGTGGGCAGGGTGCGCAGCCATTTCTTGGAGGATTTGTACGAGCAATGCTCGTTCCACATCGCCGAAAAAATACCCAGCTCGGTGAAACTTGGTTCGCGTCCGATAATCTCGAGGATCATGTCGTACTCCTCGGGATTCAACCCGTGAGCGGCAATCAGATCCGGTGTGATGGCTGGCTCTTGCATCCTGTATTCATCCCCGAGATGGCAATCGTTTGCGCCTTTTAGGGGAAGGGGCCGCCGGGGGAAAGGGCAAAGGCGGATTGTCTGATTTGTATGGCTTTGGCAGGTGCCATCTTCCAACTTGTACAAAACAAAAAGGGACGCCCGTAGGCATCCCCTTGCTGAGTTCTGCAGCCCGGCAGGCGGCGCAATTACTTCTGCTGTTCCTGCTGTTGTTGGGCTTGTTGGGCGACCGCGTCGCCTGCGGCGGCAGCAACGGTCGTCTTCTGTTCCTCGGTCAGGTTTTCGGCTTCATCCAGCCCGGGTATCGCGACGCGCACCTCGCGACGGGCAAAGTCGATGCCGTTTTCCTTGAAGGACGTCTTGACGCGGTTGAAGATCTCTTTGCGCAGGGTGAACTGCTTGCCCGGCTTGGCCATGAATTTGCCACGGATAATCATGCCCACGTCATCGAAGTCGAACACGCCCTGAGACTTGAACGGCTGAAGGAACCCGTCCTTGTGGGTTTCATCCTCCATCATCTCGGCACCGATTTTCTTGAAGATCTTCTTGACCTTGTTCGGGTCGGTGTCGAAGGGCACGGTGAACTTGAGTTTCATGATGACCCAGTCGCGGCTGTAATTGGTCAGCTTCTGTATTTCACCGTAAGGGATCGTGTGAACCGGACCACGGTGATGGCGCAATTGCATGGATCGGATCGAGATTTTCTCGACCGTCCCGGTGGTGCCGCCGACATCAACATATTCGCCCACGCGGAACGCATCATCGATCAGGAAGAAGATGCCGCCGACGATGTCCGAAACCAGCTTTTGCGCGCCAAACCCGATGGCCAGACCCAGGATACCGGCACCGGCCAGAAGCGGCGTGATATCGAGGCCCAATGCCCCCAGAGCGAGCAGCACAAAAATGACGGCAATCGCGGCCTGAGCCGTCACCCGCAGCAGGGGCAGAACGGTGGCCAGACGCGAACCGCCCGAGCCTCCGCCTTCGCCAGCTTCTTCATCGGGGCTTTGCTCTGCCGCCGTCTGTTCCTTGGCAAGGCGCCGGTTGATCCAGAGCGATACGGCTTCGTTGATGATGTAGCCGATTGCGATGATGATGAAGAACTGGATGACCTTGCTGCCGGATTCCGATCCGCCGCCTGCGATCTCCTGAAGATCCAGATCCCACGCATTTGCGATCATCAGAATGACCAGTATGCCTGCCAGAACGCGGCCGATCCGGATATAGCTGCGTTTGGTGGACTTGTAGGCCTGTTCGGCGACGGGCCCGTCACCCATCATCGGGGGTTGCAAATGGCGCACCAGACCCCGGATCAGTGTATCCAAGGCAGGTGCGATCAGCAGCCAGAACATCGTGATGAAGTGAGCGCCGTGAGCCAAAACGGCAAACACAGCCGGATTCTGCTGCGCAGCCAGGTATTCAACCAACAGCCAGGTGCCCGCCGAAACGCCAATCGCGAGATAGGGGTACAGCCGGGCAACCTCTTCGTCGAACCTGGTGCGGTCGGGATCGGACCCGCGCATCATGTCCGACAGGCCATCGCGCGCTGTCCAAGCGATGACACCGATATAGATGTGAATGGCCGTGTTCAGCCAGAATCCCAGACGGGATTCACCCGGCGGCACGCCGTTGAGGAAGTTGAAATCCAGGATAAACATCGTGAAGCCGATCAGCAGGAACAAACCGATCAGGTTGCGATGCAGGTATTTTGCCCAGTGATCGTCGACATTGACCAGACGCAGGTTGGTCTGGTTCGGGGCCAGGATAAACCGCGAGATTGCAGCGCCCAGTCGCGGGAACCAGATCAGGTAAAACACAAACGGCGCGGCCTGTGATATCTGCTGTTCGTCCAGCAGTTGCCGCCCGACAAAGACCAGCGTGTAATAGAAGACCAATAGCCCCAGAAACTCGCCACAGAACCGTTTGAACAGATAGGTCACCGCACCGCGCAGATTGGTGGAGGAATCGCCGTCGACCACCCGGATCCAGCGACGGGTCCACAATCCGACGATTTTTTCGGCAGCATATCCAACGGCCAGAGCCAAAATGGTGAAGCCAAACAGCGTCATCAGCCCGTTCGCGCCAAATGTGTTGCCGAAATTGGTGAATGCCTCGACCTGAGCGGAGACAAGCACCGGAATTTTACGGATCACGTCCACCCAGGACGCCGCCATGCTGCTGACGGTTTCGGAGATTGTCTGGATCAACCCTTTTCTGGCGGCCGTAGTCTCAGCCGTTTGGGCGGCGACGGCATCCAGACGCTCCAGCAAAATGGAGCGGACCTGATCGTCGGACATGCGCGCGACGAGGTCATCCACCTGTTCCGGTGTCAGGTCATCAGGAATGGTGACGGTGGCTGCGGATTCCGACGTGCCGGGGACCTGGGCATGTATTGGTCCGGACAACAGCAGCACTGAAATCAACGCCATAAGCAGGCGGAGGGGATGGAACATCTGTTTTGTCCTCGATCGCAATTATTCGTTTTTCTCGGGATCATAGGCGCGAAGGTGTTTTTTTCCCAGAAGTTTCACCGGCTTGGTCGCGTGGGCGTGGCAAAACAGCAAAAAAAAAGGCCGAGCACGAAGCTCGGCCGTAGTCCAACAGGGAGGTATGAAGATGATGAGCGTTTCAGCATCACCGCCTTCGCATGCTCATTTAGGCGTCGGTTTGTGTACGTTCAAGAATTATAAGCCTGCCCATCGGTCATGTCCGATATGCGACTGGTGCATAGCTACAGTTTTCCCATCTGTTTCAACTGTTTGCGTTGAGCGATGATCTCGTCTTGAACAAAGTCCCGGAAGGCCGCAACGCGTTTGGATTGGCGCAATTCCTCGGGGAAGGCCAAGTAGACCGGGACATCGGCGCTTTCGATATCCGACAGAATGGGTACGAGATGCGGAAAGTCCTGGGTGACGTAGTCCGGCAGCACACCGATGCCCAAATTGTGCAAAACGCCCTGCAACACCCCGAAATAGTTGTTCACAGTCAAGAACGAGACAGGATTGTACGTCATCAGGTGGCGTACCATCGCGGCACTGGCCCCGACCTGAGGGGCGGCGGGCGTCTGGCAGATCAGCCGGTGGTTCTTGATTTCCTCGATCGATTTCAACATGCCGCCGTGGGTCTCGATATAGTCCTGCGTCGCATAAAGCTGCATTTTGACCGTCATCAGCCGCTTGCGGACCAGATCGGCCTGGCTTGGCTCCTTCATCCGGATGGCAACGTCGGCCTCACGCATCGGCAGGTCGAGAACCCGCTCTTCCAGCATGAGGTCAACATTCAGGTCTGGGTATTGTTCGTAGAGCTTGGGCAGGCGCGGGGCCAGCCACAAGGTGCCAAAGCCAAAGGTCGTGGTGACGCGCAGGACCCCAAAGACCTCTTCCTCGCTGTCGCGAATGCGGGCTGCGGCGGCGTCCAGACGTTTTGACATCGCCGAAGTTGCGTCGAACAGCAGCTCACCCTGTTCGGTCAGGATCAGACCGCGGGCATGACGGTGAAACAGGGTCGCGTCGAGTGATTCTTCCAGCGCGCGGATCTGGCGGCTGACCGCGGATTGAGACAGATTCAGCTTGTCACCCGCGTGAGTCAGGCTGCCGGCATCCGCAACCGCGTGAAATATTCTAAGCTTGTCCCAATCCATCGCCGCAACTTTCGTTATCCTCGGGATGGCCTATATGAAATAGGTAACAAGTTCTACATTCAAACGGTGAAATCGTTACGATTCAGGGCATAAAGCCTATACAGGTCAGAATTTATGACCTAAAATGCCTGCAGATGAAGCACACTGATCTGACGAGGGGAGGCGTCCGATGAGTCAGCCACAGATATCGCTAAACGACCGGTTCGATCTTACCAAAAACCCCGTTCTTCTGAACGGCACCCAGGCTTTGGTGCGGTTGATGCTGATGCAAAAGGCGCGCGACCGTCAGGCGGGGTTGAATACGGCCGGGTTGGTGACCGGGTATCGCGGATCTCCCTTGGGCGCGGTGGATTTGCAGATGACCCGCGCGCAAAAGCAGCTGGCGGAAAGCGACGTTACCTTTCAATACGGGTTGAACGAGGATCTGGCGGCAACGGCGCTCTGGGGCAGCCAGCAGGCCGGGCTGCGCGGGGATGGCCGCTTCGATGGTGTGTTTGGCCTGTGGTACGGCAAGGGGCCGGGTGTGGACCGGTCCGGCGATGTGATGCGTCACGCCAATATGGCGGGCACCGCACAACATGGCGGCGTGCTGATGGCCATGGGCGACGACCATACCGGCGAAAGCTCGACCGTTCTGCATCAGTCCGAATGGTCGCTGGTCGATATGTATATGCCGGTTGTCAGCCCGGCGGGCGTGCAGGAGATCCTCGACTATGGCATCTACGGGTTTGCGCTCAGCCGGTTTGCCGGGGTTTGGGTCGGCCTGAAGACAATGAAGGACACGATCGAGGTGACCTCGGTCGTGGATGGCAGCCCCGACCGTGTGCGGCTGATCAAACCAGAGTTCGACATGCCGGAGGGCGGACTGAACATTCGTCTCGGCGACACGCCCCACCTGCAAGAGACGCGGATCATCGATTACAAGCGCTTTGCGGCCGAAACCTTCTCGCGGGCCAACAAACTCGACAAAAGGGTCTGGGGTAAACCGGGCGCCAAGATCGGGCTGGTTGCAGCCGGCAAGAACTGGCTGGATCTGACCCATGCGCTGTCACTGTTGAACATCGACGAAGCCGAGGCCGAGCGGTTGGGGATCACCACCTACAAAGTGGGCCAGACCTTCCCGTTGGATATGACGGGTTTTCACGATTGGGCCGAAGGCCTCGATCTGATCGTGATCGTCGAAGAAAAACGCAAACTGATCGAGGTACAGGTCAAAGAGGCGATCTTTGACGACCGGCGGGGGCGTCGTGTCTATGGCTGGTACAAGGGCGGGGCGGGCACGCTGCACCGGGAGGAGTTGTTTCCGACGCGCGGTGCGCTCGATCCGATCATGATCGCCGAAAAGCTGGGCGGTATCCTGATCGAAGAAGGCCGGGAAACCGACGGCGTGCGCGCCGGGCTGGCCAAACTGTCCGAGGCACGCCGGGCCGACAACGCGCAGGAAATCGCGACTCGCTTGCCGTATTTCTGCTCGGGCTGCCCGCATAACAGTTCGACCAAACTGCCGGATGGCAGCCGCGCCTATGCCGGGATTGGCTGTCACTACATGGTCCAATGGATGGATCGCGAGACCACCGGGTTCACCCAGATGGGGGGCGAGGGCGCAAACTGGATTGGGGAGGAACCGTTTTCCACCACCAACCATGTCTTCCAGAACCTTGGGGACGGGACGTACAATCACTCGGGCGTTCAGGCGATCCGCGCGGCGTTGGCCGCCGGGACCAACATCACCTTCAAAATCCTGTTCAACGATGCGGTTGCCATGACCGGCGGACAGGAAAACGAAGGCGGCCTGACCGCCGAGCGAATTGTGAATGAAGTCAAGGCGATGGGCGTGAAAGACGTCGCGCTTGTCTATGACGAGAAGGAAGACGTGAACTTCAAGGGCTTGCCGCCCAGCGTCGAGACCTATGAGCGTGCGGACCTGATGAAAGTTCAGGAAAAGTATCGCGAGATCGAGGGCACCTCGGTCATTGTCTATGTTCAGACCTGTGCGGCTGAAAAGCGTCGTCGCCGCAAGCGCGGAACCTTCCCCGACCCCGACAAGCGGGTGTTCATCAACACCGACATCTGTGAGGGCTGTGGCGATTGCGGGGTGCAGTCGAACTGCGTGTCCATCGTGCCCAAGGAAACCGAACTGGGCCGCAAACGGGCCATTGACCAATCCAGTTGCAACAAGGACTTCTCGTGCCTCAACGGGTTCTGCCCCTCGTTCGTGACGCTGGAAGGCGCGCAGATCCGCAAGGAAGCGACCACCGAGATCGACCTGCCGGACCTGCCATTGCCAGTGCTGCCGGACATCAAGGGCACGCATAACGTGGTGATCACCGGGGTTGGCGGCACCGGCGTCGTGACCCTTGGGGCCGTTCTGGCACAGGCTGCACAGATCGACGGCAAGGGTGCCGGCATGATGGAGATGGCCGGATTGGCACAAAAGGGCGGGGCGGTGCATATCCACTGCCGACTGGCCGACACACCCGAGGATATCAGCGCCATTCGCGTGGCAACCGGCGAAGCCCATGCGCTAATCGGCGGCGATCTGGTGGTGTCTGCAGGGGCCAAAACCCTTGGTTTGACCCGCACCGGCCAGACCGGAGCGGTCGTGAACAACCATGAAACGGTTACGGGCGACTTCACCCGCGACACCGAGTTCCGCATTCCCAGCGATCAGCTGGAACTGGCGCTGCAGGCCCGGCTGAAAGACGGTGTGTCCCTGTTTGACGCAACCGAACTTGCACGGGCCGTGATGGGAGATTCGATCTATTCCAACATGATGGTCTTCGGCGGGGCCTGGCAGCGCGGGCTGTTGCCAGTCAGTCACGAGGCCATTCATCAGGCCATCGAGTTGAACGGCACGGCGATTGAGCGCAACAAACGCGCGTTTGACATTGGCCGCTGGGCAGTTCTGCACCCTGAGGAGGTGCAATCCATATTGTCGCCTTCTGTCGCCGAGATGCCGAAAACGCTGGATCAGGTGATCGAATTCCGGGCACAGCATCTGACGGAATACCAAGGCCCCCGTCTGGCCAAACGGTATCGTAAACTGGTGGACTCGGTCGACGATGCCGCGGTTCGCGAGGCGATCGCCAAAGGGTATCACAAGCTGTTGTCTTACAAGGATGAGTACGAAGTCGCGCGCCTGCTGCTGAGCAGTCGCGACAAAGCGGCAGCGGAGTTCGACGGCGATTTCAAAATGACCTTCCACCTGGCCCCACCGATCTTTGGCGGCGAAGGCAGCAATGGACGTCCGCGCAAACGGGCCTTTGGCGAGTGGATGCTGGGCCCGTTGAAGCTACTGGCGAAACTGAAGGCCTTGCGGGGCACACCGCTGGACATCTTTGGCTATTCGTCCGAACGGCGCATGGAACGGTCTCTGATCAAGCAATACGAAAAGGACATGAAAGAGGTTTTGCCGCGGTTGTCGCAGGGCACTCAGGATGCGATTGCGGCACTGGCGCGGTTGCCGCTGGATATCCGCGGCTTTGGTCCGGTCCTGCTGGAAAACGAGGCAAAAGCGGCCAAACGGCGCGAGGAATTGCTGGCCACGATCCGCAGTGGCGGGCCCGAATTGCAGGCCGCTGCCGAGTGATCCGTCACAAGCGCGTCACGATAGCTAGGCAAAACTGTTACCTGTAGCTATCTTCTCGGCAGCAAACCGGAGTAACCAATGCCCTCGCGCCGCCACGTCGTTCGTGACATTTCCTATGCCTATTCCGCCGAAACCAAGGGCGGGCAGATGGTCATCAAGCTGATGGAAAACACGACCGGACGGATGCGGCTGATCAGGCGCGCGAACGGATACGAGGCAGAGGTTGCCAAAGGGCGTGACTTCTGGTCCGTGATGGTTGATCGCTATGGGCTGACGCTGGATGTCGTTGGCGGGTCATTGGACAATATCCCGACGGACGGCCCGCTGATCCTGATCGCCAATCATCCCTACGGTATTCTCGACGGGCTGATGATGGGGCACATGCTGTCCGAGACTCGGGGCGATTTTCGCATTCTGGCCAACCGGGTGTTCCGCAAGGCCGAAGACCTGAATCGCATCATTCTGCCGATCTCGTTCGATGACACGAAAGAGGCGATGAAGCAGAACCTCGAAACCCGAAGAACGGCCCTGAACTATCTAGGTGAGGGCGGTGCAATCGGCATTTTTCCGGGCGGCACAGTCAGCACTGCGGCCAAGCCCTTCTCGTACCCCATGGATCCGGGCTGGCGCGGTTTTACGGCGCGGATGGTCGCGAAGTCCGATGCAACCGTGGTTCCGGTCTTCTTTGATGGCCATACCTCGCGCCTCTTCCAGATCGCCAGCCATCTGCACAACACGCTTAGGATGGGGCTGCTGATCAAGGAATTCAAAAAACGCGTCGATACTCCGGTCAAGATCGTGATCGGCGAACCGATTGGGCGTGATGTTTTGGACCCGCTGGGCAAGGATACGCGCAAGATGATGGATTTCCTGCGCAAAGCCACGTATGAGCTGTCTCCGAAGCCGTTGAAGTCCTATGACTACGGCTATGAATTCGAGGAACGGCATCGCGCCTGAAGGGGCAAATGGCAGTAGGCATCTTTGATTCCGGTTTGGGCGGTCTGACCGTCCTCAACGCCGCGCAGAAACGCCTGCCGGACGTTGATTTCCTGTATTTTGCGGACAGTGCGCATGCACCCTATGGCGTGCGCGATGCCCAGGATATATACCAGCTGACCCGTGCGGCCGTGCACGATCTTTGGGATCGCGGCTGCAACCTGGTGATTCTGGCCTGCAACACCGCCAGCGCCGCAGCCCTGCGCCGGATGCAGGAGGCGGGCGTGCCCGAGGGCAAACGTGTCCTCGGTGTCTTCGTGCCGCTGATCGAGGCCCTGACCGAGCGGCAATGGGGGGACAATTCCCCCCCGCGCGAGGTCGAGGTGCAGCATGTGGCGCTGTTTGCGACGCCAGCCACGGTCTCCAGCCGAGCGTTTCAGCGGGAACTGGCCTTTCGCGCCATCGGTGTGGATGTCGAAGCGCAGGCCTGCGGCGGCGTTGTGGATGCCATCGAAGACGGCGATATGATCCTGGCCGAAGCGTTGGTGCGGTCCCATGTGGATGCGCTGAAACGCAAGATGCCCGAGCCTCAGGCCGCCGTTTTGGGATGCACCCATTACCCGCTTATGGCGGAGACGTTTCAAAAGGCATTGGGCCCGGATGTTCAGGTGTACAGCCAGGGTGATCTGGTGGCTGAAAGCCTGGCAGATTACCTGCAACGGCACCCCAATATGCTGGGGGATGGCGCTGGCGGTTTTGTGACCACTGGCAAACCGAACTTCGTCAGCGACCGGGCGACACAGTTCCTCCGACGACAAATCGCATTCGAGGCGGCCTGACTTCGGTCAAGGATGCCGCCCTTCACTTTCCCTAAATCGAAGACCGTCACATCGGCGGTCGTGATATGTGACACACTATGAGACGAGAGGTCTGACATGACCCATAAAATCGCAATCCTCGGCGCCTCCGGCTATACCGGCGCGGAACTGGTGCGGCTGATCGCCGAGCACCCGAACATGGACATCGCCGCTTTGGCTGCTGAACGCAAAGCAGGCCTGTCGATGGCTCAGGTCTTCCCGCATCTGCGCCATATGGACCTGCCGGACCTGTGCAAAATCTCCGAGATCGATTTCTCGCAGATTGATCTGTGCTTTTGCGCCTTGCCGCACAAGACCAGCCAGGCGGTCATTCGCGATCTGCCAAAATCCCTGAAGATCATTGATTTATCGGCTGATTTCCGGCTGAGCGACCCGGAGGAATACGAAAAGTGGTATGGGAATCCCCATACTGCCCTCGACCAGCAGGAAGAGGCCGTCTATGGGCTGACCGAGTTCTATAGGGACGAGATCCGCGCCGCGCGTCTTGTGGCTGGCACCGGCTGCAATGCGGCCTCGGGCCAATATGTGTTGCGGCCCCTGATTTCGGCCGGTGTCATAGATCTGGATGACATCGTTCTGGACCTGAAATGTGCCGTGTCCGGGGCAGGGCGGTCGCTCAAGGAAAACCTGCTGCACGCGGAGTTGAGCGAGGGCGCCAATGCCTATTCAGTCGGCGGCGCGCATCGGCATTTGGGCGAGTTCGATCAGGAGTTCTCGAAACTGGCCGGTCGCACGGTGCATGTACAGTTCACGCCGCATCTGATCCCCGCCAACCGGGGCATTCTGGCGACGACATATGTGAAGGGCGACCCGCAGAGCATCTATGAAACGCTCGGCAAAGCCTATGAGAGCGAGCCGTTTGTCGAACTGCTGCCGATGGGAGAAACCCCCTCGACCCATCATGTACGTGGCTCGAATTTCTGCCATATTGGGGTTGTCGCCGACCGGATCGAACGCCGCGCCATTGTGGTCGCGGCACTGGATAACCTGACAAAAGGTAGCAGTGGGCAGGCCTTGCAGAACGCCAACCTGATGTTAGGTGAAGCTGAAACCACGGGGCTGATGATGGCCCCCTTGTTCCCATGAGGAAGTCATGAAATCGCTCAAGAAACGCCGTCGCGTCCAAATCATCCTGGTGGCCTTTGTCGCCCTCGCGGTGTCGACGGCCTTGATCGGATATGGCATGCGCGACGGCATCAACTTTTTCCGATCCCCCAGTCAGGTGATTGCCGAACCGCCTGTGGAGACCGAAGTCTTCCGCATTGGCGGCTTGGTCGAAGAAGGCTCCATCGTGCGCGGTCAGGGTGAAACCGTGCGGTTTGTGGTGACCGATGGCGGCGAAAGCGTGCCGGTGGCGTTTACCGGCGTCCTGCCCGATCTGTTTTCAGAAAATCAGGGCATGGTCGGCACCGGCAGCTATGTGAACGGTGTCTTTCAAGCTACGGAAATTCTTGCGAAACACGACGAAACCTACATGCCGAAAGAGGTCATGGACGCGCTCAAGGAACAGGGCGTCTACAAGGAGCCGGGCGAAAGCTGAACTTGAAGCGGCCGAAGTTTCAGGGCGTTGCGTGCAACAGGCAGGCAGCGCCCTGTTTCGTTTTATGGTTTTAAAGGTTTTGCGGAATCGATTGCTGCACCAGGTTTTGGAGGTGTCATGCAAACGGTTCGGCAGATTGCCAGGGAAATAGTCGCGCGCGAAGGCGGATTCGTGGACGACCCGGATGATCCGGGCGGGGCCACCAAGTACGGCGTCACTATTCACACAATGCGCAGGCTGGGGCTGGATTTGACCGCTGACGGTATCGTCGATCACGCGGATGTTCGCGCACTCAGTCGTCGACAAGCCGTTGATATCTTTATCAAATACTATTTCGAGCAACCCCGTGTCGCGGATTTGCCCGAGGCGCTGCAGCCTTCGGTGTTCGACATGCAGGTGAATGCCGGGGCTCAAGCGGTAAAAATCCTTCAGAGACTGTTGCGCGATATGGGCTGCGACGTTGCGGTGGATGGTTTGATCGGG
The DNA here is from genome assembly GCF_056536245.1 of Ruegeria sp. AJ12. Taxonomy (NCBI): domain Bacteria; kingdom Pseudomonadati; phylum Pseudomonadota; class Alphaproteobacteria; order Rhodobacterales; family Roseobacteraceae; genus Ruegeria; species Ruegeria sp. AJ12. The sequence goes on from NZ_JBQFJJ010000001.1 coordinate 2,132,077, forward strand.
CCGCAAACGACACAGGCCTGCAAACGAGCGGCGCATCCGGACCCTGTCGCGCTCCGGGATGCCTATGGCGTGGCGCGGCGCAACTACTATTTCCGGCTTGCGGATCGCAGGCCCGCCTCGCGAAAATATGCCCGCACCCGCGCCGGAGGTAAGGGTGGGTGGATACGCCGGGCCGAAGAGTTTCTGTCGCCCCGGTACCACCTGAGTGACGCCGATTTCAACAGGAGGGTTGCAGGATGGGACTGATCTCGGGCGTGTTGGCTTTGCTGTTTGGCGGTGGTCGCAATGTCGTGCGGGAAACCGCTGAAATCTTTCGGGAAAACTCCGAATCTGGTGCAGGACGAGCTGCGGCAGCTCAGGGTCAGGCCATGACCCAATTCGGCGCCGAGTTTCAGGTGGCGCGCAAGGGCTGGTTCGACCGTTTCATTGATGGCCTGAACCGTCTGCCACGCCCCTCCTTGGCGCTGGGGACGCTGGGTTTGTTTGTGGCCGCGATGGTGGATCCGTTGTGGTTTGCGTCGCGCATGCAGGGGATTGCCCTGGTGCCCGAACCGCTGTGGTGGCTGCTGGGCGTCATCGTGTCGTTTTACTTCGGCGCCCGCCATCAGGCCAAGGTACAGGACCTGCAACGCGAGATCACGGCCACGATGGCCCGCACCCCTGCCGTGATGGCCAATCTGAAGGCGCTGCAGAAAATGCGCAGCGACAGCCCTGGCGCAGCGGATCCGGGTCCGGACGCCCAGCTTTCCACGGAGGTGGCAGGCGCAGACCACAACCCGGCGCTGGAGGACTGGAAACGGTTGAGGTCCGCCTGAACCGCGACACTATGTGCCCAAGAAACAGGCGAAAGTTATTGGCGCTCGATCCGCAGGCAGAGTATATCTCGGTGCATGATTACAGAGCTAGGTCACTTCGCGCTAATTCTCGCCTTTTTTGTCGCCATCGTCCAAAGCGTGGTGCCTCTGATCGGGGCATCGAAACGCTGGTCCGGATGGATGCTGTTTGCTGAACCGGCGGCGATTTCACAATTCCTGCTGACCGCGTTTTCCTTTGGCGCTTTGGTCTGGGCGTTCACCACGTCCGACTTTTCGCTGCGGATCGTGGTTGAGAACAGCCATTCGGCAAAGCCGATGATTTACAAGATCAGCGGCACCTGGGGCAATCACGAAGGCTCCATGCTGCTATGGGTTCTGATTCTGACCCTGTTCGGCGCGATGGCCGCGTTTTTCGGCGGTGGCCTGCCACCCACGCTCAAGGCACGTGTTCTGGCGGTGCAATCCGCTGTTGCCGTTGCGTTTTTTGCGTTTATCCTGTTCACCTCCAACCCGTTTGACAGGCTGGCCATTGCCCCCTTTGACGGGCGCGATCTGAACCCGTTGCTGCAGGACCCCGGTTTGGCCTTTCATCCGCCGTTCCTGTATCTCGGTTATGTCGGTCTGAGCATGACCTTCAGCTTTGCGGTCGCCGCGCTGATCGAGGGGCGGGTGGATGCGGCCTGGGGGCGCTGGGTGCGCCCATGGACTCTGGCGGCCTGGGTCTTTCTGACCATCGGTATCGCGCTTGGGTCATGGTGGGCCTATTACGAGCTTGGCTGGGGTGGTTTCTGGTTCTGGGACCCGGTCGAGAACGCCTCGTTTATGCCATGGCTTCTGGCGGCGGCGCTGTTGCATTCCGCCATCGTGGTGGAAAAGCGCGAGGCGCTGAAAAGCTGGACCATCCTGCTGGCCATCATCGCTTTCGGGTTTTCGCTGATCGGCACATTCATCGTGCGGTCCGGCCTGCTGACCTCGGTACACGCCTTTGCAACCGATCCGGAACGCGGGGTGTTCATCCTGTTGATTCTGGTTGTGTTCATTGGTGGCGCGCTGACCCTGTTTGCTGCCCGTGCGCAGGCGATGGAGGCCAAGGGCGTGTTTGGCATGGTCAGCCGCGAGAGCGCGCTGGTTGTGAACAATGTCCTCCTGGCTGTGAGTTGTTTTGTGGTGTTCGTCGGCACCATGTGGCCGATGGTGGCCGAGATGGCATTTGACCGGAAATTGTCGGTTGGCGCGCCGTTTTTCAACGCCGCGTTCACGCCCTTCATGGTCTTGCTGGGGTTGGCTCTGCCGATCGGAGCGATGTTGCCGTGGAAAAGAGGGCGGATTGGCAAGGCCGCATGGTCGCTGCGCTATGCTTTTGTTCTGGCACTGGCGCTGGCGCTGTTGGTCTGGGCCATGCAAACCGGACGCAGCACGCTGGGACCGATTGGCCTGTTTCTGGGGGCCTGGGTCACGTTTGGCGCGCTGATCGATTTGTGGAGCCGGACGGGTCGCGATGGCAGCTTCAAACGGCTGCTGCGCCTGCCTGGCGCTGACTGGGGCAAGGCCGTGGCCCATACCGGGCTGGGGGTTACCATGTTTGCGGTGGCTGGACTGACCGCGTGGGAGGTTGAGGATATTCGGGTTGCACAACCCGGTCAGCCCTTTGACGTGGGTCAGTTCACACTGACGCTGGAGGATGTCCGCCAGGTCCAGGGGCCGAACTATATCTCGACCATGGCAGATGTACTGGTTCAGCAAGACGGGCGGACCATCGGTACGCTGCACCCGGAAAAGCGGAATTATCCCGTGGCGCAGATGCCCACGACCGAGGCGGCCATCGACTATCGCGTCTTCCGCGATCTCTATATCGTGATCGGAGATCAGCAACAGGACGGAGGCTGGGTGATGCGGACCTATATCAAACCGTTTGCCAACTGGATCTGGGCAGGGTGCATCCTGATGTCGCTCGGCGGCGTCCTCAGCCTGTGCGACCGCCGGTTCCGGGTTGCTGCCGGTGCCCGCAAGACCCCGGTTGGCGGAGTGCCCGCAGAATGAGGCGCCTTGCCCTGATCCTTGCCTTGCTGGCCTCGCCACTGATGGCGGTGCAACCCGACGAAGTGCTGGAGGACCCGGCGCTGGAACAGCGCGCGCGGGATCTGAGCACCGGGCTGCGCTGCCTGGTCTGTCGCAACGAAAGCATCGATGAAAGCAATGCCGATCTGGCCCGCGACCTGCGCCTGTTACTGCGGGAACGGCTGGTGGCAGGCGATACGGATGAAGAGGCCATCACCTTTATCGTTGACAGATATGGCGAATACGTCCTGCTGAGACCGACCATCACGGGGTCAAATCTGGTGCTGTGGCTGGCTGGTCCAATGATGCTGTTGATCGCGGCGGGTGTCGGGTGGAACTTTCTGCGTAACCGGGCAAAGGTGCATGAAACCGGTGCCACGGACTCCCTCAGCCAGGACGAGCAGGAGCGCCTGAAGCGAATTCTTGAAGACTGACGCGTGGTTCCACTTTCCCTTGCCGGGCATTTGAGTCAGGGTCGCGAAAACGCCGCGCGAGGGAGGTTCTTCATGGAATACGAAACGGTCCTGTTGGATATTGCGGATGATCTGGCGGTACTGACGTTGAACCGCCCGGACAAGATGAACGCGCTGACCACGCAGATGCGCGCCGAGATCACCCATGCGATGAAACACGCCGCCCGCAACGCGCGCTGCATTGTGTTGACCGGGTCCGGTCCGGCCTTTTGCTCGGGTCAGGATCTGGGGGATGCGTCCAGCACCGGCAAGATCGACCTGGAGCGGTCGTTGCGAGACGAATACGAACCCATGCTCGAGACTATCCATGACAGCCCGGTTCCGACCATTGCCGCCGTCAACGGACCCGCAGCCGGGGCAGGGGCCAATCTTGCGCTGTGCGCAGATATCGTGATTGCGACCGAAAGCGCCTATTTCCTGCAGGCCTTTGCCCGGATCGGGCTGGTGCCCGACGCTGGTGGCACGTGGTTCATGCCGCGCCAGATGGGGTTTGCCAAGGCGATGGGGGCGGCCCTGTTTGCCGACAAGATCAGCGCCCGGCAGGCGGACGATTGGGGCCTGATCTGGGAAGCCGTGGCCGACGATGCCTTTGAGGCGCAGTGGCGCAAACGGGCTGAGTATCTGGCCAAGGGGCCAACTGCTGCCTTTGGCGCCATCAAGCAGGCCATCCGTGGCACCTATGAAAAGACGCTGCCGCAACAACTGGCAGCCGAGGCGCACCTGCAAGGGGAATGCGGCCGGTCGCGTGACTTTGCGGAAGGCGTCGTAGCGTTTCTGGAAAAACGCCCTCCGAATTTCGAAGGACGCTGATCGGGTTCAGGCGCGGCGGCGGCGACGTGTGCGCCGTTCCGGCGCGGCATTGTCGCCTGTGCCATCCGATGCCGAGGAAAACGGCCCCAGCGCATCCGTGATCTGATCCAGCGTGGGACGGTCCGCCCGTGGCGTGCTGTCGAGCGCGGCGCGCATTTTCTCCAGATGTGCCGGCATCGTGCCGCAGCATCCGCCAACGATCGTGGCACCCGCATCCCGGGCCATGACCGCGTATTGTGCCATCAGATCCGGTGTGCCGTCATAGTGAATATGGCCATCCACATATTTCGGAATGCCCGCGTTACCTTTGGAAATCAAAGGCCGTTCCGTGCCTTGCGCGGCAAATCCCAGAACCGTGCGCAGGATGTCCGACGCGCCGGTGCCGCAGTTTGCACCGAAGGCAATCGGCGGATTGGGCAGGGTTTCAACCAGCAGCACCAAGTCCGCCGAGGTCACGCCCATCATGGTGCGCCCGGCGGTGTCAAAGCTCATCGTGCCGCACCAAGGCATATCCGCCAGTGCAAACGCCTCGGCGGCGGCGCGAAACTCTTCCGGCGCGCTGATGGTTTCCACCCAAAGAACGTCGGCCCCGCCTTCCTTGAGGGCCTCGGCCTGTTCATGAAACATCTCGACGGCCTCGGAATGCGACAGGCTGCCGACCGGCTCCATGATCTCGCCCGTTGGCCCCACTGAACCGGCCACAACCACGGGACGTCCGGCCTTGTCCGCAACCTCGCGGCCAAGCTCAGCGCCGATCCGGTTCAATTCGCCCACGCGGTTCTGCGCGTCGTGCAGCTTCAGCCGCGCCGCCGTGCCACCGAATGTGTTGGTAAGAAACAGATCGCTGCCCGCGTCCACCGAACCACTGTAAAGCGCGCGGATTTTGTCGGGGGCGTCCACATTCCACAACTCGGGTGCGTCGCCCGATTGCAGGCCCATGTTGAACAGGTTGGTTCCCGTCGCGCCGTCCGCCAGAATGGCGTCTGCGGTGCCCAGAAGTTTGCTCAGCGCATTTGTCATTGGGATAATCCGAAAATAGGCGCAAAACGCCGTTCAAAATAGAGACGCCCCGTGTCTCATGACCAGGGCGCCAATTCAATTTCATAAAACTCATGAAGATCATGAGGTATGCAGCAGTGAGTTAGTCAGTCTCGCTCAGAACCTGAGCTTTGGCTTCGGGCATCAGCTCGGCCATCTTGGCGCGGATCTCGTCATCCGTGGACAGATTGCCCAAATCCCCGGAAACCTTGCGCACGACATCCTCATGCCCGGCTTCTTCGAAATCAGCAATAACGACGGTTTTGGCATAGTCTTCCGCGTCCGCGCCGGTCTTGCCCAGTTTCTCGGCGGCCCACAGGCCCAGCAGCTTGTTTCGGCGGGCCTGCGCCTTGAACTGCATCTCTTCATCATGGGCGAATTTGGCCTCAAAAGCGCTTTCGCGTTCGTCGAATGTGGTCATCGTGTTGGGACCCCTTGGAGTAACAAGTTCTTTCCTGATGATATGACCATAGCGGAGGCCGGGTGCAAGGCATTTGCGCTGCGTCAAACCCTCCCGGCTGCATGAACTTGCGGGAAAGGGGGGCTTGGACTATGAGGACGCCAACGTGAGGGGACTCAATCCTTCGCAGTACTGTGGAAAGGTCGCTTATGGCGCGTCGCAAGAAAATCTACGAAGGCAAGGCCAAGATTCTGTACGAAGGCCCGGAACCGGGCACCATCGTGCAGTATTTCAAGGATGACGCCACCGCATTCAATGCGGAAAAGAAGGATGTGATCGACGGCAAGGGCGTGCTGAACAATCGCCTGAGCGAGTTTTTCATGACTGGGCTCAACCAGATCGGCGTTCCGACCCATTTTATTCGGCGTTTGAACATGCGCGAACAGCTGGTGCGCAATTGCGAGATCATTCCGCTGGAAATCATCGTACGCAACTATGCCGCCGGAACGCTGTCCAAGCGGTTGGGCATCGCCGAGGGGACACAGCTGCCTCGTCCGATCATCGAATATTGCTACAAGGATGACGCGCTGGGTGATCCTCTGGTTTCGGAAGAACATATCGCCGCCTTTGGCTGGGCCAGCCAGCAGGACATGGACGATATCCTCAGTCTTGCGCTGCGGGTGAATGATTTCATGAGCGGTGTCATGTTGGCTGTGGGCATTCGTCTGATCGATTTCAAAATCGAAATCGGTCGCGTGTTCGAAGGCGATTTTCAGCGCCTGATCGTCGCGGATGAAATCAGCCCGGACAGCTGCCGCCTTTGGGATATCGAGACCGGGCAGAAACTGGACAAGGACGTGTTCCGCCGGGATCTGGGCAATCTGGCCGACGCCTACTCGGAAGTGGCGCGCCGACTGGGTGTTCTGCCCAAAACCAATGTAACCAAGCCGACGCTTATCAACTGATCTGCGGATGGGAACAACTTGGATCAAAACGCCGTCTCGCAAGGGGCGGCGTTTTTAAGTTTGCGCGGCCGGACAGAACTGTGATCTAAAACAGGCAGGCGATCATCGCTCAATCCGGTTTGCTATCAAGGTGATACACGTCATGGCCGAGTTGTTTGATCAGGCAGTTTTCCTGAAATTCATGGCGGCCATTCTGGCGATCTTCAATCCGCTCTATAACATTCCGATCTTTCTGGGCATGACCAGGGGCTGCACAAAGCCCGAACGGCGGCGCGTCGCAATGATCGTCATGACATCGGTCACGGTCATCGCCCTGATCGCTGTTGTCATCGGAGAGGAAATTCTGGCCATCTTCGGTATCGACGTTCCGTCGTTCCGGATTGCCGGGGGGATCATCATTTTTGGTATTGGAATGGCAATGCTGAACGCCGAGGATCGCCCACCCGGCGATCAGGCGGCTGTTGCGGACGGACACGAGCGCAAGCTCAACTTTGCGGTTGTGCCCCTGGCGATTCCGCTGACCATCGGTCCCGGAACCATTGCCATTACAATCGTCTTTTCTCATCAGCTTTCGGACGGGGCTGAAATTGTGACGTTGGGATCGGCGGTTCTGATTGCGTGCGCCATCGTGGGGGTCGGCCTATTCTTTGCCGACCAGATCTCTCGGTTTCTGGGCGAGACCATGATCAACGTCCTGACCCGGATCATGGCGATATTGCTGGTGGCCGTTGCCGTGGAAATGGTTCTGACCGGAACGTTCAATGCCATCGATACGCACTATCCCGGTCTGGTGTCTGGCGGCGGGGGCTGAACCGGCCTCAAGAAGGGTTGTCCAATCAATTCAGGCGCGGTATCCCCCGCGCAACGCAATGGGTCCGATGCAGGCCCGCAGGTGGAGTTTCCAAGATGAAGGCACGGGTACATGTGATGCTCAAAAACGGGGTGCTGGACCCGCAGGGCGAGGCGGTCCGGCACGCGTTGGGCGCCATGGGCTTCGACAAGGTCGAAGGTGTGCGGCAGGGCAAGGTCATCGACCTGGAGCTGGCCGAGGGCGCGACCGAAGCGGACGTGACCGAAATGTGCGAAAAGCTGTTGGCCAACACGGTCATCGAACGTTACGAAATCGAACTGGTCTGAGGAATACACCAGATCTGACCTAGGAGGGTCCGCCATGCGCGCAGCCGTCATCGTCTTTCCCGGTTCCAATTGTGACCGCGACCTTGCCGTCGCCTTTGAGCAGGCCGGATTTGAGGTGGACATGGTCTGGCACAAGGACGCAGCGTTGCCGCGCGGCGTGGATATCGTCGGGGTACCGGGCGGGTTCTCATACGGTGACTACCTGCGTTGCGGCGCGATCGCTGCCCAATCGCCGATCTGCAAGGCCGTCGTCGAACATACCGAGCGCGGCGGTTATGCTCTGGGCGTCTGCAACGGCTTCCAGATTTTGACCGAAACCGGGGTTCTTCCCGGCGCGCTGCTGCGCAATGCCGGTCTCAAATACATCTGCCGGACGGTTGGTTTGAAGGTTGAGACCAGCAACAGCGCATTTACCGAGGGTTACAATGCAGGAGATGTGATCGGAATACCGATTGCCCATCATGACGGAAACTATTTTGCGGATGACGAAACATTGTCGACGCTGCAGGATCAGGACCGGATCGCGTTCACCTATACCGAGAATCCAAACGGCTCGGTCGGGGACATCGCCGGTATCCTGTCCGAAAACCGCCGGGTTCTCGGGATGATGCCTCATCCGGAGCGGGCCGCCGACGAAGGGCATGGCGGGACCGACGGGGTGGCACTGTTCCGCGCATTATCCGGGGTTCTGACGCCCGCGTGACTTGAGGTCGAGGCCCCGCAGGCGTAACTTCTGGAAATGAGTTCCGACGTTCGCTCAGGCTGGTCCAAGCTGACAACACCGTTTCGTGGCGCACCATTGGGATGGCGTCTGCGTTTGGCTGTGATCCTCCTGCTGATTGCAACGGTCGTGACCGTCTGGACAACCAATCGTCTGCTGACGGACCGATTTACCGAATCCACCCGCAATCGGGCCGAGTTACGCCTGGCGTTGTATTCCGGAAACCTGCTGAGCGAGTTGCGCCGCAATGCAATCGTCCCACAATTGCTGGCGCGCGATCCAACGCTGATCGCGGCGTTGCGGTCCAGCGATTACTCGCTGTCCACGCAGCGGTTGATATCCTTTGTCGAAGAAATCGGCGCGGCGTCGCTGATGCTGCTGGACCGGGACGGGCGGTCTGTTGCCGCCACCGACCGCAACAGGCTGGGCGAGGCGCACCGGAATTCGCCTTACTTCGTGGATGCCGTCCGGTCGAATTCAACGATCTTTTCCGTCATCCCAAGGGAATCCGGTGGGTACAGCTTTGTCTATTCCCGCCGCATCGACACGGGATCGGGCATCCTGGGCGTTATCGTTGTCGAAGTGGATCTGCAGAAGTTTGAACGGGCCTGGGCCGGGATTTCGGATGCGGTGATGGTCGTGGACAGCACCGGAACCATCATCTTGTCGACTGAACCGCAATGGCGCGGCGTGGATGAAAACGAGGCGATGCTGCGCCAGCCGCCGCAAAGCGCGATTCAGCGCGCCATCCGGGCCACCACCGATTGGACGGCGCTGCCGCCGGACGCCTATCTGCAGGGTGAGGCCGTGATGCGGATGGAAACGCGGATTCCGTTCCGGGGCTGGCAGATGACGTCCTTCACCACATATGCGTCGATCCGGGAACGGGTGAACAGCGTGCTGGCGCTGGAAATCATGGGATTTGCGATTCTTCTGGCGCTGGCCTTCTACGCCCTCAGCCGCCGGGCGACCCTGCGGATGACCTTGTTCCAGCGTGAGTCGGCAGAGCTTCGCGCATTGAACTCCAGGCTACAGCGGGAAATTGCTGAGCGGGAACGAGTTGAAAAGACGCTGGATTTGGCCGAGCAAACCCTTGCGCAAAGCTCGAAACTCGCGGCTTTGGGCGAGATGTCCGCCGCCGTCAGTCACGAACTCAATCAACCGCTGGCTGCAATGAAGACCTATCTGGCCGGCGCGCGGCTTTTGCTGCGCCGAAACCGGCCCGAAGAGGCCTTGGCCAGCTTTGGCCGCATCGACGGTCTGATCGAGCGGATGGGCGCGATCACGCGGCAGCTCAAGTCTTATGCCCGCAAGGGTGCAGACGCGTTTTCGCCAGTAAATCTTGGCGAAGCGCTGGCCTCGGCTCTGGCGATGATGGAGCCGCAATTGCGTCAGCGTCATGTCAAGATCACGCAGATCCTGCCGGAACAGCCGGTAATGGTAATGGGGGACCGGATGCGGATCGAGCAGGTGATGGTCAACCTCTTGCGTAATGCGCTGGACGCCACCAAGTCTGTTGCTGAGCCGGATGTTGAAATCATACTGGCAGCGGGTGACACGGCCGTGTTGACGGTGCGCGACAACGGGCATGGAATTGAAGACATCGAGAACCTGTTCGAGCCGTTCTACACCACCAAGCAGCCCGGCGACGGGGTCGGGCTGGGGCTTGCCATCTCGTCCGGGATCGTGAACGACCATGGCGGACGGCTGACCGCGCGCAACGCCCAACACGGCGGCGCGGTGTTCGAGATGCAACTGCCGATACTGGGAAGCGACGGCCTTGAGGCCGCTGAATAACGAGGAAGTACTATGGCACAAGCCATGAAAATCGCCATCGTGGACGACGAACAGGACATGCGCCAGTCGATCAGTCAATGGCTGGCACTGTCCGGATACGATACCGAAACCTTTGGCAGCGCAGAAGATGCGTTGAAGGTTCTGGGGCCGGATTATCCGGGGATTGTAATCTCGGACATCAAGATGCCCGGCATGGATGGCATCCAGCTTCTGAAAAAGCTGATGGGCGCAGACAGCACCTTGCCGGTGATCATGATCACCGGCCACGGCGACGTGCCCATGGCGGTCGAGGCGATGCGGGTCGGGGCGTTTGATTTTCTGGAAAAACCGTTCAACCCGGATCGGATGTCGGAACTGGCCAAACGCGCCAGCAATGCACGGCGCCTGACCCTCGACAACCGCGCCCTGCGGCGCGAATTGTCCGGCGGCACCCAGATCATGAACAAGCTGATCGGGGCCAGCCCGGTGATGGAGCGGTTGCGGGAAGATATCCTCGATCTGGGACAGGCCGATGGCCATGTGCTGATCGACGGAGAGACGGGCACCGGCAAGACGCTGGTGGCCCACGCGCTGCACGCTGTTGGCAGCAGGGCCGGTAAAAAGTTCGTTCTGGTGTCCTGTGCCGCGCTGGAAGAGGAGGCGCTGTCGAAACGCCTGTTCGGACCGATGATGCCGGAAGACGCGCAGTTGCCCGCGATCGAAGAAGCGCGCGGCGGAACGCTGGTGCTGGAAGATGTCGAGGCGCTGAGCGACACGTTGCAGGCACGCCTGCTGAGCGTGATGAACGAGCAGGGGACCCCGGCGGAAACCCGGATTGTCGCCATCTCCAATCTGCAGGAAGCGGGCAAGACCAGCGAGGACGTTCTGCGCCCCGACCTGTTTTACCGCCTGGCCGCTCTGCGCATCACGATGCCGCCGCTGCGACAGCGGGGCGAGGATATCCTGACGCTGTTCACGCGCCTGAGCGAGCAGTTTGCCGAGGAATACGGCTGCGAGGCGCCGCAGGTGAGCGCCCAGGAAGCCGCGCAACTGCTGCAGGCGCCCTGGCCGGGCAATGTGCGCCAGCTGATCAACATCGCCGAACGTGCCGTGCTGCAATCCCGGCGGGGATCCGGCACCATCGCGTCGCTGCTGATGTCGGATCACGAAGAAATGCAGCCGGTGATGACGACCGAAGGCAAGCCGCTCAAGGAATATGTCGAGGCGTTTGAACGGATGCTGATCGACAACACGATGCGCCGCCACAAGGGCTCGATCGCGTCCGTCATGGACGAGTTGTGCCTGCCGCGCCGGACGCTGAACGAGAAAATGGCCAAATACGGCCTGCAGCGGTCGGACTATTTGTGACGGTTCAAGGGGGCTCTGCCCCCGCCGCGCCTTTTGCGCGTCTCCCCCGAGGTATTTTTAGCCAGATGAAGAGATCCCGGTGGCCCGGAATGGGGACCGGTGCAGTTTGACCATTGTCTTTTCCACAGGACTGCTTTTATTGTGTCCGAACGGGCCGGGCTTTATGTGCCCTTAAGTCCCGAATCTTTGAGTTTCGCTGCAGTACCGCAGGTGATGATGTGTTCGTCACGGTACAGCAGACCGATTGTGCCCCGAACGGGGCAGTTGAATGCCTGAGCCCGGAACGCCCGGGTGAAAGGAATAAATGGGCAGGCGGCGCTCAGTCGCGCCTGTCGGAGAAGAACCGCGATGACGCGCGCGCAACGTTTGATTGACCGGACAGGGGGCCACAGCGCCAGACCCTGCCCAGCGCCGTCCGATATCGCCCAGACAAGACACCACCCCAAAAGCGCCTGTCCGCCCGGACGGGTCAGGACAACGCGTTTGGCGCGGTGCACCAAGGACACATGGCTAAGAAAATGCTTATCGATGCCACCCACGCGGAGGAAACCCGCGTTGTGGTGGTTGACGGAAACAAGGTCGAGGAGTTCGACTTTGAATCCGAAAACAAACGCCAGCTTGCTGGCAACATCTATCTCGCAAAAGTAACCCGGGTCGAGCCGTCGCTGCAGGCGGCCTTTGTCGATTACGGCGGGAACCGGCACGGGTTTCTGGCGTTTTCCGAAATTCATCCGGATTATTACCAGATCCCCGTCGCCGACCGTGAGGCGCTGATGGAGGAAGAGCGCGCCTATGCCGAGGCGATGCGCGCCCGCGATGAGGCCGAAGAGGCCAAGCCCAAGAAACGCCGGTCGCGGTCGCGGACCAAGGCTGCGGATGTGAAATCCGACGACGCCATTGAGTCGATCGAGGTGACCTCGGAACCGACCGGCATGGAGACCATTGATCTCGAAGACGGGAACGAGGTCGCAGATGGAGGTGTGCCGGAAGGCACGTCGCCGGTGGAACTGGTGGCCGACACTCCTGTCGAAGAGCCCGCTGAAGAGGCCGAAGAGGCCGCCGCTGAGGCACCTGAAGAAGAGACAACGGCCGCCGCCGAAGATCAGGGCGGCGAGGACACCACCGACGCGCCGGACACCGATACCACAGATCAGCAGACCGCTGCGGCCGAGGACGCCGATGCCTCCGAGGCCGAATCCGACGCAACAGAGGCGCAGGAAAACGCCGCTGAGACAGAGCGGCCGGAAGACGATAAAGCGGAGGCTGAGGAAGCCGACGCACGCTCGGACGCGGCTGAAAAAGACGATACGATTGAATCGGTTGCCGATGAGGATGACAGCGAGGACATCCGTCCGCCGCGCAAACCGCGCCCGCGCCGGTACAAGATCCAGGAAGTCATCAAGGTCCGTCAGGTCCTGCTGGTGCAGGTGGTCAAGGAAGAACGCGGCAACAAGGGTGCCGCGCTGACGACCTATCTGTCGCTGGCCGGTCGTTACTGCGTTCTGATGCCGAACACAGCCCGAGGCGGCGGGATCAGCCGCAAGATCACCAACGCGCCGGATCGCAAAAAACTCAAGGAAATCGCGGCGGAGATCGACGTGCCGACCGGCGCGGGCCTGATCATCCGCACCGCTGGCGCGAAACGGACCAAATCCGAGATCAAGCGCGACTATGAGTATCTGCAGCGAATGTGGGAGCAGATTCGCGAACTGACCCTGCAATCCATCGCGCCCGCCAAAATCTACGAAGAAGGAGACCTGATCAAACGGTCGATCCGCGATCTCTATAACCGCGATATCGACGAAGTTCTGGTCGAAGGCGAAGGCGGGTACCGTATCGCCAAGGACTTTATGAAGATGATCATGCCGTCCCACGCGAAAAACGTGAAACGGTACGAGGATGCGCTGCCTTTGTTCGCCCGCTATCAGGTGGAAAGCTATCTGGCCGGCATGTTCAACCCGACGGTTCAGTTGAAATCCGGCGGGTACATCGTGATCGGCGTGACCGAAGCGCTGGTGGCCATTGACGTGAACTCGGGCCGGGCCACCAAGGAAGGCTCGATCGAGGACACTGCGCTCAAGACCAACCTTGAAGCGGCGGAAGAGGTGGCGCGGCAGTTGCGGCTGCGGGACCTCGCCGGTCTGATCGTGATCGACTTTATCGATATGGACGAGCGCAAGAACAACTCGGCCGTCGAAAAGCGTATGAAAGACAAGCTCAAGACCGACCGGGCCCGCATCCAGATGGGTCGGATCTCGGGCTTTGGTCTGATGGAGATGAGCCGTCAGCGTCTGCGCCCGGGTATGCTCGAGGCGACGACCCAGCCGTGCCCGGCTTGTCATGGAACGGGCCTCATCCGGTCGGACGACAACATGGCGCTGACGATTCTGCGCCAGATCGAAGAGGAGGGCACCCGTCGCCGGTCGCGCGAGGTATTGGTGCGCTGCCCCGTCAGCATCGCCAATTTCCTGATGAATCAGAAGCGCGAGCATATCGCCCAGATCGAATCGCGCTATGGACTGTCGGTGCGGATCGAGGGAGACGTGCATCTTGTCAGCCCCGATTTCTCGATGGAGAAATTCAAGACCGCCAGCCGGATCGTGCCCGAGGCCACCGCGCCGGTCGTTTCGGTCGACGCGTCCCTGATGGATATGGTTGAGATCGCCGACGAAGAAGACGACACCGAAGACACGGTTCAGTCTGAAGAAGAGGCAAAGCCCAAGCGGAAACGCCGGCGGCGGCGGCGGAAGAAAAATGGCGGGTCTGCCGATGCGCAGGACGCGGCGACGGATGCCGAGGACACACCGGCCGAGGAGGGTGAGGCTGCGTCCGCAGAGCCTTCGGAAGACGCGCCGGCCGATGAGGCACCTGAAGCTGAGCAACCAGCCAAGCCAAAGAAACGTCGCGCACCGCGTCGCAGGAAGAAAGACGCTGACGCGGTTGCGACGGACGCGGACCCACAGGTCACGGAGTCAGCCGCTGATATCGCAGAAGAGGCAACGCAACCTGAGCCTGACGTCGCCGCCGAACCAGCGGAAGAGGCGCCTGAACCCTCAGGTACGCCCGAGCCTGCAGAAACTGTTGAGGCCGCCGAACCAGCGCCGGAGGTGACGCCCGAACCCGAAGCGGAACCAACCCCCACCGAGCCTGTACTGGAAGTCGTGGCACAGGAGCCGGAACAGCCCAGCGAACCGCCGAAACCCAAACGACGCGGCTGGTGGTCACTGGGCCAGTGAACGCAGCCGAACAGGAAAAGGCGGGGTAAAACCCCGCCTTAGGCTGCCGATTAACTCCGTCCTTTTGGTTGTGTGTCGACCGTTCAACCAACTGCCACGAATGTCAGAGAGGAGCGTTGCTGTTCATGTGGGCAAGTTTTGTCTGTAGCGGTTTCACGCGGGCGGGATCTCGCAGGCAGGCGCACAGACGGCTAAGGAGCGGCTTGGCGTCTGCAAGGGATCGGTCGGGTTTTTCTTTCTGGGCCTCAGGTTCAAGACGGCAAAGGAGACCGTGAGGTAAACATTGATCAGGCTTTGCGTAGCAGTCTCGTTGTTTGGATCGTCAATACTGTTCGGGATTGCCTATTACGAAGAATATTTCAAATGGCGCGACTGCTTCAACGCGTTGGGCAGATGTTTCAATCCAGAGACAGGTATCGTTCTTCTAGAGCAATCAGGTGAAGTTTTGTTCGCCATGACAGCGCTGACTTTCGCAGCGTCAGTATACAATTTCTGGACGTTCTGGACTCGCCGCCGACACTCTAAAACCTGAGCAAAATTTCAAGTTGGACGAGGTGTCGGGTGTGGAATGCGGCAAACCTCTGCCGGGAGCTGGGCGTGCGTCATTGGCACGCCTTTTTTCATATCGCGCGAGGCTACGCCGATTTTTCGATCAGGTAGATCTGGCGCCCTTCGACCTCTTCCTGCGACAACAGGCGGTGCCCGCTTTCGGCGCAAAAGTGCGGCACGTCGATGATGGCCGCAGGATCGTCGGCCAGAACGCGTAAAACGGACCCGGCAGGCATGGATTTCAGACGTTTGCGCGCCTTGAGGACCGGCAAGGGGCACAGCAGGCCCAAGGCGTCCAGGGTTTCGGTCGGGTTTGACATAAGGCTCAGATATTTCCACTTTGGCATGGTGTCCAGCGCGCAACCACGAGGATGTGACCGATTGGCCCCGTGACGAAGGCGCGCGCATACCATATGTGCTGATCTATGTTCGGAATTGATATCATCGACGCAGGTCTGTTGCCTGCCATGTTCATCGCCATGATCGGCGGGTTGATCAGCTTTCTGTCGCCTTGTGTGCTGCCGATCGTGCCGCCTTATCTGGCGTATATGAGTGGCGTCACGATCCACGAGATGCAGGATGAGGCCCGCGCGCGGCGCAAGGCGACCCTGTCGGCGCTATTCTTTGTATTGGGCCTGTCGACCGTATTCCTGCTACTTGGGTTCACCGCCTCGGCCTTTGGGGCGTTTGTGCTGCAGAACCAGGTGCTGTTTGCCAAGATTTCCGGCGCGGTGGTTATCGTCTTTGGTCTGCATTTCCTGAAC
This sequence comes from Ruegeria sp. AJ12, assembly GCF_056536245.1. NCBI lineage: Bacteria > Pseudomonadati > Pseudomonadota > Alphaproteobacteria > Rhodobacterales > Roseobacteraceae > Ruegeria > Ruegeria sp. AJ12. The sequence goes on from NZ_JBQFJJ010000001.1 coordinate 2,148,187, forward strand.
GTTTTCCGCATTCCGCTGCTGGATCGCGAAGCGCGTGTCGAAACCGGTGATTCCGGCGGTTCGGTGTTTGGCGCCTACATTCTGGGTCTGGCCTTTGCCTTTGGCTGGACGCCCTGTATCGGCCCGCAACTGGGCGCGATCCTGTCGCTGGCCGCCTCCGAGGCATCGGTGGCGCGCGGCACGCTGTTGTTAGGCGTCTATGCCGCCGGGCTGGGCATTCCGTTCCTGCTCGCAGCCATGTTCCTGAACCGATCGATGACCGTGATGAACCGGATCAAGCCCTATATGGGCACGATCGAAAAGGTGATGGGTGGTCTGTTGCTGTTCGTCGGCATTATGCTCATCACCGGGCTTTTCACCGAATTCAGCTGGTGGTTGCTGGAAACCTTCCCGGCACTGGCCGTTCTGGGCTGATCGGCCAAACCATCTTACCTTGGCCGCAATGCTGCGTTAACCTGCGCGGCAGTAGGTAAGACGATGAGCAGTCAGACAAATCAGCCTCGGGTGCGCAAACGCCGGGTGTTCTATATCCCCGGCTACGACCCGATTCATCCGCGGCGGTACCGGGAACTGTACCGGAGCGAGGCCGCCAAACAGGCCGACATCTCCGACTACGACATCTCAATCTCTGCCAAACCGGGCAAGGGACCGTTTGGCTGGCACGTCAGCTCCTGTCAGGACGGCGAAGATGTGCAGGCGGTCGTCGAGGTTCTGGTCTGGTCCGACATCGTGCGCGACAGCATGTCCGCCTCGATCCCCGCGACTTACCTGCAACTGGCGCGAACGGCGTGGACCTACATGTCCACAGGCACGTTGCGCCGGTTGATGCGCTTGCGCAAAGGCCCGGTGATTGCCGCCTTGTATCCTGTGGGCATGCTTGTGCTGCAATTGGCCTTGGCGATCGGCGTCGCCACGGGGCTTGCAGTTCTGGTCTGGTCTTTTGCGGGCTGGTGGGGCGTTCTGCCGGGGCTGGCCGTGGGGTATGCGATGCTGCGCTGGTTTCGCAGAATCGACAATCGTCTGTTTGCTTACTACCTGATGCACGACTACGCCTATTCAGCGCGGCTGAAGGGGGAAACGTCAGCCGAATTACAGGCCCGGCTCGACACGTTTACGGACCTGATCGCCACTGCGCTGGACACGGACGCAGAGGAAGTTCTGCTGGTCGGGCACAGCTCGGGCGCGCATCTCGGAGTGTCTGTCTTGGCCGATCTGATCCGGGCCGGTCGTGTTCCGCATGACGGGCCGGTTCTGTCCTTCCTGACACTGGGACAGGTCGTTCCCATGGTCTCTTTTCTGCCCGAGGCGCACCAGTTGCGGGCAGACCTGCAGTATCTGTCAACGCAGCAGTGTGTGACCTGGGTGGACGTTTCGGCACCGGGCGATGGCTGTGCCTTTGCCCTGTGTGATCCGGTTGCCGTCAGTGGCGTTGCCGGGCCCAACAAACGCTGGCCGCTGGTGTTGTCCGCCGCGTTCACCAAGACCTTGTCACCTGAACGCTGGGACGAGTTGCGCTGGCAGTTCCTCAGGCTGCATTTCCAATACCTGTGCGCCTTTGACCGTCCGGGATCCTACGATTACTTCCGGATCACGGCAGGCCCCCAGACGCTGGGACAGAGGTTCCGGGACCGCGCGCCGTCGCAAACCCGGATCGAACATGCGGTGTCCAAATACAGCTCGGTCCACGCATGATCCCACCCAAACCAACCCCGCGCCCGGACAGAGTTTCGCTTTGGCGGTATCTCAGGCTGTTCCGGCAGGACCTGTTATCGGCGCAACCGCAACGCCTGTACCACGCGTGGATGGCCGAGTTCCGGACACCGTTCTTCCGGTCTTACCTGATCAATCAGCCGGACCTGGTTGATACGGTTCTGAAAAAACGACCTGGCGATTTTCCCAAATCGGCGCGGATCAGCGAGGGTTTACGGCCCTTGCTGGGCAACTCGGTTTTTTTGACCAACGGGCAAACCTGGAAACGCCAGCGGCGGATCATCGACCCGGCCTTTGCAGGCGGTCGGTTGAAGGACACGTTTCCGGCCATGCTGTCGGCGGCACAGGCCTGCGTGGATCGCTTGCATGCGCGCGCCGGGACAGAGGTTGAATGTGAACAGATCACTTCCCATGCCGCGGCTGACGTTATCTTTCGCACCCTGTTCTCGGTGCCCATCGAGAACGCAATCGCGGCACAGGTATTTGAGAAATTCCGAGCCTATCAGCGCGAGCAACCGCTGCTGAATCTGGCGGCCTTTGTCCCATTACCAGGCTGGGTGCCTCGCTTTTTCTCACGAAAAACGCGAAAAACGGCGCGTGAGATACGGGATCTGATAGGGCGCCTGACCGCCGAGCGGGCCGCTGCAATTGCGGCTGGCCAAGCGCCGGATGATCTGGCGACCAAGATCATGACAACACCCGATCCGGAAACGGGTCAGTGTTTCGACGCGGATGAAATGATCGACCAGGTCGCGATCTTTTTTCTGGCCGGGCACGAAACCAGTGCATCCGCGCTGGCGTGGACGCTGTATCTGATGGCGCTGTATCCGGAGTGGCAGGAGAAAGTGGCCGCCGAAGCGCAGATGCTGCAGACCCCGACTTTTGCCGACATGTCCCGGTTGCGGATCAGTCGCGACGTGTTTCGCGAGGCGTTGCGCCTTTATCCGCCGGTGCCGGCGATGGTGCGCCAAACGGCTTGCCCGGAACGGTTTCGGGAGCGTGACATTCCAAAAGACGCCCAGATCGTGATCAGCCCATGGCACCTGCACCGGCAGGACCGGCTGTGGGAAAAGCCGGATGAGTTTGACCCAACCCGTTGGGCCACTGAGAACGGCAAGGCCTGCCAGCGCGACGCCTACATCCCGTTTTCGGCAGGCCCGCGGGTCTGCACCGGGGCAGGGTTCGCGATGGTCGAAGGACCGCTGTTGCTGTCGATGCTGCTGCGTCACTTCAAATTCGAAACAATCCAAGGCAAAACGCCGGTTCCCGTCGCCCATCTGACGGTCCGATCCAAAGACGGCATATGGTTGCGGCTGGTTGAGCGCTAACAATCTACCATCCCCACGCGCCGTGCTGTATGCGGGTGAGGAAATCGGAATCAATATTGAATGGGAATGCATTATGTCCAGAGCAGAACAGCGCAAACAGATGACCAACGGCGCCGGATTCATTGCAGCACTGGATCAAAGCGGCGGCTCCACTCCCAAAGCCCTGGCGCTCTATGGTGTGCAGGCGTCGGATTACGGGTCGGACGAGGAAATGTTCGGCGAAATCCAGAACATGCGCGCCCGGATCATTCTGGCGGATGATTTCACCAAGGACAAAGTGATCGGTGCCATCCTGTTTGAACGGACGCTGGGCGAGGAAATCGAAGGCAAAAAAGTCGCCGATTACCTCTGGTCCGTCAAAGGCATTGTGCCGTTTCTCAAGATCGACAAGGGGCTTGAGGAGCAGGCTAACGGCGTTCAGATGATGAAGCCGATTCCCGGACTGGGCGAGACATTGTCCGAGGCCGATGGGGTGTTCGGGACCAAGGAACGCTCGGTCATTCACGAGGCCGACGCAGAGGGCATTGCCGCTGTCGTTGCGCAACAATTTGACGTGGCCCGCGAGGTGACGGATGCGGGCATGGTTCCCATCGTCGAACCCGAGGTAAATATCCATTCCGAAACCAAGGCCGAAGCCGAAAGCATTCTGAGATCAGAGCTTCTGAAGAACCTTGATCAACTGGACGAGGGGCAGGAGGTCATGCTGAAGCTGACCCTGCCAAGCCAGCCCAACCTGTATGACGACGTCGCCGATCATCCGCGCGTGTTGCGCGTTGTGGCCCTGTCGGGCGGGTATTCGACCGAAGAAGCCTGCGACCTGTTGGATCAGAATGCCAAAATGATCGCCTCGTTCTCGCGGGCCTTGACCGAAGGGCTGTCCAAGCAACAGTCCGAAGCCGAGTTCAACGCGGCCCTGGGTGGCAATATCGACAAGATCTTTCGCGCGTCTGTCTGATCCACATCGCGTCGCACGGCGTTTACATCATTCAGGTTTTACAAAATCGCGGCGCAGTTGCGCCGCCTTTTCCCGCATGATGCATCCCGGTGCGTGGTCGTTGACCAACCCCATGGCCTGCATGAAGGCAAAAACCGTCGTGGGACCGACAAATTTCCAGCCCCGTTTCTTGAGGTCTTTCGACATCGCAACCGATTCCAGCGAGGTTGAGGCGCTCTGCGGGGCCGGAGGCGTTTCGGCCTCATAGCGCCAGACATACGCCGCCAGCGATCCCTCATCCGCAATCAGCTCCTGCGCCCGACGGGCGTTGTTGATCACCGCTTCGATCTTGCCACGATGACGAATGATGCCCGCATCCTGCAGCAGACGCTCGACATCCCCCTGAGAAAACGCCGCCATCTTGTTGAAATTAAACCCATCAAAGGCTTTGCGGAAGTTTTCACGCTTGGATAGAATTGTCCGCCAGCTCAGCCCTGACTGAAAGCTCTCAAGGCACAGTTTCTCGAACAATCTCTGGTCATCGGCGACCGGGTAGCCCCATTCCTTATCGTGGTAGTCAAAGAACTCAGGTGCGGCCTGACACCATGCGCACCGGGGGTGCCCGTCTGGGCCTGAAACGGTTTTGCTCATCAATGTACCCTTTTTGTTCTTTTTAACCTACACGGTAACGAACCGGGTTAGCAAGATGTCACTTTGCGTTCCGATACCACTTCAGAACAAACACCCGGATGGCCGACGCCAGACCGGTTTCGGGGTCGCGGGAAACATCAATTTCGGCGGCTAGGACGTTGATTGGCATATCTTTTTCTTTTGCAATATCGCGGAAGGCTACCCAGAACTCATCCTCCAGCGATACCGAGGTGCGATGGCCCTTGAGTGTCAGGGACCGTTTGACGGGCCGACCACTCATTTGTCGATCTCGTGCCCATCCAGATCGCGGCGCTGTTTCGTCTGGCTCAGCTTGGTTGCCTGTTGTTCTGCCTTGGTTCGACCGAACTGAACTGCGTTCTGATCCGCGCGGGCCTTTTTCTCGGCCCGCGCCTTGTCCTTGCGATACCGGTTCAGGTTGACCGGCTTTGCCATCAGTCTTTGGGACCGATCATATGTTCAGGACGCACAACCGCATCAAAGGTTTCTTCGTCGACAAAACCCAGAGCAATAGCCTCTTCCTTGAGCGTGGTGCCGTTCTTATGCGCGGTCTTGGCCACCTTGGTCGCGTTGTCATAGCCGATAGTGGGGGCCAGCGCGGTCACCAGCATGAGCGATTCCTTCATCAGCTTGTCGATCCGCGGCTCATTGGCCTGAATGCCCATCAGCATACGCTCGGTAAAGCTGTCGGCGGCATCTCCCAACAGCTGGATCGATTGCAACAGATTATAGGACATCATCGGGTTGTAGACATTCAGCTGGAAATGCCCCTGAGACCCGGCGAACTTGATCGCAGCATCATTGCCCATCACATGGGCGGCCACCTGGGTAATGGCTTCGGCCTGCGTCGGGTTCACCTTTCCGGGCATGATCGACGATCCGGGTTCGTTTTCGGGCAGAACCAGTTCGCCCAGACCCGAGCGCGGGCCGGACCCCAGGAATCTGATATCGTTGGCGATTTTGTAACAGGACCCCGCAATCGTCGCCAGCGCACCGGACAGGAACACCATCGCGTCGTGGGCGGCCAGAGCCTCGAATTTGTTGGGTGCGGTGACAAAGGGGAGGCCGGTGATTTCGGCCATATTGGCCGCCACGGCCTCATCCCAACCGCCATGCGTGTTCAGACCTGTGCCGACAGCGGTGCCACCCTGTGCCAGTTCGTAGATGCCGGGCATGGCGGACTCGACCCGCGCGATGCCCTGACGGATCTGATGGGCGTAGCCGCCGAACTCCTGCCCCAGCGTCAGGGGCGTTGCGTCCTGTGTATGGGTTCGGCCAATCTTGATGATGTCACCGAATTCCCGGGCTTTCTGCTCCAGCCCAGACGCCAGTTTCTCCAGCCCCGGCAGCAGAACGTCGCGCACCGACATCGCGGTGGCGATGTGCATCGCGGTCGGGAATGTGTCGTTCGAGGACTGACCCATGTTGCAGTGGTCGTTGGGATGCACCGGATCCTTTGAACCGATCACACCGCCCAGAAGTTCGATGGCGCGGTTTGCGATGACCTCGTTGGCATTCATATTCGACTGGGTTCCGGACCCGGTCTGCCAAACGACCAGAGGGAAATTATCGTCCAGTTTGCCGTCGATCACATCCCCGGCGGCCTCAACAATCGCGTCCGCAATCCGCGCGTCCAGCTTGCCGATTGCCTTGTTCTCGATCGCGCAGGCCTTCTTGATCACGCCCAGAGCCCGCACGATCGCCACAGGCTGCTTTTCCCAGCCGATTGGGAAATTCATGATCGAACGCTGCGTCTGCGCGCCCCAGTATTTGTCGGCGGGAACCTCCAGCGGGCCAAAGCTGTCGGATTCGGTGCGGGTCTGAGACATCTGTCACTCCGTCTTGTATGCAATCGTATGCCGTTTAACCGCAGCGGTACTGAAGTGCAATCGGCCAGTTGCGCGCACCATAAACGCAAGGTCCTCAAAGGTATAGCGCAGGGGTGCGTCATTTTTCTTGCCTCAGTCGGGTGTTGGACCATTGTGTGCTTGGTCCGCACGGCTACAATGAAGAGGCTGCGGTTGTGGAGGCATCAATGCACGTATTCGGTCGAATAACCCGTTTGAGACTACCCATATTTGCAGCAGGTCTCGCGGCGCTTGTGTCACTGCTGAGCGTTTCTGCGCGCGCCACTGAAATCGCGCCCTTTGTGGGCGACTATGTCGGGTCGGCAAATCTGGTTGATGTGGATGGCACAACCACTCCGAGGGACATGAGCGTTTCGATCCAGGAGATTGACAGAGGCTTTAATGTCAGTTGGAAAACAACGACATATAAACTGGACGGTCGTGTAAAAGAACAGAAATTCTCAATCGACTTCCAGCCATCGGATCGCCCGGACGTGTATTCAGCGGCCATGAAACGAAATGTTTTCGGGCATGAAGTTCCCCTGAACCCGATGAAAGGCGAACCCTTTGTCTGGGGCCGCATCGAAGGCCCAACCCTGACGGTGTTTTCCCTGTTCATCAGCGAAAATGGCGGCTACGAGCTGCAACAATACGACCGGACCCTCACCGATGGCGGGTTGAACCTGTCCTTTTCGCGGTTCATCAACGGCGAAAAATCCCGATCTGTTGAGACGTTTCTCAGGAAAAAATGACGCCTGCACCGTGCAGGGCGCTATTTGCGAAAACTGTCCAGGGACACAACGTCCGCATCATGCTGTTCTTCCGCCTCTTCGACTTCGATTGACTCTTCGACAATGTGATCGTCGTCCTGTTCGTCCTCTGGGCTTTCGAACCGCAGGCCAAACTCGACAGACGGGTCAACAAAGGTCTTGATGGCCACGTAAGGTATGTACAGAGTTTCGGGCGCGTCGCCGAAATTCAGCGTGATGGCAAAACCCGCATCGCCAACCTCAAGACTTTCGAACCAGTGCTGCATGACGATCGTCATCTCTTCGGGATAGCGTTCCCGCAGCCAGTCGGCCAGTTCAACACCATCCTCACGTGTGTCGAAGGTGATGAAGAAGTGATGCGCGCCGGGCAGCCCGGTTTCGGAAATACCGGTCAGGACGGTTTTGATCAGCCCGCGCATGGCGGTGTGCATCAGGTTTCCATAGTCGATGTCTTGCGACATGTGTCATCCTCGAAAGTGGTGGCCTTCAGCATAAGGGTTTTGTGCGGAAACGAAAGGGCACGAATCGCCTGATTGATCAGATAAAATGCGCGACCATTCCGGCGGCGGCCATCAGGGCCAGAACCGACGCCATCCCCATTTTGAAGCGGAAAATCAACACAGCCGCCGCGAGTGTCAGGACAAGGGCCGTGACATCAAGCGTGCCGAGGTCCGGGACTGGGAGGCTTGCAAAGCCCAATGTTGCCTGCGGGACAGAGCCAAAAAGAACATTCAGCCCGAACCACACGGATAGGTTGAGAATCACGCCAACAACGGCGGCGGTGATCCCGTGCAGAGCCGCCGACAGGCGCGGGCGGGTGGCAAGCCGGTCCAGATAGGGGGCCGACAGAAAAATCCACAAGAAACACGGAACAAATGTGGCCCAGAGCGCGACCGCACCTGCCGCCAGCGCCATTGTGACCCCGCCGGTCATCTGACCGGTCAGCATGGCGACGAATTGAGTAACCAGAATCAGGGGCCCCGGCGTTGTTTCCGCAAGGCCCAAGGCGTCGATCATCTGGTTGGTGCTGATCCACTGGTATTGATCCACAACGGTCTGAGTCATGTAGGCGAGAACGGCATAGGCTCCGCCAAAGGTGACAACCGCCAGACGTGCGAAAAACCAGCCCAGATCGCTAAGCAGCGTCTGACCGGTCACGCTGAGCAGAATCAACGGACCCAGCCAAAGCGTCAGCCAGACAGCGGCCGTTCGGAACGGGCGCGCTATAGTTGCGGCTGAAGGGGCTGCGTCGCCGGAGGCAGCGCCCGTGAATGTGATGTATCCCCATATCGCAGCCGTTAGAATGATCAGGGGAAACGGCAGGTTCAACAGAAAGATCGCAAGAAAACCCAGCCCCGCGATCACACGGTGCTCGACATCCGTCAAAGCCCTGCGCGACAAATTCAAAAGCGCCTGCAGGACGATCACGATCACCGTCGCCTTGACCCCCAGAAACGCGGCCTGAACCAAGGGCAGATCACCAAAGGCGGCATAAAGCAGGACCAGCACAGCGATCACCAGCGCGCCCGGCAGCACGAAAAGTCCACCCGCGATCAGGCCTCCGGTCACGCCTCGCAGGCGCCACCCGGCATAGGTCGCCAATTGCATGGCCTCCGGACCCGGCAGCAACATGCAGAGGGACAAAGCACGCAGATAGGTTTGCTCTTCCAGCCAGGGGCGGCGCTCGACAAGCTCCTGATGCATAAGCGAGATCTGGGCGGCTGGCCCGCCAAAGGACAACAGTCCGATCCTGCCGAACACCCGGATCAGATCCTTGACTGTCGGCGTCATGATTTGCGGTCCGTCGGCCAGTCGTGACCCTCGTTGGCTCCATCGCGCGCCCAGCGATACAGGGCGTCATAGAGATGCAGCCCGGCTTCGAGGTTGTCGTGATCATCACGGTACTGGCGCGACAGGCCAACCGAGACGGCCAGCAACCCGGCAGCCTCGGGCGCCAGGTCATGTCGGTTTGTATCCGCTGCCCGAATGACCGTGGCCAACCGGTCCAACGCGGGGGATTGCAAACTGAACTCCTCCAACATGGTGTCAAAGGTGCATCTGTCTCCGCGGTGGCTCCAGAATGTGTTTTCAATGTCGAACGGGACTGCTCCGAACCTGTCGGCGACGCTTTCGACCTCCGCTGGCGCCACGAACAGAAATTTGGCCTTTGGGTCCACGAATCTCCGGATCAGCCAGGGGCAGGCGATCCGGTCGATCTTGGGGCGGTGGCGCGTCACCCAGAGTGTGTGGCCGGACACAGGCGCGGGCAGGGCGGATACGGGAATACGCAGGCTCTCGGGCAACTCCCGCCACGCGTACATCCCACCTTCCAGATACTCGGCTGCGTGCCCTTCGCTGCGCAGCCATGAGACGAGACCCTGGCTCAGTTTCTTGCCTTTCTGGCAAATAATGACGCTGGGACGATCTGTCAGCAACCTTAGAAGCCCATCAATGTCGTCGGCGGGATGACGAATGGACCCCGGGATCAGATAGGGATCGGCCTCAAAATCCGGGTCCAGACACACGTCAATCAGGGCCGGGGCCTGCGGTGTGCCGATTAAACGCAAGAGTTGTCGTGGGGTAATAGAGGTTGGCGACGCCATGGCATGTTTCCTCGCAATCTCGGATACATGCGAAACTTGGGCAGTTGCCTCACGGGGTGTCCGCAATGTTACCCCATGGCACTTGCTACCGCGCAAGCGCCTTGGGGGTCAAGAATGGTTTGCACCCGATCAGGCCCAGTCGAGCCTTTGCCCGGTCATGCAGACCGGCAACGTGTCCTGCGGAAACTGTCCCAGCTGTTCGAACAGTGAAACGAAGTCGAACTGGTTATAGGTTTCGACCATCATGCCATCCTTGAACCGCGCCATGACCTGGCCGGTCACCTTCAGGGGGGCTCCGTTGTCCGCTCGCGATGTGCTGACATGCAGGATGGCCGACACCCAATCCCCGTTTTCCATGATCTTGGGCAAATCCACCTTGATATCCCCCAGCACGTGCCGGAAGGCCATGACCAGATCGCGAAAATCATCTGCTCCGACCTGCATTTCGGGGATCAAACCCTCAGCCACCGTGTCCGGGGCGAAAAACCGATCGATTGCGTCGGTGTTCCCCTTCTCCCAAACCTCGGAATACCACGCCCTGAGTATGTCTGAATTCGTCATCCCGGCTCTCCTGTCTGTCCGATGCGACATTGGCAAACAGGGGTGAACAAACCCTGAATACGAACACAAAAAGAGTTAAGCTCAGACAAAATGGGGAGAGTGCAGGTTTCTGTTGCCAGGTACCTGCGAACCCCGCCTTACGCGGCTAGGCGCAAGGGCTTAAGTTTCGGTCTTGCTACTGCTTACGCAGCAACTGCAACCGGAGCACGATTGTCATTTGCAATTGTACTGTTTTCGCCGGTAACGGTGGCAGACCGCCGAGACAAAGCTAACCCCTTTAGACGTTCGTCGATCCTGTTTCGGCCCCCCGATTCTGACGAGATCCTCAAATGAAGGATACCTCCAGAAGGTATATGGTGGAGCCGCCGGGTACCGCCCCCGGGTCCGATCCGCTTATTACGAGCGCGTTTATGTCCATAGTCCCGAAGGACAAGACTTATATAGGTGAGGTGATGGCCGGATGCAAACCCGGATTGATGCCAGTCAGTGTGTTGAATACCAGTACTTTAGGTGGTTCTGTTGATGTTTGCCGCAATCAGCCAGACGGCCAGAACAAGTTCGATTCCACCAAAGGTCAGCGCTTTGACCAGTGGCGGGTTGTCCAGAGCGACCGAGACAAACCGGCCCAGGGCTGCCCCGGCGTAGACGACCCCAAGCATGGTATAGGCCATCGGGGCATTGAGCCACAGAACCGCGACGCCGGTGACAACGAACAGGCCACCGACCGAGGCGCGCATTTCACTCAGCCCCATGGTGCTGTTTGTCGGGGCAAGGTCCAGCGCCGAGGCGGTGTAGGCCGGTGCCAGAAAGCCGAACATCCCGAAGCCTATCGTCAGAAGTGCCGCAATCACATTGAGGGCTGTAACCATTCTATCCTCGCCTCCTCCGGTTCGACTGTGAACGTAATCCACTGACGAATAAAGAAAAGCACCTAAATCGCCGACCACAAGCCCAATACGCCGACAAGGATCAGGCTCAGTGCCCAAACCAGCTCCAGATTGAACCAGCTGCGCGACAGGAATTGCAGACCAAGCCAGCGGTAGACGGCATAGGCCAGAACGCCACCGCCCAGGACCATCGCCGCCGTGTGGATGGCCGCGACCGCCAGAACCAGCAGGCCATTGGTGGTCATGATCTCCGACACGGCGCGGTGCCCGGTGTCCAGTTCATCCAGCCCGCACAGACCCAGATAGATCGGCACCAACATCAGGGCGGCACCATGCGCCAACGCAACGAGAAATGACCACAGGGCCAGTTTGCTGGGCGGGATGCGGGACAGCATACGCGGATGGCGGCGCGTGATGGCGATGTAGAGGCCCATGGCAATGACGATGAGGGCGGCGCCGATGCGGATTTCCTGTTGGTAATCCACCAGTACCGTCATCAATGCAAAGGGTAGCAACACACCCAGCATTGCCACAAAATGCCCGCCTGCCAGGGCGGCCAGCGCCCGCCACAGGGCGGACTGCCGTTGCTCCATCAGCGCTGACGACACCGCCAGCGGCCAGCCCATTCCGGGGTTTAACCCGTGATAAGCTCCGCTGAGCACAACGGCCAGCCAGAGGCCGGCCGTCGATGTCATCAGCCATTCCAAATCAGACGGACGGGTAGCAGAAGCTGTCCGTCGAGCAATCGCCGCCTTCCAGACGGATCTGGTGCGCGCGGTACCCGTCCGGGAAATCGACCCAGAACTTCGGGTCCAGTGTCAGCCCACCGTTCTCGCCCACATCCGCCTTGACCATGGCTGCGCCACGCTCGCCGGGATAAAACTGATCATCCCACGTGGAATACAGCGAGTTGGTCCAGTAGACCCGTTTGCCATCGCGGCTGATCTCGACCATCTGCGGGCCGTAGCCAAAATCCTGACCATTCGGATGCTTGGTTTTCTTGACGATGCCGCCGATCTCGACCTTGCCCGCAAGAGTCGGGTTCATCGGGTCCGAGACATCATATTGATGCATCTCACCGGTGCCCCAGCACGCGACATAAAGGTACTTGTCATCGAGGCTGAGGTCGATGTCGGTGACCAGGGGAGGCACCGCAGAGAACCCTTTCAGCAGCTCTGGCAGGTCATCCGGATCGGCAGGTTGCGGGTCGATTGTGATCGTCTTCTTGGCCTCGAACGTGCCGTCATCATTGCGCCACCAGGTGAAGATCGCGCCCTGCAGGTTGGTCGTGTCGACAACCACGCCGCAGAACCCGTATTGCTTGACCGGATCATGCGCGGGCCGGATCTCCAAGGCCATCTGGTGGTTTTCCCCAAGGTCGATGGTCTGGATATTGGTGCGGCTGCGCAGGTTCCAGAAATGGATGCTGTGCCCGTATTTGTTGGACAGCAAGTCTTCGGCCACGATCCCATTCTCGAACTGAGGCGGAAGACCCCATTCCGAGCTGACCATGTAGTCGCGGGGCAAGTTCCACCAGAAATCATAATGCTTGTCCTGCACCCCGCGTTCGATCTCATAGCGACCGATGATTTCAAAGCTCTCGCAATCCATGATGAAGATACCCGGAGGCCCGTCGGTGCCGTCCTCGCCACCGCCGCCAAGGGTGCTGACATAGATCCCTTCGGGTCCGCAATGGATAGTGTGCGGGCGGGAATATCCTGTCTTTGCAAAGACTTCTTCGGGTTCGATGATCTTGTGGATCTTCGCCTCCAGCGGGCTCTTGACGTCAATGATGTAAATCCGGCTGGACCGTATGCCGGGGACGATCAGATACCGGCGCTCCAGAAACGCATGTCCGCTGAGCGGGGACAGAGACGAGGAACAGGCATTCCATCCGAAATGGTGAAACTCATCGCCTTTTTCGGGCATGATCACCTGATGCACGATCTTGCCGAAATCATCCGACGTCGGATCGACATTCACAACCGCCAGCCCGTCAGGTTGCGAAAAGTCAGGACTGAGCATCAGCGTGAAAGCAAGCGTCTCAGTCGGGCCCTCCATCGCCAGCTTGGCCGATGGATAAAAGGTAGGGTCCGGTCTTTGGTTCATAACGTCCTCCCGTAAGTATTTGATATTCAAACTATAGTGAGAGTTCCGATCTTGATGCCGGATGTCATGCTGCCTGCTCTTGCTTCCTTTTGCCTGTTGGTCTGCGTCAAGATCTCGGGGCTCGGCACCTACGCGGGTTTGCGCCGTCGCTGCGCCACGTCGTGGGCAAGTTGCCTTGTATAGGTTTCCAGTGCCGCCAGTGTGTCATCCACGGTTTGAGCGTCGCGGGCCTCCAACGCGTCGGCGATCGTGGTGTGAAGGGCGATGATTTCCTCGCGCGAGCGTGCGGTGAAGGTAATCATATTCATCAGCGGTTGCATGGCCTCGACCGCGCCGGCCAGTTGGTAGGACAGAACCGGGTTGCCGGCGCCGTCGACCAGCGCGCGGTGAAACGCCACGTCCGAGGCGCAGAACGCCTCATCCGTCAGCCCGGGCTGCGCCTGACGAAAGATTTCGGCCCGCATCGTGGCCAGTTGGTCCGCCGTCCGCCGCTCGGCCGACAACGGCGCGCAGGCGCGTTCCAGCGCATAGCGCGCCTCGCATGCGGTGTCGAAACTGACCGCGTTCATCGACAACAGCAACGTCGAGGTGGTGATCTGCTGAGAATACGCGTCTTCAAAGTTCAGCCGATTGACAAATGCGCCTCCCGAAGCACCGCGCTGTGTGCGGATCAGGGACTGCGCCGCCAGACGCTTGAGTGCTTCCCGCACGGTGGGGCGGGACACCTGAAATTGATCGGACAGTTCCGCCTCGGACGGCAGGCGCGCATCCACGATCAACTCGCCCGAAACGATCGCGTCCCGAATGGCCTGCGCAATTTGTGCAGAGAGGTCAGCAGGCTTCTGCGGGTCTATCTTCATCTGCCGGAGGCCTTCGATTACGATTTTATTTGTCTGACATTTAAAAGTCTGACATTTGAAAAGCAAGAGATGAGTCGGGAGGATCACGTGAGTCGCGCCATTCTACGCAGCGGTTTATGGCTGGGCTTTTATGTCCTGATCCTGTGGGCATGGTGGCTCATGTTCTCGATGAGCCGCGACATGGACCTCGACTGGATCGGTCGGCCAGGCCCGATGGGACAGGCGATGGCGGCGATGGATCCCCGCATGGACATGTACATGCCGATGGCCGAGTTTGGCCCGCTGTTCTGGATGTGGGCCATCATGATGGCGGCCATGATGTTGCCGACACTGGTGCCGACTTTGCGCAGCTACGACGATCTGATCCGCAGCGCCGATGGCACGCGGGTGGGGTGGCTGGGCGCTCTAACCGGATACTTCATCGTCTGGGTCGGATTTGCCGCGCTGATCACCGGCGTCCAACTGGCGTTGTTGTTCGGTGGGGTTGTGGACATGCTCGGCATTGCAAAGTCTTCGCTGGTTGCAGGCGGTCTGCTGATTGTTGTGGGTGCTTTCCAGTTCACCCGCGTGAAAGAGGTTTGTCATGGCGTCTGCCATGCCCCGATGACGTATTTCCTCGGTCACTGGAGAACCGGATTCGGTGGTGGTGTGCGCATGGGTCTTGGGCTGGGTGCATTTTGCGTTGGCTGTTGCTGGGGCTTCATGGCGCTTGGTTTTGTCGGCGGCGTCATGAGCCTGCTGTGGATGGGTCTCGCAACCCTTTTCATGGTATTGGAAAAGCTTCCCCAGGTCGGTCATGTTGTGACCCGACCGATGGGTTTCGTGTTGATTGCGGGCGGCGTCGCCCTGCTGATCTATCCTATTGCATTCGGAGGATAAGCCTATGGCCAAGAACAGAAAACCAGAAGCCGACAGGTTGCCCGTCAGCCAGCGGATCGACAGCCGCATGCCCAACCCCAAACGGCGTGAGATGAGCCCGACGGAATGGTCCATCAAGGGCGAGTTGATCCTGAACTGTTCCTGCGATGTGTTCTGTCCCTGCGTGGTGTCCTTGGGTGCGCATCCGCCGACCGAGGGGCATTGCCATGCCTGGATGGGCGTGATCATCGACCAAGGCCATTTCGAAGGCGAGGATCTGTCGGGTCTGAACGTCGGCCTGCTGGTCGACATTCCCGGGCGCATGGGCGAGGGGCAGTGGAAAGTCGCGGCCTATGTCGATGAACGGGCCAGCGGAAAGGCCTATAACGGTCTGCTGCAGATCTTCAGCGGTCAGGCCGGGGGAACTACGGGCCTGTTCACCATGCTGGTCAGCGACATCATCGGAGCCGAACGCGCACCTGTCGAGATCGAGCGCGACGGCACCAAGCGCCGCATCATGATCGGGCGCAAGATTCAAGGTGAGATCGAAATGCTGGCGGGCAAGGACCCGGAACACCCGGTGATGGTGTCCAACTCGAAATACTGGATGGGTCCCGACATCATCGTGGCACGCGGCACCAAGTCCAGGGTGCGCGACTATGGCCGGGTCTGGGATTTCGGTGGCAAGTCCGCTGAAATCTGCCCCATCAACTGGCACGGGCCAAAGTGATGATCACCGGCGCCTATGCCCGCGAAATGGCACGTTACAACCGCTGGCAAAACAGTCAGTTGTCAGAATTTCTTCAAGCATTAACCACCGAAGAACTGACCCGCGAACGGGGTGCTTTCTTTGGATCAATTCTCGGCACGGCAAACCATCTGCTGTGGGGTGACTGGATTTGGATGTCGCGCTTTGACAAGGGGCCGGGACCGGAAAGCAATACGCACCGGCCTGGGGGTGGCATTCACGAGAGTGTTTACCTTTGCGTCGATCTTTCCGCGTGGTTACCGCTGCGTGAGACGGTTGACACCCGGATAGACACCTGGGCCGATACACTTGGCGATGCCCCTCTGACCGGCCCGTTCACATGGTATTCTGCCGCGAAAGAATCCGATATTACATTGCCTTACGCGCAATGCGTGATGCATTTTTTCAACCACCAGACCCACCACCGGGGACAGTTGCACAAGATGCTGACAGAGACCGGATCGCAAGCCCCGGTCAGCGATCTTGTCTTTATGCCAAGGGGGAATTGAATGCCGCAGATTTCCTTGTCGCGCCGCCTGCGACGCACCCCATTTTCCGACGGGGTCGAGGCCGCAGGGGTTAAGGCATATACGGTCTATAACCGCATGCTCTTGCCCACGGTGTTCGAAAATGTCGAAGCGGACTACCGGCATCTGAAAACCCACGTTCAGGTCTGGGACGTGTCTTGCGAGCGGCAGGTCGAACTGCGTGGTCCGGATGCGGCACGCCTGATGCAGATGCTGACACCGCGCGACCTGCGGGGCATGTTGCCCGGCCAGTGCTACTATGTGCCGATTGTCGATGAAACCGGCGGCATGCTGAACGACCCGGTGGCAGTAAAACTGTCCGAAGACCGCTGGTGGGTCTCGATCGCTGACAGTGATCTGTTGCTGTGGGTCAAGGGGTTGGCCAATGGCTATCGCCTGGATGTTCTGGTCGATGAACCGGATGTCTCACCGCTTGCGATACAGGGGCCCAAGGCTGACGAGCTGATGTCGCGCGTATTCGGGGATCGGGTGCGGGATATCCGTTTCTTCAAGTTCGACATGTTCGAATTTGAAGGGCGTGATCTGGCGGTTGCCCGGTCGGGGTACTCCAAACAGGGCGGGTTTGAAATCTATGTCGAAGGCAGCGATATCGGAATGCCGTTGTGGAATGCCCTGTTCGCAGCAGGCGCGGATCTGCAGCTGCGCGCGGGATGTCCGAACCTGATCGAGCGGATCGAGGGGGGGCTGTTGTCCTATGGCAATGACATGACAGACGACAACACGCCGCATGAATGCGGTTTGGGCAAATTCTGCAACACGCACACGGCCATCGGTTGCGTCGGTCGGGACGCGTTGCTGCGGGTTGCCAAGGAAGGTCCGGTCCAGCAGATCCGCCCGATTTCCATCCAGGGCGACCCGGTGCCACCTTGTGAACAGCCCTGGCCCGTATACGCTGACGGCAAGCGCGTGGGGCAGGTGACCTCGGCGACCTGGTCGCCGGACTTTGGGACCAATGTCTCGATCGGCATGTTGCGCCTGAGCCATTGGGATCCGGGCACGGCACTGGAGGTTGAAGCGCCGGATGGCATGCGCTCTGCGACAGTGCAGAAGCAGTTTTGGATTTAACAGGCAGCAGGGTGGCCCCGCAGCCGTCAGTTTTTGGCCAGGCACGTATCTGAACTGGTCGCCTCGGAACGAAAGGAATGTGCATATGTTCAACGCATTGGTGATGGAAAAAGACGAAGAGAGCGGTCTGGCGAGCGCCTCGGTGCAGCAACTATCGCCGGACGCCCTGCCGAATGGTGACGTGACCGTGGCGGTCGAATATTCCACGGTGAACTACAAGGATGGCCTGTGCCTGTCGCCCAAAGGTGGCGGGTTGGTGCGCTCTTACCCCCATGTGCCGGGTATCGACTATGCCGGCACGGTCGAGGCGTCCTCGGACGATCGATACAAACCCGGTGACAAGGTTGTTCTGACCGGCTGGCGCGTGGGCGAGGCCCATTGGGGGGGCTATTCGCAAAAGGCCAATGCGCTGGCGGACTGGCTGGTCCCATTGCCCGATGGGCTGGATGCACGTCAGGCCATGGCCGTCGGCACCGCCGGGTTCACAGCAATGCTGGCTGTCATGGCGCTTGAGGATCACGGTCTGACGCCGGATCATGGTCCGGTGCTGGTCACCGGCGCTGCGGGTGGTGTGGGATCGGTTGCCACAGCGATTCTGGGCCATCTGGGGTATGAGGTGGCCGCCGTCACCGGGCGTCCGGAAACCGGCGATTACCTCAAGTCTCTGGGTGCGACCACAATCGTTCCGCGCGAAGACCTGAACGAGACGACAAAGCGCCCGCTGGAAAGCGAAAGCTGGGCCGGCTGCGTCGATGCGGTCGGTGGCGCAATGCTGGCCCGTGTTTTGGGACAGATGAAATACGGCTGTTCGGTTGCTGCGGTTGGTCTGGCCGGCGGAGCGGCACTGCCCGCAACCGTGATTCCATTCCTTCTGCGGGGTGTGAACCTGTTGGGGATCGACAGCGTCATGCAACCCTATGACAACCGCGTCCGCGCATGGCAGCGGATCGCCACCGATCTGCCCATGGACAAGCTTGAAGCCATGATTCAACCCGCCACCTTGTCCGATCTGCCGCAACTGGGCGCCGATATCCTGCAAGGTCACGTCAAAGGCCGGGTCGTTGTCGATGTAAACGCCTGACGCAAGGCTGGATTGACAGGGGCCGACCGATGCACTGCAGCGGTCGGCCCACACGTTTTCCGGATGGCGCGAAATGGCCGAAACAACCGTGGCCATTGCCACAATTCCTGACCAAGATTGCTATACATCCCATTTGTGATGGCTTATGACCCATCCAAACATCACTTGAATACGGGGAGTGAGCAGCATGTCTGACGATTTCGAACTCGACACCGATGATCTGAAACGCCGCATGGACGGCGCGATGGCCAACCTCAGAACCGAATTTGCCTCCCTGCGGACCGGACGTGCCTCGGCCTCGATGCTCGAGCCTGTGATGGTCGATGCCTATGGCGCAATGACCCCGATCAATCAGGTCGGCACAGTCAACGTGCCCGAACCCCGGATGGTAACCGTCAATGTCTGGGACAAGGGGTTGGTTGGAAAGGTTGAAAAGGCGATCCGGGAAAGCGGATTGGGCATCAACCCGCAACTGAACGGCACGATCATCATGCTGCCGATCCCTGAGTTGAACGAAGAACGCCGCCGCGAGCTGGGCAAGGTCGCCGGGCAATATGCCGAAAGCGCCCGCGTTTCGATCCGCAACGTGCGCCGCGATGGCATGGACCAGATCAAGAAGGCCAAGGCCGACGGCCTGTCCGAAGACGATCAGCATTTCTGGGAAAGCGAAGTCCAGGAACTGACGGATGAGATGATCAAATCCGTTGACGCCGCGCTTGAGACCAAGCAGGCCGAAATCATGCAGGTCTGAGCCGTCAGCATGCCCGATGATCCCCAAACCGCACCGGGTGCCGGCCCGCGTCACGTCGCCATCATCATGGACGGGAACGGCCGCTGGGCACAGGCGCGTGGACGGCCCAGGCTGTTCGGCCATCATGCCGGTGCGCGCCGCGTCCGCGAGGTGGTCGAGGCTTGTCCGGGGCTGGGCATCAAGTACCTGACCGTGTTTGCGTTTTCGACCGAGAACTGGAAACGCACTCAGGTCGAGGTGGCCGGTTTGATGAGCCTGTTCCGCCGCTACATCCTGAAAGAAACCAAGACACTGGCTGAAAACGGCATCCGGGTGCGGTTTATCGGGGATCGGGTCCGCTTGGATGCTAAGCTGACCGACCTGATGGACACGCTGGAAGAGGCCACAAAAGGCAACGATCTTGTCCACCTGACCGTTGCGTTGAACTATGGCGGCCGAGACGAAGTGGCGCGGGCCACCAAGAGACTGGCCCGCGACGTGGCCGAGGGGCGTTTGCGCCCGGAAGATGTAGACGAAGAAACCCTGCCCAAATACCTGGACACACGCGTCTTGCCGGATCCGGACCTCGTCATTCGCACCAGCGGCGAGGCACGGATTTCAAACTTTCTGCTGTGGCAATCGGCCTATTCGGAATACGAGTTTATTGACACGCTGTGGCCTGATTTTACGGCGGCCGAGTTGGAAAAACTGTGCCACAGTTTCGGCTCTCGCGATCGGCGGTTCGGAGCGGTTCCGGCATGAGCGACGGCCGATGGTCTGATCTGACCACGCGGGTTCTGTCTGCTGTGGTTCTGGTTGCAATTGGCTCGGTCGAGGTCTGGCTGGGCGGTATCTGGTTCGAAATCTTCATCGCTGCCGCCTGTGGCCTGATGGCCTGGGAACTGGTGCGCATGATCGACCCTGACCGGCCCGGTGTCGCCATTCAGCTTGGCCTTCTGACCGGCGTGGCCGTCATCCTGAGTTATCATCTGCCACCCCTGTACACCGTGCCGGTTTTGCTTGCACCAGCGCTGGTCGGGGCAGGGCAGGTCAGTCGCGCGCGCGGGCTTTATACCCTGTTCGCCCTCTGGATTGCGGCCGCAGGTCTGGGTTTCATCTCGATCCGCGAGAATATGGGATTCGGCTGGATGGTCTGGCTGATCACGGTGGTGGTGGCCACCGATGTGGCGGGGTATTTTGTGGGCAAGACCTTTGGCGGCCCTAAGTTCTGGCCCAAGGTCAGCCCCAAGAAAACATGGTCGGGCACGGCGGGGGGATGGGTGGCCGCCGCTGGTGTCGGACTTGTATTCGCTGTTCACGGCGGTTTTGGCGCGGCGTTCGTGCTGATCTCGGTTCTGGCCTCGATGGCCAGTCAGGCCGGTGATATCGTGGAAAGCGCCGTCAAACGGAAGTTCGGGGTCAAGGACAGTTCCAACCTGATCCCGGGACATGGCGGTTTTCTGGACCGCTTTGACGGCATGATGGGCGCCGCCCTGTTCGTCCTAATCGCGGGGCTGTTCTATGCGCCCGGGGCGATGTGATGCGTAAAGTATCGATATTCGGGGCAACCGGTTCGATCGGGCAGAACACCATCGACCTGATTGCCCGGAACCCGGCAGATTATGATGTCGTGGCCCTGACTGGTGGCACCAATATCGGCAAGCTCGCCGAAGATGCCAGACGTCTGCAGGCCGATCTGGCGGTCACGGCCCATGCGGACCGGTTGCCCGAACTGCGTGATGCGCTTGCCGGCAGCGGCGTTGAGGCCGCTGCAGGTCACACGGCTTTGATCGAGGCCGCGGCCCGTCCGGCGGATTGGGTCATGTCTGCGATTGTTGGCGCTGCCGGGCTGGCGCCGGGGATCGAAGCGCTAAAGCAAGGGGCCACACTGGCGCTGGCGAACAAAGAGACGCTGGTCTGCGCTGGCGCTTTGGTTCTGGACACGGCGTGCACCCATGGCGCACAGCTTTTGCCCGTCGACAGTGAGCACTCGGCGGTGTTTCAGGCACTGGTGGGCGAAGATATGCGCGCGGTTGAGCGTGTGATTATCACCGCAAGTGGCGGCGCGTTCCGCGATTGGCCGCTTGAGGATCTGGGCACCGCCACCGTCGAGCAAGCCTCAAGCCATCCCAACTGGAACATGGGTCAGCGCATAACCATCGACAGCGCATCAATGTTCAACAAGGCGTTGGAAGTGATTGAAACCAAGGAATACTTTGGCATCCATCCGGATCGGATCGAAGTGTTGGTTCACCCGGAATCCATTGTGCACGCCATGGTGGGGTTTCTGGACGGCGCGGTGATGGCCCACATGGGTGTCCCGGATATGCGTCATGCCATTGGGTACGCCCTGCATTGGCCCGAACGACGCGACCTGCCGGTGCCGCGACTGGACCTTGCAGAACTCGGTCGATTGCATTTCCACACGCCGGATGAAGCGCGCTATCCGGCCCTGAAACTGGCCCGTGAGGTCATGGGGCGCGGAGGACTGGCGGGGGCGGTCTTCAACGCGGCCAAGGAGCGCGCGCTGGATCATTTCATAGAACGTCGGATCGGATTTCTGAACATGGCCGACAGTGTGGCTGCGGTTCTCGACCGGTTCGACGCCGCGGAAGGCCTTATTGACGCCCCTTTGACACTTGATAACGTGCAGCAAACGGACCATCTGGCACGTAAGTGGGTAGATGAAGCCGTGGTTGAACGAGCAGGATAGACACTTGGATTTACTTTCTCTCATTCCACAATTCGGCAACTTGCTTTACACGATTGTGGCCTTTGTGATTGCACTCTCCGTCATTGTGGCGGTGCACGAGTACGGCCATTACATCGTCGGTCGCTGGTCCGGCATTCATGCCGAGGTTTTCTCGATCGGGTTTGGCCCGGTGCTGTGGAGTCGAACGGATAAACGCGGAACCAAGTGGCAGATCGCGCTTTTGCCCTTTGGCGGCTACGTGAAGTTCCTTGGTGATGCCAACGCCGCATCCGGGAAAGACCAAGATGCGATGGCCGAGATCGTCGGACAAAGCCCCGAGGAGTTGCGCCGAACCATGCACGGAGCGCCACTGTGGGCACGGACGGCCACCGTTGCCGCAGGCCCCGCATTCAATTTTGCCATGTCCATCCTTGTCTTTGGCCTGATCTTCTGGTCGCAAGGCGTGTCACGGGAACCGCTGACCGTTGGCGAGCTGCATCCATTGCCGGGCACGGTGCAGGAGTTGCAGGACGGTGACGAGATCGTGGCCATAGCCGGGATACCGACGCCCGATTTCGACCAGGAAGGCGCGTGGAGCGATTTCACCGACGCTCTGCCGGTCGAACCCGTTCTGGACTACACGGTGATCCGCGACGGTGTCACCCTGGATGTTGCTGCACCCTGGCTGTTTCCGCCATTGATTCAGCAGGTTGCTCCGCGCAGCGCTGCAATGGATATTCAACTGGCCTCGGGCGATGTGATCACTGCGGTAAACGGTGAGCCCATTTTCGCGTTTGAACAGCTCAAGGAGTTCGTCGAAGGGTCTGATGGCCGTGTCCTTCTGCTGAACGTATGGCGCGATGGTGCGGATCTGGAATTCGCGCTGGCCCCACGCCGCACGGATGAGCCGCAACCGGATGGCGGATTTGTAACGCATTGGCGGATAGGCATTGTCGGCGGAATGATGCTGGACCCTGCGACTGAGCCGGCCGGGGTTTTGGACTCGTTGTCGGGCGGCGTTCAGCAGACGATGCGCATCATCGAAGGATCGCTTTCGGGGCTCTGGCATATGGTGACAGGGGCGATCAGCACCTGCAACATCTCTGGACCAATCGGCATTGCTGAAACGTCGGGTGCCATGGCCAGCCAGGGTGCCCAGAACTTCATCTTTTTCATTGCCGTTCTGTCTACGGCGATTGGCCTGCTGAACCTGTTTCCCATTCCGGCGTTGGACGGCGGTCATCTTGTGTTTTATGCCTATGAAGCGATCGCCGGGAAGCCGCCCAGCGACATGGCATTGCGGGTTCTCATGGGGGCGGGAATCACCCTGATACTGGGGCTGATGCTGTTTTCGGTCACCAACGATCTGTTCTGCTGACTATGGCAACCCGCCCACATTAAAGCCGCAATATCGCCGCATTCCGGAGCTATGTTGTTGACGTAGTTTCCAGGGGCAAACCATGACCAAAGCGCTTCAGAAATCATACGGTGGCTTCAGCTGCCTGCTGATGCTGAACTGGGATGTGCTTTTGAGCTTTGCCGTCACCGCCCTGGCACTTGGCATTGGCGCCTATCTGGCCGGCTTCTGATTCTAAAATCTGTACTTTGAGGGTCCAAGCGCAGCCCATTCATTGGGTGTGCCTTTT
Organism: Ruegeria sp. AJ12; assembly: GCF_056536245.1. Lineage (NCBI taxonomy): Bacteria > Pseudomonadati > Pseudomonadota > Alphaproteobacteria > Rhodobacterales > Roseobacteraceae > Ruegeria > Ruegeria sp. AJ12. Next base: position 2,171,833 of record NZ_JBQFJJ010000001.1, read on the forward strand.
GGCCTTTTGACAAGCCCATCCATTCCCGCTACTCAGCATAAAAGTTCTAAATTCTAGGTAGAGAACAAAATGACTGACCGGCGAGGCGCGGGCACATCCTGCGGGGGGCAAAAGTCGACAAACAAGATTTTGTGGCGGACGCTGACTTTTCTTTTCCTTTTTGCTGCCGCGAGCTTAGTGGCATTACCACATGCGGCACAGGCGCAGAACTTCACCATCAATTCGTTTGAGGTCGACGGCAACCGGCGCATCGAAACCGGAACCATTATCGCGCGCACGGGGATCGAGCCGGGACAGACCGTTACCGCCGGGCAATTGAATGACGCCTACCAGCGTTTGCTTGACAGTGGTGTTTTTGAGACAGTCGAACTCACACCGCGTGGAACCACGCTGGTTATCGAGGTTCAGGAATACCCGACGATCAATCAGATCAGCATCGAAGGCAATCGCCGCGTCAAAGATGATGTACTGATCGAAGTGATCCAGTCCCAGCCCCGGCGCGTCTTCACACCGCAGGTGGCCGAAGCGGACGCAGATCTGATCGCCGAAGTGTATTCGGCACAGGGCCGCGTGTCGGCCACCGTAATCCCGCGCATTATCCGCCGCAGCGAGAACCGTGTCGATCTGGTCTTCGAAGTGGCCGAAGGCACAACCATCGAGGTTGAGCGGGTCAGTTTCGTCGGCAACCGGGCGTATTCCGACCGGCGCCTGCGTCGCGTCCTGGAGACCAAGCAGGCCACGTTTCTGCGCACATTCTTTCGCAACGATACATTTATCGGAGACCGGATTGAATTCGACAAACAGGTCATTCGCGATTTCTACCTGTCCCGCGGATACATCGATTTCCGCGTCAACAGTGCAAATGTGGAATTCACCCGCGAACGGGATGCCTTCTTTCTGGTGATGAATGTCACGGAAGGGCAAAAATATTCTTTTGGCAATATCACCACCGTCAGCGAGATCCCGGGTGTGGATGCCGCACCCTACCAGCAAGCGCTCAAGATCAAACCGGGCGTCACATACTCTCCCACATTGATTGAAAACTCCATCGCCCGTCAGGAACGGCTGGGTTTGAAACAGGGTGTGGACTTCCTGCGGGTAGAGCCCCGCGTGACCCGAAATCCCCGCAATTTGACGCTGGATATTGAGTTTGTTCTGACAAAAGGTCCACGAATTTTCGTGGAACGTATCGACATTGAGGGCAACACAACCACGCTTGATCGCGTGATCCGCCGCCAGTTCGATACTGTGGAGGGGGACCCGTTCAACCCGCGCGAAATCCGTCAGGCCGCTGAACGCATCAACGCTCTTGGATTTTTTGCTACTGCAGACGTTGAACCCCGAGAAGGATCTTCACCCAGTCAGGTTATTCTGGATGTGGATGTCGAAGAACAGCCAACGGGCTCCCTGAGTCTTGGCGGTAGCTACTCGGTATCCGATGGTTTTGGGATCGCAATTGGTTTGAACGAGTCCAACTTCCTTGGACGCGGACAGAATCTAGGTGTTACACTGAACACATCTCAGGACTCCGAGCAGTACACGATCAATTTCACTGAACCCTATCTGCTGGGACGAAAGTTGAGATTTGATCTTGGACTTGGCTTGGCAAACACGAACTCAAGCTTTGCGAGCTATGACACCGAGAGCATCTTCTTCAATCCTCAGTTAACCTACGCAATTGGCGAATTGTCGTCAGTCCGACTGCGGTACGGCTGGAACCGCAGCGAGATGAAACAACAGGACAACGAAGTGAACGGCGCCGTTATCGCTTCGGAAATCGCGCAAGGCGAACGGGTCAGCAGTACATTGGGTTTGTCTTACATTTATGACAGCCGTTTGGGTGGCCTGAATCCTAATGCCGGTGTGTTGTTTGAAGTCGGGGTGGATGCCGCTGGCCTGGGTGGCGACAACGAATTTTTCAAGACAACCGCACGCGGTATTGCACAAACTCGTGTTTGGAATGAAGAGGTTATTTTGCGGGCTACTCTGGAACTCGGCGCGTTGCATTGGAGCGGCAATGATTTCAGCCGAACCTTGGATCGCTTCGTTCTGGGGCCGAACACCTTCCGCGGGTTTGAGCCCGCCGGCCTTGGTCCGCGCGATTTGTCCAACGGTCAGGATGACGCAATCGGCGGCAACTATTACTGGGTCGCCCGGTTTGAAACCGACTTCCCGCTGGGCCTGCCCGAGGAACTGGGACTGCGGGGTGGTTTGTTCTATGACGTGGGCAACCTGTACAATATCGATAATGTGAACACGGCCGGTGCGGACATCGTCGGCGCAAATGGATCGATCCGTCACGTTGTCGGGCTTTCAGTGCTGTGGGAAACACCTTTTGGTCCTTTGCGCTTCAACTTCTCGAAGGCTTTGAAAAAGGAAGACTTCGACAAAGAGCAGAACTTTGACCTGACCATTCAGGCGCGGTTCTGACCAACGATGCTGAGTGTTTCACGGTCGAGAAGACAGGGCCCGATCCGGGCCCTGTGTTTTTTGTTTTGCATGATCGTCGCATCGCCGGCGCTGGCGCAACAACTCGGCGTGACGCAGTCAGGTGTCATAACGATATCCAGCGAACGGCTGTTTACCGGCTCTGATTTTGGTCAGCGGGTCCTGAGTGAAATCGAAAGTGAAAGCGCTCTGCTGGCTGAGGAAAACGAGCGTATCGTCGCTGAACTCAGCAAAGAAGAAAAAGACATCACCGAAAAGCGCGCCGATCTTGAACCGGACCAGTTTCGCCCGCTGGCCGAAGCCTTTGACAGAAAGGTGCAGTCCCATCGCGAAGGTCAACGGGCCAAGCTTGATGCCCTGGCCCGGCGCAGCGAAGAGGCTCGGCAGACGTTCTACGAACTGGCGCGCCCGGTCCTGATTGATCTGCTGCGGGAAACAGGCGCCTCGATGATTCTGGAACGATCGAGTGTCTTTCTGAGCTCGGACACATCGGACGTGACCGACCTTGCGATCACGCGGATCAATGCGGCGATTGGCGATGGCAGCGGGTTACAGGACGGACGAGGCGAATAGCTTCGCTTGCCCTCGGGTTCCGGTGTTGCTAACCACGCTGAAAATGAGAAATCCAAAACGGGACATCGACACTATGACGACGGATACAAAAAGCGCCGACATTCAGCTGATCCAGCGGATATTGCCGCACCGCTATCCGTTCCTGCTGGTCGACAAGGTGGTCGATATCTCGGGTTACCAATCGGCTGTCGGCATCAAGAATGTTACCATGAACGAGCCGCATTTTCAGGGGCATTTTCCGGGCACGCCGATCATGCCGGGCGTCACGATTGTCGAGGCGATGGCACAAACCGCTGGTGTAATGCTGGGGGTTGGCATGGATGTCGTCGACACAGAGCTGCTGATTTACTTCATGAGCATCGACAAGTGCAAGTTCCGCCGCAAGGTGGTGCCGGGCGATGTGCTCGAAATGCATGTTGAGACCCTGCGCGGCAAGAAGGGCGGCAAGCTCTTCAAGTTCGGAGGCCGTGCGACCGTAGAGGGTGAGGTGGCCGCCGAAGCCGAGTTTTCGGCCTATGTCGACTGGGAGATGGAAAAGACGACATGAGCGGTATTCACCCCAGCGCAATCATCGAAGACGGTGCGCAGATCGGCAATGACTGTGCAATAGGGCCGTTCTGCTACATTGGCGCGCAGGTCAAGCTGAGGGACCGGGTTGAACTGAAATCGCATGTTGTCGTGACCGGGGATACGTCGGTTGGCGAGGACACCGTCATCTTCAATTTCTCGGTCATCGGTGAGATTCCTCAGGATCTCAAGTTTGGCGGTGAAAACACCCGGCTGGAGATCGGCAAACGCAATCGCATCCGCGAGCATGTGACCGTCAATACCGGCACGGATGGCGGCGGCGGCGTGACCCGGATCGGTGATGACTGCTTGTTGATGGCCGGGGTGCATGTGGCGCATGATGTTCAGATTGGCGACCGTGTGATCATGGTCAACCACGCTGGCGCGGCCGGGCATTGCATCATCGAAGACGACGCCATCATTGGCGGTATTTCCGGACTGCATCAATTTGTTCGGGTGGGCCGCGGCGCGATCATTGGTGCCTTGACCATGGTGCCGAATGACGTGATCCCATATGGCCTCGTTCAAGCTCCGCGCGGAGAGTTGGACGGGCTGAACCTGGTCGGCCTGAAACGCAAGGGTGTTCCGCGCGAGGATATCTCGGCGCTGCGCGCAGCCTTCCGTGAATTGTCCGACGGCGACGGTACCTTCATGGATCGGGCGGAAAGAGTCGGTCAATCCAATAACAGCGAATACGTGCAGCGGATCGTTGATTTTGTGACCGGGCACAGTGATCGTTCATTCCTGACACCGGGGAAGTAAACCATGCTGGCGCTGATCGCAGGAACCGGCGCACTGCCGACCCAATTGGCGACCGAATTGTCCGAGCGCCCGGTGATCTGTGCAATGGAAGGGTTCCTTCCTGATGACCTGACAGCGGATCTGGTGTTTCCAATTGAACAGCTGGGCAGCTTCGTCGCCGATCTTCGCGCGCGCGGCATCACCGAAATCTGCATGGCGGGTGCTATACAGCGCCCCCCGATTGATCCGAGCCGCATTGACGCAGCAACACTGCCGCTGGTCCCGGTTCTGCAAAAGGCGATCCAGGCCGGGGATGATGGCGCTCTGCGCGCCGTGATCCAGATTTTCGAAGAGGCGGGTTTGCAGGTGCGGGCTGCGCATGAGATCGCGCCGGGTCTGCTGCCGCCATTGGGATGTCTGACCGAAGCGCAGCCATCGCAAAGTGACCTGTCGGATGCGGACCGGGCCGTGGGAATTCTGCGCGCGATGGGGGCCGCGGATATTGGCCAGGCCTGCGCCGTATCCAAAGGGCAGGCGGTGGCCATCGAAGGTATCTTTGGGACCGCGTGGATGCTGCAGTCGCTCACGCAGCGCCCCGATGCGGGCGGCGGCATTCTGTTTAAAGGGCCAAAACCCGATCAGGACCGACGCGCAGATTTGCCCGCCATTGGACCCGACACGGTGACGGGTGCGGTGGCCGCCGGATTATCCGGGATAATCATCGAGAAAGATGGCGTGATTGTTCTGCAGCGCGACCGTGTTGTCGCGGACTGCAACCGTCTTGGCCTGTTCCTTTACGTGCGCGAGCGGGCCGTCTGATGCGCGTGTTTCTGGTCGCCGGGGAACCCTCGGGGGATCGGCTGGGCGGCGCGCTGATGGACGGGCTCAAAACCCTTGTTCCGGGGATCGAGTTTGACGGCGTTGGCGGCGCTTCGATGCAGGCGCAGGGGCTGGTCAGCCGATTTCCGATGTCGGAACTCAGCGTCATGGGCCTTGTCGAGGTATTGCCCAAGTTCTTTCATCTCAAACGTCGGATTGCCGAAACGGCGCAGGCCGTCCTCGACACCAAACCGGATGTGCTGATCACCATCGACAGCCCGGATTTCTCTCTGCGAGTTGCCAAACTGGTCAAAGCCGGCAGCGATATTCGCACCGTCCACTATGTCGCCCCCAGTGTTTGGGCCTGGCGGCCGGGGCGCGCGGATAAGATGGCCAAGGTCATCGATCACGTTCTCGCGTTGCTGCCGTTTGAGCCCCCCTATATGGAACGCGCCGGGATGGAGTGTGATTTCGTGGGCCATCCGGTTGCCAGCGAACCCGTCGCAACACCGCAGGAAATCGCGACGTTTCGGACAATGTTCGATCTGGGGGACGCGCCGATCCTGCTGGCCTTGCCGGGGTCGCGCCGCGGTGAAATTGAGCGTCTGTCGGAGTGTTTTGGCCAAGCGCTGCACCGGTTTTGCGCAGAGCGGCCCGAGGTCCGTGTCGTTGTTCCCACCGTTGGTGCGGTGACCGATCTGATCAACACCATCGTGCCGGGATGGCCCGGTGACCCGCTGGTCTTGGACCCACGCCATATCGGGGAGGTTCAGGCCAACGCGTACAAACGGGCCGCGTTTGGTGCCGCTGATCTGGCTCTTGCAGCGTCGGGAACCGTGTCCTTGGAACTTGCGGCGCAGAGCACACCGATGGTGATTGCCTACAAGCTGAATTGGCTGACCCAGAAAATGGCTGAGCGGCTGGTCAAGCTGGACACCGTGACGCTGGTCAATCTGGTGTCCGAAACCCGGGCGGTTCCGGAATGCCTTTTGGATGACTGCCAGCCCGACAAGATCGCCTCTGCCCTGAAACAGGTGGCAAACGACCCGGATGCGCAACGTCAGGCGATGGACCTGACAATGGAGCGTCTGGGGCGGGGTGGGGAGGCTCCGGGCCTGCGGGCCGCCAAGGCGGTTCTGGCGCGGATGCAGCACTGATGCTGGACTATGCGGTCTTTGCGTTATCCGCCTTCATGGCGCAGGTTTTGACAAACCTGGACAATCTGGCCGCGTTGCTGGCCCTGATGCTTGTATCAGGCCCAAGACGGTCGGTTCTCGGCTTTCTTCTGGCGCAGATCCTGATCATCGCCGCCGCCTACTTCGTCGCCATGGGTGTTGACGATGTCATTCCCAACTGGGCCGGGTATCTGGGGCTGATCCCTCTGTCCCTCGGGCTATTCGGGGTGATCAAACAGCTTCGCGGAACCGCAGTGGACACCGAGCCCAGGATTGAAACCGGTGCGTCGGCCATCGTGATCTCGATGCTGTTTGTCAGCCTGTCGATGGACACATTCGCGGTTCTTGCGCCGCTGCTGGCCGACTCGGCCCCCGGGTTCCGGATGGCCGGGCTGATCGGGGCCGGGGCCGCCGCGCTCGGGCTGGCGTTCGTGGCGTTGCTGGGATCCAGAGCGCCGTTCATGACCGGGGCGCTGGCGCACAGGCTGGAACGGTTGGTGCCCTATGTGATGATCTGTGCCGGGCTATACATTCTCAGCAATTCCTGGACCGACGCGGTTTAGTAACCGCGCCAGATCCAGCCGCCGCCGAAAATGCGACTGCCGGTGCTTTCATAAAACACGCAGGCCTGACCGGGTGAAATCCCTTCCTCGGGCGTCAGCAACTCGACCTCTGCCGTGGTGTCCGACAGGGGCCGAACAATCGCTTCGCGCGGGGGGCGGGTCGAGCGGACTTTCACCGACAGGTGCCATTCGGATTGCGAGGTGAAGGGGTCATCCCCCAGCCAGTTGATCTCGCGCACGGGAATGGTCCGGGTGGCCAGCATCTCCTTGGGCCCGACGACGACCTGTTTCTTGTCGACATCCAGCTTGACCACATAGAGCGGCTCGCTCAGCCCGCCGATGCCCAGACCGCGCCGCTGACCGATCGTGTAGTGGATCACGCCATCGTGCTGTGCCAGAACGCGCCCGTCAGCATGAACAATCTCACCCGGTTCCGCCGCGCCCGGACGCAGTTTCTCGATCACGCTGGCATAGTTGCCGTTGGGCACAAAGCAGATGTCCTGACTGTCCGGCTTGTCCGCCACAGACAGGCCGTACTGCGCCGCCATCTCGCGCGTTGCGTCTTTTGACGGCAGATGTCCCAGCGGGAAACGCAAAAACGACAACTGCTCGGGCGTCGTCGAGAAAAGAAAGTACGACTGATCCCGATTGGCATCCTCGGCGCTGTGCAACTCGGGACCATGAGTACCGATCTTGCGCTGGATATAATGACCGGTGGCCATGCAATCGGCTTCGAGGTCCTTGGCCGTTTCCAACAGGTCCTTGAATTTCACACGCTCATTGCAACGAATGCAGGGCACCGGTGTCGCGCCCGCCAGATAGCTGTCGGCAAACTCGTCGATCACTGCATCCTTAAAGATGTTCTCGTAGTCCAGAACGTAATGAGGAAACCCGCGTTCCTCGGCCACGCGGCGCGCGTCATGAATATCGATCCCTGCGCAACAAGCCCCTTTCTTGGCCAGCGCTGCGCCATGGTCATAGAGCTGCAGAGTGACACCCACGACATCATAGCCCTGATCGGCAAGATGCGCCGCGACCACGGAACTGTCGACCCCCCCGGACATGGCCACAACCACCCGCGTTTCCGAGGGAGGTTTAGCAAAGCCAAGCGAGTTCAGCGGTGTCTCGGCATCGAGGGCCATTCGTGATTCCAGTGCGGGTTAAAGAAGACCGGCAGAATATAGGAAAATTCTAAGCACTCTCAAGAGGCGGTTTCACCGGGAATTAAGTAGGCTGATGACAGCTTTGTCGCAGCAGGAAAAGGGTAGAAAGATGTATTTGCACAAAGTCGAGGGCCCCAGGTCCGTTACCTTGCCGGACGGAACGGTTTTGTCCCGCGCCGATCTTCCACCGGCAGACACCCGACGGTGGGTCGCGTCCCGAAAGGCGGTTGTCGTACGCGGCGTGCTGTATGGGCTGATCACATTGTCGGACGCAAAAAAACGCTATGGCATCAGCGATGAGGAATTCAACACCTGGGTCGCGGCGGTTGCCGAATACGGCGTGGACGCATTGAAAGTGACGGCACTAAAAAAATATAGACAACCAAAAGTAGAAAGCGAATAAATGAATCAATGGTAACGTCAGATTAACCATTCTTGGTCAGGGTCATTTCAGAATGGAATAGTTGACCCGAATTGGAGCAGTGAAATGCGAATACTTCTTGTCGAGGATGATCCGACCACGTCTAAAAGCATCGAATTGATGCTGACGCATGCGAATCTCAATGTTTACGCAACGGATCTTGGCGAAGAAGGAATCGATCTCGCAAAACTCTATGACTACGATCTGATTTTATTGGACCTGAACCTGCCGGATATGAATGGGCACGAGGTTCTGCGTCAGTTGCGCATTGCACGCGTTGAGACACCGATTTTGATCCTGTCCGGCGCGGACGACACAGAAAGCAAAATCAAAGGGTTCGGCTTCGGCGCGGATGATTATTTGACCAAGCCGTTCCACCGGGAAGAACTGGTTGCCCGCATTCACGCCATTATCCGGCGCTCGAAAGGGCATTCTCAGTCCATTATCCATACCGGCCGGGTCGCGGTGAATCTCGATGCCAAAACGGTTGAGGTCGATGGACAAACCGTGCACCTGACCGGCAAGGAATACCAGATGCTGGAACTGCTGAGCCTGAGAAAAGGCACAACGCTGACCAAAGAGATGTTCCTGAACCATCTCTATGGCGGTATGGACGAACCGGAATTGAAAATTATCGACGTGTTTATCTGCAAACTCCGTAAAAAGCTCAGCAATGCAACCGGTGGCGACAATTACATCGAAACCGTCTGGGGCCGGGGCTATGTATTACGCGATCCTCAGACAAATTCAGTCGACGAAACCAGAATGGCTGTCGGCGCCTGACGCAAACTTGCTGCCGTTGGTCCAGGGCAGCACACTCACTCACGGCTCAGCACGACTGGACCTGACCATGACCTCGCCCTATCACTGAAAGTCCAGACGACGTGATTGGGCGAGGCCATGGGCGAAACCGATTCAATACAAGACCTGACAGAAGACCAGGCGCGGCAGGAACTGGCACGCCTGTCTGACCTGTTGCAGCGCGCCAACAGGCTGTATCACGCCGAAGACGCACCCGAGATTTCGGACGCGGACTACGACGCGCTGAAGCGCCGAAATGCAGGTATCGAGGCGCGGTTTCCGCATCTCAAACGCGCTGACAGCCCATCCGACCAGGTGGGTGCCCGAGCCGCAGACGGGTTTGCAAAAGTGACCCATGCGGTGCGCATGATGTCGCTGGGCAACGCGTTCGATGATGAGGATGTGGCGGATTTCGACCGATCCATCCGAAAATACCTTGGGCTGGCTACAGATGAACCTCTGGCGTTTACGGCAGAGCCCAAGATTGACGGCCTGTCCCTCTCTCTGCGGTACGAGCAGGGGCACCTGATACAGGCCGCGACGCGGGGCGATGGGGAAGTCGGTGAAAACGTGACCGCCAATGCACTCACCGTTTCGGACATTCCAAAACAGATCACCAACGCCCCGGACATTCTGGAGGTTCGGGGCGAGGTCTACATGTCGCATGCCGATTTCGATACGTTGAACGCGCGTCAGGCAGAGACCGGCGGCAAGCCGTTTGCCAATCCCCGGAACGCCGCTGCGGGGTCCTTGCGCCAGCTGGATGCCAGCATCACCAAATCACGCCCGCTGCGTTTTTTTGCATATGCCTGGGGGGAGCTCTCCGAACCTCTGGCCGACACGCAGATGAGCGCGCTTGAGCGCCTCGCCGGGTTTGGGTTCTCGACAAATAACCTGACCAGGGTCTGTGACACTATACAGGACATGCTTGCCCACTACCGGGATATCGAGGCACAGCGTGCGACCCTTGGGTACGACATCGATGGCGTTGTCTACAAAGTGAATGATCTGGCATTGCAGTCGCGGCTGGGGTTCCGCTCGACCACTCCACGCTGGGCGATTGCGCATAAATTCCCGGCCGAGCTGGCCTGGACCCGGCTGGAGGGGATCGACATACAGGTGGGTCGCACTGGTGCGCTCAGCCCTGTTGCCCGCCTGCACCCGGTGACCGTGGGGGGCGTGGTGGTGTCAAACGCCACCCTGCACAACGAGGATTACATTGTCGGGCGCGACGCAAAGGGCGGGTCCATTCGCGACGGCAAGGACATTCGCGTCGGCGACTGGGTTCAGGTGTATCGGGCCGGCGATGTGATTCCAAAAATTGCAGATGTTGACCTGTCGAAACGCCCTGACGACGCCACGCCATATGTGTTTCCAACCCGATGTCCTGAATGTGACAGCGATGCGATCCGCGAAGAGGGTGACGCGGTGCGCCGGTGCACGGGCGGCTTGATCTGCCCCGCCCAGGCGGTCGAGAAACTGAAACACTTTGTGTCCCGCAAGGCCTTTGACATCGAAGGGTTGGGCGCAAAACAGATCGAGATGTTTTACGACGACCCCGATCTGCCCATCAAAACGCCGGTTGATATCTTTACGCTTCAGGATCGCGACGCGGGCAATCTGAACAAACTGGCCAACCGAAAGGGCTGGGGCGCACAGAGCGCGGGCAACCTTTGGGCCGCGATTGAGGAAAAGCGGTCAATCCCGTTCGGGCGATTGCTGTTCGCCCTGGGAATTCGGCATATGGGCGAGGCCGCCTCCAACCTAATCGCAACCCACTATGGCACCTGGGACGAGTTTGAGCGGGCCATCACAACGGCCTGTGCGTTCCAGGGTCCGGAATGGGAGGATTTGCTGGGCATTGACGGGGTCGGAGAGGTCATGGCGCGCGCGCTGGTGTCGGCCTTTGCTCAATCTGCCGAACGGGCAAGCATCGACGCGCTGATCGACCAGTTGCAGGTCCAGGAGGCGAAAAGACCGGATGCGTCAGACAGCCCGGTCGCTGGAAAGACCATTGTTTTCACGGGCACGCTGGAAAAAATGACCCGCGCCGAGGCCAAGGCGCGGGCCGAAGCTCTGGGCGCCAAGGTATCCGGGTCGGTCAGCAAGAAAACCGATTTGCTTGTGGCCGGGCCGGGCGCGGGATCAAAGGCCAAAAAGGCGGCGGACCTGGGCGTCGAAACCCTGGATGAGGATGGCTGGCTGCAGCTGATCGAAGGCACATGAGCGGGCGGCCGGAACAGCTTTTCCCGCTGTTTGCCAGTCTCGAAACCCTGGATGGGGTCGGCCCAAAGACAGCGCAGGTGCTGGCCCAAACCGGGATCGAAAGCCCGCGCGACGTTCTGTTCGGCCTGCCATATGCGGTTGTCGACCGGCGTCGGCGTGACACGATTCGGGGGGCGGATCTGCCAACGACGCTGACCGTCGAGGTCACCGTCGGTGCCCACACCCCACCGCGCAACAAGGGTGGGGCGTACCGCGTACATGTCGAAGACCGTCAGGCGGATTTCCAACTGGTCTTTTTCCACGCGCGCGGGGACTACCTGAAAAAGGTGCTGCCACCGGGATCGCGCCGGGTGATCTCGGGCAAACTGGAGTTGTTCGACGGGATGGCGCAGATGGTGCACCCCGATCACATGCTGCCGGTTGAGGAGGCCCGCGAGATCCCGGACTTTGAACCGGTGTATCATCTGACGCAGGGGCTGACGCAAAAGGCGGCTTTCAAAGCGGCGCGAAGCGCGCTGGCGCGGGCACCGGAACTGGCGGAATGGATCGATCCGGCGCAGGTTGCTCAGCAGAGCTGGCCGAACTGGGCCGCGGCTGTCCATGCTGCGCATAGTCCGAAAGGGGCTGATGATGTGGCCCCGCATGCCCCGGCGCGCACGCGTCTGGCCTATGACGAGTTTCTGGCCCACCAACTGACGCTCGCTTTGGCCCGCCAAAGGGAACGTAAATCGCGCGGTATCGTCAGCATCGGAACTGGTACCTTACAATCCAAAGTGCTGGGAAACCTGCCGTATCGCCCGACCGGAGCGCAAACCCGGGCGATCGAGGAGATTTCGGCAGATATGGCGTCGGACCTGCGCATGAATCGTTTGCTTCAGGGCGATGTCGGCGCAGGCAAGACGCTTGTTGCGTTCATGGCATTGCTGGTTGCGGTCGAAGCGGGCGGGCAGGGCGTCATGATGGCCCCAACCGAAATTCTGGCACGGCAACATCTGGAAGGGTTGCGACCGCTGGCAGAAGAGGCTGGTGTGGTTCTCGAGATCCTCACCGGACGCGACAAGGGCACGGAACGGCGGGCCAAACTGGCTGCGTTGAAACAGGGCGACATTCAGATTTTGGTCGGCACGCATGCGGTGTTTCAAAGCGATGTCGCGTTTCAGAACTTGCGCCTCGCCATTGTCGACGAACAGCACCGGTTTGGCGTGCGCCAACGGATGGAGTTGTCGGAAAAGGGACAGGGCGCGGACGTTCTGGTGATGACCGCCACACCGATCCCGCGCAGTCTGGCGCTGGCACAGTATGGGGACATGGATGTGTCGGTGCTGGATGAAAAACCGCCCGGACGCAAGCCGATCAAAACCGCCATCGTCAGCACGCAACGCATGGACGAGGTCGTCGCCCATCTCAGGGGCGCGATCGACGAGGGTCGGCAATGTTACTGGGTCTGCCCCTTGGTGGACGAATCCGAGGTGTCCGACCTGACCGCCGCCGAGGAGCGTTTCAAGCGCCTGCGCGCGATACTTGGGGACGATATCGTTGGCCTTGTGCACGGCCAGATGCCGCCTGCAGACAAAGACGCGGCCATGGCCGCTTTTCAGACCGGTCAAACCAAGGTTTTGGTCGCGACCACCGTCATCGAAGTCGGCGTGGACGTTCCCAACGCCTCGATCATGGTTATTGAACGCGCCGAGATTTTCGGCCTCGCCCAGCTACACCAGTTGCGTGGGCGAGTGGGGCGGGGAGATGCCGACTCAACCTGCCTGCTGATGTACCAGCCGCCATTGAGCGAGGGGGGACGCAAACGGCTGGAAGTTCTGCGGGAAACCGAGGACGGGTTTCGTATATCTGAAACCGACCTCGAGATGCGGGGGGCGGGCGATCTGATTGGCACCGCGCAATCGGGTTTGCCAAAGTTCCGCATTGCGGATCTGGAACGGCAGGCCGGTCTGATGGCTGTGGCCCAATCCGATGCGCGGGCATTGCTGACTGCAGACCCGAAACTGACCTCGGATCGGGGGCAGGCAGCGCGTGTTCTACTCTGGCTGATGAAACAGGATCAGGCAATCCGTTTGATTTCAGTGGGTTAACCAAAAAGTCGCCAATTAGTTCACAAATGTTCTCAAAAAGTTCTTTACCGACTCGGGGAAATATGAGAACAAAAGGTCAACAAAGGATTAAACCTGACCGGAGTGGAACTCATGCTGGCCCAGATCAAAACCGTCTTTTCCCGTTCGCAATCCACGATTTTGCAGGATGCGGCAGGTGTGGCGTCTCTGGCCGTCATGCTGATGGTTGCCCTTCATCTTCCGGTTGGATTTTAGGCCTTTCTGCCTGCGCTCTCGTGCCGACTGACCCGCGCTTGTCATCCCCATTACGGTCAAGGGTGACCTGCCTGTCCCAAACCCCTTGAGGGGCCATGCCTCGGCCCCGCGCGGATATCCGGACCCCACACGAGAAACGCATTACCTGCCGCCGCCCTTTCTGCCCGGAAGGAGCGGCGGCTTTTTTGTTAGAGTTGCCCGGTTTTGATGATTTCCAGCATCGCGGACAGCACCGAGTTGACCGCAACCGAGGCAAGGATCATGCCCATCACCCGGCTGATGATCGCCGCGCCGGAATGGCCGATCAGACGGATGATCGGCTCAGCCAGCAACATCAGGATGAACGCAAACACAAGCACGGATAGCATGACCAGGGCCGTGATCCCCTGATCCACAGCGCTGTAACGGTGGTTGTCGGTCAGGATCACGACGGCCAGCATCGCACCGGGCGAGGCCAGGGATGGAACCGCGAGCGGAAAGATCGCCGGGTTATGTTTGTGAATCTTGTCTTCCTTGTCGTCTTCGGCCTGGCGCTGCTCCATCTCTTGTTTGCTTTCGCCAAAGATCATCGTCAGGGCGAACAGGAACAGAATGATACCGCCGGCCACCTGAAACGAGTTCAGGCCGATATCCAGGGCCTCGATCAAAAGCTGGCCGAACACGAGAAAGAACACCAGAACCCCGGCGCTGATCAGCGAAGCCAGCAGGGCCGTCTTTCGCCGGGCCGAGGCCTCAAGGCCTGCGGTGACCGCGATGAAAACGGGGATTGTGCCAATCGGGTCGATCACAACCCACAGCGTCACAAAATGTTCGAGCAGATTATTCATACCCATCCTTCCCCGAATTTTGCCTGAGGTTAGACGGGTTTGCGCTAAAACGCCACGGTCACGCGCAATTGGCCTGTTCGGCCTGTTCCATCGCTTCGGTGGTGGCGTCCAGCGCCAACAGGATGGATGCGTGGCGGTTCTTGTAGTCCCGTGCCGGCATCAGAACTTCGAGTCCGTCAAACGGTGCATCCGGGGCAGGGCCATCCTTTTTGAGCATGGCAGCCAGTTGATCACGCGCGGTTTCAACCTGCGCCCGTGTCGCTCCGATCACCGCAGAGCCCACGACCGAGGCCGAAGCCTGGCCCAATGCACAGGCTTTGACATCCTGACCAAAATCCGACACGCGCCCATCGTGAACTTTCACGTCCACCGTCACGGTCGAGCCACACAGGGGCGAGCGTTTTTTCACCGTGGCATCGGGATTGCTCAGCCGGTCCAGATGCGGAATGTCGGCTGCCAGTTCCAGAATTCGGCCGGAATAGAGCTTTATCAGGTCGTTCTCGCCGGACATGGCTTTCCCTCGTTGCGTGTTCCCCATACATAGTGGCCAGCCCCCGGGATGCAAAAGGTTTTTGTCATGTCTGACCCCGTCGTGTTTGACCCGTCGACCCTGAAATTCAATGAGGCCGGATTGGTCCCGACCATTGCCCAGGATGAAGAGACCGGCGAGGTCCTGATGATGGCGTGGATGAATGCACAGGCTGTGCAGCGTACGCTGGAAACAGGTCGGGTGACCTACTGGTCGCGCTCGCGCCAGGCGTTCTGGGTCAAGGGCGAAACTTCGGGCCATGTTCAGGAACTGGTCGATTTTCGCGTCGATTGCGACAGGGATTGCCTGTTGGTTCTGGTTCGTCAAACCGGGCCGGCCTGTCACACGAACCGCAGATCCTGCTTTTACACCGCCGTTCGGGATGGGGAAGAAGTCGAACTGATGGCACCCATGCACTGAGTTGCGCGTATCAGAGACCGACCATCCTGCGAATATCCTGAGCTGTGGCGCCCTCGGCCCGGAACTTTGCAATCGCCCGGGCGTCATCGCGCTTTGCAAGGCGTTTGCCCGCTTCGTCCCGGATCAGGCGGTGATGAAAATATGCCGGTGTCGGAAGATCCAGCACGTTTTGCAGAACCACGTGAATGCGCGTCGCCTCGAACAGGTCTGCGCCGCGCACCACGTGGGTGATCCCTTGCGCGGCATCGTCCAGAACCACGGACAAGTGATAGCTGGTGCCCATATCGCGGCGCGACAACACAACATCGCCAATGGTGGTGCATAACTCATCCGGCGTAAACGCGATGCGGCCTGTCTCAGCGCCGGGGCCGGAGCCCAGCTCTTCGAAGCATCCGGTTGATTGGGTGTGGTCAAAAACCAAGTGGGCCGCTTTGGCCATGTTCAACCTCAACGGCAGGTCTCTTGGGCGAACATGCTGGCTCAGGTCCTCGTTTTCCCAGCGAATACGGCAGGTTCCGGGGTAGACGATCCCGTCAGGCCCAAGCATGGGCACGCCTTCCTGGGGCGCGCTGGCCGCAGCGGCTATGTCCTTGCGGTTGCAGGTGCACGGATAGAGCAGCCCACGCGCCCACAGCTCATCAAGCGCCTGATCGTAGACACTCTGGCGTTCCGACTGGCGCAGAACCGGTTCAGGCCATTTCAAACCAAGCCATGTCAGGTCCTCGTAGATTTGAGATTCCCAATGCGCCCGAGACCGGGATTGGTCGATATCCTCGATCCGCAGCAGAAACACACCGCCTTCCGTTTGAGCCATGTCATAGGCAACAAGCGCCGAAAACGCATGCCCCAGGTGCAGCGGCCCGGTTGGAGACGGGGCAAACCGTGTGGTAAACGTCACGACTTTTCTAGGACATATACGTCGGACTCGAGGTCCAGTCCGGGCAGATGCGGACCATGTTCACGAAACAGCAGACGCGCGGCCCCCATATCGACCCAGTCTGTCAGACGACAAGTATAACTATGCTCTGCAAGCGTATGATCGTTGAGGGAAAACGCAAGAAGACCTCCCTTTGGCAGCGCCTTCATCAACAGATCAAAGGTTTCTGGCGGGGCCGCGCCAATACCGATCACCCCGATCGCGGTGATCGCCGCATACGCATCCTGAGTCAGCGGATTGGGATCGGCAATGTCAAATCCCGACAGGGTGCGGTACACCCCTTTGGCCGCTGCGACCTTCAACATATTGGGTGTCGGGTCCATCCCGTCAATCACCTCGAACCCAGCGGCATGCAGGGCCCGTCCGGACAGCCCGGTGCCGCAGCCATAGTCCAGAACAGGCGTTTGAGCTTGCGGCATTTGCGCCCATAGCGCCTTGGCGACACGGCCCGGTGTGGCATAGCCCTGCGCCGCGATCTCGTCTTCGTAGGTGGCCGCCCATTTCTGATAGTGGTCCTGAGTATCCTCAGGCGTTTCAAGGTCGTAGGTGCTTTTAAGATACTTGTCGCTCATGATCCCATGGTAGGCCGAGGAGGCGTGCCGCGTCCAGTCAGCTTGCCGCCAACCAGCTGGTCCATTCCGCCTTGGCCCGATCTGTGTACGCCTTGTATCGATCCTTGCGCCCCCGACGCCCGCCTTTCAGACCGTCCACAGGGCGGAACAGGCCAAAATTCACATTCATCGGCTGAAAGGTTTTCGCCTCGGCACCGCCGGTGATGTGATGGATCAGGGCGCCCATGGCGCTGTCCTGCGGCACATCGGGCAACGAAATCCCCAGTATCTCGGCTGCCGCCAGACGTCCTGCCAACAACCCCATGGCCGCGCTTTCGACATAGCCTTCGACACCGGTGATCTGACCGGCAAACCGGATATTGGGCTTTGACTTCAAGCGCATCTGCGCATCCAGCAGAGTGGGCGAATTGATAAACGTGTTGCGATGGATACCGCCCAACCGGGCAAAGCTGGCGTTTTCCAGACCGGGGATCATCCGAAACACCTCGGTTTGTGCGCCGTATTTCATCTTGGTTTGAAAGCCCACGATGTTGAACAGCGTTCCCAGGGCGTTGTCGCGGCGCAACTGGACCACTGCGTGCGGCTTGATATCCGGCTGGTGCGGATTGGTCAGCCCGACCGGCTTCATCGGCCCGTGGCGCAGGGTTTCACGGCCGCGTTCAGACATGACCTCGATCGGCAGGCAACCGTCGAAATACCCGGCTGTTTCGCCTTCGTGGAATTCGGTCTTGTCCGCCGCCAGCAGGGCATCGATGAACGCCTCATACTGATCGCGATCCATTGGGCAGTTGAGATAGGCGGTCCGCTCTTCCTCGGTCTCGCCCTTGTCATAGCGCGACTGCATCCAGGCCCGGCCCATGTCAATGCTGTCTGCGTAGACAATGGGTGCGATGGCGTCGAAAAACGCCAGCGCGTCCGATCCGGTTTCAGCCCGGATCGCATCCCCCAGCGCCGGTGAGGTCAAGGGGCCCGTCGCAAAGATCCAGTGACCTTGATCGGGCAGGGCGGTGACCTCTTCATCCGTGACCGTGACGCGGGGGTGTGCACGCAATCTGGACGTGACGTCTTCGGCAAACGGGTCCCGGTCGACGGCCAGTGCACCACCTGCGGGCAGGCGATGGGCGTCTGCCGTCGTCATGATCAGACCGTTGGCGGCGCGCATCTCCCAATGCAGCAGGCCGACGGCGTTCTGTTCATCATCATCGGACCGGAAGGAATTTGAACACACCATCTCGGCCAGGTTGCCGGTCTGGTGCGCAAATGTGCCAATTTTGGGTCGCATTTCGTGAATCACGACATTCACGCCCATTTCAGCGGCCTGCCAGGCAGCTTCGGAGCCGGCCATGCCGCCGCCGACGATATGCAAAACTTGTGTCATGCGCTGCCACATAGGGCAGAGCACAGGCCGACGCAACTCAAGTGAGCAAGGCGAATCGATGCTTTTTCAGGGTGGGAGTCTTGGGGTCGCCGCTGCGGGAATGTCTGCGCCGGTGAGAGAGACCAGCTTGGAGGGACCTTCCGCCCACGGCGACCCAAAAGTGTATCCGAGACCTCAGCCTCGTCCCACCATTGCCACAGTGTGGCCCTTTTGAAAAGTGCAAAAATGCGAACAGTGACGAAAATCGTAGCTGACAATTGCGTTATTGGGTCCAATTTGGCGGGCGTTTTTCGATAAAGGCGGAAATCCCTTCCTCGGTGTCCCGATGCAGCATATTCTGTGCCATTACGTCGCCCGTATAGTCATAGGCCTGCCCCAATGGCATCTCAAGCTGTTGATAAAACGCCTTTTTCCCAATCTTGACCGCGGTCCCGAGCTTTGTCGCAAGCTGTTCCGCCAGCGAGATCGTTTCGTGCTCCAGCAGCATCTCCGGCACGACACGGTTGACCAGACCCAGTTCGGCGGCCCGCTCTGCTGAAATGAAATCACCTGTCGTCAGCATCTCAAAGGCATGTTTTCGCGGGATATTCCGGCTGAGCGCGACCATCGGGGTCGAGCAAAACAGCCCGATATTCACGCCGTTGACCCCAAACCGGGTGCCTTCGGCGGCCACTGCCAGATCACATGTGGCAACCAACTGGCATCCGGCGGCCGTGGCAATACCGTGGACCTGTGCGATGACGGGTTGGGGCAGGGACTGGATGGACATCATCATTTTGGCGCAGCGGGCAAACAGATCCTGAAAATACGCCTGACCGCCATCCTCGGACTGCCGTCCCGCCGTCATCTGCTTGAGATCGTGGCCCGCGCAAAAGGCTTTGCCGGAACCCGACAGGGTTACGGCGCGAATCCTGTCGTCTTCACGCAGCGCGTCCAGTTCCGTCTGCAACGCGGCCAGCATCTCGTCGCTGAGGGCATTTAGCCGATCCGGCGCATTCAGTTTCAGCTGCGCGACGGCGCCTGTGTCGTTACGTTCCAAAATTGCCATCTTGCCCTCCTGCTGGCTGTCGGGCCAACTCTAGGCCGGGACGTGAAGGAGGGGAAGCATGGCTTTGGCGATGAACAAGGACGAACTGTCACAATACCTGACCGAGGTATTTCCACAGGTGCACAAGGATTTTGTTGTTGAGGACCTGACCGAAGACACCATAACCGTTCGTCTGGTCGTCGAAGATCGTCATCTCAGACCCGGCGGAACAGTGTCCGGTCCGTCGATGTTCGGGCTGGCGGATGTCTGCGTCTATGCCATGGTTCTGGCGCGCAAAGGGCGACAGTCGCTGGCCGTCACAACCAGCAGTTCGCTGGATTTCCTGCGAAAACCCAAAGGTGCGGCCGATATGCTGGCCAAATGCCGACTTTTGAAACTCGGCAGAACTCTGGCTGTTGGGGATGTGCTTTTGTATTCCGAAGGCTCGGACGATCCGGTCGCGCGGGCCAGTATGACCTATTCCATACCCCCCGAAGGGTCCGCAGCAGCCAGTTTTGGATGAAAAAAGGCCGGGGACAAGCCCCGGCCAGGGAAGAGGTCCCAAAATGGGACTGGGGATGTCTTAACTCAGCCAGAAATAACGTTTGACTTCGCGTTGGGCTTGATGCGGGGTCAAACCCACATCCTCGAGCAGTCTGTCATCCAGCTTTCCCAGATTGATGCGACTGCGACGACGGCGTTCCCATTGTGTGACAGCCGCCGCAAACCGCACGGCCAGCGCGGCGATCAGCGGCAGTCGGGGACTGTCGTTCAGCAGCATAAGGGCGGGGTTGTGCATTGCGCGTGTCATCTCAGTAGTCCTTTCAAATTGTATTGACACAAAGCATAAATGTTCGGTATATGTGTTTGATACATTCGAAATTGTGTCAAAAGCAAAGGAAGAATTGTAATGGATACAATTTGGCCGGAAACGCTGCCGAAGTCCAAGGGACCAAAATACACGCTGGTCGCTGACACAATACGAAAAGCTATTGAAAACAAAACACTGGAGATTGGCGTGAAACTGCCACCGGTGCGGGATCTTGCCTATCGGTTACAAATCACGCCGGGCACCGTCGCGCGGGCCTATACGATTCTCACCGACGAAGGATTGTTACAAGCCGAGGTCGGGCGTGGTACATTTGTCGCCCCTCCAAAATCCCCGATTCTGGACGATGTCTGGTCCAGACAATTGCATCTGGCCGAAGCAAGGAATGACAAACATGTCAGCCTCTTCAGCCCTCGGTTGCCGGATGTGGGGCAGGTGGCCCTGATCCGGGAATGTCTGCAGAAGGTTGCGAAATCAGACCCCCGCCTGTTCATGAATTACCCGACCCGGGACGCGTACAAACCAATGCGCAGCGCCGTTGTGGACTGGCTGTCCGACCTGCCGCTGGGTCCGCTCACCCATGACGACGTTGTCCTGACACATGGCGGTCAGAATGGCCTGTGTCTTGTATTCCAGACAATTTTGCACGGTGCCAAGCCGGTTGTTCTGGTCGAGGACCTGTCTTACGCGGGCTTTCGACGGGCGGGGGAGCTTATGCGCGCTGACGTCGTCGGCATCAAAATGGACAAGTGGGGCATCGATCCGGGTGCGATGGACCATGTGCTGCGCCAGACCCCGGCGCAGGCCGTCTGTGTCTCACCCGAAGTGCAGAACCCGACCGGGTTCCATACGCCGCTGGAGCGTCGAAAAGAGATTGTCGAAATCGCGCGTCGTTACGATGTGCAGATTGTCGAAGACGACTGTTACCGGATGGGCGATGCCCGCGAACCCAGCTATCGCGCATTGGCGCCCGAGCGGGGATGGCATGTGTCTTCGATTTCTAAAACCCTGACACCGGCCTTAAGGGTGGGATTCGCAATTGCGCCCAAAGAGCGCAGCGTGGACCTGCGGCGTTCGGCGGAATACGGCTATTTCGGCCTGGCACAGCCCCTTGCGGAACTGACCCGGCTTCTGTTGTCCGATCCTCGAACGCGGCAGATTGCCAAGGATGTGCGCTCGCGGATGGGCGAGTATGTCCGGGTCACGGTCAACGCGCTGGGTGGGTTCGACCTGAATTGGGCGTCGGAGGTGCCGTTTGTCTGGCTCAACCTGCCGTCCGGCTGGCGGTCGGCGGCGTTCAGCCGTGCGGCGGAACGTGAGGGGATACAGCTTCGGTCCGCAGATGAGTTTGCGCTGCGGGACGGGCGCGCCCCAAATGCCGTGCGGATTGCCATGAACGGGCACGTATCCCTCAGTCGATTTGAAGAGGCGATGATGCGCCTGCGTACCTTGCTGGACAACCCGCCCGAGCAGATCAGCGTCTGACCCATCAGGTCAGTGGCTCGGGGCTGCCAAAGAAACCCGCCAGATATTCGATCTTTCCGTCCGCATCGAGCCGAGCAAAATCGTGGCCATCCACCATTTTGGACCCGTCGGCTCGCACCATATGCCAGGTGAAATGCACCACATCGTGGTGAGACACCGGAGCGCTGGTGATTTCAACACGCCCG
The DNA here is from genome assembly GCF_056536245.1 of Ruegeria sp. AJ12. NCBI lineage: Bacteria > Pseudomonadati > Pseudomonadota > Alphaproteobacteria > Rhodobacterales > Roseobacteraceae > Ruegeria > Ruegeria sp. AJ12. The sequence continues at coordinate 2,193,840 of NZ_JBQFJJ010000001.1, forward strand.
CGGGAGCCTTCCAATACCTCACCGATATGTGCGCACAGATCCTCGCGCCCCGCCACTGCGGCCGTCGGATCCACATACCGGCCCTGCGCTGCAAAGCAACGGTTCAAGAGTTCGGACCGCTTGTTCGCGTCACTTTCCTGCCAGGCAGACCCGTAATCGGCTATTAACTGGTTTAGGTTTTGCACTGGAGCCTCCCTCAACTGTGAAACACGCGATAGCGCCCAGTGTAGCAGGCTGTTTTGCAATCGGCCAATTGGGCTGATTTTATGGGGTAAAATAATACCTATTTCATAAGGCATTGATAATGCTAAATTATATTAAGCTTTGTGTTCTTGACGTGTCATTCCCGCCCCTCTAGATACGCAGCATCGAATTCGGGCCGCTCTGTCTTGGGGCGGTCTTTCACATCAAACAGGACTATCCTGCCATGAAAACCTTTTCTGCAACACCTGCAGACATCGACAAGAAATGGATCCTGATCGACGCCGAGGGCGTTGTTCTGGGCCGTCTTGCCTCGATCGTCGCCATGCGCCTGCGTGGCAAGCACAAAGCGTCGTTCACCCCGAACATGGACATGGGCGACAATGTCATCGTGATCAACGCTGACAAGATCCAGATGACCGGCAAGAAGCGCGACGAGAACTTCTACTGGCACACGGGCCACCCGGGCGGCATCAAGTCGCGCACCAAGCAGCAGATCCTCGAGGGTGCACACCCCGAGCGCGTCGTGACCCAGGCGGTCAAGCGCATGCTGCCGGGCAACCGTCTGGCGCGCAAGCAGATGACCAACCTGCGCGTTTACGCCGGTGCCGAGCATCCCCATGAGGCGCAAGCGCCCGAAGTTCTGGATGTTGCATCCATGAACAAGAAAAACACCCGGAGCTAATGACCGATGGCTGATCAGATCAATACTCTCGAAGAGCTGAGCGCCGTCGCAGGCGTTGAAACCGTGGCCGAAGAAGTTGTTGCACGTGAGCCCGTGCGCGACGAACTGGGCCGCTCCTATGCCACCGGCAAGCGTAAAGACGCTGTTGCCCGTGTCTGGATCAAGCCGGGTTCCGGCAAGGTCACCGTGAACGGCAAGGACCAGGACACGTATTTTGCACGTCCCGTTCTGCAGCTGATCCTGCGCCAGCCGTTCCAGGTTGCCGGCGTGGAAGGTGAGTTCGACGTTGTCGCAACCGTCAAGGGCGGTGGCCTGACCGGTCAGGCCGGTGCGGTCAAGCACGGCATCTCGAAAGCGCTGCAACTGTACGATCCATCGCTGCGTGGCGCATTGAAAGCCGCTGGCTTCCTGACCCGCGACAGCCGCGTTGTGGAACGTAAGAAATACGGAAAGCGCAAAGCGCGTCGTTCGTTCCAGTTCTCGAAGCGTTAATCTCTTTTCGCTTCTGGAGCACAGAATTCGGGGCGTCCGTTTCCACGGGCGCCCTTTTTGCATTCTGGGTGAGCAACAAGACGCCACCTCCGGAGATTTTTTCAAACCCACAATCGAATGCCGGTAGAATAGCAGGCAGTGCAGGACGATCCGGCGCCGGTTAGCCAAACACGAATAATCTTTCACCAAAGCCGCGGCTCCGGGCCGTACAGATATTGGAGTCTCCATGCGCGCAGACACAGTTGACGGGATTGTCGAACAGGCCATACGCACCAGTGCAGACCGGCACCAGTTTTGGGTCAATCTGATCACGGCTCTGAAGTGCAGGTCACTATGTGAGGTGGGGGTGTGGAAGGGCCAGTTTGCCGAAACCCTGTTGTCTCAAATCCCGGACATCGAACGCTATACGCTTATTGACCCGTGGCGAAACCTGCCGGACTGGAACAAGCCGGCAAACAAGTCGGACATCGAATTCGAAGAGATCCGGACAGAGGCACTGAACCGCGTCAAACCGTTTCAGGACAAGGTGTTCGAAATCCGCAATACAACCCGTAACGCGCAAACGCAGATTCCGGATCGATCACTGGATTTTGCCTATGTCGACGGCGACCACACGTTGCGCGGAATCACCATCGACCTGTTCTCGATGCTGCCCAAGATCAAAGAGAATGGCTTTATCGGTGGCGACGATTTCACCAGGACAATCTGGCAACATGACGAAGACTTCAGCCCCAGCGAAGTCTTCCCATATGCGATTTACTTTTGCGAGGCTCGGGGGCTGCCGATCTACACATTGCCGTTCAATCAGTTTCTGATTGTGAACGCACCCGGCAACTTTCGCGTGATCGATCATGGGGGCTATGCAGATCTGACACCGGCCCAGATCTATGCGCGCCCCAAACCCCGATCATTGCGGAAGCGATTGAAAAAGATATTAAAACTCTGAAGCATCCGAAAGGGGCCGCAGCCCCCTTCGGTCGGGAGAGAGGGCTGGTTACTCTTCGTAGACCAGGTTCCAGGCGCCGTTTTCCACGACGTTGACAAAGACGGTATCGGCCCCCTGGTGATCATCGGGACCATAGGTGATGTGGTTGCCAACCAACTCGTCCTGATAATCAAGGGACTCCATTGCCGCGATAAAGCTGTCATGGGTCAGGTCAGGACCGGCAGCCTCCAAGGCTTTGACCATCATCTCGGCGGCGGCATAGCCCAACATCGAAAACCCAACCGGGTCTTCACCGGTTGCGGCCTTGTATTCCTCGATAAAGGCTGCTGGGACGGGCTCGTCGGCGCGTGCCCACAGGTCCTGCCACGAGGCAGCCGCATAAAAGCCATCGGTCACACCACCCGGGACCTGTGCAACCACGGTCAGAAAGCTGGCGGATGTGCCCAGGAACTTCATGTCCTCAAGCCCCATTTTCTTTGCTGTGCCGACGACGGTGATGGCCTGACGGACGCCCAACGCAATCGTGACGATGTCACAGCCTTCTTCCTTGAGCTTGCTCAGCGATCCGACGAAATCTGTTTCGTCCGGCTTGTGCGTGGTCTCTGCGACAAAGGAAATACCGGCTTCCTCGGCACCTGTCTGGCTTCCCTCAAGGATCTCTTCGCCAAAATCCGTTGGCAGATACATGGTACAAACGGCCTGCGATCCGAATTCTCCAGCCAGGTATTTCACGCCCACCCGCGCCTGATCATAATAGGTCGAAAAAGAGGTGAACTTGTTCCTCACAGGTTCCTGCAGCATCTGACGGGCCGCGGTCAAAGGCGCGACGTTTGGGATGCCTTTGGGATCCAGCAGCTTGAACCCGGCCAGATTCATCGGCGTGCCAAGCGACTGCATCATGGCAAAAACCTTGTCGCGGTTCAGCAGCTTGTTATAGCCCTGCATCGCGCGCGGCATTTGATAGCCATTATCCTCAACAACATAACGAATGGTTCGGCCGTGCACGCCGCCAGTAGCATTCACCCGGTCAAACACCACATTTGCGCCCTTGGTGGCTGGTACTCCGACGGCAGCAAAAATGCCGCTCAGATCGTTGACCGCTCCAAGCACGATCTCGTCATCGGTGACCCCTTGGGTTTCAGCCCAGCCAAGCGTCGCCGATGCCGTCAAAGCAGTGGCTGCAGCCAACCGTGTGAGTATGTTGTTCATCTTTCTCCTCCCAATTTGTCCCAAGTCTAATTGTACATGTCTTCAATGAGATGTCCGTGTTTCTTTTCGACCAATCCGCGTTTCAGTTTCATCGTCGCGGTCAACTCGTCATCTTCAGCGGTCAGCAGAACGTCGATCAGCCGGAAATCCTTGATCTGTTCCACGCGCGCAAACTCGGCATTCACGGCGTCGACTTCGGCCGCGATCAGGTCCTTGATATCAGGCGCCGCGCAGAGTGAGGCAAAATCTGAGAACGGTATCTTTCTGTCCTGGGCCAGTTTCTCGACATTCTCCTGGTCGATCATAATCAGAGCCGTCAGGTATTTGCGCCGATCCCCGACGATCACGGCGTCCGAAATGTAATGGCTGAACTTCAGGCGACTTTCTATCTCGGCGGGAGTGATGTTTTTACCGCCTGCCGTGATGATGATGTCCTTCAGACGACCCGTAATGGTAATGTAACCGTCCTCGTCAATATGTCCCATATCCCCGGTGCGCAGCCAGCCATCCGATGTAAAGGCGTCAGCGGTTTTTGCATTGTTGCGCCAATAACCCTGAAAGACATTCAGGCCCTTCAACTGGATCTCGCCATCCTCGGATATGCGGATGTCATTCCCGGCGACGGCCCGGCCAATTGTCCCGATCCGGTTGTCTTCGGTCGTGTTGAGCGATGCGAGACCCGCAGTTTCCGTCATCCCGAACCCCTCGACCAGCGGTACACCAATGGCCCAATACCACCGCAGCAGGTCGGTCGAGATTGGCGCCGCACCCGTGCCGCCCCGCCGCATCCGGTCCATGCCCAGCATGCGCCGCAGGTTCCTCAAAACAAGATGGTCCCAGACCCAATACCAGGCGGCGACGCCAGCCGGGACCGGTCTTCCGGCGTTCAGGTAACCCGCGCGCGCAAACCCGGCTTTAAGTGCTAAACCAAAAGCCAACCGCCCCAGCGGCGTCGCGTCCTGCGACAGAATCTGTACCTGGGCATAGATCTTTTCCCAGACACGCGGCACCGCTGTGAAGGTCGTGGGCGACACCTCCTGCAAATTGGCAAACACCGTCTCGGGGCTTTCCGCAAAATTCACGGTGCACCTCGCCGCAAGCGGAAAATAGACCGAGACATCGCGTTCCAGAATGTGACAGAGCGGGAGAAAACACAGTTGCTCATCGCTTGCGAAAACCGGCAGGGATCGTGCGCCGGATTCCATGGCCGCAAGGATGTTTTCATGGCTCAGCATCGCGCCCTTGGGCTGCCCCGTGGTTCCGGATGTGTAGACCAGCAGCGCCGTATCCTGCGGTTTTGCCAGCGCAATTTCCTCTTCAAACCGGCCCGGGCTTTCCGCCTCGGCCTGTTTGCCCAAGGCGTAGAGGTCATCGATCATCATACATCTGGGATGATCGAGGTCGTGCAGGCCTTCGTCCTCCAGAATGATAACCTTGACCAGATCGGGAACCTCGCTTTCGATCTCGAGAAACTTGTCCAGATGCTCTTCGTCCTCGACAATCAGAAACCGGCTGCCGCTGTCGTTGATCAGGTACTGCAACTGGCTGGCCGCGTCGGTGGTGTAGACGCCCGAGGCGATCCCGCCCGCACCCTGTATGCCCATGTCGAACCAGGCCCATTCCTTGCGGTCTTCGGACAGGATCGAAACCACATCGCCCCGCTCCATTCCCAGTTTGCGCAGGGCCAGACCGATCCACTTGGCATGTTGCCAGTAATCGGCCCAGGAATAGGATTTCCAGATACCTAGGTCTTTTTCGCGATGCGCCGTTCGGCTCCCCAATTCCGCGCAGCGGTTCTGGAACAGCTCACAGATTGTCAGGCACCCATCTACGCGCAGCGGGCGCTGTCCCGGCGTTGCATTGAACCGGACGCCATTCAGCGTGATTTGCGGGGGCAGGGGGCTGCTGTCCATCCTGTTCACCTCCACGTCTTTTTCCGCTTCCAGCGGCGGTTTTCTCGGGCACCTTCTTCCTGAACGCCGAGGTAGAAGTTCCGGATGTCCTCGGATTGCAGCAGGACGTCCGCCGCCCCGTCCATGACAATGCGACCGACCTCCATCACATACCCATGATGGGCCAGTTCCAGGGCCGCATGCGCGTTTTGCTCGACCAGCATCATCGTCATGTTCTGCTCGGCATTCAGGCGCTTGAGGATGCCAAATATCTCCTGCACCAAAAGCGGTGACAGGCCAAGCGAGGGTTCGTCCAGCAACATGATCTTTGGGTTGGCCATGAGCCCGCGCCCGATGGCGAGCATTTGTTGCTGTCCACCGGATAATGTTCCTGCCTCTTGCGCACGCCGGTCTTTGAGAACAGGGAAATACGAAAAAACAAGCTCGCGGTCCCGTTCGATCTGCGCCTTGTCCTTCAAGGTATAGGCCCCGAGGCTCAGATTTTCGTTCACCGTCAGCAGGGGAAAGACCTCGCGCCCCTCGGGAACGTGCACGATCCCTTTCTGCACGACTTTATGAGGTTCCGAACCTTGAATCTCGTGCCCTTCAAAGGTGATCTTGCCCTTTTCCGGGTCCATCACGCCCGACACCGTTTTCATCAGCGTTGTCTTGCCGGCCCCGTTGGCTCCGAGAATCGAAACAATCTGACCGGGATACACATCGAGCGAGACGCCGCGAATGGCCATGATCGGTCCATAAAAGCTCTCGACGTTGCGGATTGTCAGGACCGGTTCGTTCATGAGGCTTTCCCCAGATAGGCCTCGACCACCGCAGGGTGCGATTGCACCTCGGCCGGGGTGCCCAGTGCCAGCTTGGCCCCGTCGGCCATGGCCAGAACCCGGTCGGACACGCCGGACACCAACCCCATGTCATGTTCGACCATCAAAACGGTGATCCCCATCTGCCGCCGGATATCGTCGATCCACCACCGCATGTCCGTGGTTTCCTCGACGGACAACCCAGAGGCGGGTTCGTCCAGCAGCAACAGCTTGGGATCGGTGGCCAGCGCCCGGGCTACCTCGACCACTTTGCGCACACCGTACGGCAGACCCGAGATCATCTTGTCGCGAAACGCCTGCAGATCCAGAAAGTCGATGATTTCTTCGACCTTTTCGCGGTTGTCCAACTCCTGCCGTCGCGCGGACGGAGTAAACAGGATCTCCGAAATCAAGTTGGTCCTGCGATGCCGATGACGCCCGACCAGCAGGTTTTGCAGGACGGTGGCATGCTCAAAAAGCTCGATGTTCTGGAACGTGCGCGCCACGCCATAGGCCGCCACGCCCGAGGGTTTCACCTGCAACAGGTCATGCCCGTCAAACCGGATCGCCCCGGTATGGGGATCGTAAAACCGCGAGATCAGGTTGAACACGGTCGATTTGCCCGCACCGTTGGGGCCGACAATGGCAAAAACCTCACCGTCCTCGACCTCAAAGGACAGATTGTCCACCGCCGTCAGGCCGCCGAACTTGAGCGTGACATTCTCGAACTCCAGCAGGCTCATCTCAGACGCTCCGTCTTGAGATAGGATTTCTGTCGTTTGAACATGTCCTTGCGGTAGAACGGGAACAGTTCGAACCAGGTGCGAATTTTCAGCCAGCGGCCATACATACCCATCGGTTCGAACAGGATAAAGGCGATCAGGATCATGCCGAAGATACCAAACTCGAGGCCGGGAATGGCGACGGTGTTGCCGCCGAAAATGGCGCCGACATATTCCTTTGAGATCGAAAGGAACTGCGGCAGAAATCCAATCACGATGGCGCCCAGGAACGCGCCATGGATCGACCCCAGCCCGCCGATCACGATCATCATCAGCAACTGGATCGAGATCAGAACGCTGAACGTCTCGTTGTTGAAAGCCCCGGCATACATTCCCATCAGGGCACCGGCCCAGCCGGTCACGGCGCAGGACAGGGCAAAGGACACGGTTTTGGTTCTGGCAATGTCGATGCCCATTGCCTGCGCTGAAACCTCGGAATCGCGCACGGCGATGAAGCTGCGGCCCAGCGGTGCACGCAGCAGGTTGATATAGCCAAGCGCCACCAATACGGCGACAGCCAGCACCAGCCAGAAGAACTCATCCGGCGTCGCCCAGCGGTCAACAAGGTGGCCGAAGATTTCGACGCCGCCAAGATATTTACCCGCCACACCGCCTGTCAGCGGCTCGGCCAGCACGATGACGTCATCCATCAGAATGGACAGGGCCATGGTGAAGATCGCCAGGTAAATGCCGTGCAGGCGCAGGGCAGGGATGGCCACGGTTACGCCGGCGATCCCGGTCAGGACACCGGCCAGCGGAAAGGCGATCAGAAACGGCACCCCCGCCTCGATCAGGATCACGTTGGCATAGCAACCGAAGGCCAGAAATGCGGCATGACCCAGACTCACCTGGCCCGTATGCCCGGTCAGGATCATCAGCCCCATACCGGCGATCGCCCAGATCAGCACATTGGTCAACTCGCCCAGATAGAACGCATCCAGCCACCATGGCGCGGCGGCGGCGCCTCCCAAAAGGATCAGATACAGGCTCAGCTGATACCGATCTTTCCACGGGCGGATATCCTGCATGTAGTTGGTTTTGAAAACGATCCGCATGACTCAGACTTTCTTGACCCGGACCTGACTGAACAGCCCGTTTGGTCGGAAAATCAAAACGGCCAGCAGCAGAGCATAGGGGGCGATCTGGCTGTACCCCGCTGCAATGTACCGGCTGGCAAAAGGTTCGATGACGCCGACGATCAAACCACCCGCCAGCGCGCCGGGCAGGCTGCCGAACCCGCCGATCACCGCAGCGGCGAAGGCTTTGATCCCCAGCAGGCTGGTGGTCGGGTCCACCGACCCTTTGGCCGCAAACAGAATGCCGGCGATACCCGCGACCACCCCCGCCAGCGCCCAGATGAACCCCTGCACGCGCTTGACCGGGACACCCATGTAATAGGCGGCCAACTGATTTTGCGACGCCCCTTGCATGGCCAGCCCCAGCTTGGTCCGGCTGAAAAAGACGTACAGACCCCAGGTCAGCAGGACGGTGACAACAATGACCGCCACGTCCTCCATCCCCAGCACCAAACCGCCGAACCGCACCTCTTTCCCGGCCAATGGGTTTTGCAGGGTTTGCGGCTCGTGTCCCCAGATCAGACCAGCCGCGAACCGGATGACAAAGCCCAGTGCAATGGTAAGGATGACAACGGCGGTCTGACTTTCTCCGAACAGGCGGCGGATGATCAGACGATCCAGCAGATACCCCAGCGCCCCCATGATCCCCAGCGAGATCGGCAGGGCCAGCCAAAAGGGCAGGCCCATGTATTCGGTGTTGGTCAGGCCGATGGTCACAAAAGCGCCCAGCATCATGAAATCGCCCTGCGCGAAATTCACTGCTTCGGTTGCCTTGTAAATCAGCACAAAACCCAGCGCGATCAGGCCATAGACACACCCGTTCGCCAGCCCGCTGATCAGCAGCTGCGCGTTATCCAAACTCACCTCCCCATGCCGGTTGTCCGGCGTTTTGAATGACCCGCGGCTTTCTTCCGGTGCGCGGGGTTGGGTCTACTATGGCGTGATAATCACCTTTCCGTCACTCTTTTTCAGCGCACCTGCGAGGTCCGGGATCAGGTTTCTGAGCGTAAGCCGTTCTGAGACATCGGTTTTCCATCGGCCATCCGCAAACCGCGCCTGCACCTCGGCCACGACACGCATCTGGTCGGTCGGCGGTGTGGACATCATCCATTGCGTCAGCCAGAACCCTTCGATCCGCTTGCCCATGAAGATCAGTTGCCCGGTCTGGGTCAGCGTGGGCGCTTCGCTTCCCAGTTTGCCATAGCAGACCCAGCGTGCCCGGTTGGGCATGGCGCAGAAGATCTGCTCGGAGAGCTGGTCCATCACGGCATCCAGAAACACACGCGGTTTCATCGTGGCGCTCAGCTCGGCGAACTGCTTGGTCACGTCCTCGTCAGTCGTGACCAGCACTTCGGCGGCGCCGAGGTCCTTTAGCGTGCCCGCTGTCTCGGCCCGTCGGACCAGAGCGATGGGTTTCAGCCCCAGATCCCGCCCGAGGCTGCACATCAGCTTGCCCAATTGGCTGGTTGCGGCAGAGATTACAAAAGCCTCGCTATCCGCTTTGGCCATGTCGACCATAGCCATGGCCGTCAGCGGGTTGACGATCTGGGCGGCCCCGTCCTCGTCCGAGATATCAGGGCGCAAAGGGATGCACATCTGCATCTGCGTCACCACATATTCCGCCCAGGCGCCGGAACCGGCCGCGACGAAGGCAACGCGTTGATCTTGCAGGGCTTCGGCACCCTTGCCGGTTGCCACGACATCACCGCAGCCCTCAAACCCGGCAGGCGCCCCCTTGGTGCGTGGCTGCCCGTATTCTCCCTTGATGAAATGCAGGTCGGACGGGTTGACCGAGGCGGTGCGCAACCGGATCAGAACCTGTCCGGGCCCGGGCTCCGGGACCGGCAGTTCAGCGCCGGCCAGCCATTCGCCCGCGTCCTCGATCACCGGACCGGTCATGGTTCCGGAATACCCGTCATGTTTCAGGATCGTGGCGAACATCGTGTGGGGCAGGGCGGTCATTTCGGCATCCTTGTTACAGCTCAGATGGAGCGCGCAACCGCGACAGGGACAATCCTGCTGATGTCAGGGGAGGTCTGTGGCGGGGCGGGCTGTGGCATTGACCCCAGCCAAGCAAATGCCGCACGTGGCGTCAATTGGACTTGGGTCTAACGTAACGGCAGCCCGGTCATCACCGGGTGCAAGGGGCCGGCCCCGGCAGGTCGGCCCCCAGATTTTTATTGCTGTGTCAGAAGGTTGCGCAGTTCCTGAACCTTCTCGACAATCATTTCCGGCGATGCCTGAATGTCATCGATGATCTGGATCGCCTGGGTCTTGAGCTCTTGGGTCAATTCGCTGTCCTGAACGGATGCCACCATGGCGTCATAGTCGAACTGCTGTGCGGTCAGCATGCCATCCTGAACCCATGAATTGAACAGGTCCTGACCCTGGTTTGCCAGCGCGGCAACCTGCTCCCCCGCCTGATTGGCGAGGTCGGCGGCGGTTTCGCCTGCCTGTTCAACAGCCTCCGAGGCCTGATCCGCCACTGACGAGGCGGCTTCGCCCGCCTGTTCGGTTGCTTGATCAACGACATCCGAAGTTGCCCCGTCCACAGCCGATGCCGCCTCGTCCATGGCATCACCTGCGTCTTGCGCTGCGGTGTCGAGCTGTTCGGACGGGGTGGTTTCAGATTGGTTGAGATAGAAATATCCGCCAACGCCGATCACGGCGATGACAATGGCAAGAATAAGTGTGCGCGACATGAGGGACTCCTTTGGAAAATGTGCCGCCGAGATGGTTCAAAACTAACTGTTCGCAAAGGGAAATTCGCAGAGAATCTTTTTAGTTCCGGTGCATGAGCCATGGTACGCTGATCCCGCATGCGCCGCATGGCGATAACACGCCAACACGTCAGATCAGGACGGGTTTTTTGCCGCAGACCACTTGCACATGTCACATGCGGAAAAACACCCATTCTCTGACGCTTAAGCAGCGTCTTGATGCGCCCAACGGCACCGCCAACCCGAACCGGAAGGCTAATTACGCCTCAATCGGTGCGACATCAGGCTGTTGACAATATAAATAGGATTCCTATGTATATAAGCAACGCGAATTGGAGCACCGGATGTCGGCGGACTTTCACATCGTCACAGGACTTGCCAAGATCGGTATCTATTTGCGTTCAGAAGGATGGCGCCAGTCCGAGACCGCTTCCTTAACGCCGACCCAGGCACAAATTCTCGTTCAACTCGCCGAGCGTGGCCCGGCCAGGGTGACAGCACTGGCAAGTGAACTCGCCGTCACCCAGCCAACGATCAGCGACGCTGTTTCGGCGCTCGCCCGCAAGGGCCATGTCGATCGCCGCCCGGACCCCTCCGACGCGCGCGCATCATTGTTGCATCCAACTCGAAAGGGCCAGCGCGCAGCAGAAGCGATGGCCGCATGGCCGGACGCGCTTCTGGGGGCCGCACATGCCTTGGAACCGCAAGAGCAGGCGATCTTCCTCAGGGCGCTGACGAAAATGATCCGCTCGCTTCAGGTTAAGGGGGCGATCCCGGTGCAGCGCATGTGCACCAATTGCATGTTCTTCCGACCGAACGTGCACGATGACCCGGCTGCACCTCATCATTGCACTTTCGTGGACGCCGCTTTTGGAGATGCTGACCTGCGTCTTGATTGTGGCGAGTACGAAGCGGCCCCGGACCGGCAAGCCGCCGCCAATTGGCAGGTTTTTCAGTCTGTCGAAGCCAAATGAGCGGTCGCCTCGACCGCGGCAACGGACGAGGCGACCTAATGTCCAACCCACCTCTGAAAAAGACAGGAGACAGAACGATTATGGCACAGAAAGCAACCTTCTACCACGCCGGCTGCGCAGTCTGCGTGGCTGCCGAAGACAAGATCACAGAAATCATCGACCGTGATCGCGTCGATCTTGAGATCGTTCATCTGGGCGAAGCCCCCGGCCGGATCGACGAAGCCAGCGCGGCCGGGGTCACCTCCGTACCCGCCCTGGTTGTCGATGGTTCTGCGCTGCACATCAATCATGGTGCCGACCTCGCGGCATTGCGCTAGATGGGACCTGTCTTGCAATTCGAGCAAGCTCCGGTCCTTGAGGCGGCTCAGTGGTTGAACACCGCCGAGCCGCTGAGCATCGAGACACTTCGTGGGCGGATTGTCGTCATCGAGGCTTTTCAGATGCTCTGTCCAGGATGCGTCAGCCACGGCTTGCCACAGGCCAAACGGGTTCGGGAAGCATTCAGCGAAACGGATGTCGTCGTGATGGGCCTGCACAGTGTCTTCGAACATCACGAAGTACAGACACCAACCGCGCTTGCAGCGTTCCTGCATGAATATCGTATCAGTTTCCCGGTCGCCATCGACGCGCCGGGCACGGATCGCGGAATACCCAGGACCATGATGTCTTACCGTATGCAGGGCACACCCACTCTGGTTTTGATAGATCGCTTCGGCCAGCGACGTGCCCAGCATTTCGGGCAGGTTTCCGATCTTCAGCTAGGGGCTGAAATCATGGCCCTGATCGCAGAGGCGCCGTCTGATCGGCAAGCCGCCAACACCGGATAGGATGCGGCATGCGAAACAAGCGCAGGAAGAAAATATAAAATGAAATCAATATTTTATATGAGTGATAATGCACTCAACGTCGATGAAATGACTCTGAGGCACCGTATATGCCAAAGCGGCGGTCGATGCGGCTGTAGGGACAGCTGAAGTCACACTGACTCTCGACATCCTCACCCCCCCAGGAAACTCTTTCGAACTTCGGGATCAGCCAACAATTCCTTACCGGTACCGCTATATGCATTCCGACCCTGCACCAGCACATATCCCTTGTCGGCGATCTCCAAAGCCTGACGGGCATTCTGTTCGACCATCAGGATCGGCAGGCCGGTGCGGGACACCTCGATAATCCGGTCGAACAGCTCGTCCATCACGATGGGTGAAACCCCGGCGGTTGGCTCGTCCAGCATCAGCACCTTGGGCTGAGTCATCAGCGCGCGGCCCACGGCGACCTGCTGGCGCTGACCGCCCGACAGTTCTCCCGCCGCCTGCCCGCGTTTGTCGCGCAGGATCGGGAACAGCTCAAAGACCTGCTCCATCGTGGCCGAAATATCATCGCGGCGAATGAAGGCGCCCATCTCGAGGTTTTCCTCGACGGTCATCGAGGTGAAGATATTCTGCGTCTGAGGCACGAACCCCATCCCTTTGATCACCCGATCCTGAGGGCTGAGATTGGTGATATCTTCTCCATCCAGCCGCACCGAACCGGCGCGCACGTCCAGCATGCCGAACACGGCTTTCATGGCGGTGGATTTGCCCGCACCGTTGGGTCCGACTATGACCGCAATCTCGCCCTTGTCCACGGCGATGGTGCAATCGTGCAGGATGTCCGGCCCCTTGCCATATCCACCGGTCATCGTGTCCCCGATCAGAAAGGGGCCACCGTCAACCTTGTGCGTCTTACCACTTTTGGGGTGAGCAGGGGTCATGGTGCCGACACCGTGCGTGTTGGTGATCGAGGCGTCCTTGTTGCCCTTGTCGTCCTGATAGGGATTGTCGCTCGCGCCGGCTGTCATGATTGGGCCTCCAGCTTGTCCTTGTTCTTCAAGCCGGTGCCCAGATAGGCTTCGATCACGTGCTCATTGGCCTTGATCTCGTCCAGAGTGCCTTCGGCCAGAACCTTGCCTTCGGCCATGCAGATGACCGGGTCGCAGATCTTGCCGATGAAATCCATGTCATGCTCGATGACAACAAAGGTATAGCCGCGTTCCTTGTTCAGGCGCAGGATGGTGTCGGCAATGGTCATCAGCAGCGTGCGGTTCACGCCGGCGCCGACCTCGTCCAGAAACACGATCTTGGCGTCGACCATCATGGTGCGGCCGAGTTCCAGCAATTTCTTCTGCCCGCCCGAGACCTGGCCGGCCTTGTGATCAGCCAGATGTTCGATGGTCAGGAACTCCAACACTTCATCAGCCTTGGCTTTCAACGCGCGTTCCTCATCTGCGATGCGCTTGCGCCCGAACCACGTGTTCCACAGCGATTCCCCCGATTGCGCAGCGGGCACCATCATCAGATTCTCGCGGCAGGACATCGACGAGAATTCGTGCGCAATCTGAAACGTGCGCAACAGGCCCTTGTGAAACAGATCGTGTGGCGGCAACCCGGTGATGTCCTCGCCGTCCATAAAGACGCGTCCGGATGTTGGGGGAAGAACCCCGGCAATCACATTGAAAAGAGTGGTCTTTCCGGCCCCGTTGGGTCCGATCAGCCCGGTGATCGATCCTTTTTCGATTTCCAGCGATGCCCCATCCACCGCGTGAAAACCGCCGAAATGCTTATGCACGTCTTCGACGACGATCATGTTTTCCCCTTGCCTTATCCCCGAAAACGAGGTGCAGCCTTTTGTCATTGAAACAGCCCGGGCACAAGGTCCGGGCTGTTTAGTATCGTGGGTTCTGACGTCAGATCAGCGGAAGTTGACGGTCTTGTTTTCGCCGTCTGTCACTTCGATCTCGCGATAGGATCCGGCGCTTTCGCCCGGGCCGATCAGCTCGACCCCCGACGCACCGACATAGTCGATGTCCTGACCTGCAGCCAGCAGCTCCAGACCCTTGGCCAGTTCACCCGGGTAGATCTTTTCGCCCGGTGCGTTGGCCACATCCATGACTTTGGCGCCGTAATCCGCCGGGTTGCTGGATCCGGCGGCCTGCATCGCAAACATCAGCAGCGCGGCGGCGTCATAGGATTCAGGCGAGTAGGGGGACGAGCCGTCGAAACCTGCCGCTTCGGCCATGGCAAAGTACTTTTCAGCACCCTCGCCACCGGAACCCGCGATCTGACCGAAGGATCCGTTCAGATCGGGGCCGACATTTGCCGGCAGCGAGTCACCGATCATGCCACCGGGCAGACCGAACGTGTCGAACGCACCGCTGTCCAGCGACGACTGGATGATGCCCAGGCCGCCCTGGTCCAGATAGCCTGCAACCACCAGAATGTCGCCACCGGCCGAGGCCAGAGCGCCAACTTCGGCCGAGTAGTCGGCCTTGCCGTCTTCGTGCGCGGCGACGATGGTCACTTCGCCACCGACCGCCTCAAACGACGACTGGATCGCGTCCGCCAGACCCTTGCCATAGTCGTTGTTGGTGTAGGTCAGCGCGATCGAGTTGATGCCACGATCCTGCAGGATGTCCGCCATCACCTGACCTTCACGCGCGTCCGACGGGGCGGTGCGGAAGAACAGGCCATTGTCTTCCATGGTCGACAGACCGGGTGACGTGGCCGACGGCGAGATCATGACCATGCCGTTCGGAATGGCAACGTTCTGCAGGATGGCACCGGTTACGCCCGAGCAGTCACCGCCGATGATGCCGTTGACGCCATCCGCGATCATGCGCTCACCGTTCGATGTGGCCAGACCGTTGTCGATACATCCCGTGTCGGCGCGCATGCCAGACACCGTCGCGCCGTCCAGCAGCTTGCCGGATTCCGTGACTTCGGCAATCGCCATCTCGGCGCCGGATCCCATGGAAGGTGCCAGCGATTCAATCGGACCGGTGAAGCCGAACAGAATGCCCAGTTTGACGTCCTCTGCCATGGCCGTGCCGGCCAGCAGAGCGGTTGCTGCAGTCGCAGTAAGCAGCTTTTTCATATGGTTACTCCCTTATTGGAACGTGTTCGTTCTGCGCACGACCCTAGGCAAGCTGTTCAGAAAAGAAAAGTCCAAACGGAAAAGTGCTTTTGCAGTCCGCAATCCTATTTGATCTGATAGATTTACTGGGCTGCGGTGGTGCCGTACCGATGGATGGAGGACTGGATGATCCGGGTTTTTATGATTCTCATTTTATCATGGGCAGGCACGGCTGTTTCAGCGGATAGATTGCAAACGGCTGACGGCCCGGTGCGTGTGACCCAGATGCTGGGCGGCCTGGATACGCCTTGGGCCGTTGGCATCCTGCCGGATGGCAGCTTTTTGGTTACGGAACGCGATGGTGACGTGGTCTATGTCAAAAATGGCGCCGCGCAACGCGTTTCGGGTGCGCCAAGGGTTGCGGCGAACGGGCAGGGCGGATTGCTGGATATCACGGTCGCCCGCGACTTTGATCGCTCGCGCGAGGTGTTCCTCACCTTTTCCAAACCTCAGCAGGGCGGCGCGGGCACGGCGGTGGCAGTAGCACGTCTTTCTGATACCGGAGACCAACTGACGGATCTGCGCGTGATCTTCGAAGCCGTGCCCGGAGGGTCCGGAGGGCGGCACTTTGGGTCGCGCGTCGTTGAGGCCGAGGATGGGACACTGTTCATTACTATCGGAGATCGGGGCGACCGACCTTCTGCACAGGACAGGTCAAACCACATGGGATCGGTGATCCGGATTGCGCGCGACGGCTCTGTTCCGGCGGACAACCCGTTTGTCGGGCAGTCAGACGTGCGCCCGGAAATCTGGTCCTACGGTCACAGAAACCCTCAGGGCGCCGGGTTTGACTCGCGCGGCAGGCTGTGGGTGTCGGAACATGGCGCCAGAGGAGGGGATGAGGTCAACCTTGCGCGCGCCGGGTCAAATTACGGCTGGCCCGTGATCTCGTATGGAACCCATTACTCGGGGCAGAAGATCGGCGAGGGAACATCGAAGCCCGGGATGGAACAGCCCGAGTTCTACTGGGACCCGTCCATCGCCCCGTCGGGATTGCTGGTGTATTCCGGAAAGCTCTGGCCGCAGTGGCGGGGTGATATCTTTGTCGGATCGCTGAAGTTCAACTATATCGCCCGGCTGGCCGGATCACCGTTGCGCGAGGTGGAACAGATCAAGGGGCCGGAAACCGAGCGGGTTCGCGACATTGTCGAAGCCCCCGATGGATCGATCTGGTTCATTTCGGTCGGGCAGGGCGCGGTCTACAGGATAACGCCCGGCTGATCTGCGTCAGATCGACAACCGTCCGCCTTGGGCGCCGCGCTCCCGGTACGGCGTGGTGTTGTAATGTGCCCTGTAGCATTTTGAGAAATGCGAGGGGCTGGCAAAACCGCAGGCCAACGCCACGTTGATGACGCTCATATCCGTCTGCATCAGCAGATTGCGCGCTTTGTGCAGGCGCAGCTCCATGTAGTACCGCTTGGGTGAGCGGCTGAGGTAGCGGCGGAACAGACGTTCCAGCTGCCGGGTCGACATACCAACATCCTTGGCGAGGATCGACGGCGAAATCGGTTCTTCGATGTTCTTTTCCATCATCAGGATGACCTGGCTCAGCTTGGGATGGCGCACGCCGATGCGCGTCGGTGTCGACAGCCGCTGCGTGTCCTGATCCGTTCTGATGGAGGAATAGATCATCTGATCGGCCACCGCGTTGGCGAGGTCTTCGTCAAAATCGTCGGCAATCAGTTTCAGCATCAGGTCGATGGAGGAGGTGCCGCCGGCGGTTGTCATCCGGTTGCCGTCAATCAGAAACACCGATTTGGTCAGCTCGACACTGTCAAATTCCTCGGCAAAACTGTCGGAGTTTTCCCAGTGAATCGTTGCGCGTTTCCCATCCAGCAGACCGGCCTTGGCCAGCGTATAGGCCGCCGTGCACAGCCCACCGATGCGCAGCCCCTTGCGTGCCTCGCGGCGCAACCAGTTCAACACTCTTTTGGTGGTGGCGGTCTGCACGTCGACGCCGCCGCACACCATGATGACCTCGTCGCGCTGCAGCTCGCGCAGGTCGCAATCCAGTTTGAACGTGGTGCCGGCCGAGCAGGACACGACCTCGCCGCCTTCCCCCGCGAGTGTCCAGGAATAAATCGTGCGATCCGCCATGCGATTGGCGATCCGCAGGCTGTCCAGAGCCGACGCAAATGACAGCAGCGAGAACTTGTCCAGCAGGACGAAAACGAAGTTAACCGGCTTGTTCGTGCCGCCGTCCGCTATGACAACTTTGCGTTGCTCTTGCATGGCGATTTGTCCTTAATTCGGCGACGGCTGCACATACGTCGCGGCTGATTTGCCAGACACCATGCTCAAAGCTTGTTTGCGGCGTCAAGAGGTGCAAATCGGATATGGTCCTTCATCCACGCATTTTGTATAGAGACCCCCTAAAATACCTCAGCGGAGATCAAGGCTATGACCGAATGGCAAAAATCGAACTGGCGCAACAAGCCCCGGGTTCAGATGCCAGACTATACCGACGCGGCCGCGCTGGCCAAAGTCGAGGCTCAGCTTTCGCAGTATCCCCCGCTGGTCTTTGCGGGCGAGGCGCGGCGTCTCAAGCAACATCTGGGTGCCGCTGGTCGCGGCGAGGCCTTTTTGCTGCAGGGCGGGGATTGCGCTGAAAGCTTTGAACAATTCAGCGCGGATGCCATCCGTGACACGTTCAAGGTCATGTTGCAGATGGCGATGGTTCTGACCTATGGCGCCAAGGTGCCGGTGGTCAAGGTGGGTCGTATGGCCGGCCAGTTCGCCAAGCCGCGCAGCGCCCCGACCGAGGTGCTGGATGGGGTGGAACTGCCCAGCTACCGCGGCGACATCATCAACGAACTGGCCTTCACCCCTGAGGCGCGTATTCCGAATCCCGGCAAGATGCTGCAGGCCTATACCCAGGCAGCGGCCACGCTGAACCTGTTGCGGGCGTTCTCGACCGGTGGTTTCGCGGATATGAGCATGGTGCATTCCTGGACTCTGGGCTTCACCGATGAACAGGACGTTCAGAAATACTCGGAAATTGCCGACCGCATTCAGGACACGATCGACTTCATGGAAGCGGCGGGCATCACGGCGGACACCACGCATGAATTCTCGACCGTTGAATTCTACACAAGCCACGAAGGCTTGCTGCTGGAATACGAAGAGGCGCTGACCCGCCTGGATTCTACCTCTGGCAACTGGCTGGCCGGATCCGGGCACATGATCTGGATCGGAGATCGCACCCGCCAGCCGGACGGTGCCCATGTGGAATTCTGCCGCGGAGTGCTGAACCCAATTGGTCTGAAATGTGGTCCGACGACCACGGCAGAAGACCTCAAGGTTCTCATGGCCAAGCTGAACCCCGAAAACGAAGAGGGCCGTCTGACGCTGATCGCCCGGTTCGGGGCCGGCAAGGCGGGCGAGCATCTGCCCCGTCTGGTCAAGGCGGTGAAGGAAGAGGGCGCCACGGTCACTTGGGTCTGCGATCCGATGCATGGCAACACGATCAAGTCGGCGACCGGGTACAAGACACGGCCCTTCGAGTCGGTCCTGCGCGAGGTGCGCGACTTTTTCGGTGTGCATCAGGCCGAGGGCACCATCCCCGGCGGCGTGCATTTCGAGATGACCGGTCTGGACGTGACCGAGTGCACGGGCGGCGTACGTGCCGTGACCGAAGAGGATCTGTCCGATCGCTACCACACGGCCTGCGATCCGCGCCTGAATGCTTCGCAGGCGCTGGAACTGGCGTTTTTGGTTGCCGAGGAGCTTACGAACCTGCGTCGCGACCGGTCAAAGCGCGAAGCGAGTTGAAAACTATCAGAGCACCAAGAAACGGCGGGTCACTGGCCCGCCGTTTTTTTGGGTCATTCGTCCCGGGATACGACGAGGCGCAGATGTCGGGCGGGCCGGTTGAAGTCGCTTTGATCCTCGGCAAATCCGGCGATTTCCTGTGCGGTGGGGCGCGACGGCGTCTGAATGTCAGACACAGCCCGAACACGTTGATCCGCCAGACCAAAACGGCGCGGCGTTGCACCGATGGGACCGTCACTGACCATCACACCCAGAACACGGCTGACATCGCCCAGATCGCTTTTCAAGGGCAACAGGATCATTCGGGCCTGTAGGCGCGCACGGCTCAGACTACCGCCAGACACCAGACCCAGTTCGGCGATGGCTGGTGTGGCAAAGACCTGTTCCAGAACATCCTTCAGGTCCGACCGGGCGCTCGGATCGAAAAAGGCCGTCACGGGCATGCCCCGCACCTCCATCCCGGCGAGTTTGTTCAGATGGCTACCGGCCAGCCGAAACCGGGCCAGGCCGGGGGCGATACGCTCCAGAATGAACGTGTATTGCAGAACATTCTCAAGACCGCGCGGGTCGACCTGCGACCGTGACGGGACCCCGTCGCCTTTTAGCAAAGCGGTCCAATATGCCTCGGCCTGACGGATCGGAGAGAGGCTGCGCCCACTGTCAAAGCGATCCATTGCAACGATCTTTCCAAATCCTGACCCGGAACCAGTTCCGAAAAAGGTCTTCATCTCCATCACCCTTACGTCAATCAGCCGCGATTTTTCTAAAATTCGATCTATAGGCGCTACTTGCGGCCCGATCCCCTTTGCCGAGGCCAGATTGACACGGGTTAAGACAATTTTGGAGTAATTCTTTAACGAATGGTTAACTTCTGCGGAACAGTCGAAGCGTCAGCAAAGTCTTGCCCTGCACCGGTCAATGGCATTAGGTGCGGCAGGCGGGCAACATGAAGGCAGCGAAGAAAGGGCAGTGATGATCAGATCCATGACCGGATTCGCCTCGGGGAAGGGGTCATTTGGGCCGCACAGCTGGGCATGGGAACTGCGCAGCGTGAACGGCAAGGGCCTGGACATGCGCCTGAGGGTCCCGGAATGGCTGACCGGATTGGAAGCCGCCCTGAGAGGGACGCTGTCAAAATCCCTGAGCCGGGGCAACGTGACCCTGTCGCTGCGGCTGAGCCGCGAGGAAACCGCCGTCGAACTGGAATTGAACGAGACCGCGATGGCGGCTGCGCTGGATGCGCTGGTGCGAACACAGGAGCTGGCGGCGGCCCACGGCGTCACCCTCGCGCCGTCGCGCGCAACCGATCTGCTGGCGATGAAGGGCATTATGGATGCGGGCACAGACTCGGATGATCCGGCGCCTTTGGTTGCACAGTTGACGGCCGAGTTCGACGGGCTCCTGTCGGCGTTTCTCGACATGCGGCGATCCGAGGGCGCGGCACTGGCCGGCGTTCTGGGTGCTCAACTGGATCAGGTTGCCGTTCTGACAGCCCAAGCCGCCGATCTGGCGGAACAGCGCAAGGACAACATGGCCGAAGCCTTGCGCGTGAACCTTGCGCGGGTGCTGGACAACGCGCAGGGCGCCGATCCCGACCGGGTGGCGCAGGAACTGGCCCTGATCGCCGTCAAGGCGGATATCACCGAAGAGATCGACCGCCTGACCGCCCATGTTGCAGCCGCACGCGAGTTGCTGGCGCAGGACGGACCGGTTGGCCGCAAGCTTGATTTCCTGATGCAGGAGTTCAACCGCGAAACCAACACCTTGTGTTCGAAGGCGCAAAGCCCCGATCTGACCTCTGTCGGGCTGGACCTCAAAGCGGTGATCGATCAGATGCGCGAGCAGGTGCAAAACGTTGAATAGATATGGGAATAATAAGATGGCGGATCGCCGGGGCCTACTCATCATTTTGTCATCCCCGTCCGGGGCGGGCAAATCCACGTTGGCCCGTCGGCTGATGGACTGGGATACCGATCTGGAGTTTTCCGTGTCGGCCACCACCCGCGCGCCGCGACCGGGCGAGGAAGAGGGGCGCGAATACTACTTTTTGACGGAAGATGCGTTCAAACAGCAGGTGACTGACGGGCAGATGCTGGAACATGCACATGTTTTCGGTAACTTCTACGGTTCACCCGTCGCACCGGTGCGCGAGTCGATCAACGGCGGTCGGGATGTTCTGTTCGATGTGGACTGGCAGGGTGATCTGCAAATCCGGAACTCGGACCTTGGCAAACATGCTTTGTCGATCTTCATTTTGCCGCCCTCGATCCCGGAACTGCGCCGCCGGTTGGAAACCCGCGGTCAGGACAGTGAGGATGTAATCGCCAAGCGCATGCTCAAAAGCTGGGATGAGATCAGCCATTGGGGGTACTATGATTATGTCCTGGTCAATGACGATCTGGATGCCACCGAGGAAAAGCTGAAAACAATCGTCAGCGCCGAGCGGATGCGCCGGATCCAGCAACCGACGTTGCAGGATCACGTCCGTAAGCTGCAGAATGAATTTGAGGGATTGTCATGACCGTTTACGCCCTGGGCAACCATACACCGGAGATCCACGACGACACCTGGGTCGCGCCGGATGCCAATCTGATCGGCCGGGTCGTTCTGGAAGAAGGGGCCTCGGTCTGGTTTGGTTGCACAATCCGCGCGGATCACGAAGAAATTCGGGTGGGTGCGGGCAGCAATGTCCAGGAAAACTGCGTCATGCATATCGATCTGGGCTATCCACTGACCATCGGAGCCAATTGCACCATCGGTCACAAGGTCATGCTGCACGGGTGCACGATCGGCGAAAACTCTCTGATCGGCATGGGCGCCATTGTTCTGAATGGCGCCAGAATTGGTAAGAACTGCCTGATCGGCGCGGGGGCCCTGATCACGGAAGGCAAGGAAATTCCGGACAATTCCCTGGTCATGGGATCGCCCGGCAAGGTGGTCCGACAACTGGATGCGGCGGCGGCGCAAAAAATCACGCTCAGCGCGTTGCACTATCAGGAAAACATGCGCAAGTTTCGCGAAACTTTGACACGGGTTTCCTGACACACCCGGGCTAACAGAGTGCCAGACCATGCCAGAAGACCTGCTTGCTGAGTTTGTTTCGGCTATCCCCATGCCAGCATTGGTGGTGGACCAGACCGAGCGGATTATTTCCGCCAACACCGACGCGAAGACTCTGCTGGGTCAGAACATTCAGGGCCGTCATTTCGCCACCATACTGCGGCAACCGCAGGTGATCGAGGCGATGGAGCAGAGCCTGCGGACCAAAGGACCGTCAAAAACCCGGCACCTGTCAAACGATGGCGCGCAGGACACAACTTTTGAGGTGAATTGCCGGTACATGAGCGGCATCGGTGCCGTGTCCGGAGGCGCTGTCATCGCCATTTTTCAGGACGTCACGCAACTGGAACAGGCCGGTCAGATGCGGCGGGATTTTGTGGCCAATGTCAGCCATGAATTGCGCACGCCGCTGACTGCATTGATGGGGTTCATCGAAACCCTGCGCGGCCCGGCCCGCGATGACGCCCCTGCGCGGGAACGGTTTCTGCAGATCATGACCGAAGAGGCCAACCGGATGAATCGTCTGGTCGGCGATCTTTTGTCGCTGAACCGGGTGGAAAGCGAAGAGCGTGTGCGCCCCAAAGAGCAGCTGGAGTTGACGGGGCTGTTGCAATCAACCCTGAATTCTCTGCGGCCATTGGCCGAAGATGCGAAGGTGATCCTGTCAATGACTGCGCCGCAGGGTCCGGTCTCGTTGACCGGCGACGGCGATCAGTTGCGTCAGGTTTTCACCAATCTGATCGAGAATGCCATCAAGTACGGCGGCAGCGGCGGCGGCGTCGAGGTGCGCGTGACCTCATCGGAACGGGACACCGCGATGCGCGGACCCGCCGTCCGGGTTCAGGTTATCGACAAGGGTCCGGGCATTGATGCGGTTCATCTGCCGCGCCTCACCGAGCGATTCTATCGGGCGGACAGCCACCGCTCGCACGCGTTGGGAGGGACCGGGCTGGGATTGGCGATCGTGAAACATATCGTAAACCGGCACCGCGGGCGGTTGCGCGTCGAAAGCGACCTCGGCAAAGGGTCGGTTTTCACTGTCATTCTGCCGCGTTAGCCCCTCGGACTGCGGAGCAGGAAACGCGCCTGCCACTCCGATGGACCAAGGCTGACGGGTGGTAAACCAACCTAATTCTTCGGTTGTCATAATACTGTTACACAAGTGTCACAAAAGGCTTACGCGCAATCCATAGGGGTGCGCAGGATCATCATGGGGGTGATCAGAGTGTACTTCTTCAGGGAGACTGAAAATGTCCTTTGTAAAACTGTCGGCCTCGGCTCTTGCCATCGCTGCCGTTTCGGCCACAACCGCTGCTGCGCGTGATCAGGTTCAGGTTGCCGGTTCGTCGACCGTGCTGCCTTATGCATCGATCGTTGCGGAACTGTTCGGTGAAAACACCGATTTCCCGACACCCGTTGTTGAATCGGGCGGCTCGTCCGCCGGCCTGAAGCGTTTCTGCGAAGGCGTTGGCGAAAACACCATCGACGTCGCAAACGCGTCGCGCGCAATCCGCGAAAAAGAAATCAAGGCCTGTGCCGAAAACGGCGTGACCGACATCATGGAAGTGCGCATTGGCTATGACGGCATTGTTTTCGCAAGCCAGCAGACCGGCCCCGCCTTCACCGCGTTCGAGCCGGCAGACATTTACAATGCCATCGGCGCCAAAGTCATGAAAGATGGCGCTTTGGCCGACAACAGCTACAACAACTGGGCCGAGTTCAATGGCGACCTGCCGGATGTTGAAATCGCGATGTTCATCCCGGGCACCAAGCACGGCACCCGCGAAGTCTTTGAGGACAAGGTTCTGCTGGCCGGTTGCGAAACCACCGGTGCCATGCAAGCCATGATGGACGGCGGCATGAGCGAAGATGACGCCGAAGATGCGTGCCTGGACGTCCGTACAGATGGCAAGTCGGTCGACATCGACGGTGACTACACCGAAACCCTGGCCCGTATCGACACCAACCCGAACGGGATCGGCGTGTTTGGTCTGGCGTTCTACGAGAACAACACCGACAAGCTGAAAGTGGCCACGATGGGCGGTATCGCACCGTCGACCGAGACCATCGCATCGGGTGAGTACCCCGTTTCGCGTCCACTGTTCTTCTACGTCAAGAAAGCGCATATCGGTGTGATCCCCGGCCTGAAGGAATACGCGCAGTTCTTCGTTGCTGACGAGATTGCAGGCGGTTCGGGCCCGCTGGCCAACTATGGCCTGGTGGCCGATCCGGAACTGGCCATGACCCAGGACGCGATTGCCAACGAAAAGACCATGGGTTCGGGCAGCTGATCCGCGCACTGGTCTGACATGTCGGGGGCGGGTCACAGTTCCGCCCCCATCTCTCTTTTGAATTCCCAAACCAGACCTACGAGGGCGAAATGCCGATACTCTGGCTAGTTCTGATCGTCTTTGCGATCGCGGCAACCGGTTATCTGCTGGGGCGGTCGCGCGCGATTCAAAGTGCCGGAGGCGAAAGCCGGGACCTGCATTCCTTGCCGAATTTCTACGGTGCAAACGTGGCGCTGAAGACAATGGTGCCGGCTGTAGGTCTGCTGATCCTGTGGCTGCTCGTGCAGCCGCTTTATGTGAATTCTCAGATTTCCGACATGATCCCCGAGTCTTCCATCCAAGAAGGCTCATCCCTCAGCCTTGTCATGGCGGAGGTGCGCCGCACCGCATCGGGTCTGGACAATGCCGTCGCGCAGGGAAGCATTCCGGAAGACGTTGCACGGAGCGCGCGCGCGGACGTGACCGACATGACCCAGCGCCTCAAGGATGCCGGGCAGGTCGTCACCTCAAGCATTACACAACCGGTACTGCGTGCAGCCCAGAGCTATCGGGTCATGACTGCGACTGGCTACTCGATCATGTCGATTGCCGTGATTGTCGTGGCTTTGGCCGGTGCGGTGTTCAGCTGGTTCCAAACGCACTCGGACTACCGTGCGCGCAACGTCGTGGAGCAGGGCGTACGCATCATTCTTCTGGGCGCTGCGTCAATCGCCATCCTCACAACCGTTGGAATTATTCTGTCGCTGGTCTTCAATACGTGGGAATTCTTCAAGCTTTATCCCGCGCGCGACTTCTTTTTCGGCCTCACATGGTCACCGAGTTTCTCGGGCCGCGGCGGGTCATCCGCACTAGGTATCATCCCGCTGCTTTGGGGCACACTTTACATCTCCATCGTCGCCCTTCTTGTCGCCGTCCCGATTGGCCTGTTCGCAGCGATCTACCTGAGCGAATACGCGTCGCCCCGCGTGCGCGCCTTTGCCAAGCCGCTGCTGGAGGTGCTGGCCGGGATCCCGACCATCGTCTACGGCCTGTTTGCGCTGCTGACCGTCGGACCATTGTTGCTGGGCATATTTGGCGATGACGGGTTCGGCTGGATGAAGGCGGGCACCGCCGTGATGACGGCGGGGCTGGTGATGGGGATCATGCTCATCCCGTTTGTGTCTTCACTGTCGGACGACATTATCAATGCCGTTCCGCAGGCCATGCGCGACGGATCCTACGGTCTTGGTGCCACGCAGTCCGAAACCATCCGGCAGGTTGTCCTGCCGGCCGCCTTGCCGGGTATTGTCGGCGCGATCCTTCTGGCCGCATCGCGGGCGATAGGGGAGACTATGATCGTGGTTCTTGGGGCAGGGGCCGCCGCCCGCCTCAGCCTCAACCCGTTCGAAGCCATGACAACCGTCACCGCAAAGATCGTCAGCCAGCTGACGGGCGACGCTGATTTCGCCTCACCCGAGGCGCTTGTGGCCTTTGCGCTTGGCATGACCCTTTTCATCGTGACATTGGGCCTGAACGTCTTTGCCCTTTACATCGTGCGTAAGTACCGGGAGCAATACGAATGACCGACGCCAGTATGCAAAACCCGGAAACGGGCCGCCGTTCTGTCTCTCTCACCGCTGCTGACGCCCGCACCCGCAAGCGTGCCAAGGCTGAAAAGCGTTTTCGCGCCTATGGTGTTGTCGCGATCGCGACCGGGTTGTTCTTTCTGATCGTGCTCTTTGCGTCGATCCTGTCCGAAGGTATCCCGGCCTTTACCCGAACTGTGGTGAGCGTTGAATTCACCCTGACGGAACCGCAACAGGAAGAAGCCGAAGGACAGTTGTTCAAGACCAAAGCCTACTCCGATATGTTTATCACGGCGCTCAAGCAGGAACTGGGCGAGCGGGGACTTAATGTTGAGTTCGATGAGGCCGCCATCGAGCGTCTCTTGGGCAAGGTCGGCGGGACCATTCGGACATTCTACAGCCAAAACCCGCAAATGCTGGGGCAACCCGTGGAATTCGATCTGGCAGCTTCCAGCCGGGTGGACGGGTATTTCAAGGGTCGCGTGACCCGCGACACCATGCAGGACAGCAGATTCCTGCAAAAAAGCGATCTGGATCTTGTTGACGCGCTGAAAGAAGCCGGGGTGATCAAGCAGGAGTTCAACTGGCCCTTTATCACAGGCACCGATTCCGGCGTGGACAATCCGGGTGGCGCGGGCATCGGGGCCTCGGTCATCGGATCGTTCTTCATGATGCTGGTTGTCCTCGGCCTGTCGCTGCCAATCGGCGTAGCCGCTTCGATCTACCTTGAAGAGTTCGCCCCGCAGAACCGCTTTACCGATCTGATCGAAGTGAATATTTCGAACCTGGCAGCCGTGCCGTCCATCGTGTTCGGCATCCTTGGCCTGGCGGTCTTCATCCAGTTCATGCACCTGCCGCAATCCGCACCGCTGGTCGGGGGTCTGGTTCTGACACTGATGACCCTGCCGACAATCATTATTTCGACCCGTGCCTCGCTCAAGGCCGTCCCGCCGTCGATCCGCGACGCGGCGCTTGGGGTAGGGGCCTCGAAAATGCAGGCGGTGTTCCATCATGTCTTGCCGCTGGCCGCACCGGGCATTCTGACCGGTACGATCATCGGTCTGGCCCAGGCCCTGGGTGAAACGGCGCCCTTGCTGCTGATCGGTATGGTCGGGTTTGTCGCCCGGGGCTATCCGGACGGCTTTCTGGCGGGATTCACCGAACCCAACTCGGCCATGCCCGCACAGATCTATACATGGGCATCACGCGCCGATGTCGGATTCTATGAAAAAGCGTGGGGCGGGATCATCATTCTTTTGATCTTCCTGCTCACCATGAACATTATTGCAATCATCCTACGCCGCCGCTTTGAGCGCCGCTGGTAACAGGAGGGCATACAAATGAACGTCATGTCGCGAGTGGAGAGAGAAGTGGACACCAACGAAATAAAGCTGGAATGCCGTGACTGCCAAGTCTACTACGGCGACACTCACGCCATCAAAGATGTGAATGTCGACATCGAAGACAAGACAGTCACCGCATTCATCGGCCCGTCCGGCTGCGGCAAGTCCACATTTTTGCGTTGTCTGAACCGCATGAACGACACGATTGACGTCGCTCGTGTCGAAGGCTCGTTCAAACTGGATGGCGAGAACATCTACGATAAACGGGTCGACCCTGTGCAACTGCGCGCCAAGGTCGGCATGGTGTTTCAAAAACCCAACCCGTTCCCGAAATCGATCTATGACAACGTCGCCTATGGCCCGCGCATTCACGGTCTGGCGCGGAACAAGGCGGAACTTGACGAGATCGTCGAGAAATCTCTGCGACGCGGGGCGATTTGGGATGAGGTCAAGGATCGCATGGATTCGCCGGGAACCGGCCTGTCGGGCGGACAGCAGCAGCGCTTGTGCATCGCCCGCGCGGTTGCAACCGAACCAGAGGTTCTGTTGATGGACGAACCCTGTTCGGCGCTCGACCCGATCGCAACGGCGCAGGTCGAAGAACTGATCGACGAATTGCGCGCCCGGTACTCGGTCGTGATCGTCACACACTCGATGCAGCAAGCCGCACGTGTCAGTCAGAAAACCGCGTTCTTTCACCTTGGCAACCTTGTCGAGTTCGGGGAGACGGGGCAGATTTTCACCAACCCTTCGGACCCTCGTACGGAAAGCTACATCACCGGCCGGATCGGCTGAGCACAGGTATCCAGATATGACCGACAAAAGCGAACAACATATTGCATCCGTTTTCGATCGCGATCTCGAAGCGATTCAGGCCCATATCATGAAGATGGGTGGTTTGGTCGAAGCCGCCATCATGTCCGCCGCGCGTTCGCTTGAAACGCGCGACGAAGAACTGGCGCAAGAGGTACGTCAGGGTGACAAGGCCATCGACGCGCTTGAGGACGTCATCAATGAAGAAACCGCGCGTCTGATCGCTCTGCGCGCGCCGACGGCAAGCGACCTTCGCCTTGTGCTTACGGTTCTTAAGGTCTCAGCAAACCTGGAACGGATTGGCGACTATTCCAAGAACATCGCAAAGCGGACCACGGTTCTGGTGAACGCCGGTGAAATCACCGGCAGCGCAGCAGCCCTGCGCCGCATGGCGCGTGAGGTTGAGATCATGCTGCGCGACGCTCTGGACGCTTACATCCAGCGTGACGCGGAACTGGCCGCCGATGTGATTGAACGCGACGAAGAAGTTGACCAGATGTACAATGGTCTGTTCCGGGAATTCCTGACCTTCATGGCCGAGGATCCGCGCAACATCTCCGCCTGTATGCACCTGCATTTCATCGCCAAGAACATCGAGCGCATGGGGGACCATGTGACGGCGATTGCCGAGCAGGTGGTGTACTTGGTCACCGGCGAACGGCCCAGCGACCCGAGACCCAAAGCCGACAGCACGTCGCAAACCGTCTAGGAGGCAACGACCATGTCCGCAGATCAGCCGACTGTACTGGTTGTCGAGGATGAACTGGCCCAACGCGAAGTGCTGGCCTACAATCTGGAAGCCGAGGGGTTCCGCGTATCCAAGGCCGGCAGCGGCGATGAGGCGATGTTGCTAGTGGACGAAGACAGCCCCGACATCATCGTTCTGGACTGGATGATGCCCAATCTCAGCGGTATCGAAGTCTGCCGGCGACTGAAAACCCGCCCCGATACCCGCTCGATTCCGATCATCATGTTATCTGCTCGTTCGGAAGAGGTCGACAAGGTGCGCGGGCTGGAAACCGGGGCGGATGACTATGTGGTCAAGCCGTACTCGGTGGTTGAACTGATGGCACGGGTGCGGACCCAGTTACGCCGCGTGCGCCCGGCCACGGTCGGTCTGCGTCTGGAGTTTGACGACATCATCCTGGACTCCGAAACCCACAAGGTCAGCCGTGACAGCAAACCCTTGAAGCTCGGCCCAACCGAATTCCGGCTGCTGAGCACGTTCATGGAAAAGCCCGGTCGGGTCTGGAGCCGCGAGCAGTTGCTGGATCGGGTCTGGGGCCGCGACATTTATGTTGATACGCGCACCGTCGACGTGCATATCGGGCGTTTGCGCAAGGCTCTGACGCAGCATGGCGGCGAAGACCCGGTGCGCACCGTCCGCGGCGCCGGATACGCATTGGGGTGATGTCCACAGGGTAGGGCGCTTGCGCCAGTACCCACCCTATGAGCTTTACTCATAGTCCGGTGCCAAACTCTTGCTGTTCATCGTCGGCGGCCCACATTAGGTTGCAGCAACGCTGACAGCCCGGAGATGTCCCATGAATGCCCCCGAGACCAAGCCGACATTGCGCGCCAAGGATGCACCCGATCTGGGCAAGTTCGCGTGGGAGGATCCGTTCCGCCTGTCCGACCAGCTGAGCGAAGACGAACGCATGATTGCCGACAGCGCCCGGGCCTATGCGCAGGAAAAGCTGCAGCCGCGTGTTACCGAAGCGTTCCAGAACGAGGAAACCGACCCGGACATCTTTCGCGAGATGGGCGATATGGGGCTGCTGGGCACGACAATCCCCGAGGCCTATGGGGGAATCGGCGCGGGCTATGTCGCTTATGGTCTGGTAGCACGCGAAGTTGAGCGTGTGGATTCCGGCTATCGATCGATGATGTCGGTCCAAAGCTCTCTGGTCATGTATCCGATCTATGCCTATGGCAGCGAGGAACAGCGCCGCAAGTATCTGCCCAAACTGGCCAGCGGTGAATGGATCGGATGTTTTGGCCTGACTGAACCGGATGCAGGCTCGGACCCCGCCGGCATGAAGACCCGGGCCGAAAAGATCGACGGCGGGTACCGGTTGACCGGCAGCAAGATGTGGATCTCGAATTCACCGATTGCCGATGTGTTCGTGGTTTGGGCCAAATCGGACGCCCATGACGGCAAAATCCGAGGCTTTGTACTGGACAAAGGCCTCAAGGGTCTGAGTGCGCCGAAAATCGAGAACAAACTGAGCCTGCGCGCCTCGATCACAGGTGAGATCGTGCTGGACGGAGTTGAAGTGGGCGAGGGTGCCTTGCTGCCGCATGTGCAGGGCCTCAAGGGACCGTTCGGGTGCCTGAACCGCGCACGATACGGGATCAGTTGGGGTGTTATGGGCGCAGCGGAATGCTGTTGGCATGCATCGCGTCAATATGGGTTGGATCGCAAGCAGTTTGATCGGCCACTGGCGCAGACACAGCTGTTTCAGCGCAAACTGGCCGATATGCAGACCGAGATCGCTCTGGGCCTGCAAGGCAGCCTGCGTGTTGGCCGTCTGATGGACCAGGCCGAGGCCGCACCGGAAATGGTTTCCATCGTCAAACGCAACAATTGCGGTAAGGCGCTGGATATCGCGCGCATGGCCCGCGACATGCATGGCGGCAATGGTATCTCGCTCGAATTTCAGGTGATCCGCCATATGGTCAACCTGGAGACCGTCAACACTTATGAAGGTACGCATGACGTACACGCGTTGATCCTGGGACGGGCGCAGACCGGGTTGCAGGCCTTCTACTGATTAACGCGTAATTGGTATTATGGTAATTAAATAGTAACTCAAGGCGTTTCACATTTGAAGCCAATGGCTTACCGTGTGTAGCTGGGATAGCGATTTGGAACGATAAATGGACCTGAAAGACAAAACTGTCGTCGTCACCGGTGCAGCCCATGGTATTGGTCAGGGTTTGGCAGAACGATTTGCACGTGAAGGCGCGCGTGTCGTATGTGCTGATATTGATGACGCCCGTGCGTCCGCCGTGGCCGATGCGATTGGCGGACAGGTCACGCATTGTGACGTCTCCAGCGAAAATGACATCAAGGCTCTGATCGACCATGTCGAAGGGTCTATCGGTCCGATCGATCTGTTTTGCGCAAATGCCGGAATTCTCACCTTGGGCGGTCTGGATGTGCCCGATGCAGATTGGGATCGTATCTGGAAGATCAACGTAATGTCGCATGTCTGGACTGCGCGACATCTAGTGCCTCGAATGATTGCACGCGGCGGCGGCTATATCCTGACGACTGCATCGGCTGCCGGATTGCTGAACCAACCCGGCGCGGCGCCTTACGGCGTGACCAAGCATGCCGCCGTTGGATTTGCCGAGTGGCTGTCCCTGACATACGGGCATCACGGGCTGCGCGTTTCGGTTTTGTGCCCGCAAGCGGTGCGCTCGGAAATGACCCGTGGGCATGAGACATCTGTAGCCGCAATTGACGGAATGCTGGAGCCAGAAGACGTGGCGCAAGCCTGCGTGGATGCGATCCGCGAGGAACGATTTCTCGTTCTGCCGCATCCACAGGTCCTGGACTATATGCGGCTGAAGTCGGAAGATTACGACCGCTGGTTGGGCGGAATGCGTAAGCTAAATCAAATATTTGTCGAAGGCAGCTAAAGTCGTTTCTGCGCCTTTCGCATCAGACCTTCCTGTGCGACGGATGCAACAAGAAGACCGTCTTGGGTATAGATCGATCCGCGATTGAAATTGCGTCCCTGCCCCGTCCACGGCGAATCCATTGCGTAAAGATGCCAATTCTCAAAATGAACCGGTGCGTGAAACCAGATTGCGTGATCCAGACTCGCGCCGTTGACCTGACCGGTAAACCAGCTCAGTCCGTGCGGGCGCATCCCGGAACTCATGAGGTTCATGTCCGAGGCATAGGCCAGCAGCAAGTGTTGGGTCTTGGCGTCGGCGGATGCAGCGGCCCCCATCCGAAACCAGATCTTGTTGCGATCATCAGAAATGGCCGGATTGAACGGGTCGAGGTGATCGACTTCACGCACTTCGATCGGGCGTTCACGGACCAGTTCAGGGCGCATCTTTTCGGGAACACGCTCCAGATACGTCTTCCTCAGCTCCGCGCGTGCCGGATAGTGTTCTGGCGCTTTCAATTCCGGCATCGGATGTTGATGCTCCCAGCCTTCGTCCTGAACGTGAAAGGATGCGGACATGTTCAGGATCTGTTTTCCGTGCTGGATTGCAACCACTCGGCGCGTTGTGAAAGAACCTCCATCCCGGGCTCTATCAACTTGATAAATAACGGGAATAGTAGGGTCTCCTGGGCGAATGAAATAGGCATGCAGGGAATGGCACAGCCTGTCGTCCACCGTTCGGTAAGCCGCCGCCAGCGCCTGCGCAATGACCTGCCCGCCGAAGATGCGCGTGGGCGTTTCGCCCCCCGATCCGGTACCCCGAAACAAGTCAACCTCCAGACGCTCTATGTCCAGAAGATCAAGAAGAATGCGTTCGGCGTCAGTCATAGGTCGCTCTCCGGATGGGCTCATATACGGGGTATCAGCGGCGCCGGGATCATTCAATCAGTGCACCCAGAACAAGGGCCTTGAGTTCGGCCCGCGACGGATAGGAACTGGACGGCGACAACTGCGTGAAGAACACCGCACTCAGGTCGTTTTGGTGATCGATCCAGAAAAAGGTCGAGGCCATGCCGCCCCAACTGAAATCTCCCACCGACCCCGGAACACGCACCCTGCCCGGGTTCAGCACGACCGACCCGCCCAGTCCAAAACCAACACCTTCCATCGGTTGTTCCGCAAAACTTTGCGGGCCCATCGATGCAATGTCGCCGGGTAAGTGATTGATCATCATGAAATCTACGGTCCTAGTGCCCAGCAGGCGATGGCCGTTTCCGAGGCCGCGATTGCGCAGCATCTCGGCAAACTTCGCGTAATCGTCGATTGTGCTGATCAGGCCTCCACCGCCCGAAAATGTCGTGGCGGTTTCAAACGGAGAGGCTCCGGCATAATCCACAAGGCGCAACGTATCGGAGCCCAATTGCGCTGAATTCAGATCCATCGCGTCGCCTGCAAGTGGTGTGTACAAAGAGGCGAACCGATCCCCTGCCCCGGCTGGAACTCTGAACCCGGTTTCCTGCAGACCCAGCGGCGAAAAGATTTCTTGCTGAAAAAACCGGTCCAGTGTTTGACCGGACACAACCTCGATCACACGTCCCAGAACATCGGTGCTGACCGAGTATTCCCAGCGGGTTCCAGGTTGGAAGGCCAGTGGTAGCCGTGCCAATTCGTCGACACGATCCGCCAGAAGCCCCTGATTTGGCTTGAATAACACATCACGCTCGTCCATCGCCTCGGGCAAGAGGCCCGGATTGAACGGATAGCTGAACCCGCTGGTATGCGTCAGCAATTGGTGCAGCGTCGGCGACGGGGCGTCTTCGGTCTGCTCAAGATGTTCGGCATCGGGGATCAGGGCCTGCATGGTCTGAAAGGCAGGCAGGAACTCGGACAGGGGCGCATCCAGATGAAACAGGCCGCGTTCGGCCAGCATCATCAGGGCAACAGATGTGACCGGTTTGGTCATCGAGTAGATTCGAACAAGCGTATCCCGCTCAAACGGCAGGTTGTTTTCGATGCTGCGCTGGCCACACGCGTAGAAGAACGGCTCTTTGCCCTTGTGTTTCACCAACAGCGCACTGCCCGCATACTTCCTCTGTTCCACATACCGGTCCATCCAGGGACGGATGCGGTTCAGTCGTGCGCGGTCCAGTGTCAGCTCACTTTGGAACATTGCTTGTCAAACCTCCTGTGACCCTTGGCAATTTTGGTGGCTTGATCGCTGAAACAAAAGAGAAAACTGCGCATGTCTGCCGGTATTTCCTGTAGGGCGATTACCGTCGGCACAGA
This sequence comes from Ruegeria sp. AJ12, assembly GCF_056536245.1. Classification (NCBI taxonomy): domain Bacteria; kingdom Pseudomonadati; phylum Pseudomonadota; class Alphaproteobacteria; order Rhodobacterales; family Roseobacteraceae; genus Ruegeria; species Ruegeria sp. AJ12. Next base: position 2,228,341 of record NZ_JBQFJJ010000001.1, read on the forward strand.
TGTCTTCGGGCTGTTAGACTGTGTGTGTTACAGATTCGCTGTTTGTCAGTTGCCGCACATCCATTGTTATCTCGCCCGGAGGACCCCATGGCGCAAAGCATCGAGTTTGTTTACGACTTTTGCAGCCCGAACGCCTTTCTGGCCTACAAGGTGCTGCCCGACCTTGCCGCGCGCCACAAGGCGCCGATCAATTTCGTGCCGGTCTTGCTGCCAGTGGTGTTTAAGGCGACCAACAATCAAAGCCCGTTTCAGGCGTTTTCCGAAAACCGACAGAAGACAGCCTATCTGACCCACGATCTCCATCGCTTTGCGCGTCGACGGGGCGTGAGCTTTCACATGAGCCCGCATTTCCCGGTGAATACGAAATTTGCCATGCGAGGCGCTTTGTTTGCGTCAGGAAAACCATGGGAAAGCAAGTATATAAACGCCGTATTTGATGCGATCTGGGTGCATGGACAAAAGGTGGATGAGTTGAGCATTCTGTCAGACATTTTGCATGAAAACGAATTGCCGGTTCGAAAAATACGCGAAGCTATTGGCAACGCGGACACAAAACAAAAGCTCAAGGAACAGACCAAGGCTGCCGTGAGGCGCGGTGTCTTTGGGGTTCCGAGCCTGTTTCTGGGCAACGAAATGTTCTTTGGCAAGAACAGCATGACGAACCTGGAGCTTGAACTGGCCAGCGCCTCGTGACAGAGAAAACTGTTCAAAGACAAATGAATACCGGCTGTGGCTGAACTATCCTTTCAGCGCAGCCAGCCCGTATTGCGCAAAGACGGGAACATAGGCGCCGAAGGCCTGCGCCCGTTTTGGATCGGACGCGTTACCATCCAGGGCGCGCTTGTAGACGCCTTGCAAAATCCCGGCCATCCGGAAGAAGTTGAACGCCAGATAGAACCCGAAATTGTCGATTCCTGACAGACCACGCCGGTCGCAATACTGATCGATAAAAGCCTGATCGCTGGGCAGGCCCAGGCTTTGCCGGTCTATTCCGGCCAACCCGCGCCCCTCTTTTCCCGGTGGCATTTGCCACTGCATGATTACTGCGGCCAAATCCGCATATGGATGCCCGATTGTGGACAGTTCCCAGTCCAGCACGCCGATGCAATTGGCTCCGTCCGGTTCGAACATCAGGTTGTCGATACGGTAATCGCCATGCACCAGCGTTCTCTGACCGTCGTCGGCCGGAATCGACGTTTCGAGCGCTGCGATCAACGCGTCCATATCCCCGATTTTTGCAGTTTCTGACGCCCTGTATTGCTTGGTCCAACGCGAAATTTGACGCTCAAAGTAGTTTCCAGTGGGTCCGTAATCTGACAAGCCAACCGCGTCGATATCCACCATATGCAGCTCAGCCAGCACCCGGTTCATCTCGTCCAGTACGGCGGTGCGGACTTCGTTGGTTTCACCTTTCATGGTGGGTTCCATAAAAACCCGACCCCTCAAGTGCTCCATCACGTAAAAGGCGGACCCTATGACATCGTCATCCTCGCACAGCAGCAGCATTTCCGGAACCGGAACACTGCTGCCCGCAAGCGCGTGTTGGACGCGGAACTCGCGATCAACCGCGTGGGCCGATTTCAACAACACCCCGGCGGGTTTGCGGCGCAGGACATAGGACTTACTGGGCGTGCGCAGTTCGAATGTCGGGTTGGATTGGCCGATCGCGAACTTGGTCGCCGCCAACGGCCCCTGATAACCGCTCAAATGCGCGCTGAGATAAGCGTCTATGGCAGCCACGTCCAAAGAGGTCTTGTCGGTCATGCGCCCAGTTCCGCTCAGAAGGCTTCGGCAAAGATATTGCCAGCCGTCACAACATTGATACCACCGGACACCGGGATGACGGCCCCGGTCACGTAGGCTCCGCCCTGTCCGCATAGAAACAGCATGCACCCGGCAATATCCTCGTCTCGCCCGACGCGCCCCAACGGCACTGATTTCCCGACCTTGTCGCGCGTGCCCTCGTCTGCCGTGGCAAACGCCGTCATGCGCGAGACGAACGGCCCCGGGGCCAGTGCATTGACCGTAACGTGGTACGGCGCCAGTTCCTGGGCCATGATCTTGGTCAGGTGCAAAACCGCCGCTTTGGAGGCGGAATAGCTGTAGGCGCCATCACCCATCGGGACCTCGCCCATGACCGAGCCGACATTGACCACGCGTGCCGGGTCTTCCAGCGTGCCGGATTTCATCAGCAATGGCAGCAGCCGCTGGGTCAATTCGAATATCCCGGCGACATTAACGGACATCACTTTTTCCCAGGCTTCATAAGGAAACTGACCCATCGGCGCGCCCCAGGTCACGCCCGAGTTGTTCATAAGGATATCCAGCCGCTCGGTACGCGCGTTGATCTCAACGACCAGTGCCTCGATCCCGTCTTTGTTTCCGATATCTCCAGCGAACCCTTCTGCGTGTCCCGGTGCATCCAGCGCGTTCAATTCGGCAGCGACGGCTGCGCAGGCGTCGCCCTTGCGCGACGCGATCAGAACATGCGCGCCGGCCCGGACCAGAGCTTCGGCCGCCATCCGGCCGATCCCTGTGGCACCACCCGTCACCAGCGCGGTTTTTCCCTCAAGCGAAAAGAGAGTGTCGGGTGTCATGATCTGCTCCTCATACGTTGTGCGGGTTCCGGTGCGACTGACTGGCGTGGATCGCCTGTCTGATCTGAAACCTGCCGTTGCGGGACTTTCCCGTCCCCGCCGTTGACATCGCACGATCCTGCACCAAGAGTTCCTCCTTACCGAATAACAGGGACAACAGGCTCAACATGCAAGCGTTACTCAGCGTCGCCCCGGGTGGGCCGGAAACACTGGAACTGACCACCCTGCCCGATCCTGAGCCCGGCAAGGGTGAGCTGCTGATCGGCGTTAAGGCAGCAGGCGTCAATTTCCCCGACACATTGATCATCCGGGACCTCTACCAGATGAAACCTCCCCGGCCTTTTGCGCCCGGCGGTGAAATCGCCGGAGAAGTGCTGGCCCTTGGTGAAGGGGTCAGCGGTTTTGAAATCGGTGATCGCATCTTGGCTCTGACAGGCTCCGGAGGGTTTGCAACCCATCTCAAGATCCCCGCAGCGACAGCCATCAAATTCCCTGACACGATGCCGTTCGAAGACGCGGCGTGTTTCCTGTTCACCTATGGGACATCCTACCACGCGCTCAAGGATCGTGCGGCCCTTCAACCGGGCGAGACCCTGCTGGTTTTGGGCGCAGCCGGTGGCGTGGGGTCTGCCGCCATCGAATTGGGCAAGGCCATGGGCGCACGTGTCATTGCCGCGGTCTCTTCCGCTGAAAAGGCCGAGTTTTGCCGTAATATCGGTGCGGATGACACCATCCTCTATCCCCGGGATTTGGACAAGGACGCGCAAAAGGCTTTCGCCAGCGAAATCAAAGCCATCGCAGGTCGAAATGGCGTGGATGTGGTTTATGATGCTGTTGGCGGTCCGTGCGCGGAACCTGCCCTGCGCAGCATGGCGTGGAAGGGGCGCTATCTGGTCGTCGGGTTTCCGGCGGGCATTCCCAATATCCCGCTTAACCTGCCTCTGCTCAAAGGATGTCAGATCGTGGGTGTTTTCTGGGGCGCGTCTGTCTTCAGGGATCCGAAGGGACACGCCGAAAACGTCGGGGAATTGTTCGATTTGTACGAAACAGCACAAATCAAACCGCGCGTTTCCGTGCGCTATCCATTGCACCGGGCACCCGAGGCGCTTGAGCTTTTGTCCCAACGCTCTGCTCTCGGTAAGGTTGTATTGATCATGGAAGAGCACTAAACAGCCTGTCGAGGCGCCGGGCGAGGTTCAGAAGCGCACGGGAAACGCCCCAATATATAGTGGCAATGTCAGGTGGACAGAGCCGCCGAATCGCGTCTATGAACCTGTGATGGGGATTGTAAAGATATGCGCAACGTACTGGTATTGAATGGACCCAACCTGAATCTGCTTGGTACGCGGCAACCCGACGTCTATGGCGCCACCACCTTGCAGATGATCGAGGACATGTGCGTCGAGCACGGCGCGTCGATCGGGCTGCAGGTGTCTCATCTTCAGTCCAATCACGAGGGCGCGCTGGTGGATGCGATTCACGCGGCGCGTGGTGCTCAGGACGGCCTGGTTCTGAATGCCGGTGCCTTTACCCACACCTCCGTTGCCCTCATGGACGCCATCGCCTCGGTGGAGTTGCCGGTTGTCGAGGTTCACCTGTCCAACATCCATGCGCGAGAGGAATTCCGCCACAAGTCCTTTGTTGCGCCTGTTGCACTGGGTCAGATTTGCGGGTTTGGCGCGCAGGGCTATGTTCTGGCCCTCGGCGCGCTGGCCGCGCATTTCAAGGCGGGAGATGCGGCATGAAGCTAAAGGAATACCTGCATTTCGTAGGCTACGCCAAGTCGCTGGAAGAACTCTGGGATGCGCATTGCCGCCAGATGGCGACGTTTGGCTTTGACCGGCTGCTCTATGGCTACACGCAGTATCGGACCGCCACTTCGCTGGGTGATCCCGAGGACTTCGTGATTCTGACCAATCATTCCCGCGCCTATATGGACGGGTTTCTTGGCGATGGCCTTTATTTTCATGCGCCCATGCTGAAATGGGCGCTCGAGCACGAAGGCGCCGCCAGCTGGAAAATGATCCAGGATATGCGGGCCAGTGGAACCCTGACCGCACAGGAACAGAGAGTTCGCGATTTCAACGAATCCAAGGGGGTCGTGGCGGGTTACACGATCAGCTTCAACTCCGTTTCCATGCGGTCCAAGGGCGCAATTTCCCTGTCGGCCAAGAACAACCGCAGCCAGGATGACGTGGATGCCATCTGGGACAAGCATGGCGAAGACATTCTGTTGATGAACAATGTCGCGCATCTGAAGATTCTCACGCTGCCCTATCACCCGCCCAACCGCGCGCTGACGAAACGGCAGCGGGAGGCGCTGGAATGGGTTGGAGATGGCAAAACCACACAGGACATCGCCGTGCTGATGGGGCTGACATCGGCGACCGTGGAAAAACATCTCAGGCTCGCCCGCGAGGCCTTGTCGGTTGAGACCACGGCGCAGGCCGTTCTGAAGGCGTCCCTACAAAACCAGATGTTTGTCATGGAAGCCTGATGCGCAGGAGTTGACGCTAAACTGCGCCACTTTACCTAGGGTAAGGAATACATGACTTTCCAAATCCGGGGTGAAAATTGCAGAGTGGTTACGTTCCGTGAGTGGTGGCTTTAGCCAGGGAACATACGGTTGGATCTTTGCAATAACAGAGCTCTCCAATCACTCTGACACTGGGGCGCCTATTCGTCCGCGTCCCTTGGTCGGAAATTTGGGGGGCCTCGACCATCCCCATCATGCGGGGCCCTCCATCCTATCCACGTTTGTCGGAAAGCAGCGCTTTCACCCTTGGCACGACGTGAAAAAACCGGCCACGCGTCGCGCAGCCGGTTTGACTTGGTTGGTCTGAAATTCTAGCGAAGCCGATTCTGGCCTTAGCCCTGAGCGGCCTTTGCTACTTCGGCGGCGAAGTCTTCTTTTTCGACCACGATGCCTTCACCAACTTCGAGACGGACAAAGCCAGTGATCGTTGCGCCCGCTTCTTTGGCTGCCGCTTCGACAGTCAGGTCCGGGTTCACGACAAAAGCCTGGTTCAGAAGGGTCGATTCGGCGACGAATTTCTTCATGCGGCCTTCGATCATCTTTTCGATCACCTGCTCCGGCTTGCCGGATTCGCGGGCGATGTCCATCTGAACCTGCTTTTCCTTTTCGACAACAGCCGGATCCATGTCGGCTTCGGACAAGGCCGCCGGGTTCACAGCGGCGATGTGCATCGCGACCTGCTTGCCGATGGCCTCATCGCCGCCCGACAGAGCAACCAGAACGCCGATTTTGCCCATGCCGTTGGTGGCTGCGTTGTGGACATAGGACACAACGGTATCGCCCGACAGTTTCGACATGCGGCGCACCGACATGTTCTCGCCAATCGTGGCGATCTTGTCGGTCAGAGTGTCTGCAACGGTCTTGCCACCCAAATCGGCGGCCAGCAGAGCGTCAACATCGGCGACGCCTTCGGCTGCGTAAGCGATCTTACCAACCATTTCCTGGAATTCGGCGTTTTTCGCGACAAAATCGGTTTCCGAGTTCACCTCGACAGCCACGCCGTTGCCGCCGTCAACGTGGACCGCGACCAGACCTTCGGCCGCGGTACGGCCTGATTTCTTGGCCGCTTTGGCCAGTCCTTTGGTGCGCAGCCAGTCAACGGCTTCGTCCATGTTTCCGCCGGTTTCGGTCAACGCTTTTTTCGCGTCCATCATGCCTGCGCCGGTTGTGTCGCGCAGTTCTTTCACCATTGCTGCTGTGATTGCCATCTTTTGGCTCTCCTCAATTCAAACGGATTTGGGGCAGGTCATACCCTGCCCCATATGTCATTTACGTGACGGGCAGCTTACGCTTCGGCTTTGACTTCCGGCGCAGCTTCGGCTTCCGGCGCGGCGTCTTCTGCGGGTGCTTCTTCGGCCACGGCCTCTTCAACCGGAGCTTCTTCGAATTCACCCAGATCGACACCTGCCGCACCCAGTTGCGCGGTCATACCGTCCAGAGCGGCACGCGCTGCCAGATCGCAGTAGAGCGAGATCGCACGGGCTGCGTCGTCGTTGCCCGGGATGATGTAATCCACACCATCGGGCGAGCAATTGGTGTCGACAACGGCCACAACCGGGATGCCCAGCTTGTTGGCTTCAGCGATGGCCAGTGCTTCTTTCTTGACGTCGATGACGAACAGCAGGTCCGGAACGCCGCCCATTTCGCGGATACCGCCCAGCGATGCCTGAAGCTTACCCTGGTCCCGTTCCATGCCCAGACGCTCTTTCTTGGTCAGGCCTTCGGCACCCGATTCCATCGCTTCGTCGATCTGGTTCAGACGATTGATCGACTGGGAAACGGTTTTCCAGTTGGTCAGCGTGCCACCCAGCCAGCGGTGGTTCATGTAGTACTGAGCCGACTTTTCAGCCGCTTCCGCGATCGGCTGAGCCGCCTGACGCTTGGTACCGACGAACAGAATGCGGCCACCTTTTGCGACGGTGTCACGAACGGCCTGCAGCGCCTGATCCAGCATAGGAACGGTCTGGGTCAGGTCCATGATGTGGATGCCATTGCGCGAGCCGTAGATGAACGGGCCCATGCGGGGATTCCAACGCTGTGTCTGGTGACCAAAGTGAACGCCAGCTTCCAGCAGCTGACGCATGGTGAACTCGGGAAGAGCCATGCTATGTTTTCCTTTTCCGGTTTACGCCTCGGCGGGGGTGAAAGAAGCGGATGCTCCAACCGGTGGTCCTGATGAGGATGTCTCCCTCAAAAAGCCCAAACCCCGCCTGCGGGTTTGAATGGCGCGCGTATACGGCAGGATTTGGGGACGCGCAAGGGCGAAACGCCCTTAAATTTCAAGCTTTGCCAAGGCATGCGCATGGCGCACGGCTGCTTCACAATGTTCCGCCAGAGCCTTGCGGCTGTCAAAGTCGCTGACCTTGGCGGGTTCGTGATAAATCAGCTCCACCCAGCCTTGCCGGCTTGCGCCGAGTGTCTTGAGCAAATGCGGTCCGAATTCCATGTCCCCCCACCAGCCATAGAACCTGTCCGGCTGTCCCTTGGGGGCGTGAAAGACCACCGAGACGGGCTGGACATACATGAACTCGCGCAGCTCATCTGCGAAGAACGCGGCAAAGAGGCTTGTTTTAAAAGGTAAAACACGCAGGCCGTCTGTTGATGTCCCCTCGGGAAAGAACAGCAGTTTGTGGCCCGCCTTCAGGCGTTCTTCAAAGACCTCTGTCTGCTCCTTGGCCTTTTTGCGATCCCGTTCGATAAACACGGTCCCGGTTGCACGCGCCAACCAGCCGATTCCGGGCCAGCCTGCGACCTCGGCTTTGGATACGAAATAGATGCGTTTCCGGGCATTCAGGGCAAAGATATCCAGCCAGGAAGAGTGATTGGCAACAACAGCACCGCGTTCGTGCATCAAAGTGCCTGAGGTGCGATAACCCATTCCGAGTATTCTGAATGCATTGCGGCAGACAAACTGCGTGATGAACGGCGTGACGGGCCTGCGCACACCGAAAAGCGGCAACTCGACCAGCCGAACTGTCAGCAGCAAAACCAGACCGCCAAAGACCAGAAGAGCCAGCGGCAGGCCGCGCACCACAGTCAGGACCCAGCCCCAAACGCCTAGCTCAAGCGGGTCAGGTGCATCCTCACTGTTCCAAAGCGGGTCACTCACAGGATCAGGCCCCACTGTATATTCGTTTTTGGCGGTCGTTCATGCGGGCTGTATCCAGGATCAGGCAGATATCCGTTGTGTTAAACGCATGATCGATGAACGCCCCCTCACCCACGAAACCGCCCAGACGCAGATACGCCTTGATCAAAGCGGGCACCTGCACCATAGCGGCGCGGCGGTCTAACGCGTCGGGGGCAACAAGGTTCATCGACTGAAACACATCGGGTTGCGCCTGGACCCGCAAGTCCGGCGGCGCAAGGTGATTGTGATGCAGCATCGACAAGGGCTGTGCCAACGCCTGTACATCTGTTCCATGAAAACTGGCGACACCGAACAATACTTCGATGTCGCGCTCGGCAACATAGGCCGCCAGACCATTCCAGAGATGATACATCGCCGTGCCGCCGCGATAGTTGCGGTGTAGACAGGATCGTCCCAACTCCAACAGCTTGCGACCGCTGGTTTTGAGGACGGTCAGATCGTACTCGTCTTCGGAATAAAACTGGCCGAGTTCGGCGGCACGATCGCCTGGCAACAGCCTGTAAACGCCCACAGCTTCGCCGGTTGCATCGTCATAGGCCAGCATGTGGTCGAAATACGGATCGAACCTGTCCTGTTCCAGACCGGCCTCATGATCCACCATATCCCCGCCGCCGCCCAACTCCTTGACGAACACCTCGTAACGCAGCCGCTGGGCGGCGCGCAGGTCATCCTCGGTTTCGGCGAGTCGGATTGTGAACGAAGGGCCAGCGTCTGCCATGTCCGGAATGTCGTTCCTTTTGTTTTGTGGGCGGCAGATATCGCAGTTCTTCTGCCATTGGCAACATCATCTCCTGAGGTCGGATCCGTTAACCTTTCCTAAACCAGTTTCACGGATCAAAGACCGGCATCAGGGCGATGCGCGTCCCGTCAATCACCACTTTTCCCTGCTCGCGAAAGTTCACGGTGATTTTGCCTGCGATGTTGGACTGAACCTGTCCGACACCCCAATCGGGGAAATCCGGGTGACGGACAAGCATCCCCGGTGCAAGAATGGCATTCAGGTCTGTCATACGGTGGCTCCGGTCCTACATTTGGCAGATACATCAGGAGGTACGCATGGGCGCATCAGACGTCAACCTGGCCGAGTTGATCGGTTCCCGGATCTGCCACGATCTGATCAGCCCGATCGGTGCCATCACCAACGGGCTGGAGCTGCTGGACATGGTCGGTGCCGTGCAGGGCCCCGAGATGGAACTGATCTCGGGCAGTGTGGGCAGCGCCGGTGCGCGCATACGCTTTTTCCGCGTTGCGTTCGGCTCGTCCAGCGACCAACCTCTGGGCCGGTCCGAAGTGGCCGAACTGCTGAAAGATATCGAATGTGCGGGACGGGTGCGGGTCAACTGGAACCTGACCGAGGCTGTTCCGCGCAATCAGGTGAAACTGGCGTTTCTGGCACTGATGTGCTGCGAAAGCGCAATGCCCTTGGGGGGCGAAGTGGACATCGCGGCGCAGGGCGACAAGTGGATCGTGACGGGCCGGGCCGACAGACTGAACCTGGACAGCGATCTTTGGAAACACGTGGCCACAGGCCGGTTTCCCAAAAAGATATCTCCGGCACAGGTGCAATTTGCACTGTTGCCTGACACGGCCAGCGCGATGGGGCGGCGTGTTGCGGTAGAGACCAACTCGACCCGCGTCACCCTTCGGTTCTAGGCGCGGGTCGTACCGTCTCCGCGTACGAGGTATTTGAAACTGGTCAGTTGCGCCGCGCCAACCGGCCCGCGCGCGTGCATTTTGCCAGTGGCAATCCCGATTTCAGCGCCCATGCCAAATTCCCCGCCATCCGCGAACTGGGTTGACGCGTTGTGCATCAGAATGGCGCTGTCCAACCGTTCAAAGAACCGGGCCGCAGCCGTTGCATCCTCGGTCATAATGCAATCGGTGTGGTTCGAGCCGTAGCGCTGAATATGGGCAATAGCCGCGTCGATATCGGCGACGGGTTTTGCCGCGATGACGCTGTCTAGGAATTCCTTGCCCCAGTCCTCGTCACTGGCAGAGACCGTGCCATCGACCGCCAGAGGACCCAGGGCGTGAACCTCGACACCGGCGGCCAACAAGGCAGAGACCACATCGCGCCCGAGCGTTTCCGCCACCTCCTGATGGACCAAAAGGCATTCGGCGGCGCCGCAGATGCCGGTGCGGCGGGTCTTGGCGTTCAGGACAACGTCCAGCGTTTTCTGCGGATCGGCTGCCTTGTCGATGTAGATGTGAACGATGCCTTCGAGATGTGCAAACACCGGCACCCGTGCCTCGCGCTGCACCAGACCCACCAGCCCTTTTCCCCCGCGCGGAACGATCACATCGACCGAGTCCGTCATGGTCAGCAATTCCTGTACGGCGGCCCGGTCACGGGTCGGTACTAGCTGGATGGCATCTTCGGGCAGGTTCGCCGCCTTCAGGCCTTCGACCAGGCAGGCGTGAATGGCGGTTGAGGAATGAAAGCTCTCTGACCCGCCCCGCAGGATTACCGCGTTGCCGGACTTCAGGCAAAGCGCACCCGCATCCGCGGTCACATTGGGGCGGCTCTCATAGATCACACCGATGACGCCCAAGGGGGTCCGGACGCGTTGAATGTGCAACCCGGTCGGCATGTCCCACTCCGCAAGCACCTCTCCCACCGGATCGGGCTGATCCGCGACAGTCCGCAACCCGTCGACCATGCCCTGTACGCGCGTCTCGTCCAACATCAGACGGTCCATCATCGCAGGGTTCAGACCCTTTTCCCGACCGAAGTCCAGATCCTTTTTGTTGGCGTCAACGATCCGGGATCGATTGTCCCAGACCGCGTCGGCCGCCGCAATCAGGGCGGCATGCTTACGCTCGGCACTCGCAAAGGCCAGATCGCGCGACGCTGCTTTGGCACGGGTCCCGATATCCGCCATCAGGGCGGGGATGTTATTAAAGTCCTTCATGTCACGTGCCTTCCAGATCGGTATGTTGTCCTATGACAGCCACAGTTATAGCGCCAGATCGTCCCGATGGACCAGCGCGGCCCGTCCAGGATAGCCCAACGTCGCCTCGATTTCCGAGGATTTGCGGCCCTTGATGGCATCCGCCTCCTGCGCGGTATACCGGCTGAGCCCCTGCGCAAGACGCCGGGCACTCGGGTCCAGGATCGCGACCGGATCCCCCCGACCGAAGTCACCGCTTACCTCGACGATACCCGCAGGCAGCAGGCTTTTGCCGTTGGCAAGGGCCCGTGCGGCGCCTTCGTCCACCGTGATTTCACCCCTGGGTTTCATGGCCGAGATCCAGCGTTTGCGCGCCGCATGTGGATCAAGCGTGGCCGTGAACCAGGTGCAGTTTCCACCATTTTCAAGCATTTTCAGGGGATTGTCTGGCGATCCTTCGGTGATCGCCATGGCGCAACCCGCCGCCGTGGCCATCTTGGCCGCCAGCAACTTGGTCTTCATGCCACCTTTGGACAGACCCGAACCGGCGTCGCCCGCCATGGCCTCGATCTCGGGCGTGATGCGGTCGATGACTTCATATCGTTTCGCGGACGCATCCTCGTTGGGGTTTCCCGAATAGAACCCGTCCACATCCGACAGCAGGATCAGTTGATCTGCCCCGACAGTCACCGCGATCTGGGCGGCCAGCCGGTCATTATCCCCATACCGGATTTCGTCTGTTGCCACCGTGTCGTTCTCGTTCACGATGGGAACAACCTTCAGCGACAACAAGGTTTCCAGCGTCGAGCGGGAGTTCAGATATCGCCGCCGATCCGCGCTGTCCTCCAACGTGACCAGCACCTGCGCGGTGGTGATGTCATGCGGTGTCAGCGCTTCCTCATAGGCGCGCGCCAGCCGGATCTGACCGACGGCAGCAGCGGCCTGCGATTGTTCGAGCGGCAGGGTGTCCGTGGGCAGGTTCAGAACACCGCGCCCGAGCGCAATGGAACCGGACGAGACAAGGATGACATCCGTTCCCTGCCCTTTCAGCCAGGCGACGTCCTGCGCCAGAGATTGCAGCCATTTGGACCGCAGCAACCCGGTCTCTCGATCGACCAACAGCGCCGATCCGATTTTGACAACCAGTCGCCGCGCTGTGGTCAGGGTTGCCACGAGGTTGCCTCCGCAGCGGGTTTCTGGCGCAGCCGGTCTTCGTCGATCCGGGTACGCAGGGCACGCAGAACCTCGGTCACACCCTGATGTGACACGCCGGACATGGTCATGACAGGGTCGCCGGCGGCCTCTTGCAACTCGGCCCTGGCGAGTTCCAATTCGTCCGCATCCAGCGCGTCGGCCTTGTTCAGCACGGTTATCCGCGGCTTTTCGGCCAATGCGCCGCCATAGGCTTCCAACTCGTGAATGATCGTACGGTAGTCTTCGGCGACGGTCTGGGAGGTCCCATCAACCAGATGCAGAAGCACGGCGCACCGTTCCACGTGACCCAGAAACCGGTCCCCGATTCCGCGCCCTTCATGTGCGCCTTCGATCAATCCGGGGATGTCGGCCACGACGAATTCAACATTGTCGACGCCAACAACACCAAGATTGGGATGCAGCGTTGTAAAGGGGTAGTCCGCAATCTTGGGGCGTGCGTTGGATGTCGCCGCCAGAAACGTGGATTTGCCCGCATTCGGCATGCCCAACAGTCCGACATCCGCGATCAGCTTCAGCCGCAACCAGATCGTGCGGTCTATGCCTGCCTGTCCCGGATTGGCGCGGCGCGGCGCCTGGTTGGTCGGAGATTTGAAATGCAGGTTTCCAAACCCGCCATTGCCGCCCCTGGCCAGCAGAACACGTTCGCCCACCTGCGTCAGGTCGGCGATCACCGTCTCTTCGTCTTCGTCCAGAATTTCCGTGCCCACGGGCACACGCAGGATGATGTCGTCGCCATCCTTGCCCGTGCGTTGCTGGCCGCGCCCGGGCTGGCCGTTCTTGGCAAAGAAATGCTGCTGATAGCGAAAGTCGATCAGGGTGTTCAGCCCGTCCACGACCTCGGCCCAGACGGACCCGCCCTTGCCACCATCCCCGCCATCGGGGCCGCCATATTCGATGTATTTTTCGCGCCGAAAGCTGACGCAGCCGCTACCGCCGGCCCCGGACCGGATGTAGACCTTTGCAAGATCGAGAAATTTCATGTCTGTCCCCTACTGCAAAGGTCCCATCGGCCACAAGTCAGAGTTTCTTACTATAGGTCCAGGTGGGCACATTCGCATCGCGCGCCACCGAATAGCTCTCGGCGTCACCCAGATATTCGAACCCGCAATGGGTCAGGACCCGGGCCGAGGCCGGGTTGTCCTGAAACACGCTGGCAAACATGGTCGCGTTTTCCAGCGGGTTCGCCTTGACCAGCATCTCCACAGCCAACGACGCGATCCCCGTGTTCCAGTAAAGCGGAGCGACCCAATAGCCGACCTCGGACTGGTTGCGATCCAGCCGTTTGAGCGAGATCAGGCCTATCAGTTCCGGGCCACCGTCCTTGGTGGCGTCCATGACCCAAACGTCCTCGTCCCGCTCGTCCGCCATCGACCGGGTGACAAACGCCTCGGTCGAACCTGGTGGCAGGGGGTGCGCAATACTTGTCGTCATGCGCGCAACGCGCTCATCGCCTGCATAATGTTCGATGAGACCCAAATCCGACCGGCGCAACGGGCGCAGGTCGAACCGCTCGGTTTCAATGACCGGCTGGTTTATTATTGTCTCAAGTTTCATGAATGCGTTCCTCCTCCGAACAACACAAAAAGTACGGATGCAACAGTGAGACTCGCTAACGTCCACATCAGATATTTTTCCACCGGCCGTCCTTCAACCGCATGGGCGATTCTATCGCCTGCAAATGTCCAGATCGGGTGAAGAACCACCTGACAAATCAACAAACATGCAGCGATTGTGATCGTCGCCTCAAACGACGGCGTTCCCGCTGCGACAAAGCCGGTGAACCCGGCAATGATCATCGCCCAGGCCTTGGGATTGAGGGGGTGAACAACCAATCCGGCCCAAAAGCCCGGCGCCTCCCCCTGGTCCTGTTGCCGGGACAAGCGCGTATTGGCGATTTTCCACGCCAACCACATGATATAGGCCGCCGAGGCATATTTCAGCACCGCGAACACCGCAGGTGCCTGCTCCGCCAGCTGCAACAAGCCAAAGCCCACGGGCCAGATGATCAGTTGCTTTCCCAGAATAACCCCGCCGACAAACGGCAATGCCGCCCGGAACCCGTAACGCGCACCGGTTCCCAGCAGGACCATGTTCGCCGGTCCCGGCGTACCGACCTGAGAGGCGGCAAAGATCAGGAAACTTGTGGTTGCGACTGTCATCTGAACGTTCGATCAAAACTGCGTTAAAACGAGAAAGGGGACCGGCACTTTGTGCCGGTCCCCCATGAATTTTTCTTAAACCTTCTGGGTTTCGGCTTACTCTGCGGCCTCCGCCACTGGCAGGACCGAAATAAAGGTGCGGTTCTTAAGTCCCTTGTGGAACTTCACGGCGCCATCGACAGTTGCAAAGATGGTGTGATCCTTGCCCATGCCCACGCCTTCGCCCGGCCAGAACTTGGTGCCGCGCTGACGCACGATGATGTTGCCTGCGATGGCCGCCTGACCACCATAGAGTTTCACGCCAAGGCGGCGACCTGCTGAGTCGCGACCGTTACGGGAGGAACCGCCAGCTTTCTTATGTGCCATTCTCTCTCTCCTTAGCCTTTGGCCAGCTCTTTGGCCTGCTCAACCCATTCGGGTTTCACTTTGACCGTTTCGATAGCAGCAATCTGCTCGTCCGACAAGGCGGCCAGAGCGGCAAAGCTCTCGATACCAGCCTCGGCCAGCTTCTTGGCAGCGGCAGGGCCGACGCCTGTCAGCGCCGTCAGATCGTCAGCAGCCGCCGCGGCGGGTGCTGCTGCTTTTGGTTCCGCTTTTGCCTTGGGTTCCGCTGCCTTGGCAGGCTTTTTTGCCGCCGGAGCAGCTTCGCCAGCCGGAGCCGAACCGGTTGCAGCCTTGATGCCCGACTTGTCAGCGCCAGACGACAGGATGTCGGTGATCTTGACCAGAGTCAGCTTCTGACGGTGGCCAACGGTGCGCTTCGAGCTGTGCTTACGACGACGCTTGACGAACTTGATGACCTTGTCACCTTTGATCTGTTCGATCACTTCGGCCTGAACGCCGGCGCCTTCGACGAACGGTGCACCAACAACCGGAGCGTCCCCGCCCAGCATCAGAACATCGTTGAATTGAACTGTTTCACCTGCGTCGGCAGCCAGCTTTTCAACACGGAGCATATCGCCCGCCTGAACCTTGTACTGCTTGCCGCCAGTCTTGAGGACCGCAAACATGCGTCTTTCCTTTTCATACCCGCGTTCTGTGGTCCCCTTACGGGTGTTTTGGCCCCAACAAATAGGGAAGCCACCTCGAACAGCGCGCCCTTTTCGGGCTGTGTGACTGACCCCTGACTATTCCTCTGGGGTCAAATAATAACGAGACCCGGCGCGGAAAACCGGCCGGGATGGGCGCTTATCCATAGATTGCGGGGGAAAGTCAACAGCAAAGCCGCGCTAAAGTTCGGACCCGTTCAGAACCATTGCCACCGCCTCGCCCAGCCGGAAAGAAATGCCGTCAAACATCCGGTCAAACCCGTCAAACAGGGCCGCGTTCAGAGCCTTGCCCGTCTCGGTGCGGGAAAACGCGATATTCTCGCGCATCTGCGCCTCTTCCAGAGGACGATAAGCCATCAGCAGAAAGGAATAGAGCCATGAGGTCGTCTCGGCAGTCATGTCGTCCTTGCGCGACAACAGCTCGGCCAGCAAGGCGCCCTCATCCGTCATCGCCTCGTGATCCAATCCCCGAAAAAAGTTGTAATCCGCGCTCAGCGCGCCCTGCACATTCTGTTCGATCAGGTTGTTGACCTGAATGTACTCGTCGACCAGTTCATACAGAACGGAATCGCGCGCGAGACCGGCATAGGCATCCCGTGCCATCTCTTCGATGGCCTCATCCGAAATCGCCTGACGCGCCGAGTTTTCCAGCTCGATAATCGTCTGGCCCAGTTCACTTTCAAAGAACAGGATGGCCTGATCCAGTTGCGCTTCTGTCAGACCTTGTTGAAACGCCTCTGTGACCCGCTCGCGCATCCAGAACGTGTCGTAGATATCCTCCACCTGCGCCTCGAAAAAGGCACCGCCGGTGTTGCTGAGCATCGTTTCGTCCAGTTCGAGGCGCTGATCCTGACCTTCGTTTGCCAGGATATCCATCACCTCGGACAGGCGCATCGCCTGCGCCAGCTGCTCTACCTTTTCATTGGCAAAAAGCGGCGATCCAAAAATCAAAAACGCTGATAAGAGCGCAACCAGACGCATCATATATCCTGCGCCGGGTGCAGTTCAGCCATTCGGGCCGCCAGAACCTCGAACCGCATCGCCATGATCTCGTACTGAATGGCGTTCAGCAACTCGTAGACCTCTTGCATCAAGGGTTGTTCCAGCGCCTCGGTATAGGCGTCGATATCCGCATCCGAAAAGTCCTGATACGTATAGGCCGCCCCAGCCAGTGCCGACAGTTGCAGCGACTGGCGCATGCCCGCTTCGTTGCGCTTCATCATCATGCGTATATCGTCTGCCTCAAGCTGCAGGTCGATCACCCCGGACGCGCTGGCGGCCAGCAGAAACCGCAACTGGATCTCCTGCAGTGCACGCAGCGCGGTGTCGCTGGAATCGATCGCGCGGTTCATCCGCTTGAAACTCTCGACCCGCTGCGATCCATCCTGAATCAGGCCGGCGATGATCTCCTGCCCTTCCCGTTGCTTTGCCTCATCATCTTCGATCATGTGGGACGCGTTTTCCGCCACAACCAGACGTTGCCCCAGATCCGAGGCGTAGAAATCGACGGCATGTGTGAGGGCCTCTTCGCTCAGCGTCTGTTCCAGAATCGAAACGGCTGTTTCATGCATGCCTTCGGTGTCGAAAACCTCTTCGGTCAGGCGGGTCCAGTCTGATCCGAACCCGTCCGGGTCGATGCCCAGCATCTGCGGGGCTGAGCCCGAGGCAAGCGCGATGCTTTCCAGGGCCACGTCAAATCCCGTTGTGGTCAAAAACGCCTCGATCCTGTCCCGGTTGGCCGCGGCAGGCTGTGACGGGATCAGGACAAGCGCCAAAACCGGCACCAGAAACGAAAGGGCGAAACGCTGAGCAAAATGGGTCATACATATCAGCCTAGGTGTTTTGTGCCCGCAGGCAATGGAAAATCCGGGCTTTCTGCCATTCGGGAATTTTCTGCTTGCGCCCCTGCCCGTTCATCACTAAATCCCGCCTGCACAGACCCCCGCGGAGAGGTGCCGGAGTGGTCGAACGGGGCGGTCTCGAAAACCGTTGTGGGTGCAAGCCCACCCAGGGTTCGAATCCCTGTCTCTCCGCCATCAAATATACGCCGGTAAGCGCCTGCCCCAACTCCTGGAACAATAGCGACAACTATAGGGCCGGAAAACGGATTCCCCGCATACATCCTAGCATCGAGGAAGGCCGCTTGAGCGCAAGGGTTCTGTAGCTCGAGGTATCCTTCATCGCAAATTTGATCAGGGCTTGAGCAGAGCGCGCCGGTGACCTTTTCATCGAAGTTGATTGTCCAACTCCAATCGCAGGATGATAAACGTCTCAACAGTGTGCATGGTCCCCTACAGGTGCCCTCATCAACTTTGTCGACATTGTGTCGGCTCAAACACTGCATGCAATGAGCGCCATGTCAGTTTGCAGGCTTAATTATATGTTTTTTATATACAACTTTGACTTTGGCGCGGGGCAAACGCGCAAGACCGTCAAGCTAAAGAATGACATTGCTCGGCTGTAATGCCGTCACATTGAACCCCTATCGGCTGATCTCAGGAAGATGACCGCAACTGGGTGTCCGTCACAAAAAATACATGGCGCTCCGGTTGATCCTCCGCCCCAAAAAACCAAGACAGAGATCAGGACAAAACCGATGAAAAAATGGATGTGCGCGGCCGTCGCCACCTTATGTGCCACGGCTGCAATCGCAGAAGGACGCCACTTCGTCTGCATCTCCGATCAGGACGGCAGCGAGGTCCGCCTCAGTCGCGCGCCGGTCGGCGATACCGGCAGCATCGCGACCAAGGATATCTCGGGCGATGCAATTGTTCTCAACGGCCTCGGGAACATGACTTTTGTGCACATCAAAGACCAGAATGTCATGACCTTTGTCGTTCATATCGAGGACATGACCTATGACCTGTCGATCAAGGGTCCTCATGCGGGAACGGATCACGGAAAATGCACAGAAGTTGACGTTTGATCGGCTGCTCTGTCCGGTGGATCCGCCCGCCGGGCAGCTTTCATGTCTCACTAAGTGACCGGTAGGCGGACCGGACCGCGAAGCGGCTGTTTTTCTGTGCAGATGCCCCAAAAAAGACGGCGCAAAATGTTGTGTCTTCTCACGCCGCTATGCCATAAAGCCGCACCCGGACAGTGAGAAGAATTCATGGATCTACTGAACGCGCTTGTTGCGCTTGCGAATTTTGTGATCGTGCCTGCGGTGGCCTATGGCAGTCAGCTGGCCTTGGGGGCGCTGGGCGTCACGCTGATCTATGGCATCCTGCGGTTTTCCAACTTTGCCCATGGCGACACGATGGCCTTCGGCGCGATGATCGCGGTTCTTGTCACTTGGGGGCTGCAAGCCGCCGGGATCGGCTTTGGTCCACTGCCCACCGCCCTGCTCGCCCTGCCCTTTGCGATCCTGGGATGCATCATCCTGGTTCTGATCACCGACCGGTTCGTCTATCGGTTCTACCGCGAACAAAAGGCCAAACCCGTCATTCTGGTGATCGTGTCGATGGGCGTCATGTTCATCATGAACGGCCTCGTCCGGTTCATCATCGGACCGGATGACCAAAGGTTTTCGGACGGCGCACGATTTCTGATTTCGGCACGTGATTTCAGGGCCCTGACCGGTCTGAGCGAAGGGCTCGCCATCCGCACGTCGCAGGTCATCACCGTGGTTGTTGCCGTGGCCGCGGTGGCGCTGCTGTTCTGGTTTCTCAACAAGACGCGCACCGGGAAATCGATGCGGGCTTATTCCGACAATGAGGATCTGGCCCTGCTGTCCGGGATCAACCCGGAACGTGTGGTGATGATCACCTGGATCATCGTGGCAGCCTTGGCAACGACTGCGGGCGTACTGTACGGGTTGGACAAAAGCTTTAAACCCTTCGTATATTTCCAGCTGCTGCTGCCCATCTTCGCCTCAGCCATTGTGGGCGGTCTTGGCAACCCGATAGGTGCCATTGCCGGCGGCTTCATCATCGCCTTTTCCGAGGTCACGATCACCTATGCCTGGAAGAAGGTTCTGACCTATGTCGCGCCGGAAAACCTCGCGCCGTCGGGGCTGGTTCAGTTCCTGTCCACCGATTACAAATTTGCCGTCAGCTTTGTCATCCTGCTGATCGTGCTTCTGTTCAAGCCCACGGGACTGTTCAAAGGGAAAGTGATATGAGCGAGCCCGTCAAGAATACGCTGCTGTTCGGTGTCGTTGGCTGCCTGATCCTCCTGACAGGTTTCACACAAAGCTGGAATGCCGCCATCCTGATCCTCAACATGGGGCTGATATCGGCGATCATGGCCATCGGTGTGAACCTGCAATGGGGCTTTGCGGGTCTCTTCAACGTGGGTGTGATGGGATTTGTCGCGCTGGGCGGTCTGGCGGTTGTTCTGGTGTCCACGCCGCCTACGCAGGGTGCCTGGGCTGCGGGCGGATATGGTGTTGTTCTGGCGCTGTTGCTGGGCGCAGCAACCGTGGTAGCGGCCGTGCTGGTCACGCAAAAGATGCCCAAAGGGCGCCTGCGCTCCTTTTCCACGATTGGTGTTCTGATCGCCGGGTTTTTTATCTATCGCGCAATTTTTGACCCAAGCGTCGCCGCGGTCGAGGCGATCAACCCTGCGGTCGAGGGCAACCTTGGTGGCCTGAACCTGCCAGTCTTACTGGCCTGGCCAGCAGGCGGCTTGCTTGCGGCTGGTGCCGCATGGCTGATCGGTAAAACCGCACTGGGTCTGCGCTCGGACTATCTGGCCATTGCCACGCTGGGCATTGCAGAGATCATCATCGCCGTTCTCAAGAACGAAGATTGGCTCGCGCGTGGGGTTAAAAACGTCTACGGCATACCGCGCCCTGCCCCCGTGGTTGGGTATGAGATCGAGTTGCAGAACGATCCGGGCTTTATTGCCCGCGCGGACTGGCTGGGCCTTGATCCGATCACCGCCTCGACCCTTTCGGTCAAGCTGGGCTATTCGGTGCTGTTCCTGGCCGTTTTGCTGATCCTGCTGTGGATGGCACAAAAAGCACTCAAGAGCCCGTGGGGCAGGATGATGCGCGCCATTCGCGACAACGAGGTCGCAGCCGAGGCGATGGGCAAGGACGTCACCCGCCGTCACTTGCAAATCTTCGTACTGGGCTCTGCCATCTGCGGGATCGCAGGCGCGATGATGACCACGCTGGACGGGCAATTGACCCCCAGCGCCTATCAGCCCTTGCGCTTTACCTTCCTTGTCTGGGTCATGGTGATCGTGGGCGGATCCGGCAATAATTTCGGAGCGGTTCTGGGGGCTTTTGTGATCTGGTTCTTGTGGGTTCAGGTCGAGCCCATTGGCCTGTGGTTGATGAACCTGATTACCATTGGAATGCCGGATGGCAGTGCGCTCAAGGCGCATCTGATCGACAGCGCCGCGCATATGCGCCTGTTCACGATGGGTCTGATCCTGCTGATTGTCCTCAGATTCAGCCCAAGAGGGCTAATCCCGGAGAAATAGGCAGAAATCTTCTCAAATCTTGGAGCCACGCGCAGGTAATGGCGTGGTTTCTTGATTCAAAAGTGCATTCTGAATACACGGATTCACCGCCCTGACGTTTCGGGCGGTGTGTTGTCGGCTGTACGTCACCAACTCTGCAGCCGTTTTGTAACGATTTTTCGCACTCACCAGTAAGAGTACTTGTAGAAACTATGAAAACACCACTCGCCAAAGCAATCGTCTTGCTGCCAGCTTTTGCCGCGTTGTCAGCTTGTATTCCGACACCGGAAGAACTGGAAACCACACCCGTGAAGGTTCAGACGCCTCAAGGCGTCGTCACCTGCCAGCTCTACCGACAGGATCGCGTCAGCTGGGACCGCGCCATCGATTTCCCGGCCACCAAGATGTCAGTGCCGCAGGCCGACCGGTATTGTCAGGAAGAAGGCCGACGCCGTCTCAAGTAACCGGATGGGGTGCTTGTCTAGCGCGCGCGGAACAGTCCACCGAGAATACCGCGCACGATCCGGCGCCCCGTGGTGCCTTTCAGTTCCTTGATGACGGCAGCGCTCATCGCGGTGGCAAACGTGTCCTTTTTCCGCACGGCACGTGCCGATGATCGCCCAACCCGACCGCCGGAGTACCTGCGGGCAGAGGCATATTCGCGCTCCATCGGTGTTTGCTGTTCCAGCACGTCTTCCGCCTCGGCGGCTTCGGCCTCTTTGGCGGCGGCCTCTGCACGGGCCTGCAGGATCTCGAAAGCTGATTTCCGATCTGTCAGTGTGTTGTATTTTGCGGCCATTGGCGACGCGTTCAGAACCGCCTGCCGCTCTGTATCGGTGATTGGCCCCAGCTGAGACCCCGGTGGTCTGATCAACGTCCGTTCGACGATACCGGGCACACCCTTTTTCTGCAGCATCGAGGTAACGGCCTCGCCAACACCGACCTCCCGGATTGCAACCTCGGTGTCGAAGGCGGGGTTTTCGCGATAGGTTTCCGCCGCCAGACGCAGGTTCTTGCGGTCCCGGGCGGTGAAGGCGCGCAGGGCATGCTGAACGCGATTGCCCAGTTGGCCCAGGATGTCCTCGGGAATATCCGCCGGGTTCTGGGTGATGAAGTAAACCCCGACACCTTTTGACCGGATCAGGCGGGCAACCTGCTCGACCTTGTCAACCAGCACCTTGGGCGCGTCCTCGAACAGAAGATGGGCCTCGTCAAAAAAGAACACAAGCTTGGGTTTTTCCGGATCGCCAACCTCCGGCAGTTCCTCGAACAGCTCGCTGAGCAACCACAACAGGAACGTCGCGTAGAGGCGCGGCGAGCCCATCAGCCTGTCCGACGCGAGGATGTTGATCATACCCTGCCCGGCCGCGTCGGTTCGCATCAGATCGCCCAGATCCAGCGCCGGCTCTCCGAACAGCTTGGTACCACCCTGGTTTTCCAGAACCAACAACCGCCGCTGAATAGCGCCGATCGACGCCGTGGACACGTTGCCATATCGCAGCGACAATTGCGTCCGGTTCTCACCGATCCAGACCAGTAGGGCCTGAAGATCCTTGAGATCCAGCAGCGGCATCCCCTCTTCATCGGCCACGCGGAAGGCAATGTTCAGAATACCCTCCTGCGCTTCGCTCAGCTCCATCAAACGCGACAGAAGCAAGGGGCCCATTTCGGTCACGGTGGTGCGCACCGGATGCCCCTGCTCGCCGAACAGATCCCAGAACGTGACCGGCGCGGCCGCGTAGGCGAAATCGGAAAATCCGATGCGGTTTGCCCTGTCCAGAAAGGCGTCGTGTAATTTGTGTGTTTCGCTGCCTGCCAGCGCCAGCCCGGACAGATCCCCTTTGACATCCGACAGGAACACCGGAACACCGGCCTTGGAAAATCCTTCTGCCAGGATTTGCAGCGTGACGGTTTTACCCGTGCCCGTGGCACCGGCGATGAGCCCGTGGCGGTTTGCGTATTTCAAGCTCAAAGACTGGGGCTGACCGTAACCTTCGCCACCACCGCCCAGGAAAACACCGTTACTCATCTATGACCTGCCTCTTTTTCACCGATCCGCTGCAAGCATACAAAGTTAACCTTTGATTGCGATAGTCTATTCGCTTCGGCGCGGTTCCGGCTGTGACGGAGCTGACTTCCTCCCTGTCGACTGGCCGTGCCTTCGGGCACGGCTTTTTTCCGGTTTTCATGTGTGAAAACGAACTGATGAGTACATTAATAATTCAGGTTAGCAGTTGACCGCTGCGCCCCCCTCTCGTAACGTTTGCGCACAAATAAGTCGGCCGGTCCGACGGGGAGAAAAATTTGGGAAAGGGAGCTGCTCCACCAGCTCCCTTTTTCTTGTCTCAAACCGCTTGAAATCAGCCTTGGCGGCAACAATCCGTTCACTTTCGAAACCGCATACCGCTTAGTGCCTGACAGCGGGCGCGAAGGGTGGTAGACGAAGCAAAAAGATCAATCACCAGACCGAGGCATTCATGATCAAGAAACTCCTCTCGTTAAACACGCTGGCTGCCGTGCTGATGTGCGGCGCTGTCAGCGCCCAGGAAACTCAGACACCCGAGGCAGACACCGGGCTCGACCTTGGTGAGACTGGCCCCCGTGTCGGAGAACAGTTTGTCAAAGACACGTCCGGCGACTGGGAAGTATCCTGCATCAAGGCCGAAGACGGCGAAGACCCCTGCGCGATTGTTCAGATCCTGAACGGAGAACAGGGGGATCCGATTGCCGAAGTGTCGATCGGCAAACTGCCAGCAGGTGGCGCTGCAGTCGCATGGGCAAATGTGATCGTTCCACTGGAGACGCTGTTGCAGGCACAACTGGCCCTGTCCATCGATGGCGCGCCGCGCAAACTGTACAATTACCACCACTGCGTTCCCGTCGGATGCGTGGCTCAGCTGGGTTTGAGCCAGGGCGATATCGACGCCATGAAGGGTGGATCAAAGGCGGTGTTTTCGCTGGTTCCGGCCCGCTTTCCCGACCAGGTTCTGGAAATGGAAATGTCTTTGTCGGGGTTCACC
The DNA here is from genome assembly GCF_056536245.1 of Ruegeria sp. AJ12. Classification (NCBI taxonomy): domain Bacteria; kingdom Pseudomonadati; phylum Pseudomonadota; class Alphaproteobacteria; order Rhodobacterales; family Roseobacteraceae; genus Ruegeria; species Ruegeria sp. AJ12. Next base: position 2,252,371 of record NZ_JBQFJJ010000001.1, read on the forward strand.
GCAGGATTTGACGCGCTCTCCGTTAACGTGAACTAAGACCTACTTACCGGTGCGATTGGCCGCCGCGACGGCGCGGTGGCCAACACCCTGTCCCCTTATACCTTTTTCAATGCCAAAACGGCATTCAAGCCGCCAAACGCAAAGGCGTTGCTGAGCGCGACATCGACCTTGGCCTCGCGCGCTTCGTTGGGAACCACGTCCAATGCGCATTCGGGATCGGGTTCTTCATACCCGATGGTCGGCGCTATGACCCCGTCCCGCAGCGCCATGAGGCAGGCCAGCAGCTCAACAGCACCGGTCCCACCGATCAAGTGGCCATGCATGGACTTGGTCGAGGAGATCATAAGGTCATCGGCATGTGGCCCAAAGACATCCGCAACCGCTGCACATTCCGTTTTGTCATTGGCGGCCGTGCCGGTGCCGTGCGCGTTGATATAGCACACGTCGCTGGCATTCAGCCTGGCATCGGCCAAAGCCCCTGACATGGCGCGGGCGGCCCCCTGCTTGCTGGGCATGACGATGTCCGCGGCATCCGATGACATGGCGAATCCGACAACCTCGCACAGAATCTCGGCACCGCGAGCCCGGGCACGTTCGTATTCTTCGAACACAAAGATCCCGGCCCCTTCGCCCTGCACCATACCATTGCGGTTGGCGCTGAACGGGCGGCAGGCATCCTTGGACATGACCCGCAAGCCTTCCCAGGCCTTGACGCCGCCAAAGCACAGCATGGATTCTGCCCCACCCGTGATCATGGCCGGCGCAGCGCCGCTGCGCACCATCTGAAAAGCCAGCGCCATGGCGTGGTTTGATGAAGCACAAGCAGTCGAGACCGTAAAGCTGGGGCCTTTGAGATTGTGTTCCATCGACACATGGCTGGCGGCGGCATTGTTCATCAGCTTTGGCACAACAAAGGGATGCACCCTGTTTTTGCCGTCCTCGTAGACCGAACGGTAATTGTCGTCCCAAGTGGACACACCACCGCCCGCCGTGCCCAGGACAACACCCGACCGCGCGGCCATATCGCCGTGAAACTCGATCCCGGATTGTTCGATCGCTTCCTTAGCGGCTGTTAGCGTGAATTGGGTAAACCGGTCATAAAGCGTCATCTGCTGGCGGTTGAACCTGCCTTCCGCCTCGAACCCCCGCACCTGGCCGCCGATCTTGATTGTCAGACGGTCGACATCGCGAAACTCCAACTCGGAAATGCCGCAACGACCCTCACGCATGGCCTCGAGCGTATCGGGAACCGAATGGCCCAGCGAGTTGATGGTGCCGGCCCCGGTAATGACAACACGTTTCATGAGCGCGGGTCAGACCTTTTCCGACACAAGCTTTTCGATACCGGCGATGATCGCGGCCACATTGGAAATGTCGAAATCATTGGCCTGCGGTTCGTTTGCGTTGAAGGGGACTGTGATGTCGAACTCTTCTTCGATGGCAAAGATGCTCTCGACCAGACCCAGGCTGTCGATGCCCAGATCCTCCAGTGTGCTGTCCGGTGTCACATCTGATGGCTCCAGCACGGCCTGCTCTGCAATGATTGCGATGACGCGGTCGCTGATGCTCATATCGATCCCCTGATTGTCGGTTTGCGGATGATTTAATCACTCGGAGGCTGTTTGAAAACAGCCTTTTTCAACGCCTCGACGTCACGCGCCAGACGCGGCAGACGGCGTTGTGCCTTGTAGATATCCGTGTGGCTGTCCATTTTGATACCGGGATAGCCCATGATGACACGGCCGGCAGGTACGTTGGACAGAATCTTGGTGCCGCCACCTGAAATCACGCCGTCGCCGATAAAGATATTGTCCACCACGCCGGTCTGGCCACCCAGCACCACGTTGTTGCCAATCTCGACGGACCCGGACACGCCGGTTTGACCGCACAGCAGACAATCCTGTCCGACGCGGGTGTTGTGCCCCACATGCACAAGGTTATCCAGTTTGGACCCGTTGCCGATACAGGTGTTGCGGATCGTGCCGTTGTCGACCGTGCAATTCGAGCCGACCTCGACATCATCGCCGATTTCAACGGCACCCAGAGAGTGAATACGCAACCAGCTTTGCGCCTTGGCCTCGCCCTGGTCACCCAAAGTCTTGCGGGCGTTTTCCGCCCCCGAGACCTCGGGGGTGACATAGCTGAAACCATCGCCACCGATGCGCGCCCCCGGCTGCGCGATAAAGCGCGCGCCGATCTGGGCACGTGCGCCGATACTCACCATCTCCCGCAGGACGGCGTTTCCTCCCAGAACTGCGTCCATGCCGATCACACAATGTGCCCCGATTGTCGAACCGGCGCTGATGCGGACCCGCGCCCCGACAACGGCCAACGGCCCGATGGATACGTCCGCCCCGATCTCAGCGGTCGGATCAACGATGGCAGAAGGATGGATGCCCGGCTCGACCCCCTGCCCGCGATCCAGCATCGCAGTGATCCCGGCCATGGCCATGCGCGGACGCTGAACAAAAATGGCAGCGCGCAGCCCCAGAGCCTGCCAATCCGCGCCGTCCCACAAAACCGCAGCCCGCGCGTCACCCGCTGAAAGCGCTTCGGCGTATTTCGGAGACATCGCCATCGCCAGATCCGTTGGCCCGGCATCGGCGGGCTCGGCCGCACGCACGATTGTCAGATCGGCCTCGCCCTGGCACTCAGCGCCCAGAGCGTCGGCGATCTGCTGTAATGTATACTGCATGGCGGGCTTCCTTTTGGCAGGATTTGCCCCCGTGATTACCCCTGAACGTCGGGCAGGACCACCCCCGCCTTTTGCAGGGCCTCCCAAATCTTGCGGTCCCGGTCATAGACGTCACGGCGGTACTGCACATCACCCTTGGGTCCGATATAGGCTGTCCGGTAAATCAGGTGCACCGGAACCGGCTGATCAAGATTGACCTTGGTTTCCTTGCCGGTTTTCAGAACACGATGGAAGAACGCCTTGGGGTCCTCTTCCTGCTTGGCCAGCAGCGCATAAGCAAAGTCAAACGGATCCGCCAGCCGAATACACCCGTGCGAGAATGCCCGGACTTCGCGCGCGAACAGGTTTTTCTGCGGTGTATCATGCAGATAGATGTTGTACTTGTTTGGGAACATGAACTTTACCAGACCCAGCGCATTGCGGCTGCTGGGCGGTTGGCGCATCGCAAATGGGAAGTTGCGCGCGGTGAACTGGGTAAAATCCACGGCCCCGCGATTGACCTGTCGGCCGGTGCGATCCGTGATCTGGATGTGCCCGACCGCGTTGGGGTTGGCCTGCAGCTGGGGCAGATATTCCTTGGTGATGATCGAGCGTGGCACATACCAGCTGGGATTGATCACCATATGCTCCATCTCATCCGAGAATTCCGGGCTGCGACGATCATGTGTGTTTTTCCCGATCACGGCGCGGGTCTCGAACGTCACCAGACCGTCATCGACGATCTTGGCCGAGAAATCGGCCTGGTTGACCAGGACATGACGTTCACCCCGGTCCCGCGGCAACCAGCGCTCGCGCTCGAGCGCGACATAGACAGCTTTCAACCGATCTGAGGCAGGCCGATTGAGCTCTGCAATGGTTCCTTGCCCGGCCACGCCGTCGGGTTCCAGCCCGTGATCTGTCTGAAACGCCTGCACGGCTGCCAGCAAGGTTTCATCAAACTCGGGGCTGGCCGTTGGTCTGAGGTAACCCATCGAAACCAGCCGGTTGCGTAGTTTGATGACATTGGACCCGGCATCGCCATATTCCAGCTTCGCCACGGGGACGGTCGACCCCCAGCCGCCTTGCGCGACCAGTGCTTCCAGCGCCAGTTTCTGCTTCATCAGCGCGCGGTACTGCCGGGTCTGGGGCGCGATCTGATCGAGATATGTCGCCCCCTCACCGGTCACAAGCGCCTGCAAATGCGCGGCATCACTGCGGCGCTCGACAGCTCTTACCAGACCTTTGTCAATGCTGGCCGGACGCAATGTGCCGGAATACAGATCGTCGGCGTATTGCACGAACACACGGCTCAACTCTGCCTCAACCACGCCCATATCCCGCACGGACCGCGCCTGCTGCATCTGATCGACAAGCGCCTGAACATCATAGCGGGTCGCCGGCAAACCGTGCCGATGGGTGTTGGATATGGCCGCGATCAGAGCGGCGCGTCGTTGCTTATGCTCTGGCGTGGACCCCACCCAGATCGGCGAAAATCCGTTTGTTCGGTAGAATTCGGCAATTTCGGACGAGGCCGGAATGGTTTCCGCGACGGCCATCTGAAAGGCTGTGCTGGGGGACGCGTCGGACGTGGTGTTCGCAATTGCGCTTGTTGCCGCGAAACAGGCGGCAAACAGGATACTGGTACTGGTCCGAAAAACAGAGAGCATGGGATGACCTTGGTTAATCAATGACTTGCGCAGATGGGGTTGCGTTGAACAAATATGGAATTAGCGCTATGCCCTTGTCTATTCACAAATTCCTTACCTGTTCCCTAAAATCGAAGGCTGATGCGCGATTGCATCGACGCGGTGACACAAAAACCGCAATTTCCGAAAAACATGCATTGCTGCATCAGTTGCGCAAAAAACTGCCGAAAATTCCCCCTTGAAAACATGAATACGAAAGACTTCTTGGCCGCCGAATCCGTTTGTGCCATAAATTCGCCATCTGGGATGGGAAATAATTAAGACAGTGCACGTAACATCGTGTGCAGGCAGGATACAGTACGGGACGAAACACGAAATGACCAAGAGCAGTACTTCGGGGTTGACCCGGCGTGCCCTATTGGGGGCATTTGCAGCAACAGCGGTGACAGCGGCACCGACCTATTCCAAAGCAGCAGGATTCCTTCGCGGCGGCGGCGACATCCGCCGTATTCGCATGTATTCCGGTCGGACCGGCGAGCGGATCGATATGATCTACTGGGTCGATGGCAAGTACATCAAGGATGCCGTCAAAGAAGTTAACCATTTCATGCGCGACTGGCGGACGGATCAGGTCAAATCCATGGATCTGCGGGCGGTCGACATCATGGCGGCGGCACACAACATGCTGGACGTGAGCGAGCCCTACATGCTGCTGTCCGGTTACCGGTCCCCCCAGACAAACGCGATGCTGCGATCGAGATCCCGTCGCGTCGCCAGAAACTCTCTGCACATGCAAGGTCAGGCGGCTGATCTGCGTCTGTCTTCCAGGTCAGTGTCACAGGTGGCCAAAGCGGCCATGGCGTGCCGCGCTGGCGGCGTCGGTCAGTATTACCGCTCAAACTTTGTGCACATGGATTGCGGCGTCATCCGCTCATGGCGCGGCTGAGGCCTGCCCTTCACCCTGAACTGCCCTTGCCTCCAGGTCCTGAAAGTACTCGGGACCGTATGTGATTTGCGATCGGTCTCTTAAACGTTCGAATATAACACAGCCCACACACAATCCCGCGCTTCAGGCTGCCGCTGACGACGCACTCCAATTGCAGATCAAACCCACCTGCGCCGGGATGCAGATAACGCCAAGTCAGTGCCGTACGAACGATGCAGGGAGCAGACTCAGCAGAAAAACTGCTTCGCCTGTTGTTCTCCTCTGTTCAGACCATAAAGGCGGAATCCGTGACGCCCCGCCGGTTTGATAGGGTTGACGCACCCATGATAATGGCGGTCGCGACCATCGGATCCGCCCCTGGATCGGTCTTCAAAGGCTCTTGAATAGCTGGTTGGCCGCCAAGGCGGCTTGCATGGCACCGCGCCGCACCCCGCGTGCGAATACCGGCTTCATTTCGGTGACCGGCACCGGTAGCATCTCTTCATCGGCCCCGGTCAAAAGCTCTGCCATGGCGCGGCCGAACATAACGCCGGCCGTGATGCCCAGGCCATTGTAGCCCGTGGGCACATAAAGCCCCGATGCCGGCCGATGGATGCGATAAATATGGTCGGGCGTGAGCGCGAGTTGCCCGGACCAGATTTCCTCCATCCGGACCTTTCCAAGTTGTGGAAACAGACGTTGGATCGTGCGCTGCGCCCAGCGGCTTGACACCCCCGACAGGCCGCCAATGGCCGGACCAACCGACCCTATGATAAGCCTGTCGTGATCATCCCGGCGTACTGAAAACAGAAGGAACCCCACAACCACAAGGGCCTGCCGTCCCGGCAGAACCACATCGGCATCAGGGCCCAGCGGAACGGTTGCGACCTGGAAATAGTCGACCGTGCTGAAGGTCTGCTTCAACCCCGGCAACAGATCGTCGGTGTAGGCGTTGGTGCCGATGACAACATGTTTTGCGGTCAAAACGCCCCTGCCGGTTTCCACCTTCCAGACATCGCCGTGACGGTGCAGCTTATGGGCGGTCACGCCGGTCGAGATCGTTGCTCCGGCGCTGACGGCAACACGGGCAAGCCCGCGGGCAAACCCCATAGGATTGATGGTACCACCCCGGCGGTCGAGCAGCGCGCCACGATACGTGCCTCCACCGATCATCTGCGCTGTCTGCTCTTTCGTCAGCAATTCAACGGGTGCCCCAAGCCTGTCCCAATCGCCAAATCTACGTTTGATTTCCGCAAAGGCAGTGGACGAGCTGGTTGTGGTCAACAGACCATTTCTGTGCGGTTCACAGCGGATCTGGTGCTTTTCGATCAGGTTGAACACATAGTCGGGCATATCCGCCATTTGCCTGGACAGGGCGGCCCCCTTGGCATTGCCAAGCCGACCCTGCAGTTGTTTCAACGGCAGCGGAGATTCTGGGGTGACCTGACCGCCATTTCTGCCAGACCCGCCATAGCCGATTTGCTGCGCTTCCAGCAGGTGACAGTCCAGTCCCTTTTCAGCGGCATGCAATGCCGTTGACAGGCCCGTGTAGCCACCGCCAATAATCACAAGGTCGCAGGTACGATCACCCTGCATTTCGCTCTCATACGGGCTTTCGGCCGACGATTTATCCCACAGAGAGATGTTTTCTCGCTGGTCAGTCACTGGCATCACCAAGGGTAACCGGCAGCGCGGTTGGCGCATGCAGCCCGGGCGCGAGGGCCCCAAGTGTCGTTATAGCTTGAACCATCCGCGCGGCGGTCGCCGGATAGGGATCGGGCGGCGGGGTGATCAGCACCTCCATCTCGCTTTCGTCACCGCCGGTTAGGCGCAGCTCCAGCGGCTTGGCCTCACTGGATGCCAACTGGCGCGACACGATGTTCGCCATCACCAACCAATCCAACCTTACACGCTCTTCTCCGTCAGCGATGACGGCGACCTCCATCCGAGCGCCTTCGATCTGGCCGGGGCGCACCCCGATGTCGCCTACCATTATGGCCTCTTCTGCCAGCAGGTATTTGCTGCGCGATTCAAGAGCGTAGCCTGTCAGGCCGAGCGCTTGGGCGAGCATGCACGCGCACTCCGCAAGCGGCCGATCACCGCCGGGTGCGCCCGTCCGCGTGGTGCCGACTCCCAGCTCGTCACGCAGGACACCACGGCCCCAGCCGGAGATATCCATCAACTGCCGACCCCGCACCGAGACGGGTGCCGCGATCCCGGTGCTTAAAAGCAAGGGCAGAACATCGAACCACAGACCCGGGAACGCCCCCGCGCTGACGATGCGTGCCCGGCCGCGGCCGCGCGCCCGGCAAGACGCTGCTGAATATCCTCCTTGAGCCCCTCCTGAAGCGCGAGATGCGCATGGGTAAAGAAACAGGGGTCAACGATGTCGACGCCCGCCTCGATACAGGCGTCCATCACCTCAATATGGCGCTCATCCGCCATGCCGACATAGGCAACCAGATCGAACGCCCCGGAACTGACAGCGGATTCGAAATCGTCCCTCACGGTCACCCCGATCGGATCACCGCTCGTCAGGGTTCCCAGGTCTTGGCCGACCCGTGCGGGAACGTGATCGAACGCAGCCGCTATCACGTGCGGGCTGTACTGAAGCTCCCTGACAAGGCACCCCGCCGTGCGACCGGTTCCGTATATAGCGACTAGTCTTTTGTGCATGTTGTCCTCCTTCCTCAGATTGCTTCCTCGTTCAGACGGGCGGCATCGCGACGCCATGCCGATGGGCTGGTGGCATCGGTCAGCCAAGCCCAGGGAGATCTCTTTGGGCGCCGTGACGGGTGCTGTTCTCGTCATCCTCGCGGGCGCAGTTGGCCAGCACCGTTCCGTGATTGTCACGACTTCGAGAAATACTCTGGCTGCCTCACCAGCTGTCCATAGAGACAGTGTTGATTTATTGAGCGAGAGTCAATAAGATTCCTCATGGCTAAACCCAAGGGACGTAACCAGGATCTGTTTGACGCCACGCATGAGGCATTGCTGCGCGCGGCGCGCACCTTGTTCATCGAACATGGCTTCGACGCGGTCACGACGCAGATGATCGCCGCCAAAGCCAAGGTTTCGCAGGGCACGATCTTTCACCATTTCAAGACCAAGCGAGACCTCTTCATCGCCGTCTACAACCCGTTTCAGTTGGAATTCCTTGCGCAGATCGAAACCGCCGCTGCACAAGCCCACTCTCTCGAAGATCGCTTTGATCGGATTTGGCGCGCTTATCTTGCTTCGACCGACGACGAGGGCCTGCGCCGCATGGTGCTTCTGGACGGTCCACGGGTTATCGGCCTTGAGAATGTACGGGCCCATGATCGCGAAACTGTCTTCGCCTTCTTCACGAAAGAGATTGTCTCTTTGAAGGAGGCCGGCGTCATCGCGACGACGTCGCCGCGCGCCACCGCTGTTCTTTTTATTGGCGCTCTTGATCAGGCCGCGTTCGAGATCGCAGACTTTCCCGAAGACCTTGAACTGAGGCAACAGCTTATTGACGCGATCACCTCTCTCGTTGAGCGGCTGAAGATCAAGGCGGCTGCGTCATAAGCGCCATACGAATCCCATAGATTTGGCAGCTTCCCGGACCCGTGTTGCTTAGCAACATAAGTGCGAAGGTTATTCGCCCCCGTTGCTACGATGACATGATCACCCAGTGCACCGCGCTCGCCTGTGTTTCAGGATATTGCGCAGATGTACTGCGGCGGGTGACGGCCAAGACCGCGGAACGACTGTTGGCGATGGCGGGGTTGAAACTGCCAATGAGTTCGACGGCACCTGTATGCCTTTCAGTTCATCTTGTTCTGCCTAAGTGGGATCACTTCGGCCACGTTCCAGAACTCACAATGCGCTGCTTTCAGGTGCCCATAATGAGACCCGTCAACCTGGGCCGGCTCCGGCAAACAGTGGCATTGGTTCCATGCGATCAGTATACCCGACGTGAGGATTGGCTCAAAGGCAGTACGCGGGAAGGAAAGATCAATGAGGACCTTTTATCTGGCGATGTGCGCGATTGGGACGGTCCTACCATGGACGTTCTTCGGAGCGTTCTTCATCGGTCAAGGCTTTGACATCCCGTTGTTTGTCCGATCGCTGTTCGCGAATGGTCCTGCAGCCGGTTTCTCAATCGATGTGATGCTCTCCATCGGCGTCTTCTGGGTCTGGTCGTTCCTTGACGCGCGCGAGACCGGTACGCGGCCTTGGTGGGTTATGCTGCCGGCGGGGTGTTTCGTTGGCCTCTCGCTGGCGCTCCCGCTCTATCTCTACCTGCGCGTCAATGCGCGACGGGCGACACAGTCGGCTTAGGGCAGCAGCATCCGCCATTGCTGCCTGACGAGGATGTCGCCAGAGGCGGCATCCATGGTCTCCACAGTGGCAAGGCCATATTGCCCGCCTGCGCTGCGGTTTCGTGTCTCGTCAAGCGTGATACGCGCGGCGATCTCCGTATCCGGGCGGGTTGGCTTCAGGAAACGTATGTTGCTGATCTCGACACCGATAAGCGGCGTGTCCCCAAAGGGCTGGGCCTCGACCACAAGGCGCATGGTCAGCGACAGCACATGCCAGCCGCTTGCGGCCAGACCGCCAAAGACCGATGCCTGCGCAGCGGTCGCATCGAGATGCATGGGCTGTGGGTCATATTGGCGTGCAAAGGCAGTGATGTCGGCTTCGCTGATATGCGCCCTGCCCGTCACGCGCGACGTGCCCGGCGCAAGCGCGCCCGTCTGACGCACCTTATCAGCCATGCATCTTCGCGCCCTTGGTGATCTTGTCGACGATCTTCCTGTCCGCTCTCAGCGCGACACCAACCGTGTTATCTTCATCCGCGCCGTGTTCGGCGAACACCGCGCGGTTGGCCGTGTCATGGCCGGTCGCGAACATCTCTTCAATGTAGACGGCCGTTTCGACGCCCCGCTCATTGGCCCGATTGCGGACATTTTTCAGCACATTCGCCGCACCGGACAACACGATGACCGGCTGAACCGACAATGCACAATGGGTCCGGCCGCCCTGGTCACGATAGGGTGCACCGATGATGTCGGGATGGGTCGCGGCGATGCCGCTCATCAGAAAGGCCGTGACATTCAGCTTCTGCCACATCTCCATATCGTCGCGCAGGATAATGGCGATTTTCGTCTCAAACATCAGAGCGTCCTGTGATCGAGTGTCAGCTTGGAGAGGTCTGACAGGCTTTGGCGCACATCTTCGGCTGTCGCGGCCAGCCTTGCATCGACCTCGGTGTTGAAGGCATCCATCGCCGCCTGCATCTCCGGCAGGCGCACCCGGCCAAGATCGGTCAGGACCAGGCGGTAGGCGCGCCGGTCGCCCGGAACGGGCGTGCGCCGCAACAGATCCAGCTTTTCAAGGCGGTCGATCACACCGACGATGGTCGCGCTGTCAATGGACAGACCCGCGCCGATCTCACTGGCGGTGGCGTCCTTGGTTTCAAACGCCATCTGCAAGACGGCGAACTGGATTGGTGTGACGCCAAACTCCACCAAACGCTCTCGCGACAGCCTCGCGATTGTCTTGCCGGCACTGCTGGCCAGAAAGCTTATACATGTCCGTATCGTATCCATTCCCACAAGTTACTTGTATACGAGTTATTTGTAAACATGAGATAATGAAGCCAGAACCGACCCAGCTGATCAGCGACCGCGCCAGCAGCACCACGTTGCGGGGACTTTCGCCGATGCGGCGCACGGCATGGCACAGCCAGTCCAGGTTGCTGGCAGCGAAGTCCGCACATGGGGCATGACGAGATGGTCGGGGCGCCAGCCGCTTCGAATGGCGTGGCAACGGCGAATAACGTTCGCACTTATGTTGCAAAGTGGCGGAGAGACAGGGATTCGAACCCTGGAGACGGTTTCCCGCCTACACACTTTCCAGGCGTGCGCCTTCGACCACTCGGCCACCTCTCCGTGCCGGCGATACTTGGACCAACACAACCGGATTTGCAAGGCCTCAATGCAGGGATTTCAACCGGCCGTCACCAAATCGGAGCACCAACCAAACCCACGAAACAGATCGGAGTTTTTCAGTTGCAGATATCGTCAAGAAATCCTGCGACGGATGGATCAGACTTCGTCGCCACCGTCCGCATCCAGATCTTTTTCAGTCAAAGTGGCAGGCCTTGACGATGCGCTTTTTTCTGACACTTTCGCTGCATCAGACGCATCCGGTGACGCAGGCTGAGGCGTATGCAGAACTTCGGGATTGCGCAGCCACAGGTCCCGCTGGGCAAAGGGAATCTCGATACCCTCTTCGGCAAAGCGCCGGTTGATCTGGTGGTTCATATCGGATTTCACCGACAGAACCCAGTTTACGTCCCGCAGGATCGCGCGGATCTCGAAATCCAGTGAATCCGCGCCGAACCCCTGGAACACCACGCTGGGCGCAGGGTTCGCCAATACCATTGGATGGCCATTGGCGATTTCACCCAGAATGGACTCGACCTTGCTGGTGTCGGTGCCATAGGCCACGCCAACAGGCACAATCACGCGGCCGATCGTGTTGCCGCGCGTGTAGTTTGTTACAACGCCGCTGATCAGGTCCGAGTTGGGGACAATCACATCCGTCCGGTCAAAGGTTTCGATTCTGGTGGACCGCACCGAAATGTCCCGGACATAGCCCATCATCCCGTTCACATCGATCCAGTCCCCTTTGGAAATCGGGCGCTCGACCAACAGGATGATGCCTGACACAAAGTTCGACACGATGGTTTGCAGGCCAAAGCCAATCCCGACAGACAGGGCACCGGCGACAATGGCAAGTGACGACAGGTCGAACCCTGCGACCATGATCGCAACCAGGGCCGCAAGGAAGATGCCGACATATCCCGAACCGGCCACAATGGCGTTTTGCCCGCCAGGATCAATGCTGGTCTTGGGCAGCAGCGAGTTTCTAAGCCCGCTTTGCAACAACCGCGTCAGCGCGTAACCGATCACAAACACGGCAACAAAGGTCAGGAAATTGCTGGGTGAGACCGTAATCCCGCCGACATCGAACCCCTGCAGAAGCCGCGACCAGACTTCCAGCAAGTCCGCTTCGCGCGCGCCCCAGTAAATCGCCAGGATGGGCAGCGCCAGGATCGAAAGGGCAAAACCTACCAACACCGCGAACAGAGAATCCCGCGCTGCATCGCCCTGCCCGGTGATCCAGCCATAAACCTGGCTGATAAAGCGCTGGAAAATGACCAGCGCGGCGATCAGGACCAGTGTTTTGACGGCCGGGAACACAATGGCTTCGGCGGCGTTGATATAGCCAAAAACCGCCAGCAGAGGTGTCGTGATACCTAACAGAAACACGGCACGGCGCAGAAACTCGACGACTTGGGAAAACCCGGCGGCGCGCACGGTGGTGGCCTGATCGGACCCGTCCTGTTGCATGTCGTTGGTGCGAATGTGCCGGACCCGCAGCAACAAGAGCGCGGTCACCACAATAACCGGAAAATTGACCACAGCCCGCGTCGCATCCGAGATGTTCTCGATCTGCTCGAACAGCAGCGCGAGTTCGTGCAGGATCAGCATGACAGCCAGAAGATCGATATAGATGCGAAGTTCCGTGATCCGAGCCGGGGAAATGCGTTTGAAATCGTTCGCGGCGCTCATCAGATAAATCTGCCGGCCGATCCAGTCATAAAAGAGAATGATCGCCGCCCAATAGGGAACCTCATCCAGCAGCAATGTCCCGCGCAGCCCGAGCACATCTGTCAGGTCAATTGCAGCTACGGCAGCCACGACGCCGATCCATGGCAAAATGATCCGAAGCAGCGAAATCACAAAGGTCCACGCGCCTGCACCCGAACCACCGAACCTGCGCAGATACTCTCCGCCCTTTTCTGACCAGTATTTGCCAAAGATCAGCAGAACGGCGGACAACACCAGCAATACGAAAATACCCAACCCGCGATCCGTCACCTGCTCGCGCACGACATCCGTCCGCATGTTCTTGATCGTTTCATTGACGAGACTGCGGACGGCCTCTTTCACATCCACCCAGGCCGGAGCCCAGTAAATCGGATTGATCGGCGACGGCCCTTTTTCCAGCAGCTCTTTTTTCTGGCGGTCGCGGAGAATCTGGTCGATCTCGCTGATCAACCCATTGGCGCGGCTAAAGGCTTCTTCGGATATGATCCGCGGAACCCTCAGACTGTTGAGCTGATTTTCAAGATGCTCGCGCAGCGCGGCGATGTCTTCCGGTTCTGGGACATCACCTTCGGGCTTTGGACCAAGGGCCGTCAGCTGGCTTTCCAGGGTTTGGATCCGTTCCGTATTGGCACCGCGCGCTTGATTAAAGTCTTCGCGATAACCATTTATTTCCGAGCGCAAATTCTCCATTGCAGCATTCGACGCGCGGTTCGTGTCGATCACCGCCTCGGCCCGGTCCGCCGTTCTGATCCAGCCCAGGTAGTATTCGCTTTGCCGATCCGACAGCTGCGCCTCTGCGGCGCCGCTGAAACCGATCAGGCACAGGGTGACAAGAACAAGGAACAGGCGGACCTGCCGCAGCATCACACGTCCTCGAAGACGCCGGGAATGCTGCGCGGGGCTTCCGTCATCCAGTCGGGCACTGGCAGTTCTTTTTCGCGCAGAAACTCTGGATTGAACAGTTTGGACTGATAGCGGGTGCCATAATCGCACAGAATAGTCACGATGGTGTGGCCCGGCCCCAGATCCTTGGCCAGACGCACCGCACCGGCCATGTTGATCGCGGTGGACCCGCCCATGACCAGACCTTCTTCGCGCAGCAGATTGAAGATGTAAGGCAACGCCTCATTGTCCGTCATCTGGTAGGAGTAATCCGGCGTGAACCCCTCAAGATTCTTGGTGATCCGGACCTGACCAATGCCTTCTGCAATGGAGCTGCCCTCCATCGCGATCTCACCGGTTGTATAGTAGGAATACAGCCCCGCGCCCATCGGATCGACCAGACCGATCTTGACGCCTTTGGGCTGTAGCGCGTCGGCCACGCCGGCCAAAGTGCCGCCCGATCCCACCGCGCAGATGAACCCGTCCACCTTGCCGTCGGTCTGTTCCCAGATTTCGGGGCCGGTGGTTTCCACATGCGCCTGACGGTTTGCCACATTGTCGAACTGGTTGGCCCAGATGGCGCCATTGGGCTCGCTGCGCGCCAGTTCCTCCGCCAGACGGCGGGAATAATGAACGAAGTTGTTGGGGTTGCGATACGGCGCTGCCGGAACCTGAACAAGCTGGGCACCCGCCAGACGCAGCATGTCTTTTTTTTCTTCCGATTGCGTTTCCGGGATGACGATCACGGTCTTGAACCCCATCGAGGCGCCAACCAGCGCCAGGCCGATACCGGTGTTGCCTGCTGTCCCTTCGACAATGGTGCCGCCGGGTTTCAACTCGCCCCGCGCGATGGCGTCGCGAATGATATAGAGTGCTGCGCGGTCCTTTACGGACTGGCCCGGGTTCATGAACTCGGCTTTTCCGAGGATTTCGCACCCGGTCTCGTCACTGATGCGGCGCAGCCGGATCAACGGTGTTTTGCCGACTGCGTCAGCGAGGTCTCGTGCAATGCGCATGGCACCCTCTTGTCATTTGGTATCATGGAAGATTTACAGGCGCACTGCCTCGACCACAAGCGCGTTAGTCACCCGCGCAAACGGCCCCGGTTGCGGGCCAGCCAATGGGCCAGCGACAACAGCGGCAAATCCTTGAAAACGTGGCCATCCACGCGATCCATGAACTCTTCGAACGGCAGAATCTGGCTGCGGATATCTTCGCCCTCGGTGGCCAGACCGCCGTTGATCGTGGTGTCCGTCAGGTCCGCCAACCCGACATAGAGATAGATGAACTCAGTGGACGATCCGCTCGATGAATAGGCCCCGCCCGCATATTCAAGGCTGTCGAGGGTGACATGCGCCTCTTCCATCGCCTCGCGATACGCGGCCTGTTCGGGCGTTTCGCCGGGGTCGATCATTCCGGCGATCGGCTCCCACATCCAGGGTTCAGGATCTTCGATCAGAAAGACCACGGGTCGGAACTGTTCCACCAGCAGGACCGTGTCCCGGACCGGGTCGTAGGGCAGAACAACCACCGCGCTGCCCTGCAACAACCCGCTGCGGTTCAACACAGGCCCCATCGACCCGTCATGTTGACGGTGCTGCAGGTCGATCTCTTCCATGCCAAAGTAGTTTACGTAGGCCCGGGTGTGATTGTGCACGATGACGTCTGTGGCGGTATCCCGGGGATCGCCTGATCTGCGCTTGCGCGCAAACAACTTGGCCCAGGCCCGGGTTTGCATCGGCGGCATACGACTGGCCATTGCGCGCGCCTCGATCCTGCCGAAATACGCCATCTCTTCTTCGGCGGCCAGAACGGTGACCTCGCCCAGAGCGTCAACCCAGCCCTGCAGCGACCAGAGCGGCCCCGGCTGCCAGGCGCCGGGTGCAGGGAAAAAGACCTGCGCCGATGCGTCCGACCCATCGTCCAGCCTTACGGTCACGGGTGCGAGATCATAGTCGAACCCACCTTCGTAGAAAGCCAGCCTCTGAAGATCCACAGTCGTAAGCCCGCGCACAAGGATGCCCTCGGCCTGCGCGCCTGGTTGCCGGAGGATCATGGGAAAGGCCTCACCCTGAACGGCGTGGACCGCGTGGTCCAAAAGCACCGCAGACGCTGTGTCCAACGCCGGCTCGGCGCGATCCAGCACGCATTCCAGCAGGGGAAGATGCCTTAGAGTGCCATAAAGGAACAGATCAGACACGTGGCGTTCTCTTGCGTTGGTTTCTTGGGATCAACGCCAGCGACGGCTTGCTTCTTCGGTCAAGAGGCCGGCGAGGACCGCTCCGACCCCCAATGTGATCAGGATCTCTGGAACCAGCAATAGCTGCCCGTAGTCGACACCGATTTTGAAGATGGCCAGCAATGCTTCGAATGGACCGTCATAGCGATGGCGCATTGCAAGGCGAAACATCTCGTAACAGCCCTGAACAAACAGGGCCCAGAACACCAGAGACGCAACACCGGTCAGTCCGTTGTTGACACCTGCTGTCCAGCCGCGACCAGCGCGTTTGCCCATGATCCACCAACCGCAAACCCAGCCCAGAGCCACGTTGACATAGGTGAAATAGCCGTAATCCTTGCCCTCTTCACCGTTGTCGATGATCATGCTCGAGACCAGAAAGGCGACGACCATCAGACAAACAGCGGCAACGAGACGCGAGGCACTGGGCATTTCCGATTTCCGTTCCTTAACTGGGCTTTGCTATGGTGATCTGTGTCACATCGCAATTGCCCGTGTCAAAGGCCGCGCCACATGCGGTCAAATAATAATTCCACATGCGGCGAAAACGCTCATCAAACCCCATGTCCGAGACCTGATCCCACTTGGCATTGAACGTTTCGTACCAGCGCCGCAGCGTCAGGTCATAGCTTTTGCCAAACTCCTTGGACCGCACCAGATCCAGACCGGCCTGCTCAATCTGTTGCCGCAGCACACTCGGAGACGGCAGCATGCCGCCGGGAAAGATGTATTTCTGAATGAAATCAACACCATTCTTGTAGAAATCCCACCTGTGATCGCCCACGGTGATGATCTGTAACGTCGCCTGTGCACCGGGTTTCAGGCGGTCCCGAACCGTTTCGAAATACACCGGCCAATATTTCTGGCCAACAGCTTCGAACATCTCGATGGACGCGATGCCGTCATATTGGCCCCGCTCATCCCGATAGTCCTGCAACTTGAAGTTTACCAGATCGGAAAGGCCCGCATTATCAATGCGCTGCTGAGCATACTTCAACTGTTCCTTACTGATAGTCAAACCGGTCACACGCAACCCGCGTTCCTTGGCGGCATATTCGGCGAACCCGCCCCAGCCGCATCCGATCTCAAGTACATGATCACCGGGTTTGGCCCCCATCTCGTCCACCAGACTGGCATATTTGGCAGTCTGCGCCTTTTCCAGACTCTCCTGCCCGCTTTCGAACAGGGCGCTGGAATAGGTCATCGTGTCGT
Organism: Ruegeria sp. AJ12; assembly: GCF_056536245.1. NCBI lineage: Bacteria > Pseudomonadati > Pseudomonadota > Alphaproteobacteria > Rhodobacterales > Roseobacteraceae > Ruegeria > Ruegeria sp. AJ12. The sequence continues at coordinate 2,269,595 of NZ_JBQFJJ010000001.1, forward strand.
CCAGCCAGAGCGCGTAGAAATCGTTGCCCAGATCGTAATGGTACGAGATGTTCTTTTTCGCCTGTGTCCGGTTGTTTCGATGCAGCCAGAACCGAAGACGCTCGTACGCCTGCACCAGAAACTTTCCGGTGAACCCGTCATAGACGGTCTCGGTGCCCAGATGCACCAGATCCATGAAAGACCGCAGATCGGGCGTGCTCCAATGGCCTTCGAGATAGGCATCGGAAAACCCAAGCTCTCCTTCGCGGATCAGCCGGGCAAATACGTCGGGATCATGAATATTGACCTGTGCAACCGGACCCGGCTTGGCCCCTTCGGTACGAAATGTGCGGCCATCCGGCAGCACAATGTCCAGCCGCCCGGACTCCATTCTGCCCAACATCTTGAAGACCTGCGTAAAGTATCTGGGCAGGTTTTTTTGCCCATCGGTCGTCGTCAGGATCATCCGCTCTCCCCTCTGCGGTGGTTTGTGCAGGCTAGGCCGCGATTTTGTTTCTGGCAAGTTTTCAGTTCCTTACTGGTTTTTTCTGCGCCCATACGCCGCCAAAGCCCGACTGCGACCCTCGGATAATTCGACCACAGGCGACGGGTATTCTGCGTCAGGCCGCACCCCCCAAGACCGGGGCACGGCGTCAAAATAGGACAAGGCTGTTTGGCTTGGGCTGGAGTATCCTTCGGCAATCCAACGACGTACAAAGGCTGCCTCCGGATCGAACCGCTCCTGCTGGGTATTCGGGTTGAAGATCCGAAAGAAGGGCGACGCGTCCGGACCGGACCCTGCAACCCATTGCCAACCCATGGCATTGGCGGCCGGGTCCCAGTCGATCAGGCAGTCCTCAAACCAGGCCATCCCGAGTTTCCAGTGTGTCATCAGATGCTTGGTCAGATAACTTGCCACGATCATCCGGGCACGGTTATGCATGCGACCGGTCACATACATCTGCCGAAGCCCGGCATCAACCACCGGAATACCGGTTCTGGCCTGACGCCAAGCGATCATGTGCGGATGATCCGGGTTCGTGTTCCATGGAAAGCCATCCCATTCCGGTTTCCAATTGCCGGTCAGAATATGTGGGCTGTGATACATCAGATGGTAGGCAAATTCGCGCCAGACAAGCTGGCGCAGATATGCCTCGGTCCCCGGAACACCCGTCAAAGCCGCGCGCTGCACCCGGTGCCAGATGTCGCGCGGCCCGATCTCGCCGAGCGACAGGTATTCCGACAGGTTCGATGTACCGTCCCGGTCCAGCCGGTCCCTGTCACCGGAATAGTCGCTGATATGGTCCAGAAATGTGCCCAGCCGATCCTGCGCCGCCTGTTCACCGGGCCGAACACAGGGGCGCACGATGTCCCTGCCGCGTTGCATGGCATCAGCCAGTCCCCAGTCGGACAGAGCATCGGACGGCGGCCAATGTGCCGGTGCCGCAAGCCGGTCCGGCGGCGCGTTCGGGGGTGGCACCTCAAGGCCTTGCACCGCCCGCCACATCGGGGTGAAAACGCGAAACGGCTGCCCGGCTTTTGTTGCGACGGTCCAGGGCTCAAACAGCAAATGCCCGGCGAAGGACTTGGCTCGAACACCTTGCGCGGTCAACGCCGCCTTGATCCGGGTATCCCGTGCGATCGCCTCAGGGTCATACGCGCGGGACCAGAAGACCGCCCCCGCCCCGGTTTCGGCCACCAGGCGCTGCAACTGCGTTAGGGCGTCGCCCCGACGCAGGATCAGTTGACTGCCAATCCGGGTCAGGGATTGCGAAAACACCTCCAGCCCCAAACCCAGGCGCCACTTGGGCGCTGCACCCAGCACTTCAACCAGATCGTCACAGACAAACACGGGAATGATCGGACGACCGGTTTCAATCGCCGCCCTCAGCGCAGGATGGTCCGACAGGCGCAAATCCCGTCGGAACCACAAAATAACCGGAGATTGCGCCTGCGCCATCTTTGCCCTGTTGTTTTTCTCGGAATACGAAACAGAGCAGACACCGGATCACAAAACGCGATCAAGTGCCTTTAAAAGCTGATCAACTTCCTGTTCCGAGGTATAGTGCGTAAAGCTGACACGCAGCACGCCCCGGGTCGTGTCCACGCCCATGGCCTGCAAGGGTCGCACGGCGTAAAAGTCGCCGCCTCCCGCCATCACACCATGCTGCGCCAACTCTGCCGCCACCGGTTCCGCCACGCGGTTCAACGCCAGCGCAACCGTCGGTGCCCGCCGCTCGGCGTCAGACGTGCCAATCAGGCGTACCGCGTTCCGATCCTTGACCGCGTCCAGCACGGGTTGCAGCAGCGCCACCTCATGCGCCCGCATCAGGTCATGCACATAGGCGCCCTGCTCGGCTGCGCCCGACGACGGTCCGCCATGATGCGCACACAGCAGGTCCACATAATCCGCCATCCCCGCACTTGCCGCGATCTGTGCGTGGTCCGGCCCGGCGGGCGTGAAGCGTTTGTACAAGATGTCGCCGTTGAAATAGTGCGCTTGGTTGGGCAGCAGCTCTGCCAGAGTGCGACGCACAACCATGCAGCCCTGGTGGGGTCCATAGGTCTTGTAGGACGAAAACAGGTAGATGTCGGGGCCCAGATCCCCAACATTTGGAAACCCGTGCGGGGCATAAGACACGCCATCCACACAGACAAAGGCACCTGCCGCATGCGCAATCGCGGTGATCTCGGTCACCGGGTTGATCTCGCCGATCACGTTCGAGCAATGCGGAAAACAAACCAGCCGCACCTTGTCGTCCAAGATGTTTTCTAGGTCCTGCGGCGAGAGAGACCCCGTGTCCGGGTCGATCTGCCATTCCCGTATCTCGATCCCTGCCTCGGATAGCCGCCGCCACGGTCCGGAATTGGCCTCGTGATCCTGATTGGTGACGACGATGGCCTCGCCCGGCTTCATCCACTGTCGAAACGCCTGTGCCAAAACATAGGTGTTTTGCGTGGTCGACGGCCCAAAGCTCAACTCATCCGTATCCACACCGAGGATGGCGGCCATCCGCATCCGCGCCTCGTCCATCTCTTCGCCCGCCAACCGGCTGGCATCATAAGGTCCGTAGGGCTGAACCTTGCGCTGGGTGTAAAACCGCATCAGCCGGTCGATGACGGGTTTGCACGTGTAAGACCCGCCTGCGTTTTCAAAAAAGGCCTGTCCCTGCAGGCCGGGTTCGGAAAAGGCCGGGAACTGTGCCCGAACGAAATCGATGTCCAGAGTGCTCATCGCATCTCACTCCTCAGTCATGCTGCACATTCCAAAGAGAGGCCCGCGCATGTTTCCGGACATCTCAGAAATCATGGCAGGTCTTCCAGCCTCGCCGCAGTCAGGGTCCTTTGCATGACCCTCCGGCAGTTCCGTGAACTGATTGTGAATTCACCGGAACGGCGCCACGTTGCCGACAGATACCGCCGGCGTCAAGCACTCCGCGCGCAAGGAAACCGCACCATCCGGAGCGGTTTTGTTCAGCCTGAGGAAAGCTTCGATCAGCCCTGAACCTTGGTGTACGTTCCCTCACCCGAGAGGATGCCGCGAAACCCGCCGGGTTCATCCAAACCGAATACGATCAGGGGAAGATTGTTGTCGCGGGCAAGCGCGATGGCCGATGCGTCCATAACCCGCAGACGTTTGGCAAGAACATCGTCATAGGACACGGTGTCGTACCGCACGGCATCCGCATGGGTCTTGGGATCCTTGTCATAAACCCCGTCGACGCCGTTTTTGCCCATGAATATCGCCTCGCAGGCCATCTCGTTGGCACGCAGGGTCGCCGCCGTATCCGTCGTGAAGTACGGGTTGCCCGTCCCGGCGGCAAATATGCAGACCCGTTTCTTTTCCAGGTGCCGGACAGCACGGCGGCGGATGTAGGGTTCGCAGACCTCATCCATGCGAATGGCCGAGATCACCCGGGTAAAGACACCAACCTCCTCCAGCGCGGATTGCATCCCCAGCGCGTTCATCACGGTGGCCAGCATGCCCATGTAGTCCGCCGTGGTCCGCTCCATCCCCTGCGCCGAGCCGCTGAGCCCGCGGAATATGTTGCCGCCGCCGATCACCATGCAGATCTCAACCCCAAGGTCGTGAACCGACTTCACCTCCTCGGCGATGCGCTGAACGGTTGGCGGGTGCAGACCGAATCCCTGATCTCCCATCAGCGCCTCGCCCGAAATCTTCAACATAACGCGTTTGTACTTTGGTTTGGGGGCTTCAGCGGTGTCGGTGGATGGGGAAAGGCTCATATTGCGCTCCGGGCTGGCACGGGTTTATTTTCCGGCGCAAAATGAAGCAAAAGCTCCGCAGGTTCAATGCGGATGGTAAGGAACGATTTAACCCCCGATGACCGACCCCTCCGCAGCACAGGTCTGGAGCAGATTGCCCGCCATACCAGACGGCAAACCGGTGCTGATTGCCGGGCCAACCGCCTCGGGCAAATCAGAACTTGCACTGCGGATCGCTGAGACCTTTGGCGGCGTGGTTGTGAACGCCGATGCCAGCCAGGTGTATGAGTGCTGGCGCGTGATCTCGGCCCGTCCCTCGGTCGAAGACGAAAACCGCGCGCCACATCTGCTCTACGGACATGTGGCGTATGATCAGGACTATTCCACCGGTCACTGGCTGCGCGAGGTTGTTCCTGTGTTGAGAGGCGATCAGCGCCCGATCATCGTGGGTGGCACCGGCCTCTACTTTTCTGCGCTGACCGAGGGGATGGCCGATATTCCGGCAACCCCGTCTCCGGTCCGGTCCACGGCGGATCACATGTCGCTGACGGAGCTGATGCACGGCATCGATGCCCAAACTTTAGGGCGTATCGACACAAACAACCGTGCCCGGGTTCAGCGCGCTTGGGAGGTTCAGCAGGCCACCGGACGCAGCCTGGCGGCGTGGCAGGCAGAAACACCGCCCCCTGCCCTCGCGCTGAACCAGTGCGTCCCCATTGTCTTTGATGTCGACAAGAAATGGTTGCTGGACAGGATCACCCGCCGCTTTGACCTGATGCTGGATTCCGGCGCGCTGGACGAGGTTGCGACGATGCGCGAGCGGTATGACCCGTCGCTGCCAGCCTTCAAAGCCATCGGTGTGCCGGAATTGATGGCCTATCTGGACGGCCGTATGACGCTTGATCAGGCCCGGGACCGGGCGACGATCTCCACGCGGCAGTTCGCCAAACGCCAGCGCACGTGGTTTCGGGCGCGGATGAAGAACTGGAATCAAGTCGACTTCTCAAAATGATACGTCGCAAATACCTGTTTGGGTCCAAAGGCCAGCAGAAAAGAACGACAAAATACGAACACAGAGGCAAACGACTGCCGCGCTCGTCGGGAGCGTGCAACCATTCAACCTGAAAACGACAGCCATCCGACCGGATTTAAGATCGTTGGCTGACGGGAAGATGTCGTTTTTGTACCCTGAATGACGATTTCGAACATTGACCTCACCCGGATTCTCGTGCGGAATGCCGCCATGGGGATTGTGAGTATCCAGAAAAGAAAACCCATCAACCTACCTTTCGGCACCGGTTGTGCCGGGTAGCTCTGATAATCACTTCAAAAAGATACCTTGTCACAGGGAGAGACTTTTTATGACAGATCACGCAACAACCGGAGCATCGGTTCACTGGGCGGCTGAAATGCATGCCCAGGAGTATCGCGATGGTAAACTGAGCCGCCGGGAGTTTCTGGCACGCGCAACGGCGTTGGGGATTGCGGCACCCGCAGCTTACGGCCTGATCGGTCTGCAATCGCCCACAGCGGCTGCGGAGCCCGAGCGCGGCGGCACAATTCGATACCAGATGGAAGTCCGTGCGCTCAAAGACCCGCGCACTTATGACTGGACTCAGATCGCCACCTTCACCGCCGGCTGGCTCGAATATCTCGTTGAGTACAACAATGATGGCTCATTCAAGCCGATGTTGCTGGAAAGCTGGGAAACTAATGACGACGCGACCGAACATACGCTGAATGTCCGCAAGGGCGTGAAGTGGAACAATGGCGACGATTTCACGGCGGCAGATGTGGCCCGCAACATCGAGATGTGGTGCGACACGGCGGTCGAAGGGAACTCGATGGCGTCGCGCATGGCGTCGCTGATCGACGAAGGCACTCAGAAAGCTGCAGATGGTGCGATTACCGTTGTGGACGATCATACCGTCAAGCTGAAGTGTAACGCCCCCGACATAACGATCATTCCGGGCATGGCAGACTATCCGGCGGCCATCGTGCACAGCAGCCACGACCCCAACAACATGCTGGCAAACCCGGTTGGCACGGGCTTCATGCTGCCCGAGAGCCACGAAGTGGGCGTCAAGGGCGTGCTTGTGCGCAACGAAGACCACGAGTGGTGGGGGTATGCGGCTGGCAAGGGCGGCTATATCGACCGGATCGAGTTCATCGACTACGGCACCGACCCTGCGGCATTCCTTGCGGCCTATGAGGCCGAAGAGATCGACATGAACTGGGAGTCGGTCGGCGAGTTCGTCGATATCTTTGACGGGATCGGTCTGGTCCGTTCGGAAATTCCGTCCGGATTCACCATCGTCATCCGTCCGAACCAGTTGGCCGAAGACTCCGATGGCAACAAAATCTACGGCGACAAACGCGTGCGGCAGGCTTTGGCCATGGCCGTCGACAACGAAGTCTGCCTGGAACTTGGCATGTCGGGATATGGTATTCCTGCCGACAACTGCCATGTCGGCCCGATGCATCCCGAGTTTGACTCGGCCGTGACCCGTATTCCTTATGATCCTGCCGGGGCAAAGGCCCTGATGGATGAGGCGGGCATGGGCGACTTTGTGCATGAAGTGCAGTCGATCGACGATGACTGGCGCCGGAACACCACGGCTGCGGTTGTGGCACAGTTGAACGATGCCGGCATTCAGGCGACACACACCGTTCTGCCGGGGTCGACCTTCTGGAACGACTGGACGAAATACGCGTTTTCGTCGACCAACTGGAACCATCGTCCGTTGGGGACGCAGGTGCTGGCATTGGCCTATAAATCGGGCGTTGCCTGGAACGAAAGCGGTTTTGCCAATGAAGAGTTCGACGCGCTTCTGGCTGAGGCCAACTCCATCGCGGATGTTGACCAGCGCCGTGAAGTGATGGCCAAGCTACAGGGCATCATGATCGATGAGGGCGTGACCATACAACCGTATTGGCGAACCGCCATGCGTCACCATCGCGACAATATGGTGGGCGTTGAAAAGCACATTGCGGATCTGCCGCAGCTTTACAAGTTCGGTCTCGTTTCCTGACCTGACAAATAATGGGCCGCGCCGTTCTGGCGTGGCCCTTTCGTCCTGAACGCGGCGACCATAAAAACAGCGAGGCGTGGGGAACAACCGTATTCACGCTGGCCTACCAACAGGGGCTAACATGGGACTCTTCATATTAAGGCGTGTCGGCATCATGCTTGTGACGGCCTTGTGCCTGACATTCCTGGTATTTTTTCTGACCAACCTGTATCCGAACCTCGAAAAGCTTGCGAAAACGCAGGGCAACTTCCGGATGTCGGATGAACAAGTCGCCAGTTTCCTAGAGAAAGGCGGATACCTCCAGCCGACGCCCGTGAAATACGGAGAGTGGCTGGGTGTCCTGCCCTCGTACCGGCACACCAACGACGACGGCACTGTTCAGGGCAGATGCATTCTGCCCGGCAAAACGGCCGAAGAGTCCCCCAATTTCTGCGGCATCCTGCAGGGGTACTGGGGATACTCGACCGTATTCAAGGAAGAGGTTTCGACCGTTGTCGGCAACCGGCTCGCTCTGACCGGGCGGCTGATGCTCTGGGTGATGCTGCTGATGGTCCCCTCGGCGCTGATCCTCGGGATACTCGCGGGTATGAAAGAGGGATCGGCCACCGATCGTACACTGTCCACCTTTGCCATTACGACAACTGCGACCCCCGAATACGTCTCGGGCGTGATTTTCATTGCCATTTTCACGTCGTCCGCCGTGGGCCTGAAATGGTTCAAAGGGACGGCGACGCAGGCGATGGAGAACCCGACCTTTGAGAACTTTTTCCTGCCGGTTCTGACCATCGCGCTGTATGGCATGGGCTATATCGCACGTATGACCCGTGCCTCGATGACCGAGGTTATGACCGCGCAGTATATCCGGACGGCCCGTCTGAAGGGGGTGTCCTTCCCCAACATCGTCATGAAACACGCGCTGCGCAACGCGCTGATCGCGCCTTTCACCGTCATCATGCTGCAGTTCCCATGGCTGCTGAACGGCGTGGTGATCGTCGAGACCCTGTTCAACTACAAGGGCTTTGGCTGGGCGCTGGTTCAGGCTGCGGGCAACAACGACATCCAGCTGCTGCTGGCGATTTCGGTCGTGTCGGTCTTTGTGGTGCTGGTGACCCAGCTGATATCGGATATCGGCTATGTCTACCTCAACCCGCGCATCCGCATTTCGTAAGGGAGATAGATCATGGAACCTCTTAGCTGGACCGGCTCTATCGCCTTTCTCAACCCTCTGCTGGCAATTGCACTGAGCCTGATGGTCCTGTCGGTCGTGGTCTGGATGTTGGCGAGCATCGTATTGCCCGAAGACCAGATGACCGTGAACCCGGATGGCACCTTGAGCTCGACTTCGAGTACCAGGAACCTCATCCAAGCGGCGCTCCGCTACAGCTTTTTGGCAAGCGTGGCCCTTGTGGTGGCCTATATCGTGCTCGGCGTGCTGATGGGGACAGGCGCAGGCATCATCGGCGCGATCTCTCAGCAATTTCTGCCGGTTTGGGTCTCGCTGATCATCGTCTATGCAATGTCCATCGCCTTCAAACGCAAGCTGGGTCTGTACGGCAAGCTTTTTGACAGCCCGATTGGCATGATCGGGTTTGGTTTGGTGATGTTCTGGGTGTTCACCGGTGTCTTTGGCGCACTCGATCTGATCGTGACCCATGATCCGTTGGCGCAGGTCTCGGGTATGAAGAACAAGGTACCCGGCACACCCGTACCAAATCTGCAGGACGGGGAATACGCGTGGTACCTGCTGGGTGGCGACAACCTGGCCCGGGACGTCTTCAGCCGTATGGTCAAAGGCGCCTGGATCGTCGTGCAGATTGCACCGCTGGCCACCATGTTTGCCTTTATGGTTGGGATCACCCTGGGTCTGCCCGCCGGATACTATGGGGGTCGTCTCGACACGTTCCTGTCATTCCTCGCCAACCTGATCCTGGCCTTCCCCGTGATCCTGCTGTTCTACCTTCTGGTGACACCGGAAATCGTTGCAACAGGTGTGCCGAACTACATGGCGGCGGTGCTGTTTGTCTTTCCCATCGCCTTCATCGGAGTTCTGCTGAACTCGCGCTATTATACCCGTCCGAACTTCCGCACGCCGTTGCTGATCGGTGTGCTGGGCGTCGCGATCTGGCTGTACCTGTCGCTGATCTCAACAGGTGGATATATCGTGAACACCGAGACCTACCGGATCTGGGGTCTGCCGACCTATCTGGATCTGTTCGATATCCCCGGAGGCATTCTGGTGGTCTTTGTTTCGGTGGTCTTCGTGAACTCCCCCACGGTGTTCCGGATCGTGCGCGGCCTGGCGCTGGACATCAAGACCCGCGACTATGTGGCCGCCGCCCAAACGCGTGGCGAAGGGCCGTGGTACATCATGCTGTGGGAAATCCTGCCCAATGCGCGGGGGCCGCTGATCGTCGATTTCTGTCTGCGGATTGGCTACACCACGATCCTGTTGGGCACCTTGGGTTTCTTCGGACTGGGCCTGCCACCGGAAAGCCCGGACTGGGGTTCGACGATCAACGAAGGGCGCAAGCTTTTGTCGATCTACCTGCACCCTGCCCTTCCACCTGCCTTGGCCCTGTTGTCGCTGGTTCTGGGCCTGAACCTGCTGGCGGACGGTCTGCGTGAGGAAAGCCTGAAGGACTGATGTGATCAAGGCCGGGGGCTCTGCCCCCGGACCCCCGAGGTATTTTTAGCCAGATGAAGGGGATCCCCCGGACTCTCGCGAGGAGTAAACAAGATGAACAAACTGGCGGATTATGACGGGCCTATTCTGGAGATCGACAAACTGTCGATTTCATTCTTCACCCGCCTGCGGGAAATCCCCGCCGTGATGGATTTTTCGGTCAGCGTTCAACCCGGTGAAGCCGTTGGTCTTGTGGGTGAATCCGGGTGCGGAAAGTCCACTGTGGCGCTGGGCGTCATGCAGGATCTGGGCAAAAACGGACGCATTGTTGGCGGGACCATCAAGTTCAAGGGCCGTGACCTCAGCGAAATGACCGCCGATGAGCTGCGCGATATTCGCGGCAATGAAATCGCGATGATTTATCAGGAGCCCATGGCCTCGCTGAACCCGGCCATGAAGATCGGCAAACAGCTGATGGAAGTGCCGATGATCCACGAAGGCGTGGGCCAGGAAGAAGCCTATGCCCGGGCCCTGGAGGTCGTCACTGACGTCCGCCTGCCCGACCCCGAACGGATGCTGAACAGTTTCCCGCACCAATTGTCCGGCGGCCAGCAGCAGCGCATCGTCATCGCCATGGCGCTGATGTCGAAACCGTCCCTGTTGATCCTCGATGAACCGACCACGGCGCTGGATGTGACGGTCGAAGCAGCCGTCGTCGAACTGGTCAAGGATCTGGGCAAGAAATACGGCACCTCGATGCTGTTCATTTCCCACAATCTGGGACTGGTTCTGGAAACTTGCGACCGGCTCTGCGTGATGTATTCCGGTGAGGCGGTGGAACGTGGATCGATCCACGACGTCTTTGACGAGATGCAGCACCCTTACACGCAAGCGCTGTTCCGCTCGATCCCGCTGCCGGGGGCGGACAAAAACGCACGGCCGCTGGTGGCCATTCCGGGCAACTTTCCCCTGCCCCACGAACGGCCCCCGGGGTGCAACTTCGGTCCGCGCTGCGATTACTTTGAGGAAGGCCGCTGTGACGCCCAGAATATCCTGATGGAGGCTGTTCCCGGCAATGACCGGCATCACACGCGCTGTTTGAAGTTCAAGGAAATCGACTGGAATGCGCCCATCACCGTCGGAGAACAGAAGGAAAAAGGTGAGATCGGGCGCACCGTCCTGAAAATGGACAACCTCAAGAAATACTACGAAGTGGCTGCCAATGCCCTGTTTGGCGGCGGCGAGAAGAAGGTGGTCAAGGCCAATGAAACCTTAAGTTTCGAGGCTCACGAATCTGAAACTCTGGCCATTGTTGGGGAATCGGGGTGCGGCAAGTCGACCTTTGCGAAGGTTCTGATGGGCTTGGAAACTGCGACAGACGGTCAAATCCTTCTGGACAATCGCAATATCGAAGATGTGCCCATCGAGGACCGGGACGCCAAGACAGTCGGCGAGGTTCAGATGGTGTTCCAGAACCCCTTTGACACGCTGAACCCATCGATGACCGTTGGGCGTCAGATCATTCGCGCGCTTGAGATCTTTGGTGTTGGCAATTCGGAAGCCGACCGCAAGAAACGCATGCTGGAACTGCTGGATCTGGTCAAACTGCCGCGCGCCTTTGCGGATCGCATGCCACGGCAATTGTCAGGTGGGCAAAAACAGCGCGTCGGGATCGCCCGGGCCTTTGCCGGAGACGCCAGGATCGTAGTGGCGGATGAACCCGTCTCGGCCCTTGATGTGTCGGTGCAGGCGGCGGTGACCGACCTGCTGATGGAGATTCAGCGCGAACACAAGACGACGCTATTGTTCATCAGTCACGACCTGTCGATCGTGCGCTATCTCAGCGATCGGGTGATGGTGATGTATCTGGGCCATGTGGTGGAGTTGGGGACAACCGATCAGGTGTTCTCGCCCCCCTATCATCCCTATACCGAGGCGTTGCTGAGCGCGGTGCCGATTGCCGACACGTCTGTTGAGAAGCAGCATATCGTGCTGGAAGGTGACATCCCGTCGGCGATGAGCCCGCCACCGGGCTGTCCGTTCCAGACGCGCTGCCGTTGGAAATCCGAGGTGCCGGACGGTCGGTGCGAATCCGATGTGCCGCCGGTGCAGACGCTTGCCGACGGTCACCAGGTCAAGTGTCATCTGGCCACAGACATATTGGCAAGGATGGAACCGGTCATCAAAATTGCCGCCGAATGACCGTGACAACCAAAAAAGGCCGGTCCCTGACCGGTCTTTTCATTTCTTCGCGATGATTTTTGTTTGCGGGAACTGTGCCTGTACCGCTGTCGTGAGCGGCGAGAACGTCAACCGCCCCAGATGACTTTCACGTAGTTCTGCGTCTCTTTGTAAGGCGGAACACCGCCATGTCTTTCGACAGCCTGGGGGCCGGCATTGTAGGCTGCCAGAGCCAGACGCCAGGACTTGAACTTGCGGTATTGCCAGGACAGGTAGCGCGCACCACCTTCGAGGTTCTGCTGCGGGTCATGCGGGTTCACGCCCAACTGCCTTGCGGTCTGCGGCATAAGCTGCGCCAGCCCCAACGCCCCCTTGTGCGACTTTGCATGCGGGTTCCAGCCGCTTTCCTGCTGGACCAACCTCAGAAACAGCTCCTCAGGCACACTGTGCAGACGCGCCGCCTGACGCGCCATGGCCAGATACTGACCGCGATAATTACCGGTATAGCGTTTACTGAACTGACCCTGCTGAGTTTTCGGCTTCAGGCGCTCTGAATCACGGTATTGGGTCGCCGCGCGCGAATCCAAGACCTTGGCTTGCTTAAGGAAAATATCCATCCGGCTTTTGGTGGAAAGCGTGTCAGCCTGCGCCGGACCTGAAACCAACGCAACGCACAGCAAAGAAAAACCAACAACCAGAGAACGCATCAACGCCTGTCCCGCTCGTTCAGAAATCAGTCGGAGTATAGGTATTCCAGTCAAAAATGAAAGCTTGGTAAAGACGGTCGAAAGATTTCTTGCCGAGTGTTGTGGACATCAACTGTGTTTTAACCATGACGCAGGCCGTATAGGGTCGCACTGATACGCAGCGCCAGATTCGGTGCACTCAAGTCAGAATAACACGGGGAAAGACATGGCCGGTTCAGTCAACAAGGTTATAATAGTCGGCAATCTCGGCCGCGATCCCGAGGTCCGGTCGTTCCAGAACGGCGGCAAGGTCTGCAATCTGCGCATTGCCACGTCGGAAACCTGGAAAGACCGCAACACCGGTGAACGCCGCGAGCGCACCGAATGGCACTCGGTCGCGATTTTCTCGGAACCGCTGGCCCGCATTGCCGAGCAGTATCTGCGCAAAGGCAGCAAGGTGTATATCGAGGGTCAGTTGGAAACCCGAAAGTGGCAGGATCAGTCGGGGCAGGACAGATACTCGACCGAGGTTGTCCTGCGCCCCTATCGTGGCGAACTGACCCTGTTGGACAGCCGCGGAGGTGACGGCGGCGGCGGCCAGTCGGGTGGCTATGGCGGCGGTCAGGCCGGTGGCGGCTATGGCGATCCGTATGGCGGACCGTCCAGCGCACCGGCCCCTGCATCTGGCGGAATCGACGACGACGAAATTCCGTTCTAAGCACAACGGAGGCACATCATGACATGGTCCTTCTCTCTCGGCCGATTGCTCGGTTCCGAACTGAGGGTGCATGTCACGTTTTTTCTGCTTCTGGCCTGGGTTGGCTTCGCGGCCTATTCCAGTGGCGGCTGGCCGGCAGCGGTTGAGAACCTTGTTTTTGTTCTGGCGCTTTTTGCCTGCGTCGTAGCACATGAATTCGGCCACGCCCTTATGGCCCGGCGCTATGGCATCAAGACACCTGACATCACCCTGTTACCAATCGGAGGATTGGCCCGGTTGGAGCGGATGCCGGAAAAACCGATGCAGGAGGTCTGGGTGGCGCTGGCGGGACCGGCGGTCAACATCGTCATCTGGCTTGTTTTGATCACGTTCGGCGCCGGTATGCCTTATGAGGCGATCACCCAGATTGACTCGGCCAATGTCGGCCTGCTGAACCGTTTGGCGTATGTCAATCTGCTGCTCGCGGTGTTTAACATGATCCCCGCCTTCCCGATGGATGGCGGCCGCGTGTTCCGGGCGTTACTGTGCCTCAGGATGGACCGCGTCAAAGCCACCCGCGTGGCGGCCGTGGGCGGCCAGATCGTGGCGGTCGGGTTTGGATTTCTGGGTCTGAGCACAGGCAACCCCATTCTCGTGCTGATCGCCGTCTTTGTCTTCATCGCGGCCAATGCGGAAAGCCAGGATGTTGCCCTGCGATCCGTCGCCCGCAGCGTTCTGGCCCGTGACGCCATGATCACAGAGTTTCGCGCCCTGTCGCCTGACGATACGCTCGGCACAGCGGCGCAAGCCGTCATTCATACGACACAGCACGAATTCCCGGTGGTGAATGACGATGGGACCTTGTTGGGATTCGTGACCCGGGACCGTCTGTTCACGGCCTTGGCGGGCGACCATCCACGGTCCGACAAAGCCACGTCGATCATGGTTTCCGACATACCGCAGGTCGGGTTGACGGCTGGTCTCGAAACGGTTCTGGACGGGCTGCACAAAGGGGCCCCGGCCATTGCCGTTCTCAGCCGGTCCGGTCATATGATGGGTTACATCACACTTGAAAACGTCGGCGAACTGATGGTGATCCGCGGGCGCTGAAATCCTGTTCTGTCAAGCTGTTGCGAGCGCCTCTTCCAGCACGGAAAGCACCGCGTCGCGCGGCACGTCCGACGTGCCAAAAGCCTGCCCGATCCCACGCGCCAGAATGAACCGCAACTGTCCATCCACAACTTTCTTGTCCTGCGCCATCAGATCGACCAGAGCCTCGGCACCAGGCAATTCTCCCGGAATATCGGCCAGATCGGTTTTCATGCCCATCGCGCGCAGATGTGCCCGAACCCGGCTGGGATCTTCCTGCGAACACAGACCCAGCCGCGACGACAGCTCGAAGGCCAGTGCACAGCCGATTGCGACACCCTCTCCGTGCAACAACCGGTCGGAGTACCCGGTCGCCGCCTCAAGCGCATGACAAAAGGTGTGACCGAGATTCAACAGCGCGCGGTCGCCCTGCTCGGTCTCGTCCCGCGCAACGATGTCGGCCTTCATCTGGACGGACCGCGTTACGGCGTGCACACGCGCGGCCATGTCACCGGCGGAAACATCAGGGCCGTTCGTCTCCAGCCATTCAAAGAACCCGGCATCGCCCAGAAGACCGTATTTCACCACCTCGCCGTAGCCGGACAGAAAATCCCGCTGTGTCATCGTTCCCAGAACAGATGTGTCCGCCAGCACCAGCGAGGGCTGATGAAACGCACCGATCAGGTTCTTGCCCTGCGGCGCGTTGATCCCGGTCTTGCCGCCCACCGAACTGTCCACCTGTGCCAAAAGCGACGTCGGGATTTGCACAAACCGCACGCCGCGCCGAAGAACCGCTGCCGCGAAACCGGCCAGATCACCGATCACACCGCCGCCCAAGGCCACAACGACGTCCCGGCGTTCTATTTTCTCGGCCAGCAGCCATTCGACGGCGCGCTCGAACTGCGGCCAACTCTTGGTGGCCTCGCCGGCCGGCAAAGCCAGGGCCGTCATTTCTATTCCAGCTTTTCCCAACCCGTCGCGCAACCCATCGAGATGCAGGGACGCCACGTTTTCATCCGTCAGAACCGCCACTTTTGGACGATGAAGCAGGGGCGCAATGCGCGCACCGGACTGGGCCAGCAGGTCCGGGCCGATCTCGACATCATACGAGCGGTCGCCAAGGTCTACATGTACGGTCTGATGCATCTAATTCTGTTCCAAAACATCCTTGCGGGTCAGCAAAACGGTGACGACCCGGTCCACCATGTTGTCGATAGCGGTTTCTCCGTCCGAGTCCACGATCAGATCAGCCTCGGAATAGAGCGGTACACGCGCCTCGTACAAGGCCCGCAAGGTCGCATGTGGATCAGCGGTGCGAAGCAAGGGTCGCGTGTCCTTGTGGCGCACGCGGTTCCACAAAACATCAAGGCTGGCCCGCAGCCAGACGGACGCCCCGCGCTGCGAGATCATCCGCCGGTTTTCCTGCGACAGAAACGCGCCGCCGCCTGTCGACAGAATGCCTTTTTTCTCATCCAGCAGCCGTCCTATCACCTGACTTTCCTTGGCGCGAAAAAACGCCTCACCATCGCGTTCAAATATCTCGGGAATGGTCATATTGGCCGCTGATTCGATCTCGGCGTCGCTGTCGAGGAACGCGACCCCCAACCGCGCGGCCAGAGCACGCCCGACGGCCGTCTTTCCTGCTCCCATCATGCCTACAAGCACCACCGTTTTGTGCAGATCAAAGCGCTGCCCGGTGTCCGCATCCCGCGTATTATGCTTAATTTCGCTCATTTCACCGTGAATGACGTGATCTTGCAAAAAATGCCAGTTATAACTTGGCCAAAATCAAAAATTGAGGCAGCGTTGCGCAATGAGCAGACTGATCAAGTTCCTGATATATATTATATGCCTGACATTTATCGGGTTGGTTGGCTATGCCTATCTCGGTCCGTTCTTTGGTGCGGATTTTTCCGCCCCGCAAAGCGAAATCCGTGAACCGGTCATTCTGAATGTTGACTAAGCACACGCTGCTGGCGCTGGTTCTGGCCGGAACCGCCCAGGCGCAGGAGCCGCTCTCGGTGATCGAGTGGCTCTCGGTGCCGACCGAGAACCTTCCGGGCACCGTTTTACTGGAGCCGCCGGTGGCACAAAACGGCAATCAGCCGGATGTCGAGGTCACATCGCTTGAGGCTTTGTCACAGCCATTGGGACTGGTCGCCGCCTCGGTCACCGGGCTGCCGGTTGATTTGTGGCAAGGCAGCGATCCCGCCCGATTGGCCGAGCTGCTGGAGCGTGTCCCGGTCAAAGACAACCCGGCCCTGCAGCGGTTGCTGTTTACCTTGCTCTTGTCCGAAGCGCGCGCGCCGGGCGGACCATCGGCCGAAGAGACCCTTTTGCTGGCACGGCTGGACAGGCTCATGCAGCTTGGCGCAGCGGACCCTGCGCAATCTTTGGTCCAACTGGCGGGGCCCACCAACAGTCAGGCTCGTTTTCAGCGCTGGTTTGATGCAACGTTGCTGACCGGTGACGAAGACCGCAGTTGCACATCGCTCACCGCAAAACCGCATCTGTCACAGGACTATGCCGCGCAGATTTTCTGCAAAGCCCGCCGCGGCGATTGGGCCTCTGCGGCCCTCACGCTCGAAGCGGCTCATGCCTTGCAGATTTTGCCAGCGCAGGAACTCGCCCTGCTGGACCGGTTCCTGAGCCCCGAATTGTTCGAGGGGGCGGCCTATCTGCCCCAACCGGACAATCCCGACCCGCTGGGCTTTCGCCTGTTCGAAGCTATCGGAGAACGTCTGCCATCCGCCCCCTTGCCACGCGCTTTTGCCAATGCCGATCTGCGCGACGTAGCAGGCTGGAAGGCGCAGATCGAAGCGGCTGAACGTTTGACGCGGATTGGGGCCCTGACGCCGAACCAGTTGCTGGGCCTCTATACCGAGCGTGACCCGGCAGCCTCGGGCGCTGTGTGGGACCGGGTCGCCGCCATTCAACGCTTTGAAAGCGCGTTGGACACCGGCAACGCCGAGGCCATCGGGAAAACCCTGCCCGCCGTGTGGAAACAAATGCGAAACGTGGGGCTGGAAGTCCCGTTTGCAGAGCTTTTTGCCGAACGCCTCGCGGACGTTTCATTACCAGCGCCATCGACCGAAAGCCTGCGTTGGCACATCCTGTTGCTCTCGGAACTCTACGAAGAAGCCGCCTTGGACACTCCGGATTCAACGGAGGACACGCAGTTTCTGGCGGCTCTGGCCCAGGGCGATCCCGGTCGTGCACCCTCCCCGTCTCCCTGGACGGATGCCGTGGCCGAAGGGTTTGCATGGGCCGCACCTGTCCCCTCGGATATCGATGCGATGCTGGAAAAAGGCCAACTGGGCGAGGCGATTTTGGAATCGATGCAGCTGTTCGATCACGGTGCGCGCGGCAATCTGGTCGACCTGACTGCAGCAATTGCTGCATTTCGCCGCGTTGGGCTGGAAGACACCGCGCGCCGGGCCGCATTGAACCTTCTGATTTTGCAGGGTGCCTGACCATGGCGGCCCCCGCCTCGCAGGACCTGTGGATATCCACTTTTTTGCAAGCTCAGGCTGCGGAACTGGGGGCTGCCACAAACACGCTGCTGGCCTATGGCCGCGACCTGAAGGATTTTGCAGCCTGGCTGGAGCACCGCAAATTCGGGTTTGCACATGTGGAGCGGGATCAGATCGAAGCGTATCTGATTGCCTGCGATGCACAGGGCCTGTCACGCTCGACTCGGGCGCGTCGCCTGTCGGCCATCAGGCAACTCTATCGGTTTGCGTTTGAGGAAGGCTGGAGAGAAACCAATCCGGCCTTACAGATCAAAGGACCGGGCCGGCAGAAACGTCTGCCCAAGACGCTGGATGTTGCCGAAGTCGACCGTTTGCTGGCGGCCGCACGCCAAACGGGCCGCAGCATAGCCGATCGCGTGCGCAATACCTGCCTGATGGAAGTGCTCTACGCGACGGGGATGCGGGTGACCGAACTGGTATCGCTGCCGGTTTCCTCCGCCCGTGGCGATCCAAGAATGCTTCTTGTACTGGGCAAAGGCGGCAAGGAGCGAATGGTGCCCCTGTCACCGCCCGCCCGCGATGCGCTGGCGGCCTGGCTGACCCTGCGTGACGAGGTTGAGGATCAAACCGTAGCGGATGGCGGACAGCGCTCGCGCTTTCTGTTTCCGTCACGCGGCAAATCGGGACATCTGACCCGGCACAGGTTTTTTCTGCTGGTCAAAGAGCTGGCAAATCAGGGCGGGGTTGCGGCCGACAAGGTCACCCCCCACACGCTGCGCCATGCGTTTGCGACCCACTTGCTGGCCAACGGCGCGGATCTGCGCTCGATCCAGACCCTGTTGGGTCATGCTGATGTTGCCACGACCGAGATATACACCCATGTTCTGGACGAAAGACTGGCGGAATTGGTGTTGCAGCATCACCCGCTGGCCAAAGACCCCGAAGATGATCAGGGCTAAGCCCTTGATTGGGCGAGGCCGCATCCCCATAACGGATGCACCAACACGAACCAACAAGGACAGATGGAACCTAATTCTACCCTGATCGATAGCGCCTTCTGGATAACGGCAGGCTCTATCATTTTTTTGCTTTTCCTGTCGGGCTTTTTCTCGGGATCTGAAACGGCGTTGACCGCGTCTTCGCGCGGTAAGTTGCGGGCGCAGGCCGACAAGGGCTCGCGCGGCGCGCAAAAGGCGCTGGATTTGACCGACGACAACGAACGTCTCATCGGGTCGGTATTGCTGGGCAACAACCTGGTAAACATTCTGGCCGCAGCACTGGCCACTGCGCTCTTCACCCGCCTGTTCGGGGAAAGCGGTGTGGCTTTGGCAACATTGGTCATGACCCTTCTGGTTCTGATCTTCGCGGAAGTTCTGCCCAAGACATACGCCATTACCAACTCGGAAAAGGCGGCATCTGCCGTTGCACCGATCATCAGTATTGTCGTCACTGTCTTTTCACCAATCGTGGCGGCCGTCCGCCTGCTTGTGCGCGGTGTCCTGCGCATATTCGGCGTGCGGATCGATCCGGACAGCCACATTCTGGCCGTGCGCGAAGAAATTGCCGGGGCGCTGCAGTTGGGCCATTCGGAGGGTGTGGTCGAAAAGGAAGATCGAGACCGTATTCTGGGCGCTCTGGACCTGGGGGACCGGGCGGTCGAGGAAATCATGCTGCACCGTTCGAACATTGAAATGATTGATGCCGAGGCGGCGCCCGAGGCCATCCTGAAGCAATGTCTGGAAAGCCCGCACACCCGCCTGCCCGTATTCCGGAACGAGCCCGAGAACATTGTCGGTGTCGTTCATGCCAAGGACCTGTTTCGCGCCATGTACGCTCAGGCCGGTGGCGCAGATGGCGATGCCGAGCGGCTTAAATCCTTCGACATCTCGAAGGTGGCGAATGATCCGTATTTCGTTCCTGAAACCACCACTTTGGATGACCAGATGCGGGAATTCCTGCGCATGCACAGCCATTTTGCGCTGGTCGTCGACGAATACGGATCGCTGCGCGGATTGATCACGCTGGAGGACATTCTCGAAGAGATCGTCGGAGAAATCGCCGATGAGTTTGATATCGAGGAAGAAGTTCCGGTAACCCGCACAGACGACGGTCAGTTTTTGGTCGAAGGCGCCATGACCATCCGCGACGCAAACCGCGCAATGGACTGGTCGCTGCCGGATGAAGAGGCCAATACCTTAGCCGGTCTGGTCATTCACGAGGCGCAGATGATCCCGGTTGTGGGGCAGGTTTTCGCCTTCCACGGCTTCCGGTTCGAGGTTACGGCACGCGAAGGCAACCGGCTGACCGCCTTGAAAATCCGGCCGCTCTGAGAGCCGCCATCTAAGATCGGCAGACCGGTATCCGACAGATGCTGGTCTGCCCGCGAGGCTTCGGTCTCGTCGCGGCCCCGTCATTGCCTACTGGAACGTGTCTTGCGACATGTTTTGTCGTATTTGGTGTTGCGCATACCGCCTGCCCAACCAGACTGGCCAAAATTCGAACGGAGGCCTTCATGAAACTGGAAACCCGTGTGGCGGTGATCGGCGGCGGTGTCGTTGGCTGTTCCGTGCTCTACCACCTGACAAAACTGGGATGGTCCGATGTTCTGCTGTTAGAACGCTCGGAACTGACGTCAGGCTCAACCTGGCACGCGGCGGGCGGGTTTCACACGTTGAACGGCGACACCAACATGGCAGCGCTGCAGGGCTACACGATCCGCCTGTATAAAGAGCTGGAGGAGATCACCGGCATGTCCTGCGGTCTGCATCATGTGGGTGGTGTGACGCTTGCTGACAATCAGGACCGGTTTGACATGCTGCTGGCCGAGCGGGCCAAGCACCGGTTCATGGGGCTGGAAACCGAAATTGTGGGTTCCGAAGACATCCGAAAGATCGCTCCGATCACCAACACCGACGGGATCATCGGCGCGCTCTACGATCCGCTGGACGGCCATCTTGACCCTTCTGGCACGACACATGCTTATGCCAAGGCCGCGCGGCTGGGTGGTGCCACAATCGAAACCCACTGCATGGTGCGCGAAACCAATCAACGCCCGGACGGAACGTGGGATGTGGTGACCGACAAAGGCACCATACACGCCGAGCATGTCGTCAACGCAGGCGGGCTGTGGGCCCGCGAGGTCGGGGCCATGGCGGGCATCTATTTCCCCCTGCACCCGATGGAGCACCAGTATCTTGTGACCGACTCGATCCCCGAGATCGAGGCCATCATTGATGCAGGCGGTGAACATCCGCACGTGATGGACCCCGCCGGCGAAAGCTATCTGCGGCAGGAAGGTCGCGGGCTGTGCATCGGCTTCTATGAACAACCCTGCAAGCCTTGGGCGGTTGACGGCACACCATGGAGCTTTGGGCATGAGTTGTTGCCCGATGACTATGACAAGATCACCGACAGCATCGAGTTTGCCTATCAGCGCTTCCCGGTTCTGGCTGAAGCAGGCGTCAAGTCGGTCATCCACGGCCCGTTTACCTTTGCGCCTGACGGGAACCCTCTGGTCGGGCCGGTGCCGGGCATGCGGAACTATTGGTCGGCCTGCGGTGTTATGGCCGGGTTCAGCCAGGGCGGCGGCGTTGGCCTGACGCTGGCACAATGGATGATCGAAGGCGAGCCCGAACGCGACGTGTTTGCCATGGATGTGGCCCGTTTCGGCGACTGGATCAGCCCGGGCTACACCCGCCCCAAGGTGATCGAAAACTATCAGAAACGCTTTAGCGTCGCTTATCCAAACGAGGAACTTCCAGCTGCGCGGCCCAACCGGACCACGCCAATGTATGACATTTTCAGCGACATGGGCGCGGTCTGGGGTCAGCAATACGGGTTGGAAGTGCCCAACTACTTTGCCCAGGATGGGGAACCCGGCTACGAAACGCCTTCTTTCCGCCGCTCTGACGCTTTCGAGGCGACCGGTCGCGAGGTGCGCGCTGTTCGCGAAGCGGTCGGCATCAACGAGGTGCACAATTTCGGCAAGTACCGGATCACCGGGTCAGGCGCGCGCGGCTGGCTGGACCGGATCATGGCAGGCCGTATTCCGCAACCGGGCCGCCTGTCCCTGACCCCGATGCTGTCTTACAAGGGAAAGCTGATCGGGGATTTCACCGTCTCATGCCTGAACGAGACGACGTTCCAACTGACCGCATCCTATGGCAGCCAGGCTTTTCACATGCGCTGGTTCCTGCAACACAGGGAATACGGCGTGGACATTGAAAACGTCAGCGACCGGCTGAACGGGTTTCAGATCGCCGGGCCAAACGCCGCACAGGTTCTGGCGGCGTGCACGCGGGACCCGGTCTCGGATCTCAGGTTTCTGGATGTGCGCCCGATGACCATTGGCATGACCGACTGCATCGTGCAAAGGGTCAGCTACACCGGAGATCTCGGTTATGAAATCTACTGCGATCCAATGGCGCAACGGCAGTTGTGGTGGACGCTGTGGCAGGCCGGTCAAGCGCATGGCATGGTACCGTTTGGCATGCGTGCGATGATGTCGCTGCGACTGGACAAGTTCTTTGGGTCGTGGATGCGTGAATTCTCACCCGATTACACCGCCGCTGAAACCGGTCTGGACCGGTTCATCTCGTTCTCGAAAAACACCGATTTCATCGGCCGCTCGGCCGCCGAGGCGGAACGGTCGACCGGAACCGCCCGCAAGCTGGTGGCACTTGAAGTCGACGCGAAGGATGCGGACGTCAACGCCTATGAACCCATATGGCTGGACGGGTCGGTAGCGGGGTTTTGCACTTCGGGCGGCTATTCCCACTTTGCGCAGAAATCCATAGCGATGGGCTTTCTTCCGACAGAGCGTGTGACCGATGGCCTGAACGTCGAGATCGAAATTCTGGGCCAGATGCGGAGGGCACGCGTCATCTCAACCCCCTTGTTCGACGCGGATGGAGCGCGGATGCGGGGATGACTTATCGCTCTGCCATTGGCATGGTGGCGGAATGACAGAGATACCCATCATTTTGCTGGCCGCTGGTGGCTCCCGCCGTATGGGTGGGGCAGACAAACTGATGCAAGAGATTGATGGCACACCACTTTTGCGGCGCTCGACCCTGACCGCGCGTGCCGCGGGGCCGGTTATTGTCGCCCTCCCCGTTGCGCCGCATCCGCGTTACGGGGCATTGGACGGGCTGGATGTACTCGCTGTACCGATCCCGGACGCGGCCGAGGGCATGAATGCCAGCCTGCGCGGTGCGATGACCCGGGTTCCTGCGGATGCTCCTGCGGTAATGGTATTGCTTGCCGATTTGCCAGACATCACGACGTCTGATCTGACCGGCGTCCTGCATTCGCGCCTGACGCATCCGGATCACCTGATCTGGCGCGGGGCGACCCGGACGGGTAAACCCGGACATCCTGTCCTGTTTGACCGTGGGCTGTTTGACGACCTGGCCCAGTTGAAGGGTGATGAAGGGGCGCAGAGCGTCGTACGTGCGCACAAAGACCACGTTCACTTGCACCCGCTTCCCGGGCAAAACGCTCTGTTGGATCTGGATACGCCCGACGACTGGACCGGCTGGCGCGCGAACCGGTCCCTATAAACGAACGCGGCCCGGTCGAAATCGACCGGGCCAGTTGCCCAAAAAGGACTACCACTTTCACCAATCTCAATAGCGCAACCAAACTGCTTTTACCGCACCATGGTTATTCCGCCGCCAAACCTAAACAAGACCCCCTCGTTAACATGCCGCTAGCGCTTTTGATGACTGAGCTTGCCGTTGGCACCCCCTAGTGCCATTGGCTCCCCCTCACTTGGGCACGATCATCCTCCCCGATCCGACCCTTCTAAACAACTTAAAATTCGAAGAAACGGTTAACTTTGGACGTATCAGAATGGTTTTTGCGCAACATCCCGCCAACTTCATTTCTACCTAAAGGGGAGTGAGCCGTCTGGCGAGTTCAGGTTGCCTGCCGTTAAGCTCAAACTTAATTGGCCGTCGGACAACACTGATAAGACGTTATGGGGATTTCTCCGATGTTATTGAGAAACGACCACAACCAAAAGAAGATCGGTCGAGTCTTCGAAACATGAACGGCCCGTTTGTTCACAAAACGGATTTAATTCAACTTTTTTGAAAATTTGACACCGGATTCGGCAACAATCTTCCGATTCGCGCGCCGGATTCAGAGCGGGAACCGCGAATCCCCCGGGCAAGATCGCACACACAAAACCGCCCCTTTGTGGCGAAATTAAGATTTCTTAATGCATCAATCAGGAAAGACACAGATTAACACGGCACCTCTTGTCGCAACGCGCGGCTGCAATCGCGCGATACAAACAGGAGACCAAAATGAGCATCCGTAAATCCTCGCTGCTTTTACCGCGCACATCCGGCTGGGTCGGCGTCGGCGCGTTGGGCGCCGCCATGCTGGCCACGACCGCCCTGCCCTCGATAGCCGATGAAGCCCTGGCCGATCTGGTCGAAACCGTATCACCCTCGGTTGTCACCATCATCGCCGAACAGACCGCCGCCCCGGCACCGGCCCGAGGGCAGGACTTTGATTTCGAAGGACATCCGTTTGAAGAGTTCTTCAAGCGATTTGGCGGGCCCGAGGGGTTCAACCTCCCTGACCGCGGACCGGCACAAGGGCTGGGATCGGGTTTCGTTCTGGATGAGGCAGGCTATATCATCACCAATCACCATGTGGTCGACAACGCATCGACTGTGACAGTGCGCCTGAGCGACGACCGTACCTTTGAGGCAGAGGTGATCGGAACCGACCCGCTGACCGATATCGCCGTGTTGAAAATCGACGCCGGAGAATCTCTGCAAGCCGTCGAACTGGGTGACAGTGACGTCATCCGCGTCGGCGAGGACGTGGTTGCAATCGGCAACCCCTTTGGGCTCAGTTCTACCGTGACCACCGGCATCGTGTCGGCCAAAGGCCGCAACATCGCGCAGGGCCCCTATGCCGAGTTCATCCAGACGGATGCAGCCATCAACAAAGGCAACTCGGGCGGTCCGCTGTTCAACATGGATGGCGAAGTGGTCGGCGTGAACTCGGTCATCTATTCGCCCAGCGGCGGCTCGGTCGGGCTTGGATTCGCGGTCACATCGAACATCGTCGAGCATATCGCGGCAGATCTGAGAGACGATGGCGAGGTCAGCCGTGGCTGGCTGGGCGTGTCGATCCAGAATGTCAGCCCGGAACTGGCGGCTGCTCTGGGCATTGACGCATCCACAGGCGCGCTGGTGTCTGATGTCGTAGATGGCAGCCCGGCGGACGGGGTGCTGCAACAGGGCGACGTGATCCTCTCCTTCAACAACGAAGCCGTCGACTCCAGCAGCGATCTGCCAATCCTTGTGGGCACGACCAAAGTCGGCACCGACAGCGTTCTGACCGTTCTGCGCGATGGCACGGAAGAGCAATTGGAACTCAAGATCGGGCAGTACCAGACCGCATCGGCAGAAGTTGACACCATTGTCGATGGTGATGCCTCGGGCACGTCGCTCGGCGTAACCGTTGCTCCCCTGACCGAAACGGCCCGCGCTGAAATGGGGGTTGGCGAAGGCGTGGAAGGTGTGGTTGTGACCGACCTGAAACCCGATAGCCCGGCTGCGGATGCCGGTCTTCAGCGTGGCGACGTTATCGTCAAGCTGGGCAATCAGGACACCTTCACGCCGGACGCGCTGAAAGCAGCCCTGGACACCGAAAAGACCGATCCGGCTCTGGTGCTGATCAATCGCGGTGGAAACCAGATCTTTGTTGCGGTTGAGATTGCCTGATCCAACACCGGTATGCGCCACTTGATGGGGAAAAATGGCGCATGCATCCCTGGCGGATCAGAATTGTCCGCGATCTGCCGGGACGGCCGGGTGCGCAAGGCGCACCCGGCACGTATATTACCCAAAATCTGTGCTAACGACAAAAATTGTGTTTAAATACCAATAGAAAGGAACCCCGATCATGAGCCGACGCCTGCTGATCGTCGAGGATGACGATGACACACGGGACTTCATCGCCAAAGGATTTGGCGAAGAAGGATATGTGGTCGAGGTTGCCGCAGATGGCCGGGAAGGCCTGTTTCACGCGACCGATGGGGGGTTCGACGCCGTTGTTCTGGATCGCATGCTGCCAGGTCTGGACGGGCTGTCCCTGATCAAATCGATGCGGGCCGCCGGGCTCAAAACCCCGGTCCTGATGCTGACCGCGATGAGCGCGGTTGACGAACGCGTCAAGGGGCTGCGCTCGGGCGCCGATGACTATCTCGTCAAACCGTTTTCCTTTCAGGAGCTGCACGCCCGGATCGAGGCGCTGTTGCGGCGCCCGCAGGAGGCCGAGGAAACACCAACGCTGACCTGCAAGGATCTTGAGATGGATCTGCTGACCCGCAAGGTCACGCGGGGCGGGCATGAGATCACGCTGACCCCGCGCGAGTTTCAGATTCTGGAGTATTTTCTGCGCCGGAAGAACCGCGTTGTGTCGCGGACGATGCTGTTGGAAGGGGTTTGGGACTATCACTTTGACCCGAATACAAACGTGGTCGACGTGCATATCTCAAAGCTGCGGCGCCAATTGGACGAAGGCGGCGGTGAGCCGTTGATTGAAACCGTTCGGGGTGCCGGTTACATGATATCTGATGGATAACCTGCGACTTTCCATCAACAATTCCCGAACCAGACTGGTCGTCGCCGGCATGGTGCTGAGCACGTTCCTGACCGCAACGGTGCTGGCACTGGTCTATGTGACCGCCAACCGCAGTATCGAAGCAGAGACGCGGTCCGTCGTTTCTGCGGAACTGACCGGTTTGGCGGACGAATATGAAAGACGCGGCCTCATCGGTTTAATGACGGCAATTGAAAGACGGCTGCCAAGCGCGTCGGAACGGGACGCGTTGTACCTGCTCACCGATCGCTTCGGCGCAAATCTGGTCGGGAATCTCAAACACTGGCCCGAAAACATCGCGGCGGGCAGCGGCTGGGTCGATCTGGAACTGCGCCGGGCGGACAACGACCAGCTTGTCCCGGTCTCTGCGGCTTCGGTGCGGCTGCCCGGTGGCGAACGCCTGCTGGTCGGACGCGATGCCGTCGCCAGAGAGCAGTTCGACCGCGTGCTGCTGCGATCTGTCGGGCTGGCGCTCGGCATTGCGCTGGTGCTGAGCATGGTGACCGGCTGGCTGTTCACCAGGCTGGTTTTTTCGCGCCTGTCGGATATCGCAAGCACAGCTGAGAACATCGTCTCGGGCGACCTGTCCCGCCGCATGCCCCTGCGCGGGACGGGCGATGAATTCGACCAAGTCGCAGGGACGCTGAACAACATGCTCGACAAGATCGAGGAGCTGATCAGCAACCTGCGCACCACGTCGAATTCGATTGCGCACGATCTGCGTTCGCCGCTTTCCCGGTTGCGTCAAAGGGTCGAGGCGCTGTCCGATCCGGGCAAAAGCGATCTGGACCGCGAGGTGGACATTGCCCGCGCCACAGGTGAAATCGATCACGTCCTGCATGTGCTGGGTCAGCTAACCGAGATTTCACGGGCCGAGGCCGGTCTTGGCCGCGAACAGTTTGAACCGGTGGATTTGCAGCAACTGGTTGGCGATGTTGTGGAGTTATATGAGCCTGTCGCCATGGATCAGGGTATCCAACTTGAGATTTCGGGACAGGCCGAACCTATTCCGGGCCACCGCCCGCTGTTGTCGCAAGCGCTCTCCAATCTGTTGGAAAACGCTATGCGCTATGCCCCGCAAGACACGACCATCACGATCACGATCTCGGATGACGGTCCGTATGCCTGCCTGAGTGTCCGCGACCGCGGTCCGGGCGTGCCCGATGAGGAGCTGCCGCGGCTGCAAATGCCCTTTGTCACGCTTGATCCGGCCCGAAGCGAGCGAAACGCCGGGCTGGGCTTGGCCCTTGTCGCCGCCATTTCCCATATGCACGGCGGTGGATTTGTTGCGCGCAACTGCGACCCGGGATTGGAGACAACGCTTAAGCTGGCGCGCCGCCCCTAGCGCGGAATTCCGTCGATCGCCAGCGTCTTGTTTTTGTAGCGTTTATCTTCGGTCACATCCGGTCCAAACCATGCGGGCGGGACATAGCTCACAGCGTCAGACTCTGATGCAAACTCGACTTCCACCAGACGCAAAGGCGCCAGAGCGCCCAGAAACACATCCAGTTCAAAAACACGCCCGTCTGGCAGGCGTCCGGTATAGCGTTGTTTTTCGACACGGCGTCCGTCCGTTTCCGGCCAGAACGTATCGAACTGCCCGGCACTGATCTCGGCCTCTCGCTCGACACGTACCAGCCCGCCGCCGCCCTTGAGCGTCAGGTAGTAGCTGTCGTTTTTTTGCCGCAGCCGCAATTCGGTCGAGTCGTCCGGAGCGGTCAGATAACCCTGACGCACAACCGCCTTTTGCGCAGCACTCAGATCCGGCAGGTCGGCAACGAGAAACTTGCGCTCGATTTCCTTGCTCATGTGTTTGAAACCACTCCGTTTTCCAACTCGTCATACAGCGCCTGATAGGCGCCGCTGGCGGCACTGCGACCCGCATAGATACTGACCGGGGCACGGCTCAGACCCATTTTTTCCACATCTGCCGCGAACGGGATCACGGTCTGCAGGAACCGCTTGCGATAGGAACTGCGCATCGCCGCCATCGTGTCCTGATGCAGGGTCTTGCGCCGCTGAACCATGGAAAAGAACGCCCGAAGCTTTTTCTTGCGCAGTTTATGCTCATCAAAAAAGCGCACCAATTGTTCAAAGGTCCGTTCAGAGAGTGTCGTTGGGATCACCGGGACCACGATTTCGTCGGCGGCCTTAAAGATGTTCTCTGACAGGGTCGAAAAGTTCGGAGGACAGTCCAGGATGATAAAGTCATAGTCGCTGCCCGCCGCGATCAACGCCTTTTTCAGCCGCGAGCGTTTGTTGCGCATCCGGGACAGAAACACATCGAAGTCCCGAAACGTCAGGTTTGCCGGCAGCACATCCAGACCTTCGAAATCGCTGGCGCGGATGGCGTTGGTGAACCGTTTGACGTCTTCAAAGAACCGCGCCTCGGTCAGTTTCTTGGACGGCTTGACGCGCATGTAGAATCCGGATGCCCCCTGCGGGTCGAGGTCACACAAAAGAACCTGCTTGCCCGCCTGTGCATAGGCATAGGCCAAATTTACCGAGGTTGCAGTTTTACCGACACCGCCCTTGTTGCTGTAACAGGCAATGATTTTCATTCCTCACTCCCCCGTGCGGTGAAACAAGTTGCGGAACAATTGGCGGATGTCAGGGCCGTCGAATTGCTGGAAATTGGCGATCACGCGATCCCGTTCCGCCCGTTGCCGTTGATCCAGAACTGCGATCAGCCCACCTGCGGCCATTCCGATCCGGGCATCAACCCGCCCCTGCGTGTTGCTTTGCTGAGATACAAAGCTCAGCAATGCCTCTTGCTGGACGGAATAATCATTGAACAGGCCAAGGTTATCCTGCAGCTTTTTCAATGGCTTGATGATCGTCTTAAAGGATTTGGCATCAAAGAGAGGTGCAAAGAACTCCATCAGATAGCGCAATTTCTTGCAGTCGATCCGCAGGTCGTGAACGGTTTCATCCTCGGTGTCCTCGGAAATACTGCGCGCCAGTTTGCAGACCTTGCGATATCGCTTCCAGATAAGCGCGCAGGCGTATTCATACGCGCCACGGCTGCCATTGGGTCCCGCCTGTATCGTCACCGGAGTATCAAAAACCGCAGCCAGTTCGGTCATCGATTTGTCATAGGCAGAGCTACGGAGCCTGCGCGACAGGCGGGTCAGTTCCTGCGCGCGCTCTTTTTCAAACCGCTCAAACATTGAATGAAGTCCAGCATGAAGGTTGGGCGGCACAAGACTGAAATACACATCTTTTTCCAGAAGATATACGTCCAGGTCCCGAAGCCTCCCGGTCGGTTCCATAAGATCCGAGAAGACCCGTTTGAATTCGGCGGTCTGCTCAGCCCCGAACGCCCCTTTGAACAGGCTCAGGACCGAACGGACACGCCGCAGCGCGACGCGGTAATCATGCAGAAATTCCGTGTCGATATCCGCCAGAACACCGGCTTCGTTCTGTCGCGCAACGGCCAGAAAGGTCCGGATGATATCTGTTGCCACCTGTATCGACGGCTCGGTTTTACTCAGCTTGATTTCCGGCTTGGCCTGATATGGTGTGACACCGGGAAAGAGGCCCCGGAACACCGCTTCGATCCCACCCGATGAGACTGCCATCCCGTCCAGCGCCTTACAAACCGCGTCAAATGCCCGGTCGTACCCTCGCAAGCGCTGAACGTGCACAAGCGTCACGTTTCCGGTTGCGGAAGACATCGACAAAACAGTTCCCCGGACTTGCGTTTTCTGCAGATCGTCCAGGGCAGCAAGGCTCTGGGTTGAGGTCTCGCCCGAGCCAATGGCCATCAGCGCTCGCAGCTTTGGGAAACCAATCAAACCATCCCGCACCGGGCCATCTGGCAGGTCCTGCGCGAACCGGCCGTTGCCTTTTGTTGTCTGCACCCGAAGCTGACCGTTGTTCTGCAGCAACTGCAGCGTTCCGCTGACCTCCATCAACAGCTTTCCCGAGGTCCTGAGAGACTGGTCGTGACAATCCAGCACCGCGAACGGTTTCGGCGCGCCGGACGCCGTGATCTGTGTCGTCAGAGGTTTGACTGCCTGCGCAACAGCAATCTCATCCAACGCGCCATCGATGACAAAAAATCCGTCAGCCCTGGACGTCATGAACCACCTTTTCGAGATGTTTCGAGATAGTCATTGACCAGCGTTTCCACAATCTTCTGAACACTCGTCCCCTCTTCGATCGCCCGAATTTTCAACGCTTTCAGGGTCTTGCCGTCCAACCTCAGGGAGGTGTTCTTCTTGCCTTTGCCGGGCTTTTCGCCGGCATCCTTGGTTTTGGGCATTCGCGCCTCCGTGACAGCATGACGTCATGAAATCGGAGTTCATTGCCGCCTGCAAGAAGAACTTTCCGCCGACCCGGTGCAATGCGCGGGTGACAGCCGAAACAGGCGCGACTATGACAGGACAATGTCCGATCCGGTATCGTCGATCAGAAATCTTGGTCCGGCCTTTGAACAGGCCTGTGCCCGCGCTGGAATCCACTCAGCCCAGGAACTGCGCGATCTGGGGGCCGATGCGGCCTATGCCAAACTGCTGCAGGCCGGAACCCGGGCGCATTTCATCGGCTATTACGTCTTGGTGATGGGCTTGCAGGGTCGTCCATGGAATGACTGCAAGGGTGATGAGAAAAAAGCGCTGCGCCAGAGGTTCGATGCGTTGAAGGCCGGTGTCTCCTCGGCACCGGAAACCCAGATGATCTCGGATCTGGACATTATTGGCGTGCGCGTTGCACCAAAGGATCTCAAGCAGATTTGATCCGGGCAAGAAAAAGGCCGCACCCGGCTTCGGATACGGCCAGATTATTTAAAACTGTCAGTAGCTTAGCCAACCAGTTCGATGCCTGAGAAGAAATACGCGATCTCAACTGCGGCGGTTTCCGGCGCGTCCGAGCCGTGAACCGAGTTTTCGCCAACCGATTCAGCGAACTCGGCGCGGATGGTGCCGGGGGCCGCGTCGGCGGGGTTGGTTGCGCCCATGACTTCGCGGTTCTTTGCGATGGCGCCTTCGCCTTCCAGAACCTGAACAACGACCGGAGCCGACGACATGAATTCGCACAGTTCGTCATAGAACGGACGCTCGGCATGCACATCGTAGAACTTGCCGGCTTGGGCTTTGGTCATGTGGATGCGCTTTTGTGCGACGATGCGCAGGCCTGCCTCTTCAAACTTGGCATTGATCTTGCCAGTCAGGTTGCGGCGGGTTGCATCGGGTTTGATGATCGAGAATGTGCGTTCCAGTGCCATGTCGGCCTCTCCTTAAGTGACAGCGCGAAGGGGCCGCGCCGAAATCCATCGCGCGCCGCCTAACATGGTATGTGGTCCATGAAAAGTGGAATGATGGGGCGCCTTGCCGATTGATGATCAGATTGCGTCCGGCAGCGGATCAATCCGGTCTACCCAACGCACGTAGAGCACCGCCAGCAATCCTGCGAAACTACTAGCGCACATCATCCCCAGCACCAGAAACGGGCCATTCCCGGGGTTGGCCAACGCACCGGTGAGCGATGTGAGAACCGCCCCCAAGGCGACGATCATCGCACCCGACAGCCCGGCCGCACTTCCCGCCAGTTTCGGTCGGACGGACATCAACCCGGCCGAGGCGTTGGCGTTTGTCAATCCGTTGCCGAAGCCAACCAAGATGGCAGACCCGAAAAACACCCAGACCGAGCCCATGTCAGCCAGAAACAGCAGCAGCCCGACAAAAGGGCCCAAGGAGGCAAAAACCCGGCCGATCAGGATCATCGTGGTCAGGCGCGTCCGGGCCGCGATCCGACCGGTTATGAAATTCCCGACCATGAAGCCGCCGGTAATGATCCCGATCCCCAAACCCAGCATCGCTGGGCTGAGGTCAAACCAGGCCGCGGCCACCAGCGGGGCTCCGGTGATAAAGCTGAAAAACGCACCAATCGAAAACGCGGCACACAAGGCGTAGCCCCAAAACCGGCGGGCCCGGAACAGATGCGGGTATTCTTGCAGCTGCGCTGCAAAGGTCGATGTCCGGTCCGTATTGGTTTCCCCCATATCCACCCACAACAGCGCCAGCAACCCGGCCCCCAGCGCAGAGTACAGGACGAACCCGGCCCGCCACCCGAACAGGGAATCCAATGCGCCACCCAGCATGGGCCCCAGCATCGGGGCCAGAGCCATGGCCATCGCAACGTAGCCCAGCTTGCTGGCAGCTTCGTTGGGCGGGTACATGTCCCGGATCGATGCGCTGGACAGAACATGCGCCGCGACAACGGCGGCTTGCAACAACCGAAATCCAAGAAACAGCCAGATCGACTCGGCCAGCACGCACCCGATGGACGCCGCAAGAAAGATTGCCATACAGATCAGCAGGATGGGTCTGCGTCCAAAGCGGTCGGACAACGGACCTATGACCAATTGCAG
The DNA here is from genome assembly GCF_056536245.1 of Ruegeria sp. AJ12. Lineage (NCBI taxonomy): Bacteria > Pseudomonadati > Pseudomonadota > Alphaproteobacteria > Rhodobacterales > Roseobacteraceae > Ruegeria > Ruegeria sp. AJ12. The sequence goes on from NZ_JBQFJJ010000001.1 coordinate 2,302,583, forward strand.
GACCGCAGAAACCGCCAGATATCCGGCCACCGACAGGTTCACCAGGGCATAGTCGACCTGAAAATCCACACCCATACGCGCCAGTGATGGCAGGAACATGTTCAGCGACAGCACCGACAGGGCCGTCGCCAAGACAAGTGTCACCAGAGATGGGGGCGAATGAGCCGCGCGCATGATCAAAACCGATGGAGAAACCAACCGGCACAGCGCTAGCACATCAACTGCGCTTTGAACATGCCGGGCTCTGGCGGCGTCATTCAGGCTCTGCTAAGAGCGGCCCATGCTGCGGATCGAAAACATAACATATGCCGTTGAAGGCCGTCCCTTGTTTGATGGGGCCAGTGCGACCATTCCGGACGGGCACAAGGTCGGGCTTGTTGGTCGAAACGGAACCGGAAAGACGACGCTGTTCCGCCTCATCCGGGGCGAATTGGCGTTGGAATCGGGCAATCTCTCAGTCCCACGGCGGGCGCGCATCGGTGGCGTCGCGCAAGAGGCCCCCGCGTCCGACGTCTCGCTGATCAACACGGTTCTGGCGGCGGATACCGAACGCAGCGCCCTGATGGCCGAGGCCGACAGTGCCACCGATCCGGATCGCATTGCCGAGATACAAACGCGGCTGGCTGATATCGACGCCTGGTCGGCCGAGGCCCGGGCGGCGTCTATCCTCAAGGGTCTTGGGTTCGATGACGAAGACCAGCTCAAACCCTGTTCCGATTTCTCCGGCGGGTGGCGGATGCGCGTCGCGCTTGCGGCTGTGCTGTTTTCGCAGCCCGACCTGCTGCTGCTGGACGAACCGACCAACTATCTCGATCTCGAAGGCGCCTTGTGGCTGGAAAGCTATCTCGCCAGATATCCCCACACCGTGATCATCATCAGCCACGATCGCGGGTTGCTGAACCGTGCCGTCGGATCGATCCTGCATCTCGAAGACCGCAAACTGACCTATTACGCAGTGCCCTATGACAAGTTCGCGGAACGCCGGGCCGAAAGGCTGGCCCAGGCTGAATCCGAGAACGCCAAGGCCAAGGCTCGGATTGCGCATTTGCAAAGCTTTGTGGACCGGTTCCGGTACAAGGCCTCCAAGGCCGTTCAGGCCCAGTCGCGCCTGAAGATGATCGAACGGATACAGTTGATCTCGACCCCGCAGGAAGCGGCATTGCGCGCCTTTTCCTTTCCGGAACCCGAAGAATTGTCGCCGCCGATCATTCAGTTGGAAGGCGGTGTGACAGGCTATGGCGAAACCGAAGTGCTGCGCCGCCTGAACCTGCGGATCGATCAGGATGACCGCATCGCCCTGCTGGGCAAGAACGGCCAGGGTAAATCCACCCTGTCCAAGCTGTTGTCCGACCGCCTGCCCCTGATGGCGGGCAAGATGACGCGCAGCACCAAACTGCGTGTCGGGTATTTCGCGCAGCATCAGGTGGATGAGCTCTATGTGGACGAAACGCCGCTGGACCATCTGCGCCGCCTGCGTCCGGACGAAGGGCCAGGCAAGTGGCGCGCGCGGCTGGCCGGGTTCGGATTGAACGCGGATCAGGCGGAGACCGTCGTAGGCCGATTGTCAGGAGGGCAAAAGGCCCGCCTGTCGCTGCTGATCGCCACGATCGACGCGCCGCATATGCTGATTTTGGACGAACCGACCAACCATCTGGATATCGAAAGCCGCGAGGCGCTGGTCGAGGCGCTGACCGCCTATTCCGGAGCCGTCATTCTGGTCAGCCACGACATGCATTTGCTGGGGCTGGTGGCCGACCGTCTTTGGCTGGTCTCGGACGGAACGGTCAAACCGTTTGAGGACGATCTGGAGACCTATCGAGGCTTGCTGCTGGCGCGCGACAAACCGGTCAGAGGCAAAGCTCAGGCCTCGAAACCCAAGCGACCGTCACGTGACGCTGTTCTGGCCCTTCGGGCCGATCTGCGCAAATGCGAGGACCGGATCGAGAAACTGACCGACATGCACGAAAAACTCTCGGCCAAGCTGGCGGACCCGGCCTTGTATGATGAAGATCGGATCAACGACCTGGAGACCTGGAACCGAAAATTCGCCGAGGTGGTCGAAGCCATGCAAAAGGCCGAGGCGCTGTGGGTGGCCGCTGCGGAGCGGCTTGAAAACGCAGAGAGAGCCGCATGATTGACGCCGCATTCCTCATCACTGCATTCACAACGCTTTTTGTGGTTATCGACCCGCCGGCACAAACGCCAATCTTTGTGGCTCTGACCCAAGATATGGACGGGCGCACGCGTCGGGCGATTGCGATCAGGGCGTGCCTGACGGCTGGCGGCATCTTGGCGATGTTTGCCGCATTCGGCGAGGCGGTTTTGGGCTTCGTTGGCATCTCGATGGAGGCGTTCCGTGTCGCGGGTGGCGTTCTTCTGTTCCTGACCGCCTTGGACATGCTGTTTGAGCGCCGCACCAAACGGCGCGAAAATGCCGCCGAAGAAGAAGAACACCCGGACCCTTCCGTATTTCCACTCGGGATTCCTCTGATCGCGGGTCCGGGCTCGATCGCGACCATGATCCTGCTGGTGGGTCAACACCCCGGCATTCAGGGGTTGGCTGTGGTCATTGGTGTCATGCTGGTTGTCGTGGCGATGGTGTTTGCGATGTATCTGTCGTCGGGTGCGGTGGCGCGGCTGCTGGGGAAAACCGGGCTGAATGTGCTGACGCGGCTTTTGGGCATGCTGCTGGCGGCCTTGTCCGTTCAGTTCATTCTCGACGGTCTCAAGGCCTTTGGTTTTGCGTCGTAAATCCCCATATTGGGATGACAAGAACATTTTCCGGGTGACGGTATGGATGGTTACGAAATCGGGCGTTTGACCTATCTGGTTCTGCTGGGCACGGCCTTGCTGATGTGGTTTTTCACCCATAACCGGCAGTCTCTGGGCAAAACCGTGCAACAGGTGATGGCCTGGGTATTCATTTTCATCGGCGTCATCGCACTGGTGGGTCTGTGGGACGATATCCGCTCGACCGTGGGCACAACGCCCCAGATGGCCGTCTCCGGCAACACGATTGAGGTCCCGCGCGCGTTTGACGGGCACTATTATCTGCCGATGCTGGTCAATGGCGAGCCGATCACCTTTCTGGTCGATACCGGCGCCAGTCAGATCGTCCTGAACGCGCGGGATGCCCAGCGGGTTGGGATTGATCTGGACCAGTTGAATTATCTGGGCCGGGCCGCGACCGCGAATGGCGTGGTGCGCACTGCGCCCGTGCAGTTGGACAGCCTCGCTTTGGGACCGATCCGGGATACCGGCGTTTCCGCCTGGATCAATGAGGGCGATCTGGACAAGTCGCTTTTGGGCATGGATTACCTGCATCGCTTTTCCAACATCCAGTTTGCCGATGGAAAGCTGATCCTGTCCCGTTAGAGGCACGCATCACTTGAGAACAAAATAAGAACATGGTAGCCTGATGCCATGTCTACACAGCTTCTGGGCCAAAAACCCGCGCGCGCCGCGCCGGGGCTGGCACTTCATGATGGGATTACCCTGCAACTGGGTCGCGTGCACGAGGCCTGCGGCCCGGCCCGGCGCAGCTTTGCCATGTGGCTGGCCGGTCAGGCGCGCGGGCCGGTCCTGTGGATCTCGCCCGCGTGGGAACCCGGCCAGATGAACCCGGACGGCATGATACCCTTTGCCGATCCCGCCCGGTTCCTGTTCGTCCGACCGACCCGTGCCGAGGATCTGCTGTGGTGCATAGAAGAGGCCCTGCGCAGCGGAGCGGTGCCGCTGATCATCGGCGACCTGCCCGGTGCGCCGGGCCTGACGCCCGTGCGCCGGATGCATCTGGCCGCTGAACAAGGGGGCACGATGGGGCGGCCTCCGCTGGGTTTATTGCTGACCCCCGGGGACGGCGGCGCACAGGGGGTCGAGACCCGCTGGCACATGGCAGCAGCCCATCAGGCAGAGGCCCGGCGCTGGACCCTGACCCGCCGCCGCGCCCGCGCCCTGCCCCCGGTCACATGGCAGGCCACGCAAACCGCGGCCCGTGTCGGTCTGCGGCTCAAGCGGATCGAGACCGAAGACATCCCCGCCTGAGCACAGTCAGATCACGCAACTTGTGACTGGTCAAAACCCGGACCGCACCCTAGCGTCACCGCATGAGCCACCCGATCCATGACAGCCGTTATTCCTGGCTTCGCCTTCTGATCACGCTCGCCATCGCGGCGGTGGCAAATGTGGGCATGTGGGCGGTGATCGTCGTAATGCCCGCTGTCGAGGCCGAATTCGGCGCCGGGCGGGCCGAAGCCTCGATGCCCTACACCCTTGCCATGATCGGCTTTGCCCTTGGCAATATGTGGTTGGGACAGCTGGTGGACCGGCTGGGCGTGACCAAGGCGCTGATCGGCGCATCGGTCCTGAGCGCCATAAGCTATTTTCTGGCCACAATGGCCCCGAACATCGCCCTGTTGTCTGTGGCGCATCTGTTGCTGGGATTGGGCACATCGGTTGGCTTTGGACCGCTGATTGCCGATATCTCGCACTGGTTCATGCGCCGACGCGGGATCGCCGTGGCGCTGGTGGCCAGCGGCAACTACCTGTCCGGGGCGATCTGGCCCATGATGCTGTCGGGCATTCTGGCGCGGGACGGCTGGCAACAGGTTTATCTGACTTTGGCGGTTCTCACGCTGGCTATCGTGATCCCCTTGTCCCTGTTGTTGCGCCGACAGTTCCCGATTGAGGCCCACAGCACCGCCGCAGCCACAGCACAGATCAACGCGCGCAGCGTGGGGATCTCGCCGCGCGCGCTCCAGTACATACTCGGACTGGCCGGGATCGGCTGCTGTGTGGCGATGTCGATGCCGCAGGTTCACATCGTGTCCTATTGCGTCGGCCTGGGCTATGGGCCGGCAGTCGGGGCCGAGATGCTGTCGCTGATGCTGTTGGGCGGCGTTGTCAGCCGCATCATTTCCGGTCTCGTGGCGGATCAGTTGGGCGGGGTATACACATTGCTGATCGGTTCCATCCTGCAATGCATCGCACTGTTCCTGTTCCTGCCCTATGACGGAATGGTCTCGCTATACGTTATCAGCCTTTTGTTTGGACTGGCTCAGGGCGGCATCGTTCCCAGCTATGCGCTGGTGGTCCGCGAGTACATGCCCCCACAAGAGGCCGGCGCACGGGTCGGTTTTGTCATGATGATGACCATTCTTGGCATGGCTCTGGGCGGCTGGATGTCGGGATGGATCTACGACGTAACCGGCAATTACCAACTGGCCTTCGTCAACGGCATTCTGTGGAACGGCCTGAACATCGCCATCGTCCTGATGCTGCTCAAACGCTCCCGACCGCGCAGGCAGGAGATGATGGCATGATCGGACTGTCCCGGCGCGATATGATAGCGGGGCTTGCTGCGCTGACGCTGGCCGGACCCGCCCAGTCTGCCCTCAGCCCGTATCGGTTGTCGGACGAAGGCACGCGTGTTGGGTTTACTTTCGACTTGTCCGGGATCGCCCAAAAAGGATCGATGCCGATCCGATCCGCCAATGTTCAGGTGGACACCCGCCGCTTGCAAAACAGCCGGGTCGATGTGAGTCTGGATGTGACGCGAGCCCGAACACGACTGCCGTTTGCCCGGATGCCCATGCTCAGCACAAGTGTTCTCAACGCCGCCGATCATCCAACCATCCGCTTTGTATCGACCAAAGTCCAATTGGGCCCCGGCGGGCGAATTTCGGATGGCGCGCGCATCACCGGAGATGTGACCGTGCGCGGCGTGACCCGTCCGATCACCCTGCAGGCCAGCCTGTACCGCCCCCCAGGGACGGCAGCGGATAACCTGGATCGCCTGTCGATCCGCCTGACCGGCGCAGTGAACCGGCACGAATTCGGCGCCTCGGGCTATCCCGATCTGGTCGCGGACACTGTTGGGCTGGATATCCGGGCCGAGATCGCGCGCGCGACCTGACCACAGAAAGGCAAAAAACGACTCGATAACGTCGAATAGACGCGTGCATCCTCCGCAGGATCGACCAATCTGTGGTCATCATGCGCACGATCATTTCTTTTGCCGCCCTGTTTCTTTCTGTCATTCTCCTGCAACTGTCGACAGGCGGCGTCGGGCCTTTGGATGCGATTTCGGGCCTGACGTTGAATTTCTCCACCGAACAGATTGGTTTGCTGGGATCTGCGCACTTCCTCGGGTTCTTCATCGGGTGCTGGTGGGCCCCGCGACTGATGGGCAGCGTCGGCCATTCCCGCGCCTTTGCCGTCTGCACCGCCCTTGGTGCGATGGGGTTGCTGGGTCACACCCTGACCGAGGACCCGTATATCTGGGCGGCCCTGCGGATAGCATCCGGGACCTGTGTGGCCGGGTGCTATACGGTGATCGAGGCGTGGCTGAACGCCAAGGTCACCAATGAAACGCGTGGACGCGCCATGGGCACCTACCGGATCGCGGACATGGGGGCATCCTTGTGTGCGCAGCTCATTATCGCGGTGCTGCCACCCGCGTCCTACGTGTCGTACAACCTGCTGGCCATCCTGTGCTGTGCAGCCTTGCTGCCACTTACACTGACCAGAGCCAGCCAGCCGAAAACACCTGACGCCCCGCGCCTGCGCCCGAAGCTGGCGTGGCGCAGTTCCCCCCTGGCGGTGGCCGGAGTGATCACGGCAGCACTCAGTTCGGCCTCGTTCCGAATGGTGGGCCCCGTCTACGGCCAGGAGGTCGGACTGGGCGTAGATCAGATCGCCTTCTTCCTGGCCTCGTTCGTGTTGGGCGGTGCCCTGGCGCAGTATCCGGTAGGATGGCTGGCAGACAAATACGACCGGCGCTGGGTGCTGATCTGGCTGTCCGCTGCCGCTGTTCTCAGTTGCGGCATCACAATGGCAGCCAGCGGCACCGGTACCTTGGGTGTTATGCTGGCGGCAGGGTTCTTTGGGCTGACGACTTTCCCGATCTTTTCGGTCTCATCTGCGCACGCCAATGATTTCGCCACCACCGAAGAACGGGTTGAACTCGCCGCTGCGCTGATGTTCTGGTTTGCGTTGGGGGCGATTGCCTCACCCTACATTTCTTCGACGCTGATACAGAAACTTGGCCCCGCAGCCCTATTTGGCTTTGTTGCAGTTGGGCATGTCGTCCTGATTGTGTTCGGTCTGGCCCGCATGCGATCCCGCCCGACGCCGGAGGAACGCACCAACTATGTCTATGCGCCGCGGACATCCTTTACCATTGGCAGGTTGCTCAAGAAATCCCGGGAAGAGCGCTGAGCCGCTGGCGGGTGCGGACGCTTTTCCCCCTTTATTCACACGCATTCAAATCCCGGGGTTTTGCTGACTGTCCACATGGGGTAGACGGGCGAACGGACAGTTACGCGGATACGGAATATGGCTCGGATTCTCATCACCTCGGCGATCCCCTATATCAACGGGATCAAGCACCTCGGCAATCTGATCGGCTCGCAACTGCCTGCCGATCTGTACGCACGCTACCAGCGTGGCCGGGGGAACGAGGTCATGTTTCTCTGCGCCACCGATGAGCACGGCACGCCGGCCGAACTGGCGGCGGCCAAGGCTGGCAAGCCCGTGGCCGAGTATTGTGCCGAGATGTACGAAATTCAGGCCGACATCGCCAAGCGCTTTGGCCTTAGCTTTGATCATTTTGGTCGTTCATCCAGCGATCAGAACAAGAGACTGACCCAGCATTTCGCGGGCAGGCTGGATGATGCGGGTCTGATCCGCGAAGTCACGGAAAAGCAGGTCTATTCAAACGCTGACGGTCGCTTTCTGCCGGATCGCTACATCGAGGGCACCTGCCCCAATTGCGGATATGAGCGCGCCCGCGGCGACCAGTGCGAAAATTGCACCAAGCAGCTAGACCCGACCGACCTGATCGAGCCGCGTTCAGCCATTTCCGGCTCGACCGATCTGGAGGTGCGCGAGACCAAGCACCTGTATCTGCGCCAGTCCGCGATGAAGGATCAGTTGGATGCGTGGATCGACAGCAAGACGGACTGGCCGATCCTGACCACATCCATTGCAAAGAAATGGCTGCATGACGGTGACGGCCTGCAGGATCGCGGCATCACCCGCGATCTGGACTGGGGTGTTCCGGTCAAGAAAGGCGATCAGGATTGGCCGGGTATGGAGGGCAAGGTTTTCTATGTCTGGTTCGACGCGCCGATCGAATACATCGCCTGCGCCAAGGAATGGGCCGACGCCAATGGCAAGACAGATGCGGATTGGGAACGCTGGTGGCGCACCGACAAAGGCGCAGATGATGTGCGCTATGTGCAGTTCATGGGCAAGGACAACGTGCCTTTCCATACCCTGTCCTTCCCGGCCACCATTCTGGGCTCGGGTGAGCCGTGGAAGATGGTCGATCACCTCAAGTCGTTCAACTACCTGAATTATGACGGCGGCCAGTTCTCGACCTCTCAAGGACGCGGCGTGTTCATGGATCAGGCTCTGGATCTGCTGCCTGCCGATTACTGGCGCTGGTGGCTGCTGAGCCATGCCCCGGAAAGCAGCGACAGCGAGTTCACGTGGGAGAACTTCCAGCAATCGGTGAACAAAGACCTTGCGGATGTACTGGGTAACTTTGTCAGCCGCATAACCAAGTTCTGCCGTTCGAAATTCGGGGAATCCGTGCCCGAAGGCGGTGCGTTCGGGGATCGCGAACAGGCCCTGATCGAGGAATTGACCCGCCGCGTACGCGCCTATGAGGCCCACATGCAGGCGATGGACGTTCGCAAATCCGCGCAGGAGTTGCGGGCGATCTGGGTGGCAGGCAACGAGTATCTGCAGGCCGCCGCGCCGTGGTCGACCTTCAAGGAAGACCCCGAACAGGCCGCCGCACAGGTGAGGTTGGGCTTGAACCTGATCCGTCTCTACGCCGTGCTCAGCGCCCCGTTCATCCCCGAAACCTCGGCCCGTATGCTGAGCGCAATGAACACGCTGGATACCAGATGGCCCGACGATGTCGGTGCCGCGGTTGCGGCATTGCCCTCCGGGCACGACTTCGCTGTTCCGGACGTCCTGTTCGCCAAGGTCACGGACGAACAGCGCGAAGACTGGCAGGTCCGTTTCGCCGGAACGCGCTCATAAGGCAGCTCCGTACGCCGCGCATCGACGGGATGCTTTCAAGGTGATCACGCCACGGTTTCACGCGTCGTTTCACGGCGTTCAAAGCCGTGTTTGCAGGCAAAAAACAGCCATTCCCCACGTTAAACCCGCTAATCCAAGGATAAATTTCTTGAGGCGCGGAGATATGCACCGCCATCAAGATGCTTGAGGTAAAAGCATAAAACAGCCATCCTCACCGACAAATCCATCGACTCGCCCGGGGCGTCCGACCTCATGGGGCGCAAAATCCATAGTTTGAACGAGGCACCTGCCATGTCCCTTGCATTTAAGAAACCGACCTTGCGCGACAGCCGCACTTTCAGGGCGACAGGCAAGCGATTGGCCCTGCTTGCGTGCCTGGGCATGGCACTCCCGGCTTTGGCCCAGGATCAGAGCGATGCACCGCCGCCCAAGGTTTCAATTGCTGCCGCCTATTCCGAGGAAATCACCGACGAGGCGGTTTTCATTGGCCGGGCCGAAGCGATTGACAAGGTTGACATTGTCGCACGCGTCAGCGGATTTCTGGACAGTCAGAATGTGGAAGACGGCGCGCTGGTGAACGAAGGGGACCTGCTGTTCACGATTGAACCGGACCTCTATCAGGCCACGCTTGAGGCGCGAAAGGCTGATCTGGACCGGGCCGAGGCCAGTCTGGAACTGGCCAAGGTCGATCTGGCCCGCAAGGAAGAACTCTACCGCCGCGACGCGACGCCGGAATCTGAACGCGATATTGCCCGCGCCAACGAATTGGTGGCCGAGGCCGAAGTCAAAGCGGCGAATGCGGCCATTCAACAGGCTGAACTGGACCTGAGCTATACAAAAATCCATGCCCCGTTCACCGGGCGCATCGGGCGGGTCACCACCAGCGTGGGGGATGTTGTGGGTCCCAACAACCCGCCCCTGGTCAATCTGGTCAGCGAAGCGCCCATTTATGTCAATTTTTCCCTGAATGAGAAACAATTTACGTCGGTTCTAGAGCAATTCGGCGAAAGCGCCGCCTCTCTTGCGGAAAGCAACAAGAGTCCAAACGTTCACGTGACCCTCCCGAACGGCACGGATTTGGACGAAACCGGCGAGATCGTCTTTGTCGACAACCGCATCGACCCCCTGACAGGCGCAATCACGATGCGCGCCCAATTCGACAATACGAAGCGGCTGATCATCGACGGTGCGTTCGTCAACGTGCATATCGAGGCGCTGGAACCCACGCTTCAGGTCCTCATCCCCCAAGCCGCGCTGCAGCGCGATCAACGGGGGGAATTTGTCCTCGTGGTGAATGACCAGCAGATGGTCGAACAGCGCTACATCACAACCGGGGATACGGTCGGCACGGCCATCATCGTTCTGGACGGTCTGCGCGAAGGGGAAAGCGTCATTGTCGAGGGCCTGCAAAGGGTTCGCCCGGGCGTCTCGGTGGATGCCGTCGTCGCCTCAGAGCAGCCGGGAGAGTAACGGATGTTCTCAGCCCTGTTCATCAGCCGGCCGAAGCTGGCGCTTGTCATTTCGCTTGTCCTGACAATCATGGGCGGCATCGGCTATCTGGTTCTGCCCGTCGCTCAGTTCCCTGACATCACACCTCCGGTGGTCAGCGTGACCGCCACATACACGGGCGCCAATGCCGAAACCGTGGAAAACACGGTTGCAGCGCCGATCGAGGCGCAGGTCAACGGCGTGGACGACATGATCTACATGACGTCAACATCGTCCGATAACGGCTCGTATTCCCTGGATATTACCTTCGAGGTCGGTACAGACCCCGATATCGCCTCGGTGAACGTGCAGAACCGCGTGGCGCAGGCGATGTCGTCGCTTCCAACCGAGGTCACATCCTCGGGCGTCGTGACGCAAAAGTCATCAACCAACATGCTGCTGCTGGTGACGCTGACCTCGCCCAACTCCACCTATGACAGCGTGTTTCTGTCCAACTACGCCTCGATCAACCTCAAGGACGCCTTGGCGCGGATTCAGGGTGTGGGCAAGGCTGACGTTCTGACCAATCTGGAATACGCCATGCGGATCTGGATGGATCCCGACCAGATGGCCGCCCTGTCGATCACACCGGGCGACGTAATTGCCGCCATCCGCGAACAGAATATCGAAGTCTCCGCCGGGTCCATCGGCGCGCCGCCGGTGCCCGAGGGGCAGACGTTTCAATACACGATCAAGACCAAGGGTCGCCTGACATCGGCTGCGGAGTTCGGCGATATCGTCATCCGGACCGGCGAGGCGGGATCGATTGTCAGGGTGCGCGACATCGCCCGCGTGGAACTGGGCGCGCAGTTCTATTCAGCGTCCGGTTACTTTCAAAGCGTCCCGGCGACGGTCATCGGCATCTATCAGGCGCCCGGCGCGAATGCTCTGGCGGTCTCCGAGCGGGTTCAGGCCGAGTTGGAGCGTCTGTCACGGTCCTTCCCTTCGGACGTGGAGTATCAGGTGCCGTTCAACACCACGGATTTTGTTGAACAGTCGCTGAACGACGTGGTCACGACCCTCATCCTGACCTTCATTCTGGTGATCTCGGTCGTGTTTGTCTTTTTGGGCAATTGGCGGGCGACGATCATTCCGGCGGTGGCCATCCCGGTCTCGCTGATCGGGACGTTTGCGTTCTTGCTGCTCTTCGGTATGTCGCTGAACACGATATCCCTGTTTGCATTGGTGCTGGCCATTGGGATCGTGGTGGATGACGCCATCGTCGTCGTGGAAAACGTCGAACGGATCATCGCCGAAGAAGGTCTGCCCCCGGCCGAGGCCACCCGCAAGGCGATGGGCCAGATTACCGGACCGGTCATCGCCACCACGTTGGTTCTGCTGGCCGTGTTCGTGCCGGTCACCTTCATGCCGGGCATCTCCGGGCGGCTTTATTCCCAGTTCGCTGTCACGATCTCGACCGCTGTGGTCATCTCGTCCATCAACGCGCTGACCCTGTCCCCGGCCTTGTGCGGGCTGGTGCTGCGGCCAAGGTCAGGCCCGCCCAAGGGCATTCTGGCCCTGTTTGAGAACTTCATCGGATCCGTGCGCAATGGCTATGTGGCGATTGTACGAAAACTGCTGATCCTGCCGGTCATCGGGCTGGGCATCATCGTAGCGCTGGCCATGGGCGCAGGCACGATCATGTCCAACACCTCGAGCGGCTTTATCCCACTGGAAGATAACGGATATCTGTTTGTCGATGTGCAACTGCCGGACGCCGCAACACTGGAGCGGACAGAGACCGTCACGCGGCGCGTCGACGACCAGATCCGTGAAATCCCCGGTGTCGCCAGCACGGTTCTGGTCAACGGTTTCTCGCTGCTGAACGGAACGATCACCAACGGGGCGGCGATCTTTGTGAACCTCGACAATTGGGACGAACGGCAGGAAGAGGACCTGAGCGCGAACGCGATTCTCGGCAAAGTGCTGGCCATCGCCAACGGTGAATCCGCCGCGTCGATCGTGGCGTTCAACCCGCCCCCCATTCAGGGCCTTGGCATGTCCGCCGGGGTCGAAATGGAGGTGCAGCAAACCGGCGGTGGAACGCCACAGGATCTGGCATCAGCGGTCGGATCATTTGTCTATGCGGCCAATCAGCGACCGGAAATTGGTCAGGCCTATACGACATTCCGGGCCAACGTTCCGCAATTGTTTGTCGATCTGGATCGGGAGAAAGCCAAGACGCTGCAGGTGTCCGTGTCGGAAATCTTCCAGACCATGCAGGCCCAGCTGGGGTCCTATTACGTCAATGATTTCAACCTGTTTGGCCGGGTGTATCGTGTCATGATCCAGGCCGACGGGACCTACAGGGACAATGTCGAGGATATCTCGAACCTCTATGTTCGCTCGACCCAGGGCGAGATGGTTCCGCTGGGCACCTTGATCGATGTCGAAAACGTTCTTGGGCCCGTCCTGCTGAAACGCCACAACCTGTTCCGATCCGCGACGGTGACCGCCGTGCCTGCCCCGGGATTGTCCAGCGGGGATGCAATCACGGTGATGACCGAAGAGTCCTCTACGGCGCTCCCCCCAGGCTACGCGTTTGAATGGACAGGAACCGCACAACAGCAACTGGCCGCCGGCGGATTGGTGGTCGTGATCCTGGGGTTGGCGATCCTGTTTGGATATCTGTTCCTTGTCGGGCAATACGAAAGCTGGACCTTGCCGGTGTCGATCCTGTTGTCTGTCACGGTGGCCCTGTTCGGCGCGGTGGCCGCCGTTGCCATCGTGGGAAGTGATATCAACCTCTACACGCAGATCGGAATGATCATGCTGGTTGGTTTGGCTTCAAAAAACGGGATTCTGATCGTCGAGTTTGCGATGGAGCAACGGGCCAAAGGTCTCTCGATCAAGGAAGCAGCGGTCGAAGCGGCACATCAGCGTTTCCGCGCGGTCATGATGACGGCGCTGTCCTTCCTGCTCGGAGTTGTTCCGCTGTTGGCGGCCAGCGGCGCGGGCGCCGCCAGTCAGAGAGCCATCGGTGTTGCCGTCTTTGGCGGCATGCTGGCGGCCACGCTGGTTGGCGTTATCCTTGTGCCGGTGCTGTACGCCCTGATGCAAGGCTTCAGGGAGTGGATAAAGGGCACCAAAAACGATCCTGACCCGACGGGCGAAACCACCTGAACCGGGCGTCAGAATTCCACAAGCCCCGCACAAATCGCGGGGCTTGTTTGGTGTACGAGCAACGGCTTGCGTCAGGTAAGAACAGCCCCTGCCCGCATTCGGCGACGGGCCGTGACCGCATGGATCACAGTTTTTGCCTCAGCCGGCGGCGCCTGTTCGACACGACGGTAGTTGCTCCCATCGCTGTGTCGGGTCAGCAATCCGCATCCGATCATGGAACGTCTCAGAATCGCCGGATCGCCGAACAGATGCTCCTGCCCCAAGCGCGCGTTGATCTCTTTCTCATCGAGGCTGATGCCAGCGGGCAGGCTGGCCCACAGCGCCCAGAGCGCCAGAGTTTGCACTGATCGTTTTGACGGCCATCGCAACAACCGGCCCTCGGTGTCGAACTGAACCAGCGTCCGGTTCACGGTTCGCATGTCTATGGCCAGAGGCTCCGGTCGCGTCTCAAACTGCCGCCGAGCGGCATGGGTGGCGCGCATATGTTGCAGGTTCTGAAACCCCGCAGCGCGCGCGACCATGTTCATCAAGGTCACATGCGATGGTCTTGGGGTATCAAGTTGCCGGCTCAACATCCGGGTGAAAGAGGACAAATCCTCTACATAAAGGGGAACAGGTGTTTTCGTCATCATGCATCCATATCGGGCGTTTTGCTCGATCGTCGGTCGCTGACTTAACGATACAACGCCCTTATGGTTGCGATGTCGTGTTGTCCAAATGGCAGGTTTAGCACTCCGGGCAGGAGCAGCGACGCCTCGGTGACTGCCGACCGTTCCCGATGGCTAGCATGATCGACCGGACCGGCCAAGGGACAAAAGCGTGTCGCCTTAGGCGACTTTGTCAGCCTCGGCACGCTGCCCCATCCACTGTCCGAGCCGTGCGATCTGGTCCGCATCGAGACGCAAACCCAACTTGTTGCGGCGCCACACAACGTCCTCGGCACTGCGCGCATATTCCTTGTCCATCAGCCAGTCGACCTCGCGCGCGGTCAGGGTCGCTCCAAATGCCTCTCCCAGATCCTCGACCGATTTTGCACCGCCCAAGATCGTGCGTGCCTCGGTACCGTAGGCCCGAACAAGCCGCGCCGCCCAGACCCGGTCCAGAAAACTGTAATCCGCCAGCAGCGCATCGATCAGGTCTTGCACGCCATCCACGGGGAAATCCCCACCCGGCAATGCAACACCGGCCGTCCAGGGCCCCGGCAGATCGGGGAAATGGTTGGCGATCTTGTCCAATGCGCCTTCGGCAAGACGGCGATAGGTCGTAATCTTACCGCCAAACACATTCAGCACCGGCGCCCCGCCCTGCGCATCCACCTTCAGGGTGTAATCACGCGTGGCCGCCGTGGCACTGCTGGCCCCGTCATCATACAGGGGTCGCACGCCGGAATAGGTCCAGACAATGTCTTCGCGAGTCACAGGCTGCTTGAAATATCTGCTCGCAAAGGCGCACAGATAGTCCTGTTCCGCCTCTGTGCAGACCGGAGGGACGGACGGATCCGAATGATCCTGATCCGTGGTGCCGATCAGGGTAAAGTCCTGTTCATAGGGGATCGCAAAGATGATGCGCCCGTCTTCTCCCTGAAAGAAATAGCACTTGTCATGGTCATACAGCTTGCGCGTCACGATATGACTGCCCCGCACCAGTCGGACGCCTTCGCGCGAGTTTATGCGGATCTTCGTCTGAATGATGTCACCGACCCAGGGGCCACCCGCATTGATCAGCATTTTGGCGCGAACCGTACGGGTCTCGCCACTGTCCCGGTCCCGAATCGTGACCTGCCACAAGTCTTCAACCCGCTCTGCCGAAACAACTTCGGTGCGAACGAGGATGTTTGCGCCCCGGGATTCTGCATCGCGCGCATTGAGAACGACCAGACGTGAATCCTCGATCCAGCAGTCGGAATATTCGTACGCGGTCTGAAACTTGTCCTGCAGGGGGCGGCCCTCTGGTGCCGATTGCAGGTCAAGGGACGATGTACCCGGCAGAATCTTCCGACCGCCAAGATTGTCATAGAGAAACAGACCAAGGCGGATCAGCCAGGCCGGACGCCGCCCCCGCATCCATGGCATCACGGTGCTCAGCAAACGAGAGGTGGGCGTTTCCGAGTCGAACCGCATGTTCTTGTGATACGGCAGCACAAAACGCATCGGCCAACTGATATGCGGCATGGCCCGCAGCAAGGTTTCGCGTTCGATCAGTGCTTCGCGAACGAGCCGGATCTCAAAGTACTCCAGATACCGAAGCCCCCCATGAAACAGCTTGGTCGAGGCCGAAGACGTGGCCGACGCAAGATCATTCATTTCCGCCAGCGTCACAGACAGCCCACGGCCTGCGGCGTCACGCGCGATGCCACATCCATTGATGCCGCCACCAATGATGAACAGATCCGTGATCTGAGTATCCTGCTGGTCCATGTCCGGCTGATTCCCTGTGTCGGAAGTTCGAGCGCATTAACCCGGTGAGCCTTCGTATCGTCAAGTATATCTTTCGATTATTTTCGAAATATCGCCAATGTAAAGGCAAAACGAAAATACTGCAGCAGAGCCAGAGACGGCACCTTTTCCGGACATTTCTGTGATCTCAAGTACTAAACTGGTGACCCAACGTATGAATTTGTCATCAAGCCTCTTGCAAAACGGCAGCAAAAGAACAAAAACGAAAAAGGACCTCACACCGGAGCCGCTCATGTCCCTGTCCTTTCGCCAATCGGACATCCTGAACCTTGCCAGACAGACCGGTCGCGTGGCGGTCGACGACCTCGCCGAACAGTTTGGGGTGACCGTTCAAACCATCCGCCGGGACCTGTCCGACCTGTCCGAGTTGGGTAAACTGGATCGGGTTCATGGTGGCGCTGTGCTGCGGTCCGGTGTGTCAAACATCGGCTACGAGGATCGCCGTGCCCTGAACGAAGACGCGAAAGCCAAAATTGCTCAAACCTGTGCCTTGGATATTCCGGACGGGGCCTCGCTTTTTGTGAGTATCGGGACATCGACCGAAGCAGTCGCGCGTCAATTGCGCAGTCATAAGAACCTGATGGTGGTGACCAACAACATGAACGTTGCCAATATTCTGGTTGAGAACCCGGATTGCGAAATCGTCGTGGCCGGAGGTGTTCTGCGACGGTCGGATGGCGGGTTGATTGGCAATCTCACCGTTTCGACCATCCAACAGTTCAAGTTTGATTATGCGATCATCGGGTGTTCCGCGCTGGACGCCGACGGGGACCTGCTGGATTTCGACTTTCAGGAAGTGCATGTCAGCCAAACAATCATCGCGCAGGCGCGACGGACATTTCTTGTGGCCGACCATTCCAAGTTCCAGCGCTCGGCCCCGGCGCGTATCACCTCGCTCGCTGACATAGATACGTTCTACACAGATCAGCCCCTGCCGAAGGCCCTCATCCGAACATGCGCGGATTGGGAAACCACGTTGAAAGTGTGTGTCTAGGCCTCTGCGTCACTCGCTTTCAGGATGAGTTGCCCGGTTCGCGTTCTTGCCAGATCGCAAACAGCCTGACAGTATCCCGGTTATTGCGATCGTCGCACGGATAAGGAGACCCGGGCCATGATAGCGCTTTTGTTTGCGTTACTTACCGCCGTGATGGGGCTGAATTATTTCAAACTGACAACAGCCGCCAACGCGCTTTTCTTTATCACACTGGCCTTGAGCGTGTACTGGCTGAAGTTTCACGCGACCAGCCAACTCACCATTCAGCTTTGAGGGACCGCCATGACACCTGAACTGTCCCGAAACCTGAACGCAATCGGACTGCTGGCGGTGAGCCTCGTGCTTGTTCTTGCCTATGTCTATCAGCTGACCCTCTACGAACTGCCCTGCCCGCTATGTCTTTTACAACGGGTCGGATTTGTCGCTGTGGGCGTTGGGCTGGGTCTGAACCTTCTCTATGGCCCGCGCCCACGTCATTATGCGTTGATGCTGATCGCTGCCTTGTATGGCGGCAGCGTGTCGGTGCGCCAGATCCTGCTGCATATCGTGCCCGGCACCGGACATTATGGCTCGCCCGTCCTTGGCCTGCACTATTATACTTGGGCGGCGATCTGCTTTTTCCTGATCCTTTTGGGTACAGCGATCATGCTGCTGTTTGATCGCCAGTACGCAGACGGCTCAGCCGCCGAACCCCGGTTCGGTGGCAGCACGCTTGCCAAGGTCGCCTTTTTCATCATGCTGGGATTGGCGGCGTTGAATGCCGTCTCGACCCTGATCGAATGTGGCCCCGGTATCTGCGCAGATCCCCCGACCAGCTACAAATTGATTGACGAGATGGGCACCAACAACTGAGGATGGGACAACCTTCCCAACAGGAGGCACGAGCATGGGACTACTGGGGCAGCCTTTAGGCTATTACGACTACCTGACATTCGTGGCATTGATCCTGCTTCTGGCCGCCGTGATGGCGTTGTTTCTGTTCATAATGGGCCTGCCGGGCCGCATCGCGATCAAGCGCAACCACCCGCATGCCGAAGCGGTCAAGATCATGGGTTGGATGGGATTTCTGGCCGTTGTTCCTTGGGTGCATGCCTTTATCTGGGCTTTCCATGACGGCGTAACCGTGGATATGCGCCGTGGTCCCGACGAAGAGAAAAAAGCCATCCGTGACGAGATCGAACGTTTGGGCGGTGCTGTAAAAGAAGAGTATCAGGACGCGTCCGACGAGACGCAGAAGAGCTGAGGCTGAAGGAATCTTACTACTATGTTCGTCGCCCTGGGCATCACGCTCTTTTACATCATTTTCGTCTGGTTCATTTTCTTCAAGGCGCAATGGCTGAAGTTCAACATCACCTGGGGCATTGTTTCGTTCTGGGTCGGCGCGCACCTGCTGTTGATATTTCTGGTTGCCCTGCGGTTCTTCCAGCCGTTTTCGGTAGACAGTCATGTGGTCCGCTCGACCATTCAGATCGTGCCAAGGCTGACGCAGCCCACGATCCTGACCGAAGTTCTGGTTGAACCGAACACCCAGATCACCAAGGGTGAACCGCTTTATCGCTTTGATGATACAGTGTTTTCTTTGGCTGTCGACAACGCGCAGGCGCAGCTGGTTGCTGCCGAGCAGAATGCCAAGATCCTGGAACAGGATGTCATCGCCAAGACCGAAGCGGTCGAACGCGCCAATGCGCAGCTGGCCTATGCCCTGACCGAACAGGCGCGCTATGAAAATCTCGTGCCCGCCGGTGGCGCCCGGCAGGACGAACTGGACCGCTGGAACGAACAGGTCGTCGAGGACGGGGCGTCGGTCAAACAGGCTGAAGCGAATCTTCAAAAGGCCCGGCTGGCGCTGGAGTCGCAAATCGACGGGGTCAACACAGGCATTCTGCAAGCTCAGGCGCAATTGGCCGAGGCCGAGTATTTTCTGGAGAACACGACCATCTACGCGCCTGAAAACGGGATGATCGTCTCGCAACAGGCGCGACCGGGTCTGGTGGTCGGCGATATCCGTCTGGGCGCGATCGCCAGTTTTGTAACCGAGGATAGCCCCTATGTTCTGGCAACTTTCCGGCAGCAGAACCTGAAATTTGTTGAACCGGGTCAAGAAGTCGAGGTGGCGCTGGATCTGTATCCCGGCGAGATTCTGACCGGCAAGGTCGAAGCGATCTGGTGGGCCACGCGTCAGGGGCAGTACCTGCCATCGGGCCGCCTGCCCGGTTTTGAACTGCCCAAGCTTCCGGGTCGGATTGCGGTTCAGATCACGGTGGATCTGCCCGAGGGGCACACTCTGCCCGCCGGCGGCCACGCAGCTGTCGCGATCTATACGGGTCAGGGCAAGAGTTTCGAGTTTCTGCGGCGCATCAATATCCGCCTGTACTCGTTTGCCAATTTCATCCGACCCCTGGACATTTGAGGACGCACAGCATGACACCGGCCAAATCCTTTCGCAGACTGATGGGACCGGCCCTGTGTTCGGCAATGCTGGCCGCGTGCACCCCGGTTGGCCCCGATTTTGTGACGCCGAACTCGCCGGTTGTGAAACAATGGATCGAAGTGAACAGCCCCAGCGCCGGCCAAAGCGGTCTGACCTCGCGCAGCGCCCCGGTGGTAAAATGGTGGGAAACGTTTAACGACCCAACCCTGAACAAGCTGATTGCCGAAGCTTATGCGCAGAACCTGACCCTGCAGGTTGCCGGTGCACGGGTGCTGCAAGCCCGCGCCCAGTTGGGCATCGCCTTTGGCGAATTGTATCCGCAGTCTCAGGCCATCGGCGGGTCACTGGAACGGCGACAGATCAGCGACAATCTGGGTCCCATCGCTGACATCAACCGGATCATTCCATTGGACACCGAGTTTTCGACCTCGCAGGTCGGATTCGATGCACAGTGGGAACTGGACGTCTGGGGCGCCCAGCGGCGTGGTGTACAGGCCGCACGGTCAAACCTGGCCCTGCAGGTTGCGAATTACGACGACGCGCTGGTGACGCTGACCGGGGATGTGGCGGCCCTCTATGTCAACATACGCGCCCTGCAGGAATCGCTGGCTGTGGCGCGCGAGAACATCACGCTGCAGCAGGAATCGGCTGACCTGACCCAACTGCGCTTTGACAACGGCGTCACGACTGAACTGGACGTGCAGGAATCCACGGCGCTTCTGAACAACACCAAGGCCCTTGTGCCCGAGTTGGAAAGCGATTTGCAGCAAACCAAAAATGCGCTGGCCGTTCTGCTGGGCGCGACGCCGTCACGGATGACCAGTTTGTTGGGAAATTCCGGCCGCATCCCATCAGCCCGTCCAAATGTAGCCGTAGGCGTCCCGGCGGAACTGTTGCGGCGGCGGCCTGATGTGCGCGCCGCCGAACTGGCGGCTGCAACGCAATCGGCGCAGGTTGGGATCGCCATGGCGGACCTGTATCCGCAGTTCGTGCTGTCCGGCTCCATTGGTCTTCAGGCCTCGGGCGGGCGCGATCTGTTCAGCTCTAACAGCAATACGGGATTGGCCAGTGCCGGCGTGGTCTGGAACGTCCTGAATTACGGTCGCATCCAGAACAATGTCCGCGCGCAGGATGCGGCGTATCAGGCATTGATTGCCAACTACCAGAACACGGTGCTGACAGCCTATTCCGAGGTGGAAAGCGCCATGGTGGCTTATGCGCAAGCGCGCAAACAGGTCGGGTTCTATCAGAACAGTGTCGATGCGTCCCGCAAAGCCGCTGACATCGCCGTCAGCCAGTATCGCGACGGCATCGCCAGCTACTCGCGCATTCTGAACACCCAAACCGCGCTGCTCCGGTCCCAGGCCAACCTGATCGAGGCGCGCCAGCAGGTGTCGAGCAATCTGGTCGCCGTGTACAAGGGTCTCGGCGGGGGGTGGCAGATTCGCCAAAATCAAGAGTTTCTGCCCGAAACCGTTCTGGCCGAGATGGCCTATCGCACCGATTGGGGCGATTTGCTGGAGCAGACACCAACCCGGGCCAGCCTGAACTGATTCCTATTTCGTGAGGCCCCGCAGACCGCCGGATATGAGGATGTTCACCTCGTACAGAATGCGCGGCGCTGCCAGCCCGCCGGGGCTGGCCAGGTAATTCGGGCTCCATTCCGGCTCGAATTTTTGCTTGAACGCGCGCAGTCCCTCAAAGTGATAGAACTGTTCGCCATGCTCATAGACAAATCCGCCGATCCGGTTCCACAGCGAGGCAAGTTCCCGGTTCTCAATTCCGGAAAAGGGTGCCGCCCCGAGTGAGAACCAATGGAAGCCCTGCTCGGACCCCCAGACCATCATTTCGGCAAACAGTGCGTCCATCACAAAGCTTGGGCTGTCCGGTTCATACCGCATCAGGTCCAGTGACAGTTCAGATTTATGCCCGCCCTGAAACAGGTTGGCGAATGCCATGATCTTGCCCGTCTCACCGTTTTTCAGCACCGCGTGATCGAAATAGGACAGGTAGTCCTCGTCAAACCCGCCCAGAGCGAACCCCTTTTCCGCGCCTGCCTTCCCCGCCAACCAGTGATCAGAAATCTCGCGCAACTCCGGCAACACGGGTTTCAGCTTTTCCTTTGGGATAATCTCAAACACGTACCCCTCGCGTTCAGCGCGGTTCTTGGCTTGGCGGAACCGCTTGCGGGACTTGCCATCCAGCGAAAACCCTTGCAGCGGTACGCGCGCCACCTCACCGATCTTCAGGATGGACAGGCCAAGATCCAGAAATGTCGGAAGGTACTTGGTAGACACGCTATAAAAGGCACAGAGTTTGCCTTCGCGATCTGCCATCTCTCGCAACTGCCAGACCAGCTGCTGACCGGCTTTTTCATCCCCCACCGGTTCCCCTTTTGAGATAATGGCGTTGCCGGTATCCGCATAAGCAATAAAGGCTGTCTCATCCGGCGAAATCAGGAATTGCTTGTCACCGGTCAGCGAAATCTGCGACTCGGTATCCTGGCTGTCCATCACAAGCCGTTCCACGGCTTCTGGAATCTCGGTACGAACCGGTGCCGGAATCTCTCGCCCAAACAGGGAGTTGACGGCCACCACGCCCAGGATCACCGCCACGACAAGGCTGGATCGCAGGAAACGCGAGGCATCGCCATTCCACGCAAACTCCCACCACAGGGCGTTTTGGTATTGGACATGGGAATAGGCAAACAGGCCGATCCAGAAGATCACCGCCAACAGCGCAACAACGCTGACCAGCCAGGGAATGTTCAGCCGAAAGATGGATGCCCCGCTGACACGGTAAAACGCACCGCGGAACATGGCCAGAACCGCAATCGTGCCCAGCATGCTGATCGCTTCATGCGTGTCGAGCCCCTTGGTGAGCGAGGCGACGAACCCCGCCACCATCAGCAGCATGGCAACAACCCAGGCGCGGTAAAGCTTGCGGAACAGCCCACGCGAGATCAAGATCAGCAACACGCCGACCGCACTTCCTAAAAGATGTGAGGCTTCGACAAAAGACAGGGGCAGAAACGCACGCAGGACGCCCAGATTTTGGCTGTCCGACGGCAACGCCCCTGAGACCAGCAGGATCACCCCGGCCACCGCCGCCACACCTGCAGCGACCATGGGCACGATCGGGCGGATCACGCGATAGACCCAAGTCGCCGCCCCGCCGATCCGATGGCGCTGGGTCAGTGCCGAGGCAACAGCAATCGACAGGCTGGCGATGACAAAGGGCGTGAATGTGTAGACAACCCGGTACAGCAGCAGCGCGGCGATCACATCGGACCGGCCCGAGGCGCCGAGACCCGCGATCAGCGTCGCCTCGAACACGCCGATTCCGCCCGGCGCGTGGCTCAGAATACCGACTGCAATCGCAGCGATGTAGATCGTAAAGAAATAGGGATACCCAACACCCAGATCGTCCGGCATGAGGACATAGAGAACCATGGATGCCCCAAACAGGTCCCCAAGCGCCGCCAGTGTCAGCAGGCCCGCGAGTTTGCCGCCCGGCAGGTTGAACCCCATACCCGCCAGCTCAAGCCTGCGCCCGCCACTCGACAGCCAGACAAACAGGGCCACCAGCCCGGCAAGCAGGCACAATCCGATAATGGTTTCCGTGGTTTCTCCGATCGGCATGACCTTGGACACACCGTCCGGGTGAAAGGTCAGCAACAGGCCCAGGATCAGAACCAAACCCATCCAGAACGCCACCCAGGATGTGGCAATCACCCCGGCGACCCGGCCCAGATCCAGACCGAGGGACGCATAAATCCGGTACCGGATCGCGGTTCCCGTGATGTACGAAAATCCCAGACAGTTCGACACTGCGTACCCGCTTGCCCCTGCCATTCCGGCCACCGGCAACGGCACCTTGCCATCCGCCACGCTCTGCACGGCGAACACATCGTAAAACGACAGCGACAGAAAGCTGACCGCTGTCCAGCACAGCGCAAAAAACAACAGCTTCCAGGACGTGGACGCGACATCCGACTGCACATCGGACCATTTCACATGTGATGACAACTCGTGCAAAACGGTCAGGGCAATCAGCGTCACCAGAACCGGGATCACGATCCGCACCCAGGGCTTTTCCAGCAGGCCCGTCACCTTTTCAATCCAAAGCACGGCCCGGGGTTCATCGCCTGTCTGTTGAGTGGTCATCGGGAAGGTCCCTGCCCTTTCGCCTTGGATGGCATTTCCTGTGTGCACTTTGGACGACGGGAAACGCCGACAGGGTCCACCTCAAAACTCTGACACATTTCCCATGCTGATCAAAGCACTACGCGGTGACCGCAGGATGTGGCTCAAAACCGTCCCTTGCGCGTGGACAGCAACAGGTTTGTCTCGGACCGGTTGATGCCCTCCATCCGACGGATCTGAAACAGAACCTCGTCCAGTTCGGCCAATGTCTCGGTGCTGATCTCTGCGATCAGGTCCCAGCTTCCGTTGGTGGAGTGCACCGCCCGCACTTGCCGCATGGCCGCGATTCGGGCCATGGTCCGTTCCGTTCCGCGACCTTCGATTTCCAGCATCATCAATCCGCGAACCGGGCTTTGCGCCACATCGCGCCGGGTCAGTACAGTAAATCCGACGATCTCGCCGGATTGTTTCAGCCGCTGCAGCCTGCTGCGCACCGTTGTACGCGTAACACCCAGCGTTTCGGCCAGTTCGGACAGCGACGCCCGTGCATCGCGGTGAAGAGCGCTGAGCAAGCGGCTGTCCAGATCGTCCATGTTTCTGTCCCATTTTGGATTTCTTTGTTCCATTTTGAGCAATTTGATCTCTTCCCGCAAGGCATAATGACGGTCTAAATGATCACATGGAGACAAAAGATATAATTTTGGTCGGTGCGCCGATGGATGACGGCAAACACCGGCAGGGCTGCCGCATGGGTCCCGACGCCTACCGTGTGGCTGGTCTGGAACAGGCCCTGGCCGATCTGGGGCACACCGTAACCGACTGGGGTGATGTACAGCCCGACAAGGTGGACATCCCCGCGCATCCGCATCTCTTCGCCCTGCCCGAATGCGTTGGCTGGACCCACGCCCTGAGCCGAACCGCACAAGAGGCCGCTCAAAACGGTATGCCGGTGTTTATGGGCGGCGACCATGCCCTGTCGATGGGCACAGTTGCCGGCATGGCGGCACATGCGCGGGCGGCAGAACGACCCTTGTTTGTACTCTGGCTCGACGCGCATAGCGATTTCCACACGCCGGACAGCACCGGCAGCGGCAATCTGCACGGCACACCGGTGGCCTATTTCACCGGCCAGCCCGGATTTGACGCCTTTCCGCGCTTGCCTGCCGTTGTGCCAACGAACCGTGTCGGCATGATCGGGCTGCGCTCGGTCGATCCGGCGGAACGCGCCGCGCTGGAGGAGGACCACGCGATGCTGGTCGACATGCGCAGTATCGATGAACACGGCATCAAAACGCCCCTCTTGGCCTTTCTGGGTCGCGTCCGCAGTGAAAACGGCATCCTGCACGTCTCGCTGGACGTGGATTTCCTCGATCCGGCCATCGCGCCCGCGGTCGGAACAACAGTGCCCGGCGGCGCAACCGAGCGTGAGGCGCATCTGGCCATGGAATTGCTGCATGAGAGCGGTCTGGTCTGCTCGCTGGACCTGGTCGAACTGAACCCGTTTCTTGACGAACGCGGACGTACCACGAAACTGATGGTCGATCTGGCCGCGTCTCTGATGGGGCGCCGTATCTTTGATCGCCCGACGCGGAGCTTCTGATGCTGTCCCTTCAAGCCCCGTCCGCCGTTGTCATGATCCGTCCGCATGCCTTTGCGTCCAATCCGGAAACCCGCGACGACAATGCGTTTCAAACACTGGCCAACCGATCGGCCGCGGCCACGTCGGTCGCCGCGCGCGACGAGCACGACAAGGCCGTCGAACACCTGCGTTCTGCAGGCGTCACAGTTCACGTCTTTGATGACCATGGTGACCTGGACACGCCAGACAGCGTTTTTCCGAACAACTGGTTTTCCACCCATCCTGGCGGTCACATCGCGATCTATCCGATGTTCGTGCCGTCCCGTCGGCGCGAACGGCGCACGGACGTCATCGAATTGCTGAAACAGGACTATCGGGTGCAGGATGTCATCGACTATTCCGGCCTTGAACGGGACGATCTTGCGCTTGAAGGGACCGGGGCGATGGTGCTCGATCACGTGGCCCGCATTGCGTACACGGTGAAATCGAACCGCGCGGACCCGGTTTTACTGGAACGGTTCTGTACTCACTTCAACTATGAGCCCATCGCTTTCGAGGCCCGCGACGCCGCAGGCCGCGACGTGTATCATACCAACGTGTTAATGGGGATCGGGACGCATTATGCGCTGATCTGTCTGGACATGATCCCGGACACCGAACGGCGGGAAACAGTCCGGGCCCGGTTAGAGGAATCCGGTCGGACGGTCATTGATCTATCCCATGACCAGATCGCCGAATTCGCCGGGAACGCAATTGAACTGACTGGGGACGACGGTTTGGTGCTGGCCCTGTCCAGCCGGGCGCTGGCAGCGCTGAAGCCTGACCAGATCGCCGTCATCGAGGCCAGCGCAACACCGCTGCCGCTCTCGGTTCCGACAATTGAAACTGCCGGTGGATCGGTGCGCTGCATGATCGCAGGCATCCACCTGTCCCGCCGATAGGAGCGCACTATGCAACCATCTGAAAAGGCCCTTGTCCCTTTTGTATCCGTCGACAACATGATGCGGCTTGTTCACCATATCGGTGTCGAAGAGATGATCTCCCAGATCGCCGCGCAGATCGAGGCGGATTTCAAACGGTGGGAAAGCTTTGACAAAACCCCGCGCATTCCGGCCCATTCGCCCCATGGCGTGATCGAACTGATGCCAACCTCGGATGGCGAAGCCTACGGGTTCAAATATGTGAACGGACACCCCAAGAACACCTCCGAAGGGCTGCAGACCGTGACCGCGTTCGGCCTGTTGGCGGATGTCTATACGGGCTACCCCACCCTTTTGACCGAAATGACGATGCTGACGGCCTTGCGGACGGCGGCGACGTCCGCCCTTGTCGGCAAGTATCTTGCCCCGAAGAACTCGACCACAATGGCGATGATCGGCAACGGGGCGCAATCCGAGTTTCAGTGCCTCGCGTTCAAGGCGATGTGCGGGATTGACACGGTTCGGTTGTATGACAGCGATCTCAACGCCACCGCGAAATGCGCATCCAACCTGCAAGGCAAGGGTTTGACTGTTGTCACCTGCAAAACAGCCGAGGACGCCATCGAGGGCGCTCAGATCATCACGACATGCACAGCGGACAAGAAATACGCGACGATCCTGACCGACAACATGGTTGGCCCCGGCGTGCATATCAACGCAATCGGGGGCGACTGCCCCGGCAAAACGGAACTGCATCGGGATATCCTGCTGCGGTCCGAGATTTTCGTGGAATATCCGGAACAAACGCGGATCGAAGGCGAGATTCAGGCGCTGGATCAGGATCACCCGGTCACCGAGATGTGGCAGGTGATCACCGGTCAAGCCGCAGGGCGCACGGACGACCGGCAGATTACGCTTTTTGACAGTGTGGGGTTTGCAATCGAAGATTTCTCAGCGCTTCGCTACATCAAGCGCGCGATCGAAGACACTGATTTCTTTGAGCCTTTAGATATGCTGGCCGACCCGGATGACCCGCGTGACCTGTACGGAATGCTGATGCGGGCACAATAGAGAACCTGCAACAGTACTGAACCTGCCCCGGCCTCTGGCCGGGGATTTTTTCATCCGGCCAGCGATGGCAGGTAAAGAACGATCCCCGGAAAGGCGACAAGAAGCGCGATGGTGACACCATCCGCGATGAAGAAAGGCGTCACGCCCTTGAACACGTCCTGAACGCTGAGATCCGGCCGCACGCCGGCCACCACGAAACAGTTCAGACCGATAGGCGGTGTGATCAAACAGAATTCGGCCATTTTCACCACCAGAATGCCGAACCAGATCGCACACATCGGGCCGGACATACCAAAGGCGCTGTCTGCGGCGCTGACCGTCTCGCCTCCGTTCAGTGCCATGACGGCGGGGTATACAACCGGCAGGGTCAGCAGCAGCATCCCGATGGCGTCCATGAACATGCCCAGCACCGCATAAGCCAGCAAAATGCAGATCAGGATCAGCATGGGTGACATTTCCAGCGAGGTGATCCAGTCCGAAAACGCACCCGGAAGGTCGGCAAACCCCAGGAAACGCACGTAAATCAGGACACCCCAGATGATGGAAAAGATCATCGCGGTCAGTTTCGCGGTTTCCAGCAGGGCGGATTTGAACTCCGCCCACCGCATGCCGTGGAACAAGGCAAAACAGAACACGATAAAGGCCCCGATTGCGCCGCCTTCGGTCGGCGTCCCCCAGGCCTTGTCGCCGAACGGGTTGTAGACGAAACAGATGATGATCAGGATTACCGCGACAATCGGGATCGCGCCGGGCAGCGCCGCAAAGCGTTGTTTCCAGGAAAAGCCTGTCACGGGCGGGCCGACTGTTTTGAAGACGACAGCAATGCTCACGATCAACAGGCCATAGACAACAGCCGAAAAAGCCCCCGGGATAAATCCGGCCAGTAGCAGCTTACCCACGTCCTGTTCGACGATGATGGCGTAGATCACAAGGATAGCCGAGGGCGGGATCAGCGATGCCAGTGTCCCCCCGGCCGCCACGACACCTGCTGCAAAACGTTTGTTATAGCCGACGCTCAGCATTTCCGGGATGGCGATGCGGGCAAAAACAGCTGACGTGGCCACGGACGCGCCCGACACGGCGGCAAAACCTGCCGTTGCAAAGACGGTGGACACCGCCAACCCTCCGGGCACCCACGCGATCCAACGCTTCGCCGCCTCGAACAGAGCACGGGTCAGACCAGCATAATATGCGAGATAACCGATCAGGATGAATGTCGGGATCAGGCTGAGTGTGTGAGAGGCAACCTTGGAATGCGGCACCTGCCCAGCCGTTTTGACCGCAACCGTGACAGCCCGCCCAAAGCGGTCCGGGTCGTAGCCGAACTTCGCCCAGAAAATCCAGATCAGGCCGACAAGCCCAGCCAGGCCGGCCGCAAAGGCCACACGCATACCCGTCACCACAAGAACCAGTAAGCCACCCGTGACCCACAGGCCGATGTCAATCGTGTCCATGCGTCAGTCCTGCCCCTCGAACTTCTCGGCCTCAGCCGCAGCCTGAGCGGCCGCGTCCTGTATCAGCGGGACGGCCACAGGCGTGTCCAGCCCCAACACAAAGGCCCGGCCATACCCCCAGACCTGCAGGATCAGCCGCAGGCACAGCACGGAAAAGGCAACCGGTGCCAACAGTTTGGCCGGCCAGAGCGGAATGCCGATATCAATGGAACTGTCCCGGCTCCACAGCGGCGCACCAAAATCAAAAGACCGGTCGAAATGGGACCAACTGCCCCAGACCAGCGCCAGCATCAGAACGAGGATGAGGATCACCGAGATCAGCTCAAACAACCAAAGAGCGCGACCGTGTAAGCGGGCGATGACAATATCCATGCGGATATGCCCGCCCGAACGCTGGACAAAAGAGATGCCCAGAAACGCGATCAAAGGCATCGCCTGTTCGATCCAGTCCACATATCCGGGCAATGGGGCGTTAAAGGCGTTGCGCCCACTGACGGACACCACTGCCATAACCATCAACCCAAAGACGGCAAAGCCGCTGATCAACGCCAAAAACCGTTCCAATTTCAGCAAATGCTGATCCAGCTGGCTCAGGCGGCTGCCATCCTCCAGCACCGTGGCATGTCCTGCCATTCCGGCGATCCCCTAGCTTGTGAAGAAACGGGCGCCGTGTAGCAGGCGCCCGGTCAAAGTGATCAGTTGCCGCCGCGCTGTTGTTTCAGCGTCGTCTGAACCAGATCATACAGGTCCTGTGCCGGAAGCCCCTGCGCCGACATGTCGGCAATCCACTGCTCGCGGATCGGGTCAGCGGCCTTGGTGCGGAATTCTTCAATAACCGCATCCTCGATCATGACCTTTTGCACACCCTTTTCATCAAGCACGCTGTCCCATTGCTCCAGCAATCCGCCGTAGTTGGCGAGGTAGTGGTCAATGGCTTCGTCAATTGAACTGTCCAGGGCCTCGCGATGTTCGGCGGGCAGCGCCTCATAGGCATCGATATTGACGACCACCGGACAATTCACCGTTCCGGGGTTCAGGTTGGCTGTCCACCAGTCCGCTTCGTTTATCGTGCCAAAGGACAGGTGCGCGTGCTGGGCGAAGGCAACGGTGTCAACCACACCGGACTCCATCGCATTGTAGGCTTCGGTCGCAGGTACCGAGGTCGGAACTCCGCCAACCGCTTCGAAGGCTTGTCCGAGACCACCGGTCGCGCGGACCCGCATGCCATCAAATTCGGCCAGTTCATCGCGCGGCTCGCCGGTGCCCACGATGTTGTACTGTGGCATCGGGGACGTCATGATGATGCGTGCATTCCATTGCGCCATCTCATCCTTAACCGCCGGATGATCATAGACCGCGTGGCTGACCGCCACTTCTTCGTCCAGGTTGTTCACACCGAGAAACGGCAGCTCCAGCACCGTGATCGCGCGGTTCTTGTCCCGGTGGTACCCGGCGCAGAACTGGGCCATTTCAAAGGCACCAATTTCGATTCCATCCAGATTCTCACGCGGTTTGGACAGACCGCCGTAGCTGACATTGATGGTGAAATCTCCGCCGGTCTTTTCGCTGACCAGCTCGGCAAGCTTTTCGACATGTTCGGTAAAGGCGCGGCGCTTGCCCCAAACGGACGCATTCCATTCGGTTGCCGCAGCTTCGGTGACAAAGGCAACGCCAAGGGCGGCGACAGCGGCACCGCTCAACATCTTTCTCATAGTGAATTCTCCCATTGGTGCGCCCCCTACCGGGGCGCTTGGAGTTGAAGCTAGCGCCAACATGGAGGTGTGCCAACCCCCGCAAGGGGCTCGCCGCTCTTGGTTGAGCAGATCGCCTGTTACAAAGGCAACCCCGACAAGCGGCAGCTTTTGTGCTGTGGTCAACCTGCATGCGAGGTTCGGCACGCCACGACACAACAACTAATTCATTGTTGTGTATATGATATTTTACTATCTTTTACATTTTGTTGACTCAATTCTTCGGCCTCTAGAAATTTCTTTACAAACTAATCCAAGGATTACCGTTATTTATTTATTTGTTTTCAGAACCCGGTAATACTGCAGCCGGGGAGGAACAGGATCGAAGGGTCCCGTTCAGCGGGCGAACTGATCCACGTAGACCAATCCAGAGGGAGGAGCCTCAGAATGACCACCGCTGCCCAGGCAGATTCCAACGTATATCCGCCATCCGCTGAAACCGTCGCCCGTGCGCATGTCGACTCGGACAAGTATGCCGACATGTATGCCGCTTCGGTCTCTGACCCCGACGCGTTCTGGGGCGAGCACGGCAAGCGCATCGACTGGATCAAACCCTTTACCCAGGTCAAGGACGTCAACTACGATTTCGGTTCGGTCAAGATCAACTGGTACGCGGACGGCACGCTGAACGTATCCGCCAACTGTCTGGACCGTCATCTCAAGACACGTGGCGATCAGACCGCGATCATCTGGGAACCGGACGATCCAAACGACCCGGCACAGCACATCACCTATGCTGAGCTCCACCGACGCACCTGCCGGATGGCCAACATTCTGGAATCCATGGGCGTGCGCAAGGGCGACCGCGTTGTCATCTATCTGCCGATGATCCCCGAGGCGGCCTATGCCATGCTGGCCTGTGCACGGATCGGTGCCATTCATTCGATTGTCTTTGCCGGTTTTTCGCCCGATGCGCTGTCTGCGCGCGTCAACGGCTGCGATGCCAAGGTCATTATCACGGCAGACGAAGCGCCGCGCGGCGGACGCAAGACACCCCTGAAGTCCAACGCAGACGCAGCGCTGTTACACTGCAAGGACACCGTCAAATGCCTTGTGGTCAAGCGGACCGGCGGGCAGACGACATGGATCGACGGGCGCGACTACGATTACAACGAAATGGCACTGGAGGCTGACGATTACAGTGCGCCTGCGGAAATGAGCGCCGAGGATCCGCTGTTCATTCTTTACACCTCTGGTTCAACGGGCCAGCCAAAAGGCGTTGTTCACACCACCGGCGGATATCTGGTGTATGCGTCGCTGACGCATGAAATCACGTTCGACTATCACGAGGGCGATGTGTACTGGTGCACCGCAGACGTGGGCTGGGTCACCGGTCACAGCTATATCGTCTACGGCCCGCTGGCCAACGGCGCGACCACCCTAATGTTCGAAGGCGTGCCGACCTATCCGGATGCCTCGCGCTTCTGGCAGGTCTGCGAAAAGCACAAGGTGAACCAGTTCTACACCGCCCCGACTGCCCTGCGCGCCCTGATGGGACAAGGCAACGAGTGGGTCGAGAAATGCGATCTGAGCGATCTGCGCGTGCTGGGCACCGTGGGTGAGCCGATCAACCCCGAGGCCTGGAACTGGTACAACGATGTTGTTGGCGGCGGACGCTGCCCCATCGTCGATACATGGTGGCAAACGGAGACCGGTGGTCACCTGATGACCCCCCTGCCCGGCGCACATGCCATGAAGCCAGGGTCCGCCATGAAGCCGTTCTTTGGCATCGAACCTGTCGTTCTGGACCCGCAATCCGGCGTTGAGATCAATGGGAATGGCGTCGAGGGCGTTCTGTGCATCAAGGACAGCTGGCCCGGACAGATGCGCACCGTCTGGGGCGACCATGAGCGGTTCGAAAAGACCTATTTCTCGGATTACAAAGGCTATTACTTCACTGGCGATGGCTGTCGTCGGGATGAAGACGGTGACTACTGGATCACCGGGCGCGTCGATGACGTGATCAACGTGTCGGGTCACCGTATGGGCACCGCTGAGGTGGAAAGTGCGCTGGTGGCACATGCCGCAGTGGCCGAGGCAGCTGTGGTGGGTTATCCCCATGAAATCAAAGGGCAAGGCATCTATTGCTACGTCACTTTGATGAATGACCGCGAGCCCAGCGACGATCTGCTGAAAGAACTGCGCACATGGGTGCGGACAGAAATCGGTCCGATAGCCTCACCCGATGTGATCCAATGGGCCCCGGGCCTGCCCAAGACCCGGTCGGGCAAAATCATGCGTCGGATTCTGCGCAAGATTGCCGAGAACGACTTTGGCGCGCTGGGTGATACGTCGACTCTGGCTGATCCGTCCGTGGTCGAAGACCTGATCGAAAACCGGGCAAACAAGTGAGGATGTGATGGACGCTGCCACGATCACCACACCCACCGTTCTGATCCTTCTCGGCCCTCCGGGCGCCGGGAAGGGCACGCAGGCGCGCATGCTCGAAGACAAGTTCGGTCTGGTCCAGCTCAGCACCGGCGACCTGTTGCGCGCCGCCGTTGCGGCCGGGACCGAGGCGGGACAGGCCGCCAAAGCCGTCATGGAAGCTGGCGATCTGGTCAGCGACGATATCGTTATCGCGATCCTGCGCGACCGTATCGCCGAGCCGGATTGCGCCAAGGGCGTCATTCTGGACGGCTTCCCACGCACCACGGTTCAGGCCGAGGCGCTGGACGGATTGCTGTCTGAAAACGACCAGAAGATCAGCGCGGCCATCAGCCTCGAGGTCGAAGACGCCGAAATGGTGATCCGCATCTCGGGCCGCTACACCTGCGCCGGCTGCGGCGAAGGATACCACGATCAGTACAAAACGCCTGCCGTGGCGGGCACCTGTGACAAATGCGGTCACACGGAGTTCAAGCGCCGGGCGGATGACAACGCGGAAACGGTCGCCTCGCGCCTCAAGGCGTATCACGCGCAAACCGCGCCGCTGATCACCTATTACGAAACCCACGGTGTGCTGAAATGCACCAACGCCATGGGTGGGATTGAAGACATCGCCGGCGATCTGGAACGGATCGTCGGTGACGCGATGAGTTAAGGGGAGGAGACAAGCCCGGACCGGGCTTAGCTCCGATAACAGAATACTTCAAAGGACCCGCCTTGGCGGACCGGAGGAGTTTTGCCCGACGCTGACCCGGCGTTTGGCATGTCCGAGACGCGGCCCAATGCGCTGGAGGAGTTAAGCAGCGGGCCGCTCAACGAGCAAGCAAGGAGGAACCCGCAATGGCGGATCAATCTACAGACTCCGCGCAGACTGCCGAGGCCGACAAGGGCTATTGGCAGGCCAACCTGCGTCTTATCTACATCAGCCTCGCGATCTGGGCGCTGGTGTCGTTTGGATTCGGCATCCTGCTGCGTCCGCTTCTGTCCGGGATCGCCATTGGCGGCACCGATCTGGGCTTTTGGTTCGCTCAGCAGGGATCGATTCTGGTCTTTCTGGTGCTGATCTTCAACTACGCCTGGCGCATGAACAAGCTAGACGCCGAATACGGCGTAGACGAAGAATAACGGGAGAGCGGGGACAATGGATCAGTTTACCATCAACCTGCTGTTTGTTGGCGCGTCATTTGCGCTCTACATCGGCATCGCGATCTGGGCCCGTGCGGGTTCCACATCTGAATTTTACGCCGCCGGTCGCGGCGTTCACCCGGTCACCAACGGTATGGCGACAGCGGCGGACTGGATGTCCGCGGCCTCGTTCATCTCGATGGCCGGCCTCATCGCCTTCACCGGCTATGATAACTCGACCTTCCTGATGGGTTGGACCGGTGGCTATGTGCTGCTGGCTCTGCTGCTTGCGCCCTACCTGCGCAAGTTCGGCAAGTACACCGTCTCGGAATTCATCGGCGACCGGTTCTACAGCCAGACGGCACGTGTTGTTGCGGTTGTCTGTCTGATCGTTGCGTCGGTGACTTACGTGATCGGTCAGATGACCGGCGTGGGCGTGGCCTTTGGCCGCTTCCTTGAGGTCGACAACACGACCGGTCTGTTGATCGGTGCTGCTGTTGTGTTTGCCTACGCCGTGTTTGGTGGGATGAAGGGCGTGACCTACACTCAGGTCGCTCAGTACTGCGTGCTGATCACAGCCTATACCATCCCGGCGATCTTCATCTCGCTGCAGCTGACGGGCACACCGATCCCGGCGCTGGGTCTGTTCGGTGACACCGCAAGCGGTGAGCCTCTGCTGACCAAGCTGGACGCGATCGTGACCGAGCTGGGCTTTGCTGAATACACAGCGCACCACTCGAACACGTTGAACATGGTGCTGTTCACGCTGTCGCTGATGATCGGCACCGCCGGTCTGCCGCACGTGATCATGCGCTTTTTCACCGTGCCGAAAGTGTCTGACGCCCGCTGGTCCGCCGGCTGGACGCTGGTCTTCATCGCCCTGCTGTACCTGACCGCCCCTGCGGTTGGTGCGATGGCGCGTTTGAACATCAGTGACATGATGTGGCCCAATGGCGGCATCGAAGGTGGCGCTGTCTCGGTCGAGGAAATCAACAATGATCCCCGTTATGACTGGATGGCCACATGGCAGAAAACCGGTCTGCTGGACTGGGAAGACAAGAACGGCGACGGCAAGATCCAGTACTATAACGATGCCAATGCAGACATGCAGGCACTCGCTGAAGAAAAAGGCTGGGTCGGAAACGAGCTGACCAAGTTCAACCGCGACATCCTGGTTCTGGCGAACCCGGAGATTGCCAACCTGCCAGGTTGGGTTGTGGGTCTGGTTGCTGCCGGTGGTCTGGCTGCTGCCTTGTCCACGGCTGCGGGTCTGCTGCTGGCAATCTCGTCAGCGGTGTCCCACGACCTTGTCAAAGGCGCCATCAACCCGTCGATCTCTGAAAAGGGTGAACTGCTGGCGGCGCGGATTGCAATGGCTGTGGCCATCGTGGTTGCAACTTGGCTGGGTCTGAACCCACCGGGCTTTGCGGCTCAAA
This sequence comes from Ruegeria sp. AJ12, assembly GCF_056536245.1. Classification (NCBI taxonomy): domain Bacteria; kingdom Pseudomonadati; phylum Pseudomonadota; class Alphaproteobacteria; order Rhodobacterales; family Roseobacteraceae; genus Ruegeria; species Ruegeria sp. AJ12. The sequence continues at coordinate 2,337,998 of NZ_JBQFJJ010000001.1, forward strand.
CCGTGGCCCTGGCCTTTGGTCTTGCAGCAGCCTCGATCTTCCCGGCGCTGATGATGGGGATCTTCTCGACCCGCATCAACAACACCGGCGCGGTCGCTGGCATGATGGCTGGTCTGGTCGTAACCCTGGTCTACATCTTCCTGCACAAGGGCTGGCTGTTCATTCCGGGCACCAACTCGTTCACCGATGCTGACCCGCTGCTGGGTCCGATCAAGTCGACCTCGTTCGGCGCCATCGGTGCGATGATCAACTTCGGCGTTGCTTACGTCGTTGCCGGCATGACCAAAGAGACTCCGCAGGAGATCAAAGATCTGGTCGAGAGCGTTCGCATTCCCCGTGGTGCTGGCGCAGCTCAGAATAAATGAGCATGATGCGGCGCATGGATAGCTTCTGTGTTCCGCGTCTTTCGACTTACTGTTCCCGCCCGGCACTTCACCGGGCGGGATATTTGTTTAGGAAACCCGGAGACATCTGATGCCCCTGTCCCATGACGAGATCACCCGGTTTCTGAAATCCGTTCACCCTTATGACGCTCTGCCCGCCGAGGTGCTGGACGATCTGGCAAAGCAGATCGAAGTCTGGGAGGTCGAAGAGGACTTTCCGGTGTACGAACTGGGGCATGATTTGCCCGGTGTATTCGTCATCTACGAAGGACAGGTCGAAATCACCGACGAGAACGGCGCGGTGGTGTCGCATCTCGGTCTGCGCAACTCATTCGGCGAGCGCGGGTTGTTGAAAGACGGCAAGGCCGCGACGCACGCGCGGGCGCATACCCCATCCGTTCTGATGGTTTTACCCTCGCATATCGTGCGCGATCTGATTGAGGGGCATGAGGTGGTCTCGAAATTCTTCAACCGAACGAGAGGGGACCGTACCGGACCGCAAAGCCTGGCAACCAGTGCAATCGATGTTCTGATGGCGCATGACCCGGCCACCTGCCCCCCGAACACACCGGTTCAGGAGGCCGCACGAATGATGCGGGACAAAGGAATTTCGTCGCTCTGCGTGACCGAAGCCGACACGTTACGTGGCATTGCGACACTGCGGGACATCTCGGGCAAGTTCGTGGCCGGAGCCATGCCGGACAGCACGCCAATCTCGTCGATCATGACGCCCGATCCGGTGACCTTGTCGCCAAGCGACATTGGGTCGGATGTCCTGCACGTGATGATGGAACGCGGTATCGGTCACATCCCGATTTCCGAGGCCGGACGCCTGGTCGGGATCGTGACACAGACTGATCTGACGCATTATCAGGCGGTCAATTCGGCCGAGTTGGTGCGCCGGATCGCCCGCGCACAGTCCGCAGAGGACATGGCCGTCGTGACAGCTGAAATTCCGCAGCTTCTTGTACAGCTGGTCGCCGGCGGCAACCGGCACGAGATCGTCACGCGCCTGATCACCGACATTGCCGATACGGCCACCCGGCGACTGCTGGCACTTGCGGAGCAGACGCTGGGACCGCCACCGGTTCCCTACCTCTGGCTGGCCTGCGGCTCTCAGGGACGGCAGGAACAGACCGGTGTGTCGGATCAGGACAACTGCCTGATGCTGGACGACCGTGTCGCAAACGCCGATATGCCCTATTTCGAGCAGCTGGCGAAATTTGTCTCGGACGGGTTGGATACCTGCGGGTATTTCTACTGCCCAGGCGACATGATGGCGACCAACCCGCGCTGGTGCCAGCCGGTTCAGGTCTGGCGCGACTATTTCAAGGGCTGGATTGCCAAACCAAACCCCGAGGCGCAAATGCTCGCGTCGGTCATGTTCGACCTGCGTCCGATTGGCGGTCAGTTCGATCTGTTCGCCGATTTGCAAAGCGATACGCTGAGCGCAGCCAGCGCGAACTCGATCTTCGTGGCGCACATGATTTCCAACTCCCTGAAACACACGCCGCCGCTGGGGCTGTTGCGCGGGTTCGCCACCATCCGGTCGGGTGAGCACCGCAACACGCTGGACCTCAAGCATAACGGCGTTGTGCCAGTGGTCGATCTGGCCCGGATCTACAGCCTGCAAGGGCAACTGACCGAGGCAAACACCCGCGCCCGGCTCAAGGCGGCAGAAGCCAGCGGCGTGCTCAGCCCGTCCGGCGCACGCGATCTTCTGGATGCTTACGACCTGATTGCGGAAACCCGGTTGCAGCATCAGGTCAGGTTGGTCAAATCCGGTGAAGAGCCGGATAACTATCTGCCGCCCTCGGAATTGTCCGACTTTGAGCGAAGTCATCTGCGGGATGCGTTTGTGGTTGTAAAAACCATGCAGTCCGCAGTTGGTCACGGCAAAGGCATGCTGGGCTGATCGCACGGCGATCGGTTACCGGCTGGAATAAAGCGGGCGACACGGCCCAAGGAACGGAGAGACAAGATGTTTCTGGAATTGATCGGCACCATCTTTGCAGGCTTTGCATTTGCCGGTGTCGTGATGGGGCTGAACAAACTGACAGGTGGCCGCCTGCCCCGCTGGTCTGCGCCGGTCGCCGCCGGGCTTGGAATGATCGGCGTCACCATTGCCAGTGAATATTCCTGGTACGACCGGACCCGGGAAAACCTGCCCGATGGATTGGCCATTATCCAGGAGGTCGAAAGCCGTGCCTTTTACCGTCCCTGGACCTATGCCGTGCCCTTTGTGGATCGCTTTGCCGCCATCGACACCATCTCCGTGCGCACCAATGATCAGGTGCCCGACGAACGCCTTGTCGATCTTTATTTTTTTGGCCGCTGGGCACCTGTATCCAAACTGCCCGTCGCGGTGGACTGTGCCGGAAACCGCCGCGCCAATCTCGCAGATGGTGCCGAATTTGCTGATGATGGCCGCCTTCTGAACGCCGATTGGATCACAGCTGGAAGGAACGACCCGATTATCGAGGCCACCTGCGAGGTATAGCGATGCTGACCAAACTGAGCCTGCGTCTGAGAATCTTCCTGTTCTTCTGCCTGTTGGCAGTCGGAGGGCTTGCCGTCAGCTCCATTGCGCTGTGGGTCAGTTTTGCACGCGCCGGCGACCCCGAACTGCTGGACGACTTCATTTTCGCGGAAATCCTGATCGGCTTTGGGTTCCTGGCCATGATCGCCGGGGTTTGGCTGCTGTTCGATGACAATGTGGCCAAGCCGATTGAACGCCTGTCCGCTGAGCTGCGCGCCCGCGCCCATGCCGGGGTCAGCACCGAGATGGATCTGCAGGCGGCCCGGTATCTCGGCGATCTGGCGCCGGCCGCCGCCGGCCTTGCTGATCAGCTTTCGGAAAAGACCATGAGTATTGCCGAGGTGGTCGCCGCCGAAACCGCAAGCCTGGCAGCCGAGAAACAAAGACTGACCGCTCTGTTGACCGAAATTCCGGTGGCCATGGTTCTGGCCAGTCCGACGCACAAAATCGTGCTGTATGACGCACAGGCGGCAGAGGTTCTGGCCCAGATCGCGCATCCCCGCCTGAACGCCTCGTTGCTGGAGTATCTGCAATCCGGCCCAATGGAAAAAGCTTATGCGCAGCTGATCAGGTCCGGGATGGATGTGAACTGCACGCTGATCAGCATCGACGGCAACCAGAGTTACGCAGCGCGGATGAAACCCTTGGGCGACGCACCGGGATACATGCTGATTTTTGAGGACAGCGCGGCCCGCATTTCTCCGGACGCCGCACGCCCGCTGGTCTACGATTTTGACCTGCTGCACACCGCTGCGGAAGAAGAGTTCGAAAGCCGGGCCCTGTCAGACCTGTGTTTCGTGGTGTTCGACACGGAAACAACGGGGCTGCTGCCTCACAAGGATGAAATCGTTCAGATCGGCGCCGTGCGGGTTGTCAAAGGTCGGATCGTGCAGGGCGAGCAACTGGACATGCTGGTGAACCCGGGTATTCCGATCCCACCCGCGTCCACCAAGGTGCACAAGATCAGCGATCCCATGGTGCAGGGCGCGCCGGACATCTCCGAGGCGGGCCGGGTCTTTCACCAGTTTTCACGCGACGCGGTGATCGTTGCCCACAATGCCCCCTTCGACATGGCCTTTCTGCGTCGTCACGCGAAACGGATGAATGTTGATTGGAACCATCCGATCCTGGATACGGTTCTGCTGTCTGCGGTGCTGTTCGGACCCAGTGACACGCATACGCTGGATGCCGTTTGCGAGCGTCTGGACATCACGATACCCGAAAACCTGCGCCATACCGCGCTGGGGGATGCCGTTGCCACGGCAGAGGCTCTGGTCAAGATGCTGCCGGTGCTTCAGGCCCGGGGCATGACCACTTTTGGCGACGTGATTGTCGAAACGCGCAAACATGGCCGGTTGCTCGAAGACCTGAACTGAGCGTTTGTTTTGCGCGCGGCACTCAGCTTTTCATGGACAATCCCGGGCGGTCGTGGCACCTGATGACCGACCTGAGAACGAGCGTACGATGTCGAAAAAGACCTTCACCCCCAGCGCGGATCAAAGCCTGGCCTTTCGCGAGGCCTTGGGGTGTTTTGGCACCGGCGTGACGGTCGTGACCACCACCACCCGGCGCGGCCCGCGCGCGATCACGGTGAACTCGTTTTCCTCTGTGTCACTCGACCCGCCTCTGGTCCTGTGGTGTCTGGCGAAAGAATCGAACCGGTTCGATGCGTTCAAGGACTGCCAACACTATTCCATCCACGTCATGGCGCAGGAACAGCAGGATCAGGCCTTGCGGTTCGCCCGTGACGGGGCTGATTTCACTCATGCGGATTGGTCTTTCGATGACGCAGGACGCCCGCACCTTGGCAATTGCCTTGCGCGTTTCGACTGTCACCTGCACGCCTGCCACGAGGCCGGGGATCACCTGATCCTGGTGGGGCACGTGGAAAAGGTAATGTACCGCACAGGCCAGGGCCTGATCTTCAAGCGCGGTCAGTTTGGTGGATTCATCGATCTGATCTAGGTGTCCGGGTGGCCGTTGCCTGTACCGCTCGAAGAGGTTCTCCTCCCCTGCACCCGGTGACCCGTCGGCAGAGGGGAAAGACCAGTTGGATCACGCGTAGCCTTGCGCGACCATGTCACGGGCGATCTTGCGGAACGCCTCGGCCTGCGGGCTGGCGGGTTTGCTGACCACAATGGGCACGCCCCCGTCTGCGGCCACCCGGATGTCCAGATGCAGAGGGATCTCACCCAACAGCGGAACACCCAGCGCCCGGGCCTCTGACGCAACCCCGCCATGGCCGAACACATGCTCTTCATGGCCGCAGTTCGAACAGATATGGGTTGACATGTTCTCGATCATGCCGACGATCGGCGTTTTGAGCTGATTGAACATGTCGATCCCCTTGCGCGCATCGATCAGGGCGACATCCTGCGGCGTCGAGACAACGATGGCTCCGTCCACCTTGAACTTCTGGCCCAGCGTCAGCTGAACGTCTCCGGTTCCGGGGGGAAGGTCCACGATCAGCACGTCCAAATCGCCCCACTGCACCTGGCTCATCATCTGTTGCAGCGCGCCCATCAGCATCGGACCCCGCCAGACAACGGCCTGTCCTTCGTTGGTCATCAGACCCATCGACATCATCGTGACATCATGGTTGCGCAGCGGCAGAATAGTCTTGCCGTCAGGGCTGGCCGGGCGACCCGCGACGCCCAGCATACGGGGCTGTGACGGGCCATAGACATCAGCGTCCAGCAGACCGACACGGCGTCCTTCGACCGCAAGCGCGCAGGCGAGGTTGGCCGATACGGTGGACTTACCCACACCGCCTTTACCGGATGCCACGGCGATGATCCGGTCCACGCCCGGAACCGCCTGAGGACCGGTCTGTGAAGGTTGTGGCTTGGGCTTCAGATCCGGCGGTGCCTTGTCCGAATGGGCGGTCAACATCGCCGAAACATTGGTGACGCCCTCGATCATCTGCGCGGCCTGTTCGGCGGCGGCCCGAACCGGTTCCATCCGCTCCGCCTGTTTTGGGTCGATCTCAAGCACGAAACGAACGGTGTCGCCCTCGACGTTCAAGGCGCGCACCACACCCGCGCTGACAATATCCTGACCCGACACAGGGTCCGTGATCTTTTTCAGGTTCGCCAGAACCGCGTCACGAACACTCATGCGAAGAAACCTCCGGTTTGCCCGGTTATCGGGGTGCCTTGGGTCGGCATGGACCTGTCGCCGCTCATGTCATGTGTCTCCGTCATTGCTCTGTCCGTTCTGATGCACTTGCCGCCTCGCCGCCAGGCTCGGGCAAACGCCATATCCATTTGTGCCTGAGCCAATCGCTGACTGCCAGCCCCTCTGAGGGATAAGTGGCGATCGACCAGGCGGCAGCAGGAACCACCTCCGGCTAAAGCTGGTACGAAGAAATGAAAAACGCCCTTTTCGCCAAAGTGCCGGGCCGCTACTTTCCCGGGTAACAAGTATCGATGCATGGGATCGCAGCGCCGCAAGGCCTGAATGCGGGTATTGTCCCTTGTGTCGCGAAACAGCAGTTCGAGCCTACACCGGAGGAGACCATGAAAGCCTTTCCAACTGCCAGAGTTGAGATGAGCGTTGTTGCAGTCTGTGCGCCCTCCACGCCGGTTCAGACTGGGTCCAGCGTCGCAGATGCGGACGCCTACCTACCCTTGAATCTAAGCTGAATGCCGGAGTATCTGACCACCCGTGAACTGGCCGACCTGCTGCGCATTGGCGAGCGAAAGGCCTATGATCTCGCGTCCTCCGGCGAGGTGCCCTGCGTGCGCGCCATGGGAAAACTGCTGTTTCCCAAGGCCGAAATCCTAGCCTGGCTCAACGCCTCCCGATCCGGACCGCAGGTGGCGGAACCGCCTCTGCCCCCTATTGTGGCAGGCAGCCATGACCCGTTGCTGGACTGGGCGTTGCGTGAAAGCGGATCGGGGCTGGCGACCTATTACGATGGATCATTCGATGGGCTGACCCGCTTGGGTGACCGCAGCGCACAGGCTGCTGTGCTGCATATTCACGAAGAGGATGGCTTCAACATCCGCGCGCTGCGCGACGCTCTGGGCGAAGCGCCAGTGGTTCTGTGCGAAATCGCCAAGAGACAACGCGGCTTATTGCAGGCCCCTGGTGTCAAAGGCATCTCATCTTTTGATGATCTGAAAGGACGCCGCGTCATCCTGCGTCAGGACAGCGCCGCCAGCCAACGCCTGTTTGACGCGCAACTGGAAGAACACGGGATGACGCGCGCTGATCTGGATACCCTGCCCATCTGCGCCCGCACCGAAGAGGAACTGGCCATCGCCTTGCACGACAAAAAGGCCGAGGCAGGTTTTGGATTGGGTGCCCTTGCGGGGCTTTACGACCTCGGCTTTGTGCCAACCCATTCCGAACGGCTGGATCTGGCCATCTGGCGGCGCGCCTATTTCGATCCGCCGATGCAGAAACTGTTGGCGTTTCTGCAATCGAAGCGGTTCGCCGAACGCGCCGCTGAGCTTGGGGGCTATGACCTCTCGGCCCTCGGCGCCGTCCATCGCAACGGCGCCAGTGGATAGAGTTTCAGCAGGTTTTAACCGGCATTCGGAAAGAAAACCTGCTGTCCATGCAGTTGGTAGGATTCAATCGCGGCCTGCCCGTCCGGTCCGGTCAGCCAGTCGATGAACCGCTGCCCGGCTTTGGCGCGCACCCCGGGATGTTTTTCCGGGTTCACAAGGATCACACCGTATTGGTTGAATAGGCGCGGGTCGCCTTCGACCAGAATCTCAAGATCGCCCGCATTGCCAAAGGACAGCCATGTCGCGCGGTCAGTCAGGGCATAGGCGCCCATTCCGCTGGCCACATTCAGGGTCGCGCCCATGCCCGACCCGGTCTCCCGGTACCACGTGCCCGAGGCGGCGGTCGGGTCGATGCCCGCAGTGCCCCAGTGACCCATTTCCGCCTTATGGGTTCCGCTGTCATCCCCGCGCGACGCAAAGGGGGCCTCTGCCTCGGCTACCGCCGTCAAAGCCGCCACAATATCCTCCCCGCCTTTGACCTTGGCCGGATCGGAGCTCGGGCCGACCAGCACAAAGTCGTTGTACATCAGGTCTTTCCGCTCAACGCCCCAGCCATCGGCCACGAATTTCTCTTCCGCGGGTTTGGCGTGAACCAGCAGGACATCCCCGTCGCCATTGACCGCGTTGCGGATCGCCTGCCCGGTGCCAACCGCAACGACGCGCACATCAATCCCCGATTCCGCCTCGAACCCCGGTAGGATATGATCCAACAGCCCTGAGTTTTGCGTCGATGTCGTGGATTGCACCACTATAAAGGGGTCTTCCGCCCATACCGGTCCTGCCATCAAGGCAAGCGCCGTGACTGCCGTTCGAATAAATCCGCGGATCATCAAAGTCTCCTGTTGCTGTGTTAAGTTACCAACCCACCCGCCAAATAGCGGCGTGACGCCTCGCTCTTTGGGGTATCCAAAACCTGTTTGGCAGCGCCGTGTTCGACGATCTTGCCGCCTTGCATCATCACAACGTCAGCCGCCAGTCTTCGTGCCTGCCCAATGTCATGTGTGACCATCACGATGCGCACACCCCGCGCCGAGGCCCGCAGAACCATGCGTTCGATCATCTGCGTGGCTCCGGGATCCAGCGCGCTGGTGGGTTCGTCCAGAAACAGCGTGTCCGGGATCAGCGCAAGCGCGCGCAGAATGGCGAGGCGCTGCGCCTCTCCGCCGGACAGCGATCGGGCGGATTGCCGCGCCTTGTCCTGCAAGCCCCCCTCGGCCAGCAATTCCGCAATACGGGCTTTCCGTGCGGCGCGATTCAAACCCTGACGCTTGAGCACAAAGTCCAGATTGGCCGCCACCGACCGGCGCAACAGCACAGGCCGCTGAAACACCATGGCCTGACTGGCCTTGTGATCGGCATTCAAAGGCACGCCGTCCTGCACCACATATCCAGCGTCGGGCGCGATCAGGCCGTGCAGGCAGCGCAACAGCAGACTCTTACCGGCACCGTTCGGCCCCAGGATCAAGGTGGGTCCCGGCCCGTCCAGCATCAGCGTCGGGACATCCAGCAGCGCCTTGCCTGTGCGCCGGATTTGCAGGCCGTTTATCTGCAAAACCCCCGGCCCGCCCGAAACCAGATCACGCATGGCGCAAACCCTCCTGTTCGGCCCGCAGGCTCAGTGTGCTGACCATGGCGTTCACGGCCACCGCAATCCCGATCAGGATCGCGCCCAGGGCCAGCGCCAGAGCCAGATTGCCTTTGGATGTCTCCAGCGCGATGGTCGTCGTCATCACGCGGGTGACGTGGTTGATATTGCCGCCGACAATGATCACCGCCCCGACCTCGGCGATGGCACGTCCGAATCCGGCGAGCAGCGCCGTAACCAGCGCAAGGCGCGCATCCCACAGCAACACCGGAACAGACGCCAGCCGTGACACGCCCAGCGATCTGAGCTGTTCGGAATACTCCTCGGCCAGCATTTCGACCACCTGCCGGGTCAGCGCCGCAATGATGGGCGTGACCAGAACCACCTGCGCAATGATCATGGCGGTCGGGGTATAAAGCAGTTCGAGGACGCCCAACGGTCCGGAGCGGGACAGCATGAGATAGACCAGCAACCCGACCACCACGGGCGGAAAGCCCATGAGCGCATTGGTCAGGACAATCAACGCCCGGCGACCGGGAAACCGGGCGACTGCCAGGGCGGCGCCAAATGGCATGCCGATAATCGCGGAAATCAGGACCGCAAAAAGAGAGACCTGCAAAGATAGCCCAACAATCGCCCACAGCTCTGCATCCCCGTTCAGGATCAGAGAGAAAGCCATATTGAATTCTGATGCAAAACTCTGCATTTTATTCACTTGTTCCGGCATTTCGCAGGAAATGCATTGATTCACAACGTAAACCTATGACGCGTGCGTCTCAAGTACAGATGCGTCGCACAAAAAAAACGGCCCCAAACGGGGCCGTCTCGTTTTTACTCTGAACCCGTTCTTTGGGGTCAGTTCAAAGCCGCATCGGTGATCTGATGTGTCCACGCCCCATCCGGTTGCTTGGTGATGACCGGATCGGACCCACCTGCCAGCAGCGTGGCCACGGTGCGGTCGAAATCCGCCGGGTCCAGCGCGCCGTTCGAACCGGCGGTCAGCTTGGCGATCTCACCCATCATCCGCTTTTGATGCTCTTCCGTCTGCGCACCGGTTGCGTCGTTTTCCAGAACGATCTCGGCTGCTTCATCCGGGTTCTCTTCGGCGTATTTCCAGCCCTTCATCGACGCCCGCACAAAACGCTCCATCTTGTCGGTAAAGGCCGCATCGCTCAGGTTTTCTTCCAGCACATAAAGGCCATCTTCCAGCGTCGCCACGCCTTGATCTTCGTATTTGAACGTCACCAACTCCTCGGGCGTTACACCCGCATCGATGACCTGCCAGAATTCGTTGTAGGTCATGGTGCTGATGCAATCGGCCTGACGCTGCAACAGCGGATCGACGTTGAAGCCTTGCTTAAGCACCTCCACCCCGTTTTCGCTCTTGCCGCTTGTGTCGATCCCCAGTTGGCTCATCCAGCTCATGAACGGGAATTCATTACCAAAGAACCAGACACCCAGTGTGCGGTTCTTGAGGTCCTCGGGCGAAGAAATCCCGGCATCCTTCCAGCAGGTCAGCATCATGCCCGAGCTTTTGAAGGGCTGCGCGATATTGACCAGCGGCAACCCCTTTTCCCGCGCGGCCAGCGCCGCGGGCATCCACTCGACCGTCACGTCGGCGCCACCGCCTGCGATCACCTGCGTGGGCGCGATATCCGGACCGCCGGGCAGGATGGTGACATCCAGTCCCTCTTCGTCGTAAAACCCCTTGTCCTTGGCCACATAGTAACCTGCGAACTGCGCCTGCGTGACCCACTTCAACTGCAGTGTCACCTCATCCGCCGCCAGTGCCGATCCGGCGGCCAGGCTGAAGGCGGTTACCGCCCCGCTGAGTAGCTTTTTCATCTTCATCTCTCCTAGTTGCTAGTTGCGCCCCGTTTTCGGGATCTGTTGAAGTCTTCCCTTTGTGTTATCCGCGTTGCGACGGGTGCCAGAAGGTCACCGCCTTTTCGATCATTGCGACCAGGCCATAAAACGCTGTGCCAGCCAGTGCCGCGACAACGATTTCGGCCCAGACCATGTCCAGCGACAATTGCCCAACGCTGGTCGAAATCCGGAACCCCATGCCCAGGGTCGGCGAACCAAAGAACTCTGCCACGATAGCGCCGATCAGTGCGAGCGTGGTAGAAATCTTTAGCCCGTTGAAAATGAATGGCATCGCTGCAGGCAGGCGCAGCTTCAGGAAACTCTGCCAATAGGTCGCTGCATAGGTTTCCATCAGGTCGCGCTGCATGGCCGTGGCTTCGCGCAAACCTGCCACGGTGTTCACCAGCATGGGAAAGAACACCATGACCACCACAACGGCCGCTTTTGAGTGCCAGTCGAACCCGAACCACATCACCAGAATTGGGGCCGTGCCGACGATGGGCAGCGCCGCCACAAAATTGCCGACCGGCAGCAACCCGAGGCGCAGAAAGTCCCAGCGATCAACGGCGATTGCCATCAGGAATGCGGCCCCGCAACCGATGACATAGCCACTGAGCGCGCCCTTGATGATGGTCTGAACGAAGTCTGCCCACAGGATCGGCAGGCTGTCGGCAAACCGCACGGCAATGACGGAAGGTGCGGGAAGGATAACCAGAGGCACCTCGAGCCCTCGCACCAGCAACTCCCAGATACCGATCACGGTCAGCCCAAAGATCAAGGGCGCCAGAAACCGAACCATGCGCGTGTCGGATTGCGGCCCGCTGGCCAGGCGGCTGTTCAACCACCATCCCAGCAACCAGAGACCGAATGCAAACAGCACCAACGTCATTGCGCCATCCCCATCCGTTTCAGCACTGATCGCTCCATCAGGCCGAGCAGACCAACAAGACACGCTGCCAGAATGGCCGCCGCGAACAGCGCGGACCAGATCTGGACCGTTTGGCCGTAGTAGCTGCCCGCCAGCAGACGTGCTCCCAGACCAGCGACGGCGCCGGTCGGCAGTTCACCCACAATTGCACCCACCAGAGACGCTGCGATGCCGATCTTCAGCGACGTGAACAGATACGGCATCGACGCAGGCAGGCGCAGTTTCCAGAATCCCTGGGACTTGGTCGCGCTGTATGTCCGCAACAGATCGAGCTGCATCGCATCGGGGCTGCGCAGGCCTTTGACCATACCGACAACCACCGGGAAAAAACTCAGATAAGCCGAGATGATCGCTTTGGGGATAATCCCCTGAATGCCAATCGAATACAGAACCACGATGATCATGGGGGCCAGTGCAATAATCGGGATTGTCTGGCTGACGATGGCCCAGGGCATGACCGAAAGATCCATGACCCGGCTGTGCACAATGCCGACAGCCAGCAAAATGCCCAACCCGGTCCCGATCGCAAACCCCAGCATTGTCGCGCTGAGCGTGACCCAGGCGTGATAGATCAATGAGCGTTTCGAGGTGATCTTTTTCTCTACGGTCGTCTCCCACAACTCCACGGCCACCTGATGCGGTGCCGGCAGGCGGGGACGTTCCTGCGCCCATGTGGCCGGGATGGCAAAACTGTTGCTCAGCGTCAGGCCGATCTCGCTCATATCCCGCCGATCTTTGGCCGACGGCGGCCGCACTTCGGCCCCGGCACGTTCCTGCTCGGTCAGAACGCCCTTGATGTTCATCGGGATGCAGGCCGCGTACCAGAGCGCAACAATGGCAGCAATCACAGTCAATACCGCGAGTACCGACTTCATGCCCGCCACTCCATCCGAACGACCGGCAGGGTTTCGGGGGGTGTCGGAGGCTCCGTTCCCGTTGCTTCAAACCCTTCTCGTCTGTAGAATTTTTGCGCAGCCTTGTTTGGTTCGTGCGCCGTCAACCACAGGTAGTCGCGTCCGGCTTTTGCCTGATCCAGCAACTGCTTACCGATACCTTCACCGGTCCGCAGACAGTACAGCGCGCCGACCTTGCAGTCTTTTGGGTCCAGCGACATGTAACAGTCCACCGGATCCCCGGCGACCCAGATCTCACGGTTCGGGAATGCCTCCCGGATCAGCGCCTCAAGTTCGTTTTCCGGCAGTTCCTCGGGCATCCAGTCCGTTCTGGACATCCATGTCGCAATGATATGTGCACAGGCCGAAATATCGTCCGGCATCGCCCGTCTGAGATCGTCAGCCGCCATCAGACCTCCTCTCCGTGCCCGGCCCGCAACCCTTCGCGCACCCGATGCGCCACCTCTATGAACTCCGGCGTGTCGCGGATATCCAGCGGTCTCTCCTTGGGCAACGGGCTGTCGATCACATCGGTGATCCGCCCCGGACGCGGGCTCATGACCACGATCTTTGTGCTGAGATAGACGGCCTCGGGGATGGAATGCGTCACAAACCCGATGGTCTTTTCCGTCCGCGCCCAAAGCGCCAAAAGCTGCTCGTTCAGGTGATCACGCACAATCTCGTCCAGCGCGCCAAACGGTTCATCCATCAGCAGTATATCGGCATCGAAGGCAAGCGCCCGTGCGATGCTGGCCCGTTGCTGCATCCCACCGGACAACTGCCATGGAAATTTCCCGCCAAACCCTTCCAGATCAACGAGTTCCAGAACCTTCCTGACCCGCTCTTCCTGCTCGGTCGCCGCGTATCCCATGATCTCAAGCGGCAGCTTGATATTCTTGGCAATGGTGCGCCACGGATAGAGGCCAGCGGCCTGAAAGACATACCCGTAGGCCCGGTTCCGCCGTGCCTCGTCCGGGGTCATACCATTGACGGTCAATGATCCGCCGGTTGGCGTTTCGAGCGCCGCAATACAGCGCAGAAAGGTGGTTTTACCGCATCCGGACGGGCCGATAAAACTGACGAATTCGCCTTTGCCAACCGTCAGGTTCACATCTTTGAGCGCGTGGATGGGCCCGTCATTTGTCTGGAAGGTAAGATCCAGCTGCCTTGCCTCGATAACGGGCTGGGTCATTGATTCAGTATTCATTCCATTGCCTTGAAAACCTTGGCTTTGGGCCACCCGACAGGCGGCCCATCGCGATCATACCCCCGTCGCCGGTATTCCTGTCCGTTCGACCGGCCGGGGCGCAGTCAGCTCCTTCCAGGTACTCAGGGCCTTATTCACATGGCTGTTCGGCTCTCGCGCGATAAAATCGCCATGCCCTTCCTCCGTGCGAATGTCACCGTCATGAACCGCAACCTGTCCGCGTGTGAGCGTAAAGCGCGGCAATCCTTTGACCTCTTTGCCCTCAAAGACGTTGTAGTCGATGGCAGATTGTTGACTGTCGGCGCTGATGGTCTTGGTTTTCTCCGGGTCCCAGACAACAATGTCGGCATCCGCACCCACCAGGATGGCACCCTTTTTCGGATAGCAATTCAATATCTTGGCGATATTTGTTGAAGTTACGGCCACAAACTCGTTCGGGGTCAGACGCCCGGTTCCCACGCCATGGGTCCACAGCATTGGCATCCGGTCTTCCAACCCGCCCGTCCCGTTCGGAATCTTGGTGAAATCACCCACACCGTACCTTTTCTGCTCGGTCGTAAAGGCGCAATGGTCGGTGGCCACAACGCTGAGCGAGCCCGATTGCAGACCGGCCCACAGGCTGTCCTGATGTTGCTTGTTGCGGAACGGCGGGCTCATGACCCGGCGTGCAGCATGATCCCAATCGTGATGGAAATACTCGCTTTCATCCAATGTCAGGTGCTGAATCAAGGGCTCGCCCCAGACCCGTTTGCCCAGCATCTTGGCCCGGCGAATGGCCTCGTGGGCTTCCTCGCAAGAGGTGTGAACGACATAAAGCGGCACACCGGCCATATCGGCGATCATGATCGCGCGGTTGGTTGCCTCGCCTTCCACCTGCGGCGGGCGGGAATAGGCATGCGCCTCGGGCCCGGTGTTGCCTTCGGCCATCAGCTTGGCCTGCAATTCAGCGACCACATCGCCGTTTTCGGCATGCACCATGGCCACACCGCCAAGCTCGGCCAGACGCTTGAACGAGGCAAACAACTCATCGTCATTCACCATCAACGCGCCCTTATAGGCCATGAAATGCTTGAAGGTGTTGATGCCGCGCGTCTCGATCACCGTCTTGATGTCATCAAAAACCTGTTCGCCCCACCAGGTCACCGCCATGTGGAACGAGTAATCGCAATTCGCGCGTGTCGACTTGTTGTCCCAGCGTTTCAGAGCGTCCAGCAGGCTCTCTCCCGGATTCGGCAGGGCAAAATCGACCACCATCGTCGTCCCGCCAGCCAAGGCAGCCCGCGTGCCGCTTTCGAAGTCATCACTGGAATAGGTGCCCATAAACGGCATCTCCAGATGCGTATGCGGATCAATCCCACCCGGCATCACGTAACAGCCGGTTGCATCCAGTTCTATATCACCCTTCAGATCCAGCCCGATCTCGGTAATCACGCCGCCTTCAACCAACACATCCGCCTTATAGGTCAGGTCGGCGGTCACAACGGTTCCGTTCTTGATCACAGTACTCATTTTGAACTCCCTCATGCGGTCTGCGCCGCTTGCTTCATCTGGCCAAAAATACCTCGGGGGAATCGCCCAACGGGCGACGGGGGCAGAGCCCCCTATTCCACGATCCCCGCAGTTTCGACAACCGCGTGAAACAGAACATCCGCCCCGGCAGCAGCCCAGTCCTTGCTGATTTCTTCGGCCTCGTTATGGCTCAGCCCGTCCACGCAGGGGCACATGACCATGGCGGTTGGCGCCACCCGGTTGATCCAGCAGGCATCATGACCTGCGCCCGAGATGATATCGGTATGCGAATAGCCCAACCGCTCAGCCGCACTGCGCACCGCGGCCACACAGGTGTCATCGAACTTCACCGGATCAAAACCGCCAACTTTTTCGAACTCGATCTGCAACCCCATCTCATCAACGATATCCTCGGCCGCGACCCGCAGACGATTTTCCATATCCGTGATCACGTCCAGTTCGGGTGAGCGGAAGTCGACCGTAAACACCGCCTTCCCGGGGATTACGTTGCGCGAGTTCGGATAAACGTCGATATGACCCGCCGCACCCACCGCGTGCGGTGCATGGGACCAGGCGATCTCATCCACTTTCTCCAGAATACGCGCCATCGCCAGCCCGGCATTCTTGCGCATCGGCATCGGGGTCGAACCGGTATGGGCGTCCTTGCCGGTGATGGTGATCTGGGTCCAGCTCAGCCCCTGCCCATGGGTGACAACACCGATATCCTTCTCTTCAGCTTCCAGAATGGGTCCCTGTTCGATGTGCAGTTCAAAAAACGCATGCATCTTGCGGGCGCCTACCTCTTCGTCGCCGCGCCAGCCGATCCGATTCAGTTCGTCCCCGAACTTCTTTCCTTCGGCATCTTCCCGGTCATAGGCCCAATCCTGCGTGTGCATACCCGCAAACACACCCGAAGAAAGCATCGCCGGGGCATAGCGTGTGCCCTCTTCGTTGGTCCAGTTGGTCGCGACGATCGGATGTCGGGTCTTGATCCCCAGATCGTTGAGCGTTCGGATGATCTCCAGACCACCCAGAACCCCCAGAACCCCGTCATACTTCCCGCCGGTGGGTTGCGTATCCAGATGCGATCCCACGTAGACCGGCAGTGCCTCGGGCTCGGTTCCTTCGCGCCGGGCGAACATGTTGCCCATCTGGTCCAGACCCATCGTGCAACCGGCATCCTCGCACCATTTCTGAAACAGGGCGCGCCCTTCGGCATCTTCGTCAGTCAGGGTTTGCCGGTTGTTGCCACCCGCAACGCCGGGTCCGATCTTGGCCATCTCCATCAGGCTGTCCCAAAGCCTGTCCCCATTGATCCTGAGATTTTGCGCTGGAGCTGCCATGTTCTTTTCCCCGTTGCTTGCGATTTGGCCCGCTTTTGGTGTCTTGATTTGACCATCTGGTCAAACTCACGCTATCACGGGTGCGACATCAGTCAAGAAATTGCAGGGCAAAGCCGGATTTTTCGGCATATTCCGCACCTGCTTGTCGGAAAAAGAGACACGCTGGAAACATGCCCAAGGATCGCGCCCCGACCCGAATTCAGAAAAAGAACCGCGCCGCGATTCTCGAGGCTGCGCTGAACGTGTTTTCGGCTCATGGGTTTCGGGGGGCCACAGTCGATCAGATCGCTGCCGAGGCCGGCCTGAGCAAACCGAACCTGCTGTATTATTTTCCCTCGAAAGAGGCGATCCACACCGCCCTTCTCTCAGGGCTGCTGGAGACGTGGCTTGCCCCTTTGCACGACCTTGACGAGGACGGTGATCCGATGGAGGAGATCCCGTCCTACATTCATCGCAAGCTACAGATGAGCCGGGAATTGCCGCGCGAAAGCCGACTGTTTGCCAATGAGTTGGTACAGGGTGCACCGCGGATTCATGACGCGTTGTCAAACGACCTGAAGGCCTTGGTTGATGACAAAACGAAAATCCTGACGCGCTGGATGGACGAGGGCAAGATCGCCCGGCTTCATCCCTACCATCTGATTTTTTCGATCTGGGCGTTGACACAGCACTACGCGGATTTCGATGTGCAGGTGCGTGCCATTCTTGGGGACGAAGACCCGTTTGAAGGGGCCGAGCCATTTATTGATACTCTGTATCGAAAGCTGCTAGCGCCATAGAAAAAGGGCTGCCACGCAGCCCTTTTTAAGTTCACGGGGTGTTTCTTACTCGGCGGCCTTGGCCATCGGGTTGTTCGGGTGCGTTGTCCAGTTGGCATATTCTTTCTCCACCACGTTGCCTGTGCGCGGGTCAACTTCACCCGCTTCCATCGGCTCCATCGAAATACATCCTTCAACCGGGCACACATCCACGCAGAGATTGCAGGCCACACATTCCTCGTCGATCACTTCGAACACGCGGTCGGGTGACATCGAGATTGCCTGATGGCTGGTATCTTCGCAGGCCGCGTAGCATCGGCCACACTTGATGCACTGATCCTGATCGATCTTGGCCTTCGCGACGTAATTCAGGTTCAAATACTGCCAGTCGGTCACGTTCGGCACCGCACGGCCAACGACCTCTGACACGTTTGAATAGCCTTTTTCATCCATCCATTCGGACAGTCCTGCGGTCAGTTCATCGATGATCTTGAAGCCATAGGTCATGGCCGCCGTACATACCTGAACGTTTCCGCAACCCAGCGATATGAACTCTGCCGCATCGCGCCATGTGGTCACGCCGCCGATGCCGGAAATCGGCAATCCATGGGTGGCTTCGGCCCGAGAAATCTCGGACACCATCGACAAGGCAATGGGCTTCACCGCCGGGCCGCAATAACCACCGTGGCTGCCCTTGCCGTCAATCGAAGGCTCGGGGCTGAACGTGTCCAGGTTGACACTGGTGATCGAGTTGATGGTGTTGATCAAAGAGACCGCATCCGCGCCGCCATTCCGCGCCGCTTCGGCCGGTTTGCGGATGTCGGTGATATTCGGCGTCAGTTTCACGATCACCGGGCGGTCATAGTACATCTTGCACCAGCGGGTGACCATTTCGATATATTCGGGCACCTGCCCGACCGCCGAGCCCATGCCGCGCTCGCTCATCCCGTGCGGGCAGCCGAAGTTCAGTTCGATCCCGTCCGCACCGGTTTCTTCGACGCGCGGCAGGATGGCTTTCCACGCTTCTTCTTCGCACGGCACCATGATCGAGGCGATCAGCGCGCGGTCCGGGTAGTCCGCCTTGACCCGCGCCATTTCCTCAAGGTTCACTTCCAATGGCCGGTCGGTGATCAGTTCGATATTGTTCAGACCCAGCAGCCGACGATCTGCACCGTAAATAGCCCCGTAACGCGGGCCGTTGACGTTGACGACGGGCGGCCCCTCGGATCCGATTGTTTTCCAGACGACGCCACCCCATCCCGCTTCGAACGCGCGGCGCACGTTGTATTCCTTGTCGGTCGGTGGCGCCGATGCCAGCCAGTACGGGTTGGGGCTGGAAATTCCCAGAAAGTCGGTTGTCAGGTTCGCCATGGGGTCTCCTTCCCGGCTCAGCCGGATTTCGTGAATATCATTTCGGTCGGGCGAATGCGCCCGGCCTCGAGGTTTGTGACGTAGTTCTTGAATTTCTCGGGTGCCGTTTCGCCCATCATCAAATGAATGCCGAGCGGAGGCGGACCGCTTTCGGCGGTGCGCGCAAACACCTCTTCAAAAAACGCAATCGCGAAGCCGGTCCGATCATTTTCCGCAATCAGGCCCAGACCCGCGGCCTGCGCCGCGTTCTTGTACGTCTCGGGTGCATCCACAAAGGACGTCTCTGGATGTGTCGACCAAGGCAGCGGGAAGGCCAGCGGTTCCGCGACTTCGCCCTCCATCACGTCAAAGAGGGCGAATGTTCCGCCTGTGGACAGCGTGCGCGACACTTCGCCAAACAACCCCGCCTTGTCTTCGATGTTCATCCCGACATGCAGCATCACCGCCAGGTCAAAGGACGCATCCGCAACCGGCAGGTCCAACGCGCTGCCGACCAGAAAGGTCAGCTTGTCCGACAGGCCGACGATGTCACTGAGTGCGGTTGCCGTCTCGACAAATTCAGGTGTCAGGTCGACGCCGGTTACGGTCGAGTCATAACGATCCACGATGTACCGGGACGTCCCGCCTATGCCGCACCCGACATCCAGAACCCGTGTCGCATGGGTTGGGGCCAGTTGGGCAAACAGGTTGTCCGTCGCGGCGACCCCGCCCGTGTGGAATTCGTCTCCGGCCTTGAGGTCAGCAACCGTGGCCGCATCCGGGTCAACGCCAGTGGCGATCAGGGCATCGCGCACCCGCTGTGTCAGGGCACCTGTCGTGTAATGTTCTGCAACTGCGTTTTCGATCTGGGACATGAGGATACCTCAGCGAACAGGGAGAGTTGACGGTCTCACCCTATCACGAAACAAGCGTCGCGTGGATGTCCATCGCCGCATCCCGCCCCTCGGCAACCGCGGTGACGGTCAGGTCTTCCCCACCTGCGGCGCAGTCTCCGCCAGCCCAGACACCGGCCATCGAGGTGCGTCCCGCACCGCTGACGGCGATTTTGTTTCCATCCAGCTTCAGTCCCTCCGGCGCACCTTCCAGTGTCTGACCGATGGCCTTAAGAACCTGATCTGCCGGCAGACGGATCGTTTCACCTGTGCCGCTCAAACGGCCATTCAGACTGGTTGTGTATTCCAGCTCAATCTCCGACGCCGCACCGTTTCCATGGACAGCAACCGGTTGGACGTTGCACATGATCCGAACACCGTGAGACGCGGCGAGGTCCTGTTCGTACCGGCTGGCCCCCATCGCATCGCGACCGCGCCGATAGGCAATCGTCACATGTTCCGCCCCCAGCAGTTTGGACTTCACGGCCGCGTCCACGGCGGTCATGCCGCCGCCGATCACCACCACGTTTCGTCCAACCGGTAAATTCGCAAGGTCAGAGGCCTGCCGGACGTCCGAGATGAAATCGACCGCGTATCGCACGCCGTCTTTTTCGGCACCATCTGCGCGCAAGGCGTTTACCCCGGCCAGACCGATGGACAGGAACACAGCGTCGTAGTTCCCGCTCAATCCGTCCAGAGAAATCGTCTCTCCCAGAATCGAGCCAGTTTCAATTGCGATCCCGCCGATCTTCAGCAGCCAGTCGACTTCGGCCTGCGCAAAGTCGTTCGTCGATTTGTAGGCCGCGATACCGTATTCATTCAGACCGCCCGGCTTGGGCTTGGTTTCGTGGATCACGACATCATGACCCAGCATCGCCAACCGATGCGCACAGGCCAGACCCGCTGGCCCTGCCCCAACCACCGCAACGGTCTTTCCGGTAACGGCGGCGCGTTCGAAAGGATGCGCGCCGGATGCCATCAGGTCATCGGTGGCAAACCGTTGCAGACGCCCGATCTCGACCGGCTTGCCTTCGGCGGCTTCGCGCACGCAGGCCTCTTCGCACAGGGTCTCGGTCGGACACACGCGGGCGCACATGCCGCCCAGAATGTTCTGCTCCAGAATGGTGCGTCCGGCGGCCTGCGGCTGGCCCGCCTGAATCTGACGAATGAACAGCGGAATATCGATTTCCGTTGGACAGGCCGTGATGCATGGCGCGTCATAGCAGAAGTAGCATCGATCTGCCGCAACCGCCGCCTCGTGCGGGGCCAGAGGCGGATGCAGATCGGCAAAATTCGTGGTCAGTTCATCGCTGGAAAGCCGCCCGGCGACTATGCCGGGTGCCATCTGGCCCTTTGCCATCACTCTACTCCCTGTAGATATGTTTGTTATGCCATCCAGATTGCCACAATCTGATTTTTTATCAATTGGTAAAATTTGCCAAATGGTCAAAAAATGAAAAATCCGGGCTTTTCACCTGGATTTGGCCAAAATTTGACTGTTTTTACGGCAGTTTTGGGGTCACAGCATCGGTGTCAGATGACCGGACTTGATCCAAACACGCGCCCCGCCCTTCCCAACCTGAGCCTGTGACTGCGTTCCGGGTGGCAGACGCAGCCAGTCCCAGGTCGAGAACTCTTCGTCCCCTTCCGAGAAACTGCCTTCAAGAACGAACACCTCCAGACCTTCGTGCGCATCCAGATTCACGGTCTCCCCCGCTGACCAGTTCCGGACCCGCACGTCTTCGTGATCGTCCTTGAACAATTGCAGGTTGGCCTCGCCCGTGATCGACCGGCGGATCTCGGTTCTGTCCTGCGGATCGAACTGATGCAGCTTGACCAGGATCGTCGCGCCATCTGCGGCGGATGGGGTGTGCGAGGATGTCGGCGGGTTGCGGACGTAACTGCCGACCGGAAAATCACCGGTTTCATCCTGAAAGACCCCGTCGAGCACCAGATACTCTTCGCCGCCATCATGGGTATGCGCGTCAAAGGCGCTGCCCGGGGCAAAGCGCACGATGGTCGTGGCCCGGGCAACCTCCTCCCCGATCCGGTCCAGCATCTTGCGCTCGACGCCGGTCGCCGGGGACGCGACCCAATCGGTCTGGTCGAAATGAACCGCCGCACGTTTGGTGAAGTCTGCATTGATCCGCATGATCACACTCCTGAACATTTGCAGATTTAAGAATGGGGTGACTTGTGCAAAATTCCAACCATGCACCACATCCGGCTTTTGACGCTGTGCGCGGCTTGCTGTAATCCCGGGACAGGGGCGCAAGGCACAAGCGCCCGACAGGAACAGGCAAAGATGCAGGCACCCTCCGGCAAGTTCAACATCCTCATCATCGGGCAGAACAATCGTCTGCAATACGAGGCTGTGCTGTTTGCCGCGTCGCTGCGCCAGTCCTCACCCAATTTCGACGGCAGGCTGTTTGTTGCGACACCGAACCCCGGACCCCGTTGGGCACAAAATCCAAGTCTTCAAAATGAAGAGGTGCTGAAAGCACTGGGTCAACTGGGGGCGGAAATCCTGCCCTTTGATTCTGCCGTGTTTGGTGAAAGCTATCCCCACGGCAACAAGATCGAAGCCCTTCTGGCCATGCCCGAAGGTGAGCCGTTTGTGTTCTTCGACACCGACACATTGATCACCGGTGAACTGACCGATGTGCCATTTGACTTTGACCGCCCCGGCGCGTCCTTGAAGGTTGAAGGCACCTGGCCGAAACCAACGCTGTACGGGCCCGGTTTCGATGGCATCTGGCGCGCGCTCTATCAGCGCTTTGGGCTGGATTTCGAAAGCTCTTTGGACACCAGTCAGCCGCAGAATTACTGGCGCCGCTACCTGTATTTCAACGCAGGCTATTTCTTCTACAAATGCCCCCGCCAATTCGGCGAGCGGTTTCTGAGTTATGCCCGGACGATGCGCGACGAGGATATCCCCGAACTGACTGGGCAGAACCTCGATCCCTGGCTGGACCAGGTCGCCCTTCCGCTGGTCATTCACGCGTTCGGCGGCGGTCGGGACGCGCTGCCCAGCGGATTGCTCGACGGTTCGGTCAGTTGCCACTATCGCCTGTTTCCATTGCTCTATGCGCGCGAAAGCGACCATGTGATCGACGTTCTCGAAACCGTCAGTGCACCAAACCGGGTCAAGAAGGTTCTCAAGAACTACGAACCGCTGAAAAAGCTGGTCATTCAGGGCAAGGGCGCAAAAATCCGGGACCTGTTCGATCAGGACAACCTGCCGCAGCGCGAACAGGTCATCCGTAAAACGATCAAAAGCAAAGGTCTGTGGCTGCGCTGACAGGATCGTTGTGCCCAGCCGGGCAATGTCCTACAGATTCGCCAACACACAATCCAACGGGAGATATTCAAGATGTCTGACGGCCCCACCTACGGTTTTGACACGCTGCAAATTCACGCGGGCGCACGCCCCGACCCGGCCACCGGCGCGCGCCAGACACCGATCTATCAGACAACCGCCTATGTGTTTCGGGACGCGGATCACGCTGCAGCCCTGTTCAACCTGCAAGAGGTCGGTTTCATCTATTCCCGTCTGACCAACCCGACGGTTGCAGTGCTGCAGGAGCGGGTCGCGACCCTCGAAGGTGGCGTGGGCGCGGTTTGCTGTTCCTCGGGACACGCAGCGCAGATCATGGCGCTGTTCCCGCTGATGGGTCCGGGCTGCAATGTCGTGGCATCGACCCGGCTCTATGGCGGGACGGTCACGCAATTCAGCCAGACCATCAAACGCTTTGGCTGGTCGGCCACGTTTGTGGACACCGATGATCTGGATGCGGTCAAAGCGGCCATCGACGACAACACCCGCGCGGTGTTCTGCGAATCCATCGCCAATCCCGGCGGATATGTCACCGACATTCGGGCGCTGGCCGACGTGGCAGACGCAGCGGGCATACCTTTGATCGTCGACAACACCTCGGCCACGCCGTACCTGTGCCGCCCCATCGAACACGGCGCGACGCTGGTGGTGCATTCGACCACCAAGTACCTGACCGGCAATGGCACTGTCACCGGGGGCTGCATCGTGGATTCGGGCAAATTCGACTGGTCGGCGAATGACAAGTTCCCGTCGCTGAGCGAACCGGAACCGGCCTATCACGGGTTGAAGTTTCACGAGACCTTCGGGCCGCTGGCCTTCACCTTCCATGGCATCGCCATCGGACTGCGCGATCTGGGCATGACGATGAACCCGCAGGCCGCGCATTACACGCTGATGGGGATCGAGACGCTGTCGCTGCGGATGGAACGCCATGTTGAGAACGCGCAAAAGGTTGCCGCATGGCTCGAAGCCGACGACCGCGTGGAATACGTCACTTATGCGGGCCTGCCCTCATCGCCCTATCATGATCGGGTCAAAGCCCACTATCCCAAGGGTGCGGGTGCGCTGTTCACCTTTGCGGTCAAGGGCGGGTACGATGCTTGTATCAAACTGGTCAACGCGCTGGAAATCTTTAGCCACGTCGCCAATCTGGGCGACGCGCGGTCCTTGATCATCCACTCGGCCTCGACCACCCACCGGCAGCTGACACCGGAACAGCAAGAGGCTGCGGGCGCCGGACAAAACGTGGTCCGCGTGTCCATCGGCATCGAGGACGCAAACGACTTGATTGCCGATCTCGACCAGGCGCTCAGCAAAGCCAGCGCCTGACAATGGGCGGGCACGACACAAACGACCTTGGCCAGCCAATCGGGCTGCCGGTTGCGGGCGACTTTCCGCGCCCGGCACCGCCCTACACCCCGATGGAGGGTCGGTTCTGTTCGGTCGTGCCGCTGGACGTCAACCGCCATGCGCCCGGCCTGTTCCGGGCATTTGCCAAAGATGCCGACGGGCGGAACTGGACGTACCTGCCCTATGGGCCGTTTGACCGCGAACATGACTTTGTCGCGTGGGCGCGGGCAAACTGTATGGATGCTGATCCCATGTTTCATACGGTTCTGGACACGGATGAGGTACCTGTCGGAATGGCCTCATTCCTCAGGATCGAACCCGCAGCGGGAGCGATCGAGGTTGGACATATCCATTTCTCGCCGCTCCTGCAGCGCAAGCCGCAATCCACGGAAGTCATGTATCTGATGATGCGCCGGGTGTTCGATGAACTCGGCTATCGCCGCTATGAATGGAAATGTGATGCGCTGAACGCATCGTCGCGTCGTGCGGCCGAGCGGTTGGGGTTCACTTACGAAGGCATTTTTCGTCAGGCCACCCACTACAAAGGGCGCAATCGGGATACGGCTTGGTTTGCGATTATCGACAAGGACTGGCCGCGCATTCGCGATGCATTCGAGGCATGGCTGTCGCCCGACAACTTCGACGCGACGGGCCAGCAACGGCAACCATTGATGGCCCGCATAGACACCTGAGACTATTCGGAAATCGCGAAGTCCATCGACACATTGATGGAGACCGCTATTTCGCCGCCTGCCACCGGCACGCCGCCCGCGTCCGCCATCGCCATTTCGCGCATTTGCGCCATGGGACGCACGCCACCGCCATGTTCCGTGATCGATTGCACCGGCCCAAGGGTGACCTCAGCGGCCTGCGCCAGTTGCGCGGCCTTGGCCATTGCCTCGGCGACTGCTTTGTCCCGTGCCTCGGCTTCAACGGGTTTCGGATCCTGAACGCCAAAGCTCAGCCCGCCGAAATCATTGGCACCGTCCTGAATGACCGCATCCATGATCTGGCCGAGCTTGGCCAGATCGCGCACCCGCACAAAAACGCGGTTCGAAGCAACAAAGCCAGTGATCTCGGGCTTGTCGCCGACCTGACCGGTACGGCCCGACCAGACAGGCGACAGCGACAGATCGCGGGTCTGAACATCCCGGTCTTCGATGCCCATCTCATCAAGCCTCGCCAAAACCTGCGAAACAGCATCCGACGTGGCCTGCATTGCGGCCGACGCTTCCGTGTCCTCATTCGTCACGCCCAAGGTGATTGTTGCCATATCCGGTGCAACCTGCACCGTTCCGGTCGCGTCGACGGTGATGCGACGTTCTTCCGCATGGGCCATTCCAGCCACCGTTGCGGCCATGATTGCAGCTAAAAAAGCAAACGTCTTCAAGGTGATCCCTCCAAATTGCTTGGTTTCAACATGGGTCGCCAGGACATGGATCGGCAAGGGGAGAGTTTGCCTTTTTCTTTCCCTCGGCGGGTTCCTGCTTTAATGTCGGTCTGCAGACGCGAAGTCGTTTGCATTGATGCTGACAAGTATGGTTCCTCGGGATTATGAAACCCGCATTTGCGCTGTCTTTTTCTGATACAGGAATTTCCCTGGACCATCATTCGGATGGCGACTGGTTCAGCATTGGTACGGTTTCTCTGGATGCGCCCGACCTTGAGACACAGATCAAAGCGCTGCAGGAAAAAGGGTTTGCGCTTGAAAACGACCTGAGTTGCAAGGTGATCCTGCCACCGGATCAGATCCGCTATCTGTCGGTTCGGACCGAGGGGTTGAGCGCTGATGAGCGGGATCAGAAGATTTATGATGCTCTGTCACAGGCGACGCCTTATGATGTGTCCGAACTGACATTTGATACCAGCACCCTTGGGTCCGACACCTGTATCGCAGCAGTCGCGCGCGAAACGCTGCAAGAGGCGCGGGATTTTGCCACGCAATACGGCTTTATCCCGGTTTTGTTCAGTGCGGATGCCAGAGCACAGGAATTTCCGCGGGAACCGGGATTTGATCTGGCCGCTCCACCCCTGTCCGTTTCACCCTCCTCCGCCCCTGCTGCCGATGAGATCGCACCGGGCGAGGTTACCGCGTCGGACGAACCGGACATTCCGGAAGAGCCTGGTACCCGCGAAGAGCCTGACATTCCGGACATCTCCGCCATTCCGGACGTGCCTGACACTCCGAGCGAACCGAACGCCTCGGAAGAATCAGACACCCGTGAAGACACACAGACAACCGGTCCGGCTGTCCACGCCATTGCAGACACCGCCGCACCCGATGCGTTCCGATCACCGGTGCCTCTGACCATCCCCGGAGCAGCAAGCGAACGCCCACCGCTGCACGGCGCCAAGCGCTATGCGATACCAGCCGTTGCGGCGGTGGTGTGTATCGGCCTGGCCATCGCGGTTTGGTCGGTCCTTGGCCCTGAGCCGGACATCGCCGACATCGAACCGGCCCCGCCCCACGTTCAGCAGCCGGGACCTGACACCCAGGTTGCCGGTCTTGAGGAAGCGGAAGAAGCTGAACCAGCCCTCGCAGCCAACGAAAATCCCCTTGAGACCCCGTCTGAGGACACCACCCAGACACCGGATGAAGATCAGCCTGAGCTCACTCCGACCGACGCCGCCATTCTGGAGGCTTTGCAGGTTCCGCCCACACCGGTTGAGCAGGTCGCCCGCGAGTCTGAGGCTCTGGAAGATATAGAAGCCGTCGCAGGATTAAGCGTCACGCCCCCAATCACCCCGGATGCGCCGGTTCCGGCAGAGCCCGAAGACCAGTATTTGGCCTCCATAGACAGATTCGATCTGTCGACTGATGCAGTCGCCCTGCCCCCGGTTGCCAGTTTCGAAACCGATCCGCCTTTCGTACAACCCGCGTCCCCCGGCGATGCCGGTGCCGGTTTTGATCTGGATGAACGCGGCCTGGTGACGCCCACGCCAGAGGGCGCTCTGAACCCCGATGGCGTTCTGGTATTCCTGGGTCCACCACCCTCGGTTCCACCCGAAGCGCCGGTACGTTTTGAAGAAGCACCGGTGATCGAAGAAGAGGACAATCAGAGGCTTGCCCAACTACGCCCACGCCCGCGTCCGGAAAACCTGATTGAACAATTCGAACGCCAGCAACTGGGCGGTCGGTCACTGGAAGAGCTATCGATTCTGCGACCAAAGCTGCGCCCCGAGTCTCTGCAGGCGAGTCCGCAGATCGACGAAACACCAACCGCATTGGCCGTTGTGCGGGTCCCGCGCCCCAAGGTCCGTCCAGCCGGGTTGGCAGCCGCAGCCGCCGCCGCACGCGTGGCCAGTGCCAGCACCGCTAATCTGGGGTCGACAGCGGCCGTGGATCAGACCAGCGACGAGGCAGGCTCATTCCAGGCCAAGGCGGTCGCGCCCAAGATCCCGTCCAGCGCATCCGTCGCGCGTCAGGCCACGATAGACAATGCCATCAATCTGCGCAGGCTGAACCTGATTGGCGTCTATGGCACACCGGCCAACCGGCGGGCGCTGGTCCGGCTACCCAGCGGACGGTACAAGAAGCTCAAGGTCGGGGACAGGATCGACGGCGGTCGGGTCATCGCCATCAGCGAAAGCGAATTGCGGTACGAAAAACGCGGGCGGAACCTGACCTTGAAGATGCCGCGTGGCTGACACTGTGGACAGCGTACAACGTGTCATTTCGGCATATGACACGGCCGCGCCGGAGCTCATCCCGCTATATGATGGGTTGGATCCTGCCAGTATTCTTGCCCCGGTGATGGGCGACCTGCCCACCTTTAGCCAAACTGTATTGGATGTTGGCGCCGGATCTGGTGTGACCGCCTCTTGGCTCGCTGCCCGAGGGTGCATCGTCACTGCGGTCGAGCCTGCAGCGGCCTTTCGGCACCATGCACGGCAACGGCACCGGTCAAACAGAATTACATGGAAGGATGACCGGCTACCAGAACTGGCGACCCTCCGCCCGGACGTCTGGGCTTTTGATGCGGTACTGGTCATAGGCGTGTTGCATCACCTGCCTCCCAAGGATCAGGAGCAGGCGATCGCTACAATGTCGTCGTTGCTTGGAACAGGTGGGCGGATGATCGTGTCACTGCGACATGGGCCCAGCCCCGCCGACCGGCCCGGATTCCCCATTTCCGCCGAGGATCTGATGCAGCGCGCGGAACGTGAAGGCCTTCGAATTCTGCGGATGTTGAAGGCGGACTCCCTTCAAGATCACAACCGGCGCGCGGGGGTCACATGGACCTGGCTGGTATTGGGCGCGCCGGACTAAAAAGTGAAACGCCGTCAGGCTGCTGAAATTTCGCCGCTTTCGATCTGTTCGCGTTCGATGGATTCAAACAGGGCCTGAAAGTTTCCTTCCCCAAACCCATCGTCGCCCTTGCGCTGAATGAATTCAAAGAAGATCGGGCCAATCACGGTTTTCGAGAAGATCTGCAGCAAGATCCTTGTTTCGCCGCCATCCACGACACCTTCGCCATCGATCAGAATGCCGTGCTTCATCATCCGGTCCAGCGGCTCTGCATGGTCAGTCACCCGGGTCGTCGACATGTCGTAATAGGCCTCGTTCGGCCCCGGCATGAATTTCAGCCCTTTTTCGGCAATCGCGTCGGTCGAGGCATAGATATCCTCGCTGCCGACAGCGATGTGCTGAATGCCCTCGCCCTTGTACTTCTTGAGGTAAGAAACGATCTGGCCTGTTTCGCCGCGATCTTCGTTGATCGGAATGCGAATCCGACCACAGGGAGAGGTCAGCGCGCGGCTGTACAACCCGGTGAATTTGCCCTGGATGTCAAAGAACCGGATTTCCCGGAAGTTGAACAGGTCGCCATAAAACCTGAACCATTTGTCCATGTTGCCCTTGTAGACATTGTGGGTCAGGTGATCGAGATAGTAGAACCCGTCGCCGCGCGGCTTGGACTGCCTGATCCACTCAAATTCCTGATTGTAGGGCGACGTATCATAGTACTGGTCGATGAAGTACAGCAGAGAGCCACCGATGCCCTTGATCGCCGGAACATCCATCGTCTTGTCTGCGGCGTCATAAGGTTCGGCGCCCTTTGAGATAGCGTGCTCATAGGCCTGTTTCGCATCCACGACCCGCCAGCCCATTGCCGGGGCACATGGCCCGTGCTCTTCGACGAATTTTGCGGCAAAGCTTTCTGGGTCGGCATTCAGAATGTAGGTGACGTCACCCTGCTGCCAGAGTTCGACCGCCGGCTTGGTCTTGTGGCGCGCAACAAGGTCAAAGCCCATCTTTGCGAACAGGTCGCGCAACTCCTGCGGCTCGGGATGGGCGAACTCGACAAACTCGAACCCGTCCGTGCCAGCCGGGTTGTCTTTGCTGATGACAGATTTCGGGGCGTTGTGGGGGAAAGGACCCATGGCGCGTCTCCTCAAAAACAGGAATTTCTTTGCTGATTCAAAAATATGCCTTTCGAGGCGCTGTTTCTGCGCATTGTTTTCGTGTAAACTGATAAAGAACGCGTAAATTTCGCATCATATGGCGAAAAAATGAGGAAACGCCGCGCATGCTTGATCGGACTGATATCGGATTGCTTGCAGCCCTACAGCGCGATGCGCATCTGACCGCACAACAGCTGGGCGACGTGCTGAACCTGTCCGCCAGCCAGGCGGGCCGTCGCCGACAAAGACTGGAGGCCGAAGGCTACATCACCGGCTATACCGCCCGGCTGGACCCATTGAAGCTGGGATTGCAGGTGCAGGGCTTCATTCAGGTGCACCTGGGCACCCATGGCCCCGAACAATCAGCAAGTTTCGCGCGTATGGTCGACACAAGACCCGAGATCACCAGCGCCTGGACGATGACAGGAGAGGCAGATTACCTGCTGCATGTCTATTGCGACGATCTTTCCGCGCTCAATCGCTTGCTTCATCAGGTTATCCTGCCGCATCCTGCAGTGGCACGGGTTCAAAGCCAGATCGTGATGGATCAACTCAAACGCGACGCACCCCTGCCGACCTGAGCGGGACAAGAGGATAAACATGGACGATTTCCTATATCAGGCTTCGATATACCTGGCAGCGGCAGTGATTGCCGTGCCCCTGTCGGCGCGCCTGGGACTGGGATCGGTTCTGGGATATCTGGCGGCCGGGATCATCATCGGTCCGATCCTGGGACTGGTCGGCGCAGAAACCGAAGACCTGCAGCATGTGGCCGAATTCGGTGTTGTGATGATGCTGTTCCTCATCGGTCTGGAACTGGAACCGCGCGCCCTGTGGGACATGCGGGACAGGTTGCTGGGGCTCGGGGGCCTGCAAGTTTTATTGTCTACCGCCGTGATCGCAGGGGTCGCTATCTATGCGAACCATCCCTGGTCGGTCGCCTTGGCGGTTGGATTGACGTTGTCCTTGTCTTCGACAGCCATCGTGCTGCAAACCCTGTCAGAGAAAGGGTTGATGCAAACCAATGGCGGGCGCGCCACGTTCTCGGTGCTGTTGACGCAGGATATCGCGGTCATTCCCATTCTGGCGATGCTGCCCCTGCTGGCACTGCCCGCCATGCCGCATATCGAGAATGACGGATCGATAGACCGCGGCGCGGACGATCTGCACGGAGCGGGCCATCACAGCCTGTCGCTGGTCGAAGGGTTGCCGGGCTGGGCTGTCACGCTGGTCACCATCGGCGCCGTGGCCTTTGTGATTTTGGCCGGTATCTACCTGACCCGGCCTTTGTTCCGGTTTATCCACGCCAGCCGTTTGCGGGAAATGTACACGGCATTGGCCCTGATGATCGTGGTCGGGATATCGTTCTTGATGACTTTGGTGGGCCTGTCCCCGGCCCTTGGTGCCTTTCTGGCCGGCGTGGTTCTGGCCAGTTCGGAGTTCCGGCATGAGATGGAAAGCGATCTGGAGCCGTTCAAAGGCCTGTTCCTCGGTCTCTTCTTCATCACCGTCGGGGCCGGGATTGATGTGGGGTATTTCTTCAACGATCCGCTGGACCTGATCGGCCTCGCCTTACTGGTGATCGTTGCAAAGGGCGTCATCCTGTTCCTTGTTGGCAAGGCCTTTAAACTGCGCGGGCGGGATCACTGGTTGTTCACACTCGGTCTGGCACAGGCCGGCGAGTTTGGCTTTGTCTTGCTGGCCTTTTCCACGCAACAGAACGTCATCCCACCCGACCTGTCCCAGAAATTGCTGATGATCATCGCGTTGACGATGCTGATCACGCCGCTGCTGTTCATCATCTATGACGTGTTGTCCCGAAAAATCGGCGATGCGGCGCTGGAATTCGAGCCGGACGAGATCGACGAAAAAGGACCCGTCATCATCGCAGGGATCGGGCGGTTCGGTCAGATCGTCAACCGGCTGGTTCGGGCCAGCGGGTTCAAGACGATTGTTCTGGATCATGACATCGAAACGATCCAGTTGATGCGCCGTTTTGGCGTCAAAGGGTTTCTGGGTGACCCGACACGGCCCGAATTGCTGCGGGCCGCGGGATTGGAAAAAGCCTCTGTTCTGGTGGCGGCGATGGATGACCGCAAACAGGTCACCCGGCTGGTTGGCTTTGCACGGCGTCAGCGCCCGGATCTGCATATTATTGCGCGTGCGCATGACCGGACCCATGTCTACGAGCTCTATCAGGCCGGGGCGAGCGACATTGTGCGCGAGATGTTTGACAGCTCTCTGCGGGCCGGGCGCTATGTTCTGGAGAATATTGGTCTCAGCGAATACGAGGCCGCGCAGGCCGAGCAGACCTTCTATCATCACGACCGGGCATCGGTGCGCGATCTGGCGGAATTGTGGATTCCCGGCATGCCAACGGCAGAGAACAAGAAATATATCGAGCGGGCCCAGAAGCTTGAAAAGGATCTGGAAACCGCACTGCTGGAACTGGCCGAGGAACACGCCAAGAAATCGGCCTGACCCGAGCATCTGCCCCGATCAGGAGGCTTTATCAGCCGTCAGACACACCCGCCTCGGCAAAGGTGGCCATTCCCGAATGGCAGGCCACGGCGCTTTTGAGGATGTTGATCGCCAACGCTCCGCCGGATCCTTCGCCCAGTCTCAGGCCCAGATCGAGCAACGGCTCTTTGCCCAGCTTGGCAAGCACAGCGCCATGGGCCCCTTCCGAGCTCAGGTGCCCAGCGACCGTATGGTCCAAGGCTCCGGTCGAAATATCCGCCAAACAGGCAGCAGCAGAGGAGCAGATAAAGCCGTCCAGAATGACCGGGATGCTTAACACACGCGCCGCCGCGATCGCGCCCGCCATCGCCGCAATTTCACGCCCTCCAAGGCACCGCAGGGTCTCCAGCCCGTCCGCACCGCCGTGACGCGCCACGCCTTCGGCGACGACCCGGGTCTTGTTGGCCAACCCAGCGTCATCAACACCCGTCCCGCGTCCCGTCCAGTCGGCGGCATCGCCCCCAAAAAGTGCGCAGGCGATCGCGGCCGCAGGGGTTGTGTTGCCAATGCCCATCTCACCCACCACAAGCAGATCGGCCTGTGGATCGACCGCTGCCCAACCGCTTCGCAGAGCTTGCAGAAACTCCTGTTCGGTCATTGCCGGGCCTTGGGTGAAATCTGCGGTCGGCTGGTCCAGGTTCAGCGCGTGCACATCCATTTTCGCACCTGCGGCCTTTGCCAACTGGTTGATCGCGGCGCCGCCATGCTGAAAATTCATCACCATCTGCACAGTGACCTCCGGCGGGAAGGCCGAAACCCCCTGCGCCGTAACCCCATGATTTCCGGCAAACACGATCACCTGTGGCGCGGTAATTTCCGGGCGCGGGGTCCCACGCCACCCCGCGTACCAGATCGCCAGGTCTTCAAGACGCCCCAGGGCACCCGGCGGTTTTGTCAGTTGCCCGTTACGTTCGGCAGCACCATGCGCAGCCTCGTCATCAGGACCCGGAGCGCTGGTCAGCGCGTCGCGGAAAGCATTCAAATCATTCAGTTCGGGCAGCATCCAAAGCCTCATTGCATCCGAGTGGTTCTGTGTGTTTAACCGAAGCGTTCAGAGCAACAAGACCCCGAAAGGCGCAGGAGTGCACAAAAACGACACCAGACCCTTTTCCCCGTGGGATGTGCCTCTGGCTTTGGTCCTGCTGACTCGCCTGCCCTTGCCACGCCTACCGGACGCGGTCTTTGCAAGACAGGCACAGGCCGCTTGGGCTTTCCCTCTGGCGGGTCTGGTTGTTGGCGGGGTGGCCTGCGTTATCGGATGGGTCGCGATGGCTGCAAACCTGCCGGCCTTAGCGTGTGCCGGGCTTGTCGTCGCAGTTCTGATCTGCACAACCGGTGCAATGCACGAGGATGGTCTGGCAGATACGTGTGACGGGTTATGGGGCGGGTTCAACGCCGAGCGCCGGCTGGAAATCATGAAAGACAGCCATATCGGCACATATGGCGTGCTGGCATTGCTGATCTGTCAAATTGTTCGTGTCGCAGCCGTCGCAGCATTGGTGGCGGCAGGAGAGCTGTGGTCACTTGTTGCCGCATGCATTGTGTCCCGCGCGCTGATTCCGGTGGTGATGGCCGTTCTTCCGAACGCCCGCACATCAGGTCTCAGTCATTCCGTTGGAACGCCCGGCATCGCGCCCGTCGTGGCCGGTCTGGTTCTGGCAGCGGGTCTTGCCATGCTGATCACCGGCTCACAGATTTTCCTGGCCGCACTGAGCGCCGCATTGGCCGTGAGTGTGCTGGCCTACATAGCCAAGGCAAAGATCGGCGGCCAAACCGGAGACATACTGGGTGCATCACAACAACTGGGTGAGATTGCGTTCCTACTGGCACTGACAGCGCAAATCTAAGCGCTTGGCTAAAGTTGTCCAGAAAACTTTTTTCTCGAATTATTTCTCATAGGGCTTTGAAATTAAAATTATTTCTCAGAGTGTCCGTTGACACCTGTGGCACAAAAAAGCCGCCCCAATCAGGAGCGGCCTTCAGGAATTATTGTGCCACGGTTCAGGCTGCAGCGGCGCGTGATGTCAGAACATCATCGACCTGTTTTGCCGCGGAAATCTCTCCGGCACCCGACACGGCAGCGACTTCGCGGGTCAGACGCTCCAGCGCCGCCTCATACAACTGCCGCTCGGAATAGCTCTGCTCGCGCTGATCGTCGGTGCGATGCAGGTCACGGACCACTTCGGCAATCGAGATCAGATCGCCCGAATTGATCTTTTGTTCGTATTCCTGCGCCCGGCGGGACCACATGGCGCGCTTGACCTTGGCCTTGCCTTTCAGGGTCCGCATGGCCTGGCTGATCACATCCGGCGAACTGAGCGACCGCAGACCGGACTCGGTGACCTTGTTGGTCGGTACCCGCAGGGTCATTTTGTCTTTCTCAAATGAGATGACGAACAGCTCGAGCGTGAATCCCGCGACATCCTGTTCTTCGATCGAAATGATCTGTCCAACCCCATGGGCGGGATAGACAACATAGTCGTTCGGGCGGAACTCAAGCTTTTTCGACTTTGTCATTCAGTGTATTCCTTGGTTGCAGAGTGGAACGCAGGCGACAAAAACACCGCTTACGGGGACTGTTTCAGCCCCGTCAGGCGGCAAAGTTGTCACAAATTCAGAACTCCAAAGCGAGCATACTTACGGAGTGCATCCCATTCTCGGTCATCATGTAAGGAGGAATTATATCACAAAAATGAGACATCCGAAAGCTTACGCTACGGAACTCATAGATATGATGCGCTTTTTCAACGCTCTAAGCCAGGTTCCTGCCCGACTTGAGTTCAAAAACCCTGCCGAATCGCTCAGCCGCCTTCGCCTGGCGCTTCGGAGAAGTATTTCTCCATCTTACCCTCTTCGCCGTCGCGCTCTTCTGCTTCCGGCATCGGATCCTTTTTGGTGATAATCACCGGCCACTGTTCCGAGTATTTGCGGTTGAACTCAACCCAGGGCTCCATTCCCGGCTCGGTATCCGGCCGGATGGCATCTGCGGGGCACTCGGGCTCGCACACGCCGCAATCGATGCACTCATCGGGATGAATGACCAGGGCG
The DNA here is from genome assembly GCF_056536245.1 of Ruegeria sp. AJ12. Taxonomy (NCBI): domain Bacteria; kingdom Pseudomonadati; phylum Pseudomonadota; class Alphaproteobacteria; order Rhodobacterales; family Roseobacteraceae; genus Ruegeria; species Ruegeria sp. AJ12. Next base: position 2,373,427 of record NZ_JBQFJJ010000001.1, read on the forward strand.
TTTTCACCTTCGTAAAAACAGTCCACCGGACACACCTCGACACAGTCGGTGTATTTGCAGGCGATGCAATTCTCGGTGACAACGTAGGTCATGGTCGACTTTCTGCTTATGGCTTGGGCTGTAGCTAATTCAGTCTGCGCCTGTCTTCAAGATCAGATCAGTCGTCCGGGATACGAGAAAGATCAATCGCCCGTCTGTCTTTCTTGGTTGGGCGACCTTTTCCTTCGAACCCGGAATTTCTGGGCGGAACGTCCTGCTTTTCCGTCAAATCCGCATACAGCTGTTGAGCCTCGGGGGCCGGTCCGCGCCGCTGGCCCAGTGCCTGGATTCGGACGACACGCACCATTCGGCCCTGAGGGAAGGTCAAGACGTCCCCAGGTCCAACCCCTTGCGCCGGTTTCAGGACCCGGTTGCCGTTCACACGAACATGGCCGCCGCTGACCTGTTTCGCGGCAAGGCTGCGGGTCTTGAAGAACCGCGCCCGCCACAGCCACTTGTCAATCCTCAGCTTGGCCTGTGTTTCGGCCATGGCGCCTCAGTTGTTTTCTTTCAAACCCATGAGCGCTGCAGCAAACGGGTTGTCGGGATCGATGGCCTTTTCCTTTTTGGGCGGCCGGGACGAGAAGGTTTTGCTGCCTTGCGGCTTGCCACCCTTCTTGCCCTGTGGCTTGCCACGCCCGTCCTGTGGTTTCCCGCGCGGCTTGCCTTTGCCCGGACCCTGCCTTTGGTCGCGGCGCGGCGCCCGGTTGGTCTGGCGTTGGCGGCCCCAGGTGAACGTATAGAACACTTCGACCTCAGGGTCGTCCGGCGTTGACTCAGGGACCTGAGCCTCGGCGACCGCCTCGGTGCTTTCGGTGGCCTCGGCTGCCGCCTCGGCGGGTTTGGCGACCTCTTCCGCAGGTGCCTCGGTCACCGGGGATTCTTCGGCGGCAGGTTGCTCCATCGCCTCAGTCACAGACGGCTCCGTGTGCGCGGTCGTCTCAGCCGGCACTTGTCTGACCTTTTCACGTTCACCGCGCTCGGCCTTGTAACCCAGCCCCTGCATCAGATCGGCAAACTGGTCCAGCGTCATACCGGTGATCGACAGCATGTCGGGCTTCGCCTCGAACCCGCTGCGGCTATCCTCCGCGCGCAGCATATCCGCCAGGCGTTCCAGCATGTCGATACGAATCGAGCGCTCGCCCGCATTCCGGTAGCCGCACATCGTGTCATATCCATCGGGCGCACCTTTTGCGACCGGTACAGTGACAAGGCCCGGCGGCGGTGCCTCGGGGAATTCCTGCAAACCGCTGTTGAGCGCCCAAAGCACCAGACGCAGACGCGTCGGCGCGGGTTTCAGCAGAAGCGGCATGAAGATGGTAAACTGGCCAAACCGGATACCGTGTTTGCGCAAGGCGCCACGTGCATCCTGATCCAGATCCTTCACCTCCTGAGCGACACCGGCGCGCGGCAGCACACCCAGCGCTTCGACCATGCGGAATGCGAACCCCTTGGCCAGCCCCGAGAGCTCTTCGTCGCGCGACAGGTTCAGAAGCGGCTCAAACAGAGCCGCCACCTTGCGGTCGATGAAATGCTGCAAGCGGCGCTGAACCTTTTGCGCGACATCCGGCCCGGCGGCCTCGTCCACAAACACGTCTACCATCGGCTTGAGCGGTTCCGCCCCGGCAACCAGCTTGCCAATGGCGTATTCGCCCCACATCAGGCCGCCCTGATCGGTGAAATCAATTTCGGTATCGGGTGCATTGTAGAAGCGGTCGGCACGCAGATGGAATTGCGGCGCGAGAGCCTGCAGGGACGCCGATTTCAGGGCTTTTGCCTCGGTGCCCTGCGCGCTCTTGTCCGGGCTGAACCGGAACCCTTCCAGACGACCGACGAATTCGCCTTCGACGGTCACTTCACCCTTGTCGTTCACTTCGGCCAAAAGGGCCTCCTTCTGTTTGAGCCGACGCAATAATACAGAGGTGCGGCGGTCTACAAATCTCTGTGTCAAACGGTCGTGCAACGCGTCCGATACCCTGTCTTCTACAGCGCGGGTTTCGGCGCGCCAATGGGATTCGTCACGCACCCAGCCGTTTCGTTGCGCAACATATGTCCAGGTGCGAATATACGCCAACCTTTTGGACAGCGCATCTATATCACCGTCGGTCCGGTCAATCCGGCGGATTTGCCGCGCCATGAACTCATCAGGCACCGTTCCGCCTTCATGCAGATATCCGTAGATCACCTCGAGCAGGCCGGCGTGTTCCGCGTGGCTTATGCCTCGGAAATCAGGAATTCGGCATACATCCCAGAGCAAACGGATCGATGCGCCATCGCTGGCACGGGCCGCAACCTCACTCACTTGCGACAGTGATTTCAACACGTTCAGGTCATCAGCAGGCCGGGCCTTGCTCAGATGTTCGCTGTCGGGCGACACCTCCAGCGACGCGATCAACGCCTCGACAGAGCCAAAACGCAGAGCGGAGTTCCGCCAGTTCAGTTTCTTGATCGGCGTAAACCGGCTGTCCATAATGGCTTGGGCAACGCCATCGTCCAGCGGCGGAGCCTCACCGGTCACCCCGAATGTTCCGTCCGACATGCCCCGCCCGGCCCGCCCGGCGATCTGAGCCAGTTCGTTGGGTGCCAGAGGCCGCATCCGGCGCCCGTCAAACTTGCTGAGCGCCGAGAACGCCACATGGTCGACGTCGAGGTTCAGCCCCATTCCGATCGCATCGGTCGCAACCAGAAAATCGACCTCGCCATTCTGGTAGAGATCGACCTGGGCATTGCGCGTTCGCGGACTGAGCGCGCCCATGACCACGGCAGCTCCGCCCTTTTGGCGGCGCAGCAGTTCGGCGATGGCGTAGACGTTTTCAACCGAGAAACCCACGATGGCGCTGCGCGCAGGCATCCGGCTGATCTTTTTCGAGCCGGAATAGACAAGCTGCGACATCCGTTCGCGGCGCACAAACTGAGCCTCGGGGACCAGCGCCGATATCGGGCCGCGCATGGTGTCTGATCCCAGAAACAACGTCTCGCTTGTCCCCCGCGCACGCAGCAGGCGATCGGTGAACACATGGCCCCGTTCCGGGTCAGCGCAGAGCTGGATTTCGTCAATTGCCACGAAATCGGCCCCCATGCCTTCGGGCATCGCCTCAACCGTGCACACCCAGTACTGCGTCCGAGGCGGAACAATGCGTTCTTCGCCAGTGACCAGTGCAACTACGGACGGCCCGCGGATCGCGACAATCTTGTCGTAAATCTCACGCGCCAGCAGACGCAAAGGCAGGCCGATCACACCGGTCCGGTGCCCCAGCATGCGTTCGATTGCGTAATGGGTTTTACCTGTGTTCGTCGGACCCAGAACGGCCACAATTCGGGATGACCCGTTCACCATTGCCCCCTGCCCCGGACCTTAGAGTGCCGCGCCTTCGATCCGAGGCTTCAGCCGATTCACGGCATTGGTTACTTCCTCGTGATGGGGATGTATAGCCAGCGCACGGGAATAGGCTTTGTAGGCCTGTTCCGGCTGGTCCAGAACTTCAAAGATCAGGCCCAGCCCGTAGATGGCTTCGTAATGGTTGGGATTGAGCGTCAGTGCATATTCCAGATCAGCCGCGGCCATGCCGTAGCGATCTATGCCAAAAAACGCCGATGCGCGCAGATGCCAGCCCTCGGCAAAACCCGGAGCGTGATCGGTGAGCGCCGTCAGATGATCCAGCGCGGCATCGATGTCGCCATCGTCCAGCGCCTCGCGCCCCCGTTCCAGCAGCAGATCAGCAGAGGCAGACCCGGACTGGGACCACAGCGCTTTGAGCTGCCGGTCGATGCCGATAGCCTGCTCGGGCGAGGCCTGAACCAGACGTTGCAGCAATTCTGATTCGTCCTGAGAGTCCGCCTGTTGCGCAAAAGAACTGGTGGAATACATGACTAGGACGACAAGTGCCGCGACGATACCTTTGAGAATGTCGTTTGCAATGGCCATAACAATATTCAGTGTAGCGTTGCGACCGGGGATGTCCATTCACGGCGCACAAACAAAGTGAGGAAGATCATGAGCGACACTCTGGAAAAAGCTGCAGCCGCGCTGAACGAAAAACTTGCAGGCGGCGCGTTTGACGCTTCGGCCAAATTTGCCATCGCCGATCTGGGCGCTATCGTTCTGGACGCAGACGGTGCACGGGTCAGCGACGACGATGCCGACGTGACCCTGAGCGCGGATGTGGATACGTTCGAACAAATCCTCAGCGGCGACCTGAACCCGACAGGCGCGTTCATGTCCGGCAAGCTGAGCGTGGATGGAGACATGGGTATCGCCATGAAACTTGCTTCGGTGCTGGCCTGATGGAGTATTCGCCGGCCCCCTTTTTTGAAGACGTGGCCGGCGGTCCTGCCGGTGGTGCGGCACATTGGCTGAATACTTCGGACGGCAAGCGCATTCGCATGGCCCACTGGCTGCCCGAAGGTGAAGCCAGCGGAACGGTGATGCTGTTTCCCGGTCGTACGGAATACATTGAGAAATACGGCGACACGGCCGGTGAATTCGTACGTCGCGGGTTTGCCGCGCTGGCCGTGGACTGGCGTGGTCAGGGGCTGGCGGATCGTCTGCTCGACAATCCGAGGATCGGCCATGTCGACCATTTCCCCGACTATCAAAACGACGTGATGGCGATTCTGGATCTGGTCACACTGCTGAACCTGCCGCAGCCGTGGTATGTGATCGGTCACTCCATGGGAGGGGCCATTGGGCTTCGCGCGGTTATCGAACAGAAGTGTTTCGCGGCCTGCGCCTTCACCGGACCGATGTGGGGCATCTACTTTACGCCGATCATGAAGCCACTCAGCCGGGTGACCGCCTATTGGGGCACACGGCTTGGCCTGGGTGAAAAGACACCGCCCACGACCACTTTGGAAAGCTACGTTCTGGCCCAGCCGTTCGAAGGCAATGTGCTGACCCGCGATCCGGCCACGTACAAGATGATGCAGGACCAGTTGACCGCACATCCCGAGTTGGCGCTCGGCGCGCCATCAAATCGCTGGTTGCGTGAGGCCCTGGACGAATGTGCCTGGCTGATGGAGCGTCCCGCCCCGGAAACGCCCTGCCTGACGTTTCTTGGCAGCCACGAGCAGATCGTTGACCGGGACGCAATCCGCGCGCGTATAGCCAACTGGCCAAGCGGAACGCTGGTTGAGATCCCGGATGGCGAACATGAGGTGCTGATGGAAGGGCCGGATGTGCGTGGGCCTGTTTTTGAACAACTGGCCGCTCATTTCCTTGCTGCACAGTCGCTGGATACACCCGAGGCAGCCGTGTCGCGCTAAGCGCTTGTGGTCCCAGCCTCGCGCGCCTAGATGTTTGCGACAGAGATTCATCGAGGTGACATATGCGCGACCTGCCCTTTCCCGTTCGTGACGCAAACGCCATTGGCGGTTCAGACAATCTGGGTGACCTTCCGGAATGGGATCTGAGCGATCTCTACACCTCGGACGAGGCACCTGAACTGGCGCGCGATCTGGAGTGGCTGGAAAAAGAATGCGCTGCGTTTGCCTCGGACTACGAAGGCAAGCTCGCGGATCTGAACGCGGAAAGCCTGCTGACCTGTGTACAGCGCAATGAAAAGATCAACGCTGTTGCCGGCCGGATCATGTCCTTTGCAGGCCTGCGCTATTACCAACTGACCACGGATGCCGAACGCGCCAAATTCCTGTCGGACATGCAGGAAAAGGTCACGATCTTCACCACGCCGCTGGTCTTCTTCACGCTCGAAATCAACCGGATCGATGACAATGTGCTGAAATCCCATTTTACAGCGAATGCGGACCTCGCCCGTTACGAACCCGTCTTCCGGCGCATCCGGGCGATGAAACCGTACCAGCTGTCGGATGAGTTGGAAAAATTCCTCCATGATCTGGGTGTTGTCGGCGACGCGTGGGAGCGTCTGTTTGACGAAACCATCGCCGGTCTTACCTTCACGGTCGATGGCGACAAACTGAACATCGAAGGCACTCTGAACCTGCTGACCGAACAGGACCGCAGCAAGCGCGAGGCGGCCGCCCGGGAACTGGCTTCGGTCTTTCAGGACAACATCAAAACCTTTGCCCGCGTCCACAACACGCAGGCCAAGGAAAAGGAAATCCTCGATCGCTGGCGCAAAATGCCGACTGCGCAAACGGGCCGCCACCTGTCGAACGATGTCGAACCCGAAGTGGTCGAGGCGTTGCGGGAGGCCGTCGTCGCGGCCTACCCCAAGCTCAGCCACCGCTATTACGAACTCAAACGCAAATGGCTGGGGCTGGATGTCATGCAGGTCTGGGATCGCAACGCGCCGCTGCCAATGGAAGACACACGGATCGTCAATTGGGCCGAGGCGGAAAAGACAGTGATGGACGCCTACACCGCCTTTGACCCACGCATGGCGGACATCGCGGCCCCGTTTTTCTCGAAAGGCTGGATCGATGCGGCCGTGAAGCCCGGCAAGGCACCCGGCGCATTTGCGCATCCGACCGTCACCGAAGTGCACCCTTATGTCATGCTCAACTATCTGGGCAAGCCGCGCGATGTGATGACGCTGGCACATGAATTGGGTCATGGCGTCCATCAGGTTCTGGCCGCCGATCAGGGTGAAATGCTGTCATCCACCCCTCTGACACTGGCCGAGACGGCGTCGGTATTCGGCGAGATGCTGACTTTCCGCAAAATGCTGGATCACGCCGAAACACCTGAACAGCGCAAGGTTCTTCTGGCCGGCAAAGTCGAGGACATGATCAACACGGTGGTCCGCCAGATCGCCTTCTACGACTTTGAGTGCAAACTGCACGCGGCCCGCCGCGAGGGCGAGTTGACCCCGGATGACATCAACGCGCTGTGGATGAGCGTTCAGGCCGAAAGCCTTGGTCCGGCGTTCGAATTCATGGACGGGTACGAGACCTTCTGGGCGTATATCCCGCACTTCGTGCATTCGCCCTTCTACGTTTACGCCTATGCATTCGGGGACGGCCTGGTAAACGCGCTCTACTCGGTCTACGAGAGCGGCGCGGACGGCTTCGAGGACAAATACTTCGAAATGCTGCGCGCCGGTGGGTCCAAACATCACAAGGAGTTGCTGGAACCGTTTGGTCTGGACGCCAGCGACCCAAAGTTCTGGGATAAGGGCCTGTCGATGATCTCCGGCCTGATCGACGAGTTGGAAGCGATGGAAGGGTGAGGATTGCCCAGGTCGTTAAAGGCCTGGGAGATTGTCCGCTTTGCGGACATGGACGAAACCGCTCTCGCGGTATTGGCGCTTGGGGCAATGACTGCGCATTAATTCAACAGTGGATTTGGCGAACTGACGCGCCTGTCTGACGATTTGGACCTTCTCAATCTGATGACAGGAGGTTCCGATGACGGACCAATATGTGCCGAAGCTACGCCAGCGTTTTCTTGAAGACATGCGGATCAAGGGGCTGCAGCCCAAGACGCAGACGATGTATCTGCGGGCGATGCACGATTTCACGCGGTTTCTGGGGCATGCGCCAGACAGTGCGACACCGGAGGAGTTGCGGGGGTTCCAGCTCGACATGAAGGCGCGCGGCGTTGGTGCGCCGACCTTCAACAACCGGCTGACCGTGCTGAGCTTCTTCTTCGCCACGACCTGCCCGCGCCCTGAGATGAAGCGGCATATGCGCTATCAGCGGGCGGCCAAGAAGATCCCGGTGGTGCTGAGCGCCGAGGAAGTCGCGCGTATTCTCGAAGCTGCGCCGGGACCGGGGCTCAGATATCGTGCTGCCTTCAGTGTTGCCTATGGTGGCGGGCTGCGCGCCAGCGAGGTCACGCATCTGAAGGTCGGCGATATCGATAGCGACCGGATGCTGATCCGGGTCGACCAGGGCAAGGGCCGCAAGGATCGTCACGTGATGCTGTCGCCCAGTTTGCTCGAACTGCTGCGCGACTATTATCGCGAGGCGCGCCCGAGGGGGTGGATGTTCCCCGGCCGCAGCCGGATCGACCCGATCTCGACACGGCAGTTCAACCGGGCGTTCGGGGTGGCCTGCGACTTCGCCGAGATCAGGAAGAATGTCTCGCCCCATACGCTGCGGCACAGCTTTGCCACGCATCTTCTGGAGGGCGGGACGGATATCCGGGTGATCCAGGTCCTGCTCGGTCACGCCAAACTGGAGACCACAACGATCTACACGAAGGTGGCGACCAAGATGATTCAGGATGTGACCAGTCCGCTCGATCTGTTGGTGAGACGAGAGGCGGCACCCGGCTAATCCCGGTCCATGCCCCCTCATCGCTGCAAGCAGCGACTGTCGGGCAATGGACCAAAGCTGGAGGTCGCGGATATCTTCCGCGCCCATGGGCCTGCGTATCGCCGCGAACATGCAGGACATCTGAACCTGCAGCAGTTGAAGGTGATGTCCGCGATCGAGAGTTGCCGCACCGCCGCGCTTGGCGGGCACGTGGCGTCTTGCACAAAGTGCGATCACCAGCACATCGCTTACAACTCCTGTCGCAATCGACACTGCCCAAAGTGCCAGGGGGCAACCGCCCGCGACTGGATGCAGGCGCGGATGGAAGACCTGTTGCCGGTCGAATACTTCCATGTGGTGTTCACGCTGCCTGCGCCAATCGCGGACATGGCGTACCAGAACAAGGCGGCGGTCTATGGACTGTTGTTCAGAGCCTCAGCCCAGACGCTCCTGACCATCGCCGCCGATCCGAAGCATCTGGGCGCGCGGATAGGCATGACCAGCGTGCTGCACACATGGGGATCAGCGATGACGCATCACCCGCATGTCCACGTCGTGGTCCCCGGCGGCGGAGTGTCAACGGATGGCACCAGCTGGATCGGCTGCCGCCCAGGGTTCTTCCTGCCGGTGAAAGTCCTGTCGCGGCTGTTCCGGCGTTTGTTCCTGGAAGGGCTGCTCCGGTTGCACAAGGCAGGCAGGTTGCGCTTCTTTGGCAATCTGGTGGGGCTGGCAGACCCGAATATCTTCGCTGCGCACCTCGCCCCGCTGCGCGAAGCCGACTGGGTTGTCTATGCCAAGCCGCCCTTCGGAGGGCCCGAACAGGTGCTTGCCTATCTCAGCCGATACACCCATCGTGTGGCAATCTCGAACCACCGCCTGGTCACTGCCGACGCGGACACGGTTACCTTCCGGTGGAAAGACTATCGCATCAAGCGCGGGGATCGGATGAAGGTCATGCGCCTGCCCACAGGTGAGTTCATCCGCCGCTTCCTGATCCATGTCCTGCCTCCCGGCTTCCACCGCATCCGCCACGCGGGCTTCCTCGCTAACGGTATCCGCCGCGACAGGATCGAGAAGATCAGGCGTTTGTTGGATCAAACAGGCGAACCTGACCCAATGGCCGACAAAGAAGCGCACGCCGAAGCACTGGAACAAGACCTGAAACACACATGCCCAAAATGCGGCAGCACGATGCGTGTGGTCGAGATCTTCACCCGTGGCCAAACCCCAAAATCCCGCGCCCCGCCATGGGAGGATGCCGCATGAGCCAAAAATCAAACCCGGCCCCACCATCCGGAGGCACCGGACCAGTCTGTGCGCTCAAATTCCTGAAAAGCGTGCCAAAACGGCGTGCGAAGATCAAAATCGAGACCGATCAATGACATGCGCTGCCGAATCCGATCGGCCAGCACTACACGTCGCCAAAGGCGATACTGTGCTGCGCTTCAATTGCAGAAGCCCGTAACGCACAATCCCCATAGCACCAAAATCCTCCCGCGCTTTCTTCCTTGTCAGGTTTGTCGCCGCTGCAGCTCACGCTGACAGCAGCCACAAACCTTGGACAAAGCTGCCATTCTCCCGAAGAAAATGAACGACCGCTCTGTTAAGGAACACATTGTAGGGTTGTTCAAACGATCCTATCCAGTGGATCGAAATGCAAACACCCTATTGCAATTTCGGAAGCGGTGGCCGTCGTGCCTCGTCCACAGCCTGATCTAAAAAGCGAATGAAGTTTGCCATGGAGTCGAGGTGCTCCTCCATCGGGGGGCCGCACTTCCATAGTTCGGTGAACGCGCCATTGGTGAAGAGTTTGCAATCCCAACCACGCAAAGAGAATTGAATCAGCTGTTTGAAATGGAGCGTATTCAAGCCTTCATCCTCCGCAAAGCTGACGGTTTGCATGTCGCACCTGTCATTACAGAACAGCACGACATATCGACCCTGAAACATACGGGATTTTGACAAGTAAACACGGCGCTGGTTCTCAAGTGAGCTGTGGTCAATAATATCGAAGTTTTGCGAAGCGGGACGCAAGAACGCGCGCAGCGAGGCATATGTGGGTTTGGGGTCACCCTTCCAAAACTGCGCCGGGCCCAAAACCTCAAGAAATACGTTATTGCGGTTAGGTTCTTCAGCCCTAAATTGCCCTCTGTAGACAATAATATAGTCTTCCCATCGGGCAAAGGGCATGGTGGGCTCTGCACATTGAACAATATAGGGGTTCGCGCGATGATCCAAAGCCGCCCCACGAAGCACCTTACCGTCCAAGTATTCGGTTTCATCATAGCTATCAGTCGTTAACCGACAGGTGTCCCCCGCAAACGGCTGGGCATAATGGATTAGGTTTAGGGTCTCCTGCCCGATGTTCTTGACGACATATCCTTCTGGTATGTCATCGCAGTCGTACTGCGCGCAGAAATTCGTCCATTCCTCGGCTTTCCTGCGGATTTTCTCTGCCCGCTCAGCCTCGACCCTCTCACTGTGCGTCGGAGCGGTAAACACCAAATACGCAAAATAGCCAATCCAGACCACCGCGATGAGAATTGCCACGGCGATAAATGCGACTATCGCGGAAAGGAGATAGCGAAAGAAGCGTTTCAGAATCATAGAGTTTCGGCCCAGAACCACATCGTTGACAGCTTGTGTCAGCATTCGGGCGAAACTTTGACCCATTTCCGGGTCACAGGGGTTACTTTCCCAGTGTGGCGAACAGGGCTTTCTAACGACCTTCGAACCAAAGCCGTCGGTGTGAGTCTTGGCAATTAGAGATAACTAAAGCCGACATTGGCACCATGCGCAGCTTCTGCACTTTGGGCTCAAAGCTGACACCTAAGACCTCACTTCAACTGACTGTCCTTTGACCCCCGGCGATTGATCCCGGAGCGGGATTTAAACGAACTGTCGCGCTCCTGCTGACAATCGAGACAAAGTTTAACGCCGGGCAACGCGAGGCGGCGCTTTTCCGGGATCGGTTCCTCGCACTCCGCACAATGGGTGAGGCTGTCGCCAACAGGTCGCTTTTGCGCCTGCATTCGTGCCAGTTCATCCGAAATTGACGCTTCGATCTGTTCGCTGACCGCGCCGTCCCGCGCCCATCCTCCGGCCATGGCTCATCTCCTGATCAGGGGACTGTCAGGATAGGCCGGTCCGGGCAGGTCTGGCAAGCTACAGCGAAACCGCGCCCTCAAATACACGGTCAATCATCTCTTGCGTTCCGCGTGAAAATTCCAGCGGACAGGGGTAATCGGCACCATCGCGGACGGACCGGCAGAAGGCTTCCACCTGCAGCTTATAGTGATCGTCGCCTGGGAACCGGGTCACCTGCACTTCCAGCCCCGGTCGGTGCACCTCCACCCGCGCCTCGCCAAACACGCGGGCATTGAAGGGTGCGGTCAACCGGATCACGCCGCCTTCACCATGAAATACTATTTCCTGATGCGGATGCATCCGGATGGAGACATAGCTGGAATAGGTGAAATCGGGAAACTGCGCCCGAATTTCGGTGAAAATATCGATGTCATTCTGCCAGCGGATCGCGGATTGAACCGACACCGGCTCTTGCCCGGTGGCGAACCGGGCGCCACCGATCACGTAGACACCGATATCCCGCAAACCGCCGCCACCGGTTTCCGCCCGGTTGCGAATGTTGCCTGTGTCCTGACGGTTGTCGAAACTGAACGCCCCGGTCACATGTACCAATTGACCGATTGCCCCGTCGGCGATCAGTTTTCGCGTCAATTGCCACTGCGGATGGTGAACGATCATATAGGCTTCGGCGGCCAGCAAACCGGTCTGATCCCGTTTTGCGATCAGAGCATCAAACTCATCCGCGTGCATGGTCATGGGTTTTTCACACAGCACATGCTTGCCTGCGTCCAGCGCTTTCAGGCTCCAATCGACATGCAGATGGTTGGGCAAAGGAATATACAGCACATCAATCTCGGGGTCCGCAAGCATCGCGTCATAGTCGTCATAAACATTGAGGTCGGGACAAAACGTGAGAAACGGATCGGCCTTGGCCGGGTCCGAGGTCGCAAGTCCCGCCAACCGGGCCCCGTCGGCCGCATGTATGGCCGGTGCCATGTATTGCCGGGCAAACTTGGCAGCCCCCAACACGCCCCACTGAACCGGTTTCGGCATCATACTCTCCCTGATTTCGACGCGCCGGCCAATTGATCGCACGGCATCTGCCCAATCCGGGCCTTTTACCAATCAACCGACGCCAAGTCAGGCTTTTCTCTTGGGCCGTCATCCGCAATCTTCTGGTCCAGGGACGGAGGATTCAAAGATGCGCAGGTTTCTGAAATGGGTTGGTGGCATTCTGGTGCTGGCGGTGGTTGCGGGGGCGGTTGTTTTCTTTGTCTTCCTGCCGCCATATGTGGAACGCTCGCGCAACAATGTGATCGATCACGCGCCCTATCCGGTGTCCGACGGGGCGGCGGCGTTACATGAAACCCTGATCATCGGCGACCTGCATGCCGACCCTCTGTTATGGAGCCGGGATCTGACCGAACGTGGCACGCGCGGACAGGTCGATATCCCGCGCCTGATCGGGGGCAACGTCGCGCTGCAGGTGTTTACCGCCGTGACCAAGTCACCGGCCGGACAGAACTATGAGGCCAATTCAGCCGAGGCCTTCGACAACATAACGCTTTTGGCGGTCGGGCAGTTGTGGCCGTTGCGAACATGGGACAGCCTGAAAGAACGGGCGATTTATCAGGCACAGAAGCTGCACCAGTTCGAGGCAGCATCAGATGGTCGCCTGAAGGTCATCAAAACACGCGCCGACCTCGAGGAGGTTCTGACCAAACGCGCGCAGGGAGAGCCGATTGTTGGTGGCATTCTGGGGATCGAAGGCGCGCATCCTCTTGAGGGGGATATGGCCAATCTGGATCCGATATACGAGGCCGGGCACCGCGTCTTTGGCCTGCACCATTTCTTTGACAATGAACTCGGCGGATCGCTGCACGGTCAGGGGAATGCCGGTCTGTCCGACTTTGGCCGGCAGGTTGTTGAAGAACTGGCCCGGCGCCCGGTGGTCATCGATCTGGCCCATTCCAGCCCGCAGGTTGCACGCGACGTGATCGAAATGACGGATGTCCCCCTGATCGTCAGCCATGGCGGGTTGCACGGGTTTTGTCCGGTCAAGCGGAACTACCCCGATGACCTGATGATGGAGATTGCCGCCACCGGTGGCGTTATCGGAATGGGGTATTGGGCGGATGTCACATGCGGAGATATTGCGCCCTCGGGTATCGCCAAAATGATCAAAGCGGCAATCGATACAGTGGGCGAAGATCACGTTTCACTCGGTTCGGATTATGACGGATCGGTCGAAACGGCCTTCGATACATCGGAACTGGCAGCTTTGACCTCAGCATTGGTCGCCGAGGGGCTGACCGAAGAGCAGATCCGCAAGGTCATGGGCGAAAACATGGTTCGCGTGTTCCGAACCCAGTTGAAATAGGACAGAAAAAAACCGGCCCGATCATCGTCGGGCCGGTTTCAATGTCCTTAGAGTTGTCTCAGACCGTGCTGAGCATGCCTTTTTCACGCGCAAGTTCGCGCATCTTTTTCTGCAGCTTTTCAAAGGCGCGCACTTCGATCTGGCGAATGCGTTCCCGGCTGACATTGTATTGCGTGCTCAACTCTTCCAGCGTGACCGGCTGATCCATCAGACGGCGTTGTGTCAGAATGTCCTTTTCACGATCGTTCAGCACGTCCAGCGCGGCTGCCAGCAACTCACGACGCGCATCCAACTCGTCCCGCGCCTCGTAATCACCGGCCTGATCGGCATCTTCGTCTTCCAGCCAGTCCTGCCATTGCATGGTGCCTTCGCCTTCGGAACCGACGGTCGCATTCAGCGAGGCATCGCCACCAGACATGCGGCGGTTCATGCTGATCACTTCTTCTTCGGTCACACCCAGATCGGTTGCGATCCGTGTGACGTTTTCCGGGCGCAGATCACCTTCTTCCAGCGCACCAATGCGTGCCTTGGCCTTGCGCAGGTTGAAGAACAGCTTTTTCTGGGCCGATGTCGTGCCGAGTTTGACCAGTGACCACGACCGCAGGATGTATTCCTGAATCGAGGCCCGAATCCACCACATCGCATAGGTTGCCAGGCGGAAACCCTTTTCCGGGTCAAACCGCTTGACGGCCTGCATCAGGCCCACATTGGCTTCCGAGATCACTTCGGCCTGGGGCAAACCATAACCTCGGTACCCCATGGCGATCTTGGCCGCCAAGCGCAGGTGCGAGGTGACCATTTTATGCGCGGCTTCCGTATCTTGCTCTTCCACCCAGCGCTTGGCCAGCATGTACTCTTCTTCCGGCTCCAGCAGGGGAAACTTGCGAATTTCCTGCATATAGCGGTTCAGGCCGCCCTCAGGCGTCGGCGCGGGGAGATTTGCGTAATTTGCCATTTTGATGTCCCTCCGACAAATGTTTAAGTCTTTAACATACGATATGGGTAAGAAACCCAACCTGTTCAAGAGGTGTTGTTACCAGTCTGAAATTAAGCTTGTGTAAAGGAAAGCTAAGAAACTCTTATTCACAGGACTTTGCTTATTGTGTCAGCGGTTTTTGCAATTGTGCAATCAGAGTCCCCATGTCAGACGGCAAACCGGCCTCAAATCTCAGGTTTTGACCTGAAACCGGATGCACGAAGCCCAATACAGCGGCATGCAGTGCCTGACGCGGAAAACCGCGCACAGCCTCGGCTGTTGCATCGCTGAACGCCCGTGCTGCAAGTTTGCGCTTGCCCCCATAGACCGGGTCGCCGACCAATCCGTGTCCGGCATGCGCCAAATGCACGCGAATCTGATGCGTACGCCCTGTCTCCAACCAGCACTCGATCAGCGCCAGCCCAGCGGGGTTGCCAAACGTCTCGACCACGCGCGCACGGGTCACAGCGTGGCGGCCACCGTGAAACAGAACCGCCTGTTTCTGGCGATCCACCTTGTGACGGGCCAGTTGGGTGGTGATCCGCATGATGTTGCCGGGCTCAAAGCTCACGCCTTTGACGCCACGCAGGCGGGGGTCATTGGCGTCCGGCACTCCGTAGCAAAGGGCCCGATAATAGCGTTCGACGCTATGTGCCTCGAATTGTGCGGCCAACCCGTGATGCGCAATGTCGGATTTGGCAACCACCAGGAGCCCACTGGTGTCCTTATCGATACGGTGCACGATTCCGGGGCGTTTGACGCCCCCCACCCCGGACAGATCCTCGCCGCAGTGATGCAACAGGGCGTTCACAAGCGTCCCGTTGGGTGAACCAGGCGCGGGATGCACCACCATGCCAACCGGCTTGTTGACCACGATCAGGTCGTCATCCTCATGGATGATCTCAAGCGGAATATCCTCGGGGCCGATATGGCTGTCCTCGGCCTCGGCCACCGCAATGACCACCGTCGCGCCTTCCGTGACTTTCGATTTGGGGTCGCGTGCAACGGTGCCATCAACCTGCACCGCTCCGTCTTCGATCAACCGGACCAAACGGGTGCGCGAGAGGGCCTCCGCCGCTGGCACATCCCGTGAAAGCGCCTTATCAAGGCGGGGCGGCGGAGCAGCCGCGATCTGAAACTCAATCTGGCGGGTGCCCATGACTGTCCCTTCCGAACCCCAGGAACCGCAGGAAACGCCGCAGCTTCGTCTGCTGCGGCGCATGGTCATGCTGCTGACCGCGGTGATGATTGGCGGGGTTCTAGTGACATTCGCGCTGATTGTCATCCGGCTATCGGACCGAACCCCCACCCTGCCCGATCAGATCGAACTGCCCGACGGCGCGCGCGCGCAGGCCCTGACCATCGGCAATAACTGGTATGCGGTGGTGACGGACGACAACCGCGTTCTGATCTTTGACAAGACGACAGGCAAACTGCGCCAGGACATTCCGGTTGAATAACAGCCAGCGTAGAGTTTTGGACCGGGTCCAAAGCTAGCCCGCCTTCGGTCCACACTTCCGCTCCGCGGGCTTAGCTCAGAGGGGCCTTTTCAGGTTCGACATCGTGCTTTTTGCAAAGGTCATCCAGCATGGAACCTTTCGGTGGCAACCCTCCATGCTCATCGACCAGCAGTTGGCGCAAACCCGACGCATACAAGTGGATGGAAACTGTGTCTTTATGAAACTTGTGTTGAGACGGCTGGCAGAAAACGCGCCTGTCACCGGCGCGGAACGGGTACAGAATCCTCGTCGGAAGCGCCTTTGACACTTCCCCGCTTTGCGCCAGGAAATAGCTGAGCGCAGCGGGTCCCAGAGTGCCCCATCGCATGTATCGAAAATCCATCGGCAGCCCTGAGTTTTCGAACTCGGTTTTCCATTTTTCGCTCCACCAAGGTGGAATCGCCCCTGTCTGTTCGACAAACTCAATCAGAGCGCCGAGCGCGGGACTGGTTTTTGGCAGCGACAGAACCCCGTTGGGGACATAGTCACCCCGTCTGGAAAAGAAATATCCGTCGACGGGCACAAATGGCTTGAGAGCGTAGGCATCCGTATCGACCCAAAAGAAGTCGGTGTTGTTCAAAAGCCAAATCCGAAACACGTCAGAGTGAATTGCCGGACTGCCGATCAAATGTCGACGACCCGCCAATTGTCTCATGATTTCAGATGGATCAAAGATGTTCCGCGCGTCGGCCTGAATGACATAGTCCGGAGCATTCTGAACCCGTTCGTATGTAAACTATGTTACCGGTTGGCCGAGATCCGCAAACGACTTCAGACACAGAAGGTCCAAATAGCTCAACCGCTCACCGATCCAAAGCGATGCAGGCTGGCTTCGAACGGGCTGTTCCGTCATCTTTCAGGGTCCTTTAAGTCAATCACGTCGGACCAGAGCCAGCGAAATGCGGGAGCGTTGAGTTCGACATGCAACAAGTCATCCAGTGAGTTGGTGCAGGAGCGGGGAATGGAGTTCCTCTTCTAAGCGATCATCTTGCCCCATAGGTCTTCGATGTCCGGCATGCCCCGCAGTTTTTCTATCTGCCTCCGATGCTCCTGACAGCAAGCCTGATGAAGTGATGCGGTTTCTGGATCCGACATCAGTACTTCGTAACATGCCCTCTTTCGATCCGCGATGACGTCAATCGAATAGTCGGTCACCGCGTTCTGATTCATGTTGTTCCAGTATTCCATGCCGAGGCTGCCACCCAAGTGGTGTGCCCGACCCCGCAGTTTCTTAACAAGGTAGCTTTCGCAGGATTTCAGCGCATAGTGGTTGATCTGAACGAAATCATATCCGATGGAATCCCGTGCCGAGCGCCAGCTTTGCGTGAAATACCGCTCTGGCATCAGTTCACCTGAGCCGTTGTACCAATGGCACTCGGCCATGGTTTCGGCGGTTGGTTGCTTTGGTCTGTGAACGCCCAATGCATCCCAAAGCTCGCGTTGGAACATTGTTTTAAAGCCCCACGCCTGCGGCGGACGCGGTTTGAACTCGGGTGCCGCCTGGCGAAACTGTTCGGACAGAAACTCGTCTTTGTAGGCAACGATGCCACCATTCCCGAACAGTCGCCAGGTCATAGATATCGTTCGGGCATCAGGGATGGCATGTGTCAGGGCGCGCAAGGAGTTATCGCCCGCCCGCACATTGATCAACTCATCGGCATCGATCGGAACAACCCAGTCCCTGGGTCCGGCCAAATCCATCCTGAGAAACGCTTTGTACGCCCGCTTCTGCGGGCTGGTCTGGCGGCGGGAGTTGTTGTCGACATGGATCAACACACCAAGCACATCAAGCCGCTGCAGCAACTCATCCGTTCCATCCGAGCAGTCGTTTGTCATCACGACCATCTGATCAATGCCGATAGCTTGATTGTGTGCGACCCACTCCAGAATGAACGGACCTTCGTTCTTCATAGGAGTTATGCTCACGAAACGAGGATCTTGTTCAGCCATATCTGCGCGCCTCTTCATATTGGCATTCACTCGCTTTCTTCTCTGAGACGGCATACCAACAAATTGACAAAACAGCCGGACAGATGACGATTGAGGTGCACCAAATGTGAGTCATTGGTTCAACCCTCTGCCCTTTCCAACTGGTTGGCAAACCGTTTGAACGGCGGAAACAACTCATGTGCTTTGCGCAGGTACTTCTGTGCCTTGCCTTTGTTGCCTCGTCTCAGATGGATTTGTCCGGCCGCTCCTTGGATAGATGGTGTTGTATCATCCAAATCGGCAGCCTGAAGTACCTGTTTTTCGCCCTGACCGTCTGACCCGCTTCGGATTAGGTATTGACCCATCGCAAACACCAGGAACGCGTTGTCAGGATCACATGCAATGGCCTCTGCCATTTCCAGGCGCGCTTTGGCGAAATCCCCCTCTGCTTCATAAAGCTCAGACAAGCGCTTGCGGTAGAGAGGATTGTCGGGGCTCTGGGATACAACCTGCCGGGCAACGTCGATGGCCTTTGAATTGCTCATAGCCCCTGTCCGCACATTCAGCGCGACATAGAGTGATTTGACACGTGCATCATCTTCGGGAGCGTTTTTTATCCCACTCAAACTTTCGATCAGTGATGTCAGGCGGGATCTATTTCCTTGCAGTCGCCGCGCCTTTTGATCCAAGGCGAGATCCGACCAGTCCAACAGGATCATATCGAGATTGCAAGGTTGACGCACAATCACCTTGTTTTGAACGAGATACAGGCTGTTGAACGGTGGAAATCGACGCTGCCTTATTTCTTTCTGCAGTCCCCAATCGATCGGAGGGAACAAACGGTAAGGTAACTGATCGCGATATACCATCCGCGACCCCAGAACGATGACATCTGGGCGCAAAGGCTTGGCCCAGAACGCCTGTGCAAAGAACCGACCGGCTGACCACCTCTTTTTCTGCGCCCCCAGAATTGCGCCGAGCAAGGCACACAACACCGCATAGTCCTCGGGCCACAAATTAGGGTTCTCTAACCCGGTTCGCGCCAGTTTTTCGCCTTCCTTCCACTTTGACAGGTAGAAACAATTCAGCGCCTGAAGCAACGGCATAAAGGCGTTGTCCGATCCAGCATCCAAGATCGGTTTCGCCAGATCGTAAGCTTTTTCGCATTGATCAGAGGCACAAAGGTACTGAGTCGCTTTGGCATATACATGAGCAGCCTCTGATATGTTCAGAAATGCACGAGGTCCGGTCGCGACTCGTCTGATGACGCGATCATTTGCCATTTTGATCTCCTGTTCGCACAGGGCATCCCGAAAAACCTTGCGCTGCCGCCCAGATACGCGCGCCGCAGCCATTGAGAAAGCTGAAATGAACGGGGCGATCACCTGGTCCGCCCGAGACATCGTGTAAAGCTCCAGAAAATCCCTTTGGGCCCGCGTCAGATCCGACAGATCCGCGATATCCGACATCTGCAGCAAATCCGGAAACCGCGCCTGAAAGCCCCGGATCAGTTCGGGCTGATCCGAAAACATAATGGCGGGACGGCCCGCATTCTGTTCGAGATGTGCGTCGTAGAGCTCTTCGGGTTCGATTTTCGCAGGCCAGGTCGTGTGTTTCCAAGGGGCCTCGTTCAGAATGTCACCACGCCGGATATGATAGGCCGACACACCCTGCCCTGACAGCTTTTTGTCTGCCCGGTTCATGATGGCCCGAACCTGCGGAATGAATCCGATCCGGTGGATAAAATCCCGGTATCGCGGTCGGATGGCCTCGACGTCCTCCCACGGGAACGCAAGAACCTCGAACCCTTCGTCAACCAATACCGACCGCCCTTGTTCGAGATGTGCAACCAGACGGTCAGGACTGGCGTCGTTCAAAAAGCTCCAGATTGGCAGTGCCTTCTTACTCAACGCGTCGCACGCGTCATCGGCTAGAAAGTGGTCGCTCATCCACTCCCGGGTGAACAACTCTTCCGGACGATCAAGCTCCGGCGCGTCAGCCCCCTTGGGAAACCAGTTGACCTTGTATTCGGTTTCGAAGTCTTCGGCCAGCCGAATGCAGGTCAGCATCATGAGCAACCGGGCGCCCATGCGATCCTTGCGCTGACCTATGAAAACCCCTTTTGGGGTCGTCATGACGACTCCCCTGCCATGGCTGCAGCCTCGCGGCGAAGGGTACGGAATCTCTGGCGTGCCGCGTGCACGAGTTTCGGATGCCGCTCGGCGCTGATCGCCTCGATCCCCCGCATGTACATCGGCAGACCGCGCCGCGCCCGCATCGCCTCGTAGTACTCTCGCGAATTCAGGCTACCCGCCATCGCTTCCTGCATGACGGGCTTCAGTAGGTTAAGTTTTCGCAGCATCGGCGCAGCAAAGTGGTTTGAGCACCATGTCTTGAGCAGATGCACATTCGATCCCGTCAGACGTTCTGCATGCCGCCGATCCAGATCGAAGAACGGATCAAAGAACACATAGACATGCCGGGCGGTTCCAACGGCCTCGGCCGAATCCCCCAGCGGCAGATCCCAATCCTGAACCCGGCCAAACCGGTACCGGGTCTCCCACGGTACGATCCGTTCATCCAGTGTGGTTTGCGGATTGAAGGCAATCGCAATCGAACCGGGCGCAACAGATGAGAACACCAGCGCACCGAATCCCCCCATGGACGCGCCTGCAAAAACAACGCGTTCAAACCGCTCAAAAAAACCTTCGCTGGCTTTTCCTTGTATGTAGGAAATGATCTCGGGATCGCGGTACCACGCTTTGGTGCGCGCAACGACTCCGAGATGCGACCAGCCCTCATCCCGGAAGAACTTCCAGCCCCACGGCTCTCTCGCAAAGGACAGGTCGTTTACGTTGGCGATATTGTCAAAGCTCACAACCAGGCGCGACGAGTCCCTTTGATGGAAAACGATGGCGTGGCGGTCCAGTTTTTCCAGGTATCCCCGTCCGTCGCCGCCGGGGTAAAGCTCAACAAACCAGGGCGGCGCAGGATCGGTCAGAATCCGTTCATAGCCCGTTTTGCGGTCGGGATGCTCTGGCTTTAACTGTTCGTTGGAAAGCTCTTTCATCGTGACTGTCAGACCAGGTTGTCCGCCAGCCAGGCGCGAAAATCCACCCAGTCCGGCCGTAGCTTGATTTCCGAAGCTTTGGCGCGATGCCAGTCACAGGCCGCGGCATGCAGTTGCCCAAGGGTCGGATCGCTTTTCAACTCGGCAAGCAAATCGGCCGCGCGCCGCGACGCCGGGAGGATCGATTGATCGGCCTCCTTGTTGGCGTTCATGTCCAGCCAATAACTCTGCCCCTGATCCACGCGAATATGATTGGTCCTTCCCCGGTCACGCTTGATCAGAAATCCGTCCAGCGACCGCACAGAGTAGTGATGCAACCGCCCCAGCGAGTGGTCGAACCCCTTCCAGGCACGCCACCCGACATCGCCGGCGGGGAACAGGTTCCCACCCGCATCCGACCAGGAAATCTCATCCTCCTTGCCTTCCTCAATGCCTTTCGGGCGATGCGGCCCGAACCGGGTGAACTTACCGTTGTTTCGAAACAGGGTTTTTAACCCATATGCGCGACCCGAGTGATAGGGGAACTCCTGATCCGCCATCGAGAAGGCCTCGGTCACCGGTTTGTCCTCGAAACTGATGTTTCCGGAGCTTCCAAACAGCTTCCAGGCAAACGAAATCGCGTCAACAGACCGGCCCGCGCGCAGCTCGACTTCGGAAATCAACGCCTCAAAGCCGTGATCACCGCAGCGGATGTTCCAGAACTCATCGACATCCAGGCACATCAGCCATTGGGCCTCTTTGACCTTGGGTTGGTGCCTGGCACGCCTCAGCATCTGGTGCTGTGGGTTGCCGCCCTCTTTCACCTCGTTCGAGACATGTGTGGCCAGCCCCAGATGTTGCAGCCTTTGAGCGATTTCTT
Organism: Ruegeria sp. AJ12; assembly: GCF_056536245.1. NCBI lineage: Bacteria > Pseudomonadati > Pseudomonadota > Alphaproteobacteria > Rhodobacterales > Roseobacteraceae > Ruegeria > Ruegeria sp. AJ12. The sequence goes on from NZ_JBQFJJ010000001.1 coordinate 2,395,441, forward strand.
CGGTACCGTCATCGCAATCATTGGTAAAAATGACGAAATGATCGACCCCCAGCGTTCGATGAAAGGCGACCCATTCCAACATGTACGGGCCTTCGTTCTTCATCGTTGTGAACACGGTTATGGGGTGAGGCATTCTGGACGATCCGATGTTTCTGCATATCCTTTAATATACAAGCCCAAAGGCACCGGCGAGACAGGAAATGCAATGGCAGGAAATCCAGCTGATCAATGATGCACAGATGCACCCAGGAACGGGAAGTGTTTTTGGGTGTTGTGAGTTTGGTACAGTCGAGACGCATCAAACTCGTGTCCATGGGCGTTGACCCGCGCCCAGTTCCTTCGTTCTTTTCCCAATAACCTATGAGTTGGCTGTCCAAGCGTGTCCAACCACGTGCAGGAGCAGCAAGGCCCAAAATGGGGGACTGGAATGAAGGATGCCTTGACGCAGCTGCAGATTAAGAACGCCGGAGATGGCAAGTATCAGGACGTTGGAGGTCTGATCCTCAGAAAGGAGGACGGGGCCGGAAAATGGATCTACCGATACTCTCATCCAGGCAAGCGCTGGGAGATGGCATGTTCAATCAACCCCGATGTAGTGGCATCCGCGCAGGAATTGTTGGGTATTGTGAACCACGAAACAAAGCCCATGCCCTCGGTCCCCTGTTCATCGCGCCTGTCAGTTCACATCATACAGTTTTGCCTTCGAGGTAGTCCATCATCCACTGCTTGCTTTCCAGGCCCTCTTGGGTTCCCAGTTCGGGCGCCTCGACACCTTCAAAGCGCACTGGTGGGCCTTTCCGTCCATTGAGGACAATCGTATCCGCGTCTCGGACATAGATGTTGGAAGACACAATGCCGCCGGAGTCGGGCACGCAGGCGGCCAGCACGGCAATCAAACAATTCGCTTCCTCAGTCGGAAATACCCCAAAAGTAGCCGATCAGGCTGTCGCCTTATGGCAGCACAGAAATGGCCTGATGCTTCTCTAGGGTCAGGACCCATTGATTTCCGCACGGCAGCATGATTCACAGTTGTAAAAACGAGCGGTGAATATGTCTGATCTATTCTGGCTGACAGATGCGCAGATGGCGCGTCTTGAGCCCTTCTTCCCCAAGTCCCACGGCAAACCCCGCGTCGATGATCGGCGTGTGTTGAGTGGGATTATCTTCATCAATCGCAATGGTTTACGGTGGCGTGATGCGCCGAGGGAGTACGGTCCTCACAAGACGCTCTACAATCGTTGGAAGCGCTGGAGCGATAAAGGCATCTTTGCGCAGATGATGACCGGTCTGGCGGCCAACCACGGCGAAGAGAAGACCGTGATGATCGACGCAACCTATCTCAAGGCCCACCGAACAGCGACCAGCATGGGCGTCAAAAAGGGGGGCGTGGGCGCCTAATCGGTCGGACCAAAGGCGGCATGAACACCAAGTTGCACGCCATCTGCGACAGTCAGGGGCGGCCACTCAACTTGTTCGTCACCGCCGGACAGGTCAGCGACTACATCGGAGCACGGGCGTTGCTGAGCAGCTTGCCCAAGGTCGAGTGGTTGCTTGGGGATCGAGGCTATGACGCCGACTGGTTCAGAGAAGCGTTGAAAGACAAAGGGGTAAGATCCTGCATCCCAGGTCGGAAACAGCGCAAGAAAGCCGTAAAATACGACAAGCGCCGCTACAAACGCCGCAACCGGATTGAGATCATGTTCGGCAGGCTGAAGGATTGGCGGCGTGTTGCCACACGATACGACAGATGTCCCAAGGTCTTCCTCTCCGCAATCGCACTCGCCGCTCTGGTCATCTATTGGCTATGAGTCCTGACCCTAGCATATCGCGAGTCAGCCCAATGCTTACTTGGCAAAACTGTAGAGCGCAAAACTGATAGGTGTACTTTCGGCTGTACAGGCCATCAATTCTGACAACCAAACCTTTGTTCAAGTCCATTGTTATGGGCAATTGAAGAGCCACTCCAGCTACAGCCTCGTTGTCGTCTACCGGTCGAACAATTAGGTTGGCAATGTTGTTACCAAGATATTTAACGTTTTGGATCGCTGTACACTCTGACTTGGTTGAGTCGCAGTAGATTTCCCAATCACCTGCTTTCGCGACTTTCTTTGCTCTTGCTTCCGCCTGAAAGGCGGTCAAGAAAATGGATGCAGCAATAAAAAATACTCTAAGCATTAGGTTCCTCGAAAATGGAGTGAACTAGTTTCTTTGAATAATGCTAAGGTCGTGTTTCGACCAGCTTTTCTTGTTCAAATCGAGGGTAAAAGTGGACGTTGATCATTTTGATAAGAGTACACTTCCGAAAAGCAAGGGCTCGCCGGAGCGGGGCCGTATTCAGCACTGGCCGGATACTTGCTTGCGTCTTAGTGGCCAGTGGCCCTTGTTAGGGTCGTAGTGCGGATGCGTTGTAGCAGTGCGGCCACGGCGATTACTACTACTCTCATGGAAAACCTCATGGGGTTGGCTGCACGCTTTGCCGGTGTGCAGCCGACCGGTCAGAAAATCAGCGCGCCAGGTGCAAGCACCGGCGCATGAGAAAAGGGGATCAGTGAAATCAGGCCGTACCCTATCCACCTGTCATGGTTGGTGAGTTCGTATCTATCTCGATAAAAGGTGGTGATGGCTCGGACACCTACCCTGCCCTCCCAAAGAAACCTTGCGTAAATTTGCTACCAACCACTACCAGATGTTGTACTGGTAACGGCAGTCACAGTTCCAGCCACCGATGCAGCAGCCGTCCCCACTGCAACAGCCGCTGCGGCAGCGGTGGTTGTTACGATACCGCCAGCAACTTTTTCAAGGTCATCCTCGCCAAGCTCTCCATCGGCTTGCATCTCTTCTTGGAAAGCAACCATGTCTTCCTTGGTCCAATTCAGACCCATGGACGCCGCATGTGCCATCTGACCGTCCAGATCAGTAGCGCCGATTTCCTTGGCCTTGGCGCGCAGGTCCGGATCTGCGGCACAACGACGGGCATATTCCTTTAGGTTTTCAACACTCATGCTCAAGCTCCCAATGAATTCACAGCCACGATATCATTGGATTCAGAGTATTAGTAATTTAATTTCAACAGCGGGTGCGTACCTCACCAGCAGATAGCGGTAAGCCTTGTGTCCACACGCGCGACCCACTTGAGCCAATCGCCGGACAGCATCTCCAAGTCGGGCATTTGCTGGCGTCCTTCCGCGCAACCAGCGCATGCCGGCGCACCCCAGATCACCATTGACCGTCGTTTCGGCGCACGCGGTCAATAAGCTCATCGCGGTCAGCGCCGCGCAAATCCTGTGCAGCATCATGGTCTTTCTCCTGTCGCTTTGCAGAGTCCTTGAGGACGTCAAGATCTGCTCGAGAGCGCCCTTCCCTCTTTCCAGCCCCACCTAGCCAGACCCTCACCACCTGCCGCCAGAGCAGCGGAGAGCGACACGCACGATTGCTCCACTCATTTGGATGCCCCCCTGAAAGTGGATAGGATTGCTTCGATCAGCACAGTGAACCGGTGCTTGCCGCTGCGATATGACCCGTTTCGCCCCCAATCGCACTCGTCGCATCACTTGCAGGATGGGCAAAGCAATGATCGACACGATTGATCTGAGCGAAGAGCGTAAAAAGCGCCAACCCGAGTATGTCGATATCGACCGCATCGAGGTCGCTCTTGCCGAACGGGAAGGCGTCGTTATTGGCTTCACATTCGGGTCTGTCGAACAGGGCGGCGCTGTTGAAGTTCTTGCGCACGAAATCAGCGCGTACATCAACGCGATCCGCAGAGCCACGACGGCGCCGGAGGATCCCAATGGCCAACCTCCACCAAGACCGCTTTGCCCTGTTCCGGTATCTATTGGGAGGAAATCCATGACCCCACAAGCAGAATGCTTCCGCCCTGCAGATGCAAAGGCTGTTGTCAGTGTGTCCCGATCAACGATCTAAAAGCGGGCAAGTTTAATATCTGCAACGTCGGCAGCATGTCGTTCGTTCGGATGTCTGAAGTGCGGAAGATCATTGAACCCCTGAGGGGCCAACTGGGGGACTGAAAAGCCCTCAGAGTATCTTAGTGCATAAAAACAATTGCATGAGTTGTGTTTCTGGTGCGGTCGAGAAGACTCGAACTTCCACGGGTGTTACCCCACAGCGACCTCAACGCTGCGCGTCTACCAATTCCGCCACGACCGCACTGCCAGTGACTTGGTAGAGGGGCGTATAGACGCTGTGGCTTGCGTTGTGAAGGGGCAAAAACGAGGCGGTTTGAATTCTCGCCAACCGCGCTTATTTTGTGGCTCAACCACTGCCTCTTTTGAACCTCAGGAACCGCTGATGACAACACCGGATCCCCGCCCCGTTGTACAGATCGACATCGTCTCGGATGTCGTTTGTCCCTGGTGCATTGTGGGGTTTCTTCAACTCGATCAGGCCCTGCAAGAGCGCGGCGTGCCGGCCCAGCTGAGATGGCATCCGTTTGAGCTGAATCCGGCGATGCCGCCCGAAGGTCAGAACCTGCGCGAGCACATTACCGAAAAGTACGGCTCGACCGCCGAGCAGAGCCGACAGGCGCGGGATCATTTGACCTCGTTGGGCGCCGAATTGGGATTCACATTCGCTTTCAGCGATGACAGCCGGATCGTGAATACCTTTGCCGCGCATCAACTGCTGGACTGGGCCGAGACACAGGGACGCCAGCATCCATTGAAACTGGCGCTGTTCAACGCGTATTTCACCCGGCAGCAAGACATCTCGAACCCTGAGGTTCTGATGGGCGTGGTCAAGGAAGCCGGACTGGACCCGGACGCCGCGCGTGCGGCGCTGGACTCCGGTCAACATGCGGGATCGGTACGCGAAAAACAGCAATTCTGGACCAGCCGGGGTATTTCGGGCGTTCCGTCCATGGTGTTTGGCGGCAAGTACCTTTTGACGGGCGCGCAAGGCACAGACACCTACGCTCAGATACTGGACCGGTGTCTGGCCGAGGCCGCCTGACCCTTTTCCTGCGACCCATCGCAGAGTAAGAGGCTCCTATGGAATGGAAAATCACCGATGGTCTGACGGGCTATGACGCGGCCGTCGCCTTTATGGAGGCGCGCGTGGCCGCCATTGCGGCAGGTGACGCCGAAGAATGCGTGTGGCTGCTGGAGCATCCCCCCCTCTATACGGCAGGCACGTCCGCCAAAATCGAAGACCTGACAGACCCGGATCGGTTTCCGGTGCATGACAGCCAGCGGGGTGGCGAATACACTTATCATGGGCCCGGACAACGGGTGGCCTATGTGATGCTGGACCTGAACAAACGGGGCCGCGACCTGCGCCGGTTTGTGAAACAGCTGGAAACCTGGGTCATTTCAGCGCTGGCAGAGTTCAACGTGCAGGGTGAAATCCGGGACGGGCGGGTTGGCGTGTGGGTGCGGCGGGACGACAAGCCGCTGACCATGGCAGGCAACCCCGCCGAGGACAAGATCGCCGCGATTGGACTGCGCCTGCGGAAATGGGTCAGCTTTCACGGCATTTCCATCAATGTCGAACCGGATCTGGAGCATTTTTCCGGGATCGTTCCCTGTGGCATCAGCGAGTATGGCGTGACCTCACTGATCGATCTGGGCTTGCCTGTGACGATGGCGGATATGGACACCGCTTTGCAAAAAACCTTTGCCGAGGTGTTTGAATCCCAACCTGCGGAAAGCGCCGACAGCTGAAACCCGTCCCGAATCGCGATTGGCCGGTCGGTATCGGAACAATCCCTCACACGGATAACTTCTGTTTCCGATGCGCGCCTCAAATCACAGTTGGTTGATGGGTTTTATTAAAATATTTAACCAATATTCATGTTCGCTGGACACAACAGACGGGTTAGCGAGTAGTATGACACGACCAGTCTAGAGTGAGTGGTATGTTAAACCGGTGATCACGGGTTCGCCCGGGTAATCCGATAAGTGTTTGGTTACGAGTCTGCCGTTCCGACCCCAAATCGGAACGGCAATTCTCTTCCCCCACCCCCTCAGTCCTCCATGTGCCCGAACCGCACCGAGCCGGTACAGGCGTGTTCCGCCTGTTCAAGCTCCAGTGTTGCATGACCGATCCCGAAACGATGCTGCAGGGATCGTCTGACACTGGTTCGGATGTCTTCGGCCTGTGGCCAGGCGTCGGGGGCGATCACCAGATGTGCGGTCAGGGCAGCCTGATGTTCCTGCATGCTCCACAGGTGTGCGTGATGTACCTCGGACACGCCTTCTTCGTTTTCGATCGCCGTCAAAACCTCTTCCGGGTCAAGGTCCGGAGGCGCGCCCAGCATCAAAACACGAATTGTCCCGCCAATCTCGGACCGGACATGCCACAGGATGTAGACCGAGATCATGATGGTGACGGCCGGATCAACCCAGGTCCAGTCGAACCAGATCACCGCGGCACCCGCGACGATCACCGCAACCGACCCCAGCGCATCGGCCACATTATGCACAAAGGCCGCGCGGATGTTCATGCTCTCCTTGGACATGGAATATGTCAGCGCCGCCGTAATGAGGTCGACGACCAAGGCCAGCGCGGCGATCCAGACCACCATCCAGCCGTTGATGGGTTCAGGGTCAAAAAACCGCATGACCCCTTCGTAAAACAGGAAAACCGACAACACGACCAGAGTCGTGTAATTGACCAGTGCGGCAACCACTTCGGCCCGGCCATACCCGAAACTCATGCGGGCATCGGCAGGGCGGCGGGCAATCTTGCGGGCAAAAAAGGCAATGATCAGCGCGATTGCGTCCGAGAAATTGTGCAGTGCGTCCGCGATCAGCGCCAGTGACCCCGAAAGGATCCCCCCAACGACCTGCGCCAGCGTCAGCAGGATATTTACGCCAATCGCGCCGGCCACGCGCGCATCCCCCGCGTTCGGATCAATGGAACTGTGCTGATGTCCTTTGTGAGAATGCGGATGCGCCATTTGTCCCGTCCAATGCTGCTGTTACTGGGTGCCCGAGCTTGATCCATTCACGCGAGACGAACCAACGTACTCTTCAAAGACCGGGCTGTTTGAAGTTGCGGACCGCCATGCACGGCCCTGAAACCAGACGCAATACTCCCCCAATCAGGTCAATGCCGCCTTTATCTTTTCGGCATGTTGAGCAATCACGTCGAAATCCCCCATCGTCCCAGGGGGACGAATGGACACATCTTCGTGCCGTGGCAGGACATGGAAATGCAGGTGAAAGACCTCCTGCCCTCCGGCGGCCTCGTTGAACTGCTGAATAGTGACGCCATCGGCTTCGAAAGCTGCCTTCACCGCGTGTGACATCTTCTGCACAGTCGCCATCACCGCGGCCAGTTGCTCTGGCGTGGCGTCCAGCACATTGCGGCACGGTGTTTTTGGGATGACCAGCAAATGCCCGTCTGCGCGCGGCATGATGTCCATAAAGGCCAGCGTGTCCTCATCTTCGTAAACGCGGTTTGAGGGGATCTCGCCGCGCAAAATCTTGGCGAAGATGTTGTCAGGATCGTAGCTGTCCATTTCAGGTCTCCGATTCAGGGCGTTGGGTCCGTTCTGCGACCCTCTCAGGCAGGGGTCAAGGCGGAACTGCATCCTTGGGCGCAATACGGGACTGCAGCCCCTTGAATTTCCTTTGACAATGACCAGATAGCTGCCGTCAAAGGCCGAGATTTCGCGTGGCAACCTCCTGCCCGCGACAATTATTCTTGATCCAGATCAAACTCGACCATTGAAGGTGCTGTCTTCACATTCTAAAACCAGCAGGAATCCCGCGCGTTGGAGAGGTCCGGCTGCGCGGTGCAGTTGCAACAGGAGGCACCTATAATGGCGGACGCAGCCATTCATGGCCACGATCATGAAGACCAGCGCAGCTTTTTCACGCGCTGGTTCATGTCGACCAACCACAAGGACATCGGGATTCTCTACCTGATCTTCTCGGCCATTGCCGGGTTTATCTCGGTCGCGATGACCATCTACATGCGGCTCGAACTGATGCACCCCGGTGTTCAGTATATGTGCCTCGAAGGCTTTATGGCCGACCCGTGTACCCCGAACGGACATCTTTGGAACGTGATGATCACCTACCATGGTGTTCTTATGATGTTCTTCGTGGTCATTCCCGCCCTGTTCGGCGGTTTTGGCAACTATTTCATGCCGTTGCAGATCGGTGCGCCGGACATGGCGTTCCCGCGGATGAACAACCTGTCCTTCTGGCTTTACGTCGCAGGTACCTCGCTGGGCGTCGCCTCGCTGCTCAGTCCCGGTGGCAATGACCAGCTTGGGTCGGGCGTCGGATGGGTCTTGTACCCGCCGCTGTCCACGACCGAAGGCGGCATGTCCATGGACCTTGCGATCTTTGCCGTGCACGTATCGGGCGCCTCCTCGATCCTCGGCGCGATCAACATGATCACCACCTTTCTGAACATGCGTGCCCCGGGCATGACGCTGTTCAAGGTGCCGCTGTTCAGCTGGTCGATCTTCATCACCTCGTGGCTGATATTGCTGTCGCTGCCGGTTCTGGCGGGCGCGATCACCATGCTGCTGATGGACCGCAACTTTGGCTTCACCTTCTTTGACCCGGCCGGTGGCGGGGATCCGATCCTGTATCAGCACATCCTGTGGTTCTTCGGCCACCCGGAAGTGTACATCGTGATCCTGCCCGGCTTCGGCATCATCAGCCACGTGATCGCGACCTTCTCGCGCAAGCCGATCTTCGGATATCTGCCGATGGTCTGGGCGATCATTGCAATCGGTGTTCTGGGCTTTGTCGTGTGGGCACACCATATGTACACCGTTGGCATGTCACTGCGTCAGCAGGCCTACTTCATGCTGGCCACGATGGTCATCGCGGTTCCGACCGGTGTTAAGGTCTTCTCGTGGATTGCAACGATGTGGGGCGGCTCGATCGAGTTCAAAACCCCGATGCTGTTTGCCTTCGGCTTCCTGTTCCTGTTCACCGTTGGCGGTGTGACCGGTGTGGTTCTGTCGCAGGCCGGTATCGACCGCGCCTATCACGACACCTACTATGTTGTGGCGCACTTCCACTACGTGATGTCACTGGGTGCCGTCTTTGCGATCTTCGCGGGCGTGTATTTCTACTTCTCGAAAATGACGGGCCGTCAGTACTCGGAATTCTGGGGCAAGGTTCACTTCTGGATGTTCTTCATCGGTGCAAACCTGACCTTCTTCCCACAGCACTTCCTGGGCCGTCAGGGCATGCCGCGCCGGTACATCGACTATCCGGAGGCGTTCGCCCTGTGGAACTTTGTGTCGTCGATTGGTGCGTTCATCTCTTTCGCCTCGTTCCTGCTGTTCTTCGGCATCGTGTTCTACGCCCTGTTCCGCGGCGCGCGCGAGACCCGACCGAACCCGTGGAATGAATACGCGGACACGCTGGAATGGACCCTGCCCTCGCCGCCGCCCGAGCACACGTTCGAGCAGCTGCCCAAGCAGGAGGACTGGGACAAGGGCCACGCGCACTAGCCCGATCCGGTTACCGAGAAAACCCCACCCATCGCGGTGGGGTTTTTTCTTTGCGGCACCCGATCCTCTGCACCTCGACTTGGCGAACCGGTCGCCAGACGGTCAAAAATACGCTATTCTGGATCGGGCAAATTGTCCGACAAATCGGAGACTCCAGATGCCAGAAATCGATTTTTGGTTCTCCATCGGCAGCACGTACAGCTTCCTTACTGTCATGCGTCTGGATGACTGGTGCGCCGAACACGATGCCACGGTGCATTGGCGTCCATTCAATGTACGCCGGGTCATGATCGCTCAGCAGAACAATCCGTTTGGGGGCAAGCCCGAGAAGTCGGCCTATATGTGGCGGGACGTGGAACGCCGGGCCGCCAAGTATCATATTCACGCCAACCTGCCGGCACCCTACCCGATCTCGGACTTGGCGCTGGCCAATCAGGTGGCCCTGCTGGGAATGAATGAGGGATGGGGCAAGGACTTCACACAAAACCTCTACCGTATCTGGTTTGAAGAAGGTGTCGAGGCTGGCAGCGAAGCCGCGCTGTCCGAGGCATTGCTCCGGTGCCAACAGGATCCGCGCCTGAGCCTTGCCCGTGCGCGCAACCCGGACGCAACCGAAGCTTTGGAGGCCGAAACGACCCATGCAACCAGACTGGGCGTATTCGGTGCCCCCAGCTTTGTCGTGCGCGGCGAGGTGTTCTGGGGCGACGACAGGCTGGATGATGCCCTGTCCTGGGCCCGGGTCGGCCACGTTGTCTAGGTTTTGACATCGACAGACCAAGCCAAACCGCTATTTTTCTGCCATGCCCTATCGATGGAATCAGACCTCTGCAACGGAACAGGAACTGCGCCTCTGGCCGCATAACTCCCTGCCCCCGCGCGGGGCGATGGTGGTCATACTGTCCGTTTTTCTGTTTGGTCTGATCCCATTGCTTGCCATGCTGGGATCGGTCGTGCTGTGGGGCCTGTTGCCGTTCCTGTTGCTCACGGTTCTGGGTCTGTGGCTGGCCATTCACACGAATTACCGCGCCCGCAGCGTTTTCGAGGTCCTGACCCTCAGCGGCACGCAGGCCCGCTTGGTCCATCACAACCCGGGCAAAGGTGCGCAGGAGTGGACCTGCAACCGGTATTGGGCCCGACCGGAAATGCACGAAAAAGGCGGCCCGGTCCCGCATTACGTCACACTGGTCGGCGACGGGCGCGAAGTCGAAATAGGTGCGTTTCTGTCCGAGGACGAGCGCATCACGCTATATGACGATCTCGTCGAAAAACTGCGCGATCCAGCCGCGCAGTAGCCGATACCAAACGGATTTTGAGTATTCAGCAGGCGCCGTTGGAGGCGGCGCATAAATGGTCCTTGACCATCGGTCCGACCTTGCCGAAGTCCATTTGCCCGGTATAGCGCGTTTTCAGCTCGCCCATGACCTTGCCCATATCCCGGATTGATCCGGCACCGGTGGCGGTGATGGCGGTTTGGATCGCTTTGGCGACCTCGTCGTCGTCCATTTGTCGCGGCAGAAACTCCTCGATCACGGCGACTTCGCGCAATTCGCGTTCGGCCAGGTCCAGACGCCCGCCCTCTTCATAGGCGCGCGCGCTTTCCTTGCGCTGCTTGGTCATTTTACCAAGGATTTCAAGAACCTCGGTATCGCCGCACCCTTTGGCTTCTTCGTTGCCGGGCGCGCGCGTGGCGATATCCCGGTCTTTGATGGCCGCGTTGATCAGCCGCAACGTCGACAGACGCTCGGCTTCTTTGTCTTTCATTGCTTGCTTCAGGGCGGTGTTCACCCTTGATCGCATATCCATTTGCTGTGTCCATTCCCATGGCAACGGAACCCCGACCATATCGAAACAAAAAGCGGGAGACAACAGCCGAACAACATGGCTAACTCATTGAAATTGTTAAATAGCCCAAAAATTGAACAGACTTGACCCAGCGGCCCAACCCCCTTAGGTATGCGCCGATTTACCTTGCAGGAGAGTCGCGCCATGGCCCTGAACGTTCCCTCAAAGCCGACCGCATGTCTGGCCCTGGCCGATGGGACCCTGTTTTACGGCATGGGGTTCGGCGCGACCGGCCAGACAGTGGCAGAGCTTTGCTTCAACACAGCCATGACCGGGTATCAGGAAATCATGACTGATCCATCCTATGCCGGGCAGATTGTGACCTTTACCTTTCCCCATATCGGCAATGTCGGAGTGAATCCGGATGACGACGAAACCGCCGACCCTGTTGCAGCGGGAATGGTCGTAAAATGGGACCCGACAGAGCCGTCCAACTGGCGCTCCGCCGAGGAGTTGAAAGACTGGCTGGCGCGGCGGAACCGGATCGCGATCGGCGGCGTCGATACCCGGCGGCTGACACGCGCCATACGGCAGCAAGGCGCCCCGCACGTCGCTCTGGCACATGATCCGGACGGACAGTTTGACGTCGAAGCCTTGATCGCAGCGGCACGCGGGTTTGCCGGTCTGGAAGGTATGGACCTGGCCAAGGATGTGACCTGTGCACAAAGCTATCGCTGGGACGAGATGCGTTGGGCCTGGCCGGACGGGTTCGAGCGGCAGGAGGCCCCCGTGCACAAGGTGGTCGCGGTGGACTATGGCGCCAAGCGCAACATTCTGCGCTGTCTTGCGTCTGCCGGGTGCGAAGTGACCGTGTTGCCCGCCACGGCCACCGCGGCTGAGGTATTGGCGCACGAACCCGATGGTGTGTTCCTGTCCAATGGACCCGGTGACCCCGCAGCAACCGGCGAGTACGCCGTTCCGATGATCCAAGAGATTCTGGACACAACGGAACTGCCCGTCTTCGGGATTTGCCTGGGTCATCAGATGCTGGCCTTGGCCCTCGGCGGCCAGACCGTGAAAATGAACCACGGACACCACGGAGCAAACCACCCCGTCAAGGATCTGGAAACCGGCAAGGTCGAGATCACCTCGATGAACCACGGGTTCGCGGTTGACGGGCAATCGCTGCCGGACGGAGTTGTCGAAACACACCGATCCTTGTTTGATGGATCAAACTGCGGAATTCGCATGACCGGCCGACCGGTCTATTCCGTGCAATACCATCCCGAAGCATCACCCGGACCGCAGGACAGTTTCTATCTGTTCGAACGCTTTGCCGCAGCGATGGCTGAGAACAAGACGCAGGCATAAAGCGCTCACTGTTCAGTGTTAACCGGGCGTTAACCCTGATCAGTCGACCCTGACCGCAAGTTGTTGCGTCAGGGTTGTCCTACATGGCCGAATTGAATCTTCAGAAATTTGCCACGGCCAGACCGATCCCGGCGCCAGATGCCCGTAAACCCCTAGGCACGTGCCTGATCGAACACGGCGTCATCACGCAGGACCAGTTGATCCGGGCGCTGCATCTGCAAACCCGGCAAAAGGCGCCTCTGGGTGAAATCCTTGTTGGGGAGGGCTGGGCCAGCCGCGCCGATGTACTGTCCGCCCTGTCCGCGCAAACGGGTTTGCAGATCGCCGATCTGGAAGATCATCCGCCCACGCGTGCACTGTGCAGTCTGGAATCGCCGGGTTTCTGGCTGGAGCACAACATCATACCCTGGATGCAGTTGGGGCCGATTATCCTTGTCGCCACCGCCCGGCCGGATCGGTTTGCCGCGGTCCGGGCAAAGATGCGGGATCGCAGAAAGACCATTGTTCCGGTACTGGCCGCTGCGGACCAGATCGATAAATCGATCGCGCGGGTCTATTCCAAACCGCTGGCGAGACTGGCCGAAACACGTGTTGACGAAAAACAAAGCTGCCGCAGCTGGACGGCCCGGTCCCGTATGGGTCCCGCAGCCGCAGTGCTTTTGTTTCTGGCAGCCTGTGTGGCCATTCCACAAGCCGCTGCAATTCTGCTGGTCGCTGTGACTGTGGCCTCCCTGGTTTTCTTTTTGATCCTGCGCTTTTCGGGATTTCTGGCCTTTTTGTCATTGGACCAAAACCGCGGGTCCAGGCCGGCCGAAACCCCAACCCCTATTCTGCGCCAACCCTGCGTATCGATTATGGTGCCGCTGTACAAAGAGAGAGAGATCGCAGATGCGTTAATCCGCAGGCTGCAGCGGCTGACCTACCCCAAGGCGCTGCTGGATGTGATTCTGGTTCTGGAGGAGAAAGACGAGGTCACCCGCGACACGCTGGCCAAGGTGGCCCTGCCCAGTTGGATACGCACGATCGAAGTGCCGGAACTGAATGGCCTGACCACAAAGCCCCGCGCAATGAACTATGCGCTCGATTTCTGTCGGGGTGACATTCTGGGCGTCTGGGACGCCGAGGACGCTCCGCAACCCGATCAGATACAGCGAGTCGTTCGTCATTTTGCGCGGGCCGCGCCGGATGTGGTGTGCCTGCAGGGGGTTCTGGACTACTACAACCCGCGCACCAACTGGCGCTCGCGTTGCTTCACCATCGAATACAACAGCTGGTTCCGTGTTATCCTGCCCGGCATCGCGCGTCTGGGTCTGGTGGTCCCGTTGGGCGGCACCACGTTTTTCTTCCAGCGCGACAAGCTGTTGGAGCTTGGAGGGTGGGACGCCCACAATGTCACCGAAGATGCCGATCTGGGCGTCCGCCTTAGCCGAGCGGGATACCGGACCGAGATGGTGGATACGACCACTTTTGAAGAGGCGAATTTCAGGGCCTGGCCCTGGGTCAAGCAACGCTCACGCTGGCTCAAGGGCTTTATGGTCACCTATCTTGTCCACATGCGTGACCCCCTGCGGCTGCTCAGGGATCTGGGAACGCTCAAGTTTCTGGGTCTGCAGGCCTTCTTTTTGGGCACGGCCGGCCAGTTTCTGCTGGCCCCGGTTCTCTGGATGTTCTGGCTGACGATGCTGGGGTTCTACAATCCTTTTCTTGAGGTCATCCCCCACCAGGCGCTGACATCGCTCGTTTGGGTGTTTCTGGCTGCGGAAGCCTTGAATTTTGCAGTTGGGGTGCTTGCCGTTTCCGCGCGCGAACGTCGATTTCTTGTACCCTGGGTGCCGGCCATGGTGCTGTATTTCCCTTTGGGCGTTGTGGCGGCATACAAAGCACTGTGGGAACTGGCTGTGAAACCCTTCTTCTGGGACAAGACCCAGCATGGACAGGCGGTTGAGGACCAGCCCCTGTTCTGAGGGTCAGCTCTCGCGCCGAACGGCGTCCTGTTTCAACCGGGTCATGAAGGCTATCGAGATGTGGTCTTTCAGGGCACGTGAGGCCCCTTCTTCATCACGGGCGGCAATCGCCTCGACAATGCCTTTGTGCTCGCTTTGCGCGATCTCGCCCCTGCCCCGCACGGCCAAGGAGGTGGTGGCCATCAACGCCATCGTGCGATGCACAAGATCAAGCTGCTGAACCAGATAGCGGTTGTGCGAGGCCAGATGGATCTGTTCGTGAAACCGCCGGTTGGCGCGGGACAGCGCCGAGGGATCATCGACCAGGGCATCATCCGCTGCGACCATATCCTGCAGCACCTTGATCTCTTCTTCGGTGGCATGTTTGGCGGCCAGACTTGCGGCCAAGCCCTCCAATTCGCGACGCACGATGTAAAGTTCTGCCATCTGGTTGTGGTCCAGCGACGCCACAATCAGCGACCGCCCGTCCCGTTCCAGCAGCGATTGGGTTTCCAGTCGCTGCAACGCCTCCCTGATCGGGGTGCGGGACACGCCAAAGCGTTCTGCCAGCTCACTTTCGACCAGACGGTCACCCGGCTTGTAGACACCAACGTCGATGGCTTCGAGAATCAGGCTGTAGGCGTCCCTGGACGGGTGTCGGGTCTGGCTCATGTCGTGGTGTTCTCCTCGTTCGGACATGTCTATCCGTCACACGGGTCCGCAATCAAGAGCGGCATTGAAAACCGCGACTCTGCGCCCTAAACCGCTGTCATGGTCAAGCCTGCCTTTTATCACGTCACCCAATGGGTGTTCGATCTGGATAACACGCTTTATCCGCCGCATATGCGCCTGTTCGACCAGATCGAGGTCTTGATGACGGATTATGTGGTGCAGACCATCGGCGTTGACCGGGCCGAGGCCGACCGGTTGCGATCCGCGTACTGGCGGCAATACGGGACAACGCTCGCCGGCCTGATGGCGGAACATGATCTGGACCCCGAGCCCTATCTGCACGCCGTGCATCAGGTGGATATGAGCCACATGGATCCCGACGCGGAACTGGCTGCACACATCCGGTCGCTGCCGGGTCGGCGCATCGTCTACACCAATGGCAGCGCGCCTTATGCGGAACGGGTGTTAGAGGCGCGGGGCCTGTCCGGTTTGTTCGATGCCATCTATGGCGTCGAACATGCGGGCTATCGTCCCAAGCCAGAACAAGCGGCCTTTGAAGCCATATTCGACCTGGATGGTATCGAGGCCGAAAAGGCGGCCATGTTCGAGGACGACCCGCGCAATCTGGCTGCTCCGCACGCGATGGGCATGCGGACCGTGCACGTGGCGCCCGAGCCGCACGAGGCCGATCACATTCACCACCATACAGATGACCTGACCGCCTTTCTCTCCCTCTTGCGGTAGCCTGTCACACTGCGACGATCTGCACATTCTGCACCTGCAGCATCAGCTCTATATCCCATTCTGCGACGAACAGAACGGAGACCTCCATGAGCGCGATCGAAATGCCGCAGCGCCAGCCGATTTGGCAACGCCTGCTTTTTGCAATCCCTTTGTTTGGCTGGATGGCCCGCGATGCGGCCGACGGCGAGCCCGACGATCTGGGATACACCGCGCTGGCTATCTTTAGCATGTGGGGTTGCTCGGCATTGCTGTTTGGCCTGCCCGGTCTTTACATTCCCGCCGTGGCGATGGTCCCGGTGATGTTCCTGATCCTCATCCTGATCTCCCGGGGCTGAGACACGGGACAGGATGTCACTTGGCGTGTGCAGCGGTTCCGGATTAGGGTCCGCCCAGAACGGAGACATGCGCCATGACAGACAGCTGCGACATCCTGATTTCCGGTGGCGGCATTGCCGGACTGACCGCCGCAGCCGTGTTTGGTTCAGCCGGGTTCGATGTGGTCTGCGTCGACCCCACCCCACCCATTACCGAGCGCGACGTCGACGGCTCTGATCTGCGGACGACAGCATTCCTGCAACCTGCGCACGGGTTGTTGGAGCAATGCGGATTATGGTCCAAACTGGATGCCCATGCCGCGCCCCTGCAGATCATGCGGATTGTCGATGCGGGCGGAGAGGTGCCCGAGCCGCGCGTGATCCGGGATTTCAATGCATCGGAGCTTTCCGACCAGCCATTCGGGTGGAACCTGCCCAACTGGCTGCTGCGCCGCGAGATGGTGGCGCGTCTGGCGGAGTTGCCAAACGTCGAGTTCCGCCCCGGCACAGGGACCTTCAGCCTGTTCACCCGCACCGCCGAAGCGCGCGTGGGGCTCAGCGACGGCAGCCGCATAAGCTGTAAACTGGTGATCGCTGCAGACGGGCGGAATTCGCCCATGCGCGAGGCGGCGGGCATTCGCGTTCACACCACACGTTATGGGCAGAAAGCCCTGGCCTTTGCGGTCACACACCCGATCGCACACGAGAATGTCTCGACGGAAATTCACCGGTCAGGCGGGCCGTTTACCCTTGTGCCTCTGCCCGACTGGCAAGATCAGCCCTCATCTGCAATCGTCTGGATGGAACGCGGTCCACGCGCAGTCGAACTGCTGAACATGCCGCCTGACGCGTTCGAGGCCGCGATGACAGAACGGTCCTGTGGGTTGTTCGGGCCGCTGAAACTGGCGTCACGCCGCACGATCTGGCCAATCATCAGCCAGTCAGCCGAGCGCCTGACCGGCGAGCGCATTGCCCTGATGGCCGAGGCGGCACATGTGGTGCCCCCAATCGGCGCGCAGGGGCTGAACATGTCACTGGGCGATCTGCGTTGCCTGCTTGATCTGGCCCGGACACGCCCCGATGGTTTGGGCGACATGGACATGCTGGATGCCTATCACAAGGCCCGACACACCGAGATAGAGCTGCGTGTCAAAGGGATTGACCTGCTCAACCGGGCCTCGATGATCGAAGCCCGCCCTTTGCGAGACGCCCGCGCCATGGGACTGAACGCGCTTTACTCTCTGCCTGCCGTGCGCCGGACCCTGATGCAGATGGGCCTTGGGGTGCGATAGGGCCAGTCGCGCGTTCAGAGCACCTGATCCAACACCCGCTTCAATCGCGAAATTGTACCGTCCACGTCGTAGAGTTTGTCCAGCCCGAACAGTCCAAGGCGGAAGGTACTGAACCCTTCGGGCTCGTCACATTGCAACGGCACACCGGCGGCAATCTGCATGCCAAGCGCGGCAAATTTCTTGCCGTTTTGAACCTCGGGGTCGGATGTATAACTGACAACCACACCCGGGGCGCCAAATCCTTCGGCAGCCACTGAAAGGACACCCTTGTCCTTCAACATGGATCGGACACCATTGCCAAGCGCCCATTGTGCGTCCTGAAGCTTGTCAAATCCGTGGTCCCGGGTTTCGGCCATGGTGTCACGGAAATCTCTCAGCGCGTCTGTCGGCATGGTCGCGTGGTAGGCATGACCGCCGTTTTCATAGGCCCGCATGATCTGCCGCCACTTTTTCAGGTCGATGGCAAAACTGTCCGATTCCGTCTGTTCCAGCCGGGCCTCGGCCCGGTCCGACATCATAACCAGACCCGCACAGGGCGATGCGCTCCACCCTTTTTGCGGGGCAGAGATCAGGACGTCGACACCGGTCGCCTTCATATCGACCCAGACGCACCCCGACGCAATGCAATCCAGAACCATCAAGGCCCCGGCCTCATGCGCAGCAGTGGCCATGGCGGTGATGTAGTCATCCGGCAAAATGACACCCGCCGATGTTTCGACATGGGGCGCAAACACAACGTCAGGACGCTGTTCGCGGATCGCCGCCACAACCTCGTCAATAGGCGCAGGCGCAAACGGCGACGGGCTGGAATTCCCGGTTTCCCGCGCCTTGAGAACCGTTGTTGACGCCGTCAACGACCCGCTTTCGATGATCTGGCTCCAGCGATAGGAAAACCACCCGTTGCGCACGACCAAAACACTCGCATCGCGCGCAAACTGGCGGGCGACGGCCTCCATCCCATAGGTTCCGCCGCCGGGGATCACGGCAACGCCGTCGGCGTTATAGACCTGCCGCAGCATGTCTGAAATGTCGCGCATCACCTGTTGAAATGGCGCCGACATGTGATTGAGCGAACGATCGGTAAAGACAACCGAGAACTCTTCGAGGCCATCGGGATCGACGGTGTCCAACAAGGCAGGCATTGGGGCGTCCTTTCTTTGGGTTTGCCACAGTCATGACCCGATTGGCCCGAAGGGTAAAGGCCTAATCCCGAACCAGAGACAAGCTGGCAAACTTCGCCTGATCGCACGCAAAACGACTGGTAGATCACTGAAATTGCATAAATTGACGCCAAATAGTGTCACCTACCCCTTTACACTTCTGCGTGCTTCTGAACAGATACATACAATTTTTACATGAAGGGATTTTCGTCATCGTGACTGCACGCAAGCGGATCAGTTTTCAGGTCGTTCGGGACGAGGTCAAACGCCGGATTGAAAGCCGCGTCTGGCCGCAAGGTTCATTGCTGCCCACGGAAACGCAGCTTGCCGAAGAATTCAATTGCGCCCGGGCCACCGTGAACCGTGCGTTGCGGGAATTGGCAGAACACGGATTTGTCGAGCGCAAGCGCAAAAGCGGCACACGGGTGAAGAAAGAGCCCAGCAAACATGCCAAGCTCGAATTCTGCCTGCCGCGGCAGGCTGTCGAAAACCAGAATTCCACTTATCGCTATGCACTTGTCGAGCGGACCATCGCGACCAGTCCCGGTTGGCTCGCCTCACAGCTCGCTGTCCCCCTTGATGCCAGGGTTCTGCATGTCGTGTGCATGCACTATGCCGATAACAGCCCGTTTCAGCTTGAAGAACGCTGGATCAATATCGAGGCCATTCCCGATATCGAACAGGCCAATCTGCGAGACCAGGGGCCTTACGAGTGGCTGCTGAAAGCAGCGCCTTTCACGGATGCCGAGGTGGCATTCCGGGCGGTGTCCGCAGACCATCGGCTGGCAGAGTTCATGGGAACCACTGCAGGTGCCTCGATGATTCAGCTGGAGCGGACCACATGGAAAGACCAACAACCGGTCACGTTTGCCCGCATGACCCACCATCCGGGGTATTGCATCCGAACACGGTACTAGACGTCTACCCGATTGGACCGGCCAGACGCTCTTCGCTCAGCAGGACGTTGGCTTCGACATCACCGGCGCCGGGCAACGTCATGATCCGGCGCCGAAGAACGCGTTCAAAGTCCGACAGGTCGCGCGCAACCACCCGCAGGCGGTAGTCATAAAGCCCAAGCACGTGCTCGACGGTCTGCACCTCGGGGATCGCGCTGACGGCGCGTTCAAAATCTTCCAGACTAACCTGCCCCTTGCGTGCAAGTTTCACACCCAAAAATACCGTGACCCCGAACCCCAGCGCTTCTGCATTCAGCCGCAGCCGCCGTCCTTTCAGGATTCCAGCCTCCTCAAGCCGTCGAATACGTCGCCAGGTCGCGGGTTGCGACAGGCCAAACCGGCGCCCCAAAGCACCGGCACTTTGGGTCGCGTCCAATCGCAGAGCGCGCAGAATGCTTCGGTCGATCTCGTCCAACTCAATCATACCGGCAGAGCCTCGTCGCGTTTGACCCGTGCGATATGCATCAGGGCCTCGATATCGGCGATATGCGGCAGGGTCAGGATGCGGTCGCGGTAAAGCTGCTGGTAATGCGCCATATCGCGCGCCAACACCGACAAGCGCACATCTACCCGCCCCAGAAAGGTCTGGATCTCGATCACCTCGGGCACTTTACGGGCCGCCACTGTAAACTCGTCAAACGCCCGGGCCTGCGTCTTGTCCAAACTCACCCGCAGGGATACTTCGACAGCGTAGCCCAATGCCGCCCAGTCGATCACAGCCTCCTGCCCTTCGATAATACCCGCCGCCTGCATTTTTTCGATCCGGCGCCAGCATACACCCGAACTGATCCGACACAGGTCAGCCAATTCGGCGGTCGACAGGCTCGGCTCGGCCTGAAAATGGCGCAGGATTCGGCGATCTACGTCATCAAGCATGATTTCTCCGGTTTTTTATCTATCTGCGAATTATTCTTCATCTTTTTCTCAAATATCCAATCCGAACGCTATCGCCAACACCAAACCCTCAAGATAGAAAGCGCGGCAACCGAAACAGAAAGGACCGGCAAAATGCGCGTCTATTATGATCGCGATTGCGACATCAACCTGATCAAAGACAAGAAAGTGGCCATTCTGGGCTATGGCTCGCAAGGACACGCCCATGCGCTGAACCTGCGCGACAGTGGTGCAAAGAACCTTGTCGTCGCCCTGCGCGAAGGCTCGGCATCAGCCAAGAAAGCCGAAGCCGAAGGCCTGCAGGTGATGGGCATCGCCGAAGCGGCTGCATGGTGCGACGTCATCATGTTCACCATGCCCGACGAATTGCAGGCCGAAACCTACAAGAAATACGTACATGACAACATCAAGCCGGGCGCGGCCATAGCCTTTGCCCATGGCCTGAACGTACATTTCGGGCTGATCGAACCGAAAGAAGGCGTCGACGTCATCATGATGGCCCCCAAAGGCCCCGGCCACACGGTTCGTGGCGAATATGTCAAAGGCGGCGGCGTGCCGTGCCTGGTGGCGGTTGACACTGACGCGACCGGCAAAGCGTTGGAAATCGGCCTGTCCTATTGCTCGGCCATCGGTGGCGGCCGTTCGGGCATCATCGAGACCAACTTCCGCGAAGAGTGCGAAACCGACCTGTTCGGCGAGCAGGCCGTTCTGTGCGGTGGTCTGGTCGAACTGATCCGCTGCGGGTTCGAGACACTGGTGGAGGCCGGTTACGCGCCCGAGATGGCTTATTTCGAGTGTCTGCACGAGGTGAAGCTGATCGTCGACCTGATCTACGAAGGCGGCATCGCCAACATGAACTACTCGATCTCAAACACCGCCGAGTATGGTGAATATGTTTCCGGCCCGCGCGTGTTGCCGTACGAACAGACCAAGAAAGAGATGAAGGCCATCCTGACCGACATCCAGACAGGTAAGTTCGTGCGTGACTTCATGCAGGAAAACGCCGTTGGTCAGCCCTTCTTCAAAGGCACCCGCCGTCTGAATGACGAGCATCAGATCGAGGAAGTCGGCAAGAAACTGCGCGGCATGATGCCGTGGATTTCGGCT
This sequence comes from Ruegeria sp. AJ12, assembly GCF_056536245.1. Taxonomy (NCBI): domain Bacteria; kingdom Pseudomonadati; phylum Pseudomonadota; class Alphaproteobacteria; order Rhodobacterales; family Roseobacteraceae; genus Ruegeria; species Ruegeria sp. AJ12. The sequence continues at coordinate 2,417,118 of NZ_JBQFJJ010000001.1, forward strand.
GGCAAACTGGTCGATCAAGAAAAGAACTGAGACGGATATCCGTTGGTGACGGGGCGGCCTTTTCGGGCCGCCTCAACTATTTGAGGAATGCGTTCACAAAGCACTCTGCAAGCACATAGTCCCAACCCGTGTCATAGCCTCCTCTTTTGTCCGGGGCCTCGTCCGCCCAAACCTCCCACCCCGAATGGATCAGGGTCACCCGCGTGTGATCCGCGCCGTCGGCTTCAAACGTCACGTCGACCCGGGTGGGTTTGTCCCTGTTGGTCCCGGGATGCCAGGTGAAGGCCAGACGGCGCCCGTCCTCATACTCCAATACCTTTCCCCAATCCGCCCGTCCGCCGTCATGCATCGTTTCAAAAATTGAACCGCCGACCCTGGGTTCGATTGTGACGGCAAGCGCCGGTTTTCCCCCTGACGCTGAAACCGCGTGCCCATCGAGCGGCCACCATTTTGCGATCCGGTGGACAAACACATCAAACGCCCGGTCCGGCGTCGCATTGACAGTCACGGTTTTGACAATCGGGTCCGTCATACATCGGCTCCTTCCTCGTTGATCTCCGCAGCGAAGCTATCCAATACGTCTGACCAATATCGGTCCAGCCATGCACGCAGGTCCGCCAGACCTTCGGGGCGGGCAAAGTAAATCCTGCGCGTCCCTTTCGAATGACATCCCACCAGCCCCGCATCCGACAGAACCTTGAGATGCTGCGACACGGCCGGACGGCTGACCGGCAGTGTGTCAGCCAAGGCGCCGACCGCGCGTGGCCGGGTTGCGAGGGCTTCGAACACCTGTCGCCGTGTCGGGTCGCCCAAGGCGGAAAATGCATCTCTGTAAGCCATTACTTACCGTAAGTAGATACTAACGCTTTGTCAATATCAGGCACGTGACATCGGCTGAGCCACAGGATAAGGGGGGCTATGGTCCAACAACCCGATTACCGCGACTGGAGCGGCGTCATTTCACTTGGCCTCATATGGGGCGGCACGTTCATGGTCGTGGCCATGGCGCTGGAAGGCTATGGCCCGGTCACGGTGGCAACCGCGCGCACAACGCTGGGCGCGTTGATGTTGCTGTTTCTGATGGCCGTAACCGGGCGTCGGTTTCCAGGCCCGAGCCGCGCGTTGTGGGGATACATCTTTATCATCGGCATCCTGTCGACCGCGCTGCCATTCATCCTGCTCAGTTGGGGGCAGCAATACGTGGCATCGGCCTTTGCCGGACTGTCGATGGCGGCGATTCCCCTAATGGTGTTGCCGCTGGCGCATTTCTTTTCCGACGAGCCGATGAACGCGCGTCGTTTGTTTGGTGTCACACTGGGATTCTCGGGTGCGCTGGTCCTGATTGGTCCCGGGCTTGCCCAGATTGGACAAGGGGCCGAACCCTTGGCACAGTTGGCGTGTATCGGCGCCGCACTCTGTTATTCGGTCGCGTCGATCTTTACCCGTCGCTGCCCGCCGATCGATCCCGTCACACTGGCGGCGCTGACACTGGTGGTGGGCGCCGTGATCCTGTTGCCGCTCATGTTTGCGACAGAGGGGGTGCCACAGTGGCAAGGCAACCGGTCCGGGCTTGCCATCATCATACTCGGCCTTGTTCCGACCGCCTTTGCCACGCTCCTGCGGGTCTCGATCATTCGCAGCGCAGGGTCGGTGTTTCTGACGCTGGTGAATTATCAGGTTCCGATCTGGTCGATGGTGTTCGGCGCATGGATTCTGTCAGAGGCCCTGCCCCTGCGGTTCTACATCGCCCTTACGCTGATCCTGACAGGTCTGGCCATCAGTCAGTGGTTCAGCCTCAGAAAGCTGCTGATCGGCCGCTAACCATCGACCGCTTCCATAACGGCGTCCACGACCGAATCCACCGCGCGTTCCAAAAGCGCCGCGTCTTCGCATTCTGCCATGACGCGGATCAGGGGTTCGGTTCCGGATTTGCGGATCAGCAAACGCCCCTGCCCGTTCAGGCGCGCCTCGGCATCGGCAATGGCGGCCTGAACGTTCTGGGCATCCAATGGCACCTGGCCCGCCTGATACCGGACGTTTTTCAACAACTGCGGCACCGTTTCGAACTGTTTTGACAGTTCTGACGCCTTGCGACCGGAATGGACCATTTCCGCCAGAAAATGCAGCCCGGCCATCAGCCCGTCACCCGTGGTGGCATAGTCACTCATCACGATATGCCCGGACTGCTCGCCCCCCAAGTTAAAGCCACCGTCCCGCATCCGTTCAACCACATAGCGGTCACCAACGGCCGTCCGCTCCAATCGCAGGCCTTGCGCGGACAAATGCCGCTCCAGCCCGAGGTTGGACATGACCGTCGCGACCAGTGCGCCGCCTTTTAACTGACCAGATGCGGCCCAAGCCGAGGCCAACAGGGCCATCAACTGATCGCCATCGGCCACTTGTCCGGTTTCATCAATCATCACCACCCGGTCGGCATCGCCGTCCAGACAGATACCGACATCGGCCCCATGGGCCACAACGGTTTCCGCAGCCAACTGAGGCTGCGTGGAGCCGCAATTGAGGTTGATGTTCTTGCCGTTGGGCGCAATGCCCACCGGTATGACATCGGCCCCCAACTCCCACAGCACTTCGGGCGCCGTGCGATGCGCGGCCCCGTTGGCGCAGTCGATGACCACCTTCAGCCCATCCAGCCGCAACTCGCGAGGCAGCGAGGATTTGATACGCTCTCCGTACCGAAACCGGGCATCGTCAACCCGGCGGGCCCGTCCGATGTTCTGAGCCTGGGCGGGTTTGACTCCTTCCTCGATCAGCCTCTCGATCTCAATTTCGGCCTGATCGGACAGCTTGAACCCATCCGGGCCGAAGAACTTGATCCCGTTGTCGATCGCAGGGTTATGGCTGGCTGAGATCATCACGCCCAGATCCGCCCGCATCGACCGGGTCATGAGCCCGACCGCCGGAGTCGGAACCGGACCCAGCAGCAACACGTTCATTCCTGTCGAGGTCAGACCCGCCGTCAATGCGTTTTCCAGCATATAACCCGACAAACGCGTATCTTTACCAATCACCACCCGGTGCACTCCGCTGGCATCGCGGCGGAAGTACCGCCCGACCGCGGCTCCGATGCGCAATGCCATTTCCGCCGTCATCGGATGCGTATTGGCGGTGCCCCGCACCCCGTCGGTTCCGAACAGCTTGCGCATTGGTGTCACTCCATCACTCTGGTTGCGACCGAATTAACGGACAGCGGCCCACAGACGCAAGGCCTGAGCGGTCTCGGCCACATCATGCACACGCAGGATCTGCACACCCTGGGACAATCCGGCCAGAGCCACCGCAATTGATCCCGGTGCACGCGCCGTCTTGTCTGGCTCCTGCCCGATCGTGCCGATTAACCCTTTTCGCGACACCCCCAGTAGAATGGGACACCCCAGACCGTGAAACAGGCTGAGATTGCGCAGCAAAGCCAGATTGTGATCTTGGGTTTTGCCAAACCCGATACCGGGATCAATCACGATATGATCGCGGTTCAGGCCCAGGTCCTGCAAATACCCGATCTGACCTTCGAGAAGGTCATAAACGTCCAGCAACACGTTTTCGTAGTGCGGGTTGTCCTGCATCGTCGCGGGATCTCCCTGCATATGCATGACACAGACCGGAACGTTGGCTTGCGCGCAAAACGGGGCCAGATCCGGATCAAATGTGAACCCCGAGACGTCATTGACCAGCCCTGCCCCGGCCGCGCAGGCCGCCCTGGCAACGCGGGCTTTGCGGGTGTCGATAGAAATCAGTGCATCCGTTTCCGCCCGAATGACCTCGATCACCGGGCGGGTTCGGGCGATTTCTGTATCCTCGTCGACAAACGCCGCACCCGGACGCGTCGATTCCCCGCCAACATCCAGAATACTGGCCCCATGTCCAACCATGCTGATGGCCGCACGGCGCGCATCATCGACCGAATGGTGCAATCCGCCATCCGAAAAACTGTCAGGCGTTGTATTGAGAATACCCATGATCTGCGAATGCGCCATGTCCAGACCAGCTATAGACCCGCGCGCGCGGGTCAGTCGATCCAACACGTCTGTGGGAAGGTCGTCAGCCGCCAGAACTTCGGGCACAGAACCCCGCGCCAAGGCTTCGGCATGCGTGAACCACAGCGCCTGACCCGCCAGCGGCACTGCACCTTTTGGCCGGTTCGGTCCATGTTGCACCAGCGGTCTGAAATAGGTTGTCACAGCTTCGCTTGATCCACAGGCACGGCACGCAAGGGCGTTTTCGGTGCTTCGGGCAGGTCACCACCGATCACCAGCATCTCGCTGGCCTCAAAGGTTGCGGCAAACCACGCAGCCAAGGCCACAGCGTCCGAGGGCGCCGCCGATGGTCCATCCACCGCATCCAAAACGATCTTGGACGGGGCCCACACGCAGATCTGGCCGTTTTTCATCGCCCAATCCAGCTCGGTCCGGGTTGCAACAACCACGCAGCGGTGATCCCGCGCGGCCAGCACCCACGCGTTCTGTTCAATGGCCAGCAAATCGATCCGGCGCTGTGTCATCGCATGTCCCGTCTGCGGGACTGACATCTCCGATGCACCAACACACAAGATCAACGGGCGCTGCCGGTTTTCAAGCTGATCGATCCATCCGGTCAGGTTTTCGGATACAATCGCCTCGTTTGACAGGAATACCAGACGCGGATGCGGGCGCTCTTCTTCGACGATATCGTGGTGATGGGCGTCCCGTCCCCGCACGATCTCAACGCCGAGCGCCCCTGGACCTCGATCCAGTTTTTCAATGCGAACAAAGGCTCTTACGGCCTGAGGCTCAAGTAAAATACGCTCCGCCACACGCTCCGCCAGCGTTTCCAGCAGGTTCAAGCGTTCCGCCGACAATTCATAGGCGATGGCCTCGGTCACGCGATCATAGGACAAGATGCGATCCACATCATCATCGATCGGATCGGTCAGCGGGCGCACTTCGACCACGATGTTGAAGCAGATGCGCTGGGTTGTCCCCCGCTCGGCCTGAAAGGCGCCGATTTCAACTTCGACGATATGATCCCGCAGCGAAATGCGATCCAGAGGTCCCCGGGTCGAGGTCGCTTCGGACCGTTCGGACGGGTGTGCAAATGCCAGGCGGATTTCAGAACTCATGGAACAGGCCTATTCGGGCTTGGATTTGACGTTCGCCCAGTTTAGGCGCTGCGAGGCCCTATAACATTCAAACAAACGCCATTCCAACCACCGAATGCGGCGTTCAGGCTGCCGAGGCAGCCGAACCCATCAGTTGCTCGCAGTGCGGTAGTTGTGCCGATAAAAGATATGCACACCGATACGAGCGGTCTCCCGATAGACACGAGACCATGCAGGGCGCACTGCCGAGGTATGGTAGTGCGTGGCCCCCTCGGTCAGTTCCTTGGCGACCCCGTCGATTGCGGCACGCGCAACCTTGGACACCCGTTCAAACGCCTTTTTCTCGTGGATCACTTCCTTTTGCCCGTCACAGGTATACGTGAACTGGCATTGGTATTTCTTACCGGTGCCCTGACGGATCACGCCGCACAGCGAATCCGGAAAGCGGCTGCTTTTGACCCTGTTCAGGATAACCTCGGCCACGGCGAACTGACCGCGAACGCTTTCGCCGCGCGCCTCGAAGTACAGCGCCTCGGACAGGCATTTCCAGTTCTCGTCACCGGTCGCAACGGGTTGTTGATCCAGCCAGCCCTTGGAATAAGACACTGTGATCGGCTCAGCCGCCTTTCGCGGCTGGAACAGTTTGAAATAGTCGCGAAAGCTTTGCCCCGGCAATTCGTTGCGGGCGACAAGCTCTTGCTTGGCAGTATCGGTCGCTTCCCTCTCGGCGAAGGACGCAACAGGCAGCACGGTTGCTGCCACAGCGGCAACAGCCATTATGTAACGTAGCATCAGATAACCTCGCACAGGCACTTCACGCGCCATACCCTCCCCCGGCGGGCGCGACGAGGCTCTTACCCCACTCAGGGGCAAACGTCCAGTTCTGAAAAAAAAGCAAGAGGAAAATCGCCCGCGGGGTCGAAAAAATTCGACCACAGGTCCATCCCTGCCCCACTAATCCTTGGGCAAAAGCCCTATGTCAACCCCCAAGTCTGGACGAAATCGCCAGTTGAGCGGCAGCCAGCCGAGCGACCGGCACCCGGAAGGGTGAACAAGACACGTAGTCAAACCCCAGATCCCGGCAAATGGCGATTGATTCGGGGTTTCCGCCATGCTCGCCGCAGACCGACAGGGTGACATCGGGTTTTGCGGCGCGCCCACGTTCGGACCCAAGCCTCAGCAATTCGCCCACCCCGTCCGGGTCCAGCACGTGAAAGGGATCTTCGGTGAACACGCCCTGCCGGACATAGGCAGACATGAACCGCCCTGCGTCGTCTCGGGACAGCCCATAGGTCATCTGAGTCAGGTCGTTGGTCCCAAAGCTCAAAAAGGCCGTGTGGGGCGCAATGTCTTCGGCGCGCAGACAGGCGCGCGGCGTTTCCACCATCACGCCCAGCCGGTATTCAAAGTCCTGGCCCTGCTCGGCAGCAACGGCGGCTGCGACGGAATCGATGCGGGATTTGACCAGTTCGACCTCGCGCTTGGCAGAGACCAGTGGGATCATCACCTCCGGCACAACAGGGGCACCGTTTTCGCGGGCCTCCAGCGTCGCCTCGAAAATCGCACGGGCCTGCATGTCGTAAATTTCCGGCACGGTGACGCCCAGCCGGACGCCGCGCAACCCCAGCATCGGATTGTATTCGCTCATCGCATCGACCCGGCGTTCCACATCCGAGACCGGCAGATCCAGCGCCTCGGCCAGTTCTCTCTGCCCGCTGCGATTGGTGGGCAGGAACTCGTGCAAGGGCGGATCAAACAAGCGGATACAAACCGGCTGCCCTTCCATGATCCGGAACAGTTGCACAAAGTCGTCGCGTTGCATGGGCAACAGGCGTTCCAACACAGCCGCGCGACCCGACGGTGTCTGCGCAAAGATCATTTCGCGCATCACGATCAAACGGCCGGGATCAAAGAACATGTGCTCGGTTCGGCACAAACCAATGCCTTGCGCCTGAAAATTGCGCGCGGTTTGCGCATCCGCAGGTGTATCGGCATTCGCGCGGACTTCGATATCCCGTTCGGCATCCGCCCAGGCCATCAATGTCTGAAAACTGTCATCCAGGGCCGCCTCCAGCATGGCAGGCTGGCCGGCCAGAACCTGCCCGGAACTGCCGTCGATTGTCAGGGTATCGCCGGTTTTGAACACCCGGCCATCCGGCGCAGTCAGCAGCCTCTTTTTGGTCTGAAACCGCATGTCGGACGCACCCACGATGCATGGCAGGCCGAGCCCTCGGCCAATCACCGCCGCATGACTGGTCATTCCGCCCTTTTCGGTCAGAACCGCAACCGCCGCGTGCATCCCGCGCACGTCCTCGGGCGAGGTTTCGCGGCGCACGAGAATACAGGCCTCGCCGCGCGCGGCGCTGGCCTGCGCCTCGGCGGCGGTAAAGACGATCTTGCCGGTCGACGCCCCGGGGCTGGCCCCAATACCGGTGGTCAAAACATCGCGGCGTGCCTCGGGGTGGACCTGACGGTGCAGCAGCTCGTTCAGCGCATGGGGATCGACGCGCATGACCGCCTCTTGCGGCGGTATGATCCCGTCTTCGGCCAGGCGGACCGCAATGCGCATCGCAGCGCGTGCATTGCGCTGAACCCGCACCCCGTCCAGAATGTGGACCTGACCGTTTTCCACCACAAATTCGACCTGCATCTCTTCGCGCAGCTTTTCACGCATCAGAGCGGCCTGCGCCTTGAGGTCCGCAAATGCCTTGGGAGCAACTTCTGCGAGCGATTGGCCGCGCGGATCCTTTTCCAGAAACAGCGCGGCAACCCCTTCGCCCAAGGCGTCCCGGCCCTGACTCTGGCTCAGATAGCGCCCGGTGATCTGCGGCATGCCGGTGGTCGAATCCACCAGTTGCAGCACGCCAGACCCACACTCACCCTGCCCTACGCCCGGAATCATCTCTTGTATCACCAGCCCAAGCCCCGCATCCGCCGGGGCGCCCTTGGCCTGCCGCAGCAAGCGGGCCGAGGTGCCATCCCATGCGCGCGCCATTGAGCGCAGAACGGCCACCAACTGCTCGCCCCGGTCCTGAGGAAACGCCTCGTCCGTCTCATCCTCATAGGCGCGCAGCGACAGGCGCAACCCTTCGCTGCCATCGGCCTCGATATCGTCGAAGACATCCGCGTCCAGCCGCGCCACGTGGATTGCGTAGCTTTGCACGAACCGCAGATACAGCGCGGCGGCGGCCTCGGCACCCATCGTATCCGACAGGTCGACATAGCGCGCATCGTTCATGCCGATGTTCAGCACAGCCCCCGGGCCACCCCAATCGGGGTCTTCGGAACTGGGCCGCACACACAGCAGTGTGGCAGTGTCAAACAGTTCGAGGATCGCTGCAAGATCGGGTACACGCCCTTCGGCGATCCGATGAACCGCATTGAAGGACAAAGCCACCGTGCGGGGCACCGGCAGGTCCAACCGGACCAGTCGTTGCAGGCATTTTGCCCGTCCGCCATGGGTATGCGCAGCAACGGGCGCATTCGATGTAATGAGCGTGGTATGCGGATTATTCTGCACTGCGGCACCTTTTGGTTTCACCGCAGCATAGGCAGATGCGCCCTTCGCGCAAGGGCGCGCGGAATCCTTTAACCTTCGATCTTGCTCAAATCGGCAACACTCGAACACACCTGCCGGATTTGGCTGAGCAGGTTCAATCGGTTACGGCGCAGGATGTCGTTATCCGTATTAACCTGAACATCCTCAAAGAACGCATCCACAGGCCCACGCAGCGCCGCCATGGCGGACATCGCGACCGCGAAGTCCTCGGCCTTCAGTGCAGGGTCGATCTTTGCCTGCGCCGCATCCAGCGCACCGAACAAGGCCTTCTCGCTGTCCGTTTCGGCAAATTTCGCATCCGCGCCATAGGAGTATTCGACCCCGTCCTTCTCTTCGGCTTGCGTCAGGATATTGTTGGCGCGCTTGAAGCCCTGCACGAGGTTTTCACCATCTTCGGTCGCGACCACGGTGTTCAGCGCGCGCGCGCGTTTGACCAGCAGATAGAGATCATCATTGGCGTCCATCACGATACAGGCGTCGATCACGTCATGGCGGATGCCCTCGTCGCGAAGGAAGACCTTGAGGCGGTCGTGGAAGAAGGACAGCAGGTCGTCGGACGCGTCCGGAACCTTCTGTTCCAGTTTCAGAAAATCGGCTGTTGAGCGATCGCCGAGTTTTTCCTTGACCGTGCGAAAGGCGGCTCCGAATACGCCATGATCCGCAATCTCTTCGAGCAGATCGTTTATGTCTTCGCGCGGTAGCGCGTCATGGATGGCGCTTTCGGCCCGAACAAGCTGACTGTCGAAAAAGCGGTCCAGACGCATGCGCAAACCGTTTTCAAGGACCAGCCGGATAACACCCAAGGCGGCCCGACGCAGCGCAAACGGGTCTTTCGATCCGGTTGGTTTCTCATCGATCGCCCAGAACCCGGTCAGCGTGTCCAGCTTGTCGGCCAGCGCCACGGTCACCGAGAGCGGCGCGGTCGGTACGTCATCCGACGGACCCAGCGGCGAGTAATGCTCTTGCGCCACAGCAGCCACGGCGGCGTCCTCGCTTGCCGCTTTGATGTAATACCGCCCCATAAGTCCTTGAAGTTCCGGGAATTCATAGACCATCTCGGAACTTAGATCAGCCTTGGCAAGACGCGCGGCTTTCTCTGCCTGATCTGCATCCGCGCCAACAAGCGGGGCCAGTTCGCGGGCCAGTGCGGCAATGCGGTCGATCCGTTCGGCCTGTGTGCCCAGCTTGTTGTGGAAGGTCACATTCTCCAGTGCACGGGTCCATTGCGTGATATCCGATCTGGCAATGCGCAGGTCGTTCTCCCAAAAGAACTTTGCATCCGCCAGACGCGCCGACAGCACCTTCTGGTTTCCGGCCAGAATGGTTTTGCCGTTATCCGTCGTTTCGCGGTTTGCAACCGTTATAAACCGTTCGATCCGACCCGTTTTTGGATTGCGCACGGAAAAGAACTTCTGATGCTCTTTCATCGACGTCTGTAGCACCTCGGGCGGCAGGTCGAGAAACTGGTCGTCGATCTGCCCCATCAGCACCACGGGCCATTCAACCAGCCCGGCAACCTCGGCCAGCAAACCCTTGTCCTCGACCACGTCCAGACCAGCGGCAAATGCCATGTTCTGGGCGTCGTTCCAGATATGCTCGGCACGTTCTTCAGGCGACAGCACCACAAAAGCACGCTTTAGCTTTGCGGCGTAATCCTCGAAAGAGGATACAGAAAACCGACCCGGTGCCATGATACGATGGCCTTCGGTTTTGTCACTGGACCGGAGCCCGTCAATCTCAAGCGGCACCACTTGCGCGCCGGTTTCGTCCGTCAGGATGCACAGGATCGAATGCAACGGGCGGACCCAGCGCAGGTTGCCGCTGCCCCAGCGCATCGACTTCGGCCACGGGAAGTTTCGGATGGTGGCTTCGAGCACCTCAGCGACGATCTCGGCTGCCGGACGCCCGGCTTTCTCGACGGTGGCGAAATAGGTCGCACCCTTGGGCGTGTCGCGCTCTTCAAGCTGATCGCGGGTCAGGCCTGCGCCGCGCAGAAACCCCTCGATGGCCTTGTCCGGCGCGCCGACCTTGGGCCCCTTGCGCTCTTCGCGGATGGTCGGGCTGTCTGCCAGCAGCCCCTGGACCGCCAGCGTCAGGCGGCGTGGCGTTGTCTGAGCAGCAGCAGAGGCGTAGGTCAGACCGCCTTCGACCAGACCGTCCGTCATCCGCTTTTTCAGGTCCTCACCGGCGCGGGTCTGCATACGCGCGGGAATCTCCTCGGAAAACAGTTCGATCAGCAGGTCGGGCATGTTCGGTCCTTAGAAATTGACGATCGTCTGGATGACGATGGCATTGGCGATATCCACAAAGAAAGCGGATACAAGGGGGAGCACGATAAAGGCAATAGGCGACGGGCCGTATCTCTTGGTCACAGCCGTCATATTGGCGATTGCGGTTGGTGTTGCCCCCAAGGCAAAACCGCCGAACCCGGCGGAGAGCACCGCAGCGCGGTAATTTCCACCCATGACCGGAAACAACACCCAGATCACGAAACCGACGGCGAACAGGGTCTGAGCCGACATGATCACGACGATGGCCAAACCAAGCTCGGCAATCGTCCACAACTGCAGGCTCATCAGGGACATGGCCAGAAACGCACCCAGCGAAAACTCGGAAATCAGGGCCAGGGACGGCGTGCGCGCAACAGGCTGCGCGCGCGGGGCCAGATAGGATCGCAGATTGGCAATGACGATACCCATGACAAGGCAAGGCACGAAAAGCGGCAATTTGAGGCCGGCTGCGGCGATGCTCTCACTCAGCATGTACCCGGTTATGATGGCGAGGTTCAGATACAGCAGAACGCGCATGACCGACAGGTGATCGATCCTGGACGCTGTGTCCTCCTCGGTGTCAGACAAACCGATGGTGTGTTCTTCGTCGGGCCGGGCCGGTGTCAGGCCCCGCCCTTCGACCAAAAGGCGGGCGATCGGCCCACCGACCAACGCCGCCAGAACAAGCCCCAGAGTGGCCACGGCGACACCCAGTTCGGTCGCGCCCGCCAGACCGGTGACCTCGGCCACCTCGGGTGCCCACGCGATGGCGGTCCCGTGCCCACCGATCAGAGCGGCCGAGCCGAACAGCACGCCCGCTTGCGCCGGGTAGCCGAAAGCCGCCGCACCCGCAGCGCCGATAACGTTCTGAAAGACAATCGTTGCCAGTGTCAAAATCAAGAGCAACAGCAACGGCTTACCGCCTGCAATCAAGTCAGACACCCGTGCGTTCAGACCAATTCCGGCGAAGAAGACAACCAACAGAAAGTCCCGGGCGTCCAATCCAAAGGAGAGCTCAAGACCAAACAGCAGGTACAACGCCAGAACCACCAGCGAGGCCAACAATCCACCGGTGACAGGTTCGGGAATATTGAACTCCCGCAGGACCGCGACCCGCCCATTGATCTCGGCGCCGATCAGATAGACTGCGAAACCCAGAGTGGCCGTAAGAAAATCCGGGATCTCGATTACCTGTTCGACCATCCGTGCCTCAGCTTTCCGGTCTGCGCGGGCATTCCTCGCCCACGATCGTGCCGTCATAGGCCTTTTCGCCGCAGTTGTTGAGCACGTGCCAGACGTATCCCCGGCCATCCTGAGTGACCGCCACAATACGATCCACCCCGAAATGCACGTTCTTGATGCCGACGAAGGCCTCGGCCCCGCCTGATTTCAGCGCGTCGGCCAGAATTTCCGCGTCATAGCAGTCAAACCAGCCCGGTGCCGTGAGCGGCGTTGCCTCGTCAGCCCGGCGGTATGTCTGTCGCAGTTCGTCCAGCGTCAGGTCGGTTTCAAAGCAGGCCCGGTACCGGATCGGAGAACTGTCCGCATCAATCGCCTGAAACGCGGTATACGGGATCGGAGCGGGCACGTCGGCGTCTGCCGCCAACAAGACCACATCCTGTCCGGGGCGCGGTTCGACCTCGTAGTAATACCCGTAAACCTGCAGGTAATACATGCCCGCACCGGCCAAAACGCCGGACAGGATCAGGATGAGTGCAAGGGCCTTTCCAGTCATCTTTTGGCTTTTCCTTTTATGCTGCCTCTTTCAAGTGCATCAAAAATAGGACAGGTTCCATCGCGGAACAGACAGACCCGAGGCGTTTTGAATGGACACGACACTTACCGTTGGATTTTTCGGTGCGCTTTTCGCGATCATGAACCCGGTGACCAACCTGCCGGTCTTTCTGAGCGTGACACAAAGCCTGTCGGCTGCAGAGCAACGGAAGATAGCGGTCAAGACGGCCCTGTACTGCCTGATCCTTGGCGGTGCCTTTGCGTCTGTAGGCAGTCAGGTGCTGGGATTGTTCGGGATCACGGTGGACCACCTGCGTGTGGCCGGTGGTCTGGTGGTGATGATGATCGGGTTGAATATGCTCAACGGCAGCGAAAGCAGTTCGCATCATGGAACCGAAGGCGAAAAGCAATCCTATCCGGCGCCGGAAACCGTAGCCTTTTACCCACTGGCGTTTCCGATACTGGTGGGTCCCGGAACGATAACCACGTTGATCCTGTATGCGCATCACGTCAGCAAACCCATCGAAGCCATTTATTTTGCGGGCGTTTTCGTAGGTGTTGTTTTGTTGTTGTTGGTCACGTTCTGGAACGCCGCGTGGTTGGCTGAACGGTTGTCGGACAACGCCCGGGTGATCATGAGCCGGTTCATGGGCATGATCCTGTCGGCCATCGCAATCAGCATGATTGCCGACGGCCTCAAGGCGCTGCTGCCGGGGCTGGCCTGATAGCCCCATCAGGCCGCCTGCCCGGCAGCCTCGGTCTGAACAAACGCGTCGGCGCATTGCTTGGCCAGTGCCCGCACGCGACCGATGTAAGCCTGCCGTTCCGTCACCGAGATCACGCCGCGCGCGTCCAGCAGGTTGAAGATATGGCTGGCCTTGATGCACTGGTCATAGGCGGGATGCGCCATGATGATCCGCTTACCGGTTTTCGGATCGTCGTGGGCCTGCGCCAGAATGGTGGCGCATTCCGTCTCGGCCTCTTCGAACTGACGCAGCAGGACCTCGGTATTGGCGACGTCAAAGTTCCAGCGGGCATATTCCTCTTCGGTCTGTTTGAAAATATCGCCGTAGGTGAGCGGGCTAGGCGACTGCGGGTCGTTGAACGGCATGTCCATGACGTGGTCGACACCAAGGACGTACATGGCCAGACGTTCCAGACCATAGGTCAGTTCGCCGGAGACAGGCGCGCAGTCATGGCCGCCGACCTGTTGGAAATAGGTGAACTGGCTGACTTCCATTCCGTCGCACCAGACCTCCCAGCCCAGGCCCCAGGCACCCAGCGTGGGGCTTTCCCAGTCATCCTCGACAAAACGGATGTCGTGCAGGTCCATGTCGATACCGATGGCCTCCAGGCTGCCCAGATACAGCTCTTGCAGGTCAGGCGGGCTGGGTTTGATCAGCACCTGATACTGGTAATAATGCTGCAGCCGGTTCGGGTTCTCGCCATAGCGCCCATCGGTCGGGCGGCGCGAAGGTTGAACATACGCTGCGGCCCAGGCCTTGGACCCCAATGCCCGCAGTGTGGTCGCCGGGTGAAACGTCCCGGCCCCGACCTCCATGTCATAGGGCTGCAGGATGGCGCAGCCTTTGGACGCCCAATAGGTCTGAAGACGCAGGAGAATCTCCTGAAAAGAACGAGGTGCGCTGGACGGTTCGGTCATGACATTCCCTTTGGGCGCACAGGCGCCGGGTTCCGGTCGGTTCTGCCCTTCCTATGCAAGGGGCCAAGGGGCGTCAACGGGCCAGTGGTGCGATCCTGTAACTGCACGGCCACACCGGAAATTCCCCGTATTCCAAGCATGGCTTTCGCTGTCTGAAATCGCGTACTGTGCGCCCAAGCACCAACACTGCATAAAACGGGCAGAATATGACACGCGTATTTACAGCAATTCTTTTGTTTCTCTTGTTCGGCCTGCACGCCGCGACCGCTCAGCAAGATCAGGGCGTCTGGGTCCAGGTCGAGGCGCAACCCTCGCTGCGGGAAGCGCAGGACCGCGCTCAGGCCTACGCAAACTCACTTCCTGACGTGAACGGGTTCCGGCTGAACAGCGGTTGGTATGCGATTGTCATCGGGCCTTACCTGCGCAGCGACGCCGAGCAGGTTTTGCGGGTTTACCGAACCGAACGGCAGATCCCGGCAGACAGTTTCATCACCTTTTCCAGCGGTCTGGGACAGCAGTTCTGGCCCATCGGCGCGAACATTCTGAACCGGGGCGTCATTGCGCCCCCGGTAGAGCCCCAGCCGCAAGAGGAACAGCCTCTGGCCGAGGTGGCGCCGCAGGCGGCCGATGAGTCCCGCTCTGAAGCCTTGCAGAACGAACGTTTGCTGAGCGCGCAAGAACGCAAGGACCTGCAGACCGCGCTGCAGGCTGCCGGGTTCTACAACTCGACGATCGACGGGGCCTTTGGTCAGGGTACGCGTCGGTCCATGGGCGAGTGGCAACGTTTCAACGGCTATGAGCCAACCGGTGTCCTGACCACCTTGCAGCGTAAGGCTCTGATGGACGAGTATAACGCGCCCCTGATCAGTGTCGGACTGCAGCCCTATATCGACGACAGGGCCGGAATCGCAATGGATATGCCACTGGGTGTTGTCGCGTTTGACCGGTACGAGGCTCCGTTTGTGCACTTCAAAAGCTCCGCCGATCAGGGTGCCCAGGCCTTGCTGATCAGCCAGAAAGGCACCAAAGCGACCCTGCGGGCGCTGTTCGAAGTGATGCAGTCGCTGGAAATCGTGCCGCTGGATGGCCCGCGCGAGCTGCGCGGTGATCGCTTTACCCTTGAAGGACGCGGCAACGGCATCGTCTCATACACACAAGCGGAATTGGCTGGCGAACAGATCAAGGGGTTCACTCTGGTCTGGCCGGAAGGTGATGACGCCCGCCGGGCCCGTGTTCTGGCGGCGATGAAGAACAGCTTTTCCACCACCGATGCCGCGCTCGACGCAACCGCCGGAGCAGATGCCGAGCAGAGGATCGACCTCGTATCCGGCCTACAGGTGCGCAAACCCCGCCTGTCGCGATCCGGCTTTTTTGCCGATGAGAGCGGCGCCGTCCTGACCGTATCCGAAGCCGCAGACAGCTGCACGCGCGTCACTCTGGACGGCGATCAGGAAGTTCAGGTCGCGTGGACCGACGCCGATCTGGGTATCTCGGTCCTGCGCCCCAGCCAAACGCTGGCGCCCATGAGCGTGGCGGCGTTCAGTGCGGAACAGCCCCGGATTCAATCCGAGGTGGCCGTCTCCGGATTCTCGTATCAGGGCGTGCTGGGGGCTCCGACCCTGACCTATGGGCAAATCGCGGATATCCGGGGCCTGGACGGTGAAACCGGCGTAAAACGTCTTGCTCTGAATGCACAGCCCGGCGACGCTGGTGGGCCTGTTTTCGACGACAGCGGCAATGTGGTTG
Organism: Ruegeria sp. AJ12; assembly: GCF_056536245.1. Lineage (NCBI taxonomy): Bacteria > Pseudomonadati > Pseudomonadota > Alphaproteobacteria > Rhodobacterales > Roseobacteraceae > Ruegeria > Ruegeria sp. AJ12. Next base: position 2,433,182 of record NZ_JBQFJJ010000001.1, read on the forward strand.
GCATGCTTCTGCCCGCGCCCTCAGATGGCCGCACCCTGCCCGCCTCTGTCAGCCTGTCCGCCACCGTGGATCGCCTGACCGATATCCTGACCAAGGCCGGCGTCACAGGTCAGCCGGGGCAGGAAACAGCGCAGATATCGCCCAATGAGCTGAACCGCCGGGCGAGCGGTATGACCGTTCTTGTGCACTGCTGGGATTGAACCGGGCTTGAACACGGATTGAGCGCCGCACACAGACGCGGCGCTTTTTCTGCAAAGCTGCCTAAAGTATCTCCGGCGTCACGTGGATCAGCGTTGGAACCGGTGCATCAAACGCGGCTTTTACCGCAGCCTGCATCTCTTCCAGAGTCGACGGCGCAGCTGACAAGGCGCCGAACGCCTCTGCCAGTTTGCAGAAATCGGGATTGCGGGCCACCACGGCGTTCGGGGCGATCTGGCTGCGCACCATGCTGTCTTCGATCTCTTTGAGTTTCCCGTTGTCCCAAAGGATGATCGGAAGCGACAGACCCAGTTCAACCGCAACGCCCAATTCCTGCAGCGTGTAGTGGAACCCATAGTCACCGGCAATCACGGCAGTCGGCTTGCCGCGGCGCGCAACCGCGCCCCCGATACCCGCCGGCAGTGCATATCCCAGCGTGCCAAACCCGGTCGGGTGGTGCCAGTGATACGGGAAGGCCATATCCCACACCTCTTTCGCGGCGTAGGCGAACTGCGTCATGTCGGAATAGATCATCGCATCGGCAGGGATGGCAGCGCGCAACGCATCGGCAACCGGCACAATGCCCGGGCGTTCCGCATCCACTTCGGCGCGCCATCGGATACGAGCCTCAGAGACCTCCTCAACCGTCCAACCCGTCGCGGGTCTGGCGTTTTCCGTGGCTGCCCACAGAGCTTTGGCAAAGCTCTCGCCATCAGCCTGCAGTTTCACTGCGGCGCGGTGATGATCCGACAAAACCGCGGGGTCCAGATCGACCCGGACCAGATTGGCAGTATGCCCCAGGTGACTGCGCCAGAGATCAACCTCGGCCAGTTCTGTCCCGACCGCAACCATCAGATCCGCCGAGGCGATCACGTCAGCGCTGCCCGGTCGCGGCAGCATGGACCCAAAATCCAGCTCGTAGCCCAGACCGGCCATGCCCCGCCCTGCATACGTCGTAAAACAGGCGGCCCCCAGTTGGGTCAGGATCTGCCGCCAGGCATTGGACCTGCACCCGCCACCCAGAATAAACAAAGGCCTGCGGGCGATGTTCAGCAGCGACACAACCGGTGCAACGTCCGGCGGCAGGACCTGCGTGCGCAAGGCCGCCTGATTGGGAAACGGTGCCGGGTCCGCGTCGGCCTCCAGTTGCGCAATCGGCACCTGTATGTGCTTAGGGCGCGGGCGCGACAGTTCGAATTCCTCAAAAGCGCGCTCGACGAGACCATAGGCTGCCGCGGCGGTTTCTGCCTGGCAGGACCAGTCCGCCACAGTCTCGGCTGCTGCACGCTGATCCTTCATTTGATGCAACTGCCCGCGAAACGCCTGCGTTTCGTCGAGACAGGAGGACAGAACCAGCATCGGCACCGAGTCGCTGTAGGCCTGGCCCATCGGAGTCATGATATTGCACAGGCCCGGCCCGGTGATCACATAGGCCACCCCCGGTTTGCCCGTTGCCCGTGCATACCCGTCGGCCATAAACCCGGCGCCCTGCTCATGCCGGGCCAGCACATGCGTGATCCCGGCGTCTTCGATGCCCCGGTACATCTCTTGATTGTGCACACCGGGGATGCCGAAAATCACGTCTACACCCCGATCCCTGAGCATGTGCGAGATTTGCGCACCAAGGGGTCTTTTCATCAGCCTCTCCAGAATTGAACGGTAAAGATTGCGTAGACGGCCAGCAGTTCCAGGCGTCCGACAAGCATTCCGATCGACAACAGCCACTTGGCGGTGTCGTTCAACCCGGCAAAGTTGCCGGCCGGGCCAATGTGATCGCCCAGACCCGGACCGACATTGGCCAGCGCGGTGGCCGCACCGGAGACCGAGGTGATGAAATCCAGGCCCGTCAACGCAAGGGCCCAGGACAGAACACCCATAGACAGCACGAAAAACATGAAAAAGCTCATGACCGAGGTCAGAACGTCCCGGCCAACCGGTCGCCCGTCATATTGGGGCATAAAGACCCCATGCGGGGATCGAATGCGCCGAATCTGCGTCTTTATCGACGCAAAGAGCAACTGATACCGGAACACCTTGATCGAACAGGCGGTCGATCCGGCGCAACCGCCAATGAGGCCGATCAGGAAAAACAGCATGACCGGAAAGCTGCCCCAGGTCATGTAGTTCACGCTGGCATATCCGGTCCCTGATATGATCGACGTGATGTTGAACAGCGACTCGCGAAACGCCTGCTCCCAGTGATGCGGGAAAACCGACGTCAGGAAAACCGACATGATTGCGACCAGCACGAGGATTGTCGCCAGAAAGGCCCGGATCTGGCTGTCCTCCCACAACGACGTCGTATGGCCATTGGCCAGCTGCACATAGCGCACAAAGGGCAAAGCTGCGAGAATCATGAAGACCGAAGCGGCGTATTCCACCGGGCCCTGAAAGGTCGCAAAAGACGCGTCGTAGTTGGAAAACCCACCCGTCGCAATCGTCGTCATGGAATGCACGAGCGCATCAAAAAAACTCATTCCCAGGCCCGCGTAGACCAGACAGCAGACCAAGGTCAGGAACACGTAGATCAGGGAAATCTGCCCGGCGATCTCCTGCGCGCGAGGCAGTATTTTCCCCATGGTTTCAAACCCTTCCGAGCGGAAGATCTGCATCCCGCCAACACGCAACTCGGGCAGGAACACCATTGCGACCACGATGATGCCGATGCCGCCCAGCCATTGCAGAATACCGCGCCAGAGCAACAATCCCTGCGGCAGATCGTCCAGACCGGTCAGAACCGTCGAGCCGGTGGTGGTCAGACCCGACATCGCCTCGAAATAGGCATCGACAAATCGCAGTTCGGATTCCCCGAATAAAAAGGGAATCGCCCCAAAAACCGGCAAAGCCACCCAGACACCAGAGGTCAGAAGAAAGGTCTGGCGAATGGTCAGACCCTCACCCACCCCGTTCGCGCAACTCAATGCCAGCACGGTGCCCGTCAAAACCGTCAGGATCGCGCTTTCAAGAAAGACGTGCCACTCGCCCCGGCTTTCGATCATGTCCGCAAGCATAGGCAGCAGCATGGTCGCGCCCAGAATGGCGACCAGCAAGCCAATCACATATCCGACCGGGCGAAGATCCATCATGACGGGCAGCGTTGGCGCGGCGACCCGACCGTGTCAAGCGGATGATCCGGGTTTACTCTTCGGTTTTGACCGTTGTCTCGGGCATCACGGGTGGTTTGGACGGCGCGCGCGTCCGGCGCGGCTGTGGTGCCGGCTTTTCAGCCGCAGGTGTGGATGGCGTTTCCGCTGCCTTGGGTGCCGCTTTTGCAGCCGTTGCAGGAGCTGTTCGCGTGGCCGGCTTTGGTTCGGCTACAACCGGCTTGGGCGCTGGCGTGGTTTTTGCCTTGGCTGCAGCAGGTTTTGATTCAGCAACCTTTGTCGCCTTTGGTTTTGAAGCGGCCGTTCTGGGTGTCACTGGTTTCGCTGCCGGTTTAGGCGCTGCGGGGTCTGCCTTGGCCCTGGTTGCCGCAGCCGGCTTGGCTTCGGGTTTTGCCGGCGTCGGCTTGGCAGCAATGCGTGGCTTTGCGGAAAACTCGGCGACGGGTGTTGCTTTGGACACCGGCGTGGCTGGTTTGGCATTGGTTTTTGCTTTTGCAGGCGCAGCCTTGGCAGCGACAGGCTTTGCCTTTTTGGCGGCAGGCGCAACCCGTTTGGGCGCGGCAGCGCGTTTCGCAACCGGCTTGGCAGCGGCTGGTTTCGCGGGTGCATGGGCAGGGGCTGACGATGTCGCATACAATGCGTTGACCGGGGCCATGGGCAGTTCAATGGCAGACCGGGCCATGATCTGCATGATTTTCATCTGGTTTACCATCGCATAGCCGGCGATGCGGAACGCCGCAGCCTGAAGCTCCAGCGGTTGGGTAATCGGGTTCATTACATGTCTCTCCTGTGAATGCGATGCAGACTGAAATCTGGAGGTGTGTCGCCCTGCCCGCTCCGATTGGTCGAGCGGATGTCAAGGTCTTGCAGTCCAAGGCGTCGCACGTCTCGGCGTCCTTCCAGGGCGGTATACCATCATGGGCGCAGGCGACCGCAGCTGCGCTCTGGGTCACGTTACCGCAAAAAACATCGCGCATGCAGCAATTTTTGCTGCATTGCGGCAAAAAAGCGCTGATTAGACATTTTTGTAACTCAACCGACGTGAAACAGCGTTGTGAACAGGCGCGGATCCAGGCTTGTGGTTTCAAAGGTTGGGCCTTCCGTCAGGATCGACACCGCATCGTGGCTGTGCAGGCTCTCCTGATGGCTGGCGATCACACGAAAATCACCCACATGGTGGTCGGCCAGCAATTCGGCGCAGAACAGGCGGGCAGCATCCTCGACAAAAATCGGGTTGGACGCATTCAACTCGGCAAACGCCTGCTCATCCTCGCGTTTCACCATCACCTGGGTTTCCGTCGGCACCGCACGGCGGCACAGGCCGATCAGATCCTCGAACCACAGGCAATCGGCGTCGCAATCCACAACAACCGATATCCGGGCCACCGAACGCTGCGAATGCGGGGTCGCCAGCTGTCCGCGCATCGAGCGTGCGTGTTCGCTCAGTTCAAGCGAACACGGACATGTCGACGAATACACATAGTCCAGATGCATGATCTTCTGGCGCACACCGTTTTGTTCGACCAGTTCCAGCGCGATGTCGTAATACTGATACCCTTCCAGACCCGAACGCAGGCTTTGCACCTTGTCGGGATAGGAAAAGCGCATCTGGATACGGGCATCGAAACTGTCCAGATCGGCCATATAGTCGCTCAGCGCGGCTTCGATGACTTCAAAGCTGAAGGTGCGTTCTGCGTGCTTGTAGAACGACCGCATGATCCGCGACATGTTGATGCCCTTCTTTTCCGCATCAAGGCTGACCGTGCCCGTCACCGATGTTTCCAGCGTCAGGTCGTCGCCCTCTTTGCGATGAAACCGGATCGGCAGGCGGAAGTTCGAGATACCTACATGCTGGATCTGCTGCTTCGCCCCACGGATCAGACTGGAGGGTCCATTTTGCAGATCGGGCAGTGACGCCCTGTACGCGGCATCTACACTAAATTCTTCAGGGTAGTCGCGAGACAGCGACGGGTAATTCACCGGCGCGAGCCCGGGCACCAGACGCGCAACCGCCGGGTCCAACTGGCTGATCTCGGACGCGGACGCCGATTGCGCCCAATCCCTCAGAGTCTTGAGAGCGGCAGCGGCTTTTTCACGGTCAGGGGTTTCGTCAATGTCGCGCGGGTGAACGTTCATTGGCTGGGGTTCCTTGGTTGGACGTCGACAAATATAAACGACTGCGGATCATATTCCAGTCTAGACCTATACGCGTAACATAGCAGTCCGGATCGAAAACGGCAGAACAAAACCGTCATTTTTCAAGGGAATACGGCCTGCGAGGCGCTACAAGTGGCATTCAATTGCCTAATTTTAGGGTCCGACGGGGTATGTCGTCGCAATCAGAGCAGCGCCAAACGTGTTTGGGGCTGGGCTAAAAGCCCTGTCTAGAAGACGGCGTCAACGCACCACGCCTTCCGGTCACGTCTGTGATGCGTCCAACGCCTGCCGTAGATCAGCAAGGAGATCGCCGGCCTCCTCCAAACCCACCGACAGACGAATCAGACCGGGCGTGATCCCCAGTTCATCTTTTTGATCCTCGCTGAGTCGCTGGTGCGTTGTCGTGGCTGGGTGGGTTGCGATGGATTTGGCGTCACCAAGGTTGTTGGAGATCACGGGAATGGTCAGTGCGTTCAGAAAGGCAAACGCCGCGTCCTTGCCGCCTTTGATATCCAGTGACAGCACCGTACCGCCCTTGCCGCCCAGTTGAGATTGCACCAGCGTGTTCTGCGCATGGGTTTTCAGGCCCGGGTACAGCGTACGCTCCAATGCCGGATGTCCTTCCAGCGCTTCGGCGATGATCTGGGCAGTTTCGGCCTGGGCATTGACGCGCAGCGCCATGGTTTCCAGACCCTTGAGCATGATCCAGGCGCTGAACGGGCTCAATGCGCCACCTGTGTGCTTCATATAGGGTTCAACCGTGCCGCGGATAAACTCCTGCGTTCCGATGATCACGCCCCCCAGCGCGCGCCCCTGCCCGTCGATATGTTTGGTCGCCGAATAAACGACAACATCCGCCCCTTGCTCGATGGCCCGTGAAAACACCGGGGTCGAGAAGACGTTATCCACAATCACAACCGCACCTACGGCATGGGCCAGCCTGGACACGGCGCTGATATCAATCACTTCAAGCGTCGGGTTTGACATGGATTCGAAGAACACCGCCTTGGTATCGGGTCGGATCGCGGCCTCCCACTGGGCCAGATCGGTGCCGTCGACAAATGTCACTTCGACCCCAAAACGGGTCAGAACGGTTTCAAGGATATACAGACAGGACCCGAACAGCGCCTTGGCCGAAACAACGTGATCCCCCGCCTTGAACATCGAGGTCAGAGCGCCGTTGACAGCGGCCATACCCGATGCGGTTGCAAACGCGTCCTCGCCCCCTTCCAGCGCAGCAACGCGCTGTTCGAACATGGAAACGGTAGGGTTGCCGTAGCGGGCATAGATGAACTCATCCGGGCCGCATTCCAGAAACCGCGCCTCGGCCTGTTCGGCACTGTCATAAACGAAGCCCTGCGTCAGAAAGATCGCCTCGCTGACCTCGTTGTATTGGCTGCGGCGGATGCCGCCATGCACGGCTTGGGTGCGCTTGTTCCAGCTCTTGCTCATGTCGATCCTTTCAGCCCCTGATCAAGAGGCAAACAAAAAACCCCAGACGCGGCCAAGCGAAAGGGGTCTTTCATCCTGACCTTTTAGCGGTGGTATTTAGCGTGGCCCGCAATCCGGTAACAAATCGCCACGTGGTTCAGATGTTGCCCTTACGCCGCGCTTGCAAACAGGTCAAGCCCGACAGGTGCATCGTCACGGTTCTGTAACCGTCCGTTCATCGAAGCGTCATAGCGTTATGACAAAGCGGCACCACAACATCTTGTGTGAGGCACAGCCAATGCCAATAATCAGGATCAACGCTCTCGACGGTCGCGCCGAACTGCACCGCAGTCGCCGCCCGGTTCTAAGCGCCTTGCAGCAGGCGCGCGACACCCAGGGCCCGGTCGTTATCATGACCCATGGCTACAAGTACCGCCCAAATGACAACCACGCCTGCCCACACCGCCACATCCTGTCGCTGCAACCGGGGGCAATGCCGTGGTACAGCCCAAGCTGGCCGCAACAACTGGGCTTTGGCGCAGGGTTCGAAGATGAAGGACTGGCCATCGCGTTTGGCTGGGACGCGCGCGGGCCGCTCTGGTCCGCACATCGCCGATCCGTTGCCGCCGGACGGGTCCTCGCCGAAATCATCAACGACCTGCGGCGGTTGACCCCCGACCGGCCGATCCATTTCATCGGGCATTCCATGGGGACCGAATTGGCACTGGAGGCGCTGCACCACATCTCCCCGGGATCGTTGAACCGAATCATCTCGATGACGGGTGCCGCCTATCACACCCGAACGTTGCAGGCCCTGACATCGCCCGCAGGCGAACAAGCCGAGTTCATCAATATCACCAGTCGCGAGAACGACCTGTTTGACTTCATATATGAGTGGCTGATCCAGCCGGCTGAGAAAGGCGACCTCAGCATCGGCAACGGGTTGCAGGCCGCAAATGCCGTGACCCTTCAGATCGACTGCCCCGCGACACTCGATCACCTGTCCAACCTGATTTTTCCGGTGGCCGCGCCGCAGCGCCGGGTGTGTCATTGGTCCAGCTACACCCGCCCCGGCATGCTGCGCGTCTACAACGCGCTGCTGCGCAACCCGGAGGACCTGTGTCTGGCCACCCTTCGCAGGGGGTTGCCCGCACAATCGCCGCGCCGCTGGTCACGGCTTTTTGCGCTGCCCCGTCCGCAACAACTCTTGCCGTTTGCCCAGAAAGCCTCATGATCTGCCCAACCTGAGGAGGCATCATGATCGATCTGTATTTCTGGCCCACACCCAACGGCTGGAAAGCATCCATCGCACTGGAAGAGATGGAGCTGCCTTACACCACGCACCTGATCAATATCGGCAAAGGCGACCAGTTCGACCCCGCGTTTCTCAAGATTTCACCGAACAACCGGATGCCCGCGATTGTCGATCCTGACGGACCGGACGGCGCACCGATCTCGGTCTTTGAGAGCGGCGCGATCCTGATGTATCTGGCCCGCAAGACCGGTCGGTTCTATGGCAAAACCGAGCGGGATCGTGTTGCGGTCGAAGAATGGCTGATGTGGCAGATGGGCGGCGTGGGTCCCATGGCCGGTCAGGCGCATCATTTCCTGAAATACGCGCCCCGAATGGACCCACCGCAGGACCTGCCTTATGCGAAAGACCGCTACCGCGCCGAGGTTGGGCGGCTTTATGGGGTTCTGGATCGGCGGCTGGCCGAGAATGAATACGTTGCGGGTGATTTCTATTCCATCGCCGATATGTCGATTTGGGGCTGGGCCAGCCTGTGGGAAGGTCAGCAACAGGTGTTAGACGATAAACCCCACTTCGTGCGCTGGCTGGACACTGTCAGTGCCCGCCCGGGCGTACGGGCCGGTCGCGCCCTGTACGCCGAACTGCGCGATGATCATCAAAGCAAGCAGGCGCAGGGGGTTTTGTTCAAGCGGTGATATCGGTCAGTAGCCGCTTTGAGCCCGTCACAACCGATGTGGTGAAGTTTACTGAGGTCAGCTTTGTACATTTACCTCGACTTCTGAGACATTCAGATTGCCTGAAGAAACTTGGCGAATAGCTCACCCTGAGAAGATATTCGGAGCTTGGCGTAGATGCTTCTTCGATAGGTTTTGACCGTCGCCACCGACAAGCCAAGGTGTTCCGCAACAGCATTTGAAGAATGGCCCTTGAGTATCAGCGAAACCACCTCGCTTTCTCTGGGTGTCAGTTGGTCACTCAGGAACGTGTCCATGATGTTCTCAACATCCTCTGCACCCATGTCATTCTTTTGGACGTGATCGAAACGCCCCACCACGTCATTCCAACGCTGACAGCCCAGTTGCTGAATAATGGGGTTGATTTCAACAAGGGTTCTGAAATCGGCATTTGTATAGGTTGGATTTGCAATATCCCTCATCAAGGAAATCACCACACCGACACCGGAACTCGGGTAGAGTACAAAACAGGCTTCGTCGGAAAGTTGGGCGTGTTTGTAATATGTCTTGTAGTATTCTGAGTGGCCCATTCTGACCTCAAGCAGATCTCTGATACGATACGGCCCGGGTTCGATGCCGTCCTGGCATGCTTGGTAAAAAGGATCCAGAAGATAGGATCCAAGCACATACTGATCGACCAAAATCTGGCGTTTTGCCTGATCGAAACTGTCGAACAGGCAAACAGGCAAAGTCTTTTTCTGGTAGGCCCAGATCACGCCAAAATCAAATTTGATGACTGTACCAAGCGTTTCATACAGTCTGGTTTCGAATTCCGCGTCCATGAGGCTGGCAATTGTGCGGGATAAAGCGAGATGCCATGGCCGCAACGCCTTGAGTGGACCTGCTCGGACGAGCGGTGGCTCCGTGTTCTCCATGAATACCTCCTTTTTGAGTAGTACTTAAGGTCTAGAGCAACGGTGGTCTATACACCCGGCCCTTTCTTTTGAAGGTTAAAGGAAGGAAGAACTAGTCCTAGAATCAAAATAGAACAACAAAAATACAAAAATAGGGGGCATAGCCCATCGTGTTGCGGGATCAACTGTCGCACATGAGACAAGGCTGTGACGTGCCTCGCAACCAGGAGGTGAAAATGACCAACTCCCACAATGACCATGCGCGGGTCTCTTATCGCCAGGCCTTTAAGGCAATGGTTTTTGTCGGTGCCTGCGCACTGACAACTGGATCGGCTTTGGCCGCCGACGCCGAGGACCCCATTAAGATGACCCTCAACGATTGGACGGGTCAGTTGATCAGCACCAAGATCATGGGCGGCGTGCTGGCCCATCACGGGTACAATGTGGAATTTGTGCAGGCCGATTACACCGCGCAGTTTGCCGGCCTGAAGACAGGTGATCTGCATGTCGCGATGGAGATATGGGAAACTACGTCCCGCGATCTGATCGCCGAAGCGGTTGCGACCGGCAATGTCGAAAACATGGGCGAAACCGGTATGAAGGCGATCGAGGAATGGTGGTATCCCAGCTACATGGAAGAAACCTGCCCGGGCCTGCCAAATTGGGAGGCTCTGCTGGGCTGCCCTGAGGCCTTTTCCACTCCTGAGACGGCACCAAAAGGGCGGTATCTGGGTGCGCCTCCGGGCTGGGGCGGCTTTGACGAAGAGCGCGTCAAGGCGCTTGGCCTTGAGTTCGAGGTGGTGCATGCGGGGTCGGATGGGACCATGTTTGCAGAACTCGATTCCGCCTATCGCCGCAAGGCACCAATCGTGCTTTGGGCCTGGGCTCCGCATTGGGTGCCATCGAAATATGATGGCAAGTTCGTCGAGTTCCCGCCTCATGAAGAGGCCTGCTACACAGATCCGGGCTGGGGCATTAATCCCGACTTGGCCTATGATTGCGGCAAGCCGAGGGGCGGTGTCTGGAAACTGGCCTGGAGCGGTGTCGAGGAGAAATGGCCCGAAGCGCACCAGATGATCCAGGGCTTCAATATCTCCAATGATGAAATGGCCGAACTCATCGGAAAGGTTGACCTGGATGGAGAGGATCTGGATGCCGTCGTCGCCGAGTGGCTGGAGGCCAACCAATCTTCCTGGATGACTTGGTGATCCTGCCACAGCTCAGACCGGATATCCCTCCGGTCTGATGTCAACGCAATGCTCGGCCAGCGCACGCTTTAACCCCTTTCAGTGACTTCCAATTGTCCGTCTCATGCCTGGCGCTGCGCCTGGCGGGGGTCGACGTGATGGAACACCCGGTAAAACAGAAGGCAGCGGGATGGATAACTCTCAGCCAAAACTATCATGTCACAACCTGTGGAAGCTGTACGGTCCCAATGCGGAACGTCTGTTTCAAGAGTTGGGTGGAACGCTGACCCAGGGACAGATCCGAGACCATAATCTCGTGGCAGCCGTGCGCGGCGTTGATCTGGAGGTTTATGAGGGCGAAATCCTGATCGTAATGGGGCTGTCGGGTTCTGGGAAATCGACCCTCGTGCGCCTGATGTCGCGCCTCGTCGAGCCGACAGGTGGCGGCCTGCTTTACGACGGACAAGACCTTCTGTCTGCCAGCCGCAAAGACCTGATCGACATCCGCCGTCATGAGATGGGCATGGTGTTTCAGCACTTTGCCTTGCTGCCACATTTGACGGTGCTGGACAACGTCGCCTTCCCGCTGGAAATCCAGGGCGTACCGAGATCCGAGCGCCGCAGACGGGCGTTGGACGTGGTCAACCTGGTGGGATTGGGTGGGCGCGAATCGTATTATCCGGGAGAACTGTCCGGCGGTCAGCAACAGCGCGTGGGAATCGCCCGCAGCCTTGCCGTGGAACCAAAGCTGTGGTTTCTGGATGAACCTTTCAGCGCCCTTGATCCCTTGATCCGGCGAGAGATGCAGGATGAGTTTCTGCGTCTTCAGAAGATGCTGCACAAAACCATCGTCTTCATCACCCACGATTTCGAGGAGGCCATTCGATTGGCCGACAGGGTGGCCATCATGAAGGATGGTCAGGTCGTTCAGGTGGGAACGCCGGAGGATCTGGTCGTGGCTCCGGTGAATGACTACGTCCGCAAATTCACCGAGCATGTGGTACGCGCCAAGGTCGTTACCATCGGGCACTTGATGTCCAAGCCCGATCCGGCGGCCCGGTACGATGACTCGGTCCGTTTCGCGGATACCATCGCGGATGTTGCCGACAAGGTCGAACGGTCTGCTGGCAATGTCGCCGTTCGGGATCAGGACGATATCATCGTTGGAGCGATCAACCGCCAGAAAATCATCGACGTTCTCATTGGACGCGGGGAAACATAAGGTGGTCACTTTGCAAGATCCGCGGAGGGCCGCCTTCCTCGCCATAGCAGGGGGTGTTGCCGCCCTGCTGGCCGTCAGTGGCACGTCCATTGCCGCTTCGGTCGGCCTGACCTGGCTTGCCGACTACCCGGACACGCCGGTCGTTCCCCTCAGCGAAATCATTAATGGCTTCATGGACTGGTTGATTGGTGAAGCCACTTTCGGCCCGATCTCCGTGCGCGAGGCATTCAGGTTTCTGGCTGCCGCCATGGAGTTGCCATTGGATATCGTCGCAGCCGTGATTTCCGATGGTATCACACAGGGTCAGGGCAGCTTTGCCGTTCAGGTGGTTCCGCCGCTCAGCTGGATCGCGGTCCTGACGATTGTGGTCGCGCTCGGACACTATGCCGGCGGGTGGAAGCTGGCGCTGTTGTCAGGCGCCGGGTTTCTCTATCTGCTGGTGTTCCAGCAATGGGACAGTGCGATGACAACGCTGTCTTCTATTCTGGTTGCGGTACCGTTGGGTGCGGCGGTCGGCCTGTTGATCGGTATTGCCGCCCACAAATGGGTGGTGATCGGAAAGGCAATCTCGCCGCTCCTGGACCTGATGCAGACCATCCCGACCTTTGCCTATCTGGTTCCGGTTCTCTTTCTTCTCGGCTTTGGCCCTGTGTCGGCCATGCTGGCGACAATGATCTACGCCACGCCGCCGATGGTCCGCGCCACGATCCTGGCGCTCCGGTCCGTGCCAGATGAAATCAAGGACTTCGGGCGTATGGTCGGCTGTTCCGAGCGTCAGTATCTGTTCAAGGTTCTGGTTCCCTGCGCCAAACCGACGCTGATGGTGGGCCTGAATCAAGTGATCATGCTGTCGCTGAACATGGTGATCATCGCATCGATGATTGGCGCGGGCGGTCTGGGGTACGACGTGCTTCTCGCTTTGCGCCGGCTGGACATCGGCGGTGGTCTTGAGGCCGGGCTGGCAATTGTGGTGCTGGCGATTGTACTGGACCGGCTGAGCCATGCCATCGCGACCCGCAAGACCAACGTCCACGAGGATCACCCGCGTCCGTTCCTCTGGCGTCATGCACGGGTGCTTCTGTGTTCTCTGGTCGTCGCCGTGACATATGCCGCAGGGCTGGTGTCCGATCTGACGCACAGCTTTCCTTCTGGTCTGCAAGTGTCCGCGGCTGACAGTTTGGATGCGTTCGTCATCCACGCCACGACCGAATACTATGATGTCTTTGAGACGGTGAAGTACTTTCTGCTGCTCAATTTCATGCTGCCGCTCAAGACTTTTCTTGTTCAGCTTCCCTGGATTTGGGTCGTTACGGTGATTGCAGGTCTGGCCTACTGGCTCAGGGGGCTGCCGTTTGCGGTGCTGTGTCTGGGAATGCTGGGTTTCATCCTGCTGGTCGGCCTTTGGGAAAAGGCGATGGTTACCGTCTATCTGTGTGGTTTCTCGGCCTTGATTGCCACTGTGATCGGCATCCCCCTGGGCGTTCTGGGTGCCGAGTATGACCGCCTTGGAAAGCTGCTGCTTGGGTTTGCCGATACGCTCCAGACCTTACCAAGCTTCGTCTACTTGATACCGGTCGTCATGCTTTTCCAGTCCGGGGATTTCTCGGCGATGATCGCGGTTGTTCTTTATGCGCTGGCTCCCGCTATTCGATACGCCCTGCATGGGGTCGCAAATGTCGATCCGCTGCTGATCGAAGCGGGCAAGATCTCCGGCTGTACCAACTGGCAACTGCTCAGAAAGGTCAAGCTGCCGCTGGCCATGCCCGAGATCATGCTGGGCATCAATCAGACCATCATGCTGGCCTTGTCGATGCTGGTCGTAACCGCCCTGGTCGGTACCCGCGATCTGGGTCAGGAGGTCTTCGCCGCCCTGCAAAAGGCCGACACCGGCATGGGGCTGGTTGCCGGGCTGTCCATCGCCTTCATCGCCATCATCTCAGACCGATTTGCCTCGGCTGCATCCTCCCGGATGCGACAGGGCCACCGATCCTAAACGACCGCGTCATCTGCAATGCAACGCACAGAGGCGCGTCAAAGACCAAGAAAGAGGGAAAGACCATGAACCCGGAAACGTTTGATTACATCATTGTTGGCGCAGGTTCGGCCGGCTGTGTCCTGGCGAACCGGTTGACCGAGGATTCCAGCACCACCGTGCTGCTGATCGAGGCGGGCGGAAAGGACGACAGCATCTATGTGCAGATGCCGACCGCGCTGTCTATTCCGATGAGCATGCCGCGATTCAACTGGGGGTTCACCTCGGAACCTGAAAAAGGCATCGACGGTCGCCTTGTTGACGTGTCCCGGGGCAAGGGGTTGGGAGGGTCGTCCTCGATCAACGGAATGATCTACGTGCGTGGCAACGCCTGCGATTTTGACTGGTGGGAAGAACAGGGTGCCAAGGGCTGGTCCTATCAGGATTGCCTGCCGTATTTCAGGAAGGCCGAAAGCTGTGACTATGGCGAAGACGCCTATCGCGGCGGCAGCGGGCCGCTCAACACATGTAACGGCAACAAGATGAAAAACCCGCTCTACCGTGCCTTTATCGAGGCAGGTGAGCAGGCGGGCTACGGCGTCACCGATGACTATAATGGCTACCGGCAGGAAGGCATGTCCAAGATGGATATGACCGTCAAGGGCGGGGTGCGGTGGAGTACGGCCAACGCCTATCTGAAACCGGCCATGCGCCGTCGCAATCTGACGGTTCTGACCCATGCGGTCACCCACCGGGTTCTGCTTGAGGGCAAAAAAGCAGTCGGCGTTGAATACAAGCAAGACAACCGCATGAAGACCGTGCACGCGCGGCGCGAGGTGATCCTGTCTGCCGGTGCGATCGGTTCGCCGCACATTATGCAGATGTCCGGCATCGGACCTGCCCACGTTGTGCAAAATGCCGGTGTTGAAGTGCTGCACGACCTGCCGGGTGTGGGCGAAAATCTTCAGGACCACCTGGAGTCCGTGATCGCTTATGAAACCAAAGAACCTGTGTCGCTCAACCGGCATCTGGGGCCGATCTCCAAATTCCTGATCGGCGCCCGGTGGTACTTCCTCAAGAACGGGCTGGGGGCCACCAATCATTTTGAATCCACAGGATTCATCCGCACCCGCGCGGGGATGAAATGGCCGAATGTTCAGTTCCACTTCCTGCCCGCCGTTATTCGCTATGACGGCAAAGGAACGGCCGGGCCGCATGGTTATCAGATCCACTTTGGCATCAACCGGTTGAAGAGCCGTGGCTGGGTCCGGGCCAGATCACAGGACCCGTTGCAAAGCCCCGAGATCGTCATGAACCACTTCCAGGACGAAGAGGATATCATCGACTACCGCACTGCCTTCAAACTGTCGCGCGAGATCGGCATGCAGCCTGCCTTCGACAAATACCGCCATCGCGAGATTGATCCGGGCGAGGATGTGCAGACCGATGATGAGATCGACGCCTGGGTACGGGCGAATGTCGAGACGGCGTATCATCCGACCTGCACCTGCAAAATCGGAGCCAATGACGATCCGATGGCAGTTGTCGATCCAGACTGCCGTGTGCGGGGGATCGAAAGCCTGCGGATCATCGACGCGTCGATTTTCCCGACGGTGATCAACGGCAACACCAACGCCCCGACCATCATGCTGGCCGAGAAAGCCGCCGATATCGTCCGCGGGCGCGACCCGCTGCCGCGTTCGAACGCTCCGGCCTATGTCGCCCCCGATTGGGAAACCAAGCAGCGTGTCGGCACAGCCGTGCGCCCGATGCTCTGACCAGCCAATGTCGCGAAATGAAAAGATAACCGGAGACAGTATGAACACTTATCACGACACCGCGAAAACCCTTCGCTTTCCAACCCAGGCCCTGATTGACGGCGTGTTTCGAGATGCGTTCTCGGGCGAGCGATTTGACACCGTCAACCCTGCAACGGGTGAGGTCATTGCACAGGTGGCTGCCTGCGAAAGTGCCGATGTTGACGCGGCGGTTGCCTCTGCCCGGCGCGCATTTACCGCTGGTGTCTGGTCGGGCCTGCACCCTGAAGAACGCAAGAAGGTCCTGCAAAAGCTGGGAGCGCTGATCGAGGAGAATCTGGAAGATCTGGCTATTCTCGAAAGCATGGATGCCGGCAAGCCGGTCTCGGATTGTCTTGAGGTCGACGTGCCGGAAACGGCGCGGTGCATCGTCTGGCATGGTGAAATGCAGGACAAGCTTTTTGACCAGATCGCCCCGAGCGATGCTTCGGCGGTCGGCCTGATCGTGCGCGAACCTGTCGGAGTTGTTGCTGCGGTCCTGCCATGGAACTTTCCGCTGCTGATGATGGCCTGGAAGATCGGCCCGGCGCTGGCCACCGGCAATTCGGTGATCGTAAAGCCCGCCGAACAAACCAGCCTGACCGCCTTGCGCCTCGGCGAACTGGCGCTTGAGGCGGGTGTCCCGCCGGGCGTGCTGAACGTCGTGCCGGGCATGGGGCCAACGGCCGGTGCGGCCCTCGGTGCGCATATGGATGTGGATGCACTGACCTTCACCGGCTCCACCGAGGTGGGCAAGCTGTTCCTGATGCAATCTGCGCAGAGCAACCTCAAAGAAGTCTGCCTGGAGATGGGCGGTAAAAGCGCCGCTGTTGTGCTGCAGGACGCCCGCGATCTGGATCGCATCGCAGAACTGCAGGCCAATGCTATCTTTTGGAACATGGGCGAAAACTGTACCGCCAACAGCCGTGTGATTGCCCACACGGATATCTATGACGACCTACTGGCGAAACTGGTGGCCAATGCGACCGAGTGGCAAATCGGTGACCCGCTTGACCCCGGCGTCAGGATTGGCCCACTTGTCACGGCGGAACACCGGGACAAGGTCGTCGGCCTGATCCGCAAAGGCATTGATGAGGGCGCGCGGCTGATGTGTGGGGGCGACGACCACGACGGCTTACATGTCAAACCAACGATCTTTGCCGATGTGTCCGAAGATATGACGATCTTTCAGACCGAGATTTTCGGCCCGGTTCTGACGGTCACTCGCGCGGGCAGCGACGAACATGCCATCGAGTTGGCCAATAATTCGGACTACGGCTTGGCTGCCTCGCTTTATACAGCTGATGTGGCCAAGGCCCATAGCTTCGCGCGCCGGTTGAACGCCGGTACCGTGTCAGTAAACGCCTATGCGGAGGGTGATATCAGTACTCCATTCGGAGGCTTCAAGCATTCGGGTTTCGGCGGTCGCGACAATGGAGTTGAAGCACATGATCAATACACCGAACGCAAGACAATCTGGATCGATCTGACCGGATAGTATTTCACGATCTATACTTCTGTTTCAAAATGCCTGCTGGGGTTTTGTTTATTGGTATCTGCTTCGATCAGGCTGGCATCGACCGCCAGACGCAAGCGGCTGAGCAAACCCTCGGCAATGCACCGTGCCACTGTCGTTTTAGACAAATACCGCAAGAGCTCAGTCTTGCGGAAGCGACCTTTGCGGTTCTTGGAAAAGGTCGCGTGATTTGGCACTTAATCACTCAGATTCAGGCGGCAAAACCAACGATACGTCAGGTTCAGGTACACCTCCTCGCACAAACGCCGCTCCAACCGGGTGCCGGAGCAATGCCCGGCCAGCAGCATCCGGATCAGAAGCACGAGAACAACCGAAGGACACCCGGTATGACGATAGGCCTTCGCCAGGCGGGCGCAGAGAATAGCGGCGTCCGTGCTTCCTGCTTCGACCCCATCATCAATCAACCCTCCCACCCGTGGGGGAGCTGAATAAGTTGTTTACCACTCGGTCAAGGGCGAGATTTTTACCGGACTATCCGCAAAGCAGACCTAGCCTTCCCCCCGCACCAGCAAATCCAGCATGTCTGAGATATCCTCGATCTCTTCGGCGATCACATGCGTTACCGAATGCGCACGCTGCATCCGACCCGTCACGCGCAACAGCCGCCCCGAGATCACCGCGCGGCGGAAGCGTTCGTAGATCATGCGCCACACCACCACGTTCACCACGCCGGTCTCATCCTCGAGCGTGACAAAGATCACGCCCTTGGCCGTCCCCGGCCTCTGCCGCAGGATCACCAGCCCGGCCACCGTCACAAGCGCACCCTCCGGCGGGGCCTCCAGTTGGCTGGCGGGCAGACAGGCGGGCGGGGGCGGCCAGTCCCGGGTTGGAACGACAGGACGAACAGGAGCAATAAGCATGAGAACAAAAATAGAACAAAAGCAGGGAAAGTCCAGAGGCGTCGAGATGAGTCGCAAATGAGGCTGGAAAGACCTAAATGCCTTGACTAAGGAAGAATTCGAACATCGCAAAAGGAAGACGCACGCAATGGCAAAGATCACCTATGTCGAGCATGGCGGTACCGAACACACGGTCGACGTCGCCAACGGCCTGACCGTCATGGAAGGGGCCCGTGACAACAACATTCCCGGCATCGAAGCCGATTGCGGCGGTGCCTGCGCCTGCTCGACCTGCCATGTCTATGTCCACCCCGACTGGGTCGAAAAAATCCCGGCCAAGGATGACATGGAAGAGGACATGCTGGACTTTGCCTACGAGCCCGACCCGGCGCGCTCGCGCCTGACCTGCCAGATCAAGGTCACCGACGATCTGGACGGGCTGGTGGTACAGATGCCGGAAAAACAAATCTGATGATATCCAAGGCGCCGCGCCAAACCGCAGGCCCCTGGCACCACCTGGCCCGCGGCGCGCGGTTGCTGTTGAGCTTCTGGCTGGCCGGGTCGGTCCCGGTGGCCATGGCCGACACCCTCACCTCGGCACGTTTTACCGAGCCCACCACGCGCTATGCCCATGGCGTTCTCGGGGACAATATCGAATATGGCGCGCTGGAACTCACGGTGAGCCGATCATCTTCCGGCAGCACTGAGCGCGAGTCCGCTGTCGTGACTATCCGCCTGCCCACGGATCGCGTTTTCGAAGATCTGGCGCCCCGTTTGGTCGATCTGGATCTGGACGGATCACCCGAAGTCATCGTGGTCGAGGCCCAGAAGGACACGGGCGCTCAACTGGCCGTTTATGACGCGCTGGGGCAAAAGATCACCGCCACGCCGCATATCGGAACCCGCTTCCGCTGGCTTGCCCCAGTCGGAGCGGCGGATCTGGACGGGGACGGGCACATCGAGATCGCCTATGTAGACCGTCCTCATCTGGCCAAAACCCTGCGGATCTGGCGGTTTGAGGACGGGATGCTGACCGAAATCGCCACCCTGCCCGGCCTGACCAATCACCGGATCGGAGAGGATTTCATAACGGGCGGTCTCAGGGACTGCGGATCGGGTCCGGACCTCATCCTCGCCGACGCGAACTGGCGCAACATCGTGCGTGTGCAATATGCGGACGGCTGGGTGCAGACGGACCTGGGACCTTTCACAAAAGCGGCCTTGGAACGGTACTTGACCTGCTCGGGTTGACGCCAATGAAGCCCGCAGCGGCGGGCTGCCCGGCCCAAGGCCGTTGGCGTTGCATCTTTGATGCAGCGACCGGGCGCGGGAGGCTTGCGGTCAGAGGGCCCGCCAGCCGATATCGCGCCGATAGAACCCATCCGGCCAATCGATCCCGTCAACCATGGCATAGACCCTGTCACGCGCCTCCTGCAGCGTCTCGCCGCGCGCCGTCACATTCAGTACACGTCCACCCGCAGCTGTGATCTGACCGTTCACTGCCTTGGTGCCGGCATGGAACACCATGTTGCCGCTGTCTTCAGGAGCGCTGTCCAATCCCCTGATCCGCGTTCCTTTTTCATATGAGCCCGGATACCCTTTTGCGGCCATCACCACGGTCATCGCGTGATCATCCGCCCAGTTCACCTGCGTTTCGCCCAAGCGACCCTCAGCCGCTGCGTGCATCAGATCCATCGCCTGGGCACCAAGGCGCATCATCAGAACCTGACACTCCGGATCGCCAAACCGCACATTGTATTCCACAAGTCGCGGTTGCCCGTCCTTGATCATCAAGCCTGCATACAGGACGCCCTGAAACGGCATGCCGCGCCGTTTCATCTCCGCCATCGTCGGGCGCACGATGTCATCAAGCGCTCGTGTTTCGATTTCCGCGTCCAGAACGGGTGCGGGGGAATAGGCCCCCATACCACCGGTGTTCAGCCCGGTGTCGCCCTCTCCCACGCGCTTGTGGTCCTGTGCGGTTCCGATCGACAGGATGTCCTCGCCATCACACAGGACAAACAACGAGGCTTCCTCGCCCTCCATGAACTCCTCGATCACAACCTCGGCCCCGGCACCGCCAAAAGCGCCTCCGAACATGTCGTCGATTGCGTCCAGCGCGGTTTGTTCGTCCATGGCGACGATCACGCCTTTGCCTGCGGCCAGACCATCGGCCTTCACCACAATCGGCGCCCCCTGCTCCCGAATATACGCCTTGGCCGGCTCGGCTTCGGTAAACCGGGCATAGGCGGCTGTAGGCGCACCCGACGCATCGCAGATTTCCTTGGTGAAACTCTTGGACGCCTCCAACTGCGCCGCCTTGGCGGAAGGGCCAAAAACCAGAACCCCCGCTTCGCGCAGGCGATCCGCCACGCCTGCGGCCAAAGGCGCTTCGGGGCCGACAATCACAAAATCAATCGCGTTTTCCTCGGCAAAGCTGACGACCGCGCCCCCGTTTTCGATATCCAACGCGGCGCAATCGGCAATCTGTTCGATCCCGGCATTGCCCGGCGCCACGATCAGACGGTCACATTTGGGGTTTTGCAGGACCGCCCAGGCCAGGCTGTGCTCGCGTCCACCGCTGCCGAGAATAAGGATATTCATGAAACGCTCCGATCTGCTTGGCCTTGCCTTGCGCGCGTTCTAAGCTGGGCGAGCATTTGACACAAGGCGCTGAAATGTCCGACCTGCTTGACGACCCGATCCCGGGCCAGAACACCCCCGAATACACCGTTTCGGACATCTCGGGCGAGGTGAAGCGCACGCTGGAAGGCGCGTTCGGGCGAATCCGCGTGCGCGGCGAGGTCGGTCGGGTGTTCAAGGCGCGGTCCGGGCACCTGTATTATGACATCAAGGACGACCGGAACGTGCTGGCCTGCACCACGTGGAAGGGCCAGATATCGGGATTGTCGGTTGTCCCGGAAGAAGGGTTGGAGGTCGTCGTCACCGGTCGACTGACCGCCTTTGGGGCGCAGTCGAAATACAATTTGAACGTCGATGAGGTTGCGGTTGCCGGGCAAGGCGCGCTGATGGCACTGCTGGAAAAACGCAAGAAGCAGCTTGAGGCCGAGGGGCTGTTCGCGCCGGAACGCAAGAAACCCTTGCCCTACCTGCCGCAGGTCATCGGCGTTGTCACCTCACCCTCTGGCGCGGTGATCCGGGACATCCTGCATCGTTTGCGGGACCGCTTTCCCCGCAAGGTTCTGATCTGGCCCGTCGCCGTACAGGGATCAAACTGCGCGCCCGAGGTCACAAACGCCATCAAAGGGTTCAACCAGTTCACTTCCGGAGGCGCCCTGCCCCGACCGGACCTGATCATAGTCGCACGCGGGGGTGGGTCGATCGAAGACCTCTGGGGCTTTAACGAAGAAAGTGTCACACGCGCCGCCGCCGCCTCGGAGATTCCGCTGATTTCGGCTGTCGGGCATGAGACAGACACAACCCTGATCGATTTTGTCTCGGACCGCCGCGCACCGACACCCACCGCTGCCGCTGAACTGGCCGTGCCGGTGCGCATGGAACTGCTCGCCTGGACCGGTGAACAGGGTGCCCGCCTGTCGCGGGCCACCACCGACGGCGTGCAAAGACGTTCTCAGCGGCTGCGTGATCTGTCACGCGCGTTGCCGCGAGCAGAGACGCTGTTGGACAGCCCGCGCCAACGGTTGGATCAGATCTCGGAACGGCTGCCAAACGCATTGATCCGGGGTGTACAAACCCGTCGGGTCAGGTTGCTGGATATGTCTGCACACCTGCGCCCGTCGACGCTGCGCGGCGTGGTCGAAACACGCCGCGATCGCTGGCGAAACCTGTCCTCGCGCCTGTCGTTGCGCCCAATTCAACGCGAACTCGATGCGCGTCGCGAGACACTGGACCGCCTGACAGACCGGCTCAATTCGGCTCAGACCACGCGGCTGGATCGCCTGCGCCAGCAGCTCGAAAGCACCGACCGCCTGCGCGAAACGCTCAGCTACCGCGCGACGCTGGACAGGGGTTACGCCGTCGTCCGCGCCGGAGAGCAGGTTCTGACCCGCAAGGCGGATGCGGAAAAGCACAGCGCTCTCGAGATCGAGTTCGCAGACGGCAAACTCAGCACCGGTCCGGGCGGCGCGCCCAAATCGAAGAAACCGCCAAAACCACCCGCGCCCGATCAGGGGTCGCTGTTCTAACCCATGCTGACAATCTGGGGTCGCAAAACGTCATCCAACGTCCAAGCGTTAATGTAGTGTGTTGTAGAGCTTGGCC
Source organism: Ruegeria sp. AJ12 (assembly GCF_056536245.1). NCBI lineage: Bacteria > Pseudomonadati > Pseudomonadota > Alphaproteobacteria > Rhodobacterales > Roseobacteraceae > Ruegeria > Ruegeria sp. AJ12. The sequence goes on from NZ_JBQFJJ010000001.1 coordinate 2,455,707, forward strand.
TCACCTATCGGCGCATTGACGTGGGTCATCATTTCGGTGGACTTGATACAGAAGAGTTCCGCAATCTTAATCCAAACGGAACCATCCCGGTGCTGCAGGACGGCACTAACGCACCCCTATGGGAAACCAGTTCCATCCTCCGCTATCTCGCGGCCCGGTATGGCGATGATTGCTTTTGGCCGAGCGACCCTGTCCAACGGTCCGAGGTGGACAAATGGGCGCAATGGGCGAAACTGAACGTCGCAATGGCTTTCACCGGCCCTGTGTTCTAGCGCGTTGTTCGCACACCACCTGCCGAACAGGACCCGGTTGCCATCTTGGGCGCTGTGAAAACTCTGGAACAAAAGCTTGAGATCGCCGAAACCACACTCGCCAATAACGCCTATATCGCCGGTCCCTCATTGAGTCTTGCCGATATCCAGTTCGGGCATGTCCTGTTTCGATACTACGACATTGAAATCCAGCGCACGCCATTTCCGTATCTGCGCCAATACTACAACGCGCTCTGTGAACGACCCGCTTTTCGGGACCATGTCATGATCAGGTATGACGAACTCAGGGCGATCTGACCCGCGCCATCAGACCCCGACATCTGGCCCGTAACAGACCATTTCCTCACCCAGATCATCGGCCTCATACAGTTCGGTGGCCTGGGGATCGCCCTCGAATTGCGCAATCAGCCCGCCGCCGGACCGGGTAAAGACCCAGCATTGCGGGTCCAGTCGGTCTTCGTAGACAAAACAGATCTGTTCTTCGCGCTGGTACCAGATGCCTTCCTTGCAATCGCCATCCAGAAAGGACCAGATGACCCGGCGATTGGGCAGGTATCGTTCGACCCCGTATATCTGGCCTTCAAAGCCATAGAACAGGGTTTTGCCACGCGTATAGTCATCGAATTCCGTGGCGGACAATGGCGGCTGCGCGGCTACGGTCTGCGCCGAAAAGGTCACAAGAATCATCAGGTATCTGAGCATGGCTGCATTCTGTCAGATACAGTACCCTTCTTCCATTGAACCTTTGCCTGGACAGGTCCCGATCAGGGTAACTCAACGTCACGGCTTGTGTCATATCCGCTGCCGGAGTGACATGGCTCCAACCGGGTAATCCGCAGCAACAACAGAGGGCCGACATGACGGTTTTGGTATTTTGGGCAGCGCTGGCCTGTGCCCTGGCCTACCTGCCGCTGACTGCGCGCCCCGCTGGCGCTTTGCGGTCGGTGCTGAAAACGGCCTCTGTCGCGGCGCTGGCCTTGATTGCCATCGCCCAATCAGCGCCCTGGTTGCTGATTGTGGCCCTGACCCTGTGCGCAATTGGCGACGCGCTGCTCTCGAGAGAGACTGACGCCACATTCATGGCCGGTATCGGAGCCTTTGCCGCCGGGCACCTCGCTTATATCGGGCTGTTCCTGACCTTTCCCCTGAGCGACGTGAGCCTGATCCTGGTTTCGCCAGCCATTGTGTGGTCACTGGCCATTCTGGGCATTGTCATGGCAACCCTGCTGGCACCCCGTGCTGGTGAACTGAAGAGGCCCGTGCTGGGGTACATCCCGATTATCCTTGGTATGGGCGTCACGGTTCTTGCCGTTCCGGATACCGGCGCACTGCGATGGGCCCTGCCCGCGGCCATTGCCTTCATCGCCTCGGACCTGATCCTGGCGACCGAAAAATTTCTGCTGCCTGCAGGACATCCGGCCCTCAAGCTCACCCCATACCTTGTCTGGCCGCTCTATTGGGGTGCGCAGGCGGGTTTCCTGATCGCCTTTTCGTGACCCTTTGCAACTGCCGCCAATCCGCATTAGGTGAGTTGAACACCTGCGGAGACTGAAAATGGCGTTTTTCTCAAAGCTGAAGGACCGGCTGTTCAAATCCTCGTCACGCCTTGAACAGGGGCTTGAGGCTATCGTCGAGGATGGCGGCGAGGAATCCACCGCACCCGATCCCGTTATCCCCGATCCAGAACCCGAGCCGCAGCCGGTTCCCGAGGTTCCGCAGCCTGCACCCGTCCCGCAACCGGTCGAAACACCCACGCCCGAACCCGCTGATCCGGTACCCGCCCCGCCACCGCCCGAGGTTCCTGAATCCAAAGGATTGCTGGGCCGTCTGCTTGGCCGTGGCGACACGCGGACCGAAGTCCGCCGAACGCTGGACGATGACATGCTGGAACAGCTCGAAGAGCTGCTGATCGCCTCGGACATGGGGGTCGACACGGCCCTGCGCGTAACCGCCAACATGGCCGAAGGGCGGTATGGCCGAAAGCTCTCGACCCGAGAAATCAAACAGTTGCTGGCACAGGAAGTGGCCCGCGTGATGGACCCTGTCGCCAAACCGATGCCCCTCTATCCCAAACGCCCGCAGGTGGTTCTGGTCGTTGGCGTCAACGGGTCGGGCAAGACCACCACGATCGGAAAGCTGGCCAGCCAGTTCAAAGCGGCCGGAAAACAGGTCGTCATCGCCGCCGGAGACACGTTCCGCGCCGCTGCTGTTGAACAGTTGCATGTCTGGGGAGAGCGCGCCGGAGTTCCAGTCCTTACCGCGCCGGAAGGGTCGGATCCCGCATCTCTTGCCTTCGATGCGCTGACCAAAGCACAGGAAGACGGCGCGGACCTGTTGATGATCGACACCGCCGGCCGCCTGCAAAACCGCGCCGACCTGATGGAAGAACTGGCCAAAATCGTCCGCGTCATCCGCAAGGTCGACGAAACCGCCCCGCACAATACCCTGCTGGTGCTGGACGCCACCACCGGTCAGAACGCGCTCAGCCAGGTCGAAACCTTCCGCAATCTGGCGGACGTGTCGGGGTTGGTGATGACAAAGCTCGACGGTACTGCCAAAGGCGGCGTTCTTGTGGCGCTGGCAGACAAATTCGGCCTGCCGATTCATGCCATCGGCGTCGGGGAACAGATCGACGATCTCGCGCCTTTTGACCCCGAGGAGTTCGCCGCCGCTCTCACCGGGCTTGAGGCCTGATCCGAACCTTCATCTGGCCAAAAATACCTTCGGGGGGTGTGGGGGGCAGACAGCCCCCCACCCGCTCCACCCAGCAAAAAGGCCCTACGGATTGAGCGACTGGCTGATCTCCCTAGAAGGCACCGAAGCGGGACACACTCTGGCGTTGGGGCTCGCGCTGATGGCGGCCTTCCTGCACGCCATCTTTGGCGCGCTGCAAAAAGGCCGCCACGATCCCTGGCTGTCGCGCGGGGCAATCGATGCCAGCTACTGTCTTATGGCAGCGCCTTTTGCGCTTTTTGTGGTTCCCTGGCCCGAACCCTACATGTGGCCAATTTTTGCGACCGTCTGGCTGATCCATATCGCGTACAAAACCCTGCAGGCCATGGCCTATACCAAAGGGTCCTACACCGTGGTCTACCCGGTTGTGCGCGGGACCGGGCCGCTGTTCACCGTGATCGGAGCCTATCTGCTGTTCGGAGAAGTGTTTTCCGGGGTGCAGTGGTTCGGTGTCGCCGTGTTGCTGGCCGGTATTTTCGGACTGGCGGCATACAATCTGCGGTTTCTGGAAACCGATCGGGACACGCTGCGCATTGCGCTTGTCCTCGCCGTCACAACCGGTTTGTTCGTGGCACTCTACACCACCTATGACGCCTATGGCATTCGGGCGACGGCGGACCCTTTCACTTTCCTGGCCTGGTTTTTCATGATCGATGGGGTCGCAATGCCGATCTACGCGTTCCTGAGATGGCGCGCCATGATCCACCGGCCTGCCATCGGTCCGTTGATGCTCCGCGGATTTGCCGGAGGGATCGTCGCGCCACTATCCTTCGGTGCGATCATGCTGGCCACCCGGCTCGACAAGGTGGGCGAAGCCGCCGTTCTGAGGGAAACCTCGACCGTGTTCGCCGCCCTGATCGGTTGGCTGGTCCTCAAGGAAACCGTGGGCCCCAGACGCATTGCCCTGATGGCATTGATTGCACTCGGCGCTGTAATAGTTGAAATGGGCGGGTAAGCGGCAGGATGGAATCATGACAGGCAAGAAAGAGATCAACCCGTTTCTGAAACAGGTGCTGGAACTGGGCCCGCCGCTGGCGTTCTTCTTCATCTATCTGCGCCTGCGGGATGACAGCTTTCAATTCGGTGCCACCGAGTATTCCGGATTTATTGTAGCGACGATCATCTTTGTTCCGCTGATGCTGGGTGCAATGGCGATCCTGTGGTACCTGACCGGCAAGCTCAGCCGGATGCAAATCTTCACCGCCATCATGGTCATCTTTTTCGGCGGGCTGACGGCCTGGTTCAACGATGAGCGGTTCTTCAAGATGAAAACCACGCTTGTTTACGGGTTCTTCTCACTCATTCTCGGGATCGGCCTGCTGCAGGGCAAATCCTATCTGGCCTATGTGCTGGATGAGTTGCTGCCCATGCGCCACGAGGGCTGGATGATCCTGACACGGCGCCTGTGCGGCTGCTTTGCCGTTCTGGCGGTGGCCAACGAAGTGGTCTGGCGAAGCCTGTCCACCGATCTTTGGGTCAAGATCGAAACATTCGGCTTTCCCATCGCCCTGATGGTGTTCCTGATGCTGCAGTTCAATCTGTTGCAGAGTTACATGGACGATCCGGACAGCCAGTAGGCACGTCATCCGAGGCTGTATCGGACGGTTCGCGCAAACTGGCCTCGGGCGCTGGTCAAAATGCAGCAAAACGGGATTTCCGACAAAAACCTTGGCTTAGCGCTAAACCTGTGAAAAATTAGGACACCACTCACCATTTCCATCTGGAGAACAGTGCCAGAATGACGGCCTTCCCGACCAGCGGCTTTCTGGCCGAAGCGTCAGACAGATTGAGAGCGATGCTGTCCGCGCAAGCATCCGAGATATCTTTGGCCAAAAACGAAATTCTGTTCGAACAGGATGACGAGGGCGATGCGCTCTATGCCATTCTGGAGGGCACACTGGAGGTCTCGTTTCTGGCCATGAGCGGCAGAAAGCTGACGCTCACCCTGATGCGCCCCGGTGAAGTGTTTGGCGAAATCGCGCTGTTTGACAGTGGCCCGCGCACGGCAACGATATCAGCAGCGGAGCCCTCGCGTGTCTTGCGCGTCCGCCGCAACGACGTGATGAACCAGATCCGCCAACATCCCGACCTCGCCGAGGACATGATCCGTCTGGCCGGCCTGCGGATGCGCTGGATGGGGTCACAACTGAACGAGCAGGTGTTCCTGCCGATGCCGATTCGTCTTGCGCGCAAACTTCTGCATTTGTCCGGGCTTCAGGATGATCCGTCAGAGCGCATAACCCTGTCGCAAAGCGAACTGGCAGAATTTGTCGGGGCAACGCGCGAAGCGGTATCCAAGACAATTGCCACGTGGAAGCGCGACAACGTGGTCGAGGCATCGAGGGGCGGCCTGCTGATTCAGGATTTCGAGGCGCTGCGGGAACTCGCGGATTCCGATCTGATCTGACGGCGTGTGATCTGGTTCACATACGAGGGACAGACAATACCCTAAGTTGAACCCGTTACCGTAGGAGGTCAGAGAATCATCCCCGATATCTGTCCACTGACCTCTCCCTGTATCTGAGCCATATGCCTTTTCGGTGTATGGCTCATTTCTTTTGCACAACAGCGCACCGTCTGGGACAGGCGACGTAGCCTACAGACAGGGCACAATTCGAACCGCTATTTCAAGATCCAGCATCTCATTCTCGCGCGAAAAACCAATAGGTTCGCCAAGTATCTTGATCAGACGCGTCCCCAACAATAAGTCGTAGCGATGGCCCATCGAGTGGCTTATTCCAATGCGCTGACCCGGCCTTGGGTTCAATCCCGGTTTCGTTGCGCCCAAGCCCGCCTTGATATGATGGGCGATATCCCATTCCAACACGTCACCTTCATGGCGCGTGATGACCCAACAATGCCCGTCATCGGTAAAGCCGCCACGCTCTTCCGGGAAGAAGAAGCCGTAGATATAGCCGGCTTCGTATCCTGCCGCGCGCAGGCTGGCGACTAGGTAGGTGTTGATGTCAACGCACGACCCCGGTGTTGTCCCGCAAGACAGATAAGGCACTTCATCGGTGTTGTCATTAAAACGCCGTTTGGGATGCGCGTAGGAAAACCGGCTTTCAGCCTCCGCCACCAGCGCGTCGATACCGGGCCGGCCTCCGCCCGCTTTGTGCGCAATTTGTCGGCTCGCAAGGGCTAAATCCGCCGCTGCTGCAGTGAACCGATTTTCCCGGGGAACAAAGGCAGCCTCGGGATAGGTGGCTCCTGTTGGGGCTGTATCAACGTCATAGAGCAACGTCGTTTTTTCGCTGTCAGGTTTGATTGTGCAAGCCGTCAGCCCCAACTCAGGCTCCGACAGTATTTTGGTTATCCCGCCCCCGGTCACCTCCATCGCCGAAATGGCTTCGTAGGGCGATGCGATGCCGCAGGGGACAAGAATAGTCGAACAGGCCGAGCTCTCGATTTCCACTTTCAGTTGTCTCAAAACAACCCTCTACTGTTCTAGGCTCTTGAGCGAAGTTTCAAAGAAATCAGCATGACCGACTGTTCGTCACCTCGCAATAAATCCATTAAACTAATTATGTAAATCAATTTTGACCCCTTCAGAGCTTCATATGATGACCTTGGACCAGCTTTAAACTCACAGAAAAGGAGGCACCTTCCGGAACCTCCTTTTAGCTGTTTCAGTCTTTTGTCGTGTCGACTAGGGACTATTCTTCCAAGCTCAACGCCACAAACCGGGGATCACCTCCGCGACGAACCAGCAAGAGCAATGATTTGCGCCCTGCTTCGCGGGCTTCGTCCATACGGGCCTCGAGATCCTCAATGGACGTGACCTTTTGCTGACCGGCCTCGGTAATCAGATCACCGGCGCGCAAGCCTTTGGCATAAGCCTCAGACGCCTCATCAACATCCGAGACAACCAGCCCTTCAGCCTCGGCATCCAGACCCAAATCCTCGCGCAACGTGTCGGTCAGGGGTGAAATCGTCAGGCCCAGGATATCCGCGTTTTCGTCCGCGGGGGCGTCTGGAGTTTCCTCTTCGCCATCCTCGGCGCGCTCCGCGTCCTCACGGCGACCAAGTGTGACAAGCACGGTTTGCGTTCCGCCGTCCCGCTGCACCACAACCCGAACGGATTTGCCGACCGTTGTCTCACCCACCTGACGGACGAGACCGCGCGTGTCTTCCACCTCGACACCGTCAAAGCTGAGGATCACGTCCCCGGCTTTCAGACCGGCCTCCTTGGCCGGTCCTTCCGGCACATCGCTGATCAAGGCCCCGCCCGGCTTGTCCAGTCCCATCGCCTCGGCCATGTCCTCGGTGACATCCTGAATGCGAACGCCCAGCCAGCCGCGGCGGGTTTCGCCAAATTCTCGCAGTTGGTCGACAACTTTGACGACCACATTCGACGCCATCGAAAACCCGATCCCGATCGAACCGCCGTTTGGCGACAGGATCGCTGTGTTCACGCCAATGACCTGACCGTCCATATTGAACAACGGGCCACCGGAGTTCCCGCGGTTGATGGCGGCATCTGTCTGGATGTAATCGTCATAGGACCCGCTCAGCGCGCGATTGCGGGCGGAAACGATGCCGGCGGACACCGAGAAGCCCTGTCCCAGCGGGTTGCCCATCGCGATCACCCAGTCGCCCACCCGCGCCGTATCGCTGTCACCAAAAGTCACGTATTGCAGCGGGCTTGTCGCTTCGACCTTGAGCAGAGCGATGTCGGTCTTGTCATCGGTGCCAATGACTGTGGCCGGCAGTTCCTTTACCGGCTGCCCGTCACCGGGAAAGAATTCAACAAGGATTTCATCGGCTTCTGCAATGACGTGATTGTTAGTGACGATAAACCCGTCCTCGGAGATCACGAAACCCGACCCCAATGCGGCACTACGGCGCGGACGGTTTTCGTTATCCCCGTTGCGATCCTGAAACTCGCGAAAGAAGTCTTCAAAGGGGGATCCTTCGGGGACAATGCCCTGTGGTCCGGTTTGTCCTTCGATCAGGGTCGAAGTCGTGATGTTCACAACGGCGGGGCTGATCTGTTCGGCCAGCGGGGCAAGGCTTTCACCACGGGCCTGCGCGGCCATTGTCTGCGCCATCACCAGCACCATACCGGCAACGGCCAGCCACATAAGCCGCATGAAAACAACCACTTCGTCCTTTCGGACCAACATACTGCGCGCTTTTGCCTGCACCTGGGCTCTCCTTGTCGATACGCTTTCCGTAACCACGCTCGGGCGGTTTCGCTTGACTTCCAATGTAGTCAGTTTGATCGCTCTAGCAACTCGGGATCGCGGGGAAATCACCGGCAAGTGAGGTCATGGCCTCAAAAGCCCACCTGATATGCGCCCCACAACAGGATGAAGCCACTGACCACGCACAGCATGCCCATCAGGCGCCGGGCCGATTCCGGCAGGGCGCGCAGCGCCTCGAGCATACGTTCGATAAGCGAAGGGGCCAGCGCATAGGCCAGCCCCTCGACAATCAGCACCAGCCCGAAGGCCAGAAGGATCATACCCATTATTCAGAGGCCACAGCCGCCGGTGCCTGCCGGCCGGTTGGCGACGCCAGATAGTTGAAGAACTCGGAATCCGGGCTCAGGATCAACGAACTGTTGCTGCCTTGCAGTGCATTCTCATAGGCGGTCAGCGAGCGGTAGAATTCAAAGAACTCCGGATCAGCACCGTAGGCTGCGGCAAAGATCGCGTTGCGCTCGGCATCCGCCTCACCACGGATGATTTCCGCCTCACGGTTTGCATCCGAGACCAGTTCCACCACGGTCCGGTCGGCCTGCGCACGCACCCGCTGTGCCGCTTCGTTACCACGGGCACGTTCGTCGGTCGCCTCACGTTCCCGTTCGGCCTTCATTCGGTCAAACGTCGCTTCAAGGTTGGCCTGCGGCAGGTCAGTGGCCTTCAGACGCACGTCGATCACGTTCACGCCCAGCGCCTGTGCCTCGGCAATTGCGCTGTTGCGGATGCGCAGCATGAGCGCGGCACGATCCGAACTCAGGATATCGCGGGACGAGACCGAACCCAGCACTTCACGGGTTTCCGCGCGCAGAATGCGATCCAGACGATCCTCGGCCACCGGAATACCCCCGACGCCAACCGCCTGACGGAACTGCTCCAGATCAGAAATCCGATAGCGCGCGAAGGCATCGACGACGAGACGGCGATCATCCAACGGCGTGACTTCCAGAGGCTGCACGTCGATTGACAGGATGCGGTCGTCATAGCGAACAACTTCCTGAATGACCGGGATTTTAAACGCCAGTCCGGGCTCTTCCTTAACGTCCACGACACGACCGAACTGCAGCACCAGCGCGCGTTCGCGTTCGTCAACGATAAAGATCGACGATAGGCCGATGACGCCGAGAATGACGACGGCAATCAGAATAATGGGTGACTTACGCATCAGTTGCTCTCCGCGACAGGGTTGGAACGGCGCAGCTCGTTCAGCGGCAGATATGGCACAACGCCCTGCCCCTGACCGGTCGAGTTCTCATCCAGAATGATCTTGTCCACATCGCCCAGAACCTGCTCCATCCGCTCCAGATAGAGACGCTTGCGGGTCACATCCGGCGCTTTGGAGTATTCTTCCAGAACCGCGCTAAAACGGCTGGCTTCACCCTGTGCGCTGTTGATCTGCTGGGCGCGATAGGCTTCGGCCTCTTCCAAAACCTGAGCGGCCTCACCACGGGCCTCGGCGAGAACCCGGTTCGCGTAGGCATCCGCAACGTTCTGCAACCGGTCCCGCTCCTGCGCAGCGGCCTGAACGTCACGGAACGCGGCGATCACATCCTGCGGCGGGTCGGCCTTGTCAAAGTTGACGCGGACGATGTTCACGCCGGAATCATAGCTGTCCATCGTGGCCTGAATCAGCTCCTGCAGACGGTCTGCGATGATCCCGCGATCCCGGTTCAGGATCGGCGCCAGCTCGCTTTGCGCGATGATCTCGCGCATCGCCGATTCCGACACAGCCTGAATCGTCTGACGCGGATCGCGCAGGTTGAACAGGAACTTGGCCGGATCGTTGATGTTCCAAACGACCTGATAGTCGATATCGACCACGTTTTCGTCACCGGTCAGCATCAAACCATCATCGCTGCCGCGCGCACCGCCCATGTCTTCGTTCTGTTCGCGTGTGACCGGAATGACCTCGGCAGTCACGACCGGCCAAGGAGCGAAGTTCAGGCCGGGATTTCCGACCGCGGAAAACTCACCCAAAAACAGCTCAACGGACTGTTCTTCCGGTTTCACGGTGTAGAAGCTTGCCGCCGCCCAAAGGCCCGCCGCAACCAGCAGACCAATCACAACGGTTCCTCTGGTGAAAACAGGGCCGCCGCCGCCGGCTCCCTGACCGCCACCACGGCCCCCGCCGCCGCGACCGCCCATCAGGACGCGCAGCTGTTCCTGGCCTTTTTTCATCAGCTCATCGATCTCGGGGATCTGCGGGCCATCACCTTCGGGCGGGCGCCGCCCGTCCCCGTTGTTGCCCCGATTTCCTCCGCCTCCGGATGAGCCTCCGCCCCCCCAGGGGCCGCCGCTGTTGCCCGCCATATGTATCAGTTCCTTCGTTTAGGCCCGTGTGATCACGGGGTCCCTTGTAACTTGTGTGCGCGCGCTTGCAAATCAAGCGGTGCGCATAGGTTGCCGCATTGTGACGATTTCTTCAGACATGGTCGGATGAACCGCCACGGTCCGGTCGAAATCTTCCTTGGTTGCGCCCATCTTAATGGCTATTCCGGCCAGCTGGATCATTTCGCCAGCACCCGGTGCGACGATATGGCAGCCCAGGACCTTCCGCGACGCTTTGCTGACAACCAGCTTCATAAGAACGCGGTCGGGTTTTCCCGCAAAAGCAGACTGCATTGGTCGAAAACTGGTGCAGTAGATTTCAACTTCTTCCTGCTCACGCGCCGCTTCTTCGCTCAAGCCCACAGTGCCCATTTCGGGCTGTGTGAAAATCGCGCTTGGGATCAGCGCATGATCGACCGGAGTGGGATTGCCTTTGAAGACGGTTTCGACAAAGGCCATCCCCTCACGGATCGCGACCGGCGTCAGGTTCACGCGGTTGGTTACATCACCGATGGCATAGATTGACGGAACCGAGGTTTGACTGAACTCGTCAACAATCACCTCGCCCCGGCGCCCGATCTCCACGCCGACATCCTCCAATCCCATGTCACGCGCATTCGGGTCCCGACCGGTGGCAAACAGCACCGTATCAAAAACCTTCTCGACACCGTTGGTTGCCTTGACCCACACCGGCCCCTGGCGGTTTCCATCGTTGCTTTGCATCATGGGCTTGTCTTGCACGGCAGCACCCATCGCCGCATCTGACTGTGTGAGCGTACGGCTGATCTCGTGTTCCTCACCTGCGGCTGCCATTTCCACAATGTTGGTCCCCAGATGCAGGTCTATGCCCTTTTCACGCATCGCCTCGGCCACCAGCCCGCGGGCTTCGTCATCGAAACCGCGAAGGATTTGTGCACCCCGATAGAACTGCGTCACTTCGACACCAAGCCCGTGCATGATACAGGCAAATTCACACGCAATATAGCCACCACCGATAATCAGGATGGACTTGGGCAGCTTCGGCAGATGAAAGATGTCGTCCGATACGATCCCGAGGTCTGCGTTCGGCAGATCGGGCCGAACCGGATGACCCCCGGTTGCAACCAGAATGTGCTTTGCCGTGAACTCCTGCCCCGTGGAAAGCGTTACGGTGTGCGCATCCTTTATCGAGGCGCGGGCATCAAATGCGTCAACGCCTGAGGTCTTCAGCAAACTGCGGTAGACGTCTTCCAGCCGGTCCAGCTCAGTGTTCAGCTTGCCGGAAAACGCGGGCCAGTCGAAATCGCCGCCCGTGAAATCCCAACCGTACGAACGACCCTCGGACATCAACTCGCCGTATTCGCTGGCGAACACCATCAGCTTTTTCGGTACACAACCCCGGATGACGCAGGTGCCGCCATAGCGGTCCTCTTCGGCCAGCGCCACTTTGGCCCCGGTTTCGCCAGCCGCCACGCGGGCGGCACGAACCCCGCCCGAGCCCCCACCGATGACAAACAGATCATAGTCAAAGCTCATGCCGGGTTCCTTCGTTCAACTTCCAAAATTTCTCTGGATATCTGGGCGTGAAATGTCACTTGCCAACCCCGCGCCCTGAAAAGTCGACACGTTTGCAGGTGGTCGACTGGAAACCGCCGGCGTTCAATCTGTCAGATCCGAAAACAGGTTCTCGCCGGCTCCGTCCACCAGCTGATCCAGCTCGATCGTGCCGGCATTGATATCCCGCAGTTCGACCCGTCCATCGCCGTGACCGACCACGACCTTGTCACAGATATCGATAAACAGGCCGTTTTCGACCACGCCCGGCACCTGGTTCAGCACCAGGGCAAGTTGGCGCGCATTGCCGATACGCTGTAGATGCAGGTCAAGCACATGGTTGCCTTCATCCGTGACAAACGGCGCCTCGCCGTTCATGCGCAGTGCAGCCGAGGTGCCCAGAACATCCATCGTGTCCAACGCCTCTTCGATCAGGGTGCGTGTGGTCTGCCAGCCAAACGGGATCACCTCGACCGGCAGCGGGAAAGCGCCAAGCGTTTCCACTTCCTTGCCTGCATCTGCGATAACCACCATCTGATCACTTGCGGTTGCCACGATCTTTTCCTGCAGATGTGCGCCGCCGCCGCCCTTGATCAGGTTCAGATCGCCGTCAAACTCGTCTGCACCGTCAATGGTCAAATCCAGCCATCCGGCCTGATCCAGAGAAACCACTTCGATGCCGACCTCGCGCGCCAGTTGTGCGGTTCGGGTCGAGGTGGGCACGCCCTTAATCCGCAGACCCTCGTCCTGCACCCTTTCGCCAAGGCGGCGCACAAGCCAGGCGGCGGTCGACCCGGTGCCCAATCCAACGCGCATCCCCCCTTCGACCATCTCGGCGGCGCGGCGCGCGGCCACATACTTGGCCGTATCAATGGGCGACAATTCTCCGGTCATGGCAGCTTTCCCTGGTGTTGCTGCCGGACTTATACGGAATGCGGCCCGTAACTTCGAGACCCAAATCGCACGGCTTGCCGTCCATTATTGTCGCTCTTATACGCGTTTCCTATCGGAAACGTCGCAATCGGCGCTTCCCGTTCGCGCACCGGTATATAAATAGGCCTCATGACGACACCTTACCGCCTGCATTATGCCCCGGATAACGCCTCGCTTGTGATCAGGCTGGCGCTGGAAGAGATGGGTGTACCCTACGACACAGTTCTGGTGGACCGGAGCCGGGACCAGCAGAACGACGTCTCGTACCGGGCGCTGAACCCGAACGGATTGATCCCCGTTCTCGAAACACCCCAGGGCCCGATTTTCGAAACGGCTGCAATACTCTTGTGGCTGGCAGACACCCATGATCAGCTTGCTCCCGCGCCGGACGCCCCGGATCGCGCCGCTTTCCTGAAATGGCTGTTCTTCGCTTCGAACACGCTGCACGCCGATCTGCGCATTCTGTTCTATGCAGAGAAATACATTGATGATGCACAAGCCGATACGCTGCGTGCAGGTATCCGCCCCCGTTTGCGCCGCCATCTGAAATTTTTGGATGCCGAGGCAGCAAATGCGCCGGGCTGGCTGCACGCGGACAACCCCTCGGTCCTGACATATTACGTTGCCTGCATGATGCGGTGGATGGCTCTCTACCCGGCACGGGTGGACCGCAGCTGGTATCAACTGGCCGATACGCCCTACCTGCAAAAGATCCTGATGCAGCTTGAGCACCGCCCCGCAACGCGTGCCGCCATCGCAGCCGAGGGGCTCGGGGCCACGCCATTCACAGCTCCGATTCACCCTAACCCTCCAGAAGGCTCAGCAACCTGATATGTTCCTTTCTGTCTTTGATATGTTCAAAGTGGGCATCGGCCCGTCCTCGTCACACACCATGGGCCCGATGGTGGCCGCGGCGCGGTTTCTGGACATGATGCGGGCCTCACCCTTTGACTTTACGGGTCTGCGCGGTTCATTGCATGGATCGCTCGCCTTTACCGGCGTCGGCCATGCGACGGACCGCGCCACCATTCTGGGCCTGGCCGGATTTGTCCCGGACACCTACGACAACGACAAAGCCGAGGTGGCACTGGCGGCCATATCGAGCTCGCACACCGTGACGCCCGAAGGCCTGCCCACTCTGAAATTCGACCCCAAAACCGACCTTGTTTTTGACTATGACCACGCGCTGCCGGGCCATGCCAACGGCATGATCCTGATGGCCACCGACGCACAGGGTGACGTCATTTTGCGCCAGGTGTTTTACTCCATCGGCGGCGGCTTCGTCCTGACCGAAGAGGAACTGGCGGAAGGCAAGGCAACAGACGAAGGCGCACCGGTCCCCTTCCCCTTCAAATCAGCGGCCGAGATGCTCGACATGGCCAAAACCAGCGGCAAGACCATCGCGGGTATGAAGCGCGAAAATGAAATCGCCCGCGGGTGTGTCGACAGTTTTGCCAAAGGGTCGGCCCGGCTTTGGCAGGTGATGAATGACTGTATCGAGCGCGGCCTGACCACCGATGGTATTCTGCCGGGCGGTCTGAGCGTGCGTCGTCGCGCAAAAGGTATCTACGATGCGCTGATGGCCGAGCGCGGCATGAACCTGACGGCCCCGCACACCATCAACGACTGGATGAGTGTTTATGCCATGGCGGTCAACGAGGAAAACGCCGCTGGCGGTCAGGTCGTCACCGCCCCCACGAACGGAGCCGCCGGAGTGTTGCCGGCGGTCCTGCGCTATTACCTCGATCACGTGCCCGGTGCGTCCGAGAGCCATATCGAGGATTTCCTGCTCACCGCCGCCGCCATCGGCGGACTAGTGAAATTCAACGCCTCGATCTCCGGTGCCGAAGCAGGCTGTCAGGCCGAGGTCGGCAGCGCCGCGGCCATGGCCGCGGCGGGGTTGTGCGCCGTGATGGGGGGCACACCGGAACAGGTGGAAAATGCGGCCGAGATTGCGCTGGAACATCATCTGGGCATGACCTGCGACCCGGTTGCCGGGCTGGTTCAGGTGCCGTGTATCGAGCGCAACGGGCTGGGGGCGATCAAGGCGGTGTCCGCCGCCTCGCTGGCCCTGCGCGGGGATGGTCAGCATTTCGTCCCGCTGGATACGGTGATCGAAACCATGCGCCAGACCGGAGAGGACATGAACGAGAAGTACAAGGAAACCTCGCTCGGTGGGCTGGCGGTCAACATTCCGAACTGCTGAAACACTCTATTTACAGCGCAATTTCGCGTGGGCACGGCGCTGATTTTCTGCAAGGCTGGGCTCAGCCAGCAGAGGGGTGAGACATGCGCGGTCGGTGTTTATGTGGCAAAATCCGGTTCGAAGTTGAACCTCCGGTCCTGTCCTGCGTGACCTGCCATTGCGAAAGCTGTCGTCGGCAATGCTCCGCCCCGATGACTGCTTATTTTGGCATCCGGGACGGTCGGTGGCGGTGGACCGGAGACGCGCCAAAGATCTTTCATTCTTCCCCGGGCGTAGAACGCAGTTTCTGCCCGGATTGCGGAACACCCATGTCATTCCGGTCCACCTCGATGTCGGATGTCATGCATTTGTATGTTGCCGCTCTGGAGAACCCCGAAGCCCTCGAACCCAAGTTGCACGTCGCATACGAGGAACGCCTGAACTGGCTGAAACTGGATGACGGTCTGCCCCGCTGCATCGGCCCGGACTATACAAAATACCAACCGCTGCCAGAGGTCTGATTCCGGCCTTCCCTCTGCGATGTTACCGCGATAGCGTGCCGGCATGACCCAGGATCGCCCCGTCTTTGGCATCGTTCTGATGCTCGGCTTTTGTGTGCTTGCGCCACTGGGCGATGCACTGGCCAAACTGTTGGGCGAAACGACACCTCTGGGTCTGCTGGTGCTTGTCCGGTTCGCGATTCAGGCGCTGATCCTGATCCCGCTGGTCGCAATGACCGGACGCCCCTGGCGCATGCGGGGACGTATCCTGCGGCTGACGGTAATCCGCACGCTGCTGCACATCATCGGGATTTCAGCGATGTTCAGCGCGCTGCAGTTCCTGCCGCTTGCGGATGCGGTGGCAATTGCCTTTGTGATGCCGTTCATCATGTTGTTGCTTGGCCGATACGTACTCGGCGAAGAGGTCGGCATCCGGCGGCTGATTGCCTGCATTGTCGGGTTTGTAGGCACATTGCTGGTGATCCAGCCCAGTTTCGCCGAGGTCGGGGCGCCCGCTTTGTTACCGCTGGTGGTGGCCGTGGTCTTTGCGCTCTTCATGCTGGTTACGCGGCAGGTCGCCAAAGAAACGGACCCGATCTCTTTGCAAGCCGTGTCAGGAGCTTTCGCCACGATCCTCTTGTTGCCGATGGTTCTGATCGGCACGCAGGCCGGGATCTGGGAGCTTTCGTTGATCGTTCCGGCGGGCAATACGCACTGGCTGCTGATCGGAATTGGGCTGTTGGGCACTGTCGCGCACCTGCTGATGACATGGTCCTTGCGCTATGCACCATCGGCCACGCTGGCACCCATGCAATATCTTGAAATACCTGTCGCGACCCTGATCGGCTGGATGATTTTTCACGATTGGCCTGACGGGCTGGCGGGCCTCGGCATACTGATCACGATCGCCGCCGGCCTCTACGTCATTCTGCGCGAGCGGGCCAGCGCCCGGTCTGCCCCGACAGAAACGCCTGCATAACCTGATCCAGTGCAGGGCGCGGCGCCATCACCACAAGCCCGGGTTCATCCATCTGCAACTCGACCTCGGACACCACCCGGTTGGACGTGCCGATCTGCTTTAGCGGTTCGAACACCAGGTCTTTGATTGGCCACTCCAACCCTTGGCTTTGCCCGGTCACCCGTTTGAGCGGGAACAGCGATACGGTCTCGCCCGGAGTGACGCTGAACTCGATTTTTGGCGGGGCGTGAAAGACGATCTCGTGCTCACCCAGTAAAATGCAGGGGCGGTCAGGCCGGGTCACCAGCGTGTTCAGAGCCGCCAGTTGGTGATCCAGACGTCCCCCCAGAAACCCAACGCCCACGACCAGTGGCGCTTCGACGCTGCGCAACGCCTTGTCGAAATCCGTACTGTCCTGTTCTTTGATCGGGAAAAGGCGGTCCGACGGGATTTGTTCGCGAACCGTGCTTTCCAACGAATCGAAATCGCCAATGACGGCGTCCGGGAGACGCCCTGATTCTAGCAACACGGCCGCTCCGCTATCCACTGCGACGGCGAGTCCGACGCGAATCAGCGCATCAGCCAGGTCGTTTTTTCCGATATGCCCCCCGCCAAACAGGCCAATTGGATCATTTGCCCGCACAATCGGCGCATTTTTTCTAGGATTGATCATTTTTTCCGGTTTTGGACATATTCAGACCACAAAATGATAGGTTGATGTGAACAGTTTTGAGCCGACGGGTGTGCCCGGGCCTGGGTGAGTTGGCTGTCGTAGTTTGTAGAGGA
Organism: Ruegeria sp. AJ12; assembly: GCF_056536245.1. Lineage (NCBI taxonomy): Bacteria > Pseudomonadati > Pseudomonadota > Alphaproteobacteria > Rhodobacterales > Roseobacteraceae > Ruegeria > Ruegeria sp. AJ12. The sequence continues at coordinate 2,473,139 of NZ_JBQFJJ010000001.1, forward strand.
CGTGCGTCTGATGGTACAGAATAACAAGGTATTGACCGTTTCTTATGGAACCTTTTCCTGCACTTTGGAAGGATTTGACGATTCCTTTGAAACGATGAAATCCATTGCCGAATACTTTCGGGATCTTGCAGCGGACGACCGGTATTTCGGGTCCGAACCGCCGCAGCCCGATGCCGAAATGCTGACCCGTATTGCACAGCGTGACCCGTCGCAACGCGTCGAAGCCCGTCAGAGTGAAACCGGCCTGTTGTTGCGCGCCACCGATGCAGCCCCGACCCCCGCTGCCGAGCCGCAGGACGAGGCCCCCGCCCGTGCGCCGGATCTGAACGTGGTTGACACACCCGCCTCGTCAGAAGCGCCTGTAGAAAGTTCCGAGCCGTTCTTTGTCGAAGCCGAGCCGGTAGACCCTGTACCAGCCCCCCCCGCCGACAGCATCGCCGCCAAGCTGCAGCGCATCCGTGCCGTGGTGTCCCATTCCGACGACAACGCCGGTGCGTATACCGAAGACGAAGAAACCGCGTTGCTCGACAGTGCCGCCGCCCCTGTAGATGCGGTTACCGCCGCATTCGAAGCAGGTGCGCTGAGCGCCGAGGATCTGGAGCCCAAGGCACCTGACGCGGAGCCGCAAGCGAAGGCCGAGGAAAAAGCAGAAGACGAGATGCCCGCCCCGGCTCCGATCATTGAAGAAGAGCCGGAGGACGAAGCACCGTCCGATGAAGTTCTGTTTTCGGAACTCGACGACGTTGCCGAAGCAGACGTTGAAGAAGACGAAGTCGTCAACATTCTCAGCGAAGATGAAATCGGTGCGGAAGATGACGCGTCCGAAGAGATCCTCGCCAAGGACGCGCAGGACGAACCCGTTCAGGGCGCTCTGACAGCCGAAGACGAAGTCAACCTGCTGAATGAAATCTCGCAGGTCGAGGCGGAAATGTCCGACCAATCCAGCCGGATGCCGACAGAGGACGCTGCCTCGGATCAGGATGTTTCGCGCCTGATGGACATGGCTGGCGCACAAATGGACGATCCCGCGACCAGCGACACGCGCGAGACCTATTCTCATCTGCGCACGGCTGTCGCGGCCACCGAAGCCGAACGTCAGGAAGGCGATGGCACAGACAAGCCGTCTGAAGATCAGGACTACCGCGGTGATCTGGCATCGGTGGTCAGCCCACGCCGTCCGGAAATTCAGGTTACCAGCATGCGCCCCGAGTCGGATTCCTCCGCACCGCTCAAGCTGGTTGCGGAACAGCGCATCGACGACCGTGAGGAAGACGCCGGCCCGGTTACCCCGCGCCGCGTGACCGCTCAGCAGGATGAGGACGGACCCGAAGAGGGCGGATTTGCACAGTTCGCGCAGGATCAGGGCGCACAGTCGCTGCCCGATCTGCTCGAGGCCGCAGCCGCATACCTGTCCTTCATCGAAGGTCAGGCACAGTTTTCGCGTCCACAGTTGATGAACAAGGTCCGGTCGCTCAAGCAGAATGAGTTCAATCGCGAAGAAAGCCTGCGCTCTTTCGGCCAGTTGCTGCGCGACGGCAAGATCGAGAAGGCAGGCGGTGGCCGGTTCGCAGCGTCAAACCTGATCGGTTTCCGCCCCGACGACGAACGCGCGGCTGGCTAACCCTTTCGAGACATTTTCAAAAAGGGCCGAGAGCGATTCTCGGCCCTTTTTTGCTGAGCACACGTACTGACGCGCCCTGAAACCGCCTGTCCAACACGGTGTGAAAGGGTCGCAATGCTGCACCGCAGAAAATATGCTATAGTTAGGGTTAACAGAAGTTCTCGTGTGACCTTACGACCCATCGGAGACCGTAGCATGTACGATATCGCGATCCGCCGTTTGCGAAAATACGATCAATCTCAGATCGTTACACATTTCAACAACCTCGACGACGACGCCTTGGCATCGCGTTTTGGTGTGACTGTGCAACCGGGATATGTTCAGACCTATATTTCACGCATGTTCGATGATGCAGCATTGGTTTTCGGCGCGTTTCCGGATCCGTTCCTGCGTGGCGTCGGAGAACTGCGGCAGGTTCCGGGCGGCACGACCTATATTGCCGAGGCTGCATTCACCGTCGAAAACTCCTGGCAGGATCGGGGTATTGGCGACGCCTTGTTGTCCAGGATTATCGCTGCGGCCCGCAATCGGGGGATACGCGAGGTTCATATGCTGTGTCTGGCCACCAATCAGAAAATGCGGCGGCTTGCGTCCAAGCATGATGCGGATCTGACCCTTCTGACCGGCCAGGTCGAGGCCACTCTGACCACGCCCTGGCCCACACCTTTTAGTCTGGCCGAGGAAATCTCTGGTGAATACTACGCCTATGCCCGCGCCGTTCTGAGTTGGCCAAACTCTGCGCAAACCACTGATTAATATCAGAAATTAAACGCCACAGCCACGTAGGGGCCGGTCAGGATCAGGTCAATGACGTTGCCGCCTTCCTGAAAGTCCACGCTCAAGTGACGGTATCCGCCCGCGATGCTGGTGCGTTCGGTCCACTTCCAACTGGCTTGGACCACGGCCTCCCACTGAAACTTTGAGCCGTAGCCGAACCCTCCGACATTGCCCATCGCGCTGACGCCCCAGCGTTCATTGATCGCTCTGTTGTAGCGCGCTCCAACGATAGGGTCGGTCCAACTTTGATCCGTGGTCGCGGTAAACCCCAGCACCGTGGTCGCCAGATCAAGATCCCAGTGCCGCAGACCGGCAAACGCCTCAACCCGGGACTGATCGTCTTCGAGCACCGAGTACCCGGCCACCAGAGACGACATTGTGCCGTCGAGTTCCCAGTTTGCGAGGTCATTGAACGGCCCGATGGTCACATCGTCACCCAGATTGAGGTAGTTGAATTCCGCCCCGATTGCCCAGCGCCCATTTCTGGCCTCACCCGCGATCAGAAACGCGCTGTTGAGGATGTTGAAGATGGATGTGCTGCCGTCAACCGGCGGGTTCAGGCCAATGTCCAGCGAAGTTCGGAAGTCCGGCCCCCAGATGTAGGGCGCAATGGTGTACTCCCAGTCGTTCGCTTGCGCCTTGTCCGCGACCAAAGCCGCTGCGACCATGGCTGCTGCGCTCAAACCTGTTCTGTTCATGCCTCATGCCTCCCGGATCAAGGCGCGCCACCGCGCCCCTGTTCCGAAAAGCTGTCATGACGCAGCGTGACAGGCAACCGTACCTAGCGATTTCAGGGCTGATCCGGGTCTTCTTTGCCGACGCCCCGGAACACAAACCTGAAAGGCAAAGCCCAAAGAATGCCCAGAACCACGTAAACCAGAAACTCCACCCAGATCGGCGGCCGGTCCAGCCAGTTGACCACCGTCACAACAGCAACAATGTACAGCGGCAACCCGACCAAAAGGATCACCAGCGACCAGCGGCGGCGCGCCTTGTAACTCAGGCCGGGTTTTTGGTCATCGCTCATCAGTCGGCAAACGGGTCGGTCACCAGAATGGTGTCATCCCGCTCCGGACTGGTGGACAAAAGAGCGACGGGGCATTCGATCAGTTCCTCGACACGGCGCACATATTTGATCGCATTTGCCGGCAGATCCGCCCAGCTGCGCGCGCCTTCGGTGGATTCGCTCCAACCGGGTACTTCTTCGTAGATGGGCTTGCAGCGCGCCTGCTGGTCGGTGGCGGTGGGCAGATAGTCCAGATGTTCTCCGTCCAGATTATAGCCGGTGCAGATTTTCAGCGTCTCAAAGCCGTCAAGCACGTCGAGTTTGGTCAGAGAGATTCCGTTGACACCGCTGGTGGCGCAGGTCTGGCGCACCAGGCAGGCATCGAACCACCCACAACGGCGCTTGCGTCCTGTAGTGGTGCCGAATTCGTGCCCCCGCTCGCCCAGCCGCTGACCATCGTCATCATCCAGTTCGGTTGGGAAAGGCCCCTCGCCCACACGGGTCGTATAGGCTTTCACAATCCCAAGCACAAAGTCGATCGATCCCGGTCCAATACCCACACCTGTCGCAGCCTGACCGGCAATCACGTTGGACGATGTCACAAACGGATAGGTCCCGAAATCGATGTCCAGTAACGCGCCCTGAGCACCTTCGAAGAGGATACGTTTGCCTGCCTTGCGCTTTTCGTTCAGCACTTTCCAGACCGGGGCGGCAAAGGGCAGAATCTGCTGCGCGATCTCATCCAACTGCGCCAACAGCGCGTCCCGGTCGATGGGATCAATGCCCAGACCCTTGCGCAGAGGATCGTGGTGCTGCAGCGCGCGATCAACACGCGCCTCGAGCGTGGCTTTATCCGCCAGATCCGCGACGCGGACAGACCGGCGCCCCACTTTATCCTCATAGGCCGGGCCGATACCGCGACCGGTTGTCCCGATCTTGGTGCCCTTGCAGGCCGCCTCTTCCCGGGCCCGGTCCAGTTCGCCATGGATCGGCAGGATCAGCGGTGTGTTTTCGGCGATCATCAGCGTTTGAGGTGTAATTTCAACACCTTGCGCCCGGATCGTTTCAATCTCTTTGATCAGGTGCCAGGGGTCCAGAACCACTCCGTTCCCGATGACACTCAGCTTGCCACCGCGCACGACACCCGAGGGCAGCGCGTGCAGCTTGTAGACCTCGCCATCGATGACCAACGTATGACCGGCGTTGTGTCCACCCTGAAAACGCGCGATAACGTCGGCTCTCTCGCTGAGCCAGTCGACGATCTTGCCTTTTCCTTCGTCACCCCATTGGGCGCCGACAACAACCACGTTGGCCATATCCGGTCCTTTTCGTGCTGAGTAATCAAACTCGGCTCGTATAGCGAGGCACAGTCGACAGGGAAACCGCTATTTCGCCGCAGATTGAAATCGCGCGGACGCGCGATGCCTCCGGCGGAGGTATTTGTCGCCAGATGAAGATCGGATCCCCTGTTCATCTGGCTGAAAATACCTCGGGGGAGGCGCCCGGAACGGGCGGCGGGGGCAGCGCCCCCTTGTCTAGCCTTGCCGCAAACGCACCGGCTGTCCGTGGGGCGTGGTCAAATAGGCCTCTTCCCACGCCTGATGCAGGTTTTGCACGTCCGCCGGTACAGCCGCGCCCTGTTCTGCCAACAGTGCTTCGAGCGTTTCCAGCCAGGCGTTGAAGTAATCGTCGCCTCCATCCAGTTCGCGATCCAAACCGTTGCGCTTCAAAGTCTCCGAGAAACGAGATGCCCAGTCGGGCCAGTCGAACCGACCAGCCTCATTCAGAGCCACGGTGACGGCAAAGACCTGCGCGTGCCAGGGTTCTGCAAAGACCGGTTCAGGTGCTGCGTGTGACAGGCAATCGTTCATGCGGGCTCCAGATAGCTCTGCCAAAGGTCCAGCACCACGTCGTCATCGGGGTGCTCGGGCGCGGCCCAAAGCTCTGATGCGGCGAAAGCGACGGCGTAGAGCGGCTCGGGCGCTTCACCCAGACCATGCGCGTTGGAATCCGGAAGGACATGCGTCCCATGAAGGCGCACTATCCGACCGCGTGCACCAGCAGCATAGATCGGAAGGCGCGTGTGGCCCCCATCCACAAGGCGATTGGCGGCAGGGCGGGCGGTCACAACCTCTTGCCCGACGCTGAACCGTACTGCTACGTTTGACGGTCGATCCGCAGGGCCACCCTTCGCCAAAGCTGCAGAGACGGCCTCGGCCTTGAGGCGTCTGTCCGTCAACGGGTGTGGTTCGTCTCGCCCCTCTCCGCGCAGATCCTCCAAGGTCAGCACGCCTTGCTCGACAAGCAAGTCAGCGAGGCCTGACATCCATTTCTCGTAGTAAGAAAAGCGGGCGTAGTCATTCGGGAACAGACGCTCGCGCGCATGGCGCGAGACGTCAATGTTCCACTGGCCAAGAAAGCCCGAGGCCAGCGTGACCGCCAAGGCCCGTGCGTGCCAGTCTTCGGCAAAGACCGGCGCGTCCTCGCCTTCAGGGGTGATGGGGCCGTCCCCAAACCGGCCGCCCATATCGTGAACGCGGGTCATGCGGGCACCTTGGGCAAGCCCGTGCCGATCATACTGTCGCGAGTCACAAGCGCCGCCAGAGCGTCCTCACGCAGGCCGTCGGTCCCGCCCGGGCGCATGGGCAGGACGAGATACCGAACCTCTGCGGTGGAGTCCCAGACGCGAACCGGGGTGCCTTCGGGCAGGGTCACGCCAAACTCAGCCAGTACTTTACGCGGTTCACGCACCGCCCGGGCGCGGTACGCGTCGGATTTGTACCAACCGGGCGGGATACCCAGCAATGGCCACGGGTAACAGCTGCATAAGGTGCAGACGACCATGTTATGCTGCTCGGGGGTGTTTTCGACCACAACCACATGCTCACCCTGCCGACCATAGTAACCGAGTTCGGCAACAACAGACGTCGCGTCCTCCAGCAAGGCGGCTTTGAACCCGGGGTCGCTCCACGCCTTGGCCACGACATGCGCGCCGTTCTTCGGACCAACCCTGTTCTGATAGGTGTCGATGATCTCATCCAGCGCAGCCGGGTCTATCAATCCCTTTCGGGTCAGAATCGTCTCAAGCGCTTTGATCCGCAACGCGGGTTCAGGCGGCAACAGGCTGTGCGGGTGGTCAGGGTCATCATGAGGCATGGGCGCAGCCTGCGTCACCGGTCACCGCCCTGTCCAGTCCCTTTGACGTGATCTCGAACATCAAGGTCTGTGATGCCAACTCGTCCCTTGCCCCCAAGATCAAACTTGCATAAGTACCACGCGATACACGCCACCCTGTACAGGACCACCATGGAAAACGTCGTTCTCATCATCCACCTCCTCCTGGCATTGGCCCTGATTGCCGTTGTGCTGATGCAGCGATCCGAAGGGGGTGGTCTGGGCATGGGTGGTGGCGGTGGCGGTGCGATGACCGGCCGCGCGGCCGCGACGGCATTGGGCAAAGTCACGTGGGTCCTGGCGGCGTGTTTTATTGTTACGTCGATCACGCTGACGATTCTGGCTGCGCAAAAATCATCCGGCAGTTCGGTTCTCGACAGGCTGGGCGTTCCGGCCCCGGCCCCGACCGAGCAAAGCACACCTGCGGTTCCGGGGGCGGATGACCTGTTGCCGCCTACCCAGGGTGACAACGCGCCACTGATCCCGCAGGCCGACTGACCCACAAAACCTAGAAATCTGAAAGAGAACGGCAACAGCATCTTGCGGTTCTCTTGCGCCATGCGCGCGAATCCTTTATATGTGAAGTCCCGTGGTGCAGCGGTTTTTTCAAGCCGCCGGGCAGCTGATAATGACGTCTCACGGGAGCAGCCGAAAAAACATGGCGCGGTTTATTTTCATCACTGGTGGTGTGGTTTCGTCCTTGGGCAAAGGGCTGGCTTCGGCGGCCTTAGGCGCCTTGTTGCAGGCCCGGGGATATTCGGTGCGGCTGCGCAAGCTGGACCCCTATCTGAACGTCGATCCGGGTACGATGTCGCCCTTTGAGCATGGTGAGGTGTTCGTCACCGACGATGGCGCCGAGACCGATCTGGACCTTGGGCATTACGAACGGTTCACCGGAGTGGCGGCCCGCAAGACCGACTCGGTCAGTTCGGGGCGGATTTATTCCAACGTATTGGAAAAAGAACGCCGTGGCGACTACCTCGGCAAGACCATTCAGGTGATCCCGCATGTCACCAACGAGATCAAGGATTTCATCGCCATTGGCGAGGATGAGGTTGATTTCATGCTCTGCGAGATCGGCGGCACCGTGGGCGACATCGAAGGCCTGCCCTTCTTTGAAGCGATCCGCCAGTTCAGCCAGGACAAGCCGCGCGGTCAGTGTATCTTTATGCATCTGACGCTGCTGCCCTATATCAAGGCCTCCGGCGAGCTGAAAACCAAGCCGACCCAGCATTCGGTGAAAGAGCTGCGCTCGATTGGTCTGGCGCCCGACATTCTGGTCTGCCGCTCCGAAGGTCCGATCCCGACCAAGGAGCGCGAAAAGCTCGCCCTGTTCTGTAACGTCCGCCCGGACAGCGTGATCGCGGCCCAAGACCTTTCCACCATCTATGACGCCCCGCTGGCCTATCACCGTGAGGGCCTGGATCAGGCAGTTCTGGACGCGTTCCAGATCAGCCCGGCCCCCAAGCCCGATCTGGCCAAATGGGAAGACGTCAGCGACCGTATCCACAACGCCGAAGGCGAAGTGAAGGTCGCCATCGTTGGCAAATACACCCAGTTGGAAGATGCCTATAAGTCGATTGCTGAGGCGTTAACTCATGGCGGCATGGCCAACCGGGTCAAGGTCAAGATCGAATGGGTCGATGCCGAGGTATTCGACAATGAAGATGCGGCCCCGCATCTGGAAGGCTTTCACGCCATCCTCGTGCCCGGCGGCTTTGGCGAGCGTGGCACCGAGGGCAAGATCAAGGCCGCACAATACGCGCGTGAGCACAAGGTGCCCTATCTCGGTATCTGCCTTGGCATGCAGATGGCGGTGATCGAAGCGGCGCGGAATGCGGCTGGAATCACCGAAGCGGGGTCGGAGGAATTTGATCACGAGGCTGGGAAAAAGCGTTTCGAACCCGTTGTTTACCACCTCAAGGAATGGGTGCAGGGCAACCACAAGGTCGAGCGTAAAGTGGGCGATGACAAGGGCGGCACCATGCGCCTGGGCGCGTATGATGCCGTGCTGGCCGAGGGTTCGAAAGTGGCCGACGTCTATGGTGGCACCAGTATCGAGGAGCGCCATCGTCACCGGTATGAAGTGGACATCAAATACCGCGACAAGTTGGAGAAGGCCGGCCTGAACTTTTCTGGCATGTCACCGGATGGCCGCCTGCCGGAAATCGTTGAATGGTCGGATCACCCGTGGTTTATCGGGGTTCAGTATCACCCAGAACTCAAATCCAAGCCCTTTGATCCGCACCCGCTGTTTCGCGACTTTGTCCGGGCTGCGAAAGACACGTCGCGTCTGGTCTGATCTCCGCGGCGCGACACTGCAAAAACGACCGGTTCTGCGGAAAACCTCTATCCGGAATCCCGGCATAGGGTTAACTGTTAGGCACGTTCTGACAGGAGGGATTCATGACCGATCAAGTCCAACGCGCCTTGACCTTTGCCAGCCTTCACAAAAAGGGCGACCCGATCATCCTTTACAACATATGGGACCCCGGCAGCGCCCTCGCGGTCAGCGATGCCGGCGCGCAGGCTATTGCCACGGGCAGCGCACCTGTCGCAATGGCTCAGGGGTTCTCTGACGGCCAGGACGTTCCGATCGACACGGCCCTGGACAATGCCCGCCGGATCGTCGAAGCCGTAGATCTGCCTGTGACGCTGGATTTCGAGGGCGGCTATGCGGAGAAACCCTCTGATATTGCACTCAACGCCCGCAAGGCTCTGGCGACCGGTGTGATCGGCTTCAATTTCGAAGACCAGATCGTTGGAACGAATGACTTGTATGACGCGGAAATCCAGGCCGCGCGCGTCGCCGCATTGCGTGAAAGCTGTGACGCGACCGGCGTTCCGGCGTTCATCAATGCCCGCACGGACATCTTCCTGAAGGCTCAGCCGGACACACACGATCAGGCAATGCTGAACGACGCCATCGCGCGGGCCAAATCGTACGCCGATGCCGGCGCGAGCGGATTCTTTGCCCCGGGGCTGAGGGATGAAGGTATGATCGCGCAATTGTGCGAAGCGACCGCCCTGCCGGTCAACATCATTGCCCTGCCCGGCACGCCTGACACGCCAAAGCTTGCTGAACTTGGTGTTGCCCGCGTCAGCTATGGCCCGGTGCCGTATCGCAACATGATCAAATGGCTGACCGAACAGGCACGGGGTGCCATTCACTACCGCGGCTGATCGACTGCGAGAGACAGGATTGCATTTGTCGCAATTTCCCAGCACGCTGCCGGTAATTCTGAGCAGGAGGGGCACGTGACCAAAGGCTATTGGGTTGCCCATGTCGATGTGGACGACATGGAGAGGTACAAGGACTACATTGCAGCAAATGCCGAACCGTTTGCGGCGTATGGCGCGCGGTTTCTGGTGCGCGGCGGTGAACGGGAGGTGAAAGAAGGCGCCTCGCGGTCCAGAACGGTCGTCATCGAATTCCCCAGCTACGAGGATGCCCTGGCCTGTTATGAAAGCGAGGGCTATCAAAAAGCCAAAGCACTGCGCGATCCGGTGTCGATGGGCGATCTTGTGATCATTCGAGGCTATGACGGGTAGTCTGCGCTTGGCGGGCCACAAAATATGGAATAATCTTGACCCATGTTGAAAAAGTTTTTTCAGGCGTTCCGTCCGCCGAAACACGACAATCTGCCCGATCCGGACGCTGAATTGGCTCTGGGGGCTCTGATGGTGCGTGTGGCACAGGCGGATCGTGACTACAAACTGGAAGAAATCAGCTTGATCGACAGGATCCTCGCCCGACTTTATCAGCACAACGCAATCGAAGCCGCCAAGGTCCGGGCCACCTGCGAAAAACTGCATGCGGCAGCGCCTGAGACAGACACGTTCGGCAAACTGATCCGCGAAACAACCGGTCTGCAGGAGCGTCTGGCCGCATTGGACGCTCTGTGGGAGGTTGTGCTGGCCGATGGAAACTCGGATGAGGGCGAGATGAAAATTGTCGAAGAGGCCCGGGTTGCGATGGGTCTGAGCTATAATGACAGCCAGAAGGCCCGTGAACGTGTGCAATCCCGCTTGGATGCGGACTGAGCCGGGGCTATATCTGTCTCATGTTCAGCGATTTCCTAGCAAAGCTCACCCAGCCTCAACCCGATCCGATCGTAGATGAGGACGCCAGACTGGCCTTGACCGCCCTGTTGGTGCGCATTGCCCGGTCGGACAATGACTATGCCGACACCGAAATGTCCCGGATCGACCGGATATCTGCGGAACGCTACGGGTTGTCACCGTTCGAGGCCGCCGCGCTGCGGTCGCGTGCCGAAGATCTTGAGGCCGAAGCGCCGGACACGGTGCGCTTTACCCGGGCCATAAAAGAGGCGGTGGCCTACGAGGATCGGCTTGCGGTGATCCAGGCGCTCTGGTCCGTGGTTCTGGCGGACGGTCAGCGCACCGGTGAAGAGGATGCCCTGCTGCGGCTGGTTGTCAGCCTGTTGGGAGTCAGCGATGTCGATTCCGCGCTCGCCCGGCAAAAGGCGTCCAGATCTTGATCGCAATGCTGGGCATGTACGACATGCCCGCGCTTCAACCGGCAAATGACCGGTTCTGGCAATCCATTCGCGCCCGCTTGGGGTTTGGACCCGAAAGACTGATACGTGACCGGGATGTCTGGGAGGTCTGGCAAGACCCCAACCTGGTTTTTGCCCAGACCTGCGGCATGCCGTTTCGGACCCGCCTGCACGGCAAGGTGCAGTTGGTCGGCACACCGGATTACGGTCTGCCTGGGTGTCCGCCCGGGTATTACCGTTCGGTTTTCGTTGCACGCGCAGATGACCATCGCGAACTGACGCAATTGTCGCGCGGAACATTCGCTTACAACGAACCTTTGTCGCAATCAGGCTGGGCGGCGCCTATCACGCATCTGACCGAGTTGAGCCTTACCCCTGACGCGCTGCTGGAAACCGGCGGCCACGCCCAGTCGGCATGGGCGGTGGCAGATGGACGTGCGGATTTCGCATCGCTGGATGCGTTGACTTGGCTCATGCTCAAGGATCACACCGACTTGGGCTACAAGCTGCGCGACGTGGCAAGCACGGACCCAACCCCGGCGCTGCCTTACATCACCTCAATTGGGCAGAATGCTGGCCATGTCGCGACTGCTGTGCGAGCTGCCATTCGGGATCTGTCGCGCGAAGACCGTACGACGTTGCACCTCCGTGGGTTGATCGCCATTCCGGCCGACCACTATCTTGCCGTTCCAACTCCGCCTGCGCCGCAGGCAGTGCAGCGCAAGACCTGACCAAATTGGCAAGAACGTCTGGTCAATTTGGCGGTTTGATGAGCTGAATCTGTCATTTGCGCATTGCATTGCGCTGAAATATCAGCCCTAGTACCGCATCAACACCACAGACTACTGGACCGCCCGTGACAGACACCGCTCCCGTCATCGAGATCAAGAACCTGCACAAAAGCTTCGGCAATCTCGAGGTCTTGAAAGGGGTGGACATCACCGCCCATCGGGGAGACGTCGTTTCGCTGATCGGTTCGTCCGGATCGGGAAAATCCACACTTCTGCGGTGCTGCAACCTTCTGGAAGACAGCCAGCAGGGCGAAATCATCTTCAAGGGCGAACCTGTTCAGTGGACCGGCAGCGGAAATGCACGCCGACCTGCTGACCCCAACCAGGTTTTGCGTATCCGGACAAACCTGTCCATGGTGTTTCAACAGTTCAATCTGTGGGCGCACATGACCATATTGCAGAACGTTATGGAGGCGCCGGTAACCGTTCTGGGCCGCGACAGGGCCGAAGTCGAAGACAGCGCACGCGGGTATCTGGACAAGGTCGGCATCGGAGACAAATGCGATGTCTATCCTGCGCAGCTGTCCGGTGGCCAGCAGCAACGCGCAGCGATCGCCCGTGGTCTCTGCATGGAACCCGAAGCCCTTTTGTTCGATGAGCCCACCTCGGCACTGGACCCGGAACTGGAACAGGAGGTCATCCGGGTCATCAAGGATCTCGCGGCCGAGGGTCGTACCATGATCATCGTGACCCATGACATGAAAATGGCGGCTGAAATCTCCAGCCACGTTGTCTTTCTTCATCAGGGTCTGATCGAAGAAGAAGGCACAGCCGAAGATATCTTTACGTCCCCTGAATCCGAACGGCTTCAGGGCTTTCTCTCCGCCACTAAGGCGGCTTAACCTCAGGACAGAACCAAAAAGGGGAGTAACAAATGAAAAACCTGATTCTGACCACAGCAGCACTGGCCCTGACAGCCGGTTTGGCCATGGCCGACACCGTTCGCATGGGCACCGAGGGCGCCTACCCTCCGTACAACTTCATCAACGATGCGGGCGAAATCGACGGGTTCGAGCGCGAAGTCGGTGATGAACTGTGCACCCGGGCCGGTCTGGAATGCGAATGGGTCAAGAACGACTGGGATTCGATCATTCCGAACCTCGTCTCGGGTAACTACGACACCATCATTGCAGGCATGTCGATCACCGACGAGCGCGATGAAGTCATCGACTTCACCCAGGACTATTACCCGCCGACCGCGTCGGCCTATGTTGCCACATCTGACGCCGCCGACGTGACCGGTGGAATTGTCGCTGCCCAGACCGCAACCATCCAGGCAGGTCACGTGGCCGAATCCGGTGCAACTCTGGTCGAATTCGCAACACCCGAAGAAACCATCGCAGCCGTCCGTAACGGCGAGGCAGATGCGGTTCTTGCCGACCGCGACTACCTGGTTCCGCTGGTCGAGGAGTCCGGTGGCGAGTTGGTCTTCATCGGCGATCCGGTTCCGTTGGGTGGTGGTGTCGGCATGGGCCTGCGGGAAAGCGACGGTGAACTGCGCGGCAAGTTCGACGCAGCGATCACCTCGATGAAAGAAGACGGCACGCTGAACGAGATGCTGAAAAAGTGGTTCGGTGAAGACACCGCCACCTACGGCTCAGACGGCTCGGTTGTCACCAACTAAGCCATTCGTCTTTCGGTTCGGCGCCCCTTAGCGCCGAACCCATCCCGACCGTGGTCGGGAGCGACGTTCGAAAAACGCCATATGTTCTCCTTTTGCACTGATCCCGACACGCTGGGCACGTTCCGCTGGTTTTCGTGCTACCTGACCAACGGCGTCCATTGGTCGTTCTACCTGTCCTTCGTGAAAGTATTGGCGCTGCTGGCCGTGACTGCGCCCGTCGCGCTCAGCTTTGGGTTTGCCGGCGCCATGGCGGCCCGGTCGCATTTCTTGCCCCTCAGTTGGCTGGGAAAGGCCTATATCGCCATCGTCCGCGGCGTTCCGGACATCGCCTTTTTCCTGTTTTTTGTCATCGCACTGGATCAGGGGTTTGAGTGGATCCGCCACAAAGTGCTCTGCTCCGACTGGACCGATCCGATCCGTCAGGGCAATGATTTCCTGGTTTGCCAGGCTGCCAAGCTGCCACTGGGGACCGCACCGGAATGGGTGCATGAAACCTACGGGTTCTTCCTGGCAGTGATCACTTTCGCCATTGTTTTTGGTGCTTTTGCCGCAAACGTGCTGTTCGGTGGCATGCGCGCGGTGCCTTACGCACAGTTGGAAACAGCCGAAGCCTATGGCATGACGCGCCGACAGACCTTCTGGCGCATCCTCGTGCCGCAGATGTGGGTCTACGCCCTGCCCGGCCTTTCAAACCTGTGGATGGTGCTGATCAAGGCCACGCCTCTGCTGTTCCTGCTCGGCGTCGAAGACATTGTTTACTGGGCGCGCGAACTGGGCGGTACCAAAACATCCCGCTTTACCGACTATCCGCATGGCGACTGGCGCATGTGGTACTTCCTGTTTTTGCTGGCCTTCTATCTCGGCATGACCCGTGTCTCTGAAATTGGTCTGGAACGCCTGATGCGCCGCCTGTCCCATGGTCAGGCCACATCCGGCGGTGAGCTTCTCCGCAAGGAGACCACGGCATGAGCTGTTGGCAAACCATTCAGGATTATGCGTTCCGCTCGATTGCGACCAAAATCGAGCTAGCAGACTATGTGCCCGAGCGAGCACCTAAGTGGATATCGGAGTACTTTGCCGACAAGGAAATCTTCATAGATGCCGAACGTCTGCTGCCGCGGTCCGATTTCACCCTATGCGAACAATTCACCCTGATCGGGTCGGGGATGATCTGGAACGTGTATTTCGGGTTGATGGCGCTGGCGACCGGTTTTTTCTTTGCAACCGCACTCGCTGTTGGCAAGGCGTCCGCCAACAAGTGGCTGCGCAAACCCTCGGAATGGTTCATCTTTATCTTCCGGGGATCGCCGCTGTTCATTCAGTTTTTCTTTGCCTATTTCTTCTTCCTATCGCTGAAGAAATCCTACCCGATGTTCGACGCGTTCACGTCAGCGTGGCTCGGCGCGCTGATCGTGTTGTTCCTGAACACCGCCGCCTATTCGGGCGAGATCTTCTATGGCGCGCTGCGTTCCATTCCCAAGGGCGACATCGAAGCCGCCGACGCCTATGGCATGTCCGGCTGGTCCCGGTTCCGCCGGGTCGTCTGGCCCACAATGCTGCGCCTGGCCTGGCCGGCTTATACAAACGAAGCGATCTTTCTGTTCCACGCCACAACGCTGGTGTTCTTTTCCGCCTTCCCGGCCTGGCAGCAACGCGGCGATGCGCTGTATTACGCAAGCTACTTCGCGGACAAGACGTTCAACCCGTTTGTGCCCTACCCAATCCTGGCCTTTTACTTCATCCTGTTGACGCTGATGATCGTCTGGGTCTTTGGCGTCGTGAACAAACGGCTGAACCGGCATTTGCCAACCGCCAATCGCGCCAAAATGCGGTTCAGGCTCAATCTGGCCCGGTGATAACCGGTCCGTGTCTGAGCTCGCGTCGTCACGTGATCGTCCGGGAAATGGTACCGCCTCCCTGGCTTGAACAGGGGACCTCTGGATCCACAATCCAGCGCTCTAACCAACTGAGCTAAGGCGGCACTCGTGAAGGGCGATGTAGCGAACGCGCCCCGGGAATGCAAGGGGATTAAAGCTGAATTTCCCAGCTTTGTTCGACAAGATCGACGCCAAAAGAATGCACCGGTTTGCTGTCTGTCAGCTGCCATCCGTTTGCCCTGTAAAGGGCACAGGCCGCCCTGTGGCTTTCATGGGTCCACAGGGCTATCTGCCGATACCCGGACGTTCGGGCGAACTCGGTGCAGGCGGCCAGCAGTCGTTTTCCCAGACCCAGACCGCGCGCCTCCGGCACCAGCAGAAACAGTCTCAGCTTGGCTGTATCGTCATTGAGCGAGACACAAAAAATGCTGCCCAGCCGTTGCCCTGCCCGTTCGGCAATCCAGCCGCGTTCCCGCGCCGGATCGTGATTGGCGGTGAAATCCTCAAGAATCTGGGCCACAAGGGCCCCAAAACTGCTGTCGAACCCCTCGTCTTTGGCGTACAGAGTCCCGTGCTGTTCGACCAGCCAGGGCGCATCATCGGGGTGAAACGGTCTCAGAACAACATCTTCCATACCCTATCTGACCGCAAAGGTGACTTGATTCTCAACCCCGCGCGCGCTAGCACGAACGCTCAGTCCCGGAGGCACCTATGGGCATCAACACCGAACGCGACATTCAGGCAAACCTGCAGATCGGGCCGACGGATCAGGGCATGGTTCGGCTTTTTGTCGAAGCGGACAACGTCGAAGTTCCGATGGATTTCGATCCCGAAGAGGCCGAAGAAATCGCAGATGAACTTCGTGCAGCCGCACAGGCCGCTCGCGCCCTGCGCGACTGATCTCTTTAAAGTCTGGGATCTCTTAACGTCTGCAACCTGCGTGCCGCGTCCATCGCGAATTTCTGAACCATTTTTTTGCGCCGGGCCGGGGCGATCTTGTCCTCTGGCGCCATCCGTATGATTTCGGCATCATAGGCATCCGCGATGATCAGCCCTGTTTCATCGGGCAGCAGATCGGTTGGGAAGTCCGTATCCACCGCCCAGAAGAACCGGTCGCACCACTCCAGATAACCGTGCCACTTCGAATCCGACTGGTAATCAGCGCGGCTCGATTTGCACTCAATCACCCACAGCTCACCTTTCGGGCCCAGCCCCATGACATCCACCCTCAACCCGCGGGTCGGCACAAATTCTTCAACAGAGACAAAGCCATGCGCGGTGAGATGGCGCGATACACCACGCGCCAGTTTCTGTCCGGGCTGTAGATCCAGGGTCATGCGTCGAATGTGAACAATTCATGAACAAAAGTAAAGCGTGTCCACCCGCTTGACATGATACCTTATGGTATCTTATTAATGTGACACCAAATGGTATCACATCTGAGGTTACCAATGAACACACGAACCCAAAACGCGTTTCGCGCCCTTGCCGACCCCACCCGCCGCGACATCGTGCAGATGCTCGCGGGCGAGGACATGACAATCGGGCAATTGACGGACCGGTTCGACATGACCCGCGCCGCCGTCAAAAAGCATCTGACGGTGCTGTCGGACGGCGGCCTGATCACAGTCGAGGCCCGTGGCCGCGAGCGCATCAACCGACTGGAACCCAAGGGCATGGCCCCTGTGCTCGACTGGCTCAGCTATTTCGATCAATTCTGGGACGAACGCCTTAATTCTCTGAAAGAAGACATTGAAAGGAATAAGAAATGACGAATGCCGTTTTGCAAAAGACGATCTTTCTGCGGGCCACGCCTGACACCGTTTGGGCCTATCTGACGGAACCCGAACGGCTGGCGGAGTGGTTCCACAAACCAGAGCGTCCCCTGGCCGAAGGTGAAAAGCTGGAGATGTTCGGGACAACCAGTGGCGATCTGCTGATTTGGGGGGACGTGCGGGTCGCGCGACCACCTGAATATCTGGAGTACACGTTCACCGTCAAACCGATGGGACAGGCTGTCAGCGTCGTCAAATGGACCCTTGAACCGGTTGCAGGCGGCACACGCCTCGGCCTGCAGCATGAAGGCCTGCCCCAAGGCGCAGAAGCCTTTGGCCTGATCCTGTCGCTCGACAATGGTTGGGATGAGCATTTCGGCAAGATGCGCATCGCGCTGCACGAAACTGTTAATGCCTGACCCCTTGTGCGAACCCGTCAGACGCCCTAACTAAGCGCTTGGCGGGTTCTGCCCTTCTTGTGACAGGTAGCATTCTGGTGGCCTTAAGCAATTCCGAGGGGGCTGGCTCTGTTCAGGTCCTGGCCTGATTACCCGGCGCCCACCTGTACATACAGGTCCTCGGGAATCAAACCGCACGGATGACTGGCGGTCCCGCCACACTTTCACCTCAGCTTTGTTCGACTGAGGTGTCCAAGATCACAAAGCTCTCATCAGCCAAAGCAAAATCATACTTCTTCCTACCGTCCCAATAAGGCAGGTATTCGTTGAAGAGTTGGCCTTTTTCTTCCGGCAGAGATGGCACGATTAAATCAACCTCTGTCAACCCAACTCCAAAGTTCAGCAGCCGTCCCGCCTGATATCTCCGAGCTGCTTGCAACACCGCATGGTGCAGCAAGACATGCTCTATGTGGCCATATTCTCCAACGCGGTTGTGCGTGACTATCGTCGCTGGTTGAAGTTGCTCCATCAATGCAAAGGCGGACCCGCTCAATAGGTTGAACAAAGGGTGACGATGCAGCGGGCGTAAAAGTTCCGGAAAGGCTTGCCGCGGATCGGATGGCATTTGAATGAAGCGTCGCAGTCTTCGGTGGTCGCGCTCGACGGCAAAAGGAAATTGGATTCTTTGCGCTCCAAGCGAGTCGCACACGCGCTGCATCGCTGCCTCTCGCGTTTCGGTATCTCGCCGGTTCTTGGCTGGCCGAAAGAAGCTTGCGATGCTCACATCCGCATTGCTTTTCAAGTGGGACAAAGTAGATCCAGAAAAAAGTGTTTCATCATCCTGATGACAGACACAAAGCAGAATCCGATCATCTTTCAGGCTATCTAGGCTTACCTTCCCGGCTAGAACCTCTGGGCCTGTTTCCAACAAATCAAAATTCGCGCGGCCAATAGGTGGGAATCTAGAAGCCGTAATCGGTCGAGCACGCCCGTCCGCGACCAACTGCTCTGTGCTGGCGCTTACCTGACCGTTCTTGGTATCCCCTTGCAGCAAGTAACAACGCCCTGCCAGCCCGGGCCATGCCGTTTCCAGTTCAGTGATCCTGTTGTCTTTCATCGCGTCGAGGTGAAGCAAGTCTATCGGACCGAACGGGCATTCTGTCACGGCTCTTTTTAGTCCATCTAGTGCATCCGCCTGATACAGCTTTACACGACCGGGAAATTTGTCCGACAACCATTTGAACACAACTGGAACATAGACATCCACAGGCGGCCAAAATGGTCGCAATCTTTGGCCAAGATCGATTCCGATGAACTTTAGAGACGGGTTGGAGTGCAGGGCAAGCAGCGCAGCGTGCCCACCGGCGACACCGACTTCGGTAAAACACGATGCTTTCTGTGAAATCTGGTGCAGCGCCCGCCTTTTTGGCTCAAGCGCAGGTTCCATCTCGCCTAAATGAAAGTCTTGCTGCTTGTGGCCGTAACACACGTTTCCGTTTATTGCGACGGGTTCGCCTGCCTGTTTCAAACAATCCGCAATGGCTTGATTGAGCTGACCTAGATGCTCGCCAAAGGCCTGAGAGGTAACGACATCTTCGTATGAGGGTGTATTCAATGGCGTGCGCTTTCGGGTCCAAAATACGGATTGTCAGCCATCTGATGTCAATAACATTGATTTTTCAAGTGGCTGGCAGCGGCCACGCCAACGCCGCGCTCAATTTGGATCGAATTACCTCAACAACCGCCGTGATTTGGCGGAAACTCAGGTTTTGTCTGCCTTGACTGGTACTGGCTCAAGTCGCGAGATCACAGATGTCCCGCGACGCGGGCCTTGCGGCTTTTCCGCCATGCTCATGATCGCATAGGCGAACTGTACGCCCGCAAATACAATGCCGTTCATGAACCAGATCATGACCAACGCGATCAGGCCAATTTCAGAGCCCATTATCAGATGGCGCAGATTGGCGACGTTGAACGCCAACAATATCCCGACGAAGACTGCCGAGATCACAAATCCCCAAGCAACCTGAGTGATGTATAGGCGGATCAGTTTGGGCATCGCAGACCTCCTTGCGCTATGATATTCACCTTAGCGCATATCTGGTCCCGGTAAACGTGTCAGAACGCCTCGGGTTTGGCCTCGCGCGCCATGTGATCGAGAACCGCGTTGACGAATTTGGGTTCTTTTCCTTCGGGGAAAAAGGCCCGCGCCACATCCACAAATTCGGTGATAACCACTTTAGGCGGCGTCTGGCTCTGGGTCAGTTCCGCACCGGCAGCGCGAAACACGGCGCGCAGGGTCGGGTCGATACGTGCGATCGGCCATTTGGCGACCAGCGCCCGATCGGTCATCTGGTCGATGGGGGCCTGATAATTCACGGCATCCTCGACCAGTTTTCGAAACACCGGAATGTCCCCATCCAGCATCTCATCCCCCTCGTAGACGGCACCAAACCGGTGATCCAGAAACTCTGCGACAACCTGATCCGTCGTCTGGTCGGACTGCTCCATCTGGAACAGAGCCTGCACGGCATAGAGCCGGGCGGCGGATTTCATCAGGCGTTTCTGGTTGGCCGGTTTCGGCGCGTCGGTCTGGGTCATGCGGTCGTGGGTCCGTTGCTGTCGCCCGCCACTAGGATGGACTCGGACGGCGGCTTGAAACCTACGCCCTTTTGCGAAGAGCCCCACTTACGGCTGAGTGCGATCAGATGCAAGGCCGCAGCAGCCGCACCGCCGCCCTTGTTCATCTTTTTGGGGTTGGCGCGCACCTCGGCCTGATCGTCGTTCTCGACGGTCAGGATGCCATTGCCGATGCACAGACCTTGCAGACCCATCAACTGGATGGCGCGGCTCGAGTCGTTGCACACCGTCTCATAGTGGGTTGTCTCACCCCGGATCACACATCCCAGCGCCACGTAACCGTCGAAATTGCACTGTCGGTCAGCCATGGCGATCGCTGTGGGGATCTCCAGCGCGCCCGGAACCTCGACAACCTCACAGGTGCCACCCGCAGCTTCGATCTCTGCCGTGGCGCCAGAGATCAAGTCATCGGCAATTGCACGGTAAAATGGCGCCGCTACGATCAGAAGCTTCACCGGCTTGTCAAAGGCCGGCGTCGGCAGGACACCATGTTTGTCTTGTTCAGCCACGATCATCCCTCCTTGAGAATGGAACGGGTTCCAACGATGGACAGGCCAAAGGCGTCCAGACCCAGATATTTTGTTTCCGGCGAATCCGTCAGCAGGATCAGTTCCTGGATGCCCATCTTGGACAGCATCTGCGCCCCAAGACCGGTTTGCTTGATGGTGCGCGGTCCCTCATCTTCCAATGCGTAGAGCGAGTTGCGCGGCTGGCGGAACAGGCAGACGACGCCGCGACCCTCGGCCGCGATCTTCTCCATGGCGCGGGGCAGTTCCTGCGGTGATTTCGGGCCAAGGCCCAGGATATCGGGCGCTTCGTGCAGCGCATGGGTCCGGGTCAGAACCGGCTCGGGAGTGGTGATATCGCCCTTGATCATGACGACATGCTCGATGCCATGCGTCTGGTCGGTGAAAATCCGCATCTCCCACGCGCCACCATATTCCGAGGTAACGGTTTCGCGCGATGTCTCGACAACCAGATTGTCGTTGCGCGACCGGTACGCGATCAGGTCGCTGATCGTGCCGATCTTCATGCCATGCTCTCGGGCAAAGGCAACCAGATCCGGCAGACGCGCCATGGTGCCATCGGGTTTCATGATCTCGCAGATCACGCCCGAGGGGTTCAGCCCCGCCAGCCGCGAGATATCCACGGCGGCCTCGGTATGACCCGCACGCACCAGCACCCCGCCCCGCTTGGCCCGCAGCGGGAAAATATGGCCGGGCGTCGCGATATGCGCCATGGTGTTCTGTTCGTTGATAGCCGTTGCGACGGTCAGGGCCCGGTCACCCGCAGAGATGCCGGTCGACACGCCCTCGCGCGCTTCGATCGAAACCGTGAACGCCGTCTCGTGACGGGACGAGTTGTTCACCGCCATCATGGGCAAACCCAGACGGTCGATCCGCTCGGCCGTCATCGGCAGGCAGATCAGTCCACGCCCATGGGTGGCCATGAAATTGATCGCTTCGGCATCGGCAAATTCAGCCGCTATCACCAGATCGCCTTCGTTCTCGCGATCTTCATGGTCAACAAGGATATACATCCTGCCGTGACGTGCCTCGTCGATGATCTCCTCAATCGGGCTGATCGCTTCGCGCAGTTGCGCCTCGACGGGTCCGGGTGTTTCAAAGCTCATGAGGCAGCCTTTCACAAGAGCATTTCTGCAGCGCGGGATAGACCAACCTGTGCCCAAAGACCAGACCGCAAACCGCACCCGAGGGTTGCGACGCGGCGTTGCCGCAGGTTCCGGGGCCGTCAGGACATCTCGGCGAGGCGCGCGACATAACGGGCCAGTGTGTCGATCTCAAGGTTGACACGGTCGCCGGTTTTCACGTCGCCCCACGTTGTGACCTCTTTGGTGTGCGGGATGAAATTGATCCCAAAGTCACAGCCGTCCACGTCATTGACCGTCAGCGACGTACCATTCAGCGCAACCGATCCTTTCGGTGCAATGAACCGCGCAAGGTCTTTTGGAGCGCGCAATGTAACGCGGGTGCTGTCGCCTTCGTCCTGAACGGCCACGACCTCGGCCACACCGTCCACGTGACCCGAGACGATATGGCCGCCCAGTTCATCCCCGACTTTCAGCGCACGCTCCAGATTGACCCGGCTGCCCACCTGCCAGGTGTCCAGATTGGTTTTCGAGACCGTCTCGGCGCTGATCTCTACATCATACCAGTCGTCACCCAGCGCGATCACGGTCAGGCACACGCCGTCGCTGGCGATTGAGGCACCAATGTCGATGGTTTCGGTGTTATACGCGGTCGCAATCCGTGCCCGCAGATCCCCCCGTTGCTCCAGCTCGGTGACGGTACCGATGTCGGTGACAATCCCTGTAAACATTCCGTTAACCCTTAATTCCTAGGCTGTGCGATACAATTCACGCCGAGGTAAGCCCAAGTGGCGGTCCGGGCAAGCCCCACCTTGCCCGGAATGGACCAAACCGGCATAGTTTTGACAAAAAACACAACTAAAGCAGGTGAGATGCAGCAATCGCCAACGAATTCGAGCACAAAGGTTTTCCTGTTCTTACAGGGGCCACATGGGCCGTTCTTCAACGCGCTAGGACGCATGTTGCGCGCGTCTGGTGCCCAGGTCTGGCGCGTGGGGTTCAATGCCGGCGACAAGGCGTTTTGGTTCGACAAGGCGTCCTACATCCCGTTTTATGGCACACCCGAAGACTGGCCGGGGGCGCTCATCGACCTGATTGTCGGGCGCGGCGTGACCGATATTGTCCTGTACGGCGACACACGCCCGATTCACGCCCGCGCCGTTGAAATCGCAAGGTCACGGGGCGTGACCGTTCATGTGTTCGAAGAAGGGTATCTGCGACCCTGGTGGGTCACCTACGAACGGGACGGTTCGAATGGCCATTCGCGCCTGATGTCGACGGATGTCGATCAGATGCAGCGCGCGCTAGCACAGTCGGACACGCAAACACCCCCGCCGCCATCCCATTGGGGAGATATGCGGCAACATATATTCTACGGCGCGCTGTATCATTGGTTTGTTCTGTTCCTGAATGGCCGCTATCGAAACTTCCGCCGGCATCGGGAACTGCCGGTTTCGCGAGAATTCTTTTTGTATTTCAAACGGCTGGCCCTGATGCCATTGCATCGCATTCAACGCGGCTGGGCAAATGCGCGGGTTCGTAAAGGGGGTTTCCCATACCACCTTGTGCTGTTGCAACTGGGTCATGACAGTTCGGTGCAGTCCCATTCCGAGTATTCCGGGATGTGCGAATTTCTGGAGCAGGTGATCGCGGGATTTGCCAGGGGTGCGGCGCCCCATCACCGGCTGGTCATCAAGGAACACCCGCTGGAAAACCATCGTGAGCCCTTGCGCCGCAGGGCGCGTCAGTTGTCGCGGGAACATGGTATTCAGGACCGGGTCCACTATGTGCCGGGTGGCAAACTGGCCAGGTTGCTGGACGAAGCAAGCTCGGCCGTCACAATCAACTCAACGGCGGGTCAGCAGGTCTTGTGGCGCGGAATTCCCCTGCGCATCTTTGGCCGGTCCGTCTATGACAAGCCCGAATTTGTCTCGCAACAGCCGATCGAGGCGTTTTTTGCGGATCCGACCCCGCCCAACAGCGAGGCTTATCGCCACTATCGCCGTTTCCTGCTGGAAACCAGCCAGGTGCCGGGTGGATTCTATTCGCGCCGTGGCCGCCGCCAATTGCTGCGACGCGCTGCAGACATGATGCTGAAGGACAAAAACCCCTATCAATTTGTCCTGAAAGGCAACGAGGCGCAGACGCCACAGTTGAAAATCGTTAAGTAAGCAACTGCAACCGTTGCTGGAATACAGGCCTCAAAACGGATAGCCTGCGCCAAACAGAATACCAAAAACAACGACGATTGAGGATACTCGGCAGTGCAGTGCTTTCCAATCCGATGGATACGGGGGGTTTCCCTTGTGGCCGCAATTGGCGTGCTTGCCGCGTGCCAGCTTCCGAAATCCGGCCCGAACAAGACCGAAATTCTGGCGGGATCGGTCGAAAACGGCGGCAACGCCTTTGTTGTCGAGGTTGATGACCGCGTGGCAAAAGCGACCTCTGCCGTTCCGCAGTTTGGCTTTTCGTCCTCCTTCAGCAGCGCGCAGAGTCTGACAGCCGATACCGTACGTCCGGGCGACGTTCTGGGGCTGACAATCTGGGAAAACGTCGATGATGGCCTGCTGTCCGGCGAAACCGGAGTGGCCACCGTGCTGGAACAGGTTCAGGTCGACAGCGAAGGGTTTATCTTTGTGCCCTATGCCGGGCGCTTGCGGGCCGCCGGCAATACACCCGAGCAACTGCGTATCCTGATCACCAACAGATTGCAGGAACAGACGCCGGATCCTCAGGTCGAAGTACGCCGTGTCGCCGGCGACGGATCGACCGTGTCGCTGACCGGCACCATCGGGGCGCCCGGCATCTATCCGATCGAACGGCCCACCCGCACCCTGCTGGGCATGCTGTCTCAGGCCGGCGGTGTTTCCGTCGCCTCGGACATCGCGCTGGTGACGCTGATCCGCGGGGATCAGAGAGGGACCGTCTGGTACGAGGATCTGTTCCGAAACCCCAAACTGGACGTCGCGCTGCGCGGGGGTGACCGGATTCTCGTGGAAGAAGACAGCCGCTCATACATTGCGCTGGGTGCCACCGGGGGTCAGTCGCGTGTGGCCTTTGACAGCCAGGACCTGACCGCGCTGGAAGCATTGGCGCAGGTGGGCGGCCTTCTGACACTGTCGTCAGACCCGACAGGCGTGTTTATCCTGCGCGAGGAACGTCAGGATGTTGCTCGCAACGTCATGGGCCGCGCGGACCTGCAAGGGGACCAGCGGATGATCTACCTGCTGAACCTGACCGCCCCCAACGGCCTGTTCATCGCGCGTGATTTCGTCATCCGCGACGATGACACGATTTATGTGACCGAAGCACCCTATGCGCAGTGGAGCAAATCGATCTCACTCATCGCAGGTGGGCTGACACCGCTTGCAAATGTTACCACACTGACCGGAAACTGATCCGTGGCTCATGGCCCGGACACCGTGGCCAAATCTGAGCGTGCCCGGCTGTTCGTTTACAACGGCGGTTTCCTGACCAGCCGCCGCATTCGCCGCATCCTGTCGCTGGTCGGGTATGACATGCGGTTGGGTCTTCCCCAGACGGGCGATTACGTCGGCGTCTGGGGCAACAGCCCCACATCTCATCGCGGATGGCGTATCGCGGACAAACGAAAGTCTCCCGTCCTTCGCGTCGAGGACGCCCTTCTGAGATCATTGCATCCCGGGCGCAGTGGCGAGGGACCCCTCGGCCTGCTGCTGGATCGGTCCGGATTGCATTTCGACCCGGAAACGCCATCGGATCTGGAACACCTGCTGTCCACACACCCTCTGGATGACACTGCGCTCTTGAACCGGGCGCGCAGCGCAATCGAACGGCTGAAAGACCTGCATCTGAGCAAATACGCGGCCATTGATCTGGATATTGCGCCACCAGACCCCGGTTACGTTCTTGTGGTCGACCAGACACAGGGCGATGCCGCTGTGACGGCCAGCGCGGGAGACCCTGCGCGTTTCCGCGAGATGCTGGTCATCGCACAAGAGGAAAACCCCGGTGCGCGGGTGCTGATTAAGACCCACCCGGAAACACTGGCCGGTCATCGCATGGGGTATTTCTCGGATCGGGATGTGTCGGACAGGGTGGCGATTTTGCAGCACCCGATCAGCCCATGGCCACTGCTGGACGGGGCAATCGCAGTCTACACGCTGTCGTCGCAACTGGGGTTCGAGGCGATATTGGCCGGACACAAACCCCGCGTCTTTGGTCAACCGTTTTATGCTGGCTGGGGGCTGACACAGGATGAACAGCCTGTCCCGCGCCGGCAACGCAGCCTGACCCGGGCACAATTATTTGCAGCCGCAATGATCCTCTATCCGACCTGGTACGACCCGTATCGGGATCAGCTGTGTGATCTGGAAACGGTCATGGACACGCTAGAGGCGCAGACATGCGCATGGCGTCAGGATCGCAACGGGTGGACCGCGTCCGGTATGCGCCTTTGGAAACGCAAGCACCTGCAGCAGATGTTTGGTCAGCATCGAAAGGTTGAGTTCACCACAACGCCGCCTTCTGACCCAAGCAGACCGCATATGGTGTGGGCCAGCCAGGCGCGCGATACAAGCAACGCTGTTCGGGTCGAAGACGGTTTCCTGCGCTCGCGCGGGTTGGGGGCCAACCTCGTGCCTCCCTTGTCGCTCGTCACGGATGATCTGGGCATTTACTACGATCCGACACAGCCCAGCCGGTTGGAAGAGCTGATCAGACTGCGCGAGACCTTGCGTCCCGATCAGGCCCTGCGTGCTGAACGCCTGATCACCAAACTCCTGACGGAAGGTGTGAGCAAGTACAACACCGGGCAGACCTGCCCGCCCCTCCCCGACGGGTATCGCATTCTGGTGCCGGGTCAAGTCGAAGACGACGCCTCAATCCTGTTGGGCACCACTACTGTTCGCACGAACCTTGACCTGCTGCGCGCTGTGCGCGCGGCAAACCCGGATGCCGTTGTCATCTATAAACCTCATCCCGATGTCGAGGCAGGCCTGCGCGAAGGCCGGATCGAAGCCGAAGAGATGGCCGATGTTGTTGTCACCGGTACGAATCCCGCCGATCTGCTGCCACAGGTAAACGAAGTGTGGACCATGACCTCGCTGCTGGGATTCGAGGCCCTGTTGCGGGATGTCAAAGTCACCACGCTGGGCGCGCCCTTCTACGCCGGATGGGGGCTGACAACGGATCTCGGCACGGTTCCGGCGCGGCGCGGGGCCCGGCCATCGTTGGCGGGGCTGGTTCATGCATCCTTGATTGACTACCCGCGGTACATTGATCCAGTCACCGGACTGCCCTGCCCCGTCGAAGTGGCGGTGGAGCGATTGGCGAGTGGCGAGACCGCACAATCCGGTCCGGTAAATCGGATCCTGTCAAAGTTTCAGGGGGCATTGGCGACACACGCGCATCTTTGGCGCTGAGACCGGCCTTAGCGCGTCGTCCGCCGCCAGCGGTGCAGGATATCATCCCCAACCGCCTGAGTTTCGATCAGCTCGAACCGCGGCGCGGCATCCAGATTTTCCAGACCCAGCGCTCCGACGGCGGACAGCCCTTCGGCCCCGATCGTCAGACCCGCTGTGAACCCGACGAGCTCGTCCACCAGATCCTCGGCCAATAGCGATGCGGCCAACGCGGCGCCACCTTCGCAGAACACGCGCGTCAGACCCGCCTGTCCCAGTTGTTGCAACAGGTCGACTGCGTCGATGTGATGCTCCTGCAGACCACAGGGGATCAACCGTGCTCCGAGCCCTTCCCAGGCGCGCGCACGCTCTGCATCCGGGGATGGGCCATGACACAACCAGACCGGTATCTCAGCCGCTGTGCGAGCCAATTGTCCCAACAAGGGCAAATCCATATGGCGCGATACCACAACCCGAACAGGCTGATGGGCAATTCCCAGATCGCGCACCGTCAGCGACGGGTCATCCGCCCGGGCGGTTCCTGCGCCAATCATCACCGCGTCATGACGTGCGCGCATCGCATGAACGGCCCGACGCGCGCCGGGACCGGTGATCCACTGGCTGTGCCCGGTCGCCGTTGCGATCCGGCCATCGAAACTGCTGGCCAGCTTCAAAGTCACAAAAGGACGGCCCTGCTCGGTTTTCAAAAAGAACCCGGCCAGATCGCGCGCGGCCCGTTCCGCCAGGACCCCGGTCACCACCTCGATCCCCGCTTCGCGCAGCATCGCAAAGCCCTGTCCGGCCACACGCGGGTCGCTGTCTTCGATGGCAGAGACCACGCGCGCAACACCTGCGGCAATCAAGGCCTCGGCGCAGGGCGGCGTCTTGCCATGATGGGCACAGGGTTCGAGTGACACATAGGCCGTTGCGCCGCGGGCTGCGGGTCCGGCCTGTTTCAAAGCTTCGGTTTCGGCATGAGGGCGGCCACCCGGTTGCGTCCAGCCGCGACCGATGATGCGGCCGTCCCGCACGATGACACAGCCCACCGAGGGGTTGGGCCAGCACATGCCCTGTCCGCGCTGTCCCAAAGACAAGGCCAGCGCCATATATCGCTTATCTGTTTCGCTCACTCGTCCGTCGAAGGCTGCGGCGGGCGCAGCTCGTGGACAAACTCCTCGAAGTCATCGGCCGCCTGGAAATTCTTGTACACACTCGCAAAGCGAACATAGGCCACGGTGTCGATCCGCGCCAGAGCTTCCATAACAATCTCGCCGATCTTATTGGAGGGAATATCGGTCTCGCCCATGCTCTCGAGCCGGCGCACGATGCCCGAAATCATCTGGTCGATCCGATCCGGGTCTATGGGGCGTTTCTGCATCGAAATACGGATCGAGCGTTCCAGCTTGTCGCGGTCGAAATCTTCCCGTTTTCCGTTGCTCTTGATGACGACCAAGTCGCGCAACTGAACACGCTCGTAAGTGGTGAAGCGACCGCCGCAAGCCGGACAGAACCGCCGCCTGCGGATCGCGACGTGATCTTCCGCCGGGCGTGAATCCTTGACCTGAGTGTCGATATTTCCGCAAAACGGGCAGCGCATTCGCCGTCTCCTCGTCCCTAGTTCGGCCTCTTTTGTAAGCGCTGCGGCTTACTTATCCACAACTATAGGACAGCCGCTAGGGTTTGGGTAGTCGGAATTTTCCACCGCTAAATAAAGGGTCATCCCAGATGCGCCGCGACACGGCGTGTATGCGGCGCGCTGCGGTGTTCCACCAGATAAACGCCTTGCCATGTCCCCAAGACGGGCCGGCCCTTGGACACAGGTATCGACAAAGATACGGGCATCATCGCAGCCTTGATATGGGCCGGCATATCGTCCGGCCCTTCATAGGTATGACGCAGATATGCCATCGACGGATGATCGGACGGCGGCACAAGCCTATCGAAAAAGGCCTGCAGATCGGTTTGCACCTCGGGGTCCGCATTCTCCTGTATCAAAAGCGAACAGGATGTATGGCGAACGAACAGTGTCAAAACGCCATCCGCCGCCGCGTCATGCAGCCAAAGTTTCACGTCAGTTGTGAACTCGTACAGCCCTGCCCCTCGGGTCTGAATCGTGAACTCAGTTTGCATTCACCCTGTCTCAGCTTTCCATCAGTTATTGAAAAACGGTCTGTAGTTGCACCGGGCATTGGCCGCTGACACTGACATACTTGAGCCAGGGGCAAAGCTGGATGTGATAATACTGGATTGCTGCGGTGTTGCACCTGTTGGCTGCTTGATTGAAAACTGAACGGCTGTCCGGCGACCGGTTGTGACGCTGGGACCGTAGCCGCGCAACACATAGATCTGCTGCTGCCAGCCAACCCCAAGCGTGCGTCGCGCGAAATCTGCTGCCGCGCACCAGTACCCGTCAACGAACTGATCGGCTCTGGGAATGACTTCAAAATCTGTGCTGTTAATCGGCTCTGTCCGGTATCCGTTCGGAGCGGCCTCAGCAGTGGCAGGAATACCCAACGCAAATGCGGCGAGTGTGGCGGTGATCATCATCTGTTTCATCGTCAACATCTTCCTTATTTGATTGTCCAGCTTATCTTAGACCTTTGGCATCGCACGCACAGATCGCATCACAATCATTTCAGGCGCGGGCAGAGGCACCGTGATCGGGCGTGAGCCACCCGTCATACCGGATCAACACACCCAGACCCGGCGCATGTGCCGAGACATCAAACCGGAACCGGCCACGGTCGTCCATCCACTCAGCCGTCGCGGATCGCGGCAACAGGAAGGCCGGGACCGGAATACCAAACACGCTCAGACGTTTGATTTCAATCACCAACCCGCGCCTGTTTGAGACCGGCTGCAACCATACGGCAAACGGGCCGAACTGTTCCCGAACACATCCGGTTTTGCGATCAAAAGTCAGTTTGGATCGCGTTTTGTAGCCTCCGAAATTGCGCTCCCATGACCAGCGCGATCCAGTGCGTTGAATCGTGAGGCGCACGTGCACATCCTCGCCACTCGGAGGAAACCGCGCGATGCACAGCACCATTGCAACCAGCCACCCTTTGCCGCGTTCGACCCGGCATCGCCCGGTGTAGACGCCTTCCAAACTGTGCAGCGCTCTCACCGGATCGGGCAAGGGGGCCTCGGTGGGCAAGGCCTGCAAAAAAGGGTCTGGCGTCACTCAAAATCCCTCCGGGGCAAATCGTGACCGCGTGGTCTCATCAGGCACAAGACACAGGTCGGCACGCCCGAAGATGGCATATCGGTTACTGGCAATTGTGCGATACAGCGGGTCTTTGAGGAACGCGGGAAGGAAACGGCAGAGCGACAACACCGGCCACAGTCCGGGTAGACTGCGCATCGCAGCAGCAAACGCATCCAATCGCTGAAAAACAGTGCCGTTCACGATCACCAGGTTGGTCAGAAAATCATCTGTCGGAAGCCCAAGCTCGCGATACAGCCGTTGACCCAGACGGGATTGGGCTGTGGCAAACTGAAACCGTTTGTCCCGGTCATGTTTCAGCATGAACTGAAAAAAGCCCGAGCACAGGACACATTCGCCGTCAAAGACAATCAAAGACCGATCTCTGAACAGGCTGGAGCTTGCAGAACCCGGCATCATCCTCACGCAAATTATCAAAATGCTGTCGCGAAGGTGTCACGCGGGCTGAAAAACGACAATGCGACATACCGGGTCATGGCTAAAGAGGCAGCGCATATAGTGTCGGATGTCAGAGACGCCGCGATCTCATTCGCAGGTCACCAAAAATTATTTGCGGCTGTAAAAAAAGGCGCCTCAATCTGAGGCGCCTTGATCTTTACTGGTCCAGGAAGGATCGCAGCTTGCGCGATCTGCTGGGATGTTTCAGCTTGCGCAACGCTTTCGCCTCGATCTGACGAATACGCTCGCGGGTCACGCTGAACTGCTGACCGACCTCTTCCAGCGTATGGTCGGTGTTCATCCCGATACCAAAGCGCATCCGCAGCACACGCTCTTCACGCGGGGTGAGTGACGCCAGAACCCGTGTTGTAGTCTCTTTGAGGTTCTCCTGAATGGCACTGTCCAGCGGCAGCACGGCATTCTTGTCCTCGATGAAATCGCCCAGTTGGCTGTCTTCTTCATCGCCAATCGGCGTTTCGAGTGAGATCGGCTCTTTGGCGATTTTCATCACCTTGCGCACCTTCTCAAGCGGCATCTGCAGCTTTTCGGCCAGTTCTTCCGGCGTCGGCTCACGGCCGATTTCGTGCAGCATCTGACGACCCGTGCGAACCAGCTTGTTGATCGTTTCGATCATATGCACCGGAATACGGATCGTGCGGGCCTGATCCGCGATAGACCGCGTGATCGCCTGCCTGATCCACCAGGTCGCATAAGTCGAGAATTTGTAGCCGCGGCGGTATTCGAACTTGTCCACCGCCTTCATCAGGCCGATGTTGCCTTCCTGAATAAGATCAAGGAATTGCAGGCCGCGGTTCGTGTATTTCTTGGCAATCGAGATCACCAGACGCAGGTTGGCCTCGACCATTTCCTTCTTGGCCTGACGGGCTTCTTTCTCGCCCTTCTGAACCTGCTGCACGATGCGGCGGAATTCGCTGATGTCCAGACCGACATACTGACCGACCTGAGCCATGTCGTTGCGCAGTTCCTCGACCTTGTCGGTCGAGCGTTCGATGAACATCTGCCAGCCCCGGCCCGGCTTTTCCGCCATCTCGGCCAGCCAGTTCGGGTCCAGCTCGCGACCACGATACGCGTCAATGAATTCCCTCCGGTTGATGCGGGCCTGATCCGCCAGCTTCACCATCGCGCTGTCCAGCGACATGATCCGGCGGTTGATGCCGTAAAGCTGGTCGATCAGCGCCTCGATCCGGTTGTTGTGGAGATGCAGACCGTTCACCAGTTCGACAATTTCAGCCCGCAGCTTCTGATAGGTCTCTTCGTCCTTTTTGCTGAACGAGCCGTCTTCGTTCAGGGTTGCCGATATCCGGCTGTCCTGCATTTCCGACAACTGCGAAAAGTCGGTCGAGATGCGTTCCAGAGTGGTCAGAACCTGATCCTTCAGCGCCGCTTCCATCGCGGCCAAGGACATGTTGGCCTGATCGTCCTCGTCGTCATCATCATCGCTGACAATCGGATTGCCGTCGGCGTCCAATTCCGGCCCGGTGTCATTGGCAGGCTTTGCGGCCTGTACCGCCGACGTATCGACAACCGGCTCTTCGACATCGCCGTCCTCGCCCATCTGGTTCCCGAACGTGGTCTCCAGATCGATGACATCGCGCAGCAGAATATCCTCGGACAGCAATTCGTCATGCCAGATGGTGATCGCCTGGAAGGTCAGCGGGCTTTCGCACAGGCCCAGGATCATCGTATTCCGGCCAGCCTCGATCCGCTTGGCAATGGCGATCTCGCCCTCGCGGCTCAGCAGTTCGACGGACCCCATCTCGCGCAGATACATGCGCACCGGGTCGTCGGTGCGGTCCAGCTTTTCGGTTTGTCCGCTCGACAGGGCAACTTCGCGGTTGCTGTCCGTGGTGACCAGTTCGGTCGAGCCTTTGTTCTCTTCCTCTTCGGCCTCTTCATCTTCGATGATGTTGATGCCCATCTCGGACAGCATCGACATCACGTCTTCGATCTGCTCCGAGCTGACTTGGTCAGGCGGCAGGACCTGATTAAGCTGGTCGTAGGTGATGTAGCCTTTCTCGCGGGCCTCGGCGATCATCTTCTTGACCTGGGCCTGGCTCATGTCCAGCGAGATTTCCTGTTCCTGCTCGTCGGATTTGCGGTCTTCGTTCGTATCCTTGGCGGCCATTCAATGCTCCTGCAGGGATGGGTGATTCGTTAGGGGCGAATCATTAGCGCGTAGAAGTGATTCGGCCACCCGTTTACCCGTTTTTCTTTTCAAGTGCCTTACGAAAACACCAGTTTATCGGCGTTTTCGTTCGAAATTGATACCGGATGTGATTGCTTCGAACGCGTCTTTCTCGTCACGATTGATTCGCGCGCCGTTATCCGCGATGTCGAATACGGCCTTGTCCTCGTTCTTGCTGCGGCTCGCACGGTTGCGCTCTTCGGCGGCCTGAGCCAGCCGATATGTCAGCGCCTCATCGGCAAGATCGGACAACTCCTCCGCGGCTTCGGCAATCTCAGCATCCAACCCCCGGAGCGCTTTGATTTTTGCGAGTTCCTCGGCCAGTGTCATCTCGGCCTTTTCAACGTCGCCCGGTTTGAACACACAGGGGATGACTGCCACATGGCGAAGACCCAGCAGCTTTTCAAGGGCATCTGGGCCCAAAGTTGCATCGATGTGTTCTTTCAGGTTTTCGGGGTCATCAATCGCATGGCGCAGGACAACCTGCCTTAGAGCCGCGTGATCGGGATGGTGGCAGTCCATGTCTTCCAATTGATGCTCAAACTGGACGACGACTTCTGGGTTGAGAATGGCAATGGCCAGTATGGCCGCTTCCCGCAATTGGATTTCCGCGTTGTCCGAGGATGCCAAAAATGACGCGCGCGCGCCGGGCGTCGCCGGTTGTTTTGGCGGCTGCCACTTGCCGCGCGGCTGCCACGGGCGATTTGGGGACGCGCGTTGCGGACGGAATAACTGCCAGCGCAGGTCCTTGATCTCCTGACCGTAATGCGACCGGATCGACGGATCCCGGATCAGTTTGATCTTGTCGCGCAGGGATTTGTCGAGGGCAGCCTTTCTTTCGGGGCTGTCGAACACCTTGCCTTCGGTTTCCCGTTGCCAGAGCAGCCTGACCATCGGGATTGCGCCTTCCAGCACGGCCTGAACCGCGCCGGGCCCCTCGGCGCGCAGCAGATCGTCCGGGTCCTGGCCTTCGGGCATCAGCGCAAAGCGCAGGGATTTCCCCGCCTCCAGCAAAGGCAGCGCCAGATCAACCGCCCGCATCGCAGCGCGCAGACCCGCCGTATCGCCGTCCAGAGCGATGATCGGCTCGTCCGAGATACGCCAGAGCAGGTTCAACTGGTGCTCCGTAATCGCGGTACCAAGCGGGGCAACCGATGCGCCAAAACCAGCCTCGGCCAACGCGATCACATCCATGTACCCTTCGGCCACGATCAGCGGTTGGCCCTGACCCGCCGCCTGCCGGGCCGGTCCGTGGTTGTAGAGATTGCGCCCCTTGTCGAACAGTTCGGTCTCGGGCGAGTTCAGATACTTCGCATTGTCATTCGGGTCCATCGCCCGGCCGCCAAAGGCGATGCAGCGCCCGCGCGGATCGCGGATCGGGTACATGATCCGGTTGCGGAACGTGTCATAGGGGTTCTTACCCTTGTTCGACGGTTTGGCCAGACCCGCCCCGAGGATCAGATCCTCGGCCACGCTTTTGCCCTGTAGATGATCCCACAGGCCCTGCCAGCCGTCCGGAGCAAACCCGATCTCCCATCGGTCCAGCGCCTGTTCATCCAGTCCGCGCCGCATCAGATAATCGCGCGCCTCTGCCCCGCCCTGCGTCTTGAGCTGCAAGCGAAAGAACTGGACTGCCTGCTCCATCACCTCAGCCAGTTGCGACCGTCGATCCTGCTTCTCCTGCGCCTTGGGATCACGGGCGGGCATTGGCATTCCCGCTTCTCGCGCCAGAATCTCAACCGCTTCGATGAACGAGACATTCTCGGTCTCTTTCACAAAGCTGATCGCGTCGCCTTTGGCGTGGCACCCAAAGCAGTAGTAGAAGCCTTTGCGATCGTCCACGTGGAAGGAGGCTGTCTTTTCCTGATGAAACGGGCACGGCGCCCACATGTCGCCTTTGCCCTGATTGGATTTGCGCGGGTCCCAAATGACTTTGCGCCCGACGACCTGAGACAGGCTCAGCCGGGTGCGCAGCTCATCCAGAAATCCGGGGGGCAAAGACATGTGTCAAACCTGCCAGAAACAAAAACGCGCGCCAAGAGGATGGCGCGCTTTTCCACAGAGAAATAGCGAGGCTGTGGATTACTGCTGCAAACACAGCTCCAGCCAGGCCGCGCCAAGGTCCTTGTTGCGGACGTCGCGCATCTTTTGCTCATAAACCCAGGGCGTGATCAGAGGGATCGCCGCATTGTAGTTCTCGGGCCAGGCCGGGCTGCTGTCCGCAACAGCCTGCGGTACATCCCGCTCTCTGACTTTGTCCAGCCGGGCCTTCTGGATCGCAGCCACCACGTCGGCCTGATACTGACAGCTTTGCTCTTTGGTTTCGGCAGCAGCCAGAGGGGTGGCCAGTACGGCGACGGCGATGGCAATACGCAACATTGGGGACTCCCGGATTCGTTTCTTGACCGACAGCTTAGCCGGGCCCGGCAAGGCCTGCCATCATCCTTTTCCGAATTTTGAGTGGCGCCGGCTCGAAGCCGTGAGGACAACCCGGCCAGGCCGGGTTGCCGCGTCGCACATTACTCAGAGTCCTTTGGCCCGATAGCTTTTCGAAACCCGGTCAATGGCCACGATATACGCCGCCGTCCGCAGATCTTCGACGTCATCACGACTGTGCCAGACTTCGCGCATGGACTGATAGGCGATACGCATTGTGTCATCGAGACCGGACCGCACCAGTTCAAGTTCATCCGCACCCTTCAGGTATTTGGATTTGAAGTCCGGCGACATTGTCCATGCATCGCCCAGATAACGGTCCAATCGCTCCAGTTCACTGACGATCAATTCGTGCCGCGCTTCTTCCTGGCGGCGCTGCATGCGGCCAAAGCGGATATGGCTGAGGTTTTTCACCCACTCAAAGTAAGACACCGTCACACCGCCCGCATTCGCGTACATATCCGGTATGATCACCGTGCCCTTTTTGCGCAGGACTTCGTCCGCGCCCGCCGTTACGGGGCCGTTTGCGGCTTCGATGATCAGCGGCGCTTTGATGCGTTCGGCGTTTTCGAGGTTGATGACCCCTTCCAAGGCGGCCGGAACAAGAATATCGCATTCTGCTTCAAGGACAGCTGAACCTTCGGCGGAATGCGTCGCATCGGGATAGTCGCTGACACCACCATGCTTGACGATCCATTGGCGGACGGCTTCGACATCGATGCCTTCCGGATTGTACAGCGCGCCATCCCACTCAATGATGCCGACGATGATCGATCCGTCTTCTTCGCTCAGGAATTTCGCGGCATGGTAGCCCACGTTGCCGAGACCTTGCACCACGACGCGTTTGCCATCCAGCTTGCCCGACAATCCCGCCTTTTGAACATCTTCTGGATTGCGGAAGAACTCGCGCAGCGCATATTGAATTCCGCGCCCTGTGGCCTCAACCCGCCCTGCGATACCACCCGCATTCAGGGGCTTGCCGGTGACACAGGCCCGCGCGTTGATGTCGGTAGTGTTCATCCGCGCATATTGATCCGCCATCCAGGCCATTTCACGTTCGCCCGTGCCCATATCCGGGGCTGGGACATTCTGTGACGGGTTGATCAGATCCCGCTTGGCCAGCTCGTAGGCAAAGCGCCGGGTGATCTGTTCGAGTTCGTATTCTTCGTATTGCCGTGGATCAATACACAAGCCACCCTTTGAGCCACCAAACGGCGTCTCGACCAGAGCGCATTTGTAGGTCATCAGCGCGGCCAGCGCCTCAACCTCGTCCTGGTTCACCGCAGTGGCATAGCGAATACCGCCCTTGACGGGCTCCATATGCTCGGAATGGACCGACCGATACCCTGTGAACGTGTGTATCTCACCACGCAGACGGACACCGAACCGAACGGTGTAGGTTGCGTTACAGACCCGGATTTTCTGCTCCAGCCCCGGCGGCAGGTCCATCAGGGACGCTGCCCTGTTGAACATCAGATCAACACTCTCGCGGAAGCTGGGTTCTTTGATGCCGGTCATGAATTCCTCCGTGTCGGTAACTGACAAACGTCATGACGTTTTGTCGCACCACAGAACGATCCCTGCAATCTCCTATTGCGCTTTTTTTAGGCATTTCATGTAGAAGCGGTTATTGGTAAACGCGGTGAGTCGCAGGCCCGCTCGCGACCCCGATATTGTTTTCCCTGATGAAACAAAGAGGCCGAAGTTCTCAAAACTGCGGCCAATTTTCATTCAATAATAGCATCATAGTGGCGATGGTGCCCAAATCTCGCCACGATCCACGTCTAAATTATTAAAGCTGCGAACAACTGGATTCAGCGTGTCTGACCAGTAGAGGGACTCGTTATGAACAATTCTGTTTTGAAGTCGGTAATTAAAAAGTCGAAGCGTGCGGACACCACCCGACGCGCTGCGGAATCCTTTGCAGAATCCGAAGACGGCTTGATGACTCTCCTGGCTTTGGGCCTGATCATGGTCGTGTTCGCAACGGCAGGTTTTGCCGTCGACATCATGCGTTTCGACCACGAACGCGCCAGACTGCAGTATTCTCTTGACCGGGCTGTTTTGGCTGCGGCCGACCTGGAACAGGACCTTTGCCCAAAGGTCGTGATTGAGAGTTACTTGGAGAAAGAGGGCCTTAAAGAGTACCTCGTTGGTGATCCAATTGTCACGCCAGACCTCTGCGGCTCGCAGGCGGTGACGGTAAACGGGTACCGGCGCGTTGAAGCCAGCGCGCAGATGGACGTCAAAATGCACTTCATGCAGTGGTGGAACGTAGACCACATCACTACCTCTGTGGTCAGTGTCGCTGAAGAAGCGATTGGCAATGTTGAGATTTCCCTGGTCCTTGACGTGTCGGGATCAATGAATAACAACAACCGACTGACCACTCTGAAATTGGCCGCCCAGAACTTTGTACAGGAAATGGTCGATAAAACCGAGGACGGCAAGTTGTCGATCTCGATCGTCCCTTACGCGACACAGGTTGCGCTGCCGGACTATCTGATGAACGAATTGTCCACCACCGGCGTGAACGACCACGCGAACTGCATCAACTTCGACACCACAGAGTTTTCAACATCCACGTTCGACTTGAACTTGATCCGCGAGCGCACGATGCACTTTACGCCGTGGGGCGACTACGACAGACGCCCTGACGATCTGATAGTCTACAGCGAAGTTTGCGAAAACTCAGCCAACCGTGAAATCATGGTGCATCAAAAGGATGCCGAGGTCCTCAAGCAGAAAATTGCAGATTTCAGCGCGGCCGGAAACACGTCGATTGATCTTGGTGTGAAGTGGGGGCTGACCCTTCTGGATGAAAGCTTCCGACCGGTTGTTGCCGCGCTCGCTGCAAATGGCGATGTCCCAGCCGAGTTTGCGACCCGACCTGCCAATGTTGCGACGGGTGACACGATGAAGGTCATGGTCCTGATGACGGACGGGGCAAACACATCTCAGTATTGGATCAATGACCCATACCGTTCAGGTGAGTCCGGCATCTGGTGGAATGACAACTTCGAAGAATATGTATCCTACGCCCAAATTGTAGATGGTGACATCTATACGGGACTCGGCGCCAAATACTACTGGCCCAATGTCGACATTTGGGAGTGGGACAGCAATCTTTTCTTCTATTGGGCGCGTGAGCAACTTCAATCCAGCGGGTACGGCAATACCTATGTAGATCCGAGCAACATGACCGTCGTTGCGGATCCTGAAAATATAGACCCTGCAGACGGTTATGTAAGGGGATACATTCAGTATCGCTGTCTGAATTTTAGCAATGGGCTTTGCAATCAGTTCGACTACAGCACATCTCGCATTGTTGAATATGCCAATCTTGATCCCGTTGTTACGCCCTCGGTTCATCTGACATGGCCGGAACTGTGGGAACAGACGACCCGGTATGCAATCTACGACGATTTCCGCGACTACTACGGATCTTCCTTTGCATATGACTGGTACTATGACGCTGTGTCTTCTAGCGGTCGCTCAACAAAAGACCCGCGCGTCGAAGTCATGTGTGCGCAAGCAAAGGAAGATAACGGTGTCGTGATCTTTGCAATCGCATTGGAGGCGCCCACCGCCGGCAAGAACATTCTTAAGAAATGCCAGAGTGACGACGGTGCCTACTACGAGGCCACGCCGACCAATCTCCCGGATGTGTTCGCTTCAATTGGATCGAGCATCCGTAATCTGAGGCTGACCCAATGATCAGACGCCTGTCAAAGAAACTACGCCTGTTTCGGCGCGATGAAGAGGGCATGGCAACCATCGAGTTTGTTATGTGGTTCCCAATTTTCATTATGACCACCTACTCCGGTGTCGAACTGGGAATCGTCGCTTACAATCATGCGAACCTCGAACGCGCCCTGGATGAAACGATTCAGGATGTGCGCATGAACCACATCTCAAAATACACCGCTAACCCGGAGGAGGGATGGACGCACAGCTTGCTCAAGGAAATCGTGTGCGACAAAGCCGGTGCAATTCCAGACTGCTTCGAAAACCTGGCGCTTGAGATGACGTCCATCGATCCTTTCAAGGGCAACCCCATGCTGTCGGAAGAATTCATAAACCCGTTCTGCGTCGATACACCCGAAGATGTTCGCGGGAAAGACGACCAGTTGTTTTCGCCAGGGACGGCAAATCAACTGATGGTCATTCGCGCCTGTGTGGAAATCAAACCGCTGTTCAACGGCACTACATTAGGAAAACTGGCGGCGCGCGACCCGGATGGTCAGTACGAATTGCATGCAACAACGGTGTTTGTCCATGAGCCGGCTTAATCAGATATTGCCCCGGTCTATTTCGGGTTTCTTCACCCGCTTTTTCCATAGACAGGAAGGCGTTGTTAGTATTGAGGCCATCATTGTCTTTCCCCTGCTCTTTTGGTCCATGTGGACCGCGTATACCTACTTCGATGGCTACCGTCAGGGTGCGCGCAATCTAAAAGCGGCCTTTGCCATAGCTGACATTCTATCGCGAGAGAAAAAAGAAGTGAACGAGCAGTACATTACATCGATGTATGAGTTGCAGCAATTCATGATTGCGGACCGCTCAGACGTCTCGATGCGTATTTCGTTTATCCATTGGGATGAACCCGACAAACGCCACTACTGCCTCTGGTCGTTCGTGCGCGGCGAAAGCTTCGAAAAACTGAACAACGAGACCGTTCTGGACTACGCTGATCGGCTTCCGGTCATGGCCGACAATGCCCGGATGATTATGGTAGAGACCAAAGACCTGTACACGCGCCCGTTCAAAATTGGCTTTGGCGACCATCAGTTTGCGATCGACAAGTTCATTTTCACCCAACCGCGCGGATACACCAACATCAACGCGACGGAGGACTGCTAGGCCCCGTCCCTTTCCGCCAACATCGCGGACAGCATCTCTGACATGAATTTGGTTTCGGCGGCGGCTGTCATGCCGCCGACGCCAACGCGATGACCCAAGCGCCACCACAGTCCCGGCTCCCACGTGTTGGCACCTTTAGTACCTGTCCGGACCAGAAATCCATTTGACGGTTTGAACGCAAACACGCCTCGGTCGACAGCCTCAACGTCTTCAACGTACGCGATCAGGCGCCCCGATCCCGTGCGCAACTCCAGGCGTGTGAGTTCGATCCGGTCCAGGGTCGCATGCCACATGCGGTAGGCCAGCCAGAACGACGCCCCGCCAACGACAAACAGGAACACTTGCCAGACCGGTTCAGGGGGCGATGCAAGGGCGACATAGATCACCAGTGTTCCGACAATGAACAACATCCCCACCCCGGCCCACCGCCGGGGCGACGACGCCTGAACCGTCGCAAGCACTTCATCCTGCATTAATGCCTCCTGTCCGTTTCGCCCTCACTTACCGGCTTTTTTCTGGGAACAACAGAGCCGCCAATCATGATCAAATGCGCACAGTGAGGGTGTTTCTACGCAAATTGACTGCCAACATGCAGGGCTTACATCCCGTCCAAGAAGTCAGGAGGCCATCATGTCCCTAAGACCCACACTTGAGACCCGCCAAGCCATGCCCACGATGGAAGGCGCCGGCGTCAAGCTTCACCGCGCATTCGGATTTCAGGATCCGTCCGAACTCGACCCGTTTCTGCTGTTCGACGACTTCAGGAACGAACGCCCGCAGGATTATCAGGCCGGGTTCCCCTGGCATCCCCATCGCGGGATCGAAACCATCACCTATGTTCTGGCCGGAACCGTCGAACATTCGGACTCGCTGGGGAACAGTGGCACCCTGGGGGCCGGAGACGTTCAATGGATGACCGCCGGGTCCGGAATTCTGCATCAGGAGATGCCACACGGCAACGCATCCGGTCAGATGCACGGGTTCCAGTTATGGGGCAACCTGCCCTCGGATCAGAAAATGACGGCCCCGCGTTATCAGGACGTGCAAGGCAAGGATATTCCCGAAATCATCGATGACGACGGGACATCCGTGCGCGTCATCGTTGGTGAGTTTTGGGGTAAAACTGGCCCGGTCGACGGGATCGCGGCAGATCCGCAATATCTGGACATTCATGTCCCTGCCGGCGTGAAAAAGACGTTTCGTGTCGACACCTACCGGCGCGCCTTTGCCTATGTGTTTCAGGGCGAGGCCGCTTTTGCCGATGCCTCTGCGCCAACCGGCGTGTTGTTGGAGAAAGAAGTGGCCGGGCAAGAAGTCAACATTCGGGATATGTCCGGTGATCGCACGCTTGTCCGGTTCGGAACGGGGGATGAGATCACCGTGCAGGCCGGTCCGGACGGCGTCCGTTTCCTGCTGATCTCGGGCGCGCCGATTGACGAACCCGTAGCCTGGCATGGCCCGATCGTTATGAACACCAGATCAGAACTGGAACAGGCCTTCCGGGAATTGCGCAACGGGACTTTCATTCGTCCTGCGCATTGAGCGCAGTGCGGCCTGGCGCGGATAGCGTCAGGCCGTCACCGCCCGGCGCACCATGTCCCAGTAGATCTGCTCGACTTCGTCCAACGACAACCGCCCCCCCGCCCGATACCAGGTCATCACGCCATTCAGCATGGCAATCACAGCCAGCGTTGCAATCTTGGTATCCGTGATCGAAAACAACCCTGCCTTCTGTCCATCATTCAATATGGATTCGAGCGAGTCTTCGTACCTGCGTCGCAGGCCTTCAATCTCGGTGAAATTCTCGGGCGTCAGGTTTCGCAACTCCATATAGGCAATGAAAACCTCGTCCGGACGCTGAAGATGGAACCGGATGTGAAACCCGACAAACCGGCGCAGGTTCTCCTGAGCATCTGCGCTGTCTTCCAGCGATGCATAGGCTTCCAGCAGCTCTTGCATGTGGTCGCGCATCAAACGGTACAGAAGGCTCTGTTTATCTGGGGTGTAGTTATACAGCGCACCGGCCTGAACGCCGACGTCAGACGCGATCTGCCGCATGGACACGGCTGCATAGCCCTGCCGTGCAAACAGCCTCAATGCGGCCTTGCGAATACGCGGCCCCGTGATATCCGAATGTGAACCCTGTGTACGTGCCATGAACTCACCGTATATGAACAATTGTTCATATAGAACCCTGCTTGAACCGGTATCGTAAAAGGTGCATCACGGACGTGCAGTTGCCCGTGAAAAGGTT
The DNA here is from genome assembly GCF_056536245.1 of Ruegeria sp. AJ12. Classification (NCBI taxonomy): domain Bacteria; kingdom Pseudomonadati; phylum Pseudomonadota; class Alphaproteobacteria; order Rhodobacterales; family Roseobacteraceae; genus Ruegeria; species Ruegeria sp. AJ12. The sequence continues at coordinate 2,515,755 of NZ_JBQFJJ010000001.1, forward strand.
CGCCATGAAGCCCCTGACCGTGTTGATGTTGATCTTGACCTGCGCCGGATGCACCGACTTCCCGGAACTGGACGGCAGTGAACCCCCTTCGGTCCAGGCCGCGCCCTACCCACGCCTCATCCCATTGCAGGACACGCTTGGGCCCCCCATCGACCCCATTAATGAAGCCGCTGAGGTCGAAGACGAGCTGACAGCGCGCAGCAAAGCGCTCGCGGCCAAAGCACAGGCGCTGCAAAACGCACAAACCAACTGAGCGATTGCGCCTTTGGCCTTTGTTGGGCCTTGACGGATTGCACCATCGGCCTGAACCGGCTAAGGCAGCGCTGAACGGACAAGACGTTCGAAAACAGGCAGGTCGAGCGGAAAGGAACCCACGGAATGACACAGGCGTTGCGGCTGGGAATTGCAGGCTTGGGCACTGTTGGCGTGGGCGTTGTAAAGATTGTCCGCCGTCACGCAGACCTGCTGCAGGCGCGCACAGGGCGCCCGGTCGTGATCACGGCGGTTTCGGCGCGGGATGCTCACAAGGACCGCGGCGTAAACCTGTCGGACTATGCGTGGGAAACTGATCCTGTGGCCTTGGCACAGCGGGATGATATCGACGTTTTTGTGGAACTGATGGGTGGCGAAAACGGCCCGGCCAAAGCATCGGTCGAAGCGGCGCTGGCCAGCGGCAAGGATGTTGTCACCGCCAATAAGGCGTTGCTGGCGATCCATGGTCAGGAGTTGGCGGAGCAAGCCGAAGCGGCAGGCCGTGCCATCCGCTTTGAGGCCGCAGTCGCGGGCGGAATCCCGGTGATCAAATCTCTGACCGAAGGTTTGGCCGGAAACGAAATCACCCGTGTGATGGGCGTTATGAACGGCACCTGCAACTACATCCTGACCCGGATGCAATCGCAGGAACTGGGCTACAATGCCCTGTTTGAGGAGTGCGCGCAGCTTGGTTACCTCGAAGCTGATCCGAACCTCGACGTGGGCGGCATCGACGCGGCGCACAAGCTGGCCCTGTTGTCCTCAATTGCGTTTGGCACGAAACCGAATTTTGACGGGATCGAGATTGAAGGCATCCAGCAGATCAGCCTGGACGACATCCATCAGGCGAGCGACATGGGATACCGCATCAAACTGCTGGGTGTCGCGCAACGCACACCGCGCGGCCTTGAACAGCGCATGCAGCCGTGTCTGGTGCCAAGCGACTCGCCGCTGGGGCAGCTTGAGGGCGGCACCAACATGGTTGTGATTGAGGGAGACGCGGTCGAACAGGTTATTCTGCGTGGACCCGGTGCCGGCGAGGGTCCAACCGCCAGCGCCGTCATGGGAGACATCTGCGATCTGGCGCGCGGCCTTCAGATTCCCACTTTCGGGCGCCCCGCTGCGTCCCTGCAAGAAGCGAGACCGGCCCGCACAGGTCTGCCCGCGCCCTATTACCTGCGCCTCGCTCTGCTCGACAAACCCGGCGCGCTGGCCAAGGTCGCGGCCATTCTGGGCGACGCCGGCGTCTCCATCGACAGGATGCGCCAGTATGCGCACCCCGAAAGCACGGCCCCGGTTCTGATCGTGACGCACAAGACCACCCGCACAACGCTGGACCACGCTCTGGATGGGTTGCGCACAACCGATGTGGTATCGGGTGACCCGGTCGCCCTTAGGATCGAACAGGTCTGACCCCTTGCGGCCTGCGTCGCGGGCAGGCTATGCCAGACACAACGTCTTTGCTGACCAAAGGATTGCATCTCATGACAGCCGCCAAGATCGACTTTAACGACCGCTTGCTCTCGCTTGGCCTCGCGCGGGTTGCGGAACAGGCCGCCCTTGCCTCGGCTTCGCTGGTTGGGCGCGGAGACGAAAAAGCCGCCGATCAGGCTGCTGTCAACGCGATGCGGGAACAGCTGAACCTGCTGGATATCGCTGGTGTTGTCGTGATCGGTGAAGGCGAGCGGGACGAGGCACCGATGCTGTATATCGGCGAAGAGGTTGGCACCGGCAACGGCCCCGGCGTGGACATCGCTCTGGACCCTCTGGAAGGCACCACGCTGACCGCCAAGGACATGCCCAACGCGCTGACCGTGATCGCCATGGGCCCGCGCGGCTCGATGCTGCACGCACCGGACGTCTACATGGACAAGCTGGCCGTTGGTCCGGGATACGCCGAAGGCGTGGTCACGCTGGACATGAGCCCCCGCGAACGGGTCGAGGCGCTGGCCAAAGCCAGAAATTGTGCCCCGGCCGATATCACGGTCTGCATCCTGGAACGTCCGCGTCACGAGGCGATGATTGCCGAAGTGCGTGAAACCGGCGCGGCGATCCGCCTGATCACCGATGGAGATGTGGCCGGTGTGATGCATTGTGCCGAAAGCGAAGTGACCGGCATCGACATGTATATGGGCCAGGGCGGCGCACCCGAAGGTGTGCTGGCTGCCGCAGCCCTGAAATGCATGGGTGGTCAGATCTTTGGTCGCCTGATGTTCCGCAACGATGACGAACGCGGCCGCGCCGCCAAGGCAGGCATCGCCGATCTGGACCGTGTCTATGCCCGGGACGAGATGGTCACTGCGGATGTGATCTTTGCCGCAACTGGCGTCACCGGAGGCTCGCTGTTGCCGCGTATCAAGCGAGAGCCGGGCTGGGTCGAGACCACGACGCTGCTGATGCGTTCGAAAACCGGGTCCGTGCGCCGCATGTCCTATCGGACGCCGATGTGGCCGCACAATGCCGGATAGCGGCTTGCGCGGCGGTCTTCGGCGAAAGTATCTGTAGTAGATAAAAAGGCCGGGTCCGATGGGGTCCGGCCTTGACCGTAAAGGGGAACAGGTTGAGCTTTCTGGGAGTCGAGCAATCCCTTACGGGGCGGCGCTGGGTCGGGCCCACGCCCGAGGTCGAACGCGCGGCCGCGATGCTGGCCCAACAGGTCGACCTGCCCCCAGCCCTTTGTCAGGTTCTGGCCCGGCGCGGCGTGCCACCTGTGGAAGCCCAAAGCTTTCTGGACCCCAAGCTGAAAGAGCTGTTGCCTGACCCGCGCACTCTGAAAGACATGGAAACAGCCGCTGCGCGGTTTCTGACCGCCGTACGCCAAAAGCAACGCATAGCCGTTTTTGCGGATTACGATGTCGACGGCGGCAGTTCCGCCGCATTGCTGATCGTCTGGCTGCGTCACATGGGTCTTGAGGCGACGCTCTACGTGCCTGATCGCATCGATGAAGGGTACGGGCCGAATGTGCCGGCCATGAGGGACCTGGCGCAAACCCATGATCTGATCCTGTGCGTGGATTGCGGAACGCTCAGCCACGAGCCCATCGCCGCCGCCAGCGGTGCGGATGTGATTGTTCTGGATCACCACCTAGGTGAGGAAACCCTGCCCGATTGCGTGGCTGTGGTGAACCCGAACCGTCAGGATGAAAGCGGCGATCTGGGCCATCTCTGCGCGGCCGGTGTGGTTTTCTTGATGCTGGTCGAGGCCGGGCGGCAATTGCGTGAGGCCGGAACCAAAGGCCCCGATCTGATCTCTCTGCTGGATCTCGTCGCATTGGCCACGGTCGCTGACGTCGCCCCCCTGATCGGCGTCAACCGGGCACTGGTGCGGCAGGGCCTTAAGGTGATGAGGGCCCGACAGCGCCCCGGTTTGGTGGCCCTGTCGGATGTGTCGCGGCTCGATACTGCACCCTCCAGCTATCACCTCGGCTACGTGTTGGGTCCGCGGGTGAACGCAGGCGGGCGGATCGGTCAGGCTGATTTGGGCGCGCGTCTGCTCAGCACCGAGTCTGCGACCGAGGCCGCCGCCCTGTCGCAACGGCTGGACGCGTTGAATACAGAGCGCCGGGACATCGAAAACACCGTGCGGGCGGCGGCGCTGCAACAGGCCGAAGGCCGCGGTCTGGACGCCCCGCTGGTCTGGGCCGCTGGCGACGGCTGGCATCCGGGCGTGGTTGGTATCGTGGCCGCGCGCCTGAAGGAAGCCGCGAACCGCCCGGCCATTGTCATCGGCTTTGATGAGGATGAAGGAAAAGGCTCTGGCCGGTCCGTATCCGGTGTGGATCTGGGGGCTTCGATCCAACGCCTGGTAACCGAGGGGTTGCTGGCCAAGGGCGGCGGTCACAAAATGGCGGCAGGTCTGACCGTCATGCGGGATCAGTTGGAGCCCGCAATGGCGCGTTTGAGCGAGTTGCTGGCCAAACAGGGCGCAGGACAAAGGGGCCCCGCGGACCTCAAGCTGGACGGCACACTGATGCCCGGCGCAGCGACCGTTGGCCTGATCGAACAGATCGAACAGGCGGGCCCGTTCGGGGCCAGCGCCCCTGCCCCGCGCTATGCCTTGCCGGACCTGCAGGTCCGCTTCGCCAAGCGCGTCGGCGAGACACATCTGAAACTATCGCTGTCCGATGGGCTGAACGGTGGCCTGGATGCCATTGCCTTTGGCGCATTCGACGGTCCGATGGGGGAGCGTCTGTCCAATCACGGCGGCGCGCGGTTTCATTTTGCCGGCCGCCTCGAGGTCAATTCCTGGGGGGGTCGCCAGAGCGTCCAGTTGCGCCTGGAGGATGCGGCAGAGGCGAAATAGACCGTGTTTCATCACGGCTTGACAGACGCCAAAAAACTTTAACACCGCTGCATTTTTCGGCTTGCGGGGGTCCCGGCGAAACCGTAAAAGGCCCTCCACAAGCCAGCGTGGCCCGTTCGTCTATCGGTTAGGACGCCAGGTTTTCAACCTGGAAAGAGGGGTTCGATTCCCCTACGGGCTACCACTTGTGCTTGATTGGTCCAGTTGGCCCGTTCGTCTATCGGTTAGGACGCCAGGTTTTCAACCTGGAAAGAGGGGTTCGATTCCCCTACGGGCTACCATTCGTTCATGATTTTCAAATAAAATCATATACTTAGAGAATAGGCGCCTTCTCCACCTAAGTATTGCCTTGGAAAGCGAAGGCCCACAAACGGCCCCAAAGGCACGCGCAACCGCTCACGAAGGTGTGGTTGAATATTTCGGAACATCCGATCAACTGATGTGCTTCGGCAGTGATTGCGGTAGGAATAGGTTATGAGAACCGGCAACATACCCTTTCGCTTTGACATGACGGACCTGCTGGCGCGCGCGCGTCGCAGGTATACGAAGCACGTAGGCAACTTAACTATCAAATTGCCATTCGTGAGCATTGCGGTTGATCCAACCGACATAGAGCAACGGGTTGCGCGTGAACTCGTTATTCGGCTGGCAGATCGCCGCGTTCTATCTGCATGGGAATGCTGTGACAATTGTATCGACAACGCGTTGACGTCCCTGCGTGAGATACGCTCGATACTCGTGGATAAACAGGTCGAACTTTCAAACCTGCGTGACGGATCATTGTATCTTCTCATGGAAGCTATGGCATTGGGAATTCGTCAGTTCTTGACCTACGAAGAACTCTTGAACCGATCCGACGATGCGCCGCGGAATCCGCAGTTTGGCGAGTTCTACAGGCCATCGGACACGCGACAAGCCTACTTCGACGCCTTGGAAGTGTTGCGCGGCCATCTAAGCCGGTGCTTGGGCCAAGTCGCCGCTATCGGTGCGATGGACTTGCCACAAGAAGGGTTGGTGAAAGAGTATCAAGGCAAGTGGCAGATAGAAGCATACGAAGGTTTACCCGTCGAACATCAAGACAAGACGTAGCAAGGCCACGGCTCCGTTGGACGCGGCCTCGGCGCGGTCGATGCGATGGGGCAATTGCCGCAGAGAAACACCGCCTCGATTGGAACCAAACCCAAAGGCGAAAACGGCACGCCACAAGTGCGCAGGGCATGGCCCAGACCGATGGGGCGCAAAGGGTCAGAAACTGAATGTCTTACGGCACAGATCCTCGATCTGTTGCCAGATCGACTTGTATTCCGGCGTGTTTTCAGCCGCGTAGTGGAAGTTCTTCATCAAACCCGTCAGCTGTGTGAATACCTGCCGCACCTCGGCCTTGTCTGCAAATTCGGCTGTAGATTGTGACACGCCATAGACCAGTTTAAAGGTCATCTTCTGCCGCTCCAGCGGCACGGTGGCGTCCACCTTGTCGAACGCGTCCTGCTGAAGATAAACCATATCGACAAACAGCGCCTTCTGCTGCGTCACGAAATCCTCGATCGTGACACCTTCCTCCCCGGTCACCTGCATCATCTGGTCGACCTGTTCCCCTTTTTCGATCAGGGCCAGCAGATCGCGCACCTTGCCCGTCCAACCGGGTTCGGCATTCTTGTCGTACCAGTCCGACAGTTGGTCCAGATAGCGCGACCAGCTGAGCATCGGATCGACCGCGGGATAAAACCGCTTGTAGGCGCGTTCGGACGACAGCCCGAGAAAGCACTTTACCGTCGAAAGCGTCGATTGCGTGACCGGTTCGTCAAAGTTGCCGCCGGCAGGTGATACCGTACCGATCAGCGTCAGGCTGCCGAGATCTCCGTCATTGGTCTTTAACGCCCCGGCGCGCTCGTAAAGACCCTTGATGGAACTTTCCAGATAGGCTGGAAACCCTTCCTCTCCCGGTATTTCTTCCAGCTTACCAGATGTTTCGCGCATGGCCTGCGCCCAGCGGCTGGTGCTGTCAGCGATCAGCAGAACGTCGAACCCCATCTGTCGGTAATACTCACCCAGCGTGATGCCCGTGAAGATCGAAGCCTCGCGGGCGGCGACCGGCATGGACGAGGTATTGCAGATGATGATCGTTCGATCCATCAGGCTGCCGCCGGTGGTCGGGTCGGTCATCTTGGGAAACTCGGAAATGGTTTCAACGACTTCCCCGGCCCGCTCGCCACAGGCCACAACGATCACGATGTCCACCTTGGCGTTTCGTGCGATCAGGTTCTGCAGCACGGTTTTGCCGGCGCCAAACGGCCCGGGGATACAAGCGGTGCCCCCGCGCGCAATGGGAAAGAATGTGTCGATCAACCGTTGCGATGTCAGCACTGGCTCGGTCGGATACAGACGTTCAGACAGGGCTCGCTTGAGGATGCTTTCAGGCAATGGCCGCCGGACCGGCCATTTCTGTAACAGGGTCAGGGTGTGTTCGCCGCCCTGTTCGTCCTCGAGCCGGGCGATGATGTCGTGGATCGTGGCTGCACCTTTCTGCACCCAAACCACCTTGTAGTCCCCGGACCAGTTGAACGGCAGCATGATCTTGTGGGTAAAATGCCCCTCGGGCACCGTTCCGATAATGTCGCCCGCGGTGACCGTGTCTCCGACCTTGACCGCAGGGGAAAACGACCACTTGGCCTGATCGTCGAGCGGTGCAACATCAGCACCGCGGGGCAGAAAGGTCCCGAACTCTGCCGCAACCTTCGGCAAAGGCGACTGCAGGCCGTCGAAGACCTGACCCAGCAGACCCGGTCCCAGTTCGACAGAGAGGAGCTGCCCCGATTGCTCGACCGGATCGCCAACCGCAATACCGTTGGTGCTTTCGTAGACCTGCACATCAGCGATGTCGCCGCGAACCCTAAGAACTTCGGCTTTCAGACGTTCTTGCCGACCGCCAGGGCCCGGGCGCGTCGGCAGAATGAAGACGACTTCGTTCTTGACCAGCTGCCCGGGATGGCCGGACGCGTCCTTGTCCGCCTGTATCTGCACAAGCCCTTCCTGAACGGAAACCACGCGCGCGGTGGCGGTGGAAGAGGATGACGTTGGGGCGGTCATGCGCTTGCTCCCTCAAAATCGATATCGGCGACATCGGCCATCGCCTGCCGGGCCAGTTTTTCAAATCTGAGCGCGGCGTCCTGCGCGTTGCTTTGCGCCCAGCGGTCGAAGATGCTCCAGATCAGGACGTAGATGGCGACCGCCTCGAAATCGAACATGTGACGGGCCGCATGCCGCTTTAGCTGTCTGTGGCTTACCGACAGAAGGAGACGTTCAAGCCCCAAGGGGTCATCGTTGTCCAGTAATTGATGTGCCTCTTTCACCCAGGGCATTGCGCGCTCAAGTCCGAAGCCGGGATCGGACCATTTGGCCGGGATATGGCGGTTCCACCGACCCATTCCGAACGACCCGGCCGGCGGCCCCTCTCCACGGTTGCGCAGACGCATTGCAGCCATCACCGAACGCAACTCCATCCGTTCCATGAACAGCTTTTGCAGGGTCGGTTGCGGGATATCGCGCAAGGCCTGTTTGCAACGCTGGATCGCCTGTGCGTCGGTGACATCCATGTCATAGGCGCTCCAGCTCAGGGCATGTTCCAACACACTCAGAACGCACGCGTCTTCGGTCCGCAACGCTTTGAGGCGGCGATCCAGCCTGAGGCGGGACAGCGGGGGTTGCTTGGCGACAAACAACCGTTCAGACCCGGGTAAGCTACAGATCAGCGCGATATAGGCGTTGGGGTCCGACATCTCAGCGGATCACCCCTTCCAATACCGCGCGAAAGCGGGGCTGCAGATGCTGCATCAGCAACGAGGCCACAGCCTTGTCGGTCAGATCCAGAACGACGCCCTGATCCTCGGCCCGTACACGGATACCAACCTGCGTGTCGTCAGAGGCGTGCAGTTCGACATTCTCGCGCAGCATTTTGGCCGTCAGACCCAGCACGTATTTCGTCAGCTTCCCGGACTGGATGTCATCGGCGTTCTGTTTGATGTCTTCCTGGGTGGCCACCTTTGCCGGCAGGATGACTTGCACCTTGCCATCCAGATTGGCACCCGTGGCGGCGCGGCCAACAACCTCAAGGATCATCTGTTTCAGCAGCTCTGGATCCGCCATGTCCTTGGTGACAAGGCGCTCCACATCCTCGCGGAACCTGCCGGTCAAGCCAGCCTTCATCGTCAGAACCGCGTCGCGCATCGCGGTGTTCAACGCCTCTTCGCCTGCCGCGCGATAGTTGTCGGCCTCGGTGCGCGCCTTTTTGAGGTAATCATCGGCTTCGCGCCTGGCATCGGACAATATGCGGGCCGCCTCGGCCTTGGCATCGGCGCGCAGTTTTTCAGCCTCTGCCTGACCAGCCGCAACCCCGTCGTTGCGCAGCTTGTCGATCAGGGCATCGACACCGTGAGAGATTGTGCGATCCTGCGCCATCAACTGATCCCCGCGCTGATAACCAGGGCGAAAACAAAGGCAAAGACGCCAAAACCTTCGATAATCGCGGCAGGCGCAAGAGCCAGGCCAAAGATCTCGGGCTTTTCCTTGGTCGCGTTGATCGCCGCAGCACAGGCCCGGCCCTGCCAGATCCCGCAATACATCAGCGCGATACCGGACAGGATACCGATCCCGAACAGCCCGCCCGCGTTGTCCGGCGTGACCTCCCGGTTCAATGTGAACATGATGACGATGCCATAGATCACCATTGTCGAGGGAAAGGCCGACACCCCGACAAACCGCCCATAGCCGCCTTCGGTCTCGGTCATGGCACCGATGCTGGCCTGCCCTGCGATGGCGCATCCAACGGCACTGGCCGCGGCGCCCAGCGCCATAGGTGCGTATATGCCCAGCCAGCCTAATGTGAGTACAAGCTCATTCATTCCTGAACCTCCTTGCGGGCGAACGGACGAAAGACGATGCCTTCGTCCGGCAAACCCCATTTAAAGAATTCGATGTAATTCAGACGCAGACCGTGCACGACGCCGCTCATCATCGCGAGGGCAAAGTTCAGAACGTGGCCAATGATCAGGATCAGCAACCCAAACAGGATACCCGGCCCCTTGAGCGCCTGCATCACGGACCCGGCCAGATCGTTGAAGGTGATTGCCAGCGACGCAGAGGCGAGACCCAGCGCAAACAGGCGCATATAGCTTAGGACATCACCAAATGCGCCCATTGCGCCTGCCAGGCTTTGCAAGCCGCCGATCAGCCGCCAGACCCAGTCCATGGGCGTCGTGATCACACGTTCGCTGGAAAACAGCACGATCGCCAACACACCGGCACCCATCATTACCGCGCCCGGCATCATCGACGCGCCGCTCATATAGCTCAGCCACAGAACAAGACCGCCAATCAAGGCCGCGATCCAGCCCAGGTTGGCGATCGCCTTGCGCTGCCCCCAGGCCGCGCGAGCCGCCAGCGCGTTCGCAAGCACAAGATGCAAAACGCCCACTACGATGGACACCATCATCATTGTGTTGAAATTGTTCAGATCCAGCAGCTTGAGCCTGCCCCAAACCGACCCAACCGGCGGCGACACACCAAAATAGCTTCCGACCATGACGCCGTAGACAATTGTTGCCCCGGAAATAATCAGCCCAAACCGCCGCCACGAGCGTTGAGCCGCCGTTCCATCTAATCGCCTCCAAAACGCCAGCAAGCCCAGCAGGATGACCGCGCCGTATCCCGCATCTGCCACGATCATCGCGAAGAATACCGCAAATGACACCGATACGATGACGCTGGGATCCCAGTCCCGATAGCCGGGCACCTGGTAAAACAATGCAAGATCGACCGCAGCGCTGCGTTTCTCGGGCTGTTCCAGCAATGTGGGCGGCGTATCGTCCGCCCCGGGGTCCTCGATCAGCACCGCAGCACCCTTGTCACCAGCCATGTCCAGAACCGCGTCCACACGATCCTCGGGCACCCAGCCCTGCAGCGCAAACACCGCCTCGTCATCCCGCACCTTTTGCCGGGCATGGGCCAGTTCAGCGGCGCTTTCCGCAGCAGAAAGGTTTCGGCGCATCAGCGTGAGGTATCGCGTCTGCGCCACCCGTTCGGCATCCAATGCCTCCAGCGCAATCTCGGCCTCTTCCAGCTGCGCTTCGAGCTCGTGAACCGGCAACGAACCCGTATGCGTTCTGGGGATCGGCAGAATGTCATCAGCGGGCTCGTCCGGTGAAATCAGAACGGCGTAAAGATACCGATGATCCTCCTCCAGCACTGCCCATGGCAGGTCGATCCCGGACAGGGCGTCCCGATGTTTGAGAGGGAGCCTGTAGAACCACAACCGGTTTCCGGCCAAAACATCCGTCGGAGGAAAATCCAGATCCCCCCACGGCCGCACCTGCGCGATGCGATGCGCCAGAAAATCCCGCCGGTCCATCATGTCCCGGCTGCGCTGCATCAGATCGCGGATGTCTTTGACGAACTGGTCCATGTCGAAATCCGGATCGCGCTGGATCTGGCGGCGCGGATCGGGAACTTCGGCCAGAAAACGCAGGGCCTTGTAAGCGTCCCTCGCCCCTCGCTCGCTGATTTTCTCGGGCTCGTTCGGCGGCTGCACCAACGGCAGAACGTGCATGCAGCCCAGCCCCTGCAACGCTTCGAGCGTTTCGGTCTTCTGCGCAGCGGGACCTACCAGCGACAGTTTTTTCAGTCTGGCAACCGTCATGCCGAAACATCCTGCGCATGCTTGCGTTTGGAGATTTTCGAACGGACGACCGCCTGCATCTGTTCGTCGCTCAGGTAAATGCGGATTTTCTTGATGTTGGCTTTTGCCCGGGGGATCAAAACCTTTTCGAACAAATTGACCCGTTGGGTAATGGTCGCGACCGCCTTGTCAAAGAGCCTTACACGTTCCTCAGCCACTTTGACCCGTAACCGCGCCTCGATCATATCGTGTAACAGCCGCGCCGTTGTATCGACCCAATGCGGTTTGGCGAGCACTGAATAAGGGCGGACCGCAACCTCTATCCGGTCAAGCGCGGGCATTTTCACACCCACGACGTTGATCTGTTTGATCTTGTAATCCTTCAGCGTAACCAACCCGTCCAGATCGATCTTCTGCTGGGCCAGCATGGGCAGTTTCTCACCGACCTGCCGGGCCAGTTCCTGCACCTCGTCCTGCAACTGCCGGACGTCGCCGCGGGCTTTGGCCCGTTCCGCCATCAATTGCTGGCGCTTGAGATCCAGAGACGGCAGAAACCGCTCATAGCTTTTCAGCTGGGTCTGTTCGCGGGCAAGCGACGATTTATTCAGCTGCAACCGTGCCATCGGCGTCCTTTGGGAAATACTTGTCTATCAAGGCCTGTTTCATCAGCAACTGCTCGGGCGCGAAGCATTCGGCCAGTGTTTTCCATCCCAGATCCAGTGCAGCTTCCAGCGGGATCGATACGTTGATGTCCATGAACCGGGCGCGAAACAAGGCCCCGAACTTGAGCAACTGATGATCATAGTCGGACAGATCAAAGGCCATGGCCTGCTTTTGCGCCGCGTCGCGGCTTTCGGAATAAAAGCGGATCATCGTGTTCATGATCTGCCCGTGATCTTCGCGCGTGGTTTTACCAATCACGTTCTGCTTGAGGCGCGACAGGCTGCCGAACGGATCAATCACCCCGGAATGCATATAGAATTGCCCTTCGGTGATGTAGCCCGTGTTGTCCGGTACCGGATGGGTCACATCGTTGCCGGGCATCGTCGTGACTGTCAGAACAGTCACCGAGCCCCCTTTGGCATAATCACAGGCTTTCTCGTAGCGCCGCGCCAGTTGCGAATAGAGATCGCCCATATAGCCGCGTTGGGACGGCACACGTTCCTGACTGATGCCCACCTCTTTCATCGCATCGGCATAAGCCGTCATGTCGGTCAGCAGGACCAGCACGCGCTTGCCCTCTTCCACTGCAAATTTCTCGGCCACCGCCAGCGCCATGTCCGGGACAAGAAGCCGTTCGACCAGAGGATCCATCGCCTGATTGACGAACATGACCGTCCGCGAGAACACGCCCGCATCCTCAAACGACGTGCGGAACGTGTGATAGTCGTCAAAGATCAGACCAAGCCCGCCAAAGACCACGATATCCGCATCCGCCTGAATGCCGATTCGGCTCAGGAAGGCGTTGAACGGCTCGCCCGAGACGGAAAAGATCGGAATCTTCTGGCTTTCGACCAGCGTGTTGAACACGTCGATCATCGGAACATCGGTGCGGATCATCTTGTTGGGCACCGCGCGCTCGGCCGGGTTCACCGTGGGCCCACCTATCTCAATCCTGGGCTCGGAAGACAGATCCGGCCCACCATCGATCGCCTCGCCGGAACCATCAAAGACGCGCCCCAGAATATTGGCCGAATACGGGGTCTGCATCGGATGCCCGAGAAACGTTGCGGTCGCCTCGGTCGAGACACCCTTGGTGCCGGAAAACACCTCAAGCGTCACCACATCCCGGTCGATAAAGATCACCTGCGCCAGAGTTTTGCGACCGTCCACTGTTTCGATCACAGCGAGATCGTTGAAGCGCACCGCAGAGTCGCCGGAACGCTCTGTCGGCACCCGAACCTTGATGGTATCGCCAACAATTTCCAGAACGCGTGTGTACTTCAGCAGACTTTGGGACATTACAAATCCTCATGCGTCCAAGTGATTATCAGTGTTCAGTGTCGCGGCGTCCAACGGCAATTTTTTGCAATCATGATCACAGCTTACAACGAATCCGCAGATTGACAAATTAGGACAAACTTAAGTCGCGAAACCTGTGATGGATCATTTACTAAAAATTTAGTTTGACACACAGGCAGAAAATCGCTGATGCTGTCCGGCATCCGGTCTGCGCCGGATAACCATAATTCTTGGGAGGAGACAGATGCGGAGACATCTACTTTCCGCAGTGGCGGCGGCTGCCGTCATTGCGGGGCATGGTCCTGCTTGGGCCGACGAAGCCGCAGCACAACGTTGGATTGACGACGAATTCCAGCCATCGACCTTGTCGAAAGACGAACAGATGGGTGAGATGCAGTGGTTCATCGAAGCTGCACAACCTTACGCTGGCATGGAAATCAACGTCCTGTCCGAAGGCATCCCCACGCACTCGTATGAATCCGAGGTTCTGACCAAGGCGTTCGAGGAAATCACCGGTATCAAGGTCAACCACCAGATCCTTGGTGAGGGCGAGGTGGTTCAGGCCGTTCAGACCCAGATGCAAACGGGTCGGAACCTGTATGACGGCTATGTCAACGACAGCGACCTGATCGGTACGCACTCGCGCCTGCAGCTGGCCTATAACCTGACCGAGCAGATGGGCGGTGACTGGTCCGCGACCACGTCGCCGACACTGGACCTGGATGACTTCATGGGCATTCAGTTCACCACCGGTCCGGACGGTAACCTGTATCAACTGCCCGACCAGCAGTTTGCGAACCTCTATTGGTTCCGCAAGGACTGGTTCGATGACGAGGACAACAAGGCCGCGTTCAAAGAGAAATACGGCTATGATCTGGGTGTCCCGGTCAACTGGTCGGCCTATGAAGACATCGCCGAGTTCTTCACCAACGACGTGAAGGAAGTTGATGGTGTCGCGATCTATGGCCACATGGACTACGGCAAGCGCGCACCCGACCTGGGCTGGCGTATGACCGACGCATGGCTCTCGATGGCGGGCGCCGGTGATGTGGGTGAGCCAAACGGCGTCCCGGTTGATGAATGGGGCATCCGCATGGAAGCGGGCACCTGTAACCCGGTCGGCGCTTCGGTGTCACGCGGGGGTGCTGCAAATGGTCCGGCTGCGGTCTATGCGATCCGCAAGTGGGATGAGTGGCTGCGGAACTATGCGCCGCCGGGGGCTGCGTCCTATGACTTCTACCAGTCGCTGCCAGCACTCAGCCAAGGCAACGTGGCCCAGCAGATCTTCTGGTACACCGCCTTTACCGCCGACATGGTGAAGCCGAAGTCCGAAGGCAACAATACCGTGGATGACGAAGGCACGCCGCTGTGGCGGATGGCGCCCAGCCCGCATGGCCCCTACTGGGAAGACGGCCAGAAGGTCGGCTATCAGGACGTGGGGTCCTGGACCTTCCTGAAATCGACCCCCTCGGATCGTGCTCAGGCGGCCTGGCTTTATGCTCAGTTCGTGACGTCCAAGACGGTTGATGTGAAGAAGTCCCATGTGGGTCTCACCTTCATCCGCGATAGCTCGGTCAATCACGAGTCGTTCACCGAACGCGCACCCAAGCTGGGGGGTCTGGTCGAGTTCTATCGCTCGCCTGATCGTGTGGCATGGTCGCCGACCGGCATCAACGTGCCGGACTATCCCAAGCTGGCCCAGATCTGGTGGCAGCAGATCGGTGATGTGAACTCGGGTGCCTTCACTCCGCAAGAGGCGATGGACCGTCTGGCCGAAGAGATGGACATCACCATGGCCCGGATGCAGGCCGCAGATGAAAGCGCCGGTGTCTACGGTGGCTGTGGCCCGCGCCTGAACGAACCGCAGGACGCTGCCTTCTGGCTTGAAAAGCCGGGCTCGCCCAAAGCCAAGCTGGAGAACGAAAAGCCACAGGGCCAGACCGTCAACTACGACGAACTGGTTCAGCGCTGGCAGTCCCAGTAAGCCACAAAAACAGGGGATGCCGCCTTAGGCATCCCCACCCAAGACCAATAACAGCGCCTGGCGCTGCGGGATCGGAACCCACGGACATGATCGAATTACAAGACGCGACCAAACGGGTCGGCAACGTCATCCATATCAAACCCACATCCCTGACTTTGCACACGGGTCACTTCAATGTGCTGCTGGGCGCGACCGGATCGGGCAAGACTTCTCTGATCAAGATGATGGCCGGGCTCGACCCCATCGCCTCGGGCAAGGTCCTGATGGATGGGCAGGACGTGACGCGGCTGAACACGCAAAAGCGCAAAATCAGCCTCGTGCACCAGTTCTTTGTGAACTATCCGCACATGACCGTTTTCGACAACATCGCCTCGCCGCTGCGTGTGGCCGGCATGGCGCAATCCGAAATCGAAGGCCGTGTGGAAGAGGCCGCAGACCTGCTGCAATTGCGCCCGATGCTGAACCGTCGCCCGCATGAGTTGTCGGGTGGACAACAACAACGCACCGCGCTGGCCCGGGCTATTGCGAAAGAGAGCCGCGCCGTGTTCCTCGATGAACCGCTGGCCAACCTTGATTACAAGCTGCGCGAAGAACTGCGCGAGCAACTGCCCGATCTGTTTGCCGGGCGCGGGGCTGTCGTGGTTTACGCGACGTCGGAACCCGAAGAAGCGTTGCTGCTTGGCGGTCAAACCACGCTGATGGAAGATGGTCGCGTCACCCAGTTCGGCCCCACCGCCGACATTTATCGGAACCCTGAAAACATTGCCGCAGCGCGGGTCTTCTCGGACCCACCGATCAATGTGGCGCGCATCACTGTCTCAGGCACGCAGGCGCAATTGGCCGGGGGTGGTGGCTGGCAGGTCTCTGACTTGGCTGATGGGGATTATATGGTCGCGGTTCGCCCGCATCGGGTGACGCCATTTCGCACCTCGGAAGCCGATGTCGAACTGACAGGCCGCGTAATCGTGACCGAGCTTTCCGGTTCGGATTCCAGCGCGCATTTTCGGCACGGTTCCGATGACTGGGTGTCTCTGGCCGCTGGTGTGCATCCATACCAAGTAGGCGAAGATCACAGTTTCTACATGAACCCGGCCCATTGCCGGTATTTCGGCCAAGACGGCAAAAGGGTGGCCTGACATGGCACAGATCAAGCTTTCAAACCTTCGCCACAGCTATTTCCCGACGCCCAAGGAGCCCGAAGACTATGCGCTGAAGGAAATCGACGTGACCTGGCGCGATGGCGGGGCGTACGCACTGTTGGGGCCGTCAGGGTGTGGCAAGTCCACGCTGCTGAACATCATCTCGGGTCTGTTGACGCCGTCCGAAGGGAAGATCCTGTTCGATGATCGCGATGTGACCGCCCTGACCCCAGATCAGCGCAACATCGCGCAGGTATTCCAGTTCCCGGTCATCTACGACACGATGACCGTCGGCGAAAACCTGGCCTTTCCGCTGAAGAACCGGGGGGTTGATGCCGCCACGATCAAGCGCCGCGTTGATGAGATCGCCGAGATGCTGGATGTGACAGACATGCTGGGTACCAGAGCGGCAGGTCTGAGCCCGGACAACAAGCAGAAAATCTCGATGGGCCGCGGTCTGGTGCGCGATGACGTGAACGCGGTGATGTTTGATGAGCCGCTGACGGTGATCGACCCGCATCTCAAGTGGAAGCTGCGATCAAAGCTCAAAGAACTGCACCAGCGGGTCAAAGCGACAATGATCTACGTGACCCACGACCAGACCGAAGCACTGACTTTTGCCGATGAGGTCGTGGTGATGCAGGAAGGCGAAGTCGTACAGATCGGCACGCCGGTCGAATTGTTCGAACGTCCTCAGCACACATTTGTCGGCCATTTCATCGGCTCGCCCGGCATGAACGTTCTGCCCTGCGAGGCCAAAGGCGACCGCGCCATCTTTGAAGGGCACGAGGTTGCGCTGGAAGGCCCAACCCACGGCGACGGCGGCAAAACCGATCTGGGCATCCGCCCGGAATATGTGGGCTTTGGCGACACGGGCATTCCGGCGCAGGTCACCAAGGTGTCAGACATTGGCCGCCACTATGTGGTCAGCGCAATGGTCGGCAATACCGCCCTCAAGGCTGTGACCGAACATGGCGCACCAGAACCGGGATCAAAGGTCTTTCTGCAGTTCAAACCAGAACAATCGCGCGTGTATCGCGACGGCTGGATCGCAACCGAGGAGCGCAGCAGATGAGAACAGAAAACCAAAAAGCATGGTTCTTTGTCCTGCCGGTGCTGGCACTGGTTGCGTTCAACGCGCTGGTGCCGATGATGACAGTGGTCAACTACTCGGTGCAGGAAACCTTTGGCAACAACCAGTTCTTCTGGGAAGGGCTTGGGTGGTTCGAACAGATCCTGAGGTCCGACCGGTTTCAGGCGGCACTGGGGCGGCAGTTCCTGTTTACCTTCATGATCCTGATCATCGAAGTGCCTCTGGGCATTATCGTCGCCCTGTCGATGCCGCGCAAAGGCTTCTGGGTGCCGGTCTGTCTGGTGCTGATGGCCCTGCCGATGCTGATCCCGTGGAACGTGGTGGGATCGATGTGGAACATCTTCACCCTGCCCAAGATCGGCCTCATGGGCTACTTCCTGAATGACGTTCTGGGCATCAACTATGACATGACGCAACAGCCGCTGTCGGCCTGGATCACGGTCATCGTCATGGATGTCTGGCACTGGACCTCGCTGGTGGTGCTGCTGTGCTATGCGGGCCTCGTGTCGATCCCGGACGCCTATTATCAGGCCGCCAAGATCGACGGTGCAAGCCCGTGGTCCGTATTCCGCTATATCCAGTTGCCAAAGATGAAGACGGTTCTGACCATCGCAATCCTGCTGCGGTTCATGGACAGTTTCAACATCTACACCGAGCCCTTCGTTCTGACCGGCGGCGGCCCCGGCAACTCGACCACCCTGCTGTCGATCGACCTTGTGAAGATCGCGCTGGGACAGTTCGACCTTGGCCCGGCGGCGGCGATGAGCCTGATCTATTTCGCCATCACGCTACTGGTCAGCTGGGTCTTCTACACTCTGATGACAAAGGATGACACGCAATGAAGAAGCGGTCCCTTATCCCGATCCTCTATATCGCCTTCCTGATGCTGCCGATCTACTGGCTGGTGGCGATGTCTTTCAAGACCACGAACGAGATTCTGTCGGGCTTTTCCCTGTTTCCCCAGACCTTTACGCTGGAGAATTACATCACCATCTTCACCGATCCGACCTGGTACTGGGGTTACATCAACTCGATCATCTATGTGACGATGAACACGGTGCTTTCCGTTTGCGTTGCCCTGCCTGCGGCTTATGCGTTCTCGCGCTACCGCTTTCTGGGCGACAAGCAGTTGTTCTTCTGGCTGCTGACCAACCGGATGGCCCCGGCGGCGGTTTTTGCTCTGCCATTCTTTCAGCTCTATTCGTCGATCCACCTGTTCGACACCTATCTGGCCGTGGCACTGGCGCATACGCTGTTCAACGTGCCGCTGGCGGTGTGGATTCTGGAAGGCTTCATGCGGGGCATTCCCAAGGAACTGGACGAAACCGCATACGTGGACGGCTATTCCTTCCCGCGCTTCTTCGTGACCATCTTCCTGCCGAACATCAAAGCGGGTGTGGGTGTGGCGGCGTTTTTCTGCTTCATGTTCTCATGGGTGGAAATGCTGTTGGCCAAAACCCTGACGGCGGTCGAGGCCAAGCCCATTGCCGCTGTCATGACCCGCACCGCCTCCAGCGCGGGGTATGAACTGGGTCTGCTGGCCGCTGCCGGCACGCTGACCATCATCCCCGGCGCCATCGTCATCTGGTTTGTCCGCAACTACATCGCGCGCGGCTTCGCGATGGGACGTGTATGAGGTTCGAAATGCAAAAGCTTCTATACACTCTTCCGCTTCTCATCCCCTCCTCTGCAATGGCGCAGGCCACAGCCGGTTGGGGCAATGTCGGACAGGAAGATGACAAAGGGTTTTCCTGGACCGCTCCGCTGTGGCCGGACTTCTGGATGGCGTGGACGCCGGCCACGCTTGCCGTGTTTATCGGGATTTTCTCGGCCATTGCCCTAATTGGCATTCTGGAAGTCACCCGGTTTCGGGACGGGATCGAACGGCGCGGTGTACTGGGTCTGACCACAACATTGGGCGACCGCTTGTTCATCACCCTGCTGGGGTCGGTCTACATCTTCCTGGCCTGGCTTGGCCTTGTCGGGCAGCCGATCTGGACCCCGCTTTTCCTCTCAATCGGCTGGGGCGTTTTTGTTTTCTGGAAAGTTTAGGCTTTGCGTAACCGTGAAAGGATGCTTGTTTAGCGGGCATACTAACCAAAATGGCGACACAAAAACCGATGCGTAAGAAAAAAACGACAAATCTGCTGACCGAGGTTGAGCTCGAGTTCATGAACGAACTCTGGGCGCTGGGTCAGGGCTCGGTTCGTGACGTCCTTGATCGCCTGCCACCAGAACGCAACCTGGCCTATACATCCGGCGCCACGATCCTGCGGATTCTCGACGAAAAGGGTTTTGTCGACAGCCGCAAGGACGGAAAGACGCTGATCTATCGGCCCCTTCTCGAAAAAGACAGGTATCAGGCACGATCGCTTCAGAACCTGTCCCGCACGTTGTTCGATGACACGCCCGCCACGCTGGTGGCGCGATTGGTGGACGACGCGGGGCTGAGTGAGGATGATCTTGAGGAAATTCGGGCACTGGTAGAGAGGAGACTGCAAAATGACAGCGGTTAAACCGGTTCTCGATGCGTATCTCGAATTGAACATTGTAATGGGCCTGTCAGCGGTGATCTGGCTGGTCGCACGCGCCGCGCTGGCCCGCACATCCCTGCGCCATGGCTTTGTGGCGCAACTTCGCACGCTGAAAGCCCTGTGTCTTTGCGTGTTGATCAGCCCCCTGCTCGCCCTCGGAGTATCCGCACTCGCCGCGCTCGCGTGGCCCAACCGTGGCGTCGCGCTGGGCGATATCGCGGTGGCGGCTTATCTGCGCGGCGATATTGCAATGCCGGCCACGCAGTTCGAGGCTTTGCTGAACACGAGGGAGCGATGGGTCGACCTTGTATTGTCCGGGCAATATGCCGTCGTGACGGTGATACTGGTCCTGTTGGCGGTTGTCGCTTGTCTGTTTGCGGCCCGCACCCTGCGGGATGCTCTTGCGATCCGGCAAACGGTCAATTCCAGCTTTCTCTGGCGGCATTCGGACAAGGTGGACATCCGGTTGTCAGACCGCATCTCGGTCCCGTTTGCGGTCCGAGGTCTACGTCGCCGCCATGTGGTTCTGCCCAGCCATCTTCTGGACACGCCACGCGAGTTGCGGTTCGCGCTGGCCCATGAATTCCAGCACATCCGTGCCGGCGACGTGGAATGGGAGATTGGTTTTGAACTTCTCAGACCATTGCTGTTCTGGAACCCTGCCTATTTGATGCTCAAGTATCAGTTCGGTCGCTTGCGCGAACTGGCCTGCGACCAGTCCGTGGTGGCCCGAAAACGGATTGATGCGCGGGACTATACAACTTGCCTGCTGGATTATTGCGCCCGCACCGTCTCGATGGGACGCCCGCGCGTTCTGAACGTCGCTCTGGTCACCGGCGGCAAAGCCAAGCGGGTGCTGCGACAGCGTGTGATTGCCCTGACCGATGCCCCGTCAGTTTCCACGCCTCTGCCGGTTGTGTTTCTGGGGCTTACGCTGACTTTTGCCACACTGCTGGCGCTGGGTTCGGCTGCGCTGCAGCAAACGCATGACTGGAGCCATGACCGGCTGATGCTGTCAACGGTGGTAAATCTGGAGCGGCTGCAAGCCCGCAATCAGGGAAACTGATTTCGGGTCACCACCCGCGGCGGCCAAACAGGGAATGAAGCCGGTTCTGATCCGCGAACGGCTCGATATCTTGTGACCGTTTCAGATGTGAGACGACGCGCTCGACCATGATCCAACTGACCCCTGCAAAAATAACGCCGCCAAAGGCCTGTCCCAATAACACGCCCGAGGCCCCCGCCAGATAAGACCCGATGGACGCAAACACCCAGGTGCCAAGGGTGTGACGGCCCCAGTTGATCCATGTCGAGTAAACCGGATGCCCCAGGTTGTTGAAGCTGGCATTTGCAACGAAGATAACTCCGTTAAAAAAGGCCGCCAGGGCCAGCGGGCCGCAGAACAGGTAGATCAGAATGCGGGTTTCCCCCTGGGCTGCGAACAGATCCGCGATGGGCGCACGCAGCAGGAACAGGATGGTGGCCATGCCCAGCACGTAAACGGCGGTGAACTTGATCCCGGCGAAAAAGGCGTCCCGGACCCGATCAAACTTTTCGGCACCGAAATTCTGCCCGATGATCGGCCCGATTGCACCCGAGAGCGCAAAGATCACCGAAAACGCGACGGGTAACAGCCGTCCGATGACAGCCATTCCCGCAACAGCGTCGGTTCCGTATTCGGCGATCTCGCGCACCACGATTGCGTTGCCGATGGGAGTGGCGACATTTGTCAGAACGGCCGGGATCGCGATGGCGCGCACCGGGCGCAGATCGCGCGCTACCTGTCTCAGCGACGGACGTGCAAAGCCGAGATGCACCCGAACCGCCGGCCACAGCGTCGTCGCCAAAATGCACAGCCGCGCCAGAACCGACGCCAGCGCCGCACCGTCCAGCCCCAGTCCAACGCCAAAGATGAGGATCGGATCAAGAACGGCATTCACCACACCGCCGTAGATCGTTGCCAGCATCGCTCTGCGCGCATCGCCATGCGCGCGCAAAACGGCCATGGCCACCATCGCGATCGACATGACCCACATAGTTGGCAGGATGATCGAAACATACCGCATGGCCAGCCGCAAAACCTCGCCTTCAGCACCCAGCAGGGACAGCAGAAAACCCAGGTTCAGCATCACAAGCGCAGGTGTGATCAACCCGACAATCAAACCCAGAACCGCGACGCTGGAGGCATAGTGCCGGGCCTGATCCGGCCTGCCCGCGCCCAGTTCACGCGCGACAAGCGCGCCGGCGGCAATCGATAATCCGATATTGATCGCGTTGGTGAAAAACAGCAGCGTGCCCGCGTACCCAACCGCTGCCGCCAGCGCATCGTTGCCCAGCATGGAAATGAAAACCATGTCGACAAAATCGACGGCGAAGATTGCCATCAGACCGATACTGGTGGTCAGTGACATGCGTGTCACGTGGCGCATCAAGCTGCCGCTCAGGAACACTGCTTCGTTGCTTGACTGACCGGCCATGGCGTGCCTGTAGGTTACCGCGACCCGCGCGGTCACACCGTACGCCACCACAGCAAACGGGTAACCGTCAAGGCTACGGTGTTGCAAAGCCTCTTATTTTGCCCAATGGCCCGCGATCAGGTCTCAGCCGGATCGCTTATGGAGTAGTCCCGCAATACCGCGATGTCCGAAATCTCCGCGTGGTTGCGATTGATCTTCACACCAACGGTTTTGAGGCGGGAAAACGCGCGGCTCAGGCTTTCTGGTTTCATTCCCAGACGCCCGGCAATCAGCATTTTGTCATAAGGCAGAACCACCTCGCAGCCGCCTGTGTCGCAGTCACACAGGTTGAGCAGGAATTCCGCAACCCGTTGTGCACCGGTCTGCGCCTTCAACTGCTCCAACTGCGAAACCAGCGAGTGCAGATGCGCAAACGTCGCCGCCAGAATCGAAATGCCGATTTCGGGATCTTCTTTCATCAGGGAAATCAGGACCGGGATCGGAATGTGCATCAACTCGCAGGTGGACACGGCTTCGGCCGAGACCGGATAGGGCACGTTGCGTAGCGCAACGGCCTCGCCAAAGCTTTCGCCCCGGGTAAAGACGCTGACCACGGCCTCCGCGCCGGATGGGGACATGCGAAACAGCTTGACCCAACCGGCCAGAACCACATGAACCGCCTGCGCCTTTTCTTCCTGCAGGAAAATCGTCTCGCCGCGCTGGTATTCCCGCCAGATCGCATGGCTCAGCAATGTGTCCACGTGCTGTTCCGGCAGGCTCTTGAGCAAGAGTGACTGACGTGCGATCGCTTTTTGATGTTCATGCGCCACAAAGGCACCCCCTGTCCCCTGTCGGTCTGTGCAACCGACATATCCATCCCAAGTCAGGCTATGCCAAACGATCCCCGAACGCACCACCCTTTTTCCCGTCTGGGAACTTGACAATAGTCATGTCCTGTGACGGCCGTAACGCCTAACCTCGCCGCAAAGCCAGTATTCCCGGGAGTACACAAGATGGACTACGAGCGATTTTTTACCCAGAGCCTGGATGCGTTGCGGGATGAGGGCAACTACCGCGTCTTCATCGACCTGCAGCGGCGTTGCGGAGCGTTTCCGAATGCGCGCCAAACCGATGGGCAGACGCAGCGCGACGTGAGAATTTGGTGTTCGAACGACTATCTTGGCATGGGACAGCATCCCTCGGTCATCGGCGCCATGCACGATGCGCTTGACCGGTGCGGTGCAGGCGCGGGCGGAACGCGCAATATTTCAGGCACAACGCACGATCACGTGTTGCTCGAAGCCGAACTGGCCGATCTGCACGGGAAAGAGGACGCTCTGCTGTTCACCTCGGGCTACGTGTCCAACTGGGCGGCCCTGGGAACGCTTGCGGCAAAGATCCCCGGACTGATCGTGTTCTCGGACTCGTTGAACCACGCGTCGATGATCGAAGGCATTCGCCACTCGCGCGCGCAAAAGGTGATCTGGAAGCACAACGATCTCGACGACCTTGAGGTGAAACTTGCTGCCGCCGATCCGGATGCGCCCAAGATGATCGCATTCGAGTCGGTCTATTCGATGGACGGCGACATCGCCCCAATCAGGGAAATCTGTGATTTGGCCGACAAATACGGTGCCATGACTTATCTGGATGAGGTCCACGCCGTTGGTCTATACGGTCCGCGCGGCGGCGGTATCGCCGAGCGCGAAGGCCTGATGGATCGCCTGACCGTGATCGAAGGCACGCTGGGCAAAGCATTTGGCGTGGTAGGCGGCTATATCGCAGCCTCGGCAGCACTCTGCGATTTCGTGCGCAGCTTTGCGAGCGGGTTCATCTTTACGACCGCCCTGCCCCCGGCGATCGCCGCCGGTGCGGCCGCTTCGATCCGCCATCTCAAACAGTCCGGCATCGAACGCGATCTGCAGAAAGCCCGTGTGGACCAAGTTCGGGACAGGCTGGACGCCGAAGGTATTCCTCACCTGCCCAACCCCAGCCATATCATTCCGGTGATGGTGGGCGATCCGGTGAAGTGCAAATTCATCTCCGACACGCTTTTGGAGGAATTTGGAATCTACATCCAGCCGATCAATTACCCTACGGTTCCCAAAGGCACCGAGCGTCTGCGGATCACACCGTCACCCGTTCATACCGACGAGGACATCGACCACCTGGTCGGCGCTTTGTCGACCCTGTGGCAGCGCTGCCAGATCGCGCGGATGCCGATGGCTGCACAATAACCTGAGCCGTGTTGCACACCGGCCCGAGAAACCGCCGCGCTTTCAGCGGCGGTTTTTTTACGCGGAAAACCATCAAATCAGATAGAGGCCAAACACAATTGCTGCGAAGGCGGACAAGACCAGGGTAAACCCCGCCAGCCAGCCCGGACATGTGTCGAGATCGAGATACCGCGCCAGGATTATCCGTGCTTTGACAAGGGCCAGAAACAGGACGCCGCCGGCGCCGACTTCGGACGGAACGGGGAGCATTGTCAAAACGGCCGATAAAAAGCTCAAGACCAACAGGATAAACCACGCAAAAACAATGCGCTCAGACGTGACTTTGAAGTGAAATGACTTGTCCTGCACGTTGGTCACCCCAGCAAATAGATAACGGGAAACAGCATGATCCAGACCAGATCGACCATGTGCCAGAACTGCGCGCCGGCTTCGATGTTTCGGGGTGAATCCTTCCAGGCAACCAGCAACAATATCCCGACGCCTGCCAGCACATGCGCCGCGTGAAAGCCGGTCAGTAAATAGTAGAACATGAAAAACGGATGCGTCTCGTAGGTGATACCCTGCTCTGCTTTGCCGATGTATTCCGCACCTTTGATGATCAGAAACACAATGCCCAAAAGCGCCGCTCCTATCAGCGCCCGGCGGGCCGCAATGCGTCGGGTTGCGCGACGCCAGTGAAGAGCCTGCGCCGCAAGAAACCCCGAAGTGACCAGAACCGCAGTATTGAGTGCGGCGCCCGTTCGAAAAAGGTGCGATTGCGCTTCGGCAAAACCTGCGGGATCGGTGAGACGGACAGCCATGAAGGCGATCAGACCCGCGCCGAAGACCAGCAGTTCCGAGATGATGAGCACCCACATCAGCAACTCGCCCGGCAGTTCGTCGATGTGGGACACTTCGCTCATGCGCCGACGAGTTGGCGGTAGATTTGCGGCAGCGCCATGGTCAGACGTTGAGGGTCGGGGATGACGGAGAATCCACCTTGACCGAACATACGCGGGAACCAGCTTTTGCCGGTTTTGTCGATGGTGACGCCAAAGACCGATTGCCCGGCCCGGCGCGCCTCGCGGACTGCCATACAGGTGTCTTCGATGCCGTGGCGGCCTTCGTAGTGGTCCAGATCGTTGGGTTTTCCGTCGGTTATGACCAGAAGCAACCGGCGTTTGCGCGATTGGGTGGACAGATCAGTTGAACAATGACGGATGGCCGCGCCAAGCCGTGTGTAGTGGCCGGGGCGCAGCGAGGCGATGCGTTGCTCGACCAATCCGCCCATCGGTTCATCGAACCGTTTGCAGCGCTGCACATAGACGCGCTGGCGCTTCAGCGAACTGAAGGCGTGGATCGCGAAATCATCTCCGCAGGCGTTTAGACCCCAGGCAAGTGCAGCCAGCGCCTCGCGCTCAATGTCGATCACCGCACGGCCTGTTACGGCGCTTTCAGTCGAGCGGCTGACATCCAGCAGGATCGAGACCGCCAGATCGCGCGCCTCGGGGCGGGATTGCTGCCAGATACGTTCGGTCCCCTCACCATTGGCGCTGCGGTCAACCTGAGCCCGAACGGCGGCCTCGATATCCAGTTGGTCGCCATCCAGATGACCGCGCGTCATCACACGGCCCGGGCGCAGCGCTTCGAACTGACGTTTGACAGCGCGAATGCGGCGGGCGGTTGCAGGGTCCTTGCCAAACGCAGCGGCATCGTCGCGGATATCGGCATCCGAGAGCAGAACGTTCACGTGGTCGGGCAGGTATTGCCCCGTCCGCACGTCCCATTCTGGATAGAGGATGCGTCCTGACAGGCGTTCGCGATTCACATCCTCAGGTGCAAGGTCCAGATGCAGTTTCAGTTTGGTCGGCGGAGCTTTTGAGATTTGCCCAAGGCCGATCTCTTCCTGATCATCAGCTGCTTTCTTGGCATTGTCGGGATCGTCATCGTCGATGCGACGGTTGATATTCAGGAACTCGGCCCAGCTGAGGATCGCTTCGAACTTGTGCAGGATGAAACTGTCGCTGCGCTCGGCCTGATCCGACTTGCGGCGACGCGCCCGGTGGGTTTTTTCGGTGGATTCTTCAGGTGGACCTTCGGTTTCGGGGTTTTCGACCTCGTTGTGTTCGGAAAAGCTAACCGCACGCAGTTCGGGCCACAGGGGAACCGGGCGCATCGGCTGATAACCACGCGGGGCGATCACGTCCTCATCCAGTGTGAGAAGCTGTTCAGCTTTTTCCGATAGCGGCTGAGGGTCACCCAGCCTGTGTCGGATCAGCTCTTCGATTGCTGCCTCGACGGGCGGCAGGCCGGGGATGTCGCGTTGATGCAGAACACCCTTGCAGAGCTCGGTGTAAAGCGGGCGCAGGCCGGGGGCGTCGTCCAAGGTCGCCTCAACCATGCTCTGTGCCGCAATCAGCGCGCGTAGGTCAGCGCGCAGGGGGTCTTCTTCGTCAATTCGGGGTCCGGCGTGGGCCGCTGCAGCGGCAAGCCAGACATACAGCGCGCCATTGGCCTCGCGTGCCGGAAACATAGCCAGACTGTCGGGCAGGCGCAGAACCTCGCCATCAAACGATGCGCGCGGCATCAACTCAATCTCGGTTGCCAGACGGCGACGCCAGCCTAGTCGGTGGCGTGAAACCTCGGGTGAGACCGGGCGCAATTCAACGCCCGGGCTACCCCCAAGCCCTCGGAAGAGGACAGCCAGCCGCCCCGCGACCTCGGAAAGGTCGACCGCGGCTCCAACATGCACCTGGGGTGCATCGAGGCGGCTGGCAAGGGTGTGCCACAGTTTCCCGATCGTTTCTTCGGGTTCCCATGGCTCGAAATCGATCTTGACCATCGGACGGCCTCACCCAAAGACGGCCGTGACAAGATCGAGGAGCCCGCGTTTGATATCCTCATCATCGGTCAGAGGTTCGATCATGGCAGCAAGGATGGCGCGGTCGGTCGACATGCCCTGAGCGATCAGTGTCGCGGCATAGACGACCAGACGGGTGGACACGCCTTCCTCAAGATCCTGCCCCTTGAGCCCGCGCAGCTTGTTCGCCAGGCGGATCAGCGGTTTGCAGCGGTCCAGCGGCAGCCCGCTTTCCTGCGCAACAACTTCGGCCTCCATCTCGGGCGACGGGAAGTCAAACTCCAGCGAGATGAACCGCTGCCGGGTCGAGGGTTTCAGGGTTTTCAGGATGTTCTGGTAGCCGGGGTTGTACGAGGCCACCAGCATGAAGCCGGGGGCAGCCTCAAGCTCTTCGCCAGTGCGGTCGATCGGCAGGATGCGCCGGTCATCGGTCAGCGGGTGCAGCACGACGGTGACGTCCTTGCGGGCCTCGACCACCTCATCAAGGTAGCAGATCGCGCCTTCACGCACCGCCCGGGTCAGGGGGCCATCGACCCAGACGGTTTCTCCACCCTTCAGCAGGTAACGACCGATCAGATCGGCAGCGGCCAGATCATCATGGCAGGCCACAGTATAAAGCGGGCGGCCAAGGCTGGCGGCCATATGGGCCACAAAACGTGTCTTGCCGCAGCCCGTCGGCCCCTTCAGCAGGACCGGCAGGTTGTTGGTATAGGCGGCGGCGAATACATCGCATTCATCGCCCTGGGCCAGGTAGAAGGGGGCGTCAGCCGCCCCCGTTCCCATTTGCAAGGAGCCGTCCATATCCATCACTCCGCAGGGGTTTCAGCTGAACCCGGTTCGATGATCTCTTTCCGGGGCACCCAGATGGCGTACATGAACAACAGCGCTCCAAGAACCACGACCAGACCAGAGCCAAAGCGCATCCAGTAGAAGATCGCGATCTGATCCTGCACATCCATGAAGTAGTCACCGATCACGCGCTGCATATGCGTCTGCACGGTTCCGCCAAAGGTCAGCACGAAGGTCATGAAGACCATGCCGCTGGTCATCAGCCAGAACGAGCCCATGTTGAGCACCTGATTATACGGATCACGGTTTTTCAGGATCGGCATCGCGTAGCTGAAGATCGCCAGGTTGAGGCAGACATAGGCACCGTAGAAGGCCAGGTGGCCGTGCGCCGCTGTGATCTGCGTGCCGTGGGTGTAGTAGTTCACCCCATGCAGCGTGTGCAGGAAGCCCCAGACACCGGCACCGAAGAAGGCGAGCGTGGCACAGCCCAGCGACCACAACAAAGCCGCCTTGTTGGGATGGTCCCGACGTCCCTTCCAGACCATGACAAAGGCAAAGGCCATCATCGCGAAGAACGGGATCACCTCAAGGCTTGAGAAAATCGACCCGATCCACTGCCAGTACGCAGGGGTACCGATCCAGTAGTAGTGGTGGCCGGTTCCCAGGATGCCCGAGAACAGGGCAGCAGCGACAATGACATAGAGCCATTTCTCGACGATCTCACGGTCCACACCCGTCAGCTTGAGCATCAGGTACGCCAGGATCGAGGCCATGATCAGTTCCCATACGCCTTCGACCCACAGGTGGACAACATACCACCAGTATTGCTTGTCCAAGGACAGGTTGCCGGGGTTGTAGAAGGCAAACAGGAACAGCAGCGCCAGACCCCAGAGACCCAGAAGCAGGATGTTGCTGATCGCGGTTTTCTTGCCTTTCAGCACTGTCATCGAGATGTTGTAGAGGAAGATCAGCGCGGCAACGACAATGCCCGCCTTGACCCATTTGGGCTGCTCAAGGAACTCGCGTCCCTCCTTGCCCAGCAGCCAGTTTCCTTCGAACAGGTTGAAGGTGTAGGTCACAACCACGCCCAGTGTTCCGACCACGAGGATCAGAAGCTGCAGATAGGCCAGCTTGGTCGAGTGTATCTCGCGTTCAGCTTCTTCCGGGATCAGAAAGTAAGCCGCGCCGAAGAAGCCGAGGATCAGCCAGACGATCAACGCGTTGGTGTGCAGCATGCGCACGATGTTGAACGGCAGCAGCTCGCTCAGGAAATTGGGTGACACATAGATCCAGCCTGCCAGCAGACCGCCCAGCACCTGGATCACGAACAGGCCCATTGCCACGGCAAAGTAGGCATAGGCGATTTTTTGGGATTCGTACTTCATTTCTCCGTTCCCTTCTCAGCCCGCCTCATTGGGCGGCCAGTCCTGAGCGTCGATATTGTCTGTCCAGATCAGGAAGTTCGCCAGATCGCGGATCTCTTCGTCGCTGAGGTTGAAATTGGGCATCTGCCGGCGACCGGGAATTTCGGTGGGCTGCGCCTCCATCCAGCCTTTAAGGGTCTCAAAGGCCGATTCCGGGTCATCCAGGACGCCCCACCGGGTCATCACATTGCCGACCTCGGGGGCGTAGTAGGCCCCTTCGCCGAGGATCGTGTGACAGTTGATGCAGGCGTGTTTTTCCCAGATATGTTTGCCCCGGACCACACTCTCATCCAGCTTCGCCGCATTCTCGGAATTGACGATATACAGGTGGGAATGGGCCGACAGGGCCAGAAAGATTAGGATGAAGAACACTGACCCGCCATAGAATATGTTACGAGCCATGCTCTTTGTCATGACGTCTCGCATTGCGCTCTCCTTTGCGCCGCTTTGCTGGTGCACAGAGCATGTCGGGCCGCCGACCCGAGCGCCTTAACGAAAGTCAAGCTCGCTGCGTTTCGGTCTTTTCGGATACGGGATGGAGGTCATGCCGATGTTTTCTGGGTAGGTTCCCTACCCGGACCTGTCCGGGCGCGGTGCCAATCACGAACTGAGGTCCAATCGCCTGTTCAATGGAAATGCCAAACTTTTGCCTTGAAATCCTGATTTGCCGCACGCAAGACCTTGGGTGAGTTCCCGACACAAGGCGTGTTGCCGTCCGGTATCAAAAGCGCGCTTTGAAACGATTGGTTTGAGGTAAACATGGCGATTAACATTTATGGTGCGTTTCGCTCCGACACCAACCTGTCAGACAATGCGGTGACGTTTGCCACTGCAGGAACGACTTTTCAGATCACGCAATACAGTCAGATCACAATAACGGACGGCGCGGACGGTACGGTGATCGACGGCGACAATATCACCAACGAAGTTCCCAACGACCCCACCCAGACCTATTTGGGGCAAGCGATTGACTGGGATTACACGATCCAGATCAACGATGGCGTCAACACTTACGAAATGGGCGTCATGGACTGGGATGCGAACGGCGATGGGGATTTCGACTTTCCCACGTCAGAGCAAGGTTTTTTTCTGGCTTTTATCGGCGACATACCGCCGCTCAACACTACTCTGACGTTTGGACCGGTAACAGACAACGGGCCGAACATCCCGGTTGATACGGTCGTTCCCTGTTTTGTCCGAGGAACTCGAATTGAAACCCCGGAAGGCCCCAGACGGATCGAGAAACTGTCGGTGGGGGACCGGGTTGTCACGGCCGACCATGGCCCACAGCGTATTCGCTGGATCGGCGCGCGCCAGATGCAAGCCTCTGACCTCATGGCGAAACCCAGACTACGTCCGATCCTCATTCGAGCCGGAGCTCTGGGTAGCGATCTGCCGAATCGCGACCTGCGGGTTTCACCGCAGCACCGGATGCTGGTGCGGTCGCCGATCGCCGTACGCATGTTCGATGCCAGTGAAGTTCTGGTGCCCGCGCGTGCTTTGGTCGGCACGCCGGGTGTCACCGTCGAGGAGGCGGCGGACTCGGTCACGTATTTCCATATGCTGTTTGACCGCCATGAAATTGTGTTTGCCGAAGGCGCCCCGTCTGAAAGTCTGTTCACGGGCCCTCAGGCGCTCAAGAGCCTGCCGGCGGCCGCGCGCGCTGAGATTCTGGCGTTGTTCCCGGAACTGGAGAACCCTGCACACAAGCCTGTCTCGGCACGGCAAATCCCCGACAAGGGAACTCGGGTTCGCAACATGGTCCAGCGGCACCTCAAGAACCATCGTCCTTTGATCGACAGCTTATGAACAAGCGCGGACACCGGCCCTCAGGTGCGCGCGATTCTGGGGCTCACCAGCGCTGACCACATCGCGATCAGGTAAAGGCCCATCGCGACCACCCAAAAGGTGTCAGCGATCAGCATCGCGGTCATGTAGCCCTCACCCAGACCCGAACCCAGCCACCGGATCACGGCCGCAAGAACCATTGCACCATAGGCCAGAGTTGCCGCCGGTGGCGCCACAAGCTCCCGTCCGCTATGTCCCAATGCGGCCCGGCTCATGACGGCCAGTGTCATGCCACCAACGCACCCGATGCCCAAAACATGCAGGGCGGCAACCTCGCTGCCCATGCCCAGCTCAGCCAACCCCCAAAGGACAAGACCAAAGCTCAGCATGGCCAGGGCCAGATGCAATGCAAACAACAAGGGCTGTTGAAATGCCCAGCCCCCACGCCAGCGCGACAGGCGGACCGCCTGAACCACCCCCAGAAAAACCGCAAGACTACCGACCAGTGCGCCGCTGAAACTCAACAGAACGACAACCGGCAGCAATAGAGCGGCACCAAGGCTCACCCGCTCCAAGGCGGGACTGCTGACAGGCCACTCGTCTTCTGCCAGACCTGCGCGGATCATTGCATTTCGCGTAAAGGCCGGCGTTACACGCCCGCCCAGGATCGCAATCATGCTGCACAGTGTCAGCAGACCGGCCCGCAAACCGGTTTGCAACGTGTCGTCTGTGACACCACTCCATTCCAGATGTGTCATCAGGTTGGCCACCCAGATGAAGCTGAGCAAAAGCAGGAAAACCATGTTCTGCGGTTTTGGACGGCGGATCAGCAATGTGGCGATTTTGGCCGCCAGAATTGGAACAAAAGCCAGGTCCACAACGGCGACAAACCAGGCGGGCAATGACGCTGAAAACCAGATCGCGGCCCGTCCGGCGAGCCACGTGACCGCCGCCATGGTGATGAAACGCGCGCGCGCATCGGGCGCACCGGTCCAGTTGGGGACCGCAGTCAGAAAGAACCCTCCCAACGCCGCGGTGGCATACCCGAATATCATCTCGTGCGCATGCCACATCGGCGGTGCCATTGCGTAAGGCATCCCCTCAAAGGCAACCAGGCCGTTTTGCTGCATCAACCAAAGTCCCCAAGCGCCGCCCGCGAATACTCCGTAGAGACCCGCGGACAGAAAAAAGACCCGAAACCCCTCACCGAAAATACGCCTGATAACGACCCGCATGCCTGCTCTCCTCGGCGGTTGGAAATGCGTCCCCAAGACCTAGCAGCACACGCGCGCGCGCTACTTAACCAAAATCAAGCCCCACCCAAACATGCCTTTTAAACTCATGTTTTTTGGCGGATTTTTTCCGACCTGATAGCTCTGTTTCGACAGGAAATGGGCCCTCACCGTTGACTTTGGTCAAGGAGAGCGCCCGCGCAATGTCTCAGTCTCCGCCGTGCCTCACCACGCAAATGGAGAGTGATCATGTCACTTGGAATCAGCTACAACAAAACTGGCCGCGCCTTCGGGGTCGGTTTGGCGATGCTGCTCGGCAGCGTTGCCGCACCAGCCATTGCCGAAGAGCCAACATTAAGCGACGAGGCCTTCGAGGCCTCAAAGCAGCTCTACTTTGAACAATGCGCCGGTTGCCACGGCGTTCTACGTAAAGGCGCCACCGGCAAGGGGCTCGAGCCCCAATGGAAGAAAACCGCAGCCGACGGCACGGTCACCGAAGGTGGCACCCTGAAACTTGGACAAGAGCGTCTTGAAAAGATTATCGCCTGGGGAACCGAGGGCGGTATGAACAACTTCTCGGACATCATGACCGAGGACGAGATCCGCGACATGGCGACCTACATCATGATG
The DNA here is from genome assembly GCF_056536245.1 of Ruegeria sp. AJ12. Classification (NCBI taxonomy): domain Bacteria; kingdom Pseudomonadati; phylum Pseudomonadota; class Alphaproteobacteria; order Rhodobacterales; family Roseobacteraceae; genus Ruegeria; species Ruegeria sp. AJ12. The sequence goes on from NZ_JBQFJJ010000001.1 coordinate 2,549,087, forward strand.
GAGCCGCCGAAACCACCAGAAATGTCGCTGGACCAGATGAAGGCCACCCGCAAGGTCTATGTGGAAGAAGCCGACTACCCAACCGAGCCGTTGCATGGCCGCAATTGGGAAAACTTCTTTGTCGTCATCGAACGTGACGTGGGCAAGGTTGCCATCATCGACGGTGACACAAAAGAGGTTCTGGTCCACATCCCGACCGGCTATGCCGTGCACGTCATCAAGGCCTCCGAACACCACAAGCTGGACGAGCCGGAGAACCCGGGCCGCTTCTGGTACACGATGGGCCGCGACGGCAAGATGACCAAGATCGACCTCTGGCAGACGCCGGACAAGATGCTGGTCTCGGAAGTCAAGATCGCCTACGACGCACGTGACGTGGCCATTTCCGGCGACGGCAAATACGTGATCGGTGGCGGGTACTGGCCGCCGCACTTTGCGATCGTCGACGCCGTCACCATGGAACCGCTGAAGGTCGTATCGACCCGCGGCGTAAACGTGGATGGCGATTATGTCGAAGAAAGCCGCGTGGCTGCGATCTACACCACCCCGAACGAGCCAAGCTGGCTGGTCGCGGTGAAAGAGCTGGGTCAGATGTGGCAGGTCGATTATTCCGACATCGATAACCTGCGCATCGACAAGATCGACAGTGCCAAGTTCCTGCATGACGGGTTCTTTGACCCGACGGGCCGGTACTTCCAGATCGCCGCAAACGCGTCGAACAAGATGGTTGTTGTCGACACCAAAGACCGCAAGCTTGAGTCGATGATCGACGTTGCCGCCCTGCCGCACCCCGGCCCCGGCGCCAACTGGATCGACCCGAACTGCGGTCCCGTTGCCGGTACGACTCACCTTGGCGTGGGCACCGTGACCGTCTGGGGCAACGACCCCGAAGGTCGCCCGGACGAAGCGTGGAAGACCTGCTATGAGGTCGAAACCGACGGACCGGGCCTGTTCATCCGGACCCACCCGAACTCCAAATACTTCTGGGCGGATCAGACCAAGCACCCCGAGCCTGAAATTCAGCAATCGGTGCAGGTCATCTCGAAAGAGACCGGTGAAATCGTGAAAACGATCCAACTGACCGAACGCGAAGGCAATGCCGCTGTGCATTTCGAGTTCAACGCAGACGGCACCGAGGTCTGGGTATCGAACTGGAACCTCGGAGACTCGAAAGAGCCGAACGGTGAGATCGTGATCTACGACGCTGAAACGTTGGAAGAAAAGGCCCGGATCAAAGGTCTGTTTGCTCCGACCGGCAAATTCAACGTCTACAACCGGTCGAACCACGTCACCTGACGCTTTGTTCATAACACCGGAAAGGGCGGGCTCCTCGCCCGCCCTTTTCTCCAATGTCCGGGAACGGTCTTCCCGGTGATCCATCAGCCGAATTCAACGGCCTGAGACTCCAGGCCAGACAAGATAGCCAAAACGGAGCCTGGATATGACCCAGTCCGAACCGGAAAAGAAAAAACCGATCTGGCGCCGGTATTTCCTGTGGGGAATGCCTGTTGCCGGCATTGCCGTGGCCTTTGCCGGCGGCATCATCTTCTGGGGCGGATTCAACACCGTCGTGGAAGCCACCAACACAGAACCCTTCTGTTTGTCGTGCCACGAGATGCGGGACTATGTCTACGAGGAATACAAGGGCACGATTCACGACGTGAACCGTTCCGGCGTGGGCGCAGTCTGTTCCGATTGCCATGTGCCAAAGGACTGGACCCACAAGATGATCCGCAAGGTCAAGGCGACCCGAGAGCTCTATGGCAAGGCGGTGGGGTCCATCAGCACGCCCGAGAAGTTCGAGGCCAAACGCGTCCATCTGGCGATGAACGAATGGGAGCGGATGAAAGCGAACGACTCGCGCGAATGCCGCAACTGCCACGATTTTGAATCCATGATGCCCGAGTTCCAGAAACCGCGGGCACGACAACAGCACCTCAACGCGATGGAAATCGGCCAGACCTGTATCGACTGCCACAAGGGGATCGCACACTCGGATCTCCGCGACCGCGCGGGCGACGAGTATCTGGAAGAGCTTGAGGCCCCAAACCCGGACTTCATCCGCGCAATCCCACCCAAATACATGGCAAGTCTAGCCCGCGTGGAAGCCAAGGAAGCCGCCGAAGCCGAGGCCGACAGGGCCGCCAAGAAAGCGCAGCAAGACGCGGTGCAGGCGCAGATTGCGGCCGCGGTAGAAGCCGCTGTGGCGGAAGAGCGCGCCAATGCCGCAGGCGAAGCGTCGGCAACCCCGGCAGGAGGCGGCAGTGATGTCGGTGCAGACATCGACTGGAACGCGGTCTCCAGCGCGGATCTCAAACTGTTCTACCCCGGCCAGGCCTCGTTTGAATGGGTACAGAACGGCAAGTTCCACGGGGGCGCGCGCCCGCTGACCAAGGGCGGCGACAAATGCACGACCTGCCACGCCAAGGAACTGGACATGATCGGTAACAAGATTGTTGCCGGTGGGGATCTCGAGCCCACGCCCATTCCCGGCAAACGCGGCGTGATCGACGCAACCGTGCAGGCGGCCCATGACGATGAGAACCTCTATATCCGTCTGCAATGGCCGGACGCCGGGCACAACCCTGCCCCGTTTGTCGATGGCGGCAAAATGGACCCGGACAACCAGATCAAGGTTGCCATGATGATCACCGGGACCGGCATCGAAATGGGCGATCAGGTGGGATGCTGGGCGTCGTGCCACGCGGACAACACCTATATGCCCTTTGCACCCGAAGCCGACGTCATCGCCGGAAACGGAGATTTCGCAGCGCGCATGTCCCAACAGGACGCTGTCACGAAGTACATCAGTGAAAGTCGGACCGAGGTTGAGGTCAAAGGCCGCCGCGGCAAAGCTCTGGGCGGCTGGGACAAGCTGAAGGCAGAGGAAGAGATCGCACAATACCTGAGCGACGGCACGTACCTTGACCTGATGCGGGTTTACGCGGACGGCAGCGCCTCGAACGGGTATCTGCTGGAACAGCGTGTGGTCAACGATGGCGAGATCGCGGCCTCGGCCAACCTGGCGGGCGGGATGTGGACGGTTGTCTTCTCGCGTCCTCTGAACTCGGGCGCACCCGGCGACATTCCGTTGGAGCCCGGCCAGACCTACACGGTTGGCTTTGCGATCCACGACGATTTTGCGGATGCCAGGTTCCACCATGTCACGCTGGACACCAGCCTGGCACTGGATGGCGACACAGCCGCCATCAATGTCGTGAAGCAATAGCGGATGGGGGCCGGGTTATCCGGCCCCTGCTTTTTGGTAGGGAGATATGCACCATGAAACCCAAGTATCTCGCCCCGGCGATTGTGCTGCTTTTGGCCTCGCCGGTTCACGCGGATGAAGCGGCTGAACTCTGCGCCGAGGCCGAGGACCGCTATGTTGAAGTGTTCGGCCAACCGTCGGCGGCAGTCGAAGATGCGCACGTCGTGTTGATGTACAAATACAGGTTTTGCCCCGCCGAACTCACTGTGCCGGTCGGAACCACGGTTCGCTGGATCAACGTGGACAAACGCACCAGCCACAGCGTCCTGCTGAAAGACGGCAGCGAACCTGAAAGCGATCGGATTTTTCCCGAAGAATCCGTGGACCTGACCTTCCTGACACCAGGCCCGCAAGAGTATCTGTGCGGGCCGCATTGGGAGACCCAGAACATGATCGGAATGATCACCGTCGAACCCTGAGCCGAGGCAGCTTTACAGGCAGGAAAAAGGAGCGCGGGCGCAATTCCCGCGCTCCTTAACTTTAGTCAAGGAGACCGCATACTTATTGCGCCAGTCTGTCCTCATGACACGCCCGGTTCACCCAGCAACGTTGAATAGCCACGCCTGTATCGTGCAGGAGCTGCCGGAAAACCGGGTTCCGAAAACTTTCAGAACAAACGGGTTTTCTCATGAGCGGTAAGGTTTTTCTAATCGGTTCCGGGCCGGGCGATCCCGAGTTGATGACCCTGCGCGCCCTGCGCATGCTGCGCGCTGCGGACGTCGTGGTCTATGACCGTCTCGTCTCGGACGAGATATTGGCTATGCACGCGGATGGCGCCCGGCTGATCCCCGTGGGCAAGGCTCCGAAATGCCATACGGTTCCGCAAGAGCGGATCAACGAGATACTCTGGGAAGAAGCCCGGGCCGGTCACACGGTTGCGCGCCTCAAAGGCGGGGACCCGATGATCTTTGGGCGGGGCTCCGAAGAGGCCGCTTTCCTGATGCGCCATGGTATCCCCGTGGAATACGCCCCCGGCATCACCGCGGCACAAGGCGCATCCTGCTGCACCGGCGTGCCCCTGACCCATCGCGGGCTGGCCACCTCGGTCCAGTATGTCACCGGCCACCGGCAGGCGGACCGCGTTCTGGACCTGGACTGGAAGCGGCTGGCCGATCCTGAATCGACCCTCGTGATCTATATGGGCGTCGCCAATATCGGTCAGATTGCCGTAGGTTTGATGACCGAGAATCTGCCGGGCTCGACCCCTGTTCTGGCGGTCAGCAAAGCCACCACGACCAACGAGCGTCGCCTCGTCTCGCGCCTCGACCGGCTCGCAACTGACGTGCGCGACGCCAAATTGCAGGCCCCGACATTGTTCATCATCGGACAGGTTGTCTCGCTCTATGCCGAACACCCCGTCACCGCGATTCTGGAGCAGGCCCATGGCTAGTCTCACACACAGACATCTTGGATTGCGTGCCGCCTCAACCGCAAACGCCGTGGGGCGTTCCGGCTGGGCGGCGCGGGCCGTTCTGACCACTGCCGTTGTGCTGGCGACATCGGCCTTTGCGGCCGACACGCTGGATCCCGATACCCTGAAACGGCTGGTCCATCAGGATTGCGGCTCCTGCCACGGTCTCTCGCTCAAGGGTGGCCTTGGCCCGGACCTGCGGGCACACACCCTGGATCACTACGACCCGGACGTCCTGTCCGGCGTTATTCTTGACGGCATCCCCGACACCGCAATGCCGCCCTGGCGGCCCCTGATCTCTCAGGAAGAGGCCGAGTGGATCGCGCGCTACCTGCTGCAACCGGAGGCACAATGAAACATCTCATCCTTGGTCTCGCCGCAACCCTGATGATGACTGCAGCGCAGGCGGAACCCACTGCCACCGGAGATCTTGGCCTTGTCATTGAACGGGCCAAGGGCTCTGTCCTGCTGGTGGATCAATCCGACCGTGCGGCGCTGGCTCGGATCGAGGGGCTGGGCGATCTGTCCCATGCCTCGCTGGTCTATTCCCCGGATCAGCGGTTTGCATATGTGTTCGGACGTGACGGGGGGCTGACCAAGGTCGATATCGTCACGCGCACCATTGTCAATCGCGTCATTCAGGCGGGCAATGCCATCGGCGGCGCGATCTCGGACGATGGCAAACTGGTCGCCGTATCGAACTACGAACCCGGCGGCGTGCGCGTCTTCGATGCCGATACGCTCGAGATGGTCGCCGATCTTCCCACCGACAGCAAAACCATCGGTCTGGTCGATGCACCGGGCCGTCGCTTTGTGTTCACCATGTGGGACACGGGCGAGACATGGATCGCCGACTTTGACACAGGCACGCCCGAAATCACCAAAATCACCGACATGGGCAAAAACCCATATGACGCGCTCATCACCGCCAATGGCCGCACCTATATCACCGGTCTGTTTGGCGAAGATGGCCTGACCGCGCTGGACCTCTGGGACGAAACGCCCGAGCCCATTCGCGTCCTGCCCGACTACGGGCGCGGACAAGAGGAAATGCCGGTCTACAAAATGCCCCACCTGGAAGGCTGGGCTCTGACAGGGCGCGAATTTGTGCTGCCCGCCGTGGGCCATCACGAGGTTCTGTGGGTCGATGCCGATACGCTGACCGAGACGGGGCGCACCAAAACCCACGGCCAGCCGGTCTTTGCCATGGCGCGGCCCGATGGGCGGCAGGTGTGGGTGAATTTCGCCCATCCGCTGAATGACACCATCCAGGTGATCGACAGCGTCAGCAAAGAGGTCATTCACGAATTCAAGCCCGGCCCGGCCGTGCTGCATATGGAGTTCACCCCACGTGGGCATGAAGTCTGGATCAGCGTGCGCGATGCCAACAAGGTCATGATCTACGACACGCAAAACTTTGAAAAACTGCGCGAAATCGAGGCGGACAGCCCGTCGGGCATCTTCTTCACCGCGCGCGCGCACAGAACGGGGCTCTGAGGCGATGAAACATATCACCGATCCCATCAACCGTCGCCTTCTGGATGATTTTCAACGCGATTTCCCGATAACCGACCGCCCCTTTCAGGTGCTCGCCGATGCGCTGGACCTGAGCGAGGCAGACGTGATCGACCGCCTCGCCCGGATGCGTGCGACCGGACGTATCACCCGCGTCGGCGCGACCATCGCCCCGGGCACGGTGTCGGCCAGCACCCTGGCCGCCGTATCGGCACCCGAAGAGCGGTTGGAAGAGGTCGCAGCACTGATCGATGCGGAACCGGGTGTGAACCACAACTATCAGCGCGAAAATGACTGGAATCTCTGGTTTGTCGCGACCGGCCCGGATCGCTCGCATGTGGAGGACACGCTGGCGCGGATTCACGAACGAACCGGGTTGGACGTTCTGGACCTGCGGCTTGTACGCCCGTTCAACGTGGATTTGGGATTTCGCATGTCCGGCAACGCCCAAACCGTTCCCGGCCCCAGACAGGTAGACCGATCCGTCATGCAAACCGGCGACCGCGCGCTGCTGCAGGCCCTGAGCTCTGGTCTGCCGCTGGTTTCTGACCCATATGCCGCGCTGGCCCGTTCCATGGGGCGCGACGCCGCAGAGCTGATGGACCGGATACGGTGTCTTCACACGGCTGGAATCCTCTCGCGCCTCGGCGTCATCGTACGGCACCGGGCGCTGGGATGGTCCGCCAACGCGATGGTGGTCTGGGACCTTCCCTCTGATCAGATCGATCAGGCCGGGCCCGCCCTTGCCGCGCATCGCGGCGTGACCTTGTGTTACGAGCGTCGCCCGATCGAGGGCGTCTGGCCCTACCGCCTCTATTGCATGATTCACGCAAGGTCCCGCCCCGAAGCACACGACGTGCTGGCCGGTGCCGCGAACCTGCCGGAACTGGCGAATGTGCCGCACAAAGTGCTGTTTTCCACCCGCTGCTTCAAACAGACCGGGGCACTGATCAAACCGAAAGAGGTCGTCGCATGACCCAGATAGATGCAACCGATCGCGCCATTCTCAACCGCATGCAGGAAGATCTGCCTCTGACGGCGCATCCCTACGCAGCCGTCGCGCAGGATCTGGGTATCTCGGAGAACGATCTGCTGACGCGGCTGGCCCGGATGAAAGCGGATCGCATGATCACCCGTTTTGGTCCCTTTTTTGACGCAGCTGCAATGGGTGGCGCGTTCTGCCTGTGCGCCATGGCGGTGCCGGCAAACGAATTCGAAGCGGTCGTGACCAAAGTCAATGCGCATCCCGAGGTCGCGCATAATTATGAGCGTACGCACCGGCTGAACATGTGGTTCGTACTGGCCACGGAAACACCCGAAGGGATCGAGGCCACCGCCGATGCCATCGAACTGGAAACGGGGATTGCAGTTCTCCGTTTCCCCAAACTACAGGAATTTTTCATCGGTTTCCGGGTGGCAGCATGATCGACGCAACAGACAGACGGATCATTGAGGCGCTTCAGGGCGGTCTGCCTCTGGTCCCGGCCCCGTATACCCAGGTTGCCAATGCGTTGGACATCGAAGAGCAAACACTGCGTGATCGGCTGACGGCCCTCAAGGCCCGCGGCGTGATCCGTCGCATCGCCGCCGCGCCCAATCATTATAAACTGGGGATGACATCCAACGGCATGACTGTGTGGGATGTTGATGACAATCACGTCTCCGCCTTGGGTGCGCTGATCGGGGCTTTGCCCTTCGTCACCCACTGCTACGAACGCCCGCGCGCCCTGCCTAAATGGCCCTACAACCTCTTTGCCATGGTTCATGGGTCGGATCGGAATGAAGTTGAAGAAAAGCGCACCCAGATCGCCACGATCCTGGGCGATGCCTGCCGGGCAAAAGATATTCTTTACTCGACGCGTATCCTGAAAAAGACCGGGCTGCGCCTGAAAGCGAAAGGCTGAGACATGTTCCGCCTGACCGAATACATGCACCAATTGGTCACCCCGACCCCGGTGCGCAAACGCCGTCCCGGACCCGTTAAACCGGTTGTGATCTGGAACCTGACGCGGCGTTGCAACCTGAAATGCCGCCACTGTTACACCGTCTCGGCGGATGTGGCGTTCCCGGGCGAGCTCAGTCATGAGCAAGCCATGGTAACCCTTGAGGATCTTGGCCATTTTCGCGTCCCGGCCTTGATCCTCTCGGGTGGGGAACCGCTAGACCGGTTCGATTTCTTCGACATCGCAAAACGCGCCCGCGATCTGGTGCCAATGTTGGCGCTGTCGACCAATGGCACGCGCATCTATGATGAAACCGCCGATATGATTGCCGATGTGGGCTTTAACTATGTCGGCATCTCGCTGGACGGGATTGGGGCCACAAACGATTGGTTCCGTGGTGTCGAAGGCGCCTTTGCCGACGCGCTTCGCGGTGTGCGCGAATGCAAAAAGCGCGGCATAAAAGTAGGTCTGCGGTTCTGCCTGACAGAAGGCACGCAACACCACCTGCCGGATCTGCTGCAACTGTGTGACGATGAAGGCGTCGACAAGTTCTATCTGTCTCATCTGGTCTATGCCGGGCGCGGTGATAAGAACCGAGGCGAGGATGCCGAACATCTGCGCACCCGTAAGGGTCTGGGTTTGTTGCTGGACCGCGCGTGGGAGGCAGCCTCGGGCGGACGTCCTCTGGATATCGTGACCGGTAACAATGATGCCGATGCCGGGTACTTCCTGAACTGGGTCCGGATGCATTTTGACGACGCCAAGGCGGCTCATGTCCGCGAGCATCTGGCGGCATGGGGTGGCAACTCCAGCGGCTTGGGCGTGGCCAATATCGACAATCTGGGTCGCGTGCATCCCGACACCTATTGGTCGGACTACACGGTCGGCAACGTGAAGACCAAATCGTTCTCGGACCTCTGGACCGGCGATGATCCGATGCTGGCCATGCTGCGCACACGCCCGCGCCCGTTGAAAGGGCGGTGTGGCGCCTGCCAGTTGAAAGACGTCTGCGGCGGCAACACCCGTATCCGTGCGTTGCAGCTGACCGGCGATCCCTGGGCCGAAGACCCGGCCTGCTACCTGTCAAATGATGAAATCGGCGTGGATGACGCAGGCGAGCGCTTGCAGGTCACGCCTTTCCGGGGGAAACGTCATGATCCGGCCCATCAGTTCTTTTAACACTCTGAAGACCGCCGCATTCTGTTCTTTGCTGCTGGCCGGAACCGCATGGGCGGATGCCCCAACGGATTACGCCGAGTTTTGCGCATCCTGCCATGGCGAAAACCGTTTGGGCGGCGTTGGGCCTGCTCTGATTCCCGAAACGCTGAAACGGATGCGTGGCCCCCGCGTCGCCGCAGTGATTGCCGAAGGGCGCACGGCCACCCAGATGCCCGCCTTCTCGCACGAGCTCAACACGCTGCAGATCGAGGAATTGGCTGGCTGGCTCAAGTCACCGCTGGAATCCAATCCCGAATGGGGCGAGGCCGAGATCATGGCCAGCCGAACGCTGGATGAGGATTATACTCCGGTCGATGCTCCCATCTGGGACAGCGACCCGATGAACATCACTCTGGCCGTCGAAACCGGCGATCACCATGTCAGCGTCTTGGACGGCGATACGTTCGAAGTTCTGGACCGGTTCGAGACGCCCTTTGCCGTGCATGGCGGCCCGAAGTTCAGCCCTGATGGGCGATACGTTTTCATCATGTCCCGCGATGGCTGGGTGCAGAAGTATGACATCTGGGCGCTGAAACAGGTGGGCCGCGTGCGTGCGGGTCTCAACAGCCGCAACATCGCCATGTCCGGTGATGGCAAATGGGTGGCCGTGGCGAATTACCTGCCGAATTCTCTGACCCTGCTGTCGACCGACGACCTGTCGGTAGCTCAGGTCATTGAAATAAAAAGTAAAAATGGCCAACCCAGTCGTGTTTCGGCTGTCTATCAGGCTCCGCCGAGGGAGAGCTTTGTGCTGGCGCTCAAGGACGTGCCAGAGATCTGGGAAGTGTTCTACGGCGACAACCCCCCGCAATTCGGGCTGGGCCATGATTTCCGCATCGAAGGCCAGTTCAAGAACCCCAACCCCTTCCCGGTCCGCAAGATCACCACGCCCGACTATCTGGACGATTTCTTTTTCGACCAGAACTATGAATACGTCATGGGCGCATCCCGCGACGGCAATGGGGGTCAGGTGATTGATCTGGTGATTGGTCAGAAAGTGGCTGATCTGGACCTGCCGGGAATGCCGCACCTGGGGTCAGGGATTACGTGGAGACATGGCGATACGACAGTCATGGCCACTCCGCATCTGACCGATGGCACCGTGTCGGTGATCGACATGGGAAGCTGGGAAACCGTCAAGCGGATCAAGACCGAAGGGCCCGGGTTCTTCATGCGCAGCCATGAGAATTCGCCTTACGTCTGGGCTGATGTGTTCTTTGGACCGAACAAGGACGTCATACACGTCATCGACAAGCAAAGCCTTGAAATCATAAAGACCTTGCGCCCAGCACCGGGCAAAACCGTGGCGCATGTCGAGTTCACCAGAGATGGCAGCCACGCGCTTGTGTCGATCTGGGAGGATGACGGCGCAGTGATTGTCTACGACGCGCAGACCCTTGAGGAAATCCGCCGTCTGCCGATGCGCAAACCTTCGGGGAAATACAATGTCTGGAACAAGATCACCTTCTCGGAAGGCACCAGCCACTGACGGCAAATGGCCGATCTGGAAACTGGCCATATTGCTCTATCCGGCCACGGCGCTGACGGTGGCCATCAACCTGTTTCTGGCCGGTCTGATCCTGCACAGCGCCGGGTTTGGTGCGATTGGTCCGGTGCCTGCAATCCTGTGGTCCATCCCTCTGGGCGTGCCAGCGGCGTGGCTTGCCGGACGCTGGGTACGGGGTTTGATGGACGATGCAGAGGATTGAAAAAAAACAACAATTCCGCAACGTGATTAATTCTTGGTCAATCTGTGAACAAATGACCTAAGTCAAGTATTCTCGGGAGAGAATCTCTTACGACTTAGGAAATCTTCCCGAGTTGGATTCTCCATGCCTGCCCTTGCAACTATGCAAAACCTCCCTGTTCGCGCCCTGCGCGCGGTCTGCGGTTGGGCGGGTATCTTCCTTCTGTTGATGCAAATGCTTGGCCCGGCGCTGGCGAGTCCCGGGCAAAGCATGTGGGTGGAGATCTGCTCGGAAGCGGGCGCGGTCTGGGTCGAGGTTGACCTTGATGAGGAAGACCAGGATCCGACCGCACCCTGCCCGAAATGCGCTGACTGCACACTCTGCGCGGCGACCGGCGACGTTTCGTTGCCTGAGCTGCTGGAAATCGTACAGATCGAGTTTGTCCAATTCGCACCTTGCCAAAACGCAGATCCGTTCAATTTGTACAACTCTGATCGGCTCTGGCCCGAAACCCGCGGACCCCCGCGCGGACCCGAAATCAAAACCGAACGCGCCCCGCGCGCGTCCATGGCGTCAATCCAAATATCCGGAGGTGCGCCGTGGTCGTAAGTCGCGCAATCCATCTTCTACTGGCCCTGTTCCTGTCCTGTCTGATGGCGCTGAGCGCACAGGCCGACAGCCTCGCCAGCTTCCTGCCCGAACTCGAACCCACTGATCTGGCCGCCGGTGCCGATGCCTTTGGTCCGGTGCGCGAGGATGTGCCCGTTGCCCCTGTACTGAAAGGCGGCGAGACGGTTGCCTGGGCCTTCCTCACCTCTGACTTTGTCGGCACCACAGGGTATTCCGGCAAGCCGATCCACGTGGTTGCCGCCATCGATACCGATGCGGTTCTGACCGGTGTGCAACTGGTCAAACACTCGGAACCCATTGTTCTGATCGGCATCCCCAATTCGCGCATGGCCGAACTGACCGAAGGCTATGCCGGTCTGGACCTCAAGCGCGAAGCAGCGACCGGGGGTGAGGGGCACGACCTCGACATCATATCCGGCGCAACTGTGACGATCATGGTGATCGATGACAGCCTCGTGCGCGGAGGCATCAAGGTGGCGCGTGCTCTGGGGCTGGGCGGCCTGTCACCGTTGCAGGCTGATGGCCCAAAACGTGAAATCGACATGGCACAGGAGTCCGTTTACGACTGGACCACCTTGGCCGGTGATGGCTCGATCCGGCGGCTGACGCTGGATGTCGGACAGGTCAATGCCGCCTTCGAGGCCACCGGCGATCAGCGAGCGATCAACCGTCCCGAACCCGGCGAGCCGGATGACACGTTCATTGACATGCATCTGGCGCTGGTCTCGGTCCCGTCGATCGGCAAGTCGCTGCTGGGTGAAGCCGAATACCGGAATCTGGTGAACTGGCTGGACGAAGGCGAGCAAGCCATCCTGGTCCTGGGACGCGGGGCGTACAGCTTTAAGGGCTCGGGCTATGTGCGCGGCGGTATCTTCGACCGCATTCAGCTCATTCAGGGCGACAACTCGGTACGCTTTTTTGACAAGCAGCAAGAGCGGCTTGGCAGGGTTGCCGCCCCCGACGCGCCGAGCTTCACCGAACTGGACATCTTCAAAATTCCGGCTGAGGCCGAGTTTGATCCGGCCGAACCTTTCCGCCTGCAACTGCTTGTACAACGCGCGGTGGGTGCGGTCGAGAAGACATTCCTGACCTTTGATCTGGGTTACAAATTGCCCGAGCAGTACCTGTTGCCGGTCGCTGCTCCCAAGATCGTTGATGATGCCACCAGCGAGGCCGCCGCCAAGGCCGCCCTGTGGCAGCGCATCTGGAAAGACCGCACGGTTGAGATTGCCGGCCTGGGCGTCATGCTGCTGGTGCTGACCGCGACCTTTTTCTTCCAGTTTCACGCGACCATGAACGCCCGCGTCTTCTACTGGTTCCGCATCGGATATCTGACCCTGACCCTGTTCTTCATCGGCTGGTACGCCAATGCGCAGTTGAGCGTCGTGAACCTGATGGCACTGGCAGGCAGCCTGCGCACGGGGTTCTCTTGGGACGCCTTCCTGCTCGATCCGCTGGTCTTCATCCAGTGGTTCGCCGTGGCCGCCGCGCTGCTGTTCTGGGGTCGCGGGGCGTATTGCGGCTGGCTCTGTCCGTTTGGAGCGTTACAGGAACTGACCAACAAGATCGCGCGCGCTTTCAAAGTGCCGCAATGGACCCTGCCCTGGGGCCTGAACGAGCGTCTGTGGCCTGCAAAATACATGATCTTCCTTGGGCTCTTTGGCCTCAGCTTTGTTTCGATCCCCTTGGCCGAAAAATACGCCGAGATTGAGCCATTCAAGACCGCCATCATTCTGAAATTCATGCGCGAATGGCCCTTTGTGGTCTTTGCGCTGACCTTGCTGGGGATCGGGCTGTTCATTGAACGGTTCTACTGCCGCTACCTCTGCCCGCTGGGCGGAGCGCTGGCGATCCCCGCCCGCATGCGCATGTTCGACTGGCTGCGCCGCTACAAGGATTGCGGCACACCCTGTCAGACCTGCGCCAACGAATGCCCCGTTCAGGCGATCCACCCCACTGGTGAGATCAATCCGAACGAGTGCGTCACCTGCCTGCATTGTCAGGTGCTCTACCAGTCCGAGGACAAATGTCCCGTCGTTATCCGCCAGCTCAAACGGCGGGCCAAGACAGGGTCGGTCCAGATGAAGACCCCACTCGGACAGCCACCGGCGAACCATCCGAACGCCAAACCGCTAACCGCTTCCTAAGAGGAGGAGCAAATTATGTCGGAACATGACAACAAACTGAACATCACACGCCGCGGGATGCTGGGGGCAACCGCCACCGGCGCCGTGCTGGCCGGGACTGGTCTGGGCTCGACCCTGATGACCGCGAAACAGGCCAGCGCTGCGGCAAATGCCAACCTCGAACCCGGTGAACTGGACGAATACTACGGCTTCTGGTCCTCGGGTCAGACCGGTGAGTTGCGCATTCTGGGCTTCCCGTCCATGCGCGAGCTGATGCGGATACCGGTCTTCAACCGCTGTTCGGCCACCGGCTGGGGTCAGACCAACGAGTCGCTGAAAATCATGACCGATGGCCTGTTGCCGGAAACCAAGGAGTTTCTCGCCAAGCGCGGCATGAAAACCTATGACAACGGTGACCTTCACCACCCGCATATGTCGTTCACCGACGGCACCTATGACGGCCGCTACCTGTTCATGAACGACAAGGCCAACACCCGTGTCGCCCGTGTGCGCTGCGATGTGATGAAATGCGACAAGATCACCGAGATCCCGAATGCCAAGGCGATCCACGGTCTGCGTCCGCAGAAATTCCCGCGCACCGGCTATGTCTTTGCCAACGGCGAAGATGAAACCCCGCTGGTCAATGATGGCAGCGTGCTGGACGATCCGTCGCAATACGTGAACATCTTCACCGCGCTGGACGGCGACACCATGGAAGTCGCGTGGCAGGTGATCGTGTCGGGCAACCTCGACAACACCGACTGCGACTATCAGGGCAAATACGCCTATTCGACCTCGTATAACTCGGAAATGGGGATGAACCTGGCCGAGATGACCGAGAACGAGATGGACCATGTGGTTGTCTTCAACCTCGCGGAAATCGAGGCCGGGATCGAAGCCGGTGACTATCAGGAGTTGAAAGGCGTCAAAGTTCTGGACGGACGTAAGGGTCAGAACAAGAAATACACCCGCTACATCCCGATCCCGAACTCGCCGCACGGCATCAACACCGCGCCGGACGGCAAGCACGTCTGCATCAACGGCAAGCTGTCGCCCACCGTGTCGATCATGGACGTGACCAAACTGGACGCTCTGTTCGAAAGCGATGTGGACCCGCGGTCCTGCATTGTCGGTGAGCCGCAATTGGGTCTCGGTCCGCTTCACACCGCCTTTGACGGTCAGGGCAACGCGTTCACCACGCTGTTCCTCGACAGTCAGATCGTGCGGTGGAACATCGACAAGGCCATCGAGGCCTACGGTGGCGCAGATGTGGACCCGATCATCTCGAAGGTCGACGTGCACTATCAGCCGGGCCACAACTCGACCTCCATGGGTGAAACCAAAGAGGCCGACGGCAAATGGCTGATTTCGATGAACAAGTTCTCGAAAGACCGCTTCCTGAACGTGGGTCCGCTGAAGCCCGAGAACGAGCAGTTGATCGATATCTCGTCGGATGAGATGAAGGTGGTCCACGACGGTCCGACCTTTGCCGAGCCGCATGACTCGATCATCGTTCGGAGTGACATCGTGAACCCGGTCAATGTCTGGGATCGCGCCGACGTCACGTGGGAAGACGCTCGTATCCAGGCCGAGGCCGATGGCGTCGATCTGGAAGAAGGTGCCGAGGAACCGATCCGGGATGGCAACAAGGTGCGGGTCTATATGACATCGCAGGCGCCGACCTTCAGCCTTGAGAAGTTCACCGTCAAACAGGGTGACGAGGTGACGGTTTACGTTACCAACCTTGACGACGTGGACGACGTGACCCACGGCTTCTGCCTTGGCAACTACGGCATCGCCTTCGAGATTGCGCCCTTGGCCACAGCGTCGGTCACCTTTACCGCCGACCGTCCGGGCGTGCATTGGTTCTATTGCCAGTGGTTCTGCCACGCGCTGCACATGGAAATGCGCGGCCGGATGCTGGTCGAACCGCAGGGAGCATAACCCATGCGTTGGCCCCTGCTCATATCGCTCCTGCTCGGCTCGCCCCTTTGGGCGGCGGACTGGGATGTGCCCAATCGGGCGGGGGCCATCAATGAGATACTGGCGCAGGCGGCGGATGGGGACACCCTCCGCCTGAGCCCCGGTGTTTACACCGAAACGCTTGTGCTGGACCGGCCCGTCACCATCGACGGGCTGGGACAGGCCACAATCGACGGACAGGGCGAAGGCAGCGTCATCACTGTGACCGGGCCGGGCGTGACGGTGCGCGGTCTGACGGTGATCGGCTCAGGCTCGAGCCATGACGGCATCGACAGCGGTATCCAACTGACCAAGACGGCCAAAGCGCCGGTGATCGAGGATAACGTGCTTCTGGGCAACCTCTACGGCGTTGACATTCACGGGGCCAAGGACAGCATCGTGCGTGGCAACCGGATCGAAGGTCGGCAAGACCGGCGGATGAATGACCGTGGCAACGGCGTCTATGTCTGGAACGCGCCGGGTGCGGTGGTTGAAGGCAATGACATCCGCTATGGCCGTGACGGGGTTTTTGTGAACTCGTCCAAGAAAAACACCTTTACCGGCAACCTGTTCCGCGATCTGCGCTTTGCCGTGCATTACATGTATGCCGACGACTCGGTCGTCAGCGACAATGTCTCAATCGGCAACGATCTGGGCTATGCGGTGATGTTTTCGACCAATGTGAAAGTGGCCGACAATGTCTCCATCGGCGACCGCGAACACGGTGTAATGCTGAACTACGCCAACAAGAGCATCATCACCGGCAATGTCGTCAAAGGTGCGAAAGAGAAGTGTACCTTCCTCTACAACTCCAACAAAAACGCATTCACCGACAACTGGTTCCAGGGATGCGGCATCGGCATCCACTTTACCGCTGGCAGCGAACGCAACCAGATCGTCGGAAACGCCTTTGTCGGCAATCGGACCCAGGTAAAATACGTTTCGACCAAATGGGTCGAGTGGTCCGAGGACGGGCGCGGCAACTACTGGTCCGATTTCGCCGCCTATGACGTGGATGGCAACGGCATCGCCGACGCCCCCTATCGCCCCAATGACTCGATGGACCATGTGCTGTGGACCCAACCCGCAGCCAAATTGTTGCTCGGCTCGCCTGCCGTGCAGCTGGTGCGCTGGTCGCAATCGGCTTTCCCGGCTCTGCTGCCGGGCGGCGTGATGGACAGCAACCCATTGATGCAAGCCCCTGAACCCCCAGCTATGAAAAAGGTGCCTCATGACGGATAAGGCCCTGTCAATTGACAATGTCTGCAAGGACCGCGGGAAAACCCGCGTTCTGGACGATATCACCCTGTCCCTTGCCCCCGGCCAGCGCGTCGCGCTGCTGGGCCATAACGGCGCGGGCAAATCCACCCTGATCAAATCCATCCTCGGCCTGACGCCGATCCAGGGCGGAGCCATTTGGATCGGAAACGCGACCCCCGGCAGCGCACAGGCGCGCAGAGAAACGGCGTATCTGCCCGAGGCGGTGTCGTTTCATCCGGCTTTGACCGGACGAGAACAGCTGACGCTGTTTGCAAAATTGTCCGGTTCAAAGGAAGACGTGCCTGCCCTGCTGGAGCGTGTCGGCCTGAGCGATGCGCTGGACCGCCGGATCGGAGCCTATTCCAAGGGGATGCGGCAACGTCTCGGTCTGGCGCAGGTGCTGCTGGGCCAACCGAAAGTGGCGCTGCTGGATGAACCGACAAGTGGGCTGGACCCGATATCGCGGCAGGACCTTTACGCCATCATCGACGAGTTGGCAGCCCATGGCACCGCCGTCCTGATCGCCTCTCATGCGCTGACAGAGGTCGAGGCCAGAACCGACCGCATCGCCATCATGCGCAAAGGCCGGATGGTGGCGGATGACACGCTGACCAACCTGTCGGCCTTGGCAGGGTTGCCGATCCGGTTGCGGGTGCGCGCCAGCACCAACCCAGATGCGCTTGCCGCCGAACTGGGCGGCAACCGGATAAACGGCGCCTCGGTCGAGTTGCTGTGTTCCCCGGATGACAAGATGGAGGCCCTCCGCCGCATCGCTGGGATGGGCGATGCGGTGGCGGATGTGGAAATGACCCCACCCAAACTGGAAGACCTCTATCGCCACTATGCACAGGAGGAGAGGCTATGACCCGCTTCCTCGCCATCACCCGCACCGAGATGCTGATCCTGCGCCGCAACCGCTGGCTGCTGGTTGCCACCCTGATCATGGTTCTGTTTGCATTGGCGCTGACCTTTGCGGGCAGCGCCCCAACCGGCACTCTGGGGGTCGATATGCTGACTGTCTCGGTCGCCTCGATGACCACGCTGTCGGTCTACCTCGCGCCATTGCTGGCACTGATGATCGCTTTCGACGCCATCGCCGGTGACGTGGATCGGGGCAGCCTGTCGCTGCTGCTATCCTACCCCGCAGGACGCGGAGAGATTTTGCTGGGCAAGTTCACTGCCCATCTGGCGGCGCTGGCTTTCGCCATGACCATAGGCTTTGGCACTGCAGGCGCGGTGGCCGCATGGTTCGGCGGTGCCGGGCCGGAAAGCCTGATGGCGCTGGTCCGTCTCATCCTCACCTCGATCCTGCTGGGCGCCGTGTTTCTGGCGCTGGGATACCTGCTGTCTGCCCTGGCAAAGGGGGCCACGGCGGCGGCGGGTCTGTCGGCCGGGCTCTGGCTGGTCTTTGTCGTTCTCTATGATCTGGGGCTGTTGGGAGCCGTGGTCATGGACGACGGCGGCACCTTCACCCAATCCGTCTTTCCATGGGTGATGGTGGCCAACCCGGCCGACGCGTTCCGTCTGTGGAACATCGCCGCAACCGAAGGCGTCGCCATGGCGTCCGGCATGACCGGCGCGGCACAGGCCCTGCCCGTCTGGGCCGCACCCGCCTCGCTGTTGATCTGGCCGGTCCTGGGCTTCTTGCTCGCCCGCCTCGCGTTTCGGAGGGTTGAGCCATGACACGTCTTGCCCTGATCGCGCTGGTCGCACTTGCGGCCTGCAAGGAAGAGGTGGCCGTTGCGCCCGACCCGGTTGACCTGACGCCCGATGCCCTGAGCTTCTTCTGTCAGATGAACGTCGCCGAACATGGCGGGCCCAAGGGGCAGATCCATCTGGAGGGGTACCCCTCACCGCTGTTCTTTGCGCAGGTTCGCGACATGGTGGCCTATCTGAAAAGCCCTGAACGCGATGCCGAAATCACCGCCATCTATGTCAGTGACATGGGGGTCGCGCCCAGCTGGCGGCAGCCGGGGATTTCCAACTGGATCGCCGCAGATGGCGCGACGTTTGTCGTTGGCGCAGATGTGGCTGGCGGCATGGGTGCGCGTGAGGTGGTCCCGTTTGCTGCGCCCACCGATGCCGACGCTTTCATCGCCCGGTATGGCGGTGCGGCCCTGCCTCTTTCCGATATCCCGGCGACCGAAGTGCTGGGTCCGGTCGATCTGGAATTGAAACTGGAGACACCTTCATGACCCACCTGTCCCGCAGACGTTTCCTGACAATTTCAGCCGCCTGTGCCGCCCTACCCGCACGAGCCCACTCGGCACCCGCCACTCATTGGCGCGGGTCTGCCCTGGGTGCTTCGGCCAGCCTGCGCCTCGAAGGGCTCACTGAAACACAGGCCGCGCCGATTGTTGCCGCTGTCGAGGCGGAACTGGCGCGCCTGGAAGACATATACAGCCTGTATCGCCCGTATTCGGAACTGAGCCGGTTGAACCGCGACGGCCAACTGGTTGATCCCGCGCCCGAGTTGCTGCGTTTGCTCAGCTTGTGCTCGGCGCTGCACACAGCTTCCGACGGCGCGTTTGACCCCAGCGTTCAGCCGCTCTGGTCCGCTCTGGCCAGCGGCGCCGGCCCATCTGAGATCAACGCAGCCAAGGACACGATTGGCTGGCACAAGGTGGTCTTTGATACGGACGCCATTCACTTGCCGACACCCGGTGTCTCGGCTCTGACGCTGAATGGCATCGCGCAAGGGGAGATCACGGATCGAATTGCGGCCTTGCTCAGAACTTTCGGCCTGCAGAACGTGCTGGTGAACACAGGTGAAATCATGGCGATGGGTCGGCGTGGTGATGGAAACACCTGGCGTGTCGGATTGGCCGGGCCGAACCGCGTTGTCAAAAGACAGTTGCAGTTGCGCGACCGGGCGGTCGCCACCTCGGTTCCGGACGCATCGCGCCTGCAAAACAAGGTCGGGCATATTCTGGACCCGGGCGGCAGCAGCCCCCATCACCGGGCCTTGTCAGTTTCGGCACCCGAAGCGGTCATTGCAGACGGTCTTTCAACTGCGCTGTGTCTGGTGCCGCCACAAAAAGTGGACGCTGTCCTGCGTCAATTCCCGGATGCCCGGTTGGAAATGCAGATCTGACACAGGCCAGCCGCCAGACAGTCTGAGCCCCTTCGTTGCGTCAAACTCTTGGAGCTGTAAAACAAGCTTATGACCGAACGGATGGAACCCGCCGGGACGGACCCGGCGGCTCTGCAGCACAGCGAAGAGGCACAAGAGCGTCTAACGCTGGCGGAACAGCGCGGGCTTAGCCTTGCGATTGGCTGCCGCACGCTTATCACTGCGGCGGCTTTTGCGTGGTATCTGGGGACGGCCTTTTTGTTCCCGGAGTCAACCACACGCGCGATCACGACTCTGGTTTTACTGGGGTTCACCGCAATCGGTGCCGCGCATCTGCTGGTGATCGGGACCCGGTTTGACCGGTTGTGGATGAAATACACCGTCTATGCGCTCGACACACTGTCGATCTGCGCATTGTTCGCGGCGGTGCCCATCAGCCGCGCCGATGACGTGCCTCAGATCATCGCCTTTCGCGCCTATGGCATATACTATCTGTTTCCCCTGATCGCGCTGGCCTGCCTGAGCCTGTCGTGGCGACTGGTACTATGGACCGGCACCCTTGCCGTCATAGGGTGGTGGGCGGCCTTTCTTTGGGTGTCGGTGCCGATGGAAAACACGCTGTCCTGGTCGGACATTCCGTCGACGGCAACGCGCGAAATGTACGAGCAGGTTTTCCTGTCGATTGATTTCATTGGGCGCGGTAACCGTATCGAGGAAACAGCCATGCTCTTTTTTGCGACGCTGGCCTTGTCCCTCGCCGTCTACCGCGCCCGGTCGGTATTCTTTGCGCAAGTGACAGCCGATATCGAGTGGCGACGGGAACGTGCTGCGCGCGAGCGCGTCTCAAACCTGTTCGGCAAATACGTTCCGCAGGAAATCGCGCAGAGTCTGATCGCAGACGAGGCACCTTTGAAACCGCAGAGATGCCACGGGACGGCGCTGATCATGGATATCGCGGGGTTCACGGAATTCTCCGCGCAATATGATCCGAACGATGTGATCGACCGTCTGGACAAGTTCCTTGCCGACGCAACAGGTGCGGTGACCGCAGAGAAAGGCGTGGTGATTTCCTACCTGGGGGACGGGTTTCTCGTTACGTTCAACGCGCCTGTGGCGGTACAGGTACCAGAGGCCGCAGCCGTGCGGGCCGCGTTCGCGCTGCAACCGATTGCAGTCGCACATGAATTCTCTATCCGGATCGGCATTGCGAGTGGTGATTTGGTCACCGGCACCATCGGATCGGATACGCGAAAATCGTTCACGGTCTATGGCGATGCCGTTAACCTCGCCGCCCGGCTGGAAGGCCAATGCAAGGCGCTGGATGCTGATATCTTGGTCGACGCCGCAACGCAGGCGGCTTTGGACAATCGTAAACCGTTCAAGCCTATGGGAAGTATACCCATCAAGGGGTTGGAGCAGCCCGTTGACGTATTCGGGTTCAAGCCAGACTAAGTTGCTTTTACGCGCAGGCAGACTGAAGCTAACTTGCCTCCTGAGGCGCTGTCATGGAGATGTCAAAAACCCGGTCAAACCAGTTTGATGTATCTTTCCAGCCTTTGTCATAGGTCAGGAACACCGCCCGACTGAAACTGGGCGCCTGCGACAAGTGAAACAGCCGTTTTTGGGCAAGCTGGTCCCAAACGAGACGCTCTGGCAGATAGGCGCTGCCGCCGACTCGCAAAACGTGCTGCAACGCGATGCTCGCATTGCCAAAGCTGATGCGTGCCGTGTCGGCGTCGGCATACGCAATGGCATGGTCGCGCCCAAACGCCTCGCCCCCGTCGACATAGACATATGTCGGATTGAACCGAAGGGCGCTGTCGGGGTCGTCGGAAACCAGAACCAGCTCGTCCGGGGTCAGCGCAATCTGATCCTGTTTCTGTGAGCAGGCCGACCGATAGGTGAAGGCCATTTCGGACTTCCCCTCGTCCAACCACTTGGTGACATCTGCCTGGCTGCCGAGCCAGATGGAGACCCCGACATCCGGGCACAGATCCATCAAGCTTTGCGCAAACCGCTCTCCCAGGTTCGGCCATAGATCAAATTCGCATGCCAGATTGCAGACCCCGGACGTGCCGTCCGGCAGTGCAGTTTCCTGCCGGGCCTGTTGCCAGAGGTTCACAATCGTGTCCGCGTAGCGGCGCAGAGTGACGCCCGCTGCCGTCAGCGTGGCACCGGACTTGTTGCGGATCAGAAGCGTTTGCCCCAACTCGTCCTCAAGAGATTTCAAACGCGCCGTGACTGTGGACTGTGTGACGTTCAGAACTTCCGATGCGCGCACCAGACTGCCCGTGTCGACGATTGCCAAAAAAGTACGGAGTTCTTGCAAGTTCATCTCCCTTAATTCGAACTTTCCGAATTTAATGTCCAATATTATTTGATATCTTGCTGTGTTTTTCGCTGCTACCGTCGCTTTAAAGGAGGACGGTAGGACCATGATCCAGGTTGAACGGGAGAGTTTCATCGCGGCGATGCGCAACGTGGCCAGCAGCGTCAGCGTGGTCACAACCGATGGGCAGGCGGGCCGGTACGGTGCAACGGTATCCGCGTTCTGTTCGGTGTCAGCCGATCCACCCAGCGTTCTTGTCTGCTTACACGCCGCATCCCGGATCGCGCATTTTGTTGCCAAAAATGGTGTATTTTGCGTGAATGTTCTGCCTCAGGGCGCATCGGCCATCGCGGATCGATTTGCCGGCAAGCATGACGCCAGTGTTGCAAACCGGTTTGACGGGATAGATGTCAGCGGCCCGGTTCCGATGCTGCCCAGCGCCACGGCCCTAAACTGCACCGTGACCCGAACAACGCAGGAAGGCAGCCACCTGATCTGTTTTGGGCGCGTGACAGAGGTTACGCTGGGGTATGAAACACCCCTCACCTACCTGGCGGGTCAGTACCGGCCCATTGCCATGCAAGAGGTGCCGCGTTGACCACCGAAATCTAGAAAATGCTGATCGATAACGCATGGGTGGAGGCCGGGATGCACGCGGTTTATGACTACACCCGCGCCAAAACCGTCTGGATGAACCTGTCCGATGACCCGGTCCCCAACCCATTCACGCCGCACTGAGACAAACAAGGTGACAGTATGAAGTTTCATTTGGCCATCAATCTGGAGCGTATGGACCCGTCGACCTGCATAAAGGCCGTTCGCGATCACACGATTGACATGGTGAAGATGGCGGATCAGGCCGGGTTTGAAATCGCCTGGGCTGCCGAGCACCACGCGCTGGAAATGACCATCGCGCCGAACCCGTTTCAGATCCTGACCTGGTGGGCCGATCACACCGAAAACATCCGGCTGGGATGCGGGGTCGCCAACGCCGCCTACTGGCATCCGATCAACCTGGCCGGTGAGGCGGCCATGGTCGATCTGCTGTCGGACGGACGGCTGGAGTTGGGCCTTGGGTCCGGGGCATATCAGCGCGAGTTCGACAGGATGCATCCCGGGCTGGATCAGAAAGACAGCTACAAGTTCATGCAGGAAATGCTGCCGCTGGTGCGCGACCTCTGGAGAGGTGACGTGGAACACAACGGTGACAAGTGGCAGTTCCCCAAGGCGACCGCCTGCCCCAAACCGGTGCAGGAGATGGTGCCGATGTGGGTTGCAGCACGCTCGCCCATCACCTTTGACTACGCGGTCGCCAATGACTGCAACGTGATGTGCTGGCCGCTGACGATGCCGATGGCAGAGGCCGAGAAATACAAATCTCAATTGGACGAAAGCATCGCAAAAGCAGGCGGTTGGAACGGAACCTTAGCGCTGATGCGTCATACGGCGGTCTACGACACCGAGGATGACCGTGCAAAGTCCATCGAAGCAGTTCGCAATGTACTCGGTCAATTCGGCAACCTGATGATGAAAAAGGGTGATGTCCTGAATGGGTTCCCCGAGCGTGTTCCGCTGGAAGAGTTGGACGGCAATGTGCGAGTCGACCCGGACATGCTGGAAGAAAACCTGATGCTGGGATCACCGGACCAGGTCATTGCGAAACTAAAGGCTTACGAAGCCTTGGGCGTCGACGCCTTCATCTATTACGCCTCAATGGGTCTCGATCTGGACGTGCAAAAACAGTCCATGAACCTGTTTATCAACGAAGTTATGCCAGAGTTCGCGTGATGCTGCCCATATTCAAGACACCCGAGACTCGGCGGACCTTGCTACATATGCAAACCACCTATGAACAAGGCGGGAAACCGTTGAGCCGCCAACCGAGGTGATCGCCGCGATTACTTGCGACGACCACCGGGGCGGGCAGGCGCAATTTTTCGCCAGCGGGCAGCGGCCCGGCAAGAAAGGCCCTCCGCCCGGCCCTGGCACCGTGGTCCGACACATCAAATACGCGGTTGCACATCGGGTTGTGCCGTCGAACAGACCATGCCCGCGACAGCAGGCGTATCACCGCATGAGCGTTGTTTCTCCAATTGCGCGAGCCGCTTCGGCGGATCATCGCGTGTAAGTTGGATGTCATTGGTGTGTCTTCCCGCGAGGACCTAGCCTTGTTGCCGACGAATCATTCTTCTCAAAAGGAGTGGCCGGCATGACCCCCCATCGCATAGCCGCCTGTGTTTCCGTAGCTGTCGTGATTTCAGGAATTGGTGCCGCGTCAGTTGCGGAATCACAGGAAGGTAACTCGTTTTTTGACCCGTTTGACACGCTGGATCAAAGCCGCTGGTTTGTCTCCAGCGGGTGGGCCAATGGCGATCACCAAAGCTGTCTCTGGCACCGAAACCGAGTGCAGGTTGAGGATGGCACGCTGTTGCTGTCCCTGACGGATCACCCAAAACAGGATCGTGACCTCAGTTGCGGTGAAGTTCAAACGAATGCGCGCTTCGGATACGGAACCTTCGAAGCCCGTATGAAAGTACCCTATGCGCGCGGCATGAATGCCAACATGTTCACCTTTATCGGTGCGCCGCAGGATCGGCCACACAATGAAATCGATTTTGAGTTCATTGCCCCGCACGGGCCAACACTCCAGACCAATTTTCATTTTCGCGGCAGCAGCAACAATACCGACTTGCTGCCGATGCCGGACGATGCGGCGTTTCACGACTATGCCTTTATCTGGGAGCCGGGCCGGATACGTTGGTACATCGATGGGGAGCTGATCCGCGATGTGCGCGACGGCGATCTGCCGAACGAGCCGCAAAAGATGTATCTGAGCCTGTGGTCGACCGATACGCTGATCGACTGGATGGGCGCGTTCGACCCGAGTTCTGCCCCGCAGGTTCTGGAAATCGACTGGGCTGCGTTTACCGCGTTAGGGACCGGGTGCGCGTTTGAGCAGTCCGTCTTGTGTGCAGACGGGGTTGATGCACCGTCATGAAGGAGCCCACGCGCATTGAGCTGTTCTTGCTACACATGCCACCTGTATGCCTAATTTTCTGTCACCGCTCTGCGGCTTGCCCTGCATCGCACAGGTTTTGCTTGTTTTCGAAGGACCCTGAACGTCAAGTGACAGGAGGCCTCGCCTCAGGGTTGCGCCGCCCGTGGGTCAAGGACAGCTTTCCCTTTCTGTGGTCGCCCAAACGAATCTGGCTATGGCCACTCCCGATCACCGCGATGCCGGATGAAACCAACCCACAGGCCAAAACTGGATGAACATTGCACTGGCCTCAATCATCGATCCTGAACGGAACACCGCCTATGTTGTCCCGGCCGTGGCGCTATCGATGGTTGTTTTTGCCTATTCACAGAATTTTGGACCCCTTTCCATTCTCGCCTTTTATGGCTGCTGGCTGTTTCCCTTTGTGCTGGCGCCCCGCATCCTGCTGGGCCGTCCCTGGCCCGTCGTTTTTCTGCTGGTGATCCCGCTTTACTTTGCACTGTCCACATTGTGGAGCGACGCCCCCGCCACGACACTGCGGGCGTCAATCCAGTATGGCATTACGGTGTTCGCCGGCTTGGTGGCAGCACGAATAACCTCGGTTGCGAATCTGGCGCTGGGGGGCGTTGTCGGTGGGCTTGTCGTGCTTCTCTATTCGGCAGCAAACGGCGGGTATTCCTACGATTACATCGACGGTGACTTTGCCTTTAACGGCGCGTTCTCCTCAAAAAACCAACTTGGATATTTTGCCACGCTTGCGATCATTTTCTCCGTGTCGCTCGTCTGGATATTCAGGTCGCAGCGCGCCCTGATACCCATTTCAGCCGCCACGGCCGCAGCCGGAATTGTGATGTTGTGGATGTCGGATTCTGCCACGTCCCTGCTCTCGGCAATTGCGGCATTCGCTGCAATTCTGTTCGTCGGGTTTGTATTGCTTCTGGCACCCTGGCTGCGGCGGGCCACCGTTTTGCTGGCGGTTGCCGGGTTGGGTGCACTTGCTCTCGCATCCTACCAGTTGGGCGCTTTCGATGCGCTGCTTGCGGCCTTTGGCAGAGATGCCAGCCTGACTGGCCGCACCTATTTGTGGAGCGTCGCCTTTGACGTCGGGGCCGAACAGCCGGTGCTCGGCCTTGGATACAATGCCTTTTGGGTGCACGGGCGTCCGGCGGCGGAAACGCTGTGGGCCGAATTTTACATTACGGCGCGCACCGGCTTTCATTTCCACAATCTGCTTATCGAGACATATGTCGGGACCGGCTTGGTCGGGTTGGGACTGGTCACGGGGCTGTGCCTGCTGTTGGTCATCATGCCACTCAGCGCAGCCATTGGTCGTGGCAGCGTCGGTTCGATCATGTTCTTTTCGGGTCTGGCCGTCCTGTTTCTGGTGCGGTCGGTCGCCGAGGTCGATTTTGTGACGCCCCACACCGTCGGGTCGTTTCTGGTGGCGTTCATTCTTTTGCGTTTGTTCGACCACAACCACAGTGTCCGCCACGCAACTTACCTGTCGCGACCCACACGGCGAACGCGACACCCATCCTTGGGCTGGACCGCAGGGGTACCGGAATGAATGAACCTGTGAAAGAAAGACGCATACACTGGACAAAAGACAACGCGCATCTGCTTGCCGGTTACCGGGACGAACCGCGTGTCGATCTCGGCGCGATGATCCGGGCCGTTCGGCGACAGGTTCCGTTGACCATCACATGTGCCGCAATTGGAGCCGCCATCGCGGTCGCAATGATCCTTGGTTCGGTGCCCCGGTATACGGCTGTCGAGACGGTATTGCTGGACGAAGAGCGCGCCGAGTTGCTGAATGAAGTGTCTCCGTTGCCCAACGCCGTCCGGTCAGACACGGCGGTGCAAAGCGAAATAGAGATCATCAAATCCCGGGCGCTGGCTTACGAGGTCGTTGACATGCTTGGGCTTGAGCAGGACGCGGATTTTCTGTCCCCGCCAATCGGAGCGACAGAGAAAGTGAGCCGCCTGATCTCGTCGGTGACGCGACCTCTGGCACAGCTTTTGACGCCTGCGCCCCCTGCCCGGCCTGAAACCACCTCTGCTGACACGGACACAAGCGGCAGACCCGAAACCGCGATCCCTGAGCTCAATCTGGAAGTCACGGATCGGGATCGTGCGGCAGGGATTTTACGCGACCGGCTGTCGGTGTCGCGCTCAGGCCGTAGTCTGGTCATCGAAATCGGGTTTTCCGACTTTGATCCGAGACGTGCCGCTCTGATCGCGCGCGGCTATGGGTCGGCTTATGAGAGCTTTCAGCTATCAACGACAAATGAGGTTGCCGCCAAAGCCGAAGCTTGGCTGCGCGAGCGCCTTGACGTGCTGGAGGACAAGAGCATCAAGGCGGCCTCTGAGCTTCAGGAATTCCGCGCCGCGAACGATCTGATTCAGGTGCGTGGCGATCTGCTGACGGAACAACAGCAATCCGAGCTGGCCAGCGAGTTGGTTACCGCATCGGCGTCTGCGGCCGAGGCGGAGGCTTACCTGGAGAGTCTCGAATCCCTTCTTCTGCGGGTCACGAACGACGAGGAAATCGTCGCCATGCCTTTTGTCGAGGGTCTTGTCGCAGGCGGCAATGAGGAACTGCGGCGCGACTATCTGGATGCCAACCAAAACTATCGCCGGATTGTCAGCCAGTTCGGCGCCGAGCATCCGCAAGCGCAACAATTGAACGCGCGGATTGAGGTTCTGGGTAATGCCCTGAGGGTCGAACTGGAACAGGCGACCGAAGCAGCCCGCGTTGCGTACAACATGGCGCGGGGCCGGGAACAATCGCTGCGGTCTGATCTGGCGGCCACAACAGACACGTCAGATTTGAACGTAGCACTGCGCGGCAGGTTGCAACAGCTTGAAGCGATCGCGGAAACCTACGCGCAGGTCTATCGTGACTACCTCGCCAGGTTGGAAGTCACGATGCAGCAACAGAATTTCCCCATAGCCTCAATCAAGATCATCTCCCCTGCGGAAATCCCAAGAGATCCGTCTAGCCCCCGCAAAAAGGCGATGTTGTTTGCGGGTCTGTTGCTTGGTGGCCTTCTGGGCGCGCTGATCGGTGCCGGACGGGAACTGGTCCCAAGCCCGGTTCGAACCGCCTCGGCGCTGCGGCAAGAGACCGGCCTGACTTGTGCGGGCCTGCTGCCGGATAAGAAGAGCCTGAGCGACAAAGCTGCGGCTGGTACAAGAACACGAACTCTGGAACGGCTGGCGCAGGCTTGCGAGGCCAATCTGCACAAATCTTCAGGTGTGCTGATTGGCGTGGCGCCCCTGCTGACGGGCTTGGCCAACCCTCAGGAGTTACCAGTGGAATTGGCCAAACGCCTATCCCGGCAGGGCGAGCGCAAGGTCTTGCTGATTCATGAAGACACGTCACCCGCAACCTTGCCCCATACGACGCCAAACGGGATCGAAACCGTTGGTTTGCAGAGTGCCGTCGACAGCTTCAAGGACCCGAACCGCTCCACGCTTGACGCCAACGATCTGAGCCAGTTGGCCGATGAACTGCGTGCCAAATACGATTTTGTCGTGATTGCGATGCGACCCTTGGGTCAGTCGAATCAATCTGACCCGCATGCATGGGCCTTTGACGTGACCATCCTGCGCATTGCATGGGGCAAGGTTCTGCCAGGTTTTATATCCGACGCGCTGCTTGATCACCCTCGGTTCAGCACTGCGCTGCTCACTACGGTCTTGGAAGATGCAAACCTTGCCACGGCAAGAAAATACATAAGCCCGGGCAGCTACGAGGAGTTCAGGGTCAATGCGTAGAAACTGGCTTTTCAGGGCTTTTTCCGCTGCGCGTCTGTGTACTGCTATTGCGTTTGCTTTGAGCGTGCTGAGTTCGGGCGGGGCCTTTGCACAAACCGAGCCCGGGACCGGGATTTTAGCCGAGCAGAAGATTGGGCCACAACAGACACTGGAAATCAGCGTTGGGCGATGGGATCCTGTCGACGAAGCCTTTGTCGCGTGGGACGCGATAGGCGGCTCTTTTCTCGTCAGCTCCACGGGTACGGTGGGTCTGCCCCTTGTCGGCAGGGTACAGGCTGCGGGCATGACCCCTGATGAACTGGGCGCGGACCTTTCGCGGCGCATTCAGGATCGCATGGGGCTTCGCAGCGATGTTCAGGCCATTGTTACTATTTCAGAATTTGCCCCGGTCTACGTTCTAGGCGATGTTCGGTCCCCGGGGGCCTATCCGCATGTCCCGGGTATGACCGTGCTGCAGGTGCTGAGCCTGTCCGGTGGTGTGGAACAAGCCTCGTCGGCCTTGGTTCGGGGCGAGCGCAATGCGGTAACCGCGCTTGGCAATTACCGGATTTCTGAACTGGAACTGATGCGGCGCCTGGCGCGTCTTGCGCGGCTGGAAGCTGAAGAGAGCGGCAAACAAATCGAAGTGCCACCTGAGTTGGAGTCATCCGCTCTTGGCGCTGAACTGATCGCCCAGGCACGCAAGATCATGGCGTCCCAACAGTCGGCTTTTGCGTCGAACCTTGCCCAGATCGAGGACCTTGAGGCGCTTTTACTGGAGCGGATCGCCCGACTGCAGCAACAGGCAGACCTGCGCGAGCGGCAGTTGAGCCTGTTGAATGAGGAACTGGAAAACGCGGCCAGCCTTGTGGAGCGCGGCCTGTCGACCGTCACGCGGGAAAGCAATCTGCAGCGGGCGGTAACCGATCAGCAGGTTCGGCTGCTCGAAGTAGAAACGGCGCAGCTGAGCGCCGAGCAGCGGCTGAACGAAACGCGCCGCGACAGGCTGGACCTGACCAATCAGCGCGACCGTGAGCGGGTTCAGGGCCTGCAGGAGGAACGGGCTGCCATAGCCGAGTTGCGCGTCAGAATGGAGACCGAGGCCGCCCTGTTTGCGGAATCGAACCGGACCGGCAATGGGCTGGTGGATCTGTCAAAACTGGTGTCCGCAACGTTGCAGATCACGCGGAGCGGCCCAGATGGGATCATCACCTTTGACGTCGATCGCAACGATCCGATCGAAGGTGGGGACGTTCTGGAGGTTGTCCTGTCCGCACCACCACCCAACGATGTCATACCGGTTCACCGCCTGGCACCAAAGGGAAATTGACACGTCGCTGGAACTATGGCGCACCGCCGCTGATAATCTCCAACAGGCGGTCAATCTGACGTTCAGGTGCCATTTCGGGCCGTTTTGCATGCTCCAGCGCGGCCCGTGACACAGAGGCATAGGCCTGATCATCGTGCCAAAGGCTACGCACCGCATTGGCCCAGACGTCTATAGGAGCGTGCCGGTCCAACAGGACGCCGCCGGGACCGACGGCTTCCGGCAGGCCACCAATCTTTGATGCGATCACCGGAATGCCACTAACCTGTGCTTCGGCGGCGATGCGACCAAACGCTTCTTCCCACTGACTGGGTGCTAGAACAATCCGGGCATCTTTGTACACCGTTCGCATATCGTTGGTGGACGGACGAAGCGTCACATTCGGAAGTTTGCGCAGGTTATCCTGCAAATCCGCTTCTTGTTCGGCTGACAGACCCCACCCCCTGACAAACACAAATGGAATTTCCGGGCACGCCCCGGCGACCTTCAGCGCGATATCGACGCCCTTGTTCGGATGGGGGTTGATGAAAGTCACATTCTGACATGTTGTTGTCGTTCGATATTTCTCTGCCTCGATCATGGGGTGGATGACGCTGGCCGAGACCCCCTGCGTTTCTTCAAACCTCTCAGCGGTAAAGTTTGAATTTGCGATGAAACCGCAATTGGACAGGTGCCTGAGCGACCCTCCCAGATCCTCGGTTTCGACATTGCGCAGATAGACAAACGTGCGCGTCGCCGCCCGGTCAATCGATTGCGCGAGAAGTACCGGCAACCGGGATTGGAAAATCGCGACATCGGCGCCGAAATCGGTCACGACCTGACGCGCGGCCCTTTCAGCGAACCAGGCGCGGAAGACCGGATAGCCCAATCCCTCGTCACAGACATAACCACGCCGTGAAAGCTTCAAAGCAAACCGTCCACGCAAGCCCAGCCAGCCGTCCCCGGTCAAACCGGCGAGGACACCTACGGAATGCCCGCGCGCCTTCAGCCTGTTGACCAGTTCCTGTGTGCTGGTCTGTGCCCCGCCAACCATCTGCGGCAGATAGGGATGGGCGCTTCCGAAGAGAATGCGCATCAGCCGTCTTGAGCCATTGTGAACGAGACAACGCAGAAGTCACAGCAAATACCGTGACAAGCCGGCAAATGCCGACCCGCGCGACTCAGAGCAAAAAACACGATACATTGCCGAGTCGGTTCGGGTCGCAACATGCGAATCCTGTTCATTATCAAGTTAAGCAACTCTCGTATTGCGCGAGTCAGGTTGCAATGGGGTTGGCAGGCGGGCCGGATGCGGTTTTCTTAAATTGCCTTCCATTCGTGCATGCAGAACAGCCGAAGTCAAAAGATACACCGGGTTTGGTCGGAGATGTGCGGAAATCGGGCGAAAGTCCATTCAGCCATAGGCGGTGCTTTGCTTGATTCCATAATCGAGTTTGCAATCGCAGCGATTGTCATACCCTTCTTGTGTGCAGGTGCAAGAAGGGACGTGTTAACGAGGACAATCCGGTATGGATCACTTTCGCCGGCATCGGATGGTGCCTTTTGGTGATCGTCTTTGCAACTTTAGGCAGCATGAGCGCTGATCAACAGCGCCAGGCACTTAAGACAAAAGGATGGAGTGTGATGAAACCGATAGAGACAGAGGCAGCCCCTGCCGAGGGCATGATTCCGTCAGTCGCACGAACGCGTCACGTTATCTGGATCCGCCCTGCGCTGCAGGCGGCACCGGTGGGCGGACTGACCAAACGGTCACTCGACATCGCCGTAGCCGCGGTCATGCTGATTGTGTTGTCGCCACTATTGGCGGGTCTTGCGCTGCTGGTCTTAAGCACCTCACCGGGGCCGATCTTTTATCGCCACCGCAGGATCGGTTACAGAGAACGGGCGTTCGGCTGCCTGAAGTTTCGGACCATGGCTACGAATGGTGATGAGGTTCTTCGCCAGCACCTGCAACGAAGCCCGCAAGCACGCCTGGAATGGGAAGAGACCCAGAAACTGCGCGACGATCCCCGTGTTACGCCGGTCGGACACGTGCTGCGCAAGCTCAGTCTGGATGAACTGCCGCAGCTCTACAACGTCCTGCGCGGGGACATGAGCCTGGTCGGCCCCCGTCCAATTCTCAGTGAGGAACTGCGTCGCTATGGGCCGTCCAGACGGTACTACCTGCGTGCACGGCCGGGTATTACCGGACTGTGGCAGGTCAATGGTCGTAGCACCACAACCTACAAACGCAGGGTTGCCTATGATCGCGCCTATGTCACAAACGCCAGCACGACGCTCGATATCGCCATTCTCGCACAAACTCTGCCTGCGGCGATGCGGTCGACGGAAACGTCGTGAGTTTATGCGGCCAGGTTTTTTGCAACAGGTGAATGGGTTCAGAGCTCATGATGACAGCGGCAAAGACCGGCAGAGAAAGCGCGCGATCAGAAGACGGTGACGCCAATTCCATACTGGGTGTCGAGCCAGCAAACCCTCTCAAGCCGGTTGCGCAGTCGGACAATGCCCCTTTGGTGTCCGTCATCATGTCGAACTTCAACGGAGCTGACTATCTGGAAACGGCGGTCGCGTCCGTACTTAACCAATCCTATCCGGCGCTTGAATTGATCATTGTCGATGACGCGTCGACCGATGACAGCCCGAACCTCTTGCAAAGGCTGGCCGCATCGGACCCTCGGATCCACCCAATCGTGCTTGAGACCAACATCGGACCGGCGGGCGCACGAAACGTTGCATTGGATGCAGCAAAGGGATCGTGGATCGCGATCATGGATTCGGACGACCTGATCCACCCGCAGCGCCTGCAGCGTCTTCTAGCAACCGCAGAGGGTACTGGCGCAGATGCAATAGCCGACGATCTTCTGAGTTTTGGAGCGTCAGTCACAGCGGGGCGGACGCTGCTGGCACACGACCCGGATATGCAACCACGAAAAATCACGGCCAGTGATCTGATCCGAAGCGATACCGCAGGCGCGGGATTAACCTCTTTCGGATATCTGAAACCCGTATTCCGGCGCGAGGTTCTGGGACGGCTTCGCTATGACCAAAGGCTGCGGATCGGTGAGGACTTTGACCTGTATTGCCGCCTGCTCCTGCAAGGGATCAGCATTCTGTTGGTGCCAGATCCGACCTATCTCTATCGGCGGCGCCCGGGTTCCGTCTCGCACCGTCTGTCTGTCACCGCAGTGACTGATCTCATCGCTGCACACGACAACGTCACGCAGCGTGTCACAACAGCCCGCCGCACAGACGTGGAACTGACGCGCCTGCTGGCTCAACGGCGAACACAGCTTGAACGCGCCTTGCGCTATCAGCACCTCGTCGATGCAATCAAATCTCGCGATCTGGTGCGGTCTGTTCGCCACCTGTGGCGTCAACCGCGCCTTTTTGCAGACCTTTTCGACAGTTTGATCGATCAGTTGCGCCGAAGGAAAGCGCTTGCACCTGGGCGACCCGGCGACGCTGCAATTACCGTTGTTCTGGCGTCGCCGGAGAGGTTGGGACAGGTCGCGGCGCAGTCGGATGCCCTGCGTGTTCCCGTGGATTTTCGGCCCGGACCGGATGGATCCAATACTAGTGCGCGCCGCGCGCTGGCCCGCAAGCTTGCGGGCATCGCAAGTCAGGGGCCGGTTGATGTTGTTGCCGATGGCCTGGATGGGCTTGATGCAATGGGATACCTTCCAAACTGGCGGTCCCGGCGTC
Source organism: Ruegeria sp. AJ12 (assembly GCF_056536245.1). Taxonomy (NCBI): domain Bacteria; kingdom Pseudomonadati; phylum Pseudomonadota; class Alphaproteobacteria; order Rhodobacterales; family Roseobacteraceae; genus Ruegeria; species Ruegeria sp. AJ12. The sequence continues at coordinate 2,583,296 of NZ_JBQFJJ010000001.1, forward strand.
TGACCCTTTGCGAAGAACACGCCCGCACAGCCGCAATACCCTCTGACGTGGTTGTCGAGATGTCATAGACGCGTCGCGGAGGCGGGCCCGTCTGCCTGCAAGAGCAGCCGAGCCCCGTGTGTGGGCGCTGCATCCCCTGCCATCTCGTCAAGTTTGAGCTTGTCACGCCCGACCTGACGAACAACTGGCCATGCCCGGTCTATGGCGCCAAAAAGGTAGCGGATCGCGGCAACATTGCCCCGCTCGCGCCGCAGATCAAGAAACACGCGATGATCCCGCTTGCGACGAACTTCCCTGAGATGCGCTTGCATCGCCCGAGACAGCCCGGGCGGATGTGCACCCATGGCCAGATGTGCCTCGATCGCGTTTGTCAGATTTCTCAGTTCATCCGCGCCATGGTTCGCGCTCAGCGACTCAGCGCGCACAACGGCAGCGTATCCCGGTTTGTGCGTAAGGCTCATCCGCGCCCCGGCGAGCAGCATTCTGACATAGAGATCGTAATCTTCCCCAAGGCGCAGTGTGGGGTCATAGCGCAAGTCATGCTTGTCCAGAAAACGGCGAGACAGAATGGGTTTCAGAAATCCGAGTTCCCCGCGCGCGACCCCACGTCTTCGTAGATTCCCCAATACAAACGCGGTCGCGTCCAGTGGAGTGAAGCCTAATGGCATGGCTGACCAGTCCTTGGACATCACGGTCTTCAGATGTTCTGGTGTCACAAAGGCAATGTTGTCCGCAACCATCTCGCTGTTCTGGCAGGACAGCAGCGCGCTGAGACGTCGGGGCAAAAACACGTCGTCAGAATCCAGTACGGCGACAAAATCCGACGCTGCGGCATCCAGCGCTGCATTCCGTGCGGCCGCCGGGCCCTGATTGACCTTCTGCCGGATGAGGCGAACGCGCCGGTCCTTGTCTGATTCACTGTCGACAACGGCACAGGTTTCGTCATCGGAGGCGTCGTCCACAACGATGACTTCGGCTGTTTCCGGCTGCGACAGTGCGGACTGGATTGCGCGGGATACGGTGCTCTGGGCGTTGTAAGCTGCAATGGCGACGGTGACAGAAGCAGGCATCGTTTCAGATCCGATATGCGTGTCGGGACAGAGGCGGTGCATTGTCCCCAAGACATCAATAGGGCTAATGCATCCCGCAGGCTTGCCCAAGAGAAACTGATGACACCGGCCCTGCGTCAGCGTTCATTCGCCGGTCGTGCCGTCAAATAGGGCATTCACCTGAACCGTGCAAAAGATCGCTCAAAGCAGATGCCTTCAGCGCATAGCCGGTTAGCCGGCATCGCTTTCCTGCGAGACCTGCGCTGTGGATCCCGATGGGGTATCTTCTTCTGCATTCCGTGTCTTGCGGCTTCGTTCAGCGGCCATAAGAGCCACCACAACGACATATGCCACTTGCACGACAACGGCGACGACGATGACAAACAAAACCAGTTGAGAGGCTTTGAACCCGGCCGCCACACCGATGGCGGCTGATACGGCAACCGCCAAAACAAGACCAACAATGAATATTGGTAGTCGCATCCTATCCACCTGACACCCAGACCCCAATTGAAGCCTCGGTGCGCCGTACCCTTTGACGAAGCCTACAGCAAAACCCCTGCAAGCCACCACTCAATAATCGTCGCAGTTGCAGCGATTGGTGGGACAATCCGACCCGGATTGCGAAACACATACGGGAAACACCGGAAACTGCAGGAGGGGCCAGGGTGTTGATCAGGTGGAGGTAGCGCGCCTCTTTTTTTCGAGCGTGCCGTAAACCGCAACCTCGCGAAAGCCGATCAGGGCCGCAATCGCGCCAAGATGCAGCGTGCCGCGCAACAGGCTTGCATTGCGCCGCGCCGGACTTGGCGCGGTCAGCAAGGCAAACCCCATGCAGTAGAGAACCTTGGCAAACGCAAGGGGAAGCACCAGCAGATACGCGCGAAACGCATCATGCTGGCGTGCAAGGCTGCCGTGAGTCTGCCCCATTCGGAACCTGCGTTTGAACAGCCAGGACATCGTGGCACGCGCGGGTGTTACTGGTTCCTCAAGACTGGCGAAGGGTGCGAACGCCAATTGAGCCCCCTCCTCCACTGCGTCTTTGAAAAACGCCGTGTCCTCGCCACCCGAAACGCCCCTGTTGAGATCAAAACGCCGTCCTGCAAGCGCATCGCTCTCCAAATCCATGATCACGTTGCAACTGTGCCCGGCAATCGGTCGACCATCCGCCGCGAGTTCGGGATTGGTGTCATGAACGCGCAGGTCCCGCATCCACTGTGGGGCGTCGGGCGGATAGATCGCATGCACGGGCCCGACAACAATCTCGGCCTGTGAGGTCGACAGCCTGGCGATCAGTGTCGCAAGCCAATCCGGGGGTGCCAGTTCATCATCGTCGATGAACGCAAAAAAACGCATGCCATGCCGTTCAGCCTCGTCCAAAGCTGCGTTCCGGGCGATCGAGATGTTCCCGGATGGTGCAAACCGGTAGATCACTTCATGACGCGATGCAGCGGCAAAACCGTCGACAATTTCTTGCGCGCTAGGGGTGTCGTCGTTGTCGGCGACAATGATCGTGAGGCGTGTTGTGTCCGGAAACTTCTGGCGCTCAAGTGTCTGTAGGGTGTCGCGAAGCGAGGATCGCCGGTAGGTGCAAATGCCAACGGCGATGTGATCGACCGGTGTCGTGACCTTCTTACGGATATCTGAAGGCGCGTGCGCCAAGCTGGTGTCGCCAAGGCGCATAACTACCTGCCGCCAAAACCCGGCTGACCAGCCCAGATGCATGATCGCAGCAATGGGCGCTGTAGTCAGGGCACCAACATCGCGTTTGGCAATTGCGAGTGAGCCACTGGCAGTGACACAGGCAAGCATCCAGACAGCTGCAGGCAGCGCAAAGAACGGCCAGAGCGGGGCGAGACCAACCATGGCGACCATCGGAGCAACACAAATCATCACCAATTGACGCAATCGCGGTCTTTGGTGGTGCTTCAGCATGGTGCGGGCCCGGCCACGTCCAAAGTTGAAATACTGCTGAAACAGTGCTGAAAACGAAGTGCGCGGAAAGTAGTCCAACCCGGTGCGTCCCGTGAGCCAAACTCGATACCCCGCTTTGGTCAGACGCAAATCCAACTCGGCGTCCTCGTTGTGTGAAAAGGACCCGTCATAGCCGCCAACCGCCCGGAAGGCCTCGATCTGCATCAGCGCATGATGGCCATGATCTACATAGTGCCCAGGTCCGCCAACCCTGTGCGCAGACCCGCCATTCCCCAGCCGCGCGTTCTGTGTCCATGCAATAGCCCGTTGCAATGCGGTGGTGCCAACGGCCGTCATGGGGACGACGACACTGGCGGCCCCGCTTTGGCGGGCCTCGCTCAGCAGGACATCCACATAATCCTCAGGATAATCGGAATGCGCGTCCATCCGTATCAGCCAGTCCATTTCGGCCCCAAACTGTGCAACAGCGGCATTCACGCCTGCGCTTTGCAGACGCTTTGGGTTGTCCATGAGCCGAATGTCATACTGCGGCAGCGCCGCGATCAATCGTTCTACGATCTCCTGCGTTCCGTCTGTTGAACCTCCGTCCGCGACCACGAGGCGGGTCGAGGCGAACACAGCGCTCCGGCGACGAAGGAAACCTGTCAGCCCGTCTATGACACCGGCAATGTGCGGTGCTTCGTTCCATGTCGGAACCACAATCAGCACGGCGTCCTGCGATGTGTCTGGTTTCTCCCAACGGCTCCAATCGGCACCGTCGACCAGTGCATCGACCAATGCACAGGCGTCCTGCTGCGTGGCAATCCAGACCTCTTGTGGTACGGCCAATTGCGCCCGTTGCAGGCAATCCAGCGTTGCTGGCGTCACGTTACCCATCACCTTGATCACTGTTTCCGGATTGGCCTTGTCCAGGATCAGACCGAGGCCCAGATCGCTCAGACGGCGCGCAGTTTCGGTGCCGGCAAGCGCGATCGGAGGGACCCGGTTCAAACCGCTTTCATACAGGCGGTTTGGAAGAAGCCATGTCGAGTTGCGACCGGTGTCATACTGATCGACGAGCCAGGCCAGATCGACTGCCCCGTAGATATCGCTCAGATCGTCCGGATAGGCATAAGGCCCCTCGAAGGTCAGATCTGGATTGTCTGCGACAACCGAATGGAAGTCGGGCAGCGCGTCCAAGGCCGGGCGACCGCGCAGAACGACCCTGTAGCGCCCGGGATCGGACCGGGTGAGCTTGTCCAGACTGCGCAAGGAAAAACTGCACCGCAGAATTCCGAACCAACCGATGCGCAGGGGCCTGTTCAATTCGACCGGAGTGTTTTCAGCGCGTGAGGCAAGCGCGTTGCCCGTTGCGACGACCTTGTTCTCGATCAGAAGTACCGGGTTGTCGATGTGTTGAATGGACTCGAAGTACACGCGCTGAAACGCGGGCGACGAAACGATAGTCTGGTCTACATACCGACACAGTCGGCGTTCGAACCAACGCAATGCGCGGGCGCGGATGGAGCGACCGATCATCAAACGATGAATGTCGAGCACTTCGTAGATGAGTGTCACGGAGCGTTCGGCGGCCATTGCGCGGCGCAGCGGTACGGCCAGCGCCAACATCTCAAGGTTGCGACACAGGATGGCGTCCGGGGGCTGAGCTTCGGGAAAAGCCCTGCGCAATTGAAACCGCTGCTTCAGAACCGCCAGAACCCGTTGCGACATCCTGGCATTGTATGTCTGACCCAGCACCACAACGTCTTCCGGCAACGCGCCGGACCGACGCCGGAACCCTGCAATCGACACCTCGGCCCCGCCGGCCCGAAGCATATCCACGCGGCGCCAAATGGCCGTGTCATCCAGATCATGCGCAAGGTATAGGACGCGCTTCATCGATCTGGGACGCTTAGAGTGCAGCGCGAAATGCGCGTTCTGGTGCAGTCTCTGTTCGTCGTCATCGGTCGAACACCCTATCGCAGACGCCCCTGTACCGGGCAGCTAAGACAGGACAGCGGATGTTGTCAAAGCCGGCTTCTGCCACCGGCGAATCCGAGCCAGAGCGCGCGATTCCATGAGCAAGAAAACGTCAAAACGGGCAAATTGACGGCATGCTGTAAATCCGGAACGATCAACTTATGGATGACTGAAATTGCGTCACCGCCGTGACGTATCGGCGTGTTTGCTACTTTGAAAGGCACGCCTTTGGCGGGAAGTTGCTGAAATGGATGCTGCGCCTGCAAAGGGCGCGCGTGCAAGCGCTGGCTCTGCAATGTTCTCGTCGTCGGAATCACGTCGAAAAGGCGGAAAGCCCCAACACATGAGTCATCGTGACGCGCATGAAACGGTCGAAACCGTTGCCAGTGACAGTTACAGCGGCGCTGTCATGCAGGGCAGTTTTTATGCTGCGCTAAGCCAGGGCGTTACAATCGGGTGCCAGATTGGGTCCGTTCTCATCCTGTCGCGGTTGCTGATGCCATCGGATTTCGGGCTGATTGCCATGATCGGACCGCTCATAGCCTTTCTGTCGATGTTCAAGGAAATGGGCCTGTTGCAGGCGGTCGTTCAGAAACGGACGCTCACCTACGGGCAACTCAACTCTCTGTTCTGGATCAACCTGAGTGTCAGCATCGGATTGACTGTTTTGCTGGTCCTGACGGCCCCACTGATCGCCGCGTTTTTCAAGGAACCTGATCTGATCTGGCTGATCAGGGTCATGGCTCTCAACATGGTTCTGACAGCACTCGGCGCACAGCATTTCGCCCTGCTCAATCGCCGGATGAGTTTTGGCAGAATTGCAGTGAACGCGGGCGTTGTCGCGTTGTGTTCGCTTGGGACATCGATCCTGTGGGCCCTTGTATCGCCGACACCATGGGCGTTGGTGGCCGGAACCCTGGTGAGCGGGGTTGTCGGCGCGGTGCTTGTGTGGGCTTGGGTGCCGTGGCTACCATCCCGCCCCGCATTGGCACCCGGTACGGGTGACCTGCTGCGTTTTGGGGCTGGTGTGACAGGGTTTAAACTGGCGAATTTCCTGTCGCGTAATCTCGACTCGATCCTGATCGGGCGGGTTTGGGGCGGGGCCGCCTTGGGATTCTATGATCGCGCCTACAAGCTGATGTTGTTCCCTCTGAACCGGGTGGCGCAACCATTGTCTCAGGTGATGGTGCCGGTCCTGTCCCGCATGCAGGATGAGCCTCACCGGTACGCCCACGCCTATTTTCGCGTATTCGGGCTTATGCAACTTGTCATTCTGCCCGGTGTCGCGGCCCTGACCGGAATGGCCGACACGGCTGTTCCCTTCCTTCTGGGCGCGAAATGGGCTGACAGTGCCCCGATCTTTGCCGCGCTGGGCATTGCTGCGCTTGCGCAGCCACTGGCCAATCCAACCGGTTGGCTGTTTGTCAGTCAGGGCCGCACGACCGAGATGGCGTGGTGGGGGTTTGCGTCTGCGGGTATAAGCTGCGTCGCGTTTGTCTGGGGCGTCCAGTACGGCGTGTGGCAGCTGGCCATGGCCTATGCAGCGGTCACAATGCTGAAACTCTTTCCGCTTTGGATGCTCGTCACCCGAAAGGGGCCCATCGGCAGGGACAGTGTTCGCAAGCGCATTCTGCCGGTGTTCTGCGCCGGATGGGCCTCCTACGGGGCGGTTGTGCTGGTTCAGTCAATGTTACCGGATCAGGTTTTCCTGAAACTGCTGAGCGGGATTGCCGTTGGGTATGTGGTGTTTTGCGGTGCTCTGACCCTCACCGCCTATGGGCGCGAGATTCTGGCCGACGTCAAACACCTTAGCCGGATGAGCCTGCAAAAACTGCGTCAGCTCGATCCAAGGAGCCCCGCATGACCCGCTTCAAGACCCAGGCGCGCGTCCACCCGCAAAGACTTGCAACCGGAGGCTCATGAATGAAGTCGCTGAAAAAGATCAGGGCCGGGATCGGTTGGCGCGTTGCACCGGACCGGATGATCCGCCAACTGACGCCCAGACCGGACGCACATCTTGACGATGTCTACATGGATCGCGGCCTCATCCTGATTCATATCCCAAAGAATGCCGGCACCTCTGTCGAAGACGCCCTGTTCGGGTACCGCGTGCGGCACCGGACCTGGCAAGAGGTCAAGGCGATTTGCCCGCGTGCCTGGCAGAGCCTCCCCAAAATCGCGATTGTGCGCGACCCGGTGGATCGGTTCCTGTCGGCGTTCGACTACCTGAAATCCGGTGGACGCAATGAACACGATCGCATGTTCAGCGAAGAAGTGATCGGCGAAAAATCAATCGAAGCACTCCTGGATCATCTGTCCGCAAGCCGGTCTTACCGGGACACGGTCACGCAGTATTTCCACTTTCGCAGGCAAACGGATTACGTTTGCGACGGCACCACCGTCATGGTCGACCACCTGATCCCGTTCCACAGAATGGCCGAGGCTCTGGCCAATGTTGCGGGCATTGCGCACAACGCTCTGACACACGCGAACAAGACAACAGGTGAGCGAACAAAAAGAGGCAATCTGTCAACAGGTTATACGGAAAAGATCATCCGGCTCTACGCCTCTGATGCCGACTTGTTCGCCCGCGCTTGTAAAGTATGGGAGGTGGCCCAGACGCCGCATGTCGACGAGGCGCAAGTCGTCAAAGGTTTGACCGGATGAGACTGATCCTGACCACCCTCTTCTCCAACATGTCCACACGCGCAAACGGTTTGCGCCGACCAGCAGGGTATTGAACATGCGAATTCTTTTTGCAGGCGGAAACGGCTGGCTGCCCGAAGCGAGCGGCGGAACCCAGAACAGCACCGACCACCTGATCCGTCAGAGCATTGCACAGGGTCATGAATGCGCCGTTTACTGCGGCTTTTCCGGGCGCGGCGTTTTTGGATTTCGTATGCGGGCGCAGCGCAAGATCACGGGCCGCCCGTTCAGCATAGACCGTAGTCAGGGGTATGAGGTGATGCGCACATGGGAGCCTGTCGACCCCGCGCGGATTGCCGCCGCGATCAAGCGGTTCAGACCCGATGTTGTGGTGATCCAGACCCGGCATTCGGCAACTCTGGGTCATGAGTTTTCAAAACACGGCCTGCCTGTCGTGCTCTATCTGCGCAATGTCGAGTTCGATGAGAATGAAGGGGACGTAAGCGCCATCCCGAACGCCAGTTTCATTGCAAATTCGGACTTTACAGCCGGCGTTTATCATAAGGCCTATGGCATTGACTGCACGGTGATCACCCCAACGATCAACTTTGAAGAATACCACTGCGACACGACCCGGGAGTTTGCGACGCTCATCAACATCCATCCCAAGAAGGGATACGAGGTTGCGCGCGAGATGGCACGGGTCTGCCCCGACATCCCGTTCCTGTTCGTCGAAGCCTGGACATTGTGGGACGGGCTGTTCAAAGACATCATGGCCGAAATCGCCGAACTGCCAAATGTCACCTTCATGCGCCGCACTTCGGACATGTCAAAGGTCTATGGGCGCACCAAGGTTTTGCTGGCACCCAGCCAATGGGAAGAAGCCTGGGGCCGTGTTGCCTCGGAAGCGCATTGCAGCGGGATTCCGGTGATCGGATCAAACCGGGGCGGCCTGCCCCAGGCCATCGGGCCGGGTGGCATTGTGCTGCCGCATGACGCGCCGACCGACAAATGGGTGGCTGCATTGCGCCGGCTTTGGTTCGACGATGCCGCCTATGCCGAGCTTTCTCAAAAGGCACTCGCCTACGCCAAGCGCCCCGAACTCGAATTCGGCCGTCAGCACAAGGCGTTCCTGGCCGTGCTTGAACGTGCCATCGCCCAGCAGGATGTGCGGCGTTCGGCCTGAGAATGGCATCAAAACCCAATTCGGAGCGATCCATTGAAGATTTGCTTTTGCGTCTCAAGCTTTCCGGCCCTGTCTCAGACCTTTGTCACCTCTCAGGTGATCCATGCCGTGAAACAGGGTCATGAGGTGACCGTGGCCTGTAAAGTCTTCGACGACACGACGCCCCTGTCGCCCGAGCAGCAACACATCCTTCGCCAAGTGCGTATCGTGATCTGGCCGTCACCCAATCCGCAGGTCCTGAACCTGCTGCCCAACAGCTGGTTGGATCGCATTGTCGCCCGTCTGGATCGGTTGGCCTGGCGGCGTCAGATTGATGCAGACCTTGTGATTGCACATTTTGGGTATCGCGGCGCGGCGGTTGCGCGCGCGCAACGCAACTGGAAACGGCGTCCCCCGCTGGTCACGATTTATCACGGACGAGATGTCAGCGTGGAATACAGGCGAAACGCCCTGTCCCGGTTCCGCCTGTTGTTCGAGGAGGGTGATCTGCATGTGACCGTCAACGCCCCTTTTGCCCAACGCTTGGTCGAATGCGGCGCACCCGACGCACGGGTCGAAACCCGCCATCTGGGTATTCCGGTGGCTGACTATCCGTTTGAACCCGCAGACATCAAAGCGCCATTGCACCTTCTCAGCATTTGTCGGTTGGTCGAGAAAAAAGGGCTTGGAACCGCCATCGAAGCGCTTGCGTTGTTACGCGCCAGATACCCCGAGATTGAGTGGACATACGACATTGGCGGTGAAGGTCCGTTGGCAGACGATCTGCGCGCCAAAGCGATTCAGCTTGGTCTAGGGGATCATATCCATTTTCTCGGCCCCCTGTCGCATCAAGACACCCTGAGCCGCATGAGCGAAGCGGATGTCTTGCTTGTCCCGAGTTGCACGGCCGATGACGGTGATCAGGAAGGCATCCCGGTCACCCTGATGGAAGCCATGGCCTTGGGCACCCCGGTTTGCGCGACCCGGCATTCCGGCATTCCGGAACTGGTGGAACACAACGTCACCGGGTCTTTGTCGGAGGAATTGGACCCTGAGGGGCTGTGCCAGAACATCGTCGCGTTGGCCCGGGATCCGCAAAGGGCCAAAACCATGTCCGTTGCGGCACGAAAGAAGGTCGAACAGGCATTCAACGAAGACCTGCAGAATGTCCGGTTCCTGAAGCGCTGCCTCGAATTGGTCAATGACGGCGAAACGCCAGAAGCCAACCCGGCTCCAATTGGTTCTTGAGGCTCACCCGCTCGCTATTGCTTAGGAGGCAGAACCATTGGCAACACCGGATTTCATTATCGGAGGGGCTCCGAAATGTGGCACGACCTCGCTGCATCAGGTTTTGGACCAGCATCCTGGTGTCTGGATGGCAAAGAACGAGCTCTACTTTTTTGATGCGGACGATCCGATCGCGCATGGCGACTTTCTTGGGATGGATGGCGACGATCTGGCATGGCAGTCGCCCCATGATCCGGGCCTGAAGAACTGGTACCAAAACCGTTTCGCGGATGCCCCCAAGGGATGTGCTCTTGGAGAGGACACAACAACCTACCTGATGTCCGATGTGGCCGCATTTCGCATCAGGGCAGCCGCCCCACAGGTCAAAATGATCTTCATGCTGCGCGATCCGGTCGAACGCGCCTACTCACAATACTGGCATCTTGTCCGCAGCGGTCGGACCTGTTTATCCTTTGAAAAGGCGCTGAGCAATGATCCGTCGATCATTCTGGGATCGACCTATGCTCCTGCCTTGAGGCAATTCCACGAGGCGCTCGGCCGAGATCGCGTCCACGTTGTCCTGTTCGAAGAATTCAAGGCCAACCAGCAAAGCGTTATGGATGACGTTGCCGCTTTTCTGGATCTGGACCCCATGCCCCTGGAAAAAGTCGAAACCTGGCACAACCGGACCAGATACCCGCCTCGGATCAAGACATTGCTGCGGCTGAACCATATTGGCCGGATACTGGTTCGGTACAGGTATGCGCGACATTTCGGCGGGAATAGCGGTGTCATGGCCCGTGTTGGCCACAAAGCTTACCGGCGCTGGTTTCGCTTTGTGGACAACCGTATCCTGACCCGGGACAAGCCGCCGTCTAACATGCGGGCAAAAACGCGTGCGTATCTCAGCCAGCACCTCTCGGACAGAAATGCGGGGCTTTCGGATCTCCTTGAAAAGGACCTCAGCCAGGTCTGGCCCGGGTTTCTGCAATAGGATTTCCATGGGCACATTGGGGGCGTTTTGACACATCCAACCCATCGCCCAGCTTTCAGCCCACGACCCCTCAGAAAATCAGGTTGAGCATCGCCAGAGAAACAACCAGGAAAAGTATCGTCATGACCCCGCCCGACTTGACGAAATCCATGACTTTATAGCCCGCGGGTCCCATGATCAGCGCATTGACCTGATGCGTTGGAATGATGAAGCTGTTCGAGGTCGATATGGCCACGGTGAGCGCGAAGAGTGCCGGGTTGCCGCCGGCCGCAACAGCAATCGATACAGCCAGCGGAACGAGCAAAACCGTGGCTCCGACATTCGACATCACAAGCGAAAATGCGGTGGCCAGAATGGCAACACCTGCCTGCAACGACCAGATCGGCCATCCGTCCAGAATGGTCATGATTTGCTGGGCGATCCACGCTGCGGTGCCCGTATTCTGAACCGCCTGACCCAGCGGAATGAGGCAAGCCAGCAAAAACACGGTGTTCCACCCAACGGCCCGGTAGGCCTCGTCCACGCTGAGCACGCGGGTCAGCATCATTCCGGCAGCACCCGTCAACAGGCAAAGGGAAAGCCTCACGTCGGTGAACAGTATCAGCGACAGAGAAATGGCAAAAAACGCCAGTGCCCAGCCGACTTTCTTGGGGCGCAACTCATCCTGCGGGAAATCCGTCGTGACGACGACAAAATCCGGGTCGCGCTTGATCCGCATCAGGTTGTCCCAGCGGGTATGAGCGACAAGCATGTCGCCGGCGTGGAAATTTTCCAGCCCTATCTGGGTGGATTCATGGGTGTCTGTCTCGACATGGCTCAGCGTTTCTTCACCACGATGAATTGCCAGCAACGACATGCCGTAGGTCTTGCGGAACAGCAGCTCGCGCGGGCACTTGCCGATGAGCTTGCTGTCCGGAGTGATGACAACTTCGGCAATACCGGCATTGGTCGGGGCGAATTCTTCAACGAAGATGTCCAGATCCGGCAAGACCGTCAGACCAAATTTGCTGGCGAACTCTTCCACAACCCAGCGTCGACCGATGATTGCCAGCCTGCATGGCGCCGCAATTTCGGCCGTCAAAACCTGAACCATCGACGTCTTTCCGCGATAGAAAGTCGAAATGATGTACAGGTGGTTTTCGTGATTGATATCGGCCAGAATCTGTCCGACCAAAGGGCTGTCTTCGGGCACGATCACTTCGAACACATCGGCCTTCAGCCCGTAAACACGTTGCAGGTATTCTTGGGTCCCCTGCCCCGTTCCAGTGTTCTCAGACCCGGCATCACCCGGCAGAACCCACCGGCCCAGCAACAGAAAATAACAAATCCCCGTCAGGATCAGGGCGGCGCCGATGGGCGTGACCGAAAACAGGCCAAAGGGCTCCATTTTCTGACCGTCGGGCAGGCCCTCGTTGGCCGTCAGGATCAGGTCGTTCAGGAGGATCAAGGGCGACGATCCGACCATTGTCATGGTGCCGCCCAAAATCGCGCAAAAGCCCATTGGCATCAGCAGGCGAGACAGCGAAATGCCGGATCTTGAGGATATCCGGCTGACGACCGGCAGAAACAGAGCGGCCGCGCCGACGTTCTGCATGAACGAAGAAATGACACCGACAGTGCCCGACACAATGGGAAGCACCCGGTTCTCGGCCGTCCCGCCATATTTCAGAATGACCGCCGCGACCTTGTTCATGATACCCGTCTTGTCCAGACCGGCACCGACGATCATCACAGCGATGATCGAGATCACGGCATTGGACGCGAACCCGTCAAAGAGATGCGGGACATTGGCCAGATTTTCCAGACCCGGCGCGTAACTGAGAAGACCGACAATAACCAGAACCAGAATGGCAGAAAGGTCGATCCGCACAACTTCTGAGACAAAAAGAAATACCGTGAAAGCAAGAAGCGCGCAGACCACGCCCATCTCGAAAGTAAAGGCTAACTCTTCCACTGGTACCACCCGGATCTTTTTTTGTGAGTGTAAAAAGAACCTTTAGCCCATTGGACTTGGCTTGTCATGAAGTTTCGAAATTGAGCCAGGAAACGAAAGAATGTTGCCCTTACTCACGCGAATGCGAAGCGTGGCACCCACGCTGCAAGTTGACGTTCGCAGTCGGTGAGACGGCTTGCGGTTTCGCGACCTGCTGCCAGAGACCCGGGTCGCAAGGTTACATGGTCCCGACGCACCTTGAGAAAACGAAAGCTGGGTCTTTCAGTCTGTACCGATGATCTGACGGATGAGGCACCGCCCGTGCTGCAGTGCCCCGATCACGTCAAAAGTTGCTACTGTCGCCACCGGTTGCTCGGCACAAAGCCTGAGTTAACGGGATCGCGCTGAGAATTCACCCACAATTCCCGCCCGGGATGGATTCCTGCACCCTTGATGGCTGGGACGGCAGAATTGCGCATGCGGTTCAGCAGTCGCGTATCCGCCAGCCCGCAATTCGGGTGCACGCCACCATTTGCGGCCACCTCGGCCTCCCACTTGGCCTTGCGCGCAGCCAATATCGCAGGGTCTTCCAGAACCGGCGCGTTCAACTCGTTGACGTTCAGGTCGGCAACGATTTCGTCGCCATCTTCGATCAGCGCGATCGGCCCGCCCAGCGCAGCCTCGGGGCCGACATGGCCGATCACCAACCCCACCGAACCACCCGAGAACCGAGCATCCGTCATCAGACCGACGGTAATCCCGCGTTCGCGGCACAACGTGGTGATGCGTGAAGTCGGGTCAAGCATCTCGGGCATTCCCGGCGCGCCAGCCGGGCCCTCATAGCGAACGATGATCATGTCCCCATCTTCAAAACCCATCGGATTGGTGTCGAGCATGTCCAGCAAACCGGATTCGCCTTCAAACACACGGGCCTTGCCCCGGAACACATTGTCTTCGAGCCCCCCCTCAACTCCGGCCAGTTTCAGGATGGCGCTGAATTCGGGCGACAGGTTGCCGCCGAGCAGACGCAGGCCGCCGGTTTCCTTGAAGGGCGCTGAAACCGGGTAAATGACATCTCCGTCCGGAGCAGCGGTTTCCAGCCGTTCAACCTGTTCTGCCAGCGTCTCGCCGGTGCAGGTTGGGACATCGCCATTGACCATGCCTGCATCGATCAATTCTTTGACGATGACCTGCACGCCGCCAACGCGGTCGATGTCGACCATCGAGTAGCGGCCATAGGGGCGCGCGTCGGTCAGAACGGGAACGATCTTCTGCGACCATTCATTGAACTCTTCCGGCGTGACGATGTCGCGCCAGAAGTTGCCAAAACCTGCGGCGCGGCCAATCTCGGGCGCGTGCAGAACAACGTTGGTCGACCCCCCAATGGCCATGGCAACGATCAGCGCATTGCGCAGCGAGTCACGCCCGACAATGTCGCGGGGGCAAGTGTTGTTCTCGATCAACTTTGCGAGATATCCGACGAGCTGGGACGGAAACTCCTCCATGCGCCGGGGATCGTCCGAGGGCGGCGCCACCATGTGCAAGGGCTGCATGCCTGCAACACCAATGAAGGTCTGCATCGTATTGTAAGTGAAAATACCGCCGCAGGACCCGTAGCCCGGACAGGCCAGACAGGCGATGCGTTTGCGGTACTCGGCGTCTTCGTTTCCAGCAACCTGATAGGCCGAAATAATATCGATGCGCTCATTGGAGTCCGGGTCGCGGGCGGGATGGATCGACCCGTCCGACATCATGATCGCCGGTTGATTGTGTTCCAGCAGGGCCGCAAGCGTACCGACCGGAGGCTTGTCGCAGGCCACAACCGCAATCGTTCCAGCGAGGCCCGAAGCCGAAAGGTGCTCGCAAAACCCGTCATTGGTGACCTCGCGTCCGATCAGCGAATATCGCATCTCTTTCGTGCCGTTGCGGATGCCGTCCGACGTCGCGACAGAGTATTCGGGCTGAACGAGACGCATGGCGATCTTCCCGGGTTCTTTCCCAATCCGATCCCGCAGCGTGGCATGGATGGCCTCGACCTTGGGCTGGACGCCAAGATAACACTGACTGTCTCCCTTGGTGCCGACAACGCCGATGGACGGTGCATGGATCAGATCCATGTCGGTGCCAAGTTCGCGAGCAATTCCATAAGCCTGAGAGTTGCGGCCGGGGTGTTCATCGAGAAGTACGGGGTTCTTGGGCATGCTGTCTTTCCAGATTTGTCGCCCGCCACATTCCAGATCACAAGCCGGGACAGAAGCGGTCATTCATTCGATGGCGTTTTGCGTTATAGAGCAGGTTTTTCTATAGGATAGAAGCCCCGGCAGGTCGCCTTGTCAAAAGGTCCCAGCTTCTTTTGGGCAGTGGCTTGAGGCCCGGACGCTCGCCGCCCGAACAGACCACCGGGTCCGCTGACAGGTTTCAAACAGCGGTGTTGGCGGCAACCAAGTTTCGAGCGACCTTTGGTCCAGTTGTGCCGGAAAACTGCGCGGCCACCGCTCGCCCAAAAAAATCTCAACATATTAAAGATTTAATCTCTATGCTGGCCTGATCGCGTTATTATGGTAGTTTGAAGCTCCCACAAGGCACTGATTTTAATGGTTGGGACTAAAGACAAAGAACTTACGTTGCGAGTTGCGGTGATTGCCTTTGCAGATGTGGCCAATTACTCCCGTCGCATTCGTGAAGACCTGGAGGGGACAGTTCAGGCATGGACGACCCTGCGCCAACAGGTCATCTATCCTACCGTCGAAGCTGCATCAGGCCGCGTGATCAACGAGGCGGGCGATGCAGCCCTGATCGAGTTTCCAAGTGTTCGTACCGCCGTAAATTGGGCGCTGGATGTGCAGCGCTCGATGCGCGCGGAACGCAAATCTCATGCCGGAATGCGGCTGCGCATCAGCATCAATGTCGATGATGTCCTGGACGACGGCGAAACCATCCAGTCGGACGGGGTCGTTGTTACCTCGCGCATTCATCAGTTGGCGGCTCCGGGATCCGTCGTCGTCACGCAGTCGGTGCGCGATATCATCCGGACCCGGCCCGGCCTGACCTTTCGGGGTCTCGGGGCCCCTCAGCTCAAAAACATCGATTTCCCCATTCGGGTGTATGAGGTCGAGGATCAGAATGCGGGCGACGGACTGGTACGACCGCATGCAAACTGGTCGACCCGGCCCACCCTCGCCGTGCTGCCGTTTGAGGTTTCCGGCGATTCCATGACCCGATAAATTCGGGCTTTCGTGCGTAGTCCTTGCCAACAGCCGGCCAGATGGGCAGCCACTTAATGTAGTTGCTGAGAAACAGGGATGGATCCGATGGGAACAGGGCCCGCTGCCAGGCCTGCGGCAATCCCAGGCCATTTTTGATACCGTTGTGTTTTTCCAGAAATGCCTGCAAACGGCGCAGGTAGTTGGCCGCCACCTCGCCCAAAAGGTCCGAGTTGACTTCATCCGTCCCTTTGATCACCACCGAATAGGGCACACCAACATGCGAAACCCGCCGAGAGGGGCGGCCTGAAACGGGAAACTGCTTATCAAAGGTAAGCCAGCGTTTGTACTCTCCTTTGGGATACTTGTCATATGGGCCGGGCGGCCATGGCGGATTCTGAATAACCGGGTTCTTTGACAATGGAACGCTCCACGAAACTATCAGGCAACAAAAGATTGAACGCAGTATGCGCAGTGTAGCCGAAAACGCGCTTGGTCGATAGAAGGACCAGATTCGCGCTGTTTTGGAGGCGCAACTGTCAGGGCCAGACATCAACCCTGCATCGGCGCATCGGTAGTTTTTTGGCGTCGGCCAAAGGGCACAAGGATCCCAAATTCGACCGCCAACCTGACCGATCTGCTTAGTCCTCGGTCAAGCAGCCTTAGTTGCTCCAGAGTTGAAGCAGGTCCACCGCTGTCGCGTCATTCTTGTTTGCATAGACCGCCACGTCCAGCGGCTCTCTCCCCAGCCCGTTCGCCAGCGAGATCATGTCCCCGCTTTGCAACTCGCTGTGCACCATGCTGAATGGCAGCCACGCCACTCCGAGACCTTTAAGAACCATTTCGCGAATTCCAGTCGAAAATGCGGTTTCGCAAATCGGATTGGCACTGAAACCGGCGGTCCCAAACGCCCATTCCCGGCGCCGCAGAACCTGCCCAAAATAGCTGTTGTCTGGGTAAACGATCGCCGGAACGTCCGCCGATATCTCGCCGACATCCTTGACCGCAAACCGCAACGCCCCGCCGACAACCGGAACGAGGTAGTCCCGGCCCCAAAGCCCCCGCAAGACGCGGTTTCCGAATTCAAGAGGTTCTGCCAGATCGGATTCGTAGCACAACAACATGCTGGCGTCCTTGCGCAAGAACATACTGACGCAGTCGCCGAGGTTGGCCGCGTGCACCCGAAACCTGACACCCGGTGACCGGCTGCGCGCCTTAAGGGCCATTTCAGGGAACCGGGAATAGATCGGGGCATGCTGCGCGGCAATGCGGACAGTGTTTGCTTTTGGGTCATGATGAACAATTTTTGTGCGCATCTCCCGCAGTTGCGTGAGCAAGGCCCTGATCTCGTTTTCGTTTAGGGCAAGCGCCGGGCTGATTTCAACGCGGTTGGTTTTCCGATCCAATACCGGGACCCCCAACCAATCCTCGAATGCGCGTATGCGTCTGGAAAAGGCCGGTTGCGTGATGTTTCGGCGGGCGGCGGCCCGGCTCAGATTGCCCTCTTCCAACAAGACCAAAACGTCATCCAGCCATTGTGTATCCATCAGCACAGCCCTCCAGCCAAAGAAAATGTATGAGCAGCCATAGAAAAAAGCACTGTTTTTCTGTGTTTCCATAAGGAACGTTTTGAGAGAACCCAATGCGGAGGACTTCGGGGCATGGCAGAGTCAGTGGAAATAGCGGACCAAAGTGCAAGCGGCACGCTGGATGAAACAGTGAGCCTCTGCAAAGAGCTGTCAATCAAACTGGCCAGATTTCCCCGCATCAAATTCGGTCATTTGCCGACACCGCTGGAGCCGATGGACCGTCTCAGCGAAGTCCTAGGGGGCCCACGCCTCTGGGTGAAACGCGACGATTGCACCGGTCTCTCAACCGGCGGCAACAAGACCCGCAAGCTGGAGTTCCTGATGGCCGATGCGGCCGAAAACGGTGCCGATACGATCATCACCCAAGGAGCAACACAGTCAAATCATGCCCGTCAAACTGCGGCGGCAGCGGCAAAACTGGGTATGGAGTGTCATATCCTGCTGGAGGATCGCACTGGATCGAATGACCCAAACTACATGTTGAATGGCAACGTTCTGCTTGATCGACTGCACGGAGCAACGGTCTCAAAACGCGGCGACGGCACGGATATGAATGCCGAGATGGAGGCATTTGCGGACCATCTGCGCAATACCGGGAAGACGCCGTACATCATTCCCGGAGGCGGTTCGAATGCAATTGGCGCCCTGGGTTACGTGAATTGCGCATGCGAATTGACCGAACAGGCCGCCAATATGGGACTGGCCATGGACGCGCTTGTGCACGCAACGGGCAGTTCCGGCACGCAAGCTGGCCTTGTTGCAGGCCTGTCATCCATCAAAAGCACCACCCACCTTCTGGGCATTGGCGTGAGAGCGCCACAAGACAAGCAGGAGCAGATGGTTTTTGATCTTGCCGCGCGCACGGCCGCCCATCTGGGAACCGGAACGGGCATCCTGCGCAGCGACGTTCGCGCCAATTGCAACTATGTCGGTCCGGGGTATGGCAAACCCACCGACGGCATGGTCGAGGCGATCAAATTGCTGGCGCGGACCGAGGGGCTTCTGTTCGATCCCGTCTATTCCGGCAAGGGTCTGGACGGGCTGATCGACCAAATCCGCAAAGGGTATTTTGACGGAATGTCCAACGTCGTTTTCCTGCATACTGGCGGAAGCGCGGCCCTTTTTGGCTATTCTGATACATTCGGACTGCCCGGATACACCTAAATTACAACGATAACAAAAAAAGACCACCAACAAGGAGATCTGAACAATGACAGTAAAAACAACATTGGCCAGCGCCGCTTTTGCAAGCGTTTTGGCCGTGCCTGCCTTTGCAGAAGAAGTAAAAATCGGCGTTCCATCCTGGACCGGCGCACAGGCGATCGCATATGTGCTGGGCGAGGTCGTGACGTCCCGGATCGGTGGCACGGTTGAATATGTGCCGGGGAACAATGCCACGATCTTTCAGGCGATGGATCAAGGTAAGGGTGACATAGATGTGCACCCGGATGTCTGGCTACCGAACCAGGAAAGCTTTACCAAGAAATACGTCGATGAAGCGGGAACCGTGACGCTGTCCTCAAACCCCTACGAGGGCAATCAGGGCTTTTGCGTCTCCAAGGACTTCGGTCAGGCCAACAACATCACCGATATCGCTGATCTGGGTCGCCCCGATGTCGCGGCACTCATGGACAGCGATGGCAACGGCAAGGGAGAGATGTGGATCGGTGCGCCCGGCTGGGCATCGGCAAATGTGAACGAGGTCAAAGTGCGCGACTATGGTCTTCTGGACTTTATCGAGCCGATCCGTGCCGAGGAAAGCGTCAAAACCGCCCGGATCAAGGACTCGATCGCCAAGGGCGAAGGCTACGCCTTCTATTGCTATAAGCCGCACGCGGTGTGGTTCATGTTCGATGTCGAGATGCTGACCGAACCAACCTTTGACCCCGCAAAATACGTGATGGTCCAGCCTTCTGACGATGCGGACTGGTACGAGAAATCCAATGTGGCGACCAAGGACGCTCTGAAACAGGTGCAGATCGCCTGGTCCAACTCTCTGGTTGATCGTTCGCCCGCCATTGCTGACTTTTTTGCCAATTTCGAGTTGACCGCAGACGATGTGAGCAGCCTGGCGTTTGAAATCAGCGCTCAAGGTCGCGAACCGGCAGAGGTGGCGAAGGATTGGGTGAATGCCAATTCAGACCGCGTCGACGCGATGCTGGGCCTCTAAGGCAACCCAGATGACAGCGCCGGCGACAGAGCCGGTGCTGCACCCTACCGTTCCAAAGCACTGGTTGCTCTCATGGATTCTGAACCCGTCATCGATATCTCAAATGTCTGGAAGATCTTCGGCGCCAAGCCACAGGCCGCTCTTCAGGCCGTCCTTGATCGCAACCTGAGCAAGGCCGAAGTTCTGTCCGAGTTCAATTGCGTGGTCGGCGTTGCGGATGTCAGCCTTTCGGTGAACCGGGGCGAAATATTCTGCATTATGGGGCTGTCGGGCAGCGGAAAATCCACCCTCGTGCGGCACTTTAACCGTTTGCTGGAACCAACGGCCGGTAAAATCGAGATCGAGGGCACAGACGTCATGGCCCTTGGCGCCAAGGACCTGCAGCACTTTCGCAATGAAAAGATTGGCATGGTCTTTCAGAACTTTGCCCTCATGCCGCACCGGTCCGTTCTGGATAACGTGGCGATGCCGCTGGAGATCAGGCAAGTCGCCAAAAACGAACGGATGCGCCAGGCAGCAGCAATACTGGACATCGTGGAACTTGGTGCCTGGGGTGCCAAGTTCGCACATGAGCTTTCGGGCGGGATGCAACAGCGCGTGGGGCTGGCCCGCGCACTCGCCGCCAACCCGGACGTATTACTCATGGATGAGCCGTTTTCGGCGCTCGATCCCCTGATCCGGCGCCAGTTGCAGGACGAGTTCATCCGGCTGTCGAAAATCCTGAAAAAGACGACCGTATTCATCACCCACGATCTGGACGAAGCCGTTCGGATCGGAGATCGCATCGCGATCATGCGTGATGGCAAGATGGTACAAATGGGGACCGCAGAAGACATCGTCATGCATCCGGCCGACGACTACGTTGCGGATTTCGTGGCCGGCATTTCGCGGCTGAAGGTTGTGCACGCCAAAGTGGTGATGCAGCCCGTCGAAAGCTGGGTTGCGTCCGAAGGTCCGCTGCCCGCCGACCTGCATCGGGTGACCAGCGACGAGACCCTCAGCAACCTGATCAACCTGGCCATCGACGATGACAGCCCGATCATGGTGACCGATGCGGGCACGGACGTGGGTGTCATCACGCGTGCGGATCTTCTGCGCACCGTAATCGAAGGGACCGAGGTGTCATGAAGGACGAAAACGTAAACCCGCTGGAAGACACCGAAAGCGAAGCCGCACTGGCCTACGCCGAGGAACGCAAGGACAACATCCGCACTTTTGTCCGAACGAGTCCCGACTATTACATCACCAATTTCGACAAGGTTGGCGCGTCGGCGCGATTCACCCCGACCTTCAACTTTTTTGCAGGGCTTTTTGGTCCGATCTGGTTTGGCGCGCGCGGGCTCTGGTCCTGGGCGCTGTGCTTTCTGATTGTCGAGGCAATTGGCTTTGTCCAGATCGCGCGCGGCCTGTTCGGTGACCTTGCCTCGGACGCTATGGCCCGCATTGCCTCGATTGAAGGCACGCTGGAGCTGCGCAAGCAGCAACTGGCCGCGGCCATCGAAAGCGGTTCGGACAGAGTGGATGCCTTTCAGCGCGCGGTTGACGGTCTGGAAGCCAACATCGGTGGAATCCGGGCCGAAGCCGAAGCACTGGCCGAACAAGGCCCGACAATTGCGCTGACTGGTCTTGCGATCCTGCTGGTGGTCAAGGCTGTTGAAGCCATGGTGGCGAACTGGGCGCTGGAAGCGCGGTTCTCGGAATGGCTGTCGGACCGGTCTATCCGCTCTGGCATGCCGGTGTCTCAGATCGGATTCAGTGCGGTGTTCATGATTCTGATCGTGGCCGTTGCAATGGTCAATTACAGCTTTCCGGGGCGTTTTGCGATCCTCAGCGATTTCCCGACCGACCCCGAACTTCGCTTGATCAGCATCGACGGGGTCGAGGCGTTCTTTAACTGGGCGGTTCTGAATGGCGAAGCCCTGTTCGACGGCATAACCTACGGTATCCGCCTGATGCTGGACGCGCTGGAGCTGATCTTTGTCAGCACGCCATGGATCGTCATCGCCGCCCTGATCATCCTTTTGACATGGCTCACAGCGGGCGTGCGCATGGCGATCTATTCCGGTGCGTTCCTGGCGTATATGGGTTTGCTGGGCTTCTGGGAAAAGGCGATGACGACGCTGGCCCTGCTCGGAACCGCGGCCTGCCTGTCGATCATCATCGGCATCCCGTTGGGTATGTTTGCCGCGCGCCGCCCCAGATTCTATGCCTTTATCCAACCCATTATGGATTTCATGCAGACGATGCCCGCCTTTGTCTTCATGATCCCGGTGATCGCGTTTTTTGGAACAGGCAAGCCCGCCGCTGTTGTTACCACGATGATCTTTGGCGGAACGCCGGTTGTGAGACTGACGGTCCTTGGTCTGCGGGGCGTGCCCGAAAGCGTGCGTGAAGCGGCCATCAGCTTTGGCGCCAACAAATGGTATTTGCTCACGAAGGTGGATTTGCCTCTGGCCAGTCCTTCGATCCGGGCCGGGATCAACCAAACCATCATGCTGTCGCTGGCTATGGTCGTGGTTGCCTCGCTGATCGGTGCCAAGGGTCTGGGCGAGGACGTGCTTGAAGCCCTGCAATACGCCAATGTCGGACAAGGTATCCTTGCGGGCTTTGCAATCCTGTTCTGCGCCATGATCCTGGATCGTATTGTGCAGGGTCAGCGCAAGTGACACCGTTGGTTCTGGTCCATGGTCTGATGGGCGGAAGCGCACAATGGGATTTACAGCGCGAGGCACTGGCAGAGTATTTCGATGTCGTTGCGATCGATTTGCCGGGGTTCGGACATAACGCGCATCTGGCGCCGATTGACAGCATCGATGGTCTGGCAGATTGGGTTCTTGACCTATTACGCGCGAAAAACATCGAGCGGTATTGTCTCTTGGGACATTCGATGGGTGGCATGATCGTGCAAGAGATGGCGCGAAAGGACCCGGCCCGCATCCAATGCCTTGTCCTATACGCAACCGGTGCCATCGGCGTGCTGCCCGGACGGTTTGAGACGATCGAGCAAAGCAAGACCCGCACCGAAAAGGACGGTGCGCAGGCCACCGCAAGCCGGATTGCCGCAACGTGGTTTTGGGAAAACGAAGCTGCGCCCAACTATGCGCAATGCGAGGCCGTTGCCAAACTGGCGTCGGTTGAGGCGATCCACGCCGGCCTTGACGCGATGCAGGGCTGGTCCGGTGCAGAGAGCCTGCCCGATATCCTTGCGGATACTCTGGTCATTTGCGGGGACCGCGACCGGACCTATTCATGGGATCAGACACAGTTGTTGTGGTCCGAAATTCCAAGGTCCAGTCTTGCGGTGATCTCGGGATGCGCCCACGCGGTGCATTTGGAAAAGCCGGAGCTGTTTTCGGCCGTATTGCTGGACTACCTCTTGGGTCAGCACGACGAGGCCTCCAGTCTCGGACAGTGATCCGGAGGCGCCCGGCGTCACTGTTCTTCGTAAGTGATCAGCGACT
The DNA here is from genome assembly GCF_056536245.1 of Ruegeria sp. AJ12. Classification (NCBI taxonomy): domain Bacteria; kingdom Pseudomonadati; phylum Pseudomonadota; class Alphaproteobacteria; order Rhodobacterales; family Roseobacteraceae; genus Ruegeria; species Ruegeria sp. AJ12. Next base: position 2,606,627 of record NZ_JBQFJJ010000001.1, read on the forward strand.
TGATGTGGTCAGTGGCAAAGCTCAGTGACATGCCGCATTCTACATCTGGCAATACAGCCACATCGAACAGCTCCTGCACAGCGCCATCGATGCGGAACCATGCAGCGACCTCTTTCTTCTCCAGGTCAATGATCTGAACGCCGCACCACGGCTCGCTGTCTGTTTCCGCGAGCTTGGCATCCAGTGGGAGACCTTCAAACCGTTCATAACGGGGTTTGGACAATCCAACGATTGCGAACTTACCGTGAAACGCCAGACCGCGCGCAAAGCCGGGGCAAAACACGATCTCCTCAAAACGCCCCCTCCCCGTCTGCGCGTCGCGACCGATCCTGCCAAGACGGCCGGACCCGGAATCCAGAACATACAACTCACCCTGATGCACCCGCGGAGAATGAGGCATGGACAGACCGTCGCACACAACCTCATTGGTGCGCACATCGATCACAACACCACCATGACTGCGGCGATCTCGCCATCCGTCTATGGTGTCCGACCTACTGACGGCGGTGACATAGGCAGGCTGGCCGTTCTCCAGCGCAAGACCGTTCAGATGACATCTGTCCTCATCCGCGATTTTGGAAATGAACGCAGGTTTCCAGATCGGCTTGAAACTGTGCTTCTCTGAAACCGTCGCAAGACAATTGAACCGTGTGTTCACAAACACAATCTGACCGTCGTCAGTCACCGCAACGTCATGGGCATCAAGCTCCCCTGTCGTGTAGCTTCTGCGTGGAACAAAGCAGGCGTCAAAAAGCGTTTCGACACGCTGATCGGGCTTCAGAACGTTTTCGAACTGATGAACCTGAAACAGGGTGGCCAAGGTGATTGACCCGTCGCGGACATCAATTCCCATCGCTTTCTCGAACAACTGTTCGTTGATCATGATCCCGCCCTGCGGGTTTCGGCCCAGCATGTAGAACCGGCCGGACTGATACGAGCTCAGACAGATCGAAAGGTTATGCTGCTCCAGAAACCCCAACAATCCCGTAGAGACGGAATAGACGACCTGCGCGTCCTCTGCGTTCTGGGCCGGGGGCGTCGGGTCTTGGGTCATATCGTTTTTTGATCAGATCTCGTCAAAAGCGGCAGTAAATCCGGCCAAAGACACCGGCACATCCAAGGTTGTACCCCCGTCCAGCGTGTAGAGCGAGATCTGAATTGTGCCGCTTTTCTTCATCTGCTCGACCATCTCCGGTCCAACTGTCAATGGCACAATACATCCAAAGTTCTGGCAGGTTCGCATCGCAAGGTTCCAGCGTGGCCCCCCATCAACGGACAGCGATATACCTTTGGTGATGTCCAGACCGAAGGGAACGATGATCACCCCAGAGGCCCCGTCCTCCGGACCGCGCTGAAGTTCCATCTGCAGCAAAAGCCCAGCCTGATTTTCCAGATTCAGGCTCTGGCTCATCGCGCATTGCTTTTGGCCGTCTTCTTCGGTGCAGGTCACAGTCCAGCTTTGAAACTGTGTTGAACTGGTTTCCGTTGTTTGCGCACTGGCATTGGCAACAGCTATGACCAGACCAAGCGCACCCCAAATCGGAGATTTAAGGGCACCGATCATTCAGAACCGGACCTGCAGGCCCAACACAGCTTCCAATTCATAGCTTTCACCGACATCCTCCAGTCCGGTCAGGTAGTTCAGGGACCCGGACAGCTCGTACCTGTCGTTCAGCATCATACGCGCACCCAGCCCCAGTTCGATACCAGTGTCGTCAAGCTCCTCATCAAACGCAATGCCGCCCACCGAAACCCGGGTTTCGGGGTCGAATTCATGATACAGGTTGACGAGGCCAAAGTAACTGCCCGTTCCACGACTGTTCGAGAATGATTTGTTGGCCGAAAGCCCCAGGCGTGCCAGCACGCTGTCGGCATCGTCCAGCACAACCTGATTGCCGAAATTGTCCGTAAACTCATCCACGTCCAGCGTGGTGTAAGACAGCTGTGCCTGCGGCACCAAAACCAGGTTTGGATTGACTTCAACCGGACGGCCGACCTCAACAGACACACCAAACTGGTCCGAGTCGATGCCATTCTGCGATGTTCCCGTGGTTGGGTCATTCACGTCGCTGGAGTTTCGATTGTACTGCAGTTGAGTGTCCACATAAAAGCCGCGGGCATCCAGCCATGTTGCACTGAAGTTGAGGCCAAGCGACTGGGTATCGACATCACTGTTGCCCTGATCCGTGGACACCGTGCTGGACGCATCGCCATAGATGACGCTCACGCCGCCATAGAGAGAGCCGTTCCCAAACTCGGACAGCAGCATGTCGGCACCCACGGTGATCGTGTAGGTGTCGGTTTCAATACTGTTGATACCCGCGCCCGACACAACGGGTGTGATATCACTGCGGGAACCGCTCAACTCGAACCAAAGCGGGCTGACCGGGTTTGAAAACACATTGTTGTTGCTCGCAAACGGAAGCGCCGATCGGGTGACCGTCTGATCGGCCGGTCCACCGGGCAATCTGGACGCCAGCCGCGCTTGAAGACTGCGCACACTGTTCATCGACAGCAGGACAGAGGGCATCGCCTCGTAGGCAGCAACGCCTGCGCCGACAAGGATCGGATTTCCGGACGTGTCCACACTCGACAAAGTGTAAATTCCGCCGGTCTCAACAAGGCGGTATCCAAATGGGCCTGCCGTCACAATGGCTTCCCCGCTGGGCAACTGTGCGGTGCCGTTCAGGGCGAAAGCGTTGGCAGACAATGTGCCGCTGACCCGAATAATCTCGATTCCGTTTACGGTCTGCGCCCCTGCCCCGCCGATATTGTTGATCGAAACAAGAGTGGTGCCAGACGCGTTCCCGGAAATCGAAAGAACGTCTGCCGGTGATCCGTCGCCGCCCAATACGACATCAAGCAGCAAGGTGCCGCCGCCGTTATAATTGCCGCTGACCGTTATGATATCCCCGGCCGCCCCGTTCTGCGCGGAAAGCGTGCCGTCATTGCTGAAGTTGCCGTTCAGGCTGGTTGCGCCGGTGTTCAGCGCCAGTGTGCTCCCTGGCAGAACGAACATACCCGTGCCCAGAGTCCCATCTCCGGCGGACAGCGTATTGTCGCTGAGCGTGATCACCGAGTTGTTCACGATCTCAAATCGCTCAAAGTTCGTGACACTGGCCCCGGCAATCGTGCCGCTGCCGCCAAACCGCAATGTGTCAACGAACCCGTCGCCAGCGGAGCTGTCATCGCCGCCATCAAATAGGGTGACCCCGCTGAAATCCCCTCCGTTAAAGAACAGCAGATCGCTGCCGTTGCCCAGGCTGATGGACCCATTCACCGCTGCGCCCGCGTTGACGGTGACCGTGGCATCAGCGTCGGCGCTTGTGATCCCGGTGCCAGACGTTGCCCCGACGACGCTGCCTGAATTCAACGTGATCTGCGTTGTGGTGCCGGTATTGCCCACGGTCGCGATCCCGGCGCCGGTGCCGCCGTTCACGGCCCCCGATGTGGTGATCGATATCGCTCCAGAGCCGGTGTTGCCCGCGTAAATACCCGTCCTGCTTCCGCTGACCGCACCCACATTGATCGTGACATTGGTTCCTGCGTTTCGGGCGTTGATCCCGTCACCTCCTGTACCAGAAATCGCACCTGTAGACGTTATGGTCACGGCCCCGGTACCGTTGTTACGGGCGCTGATACCAGAACCGCCTCCGTTCACTTGAGCCGCCGAGATCGTCAGGTCTGTGGCGGTGGCCGCATTGCGGGCATAAATCCCAGTGTTTGAGACGCCGGTTACCGTACCCGTGACGGTGATCATAGTTGCGCCGGTCCCGTTGTTGCGGGAATAAATACCCAGATTTGAGCCGGAAATCGTCGAACTGTTATTGTCTGTAAATGTGACACTATTGGTCGAATTCAGATTGAATGCGTTGCCAGTGGAAACTGTTTGCCCGAATCCCGGCTGTGTCGTGACGGTCAGAGCCGCCGCCCCGGAGTTCAGCGAAATCGTCGTATCCCCTGCCGATGCTGCACCGGAACATTCATACGATCCACCGCCGATAGACGCGCAACTGCCGCCATAAGCCACTCGTCCATAACCGGAAACGAGAGCCATCGCCATTGAGGTTGTGACTAGGAGTTTAGCATTGCTAAGCGAAGCGGTTTGGGTATGAGATCTGGACACTGGTTACAACTTTAAAAACTGGTTACAGTTTCTGAGTGTAACGAGCATGTCGCAATTTTCCAAGAAACAACCACAAAAAAGCCTCAATCTGCCCCGCAAATGCCCCAGTCGAACACGGAAGCGGCGGTCAAGGCTCTCCCCTCGACTCTTTGATCGACAACAGGCAACTGACCCCGGATCTGACAAGAGCGCAGACACCTATCAGATCGCCAACTTCATAGTCGGCCTTTGGCCAACGTCTTCTCGTTACTGACCAAGCCTGTAGTACACAATGATATGGTTGAGCCTTCGTCCGGGTGGTCAGGACGGCCAGTTCTTGTCGTGATCCCGTTGTGCAACCGTCAGGCCGTTGTCGAAATAGGTATCGTAGTACTCGTTCTCGACCCGATGGGTCTGCAGCCAGATACCGGGCGCGTGGATGGCCTCGCAATGCGCGGGAAAACGGCCATGGGTCTTGAGGATGTAATTGCAGATGTCGCGGGCACACTCGATGACGTCCTGTTCGTACTCTCCGGCCTCTTCCAGGTATTTGCTTCCGAAATCATCCTTGTAGATGCTCTGAAACAAAGCCTCATTCTTGTAAATGCCGTTCGGGCCAAATTTGCCCGCGATAACCGCATCGACCGCGTCGGACATGGATGGATAATACGGAGGACATTTGCCCTTGATCAGATGCTCACCGTGGTGCCGTAACCCCACCGCATGGGCACGGACATGTTTCATCGCCGCAATCGGCAAGGTGTGCCAGCGCAGCAAGTCCATCATCCGCCACTTGGGCGTCACGTAATCGAAATTCAGCATGGCACCATAGCGATCGCTGAACTTCGGGTCCCCCATCAGGACCGGCGGTGATATGGCCGCGTGTATCCAGCCGCCCAGCCCCATAGCTTCGGTCACAAGAAACAGATTCTGAATCAGCAGATCAGCCTCGATCTGCGTGCGCATCTGGCCCAGTACCCCAAGCGGAATTTTGATGTCGGGGTTCAGGAATCCCTTTTTGATCCATTTTTTGACACCGGCCGGCTGATAGAAATTGCGGTCATCCACAATCACCGGTCGTGCCTTGTCCGGTTGGGTCAGCAGGTACATCAACGCGTTGATATACTGGTGTGAGAGGTCAACCACCGGGAAGAATATGGTCGACCCGGGTGTGTTCGACAGAAACCGGTTCGAATCCAGATAGGCTGGAAAATCGCGCATGTCGCCGGGCACGTCGATCCGTCGGTCAAGGATCTGTACCTTGGACTGTTCGGCCCGTTCGATCAGAACATCCGGAGTCCAGTCGTTGGTGCCACCTTCCAGCGGATCAAGGCGACGCAGAAAATAGGTCCCGCTGTCATTGATCATGAAAAAATGCGTGCCCTGCGCGTTGTCAGGGCTGCCTGCGGTCCGACCCTCCATCACGAGGTTTGGCTTGGACATGATCGGATCGCCGCTTTCATCGTCAAAAAACGGACGGTCCGGCATGGTCATTCCAGACGCACCTGTCGCGGCGATCAGGATCGCTTCCTGCAGGGGGGATAGCGGCGCGCGGTCGTTCTGGGATTGCCAGCTCAACGATCCCGCCACCACGTTCGAGCCGCGGCTGACCCGCTTGGTTCGACGGTTCCACAACGTCCCTGCCAGCGGAGCGTTCAGAAAAGCTTCAAGCCCTTTTGGTGCTGTATCCTTCGGCATCCTACACCTCCTAAACCATGCGCCACGGGGCGAACGCCGTCGCGTCCTTCGGCAGAACCGGTGCAAATTCCGGGAAATGACGCAACAACAGCGATTTCATTCCGTTCCGCGCGATCCAGTCCATGCCCAGTTGTGTGTAGATTTCCGGCCGGAAATCGGTGGTCAGAAACCGATCCGACTGCAGCCGGCGCGACGCCATCAGGACAAATATGCGGAACGCGGTGTCTGAGAACCCGAAACCATCCGGGGGCGTCTCGCCCAACAACCCGATGACGGTGTCGACCTTGTCGATGTCGCCGTAGAGCTCTTTCAGGATTTTGTTGGTCTCCGGGTTCGCCGTCAGGTTCTCCCACTCCGTCACCGGTGGCATGTGCAGGCCCCTGCGGAACTCGTTGTAGCGCGGAACGCGCCTGGCACGGGTGCGCACGATGTCGACCACGGACAAGTCGATCAGCTCGTCGAATCTTTCAAGGTTCTGCAGGGACTTCGGAAAGTTGTGCAGGGTGATCGCGCCGGGATGGGCAATGCCCTGAGAATACAGGCAGTCGCGCAGTCCAAGTTTCCGCAGTTGCTCGTCTGTCTGTTCGCCCTGAATGTCCAGGAATCCCCGCCGGGCTTTTTCGTTGCCCGTTGAGAAATCATAGAAAATATAGTCATCGGGGATCAGGGGGTGCATCCGGTAGACGGTCGCAAATTCCTCGGTCAACGCGTATCGCGCGGTGTGATGGTCCGGCTCGGTCTCCGGGATACCTTTCAGGGCGTGAACATCCGTTAGCCAGATACCCAGACGCGTCAGCCAGGATTTCGGCGGGCCGTACCAATTGGTGTTCATCCCAATATCCAGCGCCTCGGTTCCCAGAATGGCAGGCGTCCATTCCACGGTGTGAATCTTGGCGATCAGGGCGGAGACGATCAGGCGCGCGGTCTGATACACACGCTCGTTCTCCATTTGCGGGTATTCCCGTTGAAGTTCGTCGCACAACACATTGTGTTCACGTGCAAAAAGCGTGTGCAAAGTAGACAGGCCCAACCACCAGCTTTCATTGAACCCGGTGAGTTCGAACCCTTTGACATTTCGGGGCAGATAGCCCTCGTTCGTCAGTTTCAGCTTTGGCCCTTTGCCGCCATCCTCCCGCAGCTTCTTTGCCGCCACGGAATTGACGCCATAGACCTGTGATCCGTCCCACCAGTGGGTGTTTTCATTGGCAAACAGGAACGGGTCATCCGCGCCGTCCTTTGGAATGTTGCCCGCAATGCGCATCTGCCGTTCCGGATCGCCTTTGGGCGTGTTCTTCCAGTCGGGATAACCTTCGGGGACCGGTACGATATCGTCTTTCTTGCCCAGCTTGTGTCGTTCATGTGAGACCCAGTCATGGACCTGAAACTGAATCCAGGATGCGGCGAGGATGTTCAGGATTTTGGCTGGGATGAAGGCCTGCCGGTCCATCAGTTTGCGGGCCACCAGAATCGGGTTTGGGCTGTCTTCGGGTTGCACCTGCGGTGGCATGTTGCGCCCGAAGGTCGCCCCGGCGGCACCCATACACGGGTCGGAGAGGTCGTTATAGCTGCCGTCGTGGGTCCGGTAGACACGCTGTTCCGAACTGGGTTCCGGCGGAACAGAACGCGCGCTGGGCACGGTTTCTTCGGGGTCCGTATCGATCAGGTTCTTTTGCCGCAAATCGTACCTGAGAGCGTCCAGGTTCAGCAGTTGAACCAACAGGAACGGGATCTTGTGCCAGGGCACCCGGCGGTTCACGGCCCGCAGGATGGACCGGGCGGCGGAACCAAAGATGCGGTTCTGGAGTGGCGGCGGTTGAGCCTTGAACCGCTTGCCCTGTCTATGGGCCGCGGATGCGTCATAGGCCGCCTTGCGGGCCCGGTTCAGATTGCCCAATGGCCGGAAATCATCTGTTGTATTCCAGGGGTTGAAACCCATGTTCTCGATTTCCAGGGCTTCGGCAAGGGCTTCGGGCGTGGACAGATCGCGTTTCGGCAGGACCAGTTCCGCGACCTTGATGGGCGGGCTGACCCGTTCATCCCATTCATGGGCCGCATCCTCGATGGGGGTTTGGTCCTCGTTCACAAACCTCTGAATGAAGAGATCAAAGACTATATCGCCGTTGGCCTGCCGCGCTGCATATTCGGAGGACAGGCGCGATGCGCCACTGTGGGTTCCCTGAACGCCCGGTGTACTATCGGACGGTTTGAACGTGTAGCGGACCGCTTCATTGCCCCACGCAATGGCCCCCCTGCTCCAATAACTTTCCAGCGCGACGCTGTCGCATTCCCGCAAGGCCGTTCGCACATTGCCAAGCATTCGGCGTGTCTCGGAGAGGCCCAAAACAAAACACAGGCGCACAAGCCCGATCAGTTTGGACAAACGCCCGCCCGAGACTGCATGGGCGAAGACCACAAACTGACGCGCGTTCCGGGCATGTGGCACCGGAAAGTTCGTGGCCAACAGATCATGATCGACGCCGTCGGCTTCGTTGATACGTACCGCCAGCCCACGCAGGTCCTTGTCCTCGTCGGACTGGGCTTGCGAAGAGGCATTGGAAAACCGCACCATCGCCGGATAGGCCGCACCGGGCGCTGCGAAACCAACCTGCAAATCCTCCGGCAAATCCTGACTGAACCGCAGTTCCGCCCCCTTGAACGCCGCGATAGCCTTTTTGTGAAAGGCGCGGTCCACATTGCGCGCGCCGCCAGCGGCCATTGATTTCAACTGGGCCGCCATCATCATCTGTGCAAGCGCTTTGGTTTCCTTCAATTCGGCCTCGGGCGACCCGCCCACATAGACCTCGCGCCACTTCCGCAGAGTTTCCGAACTGCCGTCCATGGTGGCCTCCTCTTTACAATCCAAATCGCGTGCGCACGCCTTCCCAGATCGCGGCCAGCACGCCTTCGGGATGGGGCGAGTAATTGGGCAGTGCCAGACGTGTGATCCGTGCGTCGATCAGGGCCGGTCGGCCACTGGCCAGGGCCGCACCAAATGCCTGTTCGAACTCGTCCAGTTGATTGACCGTGTACCCGTCCGCCCCGCAGGCGCGGGCGTAGGCGGCATAATCGGGATTGTCGAACTCGGCCAACCCGGTCTTGAAGAAGGCCGACAACTGATACAGCTTGATCAGCTTGAATTCCCGGTCGTTGAAAATCACCCAGACCACGGGGATGTTGTATTGCACCGCCGTCATCAGCTCGAACCCGGTCATTAGATACGAACCGTCCCCGACCGCGGCCACCACTGGTCGGTGCATTTCGGCGTATTTTGCGCCGATCACACCGCACACCCCGATGCCCATCGGTCCGTAGGTGCCCGGTTTTCGGAAATTTTGCCCCTCTTTGAGTTCGAGATAGTATCCCGCCCACGCAGCATGTGCCCCGGCATCGGCCAGAACAATGCCGCCGGGCGGAAGCATCTGGGAAATTTTCTGGACCATCTCGCCCGGATGCAGCTGTTTTTGCGGAGAGATGATAAAGCGTTCATCATAGTCTTTGGGCCGGTAGTCCCTCTCGGGCACCGGCCCGATTACCGCATCAAGGCGATCATACAGCCCCTGCAACGCCTGCTTTGCGTCGCCAAGGATCACGTGATCCGCTTTGTAGAACTTGTCGAATTCTCCGGCATCGATGTTGATGTGAACAAGGGTCTTGTCGTCGAACAACCCGTCATGGAAGTCAAAGGTTGCATGCTGCGCGAACGAGTTTCCGACGGCCAGCACCACATCTGCATCCGAAAAAAGCTCCCACGCGGCTTTGTGCCCCGAGTCGCAATAGAGGCCTATGGCGAGCGGGTTTTCTTCGTCGACGATCCCCTTACCATCCATCGTGGTGACCAATGGAATCTGAAACCGTTCAAGGAACGCCTTCGTGATGGCGTTGGCGTCGGCCATTATGGCGCCGAATCCGGCCAGCATGACCACGGTCTTTTCCGACGTGATCGCCCGCTGCAGAACCCCGGCTGCGGCGTCCAGCGCACCGGGATCAGGCGTCACACCCAATTTCGGCAAACGCAGCGGGCGAAAGTTTGTCACCTCGACTTTTGGGTCGGTGATGTCCTCGGCGACAGCCACATGCACAGGTCCCGGTCGCCCTTCATGGGCGATGTCGATCGCCTTCTGCAGCGTATCCATCAGGTCATCCGGATCGGTGACCAGAAAATCTGCAGGTTCGCCCGTCTCGGGGTCCTTCTTGGTGACCGCGCGAAACATCATCCGGGAATCCGGTGTGCGCGCCAACCCGGATGTCTCGTTCAGGCCACCGCGTCCCTGCCAGGCCACCGTTGAGTATCCGCTGATCGCCAGCAACGGGTAGCTGTCGGTCAACGCCACGCACATGCCCGAGATCAGATTAAAGGCGCCGGGTCCGGCTGTCGCAAAACACACGCCCAGCTTGTGGCTGAACATCGCGTGCCCGCAGGCCATGAAGGATGCGCCCTGCTCGTTCTTTGCTATGACCGGTCTGATTTTGTCCGAAGCATCCAGTGCCAGCATGAGGCCAGCGGCGTTCTCGCCGGCGCCGCCATAGGCGGCATCGACGCCAATAGTCTCGAGTGCGGCAACCACCGCTTCATAAACACGCATTCACTCAAATCCAATAAAGTCTTCTACAATACCGCTGGAACATAGCAGAAATTGGCGATTTTCGAAACAGTCAGAGAGTTTACCTGCGCAAGAGCACGCGAGTGTCCGCCGAAACCATGCGTTTGCGGGACTGATTGCCCGCGGCCCCGGACGCTTTATCTGACCGGTGCAGCGCTTAGTTCCGATCGCTTTTGAGCAGGTCTGAATTCTGCTCGGCAACCTTCCGCACGACATCCAGCGTGCGCGGCAGATTGGTGGTGTCCACGCCTTCGGGTTGCATTTCGGTGGCTGTCAGAAACTCCAGAAATTGAAGCAGATTACCCAACGCCTCGCCATTCTGAGGATCAACCGAGACAGCGTCCGCGAACCACCGTGCCGGGTCGCGATAGGGTGGCGATCCTTGCTCGGAGCAACACAGTACGGTGTCCGTCACACCCAGCGCATTTCGATAGTGCGTATCGGTCGGCGAAAGTTCGGCCGCGCGCAGGAACGCCTTGCGAGCCGCTGGCCAATCCCTGACTTCAGAGGCCAAAACAAACCCGATCATTCCGTGCGCCAAAGCGCGTGCTTCGGGTTCATCAACCGTCAACTCATTCCCAAGATATCGCGACAAGGCGTTCGCAGCCTGTCGCCAGGCACCGTCTGGCGTGGGCGTGAACTCCAAAGCGTTGTAATCTTGCTGCAGCCTGAGAAAACCCAGCACTCCGTTCACGAAATCCAGTTCCGGCAGGTTGCTGTGCAGAAAGCGCGATGCCTCCGGGCTTACGCGAATGAATCCATGGCTGGGATGCCCGCCGAATATGTCTTCGACTTCGATCCAGCCCGGGTCGTTGGTGATCCTGACGCTGAATGCCTGCGGCTGACCGGCGTGAAAGACAAGTTCTTCGCCAGCTGTGCTCTCATCCGGGGATGGGAAGACTTTGCTGGCCTGCACAAAAGCAGCGTTCATGCTGTTAAACAACTCTTCCGAGACCACTCTTGGCGCGAAGGTAACGTCCAGCACCGGCAGCGAGATGAACAAACGTTCGTCTGACCCGTCAAAAGAGACCGACAGCCTTTCGCTGGCGAAGTTGCCAGCCATCGGAAAGACATAGTCAAATTGGTCCGATTGGCGCCGAAAGCCTCGGACTCTTGATTGGATAAATATCTGCTCATCTTCGATGAAGATACGCCCCTGCAGCATGATAAGAATCTGGCCTTGTCTGATGGGTGGGCCCGATCCCCCGACCAGCAACTGCCCAAGGACCTCGTCGGAGTCGCACACTCGCCCCAGGAACATGTGCGAGACAACGCCAAGACTGCCGTAGGTTGGCTGGTGCCAACTGTCGAGTTTGAACAGCCACGACAGACGCTGCGCCGTTTCCTGCAACCTGTCCATGCGTCCGTCCTGCGAGGCGGCCAGATCGACTGACGTTGCGGTGTATTCCAGCGGCACGATGTTGGCCGCCGAGCCTTCAAAAATGAAAGGTTGTTCGCATGCGGTAAAACCTCCTGCCTCGGCAGGCCGTGCGCCACTCAGAACGAATGCCCCCAGCATCAGGCTGACGGAAAGGAAGAAACCTGCAAAGCGCGGTTTGTCGGGTGTGAATAAGCGTTTCATCATCAGTCTCCACCGCCCCCTGCCTGTGACGGAAGCGCATCTACGCAAGCGCCGCTCAAGGCGACGTCATCCCCTCGGATTTCCTGAAGAATGGGCAATGTGCTTTGCGCACCGAACTCGTCAATCGTTGACTGGTACACGCGGGCCGCGCCCGTGTTCGCAAAGGTCCCGAGAGTTGCCCATTCAGCAGGTTGCAACCCCAAATAGTTCGGGCGGGGCCGCGCGGCATCCAGCGTACCGATCGCGTCGCAATAAAACGCACGCGACCTCAGCAGCATTGTTTTGCGCTCTTCGGACGTTGGCGCGGCCTCGGCTGCCTTTTCATGCCTGAGACCCAGGGCAAGCGCTGCAAGCAGGTGCAGTTCCGCGTTCCCGCGAAACAGATCGTGCAATCCGGTTTCGATCTGGGCCTGTTCGTACAAAGCCTCGTGATATCCCGGCAGGCGCGGCGGCTGTGCATTGTGAAACTCGTAGTGACGCAGAGGGACAACGACATATGCAACGATGATGTCATCTCCGCTGGCACGGGCGCCCACCTCCAGCAGTACCCGTTCGTCATTGAGCACACCGGTCACATTCGCATCGTAATTGTCCGAGTTACGCATTTGACGCTGAGGGCAGTAGATAACCTTGGCCAGTGATCCCAGCGATGCATCCGCCTTGTCGAAATGCATCTCAAAAGCCGCAAGCAGGGCCCGCCGGTTCCTCTCACTGATCGCGCGCACCAAATCCATTGACCCGATCAACAGCTTATCGTTTTGTGCCGCATCATTAGGGCATCCCTGCAGCTGCGCATTGACTTGCTCTCCGGAAAGAAACGCGGCAAGGAACGCGGCCAGCATTAGATTTGTCAGTTTCAAGCGGCCAATTCGGCCAGACATACGGTTCACCATATCTTCCACCATGGTTGCGCCCTCTGTTCTGCTCGTTCGATCTGTTTCAATGCGGTCTGGATCGCCAGTCCAAAATTGGTCGCTTGCTCACCCGCAGGCACGCCTACACTCTCCAGATTTGCGTTCAGGCGTTCCAGCGGGTCGACGGCACCCTGACAGGCCACCGACCCGGCCGTTTCAATCGCAACCTTCCGCGTTTGCCATCTGAACGTCGATGTGGGGTCGTCAATGACCCTGACCAGAACGTCGCAGGTTCCGTCATTGGCAATCAAACCGGCCTGTTCCAGACCCAGTTTGCCCCACCCGATCTGCAGCTCGTTCCCATGCTCGACGAGTTGCACAAGAGGGTACGTAGCAACGCTTCCAAACCCGCCAAGCGCCAATGCTGTTGCCTTTGACTTGGCGGGATCGGTGGCCGAAGCCGGACTGTTCAGATCAATCACATAGGTTTTCAACTTATCCGCGGCATCAGCGCTGAACTGCGCGCGTTTCAAGTCCAGTTCGACGCTCTGCACCAGCAGATACCCCAAGAAGAACGCAACCGACGTCTTGATCAGCGCCATCAAAAGGTCGGCAAACCACGCACCGGTCTTGCTGCTTTTTGGCTCGGGTTTTTCTGTTTTCTCGGGCTGTGCGGCCCCACCGCTGCGCGCGTACACAAGCAGAGCCTCTGTCTTTTCAAAGCCCTCGTCTTCTGGGATATGTGCTTCGTCTTCCGTCATCTTGAATACGAAAATCTGATCCTTGAAATAGGTTGAGCCTATCACAGTGCGCCGGAATCCAGAAGAATTCCGCGATTGGCGCGCAAACGGCGGGTATCAACACACCCTGTTTTGATCGGTCCGGGTGAGAGTTTTCGAGCGTTCTTGGAGCTGAACTGAAGGCGAATGTCAGGCCTTTTCCCGGTTCAGCCTTTCACAAAAAGTGGCGACCCAAAAAATCCGCACAACGGCCAAAATCTGCAGGTTCCGTTGCCTGAAAGCGAGCGAAAATGCCTGAAATCCAAATATGTGTTACGGTTCTCAGAATAAATTTTGACGACGTTAGGGATTTGATATGGCAAGCCAACGCGTAAAACTGCGGTACTTTGCTATAGCCCTGCTCCCGATTTGCGTCTTTGGGATCCACGAGCTGATCCACCAAAACATGATCGCGGCCGAACTGGAGGTGCCAGTCGACATTCTCCACGGCGAGAACCCCTGGCTGGAAGCGGTTGGGCGGTATCGGTTTCTGGCCGCGTCCTGGTTCTTTGCCTTGATCTCCCTGTTGGCCGTCGCGTTGCTGGTCCGACATCTGATGCGCCCGATGGCGCGTGATACGCGGATTGCTGCAACGCTCACGACACTGGTCATTCTCATTTTGGCTGTGACCCCGACGATCCAGCAATATGCCACCTCGGCAACCCCGCGCATTTACCATCAGGTCGGAAGAGCCGTTTTTGAAATGGCCCTGTCCCAGGGAACTCTGCCGGGGTGCTTAGGTCCGGATGACCGATGGCTGCTGGGAGATTGCGGCGAGATCCCTGTTTTCTCGTTGTTCAGGCGCGTGCTGGACATCATCAATGCTCTTGCGGGGCTTTCCGTGGGTGCGCTGATTGTCGGCATGATCCTGTGTCTGGCATCCAGTGACAGTAGCGACATCGAAGAAAAAGCAGCCGAGTTGGCCAGAAGCCTCCGGCAGATGCGTCAGCAGCTTTACCTGTCCAGTCTTATCCTGACCTTTGGCATGTTTTTTGCCACCAGTTGGATGTACTGGCCGTTGCCTCTGATCTCGGACTCGGACAAGGCCGCCTACAGTTCGCTTGTGACCGCATCCGCTCTGTTCACCGGCACCTATTTCTGCCTGCTGATGCTGAGTTTCTATCTGCCCGTCGCCCTTGTTTTGGATGGCAGGGTCAAAGCCCTTGCAGACGCGGCAAGGCGAGTTGGCGCAACACAGCAAACGCTGGATGTCGACGATTGGAGAGCAACGCACGGATTGAAGGAAGGCGTCAGCGATGTTCTGCGCGCAGGCTTCGCGCTGGCCGCACCCATACTGGCCGCCTTTGCCGGGGGCATTTCGCCTTTGGCAGTCTAGAGGTCAGACGGTGCATATGCTCTGCAAATCCAATCGACATCGGAACTGCCGCACAAAAATCACCGCTCGAATCCGTCGATGACAATCTGTTCGCTGAGGCTGAATGAGTGGATGTACCTCAGAACCGACCGGTTTCCACCTGATACGAACCCCGCGAAAGGTCATGGCACCAGCACTGCCGCCCCCTGCAAGCGCCCGCTGCGCAAGTCATCCAACGCCTCGTTCGCATCCTCCAGTGCATAGGTCTGGGTGTGAGTGGAAACGCCCGCCCGTTGGGCCAGTGGGAAGAATTCCTCGCCGTCCTGACGCGTCAGGTTCGCAACCGACAAGATGTGCCGCTCACCCCAGAGGTCATCGTAGGGAAAGGACGGTATGTCGCTCATGTGGATGCCTCCGCAAATCACCCTGCCGCCCTTTCGCACGGCTTTGAGCGCTGCCGGCACCAGCGCCCCGACAGGCGCAAAGATAATGGCTGCATCCAATTCTGCGGGCGGACGCTCGTCTGAGCTGCCCACCCAAGTGGCACCCAACTGCCCGGCAAACGCTTGTGCATCCTCATCACCGGGTCGTGTCAACGCATAGACCTGCCGTCCCTGCCAGACCATGATCTGCGCCAGGATGTGCGCCGCAGCGCCGAATCCATAAAGGCCAATGGCATGCGCGTCTCCCGCCATCCGCAGGCAGCGATAGCCGATCAATCCCGCGCACAACAAGGGCGCCAGTTTGACCGGGTCAGCATCCTCGGGCAGAGCGAACACATAACGTGAATCGGCTATGCACGCTTCTGCAAAGCCGCCGTTTCTGGTGTAACCGGTGAATTCTGGGGCATCACACAAATTCTCCTGAGCGCTTCGGCAATAAGGGCATTGATGGCAGGTTGAGCCCAGCCAGGGCACACCGACCCGTTGCCCGATGCGCAATCCGGACACCTCCTCTCCCATGGCCTCAATTCTGCCGACGATCTCGTGCCCGGGAACCAGCGGCAGAACCGGTTGGGTTAAATCTCCGTCGATGACATGAAGGTCTGTTCGGCAAACGCCACAGGCCTCGACCCGGATCAGCACATCCTGCGACCCTGGTGAGGGGACATCCCATGCTTCAAGTCCAAGCAAGCCGCCCGCCCCGCGAAAAACCATAGCGCGCATGTTGAGGACCTCCTGATGTTCGAGCCTGAAAGACTATCACGTCCATGTCTGTGACAGAGATCAAGAGTACCGACGTTTGCCCGAGCAATCCACACCCGGCCTTCACCACACCCTTGCCGCCCTTGCCTGCGGCTATGGTGCGAACAACGTGCATGCACCGATCAAGGATTCAGATTTGGAGCGTCAGACCCGGTTCCAGAACACCCGGTCCCCACACCGCACAGAAGGCCTTGACCGACGGCTTTCAGGCCATCGGGGCCTGCATTACGCGCGTTTCGATAGCACGAAACATCCGACGCAGCGCCGGACCCACGCTTGACAGGTGTCAATCACATGGCTCTGATGACATTGTGAAAAACAAGTCCGTAGCCTGCAACGCAACAGCTCTGGTCGCACACTCATGCGGTGTCGACCTTGGTGACTTGGCTTGCCAGCAACAAGCCCGCGAGCCTTTGCCCGGCCGGTCTTGTGGCGCGCACTGTCCCAGGGTTGCCACCTCGTGACGGGGCTGATGAAGACCTATATCGGCTGTGTCGACCGGTGCAATCGCATGATCGGACGGGTCGTGATGTATGGCATCTTCGTGATGATGGCCATTCTGCTGTATTCCTCTGTTTCCAAGACCTTCTTCGTGCCATCACTCTGGACCCTGGAAATGGCACAGTTCGCGATGGTGGCTTACTACGTCCTGGGGGGGCCTTACGCGATGCAGATGGGCGCCAACGTCCGGATGGATCTGTTGTATGGCGACTGGACCGACCGCCGGAAAAGCCAGGTGGATGCCCTGACGGTGTTCTTTCTCATTGTGTATCTGGCGTTCTTGCTTTGGGGGGGATGGGACAGCCTGATGTATTCTTTCCAATATGGCGGCGAACGGTCGTCCTCGGCCTGGCGTCCGTACATCTGGCCGATCAAGACGATCATGGTCATTGGCATCGTTTTGATGCTGTTGCAGGCCGTTTCCGAGCTGTTCAAGGACATCCTGCGCCTGCGGGGCCACGACATGGGCCCGAAGGATGATGAACCCGTTCACATGGCACCCGAAGACCTCGACGGAGGGCACCGGGGGTGAGTTACGAATTGATTGCCGCGCTCATGTTCTCGACGATGATGCTGATGCTTCTGACCGGGCAGCGTGTTTTCGGGGCAATCGGGTTCGTGGCGGTCGTGGCCGCCTTTTTCCTGTGGGGGGATCGCGGCGGGTATGACCTTGGGTTTGCCGCCGCGATCAAGGTGATGCGCTGGTACCCGCTGCTGACGCTGCCGATGTTCATCTTCATGGGCTACATTTTGTCCGAATCTCGGATCGCCGACGACCTCTACCGGATGTTCCATGTCTGGATGGGGGGGCTGTCCGGTGGTCTGGCCATCGGCACAATCGGCTTGATGGTTCTGATCTCGGCGATGAACGGGTTGTCGGTCGCAGGCATGGCCATCGGCGCGACCATTGCCCTGCCGGAACTGCTGCGCCGCAACTACGACAAGCGCATGGTCACAGGCGTGATCCAGGCCGGGTCGTCACTGGGGATTCTTGTGCCCCCGTCCGTCGTATTGGTCCTGTATGCGATGATCGCCCGGCAGCCGGTGGGTCAGCTTTGGCTGGCGGGTGTCGTGCCGGGCCTCATGATGGCGACGCTGTTCATTATCTACATCGCCATACGCTGCCGCCTGAACCCCGCCCTCGGCCCGGCGATGAGCGCCGACGAACGCGCCCAAGTGACCTGGGGCGAAAAGCTGCGCCTGCTTGGCGCCGGATTGCTGCCCTTGGGCATCTTCGCGGTGATGATGGTGCCTTTCGTCAACGGCTGGACATCGCTGGTCGAAAGCTCGGCCCTGGGGGCCATCGCTGCATTCCTTGCCGCTGTTCTGAAGCGTCGGATGACGTGGCAGGTCTTTGAAACCTCGGTCAAACAGACGCTGGGCATCACTTGCATGTTCATGTGGATAATCCTCGCCGCGCTCGCCTTTGGTGCGGTGTTCGACGGTTTGGGCGCGGTAAAGGCCATCGAGAACCTGTTCACCGTCCAGCTTGGCCTGAACCCGTGGATCATCCTGATCCTGATGCAACTGAGTTTTCTGCTGATGGGCACCTTTCTGGACGACACCGCAATGCTGGTGATCGTCGCCCCACTGTATGTTCCATTGGTGGGCGCGCTTGGCTTCGACCTGATCTGGTACGGTGTGCTTTATACGATCACTTGCCAGATCGCCTATATGACGCCGCCGTTCGGGTACAACCTGTTCCTGATGCGAGCAATGGCGCCACCAGAAGTAACCATTGGAGATATCTATCGATCCATCATACCCTTCGTCGGTGTGATGGCGCTCGCCCTGGGATTGGTAATGGCTTTCCCGGAGATCGCATTGTGGCTTCCGGGTGTAGTTTACGGAAACTGAGCACGTGACAAGAACAAGTGATCGGGTCAACCGGTTCGAAGTTCAATTCTAAGCACAGGAGAGGATGACCATGACCACGACACGACGCAGATTCCTGAAGACTGCTGCTGTGGCGGCCCCGGCGACGCTTGCGGCGCCTGCCATTGTCAAAGCGCAGGCCCCGATCAAGTGGCGCTTTCAGACTTACGCCGGCGGGGCGCTGGGCGAACATGTGACTAAACCGGCGATCGACTATATCAACGCCAACGCAAACGGTGAGTTGCAGATCGAACTGTTTTACGCAGACCAGATCGTGCCCACAGGAGAACTCTTCCAGGCGCTGCAGCGCGGAACCATCGACGGGGTGCATTCCGATGATGACTCGATGGCCTCGCCCACACCACTGCGCGTGTTCGGTGGTTATTTCCCCTTTGCCACAAAGCACATTCTGGACGTCCCTGTGCTGTTCAACCAATACGGGCTGGCGGATATCTGGCGTGACGAATATGCAAAAGTCGGCGTCCAGTGGCTGTCGGCGGCCGGACAGGACCCCTGTAACTTCAACACCAAGAAAGAGATCACATCTGTCGCCGATCTGGATGGCCTGAAACTCTACACCTTCCCGACAGCGGGACGGTTCCTGGCCCAATTCGGTGTTGTGCCCGTGAATATCCCGTATGAAGACGCTGAAGTTGCCGTACAAACCGGTGAGTTGGACGGCATGGCCTGGTCCGGCATCACCGAGGATTACACGGTCGGCTGGGCGGATGTGACAGACTACTTCCTGACCAACAATATCTCGGGCGCCTGGATCGGATCCTGGTTTGCCAATCAGGAACGGTGGAACGAACTGCCCGATCACCTCAAATCCATCGTGATGGCCGGCATCGAGGCCAGCCATACCTACCGCAATCAATGGTACTGGGGCGGCGAAGCGGCCCTGCGCGCCAATGGCGATAAGCTGGAGCTTCGTTCCGTGCCCCCGTCCGAATGGGCAGAGGTTGAAAACGCGGCCAAAGTGTTCTGGGACGAGATCGCGCAGGAAGGCGAAGTGCACGAGAAGATCGTCGGTATCTTCCGAGAATACAACAGCGTCATCAATCAGGCCGGCGTTCCATACAACTTCGAATAAACAAGTTCGGGGCGGCCCAACGGGTGCCGCCCCAACCAAAGCAGGTTTGATGGGCGCAAATGACAAACAAGCCGGTTAAGCTATGAGCATTCTGAGAGTACCTTTGCTTCGACGCATTCTGGTCTTTGCGGGCCTTGGCGTTGCCCTGACTGTGGCATACGGCGCTTCGCCTCACGGCACGGCCCAGGCGGATTCAACATCTGTTGAGTCGACCGATACCGGCGCTGACGGCACTGAACAAGAACCCGATTGGGCGGATATCAAACCAATTCTGGACCACCGCTGCGTTGTCTGCCACAGCTGTTATGACGCGCCCTGTCAGCTAAAGCTCACGTCGCCTGACGGTCTGATGCGCGGTGGCAGCAAAGAAGCGATTTACCACACCCAGCGTCTGAGCGACGCGCGACCGACACGGCTGGGCATTGACGCCCAAACGGTATCAGGGTGGCGCGGCCTTGGGTTCCATCCGGTCACGCGCGATCCGTCCCAGTCGACCAATACCTCCAATTTGCTGGCGGATTATCTGGAACTTGGCCGCAAAAACGTGCTGCCGGCCAATGCACCCATTCCCGAAGAACTTGGTCTGGAGCTTGACCGGCCGCTGGCCTGCCCCTCACCACAGGAGTTCGAAGCATATCGCAATGCTCATCCGTTCGCGGGTATGCCTTACGCAACCGCGCCGCTAGATGACTCCCGGTTTCAGATGCTTTTGTCCTGGGCTCGCAGCGGAGCGCCACTTGGTTCAGGTCCTGCCGAAATTCCAGACGACATTGCTGAGCAGATTGCTTCATGGGAAGCTTTGTTGAACAAAAACGACCTGCGCAGCCGACTGGTCAGCCGATACCTGTACGAGCATTTGTTTCTGGCCCGCCTGCACTTTCCAACAGACGATCCCCGGCGTTTCTTCCAACTTGTCAGATCGGCAACGCCACCCGGCGAAGAGATCATCGTCATTGCGACCCGCCGTCCCTTTGACGATCCGGGTAACGCCCCGTTTTACTATCGTTTGCAGCTGAATGATGAAACAATCGTCCACAAGGAACACCTTGTTTACACGCTGAATCCGGAGCGGATGGCCCGGTTTCAGGAGTTGTTTTTCGTCCCCGACTGGACCCTTGCGGACCTGCCAACTTACGGGAACACAGAAGGCGGCAACCCGTTCAGCACATTTGCCGCCATCCCGGCCAAAAGCCGCTATCAATTCCTTTTGGATGATGCGCTGTTTTATGTCCGCAGCTTTATCCGTGGCCCGGTTTGCCACGGAGAAACCGCGGTGGACGTGATCGAAGATCGGTTCTGGGTGGCTTTCCTTGATCCTGACGCAGACCTCTCGGTCACGGATCCTGCTTATCTGGATGAGGGTGCCGCCTTTCTCGAATTACCCGTCTCGGTGGGCAATAACGGGGTTTTGAGCGAATTGCAGGGGTTTTCGCACCAAAACCAGATCAAATATCTGGAGTTTCGGGATGAACGATACCGAAACAGCGACCAGCATCAAACCGGCTTCGACTACGACGCCATATGGGATGGCGACGGTACAAACCCGAACGCGTTGATCACCGTGTTTCGTCACTTTGACAATGCCTCTGCCATGACGGGGTTTCACGGCGGCATTCCCGAGACGGCCTGGGTCATCGACTATCCGATCTTTGAACGCATCTACTACAACCTCGTTGCCGGGTACGATGTCTTTGGACGGGTCGAGCATCAGCTTTCGACACGCCTCTATATGGACGAGCTGCGTATGGAGAGTGAGGATACGTTCCTGTCCTTCATGCCCAGAAACCTGCGCCAGGGCATGCACCAGGGCTGGTACAAAGGTCTTCTGGCTGAAATTCACACGTATTGGCATCGCCGCCGTGTCGATGACAGTTTTCCTGCGGGCATCGAGTTCGGGACAGATACCCCAAAAGAGGAATTCCTTCTGTCATTGCTGGATCGAGGCAACGGGCTTTGGCCCGTTTCAGATGCGATCAACAGATGCGAGGGCGCAAATTGCCTGCAGTTCGACGACGTCGGTTCTGTGACGATCCTGGCTGCTTTGGCGAACCAGCGTGGCGACTGGGTGAAATACTTGCCGGATCTCTCCGTCGTCGTCGTTGAGACGGACGACGCTGACCCCGAAGTCTTCACGTTCGTGCATGACAAGGCCCATGACAATGTCGCCTTTTTGTTTGAAGAAGAATCCCGTCGCGACCTCCAATCCGATGTTCTGACAATTTTGCCCGGAATGATTGGGAGCTACCCGAATTTCTTTTTCCACCTGCGACAGAACCAATTGGCTTCCTTCCAATACAGTCTGAAATCCATGCAATCTCAGCAGGAATGGATGGAGGTTGTGGAGACTTATGGCGTGCGCCGAACCAGCCCGGAGTTTTGGGCGGTAAGCGACCAGATCCATTCGATTTTCGTGCGGCAGGACCCCGTGCAAGCGGGCATTCTGGACCTCAACAGGTACAAGGACCCAAAACCAGACGACGACCCGACCTGACCGTCGCAAGCTGGCCGCTTGGACACGCATTCAGTCAAATCTGAAAAGGTGGCTCTGACTTGCCGACATGCGTCCGCGGCCATAGATTGATGAGATGTGGTCCGTTGAAGACATCCGTCCTGCCTATAGCCGCGCCGAGCGTATCAGTGATGGCGTTGTTCATGTTCTCGGTGTCTCTTCGGCCATCATAGCCGTGCCCTTGCTGATCACGATGACGGTCTTTTACCGCTCGGACCCTGCCGCCGTTTTGGGCGCGTCAGTGTACGGTATCACGCTGGTTTTGATGCTGACCTTTTCGGCGCTGTACAACATGGTCGAAAGCGAAAGGTGGGGTGACTTTCTCCGCCGCTTGGATCACTCCGGCATCTACGTAAAGATTGCCGGAACGTACACGCCGTTTATCCTCCTGTCCGGAGTTCAGATACCCGGGCTTTTGATCGGCCTCTGGTCTTCCGCAACACTGGGGTCGCTTTTGAAGTTGGCAAACCCCAACCGCTTTCGATGGTTCGGGCTGGCGCTCTATCTGATGATGGGCTGGGCAGCTGTCTGGGCGGGGCAATCAATGCTGGCTGAACTGCCGCCAACGGTTCTGATTTTGATGATTTCAGGCGGGATCGTTTACACCGCAGGCGTCGTCTTTTACCTTCTGGACTGGTTACCGTTCCACAACACAATCTGGCATGTCTTCGTTTTGGCAGGGAGCGTCCTGTTTTTCGTCGCCGTCGCCGCACGGATCGAGCACTTGCCGTTTGTAGCCACGTGATGGTACTCACATCTGCCATATCAAAATGATTTTAACTTTAAATCAATGATTTAAACAATAAACCTGAAGCTCTCCCAACCAACACTCGATCATCTTCTTCAGCCCGGTGTTTCCGATCTGTATTCAGGCAACTTGGACAGCGCCGACTTGAGCGCATCGCCCCAACCATCTGAAATAGCTTTGAAATACGGATCGTCAGGCTCAAATCGGGTGCGCCGACCTGTGTTGAATCCATCCTCATCGTACAGAAGCACATCAAGTGGTGCTCCGACGGACAGATTCGCCTTGATTGTCGAATCGAAGCTGACAAGCAGCAGTTTGACCGCGTCCTCAAAGCTCAGTTGGGAATCGTAGGCGCGCACCAGGATCGGGCGCCCGTACTTTGTTTCACCAATCTGAAAGAAAGGCGTGTCGGCGCCCGCTTCGATGAAATTGCCTTCGGGGTAGATCAGAAACAGGCGGGATGGCCCGCCCTTGATCTGGCCACCCAGAATAAGCGTCGCATGAAACGAACTGTCAGCCTGCTGACCCGCGCGTGAATGCAGCTCGATCACATCCTTGAGCGTTTCGGCAACCAGTTGAGCCACCTGAAACATTGTCGGCGCTTCGAGGATCGACGGCGCTCTGTCGGCCGGTGCCTTGGTCCGCTCTTCCAGCATACTGACCGTTGCTTGCGTGGTGGCCAGGTTTCCCGCCGTCAGCAGAGTGATGGAGCGTTCGCCCTCGACCGTCCAATTGAACATCTTTTCAAAGGTTGAGATGTTGTCGACACCCGCGTTGGTGCGCGTGTCGGACATAAAGACCAGCCCGCGATCCAGCCGCATGCCGACAGCATAGGTCATTTCGGTCTCCGTTACTGCTGTGCGACCTGCAACTGCACTGTCAGCTGCTCACCCGCTGCCCCAATTCTGTTTCCTATTACCGGTGCAGCCTGCGCATAGTCCAGACCGGTTGCAACACGAACGTAGCGGCTGTCGGGCGATATTCCGTTCGAGACATCGAAACCGACCCAACCAAGCCCGTCCACATAGACCTCGGCCCAGGCATGCGTCGCGTCCTGCAGTTCGGTTTCGTTCATCATGAGGTAGCCGGAGACATATCTGGCAGGCAGACCGAGCTGCCGCGCACAGGTAATGAAAACATGCGTATGGTCCTGACACACGCCGCATCCGGCGTCGATCGCGTCCTCGGCGCTCCAATCCGGCCGCGAACTTCCAACCTCGTATTTGATGCGCTCGCGAACCAAGTCGGACAAGGCGTGAAGACGATCCAGAGGTTCGCTCTCGGGCAGTGATTCAATCAGATCTGCGACGCCTTTTTCCGGCGTTGTCTGTGGTGTCTCACGCCGAAACAGCCACAGTGGCGTGGACCCTTCATGCTTGCCAAGAACGCCGTGTGTGTCTTCAATTTCCACCACGCCTTCGGAGACAAGCCCAACGCTTGTCGTGTTTGGCTCAAAACTCACGAGTTCCACCGTATTTCGGTGACAGTCTTCGAAACTCAGCTCTTTCTGACCGCCGGTGACATAGGTGTCCCAGCCGAGGACATTCTGATTGCGAAATGACTTGGGCGTCTTTCTAAGCTGCTGCAGACCGAAAGGCACCGGCGCGTCAAAATCGTATCGTGTTTCATGTCTGATATGCAGTTTCATAGGCTACTCATAGAAGCGATAGTCGACCTCAATCTGGCGGCTTAATCCAGCGAGATCGGCCAGGGTGTCCTGAATGTATTCATGAAGGCCGTACTCAAAAATGCCTTTGATTTCCTGATCGGACAGCCGGGCATACAGGGCCTTCGACGTACCGCCCGACGGCATTTCGGCACCATAGCCTTTTTCCAGCAGTGCCAGACTTTCCCGTATATGGCGGCAGCAGTAACTCAGACTGCGCGGCATACGTTCGTCCAGTATCATGAACTCGGCGATATCGGACGGCGACGTTTTCTGGCCGTGTGTCATCCGATACCCGCCACCGGCGCCGACGGACCGCAGGATGGTTTCCCATTGCGCATTGTCCAGCGAGGACCCCACCGAAAATGCCGTTGGCAACAGGACGTAGTATTTCACGTCCAAAATGCGCCCCGTGTTGTCCGCACGTTCGATGAACGTGCCGAGTTGGGCAAAGTCATGAATGTCGTTTCGCAGCATCGTGCCCAGATAGGCACCGCGTACCAAGGCCGCCTGATGGCGGATCATCTCCAGCACCCCGGGCAGATCGCGCTCGTTCACACGACGTTTCAGGGGGGTTTCGACCCGCATCCACGTTGCGTTGACCGCGCTCCAGACGTCATAGGTCAGGGCGGTGCGCACGAGACGCGCGTTGTCTCGCGCCTGTTTGATGACGGATCGCACCGATGAGGGGTTGTCGGTGTCCCGCAGCATCCAGTCGATGGCATTGTCTTTGGCAACTTCATCGTACTTGGCCTGATACCCGGTCAGCACGCCTGCAGTTTGCAGAACCGGAATCCACTCTTCATCCGCGCTGTTCATTCTGGTCAACGCCATGCGCTGGCCGGTTTCCAGAAGCCTAGCCGTGTTTTCCGCACGCTCCAGATACCGGGTCATCCAAAACAGGCCACCTGCAGTTTTTCCCAGCACAGCCTAGTCCTCCAGAACCCAGGTGTCTTTGGTTCCGCCACCCTGGCTGGAGTTCACCACCAGCGACCCTTTCTTTAGCGCAACCCGGGTCAGTCCGCCCGGTGTAATCCTGATCCCGTCCGGTGACACCAACACAAACGGGCGCAGGTCCACATGCCTTGGTGCCAGCCCGGACCGGGCGAAGATCGGAACCGTGGACAGAGACAGTGTCGGCTGGGCGATGTAATTCGCCGGACGCGCCTTTAGCTTGTCTCGGAAGGCTGACATCTCTCGTTTGCTGGCCGCCGGACCAATCAACATCCCGTATCCGCCGGAGCCGTGAACTTCCTTCACAACCAGTTCCGACAGGTTGTCCAATACATACGCCAGCGATTGCGGGTCCGCGCACCGCCAGGTCGGTACGTTCTTCAGCAACGGCTTCTCTCCGGTATAGAACTCGACGATCTCGGGCATGTAGGAATAGATCGCCTTGTCATCGGCAATGCCCGTCCCTGGCGCATTGGCGATCGTGATCCCTCCGGCGCGGTAGACATCAAGAATTCCCGGCACACCCAGGGCGCTGTCCGGGTTGAAATTCAGCGGATCAAGGAATTCGTCGTCCACCCGTCTGTAGAGCACGTCAATCGGACGATAGCCTCGTGTCGTACGCATGCAGACCCGACCATGAACAACGCGCAGATCGTGCCCTTCAACCAGTTCCACAGCCATCTGATCTGCAAGGAACGCATGTTCGTAATAGGCGGAGTTGTAGATGCCCGGGGTCAGCACCGCGACCGTGGGCTCTCCGTCAGCGCAGTCCGGCGCACAGGCTGCCAGCGAGCGTCGCAAGCTGCGCGGGTAATCCGATACATTCCGCACGCTTGTGGTGCTGAAGAGTTCGGGGAACATCTTGAGCATCGTTTCGCGGTTTTCCAGCATATAGCTGACACCCGAGGGTGTACGTGCGTTGTCCTCCAGCACGAAAAACTCATCTGGTCCCGTTCGCACCAGATCAATTCCAACGATGTGGGTGTACACCTGACCCGGGGGCGACACCCCCAACATCTGCGGCAGGAAAGCCTCATTTTCGGCAATCATCTCGGCCGGAACACGCCCGGCCCGCACGATTTCCTGTCGGTGGTAAATGTCGTACAGAAAGGCGTTGATCGCCCGAACACGTTGTTCGATTCCGCGTTCGAGCCGCTGCCATTCCCGGCCTGAAATCACCCGTGGCACGATGTCGAAAGGGATCAGCCGTTCCTCGGCCTCGGCTTTGCCGTACACGTTGAACGTAATGCCTGTGAGTCTGAAAACTTCTTCTGCTTCGCGCTGTTTGGCTCGCAGCCGTGAGACATCTTCTGCATTAAACCAGCGACCGATTTCTTCGTATGGTCCTCGGAGTGATCCGTCGCCATCAAACATTTCATCAAAGTACCCACTCATGCGAGAAGCTTGACGAACATACCGAAGTTTTCAAGAAAAACTGTTGCTGCACCTGCTTGGTAGCGTGCAAGTCGTCCAAAAATCAGGCTGATTGTGAATGTCACCGGACGTCAGTCAAGGCGTGTAAGCGCCGCAGTGAATTCATACGACGCGCTCGGACACCTTTAGGCCGCCAATCTGCGCCAGGAGGTCAACAACCTCGTCAATACCCTGCCCGTGGCGCAGAGCTGAGAACACAAAGGGGCGCTCTTTTCGCATAGCAGTGGCGTCTCGCTCCATAACATCCAGCGACGCCCCGACATGTGGGGCCAGGTCAGTTTTGTTGATGATCAGAATGTCCGATTTAGTGATCGCGGGGCCGCCCTTACGCGGAATTTCTTCGCCAGCGGCCACGTCGATGACATACAGAGTCACATCGGCAAGCTCCGGACTGAAGGTTGCCGACAGGTTGTCACCACCGCTTTCTATCAAAACGACCTCTATCGACGGGTGACGGGTTTGCATTTCCGCCACCGCAGCCAGATTGATCGAGGCATCTTCACGGATCGCGGTATGCGGGCAGCCACCCGTTTCGACGCCGATAATACGGTCCTGCGGCAGGACCTGTAGCCGCATCAGCGCCTCAGCATCCTCCTGCGTATAGATGTCGTTGGTGATGACGCCCACGGAATGCGTATCGCACAGTGCCTTGGCCAGCGCTGCCGTCAGGGTTGTCTTGCCAGCCCCGACAGGACCACCGATGCCGATACGCAAGGGACCGTTCATGCTGTTCATGTTCGAAAAATCCTCGAATACTGTGTTTCATGTTTCATGGATGCAATATCGGCCCGGAATGCCGTCGAGCCGAGATCGTCCAATCCGCCTTGCCGCACCTCTTCGGCGACCCGGGCGCAGAGCGGTGTCAGCCTGCGTATCACCTGTTGCCCTTCCGTCTGCCCGAGTGGCACCAGGCGCGTGGCACAACTTGCGAGGTTGGACAGGAAGCTTAGCAAAAACATCTGAACCGTCAGGTCCAGCGGCAAACCCTGTTGTCGCGCGCCATACCCGACCGCGACAGGATAAGTCAGCCCCTGCAGGTCCAGCGCCCAGATGTCGGCTGTGACCTTGCAAAAAGCGTCGCCAAGCAAACGGGTTTCCATCAGTCTTTCGGACGAGGCGCAGAACGCCCTAGCCAATGCATCGACTTCGGCAAGCCGCTCAGCCGTATGGGCTTGGTACGCAGCAACCAAAAACAGGCCATCATTGCGGCCTGATCCGTGTTCCAGGACATCCGAAATCCAACTGGTCGTGCCGACAGCATCCTTGACCTCTCCGCATTCGATCGCCCATTCCAGACCGTGCGAATAGGCGAACCCCCCCACCGGGTAGGCGGGCGAGAGCCACTGAGTCAGCGTCAGGATATCGGCGTCAGTGGGCGTGGCCATGCGTCCTGCCGTGGCCGTAAGCGCCACCTTCGGGGGTAAAGGGTTCCACGACTTCGCGCGTGCACGCGCCCAGTTTGGTCAGCATATCGCGAATGACATGATCGCGCTGGATCAGGAGGCGGTTATCTTCGATCTGGCATGGCGTGTGACGATTGCCGATATGCCATGCCAGCCGCAACAGGTTGTCTCCGGTGACTTCCAGCAGGTCTTCCGGGGCCGCCACAACTTCAACCTCGCGCCCGTCCTCCAGAACAAGGACCCCGCCGTGATCCAGCGATCTTGTTTGCGCCAGATCGACCAAAAACGCTTCTCCATCATCGGTCGCCAGCATTTTGCGGCGCAAAAAGCGGCCATCGTAATCCAGCGAAACCTGTGCATGCGCTGGGGCGTGGTGATGATCATGATAGACACGGGCGGTTTTGATCGCGGTCGTCATAGGGGGCCTCGTTTTATCTCAGAACATGAAATAGCGCTGCGCCATCGGCAGCACCTCGGCGGGTTGGCAGGTCAGCAGTTCACCATCAGCGCGCACCTCATACGTTTCGGGGTCTACCTCGACGTGAGGGGTTGCGTCATTTAACAGAAGGTCACTCTTACCGATGGCGCGCGTGTTGTGTACCGCGACAGTCGTTTTTGCCAATCCCAGTGTATCACCGATTCCGTCCGCTTGCGCGGCTTCCGAGACGAACGTGATCGCCGAGTTCTCGACAGATCGGCCATAGGCACCGAACATCGGGCGGCTGTAGACCGGCTGCGGCGTTGGGATCGAGGCATTGGGATCGCCCATCTGCGCGCAGGCAATGGTGCCGCCCAACAGAACCATTTCGGGCTTTACCCCAAAGAAGACCGGGTTCCACAGGACCAGATCGGCGCGCTTGCCTTCCTCGACACTCCCGATCTCGTGACTTAGCCCGTGTGCGATGGCCGGGTTGATCGTGTATTTCGCGATGTACCGGCGGACGCGCATGTTGTCATTTTCACCGGTTTCCTCGGGCAGCCGTCCCCGCTGTTTCTTCATTTTGTCCGCCGTCTGCCATGTGCGGATCAGAACCTCGCCGACACGGCCCATGGCCTGACTGTCTGACGCGATGATGCTGAACGCCCCCATGTCATGTAGGATGTCCTCGGCCGCAATGGTCTCGCGCCGAATGCGGCTTTCGGCAAAGGCCACATCCTCGGGGATGGATTTGTCGAGATGGTGGCAGACCATCAGCATGTCCAGATGCTCCTCCACCGTGTTGACGGTGAAGGGGCGTGTGGGATTTGTCGATGACGGAAGGACGTGATTTTCGCCACAGATTTTGATGATGTCCGGAGCATGACCACCCCCTGCACCTTCGGTATGAAACGCGTGGATCGTCCGGCCTTTCATGGCGGCAACGGTGTTCTCCACGAACCCGGATTCGTTCAAAGTATCGGTGTGGATCATCACCTGCACATCCATTGCATCCGCCACCGTCAGGCAACAGTCGATGGCGGCAGGTGTTGTCCCCCAGTCCTCGTGCAGTTTCAACGCGCAGGCCCCGGCCTTGACCTGTTCCTCCAACGCGGCCGGCAATGAGGCATTGCCCTTGCCCGCAAAGGCCAGGTTCATCGGGAAGGCGTCTGCCGCCTGCAGCATCCGTCCGATATGCCAGGGGCCAGGGGTACAGGTGGTGGCCAATGTCCCGTGTGCCGGGCCGGTGCCGCCACCCAGCATCGTGGTCAGGCCGGAATGCAGCGCGTCCTCTATCTGCTGCGGGCAGATAAAGTGGATATGGCTGTCGAACCCGCCCGCCGTCAGGATGCGACCCTCGCCGGCAATGGCCTCGGTTCCGGGCCCGATGATGATGTCGACACCCGACTGCGTGTCGGGATTGCCGGCCTTGCCGATTTTGATGATGCGACCGTCCTTCAGGCCCACATCGGCTTTGTAGATTCCGGAATGATCCACGATCAGCGCATTGGTGATGACCGTGTCGACCGCTCCGTCAGCCCGAGTCGTCTGAGATTGCCCCATCCCGTCCCGGATCACCTTGCCGCCACCAAACTTTACTTGCTCACCATAGAGCAGTGCCTTGTCGCCAGTGCCGGCTGCGGCAGCAAGCTCGGCCGTCAGATCGCGTTCAACCTCAATGATCAGATCCGTATCCGCCAGCCGCAGCTTGTCACCGGTGGTGGGACCGAACATGGCGGCATAGTCAGAACGTTGGATTGTTGCTGGCATTGAATAGTTCGCTTACTCAGTGATCATCTGGGGATTGCTGAAGGTACTACTGTTTAGTTACCCCTTCAGCTGGTACTCATGTTTTTCTTTTTCTTCCAAGTTGTTACTCAGTCATCTGTGCGCTGATGAATTTTCTTCCATTTAAATCCAGCGCTTTGGCCGAAGTCCGGAAGGGGAGTGCCGATCCCCGGCTATTTTGCTTGCAACAACTGTGTTTTAACCTCGTTTCGTTGTGACTATTAGAAAGGATGTCCATCGCCGAATCATATTTCGGCCTTAAACAAGGAGGACATCCAATGGCGCCTATCGAGTTCTGGCTGAAGTTGGCCAATCTGTTAGTGCCAACAACGATCGCAGCTATTTTACTCGTTGGAAAATACCGTGGCTGGTTTTGAGGGCGCTCCGAGTTGGCAGCCACGTTTTGTAACCAACTCGTTCCCAAGTTGTTGCTGGGCGCGAGTCTCATTTCAGAGTATCCCACTCTATCAATAGACAGAATCATAGCGCTCCCATGACCTTTTGGTTGAAGCCATAGACCATCCGCTTGCCGCCGAACGGGATCAGTGAAACCTCGCGGCTCTGACCCGGCTCGAACCGCACAGCGGTTCCAGGGGCGATATCCAGACGCAGCCCGTGCGCGGCCACCCTGTCAAAATCAAGGGCCGGATTTGTCTCGGCAAAGTGATAGTGCGAGCCGACCTGAATCGGCCGATCACCCGTGTTGGCAACCATCAAAACCATCGCCTGCGCGCCTGCGTTCAGGGTAATTTCGCCCTCGGCAGGAATGACCTCGCCGGGTATCATTTTGGCAATCGCGAGGCGAACAAAACTGCGGCCAGCGCGATTACGGCCAGCCCGATGCCCAGACTGACGTAATCTGTCCCATGCGCGTGGATGTGAGCATCGCCGTGCGCACTGGCAGGACCAGCGAGGATGAAGGCCGGAAACAGCATACGGGTCATGAATGGCTCCTTGGGTCTATCTTATCGGGTTGTGAACGGTGACCAGCTTGGTGCCGTCCGGGAACGTTGCTTCAACCTGAACCTCGTGGATCATCTCGGGCACACCCTGCATGCACTGGTCCCGCGTAATCACCTCGGCCCCGGCTTGCATCATGTCAGCGACAGAGCGACCATCGCGCGCGCCTTCGACCACCGCGTCCGTGATAAGGGCGATTGCTTCGGGGTGGTTCAGCTTGACCCCGCGCGCCAGCCTTTTGCGGGCGATCTCGGCCGCCATGGCGATCATCAGTTTGTCTTTCTCGCGGGGTGTCAGGTTCATGTCAGAGCGTCCAGCATTTGGGCAACGCATCGCCGTTGAGATGCGTTGCAATCGGCAGCAGCGACCGTCGAAGCGCAAAGCTGTCCCGCGCCAAAACCCTGATCGCCAGCACATCATCGTTCACAAGGCTGGCGCCAGCGTTGTCCGGCAGCATCTCACGCACGGTTTCCAGATGTGCTTCTGCGCAATGCGAAACCATGATGACAATCGCCATCGCACCAGCGCCGCCCGCTATATGCGGTCGGGACAGATGCGCGTTCAGATCACCGGAAAAAGCCATGGCATCTAGAAACAGAGGCCTCTTTTTCCGTTGTATTTCAATCCGATCGCTTAGTCGGATATCCGTCAGGACTTCCCCCATGGCCGGGCGCCCGAACACAAACGCTTCGACCACCAGTGCGGTCGCGCCTGAGTCCAAATCGATCACCAGGCGCCGGGTCAGAGCGCTGCCGTCGAACAGGATCGTTTCCTGTGGCAACCAGTTCAGCCGTGCCTCGGCCTCCACAACAATGTGGTTTCGAATTTCCCCGACTTGCCCTGGTTGCGCCTTGTAAGCCCGCTCGCAGGCCTGTGTCGTCAGGGTCAGAACGGTGCCCTCGGATACTTTCCCGAAGAAACGAAATCTGTCACCCCCCGTCACGCCGCCTGCCGTGTTGAGCAGAACCGCCTCCAACTCGGGTTTTCTGGTTCGAGGGAAAAGGCACTTGAAGGACCCCGCTTGCCGAAACGTATCGATCACGGTCAGATTGCGGTTTCGTTTGGTTTCAAGCCGCACCAAGCCCCGCGCCCGCGGCGCGTGACCCCCAGAGGTCGGGTTTATTGCAACTTGATGAGTAATCGGGCGCCCCTCAGATCCTAGACGTCTGACGCCTGTTTCGGCTTAGGCCGTGCCAAACTCTATTGATCGGAAGCTTTTCACTATATTCTGAGGTACATTTGCCAAATCTATTGTCACTTTTGGATTGAAAGCCAAAAATTTGGGCAACCTTGGAAGCTGGCACGCCAACACGAATCCTCCGCGTATCGGCGAAACCTCACCGCGTCACAAAGGGGCGATCTTGTGTGCCGGCGGTCTGCGCAGTGCCAACTCGAAAGAACTCCAATATCGCAAAGACCCGGTTGTTGAAAAATTGCATTCGAACAAAACCCACGGCTCTTTGCCAAGTTCAACACCAAGTAACTTGATACAGCCGCCGGGCGACTTTGAGATTCCGGCACACAGGGCAAAGACTGCGCGGAGACCTGTCCGCTGTTTTAGGTGGGCCGGTTTCAGTCGTACCGCAACTCGGTCGCCTTGCCTCGAAACACCGTGTAGGCCAGCGCCGTATAGCCGGCGATGACTGGCAGAACAAACAAGGTTCCGATCAGAATGATGAACAGGCTTTCAGGTGCGCTCGCTGCCTCATAGATCGTCAATTTTTCAGGAACGACATAGGGGTAGAAACTGTAAGCCATCCCAAAGAACGCCAACGAAAACAGAACGATCGAGGCCACGAACGGAAACCAGGCCCAACTGTCATTGCGGGTCGGCAAGTGCCTGAGCGCAAACCATAGCAGGGCGATCAGCATTCCGGACATCAAGGGCAATGGCAGCAGGAGGAAGAACTCGGGGAATGTGAACCATTTGTCGAAAATGCGGGGGCTGACCCAGGGCGTTGCCAAGGACACTGCGCCGATTCCGATCACCAACCCCCAGATGCCACCTTTGGCCCAGCCTACGGCTTTGCGCTGCAATACACCGTCCGTCTTCAGAATGATCCAGCACGCGCCGATGAAGGAGTACCCCACGGCCAGAAACACTGCAGTGATCGCCGCAAACACCCAGGTGCCGAATGTGCTGTCCAGCCCCATGATGTATTTACCCAGCATGAACCCCTGCGACAGCGACGTCATCAGCGAGCCCACGAAGAACGCCATGTTCCAGCCGTGCTTGTGGTGAGCGGGCGCCTTGACCCGAAACTCAAAGGCCACGCCCCGCAGGATCAAACCGATCAGCATGATTGCCACGGGCAGATAAAGGGATGTCAGGATGACGCCGTGCGCGGTTGGAAACGCGACCAGCAATATGCCGATTGCCAGAACCAGCCATGTCTCATTTGCGTCCCAGAACGGTCCTATGGATGCGACCATCCGGTCCTTCTCGTCTTCATCCGCAAACGGGAACAAAACCCCGACGCCCAGATCAAAGCCGTCAAGCACCACGTAGACGAGGATCGAAATTCCCATAAGGGCCGCAAAAGTCAGGGGCAGCCAGTGGGTCGGATCACCAAAGAATTCCATCGCAGTCTACTCCGCAGGGACGGCTTGCGCATCGGTACGCGGCGCATCCTGCATCGCCGCCTTGCGCGCCAGATAGAACAGCACGCCAATATAGGCTGCCAGAAGCAGCGCGTATATCGCCAGATACGCCGCAAGAGTTGTGCCCACCATCGGGGCCGGTACATCCGCCACCGCTTGTTCCGTGGTCAGAACCCCGTGGACCAGCCATGGCTGTCGTCCTATCTCGGTCGTGTACCAACCGGCCAGCGTTGCCACCCATCCGGAAAATGCCATCGGAACCAGCGCGAATTGCATAAGTCTGGGAACCCCCGCAGGTCCTTTGTCGCGCCGCATGAACCATACGGTGGCCCAACTGAGCAACAGCATGGCCACACCAGTTCCCACCATGACGCGGAATGACCAGAACACCGGAGCGACAGGTGGATGCAGAACCGTCCCGTCCTCGGTTACGAAATCATTCAAACCGGGCACGACGCCGTCGGCTTTGTGCGTCAGAATGATGGACGCCAAATTGGGGATGCTGACTTCGTACCGGTTTTCGCGGGCGTCCTCATCGGGAAACGCGAACAGTACCAGCGGGACGTTGGACCTTGTGTCCCAGTTGCCTTCCATTGCGGCAACCTTCTGAGGTTGATGCTCAAGCGTGTTCAGCCCGTGCATGTCACCCATAAAAATCTGCGCCGGGATGAGCACGGCCCCAAGCCAGGCACCGGTTCTGAATGTCGCCCGCACGTCCCGCCCCCGGTCACCGACCAACCAGCGAAAGGTCGAAAGCCCCAGGATCAGGAAAGCCACAGTCAATCCGCTCGCCAGCAGCATATGGGCCAGCCGGTATGGCATGGAGGGGTTGAAGATGATCGCCCACCAGTCGGTCGCAAAGGCGACGCCTTCGCGCATCTCGAATCCGGCTGGCGTATGCATCCAACTGTTGAGGACAAGTATCCAGAAGGCCGACATGGTCGTGCCGAACGCGACCAGAAAAGTCGACGTTGTATGCAGCCAGTTGGGCACCTTGGAGAACCCGAACAGCATGATCCCTAGAAAAACCGCCTCAAGAAAGAAGGCGGTAAGGATTTCGTAGGCCAGAAGTGGCCCGGCGATATTGCCGACCGTTTCCATGAAACCCGGCCAGTTCGTTCCGAACTGGAAGGACATTGTGATGCCCGAGACAACGCCCATGGCAAAGGAAAGCGCAAACACCTTTACCCAAAAACGATAGGCATCCATCCACTTCGCATCGCCCGTTGCGTTAAAGCGCAGTTTGAAGAACAGCAGCACCCAGCCCAAGGCGATTGTGATCGTGGGAAACAGAATATGAAAAGAAATGTTCGCTCCGAACTGTATCCGGGACAGCAGTAACGTATCCATCGCGCCACCTGCATTTGATGTTTGCGGTCAACTCGCAGATAGGCCGCGCCCGAACCTGTGGAAGGACATCTGCGACAGCGCGTCATGCGGCAGGGTGGCGCAGGACAACAACGCTTTGTTTCAGCTTCGAAAAATCACGCGTGTGGGGGCATTCACGCCAGATCAACAGAAGATGGCGCACCCGCCTTCAAAGACCGCTCCTGCGGGCTACGTTGAGAGCAGGACTGCCGCTTTCTATCGGATTACGCGAGTTTGACCCATGCCGAATTCCGGGCCGAACTCTGGACACACGCCGCAACGAACCTGACCCCGTGAAGACCATCCTGAACCGTCGGGAAGACAATCGATGCGTCGGGTGATTTACCATTCCGGAATGAAAGGATGGCTTCTGCAGCTTCGCTGTAGATGTTTGCAAATCCTTCCAGATATCCTTCCGGGTGTCCCGGCGGCACGCGGCTCAGGCGATTGGCAGCCTCTCCGGCTCCGGACCCGTTTCGGGTGATCATGCGTTTGGGCTCGCCATAAGGCGTGAACCACAGATAGTTCGGATCTTCCTGCGCCCATTCCAATCCGCCTTTTTCACCATAGACGCGCAATCGGAGGGCGTTTTCATTGCCGGGGGCGACCTGTGACGACCACAGCATTCCCCGCGCGCCGCCGTCAAACCGCAGCAACACATGGGCGTTGTCATCAACTTTCCGCCCGGGCACAAAGGCCTGCAGGTCCGCAGCAAGGCTCTCTGCTCTCAATCCCGTTACAAAACAGGCGAGATTGTAGGCATGGGTTCCGATATCTCCGGTCGATCCTCCTGCCCCGGAGCGTTCCGGGTCGGTGCGCCATTCCGCTTGCTTGAAATCCTGATGTTCGGTCAGCCAGTCCTGCGGGTATTCGACCTGAACCACCCGGATTTTGCCAATATCGCCATTGGCCACCATGTCACGGGCCTGACGAACCATCGGATAGCCCGTGTAGTTGTGCGTCAAAATGAAAAGTGCGTCTGAACTTTCCGCCGCTTTGACCAGCTTCTTTGCGTCGCCAAGGGTCGAGGTAAGAGGTTTGTCACAGATTACGTGAATACGGCGCTTCAGGAACTCACGTGCAGCGGCATAGTGAAGGTGATTAGGGGTAACAATGGAGACCGCTTCGATGCCGGTTTTCAGGCGCGCTTCGCGGACCGCCATCTGCTTGAAGTCGTCGTAGATCCGGGTAAGGCCCAGCGCCTCACCACTTTCCCGGGACTTTTCAGGTGTCGAGGACAGGGCTCCGGCCACCAGTTCATACTTGTCATCCAGCCGCGCCGCGATGCGATGTACGCCGCCGATGAACGCATCGTTGCCGCCACCAACCATGCCAAGACGGATACGGCCCGTGTTGTCTTCATTGCGTCCGGTAACCATCAGTCAATCCCCAGCATTTTTCGATTTGCCGCTTCATCGGTGCCACTGTCTGCGAAATCGTCAAAAGCCTTTTCCGTCACGCGAATGATGTGATCCGATACGAAGCGGGCCCCTTCCCGCGCGCCGTCCTCGGGGTGTTTGAGACAGCATTCCCATTCGACAACGGCCCAACCATCAAAGTCGTTTGCCGCCATCTTGGAAAACACCGCTCCGAAATCCACTTGGCCATCGCCGAGAGAGCGAAACCGCCCTGCCCGATCCACCCAGCTTTGATACCCGGAATAGACGCCCTGCCGACCGGTCGGATTGAACTCGGCATCTTTGACATGAAACATCCGGATACGGTCCTTGTAGATATCGATGTTATCCAGATAGTCGAGGCACTGCAGGACATAGTGCGAGGGGTCGTACAACATACAGGCCCGCGCGTGATTGCCGGTTCGCTCGAGGAACATTTCATAAGTGACACCGTCATGCAGATCTTCGCCGGGATGGATTTCGTAGCAGACATCTACCCCGCAGTCCTCGGCGTGATCGAGGATCGGACCCCAGCGCTTTGCAAGCTCATCAAAGGCCGTTTCAATCAGTCCAGCGGGCCGTTGCGGCCAAGGATAAACATAGGGCCAGGCCAGAGCGCCGGAAAATGTTGCATGCGCCGAGATGCCAAGGTTCTTTGACGCGGACAGAGCTTTTTTGACCTGATCCACGGCCCATTCCTGCCGGGCTTTCGGATTCCCCCGGACGTTTTCCGCCGCAAAGCCATCAAATGCCGTATCGTATGCAGGGTGCACGGCGACAAGCTGCCCCTGCAAATGCGTGGACAGTTCAGTAACCTCTACCCCGTTCTCTTGAGCCTTGCCTTTG
Source organism: Ruegeria sp. AJ12 (assembly GCF_056536245.1). NCBI lineage: Bacteria > Pseudomonadati > Pseudomonadota > Alphaproteobacteria > Rhodobacterales > Roseobacteraceae > Ruegeria > Ruegeria sp. AJ12. The sequence continues at coordinate 2,644,327 of NZ_JBQFJJ010000001.1, forward strand.
AATTCGTCGCAATAATCAACACTGACGGCAGCAGTCTCGAGGTCGAACAGCCGCCCATCCCAACTGGGCACCTGAACGCCCCTGTATCCGCAATCAGACGCCCAGCGCGTGATTGCATCCCATGAGTTGAAAGGGGCCTCGTCACCCGCGAACTGCGCAAGAAAAAGCGCCGGTCCTTTGATCGTCTTCATGATGTCTCCTCCCCAATGTGTTGAAATCTAAGGCGGTAGGTTGTCTTTGAGATAGATATCTATCCGGATGCGTTCCTGCGCCTTGTTGAACGGAACCTTGTCAGACGTCGCGCGAAGCAGACGCACGGCGGACCGCACGATGTGACCTGAGTCCTGAGAAATCAGGGCATCAAACGTCCCACGTCTCAGGGCTTCGCGGCTGAGCGGCGTAAGCTCATGCGCGATAATCACCAGGTCCTTGTTGATCTTGCTTTCGGACAGAAACTGCACAAGGCCCGCGTTGCCAGCGGCGGATGAGTAAATGCCGACCAGATCCGGGTAAGTCGCAAAAATCTCAGGCATCATCTTGTAGATCAGTTCGGGATCGTCCCGCCCTTCAACCGAGGCAACAACTTCGAGGTGGGGAAATTCGTCCGCAACAACCAGATCAAAGCCCTGGCGCCGCTCCAAATGATCGCGCGCCAGCCGTGAACCGGTCAGGACCATGACCTTGCCCTTTCGGTGCACGAACCGTCCCATGAGCTGTGCCGCAGTGCGGCCAGCAGACACATTATCGATCCCGACAAAGTGATCTCTGTCAGAAGACGGCAGGTCCGACACCAGTGCGACAACCGGTATTCCCTTGTCTCTCACTCTCTTCACCGCATCCCGGACAGACGGCGTTTCAGGACCGAACACAGCCACGCCATCCACGTCGCGGGGATCAACAGCATCGAGGATTTCAACGATTTCCTGCGGCTCGAAAGGTGCGACCCGTTGGATCGCCACACGCGTCCGCTCGATGAACTGATCCCGGGACTGTTCGATAATTTGGTTGCTCAGGGCTTCCACGAATTCATTATCCGTGTCCGGCAGCACAAACAGAAAACTATAGACCCGGCTGCGCGCCAGATTTGCAGCGGCGGTGTCACGGACATATCCCAGTTCATCAATGGCTTTGTGCACTTTTTGAACGGTCACCGCCCGCACGCCGGGACGCCTGTTCAACACCCGATCAACAGTCGCAAGGCTAACACCGGCCACACGTGCGATATCGTTCACCGTTGGCTTCTTGACCAATTCTAGTTTTTGTTTCTTCACCAGTCCTTTAGTCCTTCATCTCCCGCGCCAATCCTTCAAACAGCAAGGCGACCGCTTCTGCACCTGGATCGTTATGTCCGATCAGGTTTTCTTCGGGAACATAGGCTGCGCGACCGGCCTTGGCACGGTGAATGTTTGCCGTTTTGTCAGCACCCTGTCGTGCCGCAGTTGCCGCCTGCGCAACACCGGTCGGCAGGGCTGACAGTGCCGGAGCCAGCGCGTCGATCATCGTTCGGTCGCCGACTTTGGCCCCTCCGACCTGGCTTACTCTTTTCAACCCTTCTTCCAGGGATTTCGGGATCGAGGCACCGCTTGCACAGGCATCGCCTGCCGCGTTGAAGAAAATCGCCAGGATCACGCCGGAAGATCCGCCCATTGTCTGGCTCAGTTCATTGCCCAATGCCGGGAAAAGCTGCGTGAGGTCCGCCAGCGGCATGCGGTCCAGGCTGCCCTGCAGGGATCGGGCCGCCGTTGCCAGAGTGCTGCCCGTGTCACCATCGCCAGACTTTGCGTCCAACTCATTGAGGTCTTTTTCGGCGCTGATCAGCAGCTCGGACAGCCGTTCAATGGTTTCCTTCGTTTTCGGGTTGTTGGAGGGGATGGGATCGATCGGTGTCAAACCGTCCGGCAGCGGCGCAACCCTGATCGGTTCAAATGAAGTGACGCCGGGCCACGCCGCAAGATCAACCGGGGCCTCAAGCGCTGACAAGTCTTCTGGTTCAACGGGCAGGATAGAGACTGAAAACCCGTGCATATCCAGCGACGTCATCATTGGCGCCGGCCCGATAACATGGCGCGCCACGCCGGTTTCGGCCAATGCGTGCGTCAGGACGGCCATTTCCAACGGTGTCGTTGATCCAAGGTTGTTCACCAGCGCCACACCGGTGCCGGTGCCAACGCGCTGCTTCAGTTTCTCCACCACGGTCGACATGGCGGTCACAGCGCTGGCAAAATCCACTTGTTCCACGCCGGGCTCACCGTGGATCCCCAGACCCAGTTCAGCCTTGCCCGGCGCGATTCTGTCCTCCTTTGGCGATCCGGGAACGGTGCATGTGTCGAGGCTCATCCCGATGCTGACCACTTTGGCGATCACGTCCTTCGCCGCTTTGGTCACGGTATCTAGGTCAGCGCCACTTTCTGCGAGCGCGCCTGCGATTTTGTGAACAAACAAGGTACCCGCAACGCCGCGTGGCTGCGGCAGGTCCGGCAAGGCAATGTCATCGTCCACGACAACCATTTCTACCTTGCGCCCCAACGCGCGGGCGCGTTCCGCAGCGAGACCAAAGTTCAGCCTGTCGCCAGTGTAGTTTTTGACGATCAGCAGACACCCGGCCTCGCCCGTCACGGCCAGAATCCCAGCGAGCACGGCCTCGACGGACGGAGACGCGAATACCTCGCCACAAACTGCAGCCGTCAGCATCCCGGCGCCGACAAACCCCGCATGCGCGGGTTCATGACCGGAGCCACCGCCGGACACCAAAGCCACTTTCGACTTGTCCCAATCCGAACGGTAGACGACCTTGATATGCGGATATCCATCCAACCGTGTCAGCGCACCTCCGGAAGACGCCAGAAGTCCGTCGATTGCATCCGTAACGAGTGTCTCTTTTGTGTTGAGGAACTGGGCCATGCGTTTGCTCCTTAAGCCACGCGCGCGCCTGACGCGTCGAAATACAATGGGTTGTGGGGGCGGATTTTGATGATCTTTCCTACCGGATAGTCCTGGTGAACGTCGATCAGCGTGACAACGGGGTGACCGTTCAGGTCCAGATGCAACCGGGTCTGATCGCCCAGATGCTCTGCACGTACGACCCGAGTATCCACGCCCTCACCTTCCACGATGTTTTCGGGGCGCAGCCCGATCTGGGGTCCCTTGTGATTTCCGCCAAACAATTCTGATGGCAGGATGTTTATTCTCGGCAGACCCAGACGGCTGGCGACATAAACGCTGCCCGGGTTTTCATAGATGTCACGGGGTGTGCCGTACTGAACCAGCCTGCCCTCTTCCAAAACGCCAATATGCGTCGCCATCGTCATGGCTTCGACCTGATCGTGCGTCACGTAGAGAAGCGTTGAGCCCAGATCGGCCTGAATCCGCTTGAGTTCGACACGAAGATCCGCCCTCAGCTTGGCGTCTAGCGAACTCAACGGCTCGTCCATCAGGAATATCTGAGGGTCACGCACCAGCGCCCGGCCAATTGAGACGCGTTGCATCTCGCCACCCGACAACTCTGTCGCCTTGTTGTTCAGTTTGTGTGGGATTTGAAGGATTTCCGCGACCTCGTTCACTTTGCTCGTGATCTCGTCTTCAGGCATCCTGAGGATCGGAGATCGCAGTGGGAACGACAGGTTCTCGCGCACGGTCATATGCGGATATAGCGAGTATTGCTGGAAGACCATGGCCACATCGCGCTGTGCGGGCGTTTCAAGCCCAACGTCCCGACCCGCAATGCGCACCACTCCCGAATCCAGTTTCTCAAGCCCTGAAATCAATCTGAGTGTCGTAGTTTTTCCCGCGCCGGTCGGGCCTAACAACACCACGAAAGCACCGTCGGGGATCGTCATCGAGATTTCGTCGACTGCTTTGATATTGCCGAAGGACTTTGAGATGTTTTCCAGAACGACTTCAGCCATGTCCCAGCACCTCATCATTCAAAACGGACCTTAAAGCCCGGCCCGTAGACTGTTCAAAAAGGGTCACGGTCGGAGAGCGAAATTCCAAACCGACGGTTTCGCCGGGGCTGACTGTCTCGCGCGCATCAATGCGGGCCTTCAACTCGCCATTCGGGCTTTGCAGCGTCACAATCTGGGTTGTCCCAAGATATTCTGCCGCCAGGACCTTTGCGCGGTAACTGCTGTCATCCGACAGAAAGACATGCTCGGGGCGGACACCAAATACCAACTCTCCCTCTGCCCCTTCCATCATTTTGGGAACCGCCTCATCATGACCATGTAGCCGGACCATCTCTGAGCCCGGCTCGACCTTTCCCTGAAACGGCAGGAAGTTCATCGACGGAGATCCGATGAAGTCCGCAACAAACATGGTTGCCGGTTTGTCATAGATTTCCTGTGGCGTACCAAACTGCTCGATCACGGCATTGTTCATAACGACGATCTTGTCGCCCATCTGCATCGCTTCCAACTGATCGTGCGTGACATACACGGTGGTCGCCCCCATGCGATCATGCAGAGCGCGCAACTCCTCGGCCATATGCTCCCGAAACTCGGCATCCAAAGCGCCGAGAGGCTCATCCATCATGAAGGCCTTGGGTTCGCGTACAATCGCACGCCCAAGCGCGACACGCTGCCTGTCGCCACCCGAAAGCCCACCAACCGGGCTATCCAGAATGTCCCTTATCCCCAGAATACCGGCAACTTCTTCCACCTTTGCTTTCACAGCCGCGCGCGACATCCCCTGTGAGATCAACGGATAGCTGATGTTCTTGCGCACATTCATATGCGGATACAGCGCAAACATCTGGAAAACAAAAGCAATGTCGCGCTCCGAAGGCGGTCTTTGGCTGATTTCCTCGCCATCAAGGTAGATCTCACCGGACGTCGGAAGCTCCAACCCCGCAATCATCCGCAGCGTTGTTGTTTTGCCGCAACCCGATGGCCCAAGCAGCATGAAGAACTCACCATCTTCAATCGTGAACGAGCTTTCCCGGACAGCCGTAAAATCGCCGAACATCTTCTTGACGTTATTGACTATGATCTGGGCCATTTCTACTCCCGAAAATGGCTGACGATGATGAACATGACGGTTCCGATCAGCGTGACGATGAAGGAATAGGTGAAGGCCCAAAGTACAAACGGCTGCATCAGCATGAACACCCCGACCGCAATCAGGACGGTCGCGACCATTTCCCATGGGCCGCGGCGAAATCGGATGAGGCCGGCTATGAATTCGCTCATTTGCGTACAGCTCCGAAGGTGATCCCGCGCAGCAGGTGTTTGCGCATAAGGATGGTGAAGATCATGACCGGGATCAGGAAGATCGTGGCACCCGCAGCCACAGCAGGCCAGTCCAGACCACCGATACCAATGATGGTTGGGATAAAGGGCGGTGCGGTTTGCGCATTGGCCGAGGTCAGCAGCACCGCAAAGGCGTATTCATTCCAAGCGAAGATCAGACAAAAGATTGCGGTTGAAGCGATGCCAGTGGCCGCCTGCGGCAGCACCACTTTGTAGAACGCCTGAAACCGTGTGTACCCGTCAATGAGCGCCGCCTCTTCATATTCGCGCGGGATCTCGTCGATGAAGCCTTTCAACAACCAGACGGCCAGAGAAATATTCACCCCGGTATACAACAGGATCATACCGAGATGCGTATCACTGAGGCCTAAATTCCGGAACATCAGGAAGATCGGGATCGCAACAGCGACCGGGGGCATCATCCTGGTACTGAGAATGAAAAACAGAAGGTCGTCTTTGAGCGGCACCTTGAAACGACTGAACGCATAGGCCGCCAAAGTCCCTAAGAAGATGCTGAGGAACGTCGATCCAAATCCGATGATGACCGAGTTCATGAACCGCTCGCCGAACTTGGAGGGTCCAACGATCACCATGTCATATTGGCGTACGATCTCGTCGGCCCAGTTCTGGGGTGGGTTCGCCTCCAAAAACTCCTGAGTTTGGCGCGTGCGGGTCGTGAACAGATTGACGTAGCCTTCCAGCGTTGGGTCAAAAACCACCTTGGGCGGGTAGCTGATGGCGTCGGCCGGAGATTTGAACCCGGTCAGAAGAATCCAAACCAAAGGGATCATCGTGATCAGCGCGTAGCCAATCACCAAGGCACCGGCGATCCACTTGGATCGGTTCGAAGGTTCGGTGACGGAAAAACTGCTCATCTCTGCTTCACCTTGTTCAGGGCTTTGACGTAGATCGACGCAAGGCCGAACACGGTGACAAAAAGGATGATCGCATAGGCCGAGGCATAGCCCGTGCGCCACTTTTCAAAGGCTTCGCGTTTGAGGTTGATCGAGGTCAGTTCCGTGACAGACCCCGGCCCGCCGCCTGTCAGCTGAACCACCAGATCGAACATCTTGAAGTTCTCGATCCCCCGGAACAGCACCGCCAGCATCAGGAACGGCAGCACCATCGGAATGGTGATCGTAAAAAACTGCCGCAGCTTGCTGGCTCGGTCGATTTCGGCAGCCTCATAGATGTAATCGGGAATACTGCGCAGCCCGGCCAGACAGATCAGCATCACAAAAGGCGTCCACATCCAGGTGTCGACAATGACGATCGCCCAAGGCGCCAACGTCACCGATCCCAACATTTCAAAGCTCGACGGGTCTTTGCCCGTGAACCACGACACGATATAGTTAAACAACCCGATCTGAGGCTGATACAGGAACTTCCAGAAATTCCCGACAACGGCCGGGGACAGCATCATCGGCAGTACGATGATGGTCGTCCAAAGATCATTGCCCTTGAATTTCTTGTTGATCAGCCAGGCCAGCGTGAACCCGATCAGGATCTGAAAGAAAATCGTCCAGAACAGGAAATGCGCGGTGGCCTGCATATTCAGCCAAGTGTCGGAGTCGGTCAGGATACGTTCGTAATTCCTGAACCCGACATCCTTGACCTCACGCCCGATCCGGTTGGCCTTGTAGTTGGTAAAGCTCAGCTGGATGGTCCAGATCAACGGAAAGATGTTGATCGCCAGAAGCAGGAAAATCGTGGGGGAGATAAAGATCCAGGCGATCGCCCGATCCGATAATCCCCTGATTTTGCGCGCAACTCGCACGGGCGTTGCCCGGGCAACGCGATCTACGGTCCTGTCAGACATCTCTTTGCCAGTTCTTGTCGGTTTCGGACGCAGGGCGATGTAGGAGCGGGTCACCCCCGCTCCAACCCTTGCGCCGGTTTACAGCTTGCCTTCGTCTTCGAAGACTTCCGTCCAGTCCTCGATCAACAGATCAAGCGCTTCCTGAGCCGTGCCCTGATCGGCAACGACGTAGTCATGGATGCGCTTCTGCATGGCCAGCAGCAGTTCCGCATATGCGGGCTCCTGCCAGAAATCCTGCACGCCTGCCATCGCTTCAAGGAAGTCGCCGGCAAACGGCTGGCTGTCCACGAAACCCGGGTCTTCGAGCACCGAGTTATGTGCGGAATAGCCACCCAGTTCCCACCACTTTGCCTGAACTGCAGGCTGCGCAAACCACTTGATGTATTCCAACGCGGCATCCTGTTTGTCAGAATAGCTGACAACAGAAATCCCCTGCCCGCCCAATGTCGAACCAGCCTGGTTCTGGGGTGGGTTCACGAAGAAATCGATCTTTTCGCCACCCGTGTTCGGATCGGCATAAAGACCTGGGAAAAACGCAAACCAGTTCATCGCCATGGCGACCTGACCGGACTTAAAGGCGTCCAGGCTTTCACCCATGTAAGAGTTGGTGTATCCCGGCGGCGTCGCCGTTTTGTAGAACTCTTTGTAGAATTCCAACGCCTCGACAGCTTCGGGTGAGTTCACGGCCCCTTCCATGTCATAGGATCCGGGCGTGTTTTCATACTTGAACCCCCACGGATACAACGCGCCGGTCACACCCATGGTGATCCCTTCCGAGCCGCGCTCCGTAAAGATCGCTGCACCGTAGACCGTCTTTCCATCGATCTCACGACCCTGGAAAAACTGGGCAATCTGCAAAAGCTCTTTCTGGGATTGTGGTTCGCGCAGGTCTTGCCCGGTGGCCTCTTTATAAGCCGCCTGAATGTCCGGGTTCTCGAACCAGTCCTTGCGATAGAACCAACCGTTCGCATCCCCCATCGCGGGCAATGCATAAAAGTTCGGTGTACCCTTCGGCCACGTCGAGTAGGCATAGACCGTGGCCGGTGCGAAATCGTCCATGCTGATGCCTTCAGCATCGAAGAAATCGTTCAGCTTTACGTAATGACCGTTTTCCGCGCCACCGCCGATCCACTGACTGTCTCCGATCAAAAGATCGCAAAGCTTGCCGCCCGAATTCAGTTCGTTCAGCATCCGGTCTGCAAAATTCGGCCAGGGCACGAACTCGAAGTTCATTGTGTGGCCAGATTCAGCTTCGAACTCTTTTGACAGTTCGACAAGAGCATTGGCCGGGTCCCATGCCGCCCAGCACAACGTCAGATCTTCGGCCTGAGCCTTGGTTGAAAGAGTAGTAGCGGCAAGGACTATTGCGCTGGCCGAAGCCAGTTTCGTGTAAGTCATCCATTCCTCCCTTTTTGCGCCGTCATTCGAGGATGTGCGAATCGCGGCATGGTTCCAAGGCTATTTGAGGTACGCACCTCAAGTCCAGAAATTTCTGAGGTTCGTACCTCAAGATTCCCTCGAATAGATCAAGATTGGCTCTTAAAGGTATGACAATATTACCTATAATCAGGCTCCGTTAATTCACTGGCGGATGCCCGACCGACATCTTCGGCAAAGATTGGATCATCGGACCGCAGTGCGAGGACAAGGCGTACCGACGCCCCACTCACCAATCCCGCAACGCCCGGTGACCGATTTCAACTTGAGTGGGACGTTAACAAGCCGGCAACGGTTTCGACGTTCCAATGGTTTCTTGAACAAGTTGAGTCGCATTGGCCAAAGCAGACAAGTTCTCTCGTTCAGATAAAACGCTGCGAACAAGAACAAGGCCCGGCCCCTGAAGTGCCAGCCGAAGGATCGAGATCGCAAGCCTATGATGTGCCGCGACGTTGGCGCCACGCTCCATCAGTTTGAAATCCAAACCGCCAACTTCGGAGATGAAGTCAAGTTGACCAATACGTTCGGCGGTTTGCAGAATTTGCGTGTCAGTCGGTCTGGGCCGCAGACCTAGCGTCAGGGCGCGCCGCAGACTGCCCTTCAGGATCAACGGCTGCTCAGTCACAATTCCGACGCACCGGCGCAAACTGCCCGATGTCAGCTCGGCAACATCCACGCCACCCAGCCTGAGCGAGAAGTCCTCGCTGTCCACGTTGCCGGTCAGCGCATTTTCAATCAGGTCCATTACGGTGCTGGAGACAACGGCTGCTTGACCAGCGCCCAGTTTCACAACTGTATCGTTTCCGCGAAAAACCTCGACGGAACAGGGCTTGCGGCGCAAACGGATCTTTCGCTGGCTCTGGGCAATCAGGGGACGCCCCAGGGCGCGCTTTAGACTGCTGTATGCTGCATTGAATTTGGCAGCCTTGTCGCTGGAAGACATCATGTTGCGCAATGGCCGGATCATAAGACCCAATGCCGCCAACGCGGCGGCGATGGTGGCTGCTGACAGGCCGCTCAGGCTGCCAATGAGCATGATCAGGCATGCTGCGATTGCTGCCGAAACCTCCGGAAGGGCCATTCGAACTTGATACATGGCACGTCTGTAACGCGCCGCGTCCACAACTTTTTCAGCACGCCGTTCCAGAGATCTGAGCTCCACCTGCCGGCGCCCGAGCACAGCGAGTTTCGGAGCAATCGGAAGGCGCTCTATGACATCGGCGGCAAGTCGGGCACGAAGCTTTCGAAGGCGAACATGGGCCTCAAAAAGTCTTCGATGCGTTGCGAGGGCCCATATGGCTGTCGGCAAAACTGCACTCGCCGCCACCCAGACAAAGCTGGGATACAAATAAATCAAAACTGCGGTTGACGCGGGCAGCAATACAACTGCCTGCACAAGCCGGGGCATGCCCAAGCCTGGCCAGTCCTTCAGCGCGTTCAGATCGCCCGTTGAACGAAGCACCTGATAGCCCGTGCGCCTGAGGTCGAGATCATGTTGGTTGCTGCGACTGGCATGGTCGAACAAGGCCAAACGAACATCCTTGGCGTAGTCCTGCCCCAGGTGCTCGGCAACATTTCGAAAGAGCAACTGGGTCAAAGCAGCAAAAATTCCGGCAATACCAACCGCGAGAATGGACACGATCGGAATTCCCATTTCAGCATGTAGCGCAACAAATACACTGCGTGTCGCAATGGCCGCCGCTGCAAGAGCGGCGGCCTGCGCCAGGGTCAGGAACAAGATCCACCCCAGCAGGCGGCGTCTGAGACCCGCAAAGAGCTGGGGAGGGGTCATGCTGCTTGCGGGACCCGCCCGATCCCGGTTCGCGCCGCCAGTGTGTTGGCATAGGCTGGGTCAAGGAGTTGGTCGCGTGTAAGCACTTGCACGCCTGTCACCGCATGCGCTTCGCTGGCAGACATCGGAGAACAGGACAGCATTCCGGTCAGCGCCATCGGTCGAATACCATTGCGCGCGAGTTCCGAAACGCCCCCCGCCGCAGCCACCGGATCGGCACAGGCAAACAGGTATTTCGAGAACCGGGTCCGCGCGTCCGCGTCGGCAAGAAGTGCTGCGGTCTCTCGCTGGTAGATCCCGTCCGCCAGTTCCATGACCGCAATGCCGCAACCCCGTGTTTCAGCTTCGCCCAAAAGCGCATCAATGCCTGCGATGATCCTTGGCAATGGTTCCAGATACGTCGTGACCATGCCCGCGTCGGTGAAATCTGCCACGTAAGACGCGCCAGCATCGGCGTAGGCGTTGTAGTCTCCGAATGCACCTGTTCCTGTGCCTTTCAGCACCGCAACCTGCCATCCGGCCCTGCTCAGGCCATGCGCCAACGCGGCAGTGGCTGTTGTCTTGCCCGAATTCATCGACGTGCCAACCACACCGATGACCGGCAGTTGAGAGGGCAAGGTTCGCGCCGGCAGGGCATAGTCGCCGGTGTTCAGGACATTTCCGTCCTTAGACATGATGCGTCCCAAGGGCTGAATCCGGGTCGGCGGTTTTACGCGTTCATTGCGTTGTGTCATTCGACCGACACATCCCCCACCGGCCAGCATGTCGCAGCCTGTTTCGTTGATCTCGGCCAGCCCTTCGAACTGATCCGGTGCATAGCGGGCACCGCACGGCAGAACCACAAGATCCCCGGGATACATTGTCGACGGACGACCTGTCGTCAGTTGAATGCGCCTGTGGTTTCCGATTTCAGACACCCGCCCGAGGATAAGATCGCCTGGCTTGGATCTGGAAAAGTCGTGACACAGCCGGTGGGCAAGCCCGGGATCAATCCGTCTGGTTGCAAAACACCATTTTGCATCTCTAAAATTGCAACGGTCCATCGTTAAACTCCTGTGATTGGGTGATTTCAGTTATTGCAAACAAGCCGAGTCAGACCGGCATTTGCGCAGTCAGAAAAGCTGTGGGCGCAGCCGCGGAGCTCCGTCAGTGACACGTCCGGAGTGATCCCTCTGGCCTCGGCCGCAGTTCTAAATGACCTGCAGTAATGCCGCGCACGCGCCAAGCGATGGCGGCCCTGCACATCGTCGATCAGTGGCTCCTTGCGCAAGGCTTTATCACGATGGTGATCTTCAGAACCAACGTAGACCCGCAGCGTCAAGGCAAGGTAGTTTCGCAGTTGATTATGGGCCAAAGCAGGTATGTTTGCCTTGCTCGGCTTGTCAGACGGAGCAAGCCCCATCGGAAAAGGCTGTGTCAAATCGGGCAGGCAATACCATCCTGCGGCCGCCAGATTCAGCGTGTCGATCCGCTGCGGGTACAGCATCGCAAATCGGTGCGCGAGTTGGGCGCCACCAGAGTAGCCGAATATCTCGACCTTATCGGTCGTCGCAATGCCCATTTGCTGCACCAAATCAAGCAGTGCAAGGATTGCACGATCCGGCCGGTAGGTGCCGATCCTTTGGAAGTGAGGCCAACTCTTGGCGGAGAACCTCGGAGTGATCAGGATTTGGCCTTTCGCTTCGCAATGGCCTGAAAACGCTTCGGCAATACCGCCCGCATTGCGTGAGATTCCATGCAGTGCCAACAAAGGCGGCTGCGTTGGCGAGGCTGATCCGGGTATCCGAACTTCCGCCGACAATACTCTTTTGCCAACCGTCACAGAGAGTCTGTGGACCGACATCGGCTTCGTTACAGGTATAATATCCATGGCAGTATCAAGCATGTGTTGCTCCCAAAATTCGTAATCTTGCAGAGACAACGGTGCGGTTCGCGATCTATTCCAAAAAAATTCAAACTCCTGTCTAAGACGGCTCTGGAAAACGCCCTGTGTGCGGCCAGGATGTGCGGTCCAAAACCTCGTTGGTCTCAGTAAACAGATGGGTCTCGGTTTCTTTTTCGGATCGGGATGGAATAAATGTCGGGCAAATCCGTTGTTGAAAAACAAACGCGCAACAGGAGAAGTACAATGTCGGATCGGTTCCGAAAGGATTTGGTGGCCCTTGTCCCAAAACTGCGCCGGTTTGCGCTGACTTTGACTGGCAATCAGCCGGACGCGGATGACTTGGTGCAATCTGCCTGTGTCAAAGCACTGAAAAACTCTGCCCAGTTTCGCGAAGGAACCCGAATGGACAGTTGGATGTATCGCATCATCCAAACCCTTTGGATCGACGATCGCAGACGCGCAAAGACGCGCGGGGCACAGATTGATCCGGAGCTTGTGAGCCTCAGTGACGGAGGACGCGGCGCGCGCCTGCCCGAGGATCGCATGATGCTCGACACAGCTCGGCACGCCATGGGCGAGTTGCCCGAAAACCAGCGCGTTGTCCTGTCTCTCGTGGCCATTGAGGGGATGAGCTATAAGGAAACGGCTGAGATTCTTGAGGTTCCTGTCGGCACCGTCATGAGCCGTTTGTCCAGGGCCAGAGAGGCGTTGCTGCCACAACTGGGAATGTCGAGGGGACCAATGCAATGACTTCTGACACTGTGATGAACCAGTCTCGCCTTGCCGCTTTTGTTGACGGAGAGCTATCGCCGGAAGAGGCAGCAGAAGTCGTTCTGCATCTGGCAGACCACCCGCAGGACCAAGCCTATGTCGACGCGCTTATGACCGCGAATGAAGCGCTGTCGCAAGCGTTCTCCGACCCATTGGACGAGCCTGTTCCGAACGCGATCCGGGAAACTGTCATGGGCCCGGCACAATCGGCAAATGTTGTGCCGTTTCGCAAACGCGGCGTCGTTTGGCTGGGCACCGGTTTGGCAGCGGCATTGGCGCTGGCGGTGATCATCGGCCCGGAACTTTCTGGTTCAGACGACGCGCTCAGGCTGGCCGTCGGTCCGGTCGAAAACGGGTCGGCGCTGGCCAGATCGCTTGACAGCCTTCCCTCGGGAGTTCCGGAGACACATGTTTCCGAGCAAAGCCTGATGGTTTTGGCAACGCTGCCGGTGGACGACGGATACTGTCGGGAGTTCGAGATCATCAGCTACGCAGATGAGCGGATAGACCTTGGCGTTGCATGTATCCAGTCCGACGGTTGGGTGGTCGAAGTCACCATGTCAGAGCCGCTTTCCGCCACAGGAACGGAAGATGGCTTTGTGACGGCCAGCGGAACAGAGATGCAGGGCTTGATGCCGTTCCTCGATCGGCTAGGGGCGGGCAATGCCCTGACCCCCGACGTAGAAGCCGACCTGATCGAACGCGGCTGGACAAATTAACACAACCAGCCCGTATTCAGCAGACCATGACCAAATATGTCGTCGAAACCTGGTGCGCCAAGATCCCGCGCGGACTGCAATAGCCGCGTACGGACCTCAACGGGTGTCAGCGTTTCGTCCTGTGACAGCATGATGGCGACAGCAGCGGTGACAAACGGGACCGCAAATGAGGTGCCGGATTTCGGTCTCGCGCCCCGGATTGAGGTCGCTGATAACATGTTCACGCCCGGAGCGGTCAGATCGATATGTGGTCCACGTTGCGCCTGACGGTAGACGCGCGCGCGGGCATCCACCGCCGTCACGGCAAGGACCCCATCAAAAGCAGCCGGAAAGGCAGGCTTGCCGGACGGACCGGAATTTCCCGCAGCCGCGACCAGGACGATTTGGTCCTCTTCGACCAGCTGGCGGACAATCTCCTCAAGTACGCTGTTATTGGGGCCTGCCAGTGACAGGTTGATGACGCGGACGCCGCGCCCTTTCAACAGATCGAGTCCTCGCAATAATGAGACCAGATCCGCACGTTCATCGGCACCTTGGCGCGCAAACGCATCCACGGCTATGACCTCCGCACCGTGGATGAGACCAGGAACCCGGCTGTTCGGATCACCGACCATAAGCGAGGCCACCGCCGTCCCATGGATCGCTTTGGACGGTGCCAGAGACTGATCCGAAAGCTGGATCAATTCCAGCCGCGCGTTCGACATGATTTCGTGGTTCGAATTGATTCCGGTGTCGATCATCCCGACGGGAACGCTGACAGAGCAGGTGACGGTTCTGTCCGCAATTCTGGGCCACTCGATCATCTCCCAGGCAGGGCAGTTTTCATGCGAACAGGTGTCAGACGCGTTCTCCGGCGTTTCCTTCTGTTCGAACCGGTAGAAATGATTGAAATCCGCGTTGGCACCAGAGGGCAGCGACCGGACACGATTTCGGGCCGTTTCCAGGTCCAAATCCTCGGGAACAGACAAGCGGGTCAGAACTTGGTCCAAAGCATCCAGATTTACCGTCGCATCTATCGCAAACCCCTCTGAAAGGAGCTGTTCCAGTTCTTCGGCGGTGGCATCTAGGACAACGATTTCAGACGGCGCTTGTATGGTAAGCACAGCAGGGGACGGTGGTCTGATTGTCTGGGTTTGTCGTGGCCTGTTGAACAACTGACCCAGGAATCCACCAATCGGCCGCTCTCCCGACGATCGGCCGCCACCCCGGGAGCCCGAGCCATTGTCATCGTTGTCATTGTCGTTGTCATCATCATCGTCATCTGCCCAAGCTGCAGAGACGAAAGAAGCCTGCCATTCAAATGGCAGGGCCAGTTGCACAGGCAGCCAGAGCCCGAGTATCAGGCTGATCTGAAGGGCACGATTTACGACCTTTTTCATTCCATTTTCCACATTGGCTATAAGACGTTCGCAACGACAACGCTGTGCAACGCGTTTTATTCCATATCAAGGGGCGTCGCGGCAATCAGGTCCATTACTACCGGCGCGATGCAACAAAAAAGGCCACTGCCCATCCCAAAGAATGCCGGTTCAACAAATGGCCGCACCCTAAACTCCAGCAAGAGCCCGGCACCCCTACCCCGCAAACGTCTCTGATGTTGAAAACGTCACGGCGCTCTGGCGGATTTTCATGACAAAACGGCTCTCTCTTTCCGAACCAATTGGTTGAAGGTGGCTCTGACAGGCAGGGGTCAGTTGCCAGGTACTTTTCCTGGACGCGGCATCTCTGGCAATGACCACAACGGCCGCTCGTGTTGAGACATCGGATACCCTCAAGCGATCACCCAAGAACGAGATTTGATATCCTGATCAAACCATGGACCGGGCGTCACCCCGGCGGCCCGTCCAACCACTCGGCAATCTGCCCGGCAGGCCCTTCCCATCCAGGCTCCATGAACAGAAAATGCGCATGGTTCTCGATGGGCAAGAAGGTCGCGCGGTCTCCGTAGAGCTTCGCCAACGCGCGGCAGGTGTTGGGATTCACGGCCCGGTCCTCGGTGCCCGAGACGATCAGCACCGGGCAATCGACCTTGTCGATATCGACCTTCATCGCGTGGTGATCGTCGAACATCCAGAAAAACATCTCGAACATCACCCGTCCGCTTTCGGCACCCAAGCGGTCGAACACCGCGTGCTGCTGTGCCTCGGGCATCTTGTTGAGCGCAAAGGGAGCCATCAGGTCGAACTCGACCCGCATCGGCTGTTTCCAAAACGCCCCACCCTCCATCAACGCGCGCGGCACGGCGCGTTCGTCGTCGGTTTCGGGCAGCGTGCCCCAAGGCGCGTTCGGGTTGATCAGGACGATGGCGCTGGCCAGACCGCGTGCGGCCACCTGCTGCGCCACCACACCCGCTATGGCGTGGCCCAGCAATACCGGCTTGCTGTCCAGTCCCCGCACGAACGCCGCAATGTCTTCGGCATAGTCCGTCACGCTGGTATTCGTTAGGCCCGGATCAGGGTCGGCCTTGGGATCGCCGCCATGATAGCGCAGCGCGGGGGTGTGCACCGTCCAGCCCCGGTCGCGAAAAAATCCTGCGTAGCCTTCCATACACCATGGACCGGCAAAGGCCCCGTGAATCAGAACAATCTCTTTGGTCATCGAAATGCCTCCCGTTCCGGCATCAGTATGGGCATCCTGCAAGACGTTACAACTGCGCGTGATCGCGGTTGCGTGACGGATCGGACCACCTAAACTCAGGCACATGAGTTTTGTAACCGATAACCAACTGCCCCTGCTGATCCTGTTCTTTGTGTTCGGGTCGATAGGCACCGCCTTCCTGTTCCGCAAACCGGCTGGTCATCGCGCGTGGAAACTGGCGGATCTGGTCTGGGTGGTTCTGGGCGGCATCGGGGCGTTGGTGGCGGTGCTGGCGGGGCTTTACACATCGGACAGTTCCCGGCTGGACCGACAGATTGATGTGGCCTATGCGGCCTCGCTGGCCTTTGACCGGGATGCGGCTCGGTTCCGGCTGCGGTTCTGCGATCCCGCCTTTGATCCAGATACCGCCGTGCTGTGCGACAAGGTCGAGTTTCTGTCGGCCTCGACCGCACGCAATGCCGACCTGCCCCTATTCATTGCCGTCACGAACGAGGTTGCACCTTTGCAGGGGCTGCATTTCCTGTTCGGGCGACAAACCAAGGACGATATGGATGAAATCCGCGAGATGGCCGCCAAGGCCGACGCCTTTGATATCGAACAGTTTCTAGTGTTTACCTCACTGGACGAAGCGACCCAGACCGCCATCGACAACATGCGCCGCAAGGTGCCCGCGATTGCCGGGGACTACCTGATCCTTGCGCAGAGCTATGACGATCTGATCGATCAGGTTGGTAAACTGCGGGATGAGTGGGAGTATCTGCAGGACAATGCGCATATTCTGGTGTTGCAGATTATCGCCCTGTGCCTTGTCAGCTTTGCAGCCCCCTTCCGACTGGGGAAATCGATTGTCGAACTGCGCGCCAGTCTCATCGACGATACGCCCGCGCCAGCCGCTCAGGGTCAGCTCCCAACGCGTACCGAGTCAGAGTCCACAGATTCCGCGCCCCCCGACGCAGCCAGCCCGAGCGCTCATAGCGTTCCGCACTCGTAATGGCATAAGCGTCGAGCAGCGCGACACGGGGCAACGCCCGCACAAGCGCCACATCTTCCATAAGCGGTTGGTCCTTGTATCCACCAGCCGCCAGATAGACATCGCGCCGAACCAGCAGGCCCTGATCGCCGTAGGGCAGCCCAAACCACCGGCTGCGCAGGTTGGCCCAGCCCGCTACCCAGCGAGGGGCCGTTCCTTTGGCCCGAAACTTCAAGCGAAACGCCGCAGGATCGGAGTTGGACAGGTGTTCGCTTACGGTTTCGGTCCAACCCGGTTGCAATTCGGTATCTGCATGCAGGATCAGCAACCATTCGCCCCTGGCTTGCGCGCAACCGCGCTGCAGTTGCCCTCCGCGTGACGCTGCGCCGGTGACCACCGTGGCACCGACCTCTTCCGCGATTTCAAGTGTTCGGTCCGTTGATCCCCCATCGCTGATCACCAGTTCGCGGATCAAACCCAAATGCAGCCCTTCCATCACCGCCCGAAGGCACACGGGCAAAGCATCGCCTGCATTCAGGGTCGGAATAATGATGCTGATCGGGGCCGGCACGTCTCATACCCTCTGGTCTTGGCTGCGAGAGGTCCTATATCACGATGCCGAAGGTTATGACGAGGACCAAGACATGCCCATCCGCCGCATTCTGCGCCTGTCCGGTTCGGACACCGAAAACTTCTTGCAGGATCTGATTACCAACGACATTCGCGGGTTGCAAAATGCACTGGTTTATACGGCGCTGCTGACACCTCAGGGCAAATATGTGGCCGATTTCTTTCTGAAACGGGACCCAGATGCGATCTTGCTGGATGTCGCCGAGGACCTCGCAGACGATTTGATCAAGCGTCTGACCATGTACAAGCTACGCGCGGATGTAACGATCGAAACCTCCGACTTACACCTGCAGCGCGGCACAGGGCCGGCGCCGGAAGATGCCCTGCCCGACCCCCGACATCCTGACCTGGGTTGGCGCAGATACACGCTGGCCCCGGAAAGTGACGACGGTACGGATTGGGATGAGGTCCGGGTGCGTCACTGCATTCCCGAAACGGGCATCGAACTGACGCCGGACAGCTACATCCTTGAGTCCGGATTTGAGGCCATCAACGGCGTTGACTTCAAAAAGGGATGTTACGTCGGGCAAGAGGTCACGGCGCGAATGAAGCTCAAGACTGAGTTGCGCAAGGGGCTGCGTCGGGTTGTGATCGACGGCAGCGCGCCGGTTGGCACCGAAATCCTGTCGGATGGAAAGCCCGCAGGCACCCTGTTTACTCAATCCGGTGGTCTGGCGATTGCATATTTGCGTTTTGACCGCTCTGGCGGCGAAATGAAGGCGGATGGGGCCACGGTAAGTCTGAGTGACTGAGCTGTTGCCGATCCGGCACGCCCGGCGTGCCGACGCGCCTCTGACTGTTTGAACCTGCCCCCGGACGCTGACAAACTGCCGGCGGTGGACTCAGCCGGATGTTTGCATGTTTCAGCTCTACTCCGCCATATGGCGCGCCAGCGCCGGGCGGCAAGTCATTCTCATAGTTCTGTCGCTTGCCGTTGCGGGCCTCGCAGCGGTGCCCCTGGAGTTTCAGCGCGATATCATCAACCACCTGACGTCGGATGATGTCGGGACAGAGCGTCTGATCCTGCTCGGGGTCGGAATGATGGGTGTGATCCTGCTGAGCCTCGCGCTGAAATGGGTGCTGGGCTACCGCGCAGGCACCCTTGGCGAGGATATGATCCGCCTGATCCGCCAGCGTTTGCTGGTCCGAACAGCTGATATAGACGAAACAGGCGAGGGTGTTCGCAAGGGAACAATGACAACCGCGATCTCCGCCGAAGCCGAAGAGTTGGGCAAATTTGCGGGCGGGGCGTTCTCGGACCCAGTTGTGCAGATCGGAACACTCATCAGCGTCATCGGCTATATCTCGTCCACGCAACCGGCCCTTGGCCTTATCGCGTTCTCGATGATCGTACCGCAGATTATCATAGTCCTGATGTCGCAGCGCAAAGTGAACATCTTTGTGGCCGAGCGTGTGCGCATCCTTCGCAGCGCGACGGACAGCCTGACGACCGAAGACATAGAAGCGGTGGAACGCGATATTGACGCCCAGTTCGACGACATCTACGAAACGCGACGCAGGATGTTCATCTGGAAACTGTCGGCCAAGTTTCTGCTGAGCGTGATCAATGGGGCCGGTACGGTCGGCGTTCTGATGCTCGGCGGCTGGCTGGTGCTTCAGGGTAGGACGGATGTGGGTACGGTCGTCGCGGCCACCAGCGGGCTGAGCCGCATTCAGGGTCCGACATCGTTTCTGATCGCCTTTTACCGGCAAGTCAGCGCAAACCGCATCAAGTTCGAACTGATGCGGGAGCTGTTTGGCCCCGACCCGTCCCGATACCGGGATATCTCTCGCCGAACGCAAAAATAAAAAACCGCGCAGTGTTGGCTGCGCGGTTCCGTAGTATCGCTGAAAGCAACGCAACGTTACGCGCGCTCGGAATACTCCATGGTCTCGGTGTTGACGACGATCATTTCGTCCTGACCGATGAACGGCGGAACCATGACTTTCACGCCGTTGTCCAACACGGCGGGTTTGAACGAATTTGCCGCCGTCTGCCCCTTCACCACAGGTTCGGTTTCCACGATCTTGCAGGTCACCTTTTGCGGCAGGGTCGCGTTAAGCGCCTCATTTTCATAGAATTCAACGACAATTGTCATCCCGTCCTGCAGAAACGGCCGCCGTTCGCCCAACAGATCAGCCGGCAATTCAATCTGCTCGTAAGTTTCAGAGTCCATGAACACCAGCATCCCGTCGGATTCATACAGGAATTGCTGATCTTTCTGCTCAAGACGGACGCGCTCAACCTTATCCGCCGACCGAAACCGTTCGTTCAGTTTGGACCCGTTGCGCAGGTTGCGAAGCTCCACCTGAGCAAAAGCGCCGCCTTTCCCGGGTTTTACATGGTCTACCTTGACCGCCGCCCAGAGCCCGTCGTTATGCTCAAGCACATTGCCGGGGCGAATTTCGTTCCCATTTATCTTGGGCATGACTTAAATCCTTCACAAACGGTTGATGCGTCATTTGCCGTCCCTATATCTGGCGGGATCATACCTGACAAGACAACGAAACCTAGTGCTGCACCTGCAGCAAGCTATGCACATGACGCAACGCAACTATGCATTTTAGGTGTATCCGAATCGGACCCAATAGGTCATAAGGATCGCCACGCCGAAAATTGCAAGAGCAAGAAAAACAAGGAAGACGAGATGAGAGATTTCGTTGACGGCACTGCCTTTAACAATGAGCAAGGCAATCGTGCTCGAAAACTGTTCGCAGCCGTTGTGTTGGCTGCTCTGGATGACGCCATCGCCGACGACAAGAAATATGGCAATGGCCCAGAACAAATCGCCCGCTGGGCTCGCTCGCGCGATGGGCGCGAGGTGCTGTCCTGCGCGGGTATCGACCCAAACGAGCGGGTTGTCGGCGGACTGATGGAGTTCGTTGGGCGCGGTGTGCGGACCTCGGTCGCATTGTCGCGTGAAGAAAGCGAGCGCCGCAATGCCGCTCAGCAGGCCGAAGCCGCCTGACCAGGAGAGCTGACCCAGAAAAAACGCGCTCCCTCACCCGGAGCGCGTTTTTCTTTTGCCCTGTGCCGCATCAGAAGAACAGCAACCATTGACGGGCCACCCAGAGTTCCGCCACCAGCATCACCGAAAAGAACGCTTTGGCCCAAACCGGCACGCCGCGTCGCCACAGGACGACATACGCCGCAAAGCAGACCACGCCTGACACGGGTGCAACCCAGACCGCGTGATGCGCACTGTCCCAATAGCTGACCGGACTGTGAAACACCCAGGTGCTGAACGGCCAGAACTGCGGACGTCCATCTCCCGCATGCAGCAGAAAATCCATTGCCAGATGCAACAGCCCTGCCGCGGCCCCTACAGTCACAAGTGGCCACCCCGTCCAAACGGCCACCCCCAGCGCCAGGCCCCAGAGAACAAATGAGTTGTCGATGGCAAAAACCGTCTGCCAAGCCGGCGAATAGTACAACTGGCCAAAGACAACCTGATCCGGAATGCCCAGCACGAAAAGGGATACGCCCGCCATGACGTACAGGGACAGGTCCGGCAGAAGTGAGCCCAGCAACGCCGCCCACAAGACCCGTGCATCGGCGGGCCGGGCGAATGCGGCGGCTCCAACCAAAAGATGTGCAGGCGTGTTCATCCGGGGCTTCCCCTCTGCCGTCAAATCGGGTCATCTGCGCGTCAAGATACAGGAGACATAGCATGGTTCGCGCCATCATGATTCAGGGCACCGGCAGCAACGTCGGAAAATCGGTTCTTGTGGCGGGGTTGGCGCGCGCATTCACCCGGCGCGGTCTCAGAGTGGCGCCGTTCAAACCCCAAAACATGTCCAACAACGCCGCCGTGACAGAAAACAGGGGTGAAATCGGCCGGGCACAGGCCCTGCAGGCCCGAGCGGCCCTGCGTACGCCTCATACAGATATGAACCCCATATTGCTAAAGCCTGAAACGGACACAGGTGCTCAGATCATTGTTCAAGGCCAGCGTGCCGGCACAATGAAGGCGGGAGATTACCGCAAGGACAAATCCCGGCTGCTTGGCGCAGCTCTGGAAAGCTTTGAACGGCTGTGCCGCGACTCGGACCTGGTACTGATCGAGGGTGCCGGAAGCCCGGCCGAGACCAACCTTCGCAGCGGCGATATCGCAAATATGGGATTTGCCTGCGCTGCGGATGTACCGGTTGTTCTGGTGGGCGATATCCACCGAGGCGGCGTGATCGCACAACTTGTCGGCACGCAAGCGGTTCTGGATTCGGGCGACCTGGCGATGATCCGCGGATTTGCCGTCAATCGGTTCAAAGGGGACGTGTCCCTTTTTGAGGACGGGCGCGATGATATTGCCGCCCGCACCGGATGGCCCTGCCTGGGTGTTGTGCCGTGGTTTCAGGACGCCTGGAAACTGCCGGCAGAGGACATGATGGATATTCGCTCCCATGTCGGAGGGGCGTGCAAGGTTGCGGTGCCACAGCTGGAAAGGATGGCCAATTTCGATGACCTAGACCCGCTTTCGGCGGAACCCGGTGTCAGTGTGGATATTATCCCCGCTGGCCGCCCACTGCCCGGTGATGCGGATCTGGTATTGCTGCCCGGCAGCAAGTCCACCATCGGCGATCTGACTTATTTCCGCGCGCAAGGCTGGAATATCGACCTTTACGCCCATGTGCGCCGGGGCGGTCACGTGCTGGGTCTGTGCGGCGGCTACCAGATGCTTGGAAGAACGATTTCGGATCCCGACGGCGTCGACGGGCATCCCGGAACGGTCGACGGGCTGGGTCTGTTGGACGTCGACACGGTCATGGCCGGGAAAAAGCAGGTCACCCTGCAAAATGCATACGCTTTGCCAAATCGCGAACCTGTCAAGGGGTACGAGATTCATATGGGCCGCACCGAGGGCCCTGATTGCGAACGCGCCTGGTTGGAGGTTGAGGGGCGCCCGGACGGGGCTGCCAGCCCTAACGGACGTATTCTTGGCAGTTACCTGCACGGCATCTTCTCATCTGACACGTTCCGGGCCAGCTATTTATCCCGGCTGGGTGTGACGTCAGATATCGCTTATGAGGATGGCGTAGAACAGACCCTGGACGATCTGGCGGATCATCTGGAACGGCACATGGATCTGGATTTGTTGCTGACTTTGGCGCGGCCCCCAAAGCTTAACTAAAGGTCAGTCCAGTTTCTGAGCTGCCAGCGCCCGATGAATCTCGCGGCGCACCATCTTGCGCAGGTTTCGCGTGATCCTTTCTCCCAACGCGCCCTGAAGCTCTTGCCGGACAATATCTGCGATCAAATCCCGCAGCGCCTCTTCGTTCATCGTCACGCTGTGAGGCTCATCCTGTTCGGGTATCTCAGGCTCCGGCTCAGAAGGTGTTGCCACCTCGGGATCGCGGATAAAGGTTGCTCCCGCTTCCAGCCCCTCTTCTGTCGCGAGGAACTCGTCCGACGAGTCCGCCACATCCTGCTCTTCAGCATCCGGTTGATCATCTGCGTCCACGAACCCGGTTTCAGAGGTCCAGGACAATGAATGCGTCGGTGTTCCCGAATAGGCGTCATCGCTTTCGCCATCAGGCTCCCATTGATCCTCTGTCCGGGCAATCGCGGCCTCGAGCGCTTCGATCTTGGCGCTCAGACTGCCAGTCAGGTCTTCGGAAGCGGCGGGTTCAGCCTGTATTTCGGACGCGTCGGGCGCAGTCGGCAACCCGGCCTCATCCTGGTTTGCCGCCGTTCCCGCACGCACAATATCGCAGGCCCGCAACAGCATCGGCTTGGCCGAATCCTCGGCGCTGTATTCCGGCTCCAACTTCAGAGGACCGGCATCACCTTCAACCTTAGCGGGTTTGCTGACGCGGAGCGCATCCGTCAAAACAAGCCGTCCCGGCTTGCGCGCGGCTCCTTGGTCATCTGGTCCGGAACCCTTGCGGCCCTCTTCACTGACCAAACGTTTGACCGAGGACAACACGTCCTCGATACCGGCTTTTACGACATTATCTGTCATTGTTCTTTACCGCTCTTACCTTTGGGTACGAGTGTAGCCAATCAATCCGGTTCGAACAACAGATAGTATTGCCCGTCAGTCGCGCCGCAATGCTTTGAGAACCCGATCCAGATCGCGGCTCTGTTTGCTGACCTGTGAGGGCGCCTTCTTGACGAGGTTATAATACAACGTCGGGTCGTAGATCTGTACCGCCAGACCCAGCCGCTCGGCTGTCAGCAGCCCCTGCGCCTGCAACAGCTGATACGCGGCCAGCGACCGTTCGGTGCGCGAGGCAACCTCGGCCAGTTGTGCATCCAGCAAATCCTGCTGCGCGGTCAGAACATCCAGCGTCGTACGCGCGCCCAGCGTCGCCTCTTCCCGAATCCCGTCAAAGGCGACCTGCGAAGCCCGGACCCGCTCGGTCGATGCTGTCAGGCTGGCCGTTGCGGTTTCAAACCGGACATAAGCATCCGTGACACCCTGCGTGATATCTTTCTGTACATTCAGAAGGTTCGCCCGGGAGGCATCCCGGCTGGCCATCGCACTGCGTACGGCAGCGGCCAGACTACCGCCGGCATAAATGGGTTGAGTCAGGCTCAGCGAAACGCTCGCGTCATTTGTGTAATCGTCGTCGTCAAAGTCTTCAAGGACCCCTGCGTCGGCACTCAGGCTGACATTCGGGCCCAGATTTGCGCGCTGCTGTTGAACGATCAAATCCAGAGCCCTCACCTGGTGCTGAGCGGACAGGATGGCAGGGTGATTGCGCTGTGCGAGGTTGAGCGCCGCGGATTGCGACTGCGGCAAGTTCGGCAAGCCGGGCTGACCCGCCGTACGCCCCGGCAATTTACCCACGGCGTTCACATATTCCGCCTGCGCTGTACTGAGGTCACCGCGTGCATCGGCAAGATCTGCGCGCGAGCTGGCCAGCTGTGCTTCGGACAGGGCGACGTCCGTGCGGGTCACCTCACCTACTTCGAACCGATCATTCGAGGCGCGCAGTTCTTCACTGGAGAGGTCTACGTTGTTCTGACGAATCTGAACCGTTTCTTCCTGCAGCAAGACGCTCAGATACGCGGTCGCCGCGCGGAACAGGACCTGCTGTTCAATGTCGATCAGAGATTGACGGGTCGACAGAACAGTTTCCTGCGCCGATTGCTTGCCCAGCACGGATGCTCCGCCGTCGTAGATCAGCTGGCTGAGTGTCAACCCGGAGAAGAACCGGGTCGGATTGCTCGACGAAACCGTGGTTCCGCTCCGCGTCTTCGTATAGTCCTGACTGACCCGTGCGGTCCAATTGATGATCGGTCGCAACGCAGCCAGAGCGATGGCCACGTCTTCATCTGCGGCACGCAACAGCGCACGGTTCTGCTCCAAAAGCCCGCTTGTGTTGTACGCTCCAATAAAGGCATCGGTCAGATTGTCAGCCCACACCGCACGTCCGGGTATACTGCTGAAGGCAATACAAGCCGTCACAGCAAGCGCTTTGACCAGCTTACCCTTTGCCATTCCACGCATAACCAAATCCTCTCAAATCAAAATTACGCTGCCCTGAAGGCAGTTTGCGTCTTTGTTTTTAACTAATCAAGGCAACAGAGTATTCTATCGTCTGACTATAGCGAAAATGCACACTCGGCGGAAAAACTCTCAAGAACCGGCGCGTTGGCGTTAAACGCATCGCGCCAACTGATGCGTCCGGCGGATTTGCGCCCGACCCGGACAGTGCCCAGCCCGTTTTCGACGAACAGGCATGCGATGCGGCCGTGGTCCTTGAGTTGATCCACCAAACCATCTGGCACACGCTCCACCCCGCCCTGAACCATGATGACATCATAGGGGCCGTGTTCGGCCGCACCCTGCGCCAATGGGCCGGTGTGCACGATTGCGTTGTCTGCATCCGCCTCGGTCAGCAAGATTTGCGCTTCGGACGCCAGAGCGTCCTCCTCTTCCACGCCGACAACCAACTGGGCCATCTTCGCCGCAACGGCCGTGGAGTATCCCAGCCCCGATGCAATATCGAGGACGATCTCATCATTTGTAATGTTCAACGCGTCCAGCATCTTGGCCAATGTCCGCGGCTCGAGCATGCAGCGCCCGTTGCCAAGCTCGATCATGCCCTCGACATAGGCCGCCTCCCGCTGCGCATCGGGTACAAAATTTTCACGCGGCACGGACAGCATGGCGTCAATGATCGGGAATTTCGTCACGTCAGACGGCCGGATCTGTGTATCGACCATTGTGCGGCGCCGGGTTGCGAAGTCTGTCATTGGATCGGTCGTCCTGTTCCCTTGGATGCCCGGCTTGTGCCACATCATGCACCGACCGGCAACGCCTCAGATGCCGCAACCCTGCCCCCGTGACAAGTACGCCATCAAGAACCCCGCGATATTCCCTGGACCGACCGTCAAAATTGCCCGCAATCCTCTGGACGCCCCCGGTGAAAGCTGATAAAACCCCAGTCGCATCACGGCAAGTATCTGATTTTACTTGAAAAGGCGAGTTGGCGGAGTGGTGACGCAGCGGATTGCAAATCCGTGTACACCGGTTCGATTCCGGTACTCGCCTCCACTACTTTTCAATGGGTTAGAAGCATTGGCAATTTCTGCCGAAGCGCATTTTACAATCCATTTTACAATTCCGTTCACGCTTTGCTCTCCTTGGCCTCACTTAGAAGCGTCAAAACGTCATCAGTTTCACCCGGCGAAACCTGCGCGTAACGCTCAATCATTGCCGCAGCAGTGCGTAGAGACCACCCCATGCATCCGGCGATCTGAGAGAGAGATAGACCCGCCCGCAAAAGCCTCGTGGCTGCCGTACCACGGGCGTCGTAGAGCCGCAGGTCATAGCCTAAGCTCTGAGGTGTTAGCCCTGCCTTGTCGCGCCACTGACGCACGCCCTCAGACGCGCGATGCTCGGTCAAGGGCTTGCCACTGGCGTTGGTCAGGATAAGCAGTCGATCATCAGGTGTTGCGTCAATCACTTGGGCCATAGCTTGACCGACCGGCACAAACGCAGATTTGCCACGCTTGTTGGTTTTGATGCGAATCCGACGACCGCCCGGCGTTGGCTCAACGTGGGCGCGCGATAGCCTTATCAGATCGCCGGGGCGCATACCTGTTTCACAGGCGGTCACCAAAATACGCACCACCCATTCCGGCGCCAGCTTTTTGACAGCCTCAACGTGTTCTGGAGCCCAAACAACATCGGATCTGTCAGACCGGTACACTTTTTTGAAACTGCAATGGTGCTCGGCGAGCTTTCCAGCATCCCGCGCCCAATTCAAAATTCTGGTTACTACGGTTCCGGCATAGTCATACTGTTTCGGCGAGTGAGCCCATTGCGCGCGCCATTCATTCACCTCGGCACGCGATGCGGCCTCTTCAAACATAGCCACCGGGTCTTTCTTGAATTCTGTTGAGAACCGAAGCGCCCATTTCTTGTAGTCAGTTTGCGTTCGCGGCTTTAGCGCCTGAAATTCTGCAGACTGCAGGTACGCTTCAACTAAAGCCTCAGTCATGTTCCGATCAACCTTGGGCGCGGCGGCGTCCATCGCAGCGGTGTAAGCTGCAAAGAACTCGGCATTTTTCGGAAATGGCCGGGGGTCTTTCCAAAAACCAGTTCCTTTGCGACCACGAAGCGAGAAATAGTAACAGACAGAGCCATCGGCGAGTTTGGCTCGCACGCGATGAACTTCCGGGGGCAAGTTACCGCGCGGCACGGCGAGCCCTCCTTGCTGCGACCAAGCTATCATTCTCGCTGCCATCTGAAGAATGAAGCCCTTGAGCTTCATCAAGACGGCGGCGAACCAAAGCAGGATCAAAATAGCCTCGCCGCCCCGGAACAGGCGTTATGCGCATCGACGCGCACCAGTCCCGAAAAGCAGCGTTCGTGCCCGAATACCCAAGGCGATGTGCAAGGTCATCCGATGTGACCAGTTCAATACCGAAGCTGCCGAGGTTATACATTGTCGGCCTCCGCGAAAAAAACGGCGGTGAAGCTGAGACTGAGAGACGCCGCAATATGACCGCAAATATTGGAAAGGTTTAGCACGATCCGAGGCGCGGCCCCGCGCCCCTCGGCTGCCCCGATCACTGCGCCAGGAACACTTTCTCCCTTATTCAAATCAAACATGGGGTCAGCGTCTGATACAATCGCCAACCGCCTTTGCTGCCGCTCTGCCCTCTCATTCGCAAAGATCAGAAATGTATCACCAACGACAAACAACTTACCCGGCGCCCGAGTATACGCTGATCTGCTTTGAATTTGATTGGGATTAGGTTGCTGACCATAGTACGCGAACTGCGCTCCCGCCCAATACGCCTCGCGAACATCGACTCCGCAGTCGATCAGTGCAAATGCTATAGCCCCTTGAACAACTGTCTCGAGCGAAAGCTGCCGTAGCCTCCCGCGCCCCGGTCCTCTTGATGCAACGGATTTCACCCCTTCCGGCACGAACACCTTGTTCATGTCGAAGTGGTTTTGCCAGCGACGGGACGTATTCCCCATCGCAATCAGCGCCTTATCGGCAGGAAAATATAGTCCCTCGGACGACATGGGAAACGCTACCTCCACGCATATTAAATTACAACAGGCATGGTGAATTTATTACCATAGGTAGAATTATGTTGCGCGAAATGGCGGTTTTGTACGGTGGCGCTAATTGGCGCAACGAAACAAGTGCCCGGCAGCCAGAGGCGGAAGGAATAAGGAAATCACCACTTAACGCCTTGAACAAAAGCGTTTTTTGTTAGGCCAATCATTCTCAATCGACTGCACAAACTCTGTTCTGTGGATCAAGGGGGGCGTCACGGCCCCCAAGCATAACACCAAGTGACCCAGCGGTATTTCTGATCAAAGTCGCTTATTTGTCCAGCAAGTCAAACCCGCGTATCGCCAAAGCACGTTTTGGAGCACTTCGTCATTCCTGTACTTTTTTAGACTATCCAAGCGACGGTTGCAGTCTGACACTTCCGACAAGCAAACAAGCACGAGTTCCTGCTCCAATGCCTCAACGTCTTAGGAGAAGAGATTTCCTTCAAAACCGGAATTCATGGGGGCATTGAATATTGAACCGAGCGAAACGAGTTCTGCTTTTGATCTCTGTTGTACCAGTTAACGTTTCAAATCAGATACGGCGTTACGCGAACTCTAGTCGTACAAACAACACCAAGTGGCGCAATACCCGATGAGCACCGCAACCTTTTCGAGAGCAGCACATCCGCACCTCTACCTAGCGGGTATTTTCGGTCGCTTGACATTCCACATCTTGTGCTGCTCTTTATGCTTCAACAGCAGATGTTGAAATCAATTTTACGTGACGACAAACAAAAATATGCAAACTGGCAATCAGGTATCGGTTCTAACAGAGGACACAAACTTTCTGTCCCCGCTTGTTGATGACGAAAAGTCGCTTAGTTCAGAACAACGTAAACGTAAGAGCCCTAACAACTACAAAAGTGTCCACCCTGCAGACGCCCCGGAAGCCGAGGCGAAGGGTTGGGTCATTCAGAAGGCTGGCGTACGTTCCAGCCGATTGAAGCGGCCCAAATCCCACGACAAATGGTTAGAAGACCGCGTTTGGGCATTGATGCGCAATATGGGCTTCAGCGTTCTGAACGGCGACAACTTCAAGATTTCCTTTGAACGCGATGATGGCTCGACTGGCCGCAAACAGATAGATGTGTATGCGGAGGATGAAGAAACTGTCCTCGTTATTGAGTGCAAGTCACGAGAAATCCGGGGGCGTCGGTCGTTACAGAAAGATCTTCAGGAAACCGTTTCTCTCCAAAAATACTTCCGAGACTCGATCAACTCCCGTTTCGCCGGAAAAGCCAAACCTAAGATTATTTGGGTTTACGCCACCAACAATATTCTTTGGTCAGCACCTGATATCGAACGAGCCAACGACGGCGACATCAAGGTGATTACCGAAAACGAACTTCAGTACTTCGAAACATTCGTGAAACACATGGGCCCGGCAGGGAAGTACCAAATATTGGGAGAGTTTCTTAAGGGGCAAAAAATTCCTGGCCTCGCCAAAGTTAAGCTGCCTGCCATTCGAGGAAAAATCGGACGCGACGTCTACTATAGTTTTGTGACGACACCGCGTCATTTGTTGAAGATAGCCTTCATTAACCACCAAGCACTAAATCACCCAGATGGTAGGCCAGCGTATCAAAGGATGATCTCCTCATCTAGGATCAAAGAGATTGGTGGCTTCATCGAAAGGGGCGGCTATTTCCCCACAAATATATTGGTGAATTTTTCTGATTCACCACGTTTCGACCTCATCTCAAATGCCGAGAACACTGATCCGAACATCAAATTCGGCTGGATCACCCTTCCTCCAAAGTACCGCTCGGCATGGATCATCGATGGGCAGCATCGGCTGTATGGATTTTCCCGATTAGACGACGAGTATCTTGACCAAAGCCTTTTTGTGCTCGCGTTTGAAAAAATGTCTGTCCAGAAAGAGGCAGACCTGTTCATCACGATCAACCACAAACAAAAGAGCGTACCAAAGAGCCTACTTGTCAGCTTGCTAGCCGATATCAGAATGGGTGACAGCGACCCTTCCACAGCCTTGTCCGCGCTCGGTTCGGCAGTGGTGCGTACTTTGAACACCGACAAGACAAGCCCGCTAGCGCGTCGGTTCTCAATCCATGGCGTGCCTCCTGAACCGAGTCAGAATTTGACGATTTCCGAAGTAGTAAACGGAATACGCCGATCCGGGCTAGTCGGTAGAATTGCAGGTAAGACTCTCGTCCCCGGCCCATTGTCTGGCGCAACCGACGAACAGACGGTAGAAAGGGCGTCAAGCGTGCTGAACGAGTATTTCGAGGCCGTTCGGCAATCACACCCTGAACGGTGGGAGGCGGGCCGTGAAGCCTATATCGCGGTCAATCCCGGCATACGTGCCCATTTGATGGTGATCGCTGAAGTGGTGGCTTACTTGACGCATAAGAAGGGATTAGATTTTCCGCTTCTGAAACCGGAAACATTTGCGCAGCATGTATGCGAATTCTGCAGGCCCGTATTTGAGTTCATTGCTTCGGGAACTGACGAAGAAATCAAGTCTCGTTTTTCTCGTCGTTTCGGCGAAGGCGGAGTGAAAGAATACAGTTACCATCTTATGAACATTCTTGCTGAAACGCACAGCGATTTTGGAACTGAAGAGTTTCAACGGTGGTCTGAACAGAGTAGTTCCGAAAAAATAGACGAAGTGAACCAGTTCCTGATGAAGCTTGCAGAGCGGCTAACCAACTGCGTCATAAACACGCTCAAGGAGGTCCATGGTACACACCGGCTCGCGAGCGACGAACAAGCCTTTTGGGAAATAGGCGTTCAAAGCGACCGTATTCGTACAAATGCCTTCAAGGCCCAACAAAACGACAAAACGCGGAGAAAGCCTAAAGAAGCTTATCTGAATATTGTCGACTTAGCAGAGATCGTGAAGCAGCAGAACAACTGGCCACATTTTGAGCATGTATTCAAAAACGCGCGCCCGGGAGAACGGGCAGGTCAAAAGTACTATCTTGGCTGGATCCAAACGTTTAATGAACTGCGGAACATCGCTGCCCATAAGAACCAACTCAAGACATACACCGATGATGATCTTGAATTCGTCGAATGGTTGCGAACCGAAGTTGATCCAAAGGTTCCAGAATGACCCAAGCGAGCTTAAAACCATTCCTGAAGTGGGCCGGAGGAAAACGCTGGTTGTTCGAGAGCGGACAGTTCTCGCTACCTGACTTTCCCGGTCGCTATATCGAACCCTTCCTCGGCGGAGGGGCTGTGTTTTTTGAGAACCGCCCCCAAAATGCTATTCTAAGCGATGCTAACGCGCGGCTAATTGAACTTTACGTCGCAGTGCGTGACGAACCAAAGCTCTTTGAACGACATCTTCGTCACCATGCCCGCGAACACTGTCAGAGCTATTACTACCGTGTAAGGAGCCGCAAGTGTCGCAAGCCCGTCACGCGAGCTGCTCAGTTCCTTTATCTTAATCGCACCTGTTGGAACGGCCTATACCGAGAAAACCTCAAAGGGCAGTTCAACGTGCCAATTGGGACAAAACAAACCGTTATTTTCGATACAGATGATTTTTGCGAATGGTCTTCGGCCTTAAGGCGGACCCAAATTGTCAACCGTGACTTCGAGGTGACAATTAACGAAGCTAAGCAAGGTGATTTTGTGTTTGTTGACCCGCCCTATACCGTCCGACATAACATGAACGGGTTTGTGAAATATAATCAAAACATTTTTGCGTGGGAAGATCAGATACGGTTGAGAGATGCCCTGGTCAGAGCGTCGAAACGAGGTGTATCTTTTGCAATGACGAATGCTGACCATGAGAGTGTCCGGGAACTCTATTCAGGCTTCGGCGAACATAAAAAGCTATGGCGACAGAGCGTAATTGCAGGGAAATCCACTCATCGAGGAAAATCCAGCGAACTACTGGTCATTGGATGACGAGCTTTTTTAGAAAGTTACGGTTTGATCCGTTCGGTAGAGCTGCGACGGAAATCATTGTCACCGTCATTTTCACATTCTTACCAATCCTCCTTTTTTCGATTCCGATCATTGCAGGTGGTGATGAGATTTCGGCTACGACAGTCGGCGGGAATTTCTGGTCCTATTGGAACTCGGGTGAACTGGTGCTTCCGCTACTTGGTCTTTGTGGCACAATTGTCGCTCTGATTTCATTGAACAGTAGCTTGCTTCCAGGGTGGTTGAGAACCATTGGCCTAATCCTCGCCCTGATTGTATCGGCAGGAGGCGGCTATCTTCTCGGCACAAACCGTGGTTTTGGCGAAAGGCTTCTCACCGAAGTTGTGGTTGCTACATTTGTCGTCTATCTGATCGTGATTTTCTTGTGGTTTATCCTCGCTGTAATGGTAAACCACGGGCCAAAATCCGCGCCTGATCACGAAGATAGGGCTGACGATCTTCTTCTAGAAAAACAACGTCGGGAGGCGGGTTCGTGATGAAGAGCCTCAAAGTTCTAAAAGTACACCAGCCCATCGGCGAATTTTATATCGGAGCGATCCCGAGCGACGATCTCTTAGAGATTTCGACAGTAGATGTTCGTCAATTCACTCAAGGACACGGAGAAAGCATCGATGGCATTCAAAGAGAACTTTCGAAATCAAGATTGAAGGATTTGCGGGATTACGTAAACCGCGACTACGCGACTTTCCCCACATCAATAATATTGGCGATCGATGAGCGTTGCGTTCACCTCAATCCAGTCCTTGATTGCGATGGCCTTTATGACCTTCAGGTTACAGGTTGGGGAGGCGATGATGAAGAACCGCCGATTCCACTGGAAGCATCTGCTTTTGTCATTGACGGTCAACATCGCCTTGCCGGTCTTGAGAACCGCGATCCCGAAAAAGAGCCTTTCTATGTGAATGTGTCTATTTTTGTTGGTGCTGACGTAGCAGATCAAGCTGAGATCTTTTCTAGGGTCAATCTGGCCCAGACAAAAGTGAACAAGTCGCTTATGTACGACCTTCTTGATTACGCTAAAGAAAATAGCCCCTTTAAGACGGCGCATGATGTGACTGTTGCTCTAAATCGTGATGAAACTGGACCATTCTACAAGAAGATTAAGCGCCTTGGGGTGAAAACTCCGGGTGTCGACACTGAAACTCTCGCCCAAGCCACAGTAGTCGACGGTTTGCTAAGGCATCTTCCAAGGAACCAAGAACAAGAACGATCAAAGAGCATTCTCGGTTGGGGTGCTAAACCTGAACCACATGAAAACTGGACTGATCGTATCTTTGTAAAGTT
The DNA here is from genome assembly GCF_056536245.1 of Ruegeria sp. AJ12. NCBI lineage: Bacteria > Pseudomonadati > Pseudomonadota > Alphaproteobacteria > Rhodobacterales > Roseobacteraceae > Ruegeria > Ruegeria sp. AJ12. The sequence goes on from NZ_JBQFJJ010000001.1 coordinate 2,677,925, forward strand.
CTATCGAGCTGACGATAACGTTTCCATTTTGATTACGGTTTCGAACTATTTCGACGCAGTGAAGGAAAGATGGCCTCAAGCGTGGTCCGACCCTGACGAAGGGCAAATTCTCTGCAAGACTACAGGTTATATTGCGTTAATTCGTTTCTTGAAGGATGCATTCTTATCGCTAGTAGATGAACCTCGAGTCGTTGGGAAGGCCGAGTTTTCGGAGATCTTCAATAAAGTTGCGTTAACAGACACCGATTTTAACAAAGAGCGCTTCATTCCCGGCAGCTCTGGCGCAAGTGATCTGTACAACACTCTTAAGGATGAAGGCTTAGGCTCTTGATCCATGCCCTATCCAAGAGGTCCTTATGGACAAACACAGGGCTTCAATTCTCGGATGGAGCCCACCGGCACAGAAGTTCGAGGTCTTGGCCGTTTGCAAGGGCGAAAATCTGGATCTCGTTTCGCACGGCAAGCCCTTGAGTGAATGCAGAAAAATCACCCAAAAATGTGGCTTGATAGACCGAAGGACTTTTCGCGCGAAGAGTTCGCCCTTCTCAGTTGACCTTGCTGCAATTAATCTTGGGTGCCCTTCCAAATACAAGCGGCCTTTAGTGCGCGATTTCGTGCGTCCAATGCGGACTGAGCTTTCTTGACCTCTTCTTCTAAGCGGATATAGACAGGTAGAAACTCGTCACCATCCCGTGCGACTATTTGGGCGGCGATAGCCAATGCACGCTTGTATTGCTGTAGGTTAGTTTCAATGTTTGTAGAAGTCACGCTTCCCTCCACTAACGATTGGACTGATTGCAGTTGGCGCCCCGCTTTGTGCGTTTCTCTATTCAATCAACGTCAGCGCAAATCACTCATCAATCAACATCAAAGATGACCAAAAAGCACAAATCGCTGAGTAGCCAAACAAATGTCAGCTAGATTATCCAAACCAAAAGTGTCGCCTCAGCTTTGTTGCCGCCGGTTTTGAGCGCGCAACAAAATTACTTGGTTTAAAGCCATCGGGTTTCTATCAGCGGCAATCCCATGGTCGAATACTTACATGCCCATGTAACCCATTTTTCTGCTGCCACTGCTTCGCAATTCACGCCCTTTCGCACCTGTAAGATTGGGATACGTTGAAACCCTTGCTAAGAGCCTTCCAGTCAATTCTTACTGACGGACATCGGGGAACACCTAGTGGTTCGATACGAATTGGAAGCACATGTTGAATGAAGATCAAACGAAGAAAGAGCCCACTGTTTCGATAGCCTTACTTACGGCAGTGATGAGACCCGAGGACTCTTTAATGGCACCAAGAATCATCTTGCCATTCAGTTCAACTTTCTCTTTTCTTGGCTCTTCTGCAGAAGCTTCTTGCGCAAGCTCATCGAAATCACGCGCAAGTGTCTCTGGTTTCTCGACCTCGCCAGATTCAATCGCTTGATCTATCAGTTCCTTCAGCTCCGCTATAGCTTGAACCAATTCAGTGTTTGATGTGTTCTCTTGGAAACCGTTGAACGATTTGTCTATTTTAACTTGCGCATCCCTACCAGCCTGAGCGAGCACCACACCAGTTGAGTTTGAAACGTTCTGACTGTTATCCACGTTAAGCTCCCTTACGTTGAAATTTACTATGCCCGACCGCTCCTCAAGGGTCTTGAGCAGACCGAGCACTTGATTTTGATTACTTGTCCATTTGAATTTAGAGTTGCGAAGCGCATTTTGCACTTGCTGGTGAAGCGTTGGATCAAGATCGTGTATCGATACGCTCGCGAGATCAACTATACTTGGTAATCTATCTTGTTCTTTTGGCGCAAGTGACCCAGACCTCGACATCTTCTGCTCTGCAGTCCTCACACGCTTCAATACGTCTTTGAGATAATCCTCAAAATCCTCTGGGAGGAAGCTATTCACGATAGGTATCAAGCCGCGCTCTACAGAGCGAAGAAGTACCTTTATGCATTCATATTCCGCATGCAGCCTGCGCAAGAATAGCGCCAAATCACGCACATCGCGGGTATTGACTTTCTTTTTCGTTTTAATCGCCCAAACTGGGATGTCGATGCTGCTAAAAACACGCACCCTATCGTGAAATATATCAAGGTATTTGGAGGTATTGTTTTGCACTTTGATGAAGTCTTCACCAAGTTCGACTGCGTCGTCAGGCTCGACTATATGAACAATTGCAGGGCGCATGTATTTTATTAGTCGCCGCACCTCGTGCAAGCTTGCAAAACTGCTAGCGGATACTGTTCGAGCAGCAAGCGCCCGAGTATGCAGCAGTCCAGAACGACCAAAATCAACGTGCTCAAACTGGTCTTTTTCTGTTCCTTCATGAGTTCTAACTTTCAACTTTAGGCTGCATAGGAAATCGTTGACGGCATCGAAAGCAACAGGCGCGGATAGGTTTGAAAGGTCAATATCAAAGTGATACTCAACCCGCCCGGAGCACTGCCCATCAAAAAAAAGTAACCGATTTTCAACCCGCCATTGTCGTGAGGCGGACGGTACTGTCATCGCAGGCATATTGTGAAACTTGGGGCCCCTTTTTGCATCACACACAAATGGCTCCATGATCCAGCCTGAGAGTCCCCGCAAAGGAAGACCAACGTCTTCTGTCGGTTTTATGCCGCCGAGTGCTCGAATGAAGTCTTTATGGCGTTCAGGTAAGTTCCAAGATGGCCTCTGCAAATAGGTATCAGAGCTTCCGGCAAAGCGCCTAAGATCACAAATCGGAAAAATTACAATAGTCTTCAATGAAAGTGGCCCCTAAACAACCATTAAAGAATAAGGGCCACTCCTGGAATTTGGAAGTGGGGATGGGTCTTTCAACCCATCCCCCGCCTACTGATAAGCAGGCGTCACTATAGATACAGTAATACTATGTATCCATAGTCACCTTCGGAGACCGAAGGCCCATCGTCGAAATATACTAGGATCGTACATATAGTTTCTCCTTTCTAGTTTCGACAAGAAGCATCCGATGCATTCGACCGCCGAGCCTAGAATTTTTCCTCGGCATTGAACTTTTTTGAACGCCACGACGGATTTACCCTCGATGACGGACGACTATCTCTGCCCGCGATGGATGCGGTCTGTCGGCAGTAGCGTGTTTAGCGCAACGACCGACAATGCCACACTACTTGTCGAGAGGTCGCAAATCAATGTTTGACGACTGCGATAGACAACAGCTGCCGTAAGCAGTGTGTTCTTTGCCTTGGACTTCGCCATTAAGTCTATGGAAATCACTTTGTTGGTGCGCAATTGCAGAACTCTTCTGCCCTTGTTGAAGACATCGATTTGGAAATCGCATTAGGGGTATGGGAATGGTGCTTCAAAGCATCCCTTTGCCCGCGCCCAGCCATGCCCGCTCAATCACACCAATCTTGGAGTCCAGAACGGGCATGTGGTCTTTCAAGAGGGGAGTAGCGCCAGAATTCAGGCGGGTCAAATCCACCTCATAGGTGCCGTGCCCCAGAACTTCCCAAAATCCTTTGCGCGTATCTGGGTTATGGCGCAGGTATGGGGTTTCGGAAGAGAACGAGATTTTCAATATGCGTTCGTCTTTCCCATTTGGCTGGATTTCTATGTCAAAAGATGAACGTTTCAGCGTCTTATCCTCAACTCTGTAGAGTATTTAAAATACTCCATTTTTTTTGATTGTTGCGCCGATTTGAGAGAGCGTCCGGTCCGAGATTGAGAATTTTCGGTGCGGTACTCTTCCCGCGCCCGAGAACCGGTCAAAGCTACATGCGCCCACCACAAACGTCTCTGGTTGCGCCTGCTTGGCCGACCTGGACCTCGGGCGGGATGCAAGCCGATTGAACTTGATGCCAACTAGCAGTCGCGGAAAACAACAACCACAACCCAAAGCGCTGGCCGCCAGAAAATGAAAAACCTCACGGGGCACATGCGCTCGAATTACCCATGACAGATCGCTTGCCAAAGAACCTATGAGGGCTTGGGCTGGTAAGCGTGGTGGTGGAGGTGAGTGCGTCTCAATGTTTTTAGTTTTTTTGGTATATATAAATTTTCTCACGCGTAATAGGGCTATCACCACCCTCACCCCTTCCACCACATCCTTTATTTTCATATAGTTAGAGGGGTAAATAGTGGTGAGTTTGTGGTGACCGTGGTGACTTTTGGATGCTGATATGGTGTTTTTCGCACCATTCCTTCTCTGCCGGACTACGGCAGAGGCCGCACTAGTCTCCTGTATTTGAGTAATCGGGGTGATTTTTTTGCACCCCACACCACCCGGGGCGCGGGACAGCAAGCGCAAGAATAGGGGAGCCGATGACCCCCGGCGTTGAGGTGAATGAATAAGGCTTGATAACGGACAGCCGCCATGAAAGGCATTTCGGCGCTTTCTATAGAGACCTCCGCGCAATGACTGCCCATTGCGCCCGATTGAGGTGGGCCAGCGACTGGCCATGTGCTGAGGGCCAATCATGCGAATTTGTTTTGAAGCGCCGCAGCTTTGCGGCTCGAGAAGACCAATAAAACCCTTTTACCCGCTGCTGCTAAACTATTGATCTTTCGTGGGCGGGAAGAGGCGCATTTTACAGATTTATGTATTAAAAACAGCAATCTAATGTGGATTGCAAATCCGTGTAAACCGGTTCGATTCCGGTACTCGCCTCCAACATTTTCAATAGCATAGCTACTTTCCTCCTTTTTGGTGTCACCTGGGGTATCTTTTTCATGTTCCGCCCCCTTTTCGTTCTTCGTGTCGTGCCGATTTCCTACCGCTTTGCGCGCAAGCATGACTCGTCGAGCTTCACCGGCATGTTTCCGAACCATATCCAATCTCAATTCAAAGAAGTCCTTGCGAGATCGTTACCGCGCGGCTCACATCAGTGGTGCAGAGCCTCACCATCAACCGGCCTCGATCAAATGCCCAACGTTTAAGCTGTCGAAAGAAACTGCTATCTGGCAGCCAACGCCTGTCAACAAGGCCGCAATCCCATGGTGCTTACGGATGAAGTTCACGAAAGCCAATTACCTGCATAAAGCCCAGATCCCCCGACGAGACCCATATTTGGTGTGATACCTAGTCCGGAATGATAAAAACTCGGTTGCGCCGCAACGCTTTCACGCCTTGGAACTTGAACGGTATTGGCTCACCGCTCAGTGGGTTGCCCGATCCGTCGGGCCGATGCGCATGGATGTGCAGATGCGGATCTGAGGAGTTTCCCGAGTTGCCGACTTCACCCACAAGCTGCCCGATCTTGACCACATCCCCCTTTGCAACCGAAACACTGCCCTGGCGAAGATGTGCCAGACAAACCTCGACGCTGCCAAACTCGGGATCGTCACACTGAATGCAGACATGGTTTCCCAAGGGGGCTTTTCGGTCCGAAGCGCCCAGCGCCTGGTCTTCGGCCCCGTCGCTGGCGGCACTCACATGGCCGGCAATCGGTGAAACCAGTGGGTGTCCATGTATCCAGAAATCAGCCACACCTCGCGGCCAAATCTTCCGGGTTTGCAGGCCGAGTGGACCCACGGCAACAATGTCGACCCCATAGGATTGGCCACGAAGGTCCGGAACATACATGCATTTCAGGTGATGATTCAAAAACCGGCTCGCCCCACCTTGTATGACCAGAAATCGGCCGCCTGATACCGGGCTGTGCAATTGCAACTGGTTCATTTCGGTAAGTCGTCGGCGCGTCACAACAAGGCAAAACGCACCCATTGCAAGGCTGATCGACAAACCAACAAGAGCGTCCAACCACGTGCCTACCGGTAAGCCACTCTGCACTATGATGGATATCGTTATGGCGACGCCACTAACCAGAATGATCCACCTGTCCCATGGCGGCGTGCGCGGCAGCATGATCTGGAAGAACAGGCAAAACACAACAAAAGTCAAAACGCCGGATGCTTGCACGGCCAGACTGGATGCAAGCACAACCTGAGCTGCCATCAAAGGCGGCAGCACAGTGTTCGACAGGGCTGCCAGAAATGGGCGCGGGAAATACATCGCCGCGCAAATCCCCCTAGTTGTTGACTTGGCCCACACCGTCCTCAAGGCTGTCGGCAATCGACAGAATGCGATCAAACCCGCTCATTTTGAAGACGTTGCGAATATTGTCGTTCATCGCGCAAAGAACCATTTGCGCAGCAGTTCCCTTGACTTTTTTCGCGCCCATCAGGAACACCCTCAGCCCTGCACTGCTGACGAAATCAACTTCTGTCATGTCCACGAGCGTCGATGTTGCCGCACCGTCAAGTTGGGCGATCAGTGCACCTTCGAACTGAGGGGCGGTCGAACTATCGATACGGCCAGTAACAACCAGTTGCGCGTAGCCGTCATGCTGGATGACATTAATCTCCATCGGTTGCTCCCATCTCGCCCAAGGGCTGCTTCTGCTCTTCTTATTCGGTGCTAAACTGGCAGGCTAATCAACCAAAAGTCAATTGATGCCACCGCGCAAAACCGCAAAAACTTCGCCATGCAGTCCAAGCTTCGGTTGCCTGTCATTTAGCGCACGCCCAGTCGAGGTTCCGGATGAATCGGTTTTCTATATCCTCTGCCGCGAAGTCTTCGAAGCACAATGCCGAAAGGGCCAGCAAAACCTGCCCGAGACCTGGGGCGGCGCCCAGTCGTGGTACAACATGGTCCTTGTGCAACCTGTCCAGTGCCGAAGCCGCATGTGCCAGCAGCCTCAGCATGCCGCGCTCGGCGGCAGGCGTGAGATCCGTGTTCAAGTATATCCGGGCGCGGGCCTGAGGCTTGAGTGTTCGGTCTGATGTCAGCCCGATCATCTTCAGGAACAACTCCGCATCGAACTGACCGGTCGCGGCAACAAGCCCGGCATAATCCGCCAAAAGCTCGTCATACAGGTCGTTGCGCATTTGCCCGCAAACGCGCCGCGTGAAGTAATGGGCGCACTCATGTTCCAGCCGGATCACCCGTGATAACTCAAGGACCTTGTCCTGACCCCCGGGCAAATCATCGGAGGTCACGTTGCTGTAGGTTCCGCGTGACAGAACTATGAACCGATCCTGATAGAGGGGTTTGTTGGGCACAATTTCCGCTTTGAAATGCGCCGTCCAGCCAAGCTCGGGATTCCCACTGGCAAGCCAGTCTTCCTTGAGCCGCGCTATTCGGTCCCAATTGTTGAAGCCCGCCACCATTGCCGCCCCCATACTGCGGGGCACAGCAACGGGCTCGCAGCGATACAAGAAGGCACGCAGGAGAGCTTCGAAATCCGATCGCGTGGCGGGCTCGAGGACAGGTATTCGCCCGGCCGCTGTCTGGTGTAGCGTCACGGTCAAAGCCTGAGGCGCTTCCAGTTTCAAACCCTCCCCGGGCTCGGGCGCCATTGACAGGTCCCCCCGCTTGGTCGCGGCCAGATAGGCCGGGTTCTGACTTTGCATCTCCGAAATCTCGAAGCGAAGCTGCGGGAGCTTGGTGGACAACGTCAACCAGACGTCAGGGCTGCTTGCGTAATTGTCCCATGCTTCTACGAAGGGTTCATCCGGTAATGGGAATTCTGGAACCTTGTCCGGACATTCGAATGGCGGTGAAAGCGCTGCCATAAGGCTTTCGGCATCTGCGCCAGTCACACCTGCGATGCGCAACGCGTTGGGTGCTTGCTCAAGCATCGTAAATCACCTTTACTTCTCAATACATGCCAGGTGCGGTTACGGCGAAGGCACGGCGTCACCAGACATTCTTAGCAATCTCAGAAGGTTCCATGTCAAGACTATTGCTGCACGTAGGTCACTCCAAGACAGGCACCAGTTTTCTTCAGGCGCTGCTGAGGGAAAATCGATCCATGTTGGCACGGTACGGCTATGATTACCCGCCACCTTTCTGGCAGGAGAACGAAGAAGACCACGCCGAGGTCGGTCAGGGCAATGGCCTCGTTGCAGCACAATCGCCGCATGCGATGCAGGCCTTGCTGCGCGACCACCCTCGCCCAGATCGGGGGCTGATCCTGTCCAGCGAAGAGTTCTTTCCGCAATTGGCGACGGCCTCCGATCCCAAGCGTTTGGGGCAATTGGCCCTTGAGGCTGGTTATGACGAAGTTTCTATTTTACTTGCGATCCGAGACCCTGTTTCGCACGCGGCGTCTCTGTGGATGCAATATGTCAAACGTGCGGGGGGAACTGCGCCGCTAGAGCGTTTCTTTGAGTTTTATTCCGTCCCCGATCTCGTTCTGCGATTTCTGAACGCGTATGGCGATCAACCGAACGTATCGATCAAAGTGTTCAACTACAGCCGTCACAAGGCGCATCTTGCTGATCGACTCGCAGACTGGCTTGACCTCGATACACTAGAATTCGATGCACCAAAGGCCCAAACAATCAATCGGGGTTTGACCAGCGCTGAAACAGTATTGCAACTGGCGTTGAATGCGGAAATCGGCCGGCGCGGACGCATTCTCTCTGACGCCCTGTGCAGTGCGTTGCCAGAGATCACCGCGCACGCGGCCTATCCTGCAAAAAGTGTGCAGACCGCAATGTTATCCAGACTGTCATCAACCCTGGAACATCTGAATGTGCGTCTTGAGGCAAACGAACAGTATCAAGATGCCCTGCATGAGCCGGAGACGCGACTTTCCCAAGACCAGACAAATTCTCTTACACCGTTTGAGCTTACACAGTCTCAACTTACGGTTGCCGGATCTGTTTTGGGACAAGAGATCGGGAAGCTATTGAAGTCAAAAGTCGATGGGCCCGGTGAAGCAACCGATGATTCTCTTGACGGAACGGTTTTCACCGCAGAGAATTCAATCAAAGGGTCCACCGAATAGATGTGTGGCGGATAGCCGCAACACATCCGGAGAAGGACCCGCAAAAACGCCGGGACCTGAGAAATGAGCAAGAATATCTTCCGCAAAAGTGCGATGGACCGACTTGCCTCACCAGAGCAACTCGACAGGTTGGTACCGGTAACGGACAGCAAGGCCTGGCTCGCCATATTGATGCTGATGTCGATGCTCGCCGCAGCCGTCGCCTGGAGCTTTCTGGGCTCACTCCCGTCTCGCGTAAAAGGTGATGGCATCCTGATCATCGAAGGCGGGCGCGTCTTTGACGCTGTAGCGCAGGCCGACGGGATCGTGGAACGGCTGGAGGTGTCGATCGACGATCTCGTCGAAAAGGATCAGATCGTTGCGCGCCTTTCGCAGCGGGATCTGCAGATTGAGTTGGACAACATGATCGCGACCGTCGGCGAGGCAAAGACCGAGTTGAGCCGGGTTCAGGCTGATGTGCAACGGCAGTCAGAATTGCAGGACGGTGCGCTTCAAGAACAGATCGACGCAACCAATGAGCGGATAGCCGTCGCCGAGGAACGGCTGGCGAATGCACGCGAACGTCTGGAAGAATTCGAAGACCTGTTGGAACGTGGACGGGCCACCAACGATGCTGTTCTTGAGCGGCAACTCGCCGTTGACTCCATCCTCAAGGAGTTGGGTGAACTGCGGCAGGTGCTTTCCGACATAGAGGTGCGCCGTTTCGACGCCTTGGTGAGCAGTAACGAGCGGGTCGAACAGGCCCGGCAGCGTGTTGCCGAAGCCGAACGCCGGCAAACCGCGCTCGAAAGCCAACTAGCGCGCGGTTCGGTCATCATTGCGCCCGCTGCTGGGCGCGTCACCGAATTACAGGCCACGGCTGGCGAGCTTTTGGGGCGCGGCGAAGCTGCATTGTCATTTGAAACCCTGGGCGACAGCCTTGAGCTGGTTTTGTATGTCGGTCCATCCGACGGCAAGTCGGTGGAACCGGGCATGCAGGTTCAGATTTCACCGTTGACTGCGGCCCGTGAGGAATATGGCACCATTCGCGGACAGGTCACGCAGGTGTCCGAGTTCCCTTCGACCGTCGATGGCATGATGGCGGTGCTGCGCAACAGCGAGCTTGTGCGGCAGTTCTCTGCTTCGGGCCCGCCCTACAGGGCGATCGTACGACTCGACCGGGATCCGAATTCGGTTTCCGGCTACGCCTGGACGTCTGACAGGGGCGCAGGGCTGGAACTGCGCTCGGGCACATTGACCGAAGGGGAGGTGACCGTACGCACCCAGCGTCCAATTGAAATGGTGATCCCGCTGCTGCGGGAATGGACGGGGCTCTAAGGTGCCCCGCGCTGCACTCCAATACTTGCACAAGGCTTAATCTGACGTGTTTTTCGGCTCCCAATCCAACGCCTCAGACGATCAGAGCGCTGACGAGGAACTGCAGGCCTTCAAGGACGCGGCCCGTAAAAAGGGACGCAGGAAGTCCGTTCCAACCGTACTTCAGATGGAGGCCGTGGAATGTGGCGCCGCAGCTCTGGCCATGGTTTTGCGCTATTATGGTCGTTATGTCCCACTTGAACGTCTGCGCACTGAATGTGGCGTAAGCCGGGATGGCTCGAAAGCGTCGAACGTTCTGAAGGCCGCGCGCGGGCACGGTTTGACGGCAAAAGGATACAAATACAGCCTGCCCAAGCTGCTCGACGTCAAGATGCCTTGCATCGTGTTCTGGAACTTCAATCACTTTGTGGTTCTGGAAGGCATCCGAGGAAAGAAAGTCCACATCAATGACCCGGCGATGGGTCCGCGCACGTTGAGTTTTGAAGAGTTCGACGAAGGTTACACGGGCGTTGTACTCGAATTCGAACCGGGTCCAGAGTTCAAGAAGGGCGGTGAGCGCCCCAAGGATCTGGCCGGTCTTTTCCGCCGCCTGAGCAGTTCAAAAACAGCCGTGACCTTCGTACTTCTGACCAGCCTGTCTCTGGTCATACCGGGGCTGGTCATCCCTGTGTTCTCAAAGATCTTCGTTGACGAAATTCTGATCCAGAACCTCGACAACTGGGTCATGCCACTGCTGATCGGAATGGCGCTCACCGGACTGATGCGCGGGGCGCTGACATGGTTGCAACAGATCGCGCTGGTGCGGCTCGACACCAAGATTGCATTGACACAGGCATCAGCCTTTCTGTGGCATGTTTTCCGACTGCCCCAAGGATTCTTCGACCAGCGTTTTGCCGGGGACATCCTGTCACGTGTAACGGCAAATGACCGCGTGGCGACGTTGTTGTCCGGTCCACTGGCAACCAATCTCGCCTCACTTCCGACAGTTGTCTTTTATCTGGCCGTGATGTTCGCCTTTGACCCTATCATGGCGATGGTGGGTGCCGGGCTCGCTCTGCTGAACGTGCTGGTCCTCAGGTTGCTGAATCGAGTGCGCGAAGATGGCAGTCGCCGGCTGATGCAAGATCAGGGCAAGCTTGCCGGAACGTCGGTTGCCGGCATACAGTTAATGGAAACTCTGAAGTCATCGGGTCAAGAGGATGATTTCTTTGCCAAATGGTCCGGATACCAGGCCAAGTATCTGACTTCCCGGCAGGAGTTTTCCTTCTTCAGTACGATCTTGAGTTCGGTGCCCGTCTTGGTGTCGGCTTTGATCACCGTGGCGATACTGTTTCTCGGCGGGCTTCGGGTGATGGACGGGGCGATGACTATCGGCATGCTTGTCGCATTCCAAAGCCTGATGCGAAGCTTCACCGGCCCGATCGAACAAATGGTCAACCTCGCAGGCAGCCTGCAGGAGATCAAAGGCGATCTGGCTCGCCTCGACGATGTTCTCAACCATGAGCTTGACCCCCGGTCCGGCGTGCAGGATGAGAAAACGCCAGCCGAAGCAGCCCTCATGAAGTTGAATGGTCGGATCGAATTGCGCGACGTTGTCTTTGGCTACTCCAAAGTCGGCCCGCCCCTGATCAACGGGTTATCGCTGGTCATTGAACCGGGTCAGCGTGTGGCCTTGATCGGCGGATCCGGCAGTGGCAAATCAACGGTGGCCAAGCTGATTACAGGGCTCTATGCGCCGTGGAGTGGAGAAATCCTGTTCGACGGTAAACCCCTGAACGAAATTCCCCAGCGGGTGTTTTCGCAATCGCTCTCGACCGTGGATCAGGAGATTTTCCTGTTCGAAGGGTCGCTGCGCGACAACCTGTCGATGTGGGACGCGATGGTGCAGGAGCGTGACATAGTGAACGCGCTGCGCGACGCTGCCATTCTGGACATCATCGAAGCACGCGCCGGGCGGTATGACACACAAGTGTCAGAGATGGGGTCGAACTTTTCCGGAGGACAGCGCCAGCGGATCGAAATCGCCCGTGCTCTTACGGTTAATCCTTCGATCCTCGTGTTGGATGAGGCGACCGCAGCGCTTGATCCGATTGTGGAAAAACAGATCGACGACAATGTCCGGCGGCGCGGTTGCACAAGCCTGGTTGTGGCGCATCGGCTTTCGACCGTTCGGGACAGCGACGAAATCATTGTGCTGAGCCAGGGATCGGTGGCGCAGCGTGGCATTCATGAAGAAATGATCGAACAGGACGGGCCCTATCGCAGCCTGATGCAGGCGGAATAGGAGGTTTGAGAACATGACGCAAACAGACATGATTCAAACCGAAACTCGGGACGCTTTTGACGCCGAACTGCTGGGCAAGATCACTGGAACGCGCATGGCGGTGGGTGGACACCGTCCCTTCCTGATCGAAGACACTTCGAAAATCTGGCTGGTGCTGGTGGGATATATCGACGTCTATGCGATCGAGATGTCGGGAGACCGGGTGGTTTCGACCGGGCGGCACGTCATGCATGTTGGCCCTGGCGCGGTGCTGTTTGGTGTCCCCAGCCTTGAACTGCCCAATGGAAATCGGCTGGCATTGCGGGCTGTGGCGTCCATGGGCACGCAGCTTTACGAAGGCCATGCTGCAGATGTTCAGGGCGAAGACTTTGACATTATCGTCGTGGACTGGATCGACACGTGGGTCGGGCTGTTGTCGCACGCCATGGTCCAGAACCGAATTCCGCGCAACGCGCTCGTGCTTGAAGCGGAACCGGCTCAGGCGTTTTCAGAGGGCTCAGATGCCTGTGCACAGTTCCAGGATGTAGTCTGGGGCACGCTGGACGAAGGCGAAGCCAAGTTTCTGGACCGCGACGAATGCCCATTGGAGCAAGGCGGGGTCGCGGTTCCCATCACGGATCAGAGCTGGATCAGTTTTGGAACCGACAGCACGATCAGTTGCGCTTACACCCCGACGCTTCTGTTTTTGGGCGGTCTCTGGGAAGCCATGGACAATTTCCATCGCTATTTCCTCCCGATCATTCAGGAAGAGATTGATCAGGCTCGCACAGAGGCGACAGAAGTACGCGCGGCACGGTTCGGACAGCGACAAGCCCGTTTTACCGGAGCCCTGGCCACACTAGGGAGCGTGTTGCGCCCGGATTTGGAGCACCTCGCGGAGGCCGCCGGGGATACCGACACCGGCGAAGACCTGCTTTTCACGGCGTTTTCTCATGTTGTGCGCAGCCAGGGCTCTGTGGCCAAAAAACCCAAGCAGGGTACGCATCGCAAATGGGTTGATCAGCTCAAGGAATATGCCCGCGCGTCAGGCCTGCGTATGCGGCGCGTTGCACTGCGCGACAACTGGTATCGGTCGGATACCGGGGCGCTTGTCGGCTATTTGGACGAGGACGAAACACGACCCGTCGCCCTGATGCCAAGCTCTGCCTCTGGCGACTATGTCATGATTGACCCGGCATCGGGTACGCGCACCAAACTGACCCGGCAAAATGCACGCGAATTGAATGCGTTTGCCTACATGTTCTATGTGCCTTTCCCATTGAAGGGGCTGGACGTTAAGGAGGTCCTCTCATTTGGGTTGCGCGGCATGCGGCGTGAATTGTGGCTGGTGCTCTGCTTGGGGCTGCTGTCCGGCCTGCTCGGCCTCGCAGTGCCGATTTCAATTGGCTATCTGTTCTCCGACGTTGTCCCACGCGCCGATCTGAACACGTTCACGGCGGTCATCGGTGCTTTGATCCTGGCGGCTCTGGGTGTCTTCATCTTTGACATAACCCGTGGCTTCACCGTTTTGAGAGTGACCGGCAAGATGGACGGCCGCATACAATCCGCTGTCTGGGACAGGTTGCTTGCGCTGCCGTTAGGGTTTTTCAGAGATTATACCTCGGGCGATCTGGCTGACCGGGCCAACAGCATCAATTCGATCCGCGAAGTTCTGACCGGCGCCACGTTGCAATCTGTTTTTTCGCTCATTTTCTCGCTCTTTTCCTTCGCGCTGCTGTTCTACTACTCTTGGGAACTCGCCTTGGTGGCCACCGGGCTGATCCTGATCGTCATCCTGGTGACGGCGTTTTTCACCTGGGCGATGGTTCCGCACAAACAGGCCGCGTTGGAAACGATGGGCAAGATCGAAGGTCAGGTCTTCCAGTTTCTCGCAGGTATCGCCAAGCTGAGAAGTTCCCATAGTGAAAGCCGCGCCTTTGCGCGTTGGGCAAAGCTCTACCAAAAAACCAAAAGTCACACCTACGCCGCGTCCCGTTTGAATGCCGGGCAAGAAGTGTTCAACGCCATGTTTCCGGTGGCTGCTTCGATCACCGTGTTCGCCTATGTCTACTACCAGCTGAATGACTCCAGCCTTGACGGTCCCAGTTTCACCATTGGCGATTTTCTCTCCTTCAACGCAGCACTGGGCCAGTTCAACGCCTCGGTCATGGCGTTCGCCGCGGCTGCTTCGCAGATCATCGAAATTGTTCCGCTCTATCGCCGCGCAGACCCGATCCTCAAAGCGGTGCCCGAAGTCCGCAGCGATGCCGTCGACCCGGGAGAACTGACGGGTCAGATCGAGTTGTCCAACGTAACTTTCCGCTATGACCCGGAAGGTCCTCCGGTGCTTGACAACGTTTCGATCAAAATTCGCCCCGGCGAGTTTGTTGCCTTTGTTGGCGCGTCCGGTTCTGGAAAATCCACAATCCTGCGCCTGATCCTTGGCTTTGAACAAGCCGAAGCGGGCGGCGTTTACTTTGACGGGCAGGATCTGCAAGGCTTGAATCTTGGTGCTGTGCGCCGCCAGATCGGTGTCGTTTTGCAGGGCAGCCGTCTCACGTCAGGCACGATCTTCGAAAACATTGTAGGCTCCACGCGGCTGACACAGGACGACGCAATGGAAGCGGCGATTGCCGCCGGGCTTGAAGACGATATCGAAGCCATGCCCATGAAGCTTCACACGGTGGTTTCCGAAGGCGCGGGTACTTTTTCCGGCGGCCAGAAACAACGGTTGATGATCGCACGCGCGATGGCCCAAAAACCCCGCATCCTGATCCTTGATGAAGCCACCAGCGCGCTGGACAACAAGACCCAGGCGATCGTGAACGAAAGCCTCGACAAGCAGAACCTGACCCGGATCGTCGTCGCACATCGCTTGACGACCATCGTGAACGCGGACCGGATCATCATGCTGGAAGGCGGCAAGATCATCGAAGAAGGGCGCTATAGCGAACTGATGGCCCGCGATGGATCGTTTGCCGCTCTGGCGCGGAGGCAACTCCTATGATCCAGAGCCAATGGCTGGCCTTGTTCCTGACCTTTGGCCTCCCACTTCTGTTTGCACTCGACCTGACCTTGAGACGACCGCGAAGCTGGGCGGATTGGCTTATGCGATCGGCACTGGTGTTGAGCTTGTCGATCTTTTTGTTTCTCGGTGGCGTCGTTTGGCTGGCCATCGGATTGCCGTGGCGATGGGTCCTGATCGTGCTGGCAATTGCCGCAACGATCTGGTCCTGCCCGATCCGTCACTCTGCTGGAACACGATATCTCCCGAGCAGATGGGGTGGATGGATATCACTAGTGGCGTTTACAGTGCCCACTGCCGTATTCCTGTCCTATCTTCTACAGATCGAAACGGCGGAAAGAGTGCCCTCCGCGGCTGTGGACTTGGCCCTGCCACTCAGCGGTGAACGCGTGGCCGTCATGCATGGCGGGCAATCGATTATCATCAACCACCATTTCACAACACCAAGCCAGAAATATGCCGTGGATCTGGTCGCCCTCTGGCCCGACGGCCAGCGTGCCAAAACCCTGTCCTCTTCAAACCCGGAGGATTACGCGATCTTTGGAATGCCCGTGATTGCGCCCTGTGACGGGGATGTGCTTGCGGTGCGCGACGACCAGCCTGAAACGCCCATAGGGGGCGCAAACCTGCAGGCGCCGGCCGGAAACTTCGCGCTGCTCGCTTGCGACGGTGTCACCGTCTTGCTGGCCCATCTTCAACCGGGCAGTTTGATTGTCGACGCGGGAACCCATGTCAGCACGGGACAGGAATTGGGACGCGTCGGCAGCTCCGGCAACTCGTCGGAACCGCATTTGCATGTCCATGCCGTGCAAGGCAGGGTAGATGAGATCACCGCCGCGATCTCAACGGCGACTGCGGTCCCGATTACATTCGATGGGCTTTTCCTGACCCGAAACATGGTTCTGAGGTAGCAGGGACATGACCACCCCTTCAAGCTCGGCCACATCATCCACGATCGCAGATGATGTGCTGAATGCACCCGCCACCAAAAAGTCCCTTGCTCCGCATTGCCGCAGCATTGGCGACGTCCTGCGGCTGGTCGCGCCGCGCATTCGCCCCGAGCTTGTCGACGCAACCGGCATGGCCCGCCTGTATCACGTGGCCGATCAACTGCCGGCAGAGATGGCGCCGTTTTGGGGTCTTGAACTTCGGCTGGGTGATCCTGCGGCGCGTGCAGACATTCTGTGGGAAGTCGCGCAGGGCAACGGATCGATCAGCGCACTTTCCGGAGACCACGTGTCGGCACCGTCAACATCTGTTTTAAAGCGGTCTGCATTCTGGAATGATATCTCAGCCTTTGCACTTGACTGGCGCGACGGGGCGCGGTGGAAACCAATACTTGGCAATGTCTGGCTGGAAGTCGACAGCGCAAGCGCCGACGGGCGCGAGTTGGAAAGCTGCCTCGACAAACCCTGCATGTTCTGGGGGCCAAACAAACAGTCCAAAAGCTCAGACCGTGCTCTTCTCGCCGCGTTGCCCAAGCTTGGGCAGCGGTTCTTCCAATTGGAGATCGACAGCAATCAGTTGGCGACGTTTGCCGATGCGCTTCCCGACGGTGCGACCGTCTTTCAGATGGGTGTGATGGGAGCCCGAGATGTTGTTGTTACCCGATTATGCCTGAAAGGACTGGATTGCGACGCCGCAATCGCCTGGCTTGACCAGATCGGCTGGCCCGGAGACTTGGGAACGCTCGAAACGGTTTGGAGGACATATGCAGACCCAATGGGCGAGCCTGCTCTCAATGTCGACCTGATGCCGGATGGCGTTGGACCCAAGCTGGGTATCGAACTGTACGCGAAGGAAAATGCGTTCTCAACGCAACCGTGGGACACTGCGCTCGGCCAGCTTCAATCCGCAGGTCTGGCCCTCCCCGAAAAGATCGGCGCGCTGCGCGAGTTGCCGTTTCTTGAGCACTATGCATTACCCACTTGGTCCCCTGACGGTCCGCAAGTGATTTATCCCGCCCTGTCGTGCAGTCTGCACCATCTCAAGCTGGTGATCGTTGGAACCGAGGTTATTGAGGCCAAAGCCTATGTCGGTGTGCTTCGCCCACCCTTCAATCAATCACCAACCCAAGGTGATGAGGCCGAGGGCGGCGGCGGTTGGCGGTAAAAGGCCAACAAAGAAACGGCGACCAAAAAGGCCGCCGTGTCAAACTCTGGTTTTGCCGTCAATCTAAGCGATCTCGACATCCCGCAGCGATGGATTTTCTGCTTCCTTCCTGGCTCGGTAGTCCTTCGTGATCGCCATCTCGCAGAGATACCCATTCGAGAACAGATTATCGAGCATCGCCATGGCCGCCATCGGACCAATGTCCGGATGGTCGGACAAACGATCAAACACTTCGCCGTAGGTATGCGTGCCCTCGGAAATCAGCGCACCGGTGAGCAGATGCAGTGTTCCTCGCCGGAAATCGCGCCGTGTGGTCGGGGAGATCAAGGTGAAGCCATCCTCCTGCTCGACGAATTTCAGATCGTCGCGCCACTTCATCGGCATCTCCTGATAGGGTGCGGCGACCATCGACCGGGCCACGATCTTTTCAAGCACCCGCTTAAAGTCTTCTCCGTCTTCAAATGTCGCCTCGTCAAACACCCGATAGCCATAGCGGTTTTCCAGCGTGGTATAGCAGGGGCTGATCAGCCGTACAGACCGGGTGACCATGTTGATCAACAGGCCAGAGACACAGGCGATCGATCCCTGGGGTACGTCGAACCCGTCTGGCAGATTGTCCGTATCGATGTTTCGCAAGTCGTCTGACTCGACCAATTGCTGCAGCATACGCTCGCGACCGCCGGGCACCTTGGTCCGGAACACCTCGGCGTCAGCCTGTTGCATCAAAAGGATCGTGTCGCGCATTTCCGAAGGCGTGAACGTCTTGTGCAGCCGCCGCATGATGTTGCGCGACAGGACGCTGATACGCGGCCACGGCGCCGGAACTTTGCTGTAAAATCCGATCAGTTCGCCGACCCAGTCCTCCTTGGCACGCGCCGTCGCGGTACACAGAGACGCACCGGTCACCGATTGCCAGATCTCCAGCAGCTTTACGTAGTGCGGATTGTCATGGGGTTCCGTACTCCAGTAGAGCATCCCATGCGCGGCCGGCCAGCCCAGTACGTCCGCCATACCCTGCGCGACACCCGCCACCATCTCCTGATTTTCCGGAACGGAAACGTCGTAGACCTGCTGCAGTTTCGGCGCGTCGAACGCGCAGAAATGGCAGCCAACAGAACACCCGACGGCCATCTCGACCGCATGGCAGGGATGGTCGATATCCCAGCCGTAGCTGCCAAGCTCATTGCGTGTGGTTGCGATGCGTCGTGCGCGCCAGACCGTATACTCATCGCTCACCGACCGGGTGGACAGCACCATTTTCTTCTGAACAAAGCCGATCTTCTCACGCCGGAACCGCCATAAAAACCACGCGCGCAACCGCGGATAACCTGCCAGGGTCTCGTGAATTTCGGTCGGCAATTCTTCAAAACTGTCTACCGGAAACGCGTGGCGGCTAAATTCGGCGTTGAAGCCCGGCTGCTCCCAAAGCAGGGCAAGCTCTTCGGGTTCAAACGTCACCCCGATGTCTTTCAGCATCTTGCGCTGATCGTCCGAGAAATTGCCACCGCCATCCAGTGCCGTGCGGAAGTCACGATCACCTTCATAGCACTCAATGAAGCGCTTCACCTGACAGAGGCTCTCCATCTCTTCAGGCGAAAAATCGCTAAACGTGTCGACATAACGGTTGCGGTTGCGCATTTCTACGGTGGATTCTCCCCGCCCAGTCTCGATGGTGCCAGTCACGATATCGCTCCTCCAAAATCCGCGTTGCCACCATAGTTCCGCACTATTTCACGCGACACAACCTAAAATAGTGCTTTGTCGAATTTGAGCTTGGGGGCCAAAACCCGAGCAGCAAAGAAACTGTGCACCGGGTCGCTCAGATCGAACCCGAATATCGGGCCACGGCCGTTTTTCTCAAGCGCATCCACAATCCTTGTGATCGCGATGTCCGACCTTTGCCCCCAATCCAGGTACGGGGCATTGGAAATCGTGGCCCAGGAGGTATCGGACCTTAAGCGTCGAAAAAATGCAAAGATGGGACTCGCTGCCGGACCTTCCACCGCGTGGACGGGTTTGCGCAGAATGTCGTCCCGGGCGCCATGGATCATGCCTAGCCTGGACTGAGCCGCTTCGGTGATGGCGCGGTGAAGCGCGATCTGAGGCTGTGCATGGCATCCCCAACCGACATTGCAACTCGACCGGGCGGAACCCGAGCTTTGATCCAACAAAACAGCCCAGATGACAGGCAAATTCACCGCTCCGGGAAGTGCGAATAGTCGCATTTCCGAACCCGTTTCGTGGCAACGATCAAGGATCAGCCGCGCGACCGGATCGTCGACGCTATCGGGGTCGATGATCTGCGCTCTCTGCCGGAGCAACAGCTTGCCATTCTGTCGAAGGGCGCACATCGCATCGCGCTCAATGACTTCGTAAAGACCGTGCAGATAGGCCTCTGCCAACGAATTCCCAGAGGCGAGACCATTCGAACTGGTCTCGTAGAAACCTGGCCTGCGCAGGAAATAGACGGCGCTGGAGGGCACAAAACACGGTTGGCCATTGCTCAGGTCTATGCCCAGAGTCCATTCCCCCACGAACCCGTCGTCATAGTAACGCGGCAACATACCCGGCAGCTCGTGGGGGCGCAGGATACGGTCGGCACCCCCCTCTCGCTCGTTTGGAAGGGATTGGCCCGAGGCCTGCCAAATCTGGCTGGACAACGGGTTTTCGGCCCGATGCAACTCGCAGGCCTCCATGGCAGCGGACACGCACGCAGCAGCGTCAGACAACCCCTTGCCATTGGAGACCTGAAGCACCTTGCCACCTGGGCGCACGGCGACCCAGGACGGCACGCCAAGCACATCCAACTGCGTGATGGGTGCCACGCGAGTCACACCGCATGATTTCAGGTCCGGTTGGATACGGGTCCAGGTTTCGTCCACCGAAAACTTGCGCATCTGGCCGATTTGGCTCGATTGCTTCCTCAGTCCTGCTGCGAATTGCAATCCGCTCAGATCATGCACGCTGGTTTTCATACATCGGCCCACGCGAACAGCTGATTTCCAGCGGTTGACGTATCCAGCAGAGCGACGTCCTCATGCCAGTCCACAGCGCCAAAATACAAGGGCCCCTGTTGCACGAGCCAAACGGCAATCGCAGTTGCTTCTCTTGCCACATCCTCCGGCGGTGTGACGCCAGAGCGTGCGGCCCAATCAAGCAAAACAGCCATTTCGGAAGGCACCTCAGGACCAAACTGACATATCAAGTTAAGGTCATCGACAGGGCGCCGCGCAATCCAGTCGCTTGTGGCGTGGCCCTTAAAAACGGATGCGAGCTCGTCAATTTGCAACCCGTGCATTGCAAGCCAACTTTCTTCGGTTTGGCCCAAAGCCTCCGCATATTCGCGCGCTGCCTGAGCCGCAAACCGGGAAATCTCTGCTGCTGTCGGGCCTTGCCCTGTCAATGCACACCAGTCTTGAAGAAACCAATGACGTCGACTCAGTCGCCACGCGTCCGACAAGGCTCCGGGCTGTTCGGCGCGGGCCTGCAACTGCTCGCCCAAGGAAAGCAGTCGACCATCTGGGCCATTCACCAGGCGCGATAGCCGCGGCTCAACATCAAGAAGCACGGGGCTCGGGAACGGCCACTGGTCAGCCTTCTTGCCACCGCCAGGCCCGCTACCAGCCAGCAGTATCAACGCGCCCCTTGCATCCAAGGTTTTCAATCGGATCCGGTTTTCAAGCGAGTGCCTCAACTCAGGGCCGTCCAGCCCCAGCTGATCGGCTGCGGCGACGATCCGCTCCACCGTTCGCGTCACGTGCCCCCAGGACTTGACCTGCGCGATCAGATTGTCAGCCTGCGGGTCATTCCCGAATATTTCTCCCACGACCCAACGCAGATCAACCAGCGGAACGGAGAGCTCGATATACCCCATCTCAGCCGGGCCATGGCTGAGCGCCACTTCGTCATCACCTTCGATCTTGCCGCTATCGAACAGTCGAAAAACCTCTCCCAACCCGACCATTCCATACGGAGCCAGCTCTAACGCCCGCAACGCGCCCATGCTTGATGCCCCGAAAACCTCGATCCCGGCCTGAAGCGCCGAAAGGATCTCGCGCTGCCAGATCGGTGTCTGCGCGTGAAAATACCCGTCGATGATCAGCACGCGGGCCGGCGGGTTCGCCAGAACGGCATAAAGGTCACCAAACCCGATCGGTGGTCGAAAAACGGCTTCGGGATGCAGGGCCACCGCCTCTTGCAGGGGCAGAGATGGTCCCAGAAAGACGATATCTTGACCCGAGAGCATCTGGGTTTTCCGCGCTGTCATTTTTTAAACAGGCACCTCGTGCACGTCCGCTTCGTCACTTGCGGCAGAATAGGCAGAGCCACAGATTTCCTGCGCCATCTGCGCCAATTCCGGTCTGGAAATTCCTTGCAGAACGTCTGGGCCGGGTGGGCTGATATTGGCATGGCTTTCCGTCGTGAGCTGCCTTTCAGAGATACCGGCCAATCGGGCCAGGTCTCCACGGCGTTTGCCCAGATCATGCGTGTGCAACACAAGCCGCCGTTCGGGCGGAAGAGCATCGAGTGTGCGCCACGTCGCATCAGCCCAATGAACAAGAAACCGTTGCGCAACCACTGGCATGAAACGTGTGCGTGCCTCTTCCGAGGCAATTTCCGCCCAATCAAAGTGACCAAACAAGCGTTGACCATACGCTTGCATCCAGCCTGGTGGGGTGCGGCCTTTGGCTTGAAACCCGTCATGCCAGCGCAGCAGCATCTTCAAATAGCTCTCGAACCACTCCGCAGGCGCCCGGATGGGCAGCACGAAGCCCGCGTCTGGGCACTGGGCCACCAGCTCGGGTGCCGCGAGATGCAAGAAACTGGCAGCATCCATCTCCAACGCGCTTTCGCGGTCACGCCGTTCCAAAAACAAAGCCAGATCCGAACCTGGCAACTGACTGCTCAAAGCTTCGATCGTTGCCTTCTCGGCGTACTCGTTCGCAGCACGCATGGGGCGAAAAAGAGTAAAAAGCGACGTCGTCCCTGACCTGGGCAACCCCATGCACATCAAATGAAATCGGCGCTTTGGCCAAGTCACAACCAATGGGGCCGAAAGACGCACAGCATCGCAGTTTCTCAATGCAGCCCGTATTGTGCCGGGCAGGATAACGGGGTCGGCGGTGTCTTCTTCGGCCCTTAGTGCGACATCCTCCGCAAACAGGTGACCGCTTTGTTCTCTCAGAGTTTTTGCAATCGAAACCGCATCCAGCAGCATCGCGTACCACAGACAGGTTTGGCCGCGCCCGGCCAGCAGAGCCGGTACAACCGCCTCAAAAAACTCATAAACCTGACCGTCGCTCCAAGCCAGTTTTGTACTGCGCCAGGCGGTTATCTCGTCATAGCCGTCCAATCCGGCAACCTGTTGAAGCCCCGGCATTGCCAACAAGAACTTCCGTGCCTCTGACTGGGCCATTGACTGCACGATGGCACCGATTTCACTACAGATCCTGTATGTCATGGCCTCTGCAAGGTCAGGTCGGATTTGCGCTGCCAGGTCCGGAGACCACCCGGTGCCAAAAGGCAGGTTCTCTCCGCCTCCATGCAAGTAAACCAATACGGCATCCGCCGTTTCGAGCGCGGTCGAAACATTGCCTTTTGCCGCCTGAACCCGTACCCAAAGGTGCAGTGTATGAATGCGCCCGATGTGCATCAGGTCATAGCCAAAGTCCTGCTCCAATCGCGTGTCGTCCGCCATGGCCCGTTCCAGCCGAACCTCAGCAGACTCCAAATCACCGAGCCGGACGTCGTAAAAGGCCATGGCCTGCTCGATCCAGCTTTGCGCAAGGGTGTTCAATTCCGGGTCTGTCTCCGCCAGCGGCGCGGCCAAACGCTGCGCCTGTGCAAAGACCCCGGCGGCTGCGTCGGTCCCCTCGCGATGAAGCACCGCTATCGCCTCTCGCACGGTGTCGCGAACTGTTCGATAGGTGACCAGTCTGTCTGCGGACAGTTTTTCGGCTATCTGGGCCTGCATCAAATCGGCAAACAGCTGACCCCTTGGCCCGGCTTCCAGGGAGGGGGGTAAACTCCATCCGATACGGGACGCGCGAACAACATGCACCAGCCAGGTTGCAATGGTTCTCATGCCCTCCTCCCGTCAAGCTGCCAGGTCACGCCGCCTGCCCCGCAGCATCCCCATCCGGCTGCGCCGACGGACCCTTGAACTCTATCGACAGACAGGTGATGTCATCACTGGTTTCAGCCCCTACCGTGAAGTCCGCAACCGACTGCATGATGGCATCAAGCTGATCCGACGGCGTGGCCCCCATCAGCGGGCGCATCGCCTCAAGCAGACGCTCTTCGCCATACTCCTCAAGCTCGACCGACATCGCCTCGGTCACGCCATCTGTGTAGCAAAACAGCGTCTCTCCCGGGTTAAGCAAGCCGGTCTCTTCCTCATAGTCAAAATCCTCCCATACTGCCAACGCGGGCTGGCCCTGATCGGACTTCAGATACCGTGGTTCGGTTTCCGGGCCGACAATAACCGGCGGATTATGCCCCGCATTGCAGAAGACCATTGCCCCGGTATGCGGGTCGATTTCGGCATAGAACAAGGTGACAAAAAGCATCGCATCATTGTCGACGCATAGGTAGTTGTTCACCATCGTCACGCAGTCTGCGGGCCCCTGCGCCGAGGCGGCAGTCGCCCGCATGACGGTGCGCGAGATGGCCATGAACAAGGCCGCCCCCATGCCTTTGTCCGAGACATCGGCAATCACGCATCCGATCTTGCCTGACGGCAGGTCGAACACATCGTAGAAGTCCCCTCCGACTTCGCGCATCGGCACCATGTCCGCAGCAAAACCCATTTCCGCCAATTCGGGGAACGTTGTTGGAAGGCATTGCTGCTGGATGCGTGTCGCCACATCCAGTTCGCGGTTAACCCGCTCCAATTCGCTCCGCGCTTCCATGCCTTTGCGAAAGACTTCGAACGTGCCTGCAAGTCGGCCAATTTCGTCGTCTGTCTTCGGTACGTTCACGGCCTGGTCTGTTTTGCCTTCCGACAATGCGTCGAGCGACCGTATGACTGCATTCAAGGGAAAGAACGAATGCCTGAGTGACCAGTTGATAAACGCAAGAAACAGCGTAAGACCACTGGCAAGCGCAAGCGCGGATATGGCGTTCCCGATCCGGGTTTCGCGCAGAGCTTCAGAGGCATCTTGAATGCCCACCACGTATAGCGGCGCGTCCAGAAACGTGCTTGGAACAGGCAAGCTGGCAATCTGAAGAAATCTTCCGTCATCTTCCAAAAGGGAAATGCCCGACCGGGTCACCTGCGCGCTGATCTCGGTACGCTCCTCTTCGACCATGGTTGTGCCACTCCGTTGCAAGACGTCTCCGTCCTGCGAAAGGGTCAAAACCTGCGAACCGAATCCCTTGGCCAACTTATCGGTCGTGCGTTGAAATGGGCTGACGACGACAGCGGCAGCCACCGGACGCGCGTGCGAGAAGAGCGGAACGGCCGCGACATGGACCAAAGACCCGTCTGCCCCGAATATCAATCCCTTGGTCACGCGCCCCTGAGCCCGCAACAGATCGAGATGCTCCGAACTCAAAATCGGTGTTTCGACCAGCGGACTGTCCGAGCCGCCAAGATACTCGCCATCAAAGCTGACAAACTGCGCAGCAGTGGGATCAAGGTCGGCTTGCAGTTCCACAAGCTGAAGGTCAATCAGGTCGGTATCTCGGTCAATCAATCCCTGAGCGAGCTCACGGTTTTCCTGAAACCGGCGCGCATAAGCCTCTGCACGCTGAAATTCGACGTCTTGCAAGCTTTCCAGATTGAGCTGAAGGCTGCTCAGCAACGCGTTTTCCAGCCGCGTTTGCATCGCGCGTTCACGGCTGTGCATCTCGAAAAGCAAAAGCGCGGTCAGAACAAGAAACACAACACAGACGATAGTCGTGATCCGACTGCGCAAACTGAGCTTTGCAAGTGTTGCGGTGTCGGAGCCGGACGTCATTGGGCTGCCTCCGTCCCCCGCTTTGCATAGACGAGCGACAAGGTGCCGCCGACATCTTTCAACGCGACACCCACATAGCCTGCCTGCAAACACCGTTCATGTTCTTCCGCGTTTGCCAGCAGCGGCACCGTGACCGGATGGCGGTCGCCCTCATGTATCGGTTGGCCCGGCAAAGCCCGGACCAGAACAAAACGTAAAGCATCATATTTGCGGATCAATCGTTGAACCGTCAGGCCGCATTGCAACAGGTTTGACAAAGAATAACTGTTTTGCGGTGCTGCCATGGAAATCACGGTTTTGCGCCCCAATGTCCGCGCCCGCTCCATACGATACCCGGTCAGATGGCGTTGCACGCCAAACCCGCGCCAGTGCGGCAAAACACCTGTCCCGTCCAAATGCGCAACCACGGCCAGCTGCGCCTCGTCCTTTATCCCAAGGTCACGGCCAAAATTTGCCGGATCGGAGGCAGTCGGCAATCCAATAACAGTATATCCGACCAGTTGGTTTTTGGGTTCGGCATGCTCCCAAAGGCCCCAGACTTCCCCTGCATTGGTCAGGTGCGCGGAGAAGAACACATCTTCTTCGCGCACGAACGGAGCAGGCTGCTGGTCACTCAACTGGTGCAACTCAGCGTGCAAGGCCGTCAGCCTGTCCAAATCGCCTATGTTCATTTTGCTCAACACGAGACCGGATGGCAGGGCGCGAGGCCAAACCCCTTGCAACGGCGCGTTGCCCCCGGCCACGTTGGCCGGACCCTTGGACGCAGCGGCCATCATTCGGTCTCTCCTTCGAGAATGAGGGCGAACTCCAGTATATCCAGAGGTGGAAAAACGCCGATGCGCAGCGCCACGTTCATGCGCACGATATAGGTAAACCGCGCCAGTGTACTGACCGGAATTGCCTCAGGCGCTTCACCCTCCAGAAGGATCCGTTCCATCAGCGATCCGTTGAGTAGTCCAAGGTTGTAGTATGGCGTGACCAACCCAACCAACGCATCCCCATCAAGAATTTCAAACTCTGTGCCGGTAAAGCTTGGAATACCATGCGACAACGCCTCACCAATAATGGTCTTCTGGTTGGTCCCTACAAAGTTATCCGGCCCGATATACAGAAACTGCACGTCCTGTGCGGCCATCCGGGCAATCAACTCTGGCAGGGTCGAAGGGTCAGGCTGGCCTTCGGAAACCTCCTCTTCGCCGCTGTCAATCTCTGTGCCGGGATCGGCCTGCCGCTCTTGCAGAGGCACCGGAATGGCCACAAGCTCAATGCCGGTCTCTTCGGTGAGTGCACGCATCTCGTGCATGTTCAGGACCGAGTTGACCTCGCGCGGATTGAAGATCATCCCAATCCGGACCACGTCGCGGTAGGCCTGCATCGCCTTGAGTTGAGAGCCCAATGGCACGGTATGCGAACTGCCCGTCAGGTTTCGCTCACTGCCATCAAAACTTGGCACGATTTTTGACTGAACCGGATAAGACACCATCGTGAAAAGGACCGGCGTTTGCGATGTCGGAAACGCGGTAGCATCATCTTCATATGTACCTACCGCAGCCAAAGTTGCAGATGTCCCCCATGTATACAACAGGTCGGGCTCCAACTCCTTTGCCTGCTCAATCAGCCGGGCGAAACGCGAGCTGTCGCGATCGGCACTGAGGCAGGTGACATTGAAACTCAGCTCACGACTGTCCAGATAAGCCTGAACCCCTTGTTCAACGGTTGTCGGACCGCGCCACAACACCATCACGACATGCGGTGCGCCCTCGATATGAGGACGCTCGCAAAGGTCCGGCAACTGGTCCTGCGCCTGCAAACTTCCGGCGCCGAACAGTATCCCAAACGTCAGGACGCACCAGTTCACAAGAACGACGTGTGGGTTACACAGCCTCAACATCGTACCCCCTTGTGCCGCGCGTTTTCAGGTCGTCATCCTCGGACCGCAAACCCGAAACCAGGAAGAAGGCTGCAAAACCGGTGCCGGTGACAACAGACAGCCCGCCAAGAATTGCAGCCGCGCCTGCAAAGCCCCAATACTGCGATAGAACACCGGCAATCAGGGGTCCGATGACCGAACCGGCCCGTTCGGTCATGCGATAGATACCCAGCACCCGGCCCGGCCCATACGTCTCGATCTCGCGTTTCGCCAGTATGGTAAACAGGGCCGACTGTGCCGAAATGCTCATGGCTTGCGCCACCCCAAGGGTCAGAACCGACCACGCCACGGCCGAGACCGTGGCGCCATAAGCCAGGGGCACCAGCCCCCAGCCCGTCAGCAGGGCCCCGACGCTCACCATGAAGGCATGCAGACCGAACCGGTCGCATAGCCGCGAGAACAGCGACATAAGGATCAGCGCCGACGCCCCGTATAACATCGTGATGCGGCCAATTTCATTGCTTGACGCCCCGATGTCGGTCAAGAGCAGCGGTACCAGGAAGAACAAGAATCCCGACAACAGGAGTTTGGCCGGCAATGCTGCAAGCAGCGCGGCAACGACAAAGCGCGGTTGACTCATGCACTCAAAGACAATTTTGGGTTCGAAGCCGAAATGCGTTGACTTGTAAGACTGCGCGCCATCGCTGCGCCCGTCCAACAACCGCATCGCCAGCAGAATGCTGAACACGCCCAGCCCCGCCGCGATCAAAAGCGCGAGCTGAAAGCCAAACTGTTCTGCCAGAATGCCGCCAATCGCCGGCCCGCAGACATCCGCCGCCATGATACCGCCCACAAAAACAGACATGCCGCGTGTACGGTTGGCCGTTGTGGTCTGGTCTATCGCCTGCCCCTGGCAGGACAAGAAACACAATGCGTACCCAACCCCGGAAACAGTTCGGGCCAGGATCAGAACCGCGAGGCTCGGAGCAAATGCGGTCACCGCAAGCCCGAGGCTTGCCAATGCCGCGCCGATCATGAAGCCGTTCCGGCGCCCGACCCGATCGGCCCAACCCGCGGCAAGCGTTCCGACCACCGCAGCACCCAACATAAAGGCCGAGATCGGAACAGCGATCAGAATGGTGCTGTCCATTCCGTCGAAGCCTTGGGCGGGTCCGCTGCCTAGCACTTCCGATATGAACTGTGGCAGAAACGGTCGCGTCAGTTCTTCCGTCATCACAAACAAGAACGCCGCGCCGCGAACACCTGCCAGATGGGCCGCCGTACCGATCTTGTTGCGCCCATCCTCGACGAACTCACCAACAGATCTGAGGCGGGTGCGCATCCGATCTGCATCGGCGGCATCAGCCAGTGAGGTTTCAATGCGCGTCTTTAAATCCGCCATCCGTGCCGACAGCGTTTCCAAAAGGGCATTCCCCGCTCGTATCGCGCGGCGCATAGACGCCCCGCCAGCCGGTCTTTCCTGCCGACGAAAATCCCTGCCCACAAGCGCATTGAGCAATCTGGCCACCTGTGCCAGAGGGCCCCCGATGCTGGCAGATGTCACGACCAGCAAAATCTCAACTGCCAGAACCACAGCCACAAAGACCATGACCAAAATATCGGCCGCAGCGTCTAACAGTTGCTGCGCGACAAAAGTCTGGTCGATACGGGTGACGATCTGACCGAATTCGGTTCCATCTGCGGTTCGCAGCGGCAGGGCAACGACGCCGCCTCCGGTGGTGTCACTTTGCGTTAGTATTCCAGCCGCGGACATCTCCGGTGCCAGCCGGCGCAGCAGTTCGCTTTGCAACGTGGATGGCAATATCTGCAGGCCACGATCCCGCGCACGATCGGGCTCTGCCTGCTCAGAGCCACTCGACGCCTCGGTTTCCGATCTGGCTTGGTTCGGGCCCGACTGCGCCCGGCCAGAAGTGTACATCACCACGCCGCTGGGAGACGTCAGCACGATGCTCGAAATGCCGTGGCTGCCTTCCAGCGCGCGGTCAAGATATTCGTCTACCTGCGCCAACCCTTCGTAGGGTATTCCCATCGCCACCGCACTTTCGATGCGGTCACGTACGCGTTCGGTGACGACCATCGCATTGGTTTCAAGAATGGGTCGAACATTGCGCTCGAGCAACCCGATCGACCGCAGACCCAAGGCACCCACGGACAGAACGAGGCACAGGGCCGCGAGCGACAGAATAAAAAGGGCCAATCGTCTGGACATCTGATCCATCAGGTCACCCCCCTACCCGGCTCGGCTGTTTGCGATGGGCGGGACAAGCGCTGCAACTCTGCGTCCAGATCATCCAGCTCTGTTTGGCTCGTGCGGTAAGCTTGCATGGCACTTTGCGTCAGCTGATCCAGCTGGTCGCTGCTCACGGCGGGTGCTGTTTCGGATGACACACCGCTTTCCAACTGCGCCGTCAGCCGGTCCAGCCTTTGATCGATGCGCCGCGCGGCCATCAGGCTGGCCACTCCGATCACACCGATGCAGGCCACAAGCAATACGGCAGCTTCCATAGACAGAATGCGGGCGGACTCAGCCAGAATTTCTTGCGTGCCGGTTGGATCGTATGACACTTCCACGCGACCCACTTCGACTCCGAAAGAGTTTATGATCGGTTCGGATACCATTGCGATATCCTCGGGCAACGCGCCTTCTCGCCCTTCCGTTTGCGACTGCAGCGCCAGGATTTCCTGGCCATCCAGGGCAATCAGCCGAATGGCCAGAATCTCGGTGTCAGACTCAAGCCTGTCTTCAACCTGCGCCGATACATTGGATACGATCTCTTCGACCGCGAGGCCAAAATTCACCCCGGTCTCGATATTTGCGCGCAGGTCCGAAGCGACAATTCCATAGCGCCCGTCAACAGCCTGCGTAAGCGCGGTGGACAGCTTTGCCATCGTTAGGGCGACTGCCGCAGCCAAAGCAATGGCAAGTGCCACCGCCAGATAAGCGATGAGCCTTGCCGCAAAGCTCCCAACCAGCAAACGCACCATTGTCTCCGCCTTCCTACTCGCCTTCTCGGCCTAGCGTTTTACGCAGACGCATCACATTCATATTGCCGGCTCTTTCATAGCTAACGTCGTCCATGACCTGACGAACGAGAAACACGCCGAGCCCGCCGACCTTGCGATGGTCAACATCCAGCGTCACGTCTGGCTCGACCACATCCAGAGGGTTGAACACCCGACCATGATCTCTCAATTCGCAGATGAGATCCTCGTCTTGACGCCGCAGGGCAACCTCAAGCTCCGACGTCTGCCCCTCGTCAAACCCATAGTTTATGGCGTTGGTGACCAGTTCTTCCAGCGCAAGTTTGACTTGAAATGCGTCGGCATCAGGCACATCCATAGCGAGAAGGGTCCGATCCAGTTTGTCCAGTAAATCCGGTACAGCTGAAAGTGTGTTGGTGAGCTGGATTTCGGCTTTCATCATCTGAAATGTCACCTTCTAATCCACCGACCAAAACAGCTGCATAACTCGCGATTTTGTGCTGGCTTTTGTTTTCGATACTATAGCTTCGCCCAAAAGACAGCTAGAAGAAATTTCGACCATCCCCCTCGGAGGGCACGGCTGTGCAAATCGAATCTTCAAAAGCCTACTTTCGGAAAGCCCATTGGTCGCCCTTGTCTACCGGAACGGTATTTGCCTCGCAGTCTGACAGAATCCTTTCGAGCATCGCAGAGTATCCCGCGATGACGCAAACCCCATTGATTGCAGACACTCACAACAGTGACAGCTGTGTAACATGTTGGATCAAGAACGAAGGCAAACGCTTTGCGGATGAAGGCCTGTCCTGCTTCAAGGCGCTCGGTGTTCTTGGGGTGCTGGCCGCAAAACCGGACCTGGCAAACGCGGATAGGTTCGTCTGCGCATCGGACGGCAACCATGGTCGCGCTGTCGCCTGGGCCGCACAACGACTTGGGATCGCCGCGACAGTCTATATGCCGAGTTCCGTGCCACAAGAGAGCTTTGATCGGATCACGCAGTTTGGTGCGCAAACCGTCGCGGTCGAACGCGGCTACGACCAGGCGATTGCAGCTGCAGCCGAAGACGCCCGGGCGACTGGTGCTGTCGAGTTTTCCGATACGGGGCGCCCCGGTTGCGAGGAAATTCCCTACCTGACGCTCTTTGGCTACGGACGGATCGTGGATGAAATCCTCGAGCAATTGCCATCACCGCCCACACACATCCTGGTGCCGGCAGGTGTCGGGGCTTTGGCGGCTGGCGTGGCGGCTCGGTTCGCTACGAGACTCGGCGCCCGGATGCCTCGCATCATCACCGTCGAGCCACTTCATGTGGCACCGGTTGCCGCCAGTTTGGAGGCTGGGAATCTCCGCAGCGTTCCGGAAGGAGCCGCAACTTCAATGGCCTGCCTGGCGTGTGAGACACCATCCAACGTGGCTTGGGATATCCTCCGTGCCAGACTCTTCGGAGCTGTCGCCATTTCTGACCAGGTGGCCCAGAAGGCAATGAATGATCTCCGGTCTTCGCGTGCCAAATCCCGGGTCTTCACTCAGCCATCCGGGGCGGCTGCGTTCGCAGGGTTGCGGGAAATCCTCTCAGATCCGGCGCTGCGCACCCGCGCCGGGCTCGACGGGATGGCCAATGTGGTCTCTCTCGTGACCGAAGGTCCATCTCTGGCTTCGCGCTAAGCACAACCGTTGCCCTAAACCAATCACCGTTGTTGGTTCGCTGAAGCCGGGGTGCCGAATCATGCAGCAGGCGGTGGGGTTAACTGCACGCTGGAAGACTGGAGCACGGACTTTCAGCTTTAATATTACTGTGCTTGATTTTTGATAGGTGCTCGGTACAATTTTATAGTGTGAACAAAAACAAGGCCATTTGGTTTGGTTGTGCGCCCGGTCCTGCACCAGTTATTGATTTGACCCATGGCAAAACGTGAGAAGGGACAATGCAATGAGTGTCGAAGACCTAAAGGAATATGCCCGCCGCTGCGCCAGTGACTCCGATTTGCGGGCCAAGGCGAAAGAGATTGGCGCAACCAATCTAGATGGCCAGATTGAACATGCGGCGTCCATGGGTTTGAATTGGACCAAGGAAGACATGGTGTCTTTCCAGGAAGAGCTGCAAGCCGATGGCGAGCTTGGCGAAGATGATCTGGAAAAAGTTGCCGGCGGCGTTGTGACCGCCACGGCCGCCGCCGCTGCAGCCGTTGTTGGTGCAGCGGCAGCCGTAGTCGGCACAGCCACTGCAGTAACAACAACTACAACCGGTAGCGGTTGGTAAACCAGTTAGCAGAACGGTTCGAAAGGGCGGAGTAAATCCGCCCTTTTTTGTTCATGACCTGAGCAGGGATTCTACCTCAGGCTAAAAAACGCAACGTGTGGCTATGAGAACCACGAGCCCCACATCATCCATCAGGCAATGGGGGCAAGGTTTACTTCTTTAGGTGACCAAGGCGGCAGGCGTGAGAATTCGCGACGTATGTGCTGGCATGCTCCATTCACCATACTCATCGACCGCCAACACATTGCGGATTGCAGGCAGCGCTGCAATTGGCGTCGCCTTGGGCGGGCCATCATAGGCCAATTGATAGGAATTGTACCCACGCATCATGGTCAGGTTCCTCTGCGCCTGTGCGTGCAAGTCTGCGTCGGACGACGACGCACCACCAACATTCAACCCGCCGGGGTTGTCCAAGGACTGCCCCCATTCCATAAGCACCCCATTGCTGTTTTGTAACAACGCACGGAGCCAGCCAACATAGTCCTGCGACCGCTTCTCCATGTCGTAGAGACCCGAAAGACCGGCGTAGAACACCGAAAATTCTTGTCGCAGGCGACTCTCGTACTCGGCCATGGCAATATCTTCCGGTACCGCACCCGAGAGAGTGGCCTTGATCGATCGGGCTGCCAACAGCGCCCCATAGGTTGCCAGATGTACACCTGACGACAGAAGCACATCTACGAAACAGGCGGCATCACCGATCTGCACGACGCCCGGCGCACTGAAGGCGTTGGAGGCATAAGAGTAATCCGCGCACAAGCTCACCTGATCGTAGGGCGCATGCTTTGCCGGCGTGGCATTGTGCAAAAGCTCGGTGATCCGTGGGCATGTCGCCAGCCAGTCCACCAAACCTGCCCGGGGGTCGACACGCAGATTGGCCAGGCAATCACGCGGTGCAACCACGCCCACACTGGTCAGTCCGTTTCGCAAGGGAATATACCAAACCCAGGCTGTTCCATGGTCAGTCTCCAGAGTCTCGAAAAAGACATTCCCCTCCAGAGGAGCATCCAGTCGCCCTCCGCCGGTCCAGTATCCCCAAACTGCCACTTTGCGAAAAAAGTGCGAATGCTTGCGCGCGTCCAGTTCAGGAATGTTCAGGCGCATTTGTCCGGTGGCGTTCACAACAAATCTTGCGCGCAACGCGTCTTGCGTCGCGCTCTCTCGGTGAGCGTAGGTCACGCTGCGACCGTGCTGTGCGTCACCGTCACCAACGGAGATTGCGTCACATCCTCTAAGCAGCGTCGCGCCGCATTTCTGCGCGCTGGACAGCAGGATTTCATCAAAACTCGCACGATCGACATTAAGGGCAAGTGGGGGATCGTCGGCTTGGTCTGGACCGAAAGCGAGGGTCCAGATGTCCTGTTTGTCAGCACCCCAGCAGAATGTGGCACCCCGCTTCACGGTATAGGCTTCGGCATCGACGGCGTCCTGCGCGCCGATCAGGGGCAAAACCTGCCGCAACGTGGCAGGCAGCAATGACTCACCGATGCGATAGCGCGGCCCGGTCTCTCTTTCGAGAAGCACGGTGGACAGACCCGCCTTGGCGCAAAGCCCTGCCATCACCGATCCAGCGGGGCCACCGCCGATCACTGCGACATCTGCCGTGTGCGTTTCGCTCATGTTCGCCTCCCGAGGTGAAAGGAGCTATGTGTTCAAAACACGCTGCGTGGCTGCCGCAATCCTGCGAAGCTGCGCAACGGTTACGGGTTCTGTCTCTTTTGATCGCTGCAACTCCCCGATGTTCACAAGGCTTTGCGGATCATATTTTTTCTTCAAAGCACAAAACTTTGCCCAAGTCTCTGCGTCGTAATAGTCGGCATAGTCCAGCGACCGGCTCAGATTCTCAGCTTGCACGTAAAGACGGCCGCCTGCGTTGAGAATGGAGGAAACGAAATCCTGCTCGGCTTCGATCAGCGCGGTTTCCACCTCGGGTTTGCCGATGCCACGGCACAGAGCCATGACGCCCATAAGAACAAAATCTTCATCCCATGGGTACAACAGCGGAGGCACCGGCGCACGCCGCTTGACAAGATACCGGAAACCGATGGGCTCCCCATTCAGAGACGGTCCAACCCAACCGCCACTGGGTTCAAGCGTGGTGGAGTGTCGGTTGGCCCAGTCTCCAAGCAATGTCCAGAAACGGTTCTCTTGATCGACCGGAACCATGGCCGAGAACCAATACAGCCAGTCGATGCCATCCGTTCCCGGCAGATCGTTTGTTTCGGATGGGTTAAGAGGATTGGTGACAGGAATTCTGCCTGATTGACCAACCTCAAGTTGATTGGCCGCGCCCGGAATGGCCTGAAGCCGAAGGGTTACGTCCAGGACCAATCCAAATTGACCCATTGCAGCAAATACCCAATGAAAATCAGGCGCATCGGGGGTCAATTCATGCAAGTCACCGCAGCCATCAATCAAAGTGAGAGCGGCGACATGGGCCCAAAAACCGCCATGCGTTTCTGAGATTGAGACATAGCCTTCATTGGATTTGCCACGCGCTGCAGCTTCTCGGGTGGTTGGCGGCACACGTAACCCCATGCCTCCGGCGTTGACATAGCCGCCCAGTGTAGGGCCCGCCCATCCACCATTGAAAACCGGCAAGCTCATTCCATGAGCGGTCACGAAATCGCGGATGTCCCACATGATGGCGCCGCCACCGACCCGCAGCAGATCGGGTTCCACGACTTCGAACTCGTTAAGGCCATGCGTCAGAAACAGTGTTTCTCCTCTTCTGGGCAGGCTGGCACCGCTCAGGCTATGGCCGCTGCCCCGTAGACGCAGCCGATGTCCGCGAGAGAGTTCCTCGCGCCATTGCGAGATAGCTTCCTCAGCAGACTGGGGGCGACGCAGAGAAGGCTCGAGCGGTGTAAGATATAGTTTTCCGTAATCAGCGAGTGGCATCAAAGTGTCTTTTTGCTCATGTCTGACAAAGCGAAACAGAGTGGCTGCACCCTGCCAGCCTTATTTGAGAAGCGCGAGTTACGATAGCAAATGGTCTATCGCCAGGCCGCTTCACTTTCTGTCAACAAAATACCCTCCGGACACCTGTCCGGAGGGCTGCGTTGAAAATACGCAAGCCCCGAAGGCTGCGCCAATCTGTTACCAGCCACTGCCGGTTGTTGTAGATGTAACCGCAGCCGCGGTCCCAACCACTGCGGCGGCTGCGGACACAACGCCCGCTGCTGCTGCTGCTGTGGCTGTCACAACGCCGCCGGCAACTTTTTCCAGGTCGTCTTCGCCAAGCTCGCCATCGGCCTGAAGTTCTTCCTGGTAGGCAACCATGTCTTCCTTGGTCCAATTCAAACCCATGGATGCGGCATGTTCAATCTGGCCGTCCAGATCAGTAGCGCCGATTTCCTTGGCCTTGGCGCGCAGGTCCGGATCTGCGGCACAACGACGGGCATATTCCTTTAGGTTTTCAACACTCATGCTAAACCTCCCAGCGATATCAACGCCACCATACCGAATTCCGAAACCGGTGCTGTTCATTAATCACCGTATTTCCGAACACTGACCGAGATGGCATACAGGTCAGTGTCGCTATAGTTGTGAAGAACATGCGACAAAAAATCAAGCGACGGTTGAAGCGGATAGAAAAATAGTACCGTCGACGATCATGACCAACCAGTTCATCCAGAAGCGGTTTTGCGGAGGCAGCATCTCTGATCGGAACGCGGACAGGATCCCGACAGTCAACAAGTTTCAGTGCCTTCGACTTCCGATCCAAATAGTCCACCTGCCCGCGTCGTACATCGAAAAGGAACCACACGGTAACCGTCCGAGGGCGGGCTGACCCAGGACTTAAATTCCCTGAATCCGCAGTACGAGGCCCGCGCAGCTCGTGTCATCAGCCTCCGACACACAGGTTGGGCGTTATTGCGCCTGCGCTACAACAAAGGGGGCCTTTCTGGCGACACGCTCGAATAATCCGTCTTTCACCATCTCTTCGCCCATGGGCCGGTTGACCCCAAACGGACTTCTGTCTTTTGCCCAACTCGACCGGAAAGCCACTGTCAAGCGTATTCGCAGGTGCTGTCAGACGAATTCGAACCGGTCTCAGTTTGCCGCGGAAACCGCGAACCTATCCGGAACAAAGTTGACGCCACTCGGCAAGAGCGGCGGTGCGCGTCAGCTTGAAGCTGTCTCGGCTGGCGAGCAATCTTTCCTGGTTAAAGTGGTTATGGGCAGAGGAGCGGACGGAGGCGAATTTCTGCAAACTTCGCATACGCCTGAAACGCTGCATGGCGCGTTCTCTTCATCGGAACGGCAGGTGCGAACTCTCAACGCGGTTGTTGAGCTACCTGCCCGTCCTTTGTTTTTCGATTGCACCCAATTGTCTGAGCGCAGCCCTGTAGGATGCAAAACGGACGGTCACGATCTCATCGGCACAACTATGGCGCTTCATTAACGTCTTGAGGGATTTCAGTGCTGCAGCTTTGTTACGGCGTTTGGTGACAACGATTTCCAGCACCTCGCCTTCGTGATCAACAGCCCGCAAAAGATAATGCCGCTTGCCATTCGCCTTCACGAAAACCTCGGCCACGTGCCACTTCTATCTGGAGAACGCGCGCAGCTGTTGAACACGCTTCCGACTGATCTCAGCAGCAAACATCGGGCCAAACCTGTTCCACCAATATCGACAGTTTCGTGGCGCACGTCGATGCCCCGCTCGTGCAGCAGATATTCGACATTCCGAAGCGAGAGCGGAAATCGGATGTTCAGGATCACCGCAAGGCGGATAATTTCGGGACTGGTTTTAAACATTTGAAAGAGGCAGGTCTGGTCACGGGCAAGCACTACGTCACCGCCCTGCCCCACAAGCAAAGTTCTTCTGACAAGACCCTGAATTGTGCTCTGAGTGTACGGCCTGCCCATCTCTGATTGACAGCGCATGCGCCAACTTTCCGGAATTTCGGCACAATTCCGGATCAGGAAACACAACTCAAGTGAGACGAGTAGGCTGGCGGTGCTGTCAGACGAATTCGAACCAGTCTCAAGTTTGCAGCGGCAAGCGTGAACCTATCCGGAACAAAGTTGACGCCACTCGGCAAGAGCGGCGGTGCGCGTCAGCTTGAAGCTGTCTCGGCTGGCGAGCAATCTTTCCTGGTTAAAGTGGTTATGGGCAGAGGAGCGGACGGAGGCGAATTTCTGCAAACTTCGCATACGCCTGAAACGCTGCATGGCGCGTTCTCTTCATCGGAACGGCAGGTGCGAACTCTCAACGCGGTTGTTGAGCTACCTGCCCGTCCTTTGTTTTTCGATTGCACCCAATTGTCTGAGCGCAGCCCTGTAGGATGCAAAACGGACGGTCACGATCTCATCGGCACAACTATGGCGCTTCATTAACGTCTTGAGGGATTTCAGTGCTGCAGCTTTGTTACGGCGTTTGGTGACAACGACTTCCAGCACCTCGCCTTCGTGATCAACAGCCCGCCAAAGATAATGCCGCTTGCCATTCGCCTTCACGAAAACCTCGTCCACGTGCCACTTCAATCTGGAGAACGCGCGCAACTGCTGAACCCGCTTCCGTCTGATCTCAACAGCAAACATCGGGCCAAACTTGTTCCACCACTAGCGTATGGTTTCGTGGCTCACCTAAATCCCACGTTCGTACAACAGGTCTTCCACATTTCGGAGCGAGAAAGCAAACCGAACGTACAGCATGACTGTTAGGCGAATGATCTCAGGGTTTGTTCTGCAATACTTGAAGGACGAACGTTTATCCATGTCCGAAGGCTACGAGAGCGCCCTACCCGCCTCAACCTAAGTTCTTCTGGCAAGACCGTTCAAACGTCCCCTGCATGTCACCGCAGCTACGCATCGTCTCCAGGTAACCCATCTCGACCAAGGACTGAATTGCAGCACCTAGTGAGATCTTGTCGATACTGCCACTCAGGGCATGATCGTGAATTGTCGAAACATCAGTTGATTGATCAGTTGTATCGTCACATATCAATCGCACTGCACGTAGAACATTTAGTTCTATATCTGAGAGACAATCAAGGCCGAGGTCCCTTTCGAAGGTGACCAACAGCTCGCGACCTCGAGCAAATGTCGTTGTTCCAATTCTGTCGCCTGTCATAAAACTGGGCTCGCAGGTCTGTTCGCCTGTAACGTCTCATGAATCGACCTGCAGTCTCTACAACGCGATGGCCTGCAACTCACAGAGCGGGCACAGTCTGCTTGCGGGGACAGTGCACGCAACTCAATTGCAAGAGAGAGGCTTGGAGTAAAAACAATTTGATTATCACGCCTTGTCTGTCTCAAGGTTCTCGTACCCGCCAAAAGAAGCCGTCGTGTATTCCAGTGTTACAAAAGTGAGCCGCAAATTACCCTGACTCACGCGCCAAAAACAAGTCACAATGATTGCATGTTGACCCAACGTAATCTCCCACTGCTTGAGCAAGCTGCTCGAAGCCTGACGCATATGCAGCACCAAAATGGCAACCGTCCGCGATCACAACGAAACTCAATCGCCTTCAGAGGTCTAAACACAACCCACCTGATAATGTCTGACCAATCCCAAAATTAACCAAACTCATCACACGATTCATCAATGGGTTCTTGCCACGAGCAAAACAAAAATATTCGGCGCCATGATTTTTCCACCAAATTCTATGCTACGAAAGAACCTGCGATCATGGGTAGTGCGTTCCTTCAGCACTCCAATGGCCACACCTGAACACCTGGCAGGAGGCGCGACCCATGCGCCGCCACTTCGCACTTGCTTGCGTTTCCAACTTTTTCCGTCTAGTACGATGAAATCATTTTGATTATTTTCGTGGGGGAAAAATGTCCATTTCAGCTTTGCTCGAGGCTAGAGAATGGCGGGCCGCAAGAGTGCATATCCGTCGACTGATCGAGTTCAGTGTCCTGCACGGCGTTGCGATCGCCATTACAATTTTTGTATCATACCCCGTCCAGCATTTCCTCATACGAGACGGGCTGGACGAAGCCTTGTTTTTGACGCCTGCGCTTTTATTTTTTCCGGCCATTATCAAAGCATTAGCCGCATGGATGTATGGGTGGTGGGCAGTCCTGTACATACTGCCGACAAGCCTTGTTCTACATCACTACTTTTTGGGTAACCTTGTCGAGTTGAAACACCTAGCGATTGTCGCAGTCTACGCAATGACCGCACCCGCAGTAAAGCTTTGCCTGGAACGGTTCGGCCTGGATTTTGCAACATCAAGAGAGCTGCATACATGGAGATCTCTTATTATCATAATGATTATTTCATCCGTGATAACGGCGAGTTCGATACTAGCCTTTCTTGGTGACCCAAGTTCTGCTTCGGAGGTTGTGCTTTTTGCTTTGCTGTTTGTTTTGGGCGATGCTTCAGGGGCGGTACTGTTCCTTTTTTCATTTTTGATCTATTTCCGCCTTAGGGAAAAGTCGGTGGGTGGCCCGGCGCCCCCAAATCCGGCTCAGCCCATTTTGACAGTCAACCACGAAAAATAGACGAGAGTCATTGAACAAGCGAGCGTGCTGGGCGTCTGGCCCCAAGATGCAGGCATGTTAGGCATTAAGAAGCGTGTCAAGTGCAATTCTTTGGTACACCGGTCTCGAATGGGTTTACTCTGTCAATCAACTCCCACGGCGACAACACGAAACCACCTTTAGGTAGACCCAGGTAAGATGACATGTCATCAGGTACTTATTGAAACACGTCACAACCTTGAGTGGCGCAAGCAATCAGGTTGACTTTTTACACACACGCGGATAACCGATATATAAGAAGCACCAAAACACTATATAGGAAGTATCAAGCCGGCCGTGGTTACGTTCTGTTGAACTCCACGAACGATTGTAGCGACTAAATGGGGAAGCATTCTGAACTTATTCGGCGAGTTGCAACCAATTTGGTTGGTTCTTGCGTAGCCAATCCTTTGTCAGGCTCATTCAGTAATTGAAGCGTCTGGTTTTTGCAGAGGCATTCTGCCTCAGAATCACCTCAAAACCCTTTACCGCTGTATGTCAGTGGATCTGTTTATGTGACTGATAATGAAGACAAAATATGGCAGGTAGCACAAAAATTACAACCGTAGCACGGCTTCGCGATCTCCTCGCCACCCTAGAACGTGACCTTGGTTTTGAATCAATTTCGCCCAACGAGTTAGACATACTTTATGTAGTTCGATTGCTTTGTGACGAGTCCGCGCTAGGCACTGCTGAGACAGCAGATATTCGCAATCACAAAATTGTGAAAGGCATGAGCCAACCAACGTTCAACAGGGCGCTTCGGTCACTGATAGATCAAGGTTACCTCGAACCCGCCCCGAATTACAAAACGAGGCACTACCGGCTTGGACCCAAAACAGCGGAAGCGTAGTGTCCCTAGCGCAATCACCTCCTCCGGATTGTAGAAAGTAATGGGTCAAGCCCACTCGGCGAACGTTAAGCCCCACAAACTCATGTATTCGCCTGCACCGCGGAGAAGTCATAGAGATTGTCATCCGTTAGAGTGCCGACCGATGTGTCCTCCAAAATGGCAAGTCCCAATACCCGATCAGCATCCTCAGCCGTTTTGTCCAGGTCGACACTGACCACCAATGTGTCATCGCCGCTTGAGTCTGAGACAGCAACCTGAATGCTGCCATCCTCGCCGTCCACCAAGGGATCAACGGCGTCCAGGATCGCGGAGATATCCGCGCTTTGTAGACCGGACAGGACCACTTCGTCGGAGGTCGAAACAAGGCTGACATCTGCCAAAGTTGCGAAGCCTGTCTCTGCGTCAAGCGCATCATCATCGAATAGCACTTCGAAACCAGATCCGCGCAAAGCGGTGTCGAGACCCGCATCCGCACGGAATGCAATGACATCCTTTCCGTCCACATCCGCTGACCCGGCAGTAAAGCCCTGAATCTGGTTGAGGCCTTCCGTTGGTTCATCGATGGAGAGCAGGATGAAGTCGGAACCGCCCGCAGACACATCAATCACGTTTTCGAGGATGTGGTCGATAATTACGTCGTCGCCGTCGGTACCGGTGATCGTAGACAGCAAAGCCTTGTTATTGTCAGGGTCGGAGGATGGCACTATCGCCGCATTGGCCCATTCGCCGGGAATCTCGACTGGCTCAGGTCGAGCGAAATACACCAACACTTTATCGGTTTCGGCCACATATTGGTTGCCCGAGAGAGTCAACCCACCGTTTTCGTGGTCGCCGCTGAACCCGATGGCCTCATCATTCCCGTCAAATGTGCTGTTGATGACAGTCAGGGTTTCGGGG
This sequence comes from Ruegeria sp. AJ12, assembly GCF_056536245.1. Classification (NCBI taxonomy): domain Bacteria; kingdom Pseudomonadati; phylum Pseudomonadota; class Alphaproteobacteria; order Rhodobacterales; family Roseobacteraceae; genus Ruegeria; species Ruegeria sp. AJ12. The sequence goes on from NZ_JBQFJJ010000001.1 coordinate 2,719,712, forward strand.
TCATCAGTTCCAATACCCGCTGTATTTCCCGTGAACACCGCGCCATCAATATACAAATCGACCCCGCCATCTCCATCTCCTGGATTGAGGTAGATGCCGCTTGTGAGGTTTGTAAACGAACCGCCTGAAACGTTGATGTCCGCTTGAGTTCCTGACTCGTTGATAATCCCACGAGTCGCCGAGCCGGTGTCATCCGTGATATCGACGTTCTCAACATTGAGCGTAGTGCCGGATCCTTTCAAATAGATGCCATAGGATGTTCCCTGCCCAACCTCAATATCCAGCCCACTAACGTTAACAACGATATCTTCGGTGTTGTCGGACTCGACGAGAAACCCGCCTTCTAGCTTCGAGCCATCGACCCCGATGATTGTCATCGAAGACTGGATAACAATCTGACCTTCGGTATACGTGCCACTTCCAACTACGATGTATGCACCGGCATTCGCCGCACCGATGGCATCACTCAGGTCGGTAAACGGGGTGATCCCGTTTGAGGCGTCACCGTCGGCGTCAATAACGCTATCGCCATTCAGAACGTAAATGCTGTCCGGAGGCATCACAAAGTCGTTGTCCGAAGAAAACCCATTCGCGAAGTCCCAGACCTGCGTTGCCAATAGATCGTCAGTATTTGCTAGACTACCGCTGTAGATTGGCCGGTCACCAAACTGCAGGCCGGCTGCATCCCGGTTGTCCTCGGCCAACTCATTGGGTACCCGAGCGTTGATCGCGGCATCGGTGATGTTTCCAAGTAGGTTGTCGTGCAAAGACTGCTGCCGCGCATCGAAGTCTGGCTCACCGCCAACCTTCGTCTGCACAATGTCCAGCAATGGCTCACCGCCGTCTAGGAGGTACTGAGCGTAGACATTGCCAAGCTCGACATTCGCCGCGTTCACGTCCGGGGTCCCGCCGGGGAACGCATCGTAGTAGCTGTTATCTGCCTGGTTCCACAGCAGTTTGAAAGTGTCCTCGACACTGCCCGCATTAAGCACATCAAAGAGATCGGCGGGCGAGTTGGAGCCGTTCACGGTGATGCCAGAGAGATCGATCTCAGGGGTCAGTGAGGGATTATCCACGCTCAGATCGGCGTAATCGACGTCGATGTTGAGCATGGCATCCGCCGGCAGATCGATCTGCAGGCCGTTGGCTGCGTCAGCGGTAAGGATCGTGTCGAAGCCGGTAACCTCCGTGGCATTGATCGGCACCGTGATGCCGGTGAGATCAACGGCGGCATCGAACTCTCCGACAAGTTTGACGGTACCGGAACCGCCGATCTGGAGGCCGTCAGCCTGCGCCGGCGTCAGGGTCAGTTGAACATCAGGCGCGACATCATAGGGGATGTCAGCGAAATTGACCTGGTCAAAATCTGTAAGGTCAGTGTCGACTTCCACAAAGTCCCCATTTGCAGAAAAGTCATCCCAGTAGATGTCATAGGCGGGACGATCACTGCTGGGGTTATTGGGATCTACACTGTAACCGTTATGGCCCTGCAGTATAACGTTATCCAAAGAGGACACGCTGAAACCGCCGTTATCCATTCCCACCGTCTGTGTTAGATTGCCCACCTCAAAGGTGACTGATCCATCATCATTCACTGACATCTTTAGGTCTTGGAAACTGCCGTACTCAAAACCTTCCGGCAAACCGAGATTGATCCATTCTGCAGCTCCACTGGATCCGACACCAGTATACACCCGGAATGTATCCTCGCCATTCAGAGTGGAAAACTCAATGATTGGATAGTGGAGGTTCCCTTCTGAATCGAGCGCGGTGGCCCAAAAACCTGCTTGGCGGAAGCCACTTGTGGCGTCCTCTGCGGGTTCCCAAGCAGGGTCTATATAGAGCCGAATCGAAACTTCGGTCGACCCGTCAGGTATATCGAATTTCCGACCTTGCGTCTGATCAAACGCTGTCTGATCCTCGACAAACTCAGTCGTCAGTTTCAGAACAGATTCGCCGTCAAACGTTGCATCGCCGATTTCGGCACCGAAGTCCGAAACTGTCTCGAAACTGGCTGGCGCGTATCGATCTACGTACCACACCCCGTGCTCCGACGCCGATGAATCACCAAGCTCAACAGCATCACTGAATTCCTCTAAGAATGCGGAACCAAAGTTTACTTGCCCATCCACAACGTCCTGCGCGTTGTCAGCGGCATCCTCAATATCACTTTGATCGACTTCGGTGACACTCTCTTCGGCCTCGACCTGTTCAGCGATGTCTTCGGCGATTTCGTTCTGGACAACCTGCTGCACATCGGCAGCCGCTTCAACTACATCCTCGTCATTTGCGGCGGCTTCCTCGACGGCGTCATCAACGGCAGCATTTGCATTGGTCGCCGTGTTCGCCACAGCGGCGATATCGCCCGCGTCAAGATCACCCTCTAAAGCACCTTCAAGCACCTCCTGAACCGTGCCGGCGTCGCTCAGAATATTGTCCGGCGCGTTGTCGGGATCTGCCGCGGCTTCGCTAATCTCCTCAGCCAGCTGCGCGATGATTTCGTCTTCTTCCGCACCTGCGGCAACGCCCAAATTGACGATGTTCACCACTTTCGCGCCGGCCGCAAACAGATCATCATTCCCCGATGCAATCGGGTCTTCATTCAACAAGTCGGTATCTTCATCCAAACCAAGCGCAGAATTGACCTGCGCAATCGCATCATCGACCGTGATTGTGTCGGTATCGTCCGCTTCAAAGATCTGCTGCACCAGGGTTGTCACTGGCGATATCACCGTGGAACCGGCCGGTGCCTTCAGAGTTCCTTCAAAGTTCAAGCCAGTTGAAATATCAACGCCCCCAACGGACACGATTGGTTCATCGCTATTGCCACCGAGCGAAAACGCCCCCTCGGAGTTTGTTGTGGTAGAGACTTCACCCTCGTCAAGTAAACCATTGTTGTTGGAGTCGCGAAATACGGTGGCGCCCGAGATGTAGCCATCAACTACGAAACCAGTGGTAGAACTGGAACCGCTGGCGTCATCACCTCCGCCGCCACCTGCGGCAGCCGCCCCACCAGCTACTGCAGCGCCAAAGCCCGCAAGAAGTCCACCCGGTGCTGCTGCCGGTACAACTCCAGCCGCTTCCAACCCCGCAAGCGCTTCAGCATCAAGCACATATTGCCCATCGGCCGTAACTGTGTAGTTGTTCGGATCGACACTTACGCTGCTGCCATCCTCCAGTTCAAGCCGCAGACTGCCGTCTGATTGAACCGTCGCACTTTCAACACCGCCTAGGTCACTAAGCAGTGTACCACCCTCTGCTGACGCCGAACTCGCGAACATCGGAATGACCAAGAGACTAATTGCGCCACCGGCGGCGGCGCGCCTTTTTTGGTCCTTGGCCCAGTCAGACAGAAACTTCACACGTGCCGCTTTTTCAGTTGGTATCTCGACTCGCTTGCAGCCCGGTTGATCTGCTAGTTCACTCTGTGTTGCTAGGTCGGAACTTACAGCGACATTCGAAATCAGTGTTCCACCATATGAAGCTGAGCGGAATCGCCCAAATGAACCCAAGACTGATGCAATCCCTCGATCAATGAACGGCTTGTTGAACGTAATCATGTGTGAGCTCCATCAATCCTAATATAGTCATTTTGACTACTTATAGCCACTTGAGTTGTCAACGACTATCTCAAAAAGATCTGCTTTTCATTGGAGAGTAAGTGGTTCATGCCTCGGACCCGTCAGAGAATCAACAAATATTCATGCAAGATAAAATCCATATTGATTTTTTAAGTGGCTTCCAACCAGTCTCAAAACGCTAAGTTTTGGCGTACAATTCCGACACGGAACGGCCTTTTCGGCCACCAGCATCAGCGCATTTCAAGTCAAAAATTATTTTTAGTCTTCGCCAGGTCTCACAGCAGTTAAATTTTTTCTATTTAAAAATAATATGTTATGTCTGTTTTTATCAAACCTTAGCTTATCACGTTGACTATATGCCCGCAATTTTATAATCATTTTGACTTGTAAAACAACTTGCCGTCGCCAGAGTTGGTCGACCAGGACAAGTGACAATGATTAGGAAATCAGGCTGCTTCGTGGTGTCTTGCCCATTTTGAAGGTAGCTTTTTGGTGCCGAGAGGAAGCGTCGTGAGGTATCCTCGCTGGAGTTTGGCAATGAAGGGCCGTGCAACGCGACACATATTGCAAGCCAGCCAGCTTCTGCATGTGGTTACGTTACGACCAGCTTTGAAAGATCAGACCACGTTGGGTCGAGCCGTTCTGAGGAATGACGCCGGAACGCCGTACGAGTACAAAAATCCTAACAAGCACCGATCGATTCCAGCGAAATGGCGCGGCGGAGTCGCTCTCCGCCTAGTGGCTCTTGTTGGATGTGGAGCATGCACAACAATCTATGAAAAAGGAATAGACACTGCAGACCAACTAATCAAAGAAGCTGGCTTACATGACGAGACTGTAAACCGGAGATCGACTCAACAAATCAGTTTGGGTACTGGTTACAATGATACAGAGTTTGGTAGACGAATTCACGACGCGGTTCTGAAGTTCCCGGCGCTCACCGGCCAGAACGCGCGTATTGCCGGATCTCTAGCGCGTTTGGATGCACTGAAGGGGAGCCTACGGCCGCAAGTCTCGTATGGTGTGACTGCAGGTCAGGATCTCATTGATGGCACCAGTGAGGCGTCAGCGAATGCTGGTATCACAGTAAGGCAGCTGCTCTTTGATGGAGCTGCCACCCAAAACCGAATTGCGAACGCGCAAATAAACCAGCAGATTTTGAGCTCTGAGTTCGATGTTCTTTTGTCAACTGTGGCGCGTCAAATGGCAGCTGCGGAGTTGGATGTTTGGCGTCAAAGAGAGCTCTTGGCGCTCGCCGAAGAAAACGTCGCAGCTCATAGATCATTTGTGCAACAAACTCGATCTCGAGCGCTGGGAGGCGTAATCGCCGAAAGCGATCTTCTGTCCGCAAGTAGCCGCTTGTCGGATGCGAACGCGAGGCTAGCGCAAGCTGGCTCCGCACTTGCCGGAGCAGAGGCAAACTACAACGCACTGATAGGTCCAGTACCCCACCCGCTTAAACGCCCGCCAACCCCACCTATCATGGCAGCTCAGGTTGCGCGGCAACGCATCCAAACGGCAGGTCAAGCAGCTATCGCCCGTTTGAGGTTGGCCGACGCCCGGAGCCAATATGATATCGCACTTTCCGGGCGATACCCAGGCGTTTTTCTAGAAGTTAGCGGGGGTCGATCCGACGTGTTTGGCAGCAATCCGGAAAACGAGACCTTTGCAGGATTCTCGATCGATCAGTCCTTGTTCCAAGGAGGTCAACAGAGAGCAAGGGAGCGCGAGAGTGCAAGCGCAATTGCCGCCGCAAAGAGCAATTTGGACGAAGTCGAAGTCCAATTGACAAGAGTAATCGAAGTAGCATTGGCCACTCGCGAGACCACCGCTTCCGAAATCGCAGCAGCTGCGGAAGCCGCCAGGTTCAACGCAGAAAACCTGGCTGCAATCCTGCAGCAGTTCCAGATCGGCAGACGGGATACATCAGATATTCTGGACGCTCAGCGCGATCTTGTGAACGCGAAATCGCGCATCATCAACTTGGAGGCTAACAGCATCGAAACCGAGTTCCTCATTTTAGAAGCAACGGGCGATTTGGCCTCCATTTTTGGCATAGATCGAAGCGCACTCACGCATCGCGGCTTGGATAGAGCGCTTAATGAATAGTCAGTGTCAATTTCGCTCAACTGTACTGATCGCAGGAGCAGTTGCTGCCGATGCGTGAAACAAGCTCTGGTGTGGCAGCCAACGACCCGCATCCCTTCGAACTATGCCTTGTTGCTGCCGCTCGGCATTTTGGTTGGTCCGTGTCACTTGCAAGCCTGCGAGGGTTCTCGTCGGTATCGGATGGTAATCTATCGATTGAAAACTTGGTGGATATCGCAGAACGAGCGGGATTCATCGTTGGTGTTGGTGAGATAGACTTAGCCAAAACGGATGCGGATCTTTTTCCCCTGATACTGACGACGCCCAAAGGTCGCGCCGCTCTGATAACCGGAAGATCAGGTGACCTTTTTTCTGTTCTGGACCCTGCCGTGTCTCCTACAGAAATTGGAATGCTGGACCTAGCCGAAATAAAAGGTACATACGAGAGCCAGGCCATCCTTCTGCGAAGGCGTGACAGAGCGACCGATAGCCCAGACCAACCAACGGTCGAGGGGCATTGGTTTTGGTCAACACTACTAAAAAGCAAATGGGCATACACCCAGGTGATACTAGCGGCTGCCGTCTCGAACGTGCTCGGTTTGTCAACGTCGATTTTTATCATGGTCGTCTATGACCGCGTGTTGCCAAATGAGGCAATTGAATCTCTTTTGGCTTTGACCTTCGGGATTGGTCTAGCGCTGGTTTTCGACTTTCTAATTCGTTCGTTGCGTACCGGATTCATAGACAGGGCGGGTCAAAAGGCAGACTTGGTGATGGGTCGCCTGATCTTCGACCGGCTTGTCGACATGCAAATGCACGCGCGTCGCGGCTCCGTCGGTGCAATGGCAAGCATCATGCGAGAGTTCGAGTCTCTGAGAGACTTCATTACTTCAGCAACACTGGTTACCATCGTCGACCTGCCATTTGTAGTACTGTTTATTTTCGTCATCAGCTTGGTTGGCGGCCCATTGGCTTTAGTGCCTGCCGTGGCTGTTCCAACGGTGTTGATCGTCGGTATCGCAGTGCAGCCAATTCTGAGTAGGATGGCACAAAGAAACCATTCGGAGGGCCAAAGCAAGCAAAGCGTTTTGGTTGAGACTCTTTCTGGACTCGAAACCATTAAGACAATTGGCGCTGCTCGGGTAATGAGAGCAAGGTGGGATCACGCACTTTCCCTTCAATCTGAGTCTTCCGCGCGCTCTCGAGCGGCTTCGCAGTTTGCGCTGAACTCAACTGCTTTTGTGCAGCAGGCTGCACAAGTGATGGTGGTATTCTACGGGGTCTTTCTCATAACCTCTAACACGGTAAGCATGGGAGCCCTAATCGCGTGTGTGATTTTGACCGGTCGAACCCTCGCGCCGCTTGCGCAGCTAGCACAAACAATGACGCGATTCAGCCAGGCCAAGGCTTCATACCGTTCGATAAACTCGCTTATGCAACAACCCGTCGAAAATCGATCGGATCGCAACTGGCTAGCCAGACCTCATCTTAGCGGTCGAGTTGAGTTTCGGAACGTCAGTTTTACCTATCCAGATCAAAAAAATGAAAGCCTTACAAACGTTTCATTTACAATCGAACCTGGTGAAAGAGTTGCGATTGTTGGCAAAGTTGGGTCTGGCAAAAGCACGATCGGACGGCTGTTGGTGGGCCTGTATCATGCCAACTCAGGGCAAGTTATAGTTGACGATAGTGACGTTACTCAAATTGCGCCGTTTGATCTGCGAAGCAACATTGGAGCATTGCTCCAAGATATCTGGCTGTTTTCCGGAACTATTCGGGACAACATCGCTGTAGGTGCAGAAAGGCCGAACGACGAGCAAATCCTTCTTGCTGCAAAGCAGGCTGGCGTCCACGACTTTGTTTCCAAACATCCAATGGGATACGACTTAAAGGTTACAGAACGTGGCGCTACATTGTCTGGTGGTCAGCGCCAGTCGATTGCGCTGGCGCGAGCGCTGCTCGGGCAAAAACCTATCCTTTACCTCGACGAGCCGACCAGCGCTATGGATGTTCAAAGCGAACAATCGTTGATCGACAACCTCAACGATTTGGGCTCGGAGCGAACCATTTTGCTTGTGACTCACCGCACCGCTCTTTTGGAGGCAGTTGATCGCGTAATTCTGTTGGAAGGTGGCAAACTTTCGTACGATGGGCCCAAGGAAAGGCTTCTTAGACGCGTTAAGCCCGCACAAGAGGGACCAGTGGTCGTTTCAAATGCCAGGCGATGATACCTTTCAGCTTGTACTCAAAAAGAGGACGAGCGATCGCGGCTTTCGCGCGTCGATCCTGTTGTTCCTGATTTTGACTTTGCTGGCCTCAGTAATTGTTTGGTCCGCATTCACCGAGATTGACGATGTTACGCGGGCGGAGGGACGCATAGTGCCCGGCAGTAATCTGCAAGTCGTGCAGGCTCCAGAAGCAGGAACTATTGAGCAAGTGTTTGTGCGCGAGGGGGACATAGTTGAAGTCGGACACTTGCTTATGCAAATGGACCGCACCCGTTTTGCGGGACAACTAGATCAAGAACAACAGCAGGCCTATGCGTTACAGGCTCGATTGGTTCGGTTACAAAGCGAGATTGATGGCTCCGAACTCGTCTTTCCATTGGAATTGAGGATGAGGGCACCGGGGATTGTTGCCTCAGAAAGCAGCCTGTCGGCGGCTCGACGCACTCAGCTAGAAACTCAAGTTCAAGTATTGATGTTACAAGCTGAGCAGCAGCACGAAGCCTTGTCCGAAGCTGAGGAACTCCTTCAACTCGCCGAAAGTACTCTTTCTCTGGTGAATGAACAGATCGAGACTATCGAACCATTGGTAGAACGTGGGCTTGAACCGAAAACCTCCCTGATACGCACGCAGATAGAGGTGAGAGAATGGCAGAGCCAATTGGCGCAAACGTCTTCGCGCATTCTGCGGGAACGATCACGTTTGCGGGAAACCGAACAGCGTATCGCAGCTTTAGAAAGCCAGTTCAAGTCGGACGCACTAGAGGATTTTTCTCATACTAACAATGAGTTGGCAAGCCTCACGCCGTCAATTCCTGTTTTGGAACAACGCGTTAAACAAACTGACATCGAGTCACCAATCCACGGCGTCGTTAATCAAGTCTTTTTCTCACACAAAGGGGCGATCGTATCCACCGGGGCAGACCTTATCGAGATCGTACCACACGCAGATGAGCTAGTTGTCGAAGCGTTTGTCGCTCCAGCCGATATTGCGTTTCTTTACGTCGGACAATTGGTCAACGTTAAAATTACCGCATACGATTTCTCTAGGTATGGCGCCTTGGTTGGCGAGATAATCCGGATTGGCGCAAGTCCAGTTGCGCATCCAGAACGCGACTACAACGTATTTGCTGTCGAAATCGTCACATCGACCACCTTATCAGACTCTGTGGGAGAACCCTTGCCAATTGTGCCTGGTATGGTCGCAGAGGTGGAATTCGTCTCTGAAAAAAAATCGGTCCTGGAATACATCACTCAACCCGTTGTTCGTGTGCGCGAGCGGGCATTCCGCGATTAACAACTCGTTCGGGCTTCTCCCGCCAACGGGATCCTCGGCCGACTTTTTCCCGCTCCTTGCCGAGTTTCAATCAACGCCTAGGGAACTCTACTTTCTCGGATTTCAAATCTCCTAAATGTCCCGAGTTCTTAAGCCCAGGCGTTAGGACCAATGCGCAATGCAATATCATCATCGCCCAGCTAAGTAAATTTTTTGTCATATTGACTTTTTATAAATGCTGTGTTGACGTTGACATCGAGGAAGTTGGATTACCCTCTCGAAACGCTTGAAACTGCTGAGGCTGGAATAATGCATGAAGATGCTAGTTATGGTGAACTAGTAGCCGCGAGCAGGTCGGACGCTGTGTTGAACCTGGCGATCATCGCTTCTGGAGCTATATGGATATCCTTGGCGGCTTCAGTCTTGTTGGGGGCTCTGCTTCCATCAAGCACGATTTTTCCAATTTTTTCCAAGTATTTGTTTTTCACACTAGTGATCGTTACGCTCTCGGCTGTAGTCTGCGCCATCCTTACCAATGTACGTTTTTGGCTCACACCAAACGAAGGCACCGCTTCGAAACAACTTCTCAACCCTCACAACTCAGATAATCAGACGGTTCTCCGCGTCGCACACGGGTCATCACCAGACAATTTCCAGCGTAGAATCTTGACAGCCGAAAAAAGTCAAATCGAATACTGCAGGAAAAGTGCTCTACGACATGACAAGACTGAAGGCAATCGCACCCGTCAGCTGTGGCGGAATGTGACGAGACTTGAAGAAGTAGCTTGCCGAATTCCATCGGAAGAGAAATTCGCTTCTGTTCGCCGCAAGGCAAGTCGTAAACTGTCCTGGTCCGGCGATTTGCCGCTGAGTTTGTGGTCTGACGCGACGACCGTTGACCCCCTTAACCCCAAGAAGGCTCTGTATCCGGAACAAGTTTGCAATGAGCTTGTTGATCGGCTTGTTGCGGCAGCAACTAGCATCGAGCAAGAGTCCAAGAATAGATCGACCAGCATTGTTGGGTACTTTGGGCATGATGACAGTTTGGACCGAAAGCCCATTGAGACTTGGGCTGACGAAACGGGAAACACTGTTATCTGCGTGTCTCCCGACGAAAACTGGAAGACCGTTCAGTCGTTTCTTAGAATAGCGGATCTTTGTTTCGTGGACGCCGATATCATGGGCGATCTGGAAGAAACTATATCGTTTTGCCTTGAGCTTCGGAATTTCGATCCAGGCGCCACAATAATCCTGGTCTCCAGCCAAGTTAGGGGTCACGACTTGACGGCCGAAAGAGCGGCAATTTGCGACGCCACGCTGAAATCACCCCTCACTTTAGCCGCAGTGACCGAAGGAGTTTCGGCTGCAAAGACGAATTCAGACGGGAGGCTTTCTTTCGGGAACTATCCCCTTCTCTAAGGGCAATCTATTGAGAATATGCAGCTTGATCCAGGACCGCAGCAGGTTTGTTTTTGGGATGGTGAGATTGAGTGTTTCCCACCCGCGTTGGGGTGGTGGCTGGATTCCCAAAACAATACCTAAGTCTCTCGCACTATTACACATTCCTTCAGCGCACTGTCGAAATAGAAGAGCGGCACACAACATCATTCCCCAACTCTTGCAAGCGCTCTCGGCGTAGAGCCTAACCGCCTCTCGCTTTGAAGGCTGCGGAGCACAAACAACCAAAATCCTAATGCAAAATTCACCCAATAGGAGCAACGGAAACAAACTGGGACGCCCTTTGTGCATAGGTACCAATGTTACTAAATTGGGAAAACCAAACCGATGCACGCCCATGAGGTTTCCATGAAACAAAGATGCCCGGCTACCCTTTACTTTTCTACATTCACCCAAGTCGACAACCCATAGAAACTGTAAACCATTCCTTTAGAAGGTAAGACTGGATGTTCTATAAAGGTGAAAGGTTGGCGCTATTTATTGATGGTCAAAATCTATTCGCGGCGGCAAAAGCTCTTGAATTTGACATAGACTACAAACTGCTCCGAGCAGAGTTCATGCGGCGTGGCCAACTGGTACGTGCGTATTACTACATGAGACTTTTGGACACCGCAGAGTATTCGCCCATTCGTCCGTTGTTGGATTGGCTGGCACATAACGGATTCACGGTTGTTTCAAAACCTGCAAAGGAGATCACCGATCCACTAAGGCAAAGCAGAGTAAAGCTCGATATGGATATTGAATTGACTATTGATGCACTGGAACTGGCACCGCGCGTCGATCATGTTGTGTTGTTTTCAGGAGCTCGGGATTTGCAGCGCCTTGTAGAAAGCTTGCAAAGACAAGGTTTACGGATATCAATCGCGTCTACCATACGCACTCGGCCTCCTTTGATTGCAAACGAACTGCGTCGACAAGCAGACAGTTTTATCGAACTTAATGACCTAAGGGGGACAATCGGTCGCCAGAAAGGAAAGTTGGAGCCAGGCGGCTAGGATTTGCCTCGGAGCACCTGGGGCATCCATAAACAGACCCACCCGGCTTATATACAGTGACTTGAAGTCAAGACTTAACTGAGGGTTCAGAACGTGAGCTCAGAAACGATGTAAATGGCCGATGGCGACAAGCCCATATCCTTCGTTGCGGACCGGGGTGCGCCGCCACTCCTTCAACCCTGCAACGGCATGCTCGATACCGTGACACTTGCAAAAGAACCCCTAGATGGAGGTTGTTGACATAGTGCACTGGGCTCTTGATGGGTTTCAAATGCTCAATCCCAGATAGTTCGGAAAAGTTCGAATTCAGCCCACGCCGCGACCTCCACCTTGGCAACTGCGTATTCCGAAAGCACACTGCATGACGTCCATTTTTGCAGCAGCATGGAATCCAATTTGATGCAACAGGCGCAACGGTAGCCGAGGCGGGAAGCGCGTAGACCTCAAATATCGCAGCGGTTCCCGCCTCGGCGGCCATTTGGGTCGAGCCAGAACAGCCCTTTCCCGACTTTGGTTGTGTATACGCGATGCTGCGATCGAGTCCGCTTTCCCGACATTCGCTGCGTGCGCGAAATCCGGTTATGCTCGTACTCACGGTCTGCCGGACAAACCGGACTTGTGCGGTTGCAGCTAATGCTGTTGCAGAAAACCTTCACTCCCGCAGCGCGAAATTTTCCGAAATGCGGCGAACTTCCCGTTTGCGTTCATTCGCCCTGCGAAATTTGCCGGAGCCAAACCGCGCCTCCGCCGCTGTCAAATTGGACAGACGAGACGCGGGACTATGCGGACATTATGACCTACACCTGTTTTGCCTACGTGGAACTTCTTTGCAATCGCAACGCAAACAATTCTGAGGTGCAGCAGCGTGCCTCGACGGTTAGATCCCGTCAACACGAGTTGAATTTAACCTGACCCTTCGCAATGATTTGACACAGCGATTATGGAACGAGAAAAAGCGAATAACGAAGGTGCAGACTACTGATTTCCTGATAGATCAAACCACATAACGGCTATGGGATGCCGAACTCCCCAAATACACTTTTTGTGTGCTGACCCAATTTCGGGGGCGGTGGCAGGCTGTCATCTGCGTCGATAGAGCGAATAATAGGCGGTGCAGCCATGGTAACTTCCGAACCCTTGGTCGTCGCCACTCGGACACGCTTCAGCCCAGCATGATCTGCAAGTGCCGACACAGAATTGATTGACCCATAAGCTATATCTGCCTCGGCTAAAAGGCCGGTGAATGCCTGCCGCGACAGGGATGCTGCGACACTGCCGATGATGTCGTGCAGTGCCTCAACATTTTCGACTCGGGCATTGTTGCTGTTAAACCGTGCATCCGTCGCCAGGTCCGGTTGCCCCAATACCTTGTCGCAGAAACGCGCAAACTCGCGTTCGTTCTGGATGGCGATGATGACTTGGGAGCCGTCGTTCACCTTGAAGGCGGCATAAGGCTGGATTGTCGGATGCATCAGGCCGACCCGTTTGGGCGCCTTGCCGCCGTATTCGTACTGCATCAAAGGAACGTTCATCCACTCCGAAGCCACACCGAAGAGCGATACGCTGACGCCATAGCCTTCGCCGGTGCGTTCGCGATAGAGGAGCGCTTCGACGATCGCCGCGTGCGCTGTCATCCCTGCGCCAATGTCGCAGATCGAAACGCCGATGCGGCCAAGGTCCTCCGGTGCACCTGACACATCCACCAGACCACTTTCAGCCTGAACCAGGAAATCATAGGCCTTGAGTGAGCTTGCCGGGCCATCCTCGCCATAGCCGGAGATATCGCACGTAATGAGACGTGGGTTCACTTTGCGCATCTCTTCCGAGCCGAATCCAGCGCGTGCCATTGCACCGGGCGCAAGATTTTGAACGAATACATCGGCTTTGGCCAACAATCGCCTCATCAGCGCTGCATCTTTTTCGGACTTCAGATCGAGTACAACCGATTCCTTGCCGTGATTTGTCCAGACAAAATAGGAGCTGTCGCCGTCAACGGCCGCATCATAGCCCCGCGCGAAATCGCCCCCGGCGCGCTCGATCTTGATCACCCGCGCGCCCATATCGACAAGGCGCGATGTACAAAGCGGAGCTGCCAGCGCCTGTTCGACGGACACCACGAGAAGGTCAGAAAAAGGATTGCTCATGTGGCTCTCTCCAGATTTAGGATTGAGCCGCGCCGAGTGCTTTGGTGACCTCGCGAAGATCAACGGCAGCTTCCAACGCGAGAATGTCAGCAGACACCTGGCCAACACGCTCGACTCCAAGCGCAACAGTTGCCAAAGTTCGAAACTTTGCCGTGATCTCGTCCGGTGTCATGCGATTATTCGGGTCGCCTTTGGCGTAGATCTGTTCACCAGAGAAAACCCGTCCGTCGTGGGTCTTTACGTCAACCAAAGCAGCAACCGTGTTGGGGTATTTCTCGGCCAGTTCCATGTCAGCCTCGATCTTGATGCGGGGCATCAGATCGTTGATTTCCGGATCGACCAGAGTTTCGTCCGAGAAGCGCTCCAGCGTGACCGCCCCGTCCTTGAGACCCAAAGACACGGCAAATGGGGTGCTGAGACGCGCAGCGAGTGGGCTCTGAGGTGCGTAGTTCATGCCCTGTCCAGGCATCGTTTCCGACTGAACAATACTGACTTCGGCAATGTCTTTCGTTTCGAGACTGTTTTCCGCGACCAGTTCAAGTGTCTTTGCCACGGCTGTATGGCTACACTGGATTGTCGGAAGCGATTTCAGGCCGCCAACGCTGATCTCGTAGTATTCGCCCAGCCGATCCAGCAGCGGCTCGGGATTGGGTTCTTCGGAGAAGGCATTGAAGAAGCCCGATGAGTATTCAAGGATGCCACGCGGGCCTGTTGCACCACCCTTGACCAGCTGTGCGAACAAAACCGCCTTCATCGCGGCCATGGCTGGGTGCAGGCTCTTAGAGAAATCGCCATTGTCGACACCGTAGCGAAGCCCGCCTGCGGCGTCCGCGGCGAGACCCATGGTCATCTCGATGCCAACTGCATCCAGCTTCAGAAGCTTTGCCGCAGCAGCAGCTGCGCCGATGCCACCAAAAGTGGCCGTCGGATGCCAAAATTTGTAATGGGTCGGCATGGTGCAACGCCCGATGCGCCCGGCCACATCGAAGCCCAAGACAAAGGCTTCGATGATCTCCTTGCCGCTCGATTGCAGTTCCTCGCCCAGGGCAAAGGTCGTGGCGACGAGGGAAGATCCGAGGTGGGAAATCGACGGCATATGCGTGTCGTCAAAATCGATTGTGTGCGCCATGGCGCCATTAGTCATTGCGGCTGTAACAGCGCTGGTTTTTCCCGCTTCGCCAAAGACGGTGGAGTATCCACCCGCTTTCTGAGCCGCGGCGAACCCGGTCACCCAAGAAACCTCTTCCTTGGCTTGAGCACGCCCTCCCAAGGCACAGCCGAGAGTATCAAGGATGAAGAGTTTCGCCTGTTCGGCGACTTCGGTTGGCAGATCATCGTAGCTCGTTCGAGCAACGAATTCTGCAAGCTGTCGGGTCAGGTCCGTTTTTTCTGTCGGTTGTGCCATGAAAATCTCCGGTTCGCGCAATTCTTGACGAGTTGTCTGTTCGAACCAGAAATCGCATCTGACAGGGCATTCAAAAACTAAAATGCATGGATAGGTGCTATATCAGGTTTTTATGATGCAGCTTGCTTGGCGCAGGTGTCTGGGTCATTCTGACCCCGCAACCATTCATCAAGGGAGGCAGGGTCCGCTGCCTCCACGGCATCCCAAAGATCGGATGCCGAGTCTTTGCCCAGCAAAGCCTGAGCCTTGCCCTTGATCTTCTGCTCGCGAAACGCGAGCCCGCCTGTGCGATCAATGTCGTGGGTGATTTCAACGGTTCGGCCATCATTGGCCGTGATCCGGGCCGTTGCTTCCGTTTCCGCCAGCCCGTCAACGCCATTCACCACAACGCGGTCGCGCAGGGCAACGAGGTCCGGGGCGTGGCAGGCGGCATCAGAATAGGTGGTCAAGGCGGTTGTGTCCCGGCCCGCGAGAACCATCGCTGAACACAGGCGGTAGCTGAACTTCGCTTCAAGCCCCGTTTGGGGTTCAAGGATATTGCAGACCTTCAGATAACGCGGTGGCACCGAAAGTGAGACACTTGCAACCTCGTCCGGGTTTACGCCCAGACTGTCACGCGCTTCGATCAAGGCCTCCAGCGACGCGTGTGCACCGTGACAACAAGCATGAAACTTGTGCAGCACCGCTTCGAACATCCATGACTGGCCTAGGCTGTCCAGTATCTCGTCCGGATCCCGCATTTCTGCGGCGTGCGTAGTCGCGAAACCCTGGTCGGTCTCCAGCGCGTCAGGACGGGACACAAAGCCTGCCTGGGCAAGAAGCGCTGACTCAACACCATTGGACGCGGCCATGCCGGCATGAAACGGCTTGCCCATCGTTCCGAATTGCGCCCGCAAACCCGAGGCGCGCGTCGCGACCAGCCCGAGGGCGTTTCCCGCGCCCTGCACGTCCAGCCCCAGCAAACGGGCCGAGGCCAGTGCCGCGCCGAAGGCACCTGCTGTTGCGGTGGAATGAAACCCGACGAAATGGTGGTGGCGCCCGAGCCAGGCACCGATGCGGGTTGCGGCCTCCATACCGACAAGCGATGCTTCCAGAAACGTTTTGCCACTCGCTCCGGTCTTTTGCGCCAAAGCAAAACTTGCGGGAAAGACGGCGACGCTGGGATGCCCGAGATAGGCGAAATGGGTATCGTCGTAGTCAAGGGCGTGACTGATCGTTCCATTGGCCATTGCGGCTGCCCGCGCCGGCAGCTTCTGCGTCGTTCCGACAACTGTAGCTTCAGTGACACCGCCTTCGGCGGCGACATAGTCTCTGACGATTCGACTGACCGGCTCGTCCTGCCCGGCGATCGAAACAGCCAGCCAGTCGAACAGTGATATGCGTGTCATGCGCCGCGCCGCCTCAGATCGGCCCTCATCCAGAGAACCCGTCGCAAAAGCAGTGATGGCTTCAGTGATCGGAGCAGAGTTCAAGGTGTCAGATTTGGTCATTGGCAGTTCGTTCTCACAAGTCAGATCGGGCCTTCTTGGATACCACGCCCATTCTCTTGCATTGACGGGGATAAAAGTATGCGAAAGTAAATATAGTCACGATAACGGAATTCGAAGGTATTGGCGTGGATATCAAGCAACTTAAAACGTTCATCTGCGTTGCGGAAACCGGATCTCTTAGCGCGGCTTCGGACCGTTTGCGACTGGCGCAACCGGCTCTTTCGCGTCATATCAAGCTGTTGGAGCATGAGATCGGCGTTCAGCTTTTTGCACGGCATGTCAGGGGCATGACGCTGACCGAACCGGGAGAAAAACTCCTTGGGCGTGTTTCCGGGCTGATCCGCCAGTTGGAGCAATCGGTTGACGACATCCGCTCGAATGACGAAGTGGTCAAAGGCAATGTGGCGATTGGGTTGATGCCAAGCGTGAACACCGTCTTCGCCGTCCGTCTTGTGGAACGGGTAAGGCGCGAGTTGCCGGAAGTCACACTTCGGGTGGTCGAAGGGTATTCAGGCCACCTGATTGAATGGCTTCAGCGAGGCGATCTGGACATTTCGTTTCTCTATGGACCTGCAGCCGACCTGCATCTGCGCTGCAAGGAACTGCTTTACGAGGATATCGGGCTGATCAGCCCCCCCGGATCATTGCCCGCGTTGGGCCCACAGATCCGGATCGCTGACGCGGCGCACCTACCGCTTGTGTTGCCCAGCCGTCCGCATGGAATTCGAATGCTTGTCGATAACGCCGCTGTCAAGGCAGGTGTGTCTCTGAACATCGCGCTGCGGGGTGACGCGTTCTGGGTGTTGAAATCCCTTGTGATCGATGGGTCATATCACGCCTTCATTCCGCTCTCGGCGGTCACGGAGGAGGTCAAGGCGGGACTGCTGGAAGCCCGGACCTTCGTTTCGCCCTCTATCCGCCGACAACTTGTTATGGCGATGCCGCCGGACCGGTCAAACACAAGGGCCACAGATGCCGTCATCAATATTCTTTCCAGCGAGATCGCCACGATGATCGAGGAGGGTGTCTGGAAAGCTGACCCTGACGAAACTCTTATGGATCGCAATTGAAGCCGCCTCGAAAGCCATAGAAATGTTGCATGGCATTGTTGCCAACATTTTAATTGTTTGATTGCTCGAGACCGCTGATCTTGTCGAAAACGGCAATGGATCACCTCATGATAGCTTTCTCATTTTCGACACTTGAGATTACAACGCCGCGCGACCATGTGCAGCAGGTCACCCTGAACCGGCCGGCATCTGCGAACGCCTTCAATACGCAGATGGCACGTGATCTGGTTCAGTTCTACGAGGATCTGGCACTTGATCCTGGCGTCATACGATGTGTGGTTATGACTGGCGCTGGCGAGAAAGCTTTCTGTGCCGGTGCGGACCTCAAGGAACGCGACGGGATGTCGGATCATGACTGGGGTCTTCAGCATCTGGTCTATGAACGTATGATCCGAGCCATTCTGGGCTGCCCTGTACCGATCATCACCGCCGTCAACGGTGCGGCCTATGCGGGAGGGTGCGAAATCGCAGCAGCGGCCGATTTCATCTATGCCGCTGACAATGCGCGCTTTGCCCAGACCGAAACCCGGATCGGCATCATTCCTGGTGCCGGTGGCACCCAGACCTTGGCACGGGCCATCGGCGAACGACGCGCCAAGGAGGTGATCCTGTCGGCCCGCCCGTTCAGCGCCAAGGAGGCGTTGGATTGGGGGCTTGCCAATGCGGTATACCCGATCGGCGAACTGGTCGGCGCAGCGCTGGACACAGCCGAAGGCATTGCCAGAAATGCCCCAATCGCTGTCCGGCAGGCCAAGCAAGCGATCTATCGCGGGGCGCAGATGTCCTTAGCCGACGGTCTGGCCTTCGAGATCGAAGCCTACAACCGCACGATCAACACCGAGGACCGGCGCGAAGGCGTGCGGGCGTTCAACGAAAGACGTCAGCCAAAGTTCAAGGGGCAATGACTCGCATGACTCTCCCCGATAACGTCACCTTGCGTGAAGTTGGCCTTCGCGACGGTCTGCAGATGGTCGGTCAGGTCCTTCCGACCCAAATCAAGCTCGACTGGTGCCGAGACCAGGTGGCTTGCGGGTTTTCGGAGATCGAGGTGACGTCTTTCGTTCCGCCATCCTCCATTCCCCAATTTGTCGATGCGGCCGAAGTTCTGAAGGAAGCAAAGGCCATCGGAGGTTTTACCGCGGCGGTGCTTGTGCCGAACCTCAAGGGCGGTATCCGCGCGCTCGAGCGCGGGGCTGATAAAATCACTTTCGTTCTGTCAGCCAGCGAAGCACACAACATTTCCAATGTCCGGCGCCCGACCGACGCGTCGGCGGCAGAGTTCGAAAAACTTGTAGAAGAACGTGATACGCGCGGGTTGAAGGGCAAGGTTGCCCTGTCGGCGGTTATCGCGACCGCATTTGGGTGCAGCATTCAGGGCGAGGTGCCCGAAGACCGCGTTCTGGCATTGTCCGAAAGACTGGCCGCCGCCGGGGCGAACGAGTTGAACATCGCCGACACCGTCGGCTACGGCAATCCGCTTCAGGTGCGCAGAGTCTTTGCCTCCATTACCAGCTTGGTCGGACCGCTCCCACTGGCGGCGCATTTCCACGATACGAGAGGCACGGGGCTGGCCAATGTGGTGGCGGCCGTCGAGGTTGGCATCCGGCGTTTTGATGTGGCGCTTGGCGGGCTGGGTGGCTGCCCCTTCGCACCCGGCGCAACCGGGAACATCGCGACGGAGGATTGCGCCTACTTGCTCGAAAGCATTGGCTTGGGCACTGGGATCGATTTCGAGCGGCTATTGAAGCTGCGCGCCAAGCTTGAGGAATGGCTGCCGGGTGAACGCATCGAAGGTCGGTTGAAACAGGCAGGTTTGGCTAAGACCTTTGTTTCCGCCGCCTGACAGAGCGTTGCAATTATGTTATAGCGTCCATATCCGCGTTATAATTTTGTCACCGCATGGCATTTGTAAGGCTGCACCTGCAAAGGCGTCCTTCCTCGGAGGGGGCGCATCAACCATGGGAGGACAATATGATCATCGCAAAACTATCAAAATATGCTGCCGTATCAGCTCTCGCCTTGGGCCTGTCGGGCGCAGGCGCGATGGCGGAGTCACTGAAGCTGCTGAGCTCTTGGGCATCAAACCAGGCGACATACCGCGTGAACGTTGAAACTTTCGTGGCAAAGGTCGAAGAGTACACGAACGGTGACGTTGAGTTCAGCATTATCGGACCGGAATCGATCAGCCCGCTGGAGCAAGTCGAGCCACTGCAAACAGGCATTGTGGACCTTGTTTTTTCCCACCCCGCATATCACGCTGGCACATCCAAAATCGGCATGGGGGCCGACGGTATCGCCGTTGACCCGCAAAGGTGGCGGGAGACAGGCATCTTTGATGCATTCGATGAATACTATCAAACACTCGGCATCAAGGTCATTGGCATCATGCCGCTTGGCGAAAGCGGTTTCCGTTTTGTCACCAATCAGGCAGTCGATGGGCGAGATCATTCCTTCGAAGGCATGAAGCTGCGTGCAAATGCATCGTATATCAACATCATCGAGAAACTTGGCGGCAGTCCGGTTCCGCTGAGCGGCGGTGAAATCTACTCCTCGCTGCAAAATGGCGTCATTGATGGTGCACCGTGGGGCGCGGCCGGCATCGTGGACTTCAAGCTTTACGAGGTTTCAAGCCACGTTTTGCAGCCGGACTTCGGATCGCTGTCCAACTGGATGTTCATGAACCTCGACAAATGGAACAGCCTGGACGCCGAAACTCAGGAAGCGATCACAAGGGCCGCCGCTGAGACCGAGATGTACGCTCTCAGCGAGATCACCCGGATCGCAGCTGACGAGTTGGCCGTTCTTCAAGAGAAGGGAATGGCGATCACAAACATGAATGAAACTGAACAGGCGAACATTGACGCGTGGATGTCCGAGGCAATGTGGGGGCTCGCAATGGAAACCGACGCGGACGTCGCCGCAGGCATTCGGGCATTGGCAGTCGAAGCGGGGCTTTCTCAGTAAATGCACTTACTGAAGCGTGTTGAAAAGAGAGTTGCGGAGGGGATGCTTATCCTCTCCGCACTTCTTCTGGCAGGAATCGTCGGGCTTTTCGTGATGGAGATATTCATGCGTTATGTCATGAATTCACCAACTAAGTGGGGCAATGACGTCATTAGTTTCATCATGCCTGCAATGATTTTTTTTGCTCTACCTGAGGTTACGCGCCGCAATCAGCATATCGCGATCACCTTTCTTGTGGAAATCATGGGGGGCCGACTTGCAGAGTATTGGGGGCGCGTGTTGGCGTTCGTTTCAGCAATTGTTTCGGTTTTTGCTGCGTATATCGTCGCTTCATCTGCACTGAAGCAATTCTCGACAAACATCATGACCAACACTGTTGTTCAGGTGCCCAAGTGGGCGTTGTTGTCACCTATTGCGCTTAGTTTCGTAATCGTCGCTTTGGTCTTTCTCGTCACCGCCTTGGCTGGGAGATCAGAGATATGAGCTGGGCCGAAACACTTCTCATCCTGCTCGGGCTACTGCTAGGTTCCTTTGCAACGGGCCTTCCGGTTTTCATCGCCTTTTTTGCGATCTGCATTGGCGCAGTCCTCATGCTGTTTGGTTCGAACGGATTCGGGCTGGTCGCGAACTCGATCCTGACGGCGACTTCCATTGTATCCCTGAGCACGGTGGCCATGTTCGTTCTCATGGGCGATCTGTTGTTTCGTTCTGGGTCGACCGATGTTTTGTTCGATGCGGCGAACCGGGTTTTTGGTCGTTTACGCGGGCGATTGTATTTCCTTGTAATCGCTCTTTCGACAATATTCGGCGCCTTGTCAGGCTCTATCGTCGCGGTAACGGCCATGCTCGGGCGTTCGGTTCTGCCTTCTATGAATCAGCGCGGCTACGACGAAGGCCTCTCAATAACCACGATCTTATCCGGAGCCAGCTTGGCACCAATCATCCCGCCTTCAATCGTTGTCATTATCCTTGGCTCGTTGGTAAACGTCTCGATCGCGGGACTGCTTGTGGCGGGGTTATTGCCGGGGCTTCTGATTGCAACATTAACCGGGCTCTATGTCTGGGTGCGGATCAAGCGCAATCCGAACCTTGCTCCTGACGACGCAGCCGAATTGGCGGAAGACGGCGACAGTATCGGATGGATTTTGTTGAAGTGCCTGCCTTTTCTGATGGTTATTTTCTCGGTCATTGGGTTCATTCTTCTCGGCGTTGCCACGCCCTCTGAGGCCGCAGCCAGTGGGGTCGTTGGTGCCTTGATCACAACCGCGCTTTACCGAAAGCTTAGCCTGCCATTTCTTTTTGACAGTCTGAAAGAGGCAGCGCTGTTGACCGGTTCGATCATGGCAATCTTTGCCGCTTCGAGCCTGTTTGCCCAGATCCTGTCTTTTACCGGCGCTTCGCAAGGCTTCCTGAAATTCTTCCTGGCGCAAGACCTCACCGGCCTAACGGCCTTCCTGGCTATCATGCTAATCACCTTGGTGGCCTGCATGTTCATTGATGTGATTGCCTACATGTTGGTCAGCGTTCCGATCTATGCGCCGATCGCGGATGCCTTTGGGTTCGACCCGATCTGGTTTTGGGCAATCTACCTGATCAACGTCACCCTTGGCTCAGTGACACCACCGTTTGGCTACGCGCTTTTTGCGCTTAAGGCTGCTTCCCCAACCCTCCCGATGGGCAAGACCTACCGTTCTGCGTGGAGCGTCGTAGCCATTTTCGCAATAGCGATCACGTTGCTCTACCTTGTTCCCGGCATAGTCACGTTGATCCCATCTTTGCTGTGAGACACCTCATGACCGATTACACCAGCTACGATCTCATCGAATGGGGTCAGCCCTTTGAAAAACGCCGTAATGAGCTGCCGGAACCGGTCGGGACCGAAGTCTTGGTCCGGGTTACCGCCGCGGGGCTCTGTCACTCAGACCTGCATGTCCAGAAGGGATTTATGGACCTTGGCGAAGAGGGACAACTTACCTTTGCGGAACGCGGTGCCCAATTGCCGATGACTTTCGGACACGAGATTGCAGGCGTTGTTCAGGCAGTGGGTGCAGACGTAACGACTGTCTCGCCGGGACAGCAGGTTCTCGTCTTTCCCTGGATCGGATGCGGGGAATGTGAGGCATGTCGCGAAGACCGTGAGAGCGACTGTTCGGCCATGCGGATCATCGGGTTGAAGCAAAAAGGCGGCTTTGCCACCCACTGCCTTGTTGAGAACGAGAAGTTCCTTGTCGATATCGAGGGGCTTGATGCGGCCGACGTCGTGCCGCACGCCTGTTCGGGCATCACCGTCTACAACGCCTTGGAAAAGATGGGCGCGCTGCGGGTCGGCGAGTGGATGGCAATCATGGGCTGCGGCGGGCTTGGCATGAACGCCATCGCAATCGCGCGGGCCATGGGGTTCGAAAACATCATCGCCGTCGATATCGACGACACCAAGCTCGACTCAGCGCGCGAGATGGGCGCTGCGAAGGTAATGAATAGCAAGCGTGATGACGCGGTCGCCGAGCTTCAGCGTCTGGCCGAAGGACGCCTGATGGGCGTGATCGACACCTTCGGCGGAGCATCGACAGGCAGGATCGCCGTGCGCGCGCTGGCGAAAGCTGGGCGGTACATCGTCGCCGGTCAGGCTGGCGGGGATTTCAAGATGCCTCAAGTCTGGCTGCCGCAGAAGGCGATGACCGTGCGCGGCAGCCATGTTGGAAACTCACCGCAACTGCGCGCTCTGATCGAAATGGTCCGCGCAGGCAAGATCAAGCAGATGCCGATCGAGCGGCGTCCGCTTTCACAAATTAACCAGGCAGTCGAAGATCTGGAACATGGCCGGGTCACAGGCCGCATCGTTTTCCAGCCCGACCAGCACGACGAGTGACATCATGAAAACCTATCAGCATTACATCAACGGCGCCTGGGTCGAACCAGCGAGCGGCGAATATTTTGACACTGACAACCCCTACACGGGCGAGGTCTGGGCGCAGATCGCCAAGGGAAACACCGAAGATGTGGCGCGCGCCGTTGCCGCTGCCAAGACCGCCTTCGAGACGGGGCCGTGGGCCGAGATGCGCCCGACGGCGCGGGGAAAGCTGCTGGTCAAGCTGGCCGAGATCATCGAACGCGAAGCCGATCGCCTAGGCGAACTGGAGGTGCGCGACAACGGCAAGCTGATCGCCGAGATGGGCACCCAGACCCGCTATCTGGCCGAGTGGTACCGCTACTATGGCGGTCTGGCCGACAAGGTCGAAGGCGCGGTTCTGCCCTCGGACCGGCCGGGCATCTTCAATTACACCAAGCATGAACCCCTTGGCGTGGTGGCGATGATCACGCCCTGGAACTCGCCGCTCCTGCTGCTGGCCTGGAAGCTCGCCCCGGCACTAGCGGCTGGCAATACCGCCGTGGTAAAACCGTCCGAGTTCACCTCGGCTTCGACCCTCGAGTTCATGGAACTGGTCAAAGAGGCTGGTTTCCCCGATGGCGTGGTGAACTGCGTGACGGGGTTCGGCCTCGACACCGGCGCGCCATTGGTGGAGCACCAGGACGTCGCCAAGGTTGCCTTCACCGGATCTGACTTTGCTGGGCAAAAGATCTATGAAGCGGCGGCGAAGAAGATCATGCCGGTCACGCTGGAACTGGGCGGCAAATCCCCAAACATCGTCTTCGAAGATGCCGATTTCCAAGCCGCCGTGATGGGCGCGATTTCAGGTATCTTTGCCGCGACCGGTCAGACCTGCATTGCCGGGTCGCGGCTTCTGGTGCAACGCTCGATCCATGACGCGTTCGTCAAACGTCTGGTCGAAGTGGCCGGAGCAGCCAAAATTGGCGATCCGATGTCAATGGACACCCATGTCGGCCCTGTGACCACGCAGCCGCAATACGAAAAGATCCTGCACTACATTAACGTTGCGCGAGAAGACGGGGCGACGTGCGTTCTGGGGGGCAAGCCATATACCGGCGACGGCGCGAAAGGAGACCGCTTTGTCGAGCCGACGATTTTCACCTGTGTTTCCAATGACATGCGCATCGCGCAGGAGGAGGTGTTTGGTCCGATCCTGTCGGTTATTCCCTTCGACACCGAAGAAGACGCGATACGCATTGGAAACGACATCATGTTCGGATTGGCCGCTGGGGTTTGGACCTCGGACATCGGCAGGGCCTTCCGGATGTCGGACAAGCTCAAGGCGGGTACTGTCTGGGTCAATACATATCGCGCTGTCAGCTTCATGACACCCTTCGGTGGCTTCAAACGCTCCGGTCAGGGCCGCGAAAGCGGACAGGAGGCAATCAAGGAATTCTGCCAAGTGAAATCCGTCTGGATCGCCCAGCAGACCACGGCGGCAAATCCCTTCATCATGAGATGACCGCGGGGCTTTCCCGCCCTTCAAAGAGACTTTCATCACGGAATCCAGTAAATGCACGAAAGCATCCTGAGCAAACGCTACACCATCAAGGCAGTGCCGACCGAAGACCGCCGTCCGATCGAGCTGAGCTCGACTATGAAGGCGCACCCCTTGTCCTTCATGGAGTTGCCTTTCGACCCGGAATACTCGCTTTACTGCAACCGCATGACCCCGGAACGGTTGAACCACGTTACCGATGACGAGCAGTATTGGGCTGTCCGACAGAAGGTCATCCTGCGCAATACAGGGGAACTCCCGCTGGAAATCTCGGGGCCGGATGCCGAGATATTTGCGAACCGGGTGTTTTCACGTGACGTGAGCCGGGTCAAAGTCGGTCGTTGTTCCTACAACTTCGTCCTCTATCACCATGGTGGCATGATCACTGACGGCGTCATGCTGCGTCTCGCGGAAGACAGGTTCTGGATGGCACAGGCCGATGGCGAGCTTTACACGTGGTACATGGCCCACGCGCATGAGTTCGACGTGACGATTTCGGATCCCAATGTCTGGGTCTCACAGGTGCAAGGCCCCCGATCGATGGACGTACTGCGTGACGCCATTGACGGTGATTTCCCCGATCCATGGCGCTATTTCGACATCGCGACCATCTCGATTGCAGGGGAAGAGGTCATCATCACCCGCACCGGGTTTTCCAATGAGCTTGGGTGGGAATTCTACCTTCGGCCGGAAAACGATGCCGAGAAGGTCGGCAACCGCATCTGGGAGGCGGGTCAAAGGCACGGGATTATCCTGACCGGCACGCCAGTATTCCGTGCGCGCCGTATCGAAGCAGGGCTGATGAGCCAGGCGGAGTTCGACAGCACGACCACGCCCTTTGACGCTGGGCTCGGCCACTTTGTTCAGATGGACAAGCCGGACTTCATCGGCAAAGAGGCGCTGGAAAGGGCCGACAAGCGGTCGCGCACGTTCGGGATGCGCGTACGAAGGGGGATTGCTGCACGCGGACATACGATTTCTGTGGATGGTGACATCGCTGGGCAGGTCTGCTCGTCAACCTGGTCACCTTTCCAGCAATGTGGCGTCGCGCTGGTACGAATGGATGACCCAGAAATGGGGCCGGGCACCGAAGTTGAAGTAACCGGAACAGATGGAGCAACCTACAGCGCGCAGATTTGCAGCTTGCCGATGTATGATGCCGAAGGCGCGATTGTCCGTGGACGAACCAACGAAACCCCCGAGGGCCCTGAGCCCTGGGAAGGCTAACGCGGTCAACTCATCTGGTTGGTCGCGGAACTCCAGACTTATGATAAATGAAAGTGACTATGAGCAATCGGGACCTACTGACGAGCGCACATTGGGGCACCTATCGGGTCGACGTTGCAAAGGGCAAGGTTACCGGTTTGCGCGGGTTCGAGCATGATCCCGATCCATCGCCGATTGGTGCAGGCATCGTCGATGTGTTGGAAGGACCGGAACGCATTACCGCCCCAATGGTGCGCAAAGGTTGGATGGAGCAAGGTCCGGGTGAGACCGGCGAGATGCGCGGTTCGGATGAGTTCCTGGAAGCCTCCTGGGAGGAAGCAAACCGGTTGGTTGCCAGAGAACTCGACAGAGTACGGCGCGACCACGGCAATCGGGCGATCTATGCGGGGTCCTACGGATGGGCCAGCGCGGGTCGTTTTCATCATGCACAGAGCCAGCTCAAGCGTTTTCTGAACTGTATTGGCGGCTTTACGTTTTCAAAGAACACCTACTCCTTTGCTGCGGCCGAAGTGTTGGTGCCTCATGTATTGGGCACGTTCCGGGGGCATCTCGATGAAACAACCGGTTGGGAAAGCATTGCCTCGCATTGCGAGCTGTTTGTCGCCTTTGGTGGCGTGCCGTTGAAAAACGGGCAGATCAGCCAAGGCGGAACCGGCGCGCATGTTCAGAAAGGTGGGCTTCTGACCGCGCATGAGGCCGGGATAGAGTTCGTAAATATCTCGCCTTTGAAGTCGGACCTTCTGGATCACGTCAGCGCAGAATGGCTGGCGATCCGCCCCAACACGGATGTGGCGCTGATGCTCGGCCTCGCGCATGTGCTTATCAGCGAAGATCTGCATGACCGCTCTTTCCTGAACCGCTACACAGTTGGGTTCGAGCGTTTTGCCGGTTATCTGTCAGGCGATCCGGATGGCATTTCAAAATCACCCGAATGGGCTGCGGAAATCTGCGAAATTTCTGCCGACACCATCCGTGACCTGGCTCGCCGCATGGCACGCAGCCGTACTATGATCTCAACCGCTTGGGCACTGACCCGACAGGACCATGGAGAACAGCCTTTCTGGGCCGCAATTGCGCTGGCCGCCATGCTTGGGCAAATTGGGTTACCTGGCACCGGTTTAGGTTTTGGCCACTCAGCGACGAACAACTCTGGATTGAATCGCACCCAAATCAATTATGCCTCCTTCCCTCAAGGCAGGAATCCTGTGCCGGAGTTCATCCCGGTAGCTCGCATCACAGAAATGCTGGAAAATCCTGGCGGGTCCTTTGATTACGATGGCCAGATCTATGAATACCCTGATATCCGGCTTGTCTGGTGGGCAGGCGGCAACCCATTCCACCACCATCAGGACCTCAATCGGCTACGCAAAGCCTGGTCGCTCCCGGAGACGGTTATCGTCAATGAATGGTGTTGGAACCCGCTTGCGAAACATGCCGATATCGTTCTGCCTTGCACAACACCGCTGGAACGCTCCGACATAGCTCTCACGCCCAAGGATCCCTATCAGGTCGTTATGGACAAGGCCATCGAACCGGTGGGACTGGCGCGAGATGATCACGAAATCCTGCGCGGCATAGCTGCAGAAATGGGTGTGGAAGAAGCGTTCACCGAGGGCCGCAGCGCAGAAGAATGGCAGCGCTGGATCTGGGATGTTTCGCGTCAGCAGGCTGCGGAGCAGGGCGTTGAATTGCCCGATTGGGAGACGTTCCAGAGAGACGGCTGGGTCAAGATACCTGAGCCAAAGAAACCAACGATTATGATGCAGGCGTTTCGTGAAAACCCCGAAGTCTATCCTCTGGACACACCGTCAGGAAAGATTGAGATATTTTCGGAGACTATCGCAAGCTTTGACTACGATGACTGTCCGGGTCATGCAACCTGGATAGAACCGGTCGAATGGCTGGGCAGAGCAGGGCCGGATCATCTTCATATGATTTCAAACCAGCCGCACAACAAGCTGCACAGCCAACTGGATCATGGATCAGTGAGCTGCGCCAATCGTCCAAAGGGGGCGGAGCCCGTTACGATGAACCCGACAGATGCCAGGAAACGCGGGCTTCAGAACGGACAGATTGTTCGCATCCACAACTCCCGCGGAGCATGCCTTGCTGAACTCAGGGTCAGTGACAGTATTCGGCCCGGCGTTATCCAGATCGCCACCGGCGCATGGGTTGACCCGGATGGAAGCCTTTGCCGCCGTGGCAACCCGAACATGCTTACCCTCGACAAAGGCACGTCAAGTCTGGCCAGAGGGCCGATTGCACAATCCTGCCTTGTGTATGTCAAAGCTTTCACAGACGTGTTGAGCGAGTAGTTGGTACTATACCTGCGTGACGAGCCAAGCGCAGAATTCAGCAACCTCAGTATTTTTGCCCTGGAAAACACTACACATGGGCGACCCTTGAATTAGTAGTTTGAAGGACATCGCACGCTGACTGAATGGCAGGTTTGCCGGCCTGAAGATCAGCGGCAAGCTAAGGCCGTCCGATACTGAGAGAACCGTGCTTGTGACGCAGATCCAGGCTATCGCTGCATTTGCGCAAGCGCACAGAAGCGGTTTGGTGGAGCTCGGCGTGAATCCGATCATCCTTGACACCGACGGGCGTGCGACGCCGGTAGACGCGTTACTCCGGCTCGCCCGGGAGTAACTACCGAGTCTCGCGAAGACGACATTGGCGCGCGCGCAGTTCTTGTCGGCTTCGACCCGCATAGTGTGAATTCGGCGTCTAATACGTGCTGCGGTTAGCATGGATGTTCGGTCCTTCCGCTGCCCGGCGGCATCGAATTTGACGCGCATGCAGCATTTCAGGTGCTGCGCGCGCACGCAGCGAGAAACTCCAATTCACAGGTTGGGCTCTTCGCGGCCATCGGGACCGGTGCAGCATTCCTCCTGGGGTCTACAACTTCCCCGTTGCGGACGGCCCACACGAGACATTCATAACCAACCTAGAATGCTGCGGTCGCAGCCCGCATTGCAGCCGTTCGCTGCACGCGCGAAATCCGAAGGTCGTCGAACTAGCAATTCGCAGGACAAACCTGACTTAGAAGAGTCGATCGATCTCCTGACGCTAGTTTTGTCATTTGAAAACCAGAAGCATTCACTCGCTTAAAAGTTTGACGATAGTCGGGTTAGGGCTTGCCTCCAACGCCCCAATACTCCTTATCAGGCTCCCGATATCCAGTCCCTTCATCGCTGTCATAGCTGCATACCCTCACAACAATGATTACGAAGAGTGCCATGAGGATTGCTCTGGCATTCGGGGTTTGGAGCAAGTATTTCACTATTCTATTCTAATGTTGCACGATTGACCTGGCAAAGAAGCCCCGCGCCTTTTCTTTGCGCCCGCCAGTAGTGCCGAACTAGACTTTGCGGATGAGGTGGGTGGCTCCTGCTCCACCGGCATCGAATGTGCCAAAGTGCAGTTGTGATTGACTGCAAGGAAAGGAGCCACCCAATGACAGTAAAGACCGTCGGCCTCGATCTGGCCAAGGATGTTTTTCAAGTGCACGGCATTTCGGAGAATGGCCGTGTGATCTTCAACAAGGCGATCAAACGCGCGAAGCTGTTGGCGTTTTTTGAGACGTTGCCACCGTGTACGGTTGGCATGGAAGCCTGCGGCTCGTCTCATCACTGGGGCCGTCAGCTGCGCAAATTGGGGCACGACGTGAAGCTCATGCCCGCTGGATACGTCAAACCCTACGTGAAGCGCGGCAAGAACGACGCCGTTGATGCTGAGGCAATCTGTGAAGCGGTCCGTCGACCGACAATGCGATTTGTCGAGATCAAGACGGAAGAGCAGCAAGCCATTCTCTCAATCCACCGGACTCGAGATCTGGCCGTCCGGCAGCGCACCCAACTGGCCAACATGATCCGCAGCCTTTTGCGTGAGTTTGGGCATATCTTGCCCATCGGGATCGAAGCCGTGACGGCTTTTGCAAAGCGTCACCTTGATGGCGACCATCCAGAAATGCCGGAGATCGCCAATGGCATGCTCGGTATCCAGTGCTATCAGTTCCTCGGCCTGAACGAACGCATCGATGGCTATTCTAAGATGATCCAGCAACATGCCCTTCTGAATGCAGATGCGCGTAGATTGATGCGTATGCCTGGTATCGGCCCGATCACGGCGTCGGCGATTGTCACTACGATTGGCGATGCAAAACAGTTCCGGACTGGACGCGATCTGGCAGCGTGGTTGGGACTGACCCCGCTCAACAAATCCAGCGGTGGCAAGGAACGTCTGGGCAAGATCACAAAGCAAGGTGATCGCTACATTCGCAAGCTGTTGGTCGTAGGTATGACATCGCGCGCTGTGATGGCGAAACGTTCGCCAGAGAAGGTCGATTTGTGGACAGCAAAGATCATCGCAGACAAACCGTTCCGACTGGCAACAACTGCCATGGCCAACAAGGCCGCTCGGGCCATCTGGGCAATGCTCACGAAGAAACAGGAATACCGGCAGCCTGCGTTCTAACCGCGCCGATTGCCCACGAGATGCAAGACGTTGAAGTGATGATGCGGAAGTAAGTCAACCAAGAGCAAGGACACTCCGGGAACGGCAGCGGCCCTCTGAGGTCGATAAGCCGATTGGAACCTCGCTTGCGGAACTCATCAGGGCCAGTGGAGGCAATGCCAAAACATAAACAGGCCGGACAGACGACGGTACTGACGAAAACGACCGCAAAAATCACCAGAAAACACTTGCAATGCAGGAGCCACCCACAGAGGAGGCAATGCCAAAACATAAACAGGCCGGACAGACGACGGTACTGACGAAAACGACCGCAAAAATCACCAGAAAACACTTGCAATGCAGGAGCCACCCACAGATGCCGTTCTCTGAATGTCGGCTTCACGCTACATGACTGAATCTCAGACGATCCACCCAAAGACATACCCCGCCCCGAGCGACCCCAGAACTGCAAGCAGCAGATAGAGCATGAACGGTTGCAATTTGAGCACCGGTGCGATGGCCATAGCACCCCAGATGCTGACCGCGCCGCCCGAAACCAGGAAGGCCATTGCCGCGCCTTCGGACATGCCGTTGTCGATCAACCCTCGTGTCAGAGGGAGCGCGGCGTACCCGTCGATATAGGCCGGAGCGCCGACGAAGACAGCAGCGGGGATGGCCCACCATTTTTCTTCGCCAATGTAGCCTGCCAGTGCCCCCGGTGTCAGTGCGGCGTTCAGGGCATATTCGGCGACAAATGCCGGGATCAGGCAGATCAGGATCAGTCGCGTGGTTGCCCAAAACTGTCTGCCGAACGATCTCCGCCGCGCCTCAGACCGCCATACCCACGGATCAAAAGGCTGATCCCTACCGCATCGTGCAGCACTCAGTTGGCGCGCCAAGCCATTGTTTCGAAGCGCATTCATAGCCCAGGGTGTCTTTGCGAACAGCCCGGTGATCGCGCCACCGAACAGGCCCAATCCGAAGGCGGCAAGCGTCTTGCCAATCGCAAAGCTCAGACCAAGGGTCGCCGCTGTTGTCGCGAGCATTGCGGGGTCCGTTATCGGAGAGGACAGCCAGAAGGCCATGATCGGAGCAAGCGGTACGCCCGCAGCCAACAATCCGGCCATCAAAGGCAGCACGGTCACACCGCATACGGGCGTGATGGCTCCAATTAGCGACGCAGCCAGAACCGCTCTCAGTGTCCAGCCCTCGAAGGCCCCAGCGATGTGGGTATCCGCGCCGCTTGCGATGATCCAGGCTGCAAGCACGATGCCCGGAATGACGATGGGGGCCACGACAATCAGGCCCCATAGGACAAACTGTGCTGCGTTTGCGGCTTGTTCCGGCCAGGCAAGACAGACGCCTGCCAGCAGCAGCAAAGACACGCCCCACACCAGGGGTTTCCGGTTAGATGGTTGGTGGGCAGCTGTCTGATCTGACATGGGATACTCCTCTGACCTTGAAAAATAGTACGGCATAAGGCATCTGTAAAACGCATAGTTTCAATTTCCGATATTGGAGAAACAGATGGAAAATCTGGATAGCGATCTTCTGCGAACCTTCGTCGCCGTGGCTGATGCCGGAAGCGTCACCGACGGTGCTGCCCGCATCCACCGGTCGCAATCTGCGACAAGTCTTCAAATCAAGCGCCTCGAAGCGATCCTGGGTCAGCCGGTCTTTGACAGGCATGGTCGCGGGGTGGTCCTGAGCGACACGGGGCGAAAGCTATTGCCAGTCGCTCAGGAAGTGACGGCACGTCTCGACGCGACACTACGAGAGATTTCACAGAACACAGTAAGCGGCAAACTGCGTTTGGGCATACCCGACGATCACGGTCGCGCCAGACTTGCGGCAATCATTGCGACCTTTGCCCGTCAACATCCGAAAGTCGAACTGGATGTCACCTGCGCCTTGAGCACAAGTTTTCCAGAAGCCCTCGATAAGGGGTCGCTGGACCTTGCGGTCTATGAGGTCGAAAGCCCGTCCAGTCACGAGGAGGTTGTTTATGAAGACCCGACATGTTGGGTGTCGCCGGCGCACCGGCACTTTTGGGCCGATGAAAGCCTTCCAGTGGCCTTGTTCGATCATGCGTGCTGGTGGCGCGACGCGGCGGTCAATTCATTGCGAGCCCGTGGAAAGCCATATCGCGTTGTCTACTCCAGCCAAAGCGTCTCTGGTGTGATCGCAGCAGTAGAAGCCGGGATCGCAGTGGGTCTGCTCGGTCGCTCCTCGCTGCACGGCGGTCTATCGGTGGTGAACGATGCATTGGGCCTCGGAAACACGCCTGCCTCCAAGCTGGTGATGGCATCCAGCAAGCCGAAAGAACAAGGGCCTCAGGACGCTATGAAAGCCGCGATCCGAGCCGCATTTATGGCCAACCCATGAAGAACCGGGCCTTCGTTTGATCGAAGCCTATGTCCGCGTCGCGGGACGAGCCTGCCTCGCGCCCCGCAGTTTTGCGGTCATCCAGCAGGGTGACGATGGAGATGCCGGCAACCGCGCCGATCACGATCAATGTGCTGATCCACTGCAAAGCTTCCAACTTCTCGGACAGTATCAGCCAAGCCAATGTGATTGCGAAGACCGGCACAAGGCTCAGTTAGACGCCAGCTTTTGAGGCCTCGGTGTTTTGCAATCCTATCAGGAAAACATAAAACGCTGCGCCATAGTGGATCACGCAGGTTCCAAGCGCTGAAAGTGCCATGAAACCCGTTCCGGTCATCCAGCGCACTGATATGAAACTCGATCAGAGGGTTACTGTTGCCATAGTCTTCGAACGCGAGCGTTGCGCCGCAAATCTCGCAGAATTCACCAGAGCCAGCAGAACACCATCGTGCAAACAGCCCGGACAGACGACAGTACTGACGAGCAAGACCGCAAAATCGCCAGAAAACTCTTGCAATGCGGGGGCCACCCAAAGAGGACTTTGAGCATGTCATTAATTGCGGCAATGCTGCGTTCCCGAAACAGACATCAGAATTAACTCAAAAATCTGTCCCCGAGCGCAGGCTGTCTAAGCGGGTCGCCGAAGCGGCCCGCGGAAGGCGTCATTTTGACTGAAGCATGTGTGATCGGTATTCGCCTTGCCGCTCAATCATCCAGCCCGGGTACTCTGGCGGAAGCTGCGTAATATCATCGAGCGCGGCTAGATCTTCTGGTGAAAGGGTGACGGCGGCGGCACCAATGTTGTCGGCAAGCTGTTCTGGACGTTTTGCTCCCAGTACAACGCTTGTGACAACCTGCTGATGGAGCAGCCAGGCCAACGCGACCTGTGGTATCGTGTATCCCTTTTCCGTTGCGATAGTCCGCATCACGTCGATTGCAGCATAAGCCCGGTCTTTATCGATCGGCGGGAAGTCGAAACTCACACGGCGGCCTTCGGCAGTCTTGCCTTCGCGATCGAACTTGCCAGAGAGAAAGCCACCTGCAAGAGGGCTCCAGACCATCAGACCGATCTGTTCGGCTTGCAGCATCGGTGTTAATTCACGCTCCAGGTCTCGACCCGCGACGCTATAATACGCTTGCAACGACGTAATCGGCGCAAGTTGTCTCGCCTCCGTAATCCCTACTGCTTTTACGACCTGCCACGCGGCCCAGTTCGAAAGGCCGAGATACCGGACAAGACCTTGTCGAACAAGCGTGTCTAACGCCTCAAGTGTCTCGACGATCGGCGTGGCCGGGTCGAAACCATGTATCTGATACAGGTCAATGTGATCAAGCTGCAGCCGCTTCAGGCTCGCTTTTGCCTGATCCAGGATGTGTCCGCGTGAAGAGCCGCGCGCATTTGGTCCTTCGCCCATCGGACCGTGAACCTTGGTAGCAATCACAACATCTTCCCGAGCCACACCGACATTCCTGAGAGATTGCCCGAGTATCTCTTCGCTTTTGCCCGTCGCGTAGATATTGGCGGTATCGATGAAGTTAATGCCCGCATCCAAAGCCATTTTTAGCAGTCTGTCCGCTTCGTCCTGCTGGAGTTTGCCGATCTGACCCCACATATCGTCCGATCCGCCAAACGTCATGGTGCCAAGGCAAAGCTCTGAGACAAAGAGACCGCTGTGACCGAGGCGATTGTAACGCATGATTCTTTCCTTCATTGAAAGTGCCCAGACCAATGCGATCCGGGCTCAATGACGATATGCGATCTCACAGTCACTCCATGCCACTCCGATCCTCGCGAAACCTTGCACGATCCTCTCAAACCTCGGGGATTAGTCTGGTCACCTACCGGTGAAAGGGTAAAGTGACGATATGGCTGAACCGCATCTTGAAACACTGACAGAATGGGCTTTAGATCTTTGGCGGATCCATGGGCGCGAAACTCCGCTCCCCGGTGTTTTTCTTGCGGTATCCGAAGAACCCACAGGCCCTCTGCACGGCGTTTATCAGCCCTCGCTCTGCGTAGTTCTTCAAGGGGCTAAGATCAGTCGGGTCGGACACAGAACTTATCACTACGATGCAGGAAATTGCCTGATTGCCTCATTGGATGTGCCGGTGCGCGCAGAAATCATCACCGCTTCGAAAGCACACCCCTATGCGGCCATGATCGTCAGTATCGATCCAGTGGTTGTCGCCGAGTTGCTGCTTGATCACCCAACCACAGGAATGAAAGCTGAAATCACATCTGAAACACTCGCTGTGCATCCTCTTTCCGGCGATCTTATCAATCCGCTCGAACGGCTTTTGGCATTGGCCAAGCGTCCTCGTGACATCCCGGTCCTAGCGCCGATGATACAGCGAGAAATCACATGGCAGCTTCTTAATGGGCCGCAAGCCGGACTGCTGTGCCAAGTGGGTTTGGCCGACAGCCGCGTTGCTCGCATTGGCAATTCGATTGCCTGGGTAAGGGAAAACTTCGCGGAAGTTCTTAGCGTTCCCCACTTGGCAACGCTCGCTGGGATGAGTCCGGCAACGTTTCACCGGCAGTTCAAGGCCGCGACTGCGATGACACCCGTTCAATACCAGAAGAGCCTGCGTCTTCAGGAAGCTCGACGATTGCTTTTGTCGGAAGGGGCGGATGTGGCTCAGGTCGGTTTTGCCATTGGCTACGAAAGCCCTTCGCAATTCAGCCGCGAGTACCGCCGGATGTTCGGCGCACCCCCCGGGCGCGACGGAGTTCAGCTGCGCAGTGCCATTACGGCCGAAAGTCACGGATAGATGGTTCAGAGCGCATAAGGGCTTGAACCAGCGCCTATCGGATAGAGGCTGAAAACAAATCCTTAAAGCCGCAAGGCATGCGAGGGGTGTCGTTAAGCAATAGTCAACAGAACTGGTCGGAAAGCGCATCATGGCAATCAGTTTTGCAGGTAATCCCAAGCTTGAGATATCACAACCGAGCCTTCACCCACCGCAGAGGCCACGCGCTTGACCGACCCTGCGCGAACGTCGCCTACGGCAAAAAGCCCGGGATGAGAGGTCGCAAAAGATGATCCCGCACCGGCCTCGGTGCCTGTGACCACAAATCCGCATGAATTGAGATGGCAGCTTTGTGACAACCATTCGGTGTTGGGTGCGGCTCCGACCATTATAAAGGCGGCGCTACATTTGAGGTGCCAATCCGAACCGTTGCGCTCGATGACGACGCTGGACATGGCTTCGTCTCCGAGAAGCGCCTTTAATTGGGAGTTGTAGTGGATGGTGATCGCCGGGTCGGCCTCCAACCTTGACAACAGGTAGTCTGACATGGAAGAGGCTAAGCTCTCTCCTCGCACCAGCACATGGACATGTTTTGCTGATCTGGAAAGATACATTGCGGCCTGGCCGGCAGAGTTGCCGCCTCCCACCACGACTACATCAGTGCCCTTGCAATAGCGCGCTTCCATTTCGGTGGCCGCGTAGTAGATGCCTAAACCCTCAAAGTCCTTCAATCTTTCCAGAGGCAGACGCCTGTACTGGACCCCCGTGGCGACGATCACGGAACGTGCCCGCAGCTTTTGTCCATCATCCAGCGTCACACAAAACACTCCGTCTGATTGCGGCTGCAATTGGGTGGCTCGTTTCGGGCGAACAAATCGAGTGCCAAACTTCATGGCCTGGACTTCTCCACGCCAAACCAGGTCAGCACCCGATATCCCTGTAGGGAAGCCCATGTAATTCTCGATCCGGCTGGATGTTCCTGCCTGTCCACCGACTGCAAGGTCTTCCACAACAATCGCAGATAGACCTTCGGCACCGGCGTACACCGCGGCCGCCACTCCGGCCGGACCACCTCCAACAATCAAAACATCTAAGACTTCTCCACAATCGTAAGACTGCTCGAGCCCAAGCAATCGGGCGACCTTAGCTGGGGTCGGGTTGTCAATCACCAAGCTGTCGCCAAAGATCACCGCCGGTTGATGACCTGTCAGGCGACAGTTCTTTGCAACGTCACCGGCATCCTTGGAACCCAAATCCATCGTCTTGAACGGGATCTTGTTTCGAATTGCAAACTCTTCGATTTGCCGGATATTGCGATTCTGGTCGGCGCCGATCAATTTTAGAGAACTGTCTTGATCTTCGATTTGACGTCGGCGACGTGCGGAAAAAACAGTGATTACGATATCTGACATTTCCGGAATGCGGGACATTGCGTCCAGCATCTTCTCGCGCGGCACAGAAATTGCATGCGTGTTCTCTCGTGCGCGCATCGGCAGCGAGTAAACCCCGCCGCTGAGAAACGCGATCTCTCCCAGAAACTGCGTCGGCCCAAGAGACACCGGTAAATAAGCTTCGCGCGTTTGTGGATCGATCACCTCAACCCGACCGTCGACAATATAGATAAACTGGTCCATTGGATCACCGACCTCGGCAATCATCTGGCCCGCCTCAAAACTCACCTCAGTACCTAGTTCTTTCAAAGTTTCGACATGGCTCTGGTGCAAGGGCGTTCGCGTCATTTCGCGAAGATCGGCAGCGAGGCTTTCCATGTTCGGTTCTCCTGATGAACGGCGCTGTTACAAGACCTAGCGGCTGTTTCGAGATTTTCACCTATTCCTTCGGCACGACGGCCTACGTTATGGACCT
Organism: Ruegeria sp. AJ12; assembly: GCF_056536245.1. NCBI lineage: Bacteria > Pseudomonadati > Pseudomonadota > Alphaproteobacteria > Rhodobacterales > Roseobacteraceae > Ruegeria > Ruegeria sp. AJ12. Next base: position 2,757,480 of record NZ_JBQFJJ010000001.1, read on the forward strand.
GCCGACGTTATGCATGCTGATACGCGCGCCGTGAGCCTTACAAATTGGTTGATCACTGCCCTGTTGACTTACGCCGTGACTTGTCGCGTTGGGAAAACCGTGCGCATGGCCACATAGAAAACAGGTGTGAAAAACAGCCCAAGCAGAGTTACGCCCGACATGCCAAAGAATACTGCCGTTCCAAGAGCCTGTCGCATCTCTGAACCGGGACCGACTGCAATCATCAAGGGCACAACGCCGAGTATAAACGCGAATGCGGTCATCAATATCGGCCGCAAGCGCAATTGGCTGGCTTCAACAGCGGCATCAATTGCTGACAACCCACGTTCTTCCTGCGCTTGTTTGGCGAACTCCACGATAAGAATGGCATTTTTTGCTGCAAGCCCCACAAGAACAATCAATCCAACCTGCGTTAGAATATTGTTGTCCATACCTCGAAACATCACCCCCAGCATCGCGCCCAATACAGCGAGAGGAACGATCAAAATAATGACCATCGGAAGCGTCCAGCTTTCGTAGAGCGCCGCGAGAAACAGAAAGGCAAACAGCACCGAAAATGCAAAAATGTATGCTGCCGTATTGCCCTGATTTCTTTCCTGCAAAGCAAGCTCGGTCCATTCAAAATCCAACCCTGGCGGCATGACGGCTTGTGCAAGCGCTTCCATTTCAAGCAATGCCTGGCCCGTTGACACACCGGGCGCTGGCGACCCCTGAACTGGCACAGACACCTGTTGATTGTAGCGCTGAACCAATGCGGGGCCTGCGGTTTCTCGGACGGTAACCAGAGTGCCCAACGGAACCAGTGCACCCGTTGCGGAACGGACGCGCAGACTTCGAATATCACTCTGGTTCAGACGGAACGGCTCATCCGCCTGCGCGCGCACCTGAAAAAGACGCCCGAAAGCGTTAAAATCGTTTACATAGGCCGACCCGAGATTGATAGAGAGTGCTTCGAATATCTCTCCAATCGGGACGTTGAGCATTTGCGCACGAACGCGATTGATCTCAAGGTATAGCTGCGGTGAACCCGAAGAAAAGGTTGTGAACACGCCCTGAACTTTGTCCGACTGGCTAGCACTGCCCATGACGGCATACGCAGATTGCAGTACCCGGGACATGTCAGCGCTTTCTAGCTCTCGAAGCTGAAGCTTGAAACCGCCACCAGTACCAACCCCGCGGACCGCCGGAGGCGCAATGGCGATGATAAAGGCTTCGCGCAGGGCCTGCATCCGGCCAAATAGCTGGCCCACTATGGCACCTGCAGTCAGCCCGCTTTCTTGGCGGTTTTCAAAGCTTTCAAATGTGGTGAAAATCACACCTTGATTGCTTGCATTGGTAAAGGTTGCCCCGGAAAAGCCCGCAAATGCCACGGCGTTTGTGACTCCGGGTGTTTCCAATGCTATTTCAGTGGCTTGCTTGATGATATCGTCGGTCCGATCTAGTGCCGCACCGTCCGGCAGTTGCACCACGACGATGGCGTATCCCTGGTCCATTTCCGGGATGAAACCGGTCGGCACTTTGGTCGTGATCCAGTATGTTCCGCCCATCAATCCGGCAAAAACCAGCAGGACGATGCTGCGCATCCCGGTTGTGCTGGACAATGCGCGCACGGTCCGACCATAGGCAGAAGCCATCGCATCAAACCCCCTGTTGAACCCGTTGCTAAGTGGGTCTGTGACAAAGGCCAGTGGGTTTCGTGTTGGTGCACCGGAGTTTGGCCTCAAGATCACGGCGGCCATCGCCGGCGAAAGGCTGAGTGAATTGATGGTTGAAATAACTGTTGCGACGGAAATCGTCACAGCAAACTGCCTGTAGAATTGGCCGGTAATGCCGGGAACCAGAGCGGCTGGCACAAAGACAGCAATCAGAACCAGTGTTGTCCCGATAATCGCGTTTTGGACTTCGTCCATGGTGCGGGCAGACGCATCCCTGGGAGACATGCCGTTCTTGATGTTTCGTTCAACGTTTTCGACCACAACAATCGCATCATCCACGACGATCCCGATGGCCAGAATGAGCCCGAAAAGCGTCAGCAAATTCAAAGAGTATCCAAGCGCCAGCATCACGGCAAATGTCCCGATAAGCGATACCGGAATGGCGATCAAAGGTATGATGGCCGTTCGCCAGCTCTGCAGAAAAACAACGATCACGACGACAACCAGCAATACCGCTTCGAACAAAGTTCGATAGACCGCGTTCACCGAAGCCTCGATGAATTCTGTGGGATTGTAGACAACTTGATACTCTAGCCCGGATGGGAAATCCTGTGACAGCTCTTCGACAACGGCCAGAATCTCATCCGCTGACGCCAACGCGTTCGAGCCCGGTCGCTGGAAAATGCCAAGGGCCACGGCCGGTTTGTTGTTCAAGTAAGAGTTGGTCACATAGGAACGCGCTCCAATTTCAACCCGCGCCACATCCCTGACCCGTACGACGCGCCCGTCATCCGTCGACTTGACGATAACGCGACCGAACTCACGCGGATCTTCCAATCGGCCTTGCGTTGTGAGCGTCACTTGAAAGGCGCTATCCGTCGCATTGGGCGGCGATCCCAGCGACCCGCCTGAAACCTGAACGTTTTGTTCGCGCAGCGCCGCGACGACGTCTCCTGACGTCAATCCGAGAGAGCCAAGCCGGTCCGGATCCAGCCACACGCGTGCGGAAAACTCCCGCTCGCCGAAAATAATCAGATCACCAACACCATCCAGGCGCACAAGGCGGTCCCTTACCCGTGAACGTGCGTAGTTGGACACATAGAGTTGGTCGAAGGTTTCATCTGGCGACAGCATGTGAATTACCATCATCAGATCAGGTGAAGACTTGTTCGTCGTGACCCCCAGCGCTCTGACCTCCTGCGGCAGGCGCGGTTCTGCAATGGCAACGCGGTTTTGGACAAGAACCTGAGCAGCGTCGAGATTGGTGCCCAGTTCAAACGTCATCGTCAGCGACATAGACCCGTCAGCCGTCGAATATGACGACATGTAGAGCATGCCCTCAACACCGTTGATCTCTTGCTCCAACGGGGTCGCGACCGTAGCGGCAATTGTTTCGGCGTCTGCTCCGGGGTAGTTAGCCCTGACCACAATCGATGGAGGGGCAATTTCCGGGTATTGCTCAACGGGCAGTTCGAAATACGCGATCAACCCAACGATGGTTGTTACAACCGCGACCACGATCGCAAAGATGGGGCGAGTGACAAAAAAACGTCCCATGTCAGTTTTCTGCGACCAACGGCAGTTCGATCAATTCCGCAGCAACGACGCTGCCCGGGCGGGCACGAACAAGGCCCTCAATAACCAGCGTCTCCGACCCATCCAAACCTTCGCGCACGACCCTGTAACCGTCTATTCTGGGACCCGGTCGGATTTCCTTGGGGATGACGTTGCCCTCAGCATCCACTGTCATCACAAGTCTTCTATTCTGATCCGAAGCAATCGCCTCGTCTGGGATCAAAATGCCCTCATAGGGGAGTGACCCCGGAACGTTCACGCGCCCGAACAAGCCTGGCGTCAGGAACTCATCCGGGTTTGGCAGAACGGCGCGTACGCGCATAGTGCCAGTCTCGTCGTCAATTCGGTTTTCCGAAAAATCCAGCATTCCAACCTGAGGGGGTATGCTCCGGTCAGCAACAGTGACGCGAACCTCAAGGCTGTCCGCGCCTTCTTGCAGAACCGACCCGCGCGCTCGGGCATCCCGTGCGTAGGCCAGGAAGTAGCGTTCATCAATGTCGAAATAGAAGTAGATCGGATCTGTGGAAACAATCGACGTCAACAAGGTGTCTTGGGCGGTTACAAGGTTTCCAGGGTCAATTCGGGCTTGGTCGATCCGCCCAGACATCGGCGCACGGATTTCCGAGTATTCCAGATCAAGCTCGGCCAGTTCCAGGGCAGCTCGCGCCTGTTCCAGTGCACCTTGCGCGGCGAGAAAGGCTTCGCGACGTTGGTCCACAACACTCTCCGCAATATTGCCGTTTCTGATTAAAGTCTCGGCGCGTTCGAGTTGATCCGTCGTGAAAGCACTTGTGGCTTCAGCAATACTGATCTGCGCCCGGGCTTGTCTCAAAGCAGTACGAAACTGGCGCTGGTCAATCGTAAAGAGCAACTGGCCCTTTTCGACGAGACTTCCGTCCTTGAAATGCACTTGGTCAAGGAAGCCGGATACCCGCGCGCGAATATCTACATCGGCCGCAGCACCAAAACGACCAACAAATTCATCATCTTCCACTATGGGCTTAACAACTGGTTTTGCGACTGTCACGGGCGGAGGACCCTGCTGAGCCGCAAGAACGCCAGAGAGGGCGATCAAGAGTACAGTGGCGATGGAAAAAACTCTGATGTTCATGTTTATGCCCCCGAGATTGACCGTGAACTCTGGTCAAATCTGCCATCGAACACTCTAGAATAGTCCAACATGTCTGGTCTAGCTCGTTTGATGCTAATGATCAGTTTGCGCAATCTTTGGGCCAGCTCCAGCAGTAAATGACTATTTTATCCGCGGTATGTGGAGTATAGGTCCGCCCAATCCGGTCATTCGGATCGGTTTTCCCTTGCTGCGGCTTCAGCCCGCTATTCGGAGATTCACCGCGAGCGCGAAATCAACTTCAAATTCTCTGTGCTTAAGCAGGTTGCCCTGAGGCCGTATTGTTTCATCATGGTCACTGCACTGGAGGCGCAAAGAACCCGCGAAGAAGCGTGATCTGGCCGTACTTATTGAATGTGAAGTGGTTGATGCCTTCGAAGATGAGCTCTGTCCCGTCAGACAATGTCCCGCGACCTTGCCAATTTGCGACCGCTTCGTTCTCCACTACGTGAACAAAGCTTTCATAGAGACCCACCTCCTCGAACGCACTCAAAAAGCCTTCTCCTTGGGCAAGAATAGCCTCCGGCGTGCCTTTGATTGGGAAGCCAAACGGGGTCGTCGAAGATTGCATCAGATGCGAAGGCAGACGCCCACTGGGCGGCATCCATACCGCGTTCCTTCAAAGTACGTCTTCACCCATCCCGGTCTGCCTGTTGACTGGGTGGCATCTCTGAAATTGCGTTGCATCCCGCTTACCGAGCCACCCTCAGTTCAAATTCGTCTCGCGAATGAACCCGCACTGCAATAGAAGTAAAGCGCTTCAATCACAAACCCAAAAGCCACCGCGGCTATCGAGAGTTTGCGTTCCTAAGTCTGTCTGCCCAACCGTTCGCGAACTCATACATTTCCTCAGGCCGATCACAATAAAGAGCCATTAGAGTGCACGCGGCCCACATTGCAGCTTCAAAGTCACGAAGAGAACAGTGTAGGTTTTGCGCGTTCGAAAGCGCCGTACCTGGGGTAGATCTGATATGCTTCAAAAGAAGTTTCCTGTTGCTTTCCTGGCTTTCGCAACGGCTTCCGGATACGCCTGTTTACTCCGAGTTCTTCTGACCGAATACGCTGACAGCCTGCGATACTCGTCCATCGCGTAGCTTCGAACCTGATCAACGTTTGCGTTGCCTACGCTTCAGGTTACATCCACACCCCGTAGGCTATGTTTGCAGTAGCAGTGAACAGCTGAATTCAAAAAAGTCATAATGACTTTTTACAGAAAGATCTAAGCCAATCAAGCAGAAAATTTTTTCGATACCGTGCTATCCATCACTTCATAATGCTGGCAACTTGCCGGCAAACGCAAATGACCAAAAGACGGTGGCAAGCGAAGTAACAATCATTCGGTGTTCTGGCTAGCACTGAGTGCTTGTGCAACTTGTCCTGTTGCGCAACAGGCGGAGCAGTTTGAGTTCTCGGAGTCGACGCAACTCACCGATCTGAATGGAACCGAAACGACGGTGGATTCAGCTTTCCAGAAACCGACCTCTTGATTGGGTTTCACATTGGCCGAAACGACCCTGGCTCAATCAGAACAATCACACCTGTCAGGCGCCGCACCATGCACCCAACGGGATCAGAAACACTACCAGCGATATGTCACATCAGTGACCCAGAAACAGGAGGCTAGACCTGTTTCTCAAGCCATTCCGCTTTCGCTCGTACTATCTAACTGCCTCGCAGCTAGAATTCCGCCGGCATTGAGGAGATGTGGAATGTACACCATGTTTGGAGCGACACAGTTTCATTGGCGGATTCAGATCTTATCCAGACTGAAATCTTCCTCATCCAGTAGGCTGAAATCGTGATTGGAATAAACCGTCAAAACTCGTCTCGTTTTGTCAAGATCCAAAGGGTCTTTTGTACCCTCTGCATACGTAGCATCATACAACACAATTTTAAACCAAAGGATCTCGCCGAAGACCTCAAATGAACCCACCTCATGGGTCCCATAGGGATCTGTATCTATGGAAAAATCGCTGTATGCCCTAACAGCGTCCAGACAAGCAATCTGAAACTCCCCAGACCGATCAGAGACACCCTCAGACAGCTTGATTCGGCCCAACTGTGGCATCAACGGCCAGGAAGACCTAAAAAGATCGTTCTGATCAGCGATTTGCGCCTGTTTTGTGCAGCAATACCTGTATTGAGACCGACGAACGGCTGCGTTTGCAGTTGATCTCATTAACCCCCCACCTAAAATCGCCCCAGTTGTTACGCGTGGTTCCCGATTGTGAACCGCCCACCATTGTAAGCTGGGCAATCTTTGACCTTAAAGCACTCACAGTTTTGTGTCTTTGACCATGTGTCTCAGTTCTTAAGTACAATTTGTCTCGTGGTTCAAGCCTTCGCCGCTTATTCGCGCAAGTCGGAACACTTGCGACCAGACCTCCCGGTCGTATTTGATCTAATCTCAATATTCGAAAAGAACATTTGGCAGATATAACAGGCATCCATACTCAGGCCGGTTCTTTGCCAGGAGTCAGACAGCGCCAAGCGAAAGAGCCAAATAGCACGCTTGTCAGAGTTTTTCTCCACTGCACGCGGCTTCTACGGGCAGAACAAGCAACCGCGCGATCTTTTCAAAATCGTCACCCCGATCAAGAGACTGAACGGTTAATAAGGCGCCGCACAAAACTGCAAGAACGGCATCTGCATGTTCATCTTTGTGATCGCACTTCAAAGCGTCCGCAATCCAACTAGACACCGATTGATAGTAGGTTCTTGTCACCTTGGCTACTGTCGGAGGCAACGCTGAGATTTCTGATCCGTAAAGAGTGCATAGACACATCTGCCCGTCTTGGCGAGCAGCTTTCCCCCAAATACTAATCAGATGATCCAGTGGCTTTTCCCGTTCGGGTGAGCCCAATGCAGTCAGCAACGAAGCAACATACCTTGTAACTAAGGCTACCGACAACTCCTGTCTGCTATCAAACACAGCTTGGATTTCCCCTTCAGGAATTCCTGAAGCCTCGGCGACGTCGCAGAGATCGAAACTAAAATAACCGCCCTGGCGAGCCAATTTTTCCGCAGTGTCCAGAAGACGATCAACTTCTGTGGTTCGCATCACGTCATTTCTTTGTGTCACTTTTAGATCCAGGACCTGGCTTTGATGGAGTTGGTTTAGAAGAGAGCAGTCGATTTAAGTATCAACGTCAAGAGTTCTTGTCCTAGCCCCTTAAAACTATGCCATTTCGCTGGCTGCGAGAAGGGGCCTGGTGGGTTGAGGAAGCGACATTCAATCGAAGGCATCACGTAGCTGCCGCGTGAGGTCGAACTGAAACCGGCGGCAAGCGGTAATGTGGAAACGTCTTGGCGACGGACGTGTCGGGTGATCCGATTGCAGCCTTACTCAGAGAGGCGGATTGGTCGATCAGCGATGTTCGTGTCGAACGGCCACCCGCAGAATAAGCGTTCGATCAAGTCCATGGTCTTCAGTTGCGTTAAACCTTGAAATCAAAGTCGGGGCGGTAATCCTACGAGAAAAAGGGGGGCCGCTTTTCTGGTTGAACGCCGGCATTGAGTCCCGTTAAATAGTCATTATGACTATTTATAAAAATCATAAGCGCCGCGCAAATGCGTTGCGCGCGGTGATGTTTAGCTTAGGCAAACAACTGTTACGCATAGACTACACCACCTCGGCTGAAGTATTACGCCGATGTTCCAAATTAGCCCGGGACTGCCTTGTTCACACTTTCGCCTGTATTCTGGCTCTCAGTGGTACACTTCTGGAAACCGAGGCCAGCGAGACACTGTTTCTGACAAGTGTCGCGCCATTGCCCCCGCCAACAGGCGCACGAAAGATTTGTAGACAATACACTTGGGCGTGTTCAGGCGAACAAAGTGTCGTGCTTTCCCAAGAACAAGAAATGGAGACTCTTAAGCGCCTGAATCAAAGAATAAACTCTTCAACTCCGAGAGTTTCTGATCAGGCTCAGTATAAGGTTAAGGAGCGCTGGGTCTTGCCAACGTCGCAGGGCGGAGATTGCGAAGACTTCGCCCTGCTGAAAAAAAAGGAAGCAATCAGGGCTGGGGTGGATCCCAAGAGTCTGCTTCTTGCCACAGTTCTGGACGAGCATCGAAATGGGCACGCTGTTTTGATTTACCGATCAGAACAGGGGGATCTAGTTCTTGATAACATCACCAATCTTATCAAGCCCTGGGCAGATACGCGCTACTTGTTTCTCCGCATGCAAGATCCAAAGCAACCCCATCGTTGGGTTGGTGTGTACGGCGGTAGCTGAACAATGGAGCGTGTCCTGCGAAAAGCTCACATCAGGGCGGTGTGAGTTCATTGATCGCAGCGTTAGCTGTATTAAGAAAACAAATGCCGCACGTTCTGTTGGGCAAATCCGCATCACACAGCGGAGGAACGCATCCGGATCTCCACTCCCGCAGATTCATTCACACCGATAATCGGTGGATTAACAACATCAACGAGATCCGAATTGCGAAAGCCATTGCTCAAGGCGGCCTGGATCACCTTGGATCCCCAGAGCCCTTTGACTCTTGTCTTCGCCGATTGACGTCTCTCCAGCAAAGGGCGGATTGAACCGGATCCCTACGGCAGCGCCAGGTGCAAACCCAAAACGATTGCGGAATGCGCGACTAAACTGACTAACGCTGGGAAATCCCCAGCGTTCCGCGGTCCGTGTCACTTCTCCGTGCTTTGGAGCTGCCTCGGCGAGATCGCCGAGCGCACGCTCCAAGCGTCTGTTCATGATATAGCGGGCGATACCGCCATATGGGGAAAAATCCCTAAAGATAGTCGCGCGCGAGGCACCGAAAGCTTGCTGTAGAGTGGTTGCGCAGAGAGCAGGGTCACGCAGCCTTCGCTCCAAGAAATCACGCATAGATCGAGCTCTGGCCCGCTGCACCATGTCTTCGCTTTGTGACATCGCACCACCTTCCAGCAAGCCACGCACCAATCCGGCAAAACCTGAAGCGATAGTGCTGGCGTCTTCGATGGTAGCTTGGTAAAGCTGAGAATACGTCGTCTCCATAGCGGAGCTCAAGATGCGCCCGGCAGCGCTATCCAAACAGAAGTTAGTCTGAGCGTTCATTTGACCTGGCTGGAAGTCGATGGCCGAGTGGGGCATGTACACGCCAAGCTCCGTTATATCTCTTACGGCCATGTCGATAGGCCGTGAGTAGTCAACAACCGTAAGTATTCTTTGACCCGAGTTTTCAAACTCTCCGGAGTTGCTGCTTAAGAACTGGTTGCCCGTCGTGTACTTTATTCGCACAAACCCGGACACATCACTATCCAATTGGCGCCGATGTCGGCTCAGCAACAGGTTGCGGGACCGTGTTTTGGAGAAAACGACGTTGTCGGCACGAAAAGCGGTGGTCTGCAAAAAGCTCTGGCCAAGATCGCCGTTGAGAGCTGCAATATCGTACATGTTACGTCGCGATGCGCGCCACTGCTCAATTGCGGCCTTGGAAGATTGTTCAGTCGGCTTAATCCTGTAGTATGGCAAACTCATTTGCTGACTCCGGGCATCCGCTTGAGCGTCGGGCAGTGAATTCGCGCTCACAGACCTACGAAGGTGTTTTGACTGATTGCAATCGACCAAACCACCACAAACAATTGCGCCATTCTGGCTAGATTGCCCGACCTTGCAGAGATCCCAATTGTTAAGCCAAACGATGCAAGAGCTCACTTCGCTCGTTTCTCGATTGCACAATGAAGCAAGTCAAATTGAGGAGCAAGTTAAAGGGAGTTAATCTTAGCGAACTGGTTCGATCAAACCAAATGTGTCCGCATCGCCATTGGCTCAGCACATACCCCGTTCCGGCTACCACTTGATCGAGAGGTCTAAGCCGGTAGTACGGGCATTTCAGTTGTAACTCAGGGTTTGTATTGGCACCGGACCGGTTGGCTGCAGGCGACCAAAAATGGCTTGGACATGGAGAGACTGCTTCACTTACTTCGAAGCTCGCCTCTCAAACATGTGCATGCATTTGCGGCCTTTGCTTGCCTCAAACCAGATCAAAAAGATAAATTTTTTTCAGAAAACTACTAAAAATTTGGCTTAACTTATTTATAATAAAGTAAAATTTTTAAATAGAGACCTTTAGATTAAATTATTATTATTCATATTGACTTTTTTTGCCCTGCGATTATCCTATTCAACGGTGCAAAGTACTGCCACTCACACTGCGGAAAGGACTGGCCTTGACCCCCTCGGCCAGTCCTTCTCCACCGACCTAATAATCAAAAGTATTCTAGGCCTAACCGGCCACTCTCTTTGCGTTACGTGCGTGGGTTTACCGCAAAAGCTCAGACCTTCTCTGCCCTCGCTCAGCAGGCAACGAGGTGTTAACTCCGTATGTAACCCTTTGGCGCTTGGATTAGCAGGCGGGTTTAGGTTTCCTAGAGCACCGAACCCCGTCCTTTTTCAGAAGTGAAAATCGACAGGTGAAAAGCTCTCTTTGCTCTTTAGGGTGTTGGGCTCCTAGGTCTGGCACGAAGCTCCGAATCGGTGCGCGATGAAGAGATCATATGGCAATGAGGGCACCATACTCAAAACAACCCAAGGGATTATCGTGAGCACGCCGGCCTTTCGGGTCACTGCAGCAAACGGTATCGAACACGAAGCAATGCACAAGCCAATGATTAGCGCAAGACCGCACTAAACCTTAACAAGCTGAAGGCCTCAACAGCTATGACAAGAGAGCCGCCAAACTTAACCACAACAGCGGAAACGGTGTTTACAAACCTCTTTCCCGTAAATAGATATTTTAGTCATTATGACTTTTATTGACAATTGTAGCAATGTTGGTTCAGATCAAGTGTCGGCCCGGGCCTTTAGTCCACGCCTTACCTGCCCGAAGGTGATCGGTGGGTGATTTCCAGGGCTGATAGAAAGGCTGGGTCAAGCCGCTCGCGGGGAGAGCGGTTTGACCCTCCGTGTATCACCGGGGCGGATTTGCCGGCGCGTCCGATTCAGGCACATCCGCCCGGAATTTCTAGTCGATTGGTAGCATCTTGGACATAGGGCCAAGCGTGTAGCGTTTGGCTTTGCAATTGTCGGCGAACTGAAGATAGTCTTTTTCGACCAAGGACCGCAGCGTCCGGTTGAACGTAGGCTGGCTCATGTCCTGCAGAATGCTGTGATTTCGAAGATCAGCTGCTTCAACGACATCGTCGTCAGAGTAATCGGCAATCAGACGAACAGCATAGAGTAGATGTAATTCATTCTTTGGCAGTGAAGCCAAACCAAGGTTTCTTTCCAGCTTTGTCAGCAAATCTCGAACCTGCGCAACGGCCAGTAGTGAAGTGTTGTTCTTCATAAATCAAAATCGCTCATTGTCTTCCGAATGGACTGCTTTGTGTTCAACAACGGCCAACACCGCGATGAGCTAAGCCCTCCGCACATGCCCGAAACCCGAAGCTCCAGCGGTCCCATTTCCTTGCGCAGACCGCAGATCGGAAATCGTAGCTATTATACGAAATACTAGACTGGACCATGATTAAGTTTTGTTAATGGCTCTGAGGTGACGTTATCGTGCCTCGCATTGCCGAACGCGCGGCACGACCATGAAGGGTTCCGCGCCGCCTGCCCTGCAAACGGCTTGGTTGATGCATCTCACGGCGCGGCTCACCGTGTCTTCGGATCTCCCGTCTGATTCACAGGGTTAAAGTGAGATTTCCTTGATGAGCGCGTGGGCCATCAGATCAGGCGCCTAGCCGGTGACAGTTTCCCGCTGGTTCACGGTGAGTGTGGCAAACAGTTCCGCAAAGAGCTTGCTGGTATGGTCCACCAGCTTTGACTTCTTGCGCACGCGGCCCCCGCCCCACCGATGACCTTTTCGATCAGCTTAAACTCCGCATAGTCGCGTGCAAAATCCGGAGACTGAGCAAACCTAGGCCCACATTTCGTGTGCGGATATGCGCCATGTCATCGGGCAGTTTTGCTGAGATTCTCGGAGCTTTCGGTGTAGCTGCAACATCCTCGCGTTCAGTGGTCGAGCTGCCAGTGGCGATTTTGGATGGCTCTCCAAGCCACCCAACGTTGGGTCAGCGCATCCAGTTTTGAATACCCGCAAGGTTATGCCATGCGCGACCGCGAGTTCCCGGATCGCTACCACTCCACAAATTACCGTCCGGCCCAAAGTCCAGAGGGTCGCTTCGAAAGTTTGCAAGTTCCGAAAGTTGCGTTAATTTGCTACCATCCACTGCCAGTTGTTGTGCTGGTAACGGCAGCCGCAGTCCCAACCGCCGCGGCAGCTGCCGCTGTCACAGCAACCGCCGCCGCAGCGGCCGTGGTGGTCACAACCCCACCGGCAACTTTTTCCAGATCATCTTCGCCAAGCTCGCCATCGGCTTGCAACTCTTCCTGGAAAGAAACGATGTCTTCCTTGGTCCAATTTAAACCCACGGATGCTGCATGCGCAATCTGACCGTCCAGATCCGTGGCGCCGATTTCTTTGGCTTTGGCGCGCAGTTCTGGATCTGCGGCGTAACGACGAGCATACTCCTTCAAGTTTTCAATACCCACGTCAAACCTCCCATACATCAGAAAAGTTCATATTGATCTTTTTAACGGGGATGCCTGCCGTTGGCCACTTGAAACGATCTGTAAACGACAGGTCTAAATCGGGCTGATACCTGATACTGCCGAAAACCAGCGCGCCGGTCGACGCGCTGGCCGGGAAAGTGCTCACGTCGCAGCGGGCATGAGCGGGATGATGCGATAGTAACCGGTTTCGGTATCCTCGTCACGGGCCGCTTTGCGGATAAAACTGCCGTTTGTTGAAAGAACCGCAACGTCCGCTACGTATTTGGTGGGAAAAGTATCTGGGATTGGAAACACTTGTTATGCCATCATCTTTGGGTTCCGGAACCGCCGAACTTGATCATCTCTTTCTGGTAGTAGCGGACGAAAAAACGGCCACGAAGATGATGGAGGATGCTGACCTCAGGGTGAATTACCGACGGGTCCATCCCGGGCAAGGAACAAGCAATTTATGTGCCTGTCTGGATGACGTTTTCATTGAGTTGTTGTGGCTCGATGGCAGCGAAATCAGCGATGAGACCGAGGCTATCACGCTATCATCAAGAGCCCGCGGTAACGGTTCACCGATTGGAATTTCATGGCGTGGATTGTCACCCTTTGAAAACCAAAGCGGCGGTACGACACCTTATTTTGCGCCCTTCTTGCCAGAAGGGGTAAGTATCCCCGTTGCAAAAGCGAGCCTTGATCCATCGCTACCATTCGTGTTTCGCACGCCTGGGGGTACACCGCCAATCAAACGTACTGACGGGTTGGTAGGGGATCGGCAAGCCCCCAAGCTCGCAACTTTGGGCCGTTGCGAAGTAGTAGTACCAAATGCGGACTCCGTTCGGGAGCTTCTGGCACCTTTCGATGGTGTCAGCGTGCGATCTGGCGACCCTGCTCTTAAGCTGACCTTGTTGCGCTCAGATGGAACCGTTGGATTAAAGGTGGACTGGACACTTTAGGTTGGGCCGAGAGCCGTCGTTCGTGCACCTCGCAGCATCGGTCGGTTTGGGCTCTAAACGGACCTAGGCTGTAAGGCCGGTCAACAGCGGGGAACGCGGGACTTTGCTGCCGATTGAAGTATTGGTCCCAATGTCAGGTTTGAGTTCCGCTCAGACGCCTCTTGACTTACGTTCAAGTTAGTTTAGTGATTACTAAACAGTTTAGAGATGAATGAAATATCGTGAGCACCGACGCGACTTTCTCAGCACTCGCGCACCCCGTCAGGCGTGAGATGCTGGACAGACTTCTGGATGGACCGGCTACGGTGAGTCAGCTCGGTGCAAATCATGGCATATCTCCGGGAGCGATTTCCCAACACCTCCGGGTGCTTGAACAAGCAGCCATGATCCGCAGGACATTGAATGGTCGGCAACACCACATCGAACTGGACGAAAGAGGCTTCCAACCGGTCTTAACTTGGGTGGAAAAGTATGGCGCATTCTGGGGTGCCAATCTGGAGTCGTTGGGCGAGTTCCTAATGCGCGAGAAATCTGATGAGCAGTGATGCTGCTTCTGATGTCGATGAAGTCAAAGTCTCGGCCTGGTACGCAGTGGGTGTTCGCCAAGTATTCTCAGCCTGGGCTGAAAGGCGCAAAATAGAGAAGTGGTTTGGTCCTAAAGGCTTTCGCGCCGAAGTCCTCGAGATGGACTTCAGGATCGGCGGTCGCTGGCGCTTCAAGATGATCTCGCAGTCCGGAGATGTCTCCTATCATCGAGGTCATTACCTAGCTATCGAACCTGACAAATTGCTGTCGTTCACATGGGAAAGCGAAGAAGACATTGGTCTGACAGATGGGCGCGAAACGCGCGTAACTGTCCATTTTTCTGAGGAATCGGGTGGCTCATTAGTGACGTTGGTGCATGAACGACTTCCCACACTCCAGGCAAAGCAAGCTCTCGAATTTGGATGGTCGAGCGGTATGCCGAAACTTCGGCGACTTTTGGAAGGGCAGCAGGATGGCTGAGATTATTCGTGGAGGCTGCGCCTGTGGCGCCGTGCGATATGAAGTTCGCGCTGAAATTGAGTTCTCGTTCAATTGCCATTGTCGCAAGTGCCAGAGAGCGACTGGCGGTGGTCATTCCTCGGCATTCGCGGTCCCAAAAGTTGAGTTCAAATACTCCGGGACAATCAGGGAATTTGCTTCCCCAAGTGACAACGGTGCAATCACCCACGCCGGTTTCTGCCCGCAATGTGGTTCGCCGATGACCAGCCGCACTGCGAGGTTTCCTGAGCGCATATACATACATGCCGCCACAATGGACGAACCTTCTAACTTTACACCAGCATTCGTAGTTTTTGGCGATGCGGCGCAGCCTTGGGACCTACCAGACGATCAACTGGCGAGTGCCCCGCGGTAAGATGAGCATCTTGAAGCAGAAAAAAGCAGCAATCGACAGCGGATTGGGAAAACTAGAATTGGAGCCGATGGTGTCCGCGAAATCCTTTGTAAAAGAATACGAACACGCTCTCGGCACTCAAGATTGGAACTCCGTTGCGCCGCTCATCAGCGACGACGCGATAGTGATCTTTTCGAATGGCTCCTTGCATACGGGGAAAGAGGCGATCAGGGCGGCATACCAACACAACTTCAACACGATAAAGGGTGAAGAGTACCGGATCGAGAACGTTCACTGGCTGGCGGAGACTGCGGACGCCGCCGCTTACAGTTTCGAGTTTCATTGGACTGGTGAAATTGAAGGACGGGAAGCGTCCGGTTCGGGACGTGGCACTGCCATATTGGTTCGCATTGATGACCGTTGGCTGCTGGCCGGAGAGCAGTTGGGGCCAAAGTCGTAGCAGCGGAACGCTTTCTTCGGCTTTGCAGCGTTTGGTATGCCAGGGCTCTTCATGACCATCGGAGCGACCGCAGCATCCTCCGGCCATGCTCGGATCATGTCGATGATGACGGCCCTTTCCGGACCTTCATACCATAGTCTCCATGCTGCGGCGCGGCCCGTCGAACCTGCCGTTCGCTGCGAGCACAAACTCAAATGCTGCCTGAACTCGCGAAATGCGGACAAAGCGAAACTTCGCCGCGCGCGCACCAACGACCGATTTGGTGTTGCAGCTAATCCAGAAAATGGATTGCAAAAAAAGAGGGAGATGCGCCATGAAGGTCCGCGGAATAAAGCAATGCGATTTACTCACTTGCTTATCTTCACTTCGGAGACCAAGCCACCTAAACGTCTCGATGTTCCGAGTTCTAACTTCGCGCCGTAGGCGGCCAATAAATCCACGCAAATAGAGAGGCCCAAACCAGTTCCCTCTACAGAAGTGTCCAAGCGACTGCCGGAACGAAGAATCTCAAGCCTTTGGTCTTCTGGGACTCCAGGCCCGTCATCTTCAACGCAAATTTCGATACCCCTATCTGTGCGCTTTGCTGTGATTTGGAATGTTTTTCGGCTCCACTTGAGTGCATTATCGAGGAGATTTCCGATTACTTCCTCGATGTCCTGAGGGTCAATTCGGACGTGAAGACCGGTCTCACAATCTGAAATAAGCGTTTTTCCCTCGCGTTCCGCCATAACCGAGAACAGCCGGGACAGTCGTTCGATCGAGTTCGACAGGTCTGTCCTAGAATGGGTTAGCTCTCCAGTGTTTGAAGCACGCATGCGCGCGAGCGAACGGCCAAGCTGAGCGTCAATTCGAGACAACGCCTCTTCCGCAGGCTCTGTGTGTACGCCGGCGTCAGACAGATCTGCCAATTCGTTTCGCAAGATGGCTGTCGGCGTTTTCAGAGCGTGCGCCAGATCCGCTGCCTGCCTTCGCGAACCGGAGACGATCTCTCGGTTTCGATGCAGCAGTTTATTGAGGTCTTCTACCAGAGGCGATACCTCGTCCGGGTAGTCTGCGGGCACCAGTTCATCACCCCGATCCCAGCGATGAGCGACATCGGCACGCAACTTCCTGAGGGGGCCGATAATGGCGGACATCAACAAAAGCGAACTGGCCACTCCGATCAAACCGATCAATCCGAAAACCGAGAGCAGGTATCTTTGTGCGGCACTGCGTTCGTTGATCAGTTGGTTCCTGCTTTCGGCGACAGTTACACCCCACTCCGTTCCGTCTTCGAACGTAATTTTTTGATAGACGCTGCGAACGGCCTCGTTGTCCGGACCTGTAGTGTTCCAAATGATTGTTTCGCCACTTGCGCGCGGAGGTTCGGAAATCGTTTCGTCAAAAAGCGAGGCAGAGGTATAGATGGCGCCAGTACCGTCTGTTACTTGCCAATACCGCCCTGAGTAGGGCGTACCATAGGCCGGGTCGAATACAAACTGCCGCAAGGTTTCAGGGTCATCCGTAGTCGCACTTAGGCCAACGACAACTTGCGTATGATGGTCTTGCAGCGCAAGGTCGAACTGATCCAGGACGCGCGTATTGATATAGGAAAACACCACCAGCGTACCAACGCCTACAGACAACGCACCAGAGGCGATACCTCCGAGCAAGGCCCGTTGGCGTAACGACAGCATTAGGCAGGATCAATCATATAGCCCCGTCCCCTGACGGTTGTGATCAAATCAGAGCCCAGTTTTTTGCGCAGACGCGTAACGAATACAGCGATCGTGTTGGAGTCCCGGTCGCCGTCATATTCGTAGATGTGTTCGGACAATTCTGTACGCGACACCATCCGACCGATATTATGCGCAAGATAAGTGAGCACCGCGATCTCTTGCGCAGTCAGATCGACCGGGATGCCTCCGACGCTGACCCGACCGTTTCTGGTATCTAACACCACATCCCCCATTTCGATTACAGGGTTCAGCTGACCGCTTTGCCTGCGCAAGATCGCCCGTACCCGTGCGGCCAGTTCAGGCATGTGAAATGGCTTTGTCATATAGTCATCTGCGCCCGCGTCCAGACCGTCGACACGTTCGCTCCAGCCATCTCGGGCCGTCAGGATCAAGACCGGGGTTTTGACGCCCGCGTTACGCCATTCCCGCAGGACCGAGATACCGTCGCGTTCGGGCAGGCCGATGTCGAGGATAATCATGTCATAAGGTTCAGTCGACCCAAGATGCAGGGCATCCGTACCATTGTTTGCCACGTCGACCACGCGGCCCTCGGAGCCCAGAAGCTTTTTGACTTGTTCACAAAGCTGGGGTTCATCTTCAGCAAGGAGAATTCGCATATCCGGAGACTATAGTTAAAATTCGGTCAGCTTCACTCTATTTTTTATCGGCCATTGCCGTTTCCACCGCCGTTGCCGTTACCGCCACCGTTGCCATTGCCACCGCCATTACCGTTGCCGTTTCCACCGCCATTACCGTTGCCGTTTCCACCGCCATTGCCGTTGCCGTTGCCGTTTCCACCGCCATTGCCATTGCCGTTTCCACCGCCGTTGCCGTTACCGCCACCGTTGCCGTTTCCACCGCCGTTTCCGCCACCGTTGCCGTTTGCAACGGTGTTAGAAACGCTTTGACCAACACTGTTATTGGTTTTGGCGGCTTCGGAGATTTCGCGCCCGATGCTTGAATTGTTCGACACGACGGTGCCGGTTTGGGCGTCCACAATCACGCTGACGATCTTTCCGCCCGGCTTCTTGACCAGAATGCGATAGTAAATCTTGTCGGCTTGGAAGGCGCGTGCATCAACGGGTGTCCCACCGATGGCTTTTTCCACACCTTTGATGACGCGTTTCAACCGGATTGCGCTTCCCGACAGAGTTGCCATGCGCAGTTCAGACTGTTTGAGTTCGCGTGCATCCGCCGCCGCTTGTCCTCCGGACAAGGCGCTCAGCAACGCTGCAACCAACAATAAAGCTTTGGTCTGCATAGAACCCTCATACTCTTGGGCCGAGACTACAGGGCCGGATGTGAACCGGCGATGAACAAGCAGTTAGCCCTGCGTTCAAGCGCGCTCAGGTTAAATGAAATCCAGCGTAGTTGAGTCGAACACGGATCAAACGGCCAGGACACGGTGTCTAAGTTCTGTTTTTCGATAGCTGTTGCTGTGAATTCTATAGGAGATTGAGATGAACATGACCAAGTGCGGACTGTTGAAAGCCTCGACAATAGCGATTGCCCTTTTAGGTTCGACGGCCATTGTGACCACTGTTGCAGCTCCTGATTTTGCTTATGCCAAACAAGGCAATGGCAATGGTGGTGGGAATGGCAACGGCAATGGTAACGGCGGCGGAAACGGCAATGGCAACGGCGGTGGGAACGGCAACGGTAATGGCGGTGGAAACGGCAACGGGGCGAAGGGATCTAGCGGAGATCACGGCGCGGTTGGCAAGGGTGCCAGCGGAAGCAAGGCCGGAAAATCCGGGGCAGGAAAAACAAAGTCTCGCTCTGCTGGGGTTGGTCAGAAAAAAGGCGGTGGGTTCTCTCTGAAAGATCTGTTCAGTGGGAAAAAGAAAGCCCGTAGAACAGAAGCCGCCGCGACGGGTGCTAACAAAACGCACGGGACCCTTAAGACCAAGGCACCAAAATCCTCAGCGCAGACGGTCATTGTGGACGAGTCAAAGCGCCCCGTATCTCGTGCCAAGGGCAATCGTATGGCCGCGTTGCTTGGTGCCCATCCATCGGAACTGGGCGCGCTGAATGCGGCCAACGCCAGCCCCACTGCACTGGCCAATGCTGCGCCGAATTCGCGCGTTGGCAGAATAGCCACCTACCGAGACACGGTGTTGGCCGGTGAACCCTTGCGTGAGGATCTGGTCGAGCAGCTAGAGGTTTTAGCAGGGCTGGAGCCACCGGAGCGCCCGTTGCAAGATATCGAAGATGATTTGGAAACTGCGCTGACTGAAGTTCAAGAAAACCGGGACAAAGTACAAGAGCTTGAACAGGCCTTGGCTGACGCAGGCGGAACAGATCCCGATATCGAAGCGCAGCTTGAAGAGGCTCAGGCCGCTTTGGAGGCCTCAATTGATGAAGCGCAAGACCTGAACGACGAAAGACAGGCTGCCATCGATTACAATGACGCGGTCGAAGAGGTGGAAGAATTGACAGAGCTTGTTGAAGAACAGGACCTGGCAGAACGCGAAGCCTTGGAAGCGGCGGCCAACAAACCTGTAACTGACGCCGTCGAAGAACAGGTCAAAGCCCTTTTGGGATTATAACCCGAAGCCTTTAGGTCCTTGTTGATCTACACTTTGGGCGTGCCGACCGCAGGCGCGTCCATGGATGTTTTGACGATTTTTGAAGCTGAAACTCGTCTTCTGTTGATAATGTCACCCGTCCAAAACAAATCCCACCCCAAATGATGGGGTGGGATCGGGGGACAATTCTGATGTTTAGGGTGAATATCGAGAATTGTTCGGGGGGGTCAACTGATCTGCCTTCAGGCGTTCTGACGAGCCTCGGAGAGCCGCAAGCTTTTGGTGATCTCGATTAGTGCATTTTCGATAGGAGGGAAGCGACCACTGTTCGAATTGATCAAGGTTTGCAGACGCTCGTCGGCAGCTTTGCCGGAGGTCTGCATTGCAGCTGGTGTGCCACAGTCTTTAGTCACAAAGGCAGGCTTGACCATGTTGTTCCCCTTGTTTTCGTCAAACGATACACATGTCGTTCGATCCAATTCAGGGACTATGACTCAGCGTGGTTGAACGCACCGAGAATATGCTGTTCATGTTCGGTTAATATTGTTTACGGAATAAAAACAGATGAATTCCGGTCGCGCGACCGTTCGATTGCTCCCTTTTAACTTGACGGTTTGGAAGGTCGCTAGGTGGGGATGACGCATCAAACGCACAATCGCATCAGATCAGAAGATACCAGCCGCAAGCCAGTCTCCGCCTATGGGTTAGGCACACCGTGACCGGAAGCATACTTAGAATTTGAAGGCAAATGAGGCCCCAAAGATGAAAACAACGTTAGTAATCGCAGCAACACTATCTGCCATTCAGACTGCGCCGGTTGCGGGTGCGCGTTTTGACTTACAGACCCTTGGGCTTGGACAACTTATCGATTCACATACAGCAGTGCGGCCTGTTCTCGTGAAATCGAAGGCGGGACACTGTCCACCTGGCTTGGCCAAAAAAGCAACTCCATGCGTGCCGCCAGGTCAAGTAAAACGATATCGGGTTGGGGACTACATCTACGATGGGTATGTGCGCATCGACAATCCCAGCCGATATGGACTGCGGCGAAACGGCTACTATGTGCGTGCTGGAGACTATGTTTATCAGGTGAACCAAGAGACGCACGAGGTGTTGAATCTGATAGGTGCCATAGCTGATATTCTTAACTAGCTACCTTCATCACTGACAAAGCATCGCTCGGTTTTTTGCCGTTCGGACGCAAATCGTAAACGGGGCAACAGGGCTCTCTGCCGCCTTTGAGGCCCCCGCAGCATGTTGGGCTAAATGCCAGTTGGCGCGGTGATGGCGGCCCAGAGCCGACATCCAACCCGCCATATTGATGCTGCGGTTGCAGCTCGCTTTGCAGACTTTCGCGGCGTCTATGCGGCGGTACCGAATGCAATCGATCAAATCGTAAGACTTTAGTGCTTGAAGTAAGACTAACCATGAGCACCCAACCTGGAAGCGCTGAAACTCGTGTCGATCTTAATGGAGGTGATCCGTTTGACAGGCCCAACAATCCATTGATTATGTGCGCATGACCAAAGCTCAACGACCGCCAAAGCCAAAACCCATGCCGTACACCCCTGAGTCGGACCGCTACGAGCGGATGGTGTATCGGCGATGTGGGCGGTCCGGTATAAAACTCCCTGTTGTCAGCTTGGGGCTGTGGCACAATTTCGGCGCAGACTCACCGCACGAAAACAAGCGCGCCATGTGTCGTGCAGCGTTCGACCATGGGATCACTCACTTTGATCTGGCGAACAACTACGGTCCACCACCCGGTTCAGCCGAAGAGGCATTTGGCGAGATCCTCAAAACGGATTTCGCGGGTTACAGGGATGAGCTGATCATTTCCTCCAAAGCAGGCTACGACATGTGGCCGGGACCTTACGGAGAATGGGGGTCGCGCAAGTACATGATTGCGTCCTGTGACCAATCACTCGCGCGCATGGGGCTTGATTATGTCGACATCTTTTATTCCCACCGCTTTGACCCCGACACGCCGCTCGAAGAGACAATGGGTGCCTTGCATCATATCGTACGGTCGGGTCGCGCGCTCTACGCAGGTATCTCGAGCTACAACTCCCAACGCACGCGCGAGGCGGTGAAGATTCTCAACGATCTTGGGACACCTTGTCTGATTCACCAGCCTTCTTACAATCTGCTCAACCGTTGGGTGGAGCGGGACGGTTTGCTCGATACCCTTGACGATCTTGAGGTAGGATCGATTGCCTTCACGCCCCTGGCACAAGGCATTCTTACGTCGAAATACCTGCGCGATATTCCGGATGGCAGCCGTGCCACACAAGGAAAGTCGCTGCTCGATGACATGATTAACGAGCGATCTCTGGCAAGTGTCCGTGCTCTGAACGACATGGCCGAAGCTCGTGGTCAGACTCTGGCGCAAATGGCTCTGGCCTGGGTGCTCAGAGGTGAGCGCGTGACCACCGCACTTATCGGCGCGTCTCGGCCGGAACAGATCGTCGACTGCGTAGGCGTTGTTGATAATCTCGACTTCAGTTCTGACGAGTTGAAAAAGATCGATGAAATCAGTTCGGAAGAAGATATCAATTTATGGGCAAGGTCGTCAGAAACAGAATGACCAATCTTATAATTGCAAAAACCCGAGAACATTTGGAACTTGAGGTCATTGTCGGCTGCAGCTTCTGCAGCTCGGCTAAATAACCATCAAGACTAACCGGCCCTTTACCGACATTCAGCACGACATAGAAATTCTGCGGGCGCAGCCCGCTTTGCTGACATTCGCTGCAAGAGCGAGATGAACTCACAATCTGTAAGACAGAACTATTGCCAGGAGAACCGACCAATTTTCCAACCTGCGCTCCCAATTGCCAACAGAAGGAGATCGGGCGAGGAAGAGTTTTCATTGGCCATATCCGCAGTGCGCCAGCGAGAGCCTGGCGGCAGTGGCCGTTCAAGTGCGTGGTATTCGACTAGTGAAGCTGGAATACGGCGTTGTAAACAGATCGACGACGGACGGAAGCAAGGCAATTGGTGGTCAGGTCAATAACTCTGTTCCATTCTATCGCTCTCCAATGGCGAAATAAGTCTTGAACCTCACGTGGCGTGAGGTCGTATCGATTGAACCATGTCACGAATCAAACTCTTAAAAGTTGGACAGTTAGCCGAGCAATCCGGTGTCACGGTGCGCACGCTGCATCACTACGACGAGATCGGATTGCTCAAACCAGCCATGCGCGGTGGATCAGGCCGACGGTTATACGACAAAGACAGCGTGTTGCGGCTTCAGCAGATCCTGACCTATCGCACGCTTGGTCTCGCATTGGATGAGATAACGCAGCTTTTAGACGACCCGTCGTTTGACCGCAGGGCGGCTCTTCTCGCGCAACGGCAGGCGGTCACCGATCAGATCGCCCAAAACGAGGCATTGATCCGCGGCATTGATGAAGCGCTGGCTCTGATCGACCGCAATACACGAAAAAACTTGGATATGACAACGCTCTTCGGCGGGTTCGACCCGTCTCAGTTCGAAGATGAAGCTAAGACACGCTGGAGCGAAAGTGAGGCCTGGACAACATCGGCAAAGCGCAGCGCCAACTACACTGAGGCGGATTGGGCGCAATATCACAAGGAGCACAAGGCGCTTTGCAAAGGCTTTGCTGAACTTGCCCGAGCAAACGCCTCAACAAAGGGTGTCGAAGCGTCGAGGCTTGCGAGGGCTTATGCCGATCTGATCAATCGGTGGTTCTATCCGTGCGATGCAAGCCACTTGGGAGCACTGGCTGATATGTATGACGGCGATGCAAGGTTTCGCGATACATTTGATAAACACGGGGAGGACACCGCAAACTTCGTGATCGATGCCTTTCGGTCCCTATCCAGTCTGAGCCAATAGCGCATCAAATCACTTCTATGTGTTTGTCTGCGGAGAATGGTTTTCCAACCCGCAATCCGCGGCTATTATTTTGGTTTTTGGTTCGTGACGTTATCATTGGTGTTTTCATGAAACTTTGTATCGATGGCTGGCTGATTGATCTGGCCGCCAGGACCGCACTAAGAGGCAATCATTCAGAGCAGCTTTCGCCACGCGCGATAAGGCTATTGCAGGTTCTTGTCGACGCTGACGGAAAGGTTGTAGAGCGCAATGCGCTGCTGAACCGGGTTTGGCCGCATGTGGTCGTCAGTGATGAAAGCCTGACACAGGTTGTCTCGGAATTGCGTCGCGTGCTCAAAAACCGCAATCTTATCGCAACCGTTGCGCGCGGCGGTTACCGCCTGAACGTGCCTTTTCAACAAACTACAGACGACAAAGGAGTGTCTCACCAGCCTCGGGATTGCCCCATCTTATCGTTGGACGCCTATACTCTAAGCCTCGAAGCGCGAGAATGCTTTGAACGCGGCGGAGAGGGCGACTTTAGGTCGTACTTTGATCTTTCGGCCCAGGCAGCAGTGGCGGCCCCTGAAAATGCAGAAATACGTGCTCTCCATGCAGAAGCACTATTGAAACGACACATCTACTGGTCTGATGGCGCCATGCTTTTGGATTGGACGCTTGAGGAAGCTGGTGCTGCGATCCGGCTCGATCCCACGAGCGCCAGGGGTTATCTGGCAGACGCTTCCGCCAGAATTGCCATTGGGTGGGTCGAGCCAGGTTTGCGCTCGTTGGAAACCGCATTGGCATTTGGGCGCGATGACGCAGACATTCATCTTGACGCGGCAAAACTTGCTTACACAATGGGAAACAGCCGGGCCGCCGCTGCACTAGCCATTCGTGCTGCGACGCTTGCTCCAGAGCAGTTTGAACCCGATTTTCTCGCTGCGCGTATTTTGGTCCCATCCGACGTCTACCGATCGCGCTTGCATTCCGAGCGTGCACTGCGCAAGGTACAATCGGAGTTGTCCCTCAATCCCCATTCCATGAGAGCGCTCTACACGCTCGGCCCTCTTCTCGCGATGCTCGGTGACCATCGTGCCGCGTTATCCAGCGTCGAGAGCGTGACGCATCACGACTCTCCGCTAGAGTACAACCGCGCTCTTGCCTTTGCGGAGATTGGGGATGTGTCTTCGGCGATAGAACGACTTCGCTTTCTTGGTCTTCGTGGCTGGCGGCATGCTTGCATCCTTGGTCAGGAGAGTAGTTTTCGCCGCGTGACTGCGGCTCCGGCATTCAGGGATCTCGACAAAGAGCTTATGGCCGTCTGAGCTACTTCAGACCAAGCGCTATCATTTCAATAGCGCAATCCAGCCTTCAGGTTTCTTTCAGCTTTCCTTCAGGAGTTGAATGGCTCGCCGGGTTAAGCCCGAGGCGAAGCGGGCCGTACGGGCCGTATCGTCCAATGCCAAAGAAGGAGCTATTATGCCGCTTTCAATCAACTCTGAAGCACCAAACTTTCTGGCCAACTCGACGGAAGGGATGATCCATTTCCACAATTGGGTCGGAGACAACTGGTGCGTTTTGTTTTCCCACCCGAAGGATTTCACGCCGGTCTGCACGACTGAACTTGGTGTGATGGCCCGCACGAAGCCCGAGTTCGACCGCCGCGGTGTCAAGCTGATCGGCCTGTCGATTGATCCGGTCGAAGATCACAACAGGTGGTCCGATGATATTCGGACCGCTACAGGTCATGCACCAAATTATCCGCTGATCGGGGATGCCGATCTAAAGATAGCGAAACTCTATGACATGCTGCCGGCGGACGCAGGTGACGCGGCATCGGGGCGCACCGCGATGGACAATGCAACGGCACGCACGCTGTTCGTGATTGGACCGGATAAGAAAATCAAATTGACAATCTCTTACCCGATGACAACGGGTCGGGATTTCAACGAAGTGTTGCGCGCCATCGACAGCCTTCAACTGACTGCGCGCCACCAACTTGCGACACCGGCGAACTGGGCCAAAGGCGAAGACGTGGTGATCGTACCGTCGGTATCGGATGACGAGGCCGCCAAGCGCTTTCCCAAGGGATGGAAGGCTCCGGTCCCCTATCTGCGTCTCGTTGAGATGCCAGGCTGAAGAAAACCCAAGGAGAAAAGGATGAGTACCAATCTTACCCGCCGTTCGTTCGGTGTCTTGTCAGCCAGTCTGACTGTCATCGCTCTACCGCAGCTCGGATTTGCACAGGCAACGCAGTACGCCAACCCAGGCCTGCTCACTGAGGCTGCGGACTTGATCGCCGCGATCTCGCCGGTCGTTGAAAGTGCTACTTCGCATGGCGATATCGGTCTGGTCGTGGTCGACGTTCGCACTCGTGACGCCTATGAGGCTGGTCACATCTCCGGAGCAGTTCATCTGGACCCGAACGCTGTCGTCGCGCCCCACAGCCCGATCGACGGATCCCTTCGATCAGTCCAAGAGATCGAAGCCATTATTGGCAACCTTGGCATAGATGCAGACAGCATCGTCGTGGTTTACGATGATCGCGGCGGATTTCACGCCGCTCGCATGTTTTGGCTCCTTGAATATCTCGGGCATCAGAATGTCTCCATTCTGAATGGTGGGTGGACGGCGTGGCAAGTCGCTGGCGGACCGAATTCAACGAAAGTCTCAATACCAGAAAACGCCATTTTCCAGGCTGCACCGAGCCCCCGGCGCCATGCAACGGCCGAAGATGTCTTAGAGCATCACGGCGCACCGGATGCGGTACTTATCGATGTCCGTCCAACACATATGTTTGATGAGGGTCATATCCCTTGGGCTCTGAATGTGCCTTGGTCGAAGAACCTCGACGAGGATGGAAAGTTCCTGCCCGCCGATGCGCTGATGGCGCATTTCGAACGCCACGGTATTGCGCCTGAGAGCAATTTGATCATGCATTGCCAGAATGGCCTCGCTTCGTCGCACAGCTACGTTGCGCTGCGTCTTTTAGGGGTCCCACGAGTACGGGTGTACCATCGATCCTGGGCGGAGTGGGGCAGCGATCCCTCCTTGCCGAAAGCCACATCCTGACAAAGTGCGCGCCCATTCCAACGGGCGTGTACAACGGATAAATTCACGGCGGAGGAGTTTGCGCAGTGAAGACGGTATTGCCATGTGGATCAAACTGCCTACGTCCGGTAACAAAGGTGGATGCTGGGCAGCTACTGACCCTCTTGACGACGCCCGAAGTGCAACGATTTCTCTGTGATGACAAGATTCTGACGCCACCCGAAATCGCAGCATTCCTTGCAGACAGCAACAGTCGCGACCCGGAAGGTCTGGGACTGTGGGTGATTGAAACGGAGACGAAGGAGATCGCGGGCATCGTCGGCCTGATGCCAGTGACTGGCCCTCTTGAAGATATTCCAGAGCTGGCGGGTGGCATTGAGCCAACCATTGCGCTTGGCCCCCGATTTTGGGGGCAAGGGTTGGCCCACCGCGCCTTGGCCGCCGTGATCGACCATGCTCGCGATACCCTTTGCCTTTCCAAGCTGGTTGCATCCGTTGATGTGCCAAATAAAGCGTCGCACCGTTTGCTTCAATCTTGTGGCTTCCAAAAGATCGGCAGGTCCAAGGGCGTCGCCTATGAGTTAATACTCTACGTGCTCCCGTTGAAGCAGCCCGTGGCAGACTAAGCCCGCGATGACACCCGCAAGCCCCTTTGTGTTCTTCGTCCTAACCGGCGTCGTGAGCCTTCCTTTTTGGGCACTTGGCACACTGACCGATATTCGGGTGTTACCTACGCTTCCGCTAAGCTCACTTATGGTGGTTGCTCCAGCCATGGCGGCCTCCGTTCTGGTTCTGCGTTTCGGCGGAGTTCAGGCGCTCAGACGATTCTGGAGAAGGTCCGTTGACGCCACTGCGATGCGGCCATGGGCATGGGTTGTCGCAGTTGGTACGATGCCATTGGTGATGGTCCTATCTGGCGTCTGGCTTCTCGCAACGGGGCAAGACCTGCCAGCCCTTCAGTTGGATCCGGGCAAACTACTAGTTTTGTTTGCACTGTTTCTGTTTGCGGCGACGGTCGAGGAACTCGGTTGGACGGGCTACGCCGCGCGCGCGCTTTATGTCTCGCATGGCTTGCTTGCTGCCGGTGCTATTCTTGGTGTCGCGACCGTCCTGTGGCACATCATTCCCCTGTCGCAGGCAGGGCGCACGTGGGAATGGATCGCGTGGTGGTCCGTCGGCACGATCTCCCGCAGAATCATCATCCTTTGGCTTTTCGTCCACGGCGGCCAGAGCGTGTTCGCAACCTCGCTGTTCCACGCCATGAGCAATCTGAGCTGGATGGCGTTCCCTGTCATGGGATCCCATTTCGATCCGCAGAGCGTCGCGGTAATAATGGTCTTGATCGCGACACTGATCTTGGTTTGTCACTGCGATTAGCAAGCCGCTGGCGGCTTGCTGACGGCCCAAATGTATGTACCGGCTGCTGTTCGCAAATGATTTCTAGCATGTTCTCGGAAGTCGCTCATATGTATCCGGCCTGTTGATCGACACGCGGGTCGTGGCCTTGTTGGGGTTACGCTCGCACCGTGATCTCATTAGCGGACAGGTCGGTGTTGACCATTTGGGCCGTCAGATTCTGGGGGCGTAGTTTTTCCGTTCCATGCTTTCGATCTATCGCGAACTCCTTTGGGTTGCCTCAGGTTCTCAAATACCGTCAGCAACCTCATCTCTCGGGGCGTCGAACGCCGTTTTGTGCCTCAGAATGCTCCATGCCATTCGCGCGAGCTTGTTAGCCAGCGCGACAGCAGCCTTGTTTCGATGCATGCGCTCTGAAGCGCGAGTCAACCACTCGCCGAAGCCGAAGTCCGGCCAACGGTGCGGTCTCATCATGATGATCTTGGCGGCCTGAACGAACAGCATCCTCAGATACCTACTGCCGCGCTTCGATATGCGTCCAAGTACCGTTCGTCCCCCGGTACTGTATTGTCGGGGCACAAGTCCGACCCAGGCCGCAAAGTCTCGACCGCGATCAAATGCGTCTCATGCGTGGCGATATTTCATCCTTGCGTTCTTCAAGGATAGTTTCGAATGAGCTCTTCAGGGCGCGTAGACCTTTGCGCACTGTGATGCCCTGTTCGATCAGAAAGGCGCGGATCTGATTGATCGTTGCCGTCCGGCGAGACACTAATCGTGATCTGACCCGGTGAAGCGCTTGAAGATCGAGCTGATCCTGGCTCTTCTCAGACACGGCTTGGAGATTAGGCCGAAGCGCGGCCTCGGCGATTGCCTCTGCATCGTTGTAGTCGTTCTTCTGACCTTTATTGAACGGCTTCACATAGATCGCCGGGATGATCCGGGGCTCGAAGCCCATCTCGCGCAGTGTCCGGCTGACAAAGTGGGCGCTCAGGCATGCCTCCATGCCCACGATACAGCGCGGCAGCTTCTCGAACGTCGCCGCCAACGCCAGTCGCTTGATCTGCTTGCGCAGAACCCGCTGCCCAGACAGATCAAAACCCACAATGTGGAATGTGTCCTTGCCAATATCGATGCCAACCGACATCAGCTCATCAAAGTCTTTCTTCGCCATGCTACTTCTCCAGTTTGCAGAAATAGGCAGAGCCTAACCTGCTGGGTGAAGCAGCCGGTACATCCCATTACCGGACCTTCGGCAATATCTCCGGCGCCGCAGTTCAGCCTACCTAGACCGGCCATTCGCTGCACGTGCAAAATCTCAATTAGCCTGAATTCACGGATCGCGGGACACATCGGAAATCGCGCACAATAACCGATGACTAAGGCACTTTGATCCGATCGGCATCCAAGGTTGACACATCCGTAACGTCGCATCACCTTTCCGAAAGGTTAAGTGCGTTTGAGTAGGAGTATTACATGCTAGGGTTATCGCACCCGCAGGCACTCACCCGCATTTCGGACCCTATACATGGAACCATTCCATTGACGATCTTTGACCGAGACTTTGTTGATCGCCCAGATTTCCAACGGTTGCACTACGTCCTTCAACAGTCCGTCAGTTTCGTTGCCTTCCCTTCGAACAAGAACACTTGGTTTCCGCATTCTCTCGGAACGGCCCACACCGTAGCCAGGATGTTCAGCAGTGCATTGTCGAACGCAAGTGACATCGACTTATGTGCATAGACACCCGAATGGATAAAATGAACGGATAGTGCGTGTTTTCTGAGAGAGCGTTTTTTGGCAACCACCCGCTGAAACGAAGAGCTTCAGTGTTGCGAGCACCAATCCGATCCTGCTAAGAAGATCGCAGAAAATGCAATTGAAAACGGTGCTGTTCCCCGACAGATTCTGGCGCGTTCCGCGGAAATTCTTGACAACAACACTATCCGCGAAGGAGCATTGTTCTGCACGAACTCGATCATCACCTCAGATACGAAAATCGGGAAGTTCTTCCATTTGAACATGAATTCTTATGCTTGCCATAATTGCGCCATAGGGGCCTATTTGACGTTCCGCCTGCCGTCTATTGCCGTGGTCGCGTGTATATTGGTAACTTTGCCTTCTTGGGCACTGGCATGATGGTCAAGCAGGGTGTTGAATCCAATCCATTGATCATTCGCGAGAGAGCGGTGATCGGTGCCGTCGTGACAAAAGATGTCCCGCCCCATACAACGGTGATCGGCAAGCCAGCCGGACCTTTGGCGAAAGAGTAGAGATGGCATACTTTCGAAAAAAGAAACGTCGACGCACTAACTCCTTTTGCCAGGAGCTTGCGCGAGACAGGTTGCTGCTGGGGCAGATTGCTTCCCGACAGGTCCGCAGTGTTGACCGCGTTTCGTGCTTGTCGGACGTAGAGTTCACCGCATTTTCACAATGGGGCGAAGATGGAATACTCGAGTGGATCGTTCATCAGGTTGGCGATCTGCCCGAGAGTTTCATCGAATTTGGCGTTGAAGACTATCGCGAGAGCAATACCCGTTTCCTCCTGCAGAACCGCAACTGGCGTGGGCTGGTGATCGATGGGTCGGTGGAGAATATTAAGAAAATTAGGTCCGACGCCCTGTCTTGGCGCCATGATCTGACCGCGCGTGATGCCTTCATCGACTGCGAAAACATAAATAGGCTTTTCGAGGAAGCCGGATTTGCGGGTGAGGTTGGGCTTCTCAGCATCGACATTGATGGCAACGATTACTGGGTCTGGGAGGCAATCACTGTCGTGAACCCGGTAATCGTAGTTGTCGAAACCAATGCGGTTTTTGGGGATGTGGCGGCGGTAACTGTGCCCTATCGCAAGGACTTCGAGCGTACGAAAGCACACTTCTCGAATCTGTTCTTTGGAGCGTCGCCCAAGGCGCTGGAGCATTTGGCGAATGAGAAAGGGTATCAACTGCTTGGCACAAACAGTGTCGGCAGCAACGCGTTCTTCGTTCGGAATGAAGTGGCCGAGCGCATTGTACCAAGGGTGTCCGACCGAGTTTTTCACCCGAGCCGCATTCGAGAGGCGCGCGACGTTTCAGGCGCTCTATCCTATTTGACGGGTCCCATGCGGACCGAGGAAATAGCTCACATGGAAGTTGTCAACGTGGAGTCTGGTGAAACTGCGCCGCTTTCGAATTTTGCGCCATTGTTCAGCGAGCAATGGACACAACGACTTGGCCAAGGTTCCACAGAATGAGCTTCATCCCAATTTATGCGCCAGACATAGGGGCACGTGAGGAAGCCAATGTTTTGGATTGTTTGCGGTCGACTTGGATCTCTTCCAAGGGAAAATACATCCCCGAGTTTGAGCAGGCTTTTGCCAAGCGCGTGATGGTTCCCCATGCAACGGGTGTTTGCAATGGAACCGTCGCGTTGCACTTGGCGCTTGAGGCTTTGAGGATCGGGCCTGGTGACGAGGTTCTGGTACCAACGCTCACCTATGTCGCGACGGCGAATGCCGTGGTTTACACGGGCGCGACGCCGGTGTTCGTGGATTGCGATCCCGAGACCTGGCAGGTCTCCGTTCCGGATATGGCTGCGAAAATAACGTCCAAGACCCGCGCAATCGTGCCGGTCCACCTATATGGCGGGGCCTGCGATATGCACGCAATTATGACTCTCGCAAGAGAGAAAGACCTGCATGTCATTGAAGACTGCGCCGAGGCAATCGGAACATATGTCGGCGAACAGCATGTCGGCAGCTTTGGCGACATCTCCACATTCAGTTTTTTTGGCAACAAGACGATCACCACCGGAGAAGGCGGAATGGTCGTGACGCCCGACAAGGCCCTTCATGACCGCGCGCTTCATTTGCGCGGTCAGGGGTTGGCCGCCAATCGCGAGTATTGGCATGACGCCATCGGGTTCAACTATCGGATGACGAATATCTGCGCGGCCATTGGTGTTGCTCAGCTGGAAAGGGTCGACGCGTTTTTGGAACGAAAGCAGGCGCTGTTTGAGGCGTTCCGGGCTGGGTTGGCTGACCTGCCGTTGCAATTTCAGGCCAGCCAGGATGGCACGACCCATAGCCAATGGCTGATTTCCATTCTCGTCAAAACGCCAGATCAGCGAGAGGATTTGCGCGCTGCGATGAAGAAGGATGGCATTGAGACACGCCCTGTGTTTTATCCCCTTCATACCCTGCCGATTTATGCGCAAGACGGTTTCTCCCTTCCCGTTTCCGAGAACATCAGCCTCAGGGGCCTCGCGTTGCCAAGCTGGCCGGGCCTGACGGATCAGGACGTCGAGCGTATTGTTGCATCTATTCGGCAGTTCTTTGGTGGCCAACGCAGATGACCCAGTCGAACCTGAGACCATGCGCGCCGCGCAAGGTGGGAATTGTCCTGGATGGCTTCGTCGATCTTTTGGGCGCTCGTGATTTCATTGTGGCTTTTGTCGACGCGTTGAACCGTTCCAGGGGCGATCGCGAGGTTGTGCTTTTGTTGCGCATACCACCCAAGAAATCTCTGGTGGAACGGGTGCGCTATCATCTTGGCTTTACAGACCTCACAGAACTGGCGCAGGAGAAGTTGACGCCGCTCTATGGGGCCGGGCTGTCAGACAACCAGATCGAAATCTTGCCGCGCGGTGACAAAGCGTTGCAAGGGACTATCGAGCGTCTTGGTATTGACGTCATAGGCCCTCTGACGAAGTGCCCAAAGTCCGATCTTAACGTTCCTTGGTTTGGTTATCTTTACGACTTCCAACACAAGTATTTGTCGGAACTGTTCACCGAAGAAGAATGTCTGGCCCGAGACCAGCGGTTTAGCGAGATCCTACTGGGCGCAAACTCGGTTGTTGTAAATGCGCTGGCGGTGAAAAAAGATGTCGAGAGGTTCTTTCCTGGATTGGGACACAAGGTTGTCAACCTGAGCCTCAGCGCGTCCCCAAAAGAAGACTGGTTCGACTTAGATATTGAAGGCACGCAAACGAGGTATGGCACGGGGTCCAGATACTTCATTGTATCCAACCAGTTTTGGCTGCACAAGAATCACGAGACGGTCATTGAGGCCTTTGCCAAATTCAGCGCCACCCACCCGAATATCGGTCTTGTTTTAACCGGGGATACCTTCGACTCTCGGTCGCCGACCCGGCTTGAGGACATAAACAACGTTATTGCAGAGCATGGCCTGACGGACCGTGTGCACGTTCTGGGACTGATCCCGAAACTTGATCAAATCGCATTGATGCGAGGTGGTATCGCCGTGGTCCAGGCGACGTCCTTCGAAGGCGGCCCCGGTGGCGGGAGCGTATTTGACGCAATCTCGCTCGGTGTGCCGACAATCGTGTCAGACATTGCGATAAACAAAGAGATTGAGCACTTAGTCACCCTGTATTTCAGGCTGAACGATGTGTCAGACCTCGTTGAGAAAATGGAACAGTCATTGGGATTGCCAGTTGGCAGACAGGATGTGGGTAATCTGCTTAAGTCTGGGGCTGAACGGCGAGAGAAACATGGTCACGGTATCTGGCGAGCCGTCGACATGGCCGCGGGCGGTCTTTATGATACTAACCCGAAAGGCGGTCCAGATGGATCGTAGGCAGATGTTGAACCAACAACCACTTTGAGCCAGTCGCGTTCCGACCGCTGAGTTCAAATGGGCAAAAAACAATCGGAGCAGACTACGATGAATACGCCTCCACTCGCTCTTCATAGCTACGCTGACCCTCGTGGCAGGTTGTTCAATCACGATGGGAAACTGCGTCGACTGATCTACAACGACGCGCGAGATTTCTACAAAGGCTTCATCTCCTCTGAGTTGTATCACGATCTCACGCGGGACGGGCTGTTGGTGGACGCGAACATTGTCGACGACGACCAAGACGGTGCACTTGTGATTGAACACCCGGTCATTCACCCGGTTTCCTTTCCTAACGAATGGTCTTTCGAAGGATTGAAGACGTGTGCGCTTATGATGCTCGATTTACAGCAACGCCTTCTGGAGCACGGCTTTTCCCTTTATGATGGCCATTCATTCAACGTTCTTTTTAGTGGCGCGCAGCCGACATTTGTCGATTTCACGTCAATCACAGAGTCCGCACCACGCGGATGGAGCGCCTATCGTGAGTTCCGCCACTATGTTTTGAACCCATTACGGCTCATGGCGGCCGGAAACGAAGAGATTCCCAGGGCGATGCTTGCCCGAGGAAAGGGTGTAAGTGATGATGACGTTGAGCTTCTTGTTGGGCGTGGAAGTGGCCTGCTTGGTAGGCCAAGCCGGTTTCTCAAGAAGAAATACTACAAGATAAAGAGAGACCCGAAAGACATTGTCAAAGGACTGCGGACGTCGGTCGAAAAGCTAGAGTTTCCCAGGAAGACAACGAAATGGGGCGACTATTCTGAGGATTCGCCACCGGTTGATCTTCCTCAGTATGACAACATGAAACGAGAGAGTGCTCGCAAAGTCTTGGAGCAGCTGAGGCCAAAAACCATTCTTGATGTGGCGTGCAATCAGGGATGGTATGCGCGGCTGGGAGAGCACTTTGGTGCAAAAGTCGTCGGCTTCGACATTGACGAACTTGCCATTAACAAGGCCTTTGTCGATTGCCGTAACGCAAAGGTGAATGTACTTCCTCTCGTCATGGATTTCGCCAATCCGTCTCCGGCGCGCGGATTGATAAATTCGGCATATCCGAATGCCATAGACCGTTTCAAAGCCGAGATGGTTCTGGCAATTGCAATTGTTCATCACCTTGTATTCACCGCAAATGTGCATCTTGAGCACATTGTCTCAACCCTTGATGCCTGGACCGAAAAAACGCTGTTGGTCGAATTCATACCCAGCGATGATGCCCATGTAAGTGCGTGGAAGAAGCCTGTGCCGGACTGGTACAAGCTCGACAACTTCAAAGCGATACTCGGGCGTGTATTTAACGAGGTTGAAGAACTCCCGAGCCATCCATCTCCTCGGGTTTTTTTGCTATGTCGCAGATAGAATGGAAGATGTGTCGCGAAGGATGTGTTGCAAAGTTTCTTACAGAACGAAGAGTTAGCACCGAACCCGCGGCTTATGCCGCCGGTTCTGCAAATTGACGAAACGGACAGATTCCGGGCGTGAGTTGACCTTTGCGGATCATGTGCGCCACTTCGATCCCGTCCAGTGTAGCCGCCGCTGAGGCGAAGGCAACGCTGGATGGGATTGATGTCACTGTACCCTAATTAACCAGATTCTTGTCTGAAATTATCCTGCAAAATCAATGGTGGTTTGTACTCTTAATTTTCATACTGTAGCCTTAATTGCCGTACTGTCGGAACTGTGGATGAGTGTCGGCCTATTGGGGCGGGGGATCTGCGTGATAAATGAGCGTCTCGCGAAACACCGTGCAGCGGTTTTTCAGCCGCGCTGAAAGTCGTACATATCTACAACTAGAGATCACAAATCAGTTGATCGAATGTCCGCTCTTGAAATCCATCTCGTTGTCCATCGCAACTGCAGCGAACGGCGGCTCTCCGCCCATTCGGGCCCAATGACCAAGGTTTCGTAGGACGGTTCAAGGTCGACTATCGGCCTCGAACTTTGGTTTCTGTTCTACCGCCGTCTGATCCGCTCGCGACGGCGCTCGCGACGTTCGATGTTGATCTGATGATCATGGCCTAGCGCCCTGTAGAATCCCAATCCCTTGGACCAGTTCAGAAAGTGGGCAAAGCTGTCGACCTGATCGTCGTTTCGCCCGCGTGGAAAGGACTGCAGTTCCCGTTTGAACGCCGCCAGCCAGGACGCGTCTGCAGGCAGATACACCTTACCCTCTTCAACGGGACCGCAAGCCGACTGGAACCGGGTTTCCTTGTCCTTGTCAGGTTTGACGCGTTCGTAGCGCCGACGGTCATCACGAAACAACTCGTCCAGAAGCGGTTTGCCGGAGGCAGCATCTTCGATCAGAACGCGATCCGGATCCCAACGGCCGACAAGTTGCAGTGCCTTGGCTTTCAGGTCTGGGTAGTCCACCTGCCCGCGCCAGACGTCGAGAAGGTACCACGCATTTTCGCGGAACCCCCAGGTTGTACAGGCCGAGAAGTCGGACCGGGGATCCGCAGACATCCCCGTATCCCAGCTTTGAACAACCAGTTGGAACCATTGGCGATCTTCGACGGTCTCGTAGGTCCCGAACCATTCCCAGCGCAGCGGCGATCCGTCTGGCGCAACCGGGTTTTGCTGATACTGGCAATTGAACACAGCTGCGCCCATTTCACGACGCTTCGTATCCAGCGTGTTCTGATCCAAACGGGACGGGCACAGGAGATCACCCGGTTTGCGGCGCATGACCCTTCCACGCCCAAGTGGAACCACCTCATGTTCTTCGGTGATGGCAGGCAGGTTTAGGTGCCGATAGGTGCCGCGTTCGAGCAGATAACCCGGCGGATCCATCTCGTGCAGCCGCTGTGCAACCATAACCACGCGCCCCTCGGCCGGGTTGTCAAAGCGCGATAGCAAGGTCCCCTCAATAAACTCCTGTGCCTTGATCAGTTCGGCTTCGGAGCCGGCATCTCCGGCTTTCAGCAGGTCATCGATGATAATGTAGTCAGCGCCATGGCCAGTAACAGAGCTGCCGATGGAAACAGCCTTACGGCTGCCTCCCTTTGTGGTGCGGATTTCTTCTGAGGTGTTGCCCTTTTTAGCCAAGACCGTTTCAGGGAACATTTCCCGGTACCAGCGCGCAGACATGATCCGACGACAATCTTCGGAATGCTTGCGCGCCAGATCTAGCCCGTAGCTGGCAACAATAATCTTGGCGCTGGGGTTATGACCGAGAAGGTAAGCGACATAGGAAACGGCCACGGTGACCGATTTCAGGCAACGTGGCGGGATGTTGATGATCAGCCGCTTGTTTTCGCCTTGGCGGACATTGTCTAACTCATGGCACATGGCACG
This sequence comes from Ruegeria sp. AJ12, assembly GCF_056536245.1. Classification (NCBI taxonomy): domain Bacteria; kingdom Pseudomonadati; phylum Pseudomonadota; class Alphaproteobacteria; order Rhodobacterales; family Roseobacteraceae; genus Ruegeria; species Ruegeria sp. AJ12. Next base: position 2,794,540 of record NZ_JBQFJJ010000001.1, read on the forward strand.
CACATGCCAAGCCGGATCAAAGCTGCGGTCAGTCCCCTGGTGCAGCGTGTCAAACACACGCCACACGAATGGAAAGAAATTGTCCCGGCAAACCTCGCGCGCGACCTGCCGGACCATTTTTGGATCAGGAGTCGTCATCTTCCGCCTCCTCATTTTCCGGACCACCGTCACCGCCCAGTTGGCTGGAAAAGAAATCCCGGAGGATGTCATAGTCAACTGTCTCCGGCCCATTCACTGCAGAGCTAGCCTGTTCGCTCCCATCATCTGGACCGCCGAAAAGATCAGCGTCGACCTTGAGAAGCGCCATCAGCAATTTCGTGTCGCCCTTCAACGCGCCAGCCGTGAGCCGCTTGGCAATTGCCTCCGCCTTGGATATCCGAGTTTCGTGGTTGCCTTCGCGGACTGTGACCTTGGTTTCCAGTTCGCGTTTCAAGCTGGCATTCACGCCTTTAGCACCTTTCGGCCGTCCTTTCGGATTGCCGGATCGGCCTTTCTTGAATTGGGTCGCTTTGGGCGGTTTGCCGTAGCCCACCTCAAACTCTTTCGTATCGTCAGACATGATCCGCCTCCAGCTCTGAAGTGGTGTCACCGGCCGCAGAACGCGCATCGAACGTCTGGCCCGTCACCGCATGCACGGCGCTCTCACCAGTCATTTCCTGCCAACGGCGGATGGCGACATCAACGTAAGCCGGATCGAGCTCAATGAGCCGCGCCTGGCGTCCGGTATTCTCAGCTGCCAGCAGGGTCGCGCCGGACCCCCAAAGACGTCCAGCACGACATCACCGCGGTGGCTCACATCCATGATGGCATCTGCCACCAAAGCCGTCGGTTTCACCGTGGGGTGATCCGCGAGATCCGCCTCGCGCCCTGACCCAAAGCTGTTCACACCAGCATAATCCCAAACATTCGTTCGGTTGCGCCCGTGTTTACCCAGTTCGACATTGTTGATATGCGGCGCACCGGGCTTCTTAAAGATGCAAACCAGCTCGTGCTTGGACCGATATAGGCTGCCCATCCCGCCGTTGGTCTTGTTCCAGACACACAAATTGATGAGATCGAAACCGCCCGCCTTTCCTGTGGCGATCAGCTCTTCAATGTGACGCCAGTCCATGCAGATCATCGCGATGCCCCCGTCCGGCAAGCAGTGAAACAGCCGGATGATCACGTCCGAGAGAAAGCCACGGAACTCGCTATCCGACATTTCCCCCGACGCCATGGCGAACTCGCGATGTTCGCCACCGGTGCCACAGCGGACATGCCCATTGACCGGTACGTTGTAAGGAGGATCGGTGAAGACCATCTGTGGGGCCTCCCCATCTAGCAAGGTGTCGTAGCTCTGGGCTTGCAGGGCATCCCCGCAGAAGATGCGGTGATCTCCGAGAACCCAGAGGTCGCCCGGCTGCGTAATTACGGGTGCCGCAGAGTCCGGGGTGTTTACAGTTTCAGCTGCGGTTTCCGCAGCCTCGCCCGCAGCGTCGATGATAATGTCGATCTCCGGCGTTTCGAATCCGGTGATGTCCAGATCAAAGTCCAGCTCGCCATCAAGGCTGAGATCCATCAGCTCGGCAAACTCAATCTGCAGTGCTGCTTCGTTCCAGTCCGACAATTCCGCCAGCTTGTTATCTGCGATCCGCAGGGCGCGCACTTCCGATTCTGACAAGTGATCCGCGACAACCGTCGGCACAGACTTCAACCCCAGGGCCTTTGCGGCTTCATAGCGGCCATGGCCCGCGATGATTGTGCCCGAACCATCCAAAAGGATCGGAGTGACAAATCCAAACTTGGCCACCGACGCTTTGAGCTTGTCGATATTCTTGGCCGCGTGCACGCGGCTATTGTTCGCGTAGGGTTTGATCTGGCTGATCTGAGATTGGACGACTTTGTCCGCCATCCAGATCGGTGTGTTGGACGCCTTGGCGTCGCACTGTGTTTTTTTGGCAGACATAGCCGCCTCCTTTCGTTTGACGCTCGTTAGCGTCGACAAGAAAGGATCGTGTTGGGAATTCGGAGAGAGCACGATTAACAACTCTCCGGACCAATCGATCCGGTTCGTTGCCCCTTCGAATGCTCTCTGCGGAAACCTGTGTTTCCAATGAGTGCTGCCTGCGGGAGCAGTTTCCCGCCCTGATAGTCCGGGCGATTGGGTTAAATGTAGGTGCCATCATTACAAGACGCAACTCCCAAACAAAAAAAGTAACCAATTAAGATTGTTGACGAATAATCGAGGGTACAGCAGCAACGCCCTGCAAAACACACCCCTCCTGGGATTGCCCCAGAAAGAGCTGGACTGTTGCTGTGAACCACGCATCACTGGACCCACGCCCGAGCCATTCGGGCGCTCCTCAGTACCAGGGTTCGGCATTCCGCCAACGCCAGATCAGAGGAGACAATACATGCCCAAATCCAAACAAACCAAAATTGACAAGGTGCAAGCTTTGTTGCGTCGCCCGAGTGGCGCCAGCCTTGAGGCGCTCTGCAAAGCAACAGGGTGGCAACCTCATTCGGTCCGAGCAGCTCTCAGCGGTCTTCGGAAGAACGGCGTCACAATTGAACGGCGGGCATCCGACAAACCAAATGGACCATCCACGTATCACCTGACCGCGGGAACAGGAGAAGAGTCATGACGAAGACGAGCGACGTCGCCGATCTGGCCGCCATGGGTCGATCGGATCTGGTCACGCTTTGGCAGCAACTGTTTGATCAACCTGCGCCCGCCATGCTCAGCCAACCCTTCCTGCGCCGTTTTATTGCCTTTGAGATGCAGTCCCTCTGTCATGGCGGGCTACCCCGGCAGGTCAAAGCCAAGCTGGAAAAGGTTTCTGAGAAGAAACCCCGGCCTACATGCCCTGCCCTAAAACCCGGCGGGCGCCTGCTGCGCGAGTGGAATGGCGTGACCCATGTAGTCGACGTTACAGAAGACGGCTTCACCTGGAACGGTCGGTCCTATCGCTCGCTCTCGGCCATCGCCCGAGAGATTACCGGCGCGCATTGGTCAGGGCCGCGTTTCTTCGGACTCTCTGGCAAGGGTGCCAAATGAGCCCGCGCCGCAAAATCCGATGCGCCATCTACACGCGCAAGTCCTCAGAAGATGGACTGGATCAGGACTTCAATTCGCTGGACGCGCAATATGAAGCCTGCGCAGCCTATGTCGCCAGCCAGCGACATGAGGGCTGGACCCTGTTGGCCGAGCGCTACGATGACGGTGGCCTGTCGGGCGGCACCCTAGAGCGCCCTGCCCTGCGGCGCCTGCTTGAAGAGATCGACGCAGGGCGTATTGACATGGTTGTGGTCTACAAGATCGACCGGTTGACCCGATCGCTTGCCGATTTCTCCAAGCTGGTCGAACGGTTGGAACAGGCGAACTGTTCTTTTGTGTCCGTCACACAAGCATTCAACACCTCTTCCTCCATGGGTCGGTTGACCCTGAATGTACTGTTGTCCTTTGCTCAGTTTGAACGGGAAGTCACCGCTGAACGTATTCGTGACAAGATTGCAGCGTCTAAGAAAAAGGGGCTTTGGATGGGTGGCAACCTGCCTCTCGGCTATGACCGCCACCCCGATCCAAAAGCAAGAACGCTGGTGGTGAATAAGGAGGAGGCCAGAACGGTCCGGCATCTCTTTGATCTTTATGACGCGCTGGGTTGTCTGCGCAAAGTAGAAGAACGGGCAACGTCAGAAGACCTGCGGTCGAAGCGGGTTGTTCGGGCGGATGGAAACATAAAAGGGGATTGTCCGCTGTCACGGGGTCAAATCTATTACCTGCTGCGCAACCCGGTCTATCTCGGAAAAATCCGCCACAAGGATAAGATCTGGGACGGACAACATCCGGCGATCATCGATCAGGACATCTGGGACCGGGTGCAGGAAAAAATGCGCGAAGCGTCGCAGCGATCCCGTGCAAACCTTACGCCCGATGCGCGCCAACGCACCAACGACCCCGGCGCCTGGCTCACTGGTCTGCTGCAGGACGAAACAGGTGATCGGTTGACGCCAACCCACACCACGCGCAAAGGCCGACGGTTGCGCTACTATGTCTCCAACAGACTCACCTCGGGCGGCAAGGATATCTCGGGTTGGCGACTGCCCGGCCCGGCGCTGGAGCACGCAGTCATTGATGTCATCGTCAGACATCTGCAAGACGCCGCCGCCGCGCTCCAGGTGCTGGCGCAACCGGAGGCCGGGTCAACGGAGGCAGTTCAGACTTCAGCTGCGGATTTAGTAACTCGGCTTCGAGGCCAAGGCGCTCAGGTCGGTGCTGATATTCTGGCCAACGGCAGAATTGCACGAGGACAGATCGACCTCGAATTGAACCCCAAAACTCTGGCAAGCGCACTTGGCATCACGGCCGATCATCTGAACCCGGATCTCACACACATCACCTCATCCTTCGATCTGCGACGACGCGGCGTCGAGGCCAAGGTCATCGCTGGAGACATGGCACCCCAACCCGATCCCCACCTCCGGTCCATGCTGATCCGCGCCCATGGCTGGGCGCGTGATCTAAAAGCCGGCGTTCAACTGATGGAAATTGCCCGCCGCGAAAACCTCCCCGGCGCCTTCATCCGCACCCGTGCTCAGCTCGCGTTTCTCTCACCGAAGATTCAGGTCGCGATTCTCGACGGCGCTCAGCCGACCGAACTCACACTCAAGCGTCTGGTCAGCGTGACCCACCCACTAGACTGGTCTGAACAGGAGCGCCTGTTCGGCTTCTGACATCTCCAAGTCCTTCGTCCCTGTTACAGGGTTCGCCCTCCCTGATCCGGCGGAACAATTCCCTGTTCCCGCGAGAAAATTCCCTGTTCCACCATTTAGGGATTTTGCAACATAAACTATTGGAAAAATTAGAGTTGTGACATCTGAAATGTCGGGTTCCAGACCTGTTTCGCGAAAATTCCCTGTAAATTGCAGGGTATCAGTGAAATCCCGCCCAAAGCGACCCCGCCAAAATGCTGCGCTGAGACTACGGCCGAAATCGCGCTCGGAGTGTACGATCTGCTCCGTCTCTGATTGAAAGCGCATGCGCCAACGCGCAGGAATTGCGGCACAATTCCGGGTCAGAAAAAACAACTGGATTGAGACGGGTATGAGTGGCGGGGAGACAGGGATTCGAACCCTGGGGACGCTCTCACGCCCAACGGTTTTCAAGACCGCCGCATTCGACCACTCTGCCACCTCCCCGCGTGAGGCAGGGTCTAAGGCCAACTGAAATCGGTGGCAAGTCGAAATAGGGATTTCTTGCCGAAGCATGCGCAGCGGTCTTTCCATGACACAGCACCCACGCTATGATCTGCGGGAAAGACCGTAGCAGGCTGGCAAAAAGAACCAGCCGACCGGCGGCGGGGCTCGGGAAACGAGGCCCCTTCAGGCAAGGGATGAAGAAATGAAGCGAGCGACTGAGATACGCCCGGGGCCGAAAAGGCTGGCGTTTCTGGCTTTGACTTTAGCCGTTCTGTCCGGATGCGAAGAACCCTTTGGATCGACTGAAAAACCCGAGCAAAACGATGAATCGACAGAGCTGTTGCCCGAAGTTTCCAGCGGGTCGCAACGCGATGTCGAAGCGCCCGATGTGTTCGACGTAACCGAGGCCGGGCTTTGGGACGGGCGGCCATCACTGGGCGGTATCTGGGTCGCCCATCCGGATGTTACGCAACCGGAACGTGTGGTTATCAAAAACGAGAGCAACAACAAATCCGTGACCGGGGCCTTGTTCCGACGCGAACGCAGCCTGCCCGGACCGGCGCTGCAGGTCTCGTCCGCGGCCGCCGAGCAGTTGGGCATCCTGGCAGGCGCTCCCACACGGCTGAACGTGGTGGCGCTGCGGCGTGAGGTGGTTGCAGAAGAGCCTTTGCCACAAGAAGACGAACCCGCGCCACAGCCTGATGACGACACAGCAGACGCAGCAGTCGAAACCGCAGCGGCTGTTTCAGAAGAGCCAACCGTTGCCGAGCCGGAAAAGCCGGCAAAGAGAAAATGGTGGCAGAAAAAGGAACCCGTCGCTGCGGCAGTCGGAACTGCAACCGGAGTGGCAGCAGCAACGACTGACGACGCTGCGGAAGTCGCAACTGAAGCACCGACGGACGTAGCTGCCGCCCCTGCCTTGTCCGACGCCCCTGTTGCGGCGCCGCTGGAAAAGCCCGAAAAACGGAAATGGTGGCAAAGGAAAAAGCCGGACGAGATTACCGAGACACCGCTCGACCCCATCGAGGGGGCCGCAGCGGCCATTGATGCCGCCGAAGCGACCCCTGCGGCTGCGGCAACGCAGTCGTCTCTGGCGAAACCCTTTGTTCAAATCGGTACATTTGGGGTTGAAGCAAACGCCAACAGCGCCGCCGAGAAAATTCGCAGAAATGGCATGCCGGCGGAGGTGCGCGAACTCAAAACCGAAGACAAGACAGTCTGGCGGGTTCTGGTCGGCCCAGCTGCGACCCGCCCAGAACGCAAAGCCATTCAGAACGACGTCAAGGATCTGGGCTTTATCGATGCGTTCACTGTGTCCAACTGAGACAGGAGGCCCCACGTGCTCATTTCACTGCGCAGTTCCGCGCTCACCCTAGGGCTGGCACTGTTTGCCCTGCCCGCCCACGCGTTCGATACATCCGCCCGCGCAGCTTATGTGATGGATCAGACGACCGGCACGGTGCTGTTGTCGAAAGATGCGGACCAGCCGCTGCCGCCGGCATCGATGTCCAAACTCATGACGCTGTATGTTGCGTTCGAGGCGTTGCGGGATGGACGCCTGACGATGAACGAAACCCTGCCGGTGTCGGAACATGCCATGAGCTATGGCGGGTCGACCATGTTCCTGAACACGCAGGATCGCGTGACGGTCGAGGACCTGCTGCGCGGTATCATCGTCCTCTCAGGCAACGACGCCTGTGTTGTCATAGCCGAAGCGCTCAGCCCGGACGGTACAGAGGCGGGGTTCGCGCGCTACATGACCCAGCGCGCCAAGCAGATGGGCATGAACCATTCGAACTTTATCAACTCGAACGGCTGGCCCGCTGCAGGCCATATGATGTCCGTGCACGATCTGGCGGTTCTTGCGGATCGGCTGATCTCGGACTTCCCGGAATTCTATCCGCTGTTTGACGAAGAAGTGTTCGAGTTTGACGGTCGGGCCCCGTCGAACGCGCGAAACCGCAATCCGCTGCTGCGGCTGGACATTGGCGCGGATGGTCTGAAAACGGGCCACACGCAAGAGGCCGGCTATGGTCTTGTTGGGTCCGCCAAACAGGGCGATCGCAGGGTGATCTTTGTTCTGACCGGTATCGACACAACCGGCCAGCGCGCAGAGGAGGCTGAGGCCGTGGTTAACTGGTCGTTTCGAAATTTTGTCGAGAGGACAGTTGCCACAGCGGAAACGCCGATAGCCGAAGCGAAGCTGTGGATGGGAGTGAAAAAAACAGTCGGTCTGGTGCCCGAAGGTGACCTCAACGTTCTGTTTCCGGTGCTGGGAACACAGAATGTCGAGGCCGAAGTCGTGTATGAAGGCCCGATCAACGCGCCCGTCGCCAAAGGCCAGCAACTCGCCGAACTGGTCATCAAACCCGAAGGGTTGCCGGAAATCCGCCGCCCCCTGGTGGCCGCCGAGGATGTGGCTGTGGGCGGTTTCGTGGTGCGCTTGATGACGGTGGGCGGGATCGTCCTGAAGGATGTCATCAACACCCCGCTGGAATCGATGTGACGAGAGCCGGATTGTTTCTGACCTTCGAAGGCATTGACGGATCAGGCAAGTCCACGCAGGCGCGCATGCTTGCAGATCATCTGCGCAGCGCAGGTCGCGAGGTGGTTTTGACTCGCGAACCCGGGGGCTCTCCGGGTGCCGAGGAAATCCGCAGCCTCGTGCTGGAAGGCGACCCTGAACGCTGGTCTGCGGAAACGGAAATCCTGTTGTTTACCGCCGCCCGGCGCGATCATCTGGAACGCACGATCGAACCAGCGCTGGCAGAGGGCAAGGTCGTGATCTGTGACCGGTTCGTAGACAGCACACGTATGTACCAGGGTATGTCTCGCGGCGACTTGCGCGGGCTGGTCGATCAATTGCACAGCCTCATGATCCGGCGCGAACCGGACATGACCCTTTTGATCGATATGGACCCCGACACCGGTCTGTCGCGCGCCAAAGGGCGGCAGGGCACCGAAGAGCGGTTCGAAGACTTCGGACCCGCTCTGCAGCAGAAAATGCGGGCGGGATTTCTGGCGCTGGCGGACGAGTTCTCTGACCGGTTTCGCGTTGTGGACGGCAATCGGGACATGGACAGCGTCGCTCAGGATGTGGCAGAGATCGTCACGGCAGCTTTGCGATAGGCGATGAGTGACGACACCCCAATCCCGGATCAGGCGCCCGGCGCCCCGCACCCGCGCGAAACACCTCAATTGTTCGGGCAGCGCGCGGCTGAACAGGCCTTTCTGACCGCCTATACCTCTGACCGGTTGCACCATGGCTGGTTGCTGACCGGGCCGCGCGGTGTTGGCAAGGCAACGCTGGCCTGGCGCATCGCCCGGTTTCTGCTTGCAACGCCTCCACCAGACGATGGCGGGTTGTTTGGGGCGCCCCCGCCCCCCGAAACGCTGGATGTCGACGCTGATCATCCGGTCTCGCACCGCATTCTTGCTGGCGCGGAACCAGGACTTGCCGCGATCTCACGGTCTCTGAATGATCAGGGCCGTCTCAGAGGCGAGATCGTTGTTGACGACATCCGCAAACTTGGTCGGTTTTTTGGCCTGTCCTCTGCTGATGGTGGGCGCCGGGTTGTGATCGTTGATTCCGCCGACGAGATGAATGTCAGTGCCGCCAATGCCCTGCTGAAAATGCTCGAGGAACCGCCAGCCCGCACGACACTGTTGTTGGTGTCACACCAGCCTTCGCGCCTGTTGCCGACGATCCGGTCGCGCTGTCGCACATTGCGCCTGTCGCCGCTCGGGCCCGAAGATATGCAATCCGCGCTTGCGCAGGCCGGCGCTGAACTCCCATCGCAGGGCGATCATCTGGCGGCATTGGCCGCGGGTTCAGTGGGGGATGCGGTTCGCCTGATCAATCTGGGTGGGCTGGAGATATATGCCGAACTGATCGCTATTTTTAGCACGCTGCCCCGGCTTGACCGGCAGCGCGCGTTGAAGCTGGCCGAAGCCGCGGCCCAACGTGGCACGGCGGAAAAGTTCGAACTGCTGCTGACACTGATCGACTTGGCTCTTGCACGACTTGCCCTGACCGGGGCAACCGGTGCGCCGCCTATGCCCGAGGCCGCCCCCAGCGAGGCGGACACGTTGCGGCGCCTGTCTGCCTCGCCACATCAGGCACGGCGCTGGGCCGAGGTGGCCGCTGTGATCACGTCGCGGGCGCGTCACGGACAGGCTGTGAACCTTGACCCTGCCGCATTGGTCCTAGATACGGTGTTCAAGATACAGGAAACCGCCGGTCAGAGTTGATGAGCGACACCCCCCAGATCACTGACAGCCATTGCCATCTGGATTTCTCGGATTTCGATGGGCAGTTGGACGCAGTCGTTGCCCGCGCGGCGGAGGCCGGCGTGACCCGGATGGTGACCATCTGCACGCGGCTGCGCAACGAACCCGCCATTCGCGCAATCGCCGAGGCCCATGGCCCGGTGTTCTACGCCGCCGGCACCCACCCGATGAGCGTGGCGGACGAACCGATGGCCACCGTCGATGAACTCGTCGCACTGTCAACGCACCCGAAATTTGTGGGCATTGGCGAATCCGGACTGGATTATCACTACACTGCCGACAGCGCAGACCTGCAGAAACGCTCTCTGCGCGTCCATATCGAGGCGGCCCAGCGCACTGGCCTGCCCCTGATCATCCACGCCCGCTCCGCAGATGACGACATGGCCCGTATTCTGACTGAGGCGTACGCCAACGCGCCCTATTCCTGCGTCATGCATTGCTTTTCTTCGAGTGCCGCGTTGGCCAAGGCGGCGCTGGACCTTGGCTTCTACCTGTCAATGTCGGGTATCGCGGCCTTTCCCAAAAGTCAGGAATTGCGCGATATCTTTGCCAGCGCGCCGGTGGACCGCATTCTCGTGGAAACCGATGCGCCCTATCTGGCGCCGCCGCCTTTTCGCGGCAAACGGAACGAACCGGCCTATACCGCACACACGGCCCGCAAGGGTGCCGAGGTCTTCGGCATGGACTATGCCGCCTTCGCCGCACAGACGCAGGTGAATTTTGATCGGCTGTTCAGCAAGGCCGCGGCCTACAAGGCGGCTGCATGACCCAGGTGCGGTTCACCATCCTTGGCTGCGGATCATCGGGCGGCGTTCCTCGATTGGGCGGGCAATGGGGCCACTGTGATCCCGACAACCCCAAGAATGTCCGCCGCCGCTGCTCGATGCTGGTCGAACGTGACGGACCCAATGGAACAACTTCGGTTCTGATCGACACAACACCGGATATGCGAAGCCAGTTGCTCGACACCGGAACCGGCCGTCTGGACGGTGTCGTATACACGCATTCTCACGCCGATCACGTGCATGGAATAGACGACCTGAGAATGATCGTGTTCAACATGCGCACCCGCGTGCCGGTCTGGGCCGATGGCGATACGCAGAATGCCCTGCTTGGGCGGTTCGGATATGCGTTCATCCAGCCCGAAGGCTCACCCTATCCGCCAATTCTGGACCTAAAAACCATCGACGGTGCGTTCGACGTCGACGGACCTGGCGGGCCAATTCCGTTCCGCCCGTTCAAGGTCAATCACGGCTCGATCGACTCGCTGGGGTTTCGCATCGGCAAGCTGGCCTACTTGCCGGATGTGGCAGAAATCTATGATGATGCCTGGCCTGAAATGGAAGATCTCGATTGCCTTGTGATCGACGCGCTGAGGCGTACGCCCCACCCGACACATACGCATCTTGAAAAAACACTGGGTTGGATCGAACAATTGCAGCCCAAACGTGCAATTCTGACCAACATGCATATCGATCTCGACTATGACACTGTCGAGGCTGAGACGCCTGATTATGTCACTCCGGCCTATGACGGGTTGGTCATCCAACAGGTGCTTTGAGACGCTGTTCTGCGCACCCGCCATATGTTCTGCCGAGCCCAGACGCCACAGACCGGTGACGCGCTGACATGTTGCAGAACCTGATCAACGTCATTCTGCCGGTGTTCCTTGTCATTGGCGCAGGATATGCCGCGACACGGTCGGGGTACTTTAAAGAAGAGCATGTTGACGGGCTTATGAAGTTCACGCAGGGGTTTGCCATTCCCTGCCTGCTGTTTCTGGCCATCGCGCATCTGGATTTGAGCGCCAGTTTCGACCCGCGCCTGCTGGCCAGCTTTTATTCCGCGGCTGCGCTTTGTTTTCTGGCGGGCCTGTTCGGCGCCCGGATCATCTTTGGACGCGACTGGGAGGATTGCGTCGCCATCGGGTTCTGCTGCCTGTTTTCCAACTCCGTTCTGCTGGGTTTGCCGATCACCGAACGCGCCTATGGGCCCGAAAACCTGACCGGCAACTATGCGATCATCGCCTTCCATTCCCCCTTTTGCTACGGCGTCGGGATAACGGTTATGGAAGTTGTGCGAAACCGGGGCAATGGACACGTGCACATGGCCCGCTCGGTCCTGTCCGCAATGTTCAAAAACGCGCTGATCCTGGGCATCGCACTGGGCTTTGTGGTCAACCTGTCCGGTATCGCCATACCGGCGGTTGTGGACGAAGCACTGGGATTGGTAACCCGCGCTGCCCTGCCCGGTGCGCTGTTCGCGTTGGGCGGCGTCTTGGTCAAATACAAACCCGAAGGCGATTTGCGCACCATCACCTATGTCTGCTGCATCTCATTGATGCTGCACCCAAGCCTTGTCTGGCTGTTCGGAAAGTCCGTCAACCTGCCGCAGGACCTGTTCCGCTCGGGCGTGCTGAATGCTGCTATGGCGCCAGGTTTCAACGCCTATATCTTTGCCAGCATGTATGGCCGCGCCAAACGTGTCGCTGCTTCTTCTGTCCTGATCGGGACAGCTGCTTCAATCCTGACGGTCTGGCTCTGGCTGGCCATTCTGGGGTGATCCGGAGGAACATGCATTGACATCAGGCTCTGGTGACGCACCTATCGTGCATTCACACAGGAATCCGCACATGCCCCACGCCATCATCGTCGCTCATGGCCAGCCCTCAGATCCCGAGCCCGCCCAGGCGGCGCTGACCGCGTTTGCCACCAATGTTGATGCGTTGGCCGACGGAGTGACAATACATGGGGCCACGCTGGCCGCTCCGGGAAGGCTCGAGGCCAAGATGGACAGTCTGCCGGAAAGCACCTTGATCTACCCCCTGTTCATGGCCAAGGGCTGGTTCGTGACCAGCGCGCTCCCAAAGCGTGTCGGAGACCGAAAACTGCGCATCCTGGATCCATTGGGGATCGATCCTGAGTTGCCCGGGCTTGCAGTAGGTGCCCTTCGCACAGTGCTGTCCGAGCACCAATGGAACGCCGATGACACAGACCTGGTTGTTGCCGCGCACGGGTCAGGCCGCAGCCGCAACCCGTCTGCTGTTGCGGCGGAATTCGCGTCTCAACTGGCCCAGAACCTGCCTTTTCACTCGATCCGGGTTGGATTTGTCGAAGAGCCACCTTCCATAGAGGAAGCCGCGCGTGGCGCATCAGAAAAATCAGTTTGTCTTCCGTTTTTTGCCTGCACAGGAGGGCATGTCCTTGAAGACGTCCCTGAGGAACTGGAAAAAGCAGGTTTCAAAGGTATCGTCTTGCCCGTCGTCGGCGAACTGCCCCCGATCCAGAGACAGATAGCAAACAAGATATGTCAGGCCTTTAAAACCGTCGCGTAAGTGCCCTGACATTCGCGATGTCTGTGGAAACAACGCCAATGCAGCAGAGCGCCGCGTTCAACCACCGGCAAGCTACTTGTTTTCACCAACCTTCTGACCTTGCCGGTGTTGGACCTGACCATGCGGCAGGGCGGAAAACAATCGGTGGCGGGACCGCCCGTCTCTTTTGGCCTGATACAACGCAAGATCGGCGGCATGTAAAATGTCCGCCGCCTGAGGAGAGTCAAATTGAGTTGAAAGGGCCGTGCCAATGCTTGCTGAAATCCGGCAGGCCTGATGCTGGAACTCCATTGGCTCATTGAGCCGCCTGATCAGGCGGTCCGCAATTGAAGTCAGCCGGTCTTTTTGTGTTAATCCTTTGAAGATGATAACAAACTCATCTCCACCGACCCTGGCCACGGTGTCCTCGCTGCGCGTTTCCTCAATCATGATCATGGCAGCCTGCTGCAAAACATAGTCGCCAGCGGCATGACCAAATTGATCATTCACTGACTTGAAAAAGTCCAGATCCAGATGCATTAACGCAAAGGCACAACCCGTGGAAACCAACTGCCCGATTATGTGATCCATGGCACGGCGGTTCTTCAATCCGGTGAGCGTATCTGTATAGGCCTGCTCCTCGGCGGCAAGCATCGCCCCCTGCAGACGCAAGTTCAAAGATCGCGACGCCTGCATGGCTGCAGATTTTGCTTCCACAAGATAAAGCAACTCGATGGCAAGGTCGGTGCCGGAAAAATCGGCACTCGTCAGCGCATAGTCCCGAACCGCGTCCAGGATCGAGATACCAAAAGACAGATTGACAACAACACCACGCCCATCAGGCAGCGGCGCAACCAACCCTTTCAGCGCCGTACGCGGTTCATCGTGGAACCTGAGCCGCAACCTGGCGCCTGCCACTGACATAAGCGCCGGAATTGTCGTGACAGCGCGTGGCCGGATCAGCTCGAATACGTCCATGAAGCATTTTCCGGTCAACGGCATAGCCGGGCGCAGTTTCTGCAGGGTCGGTCCCGCCTTCTGAATCTGTCCGGTGTCATCCAGCAGCAGGTACATCGGACATAGCGTTTCCAGCAGATCCGCCAGTTCATGGGTGTCCATCATCCGTTTCGCGCCCCCAGATCAAAGTCCCGGCCTTCGGCGAAGGCGCTTTCCACAAGGGTCACGGATATGACTTCGGCTTCGCCCTGCTGTCCATCATGGGACAAGATCACCAGAGCACCGTAATCGTCGGCCATCGCCCGCAAGACACCGACCATGGTGCTGGAATAGCCCGGCATGCCCGGATAGCAGTACAGCTGATACTCGGCCGGCGAGACCTCTCGAAGTTCCAGCGCCGGCAGTTTGAGATCTGAAACAGCCAGTCTCACCCGATCTGCCAGATCGTCGAGGGAGTGCAGAAATTCGACATATGTCACGCCGCCAAATCTCAGCAATCGGCGCAAACCCTCCATATTCGGGTGTGACACGAGGTATGTTCCCAGGTCTTCAAGCAGTTCGGAGCGCGGGCGGTTCAGGTCAGCGCTCAGGGCATCCACAACCCGACCCGACATTCCGTCCTCGTACAGGAGCATGGCCTCGAACTCGACAAAATCCAGACCCGCGGCCTCAGTCACCCGCAGCCAGCATGACCGTCCGTACGTCGCACAGACAAAAGATTGTATCGCCCGGTTGGTCAGACCATGCATGGCGTGCCCCAGATTGGTTACGCCATCCATCTGGTCTGACAAAGCTTAACAAATAGCCAAAACAGGCCCTTGGATACCTCGAATGCAACGGAGTATCACTACGACACTATGTTGGTCAGAAATCCGTGGGCGCCCCACCCTCTGCCTTGCGGCGTGCAACGAATTCAGCCAGTTCCTCGCGGATGCCGTCATCCAGCGCGGGCGGTTCAAAGCTCGAGATGATCTCCTTGAACATGTGATGAGCGCGCTCTGCCGTCCAGATACCTCCGGCAATTTCCCATCCCTCGTAGTTTTTCCAGTCACTCAGGAAGGGTTGATAAAAGGCGGTGGTATAGCGGTCCTGCGTATGCTGGATTCCAAAGAAATGGCCGTCATTGCCAACCGCACGGATCGCGTCCAGCGCAATTTCATCCGGCCCCGTGGCTGTCAGTTCTGGGTTCATATAGCGTTGGATTTGCTGCAAAATCTCACAATCCATGACGAATTTCTCGGGGCTTGCGATAAGACCGCCCTCCAGCCAGCCCGCCGCATGATAGACCATGTTGGTGCCGGACTGCACGGCCGCCCAGAGCGAGTTCGACGTTTCCCAAATCGACTGGCCATCCGGCACATTGGCGGCGCAAACGCCAGAGGATCGCATTGGCAGGTTGTAAAACCGCGCCATCTGGCCAGTCATCTGTGTGGACCGCATGTATTCCGGAGTTCCAAACGCCGGTGCACCGGATTTCATATCGACATTCGAAGTGAACGTGCCGATCACACAAGGAATGCCCGGTCGCACGTATTGGAACAGGGCGATGGCACAGAGCGCCTCGGCCAGAGACTGAGCCACAGCGCCCGCCATGGTCACCGGCGCCATGGCACCCGCCAGCGTGAACGGGGTCACCACGATCGCCTGCCCGCGCCGAGCCAGGCGCAGGCAGCCGTCGATCATCGGATGGTCATGTTTCAGCGGCGACGTCGAATTGATGTTGGTGTACATCCGCGGTGTCGCTTCGAATTCCTCATGGCTGAGGCCGCCGGCAATCCGGACCATCTCCATCACATCTTCGACACGCTCTTTGCCCAGTGAATATGCGTGCATCGCCTTATCGGTCAGCGTCAGCTTGTCGTAGAGCACATCCAGATGGCGCACACTGGCATGGATATCGACCGGTTCGACCGGATAACCGCCCGCGAAATGGATACAGTTGAAGTACTGTGTCAGCTTCAGAAGGTTGCGGCACATTTCGCGATTGCCGGGAACCTTGGTTCCGATTTCCATGTCCCAGTAGTTGGGCGGCGACGAAACATTTCCGAACAGCAGGTTTTTGCCGCCAATTTCAATTGTCCGCTGAGCGTTTCGAGGCGTGATGGTGAAGCTTTTGGGTGCTTTGGCAACCATTTCCATGACAAAATCACGTCCCATGCGAACGTTGTCACCGTCAATTGAACAGCCCGCCTCACGCAGGATCCCGATGGCTTCCTCATTGTAGAACTCGACGCCGATCTCTTCGAGGATACGCATCGCACCTTCGTGGATCGCTTCGATTCCCGTCCGATCCAGCGGTTCAGTGGGTTGGTCAATGTTGACCGGCGGGTTCCACGGCATCTGGTCGATTGCTGCGGTACCGCGTCGGGCAGTTGCACCGGCGCGCCCACCACCGCGCCGTTTGCGTGTCGTGCTGTCGGCCATCGTTGTCTCCTGCTTGGCTGTCATCCAAGCAAGCCCCGAACGACGCAGACAGGCCGCTCTGTCTGCGACAGGTTGTGTCGGTTTTCTATTCCGAGTTGGCGAATTTCAGTCTGCGGCTCTCAGTTTTGGGAGAGCCAGTGTGGAATGTGGCCAATATCCGGCAACACAACATCCGCCATGGGTGCCAGATCTTCGGCCCCCGCCAGGCCCGTCAGGACACCGATTGTGATCATTCCAGCGGCCCGCCCGGCCTGAAGATCGTGAAGACTGTCGCCCACCATGGCAATACGGGCAGGATCGACGCCGACATGAGCCGCAAAAGCCAGCAACTGCCCCGGACCGGGTTTGAACCCATGGCCACTGTCATACCCGGCAATAAAGTCGAAATGGTCCTGAATGCCTGCTGATTCGAGGTGTTGGAGCGCTGGATGCTCACTGTCATTCGTTGCAACGCCCAGTTTGAGGCCAGATCTCCGGAGGCCTTTCAGAAAGGGCCGCAACGGGACAGCAGGAGATTGCGGCGCGATTGCAGCCTCGGAGTTCATCAGGTCAATCAACTGGTTTCTTGTGATGCCATCGACGTGTGGACCCAAGGCTTCGGCGATCTCCTCGACCGTTCCGGCGATTACGATGCTGTCTTCCGCATAGACCTGTTGCTCGAAATCGTAGCCTATTACTCGGCCCATTTCAGCCGCGCGTGTTTCGTCTCCATCTGTCAATCGCATCAACAACGAACGCCCGAACGCGCCCCATGTATTTGCAAAGTCAAACAGGGTGCCGTCCTTGTCGAAAACAATGGCATCTATTGGCATTCAAAGCTCCAAAAAATGAGACTTATGTCCAGTGAACGTCGGCGCCGCCCGATAACATCGCGCGCGCCTGGGCGGGACCGTCATAGGGAACTGAGTTTTGATCACAAAACGCCATCACCCACGAATCGTCTAACAGCAGAAAATCCAGAACCGACATAAGGAAATCCGGTTCGCTGGCCCTGTTGCGCAAATCATCGACCGCCGCCCCCGTCGATCCTAGAAAAACAGGCAATAGCTCGTCATTTCCAACCAGCCAGCCAAGGACAGTCAGGGCAAGCGATTCTGCGGATTCGGCTGAAATTGGCATAAACAAGCCTCTGAATGGGTCTTGGAAAGAGTTTGTTAACCAGACTCATAAAGAATTTGTTCACGCATGCAATCAACGGTGAAACGCTATGTCCGTGCAGGGAACCATCCTTGTCCTCGACGGGGTATCAACCAACCGCATAATGCTGAAGGTTCAGTTGACCGCGGCATGGTATCACGTTGTTCAGGGGCAGAAACTCGATGGATTGCCTGCCCTGTTGCGGCGCACCCGGCCTGATCTGGTTCTGACCGCACAAACACTGCCGGATGGAACGGCGGCAGACGTCAAGAAACTGATTCAGATGGAACCGGACCTTGTCGACGTTCCGGTGATCGCAATTGCCGACCAGAATGACAGGGGCGCAAGATTGCGCGCCCTGGCAGACGGGTTGGACGACGTTCTGACACATCCCTTCAAGGACACCCTGCTCCTGGCACGTATCCGCAGCCTGCTGCGCGCGCGTGCAGACACTCAGGATCTACAGGTCAGGGAAGGCCCGCAGTCGATTGGCTTTGGGGAATCAGCGTCGGCCTTCACGCCTCAAGCCAAAACCGCGCGTGTTGCCATACTTGCGCAAACGCCGCGAACCGGTGCGCTATGGCAAAAGTCACTGATTGGACAAACCCGTCACAAGCTGACCTGGCATACACAGTCCAACCTGCACAGCGTTCTTTCCGGATCAATCCCGGATGCGATCGTGGTCGAACTGGATGCCAACCCGGCCGGGCTGCACATATTGGCTGATCTAAGGTCCCGCAGCGCCACGCGGAACACGGTTCTGATTGGCGTTTTGGAGGATGACGACGCCGCCCGCGCGTCCGAGGCCCTTGATCGCGGGGCCGATGCGGTGTGTCTGGGGGGCTTTTATGCCAAAGAAATCCTGCTCCGGCTGGACAACCAGATCGCCCGGAAGGTGCGCTTGGATCAGATGCGTGCGTCTCTGAGAAAAGGCATTGCAGAATCCTGGGTCGACCCTCTGACCGGCCTGTACAACCGGCGCTACGCGTTGCGCGCAATGGACCAGATCGCGCAGCGATCTCTGCAAACCGGACGTGGATTTGCCGTAATGCTGGCCGATCTGGATCACTTCAAATCGATAAACGACAGTTTCGGTCACGCCAGCGGCGACCTTGTCCTGGCGCAGGCCGCAGAGCGAATGCAAAATGTCCTGGGATCGACCGGCTTTATTGCCCGCTTTGGCGGGGAAGAATTTGTGATCGGCGTTCCCAACATATCGCGCGCGCGCGCAGCCAAACTGGCCGAAGCCCTTTGTGACTGTATCTGCGACGAGCCGTTTTACCTACCTGATCAAAAGAAACAGGTGCCTGTCACAGTCAGCATTGGCCTGAAAATGTCGGCGCCGGCCTTTCTTGCGGAAACCACAAAACCGGAAACGGTGGAAAAGCTGATACGGTCGGCTGACAAGGCGCTCTATGCTGCCAAGAAGTCGGGACGAAACCAGGTTAGAATTCGACAAAGCGCCGCCTGAACCGTCAATCCCTTTTCTTGTGTCCGCGCGGGCCGCGCGCGACCACCTCCTCGAGGCGATCCGCGTAGGCCCGCCTTTCGCCATCGCTCATGTCGATGACACGCGTCAGCCATTGCGCCTGCAGAGCGGCCTGCAGTTGCGCCGTTGATTGCGCCTGCTGTTGCAACAACACCTCTAAAGTGGACTGATCAAATGGTACTTCCCGCAAGGCCAGGCTGATTGCCTCAAAATCCCGCGACCGATCTTTCGATCCATCTCTGTGCAGGTCCGACAATTCACCCCGTATGGTTTTGCGATCCTCTTTCGGCAAGGCACGGTACAGGGCTGGGCCAAAGCTTGGCGGCGCTTTGGCATGGTCGCTGCCTCTGAATCGCATCACGGTGCCCAGGGCAACACCCACGATCAGCAGGTTCAGCCCCAGCGATACGGCCAGAACGATGGGCATCCATCGCCGTTTGGGTTTGGCATCCGCGGTCATTCCGTGTCCTCCAGAAAAGTCGTGTCAAAGCCAAGGTCCGCCACCAGATATCCGACATCCTGCGACGCCAAAAGCAATGAAGGGTCAGGCAAAACCGCTGGCGCCGAAAACCCGATCCAAATACCCGCCGCACTGGCGGCGACCATGCCACCAAAACCCTGCCAGCCGCCAACGGCGCCAAGCACACGGGTCCAGATACCGGACTTTGGGGTCGCAGGTGGCTTGAGGCGGTCCAATCGAACGGCCTCTGCATCGGTCAGAATGCGAACAGCAAGGTCGTCAGACAACACAGGGCTGTCCTGCCGCGCTTCGGCAAACAGTTGATCCAGTTCCTGGTTTTCGTCAGCCATCGTCATACCCCAGTTCATTCCGTCGCCGCGCCAGTATTCCAGCGAGCGACCGCTTCCCACGCGCCGTCAGGCTTTCAACCGCTTCCACCGAAATGCCCATGATCCCGGCAATCTCGGGGTTGGGCAATTCTTCGATATGCCTCAACACCACAGCCTGTCTTTGCCGATCGGGCAGTTGTGTCAAAGCCATCTGCAACGCATCCCTGCGCGCCTCGTCCTGCAGGCGGTCCACCGCGCTGGCCTGCCCGTCTTCGGGTTCGGGCACATCGGCCAACCTGTGCGGCGTTTTCTTGCGCCTGATATCCACACACAAGTTCAGTGTGACACGGTAGAGCCACGTGGACACCTTGGCGTTTCCTGCCACCCAATCCGGTGCCATCTGCCACAAACGCATCATCGCGTCCTGAGTCACATCCTCGGCCTCTGTCCGGTTTCCCAGCAAGCGAAGGGCGACTGAAAAACTTCGAGGACCCAGCCGATCCGTCAGCAGGCGCGCAGCCTCGGCATCACCATCAGCAAAACGCCTCAGCAACGCATCGTCGCTGAGATCGTCCGCGACGCTGTGCGCGCCGCGAACCTGTTGCGCATGGGAGGTCAGATCCTCCATCCCGCATCAGTTGTTATCTGTGTTCGAGCCGTCGCGCTTCTTGAGTTTCCGGCCCATCTTGTCCTTGGCATCCGCAAATTCCTGTTCCGAAATCCCGCCGCTGTTATCTGCATCGATCCGGTCAAACATCTTGTCAGCCCGGCGCGGTTTCGGCAACTCATCGTCGCTCAAAAAACCGTCCTGATTGGCATCCTGCCGCTCGAACATCTTGGTGACCCGGTCATTTGCCTTTTGCCGTGCAGCGGCCTGCATTTCCTCAACACTCAACTGACCGTCCCCATTGGTATCCGCCTGGGTGAACCGTTGGTTGTGATGAGCCTGCATCTCTTCCTGCGTCACCTGACCGTCATTGTTGGCATCCAGTTCCTGGAATGAGACCGGTTGGCGGTCCTTTGGCCCTGCCGCCAAAGCGGATGTGCCTGTGATTGCGACCGCAGAAAGCACAATGGCCGAGATGAATTTCGAATTTTTCATTTCTGTCTTCCCTTGTTGACGCGGCCTCATTGCCGCTGCTCATACTCATTCAAACGGGACAGCACCCAGTTTCCGTCGCAAAAAAGTTATTCCCGTCTCACGGGATCGGAATCCAAACATCACAAAGGTTTTCATCGCCTGGGCGGTGCAAAGCGACGCACCCCCCTTTTCTAACCCCTCAAAGAGGCGCAATATCCCGCAAAGATGAACGCGCGAGTTACATTATGATTGATCAGACGATCGAAACCACGACCGAAGACGAACGCCCGACTTGGCCCGCGCTGGCCAAAGGGTTTCGCTGCAAATGCCCCAAATGCGGCGAGGGCAAGCTGTTGCACAGCTATCTCAAGGTCAATGACACCTGCTCTAACTGCGGAGAAGAACTTTTCCATCACCGTGCCGATGACGGGCCGGCCTATCTGACTATCCTGCTTGTGGGACACCTGCTGGCCCCCGTGCTTCATGTCTCGTACGTGCATCTGCGACCCGACCCATGGACCATGGCAATCAGCCTTTCGATCGGATGTGTTGCGCTGTCCCTGTATCTGCTCCCCAGATTGAAGGGCGCTGTTGTGGCCTATCAATGGGCCCGACGGATGCATGGGTTCGAAAGATCCTCGTGACTGTCACAACCAGATCAGGCAGGGCATGACTGCGGATAAAACTGCGATCCGAGACGCGGCAACCGTCATTGTGTTGCGCGACCGCCAGAGCGATCCGTCCATTCTGATGGGACAGCGGGGCGCCAACGCGGCCTTTATGCCAAGCAAGTTTGTGTTTCCGGGTGGTGCAGTCGACCCGGCCGACGCGCAGGTGCCGTTGGCCGCGGCACTGCCGGATGTGTGCCGCGAACGTTTGTCCGAGCAATCCACACCCGGCCTGCACCACGCGCTGGCCGCCGCTGCAATACGCGAGTTGTGGGAAGAGACCGGACTGATCCTGGGTCAGCCCGGACACTGGCAAGAGGATGCGCCCGCAGATTGGCAGAGCTTTGCAACCATGGGATTCACGCCCGCCGCAGGCGCGTTGCAGTTTGTATTTCGCGCCGTGACACCGCCGGGTCGTCCGCGCCGGTTTGATGCCCGGTTCTTTCTGGTCGATGCCGGTGCAATCCAGGGCGATCTGGATGATTTCAGCCATGCCTCGGACGAGCTGTCACACTTGCAATGGGTCCGGTTGGACCGGGCACGGGATCTGGATCTGCCCTTTATCACCGAGGTCGTGCTGGCCGAAATTGCCGGACGGGTCACCCAGTTGGACCCGCCCGAATCCGTTCCGTATTACCTCAATAATGACGAGCAGAGCCTGTTTTTGCGGCTCAAAGGCTATCCCATGCCGGAAACCGACTGAGGCGTCCGGATCACTTCAATCGGCTGATCACCACGGTAACCTCGGGCTTTTTGCCGATTTCGTCCTTCGCCGTTTGCCGCACGAGGCGGCGCATGTCCTCCTCCAGCTTGTCGTCATTGCGCAGGGTCCGGGTTTCAGCCCGCATCAGGAATTGGTTCAGGTCTTCCTCCAAAACCTCAACCAACGCTGTACGGGATGTTCCGGTCTCGGGCAGACCCATCGTGTCACACCACGGTTCGCCCAGCGGCTCGTCCTCTTCATCCAGAATGACGGTTACTGTGACATGACCGTTCAGCGCCATGCGAATCCGATCCCGCACGACACCGTCCAGCGCACCGATCTTCACTGACCCGTCCAGATAGGTGCGACCGGTTTCTATGTAGTCCACCACGGTCGGCGCATTTCCAGTGAGGTCCAGCATTGTCCCGTTCACCGCCAAAACCCCGGTGCGTCCACCCACCTCGGCAAGTCTGGCATGTTCGCGCAGATGGCGGTGTTCACCATGCATCGGAATCACCATCTGCGGATTGATCAGCGCGTGCACCTTTTCCAGATCCGGCCGGTTGGCGTGGCCCGACACGTGGTAAAGGCCCGAGCTGTCATCGACAACATCCACCCCCTTTTCACTGAGCTGGTTCATGATGAAGATCACGCCGCGCTCATTTCCGGGGATGGTTTTGGACGAAAAGAGGAACAGATCACCCTCTTTCAGTTCCAGCCCGCGGTACTTGCCCCGCGCCAGTTGCGCACTGGCCGCGCGACGTTCCCCCTGGCTGCCGGTGACGATCAGCATCAGGTTCTGCCGTGGCAGGTCGACCGCCTCTTCGGCACTGATGACACGTGGGAAATCCGACAGAATTCCGGTTTCGGTCGACGCCTCGATCATCCGGCGCATGGCGCGACCCAGCAGAACAACCGACCGCCCGGCCCGCTGCCCCGCCTCGGCCAGCGTCTTAACCCGCGCGACGTTCGAGGCAAAGGTCGTGGCCACCACCATACCCTGAGCGTCTTCAACCAGCTTGGTGATCTCTGGCCCGACTTCGGATTCCGACCGTCCGGGATGGGTGGAAAAGACATTGGTGCTGTCACAGACCAGCGCTTTCACCCCGGTTTTTGCCACCTCGGCCCATAGATCGGGGTCGAAAGGTTCTCCGACAACGGGATTTGCGTCCAGCTTGAAATCCCCGGAATGCAGAATCCGGCCCGCAGGGGTATCGATCACCAGCGCCGCGCTTTCCGGGATGGAGTGCGAAACGGGTAGAAATCCAACGGTAAACGGGCCGGCTGCAACCTGCTCGGGCCAGGCCGAAACAGTATGCACCGCGTCTTCGGGGTGGCCACGTTCTTCCATCTTTCGGCGGGCGATATTGGCCGTGAAGGCGCGGGCAAAAACCGGCACGTTCAGGGCGTCATAGCAATGCGCCACCGCGCCCACGTGATCCTCGTGCGCGTGGGTAACAAACACTGCTTCCAACCGGTCCACACGTTCCTTGAGCCACGAGATATCTGCGTGAATCAGGTCAACGCCGGGCGTTGTGTCCATATCGGGAAAGGTCACGCCCAGATCCACCAGGATCAACCGCTCCTGTCCCGGTTTTCCGTATCCGTAGACATAGGCATTCATGCCAATTTCACCTGCACCGCCCAGCGGCAGGTAGATCAGTCTTTCACTGCTCATGTGGAGCCATTTTCCTTGTTGTAGCGATGGATCACGGTCAGGCCGTGCATCGTCAGATCGTCTTCTATTGCGTCAAAGCCCACATCAGCCTGATCAAACAGCGGCGCAAGACCTCCGGTCGCGACGACCTTCATCGGCATGCCGTATTCCGCCCTGATACGCTCAATCAAGCCCTCGATCAGCCCTGAATAGCCCCAATACACGCCGGACTGGATGCAACTGACCGTATTGGTGCCGATGACCTTTTCCGGACGCGTGATGTCGATATGTGGTAGCGCCGCTGCCCCCTGATGCAGGGCTTCAAGGCTAAGGTTCACGCCGGGCGCGATGATACCGCCGACATAGGCGCCATCCGCGGCCACCACGTCGAAATTGGTGGCTGTTCCGAAATCAACCACGACCACATTTCCACCATGGCGATCAAAAGCGGCCGCAGCGTTTGCCAAACGGTCCGGTCCGGGGACGGTGCCCTCGTCCACGCGGGGGTTCATTGGCAAAAGGCACTCGGGCTTGCCCACGACCAACGGTCGGCACCCAAAGAAACGGTCCGCAAAGACGCGCAGGTTGAACACAACGCGCGGAACGGTAGACGCAATGATCACATCTGTGATGTCGGCGTCGATCCCATAGTGTTTCACCAGAGTCGAATACCACGTGAAATAGGCGTCCGCCGTCCGCGAATGATGGGTCGAGGTGCGCAGCGTGCACAGGAATTCTTCACCGTCCCAGATGGAGAAAACCGTATTCGTGTTGCCGCAATCGATGGCCAGAAGCATCTGCGCCCCCTTCAGAAAAACACATCTGCCGCGGGAATACTGACGCGGCCTTTCGCGGTGTTTAGGACAAGGTTGCCCCCCGCGTCCACCGTTTCAAACGTGCCAACCGTTTCCGAGGTTGTGGTTCGGGCGGTGATGACTTCGCCTAATCGGGCGGCACGCGACAGCCATGCGGCACGGATCGGCTCGAACCCATAGGTCCGAAATTGCGTCTCGTAGCGGGCGAAAGCCACCGCCAGTTCCGTCAGGAAATCATCGGGTGTAACGGCAGCCCCGGTTTCCGACAGCAGAGATACCGGCCGCACCGCGCCGGGCTCGACTTTATCGGCGCCAGGCGCTTCGGACAGGTTGACGCCGATGCCGATTGCCAAATGCGATACCCCACCCGCCTGACCGGTGCTTTCCAACAAAATCCCGGCCAGCTTGCCACCGTTTAGCAATACATCGTTTGGCCACTTCAGGGACAGGCCTGATGCCCGCCCTGTGACTGCAACACACGCGTCGAACAAAGCAAGCGCCGCGACGAAGCTGCGCAATGCGGCTTGCTCGGGGCTGCCTTCGGGGCGCATCAGCAAAGTTGCGGCAAGATTGTCTTTTGGGTGAGTCCACGCCCGCCCTCGTCGGCCCCGGGCTTCGGTCTGACGATGTGCCATGATCCAGACCGGCCCCTGCGCGACGGGCGCGATCCGCGCGGCCTCGTTCAAGGTGCTGTCGACCTCCTGCAACACATGCAGGCCATATCCCTGCGGCCAATCGCTCATGTCACAAGGCCCGGTGCAGCGCCCGAGCCCCGTGTCTCAGGTGAAGGTAAAGGTCAGTTGACAAGCGTTGCCGCCGCCGCCGCCGCGGCACTTTCAACACCGAACTGATAAAACACGCCAATCAGCATCAGAGCAGCCGACCCCATCAGGGCCGTCCACAAAACAGGGGACGAGCGGGTTTCAATCGGCTCTTCGTTCTCTTCCCCGAAATACATGTAGAACACGATCCGAAGATAGTAGAACGCCCCGATGACCGACGCGATGGCCGACACGATGACCAACCCGGTCAGACCGGCGCTGACACCGGCTTGCCAGACACCGAACTTGGCGAAAAACCCAAGCATCGGCGGGACCCCTGCGAGGCTGAACATCAGGATCAAAACAGCCAAAGCCTTGCCCGGATCACGCTTGGAATACTGGCGCAGCGCATCGATATCCGTCACCGGCTTGCCGTCGCGTTCCATCATCAGGATAAAAGCGAAGGTGCCGATATTCATCGTCACGTAGATCGCCAGATACATCAGCATCGCCTTGATGCCCAGTTCTGTCCCTGCTGCAAGGCCGATCAGCGCATAGCCCATATGAGCAATAGACGAAAAGGCCATCAGGCGCTTGATATTGCGCTGGCCGATGGCGGCGACGGCACCCAGCAACATCGACAGAACCGACAGCAATACGATCACCTGCTGCCAGTCTTTGACGACACCGCCAAAGGCATCATGCAGCAGACGCGCGAACAGAGCCATCGCAGCCACCTTGGGCGCAGTCGCAAAGAAGGCGGTGATCGGCGTGGGCGAACCTTCGTAGACGTCCGGGGTCCACATATGGAATGGAACGGCTGAAACCTTGAACGCCAGACCCGAGATCAGGAAGATCAGGCCAAACAGCAGCCCGACGGAAATCTCACCTGCCTGCACCGTTGCGATGATGCCGGAGAACAGCGTGGTCCCGGAAAAGCCGTAGACCAGCGACGCACCGTAGAGCAGCAGGCCCGAACTGAGCGCACCCAGTACGAAGTATTTCAGACCGGCTTCGGTCGATTTCGCGCTGTCCCGGCGCAGCGCGGCCACGACATAGAGAGACAGCGACTGCAGTTCCAGCCCCATGTAGAGTGACATCAGATCGCCGGCGCTGACCATCATCATCATGCCGACAGCCGCGAGCGCAACCAACAGCGGGTATTCGAACCGCAGCAGGTCGCGACGCGCCATGTAATCCTGGCTCATCAACAACACGGCGGCCGCAGATAGCAGGATCGCAACCTTTGCAAATCTGGAGAACCCGTCGTCGATGAACATGCCGTTAAAGGCGACATTCGTGCCTTCGCCGTTTGTGGCAATCCAGAAAGCCAGCAGGGCCATGACCCCGGCGGTCGTCCAGACCAGCACCGGCGCCAGTGCATCCTTGGTGGTGTAGACAGCCCCGATCAGCGCCGCCATCGCATACACGGCCAGAGCAATCTCTGGCAGGATTATCGTCAGATCAGCCTGGATCATGTCTCCAAAGCTCCCTTAATGCGAGGCGGCCGTCTGGATCGCAGCCTCAGCCGCGGCCAGAGCCGTGTCATAATTCGAAATCAGCGCGGCGGTCGAGTTGCCGATGACATCGGTCACCAGCGACGGATACACCCCAAGCAGGATGGTCATCACGATGAGCGGCGCAAAAATCAGCCGCTCGCGTGAGCTCATGTCGGTCATCGCCTTGAGGCTTTCCTTGATCAGATCGCCAAAGACCACCCGGCGATAAAGCCACAGAGCATAACCAGCCGAGAAGATCACACCGGTCGCCGCCACGGCAGTCACCCAGGTATTGACCTGGAACGTGCCCATCAGCGTCAGGAATTCACCGATGAACCCGCTGGTGCCTGGCAGGCCCACGTTCGCCATGGTGAACAGCATGAAGACCAGCGCGTAGGCAGGCATCCGGATCACCAGACCTCCATACGCCTCGATATCGCGTGTGTGCATCCGGTCATAAATCACGCCTACGCACAGGAAGAGCGCCGCCGAGATGAACCCGTGGCTGAGCATCTGGAAGATCGCACCATCAATGCCCTGCTGGTTCGCCGCGAAGATACCCATGGTCACAAAGCCCATATGCGCAACGGAGGAATAGGCGATGAGTTTCTTCATGTCTTCCTGCACCAGCGCCACGAGCGACGTATAGACGACCGCAATGGCCGACATCCACAGCACCACATCCGTCATCACGGCAGACCCGACAGGGAACATCGGCAGGCTGAACCGTAGAAAGCCATAGCCGCCCATCTTCAACAGGATCGCCGCCAGCACGACCGACCCCGCCGTGGGGGCTTGGACGTGCGCGTCCGGCAGCCATGTGTGCACCGGCCACATCGGCATCTTCACCGCGAAGGACGCGAAGAAGGCCAGGAACATCAGCGTCTGCAATCCGCCAACGACATGGATACCCAGCACGTTGAACGCCTCGGACGAGAACTGATGGGTCATCAGCGCCTCGATATCGGTCGTGCCCGCATCTGCGTACATCGCCACCATCGCCACCAGCATCAGCACCGAGCCGAGGAAGGTGTAGAGGAAGAACTTGAAGCTGGCATAGATGCGGTCCTTGCCGCCCCAGATGCCAATGATCAGGAACATCGGGATCAGGCCGGCCTCGAAGAACAGGTAGAACAGCACCAGATCCAGCGCCATGAACACGCCGAGCATCATCGTTTCCAGCAGCAAGAACGCGACCATGTATTCCTTGACCCGCTCGGTCACATTCCAGCTGGCCAGAATGGTCAGCGGCATGATGAAGGTGGTCAGCAAAACGAACAGAACACTGATCCCGTCCACGCCCATCTTGTACTTCAGGCCCAGCAGCCATTCCCCTTCTTCCAC
Source organism: Ruegeria sp. AJ12 (assembly GCF_056536245.1). Classification (NCBI taxonomy): domain Bacteria; kingdom Pseudomonadati; phylum Pseudomonadota; class Alphaproteobacteria; order Rhodobacterales; family Roseobacteraceae; genus Ruegeria; species Ruegeria sp. AJ12. The sequence goes on from NZ_JBQFJJ010000001.1 coordinate 2,822,645, forward strand.
CATCTGAAAGCCGGTGTTCGACGGGTCAAAGCCGGTGTAGATGCCGATCGAGACAAGGAAAGTCACCGTGGTCGCCAGCAACGCAATCCACTTGGCGTTTCGTTGTGCCGCCGCGTCGTCACCATGCAGGAACAGGGCCAGGATGCCTGCTGCGATGGCCGGGATGAACGTGACGATGGAAAGGATATTGTCCATTACTGCACGCCTCCGCCGATCGACATCCAGGTGACAAGGGCGGCGATGCCCAGAACCATCCAGAAGGCGTAGGTAAAGATATACCCGGTCTGTGCCTTACCGGCGAGGCGCGTGAAGAAGGGAACAACGCCCATCGCCACACCGTTCAGGAAACCGTCGATTGTGTTGCCGTCACCGCGTTTCCACAGGAAGCGCCCAATCGCCAGCGTGGGTTTGACAAAGGCCACATCATAGAGCTCGTCAAAGTACCACTTGTTCTTGAGGAACAGGTACAGCGGGCGCTGGTTCTCGGCCAGACGCGCCGGTAGCGACGTGTTCACGATGTAGAACCAGTAGGCCACGACAAAGCCCAGCACCATTGCGACAAAGGGAGAGAACTTGACCCATTTCGGAACCGCATGGGCATCATCCAGAACCGTGTTGTCCGGCGCGATGTACAGTGCACCCTGCCCCGGCGCGCCAACAAAGACATAGTGGTGATCATCCCCATGCTTGCCCTCGTCTGCGTGGGCGGCGTCATCCCCGTGGCTTTCGTCCGCGTGTGCGGCATCATCACCGTGTCCGGCATCCGCTGCACCATGATCGCCGGCTTCGGAATGCTCCGACGCCTCCGCGACCGGAATGCCGTAGAACTTGCCAACCTTGTCCGTATGGCCAAAGAAATTGCCGAACCAGATCATACCGGCAAAGACCGCCCCCAGCGACAGAACGCCCAGCGGGATCAGCATGACCATGGGGCTTTCATGCGCATGATCGTGGGTATGCTTGTCCCCGCGCGGCGCACCATAGAATGTCAGGAAGATCAGCCGCCAGCTATAGAACGCAGTGAACACCGCTGCGATCACCAGCATCCAGAAGCCATAGGCCGACCCGGCTGCATACGAGCTTTCAATGATTGCGTCTTTGGACAGGAACCCGGCAAAGCCGATGGGCGTGCCAAAAAACGTGACGATAAAGCTGGGTATCCCGACACCTGTGATGGCCAAAGTGCCGATCATCATCGCCCAGAACGTATAGGGGATTTTCTTACGCAGCCCGCCATATTCCGTCATTTCCTGTTCGTGATGCATCGCATGGATGACCGAACCCGCGCCCAGGAACAGCAGCGCCTTGAAGAAGGCATGTGTCAGCAGGTGGAACATCGCCGCCGAGTACATCCCTACGCCAGCCGCCACGAACATGTAGCCAAGCTGCGAACAGGTCGAATAGGCAATGACGCGCTTGATGTCGGTCTGCACCAGACCAACAGTGGCGGCAAAGAACGCAGTTGATGCGCCCAGCACGGTGATGAACGCCGTGGCGCTTGGCGCGAACTCCATCAAAGGCGACATGCGGCAGACCAGGAACACACCCGCCGTCACCATGGTCGCAGCGTGGATCAGGGCGGAGACCGGTGTCGGGCCTTCCATCGCGTCCGGCAACCAGGTGTGCAGGATCAGCTGTGCCGATTTCCCCATTGCGCCGATGAATAGCAGCACACAGATCACTTCAACCGCGTTCCAGTCGCCCCACAAGAAACTCAGTTGGGTTTCTGCGAGCTTCGGCGCGGATGTGAAGATGTCAGACAGATTGATGCTGTCGGTCAGGAAGAACAGCGCGAAAATCCCCAGCGCAAAGCCGAAATCTCCGACCCGGTTGACGACGAACGCTTTGATCGCCGCCGCATTCGCGGATGGCTTACGATAGTAGAACCCGATCAGCAGATAAGACGCAACGCCCACGCCCTCCCATCCAAAGAACATCTGGACCAGATTGTCTGCCGTCACCAGCATCAGCATGGCGAAGGTGAAAAAGGACAGATAGGCGAAGAATCGCGGCTTATAGCTCTCGCCCTCGCGCCATTGCGGATCGTGATCCATGTAGCCGAAGGAATAGAGGTGCACGAGCGCCGAAACCGTTGTCACAACGATCAGCATGATGGCCGTCAGCCGGTCCAGGCGGATCGCCCAGCTTGTCGACAGCGACCCGCTCTCGATCCAGCGCATGATCTCGATCTGCTGAGTTTGGCCATCGAACGTAAAGAACACGATCCAGCTGAGCAGGCATGACAGGAACAGCAGGCCTGTCGCCGTCCACATCGCCGCCTTTTCGCCGATGAACTTCCAGCCGAACCCGCACAGCAGCGCGCCCACGAGCGGGGCAAAGAGGATGGTGGTTTCCATGGTTCTCTTAGCCCTTCATCATATTGACGTCTTCAACCGCGATCGAGCCACGGTTGCGGAAGAAGCAGACCAGAATGGCCAGACCAATCGCTGCCTCGGCCGCCGCAACGGTCAGCACGAACAGGGTGAACACCTGCCCGACCAGATCGCCGAGGAAGCTAGAGAACGCCACGAGGTTGATATTCACCGCCAGCAGCATCAGTTCGATGCTCATCAGCAGGATGATGACGTTCTTGCGGTTCAGGAAGAGACCGAAGATGCCGATGACGAACAGCGTCGCTGCGACCGTCAGATAGTGTTCTAGTCCAATCATTCTGTCCCTCCCGGCATCTACAACCGGTTGAAGTATCCAAAGGCGGCAACAATGGCCACGGCCACAGCGACCAGGATTGCAATCAGTTCTCCGCTCATCACAACCCCTGCCCCGGTTTTATGTTTTTCGGTTCTATCACATCGGCGGTTTCACGCATCATCTGGCGGACGACGCAATGACCGTGGCGCAGCGTCAGTACGATGACGCCGATCATGGCATCCGGCAGGATGATGACGTTCTTGCGGCTCAGAAAGAGACCGAAGATACCGATGACCAACAGCGTCGCCGCGACTGCAAGATAGTGTTCAATCCCGATCATCGTCTCAAAGTCCCTCGAATTTCTCTTTCCCGTTGCGAAGCTCCGGGAAGGCCGCGGCACAAGCGCAGTTCTCTTTAGTTTCTGTAGTCTCATCGACCCTGAAGGCTTTATTTTCAAAGGTCCTTTTCACAGAAATCCATGTCCGGGCAGATTCGTCATCGACGATTTGGTGCATGGCTTCTTTTGCCTCGTCCCTTCGATCCAGCAGGGTATTGTCGAGCTCCCTATCGAGTCGCGTGACTATGGTTAGTCTCTGTCCAGTCTGGCAGGCGGAGAAGATAAGTTTCTCAGATTTTGTACATTTGTTATCCCAGCAGAAAACTCCGCTGTAGTTAAATGCAACCACGCCTTCGCCAACAACTTGATGATTGGTTTCGACAGAATGATAATCCCATGACCCGATGCCGTTGCATTGCGACAAGGGATACGCGCTTGCCGAAAAGGGCATGCTTGCCAGTGCTAGGCCCGTTATGACCGCTCTAAAGCTCACAACCCCTGCCCCGGTTTCACGTCCTTCAGCTCCATCGCCTTGGCCGGGTCGCGCATCATCTGGCCGACGATGTCCTGACGCTTGATGTCCTGACGGTGGCGCAGGGTCAGTACGATGGCGCCAATCATGGCCACCAGCAGGATCAGGCCCGCCAGTTGGAACAGAAGGAAGTATTGATCATAGAGGATGACACCGAGTGCTTCGGTGTTGTGGCGGTCCGCCGGGATCGGCTGCGCCAGATTGGCCGCCGCGCCCTGCGCGCTGTCCCAGGCTCCAAAGGCCATGACGAACTGCATCAGGATGACCAGGCCGATCAGCAGCGCCAGCGGCATATAGCGCGCCATCTCGGCCTTGAGCTCTGCAAAGTCCACATCCAGCATCATCACAACGAACAGGAACAGCACCGCGACTGCGCCCACGTAGACGATGATCAACAACATCGCGACGAACTCTGCCCCCAGCAGCACGAACAGCCCTGCCGAAGACAGGAACGCGAGGATCAGCCACAGCACCGAATGCACCGGCTGACGGCTGATCACCGTGAACAGCCCGCCGGTGATGGCGCTGATGGCAAACAGGTAGAAGGCAAAGACGGTCATTGATCCTCATCCTCATTGTCGCCCAGGACCTCTTGCGCCAGATCCAGCGCGCGGGTCATGGCCGGGATGCCGGCAAAGACCGACATCTGACCGATCGTTTCCACGATCTCTTGTTTCCTGGCCCCGGCCTCCAGCGCATGACGCACCGTCTGGCGCACGGCGGTATCGGCCTGCGCGCCCTGACAGGTCAGCCCCGCCAACGTCAGCAGCAGGCGCGTCTTGGCATCCAGCCCGTCTTTGTTGACGGTGTTGCCGAACATCATCTCCATGACCTCTTTTGGCATGGTCGGCCACAGCGCCTCGAACCCTTTGGGCGAGAAACTCTCCATCGCCGGGTTCATCGCCTTGGCCATGTCCTGCGCCTGCTTCATCATCAGCTCGAACGGATTTGTCGGCGTGTCACTCATCTGTACGGCGCGTCCAGTTCCAGATTGCGGGCAATCTCGGCTTCCCAGCGTTCGCCGTTGTCGAGCAGTTTTTCCTTGTCGTAGAACAGCTCTTCGCGGGTTTCGGTGGCGAATTCGAAATTCGGGCCTTCGACGATGGCATCAACCGGGCAGGCTTCCTGACAGAATCCGCAATAGATGCATTTGGTCATGTCGATGTCATAGCGCGTCGTACGGCGGCTGCCGTCCTCACGCGGTTCGGCGTCGATGGTGATGGCTTGGGCCGGGCAGATCGCCTCGCACAGTTTGCAGGCGATGCAGCGTTCTTCCCCATTCGGATAGCGGCGCAGGGCGTGCTCACCCCGGAATCGCGGCGACAGAGGGCCTTTTTCGTGTGGATAGTTCACGGTGGCCTTGGGGGCGAAGAAATACTTCATACCCAGTTTGAAGCCGACCCAAAAGTCTTGCAGCAAAAAGTATTTGGCGGCGCGGGTGTAGTCGATTTGGGTCATGTCTTACAAATCCTCCTCGCAACGGCCAGCAGTATCTTCGAGAATAAACTGAACTTGCTCGCTCACATCTGCGGCGTTTGCGTCAACTGCCAAAACCCGGCGACCGGCCTCAATCGTTTGCATACACTCGGCATCGGTTTGCGCTGAAAGCAAGGTTTCTACGTTGACATGGTTGGGTAGGTTTCCAGCCTCGACGCTCACGTCTACGAATTCTGCAAGCCGTATTTTGTCATCCGGCGTTATTCGCAGACACTCTACCAAATCCAATAGTGCCAGTGATTTGTCGCGCGCCGCGTCCGGGATAGATTTTCGGCTCTTCAAAGCCCCCATATACGCAGCCATGTCTCCGAGTTGGATCGCGTTTATTACAGATCCGACTACGTATTTGTCAAAAGCTAGATGCTGCTCAGCAGACACGAGCGGGTATTTTTGGCCCAACTCTTTTGAGAAGGATTCCCGAAGACCGTCATTGAACTGGAACACTGTTTTGAACTCAGGCACACAGACTCGATGAGTAACATCAAGCAAACTCTGAACTTCACCAGGTTCAGTTTCGGCAGCATAGGTCGGCGCGTTCAAAAAAGTGAACGCAATGAGCGAGGCAAATATGTGTCGCATTCTCTGCTCCATCAACCCACGCCCCAACGCGCAAACGCGCCCCAGAACCAGTCGAACCTCGCCGCAAAGGCCACGAACACCACCCAACCCAGCGAGAACGGCAGGAACACTTTCCAGCCCAGTCGCATCAGTTGGTCATAGCGGTAGCGGGGCGTGATCGCCTTGACCATCGCGAAGAGGAAGAAGAAGAACGCCATCTTGGCGACCATCCACAGCACGCCATCCGGCAGGCCCGGGATTGGCGACAGCCAGCCCCCGAAGAACAGCAGCGTGGTCAAAGCGCACATCAGGAAGATGGCGATGTATTCACCGGCCATGAACAACAGGAACGGCGTGGCCGAGTATTCGACCTGATATCCGGCGACCAGTTCCGATTCCGCCTCGGGCAGGTCAAACGGCGGGCGGTTGGTTTCCGCCAGTGCCGAGATGAAGAACAGAAACACCATCGGAAGATGCGGCAGCCAGTACCAGTTGAACAGGCCCAGATTGCCGTCCTGCGCTTGCACGATGGCCCCGAAGTTCATCGATCCGGTTGAAATGATCACGCCGATAATGATCAGACCGATGGAGACTTCATAAGAGATCATCTGCGCCGCCGAGCGCAGCGAGCCGAGAAACGGGTACTTTGAGTTCGATGCCCAACCACCCATGATCACACCATAAACTTCCAGTGATGACACGGCGAAGACATAGAGGATCGCGACGTTGATGTCCGACAGGACCCAGCCGTCGTTGAACGGGATCACCGCCCAGGCGATCATGGCCAGAACAAACGAGGTCAGCGGCGCGAGGATAAAGACCGTGCGGTCGGCTCCCGCCGGAATGACCACCTCTTTCACCACGTATTTCAACGCGTCCGCGACCGATTGCAGAAGGCCATAGGCTCCCACTACGTTCGGTCCGCGACGCATCTGGACGGCGGCCCAGATCTTGCGGTCTCCGTAGACGAGGAACAGCAGCGAGATCATTACAAAGGCCACAACGGCAAGCACTTGTGCCAGGATGATGATGGCTATGCCGCCTGGGGTGGTAAAGAAATCAGCCATTGGTCCTCACACCGTGGGTCTTCTGTTGACCGCGAGTGATGCAAAGGCCATGTGCCTGCGCAAACTGCGGCTGGGTCGGCGCGTTGGTGTAAACAGCATATGCCGCCGCGACGCCACCCTTTTTCTTTGGTTTCTGACGCAAATCAGGCGAACCCGTCCGCGATACGAAACAGGTCTGGCTCATTCCGCTGCAATCTTCTCGGATTTGAGGGCCTGCGCCTGTGCCGATAGCTCAGCCATCAGTTGGGAGGCGCGCGCAATCGGGTTGGTCAGATAAAAATCCTTGATCGCATTGCGGAATGTCGCCGCGCCCAAGGAACCGGGTTCAAGCGGTTGCACCTCGTTCTCGATCACCTCATCGATGCGGGCCAGATGTGGCACCGCCTCGATCAACGCGCTGCGCAGTTGCGCCAGCGAATCGAAAGGCAGCGTCGCACCAAACTCCGCAGACAGCGCCCGCAGGATGGCCCAGTTTTCCTTGGCCTCGCCCGGCGCGAACCCGGCGCGCATCGCAAGTTGCGGGCGACCTTCGGTGTTCACGAACAGGCCGTTTTCTTCGGTGTAGGCCGCACCCGGCAGGATCACGTCAGCGCGATGCGCCCCCCGATCACCATGACTGCCCTGATAGATCACAAAGGCGCCTTCGCCGATTTCAACCTCATCCGCGCCCAGGTTATAGATCACGTCGGCCGCGCTGACGGCATCCATGCCACCTTCGTTTGTGGCGTCCACATCCATAGCGCCGACGCGCGAAGCTGCGGTGTGCAGGACCAGCAGTTTTGCACCGGAGGCTTGCGTGATACGCAAGACCTCACTCAGGACAGCCGCGCCATCGGCCTCCTGCAGCGCCCCCATGCCGACAACTACAATGCCCGGTCCTTTGGAGGACATGTTATCTATGGCGCATTGTGCATTATCTGTCAGTGCCTTGCGATCTGTACCGAAATGCGCGTAATCGTAGGTCAGGTCGACCGCCTCGCCGACCAGTCCAACGTCAGCACCTTTCGCCCAAGCCTTGCGCAGTCGCGCGTTGAGCACCGGTGCTTCATCACGCGGATTTGTTCCCACCAGGAGAATCGAGGCCGCGTCATCGATATCTTCGATGGCAGCCGTTCCGGCATACGCCCCCCGGTTGCCTGCAGGCAGCTTGGCGCCGTCGGTCCGGCATTCAACAACGCCACCCTGCCCTTCGACCATTTGTTTTAAGGCGAATACCGCCTCAACCGGCGCAAGATCGCCGACGATCCCCACTGGCTTTTCGGCACCTTTCAGGGCCTCTGCCGCCTTGGACAACGCCTCGGGCCATGTCGCCGCGCGCAGCTTGCCGTTTTCGCGGATATACGGCCGGTCCAGCCGCTGACGACGCAGACCGTCCCAGACGAAACGGGTCTTGTCGCTGATCCACTCTTCGTTGACGCCATCATGGTTGCGCGGCAGGAACCGCATCACTTCACGGCCTTTGGTGTCCACGCGGATGCTGGACCCCAACGCATCCATCACGTCAATGGACTCTGTCTTGGTCAGTTCCCAAGGGCGCGCTGTAAACGCATAAGGTTTAGAGGTCAGGGCACCCACCGGACACAGATCAATAATGTTCCCTTGCAGATTGCTGGCAAGGGTCTCGCCCAGGTAGGATGTGATCTCGGCATCCTCACCCCGACCAGTCTGGCCCATCTGGGTAATGCCTGCCACCTCGGTCGTGAAGCGAACGCAACGTGTGCAAGAGATGCAGCGGGTCATGTGGGTTTCGACCAGCGGGCCCAGGTCCAGGTCGTCTACCGCGCGTTTCGCCTCGCGGAAGCGGCTGAAGTCCACGCCATAAGCCATTGCCTGATCTTGTAAATCGCATTCGCCGCCCTGATCGCAAATCGGACAATCCAACGGGTGATTGATGAGCAGGAACTCCATCACCCCTTCGCGGGCCTTCTTGACCATGGGCGAGTTTGTCTTGACCTCGGGCGGCTGACCTTCCGGGCCGGGACGCAGGTCGCGCACCTGCATCGCACAGGAGGCAGCAGGTTTCGGCGGACCACCCACAACCTCAACCAGACACATCCGGCAGTTGCCGGCAATCGACAGGCGCTCGTGATAGCAAAAGCGCGGTATCTCGACACCCGCCTGCTCACAGGCCTGGATCAAGGTCATAGCCCCATCGACTTCGATTTCCTGCCCGTCGATATTGATCTTGCGAAGGTCAGACATGGTCTAGTTCGCCCTCAAATACACGCCTATTGCGCTGTTTCTGTCGATTTCCTTCCGCCCCAAACTGCAGAAGGAATTGGGGTTCTCGTAAGACACACCATTTTGGGCCAGATACCTCTCGCCCTTGGCGCGCATCCGATCCTTTTCGGTGTCCGAGTCCACATAGGCCCGGATTTCCTTGTCCGAGTACCCCAGTTTGTTTGCCTTGGACCGCAGGTCCCACATCACACCAATCGCCTTGAGCCTGCGCCCGCTGATTGACGGGCAATACTCGGAAATCTCGTTTGCGATGGCGATGTAGTAGAGTTCGTTGTCGATCTCTTTGACATCCCTCAAGGGCGGTTTTGCATCGGCACCGGCGGGTATTGCCATCAGGGTGGTCAGGGCCAGAATTTTCACAACAGACATGACTGTTCCTTTCGTCTTGGTGAAACCAAGACGAGCGGCGACCGGCCTGCTATGCAATAACGGCCCTTCGGTCTTGCGCTGATATGCGAAAACGCTGCTCATGGTCGTTGACAGGTTCCCGCAAATGTCAATTTGTCGTCGCTGATACGCAGGTCCTGAGGTTCGGTATCCGGACCCACTTTCCAGACAATGCGCGACGACCCGAAATTCTGAATACAGAACCGGGTTCCCTCGTAGCGACCTGCCTCACGCGCGCCATCAAGCGACGCTGAAACGCCGTTTACCGTCACCGTGAAGTCGGTCGGAGAGACTTTCTTGTCGACAACCTGGGCTTTGGCGCGAAACGACTGCCCGTCGAACAATACCCGGTCCTCGGACGGTCTGATCAGGCCACAGGCGGACATGAGCACACACGCAGAAACAACTGCAATTTTTGACACAAAACACTTTACCACGTTGTCCATCTCCGTTTGGAGGCTGGCACGACCAGCGCGCAGAGGCATACAGTAATCATGGCCTTGGTCCGCATTGCCTTCACTCCGCCGCTACATGGTCGCAACGGTTGTCACGCCACTTGCTTGCCTGTTTCAGTTGATCCCAGCCAAAGGCATGGGCGTCGGGTCCGTTTGCCCGCAGGTGGTTGAGGCGCTCCAGCCCTTCGTCGAGCGATGGCTGGTGCCCGGCAGGCACCCACCACATGACAAAATGCTGATCCCCCAACACTTCGAACCATTCGTGCCGTCGTTCGTAGAACCGTTTGTGGATCGTGCCCCAAACAAACTGTTCAAGGCTTGCCACGTCCTGCCAAACCGTCATGTTGGCCACGAATTGTGGATCATCTCCAATGTTGTTTTCGGTGTTCCCCGTACCCGGTTCGCCTGAGCCTTCCATCATCCAGACGAACCCGGGCATGCGTTTACCCAGCCCGTTGATCCGGTCAAGATTCGCCATGAACTCGGCCACGCGTGGATCATCTGTCGGGGCCAGCAGGCGCCCGATGTTCAGTTCGGCAAGGTGATATCCGTCGGGCTGTCTCAAAACGCCGCCCCCAAAGCCATTACTCCGAGGATGACCATGCAGGCCCACCCAACCACGTAAAAGACGGAACGAGGCCCGCTGTGCGGCTTTCCAATTCCGCGCAGATGGATCACCAGCATGACGATCCGGGACAACAACACGAGAGAAGCCAGGAGGTTGACCCAGAACGGGCTTGCCCCGAGCAGGATCGCAGCCAATGTGACGCTCAGGTAAGCAGGCAACGTTTCCGTGCCATTCAGATAGGCGCGGTTCAGTCGGTAGGCTTTGTCGGAATAGTCCTGTTCGGGTGTCGCGCCCGGCGCCAGCCCCTTGTCCTGTTTCGCAATTGCCGAAAACGGCGACATGAACAGAACGATCAGGGTGAAAATCACCAGCGACGCAAGAGCGTGCGAGTATTCGGCCATGATATCCACCATTTTTCCTCCTTCACCCAACGGGTTCGCATTGAGCGGTCTTCCAAAGGCCAGACGTCTTGGCACCAGCCCAGCCAAAGGCAAAATCGGTGTCGCCATGCTGTTCAAGATGCCTGAAACGCTCGACAGCCTCGACTATTGTCGGACGATGCCCAACCGGCACCCACCATAGAACCAGGCGCAGAGCGTCCGTGGGCGCGTACCATTCCTGCTTACGGTCGTAGAACTGCTTGTGGACGGTGTTCCATACAAACTGTTCCAGACTGGCAACGTCCTCCCAGACCGACAATGTCGACGCGGTGCGTGGATTGCCGCCCAAGGGTCCGGCAGGATCGGCCTGCGCCTCTTCCATTGCCTCATCCGACATGCGCCAAACGAAACCCGGGGACCGTGTGGCCACGGCATAGACCCGATCAAGATTATCCGCGAAGTCCTTGACCCGCGGATCCTCCCAACCGTATCGCAACGTGCCGATATTGAACTCGGCGATATGATGCCCAGATGGCTGCATACTCATTCCGCCGCCATCGCGCCCATGCGACCGGATTTCTGAGCCTTGATGCGGTCCTCGATTTCTTCACGGAAATTGCGGATCAGCCCCTGGATCGGCCAGGCCGCCGCGTCGCCCAGGGCACAAATCGTGTGACCTTCGACCTGCTTGGTGACATCGAACAACATGTCGATCTCTTCCAGTTCCGCCTCGCCGCGCACCAGACGATCCATGACCCGCATCATCCAGCCTGTGCCCTCGCGGCAAGGTGTACACTGACCGCAGCTTTCGTGTTTGTAGAACTTCGACAGCCGCCAGATTGCTTTGATGATGTCGGTGGATTTGTCCATCACGATCACCGCCGCAGTTCCCAGACCCGAGCCCAGTTCATTGCGCAGGTGATCGAAATCCATGATCGCGTCACGCATGTTTTCCCCACGCACGCAAGGCACCGAGGACCCACCGGGGATCACCGCCAGCAGATTGTCCCAGCCACCGCGAATGCCGCCGCAATGGGTTTCGATCAGTTCCTCGAAACTGATCGACATCGCCTCTTCGACGACGCAGGGGTTGTCCACATGACCAGAGATTGCAAACAGCTTGGTGCCCGCGTTGTTCTGGCGACCAAAGCCCGCGAACCAATCCGCGCCGCGGCGCAGGATGGTCGGTACAACCGCGATGGATTCCACGTTATTCACCGTGGTCGGACACCCGTAGAGCCCCGCACCCGCCGGGAACGGAGGCTTCATCCGAGGCATCCCCTTCTTGCCCTCAAGGCTTTCGAGCAGAGCGGTTTCCTCGCCGCAAATATAGGCCCCGGCCCCGTGATGCAGGAACAGGTCGAAATCCCAGCCTGACCCAGCGGCGTTCTTGCCCAGCAACCCGGCGTCATAAGCCTCGTCAATCGCGGCCTGCAGTGCCTCACGCTCACGGATGTATTCGCCGCGCAGGTAGATATAGCAGGTATGCGCATTCATCGCGAAGGACGCGATCAGGCAGCCTTCGATCAGCGTATGTGGATCATGACGCATGATCTCGCGGTCTTTGCAGGTGCCGGGCTCGGATTCATCGGCGTTTACCACCAGATAGGCCGGGCGCCCGTCGCTTTCCTTGGGCATAAACGACCATTTCAGACCGGTCGGAAAACCCGCACCGCCGCGACCCCGCAGCCCTGAATCCTTCATCGTCTGGATGATCCAGTCACGGCCCTTGTCGATCAGGCCAGCAGTGCCGTCCCAATGCCCCCGGGCCTGTGCACCGCGCAATGTGCGCTCATGCATCCCGTAGATGTTGGTAAAGATCCGGTCCTGATCCTTCAGCATCGCGTGTTACCTTCAGCTATCCTGGCGCATGCGCCAGAGTTGAAAAATGTTGACGCCCGCATAGATGAACCCGGCCAGAGCGGCAAAATCAAAAAGCAGCGCAAACCGGCCCGGCAGTCCCAACTGCGGACCGACAAAGGACATGGCAAGCCACAGGATCATCGTCACGGCGATGACGATGCCAATATGACGGCCCTTGCGGGCCAAGGCCTGTTCCTTGTCCTTGTTCATTCTTGGTCGACACCCCCCGGTATCGTTCAGTTCCGTTTGGGCCTATTCGTCATAGGTCCCTTCTTCCTTGGCACGTTTTGCGAACTCGGTGTCCTCGCCTGCTGCCAGCTTGGCCGCCTGCTCGATCCAGCCGTCGCGTTCGATCCGGCCTTTGAATTTCAGCCGGGCATCAACCCACGCTATGTGTACCGGCGTCCACGCCGCAATCTGGTCGAAATGGTAAAACCCCATTGCATTGAGCGTTTGTTCCAGTTTCGGGCCCACGCCTTTCAGCAGCTTGAGGTCATCTGGCGCGCCGTCACGCGCGCCATCCAGCGTTTCGGGCTCGGCTTCCTGGATCTCTGCGGCCTTTGCCTCTGCCGCCTGTTTCACTGCCGGTTTAGCGGGCGCAGGAACCTTTGGTGGTTTCGGCGCAGTTTTGGTCGCCTCGGCCTTGCCATCCTTGCCCAGCCACGGTGTCAGGATCGGCACTTCGGTCCCGTCGATCCGCTTGATCGTGTCGCCCAGGTCAGCCGCCAATTCGACGCTGGCGTTGTATTTGGGTTTCCCGGCCTCATACTCCGTGAGGCTGCTGAGCCCCTTCAATGGTTCCGCCGCATAGCGGCCGTTCTGCGGGCCGGGCAATGGGACCTTGCCGGCAACCAGATCATCAAGGATCTGGCCAAAGCTTTCAGTCGTCAGATCTTCGTAATAGTCCTTGCCGATCTGCGCCATCGGGGCGTTGGTGCACGAGCCGAGGCATTCCACCTCTTCCCAGCTCAGCTTGCCATCGGCAGAGAGTTGATGTGGTTTCGCCGCAATCTTGTCCTTGCAGACCGCAATCAGATCCTCGGCCCCACAAATCATGCAGGAGGTCGTGCCGCAGACCTGAATATGCGCCACCGACCCAACCGGTTGCAGTTGGAACATAAAGTAGAACGAGGCCACCTCAAGCACACGGATATAGGCCATGCCCAGCATATCCGCGACAGATTCAATCGCCGGACGGGACAGCCACCCCTCCTGCTCCTGCGCGCGCCACAGCAGCGGTATGACCGCGCTGGCCTGACGGCCTTCGGGGTATTTCGTAACCTGCGCTTCGGCCCATTGCTGGTTGGCAGCAGTGAAGGCAAAGTTATCAGGTTGTTCGGGGTGGAGACGGCGCAACATTCAGTTATTCCCCAATTTCGTCATTCTTCGTACATAGCAGGTGGCATCAGAACCTTCGTCGCTGACCATCACGACAAACCTAATTGACCCTGCTCGTAATATCTTGCTTGCGTTTATGCCCTGTTTGGAATCGCTGTTTCTCAGTGTGAAAGCCGGAAATCCCATCAGCATAGAAGTCAGAACATAAGACGCTTTTTGGTCGACCAGAACTGCTTGCTGTGACCACAAATCCACGTCTGTAATGCGCCTGCAGACGTCTGGGCTGAATTCAAACCCCTCAACAGTTTCGAACATTAGGCTGTAGTATGAGTCTAGCCCACTTAACGCTCCGGATTGATTAAGGCCGTCCCAATACCATGACCTTATGTTCAGCGCATGATCTTTCTCTTCGATACTTTCGTCGAGAAATTTCTCGTAGATCTTAACTGTCTCTGGTGGGAAATCGCTCTGCAATCGCTGCCACATAACATCCTCAGAACGCTCATATGCGAACGTACTGGATGCCGCGCAAATCGAAGCGCATAACGTCAGGGCAGACAGGCGCTTCACCGGTCAATCTCCCCAAACACAACGTCCATCGTTCCGATGATGGCGGCAACGTCGGCCAGTTGGTGGCCGCCGGCAACATGGTCCATAGCTTGCAGGTGCAGGAAGCCCGGGGCGCGCAGTTTGGCGCGGTAGGGTTTGTTGGTGCCGTCGGCGACCAGATAAACGCCGAATTCGCCCTTGGGGGCTTCAACGGCGGCATAGACCTCGCCTGCTGGAACGTGGAACCCTTCGGTATACAGCTTGAAGTGATGGATCAGGCTTTCCATCGAGGTTTTCATGTCCGACCGGCTGGGTGGCGTGATCTTGCCCCGCGCGAGAATGTCGCCGGGGCAGTCGCGCAGCTTGGCGATGGCCTGACGAATGATCAGCAGCGACTGGCGCATCTCTTCCATCCGCACAAGGTAACGGTCGTAGCAGTCGCCGTTCTTGCCGACAGGGATCTGGAATTCGAATTCGTCATAGCATTCGTAGGGCTGCGCGCGCCGCAGGTCCCATGCGAGGCCCGAGCCACGGACCATCACGCCCGAGAAGCCGTATTTCTGGATGTCATCCTCGGTCACCACACCAATATCGGCGTTGCGCTGTTTGAAGATGCGGTTTTCGGTCAGCAGACCGTCGATATCGTCCAGAATGGCGGGGAATTCGTGACTCCACGCCTCGATATCATCCAGCAGTTCCGGCGGCAGGTCCTGATGCACACCACCGGGGCGGAAATAGGCGGCGTGCAGGCGGGCCCCGCAGGCACGCTCATAGAACACCATCAGCTTTTCACGTTCTTCAAACCCCCACAGCGGCGGGGTCAGCGCGCCGACATCCATCGCCTGTGTGGTCACGTTCAGCAGGTGGTTCAGGATGCGCCCGATCTCGGAATACAGCACCCGGATCAGCGAGCCACGGCGTGGCACTTCGACCCCGGTCAGTTTTTCGATGGCCAGACACCAGGCATGTTCCTGATTCATCGGCGCCACGTAGTCCAGACGGTCGAAATACGGCAGGTTCTGCAGATACGTCCGGCTCTCCATCAGCTTTTCTGTGCCACGGTGCAGCAGGCCGATATGCGGATCACAGCGTTCGACGATCTCGCCGTCCAGCTCCAACACAAGACGTAAAACTCCATGCGCTGCAGGGTGTTGCGGGCCGAAGTTGATGTTGAAGTTGCGGATCTTCTGTTCTCCGCTCAGCGCGTCGGTGCTGCCGTCATCATATCTGGAGCCGTCCATCTAACATGCCTCCTTCGGAGAACCACCACCCAAAAACCATTCTTGGTAGTATTTGGTAGTAAACTCAGATTTTTTAAAAAGGTCAGCTGCCGCGACCAGCACCAGAAGCGCGGTCACAAGCTCGACAATTTCAACCCCAAAAGGCAGCATCAACGCCGTCCCCGTTTCTTCTTCGCATCGGCCCGAACCCGGACCTTTTCAGCTTCCGCCGCTTTGGCGGCCGCTCCGGCCAGCAGGACCCCCAGCGCACCCAAAGCGATCAGTTCCCCCAGCAGCATCAGCATCTCAGCGGCGCTCCAGCTCTTGCAGTTTCAACCCGACCCACCACAACAACGCGATCGTGCCAAACGGGATCAGGCACAGAAGGCACCAGTATTTGTTGATTCCGAAGAACGGCAGAATTTTTACCATCGGGATGATGGTCAGAGCGGAAAGGATCAGCCACCAGATACCACCCATTACTCGGCCTCCTGCTTTTCGTCCCCCGGCAGAATGTAGGTCGCACCTTCCCAAGGGGACATGAAGTCAAACTGCCGGTATTCCTGGACCAGCGAAACCGGTTCGTAGACGACCCGCTTCTGCGCTTCGTCATACCGGACCTCGGTGTAACCCGTGGTCGGGAAGTCTTTGCGCAGCGGATAGCCGCGGAACCCATAGTCGGTGAGGATGCGGCGCAGGTCCGGATGCCCCGAAAACAGGATGCCGAACATGTCGAACACTTCCCGTTCGAACCAATTGGCCGAGGGGTGCACGTCGGTGATCGACGGCACCATGTCTTCTTCGCGGATTGAGACCCGCAGGCGGATGCGCTGGTTCTGGTACATCGACAGGAAATGATACACCACGTCGAACCGCTTGGCGCGTTCCGGATAATCAACACCGGTGATGTCCACCAGGGTCGAGAATTTGCAGCTCGGGTCGTTCTTGAGGAATTCGATGAACTCCACCAAGTTCGACAGGGCGACATCGACGTTCAACTCGTCATGGGTGACGTCCCAGGACAGAACACAATCCGTCCGCTTGATCTCAAGTTGCGCGCCGAGTTCGTTGAGTGCTTCGTTCATCTGCCCTCTCCTCAGCGCACGATGGTGCCGGTGCGGCGGATTTTGCGTTGCAACTGCATCAACCCGTACAACAGAGCCTCTGCCGTCGGCGGGCACCCGGGGACATAGATATCCACTGGCACGATGCGGTCACACCCGCGCACAACCGAGTAGGAATAGTGATAGTACCCGCCTCCATTAGCGCAGGAGCCCATCGATACAACGTAGCGCGGCTCGGGCATCTGGTCGTAGACCTTGCGCAGCGCTGGCGCCATTTTGTTTGTGAGCGTGCCGGCCACAATCATGACGTCCGACTGGCGCGGGGAGGCTCGCGGCGCGATCCCGAACCGTTCCGCATCGTAACGCGGCATCGAGGTGTGCATCATCTCAACGGCGCAGCAGGCCAGACCAAAGGTCATCCAGTGCAGCGAGCCGGTGCGGGCCCAGTTGATGATGTCCTCGGTTGAGGTCAACAGGAAACCCTTGTCCTGCAACTCGGCATTCAGGGCCTGCGTGGCGACCTCTTTGTCAACGTCGGCGGTGTTTGCCCCTGTCATCACTCCCATTCCAGCGCCCCTTTCTTCCACTCATAGGCAAAGCCAATGGTCAGAACGCCGAGGAACACCATCATCGACCAGAAGCCCACATCGCTGATGTCCTTGAAGCCGACGGCCCATGGAAACAGGAAGGCGATTTCCAGATCGAAGATAATGAAAAGGATTGCGACCAGGTAGAATCGAACGTCGAATTTCATCCGCGCATCGTCAAACGCGTTGAACCCGCATTCATAAGCACTGACTTTTTCCGGGTCAGGATTGCGGACGGCCAGGACGACAGCGGCCAGAATCAGTACGCTTCCAAGGCCAACAGCAACGGCCAGAAACACCAGGATCGGGAGGTATTCCCGCAGCAGGTCTTCCACTAGTAGCTCCTTTCCTGCGCGCCTCTTGTCCGAGTGCGCCGTCAATTGGCGAGTTGACTGGACATTCTCTATCCCCGCGGGGTCAGAGGGTCAACGGCAACCAGCCGTTCAAAAAAGGTTCATTTTTGATTTAGCTTGAAGACGGCACAACTCAAACGGTACTGGCACTAACCGAGACCGAGTAGGGTTTGGTCTCATCTGCCCTGTAGTAAACTTCAAAAGACATGCCATAGGCCATCAATGAGAAGACTTGTCCAAGTGGCGTCTTTGCGTGATACAACGGGGTGTAGATATAGGTGTCACCTTCCGATCTCCGGACTGTTCGCCCCGCACTAATGCGGAAATCGCCATCTCTTCCTTTGTTGAATATCGTTAGGGTGCCGTCAGCGGTGTCTCTGCTTACTCTCAATCCTTGTAGGACAAGCCAGTCCGCCGCTTGTTCGATATCATTCGTCAGTTGCAAGATGCGGAAGATGCATATTTTGGCCTCGTTAGAATTGCGGATGCGGGACCAGTCGATATCGGGCACTGCCTGATCAGCCTTTCCGGCGTCCGCGCAAGTCTCGACTGTCGTAAAACGGCGCGTTGCTTTTAGCTCTGCAGAGGACAATGGGCGAAAGAACTCATCCTGAAAGGCGGGATTCGCGCGATCTTCGGTGAAGACCATGTTTTCAACCCGGCCTATCAATGCGGTGCCGAGAAAAAGCAGCCCAAAGACTACAAATGCCGTAGAAATCAGTTTTTCCGACCGCTGACTCGCGAGAAAATCTGGGCCGCCAACATCCGACGAGCGTCTGACCCGCCCGAGCAGAAACCAGAACGTCAGCCCTGCAAGCGCACCAATTGCGGCCGCTATCACGATAGTTTGAACGCCACTTCGCAAGCCCAGCATACCCACGCTGAGGAGCGTCCATAAGACCAAACTCCCCGGCAACGCCCAACTGGTTCCGCGAAACACGCCCCCCACCAGGAAAACCGCGACGCAAAAGCCGATCACCGGAACAAAATACAGAAAGAAAGCCACAAAGATGCTGGATGTCATGGACATTATGGCTTGCCCGGAATCCGGCATCACCCACAAGGCCCCGGCTGCAACGATGTTGAGGCACAAAAGCGTTGTCAAAACAGTGCGGTTGACAACAACAAATGCTCGAAACGCCAGCCTCAAGGGTGCTGTTGGCATGATCCTCTCCTGATGGGCGCATTCAGGATAAGTGGTTACTTTTGTTGCCAATAGTCAGGAATTCTGTACCCATACAGGTTTTCGCTTTTCAAAGAATGCGGCTATCCCTTCACGCGCTTCTTCGGTTTCCCAGCGCGCAACCAACGACTGAATAGTTTGGTTGATAACAGCGTCATCAACCCGCGGCCCAAGCGAGCGAACCAGTTCCTTGGCGGATGCCACGGCCCCAGGCGCGCAGGACAGATAGGGCAGAGTTTCGGTCTCGACCGCGTCCTCCAATCCATCCCGGGACACTGTCTTGGACAACAAACCAAGCTCGACGGCCTCTGCCGCGTCGAACAGTCGCGCAGACATGAAGACACGGCGGGCCCGTGCCTCACCCATGCGCGCAATCACATAGGGACCGATGGTGGCCGGGATCAGGCCCAGCCTTGTCTCGGTCAGCCCCATTTTCAGGCTGTCGACGCCGATTGCAACGTCACAGACCGATGCCAGCCCGACGCCCCCACCAAATGCATTGCCCTGCAGCGCGCCGATCAGGGGTTTGGGCAGCGTGTTCAGGGCCTGCAGCATCTCAGCCAGCTTGCGGGCTTCTTTGAAACGGGTGGCCGGCTCTGCCGCCATCTGGTCCCGCATCCAGCCCAAATCGCCCCCGGCGCAAAAACTCTTGCCACTGCCGGTCAAAACAACGGCGCGTACAGCCGCGTTGTTGCCGAGTTGATCTGCGGCTTGTGTCAATTCTGCAATCATCTGGGCCGACATGGCATTGTGCTTGTCTGCGCGGTCCAGCAAGAGCGTGGCAACGCCGCGCGTGTCAGTCGTCACTTTGATCGTTTCAAACATGCCTGCCTCTTAGCCTTTTCGCATGGCTCGCGCCATTTGCGCCGCTTGGTCCAGAATGTCGGCATCCAAACCGGTTTCATATCCCAGCCGCTCCAGATGTGCGGTCACGACCTCGGTCGCCACATTGCCTGCAGCACCCGGTGCGTAGGGGCAGCCGCCCAGACCTCCGACCGCCGCATCAAACACCCGAACACCCAGCGCCAGCGAGGCGTCGATGTTATCTATGGCGCGGCCATTTGTGTCATGAAAATGCCCCGCCAGCCGGGTGACGGGAACCCGTTCCCGCACTGCCAGCAGCATATGAGCGATCTTGTCCGGAGTGCCCTGCCCGATCGTGTCCCCCAACGAGATCTCATAGCAGCCGTGGGCAAACAATGCGTCGGCCACCTCTGCCACTTTCTCGGGCGGCGTCGGACCATCATAGGGGCAGTCGGTGACGCACGAGACATAGCCGCGCACCGGCAGATCGATATGCCGCGCCGCTTCGAGGATCGGCACAAACCGTTCAATGGATTCGGCGATGGTCGCATTGATATTTGCCTTCGAAAACCCTTCGGAGGCGGATGCAAACACAGCAACCTCATCCGCTTTGGCAGCCAAAGCATCCTCATACCCGCGCATATTTGGGGTCAAAGCCGCATAGCGCACATGATCCGCGCGCTTGATCCCGGCCAGAACCTCGCCGCTGCCTGCCATCTGCGGCACCCATTTTGGCGACACGAAACTGGCCACTTCTATACGGTTAAACCCTGCCTTGCTGAGGCAATCGACCAGCGCCACCTTCTCGGCCACAGGAATCTCGCGCTGTTCGTTCTGCAGCCCGTCGCGCGGCCCAACTTCGAATATCTCTACACGATCCGTCATAGAAACCCTTCCCTGCACTGTCGCTGATGTCTCAATTCCGCGCGCCCTTCGATGATCCTTCACCGCCCTCATCAAGGGATGTGAACGTGTCCGACACCGTGCGCCGCGTGGACAGGGCTGTCCACCAATCATTCAGCGTCGGTCTGGATTGAAGCACCGCCTGTGCACCCGGCGCTCGGCGAAACGCATCGATCATTGGGAACAAGAGCCAATCCGCCGGTCCAAAGCTTTTGCCGTTGAGCACCACGGCCTCGCACGCAATCTCTTCCAATGCGTCCAAAACCCGATCCGCGCGTGCGAAACCGGCGACGATCTCATCCGGGATTGGTGTTTCGCCCTTTGCCGGAGCAAACACAGCATTTACGTAAACCTGCCGCACCAACGGCCAATACACGTGGGCGTTGACGATGCCTGCCACCTGAGCGGCTCGCGCAAGACGCAGAGCCTGATCGGGGTCGGGTTGGGATTGAGTATCACCGTAACAGGCATCGAGATAGATCAGGATGGCCCAGGTTTCGTAGATCCGAAGACCATCAGCCACCAGAACCGGAACCTGCCCGAACGGATGCAGCGCAACCTCTTGCTCAAACGGGTCTGCCTCTTGCCAGTGATAGTCCAGCGCCAGTTCGGCTAATGCAATCCGCACCGCCCGCGTATAGACGCTGTGGCTATACCCGATGAGGAGGAGATCACTCACTTCCTTCTTCCAACCGAACCAGTGCGACCCCGGCCTCGACCTGTGCGCCCGCCTCAGCCAGCACCTCGGCCACAACGCCATCCCGGGCGGCCAGCAAGGAGTGCTCCATTTTCATGGCCTCCAATATGGCGAGCCGGTCGCCTTCCTTGACCGCTTGGCCGGTCGTGGCAAACACCGCTTTGACAAGCCCTGGCATAGGCGCTTCAACCACGTTCGTATCACCAGCAGCGCTGGCATCGCGGTCCAGCGGGTCGGCGATTTCAAAGACCTGCCCATAGTCTTCGAACACGGTGATCTGCGTACCGGCAATGGCCACACGCGGCATCGGTTTGCCATCGATGGTCCATGTTCCGCCGCGGTGCTGCGCCAGGATTTGAGTGTCCTTTACCTGCCAAACCTGCCGATCTTGTCCTTCGACCTGTACATCCAGGTCGATGGCCTCGCCGTTTCGGATCAGTTGCACCGCCCGGTGCAGCGGCGCCCACAGTGTAAAGCCGGTCTCGGGCTTGGTCCCGACCAGACCGAGTGCAGTCATCGCCGCCGCGACAAACGTGCGGGGGCTCGGGGCGGCGTCCCGAACCGACCCGTCGAGATCCCGCCCGATCAGACCGGTATCGACATCGCCCGAGGCAAATCCGGCATGCCGCGTCAGAGCCCCAAGAAACGACAGATTGGTGACCGTCCCGGCAACCTCGGTCTGCCGCAAGACCCGGTGCAGGTTTTCAAGCGCTACGGCGCGCGTTGGCCCATGCACCACAACCTTGGCGATCATAGGATCGTACCAAGGGCTGATCGTATCCCCTGCCCGCACGCCACTGTCGGCACGACATTGGGATGGAAACTTTAAATGCGTCAGTGTGCCGGTTGCTGGCAAAAATCCTTTGGGCACGTCCTCGGCATACAACCGGGCCTCGAACGCATGGCCGTTGATCGTCAGGTCGCCTTGCTGCTGCGGCAAGCTCTCCCCAGCGGCCACACGCAATTGCCATTCCACCAGATCAATACCGGTGATCGCCTCGGTCACAGGGTGCTCGACCTGCAGCCGTGTGTTCATCTCCATGAACCAGAACCGGTCCGGCCGCAGCCCGTCCGACGCATCGACGATGAACTCAACCGTTCCTGCGCCCTTATAGCCAATCGCCTCGGCCGCCCGAACACCGGCCTGCCCCATCGCCGCGCGCATCTCGGGCGTCATGCCGGGGGCCGGAGCCTCTTCGATCACCTTCTGGTGGCGGCGCTGCAACGAACAGTCGCGTTCGAAGAGATGCACGGCATGGGTGCCGTCACCAAACACCTGCACTTCGATATGACGCGGTTTGGCGACGAATTTCTCGACCAGGACAGCATCATTCCCGAATGCGGTGCGCGCTTCACCCCGGGCACTTTCCAGCGCCTCGGCAAAGGTATCGGGTGTGTCGACCAAGCGCATCCCCTTGCCGCCGCCGCCAGCAACAGCCTTGATCAGTACCGGATAGCCGATAGTGTCCGCAGCCCCCGCCAAATGGTCAGGGTCCTGATTGTCACCATGATAGCCCGGCACCACCGGCACACCCGCCTGTTCCATCAGCACCTTGGCCGCGTCTTTGAGGCCCATCTTGCGGATCGCATCCGCCGATGGCCCGATGAAGGTCAGGCCTGCGGCCTCGACGGCATCTACAAAATCAGGGTTCTCTGACAGGAACCCGTACCCCGGATGGATCGCCTGCGCGCCCGTATCCAGCGCAGCCTGAATGATCACATCGCCCTTCAGATAGCTCTCGACCGGGGCAGCGCCTCCGATGTGAACGGCTTCATCCGCCATCTGTACATGCTTGGCAGTGGCATCCACATCCGAATAGACGGCCACGCAGGACACACCCATCTTTTGGGCCGTTTCCATCACCCGACACGCGATCTCGCCCCTGTTGGCAATCAGGATCTTGTTGAACATCAGCGCTGTTCCTCCGCCAGATCTTCGACCATACGAAACCGTTCACACACCAGCTCCATTTTCAGATCGAATCCGCCATTTCGCTCGAAATACCGGCGGTGATCTTCGCGCCATCCCTCAAGCGTCTCGTTCTCGCCCTCGGCCAGCGCAAACTCTTCGGTCACATCGCAATATCGGCAGATGGTGACCTCGACGGTTTCAATGACCAGAGCCGGTGAATCATCCCAGTTCAGTGCAATGTCGCGACGGCCAGGTTCCGGCATTCCCGCGCTGCCTTCGGGATAATCCCGCAGCGCGCCGCAGGTGGCGGTTTTAACTCCCGCACGTACCAATGTCAGCAACTCTGCACTCAGGACTGCATTATCGCCAAACTTGAAAGTCTGCGCACCGGGGTATCGGGTTTTCACTTTTTCGAGAATGCTGCTCATCTCACATCCTGAACACGCCGAAACGTGTCTCCTCGATCGGGGCGTTCAACGCGGCACTAAGAGACAGGGCCAGCACATCGCGCGATTTGCGTGGGTCGATGATCCCGTCGTCCCACAACCGCGCCGACGCATAGAGGGGATGCGATTGCTCCTCAAACATATCCAGCGTCGGGCGTTTGAACTCAGCCTCTTCTTCGGCCGACCACGAGCCACCCTGCCGCTCAATGCCGTCGCGTTTGAGTGTCGCCAGAACGCCCGCAGCCTGCTCTCCGCCCATCACAGAAATGCGGGAATTCGGCCAGGTCCATAGGAACCGCGGCTGATAGGCGCGGCCTGCCATGCCGTAATTCCCGGCCCCGAACGAGCCGCCCACCAACATGGTGATCTTGGGCACCGAGGTCGTGGCAACCGCCGTGACCATCTTAGCCCCATGTCGAGCGATGCCTTCGTTCTCGTATTTCCGACCGACCATGAAGCCGGTGATGTTCTGCAGGAACACCAGCGGGGTTTTGCGCTGCGAACAGAGCTCAACAAAATGCGCGCCCTTCTGTGCGGCCTCAGAGAATAACACACCATTGTTGGCGATGATCCCGACCGGGCAGCCTTTGACGTGGGCAAATCCCGTCACCAGCGTTTCGCCAAAGCGCGGTTTGAACTCGTCAAAGCGCGAGCCGTCGACCAACCGCGCGATCACCTCGCGGATGTCATAGGGCGTGCGCAGGTCAGCGGGGACAACGCCGAGGATTTCATCGGGGTCATAAGCCGGCTCTTCCGGCGCTTCGAACTGCAGGCCAGGCTTCGGCCCTGCCCCGCCCAGCGACCCGACCGCCCGACGCGCCAAAGCCAGCGCATGGGCATCATCTTCGGCCAGATAGTCCGCCACGCCGGACAGGCGGGTGTGCACGTCGCCACCGCCCAGATCCTCGGCAGTCACGACCTCGCCTGTCGCGGCCTTGACCAGCGGTGGACCAGCCAGAAAGATTGTGCCCTGCTCTTTCACAATGATCGTCACATCCGACATCGCGGGCACATAGGCCCCGCCCGCCGTGCACGAGCCCATCACGACCGCGATTTGAGCGATCCCCTTCGCGCTCATCCGCGCCTGATTGTAAAAGATGCGGCCAAAGTGATCTCGGTCGGGGAAGACCTCATCCTGATTGGGCAAGTTCGCACCGCCGCTATCAACCAGGTAGATACAGGGCAGATGATTTTCCTCGGCAATCTCCTGCGCGCGCAGGTGCTTCTTGACGGTCATCGGATAGTACGTGCCACCCTTCACGGTGGCGTCGTTGCAGACCACCATGACCTCGCGCCCCTGCACCCGGCCAATCCCCGCAATGACCCCGGCACAGGGCGCGGCATCGCCGTACATCCCATGCGCCGCCGTTGCCCCAATTTCAAGGAATGGGGAGCCCGGGTCCAGCAGGTTCGCCACCCGTCGCCGCGGAAGCATCTTGCCGCGCGAGACATGGCGGTCCCGAGATTTCTCACCGCCCCCCATGCGGGCGGCCTCGGCAGCGGCTGAGATTTGCGCCAGCGCGCCGAGATGAGCCGCACGGTTTGCCTTGAAGCCCTCGGAGGTGGACATAGCTTTGGAAGCGAGTTTCATTTGCATACCTCTATTTTCAAGGACCGATTGGCAACTGGAAGCGCAATGAAAACCACGGCAATACCAAACAATATTGATTTTCCCAATAATCCGATCGGCACCCAACTTGGGAACAAAGACACCCCATCGACGCCGAACAATCCCATCATTCCAAAGGCGAACCAAAAGACGGTCACGAGGGTGCAAGCTACTATTGCATGGATGAGACCAGAACCGCTCGCAACTCTGAGCTTCTCATTGCATTTTCCACATTCAACGAAAGGTATGTAGCCCTCACTGCCCTTCGCTGTATTTGCGACATTCCACGTGACAGGTGCGTCGCAACAAGGGCATCGGAGCCCACTAATCTTATCGAATATTTTCATTCCCCAACACCTCCCCCGCCGCTCGCGCCTTAAGTTCTTTCCGGATCACCTTCCCCGTCACCGTCATCGGCAATTCCTCCAGAAACGCCACTTCACGCGGGTAGGAATACTGCGCCAGACGGTCTTTAACCCAATCCTGCAGCTCCGGCCCTGTCGCCTCTGCCTCCGGTTTCAACACCACATAGGCCTTCACGATCTCGGTTCTCAACGGATCGGGCTTGCCGACCACGCCCACCGTTGCCACCGCCGGGTGGGTCAGCAGACAATCCTCGATCTCGGCGGGGCCGATGCGGTATCCGGCAGAGGTGATCACATCATCATCGCGGCCCACGAAGCGTAGATAGTCGCCCTCCCAGACGCCCCGATCCCCGGTGATCAGCCAATCGCCCCGGAATTTCTCAGCCGTGGCCTCCGGCCGGTTCCAGTATTCCAGCATCATTGAGGCCGAGCCACGTCGGATGGCCACATCGCCTTCGTCGGTCGTAGGCGTGCCCTCTTCATCAACTACAGCCACCTCATGCCCCGGCACCGGTTTGCCGATACAGCCGGGCCGGACCGGGAAATCCTCAGCACAGGAAGAAACGACCATATTGCATTCGGTCTGGCCGTAAAATTCGTTGATCGTCAGGCCAAATGCCTGTTGCCCCCAGGCCAGCATCTCGGCCCCCAGTGGCTCCCCGCCGGACGCAACCGAGCGCAGGCCCGGTATCCGCTGATCCGCCGCCTTGAGCATGCGCAGCGCCGTCGGCGGGAAAAATACGTTCCGCACCGCTCCGCGTGCAACGATGTCGGCACAGGCTTCGGGTGTGAACTTGTCCAGCCGGGCTGCCACGACGGGAATACCCAGCGCCAATCCGGGCATCAGCACATCGAACAGCCCGCCGATCCAGGCCCAGTCTGCGGGGGTCCAAAGGCAATCGCCGTCACGCAGGTGGTTGTGGCTGATCGAGACCCCCAGCAGGTGACCGGTCAAAACCCGATGACCATGCAGCGCGCCCTTGGGGCTGCCGGTGGTCCCCGAGGTGTAGATCAGGACTGCCGGATCCTCCGGCCCTGTTTCCATATATGGCAGCGGCGCACCGGGCTCACCGATCTCGGACGCAAGCAATGGCAAGGCAAGACCGCCGAGAAGCTCCGATCCTTCGGTATCTGTCAAAACGACCTGTGCGCCCGCATCCTGGATGCGCGACCGCAGCGCATCCTGTTTGAACAGCTTGAACAGCGGCACCGAAATCGCGCCGATCTTCCAGATGGCCAGATGCGCGGCGGCGCACCATGGTGACTGGCTGAGCAGGACCCCGACCCGATCCCCGGCTTGCACCTTTGACAAGAGCACGCGGGCAATCCCATCGGTCATATGCACCAATTGCCCATACGTGACGTTTTGCCTCTGACCTCCTGTGAGATCAACCAGAGCCACCCGATCCGAGGGATGCTCAAGGCACTGACGCGCCATATTCAGGCGGTCTGGCAGGTCCCAGCCACAATCAGGACGCAAACCCGGTATGCGTCCGGCGCCTAGCACGGCAAATTTTCCTTGTTTTCGGCACGTTTCCCGGCGGTTCGAGCGGCGGGTTTCACGGAAATTTGATGCAGATCAGTGTGAGCACGATCCGGGTCTGCGAAACGGGAGGCATCAACACAACAGAAGGCACGACAATGACCAAGACACTCGCCGCTTTGACTCTTTCCACTGCTTTGGTGGCGCTCGCCGCGCCCGCTTTTGCACAATCGCAGGGTGATTGGACCCTGGGTATCGGTGTTGGCTATCTGGACCCGAAGTCCAATAACGGCACGGTTGCGGGCTTTGACGCGGACGTCGATTCCGACACCCGCCCGATTTTCACCGCCGAATACTTCATTCGCGACAACCTGGGCATCGAATTGCTGGCCGCAACCCCGTTCAGCCACGACATCACCCTGGGGGGCAGCGTGGATGCCGGCAGCACCAAGCACCTGCCGCCGACCCTGTCGCTGAACTACCACTTCCCGACCAACAGCGCCTGGAAGCCTTATGTAGGTGCCGGTCTCAACTACACGATCTTCTTTGACGAGCAATCGCCCCTGGGTGATCTGGAGCTCGACAACTCCTTCGGCGTCGCATTGCAGGCCGGTCTGGACTACATGGTCACGGACAAAGGTGCTGTGCGTCTGAACGTCCGCTGGTTCGATATCGACTCGGACGTGACGCTGAACGGCGCCGATATCGGCACCGCCGAAATCGATCCCTGGCTGATCGGCGTATCCTACGTCCATCGCTTCTGATCCTTATAATCAAACGCCCTGCAGGTCATTTGACGGCAGGGCGTTTTCTGTGTTCAGAGCATTTCGTTCATCATCTCACGACCCACCAGCATCCGGCGGATTTCGCTGGTTCCTGCTCCGATCTCCATCAGTTTCGCATCCCGGAAGATCCGGCTGACCGCCGAATCCGCAAGGAACCCCGCCCCACCCATGGCCTGAACGGCCTGATGCGCCTGCACCATCGCCTGTTCCGAAGCATATAAACAGCACGCTGCCGCATCCTGTCGGGTCACGTCGCCACGGTCGCACGCCTTGGCGACCTCGTAGACATAGGCCCGGGCCGAATTCATCGCGGTGTACATATCCGCGATCTTGCCCTGCATCAGTTGAAAGCTTCCGATCGGTTTGCCGAATTGCTTGCGCTCGGCCAGATACGGCATGATTTCGTCCAGGCAGGCGGCCATGATCCCGGTTCCGATCCCGGCCAGCACAACGCGCTCGTAGTCCAGCCCCGACATGAGAACGGCAACACCCCTGCCTTCTTCGCCCAGCACGTTTTCAAAAGGGACTTCGACGTCTTCAAAGATCAGCTCGGCGGTGTTCGAGCCGCGCATACCCAGCTTGTCGAAATGAGGTGAGGTCGAGAACCCGGTCATCTCTTTCTCGATCAGAAAGGCCGTGATCCCCTTGGAGCCGGCATCGGGATCGGTCTTGGCATAAACAACCAACGTGTCCGCATCGGGCCCATTGGTGATCCAGTACTTGTTCCCGTTCAATCGGTAGTGATCGTTCCGCTTTTCGGCCCGCAACTTCATCGAAACAACATCGGATCCGGCGGACGCCTCGGACATGGCCAACGCGCCAACATGATCCCCGGATATCAGGCGCGGCAGGTATTTCCGTTTTTGCTCGTCGGTCCCATTCAGTTTGATCTGGTTGACGCACAGGTTCGAATGCGCCCCATAGGACAAAGAGACCGAGGCAGAGGCGCGTGCAACCTCTTCGACCGCGATCGTGTGCGCGAGATAGGACATCTCCGCGCCGCCATATTCTTCAGGGACCGTGACCCCCAAAAGGCCAAGCTCGCCCATCTCTTTCCACAACTCGTTCGGAAAGGCGTTGGACTGGTCGATTTCGGCGGCCATCGGTTTGATCCGCTCCTGCGCCCAGCGATGCACCATCTCGCGCAGCGCGTTCACATCTTCACCCAGATCGAACTGCATCGTCGCCGTGAACATACGCGCTCTCCTCCTTCGCGTTAATGAACAACTGTTCAATAACTAAGTAGCAGCGAATCTCCACCCGGTCAATCATTGCTGGCGACTGCGGACAGAAACGCAAAACGCCGCCCGGGTCGGGCGGCGTTTTCCAAACTGTCGAGCGTGCGCCACAGGCGCACTCATTTGGATTACGACTGATACACGGCTCCGACCTCTGCACGGATGATACGCGCGATCAGCCCGCAGTCGGCCAGAGAAAAAGTCAGCGGGACACGCATGTCCATGATCCCGGCCAACACACGATCACTTTTCGGCATCCTGTCGCTGTCGACGTAACGCCAGCTGTCATAGCGAGACGTGAAGCCGGTGGGTTCAGCACCACCAAACCATTTCAGTTCCACACCTCGTTTTGCGCAGCGGGTGATGACCTCGGCAATGCGCGCGGGTGACCAATCCAGCAACAGGAACTGAATCGACGACCCGACATAGGTCTCAGCTTCGGGCCGCTCGACAAGTGTCAAACCGGGCGTTCCGCGCAGGCCGCTTTCAATCTCGTGATACCGCTCATTCCAGCGCTGCACCTGGCGGTCCAGATCCTTCAACTGTGGGCGCAGGATTGCGGCGCGCAGATTGTCCATTCGGCCCGATACATTGGGCGTCGTGTACTTGATCTGTTCAAACACGTCCGGCCCGGGCGACGCCAGATGCCGTTCAAACAGCATGTATGACCCGGACAGCATGGTTGCCTTGGCCGCCAGTATCTCGTCATCCGTGACCAGCAAACCGCCTTCGCCCGAGTTGACATGCTTGTAGGTCTGGCAGGAATAGCACCCAATCGCTCCCTGACATCCGGACAGCTGCCCTCGCCATGCCGCACCCATCGTATGCGCGCAATCCTCGATCACCGTCACGTCGGCCGCGTCGCACATCTCCATCAGCCGATCCATGTCGCAAAGATGACCGCGCATATGGCTGAGCATCAGCACGCGGGCCTGATCCAGCTTGGCCCGAAGATCGTCGAGATCGATGGTAAGGTCCTCTGTTACCCCGACAAAAACCGGTTTTGCCCCTACGGAGGCAATCGCGCCCGGCACCGGTGCAAGGGTGAAGGCATTGGTCAGCACCGGTTCGCCCGGCTGAACATCAAGCGCCCGCAATGCCGTAGCCAACGCATAGCCGCCCGACGACACGGCCAGACAGTATTTCGCGCCCATTTGCGCGGCGAATTCCTGTTCCAGCAATGCAACCTCGCCCAGTTCCCCCGGCGCAACGTTGTACCGGTGCAACCGCCCGTGGCGCAGAACGGCCACAGCGGCCTCGATTGCCTCTTCGGGGATGGGTTCCTGCTGCGTGAAGCTGCCAGTGAATGTTTCGGTCATGGCTTTGTTCTGGGTCTCTCAAAGGGTCAGGTCAAGCGGTCACGCTGCCGCTCCGATTAACTCGGATACAATCTCGGGCAAATCACCAAAATGATGCAGTAATGCGTCTGGCTCCAAGGCCGCCATGTCTGCGCCGGACGGACCAAACGTGACCAATACGGACGGCACGCCCGCCGCCCGGGCTGTGTTGCGGTCCGTATCCGAGTCGCCAATCAGGACACACATCTCGGGATGACCCCCTGCCCGCCGTGCCGCCTCGCGCAAGGGTTCGGGATCCGGCTTGCGCACCGACAGCGTGTCTGCGCCCACGAGCGAGGCAAACCGGTTCCGCACACCCATCCGCGTCAGCAGCAGATCGGCAAGCGCCTCAGGCTTGTTGGTACAGATGCCTATGCCATAGCCAGCGTCTGCAAGCACCTGAACCGCTTCCAGCGCACCCGGGTAGAACTGAGTGTGGGTATCGATGTCCTGGGCATAAGCCTCCAACAGCATGGGATAGTAGGCTTTGATTGTACGTTCGTCATGTGCGCCGACCCGCTTCAGACCGTGGCTCAGCATCATCCGCCCGCCGCGCAGGGCCACGGCGGCATCCTGTTCCTGAACCAGCACATCGCCATGTCCCATGTCCCGGAAACAGTGGTTGGCCGCAGCCAGCAGATCACCGGATGTATCCGCCAAAGTGCCGTCCAGATCGAAGATGACCGTGCGCATTCTGTCTCCTTGCTCGGCAGGATTCCGCCATATCGTGTTGCAAACGGCAATCTTGTTTGATTGGCGAACCGCTTGCGCCTTTGCCCTCAGCGGATAAAACGGACGACAACAAAACAAAAGAGAAAATGATTTCATGACCACTGCCCTTGTCATCCTTGCCGCCGGAAAAGGCACCAGGATGAATTCGGATATTCCAAAAGTGCTGCATCCTATCGCGCAAACACCGATGCTGGTGCACGCCATGCGGGCCGGTGCGGCGCTGTCGCCTGAACACATCGTCATTGTGACGGGCCACGGGTCCGAGGCGGTGGCCAAGGCCGTTGCGGAAGAGGATGAAACGGCGCAGGTCGTGGTTCAGCAAGAGCAACTCGGTACGGCGCATGCGGTCGCACAGGCCCGCGACGCTCTGTCGGGTTTCGACGGCAACGTGATTGTCCTCTACGGCGATACGCCCTTCATTGATCCTAAAACCCTGCAACGAATGACCGAGGCCAGAAAGTCATTTGATCTGGTCATGCT
Organism: Ruegeria sp. AJ12; assembly: GCF_056536245.1. NCBI lineage: Bacteria > Pseudomonadati > Pseudomonadota > Alphaproteobacteria > Rhodobacterales > Roseobacteraceae > Ruegeria > Ruegeria sp. AJ12. The sequence goes on from NZ_JBQFJJ010000001.1 coordinate 2,854,264, forward strand.
GGGTTTTGACATTGCCGAAGTTCAGCCACGCTATGGCCGGTTGATCATGGACGGTGAGCGCCTGGTGGAAATCGTCGAGTACAAGGACGCAACAGAAGAACAACGCGCCATTCGGTTTACCAACAGCGGTCTTCTGGCCTGCGACGGGAGTCTTTTGTTCGATCTGATCGATGAGGTCAGCAATCAGAACGCATCAGGCGAATACTATCTGACCGAACTGCCCGCATTGGCCAATGCGCGTGGGTTGTCCGCGACGGCAATCAAGTGTGACGAGGCCGAAACGCTCGGCGTCGACTCGCGCGTTGATCTTGCGGCCGCAGACAAAGCCTATCAGTCCCGCGCCCGCACCGCATTGATGCGGCAGGGTGTGACACTGATGGCGCCGGACACGGTGTACTTGTCAGCCGACACAGTGATCGGGCGGGATACGGTGATTGAACCCAACGTTGTGTTCGGACCCGGAGTGACCGTGGAAAGCGGCGCAACGATCCGGGCGTTTTCGCATCTGGAGGGATGCCATGTCAGCCGTGGCGCCATCATAGGCCCCTACGCCCGGCTGCGCCCCGGCGCGGAACTGGCCGAGAATACCCGTATTGGCAACTTCGTCGAGATCAAGAACGCCGAGATTGCCGAGGGCGCCAAGGTCAACCACCTCAGCTATATCGGCGATGCCTCCGTTGGTGCGGCCACGAATATCGGGGCCGGTACAATCACCTGCAACTATGACGGGGTGATGAAGCACCAGACGACGATTGGCGAGAACGTGTTTATCGGCTCGAACACCATGTTGGTGGCTCCGGTCACGCTGGGCGACGGCGCGATGACTGCGACCGGAACCGTCGTGACCCGCGACGTTGAGCCCGATGCGTTGGCGGTTGCCCGTGCGCGTCAGGACAACAAGCCGGGCTATGCACGCAAGCTGTTTGACATTTTGAAGGCGAAGAAGGCTCGCCGGGACAAAGGAGCCTGAACCATGTGCGGAATTGTGGGCGTTCTGGGGCAGCACGAAGCAGCCCCCATTCTGGTCGAAGCGCTGAAGCGGCTCGAATACCGCGGGTACGACAGTGCGGGGATTGCAACCGTCAACGATGGCGCGCTGGGCCGTCGGCGTGCGGTCGGCAAGCTGGTTAACCTAAGCGATCTGCTGGTGCATGATCCCCTGCCCGGCAAGTCCGGCATCGGCCATACACGCTGGGCCACCCACGGGGCACCGTCGGTCAACAATGCGCACCCGCACAAGGCGGGCCCGGTTGCCGTCGTGCACAACGGCATCGTTGAAAACTATCGCGAATTGCGGGCCGAATTGTCTGAACACGGGATCGGGTTCGAAACCGAAACCGATACGGAAACCGTGGCCTTGATGACCGAGCACTTTCTCAACTCCGGGCTCTCACCGGTCGAAGCGGCGTTCAAGACCATCGACCAGTTGCAGGGTGCCTTTGCGTTGGCTTTCCTGTTCGATGGCCAGGATGATCTGATCGTGGCCGCGCGCAAAGGGTCGCCGCTGGCCATCGGACACGGTGACCAGGAAATGTACGTGGGGTCCGACGCCATCGCACTGGCTCCGCTTACCGACAGGATCACGTATCTCGAAGAAGGCGACCGGGCTGTCCTGACCCGCACCTCGTTGGAAATTCGAAACGAATCCGGCGAGCTGGCCAATCGTGAAATGCGCAAGATCAAACTGGACCATGCGCGCACGGACAAAGCTGGCCACAAGCACTTCATGGCCAAGGAAATCACCGAGCAACCCGTCGTGGTGGCCGAAGCGATCCGGTCCTACCTGCCGGCTGCCGGGGACCGGGTTGTTCTGCCTGACACCGATCTGGATTTTGCCAAGCTGGACCGGCTGACAATGGTGGCCTGCGGCACGGCCTTTTATGCCTGTCTCACCGCCAAATACTGGTTCGAACAACTGGCGCAGATGCCCGTCGAAGTCGACATCGCCAGCGAGTTCCGCTATCGCGAACCTCCGATCTCGGACCGTACGCTGGCCCTGTTCGTCAGCCAATCAGGCGAGACTGCCGACACGCTGGCGGCGCTGCGTTATTGCGAAGGCCGGGCGGACAAGATCGTGTCAGTCGTCAATGTCCCCGAAAGCTCGATTGCCCGGGAAAGCGATATCGCCCTGCCGATTCATGCGGGTGTGGAAATCGGCGTCGCGTCGACCAAGGCGTTCACCTGCCAACTGAGCGTGTTGCTGATGCTCGCGCTCAAAGCCGCTGCGGACCGCGGAACCCTGAGCGAAGAGGAGCTGGCCGATCATGCCGCCGCGCTGCGCGGCTTGCCTTCTGTGCTGAACACGGCCCTAGATCAGAACCGGGCCATCCGCAGAGCCGCCCAGCGCCTGTCCGAGGCCCGGGATGTTCTGTTTCTTGGGCGCGGCCTGATGTATCCGTTGGCTATGGAAGGCGCGCTGAAACTCAAGGAAATCAGCTACATCCACGCCGAAGGGTATGCGTCAGGCGAGCTGAAACACGGCCCCATCGCCCTGATCGACAAACACATGCCGGTGGTGGTCATGGCGCCGCGCGACGCGGTGTTCGACAAGACCGTTTCCAATATGCAAGAGGTTATGGCCCGCAAGGGAAAGGTCATCCTTGTCTCGGATGACGATGGCATAGCCGAGGCCGAAGATGGTGTCTGGAGCACAATCCGAATGCCGCATGTCCATCCCAACCTGGCCCCGATCCTCTATTCGGTTCCGGCACAGCTGTTGGCCTACCATACGGCAGTTGCAAAGGGCACGGATGTGGACCAGCCGCGAAATTTGGCAAAATCCGTCACGGTAGAATAGCAGCGGAGCGCCCAGGGTGAGCACACGCGAGATAGATGGCGAAATGCGGCGGCTGCTGCTCCTGCTGCAGGGATCGAAAGAGCGTTATCAACTTTACTTGGCGAACGGCAAAACGTTCCGCCATGCAAAAACGCTGCGAGAGAATAATCAGAAAATCCTAGACCTCATAAACGGGGCGGATTTTGATACGGACCCGGACCTGACTTCGGCCCTTCGGGACCTTGCCGACCATTTGCGGGATTGGTCCGGTTGCTGGGACAGAGAAAGTGATGCCCGATCGCCAGAAGATGACGATGTATTCGTGTTCACAGGTTACAAAACCTACCCCAGACATCTCGACCCGTTGCTGCAAGCCCACATGACTTCGAACGACACGTGAGACTGGACCCGGCACCAGTGGCACCGTAGATTCTGCCGCAATGCACAACAGTTCTTGGAGCCATGCATGGCCAAGCAATTCTCGGAAATCGACCCGGCACACCAGAGCTTCATCGAAGATCAACACATGTTCTTCGTCGGCTCGGCCGCAAAAGATGGCCGCGTCAACATCTCGCCCAAGGGAATGGATTCGCTTCGGGTTTTGGGGCCGAACCGGATAGTCTGGATGAACCTGACCGGCAGCGGCAACGAAACAGCCGGACACCTGCTCGACGTCAACCGCATGACCCTGATGTGGTGTTCCTTCACCACCCGCCCCCTGATCCTGCGCACCTATGGAACCGCACGCACGATCTATACCGAAGACAACGATTGGAACACGCTGAGTACACTTTTTCCAAGCCATCGCAGCGCTCGGCAAATCTACGATGTCGACATCGATCTGGTGCAGACGTCCTGCGGCTACGCCGTGCCTTTCATGGAGTACCAGTCGGAGCGTGACACCATGCAGAAATGGGTGGATGGAAAGTCGGACGATGAAATCCGCAGCTATTGGACGGGCCGGAACCAGCATACCATCGACGGCAAACCCACAGGCGTGCCGGTCTAGGTCGCCATGTTGCAGGACTATCTCGATCAGATCAAAGCGCATGCTGACCCCGAACGCGCCACCCAGATGGCGTCTTATCACAAGGCAGATCGCCCATACCTCGGAGTGCCAAACCCGGTCCTGAACGATCTGACCAAAGCGTGGCGGCGCCAACTTGACGTGCCCGGCCGGGTCAGATTGGCGGACGCTTTGTGGCGGACGAACATCCACGAGGGGCGTCTGGCCGCGGCAAAACTGCTGACGCAGGCCCGCATCCGGCCCGATATCGCGGTCTGGGATCTGCTGCAAAGCTGGCTGCCCGATTTCGATGCATGGGCGGTGGCGGATCACGCGTGCATGGCGATGCAAAAACGGTTGTCCGCCGACCCGTCGCGGCTGGATCAGGTCGAAACCTGGACAACATCAGACCATATGTGGACCCGGCGCGCTGCGTTGGTGGCCACCCTGCCCTGGACCAAGCAAAACCATCCCAAGCCCGAGGACCTGCAGCGCCGCGACCGGATACTCGGCTGGGCCGCCGGGTACGTACCGGACCGCGACTGGTTCATTCAGAAATCCATCGCATGGTGGCTGCGCGAACTGTCAAAGCATGATCCCGAACGCGTCCTTGCGTTTCTGGCAGCATACGGAGACGCCATGAAACCGTTTGCGCGCAAAGAAGCGGGCAAATACCTCAAAGGTCAGTTGGCGTAGACCTCAACCTCGACCAACTCGTCAAACGGTATCAACAAAGCCCGCATGGCATCCAGCGACAACCGGCTGCCGCCACCCTCGGGGCCCGACGCCGGTATCAGTGTGATGTAGGCCTGCGCGCCGGTTCTGGGCACGACTACGCGCCCCGTGAATTCGGTATCGACCAGTGGTGTCTGCATCCACCGCCCGGGCGTCGTCGGATCGCCCAATCCTGCAACCGTTGTCTTGGCGCCGGCCCATCCCGCACCCGCCGCAACGGGCTCGAGCTCCGGGGTTTCGTCGACAACCGCGGGCTCGGTCTCGGCGGGCGCCCTAGCGCCGCCAAACACGCGATCCGTCGTTGATCGTACAGCATCGCAGCCAGCCACCAGAATACACATGATCACAAGCACATATCTCATGGGTCGAGCCTATAGGCCTGCGCGCATCTGCACCAGCCCAAAGCACAGTTCACCCTTGTCGCGGGCCTGTTCCAGCTTTACCTATGTCGCATGACAGCCCCGCTTATCGATCCATTCGCCCGCGCCATCACGTATCTCCGCGTTTCCGTTACGGATCGCTGTGATTTTCGTTGTGTTTACTGCATGTCCGAGAACATGACGTTTCTGCCCAAAAAAGAGCTGCTGACGCTGGAAGAACTGGATCGGATGTGCTCGACCTTTATCAAAATGGGTGTCGAAAAGCTGCGAATTACCGGTGGCGAACCCCTTGTCCGCCGCGACATCATGACGTTCTTCAATGCGATGACGCGGCATCTGGACAGCGGCGCGCTGAAAGAGCTGACGCTGACCACAAACGGGTCACAACTCAGCCGGTTCGCCGACGACCTGTATGCTGCCGGCGTGCGCCGGATCAATGTCTCGCTGGATACACTGGACGAAGACAAGTTCAGCGCGATCACCCGGTGGGGCCGCCTGAAACAGGTGCTGGCCGGTATCGATGCGGCGCAAAAGGCAGGTTTGCGGGTCAAGATCAATGCCGTTGCCCTGAAAGACTTTAACGAAGAGGAACTGCCCCGGATCACCGAATGGTGCGCCGAACGGGACATGGACCTGACCTGGATCGAGGTTATGCCCATGGGGGATATCGGCAACGAGAACCGGCTGGGCCAATACTGGTCGCTCAAGGACGTGCGGGCGGAATATGAAAGCCATTACACGGTCACGGATCTTGCTGAACGCACAGGTGGGCCCGCGCGCTATGTCCGCCTTCATGAAACCGGACAAAAGATCGGGTTCATCACACCGCTTTCACATAACTTCTGCGAAAGCTGCAACCGGGTGCGCCTGACCTGCACCGGCGAGTTGTATATGTGCCTAGGGCAAGAGGATATGGCCGATCTGCGGGGCCCGCTACGCGATCACCCGGACACTGAAGAACCGCTTGAGAACGCGATCCGCGCTGCGATCAACCTCAAACCCAAGGGCCATGATTTCGACTATTCCCGCCAACAGATCGACGGTCAGGTCAGCCGTCACATGAGCCACACAGGCGGCTGACATGCCGGACCAATCTGGCCGTCCGACGCTGCTGTACCGTTTGTACTGCGGCCTGGCAGCCATTGCCGCGCCGATTGCCTGGCGCGCGGTGCAGAGAAAGCTGGCGGCCGCAGATGTGTCGGACATTCGGCAGAAGGAAAGGCTGGGTCATGCCAGCCTGCCGCGACCATCCGGGCGGTTGATCTGGTTTCACGCTGCGAGCGTTGGTGAAAGCCTGTCTGTACTCAGCCTGATCACACGTCTGGGCGAGCGCTTGCCGGATGCCGAATTCCTGATCACCTCAGGCACGCCCACGTCTGCCGCCTTGATCCAAAAGCGATTGCCGCCCCGCACACGCCACCAGTATCCGCCACTGGACACGGCTCGCCCGGTTTCCCGGTTCCTGAGACACTGGAGGCCGGATGCCGGGATCTTTGTCGAAAGCGAAATCTGGCCCCGCCTGATCGTCGAAAGCGCCAACAGCGGCGTTCCACTGGCTCTTCTCAACGCGCGCCTGTCCGACAAATCCGTCGCTGGATGGAAAAAAAGACCCCGAACCGCACGGTTCATTCTGACTCATTTCCGGCTGTTTCTGACCCAAAACGAAAGAACCGCCACAAATCTGACTGCCATGGGCGCACCTGCCGACCGGGTGCATCCCGGCACCAATCTGAAGGCAATGTCCGATCCTTTGCCGGTGGACGCGGCGACGCTTGAAGAGGTCCGGAAACAAGTCCCCAATCGGCCGGTCTGGGTTGCCAGTTCCACCCACGCTGGCGAAGAGGAAACCGTTCTGAGCGCGCACAAACGACTGTTGGACCGCTGGCCCGACCTGCTGCTGCTGCTGATCCCGCGCCACCCGGACCGGCGCCGGGACGTTGCGGCGGTCCTGGACAGTGCCGGTCTGGCGGCTGCTTTTCGCGCTGCAGGTGATCAAATCTCCGGGGACACGCAGGTCTATGTGGCTGATACTCTTGGGGAAACCGGCACATGGTATGCCTTGAGCCCCATTGTTTTTCTGGGGGGATCCCTGAAAGAGATCGGCGGCCACAACCCCTTTGAACCTGCACAGGCCGGGGCTGCCGTGATCACCGGGCCGGGTTACTTCAATTTTGCCGAAACTTTCGCGCCGCTGATCACAACCGGCGGCGCTATTGAAGTCCGCTCGGCACAAGACCTGGCCGAGGCCGTCCAAACCTGGCTGGCAGATGACACCGCCCTGGCGCAAGCGCGCAGCGCGGCCCGATCCTGCGTTACCACTCAGAAAGACGCACTGAACACGGTCACAGACACGCTCTGCAGGTCTCTCAACCTCGCCGGATCGACATCGGATCCCTCTTCATCTGGCTAAAAATACCTCGGGGAGCGCGAGGGGCTGGCCCCTCGCCCGTAGACGCCCTTAATCAGGCTGCAGGCATCCGTTGCTCGACGATCTCAGCCCACCAACTGCACCCCGCCGGAATGGTCTCGTCATTAAAGTCGTACTCGGGATGGTGCACCATCGCCGTATCCCCGTTGCCGACCAGAATGTAGGCACCGGGGCGCTCTTCGAGCATAAAGGCAAAATCCTCGCCGCCCATGACAAGCGGGGCCTCTTCGCAATCACCGGACACCGATCGCGCAACATCTGCGGCAAAGTCCGTCTGCTCGGTGCTGTTCACCATTACCGGATAGCCTCGGATATAGGTGACATCCGCCGTGCCCCCGAACGTGGCCGCTATTCCATTGCAGATCTCGTTGATCCGCCGTTCGGCCAGATCGCGCATGTCCTTGCTCATGGTCCGCACCGTGCCCTTGATCTGAACCGTCTGGGGGATCACGTTGAACGCCTTTGACGATGTCTCAAACGACGTCACCGAAACCACGACCTGATCGATCGGGTCTGCGTTTCGCGACGCGATCGTCTGCAACGCCAGCACGGCCTTGGCGGCAATGATGGTCGTGTCCACGGTCTCATGCGGTTTGGCGGCGTGGCCGCCATGGCCTTCGAATGTGATGTCGAACTGATCGGTGGCGGCAAAGAACGCACCGGGGCGGATCGAGAAACTGCCGACCGGCTTGCCAGGCCAGTTGTGCATTCCATAGACCTCCTGAATGTTCCAGCGGTCCATCATCCCGTCGTCACACATTTCACGACCCCCGCCGCCGCCTTCCTCGGCGGGCTGGAAGATCACCACAACGGTACCGTCAAAGTTACGGGTCTCCGACAGGTATTTCGCAGCCCCCAGCAGCATCGCCGTGTGACCGTCATGGCCACAGGCATGCATGGCGCCGGGTGTTTTCGAGGCATAGTCCAAGCCGGTTGCTTCGTGGATCGGCAGCGCATCCATGTCGGCACGTAGCCCAATGACCTTTCCATTGCTGTCAGCCTTGCCTTTGATGACACCCACGACGCCGGTGCGGCCTATGCCGGTGACCACCTCGTCGCAGCCGAACTCTTTGAGTTTGTCGGCGACCAGAGCGCTGGTGCGATGGGTATCGAACAGGATTTCCGGGTTCTCGTGAATGTCACGTCGCCACGCGGTGATTTCATCCTGCAGCTCGGCAAAGCGGTTTTTGACTGGCATGTGTTCTCTCTCTCCTACGTCAAGCCGCCGGCATCCGGCGCTCGACCATTTCCGCGAACCACGAGCATCCGATCGGGATGATCTCGTCGTTGAAGTTGTATTCGGGGTGGTGCAGCCCGGCGCTGTCGCCGTTGCCCAGCACGATAAAGGCACCCGGACGCTCCTCCAGCATGAAGGAAAAGTCCTCACCCCCCATCACCATGGGGGCCTCGGCGCAGCTGCCGCCGACCGAGATCGCCACCTCTTCGGCATATCCCGTCTGTTCCTTGGCGTTGATCGTTACGGGGACACCATGTGTGTAGGTCACCTTAACCGTGCCGCCCATGGTGGCCGCAACCCCTTCGGCAACCTCCGTCAGACGCGTTTCGATCATGTTGCGCATGTCATTGGAATGGGTGCGCACCGTCCCTTTCACGCTGGCCGATTGCGGGATCACGTTGAATGCGTTCGAGGAGGTCTCGACCGAGGTCACCGACAAAACACCCTGCTGGATCGGGTCGGCGTTGCGCGAGATCACGGTCTGCAAAGCGACAACCAACTGGGACAGCATCACCGTTGTGTCGACAGTATCATGTGGTTTGGCCGCGTGGCCGCCATGCCCTTCCAGATGGATCTCGAACTCATCCGCCGCGGCCAGCAACGGCCCGGACCGAATTGCGAATTGCCCCGTGGGAACGCCCGGGACATTGTGCATGGCATAGACTTCCTGAATACCGAACCGGTCCATAAGACCGTCTTTGCACATCGCCTCGGCGCCATTGCCGCCTTCTTCGGCGGGCTGAAAAATCACAACTGCGGTGCCGTCGAAGTTTCGGGTTTCCGCCAAATACTTCGCAGCCCCCAGAACCATCGCTGTGTGACCGTCATGCCCGCAGGCATGCATCGCATTTGGTGTCTGTGACGCATACTCAAGACCTGTCTGCTCCTGCATCGGCAGAGCGTCCATATCGGCCCGCAATCCGATCACCCGGTTTTGCGTATCCGTCTTGCCGCGAATGACACCCACTACACCGGTCCGGCCAATGCCGGTGACTACCTCGTCACAGCCGAACTCTTTCAGTTTCTCGGCCACCAAGGCGCTGGTGCGATGGGTGTCGTACAGAATTTCCGGATGCTGGTGAATGTCGCGCCGCCACCCGGTGATCTCTTCATGCATCTCTGCGAGGCGGTTTTTTATCGGCATGTCATTCTCCCTGTATCAGGCGACGGGCATTCGTCGTTCCACAAGCTCGGCAAACCAACTGCAGCCGGCGGGAATCGCGTCGTCGTCAAAATTGTATTCCGGGTGGTGGCACATGGCCGTGTCCCCGTTGCCAACAAAGATGTAGGCTCCGGGCCGTTCTTCAAGCATGTACGCAAAATCTTCGGACGGCATGATGGGATCGGTGTTCTCGGTCACTTTGCCCGCGACCGCGGCCGCGGCCTCAGCCGCATGCGCTGTCTCCGCTTCGGAATTTACCGTTGCCGGATATCCCGGTGTCCAAACAATCTCGGCCCTGGCCCCAAACGCCGAGGCCGTGTCTTCGGCAATTCTGCGCACCCGCTCTTCCGCGACCGAACGATACTCAGGATCAAGTGTCCGGACCGTGCCTTGCAGGCGCACCGTATGTGCAATCACGTTGGAGGCGGAACTGTCGGTCTCAAAGGTGCCGACCGTCAGAACGACCCGCTTGATCGGATCGACGGTGCGCGACACAACCGACTGCAGCGCCACAACGATGTGCGCGGCCACAAGCGTGGTATCGACCGCGTCATGGGGTGCTGCCGCGTGCCCACCCTTGCCGGTTACGACGATCTCGAACTCATCGGACGAGGCCAGTAACGCGCCCGACCGGATCGCAAATTCTCCGACCGGAAGACCGGGCATGTTGTGCATTCCATAGACTTCCTGAATGCCCCACCGATCCATCAGCCCGTCCTGACACATGGCGAGCCCCCCTGCGCCACCCTCTTCTGCCGGCTGAAAGATCAACACGACCGTGCCATCGAAATTCCGCGTCTCGGCAAGATACTGAGCGGCACCGAGCAGCATCGAGGTGTGCCCGTCATGCCCGCAGGCATGCATCTTGCCGGAAACGGTCGAGGCGTAGTCCAGTCCGGTTGCCTCTTCGATCGGCAACGCATCCATATCGGCGCGCAATCCAACCACGCGCCCTTGGGTGTCCTCGCGCCCCCGGATCACCGCGACAACGCCGGTTTTGCCAATCCCCGGCGTGATCTCATCCACGCCGAACTCGCGCAGGCGATCCACGACAAAGGCAGCGGTTTCGTGGACGTCATACATCAGTTCGGGATGGGCGTGCAGATGACGGCGCCATTTGGTGATTTCGCTGTGCATTTCCGCAAGCCTGTTCTTAACCGGCACTCCAAAACCTCCCTCTAAACATCTGACACGTCGTTGAAACGGGTCAGCCGGACAGCTTGTCCACCAGACGTTCCATGAATCGATGCCCGGCATCGAACTGGGCAGCCGAAATAAACTCGTTGGGTTGATGCGCCTGCGCAATATCACCCGGTCCGCAGATGACAGCGGAATACCCTGCCTCCTGAAACTGGCCCGCCTCGGTGCCGTAGCTCACGACATGGCTGGCATTGTCCCCGGTCAGGGCGCGTACCAACGTCTCAGCCTCGCCATCCTGTTCCGGAACGAGCGCCGGCACCGCGAAACTTTCAGAGACCTCGATTCGGGCTTCCGGGTGAACCGCTTGCATCTGCGCCTCGGCCTTGCAGACTTGCTGCAGATAAGCATCGCGCCACTGTGCGGCCTTTTCCCCGGGTACGACACGAAAATCCATCATGAACCGACAGTCTTTTGCAGTGATGTTATGGGCCGTGCCGCCCTGAATCATGCCGACATGGCAGGTGGTCCAGGGGGGGTCGAAAACCGCTGCAATATCACTTGGCTCAGCGGCCCGGTTTTCGACGTTTCGCGCGTTGGCCCAGTCGATCAGGGGGGCGGCTTCCATGATCGCATTCACGCCCGTATGCATGATCGAACTGTGAACTTCGAACCCGATGATATGGGTGCCGTAGCCAAAGCCACCTTTGTGACCAGTGACTGCCTGCATCATCGACGGCTCGCCGACAATCACGGCCGACCCCTTCGGCAGCACGCCCTGCATCGCTTCGATCATCGGAGGCGCGCCCGTGCACCCGACCTCTTCGTCAAAACTGAGCGCCAGCTGTAAGGGGCGTTTCACTCCTGCATGCTGCGCTTCGACCAGAGCCCAGATGGCCAAGGCATCAAAGCCCTTCATGTCACAGGTCCCACGCCCGAAATACTTACCGTCCTTTTCGACCACTTCAAACGGGTCGGTGTCCCACGGCTGGCCATCAACAGGCACCACATCCGTATGGCCCGAAAGGACGATTGCGCCATCTTCCACCGGCCCGACATGGGCGAACAGGGCCGCCTTGTGCGGTTGATCCGGATCGGGCCAGCGGTGAGGTTCGATACCATGATCGCGCAGGTAACCTTCGACCCAATCCACCAGCGGCAGGTTGCTGTCGCGGCTCACCGTCGGGAATGAGATCAGCCTGGTCATGATCTCCAGCGGCGTCAGACGCTGTGGCATCGGCGTTAGTACCCGCTGTCGTTGGTCAGGATAAAGTGACCCGGTTCAACCTCGCGGTATTCCGATGGCTCGGGTACGTAGCCGATCGGATGGATCGGGGACGGGATCGGTTTGAAATTCAAATCCTTTTCCGACTTGCGTTTGTTCGGGTCCGCGATCGGAACGGCCTTCATCAATGCCTGCGTGTACGCGTGCTGTGGGTTTTCAAAGACCCGTGCGCGTGGCCCAAGTTCGACGATCCGGCCCAGATACATCACGCCAACATAGTGGCTGACCCGCTCGACCACCGCCATATCGTGGCTGATGAACAGGTAGGACAGGCCCAGTTCGGACTGCAATTCCATCATCAGGTTCAGAACCTGCGCCTGAACCGAAACGTCGAGCGCGGAAACCGCCTCGTCCGCAATGATCAGTTTGGGGTTCAGGGCCAATGCGCGGGCAATCGCGATGCGCTGCCGTTGACCACCGGACATTTCGTGCGGGAAACGGCGCATAAAGCTGCGCGGCAACTGCACCTTGTCGAACAGTTGTGCGACACGGTCCTGCAGTTCCGATCCAGACGCAACGCCGTAGTTGCGCATCGGTTCGGCCACCTGATCGACCAATTGCATCTGCGGGTTCAGCGACGCAAAGGGGTCCTGAAAGATCATCTGCATGTCCAGACGCGCCTTGCGCAACCCGCTCTGGTCCAGCTTCATGATGTCAACGCCGTCCAGATCGATCTCACCCGACATCGGCTCCACCAGCCGCAGGATGGACCTGCCGGCCGAGGATTTGCCACAACCGGATTCACCCACAAGGCTCAGCGTCTGCCCCCTGTTCAGGTCAAAGGACACGTCCTCAACCGCATGTACATTGGAAATCGTGCGCCGCAGCAGGCCGCCTTTGACCGGGAACCGCGTGGTCAGGTTTTTGACCGACAGCAGGACCTCTTCGGTTCCCGGGATCGGAGCAATGGTCTGATCCTCTTCCCCCAGCAACTTCATCGGCTCGGGCGCAGATTTACCCTGCATTTCGCCCAGCTTGGGCACGGCGGCAAGCAGGGCTTTGGTGTATTCGTGCTGTGGGTTCTCGAAGATGTCCTTGACCGGCCCTTCTTCGACCTTGTTGCCGCGGAACATGACCACCACGCGATCAGCCATCTGCGCGACCACTGCCATGTCATGGGTGATAAACATCACCGCGGTCCCGGTTTCCCGCTTGAGGCGATCCATCAGAGCAAGAATTTCGGCCTGAATGGTCACATCCAGCGCAGTTGTCGGCTCATCCGCGATCAAAAGCCGTGGCTCGCAAGCCATCGCCATGGCAATCACCACGCGCTGACGCATCCCACCGGACAATTCGTGAGGATACTGCTTGAGCCGCCGCTCAGGTTCCGGAATGCGAACCTGACGCAGCAACTCCAAAGCACGGGCCTCGGCCTCGGATTTGGACATGTCCTTGTGAATCCGCAACCCCTCGGTCAGTTGACGGCCGACAGTAAAGACGGGGTTCAGAGCGGTCATCGGCTCCTGAAAGATCATGCCGATCTCGTTGCCGCGAATCTGTTTCATCAGATCCTGATCCGCCTGAGACAGGTCCATCTCATCGCCGTCGCGGCGGTCAAAGAGCAACTCTCCACCCGCGATTTCGCCTCCACCGAACTCGACAAGACGCATCAGGGACAGCGAGGACACCGATTTGCCCGAGCCGGATTCACCAACGATACAAACGGTTTCGCCCGGATTCACCTCGAACGAAACATCTTCGACCCCGACGACAGGACCGTCCTTGGTCTGAAACTCGACGCGAAGTTTTTTTATCTGGGCAATAGGTTGGTCCAGCACGCAGGCGCTCCCCTTGGCATCTTTTTGTTCGAATGCCTGACGCTAAGGCGGCAACGCCCGAAAAGTCAAACCCGTTGCCATTTTTCGCAGCGGCAGCCCTTGCATTTTTCTAAAGTTCTGTTTCGATAACCTGCGTAACCGTATTGGGGAGAGTACGGCATCACAGCAGGGCCACCTGATTTTGCGATTCAAAATCAGCACCTTACCCCAGCGCGGCAACGCCAAATCCGCAGGCCTTGCGGAGATACATTGAGACACACAAGTGTCCAACATGGAGTGTATGATGAAAATCAAAACCCTTTTGCTTGGCGCGATCGCAAGCACGGCGATGGCCCCGGTGGCCTTTGCCGAGCGTGGATCGGACGGCAATGTCAGCATCATTTACTGGCAGGCGCCATCGATCCTGAACCCGTTCCTGTCGGGCGGCACAAAGGATGTGGAAGCGTCTTCGCTGGTGATTGAACCGCTAGCGCGCTACGACCAAGACGGCAACATGGTTCCGTTTCTGGCCTCCGAGATTCCGACGGTTGAAAACGGTGGCGTCAGCGAAGATCTGACCACGATCACCTGGAAAATCGCCCCGGGAATAACGTGGTCGGACGGCACACCGTTCACCTCGGCTGATGTGAAGTTCACTGCGGAATACTGTATGCACCCCGAAGGCGGCTGCGCGCAGGTGACAAAGTTTGAAGGCGTGACCTCTGTCGAGGCTGTGGATGACATGACCGTCAAGGTCACCTTCGACGCACCAACCCCTTTCCCCTATGGCCCCTTCGTCGGCGGTGAAAGCCCGATCATCCAGGCCGCGCAGTTTGCCGATTGCGTGGGCGCAAAAGCTCCCGAATGCACCGAGCAGAACTTCAACCCAATCGGCACCGGTCCGTTTGTTGTCACCGAGTTCAAACCGAACGACGTCATCACATTCAAGGCCAATGACAACTATCGCGATCCGGCAAAACCGGCATTTGCAACCGTAACGTTCAAAGGCGGCGGCGACGCAACGGCGGCTGGCCGCGCGGTCATGGAAACCGGCGAGTTTGATTATGCCTGGAACCTGCAACTGGCGCCCGAAGTGATCGCGCAGATGCAGGAAGGTGGCAAAGGTACACCGGTGGCTGGCTTTGGCCCGCTGGTTGAGCGTATCATGCTAAACCAAACCAACCCATCGCCTGATCTGCCGGAAGGTGAGCGCTCAACCGCTGCACATCCGCATCCGTTCCTGACGGACCCGGCGGTTTACAAGGCAATGTCGTTGGCGATCGACCGCCCGCTGCTGGTGGAAATCGGATATGGTCAGGCAGGTCGCGTGACCTGTAACTGGGTTCCAGCTCCGGCTGCGTTCAATTCAACTTCGATGACCTGCGACACTCAGGATATCGAGGGCGCCAAGAAACTGCTGGACGATGCGGGCATCGTCGACACTGACGGCGATGGCGTGCGCGAAAAAGACGGCGTTCCGCTGAAAATCGTCTATCAGACCTCGACCAACGCCGTTCGTCAGGACTTCCAGGCACTGATCAAGGAATGGTGGAGCCAGATCGGTATCGAATCCGAACTGCGCAATATCAACGCATCGGTCTTCTTTGGTGGGGATCCGGGCTCGCCCGATACCTTCCAGAAGTTCTATGCCGACGTTGAGATGTACGCCAACACCTTCAACGGCACCGACCCGCAATCCTATCTGGGCAACGGTCTGTGCGATAAGGCTCCGCGTCCTGACACGCAGTGGCAGGGTGAAAACATCAGCCGCTTCTGCAACGCTGAGTATGACAAGCTGCACGCACAACTGGCCGAGACAGCTGGTCTGGAAGCTCGCGCCGAAATCGGCAAGCAGTTGAATGATATCATTGTTCAGAACGGCGGTATGATCCCGTTGGTGCACCGTGGTCGTCTGTCGGCGCACGCAAACACCCTGGGTGGTGTTATCCTGAACGTCTGGGACAGCGAGCTGTGGAACGTCGCTGACTGGTACCGCAAGACCGGTTCCTAACCGTTAGCTATGCAAAAACCGCGCCCCGATTCCTGTCGGGGCGCGGTCTTTCGCATTTTCCACCAACAAGAAGACGCATATAAAGGCGCCTTGTAAATGCTCAACTTCACCATCAGACGACTGATACTGGCCGTACCCACGCTGCTGTTCATCAGTCTCGTTATCTTCCTGCTGCTCGAACTCGCACCCGGCGATCCGATGGCGCAGGTTCCCCTCACCGTTCCGCCCGAAGTCAAAGAGAAGATGCGCGAGGCCCTTGGCCTTGGCCAGCCGATGCATATCCGGTTCTGGAAATGGATCGTGCAGTTCTTCTGGATTGAACCGCAGGTTCTGATCGATCACATGTTCGGCACAACCTTCTCCGAAGGTGACTTGCGTGTGATTTCGTGGCAGACCCGCTCACCCGTCATGGACATCGTCGTTCAGCGTATCCCGCAGACCCTGTGGGTTGTCGGCACCGCCTACGTGGTCGCCATCCTGATCGCCCTGCCCATCGGCATCTATTCCGCCTACCGCCAGTATTCCTGGTTCGACCAGATGGGCACTTTCGTGTCGATGGTCGGCTTTTCGGTTCCACCGTTCTTCTCGGGGGTTCTGGTGATCGTGATCTTCTCGGTCCAGTTGGGTTGGTTCCCGTCGATCTATGACACCACCCATGTGGTCAACAGTTGGGACAGCTTTGTCGTGCAGCTCAAGCAGATGATCATGCCGGTCATGGTTCTGGCGCTGCAGATCACCGCACAGCTCAGCCGCTTCATGCGCGCCTCGATGCTGGATAACCTCAATCAGGACTACGTTCGCACTGCTCGCGCCAAGGGTCTGAGTGAATATACCGTGGTCATGGTGCATGTTCTGCGCAACTCGATGATCCCGGTTGTCACCGTGATCGCGTTGGGGATTCCGGCCATCTTTGGCGGCGCGATCATTACCGAGCAGGTGTTCAAGGTAAACGGCATCGGCCAGTTGCTGATCGGGGCCATTCAGGCCAACGACCTGCCCATGGTGCAAACCCTGACCTTCATCTTCGCCGTGCTGATCGTTCTGTTCAACCTGATCGCTGACGTGCTTTACGGCATTCTGGACCCGAGGATTCGCTATGACTGATCATGATCGTACCGATACGCTGGTCCCTGACGAAGGCCTCGCCCCCGCCTCGACGGCCTTGCCAACATCCGACGTGATGGAAGAACTGGCCACCCCGCCACGCAGTCAATGGCGGGATGTCTGGGATCAGTTCAAAACCCACAAAGGCGCGATGATCGGAGCCGTCCTGTTCATTTTCATCGTCGCCGCAGTCTATCTGGGGCCTTACATCTGGACGATTGATCCCACGCAGATCGATATCCGGTCCCGAAATCAGGGACCAAGTCTGGCGCATCCGTTTGGCACCGACCAGCTAGGCCGGGACATTCTCGCCCGGATGATGTCAGGTGGCCAAACCTCGGTCTCCGTTGGCATCACCGCAATGCTCTTGGCCCTGTTCCTTGGTTCGTTCATCGGCGTCGTCGCCGGCTTTTTCAAACGCCTTGATGGCCCGCTGATGCGCCTGACGGATCTGTTCCTGGCGCTGCCTCTGCTGCCGCTGCTGCTGGTCATGATGCTGCTGTTCCGCGAGCCTTTGTCGGCGGCCTTTGGCTTGGAACGCGGGATCTTCATCCTGATCGTCTGCGCCATCGGCATCACGTCGTGGATGCCCACCGCGCGGATCGTTCGGGGTGACGTTTTGGCCATCAAAGAGCGTGAGTTCGTCCTGGCGGCCCGATCCATCGGGACCAGCAACGGACAGATCATCACGCGGCATATCCTGCCCAACGTGCTGTCACCGATCATGGTGTCGGCCACGCTGGGCATTGCCACGGCAATCATCACGGAAAGTGCCCTGTCCTTCCTGGGGTTGGGCTTTCCGCCTGACTTTCCGACATGGGGCCGCTTGCTGTTCGACGGCGTTGACTATCTGCAGCAATACCCCGAGCGTGTGTTCTGGCCCGGACTTGCGATTTCGCTGACGGTGCTGAGCGTCAATTACTTGGGTGACGGTCTGCGCGACGCGCTCGACCCGCGCATTCGCGGGCGCTGAACCAGCAATCAGTCGGCGCGCTGTAGCGCGCCGGCGCACAGTATGATCAGAACAGCCAATGGCAGCAGGACTGCGAAGGCCATCCGCAGGGTCAGAAGCTCGGCCAGAAATCCGATCATTGGCGGGCCGATCAGCAATCCTCCATATCCCAACGTGGCGACACTGGCGATTGCCTGACCCGGTGGCACATGCGGGTCACTTGCGGCTCGGCTGAACGCCAGCGGCATGATGACTGCATACCCAACCCCCATGAGAGTGAAGCCCGCCAGAGCCACCGGCGCGTTTCCCGACGACACAACACAGAACACACCAATCGCCGCGCAAACACCGCCGAAACGGGCCGATGCGACAGGCCCAAACCGGGCGATTGCAACGCCACCTGCCAGTCGGCAGACCACCATGGCAACGGAAAACACGGCATAGCCCAGTGCGGCCACGCGTTCGGCCGCACCCGTGACATCCCGCAGGAAAATCGCGCTCCAATCGGCGACCGCGCCTTCACCCAGAGCGCCGCAAAGGGCAGTGAAACCAACGAGGATCAGCGCGCCTGAAGGCAGTGCAAATACAGAAGCCTGCGAGGACACAGACTGCCGCGATGTCCATGGTACCCAGGACAGGACCAATGCGAAGATGACCACCGCACCGCCGGCCAGCAGGAAATGCTGCATAACGGAAAGCCCAAAGCTTACAGCGGCAAAGCCGCTGACCGCACCCAGACCGGCTCCAAGGCTCCACATCGCGTGAAAGGACGACATGAGCGGTTTGTCGTAGGATTGCTCAACTTCCGCCGCCCAGGCATTCATCGCCACATCCATTGACCCATGAAACGCACCAAAGAGAAACAGAAAGGCTGCAAGTGCTGCAAAGGTCCCTGCAAGGGGCAACAGAACCAGTGAAAACGTGTAAAGGACCGCAATGATGCGGGTCACTGAAACAGCCCCAAACCGATCCGTCAGCCGTCCGGTCACGGGAAAGGAACAGACCGCCCCTGCGGCCATGAACAGCAGACCATAGCCCAGATCTTCATGGCTGAGATTCAGGTGATCGCGCACGGCGGGGATGCGAGAGGCCCAGATGCCAAACAAGGCACCGTTCAGGATGAACATGGCGGCCACGGCCCGCCAGGCAGAAACTACACCGATCACTGGAACCTCTGGTCGCAAATGTCCAATGGCGGCCAGTTCTACTAAGGTGCCCGCCCGTGGCAAGCTATTCTTACTCCAGTCGGCGACGGATACGGCGCACCGCAAACCAAACGGCCAGAACAACGGGGATCGTGACGACGGCGGTTAGCATGCCTTTGCTGATCCCGGCCTGCGTCAACGGGTACAACAGATAGCTGACAAGCGAGACCGCATAGTAGCTGATGGCAACCACTGACAACCCTTCGACCGTATGCTGAAGCCGCAGTGCCAGATCCGCGCGCCGGTCCATGCTTTCCAACAAGGCTTGGTTCTGCGCGCTGCGTTCCACATCGACGCGGGTACGTAGCAACTCTCCGGCCCTGATGGCCCGGTCCGACAGCGTCTGCAGGCGTTTCTCGGTCGATTTGACGGTTCGAATGGCGGGATCATATCGGCGCATCATGAAGTCGGCAAAGGTCTGCCCGCCGTGAAACCGCTCTTCCCGCAGAACCTCGATCCGCTGATTCACGATGGCTTCGTAGGCGCCCGTTGCGCCAAAGCGGAAGGCGCAGCGGGCCGACAATGTCTCCAGCTCGGTCGATGTTTTTAGCAGTTGTGGCAAAAGATCATCCGGATGGTTGTCGCCATCGGTCATTTCCACCATCAGTTCCGTGAGGCGTTTGTCCAGCTCACCGATCCGCGGCATCAGGCTTTTGACACGGGCAAACCCGAGCATCGACATGGCCTTGTACGTCTCGATCTCACACAGGCGCTGTATGACGCGACCGGTTCGCCGCCGGCCCGTGCCCTCTGACACGAACACTGCAAATCGCATATGGCCTGCAGGATCGATGCGAAAGTCACTGGCGCAGATCACTGAATCGTCCAGCACGTTGGCCACGGCCAGGCTTTCCGGTTCGAACCATTCCGCCAATTCAGACATAATGGCATCGTCGTCGTCGCGCGGGACAACGCGCAGCATGGCCGAGGTGACTCGCTGTCCGGGACTGGCCAACAGCCAATCCTCGGGAAACACTTCGAAGTCGGCCGGATTGAAGGCGCGGTCGCTGACGTTTTGCGTGATGGCCGTGTAGGTCACAAACTCTGTATGCTGCTCCCATTTCAACCAGTGCCGGCCAATCTGGCCGGAATAATGCGTCGCGTCCGGCTGTGGGTACTGAGCACCGTGCCGATCCAGCAGATCGATCAGGTGGGCAATATCTTCACCGCGATCGCGCGCAACGGCCTCGACCGGTTTCTTGATCGCCAGAAAGACGACTGTGCAAGGCGCCTTGGCAACCGGAAAAGGGCGCGCGTGCAATTCATTGGCCAAAGCATAGCGCAAAGGATGGTCGTCAATCGGCGTCATTCTTGGGTCCCTTTCATCCGGGGGACTATACGCTATATGCGCATGACATCAATTCTCTTTTTATTTCAGATACTTACAAGGATACAACGGTATACAAGTCCGCTATCTCATTGATTTGGCTTCCAGAGCTTGGGCGGATTGATTTGATTTGCGTGAAGCGAAGCTTGGTTTCCTGAGACATCAATCCAACACACCTTCTTTTCAGCCAATTCTTTTTCCGTCAGACAACGTCGATGCGTGAAGAAACAAAAAAGGCGCCCACTTGAGGCGCCTTTTCGTTTTACCAACGCTGAGATCAGTCGATCATGGGCAGCAGCTTGTCCAGCGACTGTTTGGCGTCGCCATAGAACATGCGGGTGTTTTCCTTGAAGAACAGCGGATTTTCGATGCCCGAGTACCCCGTACCCTGACCGCGTTTCGAAACAAACACCTGCTTGGCCTTCCAGCATTCCAGAACCGGCATGCCGGCGATGGGGCTGTTGGGGTCTTCCTGTGCCGCAGGGTTCACGATGTCATTGGACCCGATCACAATGGCCACATCCGTATCCGGGAAATCCTCGTTGATCTCATCCATTTCCAGAACGATGTCATACGGCACCTTGGCCTCGGCCAGCAGAACGTTCATATGGCCCGGCAGACGACCCGCAACAGGGTGGATCGCAAACCGGACGTTCTTGCCCTGTGCACGCAGCTTGCGGACCAGTTCGGACACGGATTGCTGCGCCTGCGCGACGGCCATACCGTAGCCGGGAATGATCACAACACTGTCCGCATCGTTCAGCGCCGCCGCCACACCGTCTGCCTCGATGGCAATCTGTTCACCCTCAACGGCCATTTGCTCACCCTGAGGGCCACCAAAGCCGCCCAGGATCACGCTGACAAAGTGACGGTTCATCGCCTTACACATGATGTAGGACAGGATCGCACCGCTTGAGCCCACCAGCGCACCGACGACGATCAACAGGTCGTTGCCAAGGCTGAAGCCGATTGCCGCAGCTGCCCAGCCCGAGTAGCTGTTCAGCATCGAAACAACCACCGGCATGTCGGCGCCACCGATGCCCATGATCAGGTGATACCCGATGAACAGCGCCGCCAGAGTCATCAGGAACAGCGGGAAAAAACCGCCCGAGCTGGTGTACCAGATCAGACAGATGAACGACAAAGCCGCCGCACCAGCGTTCAGCGCGTGGCCGCCCGGCAGTTTGGTTGCCGCCGAGGTCACTTTGCCCGCCAGCTTTCCATAGGCCACGACAGAGCCGGTAAAGGTGATCGCACCGATGAAGATACCCAGGAACAGTTCGACATGCAGGATAGCCAGTTCCGCCGGTGTCTTCTTGGCAATCAGCTTGGCAAAGGCACCCAGATCGGACAGGTCAGCCTGACTGGCAGAATCCACAATTGCCATGACCTGTGCCACGTTTCCGATCTCGAAATGCGCGTTGAAGCCGACGAAGACAGCCGCCAGACCGACCAGCGAGTGCATCGCGGCCACAAGTTGCGGCATCTCGGTCATCTGCACACGCTGTGCGACGTACTGGCCGATGAAACCGCCGCCCGCGATCAGCAGCAGCGACAGCAGCCAAAGGCCGGATCCCGGGCCGACCAGCGTTGCAAAAACCGCCAGCGCCATACCGACGATGCCGTACCAGACCGCGCGCTTGGCGCTTTCCTGGTTCGACAGACCGCCGAGGGACAGGATAAACAGAACAGCCGCAACGACATAGGCGGCGGTGGTGAAGCCAAATTCCATGTGCCCGGCCTCCTTAAGATTTCTGGAACATGGCAAGCATGCGCCGTGTTACAAGAAAGCCGCCGAAGATGTTGATCCCGGCCATGAAGACGGACAGCGCCGCCAGCAGAATGACCAGGAATGACCCCGACCCGATCTGCATCAGGGCCCCAACGATGATGATCGACGAGATCGCGTTGGTGATCGCCATCAACGGAGTGTGCAAGCTGTGCGAGACGTTCCAGATCACCTGGAAGCCGACAAAGATTGCCAGCACGAAGACGATGAAGTGCTGCATGAAGCTGGCCGGTGCGACCAGCCCCACCAACAGCATCAGCGCCCCGCCGACACCCAAAAGAGTGAACTGCTGCTTGGTCTGCGCCTTGAAGGCAGCGACTTCCTGCGCCTTTTTCTCTTCCGGGGTCAGTTCCTTGACCTCGGCCTTGGGCTGCGCCGCGATCGCCTGAATCTTGGGTGGTGGTGGCGGATAGGTGATCTCGCCCTCGTATGTGACTGTCGCCCCGCGGATCACGTCATCTTCCATGTCGTGATTGACCTGACCGTCCTTCTCGGGTGTCAGGTCTGACATCATGTGGCGGATATTGGTGGCGTAAAGCGATGAGGACTGCGATGCCATGCGGCTGGCGAAATCGGTGTAGCCGATGATGGTGACGCCATTGTCGGTTACAACCTTCTCATCTTTCACCGTGCCTTCCACGTTGCCGCCGCGTTCCGCCGCAAGGTCGACGATGACCGATCCCGGCTTCATCGCCTTGACCATATCCTCAAGCCACAGCTTGGGTGCCGGGCGGTTGGGGATCAGGGCCGTCGTGATGACGATATCAATTTCCGGAGCCAGCTCACGGAACTTGGCCAACTGGGCATTCCGGAATTCTTCCGATTGAACCGACGCGTACCCGCCGGTCGCCGCACCGTCCTGTTGCTCCTCTTCGAAGTCGAGGTAAACAAATTCGGCGCCCATGGATTCGACCTGCTCGGCCACTTCGGGCCGCACGTCAAAGGCGTATGTGATCGCACCCAGCGAGGTTGAGGTCCCGATGGCAGCCAGACCGGCCACACCGGCGCCGACGATCAGCACCTTGGCCGGCGGTACTTTACCCGCGGCCGTGACCTGACCGGTGAAGAAGCGCCCAAAGTTGTTGCCCGCCTCGATCACCGCACGGTAGCCTGCGATATTCGCCATCGAGGACAGTGCGTCCATCTTCTGCGCCCGGCTGATCCGCGGCACCATCTCCATGGCGATCACATTCGCGCCTTTGGACTTGGCCAGTTCCATTCCGTCTTCATTCGCAGCTGGATTGAAGAAGGAAATCAGCGTTTTGCCCTTGGTCAGACGCTTCATCTCGGTCTCGGTCGGTATCCGGACCTTGGCGATGATGTCAGAATTCTTCCACAGAGACGCTGCGGTCTTGACGATTTCGACGCCCGCCGCCTTGTAGGCTTCATCCGAGAAACCGGCGGCCTGTCCGGCGCCCTTCTCAATGGCGCAGTCATAGCCCAGTTTCTGCAGTTGCACGGCAGACTCTGGGGTCATCGCAACCCGGTTTTCGCCGTCCAGTACTTCTTTTGGTGTGCCTATTTTCACTGGCAGTCCCCCTAATTCTCACTCGAACCGAGCGGGTGGTCGGTATTGTTTGTTAAGCAAAGATGTATCCTGCGCAAGATTATTTCGCAAGCGCAGCATTTTTGACGTGATGTCATGGTCCGTCGCACCTTAAATCCACCGGCGTGTTTTGCGTTCGTAGCGGGCGAAATCCGCGCGAAACGTTCGGCGCAGCCGATCCTCTTCGGGCAGGATGAAGCGGCGCTCCAGAACCCAGACGAATATCGGCACCAGCACAAGCGACAACACGGCGTCAAACCGCAGGATCAGACCCGCGAGGATCAGGACATCCCCTAGATAGATCGGATTACGACTGCGCTTGTAGACGCCCGATTGCACCATGGCGGTCGGCGTTTCATGCGGGATAACCGTTGTCCGGTGACGCCGGAATTCGACGATGGCCAGAACGGCCAGCAGGATACCGCCCCCGATCAGAACACCGCTGAGCAGCCCCGTAAGACCCCCTTTCAGCGAAAGGTCGAAACTCAGATAGCGCCCCTGCAGCCACG
This sequence comes from Ruegeria sp. AJ12, assembly GCF_056536245.1. NCBI lineage: Bacteria > Pseudomonadati > Pseudomonadota > Alphaproteobacteria > Rhodobacterales > Roseobacteraceae > Ruegeria > Ruegeria sp. AJ12. The sequence goes on from NZ_JBQFJJ010000001.1 coordinate 2,878,610, forward strand.
CCAGCATTATGAACCCCAACAGCCAGACAGGTGGTACGTCAATCCGGCGCATGTTCGATCCTCGTCTGACGACACGCAGTGGCACATGTCGTTTCTGTGCGACGTCCTACCGCTTTCGAACCGGAATGGCAAAACCTCAGTATGTCGCATCAATGGACAGGCCAGTGGTGATCAGATAGGCCATGGACAAATGGCGATCCACAATACGAGGTAGTTTGCCCTTATGACTGATTTCTCTGCGACAAAGGCCATGTTCGAATTGCCGGAAGGTGTGCTGTATCTGGACGGTAACTCTCTGGGCCCATTGCCAAAGGCAGCAGGCGACCGGGTTCACGCCATGATGCGCGACGAATGGGGTCAGATGCTCATTACCGGGTGGAACAAGGCCGGGTGGATGGGCCTGCCCACCGGGCTGGGGGATCGGATCGGGCGCCTGATCGGTGCCGAGGCCGGCAGCGTCGTGGTCGGTGATACCTTGTCGATCAAGGTCTACCAGGCGGTTGCCTCGGCTCTGGAGCTGAACCCTGGGCGCAAGGTCGTCCTGTCGGACAACGGCAACTTCCCATCCGACCTGTATATGGTTGACGGTTTGTTGCGCTCTCTTGGCTCCGAGTATGAACTGCGCGTCGTCGATCCCGAAGACGTGGCAGACTCCGTCACCGAAGAGACCGCGGTCCTGATGCTGACCGAAGTGGATTATCGCACTGGGCGCATGCACGACATGAAAGCCCTGACAGAGCTGGCCCATGCCAATGGCGTTGTTACAGTCTGGGATCTGGCGCATTCCGCCGGAGCAGTTCCGGTCGATCTGGCCGGTTGCAACGCCGATTTCGCAGTGGGCTGCACGTACAAATATCTCAACGGCGGGCCCGGTGCGCCGGCCTTCATCTACGCGGCGCCGCGGCTTTCCGAAAACGTGCGTCCGGCATTGTCCGGCTGGCTGGGACACGAGGCCCCGTTTGCCTTCGATCTGGACTATCGCCCCGGGTCGGGAATTGAACGAATGCGGGTTGGCACCCCGCCGGTGATCCAGATGACCGCGTTGACGGCGGCGATGGATGTCTGGGATAGGGTCGAGATGGCGGATGTTCGCGCCAAATCCATCGAACTCACAGAGTTGTTCGTGGCGCGGGTCGAGGATTCCTGCCCGGGCTTGATACTCGCGAGTCCGCGCGACCCAGAGCAGCGCGGCAGTCAAGTCTCATTCCGGTTCGAGGACGGCTATGCGGCAATGCAGGCTTTGATCGCGCGCGGGGTGATCGGCGATTTCCGCGCGCCGGATATCATGCGGTTTGGATTCACGCCTTTGTATATCGACGAAGCCGATGTCGAGCAGGCTGCGGATATTCTGGCGGACATCATACGCAACAGATTGTGGGACAGACCCGAGTATAAAGTCCGACAGCGGGTTACCTGACCTCAAGCCCCGCACCGATCAGAGCAGCCAACCGCGCTGTGCAGTTTTCGAACTCTTTGGCCCCAGAGGCGGTCATTTTGATCCCTATGAGTGTGCTTGTGATGGTTTTGGCAACGTCTGCGGGCTTGTGTTGCAAGCGTGCCCGGCCAGCATCTGCTTCGCGCGCCAACCACGCCGTATAGAGATCGGTCAGCCTTGCCTCACCCGTTTCGACAATATCGGTGGACATGGATTTGGACATGTCCAGCATCTCCAGCCCGTGCGGAGACGCCAGAATCGCGGCCATGCCATCCGTCTGGGCGTGAATGGCCTTGGCCAGAACATCTGAAACAGGTCCATCACCGGCCAGCGCCGCTTCAACCGCGCTGATCTTCTCATCATAGTGCAACTGCGTGAGCCTGCGAACAATGTCCTCTTTGTTCCTGTAGTGCAAATAGACCGCAGGGCGGGACATCCCCGCACCGCGCGCAATGTCGTCCATCGACGTTTTGCGGAATCCGTAGGCGGCAAATGCTTGAAAAGCCGAAGTCAGAATTGCCTTTTGCCGGGTGTCGTCAGCTGAATCTTTCATATGTGGATCACTGACATTTTTTGTTAATTTTGTCAATTGACACACTGACACTTTTCAACAATTATGTCAGGGCAAGCCACAACCAAGAGAGGTGCGCCATGGCGACGACCCTGAAAATCAACGGAACGTCTCATCAGGTTGACCTTCCGGACGATGTTCCCCTGCTTTGGGTTCTGCGAGATGAGGTCGGCCTGACCGGTACCAAGTTTGGCTGCGGCGTGGCTGCCTGTGGCGCCTGCACGGTTCATATTGACGGTGAGGCTGTGCGCTCCTGCCAGGTTGCGCTGTCGGATGTGTGGGGCGACGTGACAACGATTGAGGGCATCGGAACCCCGGAGGCGCTGGCCACCATTCAACAGGCCTGGGTGGATCATCAGGTTGCGCAATGCGGGTACTGCCAGTCGGGGCAGATCATGCAGGCCGCTGCCTTGTTGGCAGAAAACCCGGCCCCGACCGATGCTGATATCGACGAGGCGATGCAGGGCAACATGTGCCGGTGCGGCACATACCCGCATATCCGCGCCGCGATCCAGGACGCCGCTGCCAAGCTGAAGGAGGCATAAGCCATGGCACGTATTGGTAAAATCCTCCGCCGTACATTTTTGATTGGGTCTGCCGCAGTCGTCGGCGGCGTGGCATTCGGCGCCTATTACGTCAGCCGCCCGGCCCCCAATCCGCTGAAACCCGGAGAGGGCGAGGCCGCGCTGAACCCCTTTGTCCTGATTGATCAGAACGGCGTCACGCTGTTTGCGCCGCGCGCGGAGATGGGACAGGGCGTCAAGACCACATGGGCGGCCCTGATCGCCGAGGAACTGGACGTCGATCTGGATCAGATCACGGTTCTGCATGGCCCGGCAGCGGCGGCCTACTACAATTCCGCATTGGTCGGAGAGGGGCTGCCCAACAAGGGATATGACATCACGAATTTCCAGCACAATCTGGGTGAGGCACTGGGCGTGTTGGGCAAAGTGCTCAGCCTGCAGGTCACCGGCGGCTCGACATCGATGAAGGACGGGTTTGAACGAATGCGTCAGGCCGGCGCATCGGCCCGCGAAACGCTGAAACGTGCCGCTGCGGACCGGTTGGGCATGGACCCGTCCGTTCTGCAGACCGCATCGGGACATGTCATTGCACCCGGCGGGGAAAAGATCGCCTATACGGATCTGGCGGTGGCCGCCGCAGATCTTGAGCCTGTCGAGGTGCCGCTGCGCGATCCGTCCGAATGGCGGTATCTTGGCCAGACCCAGCCGCGTCTGGATATGGTTGAAAAGGCCACGGGAACCGCCGAGTTCGGAGTCGACGTCCGTCTGCCCGGCATGAAATTCGCCAGCGTCCGCATGAACCCGAAACTTGGCGGCGCGATGAACGGCTATGATGACAGCGCCGCAGCCTCCATGCCGAGCGTCGAGAAAGTGGTCGATCTGGGCACCGGTGTCGCAGTGATTGCCAACAACACATGGCTGGCCAATCAGGCGGTCGAGGCGATCGACGTGGATTGGGGGGATGCCCCCTACCCGCCTGACACGGACGCGATCTTTGCCAAGATTGCCGAGGCGTTCGACGACGCGCCCAATTCGACAATGCGCGATGACGGGGATGTCAGCGTCACGCCCGAGGGCGCGACGGAAATCACGGCAGAGTACCAAGTGCCCTATCTGGCTCACGCCACCATGGAGCCTATGAACGCAACGGCCCTCTATACCGGAGACGCGCTGGAACTGTGGTGTGGGAACCAAGCCCCGACGCTGATCCAGTTCCGCGTTGCAAATACCGCCAATCTCGACACCGAGGCGGTTCAGATACATACCACCTATCTGGGCGGCGGATTTGGCCGGCGGGGCGAGCTGGATTTCGGCGAGATCGCCACAAAGGTTGCCATGGCCATGCCCGGCACTCCCGTCCAGACGACCTGGAGCCGGGAAGAGGACATGCGCCATGACTATTACCGACCCGGCGCAATGGCCTGGATGCGTGGCGCGGTTCAGGATGGCAAGGCGGTTCTGATCGACGGCAAGCTCGCCGCTCAGTCCTGCACGCAGCAGGCGGTAGAGCGCTATACGGGCTTGCCCGGAGCGGGGCCAGACAAAGTTCTGGTCGAAGGCTTCTTCAACCAACCCTACGCCGTGCCGAACTATCGCATGAGCGGGCATATCGCCGATCTGGCGATTCCGGTCGGGTTCTGGCGATCGGTCGGCAACAGCCATAACGGTTTTTTCCACGAGACCTTCATGGACGAAATGGCCCACGCCGCAGGCCGCGACCCGCTGGAATTTCGCCTTGAACTGATGAAAGACGAACATGCCCCCTCTGCGGGTTGCCTAGAAGCCGTGCGAGAAATGTCGGGCTGGACCGGCGAGACGCCTGCGGGCGTCGGGCGCGGCGTTGCGTTCGCCTACAGCTTTGGCACGCCGGTCGCTCAGGTGATCGAGGTTGTGGACGAGGACGGCACGATCCGCATCACCAAGGCTTGGATTGCTTGTGACATGGGGCTTGCGCTGGATCCGGACAACGTCAAGGCGCAGATGTTCGGGGGCATGGTGTACGGTCTGTCGGCGGCCTGCTACGGTGAGATCACCTTTGCCGAGGGTGAGGTCCAACAGTACAACTTCCCTGACTACGATGCGCTCCGCATGCATACGGCCCCGCAGGTCGAGGTACGCGTGCTTGAAACCAACCGTCATATGGGTGGCGCAGGTGAGCCCGGAACACCGCCCTCGATGCCGGCGTTGGGCAATGCGCTGTTTGACCTGACCGGGAGGCGCGCGCGCACTCTGCCACTGATCAATCAGTTCAATCTGCTGGTCTGATCCCCGCCCACCGGTCCTGGCATATGGGCCGGTGCCGCGTTCAGGCGGATTTCTGGATCAATTGCGCATCCGATCCGGTCGACCAGGCCCGAACGGCTGCTCCAAACGCTTCGAACAGCGGGCGTGACACCGGATCGTTGATCGCGTCCCATTCAGGGTGCCACTGCACCGACAGCGTAAAGCCCGGCGCATCCTTGATATAGATCGCCTCGGGGGTCCCATCTGGCGCATGGCCGTCAATGACGACACGCTGCCCCAGCGACTTCAGGCCCTGACCGTGCAGGGTGTTTGTCATCACCTCGGTCGCACCGAACATCTGATGGAAAACGCCATCTTGCGACAAAGTCACCACATGGCGCAGCGCGAATTTCTCCTCAAGCGTTCCGTCAGGCGGCATACGATGGTTCATCCGACCCGGCAGATCACGGATTTCAGGATACAGCGTGCCGCCCATGGCCACATTGACCTCTTGAAACCCCCGGCAAATGCCCAGGAAAGGTTGGCCGCGTTCCACGCAGGCCCGCACCAGCGGAAGGGTAATTGCGTCCCGCGCGCGGTCGAACTCGCCATGCGCATCCGTGGCCGGTTCGCCATATTCCTCGGGATGCACATTGGGGCGCCCGCCGGTCAGCAGAAACCCGTCACAAACCTCCAGCAATTCCTCAACCGAAACATAGCGCGGGTCGGCGGGGATCAGCAGCGGCAGGCATTGCGAGACATTTGCCACAGCATCGGAATTCATCGTCCCACCGGCATGCGTCGGGTATTGATCGTTCATGAGATACGAGTTGCCGATAATACCGACGACGGGTCGACGCATTCAGTTATCCTTGCAGTTCACTTTGTTACAAAGAAGCTATCCGGAGCGGTAAGAACGTGCAACAGAACACGCCCTGCATGACAGCGCAAGGACATGTTCAGAGGTGCACAAGCCCGAGCGGGCAAAAATCCCGCTCAGATTTCACGTTCGTTCATTTTTTAGGCGGCTTCCGAACATCCGGCCGTTAACCAGAGTTGTGGCGGCTGTCACATCTCTCCGACCAGTCCGGCAGCCTCGATACCCGCTATGGCCGCAGCCGCATCGTTGTCGGATGTATCTCCAGTGACACCGACCGCACCAATCACGGCGCCTTTGCGATCACGTAACAAGACACCACCCGGAACCGGGATGACCTGGCCCCCATAAACGCCGTTCACGGCCGCCATAAAATACGCCTGATTCTCTGCCCTTTGCATTTGAGCGGTTCCTGCCATGCCCAACATGACCGAGCCATAGGCTTTGCCCTGGGCAATCGCAAACCGACCTGGGGCTGCCCCATCCTCGCGTTCAAAAGCAATGACGTGACCACCTGCGTCCAATACAACCACAGAAAGCGGCTTCAGTTCCATCTCATGTCCCTTGTCCAGGGTTTTTCGGATGATTGTGCGCGCCTTGCGTAGCGAAATGGACATCAGACTTTCCTTTAACATTATGGATGTTGGATATGACCGGCGGGCCGCCTGCCCGCCAGTTTGTCTCATTGTTCAGGCTTGGCTGGCTTTGAACTCCAGCCGACGGGCATGCAGAACGGGTTCGGTGTACCCTGAGGGTTGGACCCGGCCTTTGAACACAAGATCGCATGCGGCCTGAAACGCAATACCGTCAAAACCCGGTGCCATTGGCACATATGCGACATCACCTTGGTTTTGACGGTCCACGACGGCGGCCATCTTTTGCATGGCGGCCATAACTTGTGCCTCATCGACCACACCATGATGCAGCCAGTTCGCCAGCGCTTGCGACGAGATCCGACATGTGGCGCGATCTTCCATCAGGCCAACATCGTGAATATCCGGCACTTTCGAACAGCCAACACCCTGATCAACCCAGCGCACGACATAGCCCAGAATGCCTTGCGCGTTATTTTCGATTTCGCGGACGATTTCGTCATCGCTCAGGTTGCGACCGCCCAGCAGTGGAATGGTCAGCAGATCACCCAGAGTACCACGCGCGCCACCGGCTGCGATCTCGCCCTGACGCGCCAGCACGTCGACCTTGTGATAATGGGTCGCGTGCAGCGTCGCCGCTGTTGGCGACGGCACCCAGGAACAGTTTGCGCCTGACATCGGATGACCGATCTTGGCCTCAAGCATGTCGCCCATCCGATCCGGCATCGCCCACATGCCCTTGCCGATCTGAGCTTTGCCTTTCAAACCGCAGGCCAGGCCGATATCGACATTTCGATCCTCGTAAGACGCAATCCACGGCGTATCCTTGATGTCGCCTTTGGGCAGCATTGGGCCAGCCTCCATCGAGGTGTGGAACTCGTCCCCAGTCCGATCGAGGAAGCCCGTGTTGATGAAGGCCACGCGCGATTTCGCGGCCCGGATGCATTCCTTGAGGTTAGCCGACGTTCGGCGCTCTTCATCCATAATGCCAAGCTTCACCGTATTGCGTGGCAACCCGAGAATATCCTCGACCATGTCAAAGATCTCCACCGAGAACCCGACTTCTTCCGGCCCGTGCATCTTGGGTTTGACCACATAGACCGACCCGTGGACCGAGTTGCCGCCGTCGCGTTTCAGATCATGCATCGCGATCAGCGTGGTGCACATCGCATCCATCAACCCTTCGCCGATCTCACGACCCTCGGAATCCAGCACTGCGGGGTTTGTCATCAGGTGGCCCACGTTGCGGACCAGCATCAGCGAACGACCCTTCAGCGCCGCCTGTTCGCCTGTCGCATCGGTATATGAAATGTCTTCTGCCAGCTTGCGAGTAAACGTGCGGTCGGCCTTGGTGACCTCTTCGGTTAGGTTGCCTTTCATCAGACCCAGCCAGTGGCTGTAGGCAACAACCTTGTCAGCCGAATCCACGCAGGCAACCGAGTCCTCGCAATCCATGATGGCCGACAGGGCCGATTCCAGTCGGACATCCGAGATACCGGCCGGGTCGGACGCACCAATTGTGCTGGTTGCGTCGATCATGATCTGGATATGCAATCCATTGTTTTTCAGCAGAACAAAATCCGGCGCGGCCGGTGTTCCGCCGAACCCGACAAACGCGCCGGGGTCCGCGAGCGCCGGCACCAGCGCGCCCTCTTGGACGGACAGCCCGGTTACCTCCGCCCATGACCCTTTGACCAATGGAACCGCATCGTCCAGAAACGCCTTGGCCCAGGCAATTACCCGGTCTCCCCGCGCGCTGTCATACCCTCTACCGGCGGGTAGATCACCCATTGCGTCTGTTCCATACAATGCATCATAGAGGCTGCCCCAACGTGCATTGGCGGCATTCAATGCAAAGCGGGCGTTGGTGATCGGAACAACCAGTTGCGGGCCGGGTGTCAGGGCAATCTCGGGATCGACATTCGCGGTTTCGATCTGGAACTCAGGGCCTTCTTCGACCAGATACCCAATTTCACGCAGGAACGCCGTGTAGGCGTCCGGATCATGCGGCTGCCCCTTGCGGGCCAGATGCCAACCGTCAATTCGGCTTTGGATGTCGGCTCGTTTCGCAAGCAAATCCCGGTTCCTGGGTCCCAACTCGTCCACGATGCGCGCGAGACCGGTCCAGAACGTTTCGGGCGCGACCCCAGTTCCCGGCAATGCCTGGCGTTCGATGAAATCCACCAGTTCCCAAGCAATTTGCAGCCCTTTCCGGTTCTCTCTACCGCTCATGTTCCGATTCTCCAGCTTTGTGTGCGATTGTATGCGAGCACCAATTAGGGGGAAAGTTTCCGATAGGCAACTTCCACAACCGACTTTCTGGTCAGGGCGTCAGATACTCGCAACTTTGCAGTTCCTGCACCGAGTAATTGGATTTCTCCGGCTGTGCTTGCAGCCAACCTGCGATGCTCATAACGTCCGACCAGATTTGAACTGACGCGAGAGCCCGATGCGTGACCCTGCCCCCACCACGATTTATCTGAAAGACTACACGCCGTTCGGCTACCTGGTGGACAGCGTGCATCTGACTTTTGATCTTGCACCTCATGCAACACGGGTCACCTCGCGGATTGCCTTCCGCCCGAACCCGGACGCGACGGACAAGACGTTTTTTCTGCATGGCGAAGATCTGACACTGATCCGGGCCGCCATTGACGACCGCGAAATCTCACCCGAGACAACGGATAAGGGTCTGACAGCCGATGTGCCTGACGGCCCATTTGCGTGGGAGGCCGAGGTCGAGATCGACCCTGGCAACAACACCGCATTGGAAGGGCTTTACATGTCCAACGGCATGTACTGCACCCAGTGCGAGGCCGAAGGGTTTCGTAAGATCACCTATTACCCGGATCGGCCCGATGTGATGTCCACCTTCACCGTGCGCATCAACGGGGACCTGCCGGTGCTGTTGTCCAACGGCAACCCATCCGGCAAAGGCGATGGCTGGGCCGAATGGACCGACCCGTGGCCAAAGCCCGCCTATCTGTTTGCGCTGGTTGCGGGTGACCTGATTGCGCACTCAGACGCATTCACCACCCGGTCGGGGCGCGATGTGGACCTGAACCTCTGGGTGCGTCCCGGCGACGAGGGCAAATGCGACTTCGGCATGGAAGCCCTGAAAAAGTCGATGAAGTGGGACGAGGACGTCTATGGTCGCGAATACGATCTGGACGTCTTCAACATCGTGGCCGTCGACGATTTCAATATGGGCGCGATGGAAAACAAGGGGCTGAACATCTTCAACTCCTCCGCCGTCCTGGCCAGCCCGGAAACCTCGACCGACGTGAATTTCGAGCGGATCGAGGCGATAATTGCCCACGAGTACTTCCACAACTGGACCGGCAACCGGATCACCTGCCGCGACTGGTTCCAACTGTGCCTGAAAGAAGGCCTGACGGTTTTCCGCGATGCGCAGTTTACATCCGATATGCGCTCGGCTCCGGTAAAGCGCATCCACGATGCCATCGACCTGCGCGCGCGCCAGTTCCCCGAGGATAACGGCCCCCTCGCCCACCCGGTGCGGCCCGAAAGCTTTCAAGAGATCAATAACTTCTACACCGCCACCGTCTACGAGAAAGGTGCCGAGGTCATTGGCATGCTCAAGCGGCTGGTGGGCGATCAGGCTTATGCCGAGGCGCTGGATCTCTACTTCGCGCGTCATGACGGGCAGGCCTGCACCATCGAGGACTGGCTCAAGGTGTTCGAGGATGTGACCGGCCGCGACCTGAGCCAGTTCAAACGCTGGTATGCTCAGGCGGGCACGCCGCGCGTCAAGGTCGACGAGGCCTGGGCGGACGGGACCTACACGCTGACCCTCTCGCAATATATCCCCGACACGCCGGGTCAGACCGACAAACAGCCTATGCACATCCCCATCGCCGTGGGGCTTCTGGGGCCCAACGGCGACGAGGTACGCGCGACCGAAACGCTGGAACTGACCGAGGCGCGCCAAAGCTTCACCTTCGGTGGCCTCACCGCAAAGCCCACCGCCTCGATCCTGCGCGAATTCTCGGCCCCGGTTATTCTGGAACATGATGTCACCCGCGCCGAGCAGGCCTTTCTGCTGGCCCATGACACTGATCCGTTCAATCGCTGGAGCGCGGGGCGGGATCTGGCCACTCAGACGCTTCTCGCCATGACCACCGAAGACGCGGCGCCGCACGCGGATTATCTCGACGGCGTGTTGAGCGTGCTGCCCAGCGATGATCTGGATCCGGCTTATCGCGCGCTGATGCTGTGGCTACCTACGCAATCCGAACTGGCAGGGATGCTGGCCGAGCGGGGCGTTACGCCAGACCCGATGGCGATCTGGACCGCGGGCGAAACCTTACGGCAGGCGATGGCGCAACACACGCAGGACCTGCTGCCGCGCCTGCACAGCCAGATGAAGGTCGATACCGCCTATCGCCCCGACGCCGAGCAATCGGGCAAGCGCGCACTTGGATCGGGCGTACTATTCCTGACCACGCGCCTCGATGGCGGCGCCCTCGCCAAGCGCGAATACGCCGAGGCCAACAACATGACCTTGCAGCTCGCGGCGCTGAACGCGCTCTTGCGCGCAGGCCAAGGGCAGGAGGAACTGGCTGCCTTCTACGATCAGTGGAAAGAGGACCGGCTGGTCATCGACAAATGGTTCGGCCTGCAAGTGGCGATGGCCGCGCCTGAGGCAACGCCCAAGGTTGCCCAAGAACTGTCTGAACATGCTGATTTTAATTGGAAAAACCCAAACCGATTCCGCGCTGTGATGGGAGCTCTGGCCATGAACCACGCGGGGTTTCACCAGGCGGACGGCGCGGGATATCAACTGCTGGCCGATTGGCTGATCCGGCTTGATCCGGTCAATCCGCAGACCACCGCGCGCATGTGTTCGGCCTTCCAGACCTGGAAACGATACGATGCAGATCGGCAGGCCCTCATGCGGGCCCAACTGGCTCGCATTGCCGAGACGTCAAATCTGTCGCGCGACACGACCGAGATGGTGTCGCGCATCCTTGGCGCATGACGCCGTTTACGTTTGTCCGGCGGAACCGGAACGCGCGAACCATTGGCATTCTGATTGGTGTCTATGGCGCGCTCCTCGCGCTGTTGATCGTTTTCGATGCTGTCTGGTGGCTGGTGGGTTTGCTGTCTCTGGCCACTTTGCCGGCCGTCTGGGATGTGGTTCAGGACAGCAGCGCAGGGCTCAGTCTGGATCAGCACCACTTGCGCTGGTTTTCAGGCAAGCGTCAGGGTGAAGTCTCCAGCAACGACATAGACTTCTTCCGGTTTGACACACGCTGGGATTTTTCCGTGCGAATCTCGCTGGTTTTGCGGTCCGGCAAACGCGTAAGGCTGCCGGATGAGGCTTGTCCACCTCATCGGCAGTTCGAACAGGTCTTGCAAGAGGCCGGATACCGCGTCAAACGACACCATTTTACGGTTTTCTGAAACGATCCGCGCCTTCGGATCGGATTGATCAGGCTATTTCCAGAATTAGCAGCAATTAACTTGAAATGGGCGCAAATAGCAGCCAGACTTTGGCTTCAGGTTACGAGTTTTACAGTTTCGAGTTCCGCCATGTTTTGGTTTTTCAGGGCGATTTCCGCCCGTTTCTCAGCTTATCCGACGCAGATCGCGCCCGAATCGTGTGTGACAGAGGCCGCTTTGGCGAAAGCGTTGCCCGATCAGGGTCGGCTGAATATCCCTATCGCACAACTGGGATCCGAAGATCTGGTTGGTCGCGCATCCATCGAACATGGTCGCCATCTCGCCCGGCAGGACCGGTGGATCGAACTCGCAGACGAAATGCGGGCTGCTGATGACGCGCGGATTACAGCGCCGGATGGAATGCCGATTGCGGATCTGTTGGCGTTTGGCGCACGGTCCGATGTGGTTCTCGCGGCGGAACATGCGCTGTCTGATGGCAAGGCAATCTCGGATTATGACCTTTTGGGCGGTATTGCCGAGCTTGAAAGCGAAATGTCCGAGCATGCCGACGACCCGATGATCGCCGCCATTGTGGCCCTGGCGCATATCGACTTGGCCTGGGCGTGGCGCGGGACCGCGATGGACGCCACTCTGCCGCCCCTGCATCGATCACGCTGTGCTGCGCACTTTGACCGGGCCGCGGCTATCCTGCCCGATTGCCGCGCGGCGGCGCCCGACAGCCCATTGATCGCTGCCGCCGGTTGCGCGTTACTGGCGGGCCAACGAAAGGCAACGGCACGGGTTTCGGACGAGTATGAGCGCCTGATCACACTCGATCCCCAGAACCATCGACATATGCGCGCGATGGGCAGTCATCTGCTGCCGCGCTGGTTCGGCAGTTATGAAGAGCTAGAGGTTCAGGCCCTGCGCAACGCGGCACGGACACAATCCGACTGGGGCGCCGGCGGTTACACCTGGGTCCAGTTCGACGCGATCGCTCTGGACGAAGAGGCCTGTGCCCGCGTGGATGTCGCGTATTTCCTGGAGGGTCTTCGCGACATCGCGCGGCGGCGACCCGACCAGCAGACGATCAATATGCTGTCGGCCTATTGTGCAATCACGCTGCAGAACGGATTTGGTCTGAACGAAAAAGCGGATCTTGTTCGCAGCCAGATCCGCGAGGCAGCAAACTGGCTGATCCGCGATCATCTGACCGAATTGCATCCGTTGATCTGGGCCCATGCCGCCAACGGGTTCAACAACAGTGTCCGCATCAACTCGCCCGAACGGTTCGCCGCGCGGGGTCACCGGCATGCCATGCGCGCGATTGCCGATCTGTTCCGCGAGGAACTGGGCAGTGGCAAGGACGTCACTTTCACGCCCACCGGATTGCGGTTCACCACGCATTGAACGACGCAGGATTTGCGCGTTTCGCCGCCGTACCCCCTTGCCCCTTTGGCGTGCCACGCCTAATACGCAGGCTTAGACTTCTGCGGATATGAGGCGCGCCATGCTCGACCTGACATACGAAATGCCCAAAACCAAAACCATTGCCGGGGCCAAGCATGATTGGGAACTGGTGATCGGGATGGAGGTGCACGCTCAGGTCTCATCCAATGCCAAACTGTTCTCGGGCGCCTCGACCCAATTCGGGGCCGAGCCGAACTCGAACGTGGCCTTCGTGGACGCGGCAATGCCGGGGATGCTGCCGGTGATCAACGAATATTGCGTGGAACAGGCCGTGCGCACGGGTCTGGGCCTGAAAGCGGATATCAACCTGAAATCGGCTTTTGACCGCAAGAACTATTTCTACCCTGACCTGCCGCAGGGCTACCAGATTTCCCAGCTGTACCACCCCATCGTGGGCGAAGGTGAAGTGCTGGTCGAGATGGGCGACGGCACTGCGCGTATGGTGCGGATCGAACGTATCCACATGGAGCAGGACGCGGGCAAATCGATCCACGACATGGACCCGCATATGTCCTTTGTCGACCTGAACAGGACTGGCGTTTGCCTGATGGAGATCGTCAGCCGACCCGACATTCGTGGCCCCGAGGAGGCTGCCGCCTATATCGTCAAGCTACGTCAGATCCTGCGCTACCTGGGCACCTGCGACGGCAATATGCAGAACGGCAACCTGCGGGCGGACGTGAATGTCTCGATCTGTTTGCCGGGTGCGTATGAGAAGTATCAGGAAACACAGGATTTCTCGCATCTGGGCACCCGGTGCGAGATCAAAAACATGAACTCGATGCGCTTTATCCAGCAGGCGATCGAGGTCGAAGCCCGCCGTCAGATCGCCATCGTCGAAGGTGGCGGCAAGGTCGAGCAGGAAACCCGCCTGTATGACCCGGACAAGGGCGAGACACGTTCGATGCGGTCCAAAGAAGAGGCGCATGATTATCGCTACTTCCCCGACCCGGACCTGCTGCCGCTGGAGATTGAGCAGGCATGGGTGGATGATATCGCCGCCAAGCTGCCCGAGCTCCCGGATGATAAAAAAGCGCGTTTTATCAGTGAGTTCGGCCTGACGGACTATGATGCTTCTGTCCTGACCGCCGAGGTGGAATCGGCGGCCTATTTCGAGGAAGTCGCCAAGGGTCGCAGCGGCAAACTGGCTGCAAACTGGGTCATCAACGAACTGTTTGGTCGTTTGAAAAAAGAAGACCACGACATCACCGAGTCTCCGGTGTCTCCGGCCCAACTGGCCGGCATCATCGACCTGATTTCGTCAGACGCCATCTCGGGCAAGATCGCCAAGGACCTGTTCGAAATCGTCTATACCGAAGGCGGCGATCCGGCGCAGATCGTCGAAGAGCGCGGCATGAAGCAGGTCACCGACACCGGTGCCATCGAGGCCGCTTTGGACGAGATCATCGCCGCCAATCCGGCGCAGGTCGAAAAGGCCAAGGTGAACCCGAAGCTTGCCGGTTGGTTTGTTGGTCAGGTGATGAAAGCCACCGGCGGCAAGGCCAACCCCAAGGCCGTCAACGAGTTGGTGAGCAAAAAGCTGGGTTCGTAATCCACCAGTCGCAGAGTTGGGCGGAGTCGGGCCATCGGCTTGACTCCGTTTTCCTTTGCACCCTTTCTTCCGCTCAGGAGAAGTGCCATGGCCAAACAATTCGATCAGGAACTTGAAGACCGTCTGATGCGCTACGCAGCCATCGACAGCCAAAGCGACGAGACGTCCCCTTCAACGCCCAGTACGCCCATTCAGTTCGACATGCTGAACCTGTTGCAGCAGGAACTGACGGATATCGGGGCGCAGGATGTCGAGGTGACCGGCGACAGCGTCGTTGTGGCGACCATTCCCGGCACCGCCGAAGGGCCGACCGTTGGATTTTTGGCCCATGTCGACACCGCCCCTCAGTTCAACGCAACCGGCGTCAAACCACGGGTCATCAAGGGTTACAACGGGGGCGAGATCACCTTTCCGGATGATCCCGAACTGGTCCTTTCACCGGACGCACACCCTTATCTGGCCGAAAAGATTGGCCATGATCTGATCACCGCCTCGGGGACGACCCTGTTGGGGGCCGACGACAAAGCCGGCGTGTCGATCCTGATAACCATGGCGCGACACCTGATCGAAAACCCCGACATCCCGCACGGCCCGATCCGTATCGCCTTCACTCCGGACGAAGAAATTGGACGCGGCGTGACGGAGCAGCTTCCCAAGGACCTGAAGGCCGATTTCGCCTATACGCTGGACGGGCAGGAACTGGGCGAGATCGAATACGAGAGCTTTTCTGCCGACCGCGCGGTAATCCGGATCGAAGGCGTGTCGATCCACCCGGGACTGGCCAAGGACAAGATGGTGAATGCCACTCATCTGGCCGCCAAGATCGTGCAGACCCTGCCGCAGGCGACGATGACGCCCGAGGTCACCGACGGGCGTCAGGGATTCATCCATGTAACCGACATGAATGGCGGATCGTCCGAGATGGAGATCAAGCTGATCCTGCGCGATTTCGAGATGGACGGTCTTGAGGCGCAGCGCGATCTGGTGCGCAAGGTCTGCGACGCGGTACAGGCCTCGGAACCCCGCGCGACAATCACCTGCGAGATTTCTCACCAGTATCGCAACATGCGCTATTGGCTGGAAAAAGACATGACACCGGTCGATCTGGCGCGCGAGGCGTGCCGTGAGATGGGGATTGAGCCGCTGTCCGTTCCGATCCGAGGTGGTACGGACGGATCCCGCCTGACCGAGTTTGGCACGCCCTGCCCCAACCTGTTTACCGGCATGCAATGCATCCACGGACCTTTGGAATGGATCTCGGTTCAGGATATGGCTCAGGCCACCGAGCTGTGTCTGTCGGTCGTGGCCAAGGCGGCGCAGAGCAAAAGCAACACTCAGGGCTGAAATCCGATGGTAAGGCGACTTTTCTTTCGTCCCGGGGCCAAAATGGTAAGTTGGCCCGAACAGGCATTTAGGAACGTTTGATGCAACGCTACGAATACAAGGTTGTTCCCGCCCCTCAAAAAGGCGCCAAAGCCAAGGGCGTAAAAACGCCTGAGGGACGGTTTGCAACATCGGTCGAACAGTTGCTGAACGAAATGGGCGCGGATGGTTGGGAATATCAACGCGCCGAGCTTCTGCCCAGCGAAGAGCGATCAGGCCTGACCGGGTCGACCACAAACTGGCGGAATGTTCTGGTGTTCCGGCGCGTAATTGAAGCGGACGAGATTGTGTTACCCACCCCCGGCCCGACCGAAACGCCTGAGGGTGTGCCGCTTGCGCAACCCGTTCCCGGTCCGGACACGGTGACCGCCCCAGCGCCAATTGCAGAAGAGGCCAAAGACCCGCCCCTGACGCTGAAGGATGCAGAGACCGAAGTGGACAAGTCGGAAAAAGCCTGAGCCACGGACGCCATCACCAGGCGGGATTGCGAGGGCAACCAATGACCTCGGGGAGTTTGGAACAATGAATACCAAACCCTCGGCAGTCTTGAGCTGGCGTCCAGCCCTTTAAGCAGTACCGGCAGCACCCTTGGGCTTTGCCCCCGTGCCACGCACCTTAACAAACCGGCTCAGTACATCGAACCAGAACGGCGCGCCCAGAATGGACGCAAAGGCGGCAAGAAGCCATCCCGGAATGTGGTAGTGAATCGGCGGACCATCCTCCTGCCACCCAATACCGAGTTTCTCCAGGTCTCCATAAAGTTTTGATAATTTGTCCAAATTCTCTTCGGGCGTAGGTGATGAGGCTCCGCCAGCGGGGTCGGGTTGCTCGTGTGCGCTGATAAAGGCTTCGGCCTCGGCAACCAGACGCGCCCGCAGGACATCGTCCTGATACAAATCCGACGAGAGCCGCACAACGTCGAGGTTGAACGAAACGGCAAGCGCGAATCCGACGACAAACGAAACCCACTGCTGATAGCGTTTGAACCGGCCGGACAACCGGTCCATGGATCCGTCAAACCAGTTCTCAATCGCAGCTTCCAGATCGCTGGCGCTCTTGATCGACTCATCCACCAATCCGGAGAGAAGGTTTCTGAGTGGCTCCAGCCTGATTTGGGATATGACACCACGCAAGTCACTGAACGTCGTGTCACTCCATGATTTGTCTTCGCCTTCGGCCTTCAAAACGGTCAGAAGGAGCGCGCGGGAGAACATGGGGCCGGAAATGTAGGACGGATGGTCGATCACGTTCGGTTCGTCAGACGTAGGTTGGCCGTTTTGCTTTGCGTTCCAACCAATTAGCAGCCTCTGACCGTAAAAGTGTTTTCGGTATTCCGGGTCGGAAACGATCTCGGAAATAGCCGCCTTCAGAACTCTTGCTCGTAATCGAAATACGGACGCGATCAGCTCCGTAACAGCTGTAGCAAGCAGACTTAAAATGAGAAAAACAAATACAATTGCGATGCCAATTTCCAAGTATACAGACATAATAATCCCCCAGAAAATGCAACAAATTTAACATAATTTCTTAGCACCTCAAAGCGTGACAGCCTTTGCAGCCATTCTGCCTGCCCTGCCCAGCGCAGCTGAGGCCGCGTTTCCTCAACCTGTTACAAACACCCGTTACGGCGTGTTACATGGGCCGGCCAATGCGCCCATATCAGACCCAAACGTGACACGATCCAACGGACCTCGATATGGAACACCTCTTCTCCCAAGTTCATACGATTGCCCTGGTTGTTGCCCATTGCTCAGCCGTTCTGCTTTGCACCTACCTCACCCTGAACCTGCGCCAGCCACAGCTTGGGCTTTGGCCCAGCGCCAGCGGATGGCGCCATCACGTTGCCTTTGGCCTGTTCCGGTTGTTTTGCGGTGCGACTGTCGTGTTTGCCTTCAGCGAGGTTTGGGTGAACGGTTGGGGATACTGGGTGCGCTATGCCATCGGCGTGCCGATCATGGTTCTGTCTTTCGCCATCACGCTGTGGGGGTACCGGTTTCTGGGCCTCGACAACACCTATTGCGAAAGCGAGGGGCTGGTGACCGGCGGCATGTATGCCTATTCCCGCAACCCGCAATATGTGACGTCCGTTCTGGCCACGGTGGGTCTGGGCATTGCCAGCGGCTCCGTCATGACCCTGATACTGGCGGCGATCCTGTTCGCGATCTACTTTCTGTTCGTTCTGAACGAGGAACGGTGGTTGTTGCAGGGCTATGGCCGCGCCTTTCAGGACTATATGCAATCCACGCCGCGTTTCGTAGATGAACGCAGCCTGATCCGCGTGCGCGACGCCATTCTGGATTGAGCCGTCTTTCGCGCCGATAAGGCCAGTTTCAAAGAAAGATCCCGTCAGCGTTTGGCGCGCGCGGCTTTCCCTTGCCCTTGCCCGCAATATGTTGCACCACACACGGGTTCAGACCCGGCTTACGGGGCAAAGGATAAGGACAAGGCGCATGGCTGACGGATCGATCGATATCAACGCAAAACCAACCGAAGAGATCTCGGTCCGTGAAGTGTTTGGCATTGACAGCGAGATGGCCGTCAAAGGCTTTGCCGAGCGTGTTGATCGTGTGCCGGTGATCGACCCGACCTACAAGTTCGATCCCGAGACGACATTGGCCATTCTGGCGGGTTTTACGCATAACCGCCGTGTGATGATTCAGGGCTATCACGGAACGGGCAAATCGACCCATATCGAACAGGTCGCCGCCCGCCTGAACTGGCCCGCCGTGCGTGTGAACCTGGACAGCCATATCAGCCGGATCGACCTGATCGGCAAGGACGCGATCAAGCTGCGCGACGGCAAGCAGGTGACTGAGTTCCACGAGGGCATCCTGCCCTGGGCGCTGCGCAACCCTGTCGCCATCGTCTTCGACGAATATGACGCGGGCCGCGCCGACGTGATGTTCGTGATCCAGCGTGTGCTGGAGCATGACGGCAAGCTGACCCTGCTGGATCAGAACGAGATCATCACGCCGAACCCAAATTTCCGCTTGTTCGCCACGGCGAACACGGTCGGTCTGGGCGACACCACCGGCCTCTATCACGGCACGCAGCAGATCAACCAGGCGCAGATGGACCGCTGGTCTCTGGTCTCGACGCTAAACTATCTGAGCCATGATGCCGAAACGATGATCGTGCTGTCCAAGGCACCGCTGTATAACACCGAAAAAGGCCGCAAAACCGTGAGCCAGATGGTCACTGTCGCCGACCTGACCCGGACCGCCTTTATGAACGGCGACCTGTCCACGGTGATGAGCCCGCGAACCGTGATCAACTGGGCCCAGAATGCCGAGATCTTCCGCGATGTGGGCTATGCTTTCCGCCTGTCCTTCCTGAACAAATGCGACGAGTTGGAGCGCCAGACCGTTGCCGAGTTCTATCAGCGCTGCTTTGACGAGGAACTGCCGGAGAGTGCGGCGAGCGTCAGCCTGGGGTGACAGGGGGTCCGCGATGCATATCGGCTTGATTGGCGGGATTGGAGTTGCGGCGACGGTGGTTTATTATCAGCGGCTGAGTGCGGCTGTGACCGCGCGCGGTAAACCGTTGGAGCTGACCATTGTCCATGCGGATGTGCAGGAGTTGATCCGCAACAATCTAGCGGATGAACGGGACGTACAGGCGCAGGTTTACGCCGGACTCATTGATCGCTTAGGGGCGGCAGGTGCGGATTGCGCGGCGATCACATCGCTGGGCGGGCATTTCTGCTATGACGAGACTGTACCGCTGTCTTCGTTGCCGCTTGTTTCGGCTGTGAAACCTTTGGATGCGTATTTCGCCGCGCAGGGATTTGGCATCGTCGGGTTGCTGGGGACGCGGGTCGTGATGCGGACCAAGCTCTACGGTCAGCTGACGCAGACCCGGGCGGTTGCACTGGAAGACGAGATTGAAACGCTGGGGCAGACCTATCAGGATATGGCGGTTGCCGGGGTTTGTACCGATCGGGATCGCGCGCTGTTTCTGGACGCAGGCCGCCGGATGGTGGATGATTTGAACGCCGACGCCATTGTGTTGGCCGGGACCGATCTGAATCTTGCCTTTGACGGGCAGGAACCGGGATATGCCGTTGTTGATGCGCTGGATGTGCATGTGGATGTACTGGCGCGTCTGGCAAGTGATGAGTTGACGCTTGAAGAAGCAGGGGCGGACAGATGAGCAAACCCAACGACAACCCCGCTGATCCGTTCAAGAAGGCGCTGGCCGAAGCCACCAAGGTGATGGCCGACGATCCTGAACTGAACGTCTCGTACACGGTCGATCCCTCGGGTCTGTCGGGCGAGTCGATGCGGCTGCCTCAGGTCTCCCGTCGGATGGCCCGTGAAGAGGTTCTGTTGGCGCGTGGGACAGCGGATGCTCTGGCCTTGCAACGTCGCTATCACGATGACGCGACCCATGCGCGCTATGCGCCTCCGGGTGATATGGCACGCGATCTGTATGAAGCGATGGAGACTGCGCGCTGCGAGGCGATGGGCGCGCGCGACATGCCCGGAACGGCGTCAAACATTGATGTAAAGATCGGGCATGAGGCAATCCGGCGCGGCTATGATCAGTGCAAGCAGCCTGCGGATGCGCCTTTGGCTGTGGCGGCGGGCTATCTGATCCGGCACCTGGCGACCGGGCGCGACATGCCCCCGGCGGCCGAGAATGTCATGAACCTGTGGCGCGGGTTTATCGAGGAACAGGCCGGCGGGACGCTGGAAAACCTCGACGAAATCCTTTCGGATCAGGCGGAATTCGCCAAATTCGCGCGTCAGATGATCAAGGATCTGGGATATGGCGACCAGCTGGGCGACGACCCAGATGAGTTGGACCAGGATCAGGAAGATCAGGCCGAGGACGATGCCGAGGAACAACCCGATCCCGACAGCACCGGTCAGGACGATCAGGACGAACAGGACGCCGACGCCACACCCGAGCAGACGCAGGAAGAGCAGCAGGATCAATCTCAGGCACAGGTCTCGATGGATGAGATGGCCGAGGATGAGATGGGCGACGAGGCGGAGATGCCCGAAGGCGAGGCCCCGCTCGAGCCGCCTGCCCCGCCGCCTGCCTCCGAGGCCGATCCGGACTATAAGGTCTACCTGAACACCTATGACGAAGAGATCGCGGCCGAGGATCTGGCAGAGCCTGCAGAGCTGGAACGCTTGCGAGCCTATCTGGATCAGCAGTTGGAGCCCCTGAAAGGGGCGGTCAGCCGGCTGGCGAACAAGCTGCAGCGCCGGTTGCAGGCGCAGCAGAACCGCAGCTGGGAATTCGACCGCGAAGAGGGCATTCTGGACGCGGGACGTCTGGCACGGGTCGTCGCGAACCCGACCACGCCGCTGAGCTTCAAGGTCGAAAAAGATACCGAGTTCCGCGATACCGTTGTGACGTTGTTGCTGGACAATTCAGGCTCGATGCGCGGGCGTCCGATTTCCATCGCAGCAATCTGTGCCGATGTTCTGGCGCGGACGCTGGAGCGCTGCAACGTGAAGGTCGAGATTCTGGGCTTTACCACCCGGGCGTGGAAAGGCGGTCAGGCGCGTGAGGCATGGCTGAACGATGGACGGCCGCAACAGCCGGGGCGTCTGAACGATCTGCGCCACATTATCTACAAAGGCGCGGATGCCCCGTGGCGGCGCGCGCGGCCCAATCTGGGCTTGATGATGAAGGAGGGTCTGCTGAAGGAGAACATTGACGGCGAAGCCCTGGAATGGGCGCATCGCCGGATGGTGGCGCGGCGCGAGCAGCGCAAGATCCTGATGGTGATCTCCGACGGGGCCCCGGTCGATGATTCAACGCTGAGCGTGAACCCGGCAAATTATCTGGAAAAACACCTGCGCGACGTGATTGCGATGGTTGAGAAACGCAAGATGGTGGAGCTGCTGGCCATCGGCATCGGCCATGACGTGACCCGGTATTATGACCGCGCTGTGACGATTACGGATGTGGAGCAACTGGCCGGAGCCATGACCGAGCAACTGGCAGCCCTGTTTGACAGTGACCCGCGGGCGCGGGCGCGGGTCATGGGCATGAAAAAAGCCAGCTAACCGCGCAGGCGGTGCCGGATTTGCAGTGTGGAAGACGGCCTGATAAGGTGACGCAGTATCCATCGGAATCCGCGCAGGGGTTTGGTTGACCGTCCGCGCGGTGGTGACGTTTGAAATCGCCGCGCCGAGTGGCGAAGCAATGCGATGTCGAATGGCGGCATCATGAAAAAACTCCTTTCCTTGCCCTGTATTATGCCTGCCGCTGACCCGACGCGCTTGAAGGGTTTCTTGAGAAACTCCTGAGAAACCCCTGAGATTGTTGTTGAACCTTGTGGCTGCCGTTCAAACGAGGTGTATTTGCCCCATGCGCTATGAATTTGCAGATTGTGTACTGGATGTGGATCGGCACGTGCTGTTGCGCGGCGGTGAAACCGTGCCGGTTGAACCTCAGGTTTTTGACCTGTTGGAGTTGTTGGCCCAGCACCCCGGCAAGCTGGTCGCGCGTGACGAAATTGTCGAACGGGTTTGGGACGGTCGCTTTGTTTCGGACTCGACAATCAGCGCCCGGATCGCGGCGGCCCGGAAAGCCGTGGGTGATGACGGCAAGGCGCAGCGCATCATTCGGACGATCGTACGGCGCGGGTTTCAGCTGGCGACCGAAGTCCACCAAGTTGCCGATACGACCTTATGCGAAGACAGGCATACGCAGCAGTTGCGATATGCCCGGGGCCGGGATGGCCGGGCCATTCCCTACACAGTGTCCGGAGAGGGGTTGCCCGTTCTGCGTATCGGGTCCGTCGTACATGATCTGGAAGCAGAATGGCGCCTGTCGTCTGAACGCACGCGGCTGATGGATATGGCAAACCGTTTTCATCTTTTGCGGTACAACAAAGATCACGCTGCCATCTCGAACACTGCCAATCAATCCGTTTTCGAACACAGAATAGACGAAATCCTGACCGTAACTGAGGCTGCAGGCTTTGATCGGTTCTCAATCATCGGCGAACTTGGCGGGACCTTTACCGCCCTGCATTTTGCGACCCGATACCCCGAGCGGGTTTCCAAACTTGTGATCTCGGGTGGATGGGCCGAGGGGCGGGATCACCGGGCAGGTTCAAACCAACCCGATGCAATCCGAACGCTTATTGCCGAAGGCTGGCAAACACCCGGTGGCGGATATGCACTGGGTTCGACGCTCAGCTACTTTCCCGACGGTCCGTTGGAGAGCGTGCGGCACCTGGTGACCGAGATGCAGGCGCTCTATTCACGCGAGCAGAAGCTGCAGTATCGGGACATTGCCAACAGCACCTCGGTTCTGGACCTCTTGCCCAAGGTTGATTGCCCGACGCTGGTTCTGCATGGGCGTCACGCCGCCGTTCATCCTTTGTCCGAGGCGCGAAAACTGGCGGCGGGCATTCCCAATGCATCCCTGGTGATCCTTGAGACGGGGAACCAGATTCCGCTGCCCGGCAATGATGCGTATGCCATCTATATTCAGACCATTCAGCGTTTCCTGGATGAGACCCCTTGATCGACCGCAAGTCGGCGTCTGGACATTTGGTACCCGCCACCGCAAGTTTCGGCGAAATCGCAACGCACGAGGCCCTCATGTTCCAATCTTTCCAAGTCACCGCGCGCCCGGAACAGGGACCGCCCCGGCTGTTGGCCTTGCGGGAAGAACTCAGGCATGAGGGGCTGAACGGGTTTCTGATCCCGCGGGCGGATGCGCATCAGGGAGAGTATGTGGCGCCACGGGATGAGCGGCTGGCGTGGCTGACCGGGTTCACCGGCTCGGCGGGGTTTTGCGCTGCGCTGACCGACGTGGCGGGCGTGTTTGTCGACGGGCGCTATCGCACTCAGGTCAAGACGCAAGTGGCCGAGGATTTCACACCGGTGCCATGGCCGGATGTCAGCCTGAGCGCGTGGCTGAAGGAGCAGTTGCCGAATGGCGGGAAAGTCGGCTTTGACCCGTGGCTGCATGCGGCAGGCCAGATCTCAGGAGCCATGGACGAACTTGCGGGCAGCGGCATCGAATTGGTGCGATGCGCCAATCTGGTGGACCGGATCTGGGATGACCAGCCCGCCCGCCCGATGAACCCTGTCAGATCGCATCCGATTGAATTTGCAGGAGAAACGGCAGAGAGCAAGATTGCGCGACTGGCAGACGGCTTGCGCAAGTCAGGGTGTTCGGCAGCAGTGATCACCTTGCCGGATTCGATCATGTGGCTGTTGAACATCCGCGGCTCGGACATCGCCTATAACCCGGTGGCACATGGCTTTGCCATTCTGCATGACGATGGCCGGGTGGACCTGTTCATGGCCTCTGAAAAGCTGACAGAGATCGGCGATCACCTGGGCGCCAGGGTATCGGTGCTGGACCCAGCGGCGTTTCTGGACTGTGTCAGCGCGCTGGAGGGGCGCATTCAGGTCGACGCCAGCACCGTACCGCAGATCGTGGCGGATGCCTTGGACGACCGGATGGTCGACGGGGGCGATCCTTGCGCTTTGCCCAAGGCCTGCAAAAACGCGGCCGAGATATCGGGCAGCGCCGAGGCGCATCTGCGCGACGCCGCCGCTGTTGTGGAACTGCTGTGCTGGCTGGACGCGCAACCGCCCGGCAGCCTGACTGAAACGCAGGTGGTGACGCGGCTGGAAGAGAGCCGCCGCCGCGACAACGCTTTGCAGGACATTTCGTTTGATACCATCGCCGGAACCGGACCAAACGGTGCCATCATGCATTACCGCGTGACCGAAGAGACGGATAGCCGGTTGGAAGAGGGTCACCTGCTGGTGCTCGACAGTGGCGGCCAATATCTGGACGGCACGACCGACATCACCCGCACAATCACGATCGGCGAGGTGGGCGATGAGGAAAAGGCCTGTTTCACCCGGGTGCTCAAAGGCATGATCGCAATGTCGATGCTGCGCTGGCCGGTTGGTCTGGCCGGACGGGATATCGAATGCGTTGCGCGCATGCCGCTCTGGCTGGCCGGGCAGGACTTCAATCATGGGGTCGGGCACGGGGTTGGCACCTATCTGAGCGTCCATGAGGGACCCCAGCGCCTGTCCCGGGTCAGCCATGTGCCGCTGAAGCCCGGCATGATCCTGTCGAACGAGCCTGGCTATTACCGTGAGGGGCATTTCGGTATTCGCATCGAAAATCTGGTTGTGGTGCAGGACGCCCCCCTGTTGCCCGGCGGCGACGCCGAGCGGGCGATGCTGTGCTGGCGCACGTTGACCTACGTGCCGGTTGATCGGCGGTTGATCGTCGCCGACATGCTGACGGCCGAAGAACGCAAATGGCTGAACGCGTATCACCGCGATGTTGCGAAAAAAATCCGGCCAAGGCTGGGCGACGCGGCGCAACTGTGGTTGGATGCCGCCACCGCGCCGGTCTGACACCGCGCTGTTACACGGAAAGGGCAAAGGAAAGGCCCAAAGACGACGAGGGAAGGAGCAGGAATGACTGAAATCAAGATCCAAAAGGCACCGGGCAAATGGAGTGTCCGCTCGGGCGGTGCGATTCTGGGCGAAACAAGCGACGCGCTGGAGCTGCACGAAGGCGATCTGGACCCGGTGATCTACTTTCCGCGCTCGGACATCGCGATGGCCTTTCTGGACCGCACTGATAAGGTCACCCATTGCCCGCACAAGGGCGACGCCGCCCATTTTTCCATCGTGAACAAGTCCTCGGTGACTGAAAACGCTGTCTGGAGCTACGAAGACCCGATCCCGGCGGTGGCCGAGATCAAGAGTCATCTGGCGTTTTATCCACTGGACTCCGTGAAGGTCGAACAGATCTAGGCGGCGTTAGTCTTCGCCGGTTCACGCTGTTCCGCCAAGAGCAATCGGTTGCCAATCGTCGATGACTGGATTGAGCCCACTTCAACCGATGCTGCGCGTTGCTCGAACGTCAGCTTTGCGTTGAGCATTCTAGGTGCGTTGTCAGGCTCATAGATTAAATCCAGAAACTGGTTCTAATGGTTCTGACCCACTGGAGTCCCAGTACTAGCTGCCATTTCGAAAGCGTTGCAGTGTCTGCGGATAATTCGATGGAAAACTCCAGACAGCTTCGCCCGGAGCACGCACAAGCCCGCGCGCTTGAGGATCTCGGTCTGTAAGCAGAGAAATGAACAGGTCACTGCTGGCCCAGGGCGAAGACCGAAAGTACCAATGCCCGTTTCCTGTATCGGCTGCTTCGGCCTCGGTCACATCGATGATATGTAGGGTTTTCATCTCAGACAGTCGGCGCTGGAACAGAGACCCATTTATTGCTTCATCGGAAACTTGACCCAGACGGTCGCGGCCGAAGACCAACCGTGACATCGCCAGCGCTGAATCGGTCTGCGATTGATAGAGTGTCGCACCTATAACGGCATCCAGAAGGCCGTCTTCAATTGATTGCAAGAAATAGCTTCGATCAAGATCGCTGCTGATCAGGATCAACTGCCCCAGCCGCGGCTTTGGCCCAGGCCGCAAAGCAATCTGATAGGCGGCTTCAAATGCGAGCCTTGAGCCTGCGCTGTATCCTATAAGGTGAATGCGCCGGGCGTTGGTGTTTGCCGACAAGTATTCGACAAGAGACCGCAAATTGCGGCGCGTCGCCAATGCAGATTCCTGATCCCGAAAATACGCCAAGCGATTGGGTGTAGCGGGCCAGTTGTAGCTGATGAAGGCGCCCTGATAGCCCAGAAAGTGTTGCAACTCTTTGGAGACAAGGGTCGAGTAATCAAAATCGACATTGTAGCCATGGACATAGATGAAAATGTCATTGTTGCCTGAGGCTGCAAGCTGATCGTCAACCTGTTGGGCAAACTGACGGCCGGCTGCCTGCATCTCTTGTGGCGATGGTGGATCGTCTATGTAGCGCGTGGTGCTGAAAGGCATAACGCCTATTTCTTGTACGTCAGATACGCTGAGCGTGTAGTCCCTGGCGCGTTCGCGTGTCATGGTAATACGGCGGAGATCTTCCCATGAACTCAGCGGCGGGTCGCTTTGTACATCGACGAGTCCAGCGCGCAGAACATGACCGCGCTCATTGTTATAAAAGGCTTGTGGGTCGCCGGGAACCACGGGCAGCCGATCTGTGGCGTAGAATAGCTGCGAACGTTGCACAAAATTGTCTGCCGTGATGTCCTTGTAAGGGTCAAAAGCAGCCTCGGTATAGACCGTTGGGGACGGCATCAGGTCAATATCGTCATAGATATTTGGCCCGCAGGCAGCGAGAACACAGAACGAACACACGGTTGCCGCAGGCAAAGCTCTGGCAATCAGCCGCCTCGTCGTTACTTTCCTCAATTGCCTTTGTCCGACTGTTAGCATCCGGCTGCAATTGTCTGTCCCAAGCATGTCGGCACTGCTGCTCGCGCCTTGGCGCGACTTCGGTACTTCAAACCTGTTTGTGTTCGGCATGGCTACCTCTCGCATCATGCCCGTATTCAGAAGCCGTAAGTCACGCCCAACACAGGTCCGGATTGTGAGAGCTTGAACCTGTTTTGACCTTCACCCTTGTCGACCATGATATAGCGATAACCTGCGCGCAAATTCCACTTTGGAGAGATGGCATAACCTATCGTTGCCAAAAACTGTGCGGTTTCGCGATCTGAGCGAAATCCACCGTAGTCTGCCAAGGCAATGGCCGACCATCGGTCATTGATCTGATACCGAATACGGGCCGCAATCAGAGGATCTATCCAATCGTCGCTGGCACTGGAACTTGGTGCTGGGGTGGGACCGCCGACCAGCGTGATTGTGCTGCTCGTCTCAAACCAGCGAAACCCACCGCCCAGATCGACGGCCAGGTTTTGATCCTGATAGGCCGTGTAAGCGGCATAGCCACTGAAGAACTGCGTCTTCAGACTGGTTTCGGCGCCGCTGAACACCGGGCCGGGAGTGTCACCGTCAAAGGACAGGTCTGTGCGCATGTAGTCCGCGATCAGCGACCACCGGCCATTTCGCGCTTCAATCGTACCCATGAATGCCAAATCAAGGTTTTCAACCGCCTCACTGAAGCTGAGTTCTGACTCTAGCGAGCCAATGGTTGTCTTGGTGTCCGCGGCGTAGATATAGAAGCTGCCAAAAAAACTCCGGTCGGAGTCCTGCGCCACTGCTGTTGATCCACCGAGCAGCGTCGTCGCCGCAACCAGAAAACTGCTTGCGATACACCGTATTTTTAAGCACTCCATGGCCCGCTCCCCCCCTTTTTGCCTATCCCGAGTTTGAGGTGCGGCAAAAGATGGGCCGCGCCGTAGTCCTGTTACGTTTCACAATCGCATTCGACCGGGTCGAGTATCGGAACAGATGCCGTGTGGCTATTCAGCTCGTTTGCGCGATATTCGGAAGGTGTCTGACCGGTCCATTTCTTGAAGGCCCGTGTCATAGCGGTCGCGTCAGAGTACCCCAACTGATCTGCAATATCGGCCACCGACTTTTCGGATTTGGCTAGCAGATGTTTGGCGCGATCACATTTGGCTTCGATCACTATACGAGAGAGTGATGTCCCATAAGCCGCAAGCTGGCGATTGAGAACGGCGCCACGAGCACCGCATGCTCTGGCAAGCGTCGCAACCGACAGGTCACTTCGCCCAACCATAGAGTTGGCAACGCTCTGGATCGATCTCAGCAAGTCTGTCGGAACTGGGTTTTTGTCGTCTTGAAGTGTTGACGCAGCCAAGGTCGCAGTTCGGTTGGTTACTTTGAACAGAAGCCAGGCGCTTGGGAAGCGGACGGAATATCCGTCTGGCCCGGCACCGACGGCCCGGATACCGAAGAAGTATGACGGGAGCAGATCGGGGCGGTTCACCCGAACAAGAACCTTGTTGGCTTCCCAATGTGGACCGGCGGTTTCATGCAACAACGTGGCCCACCGACTGATCTGAAACGCATCCATATAGGCAGGAGAGCAGCGCGGCGTGAACCTGCGTTTGGCAGAAAGCACGGCGTAGTCTCCGGAGACATCAAGTGCCATCGTGACCGCATTTGTATTGTTTCCCACATGAACGCAGAACCTGGCGATGAAACCGGCCAGGGAGTTTGCGGCGCGAAAGGCCTGCCCGAATGGGGATGAAACGGTCGGATCAGACGTCTGGCCGACGAGTGCCGGAAAGTCCGGCGATGTATTTTGCGCGACGGCCTCGAACACGGCATAGACCGTATCGTGTGGAATGAAGCAATTCGGTGCTCTTAGTTCCGGAAACGAAAGGTCGAAACCTGCAAGAAGACTGTCTACCGATCGACCGGATTCCCGATATGCCATCAACAGCGGCAGAAGAACCCGCCCACGTGCCAGCGGCGGTGTTTTGTGGTGAGCGTTTCGGTCCTGCCCCGTCATCATACATCCTACAAGTACTGAAATGGAACGATTGAGCACACCAAGCATAGCCCGGCGCGGCTTGGTGTCCCTGACCTGTGTCAAAGCCGAAGTCACTTTTTGAAGCGAAAAAGTCAGGTTCCCGCTGGTTGAGCCTTGCTAGAACTAAGCGCCTCTACCTGCTGATCGCAAAAGGAGAAGAATCTCTGGCAGGGTGGTCAAAGCATTTTTGAAACCTGTCATTTTGAACCAGTTTTCGAGCGCGGTTGTTCCAATCTGTCAGGGCTTACATTCGAATTCTGTGTTTTGTTGAACGGCAATGACCATGGTTCCAATTGTAGAGTTTCTGCAAACCGCAAAGTGAGAGGCGTGAGAATGCGCGCCTGATCAGGTGTCGGGATCATCACGCAATGCACTTCTTTAGTTAGTTGGTGGAACAGCAAATGATCAATCACTTGCACAAACGATGGAAACTTGCGGCCTTGGCTGCTGTGCTTGGCGGCTCAGCAACCGCTCAGAGTTTTGATACAACAGTCGATGCGCTGGCCGATGAATATGAGGTACCGATTACAATCAGCAACTTCGTCCGAGCCGCGACAGATAGTCAGTTGATGACCTATAATCGGCTGGCTGGCGGCGTAAACCAGTTCTTTCACTTCAAAGAACCTACCCCCATCGACAATCAGCCCACTATTCGAATGAACCGAGACACGCTCTATAGCACGGCGGTTGTCGATATCAGCAAGGGCGCAACCCTGACCCTGCCTGATGTAGGCGATCGCTACATGACGACGATGATTGTCAATCAGGACCATTTCCTCAATGAAGTGTTTGACGGCGGCGGTGTGTTTCAGCTCGACATGGATACGTTCCATACCCCTTACGTACTTGTTTTCATGAGAATACTGGTGGATGCCGAAGACCCGGAGGATGTCGCGGCGGTCAACAGCATTCAGGAGGCATTCACCATTGAGGCTGCCTCGGCAACACCCTTTGAGATGCCCAATTATGACTCGGAAGGCCTCGAAACCGCGATTCAGGCCGCAATTGAGTTGGGCAGGTTCGCCTCAGACAGTGTTCGAACCTTTGGCACAGCAGATCGCGTCGATCCGATACGCCATTTTCTGGGCACCGCAGTCGGCTTTGGCGGTCTGCCCGAAGAAGAAGCCATCTATCTCAATATTGAGCCCGGCCTGCCGGTCGGTGAATACAAAATCCAGGTGCCAGCCGATGTGCCCGTAAACGCATTCTGGTCCGTAAGCCTCTACAATGCTGACGGGTTCTTTGAACTCAATTCCCTCGACTCCTACGTGATCAATTCGGTCTCGGGCACCAGGAATGACGACGGCAGTGTGACCGTGCATTTCGGCGGCTGCGACGATGGCCGTACAAATTGCCTCCCGATCATGGAGGGCTGGAATTACACCGTGCGCCTTTATCAACCCAAGCCAGAGGTCATTGACGGCAGCTGGACTTTCCCAGCTGTCGAAGCGTCAAACTAAAAATCCCCTAAAATCAGATAGATAGTTACATGCCAGTCAAACCCAATCGCCGCGAACTCCTTTTATCCGGTACCGCCCTTGTGGCCGCAAGCGCTGCGGGAGGCGTTGTTCCATCCGCTGCCAACGCGCAGACCGACCAATCAGGCGCGGCAGCGAACATTTTTGATATCCCTCTGTCCTACCGGGGCGATTTCGATGATATCATCGCAGAGGCATCGAACGGGGCAATCGCCAACGGCGACTACCTCAACCACCTGGCATCCCAGCCTCAGGAAGCGACGTTCTTTGAGCCGATACCGGGCGTCTGGTCCATTGTCGGATACATGCTGGGGAATTTCACTTTTGTGCAAGGCGAAAACGGGCTGATCGTCTTTGATGTTGGCACCAATATCGGTATGGGGCGCGCGGTTCTGGAGCTGATCAGAACCAAGACGGATCTGCCGATTGTCGCAATCATCTATTCGCACCATCACTATACGGGCGGTGCACGCGCCTTTGCAGAAGACAGCGGCGGTGATCTGCCGGTCTATGGCCACCCCGATGTCGATAGGAACCTGCTACTGACTGCTGGCGCGCTTGGTCCGATGCAGTTCCGCCGGGCCAGTATCCAATTGGGGTTCTACCTGCCGCATGACGGGCCCGACGCCTATGTCGGCCCGAATGAGCCGACCTTTGACGATCCCGATCTTCAGGCCAACGGCCACCTGCCCGTGACATATCCGGTGGCGGACGGTGAAGAGGTCGAAATCGACGGGCTGAAGGTCGTGTTCCATCACGCTGTGGGGGATACTCGCGATAGCCTTATCGTGCAATTTCCCGAAAAGGACCTGATCCTTCACAATACAAACGTCATTCCAATGGCGTTTCCCATGTACACGCTGCGCGGAGATTTTTACCGCGCGCCGGATGACATGATCGCATCCATCGACAAGATGCGCGCCATTCGTCCTGCGGTGCTGATTGGGTGCCACGGCGTCCCGCTACAGGGAGATGAAGCCTATGAGGTCATGACAGCACATCGTGACTACTATTCCTTCATTTACAATCAGTCTGTCCGGGCTATCAACCGCGGCATGACGCCCGACGAAATGGTTGCATCTATCCAGTTGCCGCTACATCTGGCCGAACACCCCTGGCTGTATCCGGGCTATGTGGAACACGAGTACAACGTGCGCGGCGTCTACAGGGGTATCGTCGGCTGGTTCCACGAGGACACCGCCGATCTGCACCCGCCAACGGATGCTGAGCTGGGCCACGTCATGATTGAAGGCTTCGGGGGTGTCGATGCGGTCATCGGCAAGGCGCGCGATGCATTCGAGGCGAAGCGATACAATCTGACGGCGAAACTACTGAGCTTTGTCATCGCTGCGGACCCAGACAACACAGAAGCACCGCAACTAAAGGCCGACGCCCTGCGAGCCATGGGGCAAGCTGCTCGTGCCGGCATTCAGGCCCGCAACTTTCTATTGACGAGCGCCCTGCATCTGGAAGGAAAGCTGGACTGGACAGCACCGCCCGAAATCGGGTTTTTCACGCCGCCTGCGCTTGACATTGTTCTCGCATCCCCATCCGGCACGTATCTGAAGCTCCTGGAGTTCAACGTGGACCCCGTCGGCAGTGCCGAGGTCGAGGCCGTGGCTCGGATGGCATTCACCGACCTTGATGAGTCCTGGGCCATTCATGCGCGGCGTGGTGTCGTTGAAGTGACGGGCGTTGTCCCGGACGCGGCAGATGTGGGGATCGAGCTCGACCGCAGCACCTGGGGTCGCATCGCACTGCGCGAGTTGACGCTTGCCGACGCGGTTGCGGCGGGGGATGCGGTCGTCACAGGTGACACCTCCGCAATGGAGGCGATCCTCAACTCATTCGATCAGCTCCCGACAACGCAGCCCGAGCCGGAGATGATGAATTTGTAACCGTGTTGGAACAGCGACGGCCAAGCTTGTCGGTCATTTTGACCGCTATGTGCCGGAAACGAACAATATGGTGCTGTCGGCCACAGGGCTCGACAGCGGCAAAAGATGTGTAAGCGTTTGAGGTCCGCCCCGGCCTCGACATTCAAAAAATGAAGGAAAAAGTATGATGCGCTCTCTGATCTTCGCACTCTGCGTCCCAACCCTCGCCTTTGCCGGGGACATGGTTGATGTCACCATTCCCAATCTCGTACGTGCCGAGACCGACCACATGATGCGTACCAACATGGCCAATCTTGGCGTGGCCGTCGGTGAGCTTGGGCATGTGCGCGAGCCCACAACACCGGATAATCAACCGGTGATCCGCATGAACCAAGACACGCTGTATTCCGCTGCCCTTTTAGATCTGAGTGAACCCGTCGAAGTGACGCTCCCTGACGCAGATGGGCGTTATATCTCGATGCATGTCATCAATCAGGATCATTTCATGTACGCCGAGGTAGAGCCCGGCACCTATCAGATCACTCAAGAGGACCTCGGCACGCGCTTTGCCTACCTTGCTTTCCGCACTTTTGCCGACGTGACGGACCCGGAGGATATTGCCGCCGCACACGCGGCGCAGGACAAAATCGTCGTCAGTGGCGGTGGATCGGGCCCATTTGACGCACCCAACTGGAACACCGAGCAACTCGCCGTTGCGCGTCAGGCGATCAGTGATCTGTCGCTGTTGGGCGTCGATTCAACTCTTGCCTTTGGCAGGAGCAAGGAGGTCGTCGATCCTGTTGAGTTTGTAATCGGAGCCCTTTCCGGTTGGGGTGGTCTGCCTGCTGAATCCGCGATTTACGGGTTGGGCGCGGTCGATGAGAATGATGGCGAAACACCGCATGCCGTTACGATCAGAGACGTGCCGGTTCGTGCATTCTGGTCGGTGACTGTTTACGGTGATAGCGGTCGTATGGAAGCCAATGAGCTGGGTGTAAACAGCTTCAACGACCACACCGCCGAGACCGCAGAAGACGGCTCGGTCACGCTGCATTTCGGCGGCTGCGACGACGGTCGCGTGAACTGCATTCCGATTACGCCGGGCTGGAACTATGGCATCCGCCTCTATGAGCCGGAGGACGCAATCCTGAACGGCGATTGGGAATTCCCGAGCATCGAACCGGTGAACTAAGCCAAGCGTCCAATCATCCCTCAACAAGGACCAAACTCAGATGCAACGACCCCTTGCTTATGCAGGCTTGCTTTGCGCGATCTGCACCGGAACTTCCGCCTTAGCTGATGAGGCTTCCGATTTGGCTCAGGAACTCGCCAACCCGCTTGCGGCAATCGTCTCGGTTCCGTTTCAGCTGAACTACGACGACAATCTGGGCGTTTCCGATCAGGGATCGCGCACCACGCTGAATTTTCAGCCGGTCGTGCCCTTTGAGATTAACGATAATCTAAACATGATCACCCGCACGATTATTCCTTACATCTGGCAGGAAGACATTGTCCCCGGGACGCGTCAGGAAGGGATCGGTGATGTTCTGTTCTCTGCCTGGTTTTCTCCTACAGGAACAGGGGACGTGACCTGGGGCGTTGGTCCGGTTGTGCGGTTCCCGACCTTTAGCGATGTGTCAAGCGATACCTGGGCCGCCGGTATCACCGGCATTGCCCTGCGTCAGACCGGGCCGTGGACCTATGGCGCGCTGGCCAATCATCTTTGGGATCTGGAAAGCAACCCCGAAACCCCAACGAATGTGAGTTTCGTCCAGCCTTTCCTGGCGTACTCCACCGAAGGCGCCTGGACCTATTCGCTGCAAAGCGAAAGCACCTATGACTGGGAAAATGAAGTCTGGGCCGTACCGATAAACGCTTCGGTTTCAAAACTGGTCCAATGGGGGGCGGTGCCGGTCAATCTGCAAGCCGGGGTCGGCTATTGGCTGGAGGCACCCGAAGTCGGCGCAGATGGCCTTAGATTACGCTTGCAGGCCCAGGTCGTCTTACCCAGAAGACGCTGATGTTTGGCGCAGGCCTTGCGTAACAACCGCAGAGATTAGGGAGGTCTGGATGACCGAACAGACGCAACGCAATGGGCAAGCGCATGTTGAGCTTGATCCTGATCATGAAGACCCGATCGTCAGAAGCTGCAATCGCCTCATTCGACATGCCGTTAGGGTGATGTCTTTGTTCATGGTCGTTGTGATTGGGTTCGCCGTTATTGATGCCGGGTACTCGTTCTACATCAAGCTTGTAAGCCCGCCGGTTCTTATTCTTGATGTCAGTGATCTGCTGGACGTCTTTGCCGCCGCTTTGGTGGTTTTGATCGCCATCGAAATCTATACCAATGTCACACTCTACCTGACTGCCGATGTCATCCATGTGAAATTGGTTGTTGCAACGGCTCTTATGGCGGTTGCCAGAAAGGTCATCACACTCGACACGTCGGACTTGGAACCGCTCTATTTCGTTGGGTATTCGGGTCTCGGCCTGGCATTTGGTGTCACGTATTGGCTGTTGTGGCGTGGCAAGTAGGTATTTCACAGAGCGCTTCTATCGACGCTTTCATAAGCGAGATCGCCGACATTGGTGTTTTTTGGACGCCGCAATTGCCTATTTATTCAGCCAAAGAAAAAACGTTCGAGGATCCAAAAAATCCAGAAGCGGACCTTGGCACTTGTCCGACGAAAGGTCGCTTTGTCCAAGGTTTGTGGCTGCTGTCAGCGTGAGCTGCAGCGGCGACAAACCTGACAAGGAAGAAAGCGCGGGAGGATTTTGGTGCTATGGGGATTGTGCGTTACGGGCTTCTGCAATTGAAGCGCAGCACAGTATCGCCTTTGGCGACGTGTAGTGCTGGCCGATCGGATTCGGCAGCGCATGTCATTGATCGGTCTCGATTTTGATCTTCGCACGCCGTTTTGGCACGCTTTTCAGGAATTTGAGCGCACAGACTGGTCCGGTGCCTCCGGATGGTGGGGCCGGGTTTGATTTTTGGCTCATGCGGCATCCTCCCATGGCGGGGCGCGGGATTTTGGGGTTTGGCCACGGGTGAAGATCTCGACCACACGCATCGTGCTGCCGCATTTTGGGCATGTGTGTTTCAGGTCTTGTTCCAGTGCTTCGGCGTGCGCTTCTTTGTCGGCCATTGGGTCAGGTTCGCCTGTTTGATCCAACAAACGCCTGATCTTCTCGATCCTGTCGCGGCGGATACCGTTAGCGAGGAAGCCCGCGTGGCGGATGCGGTGGAAGCCGGGAGGCAGGACATGGATCAGGAAGCGGCGGATGAACTCACCTGTGGGCAGGCGCATGACCTTCATCCGATCCCCGCGCTTGATGCGATAGTCTTTCCACCGGAAGGTAACCGTGTCCGCGTCGGCAGTGACCAGGCGGTGGTTCGAGATTGCCACACGATGGGTGTATCGGCTGAGATAGGCAAGCACCTGTTCGGGCCCTCCGAAGGGCGGCTTGGCATAGACAACCCAGTCGGCTTCGCGCAGCGGGGCGAGGTGCGCAGCGAAGATATTCGGGTCTGCCAGCCCCACCAGATTGCCAAAGAAGCGCAACCTGCCTGCCTTGTGCAACCGGAGCAGCCCTTCCAGGAACAAACGCCGGAACAGCCGCGACAGGACTTTCACCGGCAGGAAGAACCCTGGGCGGCAGCCGATCCAGCTGGTGCCATCCGTTGACACTCCGCCGCCGGGGACCACGACGTGGACATGCGGGTGATGCGTCATCGCTGATCCCCATGTGTGCAGCACGCTGGTCATGCCTATCCGCGCGCCCAGATGCTTCGGATCGGCGGCGATGGTCAGGAGCGTCTGGGCTGAGGCTCTGAACAACAGTCCATAGACCGCCGCCTTGTTCTGGTACGCCATGTCCGCGATTGGCGCAGGCAGCGTGAACACCACATGGAAGTATTCGACCGGCAACAGGTCTTCCATCCGCGCCTGCATCCAGTCGCGGGCGGTTGCCCCCTGGCACTTTGGGCAGTGTCGATTGCGACAGGAGTTGTAAGCGATGTGCTGGTGATCGCACTTTGTGCAAGACGCCACGTGCCCGCCAAGCGCGGCGGTGCGGCAACTCTCGATCGCGGACATCACCTTCAACTGCTGCAGGTTCAGATGTCCTGCATGTTCGCGGCGATACGCAGGCCCATGGGCGCGGAAGATATCCGCGACCTCCAGCTTTGGTCCATTGCCCGACAGTCGCTGCTTGCAGCGATGAGAGGGGGGCATGGACCGGGATTAGCCGGGTGCCGCCTCTCGTCTCACCAACAGATCGAGCGGACTGGTCACATCCTGAATCATCTTGGTCGCCACCTTCGTGTAGATCGTTGTGGTCTCCAGTTTGGCGTGACCGAGCAGGACCTGGATCACCCGGATATCCGTCCCGCCCTCCAGAAGATGCGTGGCAAAGCTGTGCCGCAGCGTATGGGGCGAGACATTCTTCCTGATCTCGGCGAAGTCGCAGGCCACCCCGAACGCCCGGTTGAACTGCCGTGTCGAGATCGGGTCGATCCGGCTGCGGCCGGGGAACATCCACCCCCTCGGGCGCGCCTCGCGATAATAGTCGCGCAGCAGTTCGAGCAAACTGGGCGACAGCATCACGTGACGATCCTTGCGGCCCTTGCCCTGGTCGACCCGGATCAGCATCCGGTCGCTATCGATATCGCCGACCTTCAGATGCGTGACCTCGCTGGCGCGCAGCCCGCCACCATAGGCAACACTGAAGGCAGCACGATATCTGAGCCCCGGTCCCGGCGCAGCTTCGAGAATACGCGCGACTTCCTCGGCGCTCAGCACCACCGGGATCTTCTTGGCCGCCCGCTGATAGCGCATATGCCGCTTCATCTCAGGGCGCGGGCAGGTCGTGGCGAAGAAGAAGCTCAGCACGGTCAGCCGGTTGTTGAAGGTCGGCGCACCAACGCCGCGCGCCTTCATGTCGAGCTGGAACCCCCGCAACTCCTCCGGTGTCGCACTGTCTGGCGCATGCCCCAGAAACCGCGTGAAATCGTGCATCGCCCGCAGATACATCGTCTGCGTCTTGGGCTGCAGCCCCTTGATCCGCATGTCTTCAAGAAAACGCTGGCGTAGCTTCGGCACATATTGGTCCGTCATCGGAACCTCCTGTCATCAGATTGAGAAGGTCCAAATCGTCAGACAGGCGCGTCAGTTCGCCAAATCCACTGTTGAATTAATGCGCAGTCATTGCCCCAAGCGCCAATACCGCGAGAGCGGTTTCGTCCATGTCCGCATTCCTGACCTCGATCCCGGCTGAGCCAACGCGGTGGCCTACTGAAACCGTCAGTTGACCGCTGTGAGTCAAAATGCGTCAAATGCTGCGGCGAATGTGAGCGGCTGTTTCCGAGGCCGGTGTACGAGAGTTCGTACGAAGGCTAGATATCTCAGAACGATTATCAGTCATTCCCTCACGCACGATCGGGGCTTGGTATGATATCGAAGCGGTTCCGAATCCTGATTGTGGAAATGACCCCTATGTTTGAAGAACTATCCGAAATCCACCGAAAACCGGTTTTGTTTTCCGTCTACACGGCGGAGACATTGTGGACGAAGCCACACTTGGCTCAGCAAATGCTCAAGACGCATCTGGACCAGACGACGCCGCTGGCATCGCGTCCCCTGCATAGTATCGATCAAGCAGTGCAGTGGCTTGATCAGGAATTTGGTTTGAACGGCAAAAAAGTTTGCGATTTGGGCTGCGGTCCGGGTTTGTACGCAGAACGATACGCGCAACGTGGGGCGCAGGTTGAGGGCTTGGACTTTTCCGCCAGTTCCATCGAGTACGCCACCTTCAACTCCGATCCAGGCTGCGGTTCAGTTGCATTTCGACAAGCCAATTACCTTACCGACGCGCTTCCGGCACAGCAGGATTTGATAACACTCATATATTGCGATTTCTGCGTCCTTTCCCCTTCTCAACGCAGGACCTTGTTGGACAAGGTGCGCCGCTCGCTCAATTCTGAAGGCGCTTTTGTCTTCGATGTGCCTTCAATGAAGGCTTTTGAGAGGGTCTCTGAGGGAATTGTCTTTGCGCGCAACTACATGGATCGGTTCTGGACGGCCGATGAATGCTACGTCTTTCATAGCACTTGGAAGTACGAAACTGCTGCTGTTTCCCTAGATCTCTTCACCATCGTAGAAGAGCAAGAAACATGGCGTGTTTACAATTGGTTGCAGCACTTTTCCCAAAGCACCCTCGAGGCTGAGCTGAAATCAAGCGGCTTTGAAATTGACGACATAAGCAGCAAACTTGATGCGACTGACACAGAGTGTCATTCGTTTACAGTCGTTGCCAGACGATCCGGAAGCTGACGTCGGAACCGACGTGACCAATGGCCGCTTTGCCAGCAATGCGGACCTTGCTGCATCTCACCTGTCAACACCGACAAAACAACTTCATGTATCCCCGCTCACGCGGCTGTGGAGTGCATGTGAGCGAAACAGCAGGCAAACTGGGCATGGATGCGAATGGAGAATGCCATGCCTGTTTCACGCCGCGGTTTTACCGGATTGGTGGGCGCCGGTGCGCTGATGCCAACTGCGCTCTGGGCGCAGCAGGACCCGGTTCTGGAGGCGCTGCGCAGTACGCTGCATGCCCGCAGGACCGAATTCGAAGCGCAGATGGCGTTCCTGACGGATCGAGGAAACCCGGATGTCGTCCCGGCCCTGCTGACGGCCATGCGGTTCTCGAACCGGCGAAGCGACGATATTGCCGAAGTGATGGAAGCCCTGACCGGAGAGCGGCATGGAACCGACTGGTTCGAGTGGATGCTTTGGCAGGAGCGTAACCCGCAACTGGTGCCT
This sequence comes from Ruegeria sp. AJ12, assembly GCF_056536245.1. Lineage (NCBI taxonomy): Bacteria > Pseudomonadati > Pseudomonadota > Alphaproteobacteria > Rhodobacterales > Roseobacteraceae > Ruegeria > Ruegeria sp. AJ12. The sequence goes on from NZ_JBQFJJ010000001.1 coordinate 2,918,140, forward strand.
CACCCGTCGCTGATCCCGTTCAAACGCGAGGTCCTGCTGCGGATGGATCCGAACTTCGACGTGTTCCTGCGCCATGAATACCTGCAGCGCGACAGGATGAAGATCCGGCTGGAAGAGATCGCATGGGGCGGTGTGCTCAAGGATGGGATCCCCTCGCTGGACAATCCGGCCCTGATCCCAGCTGCCAGCGCCGATTATCTAAAGGGCGACGATCTGGTGTTCGGCGTGGCGATCAATGGGGATGTCCGCGCCTATCCCCTGCGGATCATGGGCTGGCACGAGATGTTCAACGAGGTGATTGGCGGTGTTCCGGTTGCGTTGGCGTATTGTACGCTGTGCGGGTCCGGCATCCTGTTCGAGACACGGGTTTCTGATCGGTCGGAGCCGTTTGTCTTCGGTTCGTCAGGGTTCCTGTACCGCTCCAACAAACTGATGTTTGATCGCGAGACCCATTCCTTGTGGAACCAGTATACCGGCAAACCGGTGGTCGGACCTCTGGTGGACAGCGGGATCGAGCTGAAGCAGCGCCCTGTGGTCATTACCACGTGGGGCAGCTGGAAAACCTCACATCCCCGCACGCGGGTTCTGTCCCTCAACACCGGGCACCGACGCAACTACGGTTCTGGTGTTGTCTACCAGCAGTATTTTGCGTCCAGCGAGTTGATGTTTCCGGCACTGGTGGACCAGTCGCAACATCGGCAGAAAGACTATGTTTTTGCGATCCGCCAGTTTGGGGCCGCACGGGCCTGGCCATTGGATGCTTTCCGCACCAAACCGGTGATCAACGATGCAATTGCCAACAGGCCATTGGTCCTGTTGGGCGATGCGGCGGAACGCAGTGTCCGGGCCTATGAGCGGCAGACGCACCAATTCAAGGCGACAGGTGATGGCCTGCAGGATACGGCGGGCACCATCTGGACCGTAACCGAGGAGGCCCTGGTCGCACCGGATGGCACGCGGTTGCCGCGCGTGGCGGGGCATGTGTCATACTGGTTTGCGTGGGACAATTATCTGGGCGATGCGGCGAGCGTGTACAGCAAGTGAAACCTCAAGAGTGTTCTTCGGCCGCCGTTGCCGCCAGAGCCCGGTTGTACGCCTTGAGCGCATCCACATGGTAAAGCGCACCAACCGGAGTTTCGCTCCCGTCCTCATCCATCACAATCACCGGAATGCAGGGAATGTCGTCGCGGTCGAAATAGGGCATCGCGGCCTCCAGCGTCGCGCTGGCCTTGACGCAAAGACCCTGGTCGATCAGCGCCTGTGCCTCGTCCCTGGTGATTGATCGCGCATCACCGATGGGCCTCATCACCGCACCTGCGCGCAACATCGCCAGCAGGTAGGCTTGCGGCCCGGCCGCCAGGTGGACGTTGCGACGCTCAAGCTGCGTCAGGAAGAAGGACCGGTCCACCAACCGCGATGCCAGCGCGGTGGACATCGAAACCGAGACCATCACCGCCAGACCGATCTGCCAGTCTCCGGTCAGTTCAAATACGATCAGGGTGGTCGAAATCGGCGCCCCCAATACGGCCGCGGCCACGGCTCCCATCCCCGCGAAGGCATAAAGCGTGGGCGTGCCGGATACATCCGGTAACAGTCCCGTGGCAATCAGACCAAAGGCCAGCCCGGTCAGCGCGCCGATCATCAACGACGGCGAGAACACACCGCCCCCCATACGACCGCCCATGGTGATCGCCACAGCCACGGTTTTGACAACAGCAAACAGGATTGCCGTCGTCAGAACCAGATCCCCTGCAAGAGCCCGGATCGTGGTTTCATAGCCGACACCGATGATATGCGGGAACCAGATGGCCAGCAGGCCCAGCATCGCCCCCGATACCGCCGGGCGCAGCCAGCGTGGCAGGGACAAGCGGTTCTGGATGTGGCTGCCGATATCCTCGGCAAAAAAGATCGAACGCATCAAAACAAGTGCAACAAACCCGCAGATCAGCCCAAGGATAAGAAAGGCCGGCAGTTCGACGTAAAACTGTAGCGAGCCGGGCGTCTCAAGCGTGAATTCTGTGACATCGCCATATTCAAGCCGGTTGATCACCGTCCCAGCAACCGACGCGATCACGATCGGAGCAAAGGCATGTACGGCAAAGTGGCGCAACACCACCTCAAGCGCAAAAAGCGCGCCGGCAATGGGCGCGTTGAAGCTGGCCGAGACAGCCGCAGCCACGGCGCAGCCCAGCAGGTCGCGCCCCGTGATCCCGTCGGCATGGATGCGGTTGCTGACCCAGGTGGAGATGACACCCGCCATATGCACCACCGGTCCTTCGCGGCCCGTCGATCCACCCGTGCTCAGCGTGATAAGCGAGGCGAAGAACGAGGCAACACCTGCCTTGGTTTCGACCCGGCCGTCGGTTACCGCGGCCCCCTCGATCACATCGGCCACCGAGCGAACGCGCCCGTCATCGGTGAACTTGTGCAGAATGACACCAACAACCAACCCACCGATCACCGGGGTGATGAAGACCCACAGCCAGGGCAGTTTTTCCGCATGGCTGTGCAGCAGAAAAATGTCTTCGGTCTGGTAGATATAGGCCTGCAATCCGCGAATGGCCTTGCGGAAAGCCAGTGCCATAAACCCCGCTGCGATGCCGATGGCCAGTGCGATGAACCAGAACTGAATCTGGCTGGGACCACGTCGCAGCATTACCCGCCATGCGTCCTTGACCGCGGCCAGAGCCTGATTCAACTGGTTGCGCAATACGGTGCGGGTCGATTGGGTCATTGGCCCTCGGGGATCATATCATACCCCTTAGTAAGCCACGGACGCCTCATATAAAAGTAGGATAGAGGCAGGCCGGAGTAGCGATATGTTTCAGGCTTGCAGCAATGCACGCGCTGCCGCGCGGGCCTCGTCCGTGACCGTGTCGCCCGCAACCATGCGCGCGATCTCGTCCACCCGGTCCGGGTCGGCCAGAGGGACCACGGTGGACAGGGTCTGCCCGTCGGTCACGTGTTTTTGCACACGCCAGTGATGCGCGGCGCGCGCGGCGACCTGCGGCGAGTGGGTGACCACCAGGACCTGCCCCCCCTGCGCGAGCGCCGATAGGCGCCGCCCAACCGCATCCGCAGTTGCACCGCCAACGCCGCGGTCGATCTCGTCGAAGATCATCGTGCGGACGCTGTCATCACCGGACAGGCACACCTTGAGCGCCAGTAGAAAGCGGCTGAGTTCGCCACCCGAGGCAATCTTGTTCAGCGGACCCGACGGTGCGCCCGGATTTGTGGCCACGGTAAAGGCAACGGCGTCGATACCATCCGGTCCGGCATCAGCGGCAATGATTTCGGTCTGAAACACCGCACGCTCCATCTTCAACGGGACCAGTTCGGCCATGACAGCCGCGTCCAGCTTTCCGGCCGCCGCCTTACGCGCCATGCTCAGAGCGTTCGCGGCCTGGTCGTAAGCAGCCTGCGCCGCCTCAACGGCCTTGCGCCTTTCAGCAAGTTCTGCATCCCCGGCCTCAAGCCGGGTCAGGCGGTCTCGCAAGGTATCGGCAAATGCGCCCAGATAATCCGGCGCGACATCGTGTTTTCGGGCCAGCGCACGGATTGCAAAAAGCCGTTCTTCGGCGGCTTCCAGTTCAGCCGGATTGAAGTCCAGCGCCTGAAGGCAGGCATTGACCCCATCCTGCGCTTCGCCCAGTTCGATCATGGCCCGGCCAAGCGCTGCGATAGGGTCCTCCAACTGCCCGCCGGCTGTATCCGAAACCCCTTCGAGCCATCGCGTGGCGTCGGCCATGGCACCTTCGGCACCCTCGCCGCCCAGCAGTTCAAACGCCCGGGCCACATCATCGCGGATGCGCTCGGCCCCCTGCATCATGCGGCGGCGGGCGTCGAGTTCCGCATCCTCTCCGGGCTGTGGATCCAGTTGATCCAGTTCGGAAACCGAGTGGCGCAGATACTCTTCTTCGCTGCGCACAGCGGCCACCGCAGCTTCGGTCTCGGCGAGGGATTTACGGGCGCGGGACATCTCGGCCCATGTGGCGCGCACAGCAGCAGCGTGGTCGCCCAGTTCCGCATAGGCATCCAGCATGGCCCTGTGCCCGCGCGGGTTCAGCAGGCCGCGATCATCATGCTGCCCGTGCAATTCAACCAGGGTTTCTGACAGCGCCCGCAGCACCTCACCCGAACAACGCCGGTCATTGACCCAAGCTGTTTTGCGCCCTTCAGCGGTATTGACGCGCCGCAGGATCAGTTCCGCACCGCCGGGCAGGCCAGCCTCGGCCAGCACCGCCTGCGCCGGGTGATCCGTGGAGAGTTCGAACTCGGCGACGACCTCGCCCTGGGCAGCTCCCTGACGGACCAGTTCGGCACGCCCGCGCCAGCCCAGAACGAAACCCAGGGAATCCAGCAGAATCGACTTGCCCGCGCCGGTTTCACCGGTCAGCGCGTTCAGGCCCGGCTGAAAGGTCAGTTCCAGCCGGTCAATGATCAGCATGTCGCGGATATCAAGGGCGCGCAGCATCGGGTCTTTAGCGTCCCAAGCCTGTCACCATCGCAGTTACAACCACTCACCCTTGATCGTCTGGCGATAGATCGTGTTGAGCCAGTTGTTGCCCCGGCCCTTGAGGTCGAGCCCGCGCGATGTCAGCAGCCTGTAGGCGTCGTCATACCATTCCGAAGACTGGTAGTTGTATCCCAGGATTGCGCCAGCCGATTGTGCCTCATCAAACAGACCCAGCGAAAGGTAAGCCTCGACCAGCCTGTAGAGCGCCTCGGCCGTGTGCGACGTGGTCTGGAAATCCTCCACCACCACCCGGAACCGGTTGATGGCAGCGATATAGTGGTCCTGCCGCAGATAGTAGCGCCCGATCTCCATTTCCTTACCGGCCAGATGGTCGAAGGCCAGATCGAATTTCAGAACGGCAGACGTTGCGTATTCACTATCGGGATAAACCTCGATCACGGTACGCAGCGATTGCAAAGCCTGAAACGTGAGGCCCTGATCGCGGCCAACTTCGTCGATCTGGTCGTAATAGCTGAGCGCCAGAAGGTACTGCGCATAGGCCGCATCTTCGTCGGTGGGATAGAAATCGATATAGCGCTGCGCGGCGGCGCGGCTTTCTTCGTAATTCTGATCGGAATGGAACGAAAACGCCTGCATGATCAGCGCGCGTTTCGCCCAGTCGGAGTAAGGATACAGACGCTCGACCTCGGAGAAGTACCATGCCGCGTCATCCGAGCGATTCTGCGACAGTTCGTACTCACCACGGGTATAAATCTGTTCCGGCGTGAAACCTTCGAGGTTCTGATCGCGGTCCGCGCCCCTATTGCCGAACAGCCCGCCACCATTACCGCATGCGGTCAAAACTGCTGTCAGAAGAATCGCGCCCGCGAACCTGACTGCCGCTTTGCTGCCAACCATACCGCCCATCCTTGTCGTCTTATCTTAATGGGGTTCGCCCCGAATTGAGCCTTGGTCTAGCACAGATATTTCCGGTGCAAAACGCCTTATCCGCGCTCTGGCGCAATTGTCGGCAGAGTTGATGGGTTCAGGCGACTTCGGGAATCTCGGCCACGATGAGGCCCTGCCCCGGCAGCCGCGCGGCCTGTTCCGGCGTGCACAGAATCGGGCGCACCGCACCGGGCGTCTCGAACAGCTTGCGCAGCAGCGTGTTGGTCATCGAGTGGCCGGACTTGTCACCGGTAAAATGGCCCAGAATCGGACCGCCTGCCAGATAGAGATCGCCCAGAGCGTCCAGCATCTTGTGCCGAACGGCCTCATCCGTACGGCGAAACCCGCCCGGAGTCAGAACGTCCCGCCCCTGTACAACCACTGCGTTTTCCAGCGTTCCACCCAGGGCAAGGCCGTTTTCGCGCATCGCCTCGACATCGGTGCGGCGGCAGAAAGTGCGGCAATCGCTCAATTCCCGTGCAAAGGAGCCATTGCGCATATCCAGCGTTTTGGTCTGGTTGCCGATTGCTGCGTCTTCGAAATCGATGTGAAAATCGATGATCAACCCATCCGCCGGTGCAATCGACGCACTGGCCCCTTCGCGCGAGGCGGTGACCGGTTTGAGCACTTCATAAGCCAGAACCGGGCTGGCCTGACGCCGCACGCCCTTGGCCATGATCCCGCGCACGAAATCGATGGAGGACCCGTCCATGATCGGAACCTCGGGCCCGTCGATCTCGATCAGCGCATTGTGAATGCCACATCCGGCCAGAGCGGCCATGATGTGTTCAACCGTCGACACCGAAACACCTGCATCGTTCACCAGACGGGTGCAGAGCGGCGTGCGTTCAACGACATCGTAGATCGCTGGGACGAGGGCATTGCCAAGCTCGATATCCGTCCGTTTGAACCAGATCCCGTGACCGGCGGCAGCCGGTTTCAGGACCATGATTGCAGGCTTGCCGCTGTGCAGCCCGATGCCTGTAAACGTGACCGGAGATTTGAGCGTATGTTGCAAATTCGACCTCAGTGAGTGGTGTACGGCCTGAGCGGGCCGCGTTGGCCATTCAACTAAGCAAGCCGTCGTCAAGGCTCAACTCACTCTTTGTAACTGAATGAAACATGCATGTGACAGATCGGCAAAACCCTGCTCACCGCGTCACAAAGCAATGAAATACAACAAAAAAGAGCCGCCAAACGGCGGCTCTGTGTGGTGAATTTGTTACCGCGATCAGTTGGCCTGGCGGCGCAGGAAGGCGGGAATTTCGATGCGCTCCTGCTCCGGGTCCGCCTCGTCATGGGCCGGTGCCGTAGCGTCAGCCTGGCGCATGGCGGGCTGCTGGCGCGCCGGTTGAGCCGGTGTGTCCGCCGCGTGCCCGGTCATCCGGTCGATCAGCCTGTTGAAGCCAAAGCGGGGGCGCTCTTCGGGTTCGGACTGCGGCTGCGCAGCCGGTTCCTGAGGCCGCGATGCGGTCAGGCGCTGCTGCGCCGAGGGGACTTTTTGAACGGCGGCCTGCAGGCGCTGCATCGCTTCGGGTGAGGGGGTGCCAGCGGTGTGCCCACGCGGTGCAAACTCTTCCGGGGCCATGTCGACAGGGTCCGGCTGTGGCTCGAACTCCGCGACCTGCGGCTGGTATGCCGGTGGAGGCAACCCGTCGTCTTCGCGCTCTTCCCGTGGCTGGAAATGCGTTGGTGCGGGTTCCTCTGCCGCTTCGAACAGCGACGGCTCGCGGTTCTCTTCGGCCTGCGCTACGGGCTCCGCGATTTCGGCGGCAGCCGGAGTTTCCTCTTGCATCGGTTCTTCGGCTGACACGGTCCGGGTCAGCGGCGCAGACATCGATCGGCGCGCAACCGGGACATCCGCATGCGCCTCGGTCGCGTCAATACCGGTGGCCACGACCGAAACCCGCATGCCGCCTTCCATCGCCGTGTCGAGAGTCGAGCCAACGATGATGTTCGCCTCGGGGTCCACCTCTTCGCGGATGCGGTTGGCGGCTTCGTCCAGTTCGAACAGGGTCAGATCATGCGATCCGGTGATATTGATCAGAACGCCCTTGGCGCCCTTGAGGCTGATTTCGTCCAGCAGCGGGTTGGCGATGGCTTTTTCCGCCGCCTGAATCGCCCGGTCTTCGCCGGTGGCCTCGCCTGTGCCCATCATCGCCTTGCCCATCTCGTCCATCACGGCACGAACATCAGCAAAGTCGAGGTTGATCAGGCCCGGACGGACCATCAGGTCGGTTACACCTTTGACGCCCTGATAGAGGACGTCATCGGCCATCGAAAACGCCTCGGTGAAGGTGGTCTTTTCATTGGCGAGGCGGAACAGGTTCTGGTTGGGAATGATGATCAGCGTATCGACAACCTGCTGCAGGGAATCAACGCCGTCTTCGGCCTGACGCATCCGCTTGCCCCCTTCGAACTGGAAGGGTTTGGTCACGACACCAACGGTCAGAACACCCAGTTCACGTGCGGCCTGCGCGATGATCGGTGCGGCCCCGGTTCCGGTCCCGCCGCCCATTCCGGCAGTGATGAAACACATATGTGCGCCCGCCAGATGGTCAACGATCTGTTCGATGCTTTCTTCGGCAGCCGCGGCACCCACGGTCGGACGCGCCCCTGCCCCCAGACCTTCGGTGACTTTCACGCCCAGCTGCACCCGCGAGGACGAGTGGCTTTGCTGCAGAGCCTGCGCGTCCGTGTTCGCCACAACGAAATCGACTCCGTCGAGCTGTTTTTCAATCATGTTGTTGACAGCGTTGCCACCTGCACCACCAACGCCAAATACTGTAATCCGAGGCTTCAGTTCTTCGTGCCCGGGCATCGAAAGATTCAATGTCATGCTCTGTCCGCCTGTTTTTATTGTCCGCCAAAGCGGTGTTTTTCTTACCTATCCGCGTATGATTCTACCGTTCGAACGCGCAAAGGTCACGTCAAAAATTGCGAGAATCCACAAAATATGGAGGAAACAAGGCAGCAAACGGCAGTATTTCGCAGGCTCCGCCAGATGTTGCGGATTCCCGCCGCATGGCCACAAGCCAAATGACACTGCCGCCGGAATGTTATCCCTGCGTTGCGCCCTTATCTGCCTTTACGGTTGCGGAAAACTGCTCAAAGTCCTGCCGCGGGGCCTCTGACGGGCCTTGTGGATATCTTTAGGGATAATTCTGGGCGCTGCAACCCGTTTCTTCAGCTAATCGGGGTACTTGGACAGTCCACACCTGCCTCTATAATGCTGCGGACCTCCTGAATTTCGCCGTCAGAAAGAGACGCGAGGCGCACCATGAACCGGTCTTTGTGAAGAAACGGCCACCAGCAAACCGGAATGCCATCCACATCATTGTCATAGAGAAAGCAGATCTGACCGTTTGGAGTGGTGATCTGACCGTAAACACAGCCCCTGCCTTCTTCTCGCCAGACCGATGTCGCACGGGTCAGGAACTGCTCGGTGCCGACAAGATCACCGCTGCGTATTTCGTAGAATTTCAGCGTTTTACCAACAACGGCGTCCAGGAAGGCCTCGGGCGTGATGACAGTCTGAGCTGACGCCAAGCCCGGTGCAAGCGCGGCGCCGAGAGCGGCCAGGCGCAGCGTTTCACCAATTGTCACGGAACCACCGAACAGCGCGTTTGAATGGGCGGGCCGCATGGGTGTCGATCGGGATTTCAAAATCCCACCATTCGTCCTGCGGATGCGCCGCAAACAGGCTGAGGCCCACAACCGAGGAAAAGCCCGGTCCGGTGGCCGATTGCGGCAAGCCGTGGACTCGCAAGGGGCGGCCCAGTCGAACCCGCTGACCAAGGATGCGCGTCGCCAGCCCGTCCAGCCCCATGATCTGGCTACCGCCGCCGGTCAGAACGATCTGCTGACTGGGCATGTGCTCGAACCCGGCCGCATCCAACCGGACGCGGACCTCTTCGAGGATTTCCTCGACACGGGGGCGCATGATGCCAATCAGTTCAGCGCGGCTGACGGTGCGGCGGTCATGCTCCCAGTCGCCCGTGTCGCCGCCGATATCAATCAGGTCGCGATCATCGGCACCGGTGGCGTGGACCCCGCCGTTAAAAGTCTTGATCCGCTCGGCCACCGCCGCCGGGACGCCCAAGCCCATCGAGATGTCCGCCGTCACGTGATCCCCACCCATGCGCACGCAATCGGCATAAATCATGTGCTTTTTCATGAAGATGGATACGCTGGTCGTTCCGCCGCCCATGTCGATACAGGCAGCACCCAGTTCCTGTTCGTCCTCAACCAAGGCCGAGATGCCGGAAACATAAGCCGAGTTCGCGATACCAGCGAGTTCCAGATCGCAGCGCTTGATGCAGCGCACAATGTTCTGAATGGCGACCGCATCAACCGTCAGCATGTGCATGTCCACCGCAAGCGACTGACCCAGCTGCCCACGTGGGTCAATCAGGCCCGAGCGGTTGTCGAGCGCGAAATTCACCGGCTGGGCATGCAGCACTTCGCGCCCCACGCCATAATCGGGCACGTCACAGGCATTCAGAACACGCCCCACCTCGGCCTCCGTCACAAGCTGGCCGTCCAGATCCACCTGCGCATCCAACCCGTAAGAGCGCGGATTCGCACCCGAGAACGAGGCAATCACATGATCGACACGGATATCCGCCATTTTCTGTGCCGCTTGCAGCGCGGTCCGGATGGCCCGTTCGGTTTCCTGCATGGCGGTGACTTCGCCGAACTGCACCCCGCGCGAGCGGGTGGTGGCCGCGCCGATGACACGGAACCCGGTCTGGCCAGCCATGGATCCGATGGTGTTGTCGTCACTCAGCCGGCCCGTCCCATCGAACCGCAGCACAAGGCAGGCGATCTTGGAACTGCCGACATCCAGAATGGCGACAACGCCCCGCTGCATGGCTTGTCTGCGCATTTGCCGCATGGCGCGCTGGGACTGATAAAGATCGGTCATCATGGTCGTTACTGCCCGCTACTCACATCTGTTTTTGTGTTCCACCAGTCTTCGCTGGCGGCTTTGGTCATTCTGATGGTCGGCCGCTGCCCGAGGCGCATGTCGACCACTGCAACGTCGCGTTCCAGAAGGTCCTGAACCTCGTTCACCGCGAGGACGCGTTCCAGCGCGCGTACCGGTCGCTCGGTCGGCAGCATGATCCGCTGACCGCGATCCAGCACCAGATCCCAGCGCCGCTCACCCACGCGCACCAGACCGCGCACCCGTTCGCCAAGGCTGCGGGAGGTCTGGAAAAGCTCAAGCGCTTGGGGCACATGTTGGTCAGCCCCTGCGCCCGCAATCAGCGGAAGGCCTTTGTGATCCTTGCGCGAGGTCGCATGATCTATGTGAACACCGGTTTCATCCAGCAACTCGACCCCGTTGCGAGTGCGCCAGAGGATGACGGGCTGCCGTTCAACAACGTCGACCTGAAGGATGCCGCCGGGACGGATGCGCACCGTTGCGGATTTCACCGGGTCCAGACCGGTGATCGTGTCGCGCATCTGCTCGACATCCAGATCCCATGAACTGATCGGAAAATCGATAGGGACAACTTCGCGAATGTCATCCGCCAAACCCGTGCCCGCGCCATCAATCGCCATCAGATTGACCATGAACTCCGGTCGTTCCTGAATCGACGTGCGGATATCTGCGATATAGGCGCTTACCGCTTCGCGTCGGTCGTCGGACGCGAAATATATCCCAATCGCCCCGGCAATGGCACAGATCGGCAAGCCAAGCCTGACCCCGAGGCGAATGCCCGGCGTTAGCATCCAGCGCTGGAACCGGTAGCTCAGCCGCGACGGAGCGGGATCCGAACGCCGCGCGGTTCGCCGGAAGACTTTTGCCCCGCTCAAGCGTAGTACTGGCTCCACCTCGTGCGCGTCGGACTGACCTGCGTCGAATTCCGCGTCGGGCCCTGACAATGCTTTGGTCCGGTGGATCACCGGGGCGCGGGTGGCTTTCAACGGTCGCATGACGCGTCCTCCACCATCCAGGCGCAAAGCTGGCCGAAGGTCATTCCGATATGCGCAGCCTGTTCCGGCACCAGCGAGGTCGGCGTCATGCCAGGCTGCGTGTTGGTCTCCAACAGGAACAGGCCGTCCGCACCCATGCGGTCATCCCAGCGATAGTCCGTTCTGCTGACACCCCGGCACCCGAGCGCGTTGTGGGCCCGCACGGCATACTCCATGCAGCGGTCAAAGATATCGGCCGGGATATCCGCGGGCAGCACATGCCACGACCCGCCGGGCTTGTACTTGGCGTCGTAATCGTACCAGCCGCCATTTGTCATAATCTCGGTCACGGTCAGGGCACGGTCACCCATAACCGTCACCGTCAGCTCGCGACCTGCCACGTATTTCTCGACCATGACATGTTCGGGCATGTCGTCGGACAGTTGCGGCGGGCCGTTGGCGTTTTCATGCACGATGTATATGCCGACGCTGGAGCCTTCGTTGTTGGGCTTGGCCACATAGGGCGGCTCCATCACGTGAACCTCGATCACCTCAACCTTGGGCACGATCACGCTGGGCACAATCGGCAGGCCCTCGGTCTGGTAAATCTCTTTGCTGCGTTGTTTGTCCATCGCCAGCGCCGAGGCCAGCACGCCGGAATGGGTATAGGGAATGCACATCCATTCCAGTATGCCCTGCACACAGCCGTCTTCGCCCCAGCGGCCATGCAGGGCGTTGAAAACCACATCCGGCTTGATGTCCGTCAGGCGCGCATAAAGGTCGGGACCAGCGTCCAGCTCGACCACTTCAAAGCCTTCTCCCCTGAGGGCGGTTGCGCATTCGCGCCCGCTGCTGAGAGACACCTCGCGCTCTGCCGAGGGTCCACCCATCAATACCGCCACTTTGGGGTTTGTCCTGCTCGACATACCCACGTTCGTGCGCCTCAATGTCCCCGGACCTTATGTGGTGGTCCGTACTGCGTTATGCCTTTGATCCGCCGCCTGAAATTGCCTGTTTTTGGTCTGACGGTTAGGGCTTTATTCTGTCAGCGGATCACCGACCCGCATGATTTCCCACTCTAGCGTGATGCCGCTTGTTTCGTAAACCTTTTTTCGCACCTCTTCGCCCAGACCTTCGAGGTCTGCGGCAGTGGCGTTACCTGTGTTAATGAGGAAATTCGAGTGCTTCTCGCTCATCTGCGCGCCACCTTTGGTGGCCCCGCGCATGCCAGCGTCATCGATCACCTTCCACGCCTTGAGATCATGCACATCGTCCGCACGGCCCGTCGAGGAAAACCCCGCCGGATTGCGGAAGGTCGACCCGGCGCTGCGGTCCTTGGTGGGTTGGGTTTCGTCCCGTTTTTGAAGCTGCATCTCCATGCGGGCGTGGAGCTCGGCCGGATCGCCTGTGGCACCTTCGAACGTGGCCGAAACCAGCACGGCGCCCTCGGGCAGGTCGGACTGCCGGTAGCGGAAGTTGAGGTCTTGCGGCGTCAGGTCCAAAACGTCGCCCTGTCGCGTGACAATGGTCGCCCTTTGCAGCACATCCGCCGTATAGCTGCCATAGCAGCCCGCATTCATGCGCACCGCGCCGCCGATTGAACCGGGAATGGTGCGCAGAAAAGTCAGATCCACACCTGCGTCCGCTGCTTTACGCGCCACATGCGCATCCAGAGCCGCCGCGCCTGCGGTGACGGTATTGTCCTCTATTGAGATGCCGTTGAATCCACGCCCGAGCCGGATCACCACCGCACGCAGACCCCCATCCCGAACAATCAGGTTTGAACCAACGCCCATCGGGAAAACCGGGACACTCGCTGGAAGCTCGCGCAGGAAACTCTGCAGGTCTTCAATGTCCGCAGGTTGGAACAGGTAGTCGGCCGGTCCACCCACGCGGAGCCATGTCAGGTCATTCAGGAGTTTCTGTTCGGTGAGTTTGCCGCGTGGGGCGGCGAGCTTAATAGACATCGAGCCTTCGTAGTTCGATTTTGCGTGCTTGTCATCTTCTTGCATGGTGCTCTCGGTGCGCTTGAACAGGCGGTAACGTCGATAGCCTGTGCCGAGACCCACAATAAGCCCAATACCTAGAGGAATTGCGGAAAAAACTGCGAAGAGAGAATACATGTCCTGCGCACGCCAATGCATAGGCTTGAGCCATCCAATCTCTTCCGAAGCCAACCAACCATATGCGACGGACAGAACAAGAAACGCCAACAAGTATAGAGGGCAGCGGAATCGCCCTCGCTTCACAAGGTTGTGGGACGCCAAACCTGACAAGAAAACGGGGATCGCCATCGCCAAACCAACGCTGAGTGCATATCCTATGTACTGCAATGAAATCCCCATGCGTTGAATTGGCCGACAGAGCCAAATATCTCTTTTTCAAAGCTAAGCACTAGCGGCACCGCTGTTGATCCGATCAGACAGCCGTACGCTCGTTCGCGTCCGGACGCAGAAATACACGCAGAATTCGGTGGCAGCCTCCGGTCATGATACCAAGGCTGAGGCCTGGAACGAACTGCAAGATCACACACATAAAAAAGAAAAATGAAAACCATTGGACGTTGTTTCCGAGTTTGTCAGTTGCCACCGCCTCGAGAGGTGTGAGCGTCCACAACACAAAACTCAACACCAACAGTATCAGGAGGTACAACGGGCCTCTAAATTTGCCCTTGAGTGCTAGAGTATGCGAGGTCCACCAAATCAAAAGTGATGGCAGAAAAAGAGCTAACGAGTAGAACAAATAGTGGATCAAATTCAGTCTCCGACGTTCCGGCGCACCCACCGCCCTAGATAGATCACCGGCCAGCGCAGCATCGACATGCCTGCAGCCAGAACCAGCAGCCCGATCCAAGGCCCGTTCTCATAAGTGACATAACCCAAGATCGGAATGCCCACGGCAATCAGGACATAGGCGCGCGTCCAGTGGTTGTCCTTGCTGGGGATCATGGCCAGAAGGTTGGCGGCAAGGCCCCACAGGGCGGCCAGAGCAAGCGACCAGCTCATTCCACCACCTCACGCCCGAACCATTTGCGCCAGTAGTAGCGGATGGGATTGCGGAACATCGACACGAAGCCGGCAAAAGCGAGAACCGACCAGAACCAGCCGTGGTCATAGCCCAGCCAAACGATCAGAAACGGCGCACAAATCAACAAGGCGAAACCGGGCGGAAACTGCAGCCGCATCGGCAACAGCGCCACAATCGTGGCGCAAATCACCCAAAGCCCGGCAAAGATCATTGAATAGTCCATTCGCCCCTCCACGGGCTCGCGGTATCCAGTGAGACGTTATCACACCTTATGGTTGTGTCGCAATCAAGGATGATCGTCAAACTGCTTGTTTTCTTTGCAATCTCTCAGGCAAGCCATTGGCCCAGGCGCTGATCGTACCGGCACCGAGGCAGACAACCATGTCCCCCGGTCCCGCCTGTTCGCGCACAAGCCGTTCAAGGTCTTCTTCGTTCAGCAAGGCCCGCGCATGGCGGTGGCCGTGGCGGATCAGGCCGTCGACCAGATCGTCGCGGCTGGCGCCTGCAATCGGGTCTTCCCCGGCGGCGAAAACCTCGGCTATGGCCACAACATCGGCATCGTTAAAACAAGTACAGAATTCGTCGAACAGGTTGGACAGGCGCGAGTAGCGGTGCGGCTGGTGCACGGCGATCACGCGGCCTTCGGTTGCCTGACGGGCGGCCTTGAGAACGGCTGCGATTTCAACCGGGTGGTGGCCGTAATCGTCAATGATGGTGACGCCTTCCACCTCTCCGACCTTGGTGAACCGGCGGTTGACGCCGCCGAAATTGGCCAACGCCTCGCGGATTTCCGAGGCTTTCATGCCCAGATGCCGGGCAACCGCCACCGCCGACAGGGCATTCGAGACGTTGTGATCCCCCGGCATCGGCAGAGTGCAGCCCTCGATCACCGTATCTTCGTATTGCAGGTGAATGTCGAAATGGGCGACGCCGTCCTTGTAGGTCAGGTTCTCGGCCCGCACATCGGCCTGTGCGTTGAAACCGTAGGTGCGCACGCGGCGGTCAGTAATACGACCCACCAGTGTCTGAACTTCGGCATGGTCCGTGCAGCAAACGGCAAGACCGTAGAAGGGCAGGTTCGAGACAAACTCGTAAAAGCCGTCGCGGAGCGTATCAAAATCGCCCCAATGCTCCATATGCTCCGGGTCGATGTTGGTGACAATGGCAATGGTCGCGGGCAGACGGTTGAAAGAGCCATCCGACTCGTCGGCCTCGACCACCATCCACTCACCCTGCCCCATGCGCGCGTTTGAGCCATAGGCATGGATGATCCCACCATTGATCACGATCGGGTCGAAGTCACCTGCGACCATGAGTTCAGCCATCATGGTGGTCGTGGTGGTCTTGCCGTGGGTTCCGGCGATGGCGATGTTCGACCGCAGGCGCATCAGTTCGGCCAGCATGTCGGCGCGCCGGACAACGGGCAGGCCCTGCGCGCGCGCCTCGTCCAGTTCGGGGTTTCCCGGCTTGATTGCGGTCGACACAACGACCACGGCGGCGTTTTTGAGGTTTTCGGCGCGTTGGCCTTCGAATATCTCGGCCCCCAGGCTGGCCAGACGATCGGTGATTTTCGACACCTTCAAATCCGAGCCCTGCACCTGGTAGCCAAGGTTCAGCAGCACCTCGGCGATGCCAGACATCCCGATGCCTCCAATCCCGACAAAGTGGATCGGCCCGACATCCTGCGGCAGTTTGGTTGCTGGATTCATGTGGTCTCCTTTTGCGCCAGTTGTTCGACAAGGGCGACCAGACGCTCGGTGGCATCGGGTGCCCCGACCGACAAGGCGGCATGGGCCATTTTCTGTGCGGCTTCGGGGTTAGTCAGAACCGTGGTCATCTGCTCGGTCAGCGACGAAACGTCAAGGGCGTTTTCGGGGATCATGATTGCCCCGCCCGCCTGCACCAGACCACGTGCGTTGGCTGTCTGGTGATCGCCGGCAGCAGCGGCGAATGGGATCAGGATTGAAGGACGGCCGATGACCGAAATATCGGCAACGCTGGACGCGCCCGAACGCGAAATGACCAGTTGCGCCTCGGACATGCGGCGGGGGACGTCCTGAAAGAACGGTTGGACCTCAGCAAGGATACCATGGTCCGCGTAAAACGCAGTGACCCGTTCGCCATCTTCGTCGCGGGCCTGGTGGGACACGCGGATATAGGAACGGAGGAAGTCCGGCAGAGCGGCGATGGCACTGGGCACCACGTCACTGAGAACGCGCGCGCCCTGTGATCCGCCCATCACCAGGACAGACATCGGGTATTCCCCCGGCGGGATGTAAGGAGCCGCAGCCCGTTCCAGAACGGCGGCGCGCACCGGGTTGCCGGTGTGAATGCCGTTTGCGCCTTCGGGCAGATCCGTGGGCCAGACACCGCAGGCGACCTGTCCGACGCGGGTTGCAAAGAGCTGGTTCACACGACCCAGAACACCATTCTGTTCGTGGATCATGCGCGGAATCTTCAACATGGTGGCCGCACCCAGCGCCGGAATTGACGGGTAACCACCGAAGCCGACCACGACATCCGGCCTGTCCCGCATCATCTGGAGCGCCATACTGGTGACACCGCCAGCGATTTTTGGTCCGACAAGTGCCTTGGCGACCAAACCGCCGCGCGCGAAGGTCGCTGAAGAGGCCTCGCTGATCTCGGTCGAGTGTGGAAAGCCGCCGGTGTATCGCGCGCCGCGCGTATCGGTCGACAGGCGGACCCGCCAGCCTTTGTGCAGCATCGCCTCGGCCAGCGCCTGGGCCGGGAACATGTGGCCGCCGGTGCCGCCCGCCGCAATCAGAAGGTACGGTTTGCCCATCATCCTCTTCCGCGCAGAATATCGCCGAGTTCGCCCTGCGGGCGGGTCCGGGTAAAGGCCAGCAACATGCCGACCGCGATACCGCCCGCAATCAGCGATGATCCCCCATAGCTGACAAAGGGCAGCGTCATGCCCTTGGCGGGCAGAAGGCGCACGGCCACACCCATATTGATCATCGCCTGCACGCCGAACATGCAGGCCAGACCGGTACCCGCCAGTCGGATGAACATATCGCGTTCGCGCATCAGGCGCAGCAGCGAGCGCACCACGATAATCGAATAGAGCGCGATGATGATCAGCACCAGGATCAGGCCATATTCCTCGGCCGCGACCGCAATGATGAAATCAGTATGCGCATCGGGCAGAGACCATTTCACCTGCCCCTCACCCACGCCGACGCCAAACAATCCACCTTCTCGAATGGCGTTTGTGGCGTAGCCAAGCTGGGTGGTCGGGTCGACCTCTTGTGTCAGGAACCCGTCGATCCGACGGGCAAAATGCTCCGAGTTGGAATAGGCAAACATTCCGCCCAGCACGACGACCCCGGCCATTCCAACCAGCAGCAGCATGGGGGCACCGGCAACGAAATACATCACGCCCCAGCCGAACAGGATCAGGCAGGCCTGCCCAAAGTCCGGCTGCATCACCAGCATGCCAAATATTGCCATGCACAAAGCAAAGGACCACATCCGTCCCGGCGGGCCGTTGATCTCTTGTGACGCGGCCAAAAGCCACGCAGCCACCACGACGAAGCCTGGCTTCAGGAATTCCGACGGTTGCAGCGCCGCAAATCCCAGCGAATACCAACGCACGGCCCCTTTTCCGAAATCCGTGCCGAAGACAGGCAGGAAGGCCAGCGCCACGAAGGCCGCGACAAATCCCAGCACCGCCAGGCGCCGCACCAGAGTCGGCGACATCATCGACGTCAGCAACATGGCGACCAGCGCCAGCCCGCCGAACAAGGCCTGCCTCTCCACATAGTGGAACGGATCAAACCCGTTGCGCCCGGCCAGGGGCGGCGACGAGGCCAGCCCCAGCAACAGTCCGATAACAAACAGGATCAGCACGCAGGACATCGTCCAGCGATCAATTGTCCGCCACCACTTTGGTAGAATCGGTTCGCCGCGCTGGTCCTGAACAGCGCCATACACCATCTCAGTCATGAGATACCGCCACTATCTGCCTCGTAAACGCCCCGTTACCGGGGTCTGACTGAGACTCTACAGCGATTTTGGCGTTTGGGCTAGTAGGATGACGGTCCGTTTGGCAAATTGCCCCGCAATTCTGATCAATAGGCTTTTAGTGCCGGTCATCGACTGTGTTGAGGGGCCAGAAAGACCATTCCTTTATGCCAATAGCCTCCAACGCAGCGCGTGCTTCCTGTGTACACATGACTTCACGCGTATAAGCATCACGCCAAATTGGCGTTTCCAATGTAGCGCTAAGCTTTACGGCGCGCCTTGCGCCGGAAGAACCGTAGCTGCCCTTGTAACGTTCTGCTACGCCAGTGCTGGGCACCAAGTCAGAACGTTGCAAATCAAAGGAGGGGCGAAGCGGTAAAAGCGTCGCAATGTAGAATGCACCATCCCAAGGCGGGCAATCCCGCCCTCTATCCCAGACCTTTTCGTGCTGCACAAAGCTGAACAAGCGATCATCGAAAGCTGACGTCGCATCGACAAAAGATTGGTCGACAACCGTGTCAATCCAGGGCTGCGTGTCCGGTGCGCCGATCACGTGGCTGTCCCTCAGCGGCTCCTCGCGCCCGGTACCGATCCAGAAGTCTTTTAACCGTTCGACAGTCTCATCTGTCAAAGGCCCCGCAGCTCGCCAAGTGTTCCCACCGGTTTCGTACTGCAAGTCCTCCATCGGGGCCCACTTGTCCCAGTTTTCGTTTCGCCTGTGGATATACGGCCCGTCTTTTTCGGCCATCCACCCAACTGTGCTGTAGGTCGGCCCGAAATTGCCAACTATTCTATAGCAATTCATTTACGCAGCTCTTTTTCAGGTGTTGACGCTCAGAGCACAAGATCAAGCACTCCTGTTGGCGACAGTGTTTCCATGAGCATCCGAGGAGTTCAACCCAAGCGTTTGCTGGGATTGGATTTGCAGTCATTTCGAGTCCCCAGTATTGAAACCACCCCTTGCCTTCGCACTCAATCCTCGCCATCCCCCCGTTCATGACCTATGACACGATCATCCTTGGCGCCGGCGCGGCTGGCATGATGTGCGCTGTTCATTGCGGCGGGCGCGCATTGGTGATCGATCACGCCAAGGCACCCGGCGAAAAGATCCGCATTTCCGGCGGGGGACGC
Organism: Ruegeria sp. AJ12; assembly: GCF_056536245.1. Classification (NCBI taxonomy): domain Bacteria; kingdom Pseudomonadati; phylum Pseudomonadota; class Alphaproteobacteria; order Rhodobacterales; family Roseobacteraceae; genus Ruegeria; species Ruegeria sp. AJ12. Next base: position 2,937,608 of record NZ_JBQFJJ010000001.1, read on the forward strand.
TGCAATTTCACCAACCTATACGCAGCGCCCGAGAACTTCCTGTCGCAGAACCCCCATTTCTGCAAATCGGCCCTGTCGCGCTACACCCAGTGGGACTTTATCGATCTGGTGAACCGCCATGATATCCCTTGGCATGAAAAGACGCTCGGGCAGTTGTTCTGTGACGGATCATCCAAGCAGATCATTGCTTTGTTGCTGGCCGAAATGGACCTTGCAGGAGCTGAGTTATGGCTTCAGTCCTCAGTGAAGGCGGCGCGCAAGACCGACCACGGTTTTACGCTGGAGGTGGAACGCGAGGGTCAGCGCCTGATCCTGAACTGTACCAACCTCGTGCTGGCCACCGGCGGCAAGTCGATCCCAAAGATGGGTGCGACTGGACTTGCGTACGACATTGCACAGCAATTCGGATTGAGAGTTACAGACACACGCGCGGCGCTGGTACCGTTCACCTTCTCAAATGGCCAATTCAAGGACTTGTCAGGCGTGTCCCTGCCCGTACGTCTGGCGAATGACCAGACAAGCTTTGATGAAGCCATGCTGTTCACCCATCGCGGGCTCAGCGGTCCTGCGGTACTGCAATTGTCGTCCTACTGGCGCGAGGGTGAGGCGATCCGGGTCAATCTGATTCCGGATGTTTCGTTGTTCGACTTGCTGCGCGAACAGCGGCAAGCCAGAGGCCGCAAGGCGTTGAAAACCGAGCTGACACGGCACCTACCCGCACGACTGGTCGAGCATCTGGGCCAAGAAGTCCAAATGGAGGGCACTCTGGGTGACCAATCCGACGCAAATCTGCGCGAACTGGTCACAGCCCTTACGGACTGGCAGTTGCTGCCATCGGGAACCGAAGGATACCGGACCGCCGAAGTGACGCTGGGCGGGATCGATACCGACGGGCTGTCATCCAAGACGATGGAGGCCAAGAATGTCCCCGGCCTCTACGTGATTGGCGAAGCGGTGGATGTCACCGGATGGTTGGGCGGGTACAACTTTCAATGGGCGTGGTCCTCGGGCCACGCCGCAGGAAAGGCAATCGCGGCCCGTCAGCCGACGACGTTGTAGCCGCGTCCGCGCATACAGTTGCGCACGATGACTTCCTGATTCTGGGTGTTGCTGATCGCACTGGCACCGGCGCCGATCAGCGCACCGGCTGCGGCCGCGCGACCCAGATCGCTGCCACTGTTGTCGATGATGGCGGTGGTGGCCGCGGCCCCCGCCGCGCCAATCGCGGCCGCACCCGCAGTGTTGCTGTCCAATGTCGGCTGAGACCTTGCCAATGCCTGACAATTCGCCAGATCGGACTGATAGTTCGGCCCGACCGGGCCATCAATGATGGGCTGATAATTTGCCCCGACATTCGTGCAGGCCCCGGCCAGAGCGAGTGCGGGAAGGACAAGAAGAAACTTACGTGCAGGCATAGTCGTAACCTCGTATCTAATCAAAGGAAGGCAGAGCCAATTCCTGTGGCGCGTCAAGACGATAGGGCCACAGCTTCTCTGAACCGGCGATCAATTGCAACCTGAGGTCTATGACAGCCGCTGTCGGACCTGCGTCGCAAAGTCTTCACCGCGCTGTTCGAAATTGTCATATTGGTCAAAACTGGCCGCTGCCGGCGCCAGCAAAACTGTTTCACCGGGCTGCGCGTCCGACATGGCCTGCTCAACGGCTGCTGCCATCGTCGTACAGACCTGCGCGTCCATATCCAATTGCATGGCAAACCCCGCCGCCTCTCGCCCGATGACATACGCCCGGCGCACCTCGGTCGCGGCCCCGTTCAGGGCTGCGATGCCGCCCTCTTTCTCGAGCCCACCGCAAATCCATAGGATGTTCTTGAAAGCGCTGAGTGCCTTCATCGCACTGTCCACATTGGTGGCCTTGGAATCGTTGACATAGGTCACACCCCCGGCCTCGGCGATGATCTGGCTGCGGTGAGGCAAACCCGGATAGCTGCGCAGAGCGTCCTCGACAACGCGCGGTGCAAGACCCAGTGAGCGGCAGGCGGCATAGGCGGCACAAGCGTTCTGATGGTTGTGGGTGCCGGGCAGCCCCTTGATGCCGCGCAGGTCAATCGATCCGGTCTGGCGCCCCTTGCGGTACTCCGACAGAAACCCCTTGCGCGAAAAGACCTGCCAGCCCGCGCCAGTCAGCTTGCGATCAACGGAAACGCGGATAACCCGGTCGTCGTTGGGCCCTTGGGCCAGTTCGTTGGCCAGAAATCTGCCTTCGGTTTCGTCGACACCAATGACCGCCCGATCCGGTCCGCCTTCGACGAACAGCCGCCGTTTGGCGGCAAAATACCCGCCCATACCGCCGTGACGGTCCAGATGATCCGGCGAGAGGTTGGTGAACACCGCCACATCCGGCGTCAGCGCGCGGGCCAGTTCGGTCTGATAGCTGCTGAGCTCCAGCACAACGACAGACCCGTTCTGCGCCGGGTCGATATCCAGCACCCCGCGCCCGATATTGCCGGCCAGCTGAGCCTCGCGTCCCGCTTCGGTCAGGATGTGATGGATCAATGCGGCGGTGGTCGACTTGCCGTTCGAGCCTGTCACCGCGATCACCTGCGGGGTCGTGTCGAAATGGTTCCATTCCGGTCCGGAAAACGACCGAAAGAACAGCCCGATATCGTTGTCCACTGGCACACCGGCGTCCAGCGCGACGGCCACGACGGGATTTGGGGCGGGGTAAAGATGAGGGATGCCCGGAGACACGATCAGCGTGGCGATCTCATCAAACGCGCCGTGTTTGCGCAGATCGGTGCAGGCGAAACCCTCATCTTCAGCAACCGCACGAGCAGCAGGGTTGTCATCCCAGCAAACCGGCTCGGCGCCCCCCGCACGCAAGGCGCGCGCCGCGGCCAGCCCAGACCGGCCCAGACCCAGAACGGCAACCTTCTGCCCCGAAAACCCTTTGACAGCGATCATGCCGCCCACCCTTTTCTAAGTTGCTCTTCCAGCCAATCTGCCCTGACATCAACAGCCGCTTTAGGGACAATCACCGTATGATACCCATAGTGAGGTAAGCGGTCGCACAATGCCTGGTATTCCGCAAGAGCCTCGCCAAACCCGTGCCTCCGATCCTCATCCCGTGTGAAAATCTCAGGCCAGGGCGGAAAAAGATACACCTGTTGATCATATCCGAGGTCGAGGATCATCTGTCGGGTCGTGTCGCTCAGCGCTTCGGCAGTCCGGTCGAACCAGATCAATGCGTCCAGAGCGGACCGGTCGAATATCACCAGATTACCGTTTGCCCCGCTGAAGTCTGCTGCCGCGGTTTCGATCACACGCAGACAAAAGGTTCGCGGATTTTCCCACGGCACCGCGTCCCCGTTGCCGTGGCGCGTCTGCTCAATCACCCGGCGTCCGGGTTCCGATACGGTCGCATAGCCACGCCGCGACATCTCATCCAACAAGGTGGACTTGCCGCCCCCCGAACACCCCGACAGAACGACCCGACGCGCTTTCACCGAACCTTCAGGGTGGCCAGACCGATCATGGCGAGGATCAGCGATATGATCCAGAAACGGATGACGATGGTTGGCTCGGCCCAGCCTTTCTTTTCGTAGTGGTGGTGGATCGGGGCCATCAGAAAGACCCTTTTTCCGGTACGTTTGAAATAGAGGACCTGAATGATGACGCTCAGTGCTTCAACCACGAACAGGCCGCCGACAACGGCCAGCACCAGCTCGTGCTTGGTGGCCACGGCAATCGCGCCCAATGCACCGCCCAGAGCCAGCGATCCTGTGTCGCCCATGAACACCGCCGCCGGCGGGGCGTTGTACCAAAGGAACCCGAGCCCGGCGCCAAAAAGCGCCGCGGTGAAGACAAAGATTTCACCTGTACCCGGCACGTAATGCACATCCAGATACTCGGTAAAGTCCACCCGGCCAACGGCATACGCGATCACGCCCAGCGTGGATCCTGCGATCATCGCGGGCATGATGGCCAGCCCGTCGAGCCCATCGGTCAGGTTGACGGCATTGGCCGCGCCCACGATGACGATCATTGCAAAGGGGATGTAGAAGATGCCCAGATTGATCAGCGTATCCTTGAACACGGGCACAGCCAGTTGGTTTTGCAAATCGTCGGGGTGATGCAGAGTGGCCCAGTATGCGGCCAAAACGGCAATAATGATCCCCAGGGCCATGCGCATTTTGCCCGACACGCCCTTGGTATTCTGCTTTGAAACCTTGGCGTAGTCATCGGCAAACCCGATGGCCGCGTAGGCCAGTGTCACAAACAGCACCATCCAGACATAGGGGTTGTCCCAGCGCGCCCAGATCAGGCTGGATGTGACCAGCGCGCCCACGATCAGCAAACCACCCATGGTCGGCGTACCGGCTTTGGAAAAATGCCCTTCGGGCCCGTCATCGCGGATCGGCTGGCCTTTGCCTTGTTTGCGACGCAACACGTTGATCAGGGGTTTGCCGAACAGGAACCCAAAGACCAGCGCGGTCAGAAAGGCACCGCCCGCGCGGAACGTGATGTAGCGGAAGAGGTTGAAAAAGTCCCCTCCGTCCGACAGCGCGGTTAACCAATAAAGCATTACAGTACCTTTCTCACGCTGAACTTGGAGGCTTGGTCACCCATCAGGCGCGCCCCCTTGCCCCATTTTCCGCAAACCGTCAACAATGCGGGCCAGCGCCATGCTTAACGAACCCTTCGCCAGAACGGCGTCGCCGCTGCGGATCAGTTTTGGCAGGTGCCCGGCCATCTCGGCGCTGGTTTCAGACCACATTCCGCGCTTGTCATCAGGTAAAGCCTTGTGCATGGCCTGCATCAGAGGGCCAATGCAGTGAACCTGATCGACACGCGCCATGGCCTCGACAGAGGCCATGGCGGCATGCATGGCCTGTTCCTGTGTCCCCAGTTCCTTCATGTCGCCCAGAAACGCAACGCGGCGCGCGCCCTCTGTCGCGGCCAGCACCTCCAGCGCGGCCTCCATCGACGTCGGGTTGGCGTTGTAGCTGTCGTCCAGCAACTGGACCTGCCCGCCGTCCGGCAAGGCGATGGTTTCGCGCACGCCGCGACCCGCGACCGGTGACCAGTCCTCTAGACCAGAGATTGCGCTGTCGAGATCGACGCCCAACTCAACGCAGGCCGCCACAGCACCCAAGGCGTTCATGGCGAAATGCGTGCCTGCGGATTGAACGTCAAAGGCGATGGGCGCATCGGCGACCCTCGCGGTTGCGTGGACTGAATTCGACAGCTGGCGGACATCGGTCAGCACGTAGTCTTTAGCGTCGCGGCCGAATTCAACGATTTTTGCATCATGGCTGCGCGCGTGCTGGCGCAGGATATCAGCGTGATCGACATCGGCATTGACGATGGCCGCGCCGCCGGGGACCAGTCCGTCGAAGATCGCGGCCTTTTCATGGGCGATACCGGCAACGGAGTCGAAAGCTTCGAGGTGAACGGCGGCAACAGTGGTGACCAGGGCGACATGCGGCTGTGTCTGCCGGGCCAGCGGAGCGATCTCGCCCGGGTGGTTCATGCCGATCTCGATCACCGCATATTCGGTATCTTGCGGCATGCGGGCCAAAGTCAGCGGCACGCCCCAGTGATTGTTGTAACTGGCCACGCTGGCATGAGTTTTGCCCTGCGTTTCCAAGATTTTGGCCAGCATTTCCTTGGTTGACGTTTTTCCGACACTGCCAGTGACCCCAACCACGCGTGCGGCGCAGCGTGCGCGTGCGGCTTGCCCCAACGCTTCGAGCCCGGCCAGCACATCGTCCACGATCAGCAGCGGGGCATCTTGCGCCACGCCGTCCGGAACACGCGAAACAAGCGCGGCGCCAGCGCCTTTTTCCAGCGCCTGTGCAACGAAATCATGCCCGTCGCGCGCCGCCTTGAGTGCTACAAACAGGTCGCCGGGTTGCAAACTGCGGGTATCGATGGAGACACCATCCGCCACCCAGTCGGTCGTCGCACGCCCGTTGGTGGCCGCGGCAGCATCGGCTGCGGTCCAGAGGGTCATACGACCCTCCCGTCCAGCGCAGCAACCGAGATGCTGGCCTGTTCCACGTCATCAAAGGGAAGGATTTGATCCCCAACCACTTGCCCGGTTTCGTGGCCCTTGCCTGCGATCAGCAGCGCATCTCCCGGTTGCAGCGCGTCGATCCCACGCAAAATGGCTTCAGCCCGGTCCCCGACTTCAGTCGCGCCAGGGGCGCCCTCCATCACAGCAGCGCGGATTGTAGCCGGGTCCTCACTGCGCGGGTTGTCATCGGTGACAAACACCATATCCGCGTGATTGGCCGCAGCTCTGCCCATCAAGGGCCGTTTGGCCACGTCGCGGTCGCCGCCCGCGCCCACAACGGCGATGAGACGGCCCATGACATGCGGGCGTAGCGCCTTGAGCGCCGTGGCGACCGCGTCCGGCGTGTGGGAATAGTCGACAAACACGGTGGCGCCATTCTCACGCGTTGCAGCCAATTGCATCCGACCACGCACGGTCGTCAGATGCGGCAGGGTGTCAAACACGCGTTCAGGGTCGTCGCCTGCCGCAATCACCAGCCCGCAAGCCAGCATAACGTTCTCTGCCTGAAACCCGCCGATCAGGTTCAGACGGGTTTGAAAGGTCTTGCCCTGCCAAGAGAAGCGCAAATCCTGCCCGGTCGCATCAAAGCGCTGGTTCATCAGGCACAGATCGGCATTGCCCAAACCCACGCTGAGGATGGACTGACCACGGGCTTCGGCAATCCGGCGCACCTGTGCGCCCTTCGGGTCGCTGAGGTTGATCACCGCGGTGCCGTCCTGCGGCAAGACGCGATCAAACAGACCGGCCTTGGCGGCGAAATACGCATCGAAAGTCTGGTGATAATCCAGATGATCCTGCGAAAAGTTCGAAAAACCGGCGGCGACCAGTTGCACCCCATCGAGGCGGCGCTGTTCCAGACCATGTGACGAGGCCTCCATCGCGGCGTGGGTCACGCCGTTCTCGACCGCCTCGGCCAGACACCGATGCAGGGTAATCGGTTCAGGGGTCGTGTGGGCCAGCGGCGCGCTCCAGGCGCCCTCGACCCCGGTGGTGCCCAGGTTGACGGCGATATGACCGAGTTCGGTCCAGATCTGGCGCACGAAAGTGGCAACCGAGGTTTTGCCGTTGGTTCCGGTCACGGCAACGATGGTCTGAGGCTGCGCGCCGAACCAGAGCGCCGCCGATCCGGCCAGCGCCTGGCGGGGGTCTTCGACCACGATCAGCGCGGCGTTGGAGGCGGCCAGCTCATCGGCCGCGATCTCGACCCCTTTTGCGTCGGTGAGAATGGCAGCAGCACCCATGCGGAGGGCATACTGAATAAACTCGCCCCCATGCACGCGGGTGCCGGGCAGCGCGGCAAACAGGTACCCGTCCTTTACCGCACGGCTGTCGACCGCCAGCCCGGTAATGTCCGGGTTTGTGCCGCCCCGCGCGGTCAGGGCCAGCTGGCTGAGTTTCTTTGACCGATTGCCCATCACCCACCTCGTATCCCGCGGCCTAGTTCGAGGTCAGGGTTATAGCAGCGCCCGCCTCAGGCTCAAGCCGGGGTCTGAGACCCAGCAAAGGCGCGATCCGACCGATCAGTTCAGCAGCGACCGGCACGGCAGTCCAGCCCGCTGACCGGCGTTTTTCGCCATAGGCGACGATGGACGGCTCATCCAGCGTGACGATCAGAACGTATTTCGGATCGTATTCGGGGAAAATCGTGGCGAAGGTCGCGATGACCTTGTCGTCGTAATACCCGCCGCGCGGTTTGGGCTTGTCAGCGGTTCCGGTCTTGCCGGCGACGCCGTAGCCGGCCACTTCACCAAAACTGGCCGTACCGTCGGTCACGACTTTACGCAGCATCTTCTGCGCCTGACGTGCGGTTTCCGCTGTCATCACGCGCGGCCCGTATTGCGGTCCGTTCCGGCGCAGAATGGTCGGGCTGACATAGTGCCCACCATTGGCAATCGCCGCATATCCCGCCGCCAGATGCATCGGGCTGGTCGACAACCCATGCCCATAGGAAATGGTCACCGTGCTCAGCTCGCCCCATTTTTTGGGTTTGAGGGGTTCGCCACCTGCGGCCTCGACAATCTCGAAAGGCGTCGGTTCGAACATACCCAGCGCGTCGAGAAAATCCTGCTGACGCTGCGCACCGATCTGCAGAGCCAGTCGTCCGGTGCCCCGGTTCGAGCTGTTGACGATCACGTCGCTGACGCTGATCTTTCCATAGTTCTTCCCGTTGAACTCGCCAATCGGGAAGCGGCCGATCTTCATCGGACCCGAGGCATCGATGATCGTTTCGGAATTGGCCAGACCCAGTTGAAGCGCCTGCGCCGCGGTAAAGATTTTGAAAACCGATCCCAGCTCGTACACACCCTGCACGTACCGATTGAACAAAGGGCTGTCGGACGGATCGAACCCCGAGGTCGGCGGGCGCGGGCGGTCATTGGGATCAAAGGACGGCAGCGACGCGGCCGAGACGACCTCACCCGTATGGGCATTCATCAACACCGCCGAGGCACCTTTGGCGTTCATGATTTTCATGCCGCCGTACAGCACCTGCTCGACCGCAGCCTGAATGGTCAGATCCAGGGACAACTGCAGTGGCTTGTTACCGTTCGCCGGGTCCCGCAGATAGTCGTCGAACTGCTTTTCAACACCCGCCACCCCGATGACTTCGGCCGCGGTCACTCCCTCGCGGCCAAAGCCCGACCCGCCCAGGATATGTGCGGCAAGACGCCCATTGGGGTAAAGCCGCATCTCGCGCGGGCCAAACAGAATGCCCGGATCGCCGATATCATGAACGGCCTGTTTCTGCTCTGGCGAGATACGGCGCTTGATCCACAGAAACTTACGATTTCCGGTGAAGTCCTTGACCAGACGATCCTTGTCGAGATCGGGGAAAATCGCCACAAGCTGATCGGCGGCCGCGACCGGATCGATCATCAAGGGCGGCTGCGCATAGACGGAGTAGGTGTCCAGATTGGTCGCGAGGATGCGCCCTTCCCGGTCCACGATATTGGCGCGTTGCATGGCAATCGACGCTCCCGGGGCACTGGCCAGCGGTTCCTTTGCTTCGGACGTTGCGAGCATCCCCATGCGAAAGCCCACAACCGAGAAGGCACAGAAGAAAAACAGGCCCAGCACCAACAAACGCCCTTCGGCACGGGCGCGGGCACGATCTTTCATGTCTTCGTGGCGTTGGCGGATGTTTTCGCGCTCGATGGTCTTCGGGTTTTCTCCGCGAGCGCGGGCATCCAGAACGCGCGCCAAAGGGCGAAGGGGGGTCCGTGTCATGGCAGTTGCACCTCACCTAGCGCCTGTGTGTCGGTGATCGCCTGCAACTCGATCGGGTCGAGGATAGGCAGGTCGGGGTCTTCGGCATAGGCGATTTGATCCGCACGCCCGAACTGTTCGGCGCGCAGTGGCAGCAGGCCAAGGCGTTCGAAGTTCAGATCCGCCAGTTCACGCAGGCGATCCGGGCGATTCAGATAGGCCCATTCGGCGTTCAACACGGCCAGCCGTACCTGTGCGGTACCGATCTGACGCTGCAGCGACTGGGTTTCCTTCAAAACCTGCTGGGTGCGGTAGTTTTCCTGATACGCCCACAAAGCCAGCCCGAAAACGGCCAGAGCGGTCAACACATACAAAACACTCTTCATCTCGCTCTGTCCCCTAGTTGCGGCATGCCGAGGGCGCGGGGTTCAATCTCTCCCGCCGTGGCATCCGTTCGTACAGCAACACGCAGTTTGGCCGACCGTGCGCGCGGGTTTTCCCGCAACTCCTGCTCATCCGGACCAATGGCCTTGCGGGTCTTCACTGTGAATTGCGGCTGTTCCTGTTCCATCTCGGGCGCGTAGCGATTGGCACGACCCGTCTTTCCGGCGCGTGCCTGAAAGAACCGTTTGACCATCCGGTCTTCGATGGAATGAAACGTCACGACTGCCAGCTGCCCGCCCGGTTTCAAGGCCCGCTCGGCGGCCATAAGCCCTTGGAACAGTTCTTCGTATTCGGCGTTCACGGCAATGCGCAGACCCTGAAAGCTGCGAGTCGCGGGGTGCGATTGACCCGGTTTGGAACGCGGCAGGCAGGATTCGACGATCTCGGCCAGACGCAAAGTCGTCGTTATCGGCGCCTCTACACGGGCTTTTACAATGGCCTTGGCGATCCGGCGACTGGCGCGCTCTTCCCCGTAGTGAAACAGGATATCGGCCAGGTGAGCCTCAGATGCCGTGTTGACCAGATCGGCGGCGCTCCCACCTTCCTGGCTCATCCGCATGTCCAGCGGGCCCTCCTTCATGAAGGAAAAGCCGCGTTCCGCCTGATCTAGCTGCATGGACGACACGCCAAGGTCCAGCACGACGCCATCCAATTCTTGCGCATATTCATCCATGCGCGAAAAAACACCGGGCTGCATCGCCAGCCGGTCGCCATACTGCCCCGCCCAGCCCGCCGCCATTTCAAAGGCCAAAGGATCGCGATCGACGGCGATCACCTTGTCCGCCCCGGCCTCCAGCAAACCACGCGTGTAACCCCCGGCGCCAAAGGTGCCGTCAAGCCATACGCCTGAAACCGGTGCGACAGCCTCCAGCAACGGACGCAGCAGTACAGGGACATGAGGTTTATCCGTTGGAGAGTGATCCGCGCCGGCCATGCCGTCACGCATCCCCGGACCCGTCGAGGAACTCCATTGGATCGAAGTCGTCCGGCAGGTCGTCCAGCCATTCTTCGGCGGCTGCCAGTTCCTCGGCGTCGTAGGTCTCGGGTTTCCAGATCTGGAACGTGTCACCGGCAGCGATAAAGAACGCTTCGGAATCAAGGTCGATCTTGGTGCGCAGCTTGGCGGGCAAAACCAGGCGGCCGGTTTCATCCACGTTGGTGGGAAAGGACTGGCCATGGAACATGCGTTGCAACATCCTGCGTTGCATCGACCCGCGCGGCAGCGCATCGATCTTGGCGTCGACCTCGTCGATCGCCTGCATCGTGTAGCATTCCAGGTATTTGCGGCGGTGATCCCCGTAGACAATCACCAGTTCGGGATTGTCGCCAGGCTGCCAGTTCGGGTCGGAGGCTTCAAGCACACGGCGAAAAGAGGCCGGGATCGAGACCCTGCCCTTAGCATCCACCTTGTGGTGGCTTTCACCTCTAAACCTGCGCGCCAAGACGACTGTCCCTTTCGCTTGCGCCCCACCTCAAATTCCACGTTCCCCCGGATGAAAAACGGCGGGTTGATCTGCTGCCACTGATCAACCCGCCGCATTGACCCGCTGTGCGGGATGTCCAGCTGCGCGCGCCACCTGGGGGGATGTCTGCTCGCCCGCGCGCCGGATCTCTTGGTTGATGAAAGCGAGATGCCTGTATGAAACCTGAATATTTTGGTCGGGGTCGTTTGGCGCCCCATGTGCCTCGTCCTCATCGGATGCACTAAGGGATGACATGGGAATTCATGGAAATCAATACCTTTTTTAGGCAGGTTTACCTCCAGTGGACACTTCGGCCACACGGGACAAGTCAAAAAAACACCACCGCTTACTGCATATTGATCAAATTAGAAGATCCAATACTACATATGTACAAGCTAGGTTCACTATTAACTTTTCCCATGAATTCCCGAAAAAATGACTGCACTCTGAAAATCAGCTCTAAACCGCTGGTTCACGCCGATGCGGGACAAGAATCATCGACGAAGATTCGGACCAGTCTTGCATTTTCAACAGGGGTCAGAACGCCCCGCCCATGGTTTCCCATGAAAAGGTAGGCCGGGATACTTCGCGATGGCGGCCCGAGTTTTCCGCTTTTACAGCGCCCAAATTTTAGCGCTTGCCGCACAATCAAGGTGCAACTGCTTGCGCTAACAAAAAATTTCGAAACCGTGTCGCACAAAAGGAAATGCTCAAACCCATATTTTTAAGGCGAAATCGCGCGCGAGCACTCAAGGTTTTGATATCTATGCATTTGCTGCATGGCAGCATTGACGATGTGCCTATTGTGCAATCGCAGCATTCACCTATCTTCAGTCTCAAGCAAACGCCGGACATCACCGGCAATAACATGAGACATCGGGTTATTCACATGGCAGTGGCAACCAACACATCGACGCTGAAAAGCACATCCAGCGGCGGACTGGCATCGCTGATCGAAACAGCAAAAACACGCTTTGCGCGGTACCGTATGTACCGCCAGACCGTCAGCGAACTGTCGGCCCTGTCGAACCGCGAGCTGGCCGATCTGGGCATGCACCGGTCGATGATCCGCCGCGTCGCGATGCAGGCGACCGAGGATTACACGGCGCGCTGAGCGCGGAACGCATAACAGAGATCAGACCCTTCCTCCTCCCTTTAGGGTCTGTAATCAGCGGCAGCATCTAACTCCTCCCTGATGTTGCCGCACCTTATACCGGCCACGGATGCCGGACACCGATACATCGGGGCTCTCCTCCTCCCTGCCTCGATGTTGAAAGCGCGCGGCGACGTCTACCTCCTCCCTGACGTCGCCGCGTCTTCCCCATACCGGGATCAGACCCGGGTTCAGATGCATCAGGGCTCTCCTCCTCCCTGCCTTGGTGTTGAAAAGAACGGCGGTTCCCTCCTCCTCCCTGGGAACCGCCGTTTTTCTTTTGTCGGACAGAGGAAGGGCGCCACGGTCACGACCGGGCGCCCATCAGATAATCGAGCATGTGCCGTCAGGCACATTCCTTTGGATCAGAACAGCACATCATCCTTGGCTGACAGGAAGCGAGAGACAACTTTCTTGACCCCGGCCTTGTCGAAATCGACTTCAACCTTGTCGCCTTCGATGTCGATCACTGCGCCATAACCGAATTTCTGGTGAAACACCCGCTCGCCCAAAGTGAAGCTGGCCACCGCCGTGGCATCGATCACAGTGTTCCGACTTTCGCGCGGTTGAGACATGCCATATTGCCCCTGCCGCGCCTGCAACCGCCTCCAACCCGGCGAGTTGTAGACATTCGCCTCAGCCGCGCGGGTTTCGATGCCGGCATTGGTCTGGCGACCGCCGTAGAGCCCCGGCGCCGTCAGCACCTCCACATGATTCTCCGGCAGCTCGTCGATGAATCGCGAGGGCATCGAGTTCTGCCACTGCCCGAATACACGACGATTGGCGGCGAAGGAAATCGTACAGACCTCTTCCGCACGGGTGATACCGACATAGGCCAGTCGCCGCTCTTCCTCGAGCCCCTTGATCCCTGATTCGTCCATCGACCGCTGCGAGGGGAACAGACCATCCTCCCACCCCGGCAGGAACACGGCGGGAAACTCAAGCCCTTTGGCCGCGTGCAGGGTCATGATCGAGACTTTGGCCCCGTCGCTCTCCTGTTCGTTATCCATGACAAGACTGACATGCTCCAGAAACCCCTGCAGGTTCTCGAAATTGTCCAGCTGATTGACCAGTTCCTTGAGGTTTTCCAGTCGCCCCGGAGCTTCGGGTGTTTTCTCGTTCTGCCAATGCGCGGTGTAGCCGGATTCATCCAGCACGATCTGCGCCAATTCAATATGCGAATGCTCCGGCGCGCCATAGCGGATCGGCGTCACCCCATCGTCGATCACTGAATCGTCATCGACCTCGATCCGAGGCCCACGAGTCATCGCATTCCAGCGCGCCAGCCCGTCGATCAGTTCGCGCAGCGCTTTGCCACCCTTGCCCTTGATCAGACCATTATCGACAGCGATCCGCGCACCGTCGACCAGAGACATTCCGTTCTCTCGCGCCACCATCTGGATCGTCTGCTGCGCCTTGTCGCCAAGGCCGCGTTTGGGCGTGTTTACGATCCGCTCGAACGCCAGATCATCCTCGGGGCTGACCACCAGCCGGAAATACGCCATGGCATCGCGGATCTCCATCCGTTCATAGAATCGCGGGCCACCGATCACCTTGTACGGCAATCCGATCGTCAGGAACCTGTCCTCAAACGCGCGCATCTGGTGCGAGGCGCGCACGAGGATAGCAATCTCATCCAGGGTCATCGGGCGAACGCCGCGCGTGCCACCCTGCATCGCGTCGATCTCTTCCCCGATCCAGCGCGCCTCTTCCTCGCCATCCCAGTGGCCGATCAAGCGAACCTTTTCGCCTTCTTTCTCAGCCGTCCAAAGTTCTTTCCCCAGGCGACCTTCATTGCCTCGGATCACATTCGACGCAGCCGCCAGAATATGCGGCGTCGAGCGGTAGTTCTGCTCCAATCGCACCACATACGCGCCGGGGAAGTCCTTCTCAAAGCGCAGGATGTTGCCCACTTCGGCCCCGCGCCAGCCATAGATCGACTGGTCGTCGTCGCCCACGCAGCAGATGTTCTTGTGCCCCCCGGCCAGCAGACGCAGCCAGAGATATTGGGCGACGTTGGTATCCTGATACTCATCCACGAGGATGTAACGGAACCAGCGCTGGTATTGCTCCAACACGTCCTGATGGGTCTGAAAAATCGTGACCATGTGCAACAACAGGTCGCCGAAATCCACAGCGTTCAATTCCCGCAGGCGGGTCTGATATTGGGCGTAAAGTTCAATGCCCTTGTTGTTGTAGGCCCCGGCATCCGCTGCCGGCACCTTGTCGGGCGTCACGGCCCGGTTCTTCCAGTCATCAATGATCCCGGCCAGCATCCGGGCGGGCCAGCGTTTGTCATCGATATTCGCAGCTTGCACCAGTTGCTTGAGCAGGCGCAGTTGATCATCGCTGTCGAGAATAGTGAAGTTCGATTTCAGATCGACAAGTTCCGCGTGGCGACGCAACAGCTTGACACAGATTGCGTGGAAGGTGCCCAGCCACGGCATCCCTTCGGCAGGCTGACCAAGAAGACGGCCTACACGCTCTTTCATTTCGCGCGCGGCCTTGTTGGTAAATGTAACCGCCAGAATCTCATTCGGACGCGTCGTTCCGGTGGTCAGCAGATGCGCAATCCGGGTGGTCAGTGCCTTGGTTTTCCCGGTTCCCGCCCCGGCCAGCATCAGCACCGGACCGTCCAGCCGTTCAACCGCTTCACGCTGCGCCGGGTTCAACTCGTCCAGATAGGCCCTGGGACGCACGGCCATCGCCCGTGCCGAAAGCGATGCGCCCTCAAAGGCGTCCATTTCGTCAAAACTGCTCATGTCGCCAAACTACGCTGGATGTGCAAAAAGGGAAAGGGTTTGTTCACGGCTTGTTCGCATAGATTTTCCCAAAATAGTACGCGTGCGTGGTTCAGTGTCCCGCCCGCGTACTCGGACTTTAACGAATTTTCAAAGAAATCCGTCGACCCTGCGGACAGAAGCACAAGGGGGTTGGTTCGGTGGACGGGCAAAAGAAAGAAACTCAGGGGCGGACTCTTGTGCGCCTGATTTCAGGCATGGGTTTGCTGTGCGTGGTCGGGCTGGCGGGATGGATATCCATCAAAGGGGCAGACCCGCTTGTCGATCGCATGATCGAGGCTGAGGTGCGTCATCGGGCCGAGGTTTGGGAAAGCCACATCTCGGTGTTGATGCCGGATTTTCACCTCGAATTCACGACCGGCAAGATCAACCCGGACGAAGCCGCCGTTCTCAAAAGATTTTTGGGCGCCACGGACGTGTTTCGAATGCAGGTCTACGACGCCACGGGGCGTGCCATCTGGTCCTCGGCCGGGCCGCACAGCCATGCGCCTGCGTTGTCTGAAAACCGCCGCAGCGAAACGTTGAAGGGGCGCATTTTCTACGCGCTTTCGCAGAAATCCGTACTTGAGGTGCTGCATTCGGAAACAGCCGCGCTGGACCGCTCTGATCAGGTTCGGGACGTGGCCGAGACGGTCGCTCCGGTCACCAATGGAGGCGCGTATCTTGGGGCCGTTCAGTTCTTCACTGACGTCAGCGATCTGCGTGTTGCCTTTCTGAGGCAGATCCGCCCGCTGCTGGCGCTTGTTGGTTGTCTGATGATCGGAACGATTCTGACCGTTGCCGCCGTGGTTTTTCGCAGCAACCGGCAACAGCTGCGCAGCGTCAAAAACCGCGCGTTGAAAGAGCGCGAGCTGATGGATGAACAGTTGCGCCTGGCACGTGAAGTCCGCCTTTTGGGTGAGCTGAACGAATGGCTGCAGTCCAGCCGGTCTCTGGATGAGTTGTTCGACATGGTCTCACGCTTCATGACGCATATCCTGCCCGCAGCTGAGGGCAGCGTGTATGTGTATTCCAACTCGCGCGATGTGCTGGATGGCTGCGCCAGTTGGAATGGCGGCTCGCACAAGGCGCATATCCACCCCGAGGGATGCTGGGGGCTTCGACGCGGGCGGACCTATGAATTCGGTGCCTCCGAGATTGATTTTGTCTGCGAACATGCAGAGCCGCATGACGGCCGTCCCTATTTCTGCTTTCCAATTTTGGCGCATGGTGAAACGGTCGGTCTGCTGCATCTGCGCGCGCATGAAGATTGCGGTGACGAGTTTCACGCCAGCAAGAAACTGGCGCAGCTATGTGCCGAGCAGATCAGCATGGCAATCGCCAATGTTCGGATGCGCGATCAGTTGCACGATCAGTCGGTGCGCGACCCACTGACCGGGTTGTTCAACCGACGCCACATGACTGAGACCTTGCGCAAGGGGATAAGTCGCAGTCAACAGACCGGTGCACCGCTGAGCGTGATTGCCGTGGATGTGGACCATTTCAAGAAGTTCAACGACACGCACGGGCATGATGCGGGCGACATGGTTCTGCGCGCGGTTGGGGCCGCGTTGGCACAGGGCTGTGACCGGGACGAGGTCGCCTGCCGCATCGGTGGCGAGGAATTCATGCTGATCCTTCCGGACAACACGCCCGAAGATGCCATGACCCGGGCCGAAAAGTTGCGACAGGCGGTCGAAGTCATTTCCGTTCGCTATGGTGAGAAATCCCTGCCGCGCATCACGATATCCGTTGGAGTGGCGCATTACCCGGCACACGGAACCATGCCGCAGGATCTGATGCGCGCGGCGGATGATGCGCTGTATGCGGCCAAGGACAAAGGGCGCAATCAGGTACAGGTTGCGCGCGACGCCCCCTGCGACCTTGCAAAGTCCGCAGAACACACGCCCCCCACACATGCGGCGCAAAAATCGGCGCCACCGGCAAGCGCGGCCTGAAATCCTTGCCGAATCGCGCCGCAGGTCGGATCAATCCGCATGGACCTGCACAGTACATATCCCGGGATTGAGGATCTGAAGTGGCGCGCAAAACGGCGGCTGCCGCATTTCGTCTGGGAATACATCGACAGCGGAACCGGGGTTGATGCGGCGCGGCGCCGAAACCGGGCGGCTCTGGATCGTATCCAGTTCAGCCCATCGATCCTGCACGGTGAACTGGAGTTCGACACGGGCGTGCGGTTCCTTGGGTGCGAATACACGGCCCCCTTCGGCATCGCGCCAATCGGAATGTCCGGCCTGGTCTGGCCGGATGCCGAAGGTATCCTGGCCCGTGCCGCCGCCGCGGCTGGAATTCCTTACACATTGTCAACGGTCGCCAGCCAGAGTCCCGAAGATCTCGCCCCGCATCTGGGCGGCACTGGCTGGTTTCAACTCTACCCGCCGAAAGACCCGGACGTCCGCGCCGATGTCCTGAAGCGTGCACGGAACGCCGGGTTTCAGACGCTGGTTCTGACAACGGATGTACCGGTCGCCTCACGTCGCGAACGGCAAACGCGGTCCGGACTGACCCAGCCACCCAAATTCACCCCGCGCCTGATGGCGCAAGTGTGCCGGCGTCCGGCCTGGGCCATGGGGATGTTGCGCAATGGCGTGCCCAGGATGCGCACCCTGGAGAAATACATCGACAGTACCCAAAACCTGCCGCCGACGGCGCATATCGGATACCTGCTCCGGGCGTCTCCGGATGTCGACTATGTCAAGTGGCTGCGCGACCACTGGGACGGGCCTTTGATCGTCAAAGGCGTGTTGCGCCCCGAAGATGCTGAGCGGCTGCATCCGGTCGGCGTCGATGCCTTGTGGGTATCGAATCACGGCGGCCGACAGTTTGACGCCGCCCCCGCCACGATCGATGTCCTGCCTTCCATCCGCGCCGCAACAAGACTGCCGTTGATATTTGACAGTGGCGTCGAGGGCGGGCTGGATGTTCTGCGCGCTCTGGCCGCAGGGGCCGATTTCGTCATGGCCGGACGGGCATTTCTCTATGGCCTTGGGGCGCTTGGCGCGCGCGGCCCGGCGCATGTGATCGACGTTCTGAGGCAGGACATGCTGGCGAATATGGGTCAGATGGGGGTCGCAAATCTGGCTCAGTTACCCCCGCGTAAAGAGGGCAATTGATGCTGCGGCGCAGCGTGCGTATAAGAAATCCGCGAACATAGGGCGTTTGCGAGCGATAACATGCCGGTTCTACCCAGAACGACTGATATACGCGCGCATAATCTCCGCCTATTACCACGCCCAAACCAATAAGACCGGGACATCACATGACCGACTTCAACAAGATCCTGATCGCCAATCGCGGCGAGATTGCCATTCGCGTGATGCGCGCAGCCAATGAAATGGGCAAACGCACCGTCGCTGTCTTTGCCGAGGAGGACAAGCTGGGGCTGCATCGCTTCAAAGCGGACGAGGCATATCGCATTGGCGAGGGCATGGGACCGGTCGCGGCGTATCTGTCCATCGACGAGATTATTCGCGTGGCCAAGGAGTGCGGCGCGGATGCGATTCATCCGGGCTATGGCCTTTTGTCCGAGAACCCGGATTTCGTGGATGCCTGCGTCAAGAACGGTATCACCTTCATCGGCCCCAAGGCCGAGACCATGCGCGCCCTTGGCGACAAAGCCAGCGCGCGGCGTGTTGCGATAGCGGCAGGTGTTCCTGTCATCCCGGCGACCGAGGTGCTGGGTGACGACATGGACGCCATCCGAAAGGAGGCGGCCGAGATCGGCTATCCGCTGATGCTCAAGGCGTCGTGGGGCGGTGGCGGTCGCGGGATGCGGCCCATCGACTCGGAAGAGGAACTGGAGGAGAAGGTCCTTGAGGGCCGCCGCGAGGCCGAAGCCGCCTTTGGCAACGGTGAAGGCTATCTGGAAAAGATGATCACCCGCGCCCGCCACGTCGAGGTGCAGATCCTGGGCGACAAGCATGGGGAGATTTACCACCTCTACGAACGGGACTGCTCGGTTCAGCGTCGCAATCAAAAGGTCGTGGAGCGCGCGCCTGCCCCGTACCTGTCTGAAGAACAGCGCGCCGAAATCTGCGAACTCGGCCGCAAAATCTGCGCTCATGTGAATTATGAATGCGCGGGCACCGTTGAATTCCTGATGGATATGGAAACGGGCAAGTTCTACTTCATCGAGGTAAACCCCCGCGTGCAGGTCGAACACACGGTCACCGAAGAAGTCACCGGGATAGACATCGTTCAGGCGCAAATCCTGATCGCCGAGGGCAAGACGCTGGCCGAGGCCACCGGCGCCGCCAGCCAGGCCGGTGTTCAGTTGAACGGCCACGCGTTGCAGACCCGGATCACGACCGAGGACCCGCAAAACAACTTCATCCCCGACTATGGGCGCATCACCGCCTATCGCGAGGCGACCGGAATGGGCATCCGGCTGGATGGTGGGACAGCCTATTCCGGCGGGGTGATCACACGGTTTTATGACTCTTTGCTGACCAAGGTGACAGCATGGGCTCCGACACCGGATATGGCGATTGCCAGAATGGACCGCGCCCTGCGCGAGTTCCGTATTCGCGGCGTCAGCACCAATATCGACTTTGTCATCAACCTGCTGAAACACCCGACCTTCCTGTCGAATGAATACACAACCAAGTTCATCGACACGACGCCGGACCTGTTCACGTTCAAACGCCGTCGCGACAGGGGCACAAAGGTTCTCACCTACATCGCGGATATCACCGTGAACGGGCATCCCGAAACCAAGGACCGCCCCAAACCGCGCCCCGACCTGAGAGAAGCCAAGCCCCCGGCGCTGAAAGCCGAGCCCCAGATGGGTACCCGCAATCTGCTCGAGCAGAAGGGGCCGCAGGCCGTGGCCGACTGGATGAAGGCACAGCGCCAGCTGCTGATCACCGACACCACCATGCGGGACGGGCACCAATCCTTGCTGGCCACCCGCATGCGCTCGATCGACATGATCAAGGTCGCTCCGACCTATGCCGCCAACCTGCCGCAACTGTTCAGCGTCGAATGCTGGGGCGGCGCGACGTTTGATGTGGCCTACCGGTTCCTGCAGGAATGCCCGTGGCAGCGCCTGCGTGATCTGCGCGAGGCAATGCCGAACCTTATGACCCAGATGCTGCTGCGCGGGGCGAACGGGGTTGGCTACACCAATTATCCCGACAACGTGGTTCGGGAGTTTGTTCGTCAGGCATCACAGAATATCGACGTGTTCCGGGTGTTCGACTCGCTGAACTGGGTCGAGAACATGCGGGTCGCCATGGATGCGGTCGTTGAAAATGGCAAAATCTGCGAAGGCACGGTCTGCTACACGGGCGACATCCTTGACCCGGACCGTGCCAAATACGACCTGCAATATTATGTCGGAATGGCCAAGGACCTGCGCGATGCCGGGGCGCATATTCTGGGGCTGAAAGACATGGCGGGGCTGTTGAAACCGGCCTCGGCCAGGATCCTGATCCGCGCATTGAAAGAAGAGGTCGGGCTGCCGATCCATTTCCACACCCACGACACCGCAGGCATTGCCAGCGCGACCATTCTGGCCGCGTCCGAGGCTGGCGTAGATGCGGTGGATTGCGCGATGGACAGTTTTTCGGGCAACACGTCACAGGCGACGCTGGGCACGGTGGTCGAGGCCCTGCGCCATACCGACCGGGACACCGGGCTGGACATTAAGGCGATCCGCGAGATCAGCGATTATTTTGAGGCAGTTCGCGGCCAGTACGCCGCCTTCGAATCCAGCCTGCAGGCACCGGCCTCCGAAGTGTATCTGCACGAGATGCCGGGTGGGCAGTTCACCAACCTCAAGGCGCAGGCACGGTCTCTGGGCCTTGAAGAGCGCTGGCACGAGGTGGCGCAAATGTATGCGGATGTGAACCAGATGTTTGGTGACATCGTCAAAGTGACACCCTCGTCCAAAGTGGTCGGCGACATGGCGCTGATGATGGTCAGTCAGGGGCTGACACGCCAGCAAGTCGAAGACCCGTCGACCGATGTGGCCTTTCCCGACTCGGTCGTGGACATGATGCGCGGCAATCTGGGGCAACCTCCGGGCGGGTTCCCCGACACGATCATTCGAAAAGTGCTCAAGGACGAGGCCCCGAACACGGCCCGTCCCGGAAAGGATGTCGCGCCGGTCGATCTGGAAGCCACTCGCGCAGATCTGTCCAGTCAACTGGACGGCAAAGAGGTCGATGACGAGGATCTGAACGGATATCTGATGTATCCCAAGGTGTTCCTGGACTACATGGGTCGCCATCGGATTTACGGCCCGGTCCGTACCTTGCCGACGCGGACATTCTTCTACGGTATGGAGGCCGGAGAGGAGATCACGGCTGAGATCGACCCCGGCAAGACGCTTGAAATCCGGTGTCAGGCCATTGGTGAGACTGATGAAAAGGGTGAGGTCAAAGTCTTCTTTGAGCTGAACGGCCAGCCGCGTGTGATCCGCGTCCCGAACCGCATGGTGACATCGGCCACCCAAGCCCGTCCCAAGGCCGAGGTGGGTAGTCCCAACCATGTCGGCGCGCCGATGCCGGGAGTGGTGGCAACTGTCGCAGTGACCGCAGGGCAGGAGGTCAAGGAAGGAGACATGCTGCTGACCATTGAAGCCATGAAAATGGAAACCGGCATCCACGCCGAGCGTGACGCAACAGTCAAGGCCGTGCATGTGCAGCCCGGCGGTCAGATTGACGCAAAGGACTTGCTCATCGAACTGGAATAAACTGCGCAACGCGATACAGTCATGGGGGCCGCGTGGGACACCGCGCGGCCTTTTTCGTGAGAGAACGGAGCCTTGGCATGCTTACGATAACCCCGATCTACGCCGCCCTGCTGGCGTTTCTGTTTGTGGCCCTGTCCGTCAACGTGATCCTGCGACGGCGCAGCGACAAGGTGTCGGTGGGCGATGGTGGTCAGAAAACGATGATCAAAGCCATGCGAACGCAGGCCAATTGCGCAGAATATGCACCATTTGCCCTTCTGCTTATCGCCATTGTCGAGTTGCAGGGCGCCAGTGCATGGCTGATCAATCTGCTTGGCCTGACACTGGTTGCAGGGCGTGTTTTGCACGCCTACGGTTTTGGCCGCACACCCCAGATCATCATTTTGCGGCAAATGGGCATGGGGCTGACCTTTGCCGCGATTCTGTTGGCAGCCATGGCAAGCCTTGCGCTGGTACTGTAGGCCTTAGCCCGCCAACACCTGCATCTCGATACCCGGTGCAGTCCGGAAGAGCGGCTCGAATTGACCGATCCTGTCCTTGCCCGTCACCGACATCAGCTTCACCAGCAAAATCATGGCAGCCAGAACCGCGATCTTAAGGTCTCCGGCACGCATCATATCGTCCCTCCGGCCATTTTCTTTTCGAAATTTTCTGGTCTTTTAACGTCCGAGACGCCGGTTTCCGTCGAAAGATTTTTGCTGGCTGATGTGTTTTTCCGCTTGCAGCGCGGCATGGGAATTAATACATCCCTCCTCACTCAACGGCGCGGGCGTAGCTCAGGGGTAGAGCATAACCTTGCCAAGGTTAGGGTCGGGCGTTCGAATCGCCTCGCCCGCTCCATTGAGAGGCCGAAAGGCCAAGCATGTATCTGATGCGGGCGTAGCTCAGGGGTAGAGCATAACCTTGCCAAGGTTAGGGTCGGGCGTTCGAATCGCCTCGCCCGCTCCAGATACCAAATTCTCTGAACATTCTGGTTCTTTGTGGGGCGTTGCGCCATTCTGGCTGCATTGCGCAACACAGGATCATTGCCCATGTCAGATTATGTTATCCGGCCCCTGACCGCCGACGAAGTTCAACACGCCGTGGATTGGGCCGGGCGAGAGGGTTGGAATCCGGGTGTTCATGATGCCGAGTGTTTTCGCCCGACGGACCCGGATGGGTTTCTGGGTGGGTTTCTGGATGGTGAGATGATCGCCTCGGTCTCGGCCGTGAACTACGACGACGCGTTTTCGTTTCTGGGCTTCTACATCGTGAAGCCGGAATTCCGGCACCACGGCCACGGGCTGGAGATCGCCGGGCACGCGCTCGCCCATTGCACAGGGCGCAATATGGGGCTGGATGGCGTCGTCGAACAGCAGGACAACTATCGCAAATCCGGCTTCACCTTCGCCTACAACAATTACCGTTTTTCCGGGACGAAGACTCGGATGCTTGCCAAGTTGGGCACCGAACCAAACGACCACGTAACCGATCTGAACAGCGCATCCGATGAGCTGAAAGCATACGACCGCGAGCTGTTCCCCGCCCCGCGCGAGCTGTTTCTAGATAGCTGGCTGAGCGCCTACAGCCATGTCTCGAAGCTGTATTCCGAGAACGGTAAAATCCGCGGCTATGCGACGCTGCGCCCCTGTCTGACCGGCTACAAGGTTGGCCCTTTGTTTGCGGATACGCCCGAAATTGCGAGGGCTCTGCTGGGTGCACTTCTGGAGGCGGTTCCAGAGGACCATAACGAACACCAAGTCTTCGTAGATATGCCCCAACCCAATACGGCAGCCTTCGCGCTAGCCAGCGAACTTGGGCTGGACAAGGTGTTTGAAACGGCCCGGATGTATTCCGACCACGAACCGGATATCGATCTGAGGCGCATCTTTGGCGTGACGACGTTCGAACTGGGCTAAAACGCCTTGAAGGTCATCGTGGTCAATGACCGTTCGATGTTTGGAATCACCAGCAGGTGCTCATTGATGAAATGACCCACATCTTCGGTCTCGGGGATGTAGAGTTTGAGCATCAGGTCATATTCACCGCTGGTCGAATAGAGTTCCGAGTGAATTTCCCGCAGAGCGATCTCTTCAGCGACCTTGTACGTCGTGCCGGGTTTGCAGCGGATCTGAATGAATACGCAGGTGGACATGGGCCGGGCCTTTTTGGTTCAGTTGAGCGCAGGCTGTCATGGGCTGCGCCCGGGTGCAATCCCTTGCAACAGTTTGCGCCCAATGGCTGATGCGGTCTGGATCAATCCACCCCACCCCGTCTATAAGCGCGCCTGTAACAAAAGGAATTCGCCCATGCGCAGTGCAAAGATCAGCCGTCAGACTGCGGAAACCGATATCTCGGTTGAGGTCAATCTGGACGGGACCGGCCAGTATGACAACCAGACCGGCGTCGGCTTCTTTGACCACATGCTGGATCAGTTGGCCCGCCACTCGCTGATCGATATGACGATCCGCGCCAAGGGCGATTACCATATCGACGACCACCACACCGTCGAAGACACCGGCATTGCTCTGGGTCAGGCGTTGACGCAGGCTTTGGGCGATAAGAAAGGCGTCCGTCGCTATGGCGAGTGCCATCTGCCCATGGACGACGCGCAAGTCCGCTGTGCGCTAGACCTGTCGGGCCGTCCCTATCTGATCTGGAACCTCGACCTGCCAACGCCCAAGATCGGAGCGTTCGACACAGAACTGGTGCGCGAGTTCTTTCAGGCGTTGAGCACACATGGTGGCATCACCCTGCATATCGACCGATTGCACGGATTTAACAGCCACCACATTGCCGAGGCGGCGTTCAAGGCTGTCGCACGTGCACTCCGTCTGGCCGTTGAAACCGATCCGCGCAAGGCGGATGCGATTCCGTCGACCAAGGGTGCGCTCTGAATGCTCACCGCGATTATCGACTATGAAAGCGGCAATCTGCACTCGGCTGAAAAGGCATTTCAGCGCATGGCACGTGAGATGGATGCAGGTGAGGTCGTGGTCACTTCTGATGCGGACGTTGTGTCGCGCGCAGACCGGTTGGTTCTGCCGGGGGACGGAGCGTTTCCGGCCTGCGCCGCAGAACTGCGCGGTCACAAGGGCATCTATGACGCGATGGTCGAGGCGGTCGAGCAGAAAGGCCGCCCCTTTCTGGGCATCTGTGTCGGCATGCAACTGATGGCCACCAAAGGCCATGAATATGTCGAGACCGGTGGCTTGGGCTGGGTCGCGGGCGATGTCGTGCGGATCGAACCCTCGGACAAGGCGCTAAAGGTGCCGCATATGGGTTGGAACGATCTGGTGCTTGAGAGCGACCACCCGGTCTTTTCGGGGGTCCGTTCAGGCGATCACGTCTATTTCGTGCATTCCTACCACTTCCGGGTTGATGACCCCGCGCAGCGCCTGGCTTATGTGGATTATGGGCAGGAGGTCACGGCCGTCATTGGCCGCGACACGATGCTGGGATTGCAGTTTCATCCCGAGAAAAGTCAGGATGTGGGGCTGCGCATGATCGGGAATTTCCTGACCTGGGCTCCCTGAGCAGTTATTGAACCCGCGTCCAGGTCTGACCACGGCAAACCAGACCACCGGCGACACAGCCTTTGACCGTCAGTGTGTTCTGTCCATCCAGCGCCATTTTCGAACTATAGGTTTTGTCGCGATCAGGCGCCCAGATTTTTCCACTGTCGTATTGGCCACCACCATCGGGCACCATGTCCCAGATGATCTGCTTGCCGAGGTTTTCGTAATCCAGCTGCTCATCGCCGTTTGCATCAAACGCAGTGTCGATGGTCCCACAGATGGCGCTGCCGCAGGACCCGATGGACACATGCAGATAACCACCGGTATCGCCCGGCTGGGTTTTCCAAATCCCGTCAACCGGATCAGCGGCAAATGCGGTGGATGCCAGAGCGGCAAAACCCGCTGCGAGTACAATTCTCTTCATGATGTTCTCCCTATTTTGCCATCAGTCTGGCCCGACCACCAGTTTCGGGCAAGATTGACTTTGCGTCGCGTTGCATCCCCTACCCGGCTTGTGCGATATCCCGCCCGAATATCCGTGATACAAGGCCGCACGACATGATCCTCTACCCTGCTATCGACCTCAAGGACGGCCAGGCCGTGCGCCTGCTGCGTGGCGAAATGGACAAGGCCACGGTTTTCAACGATGACCCGGCGGCTCAGGCCCAGGCTTTTGTGGAGGCCGGCTGCGAATGGCTGCATCTGGTCGATCTGAACGGGGCATTCGCCGGTGAACCGGTCAACGCGGCCCCGGTCGAAGCCATTTTGAAAGCCTGCAAAGTGCCAGCACAACTGGGTGGAGGGATTCGCGACATGGCCACCATTGAAATGTGGTTGGACAAAGGTCTGGCGCGGGTGATCTTGGGCACCGTTGCCGTCGAAAACCCCGAACTTGTGCGCGACGCAGCCAAAGCGTTTCCCGGTCAGGTCGCCGTCGGCATTGACGCGCGAAACGGGATGGTGGCCACCAAGGGCTGGGCCGAAGAAACCGATGTCGAAGTCACCGATCTGGCACGCAGTTTCGAGGACGCGGGTGTCGCGGCGATCATCTACACTGATATCAACCGCGACGGCGCAATGCAGGGACCGAATATCGAAGCAACCGCAGCATTGGCACGCTCGGTCTCGATTCCGGTCATTGCATCCGGTGGCGTCTCGTCGATTGGCGACCTTGTTGCCCTGCGCGATTGTGGCGCAGGATTGAATGGTGCGATTTCAGGACGCGCGCTTTATGATGGGGCGATTGATCTGAAAGAGGCCCTTGAGGAACTCAAGGCGTAGTCCGATGTTGAAACCGCGCGTGACACGATCCGACCTGCCGGCGACAAGCCTGCTACACAAAAGGCATCAGGCGGGTGATTTTCTGGACTGCTACAGCGTCGCGTCCGATCTGCCTCCGCGACCAGCAGCGGAAATCATCACCTCTTTCCCGGGCTGGGCCATGGCGCTGGTCCGCTTGCGCGGCCTTCTGGTTGCGCCGTTTGGGATCAGCAAATCCGGACCCGCTGCTGAGGATAAGGTCGGTATTTTTCCGGTTGAACACGACGACGGGA
Organism: Ruegeria sp. AJ12; assembly: GCF_056536245.1. Taxonomy (NCBI): domain Bacteria; kingdom Pseudomonadati; phylum Pseudomonadota; class Alphaproteobacteria; order Rhodobacterales; family Roseobacteraceae; genus Ruegeria; species Ruegeria sp. AJ12. The sequence goes on from NZ_JBQFJJ010000001.1 coordinate 2,964,456, forward strand.
CAGAAGTGATCGCGGGGTTCAACGATCGCCATCTGGATTTCCGGGTGTCGGTCCATTCCGAAGGTGGTCGCGTTTCATTGGCCACCTGGGTGCACCGGCACAATCTGGGGGGACGGCTGTATCTGGCCTTGATCCTGCCGTTTCACATCTTGATCGCCCGGAACGCGCTTGCGCGGGTCAGCCGCGCAAGCCCCTGATTTGATTTCGGTTACCCCGCTGCGGCGGCGGTCAGCTTGGCCAGCGCGCCGCGCATTTTCTCGATGACCGGAGAATTCTCGACCGCATCAAGCTCATCCATGGTTTCCTTGGGGTCTTCATACGCCAGCCAGACCTGACCGTTCTCGTCCTCATAGGCCTGCACCTTGAGCGGCAGGAACAGACCTGCGCGTGGATCGATCTGCATGGCGGGTGTGCCAAGCGCCGGATTGCCGAAGATCAGCACCTGATTGGCCGGGATAGTCATGCCGACCTTTTCCGCCCCTGCCGCGTGGTCCACACGGGCAAAAACGGTCGCACCCGCATTTCCGACGGCAGCCTCCAGTGCGTCCAAAGCCTCGGACACAGATTTGTCGGTGTTGATCTTGATGATGTCATCGTCCGCCATCGCTGCGACAGCTCCTCCGAGAATAAATGCCGTTGTCAAAATGAGTTTACGCATCTCATTGATCTCCTGATGAATTTGGGGACAGTTTTCACAGGTTTAAGTCGACTGGCAATCACAAGTCTGGCATCGGCGGGGCTTTGCCGGTACAGGTGCGGCAACAAAGGAAGGCGTATGCTGAAAACCCGTATCATTCCCTGTCTGGATGTCGCCGATGGCCGTGTGGTCAAGGGCGTCAATTTTGTCGGCCTGCGGGATGCCGGAGACCCGGTGGAATCGGCCAAGGCCTATGACGCGGCGGGGGCGGACGAGATCTGCTTTCTGGACATCCACGCCACCCATGAAAATCGCGGGACCATGTTTGATGTCGTGCAACGCACTGCAGAGCAGTGCTTTGTTCCGCTGACCGTGGGCGGCGGTGTGCGGACCAAGGATGACGTGCGCGCCCTGCTGCTGGCGGGGGCGGACAAGGTCAGTTTCAACTCGGCTGCCGTCGCCAATCCGGATGTCGTGGCCGAGGCGGCCGACCAGTTCGGCAGCCAGTGTATCGTCTGTGCAATCGACGCAAAGACCGTCAGCCCCGGAAAGTGGGAGATCTTCACGCATGGCGGGCGAAAGCCAACCGGTATCGATGCCGTCGAGTTTGCCAAAACGGTGGTCGCCAAGGGCGCGGGTGAAATCCTGCTGACCTCGATGGATCGCGACGGCACAAAGGCCGGGTTCAATCTTCCGCTGACCCGCGCAATCTCGGATGCAGTGGACGTGCCGGTGATCGCTTCGGGCGGGGTTGGCACCCTGGATCATCTTGTCGAAGGTGTGACCGAAGGCGGGGCAAGCGCGGTTCTGGCCGCGTCGATCTTTCATTTTGGCGAGTTCACCATTCGCGAGGCCAAGGAGCATATGGCCGCCGCCGGTATCCCCATGAGGCTGACATGAGTATTCTGCACGATCTGGCCGCAACGATCGAAGCCCGCAAAGGTGCCGACCCCGAGTCCAGCTGGACAGCCAAGCTGTTGGCCAAAGGACCGGAAAAATGTGCCGAGAAGTTCGGAGAAGAGGCCATCGAGGCCATCGTCGAGGCCGTCAAAGGCGATCAGGACAGGTTAACGGCCGAAGCAGCAGACGTTCTGTACCACCTGCTGGTCATGCTCGCTGCGCGCGATGTGTCTCTGGAGTCCGTTCTGAAAGAACTTGCGGGGCGCCAGGGAACAAGTGGGATCAACGAAAAGGCTGCGCGCCCGCAAACCTAGAACCCGGGCTTTCGTCGCGTCGGCACACCGCATATAATCGACTGTCAGAGCGCTCCGGCGCACTCACAACGGGGATGGCCCAAGTGTTCCGACGTTTTGCATTTGCGCTGATGCTTTTGTGCGGTCTGTTGTTGGCCGCTTGCGCGACACCACCACCCTCGGACGGTCAAGAAGTGCAAAGGCTGGCTGCTGAAATACGCAGTCTCGGACCGGACGTGGACCCAGCGGAGGCAGATCGCGCAGCAAAGATTGCCTATGCCTATACCGCCCAGTTGGTAAAGGAGTACGAAATCACTGACCCGCCACTGATCCACAACACAAAGGTGAATAACGGGTTGCGCCCGCGGGGGTTGTGCTGGCACTGGGCTGAAGACATCGAACGCCGATTGAGGCAAGAAAACTTCAAGACCCTCACACTCCACCGCGCCATCGCCAATGCGGACAACCCGTTCCGAATCGATCACAGCACGGCGATTATCAGCCGAAACGGCGACACGTTGTATGAAGGCGTGGTTCTGGACCCGTGGCGCTATGGCGGGGTACTGTTCTGGTCGCCCTTGCTTGAGGACACACGGTACGACTGGGTGCCGCGTGAGGTGGTTCTGGAGAAGCGGCGTCAGGAACAGGTGGCCCGGCTGAAACCCTATGCCGGCGGGTAAACCGCTACAGTTTGGACGAAATGATCCCGGTGCTGAACCCGCCCATGCGCAACTCTCCAAACAACCGTTGATATTCGATTTTGGGACATCGGTTCATAACCACGTCGACCCCGCGCGCCTTTGCCTGTGCTGCGGCTTGGTTGTTCTCAACGCCGATTTGCATCCAGATCGTTCGCAGCGCCGGGAAGGCGTCCAATGCGTCGTGGACGATGGGCGGTACGGCCTCTGACTTGCGGAATATGTCAACCATATCAACGGGCTCTGTTATGTCTGACAGTGCACCCTGAACCGTCCGGCCAAAAAGCTCTTTTCCCGCGTGACCCGGATTCACCGGGATGACGTTGTACCCTTTCAGCGACAAATATCGCGCCACGTAGTAGCTGGGCCTAACCGGATTCATCGATACGCCCACAACTGCAACCGTTTTTGTGCGCTGCAGGATGGATTTGAGAAAATCGTCGGAATACTCAGGCATGCGCTTACCTTAGGCATGGTTCAGACAAGAAAAAAGCGCCCAAGAAACCTTGGGCGCAAGTTTTGGAACGAGGGACAGTGAAATGACCCGCGGCAGTTCCGTTCCGCGGTCACTGTGACATTTAAGCATGATTTGGTTAAAAAAAAGAGGGGCCGCTCTTTTTTGTGATGACTTTTCACAAACGGCGGAACTTGCCCTATTCCCGATACAGAATACCCGGCCAGTTTTCCTCGGCCATATGGATGTAATCGCTGCGATCCTCGCGCCAGATTTGCTCGATCACCGGCGAATGGGTCAGATACAGCCTGCCATCGATCACCTGCCAGGCCATCGGATCCGTGCTTTCAAGTACTCCAAGCGCCATCCCGTAGGAACAATAGCCGCCGAACTGCGGCGCAAAGGCGCGCGGGTTGCTTTCAAACAGCTCCCGGTTTTCCTGCGATGCGAAGAACCACAACGCCCCTTTCCACATCACGGCAATCTCGGGCTGGCCGCGCATGGGAACGTCACCTTCAAAGTAGGATACGGGATCATATCCTGCCATCGCGGCTCCGTCGGTCACAAAGTAGACAGGCTTGTCCTGCGCATGAACGGCAGAACCAAGAAAAAGGGCGGTCAGCGCGCCAAAAAGGGAACGTCGGGTCAGCATCACAGATACAGGGTTAGGATTTCAGACCCTCAACCTGCAACTTTTTCGGCGATATGACACCCCCGTTGACGCGGTTGTGAACGCCCGTGTCGCCAAAAGCCGAGGTCAGTCAAAGATGTCCTCGATGACGTCCCACGCCTCATCCAGAACATGTGAGAACAGGCTTCTTTTCTTCTTCTTGCGTTTTGATTTGTGGGGCATGTTTCGAACCGATTTGTCCCGCACGTATTTGTTGCTGTCCACCTTGCGTTTTGGCAGCATCTTGAGGTTGTGCAACGGCGCGCCGCAACTGGAACAGCTGAGTTCGTGACGCTGCTTGCCTTTGAGAACCAGCGCGGCACGTGTCCCGCAATAACAGCAGGTTGCGATTTTGGACGGACCTGAAATAGCGCTCTCCCGTTATCTGTGCCGAGACGCATATAGGGCGATTGCGGCCGCATTTGAAACGTTCAGGGACCCAAACCCGCCGACTGCGTCAATTTTCACCAGATGATCCACCGTTTCCTTGGTTTTTTGTCGCAATCCTGGCCCTTCGGCTCCGAGCACAAGTGCAACGGGACGATCCCGCTGGTCCCCTAGAGTGGCCTCGATCGTTTCCTGTGCCTCACCGTCGAGGCCCAGAACCAGAAAACCCATGTCCTGAAGTTCGAGAATCGCATCCGCCAGATTTCGGACACGCAAATAAGGCTGGCGTTCCAACGCACCGCTGGCCGTTTTGGCCAACGCACCCGTCTCCGGTGCAGAGTGGTGGCGGGTGCCGATCACCGCGCTGGCCCCCAACACCTCGGCCGACCGCAGGATTGCCCCAACGTTGTGCGGGTCGGTGACCCGATCCAGCAGAATGACACGCGGGTTTTCACGCCCGATACAGTTCTCGACCAGCCCACCCCAATCCAGCGGTTTGACTTCGAGCGCGGCCCCCTGATGGACAGAGCCGGGATCAATTGGTGCGGTGAACTTCCGTGGATCGGCCATCTCGGCCTCAATCCCGGAAAACGCAATGGCGTCGGTCAACTTGTCCTGTGCATTCCGGGTTACGATCAGGCGCAGTTTCTGCCGTTTGGGGTTCATCAGTGCATCCCGAACCGCATGTAAGCCAAACAGCCAAACCGTCTCGGACGCGGCCGCTTTACGCGCCTGTTCCTTTTCGACGACCCACTTGGGTTTTTTCATTTTCTGGGCCTCCGGGCCGGGGGATTGATTTCCTGTGCGACGGCGGAAATTTCCTGTTGACGCTCCTTTAGAGCGCTAGTAATCACGCCTCCACGTCAGGTGCAACGCCTGACAGTGGGCGACAGGCCGCAAGGTGTGGCAGGGGACTGTAACTCCCTCGCGGAGACGCACGCCTGGTTCGATTCCAGGGTCGCCCACCATCTTCATAAATTATCGTTTAAGATCAATGACGTTCTGTACCGCAGTTCTGACCCACTCCCCCGCCTTTTCATGCTGCCGGAGTACAGGTTCACGTCCACGTAAAACGGCAGGGTTGCCTTGACCTGATCCGAGGTTTGGCGCGCTGTGCAGATGATAGACCGCGCGCTTCCCACCTCTCAGGGTTTGCATACCGAGTATCAAGCCAACTGGTTTCAGGTCCTTGGCTGCCACACAGACAGACATTACCAAACGGCAGTTGCCTGCGCGATTGGGTTCAAGCGTCTTGAAAGGGTCTTAGAGAATTCGGCTCGGCCAGTCAGCCACTGGCGGCTTCATTTAGGACCTCTCCTACTTCATCAATCTCGCGAAGTTTCTGCAAATCATCGCAAGACTTTTGATTTCCGTCGAAACACTGGAGTTCCAGTTGTTGCCGGTCCAAACTTTCCTGCTCCTTTTGAATGCTCGCTTCCTGCTCCGGGGTGGGAGGAGGAACGTCGCAGGCCGAGACCAATAACAGTGAAGCGAGAATAATGACTTTTTTCATTTGCAATCCTCTGAACGCAAGACCCCGACAAATTGTCGGTTATCACTCAGTCCAAACTGTAACACAAAGTCGAAAGAAACCAGTGCTTTTGAGTTGAGAAACTACGCATTCCTTCTGCTTCATCTATCACCTGTGGCTGAACGAGGTTTCGTGCGATGCGCACCTATTCCAGTTTGCCCGAATTCGGTGACCTAATCACGGACTTCAAAGGCAATGCCGCCTCGGGTCTTTCGAAGTAAAGCACGGCGGACACCTGATGACCTTCGTCTGGCATGCCTGCCAAATTCATCCGCAGGCAACCGCTCCCCGCTGCCGCGGATTACACTCGTGCACTTGCCAGAAAGGGATGCAGCTCAGGTGAATGGGCCACGTGAAGTCCGTTCACGCCGCAGCGCGCTGCGCAGTCACCCGATCAAACCAGTCTGCGATGACCTCGATATCCGCAGACAGTTGCTCCGCCTCACCCCCGGTGAATTCCCGGAACTTGGCACTGTTCAGATCGTTTACACCAACCAGAACCGGAATGTCCTGTGCCAAAGCCTCGGCAATCACCGGGCGAAAGCCGCGCCCGTCTGCCTCGTGCTTGCCGAATTTATTGATGATCAGCAGTTGCGGATCATCCGCCAGTGAAGCGGTGACGTATCCAACGGCCTGTTCAAGTGCCGCCGGATCCAATCGACAACCACGGGAGTGAGCACCCAGCGATTGCGAGATGCGGATCGTTTCCCCGTGCGGCAAGACCCGCACATCCATATCGCATTTGCTGCTGTCGGTGCATTCGGTGTTGGTTTGTACCACCCCCGCCAAGCGTGCGCCCGACGTCAACAGCCGTTCAGCAACCGCACTCAACAGGCGGTCGGTTGCGCCTCGATCCGTTGTCGTGACATAGGCCAGATACATTGGGGTCCCCCGAAGTCCTAATGGTGACAGTTCAGATAGCACGCCGGACCCTGCTCGACCACTCCCCACCTTATGGCAGCGGAGACAGACCGATCACAGGTGCGTGCAGGTGCAGAAGAGCCAAGAAAACGGCAATCGTTGCCAGCCATATCCAGGGGCGTGGCCAGGGACGTGGCGCCCGCAGCGACAGCCGCGCCGTGTTACGTGTCAGTCGGGCCCACTCGACCCCCATCTCGCGCGCTTTGCGGCGATCAATCAGTGCCATACCCATCGCCGCGAACCCCGCAAACAGCCCGAACAGGATGACATGGGACAGGCTGCCATTGGCCACCAGATGCGCAATTGCCCACAACATCAGGGCTGCGAGGATAGGATGGCGTGTGGTGCGCAGGACACCGGGTTCGTCAGGATCAAAGGGCGCTCGGCCTAAGCCACCAAACGAAAACGGGTTATTCGTGGCCAACCCTGCAAGGGCCAGCCAGCAGACCAGCGGCATGATCAGCAAAGGCACCCAGCGCAAGAAGGGGAAAGGCGGAATGATCTCAACATAAGGAGCATGTGTGGCGGCGATGATCAGCCACGCTAACACCATCAGCGATAACAGGGAATAGGCCGTGAAATACCCTGTGCGGCCCAAGGTATTGATCAACCAGCCCCGCACCCCCGGACGTACGGGAATGACATGGCTGAGCAGAAAAGTAACGAGTGCTGCAAGGAATACGCCCCAGCCGGCCATGATTGTCTCCGAACCTGTTGTCGCCCGGTGTAAACTGCGCTGCGCGGTTGGTCCTTGTCCAAAATCAAATTTGGCAGGGGCGGAAAACCACCCCTGCCCCGTGGTTAAAGACCCAAAGCCTTGCGCCGTTCTTCGGCAAAGCCCTGCACCATGCGGTCGGCGATCAGCGCGAGGATTGCCATCGCAGCGCCAGCCGAGATGCCAAGGCCGACATCCGCCTGCCCCAGCGCGAGGTAGATTGATTGTCCCAGACCGGTGGTGCCGATCAGCGCGGCGATCACCAGCATGGCAAAGGCATACAGGATCGTCTGGTTCAGCCCCAGCAGAATGGTCGGCGCGGCGTACGGCGCGCGGACATCGCGCATGATTTGCCAGTCGGTTGCGCCGCTGGAAATGGCGGCTTCCATCATTTCATCTGGTGTGTTGACCAACCCGTGGCGTGTGTAACGGATCATCGGAACGATGGCATAGGCACAGATCGCCAGAAAGGCCGAAAACTCGCCGATCTGAAACACCATCAGAACCGGGATCAGGAAGACGAACAGAGGGATTGTCTGCAGCATGTCGCAAATCGGCCGGACGACTTTCCAAACGGGTTCCCACACCGCACTGGCCAATCCGATCATCCCGCCAATCACAGCGCAGGAAAACACCGCCGCGCCGCTGAGGTAGAGTGACAAAAGCGCCCTCTCCCACAGGCCAGAGATCAGGATCGTGCAGAGCAATCCCACTGACAGGGCAGACAAACGCCAGCCTCCGGCGACCCAAGCCAGCGCTCCGGCGCCGGTCAGAACGAAGGGCCACGGCAGGTTGGCGATGCCGGTTTCCAGCATGCCGATCAGGATCAGGACGACCAAGCCACCGGTCATGTGCCCGCGCCAGGTCATCAACAGGGCAATGACCGCACCGACCGCGAAGAGGCCATAGCTCATGGCAGGCGCCCACTGGAAGCCCCATGTAAAAGGCAGAACTGCTTGGTCCAGACCAATCCGAAGCGGCAGCAGCACGTAGAACAGCGAATTGTTCTTGAGTGCGTCCAGCCAGGGGCCATTGTTCTGCGTGAACGCGGTCAATCCACTGTCCACGGCTTGGGCCACCGGGTCCAGCAGGGTCAGTCCCGCCGGGTTCGGCAGCCACGCCCAGAATACGGCTGAGATCCCCACCGCAAAGGCCAATACTGCCCAGACCACACGTTGATCGTAGCGTTTGCGTTCGGTCGCCAGCGTGCCGCTCATGCGGTCAATCACTACGGCAAACACCACAATCACGAGGCCAGCCATCAGCGATTCGCCGAACTGTGCCTTGCGCATGGTCAGCAGGACCTCCCATCCGATATCGTTAAAGCCACCAATGACTGCGGCGATGATGACCATGGACAAAGCGGCCATCAGGCACTGGTTCACGCCGACCATGATCTGGGTGGTCGCCGCAGGAATCTCGACCTGAAACAGCTGCTGGAACCGCGTGCCGCCGGACATGATGGCGGCCTCTTTGATCTCGGGCTCAACGCGTTCAAGCCCGAGCATCACATTGCGCGCCATTGGTGGTGCGGCGTAAATCGCCGAGGCGATCAGCCCCACAACTGGTCCAAAGCCGAACAGCAGAAGCAAAGGCGTCAGATAAGCAAAGGTCGGGACCGTCTGCATGACGTCCAGCACGGCCTGCACGAAGGATTTCACCCTTGGTACCTCATTGGCGAGGATACCGATGGCCCCGCCCATGATCAGCGCCACAGGGACTGAAACGGCGACGAGCGCCAATGTGTTCATGCTTTCGGCCCAATAACCCGAAGCCAACACAAAGCTCAGCCCCAGGAACCCCAAAGCGGCCATCGGCAAACCGCCCAGATACCAGCCCAAAGCCGTGACAATTCCGATCAGAATGGGCCATGGGGTATTGCCCAACACGAAATTCGCCCAGTTCATCGGATAGGCCATCAGGTCCGAGAACAGCCGCGCCGCTGGTTTGATGCCGTTCAGGAACCAATCCAGAAACGCACCAACCCATTCGGTCACCGGCAATTCCCAGGCAGTGGGCCATTTGATCAGCCAAGGTGCGATGCCTTCCAGCGAGAGGCAAAGCGCGCCCACAACCACGGTGATCAGCGCAGCCTGTGCGCCCGCTGTCAGCCGCTGCGCCTGTTGCCCGGGGATATCGGTGACGGCAGTCATGTCTCGTCCACCTGCAGGGCGGCAGCCAGATCAGAAGGATGAACGGTACCAACGATTTCGCCACTCGCGTCCCGCACCGGGACCGGCTCGTATAACTCCATGCAACTGGCCAGCGCCGAGTCCAGCGTCATCCCGGTCGTCAGCCCCGGATCGTCCGGCCCACAATCACTGTCGCGATCCCGCATGACCGAGGCGACTTTGGCATGCTGGCCCTTGGCAACGTCCTTGGAAAACTCGCGCACGTAGTCATCTACGGGACGCAGGACGATATCTGTCGGCGTTCCGATCTGGACAATCTTGCCATCCCGCATGATCGCAATCCGGTCGGCCAGTTTCAGTGCCTCCTGAATATCATGGGTAATGAACACGATGGATTTCTTCAGGGTCGCCTGAATGTGCAGGAACTCGTCCTGAAGCTGGCGGCGGATGAGCGGATCGAGCGCCGAAAACGGCTCGTCCAGAAACCAGATATCGGGATTCACGGCCAGGGATCGAGCGATTCCGACACGTTGGCGTTGCCCGCCAGAGAGCTGGCGCGGGAAACTGTCTTCGCGCCCGTCCAAACCGACCAGAGAAATCACTTCCTGTGCCCGCGCAAGTCGTTCCGCCTTGCCAACACCCTGAACGCGCAGAGGATAAGCCACGTTTTCCGCGACGGTCATATGTGGAAACAAACCGAAATGCTGGAACACCATACCCAGCTTTTTTCGGCGTAGTTCCGTCAGGGCTTTCTTTGAGGCACCAACAACGTTTTCGCCATCCACACGAATCTCACCGCCAGTTCCCGGCAGCAATTGCGAGATACAGCGGATCAGCGTAGACTTGCCCGACCCGGACAAGCCCATGATGACGAAAAGCTCGCCGTCCTTGACCTCGAAATTGGCATCCTGAACCGCGGGAATAAAACCGTTCTCGCGCAGGTCTGCGGCGGCCTTGTCCGCGTCGTTCCCTGACCGAGACAGCGCGTCGGTCAGAGCTTTGTCAGCGCCGGGACCAAAGACCTGCCAGAGATTCTGGCAGGCGATGGCTGGCGTCATCGTCTCGGTCACCTATGCGACCTTACTGCGTGGCTGCGTCGACAACCGGACGCCATTTGTCCTCATTTTCCGACATCCATGCGGCCACGACCTCTTCGACCTGACCGCCGTCAACATCGATCGCACCCATCATGGGTTGCTGATCTTCGACCGCCAACTGGTAGTTGGTCAGGATTTCGTAGGCGGCAGGCCATTTCTCTTCCATGCCGCTCCACCCCGCCTTGAAGATGCGCGACGGGGAAAAGTCGCAGTCATTCACAGCATTGGGGTTCGGACCCCAGGCCGGGTCGCTGAAACAGGCCTCTTCCCCTGCTGGCAAATCAACAAACTGCACGTCATAGGCGGACATTGCCCAGTGCGGTTGCCAGAACGTGATTAAAAGCGGCGATTTGCGCTCGGTCGAGGCGCGCAGTTCGGCGATCAGAGCGCCTTCGGACCCCGCCGGAACCGCCTTGAACGGCAACTCTAATCCGGTCATACGGTCCGCCCCGGGAGTACCCCAGTCGGCCGGGTAGTCGACCAGACGGCCACCGGGCAGCGTCTCAGCCGTGGCAAAGACCTGTGCGCAGTCTTTCAAGGCCTCCCAGGCCGGCAAGCCAGGACACAGGTCCGCCACATGCGCCGGGTAGGCAATGCCTTCCTTGGCATCCAGCCCGAGATCTCCGATTTCTACGACGGTGCCTTCATCGATCTTCTTGGCGTATTCGTCAGACACGTTCGACGACCAGATTTCCAGCGTCGCATCAATGTCGCCGTCTGCCAACGCCTGGAACTGGTTCATCATACCGGCGGTGACATATTCAACATTGTATCCAGCGGCCTTGAGCATCTCACCCGCGACATGCGTGGTCACGTGCTGTCCCGTCCATTCGTTGATCGCCAGTTTGATCGGTTCGTCCACGGCACCCATGTCCGCCGCCTGCGCCGATCCAGCAACCGCAAGGGCCAATAGGCTTAAACTCAGTTTTTTCATGTTTTTTTCTCCCTGTTTCATTCTCTTTGTCCCGGCTAGCGATGCGACGCCAACCGAGGGAAATCTGTCAAAGCGGCACCTGTCGCAGCATGCACAAATTTGGCCAAAAAAGGAAAGGGAACAGTCGCCCCGGAACGCCGCTTCTTTCGGACCGCTCCTGCCGCTGCGTCCCCATTTGACCAAATCACACCCACCCGGCTTCGCTAACCCGGAAGGTTAGGGGGATATTGATTGACTAGTCAATATAAAACACGCGACCGGCGCTCATCGTGTGTGAACTGGTTTCTCCTTGCCTTCCTGACACAATCACCGAAACTCGGACTCCGAAGGGAAATTGCAATGCACCACTTTGACGAGATCTATGAGATTGCAGCAAAGCGCCACGGCGGACCGGACGCGTTGGACGGCAAGCTGACCAAACCCAAGTCAACGACCGAACTTGCCGCGATGCCGGAAGATCGCTGGCTGTCCATCATCACGAAATGCGTGTTTCAGGCAGGTTTCAACTGGAAGGTCATAGAGAACAAGTGGGATGGATTTGAGGCCGCGTTTGACGGGTTCGATGTTGGCCGATGCGCCTTTATGGATGACGAGAAATTCGACGCCTTGTTGCAGGACACCCGTATTGTACGCAACGGCACAAAGATCGCTACAGTGCGTGACAATGCGGCCTTTCTTCTGGAATTGCGGGAAGAAGGTGGCGCGGGTCAGGTGTTGGGGGGCTGGCCCTCGACGGACTACATCGGACTATTGGCCATGCTCGCCAAGCGCGGCTCGCGCCTGGGCAGTGCCTCTGCCCAGTTTGCGATGCGGTTTGCCGGGCGGGACAGCTTTATCCTATCGCAGGATGTGACGGCACGGTTGGTTGCCGAAGGGGTCATAGACAAGGCCGCAACCTCCAAAAAAGCGATGACCTCCGTTCAGCAAGCCTTCAACACCTGGATGGATCAGTCCGGTCGATCGCTGACCGAAATCAGCCGAGTTCTGGCGATGAGCCTTTGAAAACGGTTTGCGGTCTCCGCTCATCCCTTTAGGCTCACCGCCATGGCTATCCGTGTGTTGTTCCTGGCCCTTTTGTTGGTTGCGTCCTGTGGTCGTCCGCTGACCGATCACGAGCGCGCCTTTGCGGATACCGTTCAGGGCGAAACGCTGAATCTGGATCGCGTGCGTCTGGTCGAGGGTGCGCCGGTGGCACCGATAACCTACTTCCGTGAGGCCCGACCCCGGCTTGCGTGTCGCGAGCGCATCCTGCCGCCGATAGAAGACGGCATGGTGACCGGCAAACCGGCGGCAGTTGCCCTGTTCAACAAGGTCTATTTCACCCGCGACTGGTATCTTGAAGACTATATGTCGGAGTACCCAGAGGAGATGAACCTGATCGCGGCGATGTTGCTGGCCCATGAACTGACCCATGTCTGGCAATGGCAGAACCGCAAGACGACCGGGTATCACCCGTTGCGTGCGGCTGCCGAGCATGGCGGACGCAAGGACCCTTACCTATTTGATCTGGACACGTCCCCGGATTTCCTGTCCTACGGGTTCGAACAGCAAGGCGCGATTGTCGAGGAGTACGTGTGCTGCCGCGCGCTTGATCCGGGCGCAGAGCGCACCCAAAGGCTTCACGACATGCTGAGCGTGCATTTCGACCTGGAACAGCTCCCTAAAGGCAATCGCGAGAAAGATGTGGTGATCCCATGGAGCGGAGCCAAGGTTCAGGGCATCTGCAGTTGACGGGTCAGTTCTCCTGCAGTGTTTGCAGGTAGGTAACCAGATCCACGATGGGCTGACTGGTCAGGATCGGTTGACCGGCAGGTGTTTTCATTGATGTGTCCTGACCTTCGAAATACGGACCATAGACCGGCATCGGGCTGCCATGGCTGACCAGAGGATCACGCCCGTCGATCCGGGCGACCACGCGGGCCGTCGGGAAAACACCGTCATCGCCCGCCAGCATTCTCAGGTTCGTTGGCTGGATGATGAGGACGCTGGCCATTGGGCCCTGCCCGGTTGCATCAAGCCCGTGACACGTCGCGCAATAGTGCCGATAAAGTTCGGCGCCCGTCTCCACGTCTTGCCCCCACGCAGCATGTGATGCCGTCACCGCAAGTCCGATCGACGCAGCACCAAGTATCCCCTTAATCATCGCATCCTCCTGTCAAGATTGACATTTACAGGCTTGCCCGGCGGGCACACAGGCGCAATGATCCAGATCAACGAAATCGGCGCAGAGGGTTTGGGCAATGACACAATACGCAGCCATCATGCTGGCCGCCGGAATCGGGGTGCCAATCCTGGCCGCCCTCAACGCAGCCCTCGGAAAACTGATCGGCTCGCCGACCACGGCAGCGGTCATCCTGTTTGCCATCGCCTTTGGTGCGTCGGCGGCAGTGATGCTGCTGTTTCCGGGGTTCGAGGCACTCGCGAAAGTTGCACAGGCGCCAAAGCACCTGTTGCTGGCGGGCGTGCTCATTGCCTTTTATGTCCTGTCGATCACGCATGTCGCCCCGCATTTCGGTGTCGGCAACGCAGTGTTCTTTGTGCTGCTTGGGCAATTGATCAGTACTGCGGCCATTGACCATTTCGGGCTGTTTGGCGCGCAAATCACCCCGCTGACATGGATGCGCGCAGGCGGAATTGCCGTCATGGCCGTCGGCGTTGCAATCACTCAACTGGCCTGAGCACTCCGCCCTCCAGCCGCACCACCCGGTCCATCCGCCCCGCCAGTTCAAGGTTGTGCGTGGCGATCAGCGCCGACAGCCCCTCGTCGCGCACAAGTGACATGAGCGCGTCGAACACCTGATCGGATGTATCCGGGTCCAGATTGCCCGTTGGTTCGTCCGCCAGAAGGACCCGCGGTTTGTTGGCCAGCGCCCGGCAAAAAGCCACGCGCTGCTGCTCGCCGCCCGACAAGGCCGCCGGGCGATGGCTGGCCCGCGGTGCAACTCCGACGCGTTCCAGCAAGCGCATGGCACGGTCCTGCGCGGCACCCTCGGAAACGCCGTTGGCCAGTTGCGGCAGGGTGATGTTTTCAAGCGCCGTGAACTCGGGCAACAGATGGTGGAATTGGTAGACGAATCCCACGTCCTGCCGGCGCAAGGCGGTGCGAGTCCGGTCCCCCTTTCCAGACAGGTCCTGTCCACCGATCTCGACCGTTCCGGCGTCGGGTGTGTCCAACAAGCCGGCGATATGCAGCAATGTCGATTTGCCGGCCCCCGAAGGCGCGACCAGCGCCACGGCCTCGCCCGAGCGCAGTTCGAAATCGGCACCGCGTAACACCTGAACCTCACCCGGCGTGCCCTTTAGGTAGGTTTTGGTCAGGCCGCTCAGACGCATCGCCACATCATTCATAGCGCAACGCCTCGACCGGATTCAGACGCGCCGCACGGCGGGCCGGGAAATAGGTGACAAAGAATGACAGGCCCAGAGACAACCCGACCGCCTTGAGCACGTCCGACAGATGTAGCTCGGCCGGCAGCGCATAGATGCCCCGAATGGCCGGATCCCAGACCCCGCCGCCCATGACAAAATTCACGAACGAAAAGATCGGGTCGATATAGATGGCAAACAGGCACCCCAAAAGAACCCCCATCGCGGTTCCGATGAGTCCCGTGAACGCACCGCAGATGAAAAAGACGCGCAACACTGATCCTTCGCTCAGCCCTATGGTGCGCAGAATGCCAATATCCCGTCCCTTGTTCTTGACCAGCATGATCAGGCCCGAAACGATATTCATGGCGGCGATCAGAACGAGGATCGAGAGGATGATGAACATCACGTTGTCTTCAACCTCCAACGCCCTCAGAAAACCGCCCGAGGCATCCTGCCACGTCCAGATCTGGCTGCGGTCCCCGGCGGCCTCCAGGATCGGGATCAGGATTGGACCCAGATCTTCGGGGCGCGCCACCATGACTTCGATCTCATCAGCCACGCCTTCGCGATTGAAAAAGCTCTGGGCTTGGGAAAACGGCATGTAGACACGCGTGCGGTCGATGTCGTAGCGCCCGGCGGAAAAGACGTAGACGACGCGGTAGGCGTTGACGCGCGGCGACGTGCCAAACGCCGTTTTGACGCCGTTTGGCGATGTCAGCTTGACCGTGTCGCCGACCGTGGCGCCGATACTGCGCGCGACGCCCGAGCCGATGGCGATGACGTCTTCACCTGTCACAAACTGGGACAGATCCCCCGTGGCCTGTTCACTTTGGGCGACACCGGGCAAGTCGCGCAGATCATCGGGCCGAATTCCAAACACTTCGACCCCGCTGCTGCGGTCGCGATTGGTGATTAGGACCTGCCCCTTGACCAACGGCGCGACACGTTCGACCCCTGCAACCCCCGCAATGCGGGACGACATGTTTTCGTAATCGGAGATCGTACGATCAACGCGCCCCTGCGCATCAATCTCGCCGGACGAATAGACCGTGACATGAGCGTTGGCGCCCAGAATTGTGCCCACGAACTCTGCGCGGAAAC
The DNA here is from genome assembly GCF_056536245.1 of Ruegeria sp. AJ12. Lineage (NCBI taxonomy): Bacteria > Pseudomonadati > Pseudomonadota > Alphaproteobacteria > Rhodobacterales > Roseobacteraceae > Ruegeria > Ruegeria sp. AJ12. Next base: position 2,980,295 of record NZ_JBQFJJ010000001.1, read on the forward strand.
CGGACCGTACGGACAAGGTGGCAATCAAGGCAAACACCGCCAGCGTAATGCCGATCAAGGAGATCCACGTCATAACGCTGACGCCACCTTCGGCACGGCGCGCGCGTAGATACCGCCAGGCTATTTTCCATTCAAATGGCGCAAAGGGCGGGGGTGTGTTGGCCATGCCTGCTCCGGTTAATAGATCGCGGCGACCCTTTCGGCATTTTACCGGATGGTCAACCCGGTTGTCAGACTGTGCGGTGCTCTCAGCCCTAGAGCGCCGAGGTTTCCTTTAGCACCATCTCTGCCTCAGTCCGACCGCATATTCCCCTCGCCTCCAAGGCCGCGAAGACCTTTTGGCGCAGGTCATCCGGTAAGTTCGAGATCGCCCGGTTGTGCAATCCAAGGCTCAGCGGTTCGGGTTTTTCCAGTTGAGAAACTAGGTCCGCCAGTTCGTCTTGCGAATATGTCGGCCACAATCCGATATTCTGGGGATGGGCGTGTTCGAACCAAGGGGCATATCCGGCTGGAGTTTTCAGGCAAAACGCATTCAACAGCATGAATTCCGACGGACGCCTGCGCGAGGCAAACAAGGACTGAACGGACCCGTAGCGTGCATTTATCTCGTCCAACAGCCCAAGGATAAGGGACCTGCGCACCGGAAACGGCGTCGAAAAAGTCGTGGTCTGGCATTGAGACAAATCCGGGCGGTCCACACCCAGTGCATCCAAACTCTGGCAAAACCAGTTTTGGTGATAGTCGCTTTTGACGTCGATGAACGAGATACGGGCCGCACCTGTTGTCGAAAAGAACTCTTCTTCGTCAAAGGGACGCAAAAACAGGTTCTTGGTATCCAGTATGACCATGTTCTCAGACGCCGCGACACGCGCGGCCCCAAGCTTCAACACCTGCTGCGCCCTGTATCCATTGTTGCCGCGCCATCCCCGTTTTCGGATCAGCGGGAGACGACAACGGTTTTCAATCAGGACCCGATCGCGCAATGGCCTGCGCGTACTATGGCCCGGTCCCAGTAAAACGTCATCACCGCTCAGAACCTGCACCTTGGATCGCAACGGCCCATAGTCGGAAAGGATCGGCTCGACTTTGTGTCGAAGGGTGGTTTCGTCAACGTCGTTCAGGATCACGTGGATGGATGCGACTTGGTCAGGGGCGACAAACCGGGCGAAGGACATGGCCTGAAGTTTGAGCAGGGGGAAATCTTTGGAATAAACGATGGTGGAAAAGCTCAGCAAAACGCATATTCCTTCTGGCCGCTTTGCCCTCCTGTATCACCTGATCCAGTCGGGTCAATTGTTCCTGACGCGCGCAAAAAGCGAATCAGGCATGTATGCCGAACACACAGAAGTAGTCCTCGAGGCCAGCGCACGATACCTCAGGTTGTGAAGTCAATCACAGACAGATGCCGATTGTTTCAGCTATGAAGTCAATGCAGGCATTGCGTGAGTCACTGAACTCAAAATGCAACATTTATTAAGCAACTTTATTTCGCTTTTTGCTTATTTTTAGAAACTTTGTCACCCTGACTGCGGGGGAACACATTTCAGAGCGGGGGTCGCTCATGAATATCTATACTAGACCAGAGGGGTCGGGCCCGATTTTGGCCCGCAATGCATCAACAGACCTAGATTGTGAGACCGCAGCCTTGCTGCGCGCGGCGATCCGGCCGATCTTTGCCAGTGCTGCAAGCTGGGCCAACTTAACGGACATTCTGAAAACCAAAGGATACGATCTGGCGTTCCGGCAAGGGCGGTTGTGCATTACCGACCGTACCAGCGGCGCCCGGGTTTGCGGGCTGCGGTTTCTTGGGTTCGAGTTTCGGGATCTTGTTCGTCGGCTTGGACGTCCGATTGTCGTCGCCCGGGGCAACGGAGCCGATGGCGACGTGCTTGCCGTGCGGCCGACACGCGGTGGAGCCTAGTAGCTCCGCCAGAACTGTGCCGAACGTCTCAGGGTTTTCGACAGGCTGTGACGAGCGGCAATCTTGATCGGTTCGGGTGTGTCCGAGTTACGCAACACCTCGACAATCAACCTCAGCGGCATGTGCCCGCGGCGATAAAACTCCGCAAAATCCTGCTGGGTCAGATGGCGCGCGGAATTGAAACCCGCATAGTATTTCATCCAGACACCCGCATAGTCTTGGCCGGTTGCGGCATCGTCACTGGTGGCCCCACGGTCCCAGAACAGGGATATCGGGTCATCCATCCGCTCGCCCTGGTATCCGCCCCCGATCAGGCGCAGCATCAGGTCGTAATCCGCGGCGATGCGAAACTGCGTGTCATGGCCACCGAGGGCGAGGAACACGTCCCGCTTCAGAAACACCGAGTTATGGCAAAACGGCATCCGTTGCAGGATGGCCTTCAACGACATGCGTTTTTCCGCTCTTTCACTGCCATCGTCGAACCGGCGCAGCGTTGAGCCATACAAAAAATCGGGGCGGGTTTTTTCCAGGCGATCTGCCGCACGGTTCAGAATGTCGTCTGACGCCAACGAGTCGTCGGAGTTCAGAAACAACAGGTAATGTCCCTTAGCCGCCTGAGCGCCCTTGTTCATCGCGTCATACAAACCGCTGTCCGGCTCGCTGATCACACGTGTACGGTCTGCGTTCTGGCTCACATCCATCAGGAAATCGACTGTGCCGTCGATCGACGCGCCATCCTGTATGATGTGTTCGGCGCGGCTGCAATTTTGCCGCGCCATGCAGTCGATGACGCCGCGAAAGCTGTCCTGCCGTCCCTGTGACACCAGATCATAGGTCGCCGTGATCACCGAGATCAGCGGCGTGTCGGATTGATCAGGCGATTTGCTCATAGATCCCGGCGACCTTGGCGACGGCGGCTTCGGGGCTGAGCTCTTCGCTTTCACCCGTGCGGCGGCTGGTCAGTTCCACGACGCCGTTTTTCAGGCCGCGCGGCCCGACGGTGATGCGCCAGGGCAAACCGATCAGGTCCATGGTGGCGAATTTGCCCCCTGCCCGTTCGTTGCGATCATCGTAGAGCGGCTCCAGGCCCAGCGCGGTCAACGCAGAATAAATCGTTTCGCAGGCGGCATCAGCCTCATCATCGCCCTGCTTGAGGTTGACGATCCCGCAGTGGAACGGAGTGACACCTTCGGGCCAGATAATGCCCTTGTCATCGTGGCTGGCCTCAATGATCGCGCCGACCAGTCGGCTGACCCCGATGCCGTGGCTGCCCATATGAACCGGGACCGGTTTTCCGTCCTGGCCTTGTACAGTCGCGCCCAGCGCTTCGGAGTATTGGGTGCCGAAATAGAAGATCTGGCCAACCTCAATGCCACGCGCCACACGGCGACGCTCTTCGGGAATCTCGTTGAACATCGCGTCGTCATGGGTTTCGTCCGTGCGCGCGTATTTCGAGGTGAACTCTTCGAGGATTGCCTGACATTGCGCCCGATCATCATAGTCGATGACCCGGTCGCCAAATGTGAGGTCGGTTACCGCACTGTCGTAGAAAACCTCGGATTCACCGGTATCTGCCAGTACCAGGAATTCATGGGTGTAATCGCCGCCAATCGGACCGGAATCGGCGCGCATCGGGATGGCTTGCAACCCCATCCGCTCATAGGTGCGCAAATAGGTAACCAGATGGCGGTTATAGGCGTGCAGCGCATCCTCTTTGGTCAGGTCGAAATTGTAGCCGTCCTTCATGTAGAACTCGCGGCCCCGCATCACGCCGAAACGCGGACGGATTTCGTCGCGGAACTTCCATTGGATCTGGTAGAGCGTCAGCGGCAGGTCTTTGTAGCTGTTCACATGTCCACGAAAGATATCCGTCACCAGTTCCTCGGCCGTGGGAGTGAACAGCATGTCTCGGTCATGTCTGTCCTTCATCCGCAGCATTTCCTGCCCGAAGCCATCATAGCGCCCGGATTCGCGCCACAGATCGGCCGATTGCAGGATCGGCATCTGGATCGCGATGTGCCCTGCCCGCGCCTGTTCCTCGTGCACGATGTTTTCCAGCTTGCGCAGCACTTTGAAGCCCAGCGGCAACCAGGAATAGATACCCGCAGCGGCCTGTTTGATCATCCCGGCGCGCAACATCAGCCGGTGGCTGACGATTTGAGCCTCGGACGGATTTTCCTTGAGAACGGGCAGAAAGTAACGGCTGAGGCGCATTGTTTGACCTTCACGGGTAAGACTTAAACAAAAAGGTGATTATTCTAAAGCCCGGCCGGGGGCAATCAGGCACATGCGATTTTGCGAATTGAGGAATATCAGTTTTTTCAGTTGGCCCGCCGGTCAGATTCCCAAATTTCAACAAAAACTGAAAAACTCAGAGGCATCGATTGCCGATAAAGTCATCGAACCGGTCCTGCTAGCGGGCGTCGTCTTGAGTCGCGGTCTAATCGGCGCAGATCTTGCGGGCATCGCGGCAGCGCAGTCACCGAAAAGCAACCGAGAGTTTGACGCCTTTGATCTGGCACCTTTGCACATGGAACTCGATCACCAGGACGTACGGGTCTTTTGATCGCTGGGATCGCTGATTGTGGCACTGATCCCCCATCCGGGAACCCGGTTCATGAACCGCTTGCAAAAAACAGGCCCATGGGCCTAGAACGCCAGAAGACGCCGCAACAAGGGGACCGCCATGGCTTTGCCGGTGAAGGATCAGCTCAGATACTGGGGCATCGCGGCAGCGGTTTTCATATTCATTCTTTGGGTGCTCGGGGATGTCCTGCTGCCTTTCGTGATCGGCGGCGCGATTGCCTACTTCCTGGACCCGGTTGCGGATCGGCTGGAAAAGCTGGGCCTGTCGCGCATGGCCGCCACGGGCATCATAACGGTCGTGGGCATATTCGGTTTTGTTTTGGCAATTCTGATGGTTGTGCCCGCGTTGGTCACCCAGCTGATTGATCTGATCGATGTTTTGCCCAGCCTGTTTCAGGAGCTGCGCAGTTTCATCGAGAAACAGTTCCCGTCGATTCTGGATCGCAATTCCAGCTCGCACCAGTTTCTGGTGTCGCTCGGCGAGACGCTGAAGTCCAAAACCGGCGATGTGCTGCAATCTGTCGTCGCCTCGCTTGGATCGGCCATCAACGTGGTTGTCCTGCTGGTCATCGTGCCGGTTGTCACCGTATATCTTCTGCTCGACTGGGATCGCATGATTGCGCGGATCGCAGAGCTTCTGCCGCGTGATCACGCGCCGACCATCAAGCGGCTTGCCGGTGAAATTGACAACGTTCTGGCCTCGTTCGTGCGTGGCATGGGAACCGTGTGTTTGATACTCGGAACCTACTACGCCGTGGCGCTGATGATCGTAGGCCTTCAGTTCGGCCTGATCGTCGGGTTTATCGCCGGCCTTGTGACGTTCATTCCTTATCTTGGTGCACTGATCGGCGGAACGCTGGCCATTGGACTGGCTCTGTTCCAGTTCTGGGGCGACTGGGCACATGTCGGGCTGGTGGCCGGGATTTTTGCATTGGGTCAGGTGACCGAAGGCAACTTTCTGACCCCGAAGCTGGTCGGTCATTCGGTAGGGTTGCACCCGGTCTGGCTGCTGCTGGCCCTGTCGGTCTTTGGCGCGTTGTTCGGGTTTGTCGGAATGCTGATTGCGGTTCCCGTTGCGGCTGCTTTGGGTGTGTTGGCGCGGTTCGGAACTTCGATCTACCTCGACAGCCGTCTGTATACCGGCCTGGAAAACCAGGACCAGGAAGCCGAGTGAATGCCCCGACAGCTGAGCTTTGATCTGCCGGCTAAAACTGCGCTGGGGCGCGAGGATTTCTTTGTGTCTTCTGCCAATGCCCTGGCAGTGGCGATGATATCCGCCACCTCCTGGCCGGGAAACAAGGTGGTGCTGAGCGGTCCTGCGGGGTCTGGAAAAACACATCTGGCCCATGTCTGGGCTGCCGATACGGGTGGCCGGATCGTGCAAGCCGCGGCCCTACGCTATGACGACGTTCCTGACCTCGCTCGCGCACCGGTCGCAGTCGAAGACGTGCCGGTAATCGCCGACGAGCCCGAGCGACAAAAAGCACTGTTTCACCTGCATAATCTGGTCCTGTCCCAAGGGCATGCCTTGTTGCTGACCGGGCGTCCTGCACCGAAATTCTGGAATTTGCCGCTGGCCGATTTACAAAGCCGCGTGGAAGGTGCCCACCATGTTGCGCTGGATCCCCCGGATGACGCCTTGCTGGGCGCCGTGCTGGCGAAACTGTTCATGGATCGGCAACTCAACCCACGACCGGATGTCATTTCCTATCTGGTCAAACACATGGATCGGCGTTTCGAAACCGCCGCTGCGGTTGTTGCCCAACTGGATCAACTGGCCCTGTCGGAAAAGAGGGATATCACCCGCGCGCTGGCTATACGGGTCTTGAACGCAAACAGTGATCAAACTGACACAGGCGATTGACCCATGAGCAGTGATTTCGCATCCTGAGAACGGAATATCTGGAAAGACCATGGATCAGACTGTCGATGCCAACATCCCGGATTGGGGACCTTTCGGAAGGCCTCTGTTCGATGACCCGGGAACCAGGGCCCTGTCGCGCGTGGGCGTGGTCGATGTCGGGTCGAACTCGGTTCGGATGGTGATCTTTGACGGCGCGGCGCGGTCACCGGCATATTTCTACAACGAGAAAGTGATGTGCGAACTGGGGGCCGGGCTGTCGGAAACCGGGCGTCTCAACCCGTTAGGGCGTGAACGGGCACTTGCGGCCTTGCGCCGATTTCATCAACTGGCCGAGGATTTGGGTCTGCCCGGTCTGCACGTGGTGGCCACAGCCGCGGTGCGGGAAGCCCAGGATGGCCCGGAATTCTGCGAAGAGGTCAAGACCGAGACCGGTCTGCACGTGGCTGTCATCGACGGTCAGGAAGAGGCACGCCTGTCAGCTCAGGGTGTCCTGTTGGGGTGGCCCGGAGCCTATGGTCTGATTTGCGACATTGGCGGGTCCTCGATGGAGCTGGCAGAAATCGGTGAAGGTCAGGTCGGGCGGCGCCTCACGTCGCCTCTGGGTCCCCTGAAACTGCGAGACATCAAAGGCGGGCGGCGCGCGCGCAAGGCGCATATCAAATCCACCATGGAGGAATTGCGCGACCAGATGGGCCCACAGCGTGATCGCCTGTTTCTTGTTGGCGGCAGCTGGCGCGCGTTTGCGCGCCTGGACATGCTGCGCCGAGGCTACCCGCTGAACGTGCTGCACGAGTATCGCATGACAACGAAACAAGTGCGCGAAACCATCAAGTTCATCGAAAGAAACGACCCGGACAAGCTGCGTGGTCAGGCAGGTGTCTCCGGTTCGCGGATGTCATTGATCCCGTTTGCGATGGATGTTCTGGCGCGGCTGATCCGCACGTTCAAGCCCAAGGATATCGCAATCTCCAGCTATGGGATCCGCGAAGGGCTGCTCTACGAACAAATGTCGCAAGAGCTTCGCGATCGCGACCCATTGATCGAGGCCAGCCGATTTTCCGAAGCCAAGGATGCCCGCCTGCCGGGATTTGGCCGTCATCTTTATGAATTCGTGATGCCGTTGTTCAGATCCGCTTCACCCGCACGCGTGCGGTTGATTCAAGCCGCGTGCCTGTTGCATGACGTCAGCTGGCGCGCGCACCCGGATTATCGCGCCGAGGCGTGTTTTGATTATGTGACCCGTGCCAATCTGGGCGGTCTGAAGCACTCGGAACGGGTGTTCATCGGCCTGGCCCTGCAGCACCGGTATCGCAACAAACGCGAAGGCAACCGCTTTGCCCCGCTCTACGATCTGCTGAGCGATGCCGATCAGAAACAGGCCGAAATACTGGGCAAGGCGATGCGCTTTGGCGCCATGTTGTGGATGCACAACGACGCCAATATGGGCCGGTTGCGTTTCTTCCCCAAAAAGCGGCAACTTGATCTGTTTCTGCCCAAGGCGGCAGAACCCTTGTTCAGCGAGGTTGCCGAGGCCCGACTGAACTCACTGGCGAATGCCCTGAAATCAGAGACCCGCGTGATAATCAAAGGCTAAGCCCTTAGGCGGTCAGATATCCGTTGCGCCCTCGGGTGCCTCGTCAGTCTCTTCTGGCTCATCGGAAGGACCTTTGGGAGGTTTCTTTCGGATAATGATATCGCCGTTTGGCAGCATCTCGGGCGCGTCATAGACGCTCCAGTCCTGTATTTCACCGGCCAGTTCGGCCAGGGCGGGACCCATTTCCTCAAAGAATGACTGCATCGCCGGACCAAACCGGCTGGCCAAACCGCGCAGATCATCCAGCGCCGGCTCCATTTCCTTGCGCAGGCCCTCAAAAAACAGCTCGGCGCCCTGCTCCATTAGCGACTTTCCATCGTCGTCCTGCGCGCTGACCGGACCGGTCAGCAGGACAGGGATCACACTGATCGCGAGAAATCGTTTCATAGGCAGAAATATAAGCGACACGGAGAAAGCCTGAAAGGTCATAATTCGATTTCCAAGGTAACCGGGAAGTGGTCGGAGGCAACCAGCAAGGCGTCACGAAGGTCGGTGGACGCCCAGCAGGCTGCGTCGTGAAACGGATGCCAGATACGCCATTCCGGACGCCGGTCGCGCAGGTCCTTACTGATCATGATGTAGTCCAGCAAGGCCTCAAGAAAGCGTCCTTCATCAGGTCGCGCAAATCGAGCGGTCGACGGTACAGATCCAGGTCGGGGTCCGGACGCAGTGGCTGCATGCGGGTCATATAGTCCGGCCTGCAGCAGAATTTCGACCGAGGAATGCCCGAACAGATGTTCAAACTCATCCAGTCCGGGTCCGTCGTTTAGATCACCCATCAGGATTACCGGCTCATCCGCCGCCAGATGTGTCTCGACCCGCCGCGCCAGCCAGACCGCCTGCGCCAATTGCTTGCGGCGGTTGGCGATCGAGATGCGGATGGCTTCGTCGCGGGTCTCGGCCCCATGCGGTGCCTTGGACTTCAGATGTGCGCCGATCAGGCGGAACTCGGCCCCGGTCTGAGTGCGAACGGCCAATTCCATCGGGGGCTTTGAAAACCGAACCAGGTCCTCGGTTGCGTCGATATCCAGATCGATTCGAAAATCGCCGTCAAAACGCGGTGCGTCAGTCGAATCCGCATCGCCTTGCGGATCATGGCGCACCGTCAGAACCATGGGGTCGTAAAGCAGCGCCAGTTCCTGATGCGTGTCATTGGCGAACCCCATGATCGCGTTGGATGTGCGCAGACCGAAGGCCTCGGCAAACTCCTGCAGCGCACGAACCGTGTTTTGCGTCTTGCCGGTATTCGGGGCCTCGACGATCAGCATCGCGTCGGCATCAACCGCGGTCAGAACAGTAGCGATGGCTTCGATCTGCTGTGCTTTGGTCACGTCCTGACGGCCAGACCAACTGTCGTCAACGATCAGGTTGTCCTTGCGGTCGAAAAGGTTGGCGAACCATTCGATATTGTATGTCGCCAGCCGCATCCGCCTAGACCCGTGCGCCGTTGATCTCATCCCAGGCGCGGTTGATATCAATCATCTTTTTCTCGGCCAGACGGATCGCCTCTTCCGGTACACCGCGCGCCATCATGGCGTCTGGATGCGTGTCCCGGACCAGCTTGCGCCAGACTTTTCGAATGTCCGGCAGCGGCATTTCGCGCGGAACACCCAAAACCGTGTATGGGTCCTTGGGCGCGTCGGGCACAAATCGCGCGCGCAGCGCCATGAATTGGGCATCAGTCTGACCAAAGATGTTGCTGACATCCTCCAAAAACTCGTTCTCGTTTGGATGATAAAACCCGTCCGCCATGGCGATGTGGAACAGCCCCTCCATCAGATCACATAAGGTCGTGCTGTCTTCGGAAAACATACTCGCGATCTTCCGGGCGTAATCCTGATACCCGGCAACATCCGTCCGGGCCATGTTGAAGACACGGGCAGCGCCCTCTTCATCCTCGCGCGCAATCTGAAACACGTCACGAAAGGCGGTAACCTCGTCCCGGGTCACCTGCCCGTCCGCCTTGGCCATTTTGGCACCCAAAGCGATCACGGCGATTGTAAAGGCAACGGATTTTTCGGGGGGGGATCGCAGCTTTTCGAATACGGCCGTCAGGCTTTCGCCCTTGGCAAGCGCGCTGAGTGCGTCGGATATTCGGGTCCAGATCGACATGGCCGCACCCTAGCGCCACAATGCGCGCCTGTCAGGTGCCGCAGATCAATCCGACCCAAGTATTTTTTGCATCAGGACAAGATCCAGCCACCGGCCCCATTTGAACCCGACTTCGGCCATGCGGCCAACCTCAACGAAACCCAGACGAGTATGAAAGGCAAGTGCGGCCGGGTTTTCTGCGGAAATCCCGGCAACAAGTACATGCACGCCATCGTCGCGTGCGACAGCCTCCAGCCGGGTCATCAACGCCCGGCCGCCGCCTTTGCCGCGCGCTGCAGGGGCCAGCTGTATGGTCAGTTCTCGACTGTGGGCATAGCCCGGGCCGGGCCGGAACTGCCCGTAGGTCGCAAACCCGACGACCTGCCCCTCGACCTCGGCGACCAGAAACCGGGCGCCCTTGTCGCGGATGTCCGCCGCGATGGCTTCGAGTGATTTGAGGTCTGTGGTAAAAGTCACCAGCGTGCCGGAAATGATCGCGTTGGTTATCTCTTGAACAGCTTGCGCATCCGGGACCTCGGCTTGCCGGACAATCATTCCAGCACACGCGGCCCATGTGGCGTTTCAAACTCAGCCCGCAGCCCGGGTGCACCTGTGTGAAACTGCACGCCGTCCACTGTCCCTGTCAAAGCCGCAATTTCCAAAGCCTTAGGGTGTGACACATGCAGTTGACGCAGCGTGCAGCCACTTGCCTTCAACATCGTTGCCGGATGCAGATCACCCAGCCACTGGATTTGCGCCGGGTACAGATTGTCAAACGGCAAGCGCCCCGATTTCGGCACAGCCATACGCCACCTAAGCGCACCGCGCGCCAGATCGATGGGAGGCACGGGCCCATCCGGCATCGCAACCTTCTCGATATCCTCAACCCGGCAAATCCAGTTTGTCAGTTTTGGCGGACCTTCGAACCGGTCCAGATCAAACCACCGCGGCTGATCTGGATCAGGCGCGCCAGGATCAATCGCTATCGCTTCGAGGTACAGATTGTCTGCTAACCCAAGCAGCCTGTTGTAGGTCCCGAACTTTGCGTGCTTGCCACCGTCCTGCAGCTTGACGCCCAACGCCTCTTCGACATGTGACGCCGCCGCATCGAGTGTTTCGCCGGCAATCGCAAGATGATCCAGTTTCACGCGTTTTCTCCCAAGCTCAGTGATCCCTGAAAGATCGGTGCCCCGCCGTTTTTATGTCTACCCGCGGGCTTCGCCGATCAGTCGCAAAATGTCCTGTGCCGCCTCGGGAATATTGGTTCCCGGGCCAAAGATCGCTTTCACACCGTGATCGTACAGGAATTGATAATCCTGCTGCGGAATAACGCCGCCGCAGATCACGATGATATCCTCGGCACCTGCCTTCTTGAGCTCCTCGACCAGTTGCGGTGCCAGGGTTTTGTGTCCTGCTGCCTGAGACGAAATTCCAACGACATGGACGTCATTGTCGACCGCATCCTGCGCCGCCTCGGCCGGGGTCTGGAACAATGGTCCCACATCAACGTCAAAACCGATATCCGCAAACGCTGTCGCGATCACCTTGGCACCCCGGTCATGCCCGTCTTGCCCCATCTTGACCACCAGCAGACGCGGGCGGCGACCCTCGGCCTCGGCGAAGTCTTCGATGGACTTCTGAATAGCGGCAAAGCCTTCGTCGCCTTCATATGCCGCGCCATATACCCCTGCCAGTGTTTTCACCTCGGCGCGATGGCGACCGAATTCTTTTTCCATTGCCATGCTGATCTCTCCTACGGATGCGCGGGCGCGGGCGGCCTCGACGGCTGCGGCCAGCAGGTTTCCGCCCTCTTTGGCGGTCTTGGTCAGGGTGTCCAGTGCGTGTTGGCAGGCGGCCTCGTCTCGGGTCGCGCGAATGCGTTCCAGTCGGGCGACCTGCGCCTCGCGCACCGCGACATTGTCGACGTCAAGAATGTCGATCGGGTCTTCCTGTTCCTTGCGGTATTTGTTGACCCCGACGATGACCTCTTCGCCCCGGTCGATCATCGCCTGACGCCGCGCGGCGCTTTCTTCAATGCGCAGCTTGGGCATGCCGGACGCGACGGCCTTGGTCATGCCGCCCATCTCCTCAACCTCTTCCATCAGGGCCCAGGCCTTTTCGACCAGCTCATTGGTCAGGCTTTCGACGTAGTAGGACCCGGCCAGCGGATCGACGACATCGGTCACGCCGGTCTCTTCCTGCAACACAAGCTGGGTGTTCCGCGCAATGCGGGCCGAGAAATCGGTGGGCAGGGCAATCGCCTCATCCAGCGCGTTGGTGTGCAAGCTTTGCGTGCCACCCAAAACCGCGCTCATCGCCTCATAAGCGGTGCGGATCACGTTGTTGTACGGATCCTGCTCCTGCAGTGACACACCCGAGGTCTGGCAGTGGGTCCGCAACATCTTGGAGCGTTCGGATTTTGCGCCAAAGTCAGTCATGACGCGGTGCCACAGGGTCCGGGCGGCACGCAGTTTGGCGATTTCCATGAAGAAATTCATGCCGATGGCGAAGAAAAACGACAAACGTCCCGCGAACTTGTCCACATCCATGCCCGATTGCGTGGCCGCGCGCACATATTCGCGCCCGTCGGCCAGCGTATAAGCCAGCTCTTGCACGAGGTTCGCGCCAGCCTCTTGCATATGATAGCCCGAAATCGAGATTGAGTTGAATTTCGGCATTTCGTTCGAGGTGAACTCGATGATGTCCGAGATGATCCGCATCGAGGGGTCAGGTGGGTAGATATAGGTGTTGCGCACCATGAACTCTTTCAGAATGTCATTCTGAATGGTGCCGGACAAAACGGATTTATCGTGGCCTTGCTCTTCACCCGCCACGATAAAGCTCGCCAGTATCGGGATCACCGCGCCATTCATGGTCATCGAGACCGAGACCTTGTCCAGCGGGATGCCGTCGAACAGGATTTTCATGTCCTCGACACTGTCGATGGCCACACCGGCCTTACCGACATCGCCCACGACACGCGGGTGGTCGCTGTCATAGCCCCGGTGCGTGGCCAGGTCGAAGGCGACCGAGACACCCTGCTGACCCGCCGCCAAATTGCGACGATAAAAGGCATTCGACTCTTCCGCCGTCGAAAACCCGGCGTACTGGCGGATCGTCCACGGCCGCCCCGCATACATCGTCGCCTTAACGCCGCGCGTGAATGGGCCGAAGCCCGGCAGCGACCCCATATGTGGCAGATCGACGGTGTCGTCCTGCGTGTAGAGTGGTTTGACGTCGATCCCCTCAAGGGTTTCCTTGGTCAGATCATCCAACGGCCGTCCGCGCAGCTCTTTCTCGGCCAGCGCGCGCCAGTCATTCGTGTCGGTCATTGAGTTTCCTCTCGTCAATTCGGATCGCAGTCAGCATTTCCGCGTCTGCATTTGAGCGTTCTAGAGATTTCAGTTCCGCGTACCCGTCGGCACCAGAGGCCAGCCACGACAGGTCATCCGCGTATGTGGACCACAACTGCAGGGTTTGCGCCTGGCTCAGACCTTGTGGTCTGGGGTTTCTGTCACGGTTCGTCCAGACATCGCTGTGCATTTGCGGCGCATTGCATCGCGCTACCTCATTCATCTGAGCGTCCGGATGGCCCGCAAATTCCTCGAAGGGTAAAACAGCAACGGATGCGCCCGGAAATCCGTCTGCCAGGTCCGTAATCACGTGTCGCCAGCTGCGTTCACCCCCGACGATGCGTTTCCAATGCGCTGGCGCAACTGGATTGTTACCCCGCCGGATCATGTAAGCCGCGACAGAGGCCCAATACATATCCAGCGAACGGATATTCAACACCACCCTCGACACCCAGCCGTTGAATGCCGTAGCGAGCAACTGCGCGCGTGCCAATGCGTCGGGATACAGCGTTGATTGTCTGAGGTTTTGTGCCATCCGACCGAGAAAGTTCTCTTCGCTGATCAACAGCTGTTTGACGCCATCGTCTTGGCAGTCCTGCAGATTGCACTGCAGCCGCTCCAGCGCTTCGGGTGTCAGCGACTTCAGGGCGTTCAACTCCGTTTTGCGAATCCAGTCCGGCCCCCAGAAGGCAATGCCCTGACGTGCAAACTCCGTCTCGTTGCGTTGAACGTATTCCTGAAAACTGGTGGTCGCGCAGCGATGGGCGCCGAGATGCAGAACTACTTCCATAGCCTCACCCCCTGACCGCACCTTGACCGGACTCCGGGCCGCAACAAGTGCTCATTGCAGCCGTTTAAGCCGGACGTTCCGTTTGTTGCCCCTAACTTTTTTGAGGCGATGCGCATTTCGCCGGTCGCATTCGCGAACACAGGGTCTATATTCATCGGAACAGGAGGCCATATGAATCGCACGCTTGCCCTTGTTTTCTCGGCACTATTCCCGCTGGCTGCTCTGGCTGCCGACGGATCCACCCCCGCAGAAGACGAATTTGTTCGCCCTGTGGGCGACAGCGACCTCAGCGAATTCCTTTGGACGCATCGCCCGATCGTGGTTTTTGCCGATACTCCGGCTGATCCGAGGTTCCAGCAACAGATCGACATGCTGCTGGAAGGGGAAGAGGCGATGCGCGACCGGGATGTTGTTGTTCTGACCGACACCGATCCCGCCGCACGATCCGCGATCCGGTCCAAACTGCGCCCGCGCGGGTTCCAAATGGTGTTTGTCGACAAGGACGGCGTGGTCAAACTGCGCAAACCATCGCCGTGGAGCGTGCGCGAAATCGGCCGTTCCATCGACAAAACCCCTCTGCGTGAACGCGAAATCCGCGAACGGCGAGAGGGCGGCTGAGGCCCGCATCCCTTGCTGAAACGTGAATGTTCACCTATATTTAAGGCAGACAGGGCACGAGGTCCTGTTGGCAAACACGGAAAGGACAACTGGATGGAAAAAGATCCCAACATTCCGTTTACTCCGATCCCTGTGACAGGTCGGACGGGACCTCGTCCGGGCTACTGAGCTGTTTGGCCAGAGCTTCGGCGGCGGCCTGACCGTTTTCCGCATATTCTTTGATGAGCCGCAGAGCATATTGCCCCATGGCAAAAGCGCTTTTTCGGGTTTCGAAATAGTCCCGATACATCAGTATGCGCCGTTCCTGGGCCATGTCCTGACTGCGAAAGATGTCACCGCGCATGTCTTCGGCCTGTGCGGCAAGCGATTTGATCAGACTGTAATAGGCCACCACAGCGTCAATCGTGATCCGGGGAAGCACTTCGATTTCGTCGACCAGCGAATCGTAGACAAAATCATGATGTTCCCGGGGGATCAGAGGGATGAAACCTGGGTCCGCTTTCATTCGATCGACCAAGGCTTCGGCTTCGGTCTCGGCCTCGCCCCGGTCCCATAAAATCTGCAGCGTGTTTCCGATTTCGGCGTAAAGCGCCTTGTGATAGTCCCTGAGCTTTTCCGCCTTGTCGCGGGATTTACCCAACGCGCCGAAAATCGCCGTGGTCAACCAGCCCGTCGCGATCACGAGGCCCGCAATGATCGCCGCCCAGATACGATCATCCAGTTCCACCTGTGTTGCGAGCACAACCAGGCCGCTGCCGAATATGACCAACAGCGGCAAGGCAATGTTAAAGATGAACTGCACAAACACCCGGCGGGCCACATGGGCATCCTCGGACAGCCAGAAGGCAATCACAAGAACAGCGCCGGCAAAAAACGCCAGAAGCAGCCAGTTATGGGACAGAAGTTCGGCCATTACCGGGTCACTCGAACTCCATGATCACGTCATCAACGGCCAGACTATCGCCAGGTCCAGCATTGATTTTGGAAACGACGCCCTTTTTCTCGGCGCGCAGGATGTTCTCCATCTTCATCGCTTCGACGGTGCAAAGCGCCTGCCCCTCCTGCACCTCCTGCCCCACATCGACATCAATCTTCACGATCAATCCCGGCATCGGGCAGAGCAGCATCTTCGAAGTGTCGGGCGGCAGTTTCTCGGGCATCAGCTTGGCAAGTTCGGCTTGACGCGGACGGCGCACATGCACTTTTACATCGGCACCCCGGTTGCGAACACGAAAGCCGCCCGAGACCTTGCCGACCTTCAGAACCAGCGGGCTGCCATCGACGTCCAGAACAGCCAGTTGATCGCCCGGCGTCCAATCAGACGTGACACGAAGGGTCGAGCCGTCTTCAAACCTGACGCTGGCCCCGTCTCTGTCCGCGTCGACGCGCACCGTATATTCCTGCCCCTCCAGCGAGACGGCCCAGCGGTTGCCGACCTTGCGCTCGTGATTGTCCATGCGACCGGACACACGCGTCCGCCGGATTTCTGCGACGCGATGCATCGCCGCACAGGAGGCGGCGATGCGACGCAAATCAGCCTCGGGCAATTCAACACCGTCGAAACCGTCCGGGTATTCTTCGGCAATGAAGGCGGTGGTCATATCGCCGCTGATAAATTTTGGGTGGTCCATAACCGCTGACAGGAACGGCAGGTTGTGCCCGATGCCTTCGACTTCGAAACTGTCAAGCGCCACCCGCATCGCCTCAATCGCGGCGTCGCGGGTCGGAGCCCAGGTGCAGAGCTTGGCGATCATCGGGTCGTAATACATGCTGATCTCGCCGCCCTCATAGACGCCGGTGTCATTTCTGACTGCAGCATCACCTTCGGGGGCATCGCCCTGCCACTTGCCGTTGACCAGCATCGGGCCTGCCGCCGTTTCCTGCGGCGGGCGGTACCGGGTCAGGCGGCCAATCGAGGGCAGAAAGTTGCGGTAGGGATCCTCGGCATAGAGGCGGTTTTCGATGGCCCAGCCCGTGAGGGTCACGTCATCTTGCGTTATCGACAAAGGCTCTCCTGCAGCAACGCGGATCATCTGCTCAACCAGATCGACGCCGGTGATCAACTCGGTAACCGGGTGTTCCACCTGCAGACGGGTGTTCATTTCAAGAAAGTAGAAGTTCTTTTCCCCATCTACGATGAACTCTACCGTTCCGGCGCTGGAATAGCCCACGGCCTTGGCCAGGGCGACGGCCTGTTCCCCCATCGCGCGGCGGGTGGCCTCATCAAGGAACGGCGACGGCGCTTCTTCCACTACCTTCTGGTTCCGACGCTGGATCGAGCATTCCCTTTCGCCCAGATAAATGCCGTTCCCATGGGTGTCGCACAGAACCTGAATTTCGATATGGCGCGGCTGGGTCACGAATTTCTCGATGAAAATCCGGTCATCCCCAAAAGAATTCGCCGCCTCGTTCTTGGAAGACTGGAAGCCTTCACGCGCCTCTTCGTCGTTCCACGCGATCCGCATGCCCTTGCCCCCGCCCCCGGCGCTGGCCTTGATCATCACCGGATATCCGATCTCGTTAGAGATTTTCACCGCCTCGTCAGCATCCTCGATTAGACCCATGTAACCGGGAACCGTGGAAACGTTCGCCTCCTGCGCGATCTTTTTCGAGGTGATCTTGTCGCCCATCGCCTCGATGGCGCCTTTCGGAGGGCCCACAAAGGCAACACCTTCGGCTTCAAGCGCCTCGGCAAACCTGGCGTTTTCAGACAGAAATCCATACCCGGGGTGAACCGCCTGTGCACCACTCAGACGGATGGCATCCATGACCTTGTCGATGACGATATAGGACTGGTTGGCCGGCGGCGGACCGATATGAACCGCTTCGTCCGCCATCGAGACATGCAGGGCCTGGCGGTCCGCGTCCGAATAGATGGCGACCGTGCCTATTCCCATTTTGCGGGCCGTCTTGATGACCCGGCAGGCGATCTCGCCCCGGTTGGCGATCAGGATCTTGTTGAACATGGAACGTCCTTTGTCTTGCTGTGCTGAAAACGCAAAACGCCACCTCCGGGCAAAAGCCCGGTGATGGCGTGATACGCGATGACGGTCGGGGCGTAACGCGCCCCGGAAATTCTGGTGTTAGTTACAGTTGTTCTGCGTCTTGCAATACAACACGTTGCCTGCCGCACCGACCGCAGCGCCGAAAAGCGGATCGGCGTTGAGGACCGCGGCTCCAACCGCGCCCGCGCCACCGCCAAGCAGGGCTTGTTCACCGGTGGTGTCGCCACAGGCCGCAAGGCCTGCGCAAGCTGCAATTGCAAGGAAAATTCGGGAGGTACGCATGATATTTGCCCCTTCTTCGTTATTGACTGCTTGGGGCTCAGATGCCGGGACAACCGTCGCGCGCGCAACAAACGATGCCGTAAGACGGGCTTTTGCGCGGTTTTTTGCCGTTTTTTGCCCGCCAATTGGGGAAAGAAAAACGCGGGCAGGACTATGTGGGGAACACAAGCCTGCCCGCGGAAGGAAGGGGTACGGAATAGTAGGTGCATGTGCGGCGCAGGCAAAGTAGAGCCGCACGGCCCGCTCACCTTGCACCGCACAATATCAGTCGGAAACAAAGTATTGTTTCCAATTGAGATTCCGGCTGGAATCTGCCCATACGGCGGGTTTTCGCGCAGAATTGCGCCGATCGCCCTTTGATGCGGGTCAACCCGACGCAGAACGCGCGTTGTCACAGTGTCGTTACATTTCTCAATCCAAACCGGCCTTTTCGCAGATGCGGCATCACAGGGCGACGGCATCGGCCTGAACGGAAATATGTTCACATTCATACGCTTGGCAGGGCGGTTCACCTTGCCGCGAGCCGATACGTCTTGATAAGCACATTCCCTTGAGAAATTTGGGCTTTTTCGTCCCAATCTCGTGATTTCCGCAGCCACAAGCTGCGTGAAACGGTGCAAGCGCTTACTCGCACACAAGGAAACACCCACATGAATTTGATACAAAGAAAGGCGATCCTGCTTGCCGCCTCTGCGCTCTGTGTAACCGGCACGATTGCGTTGGCTGAGGACGCTCAAACGCAGGCCGAACTGGATGCGCTGCGCGCGCGGGTCGAAGCGCTTGAGGCCAACCAAGCAGGACCTGCCAATGGTGATTTCAGAATCGGAAACACCGTCCTGGACGTCTACGGCTATGTCAAAGCCGATTTCTTCTACGATTTCGAATTTGATCAGGGCGATACCGCTTTTGTGAACGTCATCGGCGAGCCATCGGCTGCCACCGATGGAACCTTTGGTGCAACGCTCCGCCAATCGCGGATCGGGTTGCGCACAAGCACCCCAAGCAGCATTGGCGAAATTGGCGGACAGTTGGAGCTGGACCTGTTCGCCTCGAACGGCACCGCTGAACTGCGGCTGCGCCATGCCAACATCACGATTGGCGACAGTTGGCTGATCGGGCAGTACTGGACCAACTTCATGCCGCTGGATACCTACCCAACCTCGGTTGAGTTCAACGGACCGGTTGGCATCGCCTTTGCGCGGGTGCCACAGGTCCGCTACACGGCCAATCTGGGCACGAACACCGTGTTCAGCACCTCGATCGAAGAAAATGTCAGCGGATCGAACTCTGACGATCCGGTTCTGACGGCAGCAGCCGAGTATAACAACGGCACCTATATTGCGCGTGCCGCGGCACTGTACGGCAACGCACAAACAAGTGATGGCGCGACCGAGGTCGATCAGTGGGGCGTTACCCTGTCCGGATCGGTCCGGCCCTGGTCCGGCGGCCTGTTTCAGGTCAACTATGTCCATGGCCAGGCCCTTGGCCCGTATTTGATTGGCCTGGGCGATGCGATTGTCGGAGGCGAAGCCAACGATGTCGATGGCTACACGGTCGAGTTCCGCCAGGATCTGAGTGAAAAGTGGAACGTGGGCATCGCCTACGGGCATGAGGATTATGATCTGGCCACATCGACGGGAACACTGGCCTTCACCGAGTTGGAGACGATCCACGTCAACGCCTTCTACAAAGCGACCGATAGCCTGACCCTTAGCGCCGAATACATCTATGGCGAGCGGAACGACGTGAATTCCGGTCAGGACTTCGACGGCAGCCGGGTTCAGCTGGCCGCCCAGCTGAATTTCTGACGCGCCCATTGGACCCTGCCCCACACCGGGCGGGGTCGCTCTCATTAAAGGCGGCGTCAGGTTCAGCATGCTCAGTCTGCCGCAAACAAATCGGGGAATGACGCACGTGCGGCATCCAGATCAATCACCAGCAAAGCATCATAGCTTTCCGGGTCGAACGGATCTTCCGCTGGGATGACCTCCCGCCCGAACAGCCAGCTGAGCCGCCCCGCATCCAGATTGCCGCGCTCAAACGGCTGATCACCGAACTGCTGCCACAGCGCCTCCATGAATCCCGCATCAGCTCTGCGGTCGGCGGGTTTACGATCCCGGAACCGTTCGCGCCGGGTGATCGGGGTCACACCTTTTGGATTGGCACGGCGAATGGTGAACTGAAAATCGGTACCGGGCAGGCGTCCGGGGAAACCGCGGTGTTTCAGCATATCTGCTCCTCCGCTCGTGAGGCTTTTTCGACCCCAGATAATGGGGAGATACTGAATCGGCCTATTTTGGTCATTGCCCCTCCCAAACACACTGCGATTGATCCAATTGGTAGGCCTCAAAAAACTGCGTCGCATCCGGGGCGACATCGCCAAACTCTATGGGTCTGTCTGACAGAGAAATGACAACCACAGCCGGGTCCAACTCATGCTGCGCGACGTAGGCGACCGCCAGTGTCTGGCACAGATGCTCCATATCCTTCGAGGCCACGTCGTACCCGATCCGCCCGACAGTTGCGCCGATCTTCGGCGCGATAAAGCGAAACCGCAGCCACAGCTCTCCGGGGTTATTGTCGAGCAGCACGTCACTCAGATGCACGGGCTGACCAGAGGGCACCGGCAGCAGTGCTTCTGTCTGCGCAAATACGGGTTGGGCAAATCCGGAAATCACCAAACATATGGCGCGACCCCGGACCCGCCAACGGCAGGCTCCTCCTTCCGGGATCGCGCGCGCAGTGCTGTTTGCCTGCGCTGTGCTATATTTGGCGGGTCGGATCATTCAACTATTCAGCGGTTCTTGTCAAACCTGCCTCTTTTTTCGGCTACATTTGGATGTTCTGTCGGCTTTTCTATCTCCTTGGCCGACGACCGGGAGTACCAACTCGCACACTCACAGCGGAATATTGTCGTGCTTCTTCCACGGATTCTTTAGTTGCTTACCGCGCAGGCTTGCAAAGGCCTTTGAGACCCGCCGCCGGGTGGAATGCGGCATGATCACCTCATCCACAAACCCGCGTTCAGCGGCGACAAAGGGGTTGGCAAAGCGGTCTTCGTAATCCGCCACGTGTTTCGCGGTTTTGTCCGCGTCTGCCAGATCGGCCCGGTGAATGATCTCGGTCGCGCCTTTGGCGCCCATCACGGCGATCTCGGCGGTTGGCCAGGCATAGTTGAAATCCCCCCTGAGATGCTTTGACGCCATAACGACATAGGCGCCGCCATAGGCCTTGCGGGTGATGACGGTCACCTTCGGCACCGTCGCCTCACCATAGGCATAGAGCAGCTTCGCGCCGTGTTTGATCACGCCACTGTATTCCTGCGAGGTGCCCGGCAGAAAGCCCGGGACATCCACGAAGGTCAGGATCGGGATCTCAAAGCAATCGCAGAACCGCACAAACCGGGCGGCTTTGCGCGAGCTGTCAATGTCCAGACATCCTGCCAGAACCATCGGCTGGTTCGCCACGACACCCACCGTCTGCCCCTCCAGCCGGATAAAGCCGGTGATGATGTTCTTGGCAAAGTCTTCCTGAATCTCGTAAAAGTCGCCCTCATCCGCGACCTTGGTGATCAGTTCCTTCATATCGTATGGCGTATTGGGATTTTCAGGTACCAGCGTGTCCAGAGATCCCTCTATCCGGCCCGGCTCATCAAAGAACGGACGCACGGGCGGCTTTTCGCGGTTGTTCAGAGGCAGGAAATCAACAAGGCGACGCACCTCGGCCATGGCTTCGACGTCGTTTTCAAACGCCCCGTCAGCAACCGAGGACTTTTTGGTATGTGTCGAGGCGCCGCCCAGTTCCTCGGCGGTGACGACCTCGTTGGTGACCGTCTTGACCACGTCGGGACCGGTCACGAACATGTAGGAGGAGTCTTTGACCATGAAAATAAAGTCGGTCATCGCCGGGCTATAGACCGCACCGCCGGCGCAGGGGCCCATGATCACGCTGATCTGCGGAACGACGCCCGAGGCGGTGATATTGCGCTGGAACACTTCGGCGTAACCGGCGAGCGAAGCGACGCCCTCTTGGATTCGCGCCCCGCCCGAATCGTTGATGCCAATGATCGGCGCGCCGTTCTGTACGGCCATATCCATGATCTTGCAGATCTTCTGAGCGTGCGTTTCTGACAGAGAGCCACCGAACACAGTGAAGTCCTGACTGAACACATAGACCATGCGGCCGTTGATCGTGCCCCAGCCGGTGACCACGCCGTCTCCGGCAGGTTGTTGCTTTTCCATTCCGAAATCGGTGCACCGGTGACTCACGAACATGTCGAATTCTTCGAAACTGCCTTCGTCCACCAGCAGTTCAATGCGTTCCCGCGCGGTCAGCTTTCCGCGCGCATGCTGTGCGTCGATCCGTTTCTGTCCGCCACCCAACCGGGCGTTGTTGCGGCGGTCTTCAAGCTCGGAAAGGATGTCTTTCATGGCGATGATCCCCTGTAAAATCTGGCTGGACCCTACCGCTTGCGCCGTCTGAGCCAAAGCGCTTTTCGGCAAATTTGCAAAGTTTAAGCAACAACAATCTGCCAAACTGTAAAGTTGCTAAGTTTCAAGTTGACATGATGTGACGTATGGCAATCCCGAATTCCCTGACTATACATGTGAACCATGCAGTTCAGCTTGTCGTCGGTGCGCCGTACTCCACCCACAATTACCACACTTGTCCTGCTCTCGGGGTTGTCCGCCCTGAGTATGAACCTGTTTCTTCCCAGTCTGCCCAACATGGCCCTGTATTTCGAGACCGATTACAAGGTCATGCAACTGTCTATCGCCTTGTATCTGCTGATCAATGCAGTGCTGCAGATCCTAATCGGACCGATTGCGGACAAGGCTGGTCGGCGTCCGGTTTTGCTTTGGGGTTTGGCCCTGTTCCTGTTGGCGACTCTGGGGTGCATTTATGCGCCCAATGCCGAGGTTTTTCTGGCGTTCAGAATGTGTCAGGCAGTCGTGGTGGTCGGAATGGTGCTGAGCCGCGCGGCCGTGCGTGACATGTATGATCAGGATCAGGCGGCCTCGATGATCGGTTATGTCACAATGGGTATGGCAGTGGTTCCGATGATCGGACCGGCAATAGGGGGCGTGCTCGAGGAAAGTTTTGGCTGGAAAGCCAATTTCTGGCTTCCTTTTGCGGTGGGGGCCCTGACTCTGGCCCTGACTTACACGGATTTTGGAGAAACCTCGGTCAAAAGCGGCAAGACGCTGTTGCAGCAGTTCAGAGAATATCCCGAGTTGCTCACATCACCACGGTTCTGGGGGTATTCCCTGTCGTCGGCGTTTTC
This sequence comes from Ruegeria sp. AJ12, assembly GCF_056536245.1. Classification (NCBI taxonomy): domain Bacteria; kingdom Pseudomonadati; phylum Pseudomonadota; class Alphaproteobacteria; order Rhodobacterales; family Roseobacteraceae; genus Ruegeria; species Ruegeria sp. AJ12. Next base: position 3,003,683 of record NZ_JBQFJJ010000001.1, read on the forward strand.
CTCGGGTGCGTTCTTTGCCTATCTCGGCGGCGCACCCTTTATCGGCACCGAACTGTTTGGCCTGAGCGCTGCCGAAGTGGGCATCTATTTCGGCGCGCCGGCCGTCGGCTACTTTGTCGGCAATTTCCTCAGCGGCCGCTATTCCGTGCGCTTTGGGGTAAACCGGATGGTTCTTTGGGGATGCTGGCTGAACGCCCTGGGCGTGGCCATATCCGCAGTGCTGTTTCTGGCTGGCTTTGGAACCGCGATCAGCTTTTTTGGCCTTATGACTTTCGTGGGTGTCGGCAACGGCATGACCATTCCAAACGCGACGTCGGGCGCCTTGTCCGTTCGGCCGCATCTGGCCGCAACCGCCTCGGGCCTGAGTGGCGCAATCATGCTGGGAGGCGGCGCCGCGCTCAGCGCGCTGGCAGGCGCCCTTCTGACAGTCGAAACCGGTGCGATGCCGTTGCTGTGGCTGATGTTGGCAACGGCGGTTCTGGCCATCGCAGCAATTGGCGCGGTCATCTGGCGCGAACGGCAATTGGGGCTGTAACAGCGCTTGCTCCCAAGTGTTTGCAAAGTTAGCTTGCGGACACTGAATAGTTGCAAAGGCACGCCCATGGCCACCCAAAAACTCTATGCCGGTGCAAAACTGCGCGAGATGCGCACGCGTCTGAGCCTCACACAACGGGAATTTGCCGCAAAGCTCGGCGTCTCACTGCCCTATCTGAACCAGATGGAGAACAACAACCGCCCAATCTCGACGACTGTTGTCCTGGCGCTGGCACAGGAGTTCGGCATGGACGTCACCGAACTCAGCACCGGCGACAGCGAGCGACTTGTCTCGGATATGCGTGAAGCGCTGGCGGACCCTGTCTTTGCCGACGCCCTGCCCCCGCTGGCCGATCTGCGCCTGACCGCGTCCAATGCCCCGGCTTTGGCCCGCGCGTTTCTCGAACTGCACCGGACCTATCGCCAGACCCATGAACGACTGGCATCGCTCGACGAGGCGCTGGGACGCGAAGACGCCCGCATACAGGCCAGCCCGTGGGAGGAAGTGCGTGATTTCTTTCATTATTGCGACAACTACATTGATGCAGTGGACCGGGCCGCCGAGTTGTTTGCCAACCGCGCTGATGGCCCTGGCGGCATCCGTCAGGCCGCGCTGAACAGCCTGTCAGAGCGTGGCATACAGGTGTCTTTCGCCGACATCGAATCCCTCCGCAGTTATGATCCGGAAAGCAAGATTCTGCGCCTGTCGTCGCGCGCTGCGCCACAAACCCAAGTGTTCCAGCTGCTGTTGCAAGTTGCCTTGATCAGTCAGGACAAGCTGCTGGAGGCAACGCTGGACTTTGCCAAGTTTCAAAGCGAAGAGGCACGGTCCATTGCCAAGATCGGACTGGCGAATTACTTCGCCGGCGCATCGCTGATGCCGTATAGCGCCTTCCTGACCGCCGCGCAGGAAGACCGACACGATCTGGAACTGCTCAGCAACCGGTTCGGGGCATCCATAGAACAAATTGCCCATCGCCTGTCGACCCTGCAACGCCCCGGCGCCAAGGGCATTCCGTTCTTTTTCGTTCGGGTCGATCAGGCAGGAACGATTACCAAGCGGCATTCGGCAACGCGCCTGCAATTCGCCCGGTTCGGCGGTGCCTGCCCTTTGTGGAACGTGCATCGTGCCTTTGAGACACCGGGGCATTTTCTGCGGCAGCTCGCCGAAACACCGGACGGGGTCCGGTATATTTCGCTTGCGCGGGATATATCAAAACCGGGTGGATCATTCGGCGCGCCGGTCCGGCGCTATGCCATAGCTTTGGGCTGCGAAGTGCGTCACGCCGAGGCGCTGGTCTATGCCGACAATCTCGACATCAACAACGCCAGCGCCTATGAGCCGATTGGCATTTCCTGCCGCATATGCGAGCGGCAGACCTGCCATCAACGGTCAGTCCCGCCACTGGAGCGTCGCCTGACGATCGACACCCATACGCGCGGCACGCTGCCTTATGAAGTCACCTGAAACTGCGCCCCGGCACGTTTTGGGCTGTGCCTCAAGGCGCAGGTACAGGTTCTATTCAGGCTTTCGAAAGGATGGCCCAGATCTCGTCTTTGAGAACCGCCCTTTTCTTGCGCATCTCAACCTCTGCCAGATCATCCATTGGCTCGATATTGGTTTCAGCCCGATGCACGACGCGGTTGACCTCGTGATATTCATCGGCCAGCCGGGCAAAATGTGCATCCGATTGCTTGAGCTGGCTCATCAATTCGACTTTGTCCGGGAATTCTTCGGCCAGTTCATGCGGGGTATGAGACATTCCTGTTCGCTCCTTTATCCGTGTTTGCGACCCAGTGCTAAATTGTATGGTGCCATCTCACTTTGACCCGGATCAATAAACACACTCGGTGACCGAATTCGCCACCTCACAGAGCCTGGTCGCTCAACCGCTCAACGCTGCGCCGTCGCCCATTGCGGGTGTATCCACGGGCGATCATTTGCTCGTGGCAAGGGGGTCTTGCCCAACAGGTCGTCGGACACTTTTTCCCCGACCATGATCGACGGCGCATTCAGATTCCCGTTTGTGATCTGGGGAAAGACCGAACTGTCGGCGACGCGCAAAGCGTCAACTCCGATAACTCGCCCCGTCGGATCAACAACCGCGTTCTTGTCGCTCGCGCGTCCCATCCGGCAGGTGCCGCACGGGTGATAGGCGCTTTCGGCATGTTCGGCGATAAAACCGTTCAGCTCTTCGTCGGTCTGAACCTCGGAACCCGGCTGAATCTCTTTGCCCGCAAAGGGCTTGAACGCGTCCTGACCGAATATCTCGCGTGTCAGGCGGATGCAGGTGCGGAAATCCTCCCAATCCTCGTCGTGGCTCATGTAGTTAAAGCGGATGACCGGCGCGTCTTCGGGTCTGGCCGATCGCAACCTCACCGCTCCGCGCGAAGGGGATCGCATCGGGCCCACATGCGCCTGGAACCCGTGCCCTTCGGCCGCCGCTTGCCCGTCATAGCGAACCGCAATGGGCAGGAAGTGGTATTGGATGTCGGGGTATTCCACGCCTGGTTTTGAACGGATAAACGCCGCGCTTTCAAACTGGTTGGATGCGCCAAGCCCCGTCTTCGTGAACAGCCACTGCGCGCCGATCAAACCCTTGCTGACCAGATTCCAGTGCCGATAGAGCGTGATTGGCTGCAATGAGGCTTGCTGAATATAAAGCTCCAGATGGTCCTGAAGGTTTGCCCCGACGCCGGGCCGGTCCGCGATAACGTCAATCCCATGCTCTGCCAGATGTGCCGCCGGCCCGATACCGGACAGCATCAGCAGTTTCGGAGAGTTGATCGACGACGCAGCCAGTATCACCTCGCGCCGGGCACGGATGATGTCTTTCTTGCCGCCGCGCACCAGTTCGACCCCCGTTGCGCGCCCGTCCTCTATGACGACACGTGCCGCCAGACCCCGCACAACATCACAATTGGGCCGTTTGAGGGCGGGCCGCAGATAGGCATTCGCGGCCGACCAGCGCCGCCCTTTCCAGACGGTCTGTTCCATCGGGCCAAAGCCTTCCTGCTTTTCCCCGTTATAGTCGCCGGTCACCTCGTACCCGGCCTGCCGCCCGGCATCGACAAACGCCTTGAACAGAGGATTTTCTCGGGGGCCCCGCGAGACATGCAACGGACCATCGGTGCCACGCCAGGTCGTATCGCCACCATGGCCTCCGTCGTGCCAGCTCTCCATACGTTTGTAATAGGGCAGCACATCCGCATAGGACCATCCATCGGCCCCCATCTCTGCCCAGGTGTCAAAGTCCCGCGCATGCCCCCGCACATAGACCATCCCGTTGATCGATGATGACCCACCGATCACTTTGCCCCTCGGGCACGCCAGTTTGCGGTTGTTCAGATACGGTTCGGGTTCGGACTGATATCCCCAGTCATAGAGCGACATGTTCATCGGATAGCTCAACGCCGCAGGCATTTGAATGAACGGGCCCGCATCGCTGCCGCCATGTTCGATCACCAGTACCGAGGCACCGGCCTCGCTCAGGCGATAGGCCATCGCGCAACCAGCCGAGCCGGCGCCGACGATGACAAAATCTGCTTCCATATTCCGGTCTCCTTTGACCGCCGCCCGGGACAACGCCTCCGGCCGGAGTATTTTTCAAGAGATGAGGAGGTTACTCACCGCGCGGGTAGCGCTGGCTTTCCTCAACGATGTTCAGATCCATGTGGTTGCGCATGTAGCGTTCGGACGCCTTTTGCAGCGGCTGGTAATCCCAGGGGTAGTAGCCGCCTTGCCGAAGCGCCTCGTAAACGACCCAGCGACGCGCCTGATTGGCGCGCACGTCCGCGTCGAACTTGTCCAGGTCCCAGCGCGCTTCGGATTTGGCACGCAGGGTCTGCAGAGTTCCAGCGTGTTCCGGCTGATCAGCCAAGTTGTTCAATTCGTTTGGATCTTCGTCCATATCGAACAGCTGATCCGGGTCCAAGACGCACCGATTGTATTTCCACTTTCCATATCGCATGGACACCAACGGCGCGTATGACGCCTCGGCCGCATACTCCATCGCAACCGGTGCCGTTCGGTCAAAGCCCTTGGCAAGCGGGACGAGGTTTTCCCCGTCCGTCCATGGCGCAATATCCGCCATGTCCACAGAGGCCAATACGCCAAGCGTCGGCGTGACATCAATCGTCGACACGGGTGTGTCTATCCGCCCAACTGGCAAACCCGGTGCGGAGATCATGAGAGGCACGCGGGATGAGCCTTCGAAGAAGGTCATCTTGAACCACAAACCCCGTTCACCCAGCATGTCACCATGGTCCGAGACAAACAGGATAATCGCCTCCTGCCGAGTGGTATCCAGCACCTCTAGGATCTCGCCGATCTTGTCGTCCAAATACGAGATATTGGCAAAATAGGCGCGACGAGACTTGCGGATGTCCTCTTCGGAGATGTCAAAGCTGCGCCAGTCATTGGCGTCGAATATCCGCTGGGAATGCGGGTCCTGATTTTCATAGCCAAGGTCCGCAACCTCGGGCAGCAGGTGTTCGCAATCCTCGTAGAGGTCCCAGTACTTGCGGCGCGCGACATAGGGGTCGTGCGGGTGGGTAAAACTGACGGTCATGCACCAGGGGCGGTCGTCCTTGCCACGCGCGAGGTCGTAGAGCTTGGCCTTGGCGTTGTACGCAACCTCGTCGTCATATTCCATCTGGTTCGAAATTTCGGCGACGCCCGCACCGGTCACGGATCCCATGTTGTGGTACCACCAGTCGATCCGCTCGCCGGGTTTGCGGTAATCCGGGGTCCAGCCGAAATCGGCGGGGTAGATGTCGGTGGTCAGGCGATCCTCGAACCCGTGCAATTGGTCGGGTCCCACAAAATGCATCTTTCCCGACAGGCAAGTGTAGTATCCTGCCCGGCGCAGGTGATGCGCATATGTCGGAATATCACTGCGAAACTCGGCGGCGTTGTCGTATACGCCAGTGCGTGACGGAAGCTGACCCGACATGAAACTGGCGCGACCAGGCGCGCAGAGCGGTGAGGCCGTGTAGGCGTTGGCGAACCGTGTCGATCGATCCGCCAGTTTCTTCAGGTTCGGCACATGGAGCCAGTCTGCGGGACCATCGGGAAAGAGGGTTCCGTTGAGCTGATCCACCATCAGGATCAGAATGTTGGGCTGTGTCATTTTTCGGCCTCAAGAAAGGTGTTGAGGACCCGCATTGCGTGATTTACCGCCAGTTGCGGTTCTTCCGGCGCGCTCAGAGCTGCCCTGATGTAGAGCCCGTCGATCAAGGCGATCATGTTCTCGGCCGCCTCAACGGGATCGGCGAGCATCGGGCGCAGTGCAAAGATGAGGTTGGACCGAATACGCGCCTGATAGATCTGCCACAGCCGCAGAGCATCTTCGTTCGTCTGGGCCAGCACATAAAAGGTCATCCAGGCCGCGATCACGTCAGGGGTGAAACAGGACGGCGCGAAGCAGGCCCGAATGATCGCCTGAGCGCGTTCCTTGGGTGCGGCAGACTTCAACTCGCCGCGGGCTTCTTCACCGAAATCCGCCAAGATCTGGCGCATGGCCGCCAGAAAAATCTGATCCTTGCCACCAAAATAGTGATGCGCCAGCGCGCTGGACATGCCGGCCCGCTTGGCAATCTGGCTGACGGTGACATCAAGGGATTTTTTGGCGCCCAGTTCGGCAATCGTCGCCCGGACGATCGCGTCGCGGCGGATTGGCTCCATTCCGACTTTCGGCATCGCTCTCCCCCTGAAGACTTGCAGATCACACAAACGCTAGGGGGTTTTTATTGACTCGTCAATCAATAACGTTTTGAGAGCTTTGGGCTCACAGCTTGGGCGCGATGCTGGGAGGCGTCAAGTCACTGCGGTTCAGAACCGCTTCGCGCCAGGAAATAAAGCTGACAGCGGCAAGGATCAGCGTGCCGCCGGCGACAACCCATATGTCGACCCGTTCATGGAACACCAAGGCACCCAATAGTGTCGCCCAGATCAACTGTAAGAAAGTGACCGGTTGGGTGACGGCGACCGGCGCCGCCTGCAGGGCCAATGTCATGAAATAGTGCCCGGCCGTGGCAAAGCTGGCAACCAGAAACAACACGCCGAGATCGCGCAAGCTGGGCGGTGACCAGACGGCGATTGCAAACGGGATCAGAACGATGGTCACCCAGATCGACAGATGTGCCACAACAACCGAAGGCGGTACGTCGCGAACCAGAACCTTGGCCAGCAAGTAGGACCCCCCCAGCGTAAGCGCAGTTCCCAGCATGGCCAGATGACCCGCCGACACCTCGCGGAACCCGGGGCGCAGAATGATCAGGACGCCGATCAGGGCAACCAGAATCGCTGCGATGCGCCGAAAGGCGAGCTTTTCACCCAGAAACAAAGCAGCGCCAAGCGTGACGTAAACCGGGGTCATGTAGTTCATCGCGGTCACTTCGGCCAAGGGGATCTGGGTCATCGAAAAGAACCACAACATGACCGCAACGCCATGGATAATGCCGCGAAGCCCGAACAGCGCAATATGCCTCCGCGTGAGGTGGGTTGCCATGATCTGCCGAAGTGCAGGCAGCAAAAACACCAGCCCCAGTACATAGCGCAAGAACGCCGCTTGAATCGGGTCCATCGTGGTTCCGAGGGATTTGACCAGCGCGGTCATCACGACAAAGGACAACCCGGCTGCAAACATCCAGAACATGCCCGCAATCGGACGGGAAGCGGCGAGTGATGTCATGCCATCGGTTGAACACGGAAAGCCGGGCGACGACAACCCTTCACATGACAACTAATTTCCACGCAATGGCCAGCATGACGACTCCGATCAGAACATCCAGCAGCTGCCACGCGCGCGGGCGCGTGAAAACAGGCGACAGAATTCTCGCGCCATAGCCGAGTGAAAAGAAAAAGACAAAGCTCGACACCATGGCGCCTATCGCAAATCCCAGACGGTCATCATATTGAGCGGAGATCGATCCGATCAAAACGACAGTGTCGAGATAGACATGCGGGTTGAGCCATGTGAACGCCAACACGGTCAACAGGGCCGCACGCAAGGTTGTGCGTTGGCCTGAACCGACTTCGAGTGCTGCTCCGCCCTTCCACGCCGACCAGAAACTGCGTAACCCGTACCAGATCAGGAACATCGCGCCGCCATAGCGCATCACCGTTTCGAACCATGGCACCGCCTGTGCCAGCGTACCGAAACCCGCTACGCCAGCACCGATCAGAATGGCGTCTGATACTGCGCAGGTCAGGCAGAGAATAAAAACGTGCTCGCGCCGCAATCCCTGCCGCAACACAAAGGCATTCTGCGCCCCGATCGCAAGGATCAGACTAAAGCCCAGGGCAAACCCGGCGATCATGGATGTGGGCATGAAACCTCCTGTCATCTGAATTCTTGACTAATGACAGGGGGCAACTCTATCAAATTAAAGATACTGAACCGAATTAAGTTTGGCTAATGCTGCTCGATCCCAATCACTTGTCCGCACTGTCCGCAATTCTGCGCCACGGCAGTTTTGAAATCGCGGCCGCCGAACTCGCCGTTACGCCGTCCGCCATATCGCAGCGGATCAAGGCGCTGGAAGATCGCGTTGGGGCCACCTTGATAAACAGGGGGCCACCCTGCACCGCAACACCTGCGGGCCTCCGCATTGCCCGGCACGCCGAGGATATTGGCGTGTTGGAGGCACGGCTGGCACGGGAACTGACGCTGGATCGCGGGGGTGGTCCCGTGCGGGTGCGGATCGCCATACCCGCCGATGTCCTGGCCACCTGGTTCATCAATGCGATGGCCCAAGTGGATGACATATTGTTCGACCTCGTAATCGATGATCAGGACTACTCGGCCGAATGGTTGAAACGCGGCGAAGTCAGTGCCGCGATCACCGTCGGCGACCAGCCGGTGACGGGCTGCGACGAGATCGATTTGGGCACCTTGCAATACCTCCCGACAGCCAGCCCGGATTTCGTACGCAAATGGTTCCCCGATGGCGTGTCCTCCGCATCGCTGGCCCGCGCACCTTGTTTGACTTTCAATCGCAAGGACAGTTTGCAGAAAGCGTGGATGGAGAAACAGGTTGGCCGCCGCATCTCGCCCCCGTCGCACTTCCTGCCGTCTTCGCAGGGTTTTGTGGAGGCCGCGATTCTGGGGTTGGGCTGGGGCATGAACCCAAAACAACTGGTTGAACAGCCGATTCAGCAAGGACGTTTGTGCACCTTGTTGCCAGATGCGCCTCTGGATGTTTCGCTCAAATGGCAGGTGATCCGCGTTCTGGCCCCTGCCCTGCAGCCACTGACACAGGCCGTTCGGCAAGCAGCCAGAGACTACAGCGCCCGACAAGCCGGTCAGAATGACGTGGCTCAAGATTGAACCGGTTGCCCCGTTTGCGGGACAACCACCCTGTAGCACAGAACCGATCCCAACAGGCTGACAAGAACGATGAACACAATCGCCAAAGAAACTTCGTGCAAATGGGCGACACCCGCCAATGCAGCCGATAAGACCACCGCAGAGATCCTGGATATACTTTTGATTGCGGCGGACGCTTTGATGCGTTGATCTTTTGGGGCTACGTCCAGAAAATAGAGTTTCCGCGCACTGCTGACACCAGTTACCGCGACAGTTGCGATAAACAAGGAAACCGCATGCAGGTGCACGTCATGATCAATGCCTAGGAAATGTGCGGACAGCAACACAATACCTGTAGATGCAACCAGCAACGTCCCCGTGACCATCACTGCGCGATGGGATTTCATATTGACCATCTGCCACAGCGGGGCCGCAACAAGGTAGCCTGACGCAGACGAAACGATCATCGCGGTCAGTCCCTTTGCGGATGCGTGGTGTTGCTCGGCGGTGAGCAGCGCAAAAAACGGAACCGAAAGAGACACGACAACCAATGGCATACGCATGAGCATGTACCGTCGAAACCAAGGTTCGTCGAACATGGCCAGAATATCGGTGAAGTAGGCGACCAGTGATCGCTTTTGCGCCGACGACGTATCAAGCGGTGCCTTCGGTCGTTTAGACAATTCGGACATGGCAAGAATCGACAGTCCGGACAACAGGAAGAAGGTCACCGATACTGCAATGACGGCGGTATGACGTGAAAAGGGCGGATTGTCCTTCATGATCTGGTGCACCAGCAACGCCAAACCGATCGCTCCGAGACCACCGGCGCCCAATTGCAGGTAACGCATCACCATGCGGGATTTCGACTGGACGTGATCCCCCAACAGATCGGTAAACATCAGGGACTGTATCTCTTCGATCAGCCCGATCAGAAAAAAAGCGGCAACAAAGGCCAGCGCAATCAAGGGAACTACACCCGTTGCCGCTACAAACAATGCCATGACGAGGCAGGCGCCGATTGCAACCTCGGTCAGGGCAATCGCGCGTTTTTTTTGTTGTTTGGCGGCAATCGACTGAGCCAGGAATACGTCCGGTATCATACTGCCAAACATACGCACCGATACCAGCGCGCCCGCCACGAACATTGGCAATTCGAAGGATACGGCCAAAAACGGCAACACGACTGATGGGCTGCCAAGCGTCCAGGCAATCTGGGACAGGATGCTCTGGCCGGCCAGAACTGGGACATTTCGTTTCGCTGGGTTGGGCGGGTTTTCAGCCATGCGGTCGCTTACTTTTTGCAATTCTCATTCGAATGGAACTGTCCATCCGTGTTCCGGATCGTCAACCTGTGTCAGATGGTTATACAGAGTCCACGCCAAGCGGCCAAGAACTCTGGCATTGGGTACAAACGAAAAACCCGGCCACGTGGCCGGGAATTCGTAGAGCCGACTTGTTCTTTTGCGTCAAAGCTGCGCCATGACCTCGTCCGTGGCTTCGAAATTGGTCGTCACGCGCTGCACGTCATCGTCATCTTCCAGCGCGTCAACCAATTTCATCAAACGCTGCATGTCCTCCAGATCCAACTCGGTGGTTGTGGTTGGTTTCCAGACCAGCTTGGTCGACTCGGATTCGCCCAGCGCGCTTTCAAGAGCGTTCGACACCTCGTTCAAGTCGGTATCGGCGCACCAGATGATATGCCCGTCATCCGCGCTTTCGACATCTTCAGCGCCGGCCTCGATCGCGGCTTCGAAAATGGTATCGGCGTCGCCTGCAGTCGCGAGGTACACAACCTCGCCCTTGCGTTCGAACATGAACCCGACGGAACCCGTCTCACCCAGGTTTCCGCCGTTCTTGGAAAAGGTCGAGCGCACGGTCGACGCCGTCCGGTTGCGGTTGTCGGTCATTGTTTCGACGATCACGGCCACGCCATTTGGACCATAACCCTCATACCGGATTTCTTCGTAGTCATCGCCCTCGCCCGCCTGCGACTTCTTGATCGCGCGGTCGATCACGTCTTTTGGGACCGAGTTCGACTTGGCCTCTTTCACCGCCAGACGCAGGCGCGGGTTCTTGTCGGGATCGGGGTCGCCCATCTTGGCGGCAACGGTGATCTCTTTCGACAGTTTGGAAAACAGCTTGGACCGCGCGGCGTCCTGACGTCCCTTGCGGTGCTGGATATTGGCCCATTTGGAATGGCCTGCCATTGTGCGTCCTCGTGTTGGTAAGTGCGTATTCGGCGCTCATATAGACGTTTGCGGGGCGCGGGATCAAGAGAGCGGCTTGCTCAGATGCCGGCTGAGGCTATGGTGGCGGCATGACGACAGATCAGATTATTCTCTTCGCGCTTTTCATCACCGTATTTGGAATGCTTCTTTGGGGTCGGTTTCGATATGACCTGGTGGCTTTTGCTGCACTGATGATTGGTGTTGTGCTTGGGGTGGTGCCTGTCGACAACGCGTTTGCCGGGTTTGGGCATCCCGCAACGATCATCGTCGCGCTGGTTCTGGTGGTGTCGGCCGGGCTGGTTCGGTCGGGCGCGGTGTTCCTGATCACCCGCACGCTCGTCGATGCATCGCGCGGGTTGGGTGCTCATATCGCATTGATGGGCGGCATCGGCGCCGTTCTGTCGGCTTTTATGAATAACGTTGCCGCCTTGGCGCTGTTGATGCCGGTCGACATCCAGACCGCGCGCAAAGCGGGACGATCCGTTGGCCTGACACTGATGCCCCTGAGCTTTGCGACCATTCTGGGCGGGATGGCCACTCTGATCGGGACACCGCCAAACATCATCATCGCATCGATCCGGGCTGAAACGCTGGGTGAGCCGTTTCGCATGTTCGATTTTGCGCCGGTCGGGGGATTGGCGGCCATCGCCGGGTTGGTTTTTGTGTCGCTGGTCGGGTGGCGCCTGATCCCGAACCGGGGACCGCAGACCGAGACATCCGAAGTCCTCGCCGAGTACATTGCGGAGCTGACAATTCCGCCCGAGGCGCCACAAATCGGCAAGCGTGTCAGCGAACTCTACGAGGCCGCCGAGAAATCCGATGTGGCCATCATCGGCCTGATCCGCGATGGCAAACGACGGTATGGACGGTCCACGCACGCCACGCTGCGCGAAGGGGACGCACTGGTGCTGGAGGCCCGTCCCGAGGCTCTGGACGAGTTCCGGGCGGCCCTGAACCTCGATTTCTCGGACACACGACGTCAGGAATTGCTGACGGCAGAAGGTGAAGGTCTTGAGGTGATCGAAGTCGTTGTCCCCGAAAGTGCCCGCATCACGGGCCGAACTGCGCAGGGGCTTGGGCTTGCCTGGCGGCAGAGCACGGTGCTGATGGGCATCTCGCGCCAAGGTCGGCGGATCACTGAACAGGTCCGAAAAACCGAAGTTGAGCCAGGTGACATCCTGTTGTTGCTCTGCCCGCGCGATCGCGGCGCGGATGTCACGGAGTGGCTGGGATGTCTGCCGCTTGCACAGCGCGGCCTGAATGTGACCGCCAACGACAAGGCATGGCTGGCCATTGGATTGTTTGCAGCCGCCGTTCTGGCGGCAAGCATTGGCCTGATCTACCTGCCTGTCGCGCTGGGGTTTGTGGTCATCGCTTACGTGCTGACCAAGGTCATGCCGATCAGCGATATCTACAATCACATCGAGTGGCCGGTGGTGGTTCTGCTGGGGTCAATGATTCCGTTGGGCAGCGCGTTGGAGACGTCGGGGGGCACCGAACTGATTGCAAACGCGCTGGTGCAACTGACCGATGGCCTTCCCGCCTGGGCCATTTTGACGGTCCTGATGGTCGTGACCATGACGTTGTCGGATGTGCTCAACAACACCGCGACGGCCATCGTTGCAGCACCGGTCGGTATTCAAATGGCGCGGACACTGGAGGTGTCGCCCGATCCTTTCCTGATGACCGTTGCCGTTGCCGCCTCTGCCGCGTTCCTCACGCCCATTGGGCACAAAAACAACACGCTTGTCCTCGGCCCGGGTGGCTACCGCTTTGGGGATTACTGGCGCATGGGCCTGCCGCTTGAGGTCCTGATCGTTGCGGTTTCAGTCCCCGCAATCCTTGTCTTCTGGCCGCTTTGAGCGCTAAAGGCGGAGCATGAAACGCTTTTTGATCCTGCAACTGCGCCCGGAAACCGACGCATCGGACGCCGAGTATGCGTCCATTCTGGACAAGACCGGATTGTTACCCGAACAGACGCATCGGATCCGTTTGGATTGCGAAGGCCTTCCGGAGGGGCTGGACGTCACGGACTATGCAGGTGTCATCGTCGGCGGCGGGCCCGGATGTGTCAGCGACGACCCGGCAGCAAAATCCGATCTGGATGTCAGGATTGAAGGCACAATCATGGACCTGATGCCGCAGATCACCAGGCACGATCATCCCTTTATGGGCTGTTGTTACGGTTTGGGCATTCTGGCGGCGCATTTGGGGGGCAGTGTCAGCAAGGATCGGTACAGCGAACCTGTCGGACCATCGTCCTGCAACCTGACCACTGACGCCGCGAACGACCCTCTGACCATTGGATTGCCAGAGACCTTCGACGCCTTTGTCGGCCATAAAGAGGCCGTTCAGGCCCTGCCGGAGGGCTGTGTACACCTTGTGGCGTCGGACCCCTGCCCGTTTCAGATGATCCGCTGGGGCCAAAACGTTTATGCCACGCAGTTTCACCCCGAAGCGGATGCCAAAGACTTCGAGCAACGCATCAACATCTATAAACATCACGGCTATTTCCCGCCCGAAGATGCCCAGCGCCTGATCGACATCTGCAACGCGGCGGACGTCACCCAACCCGGCGAAATCCTGCGCCGGTTTGCCGAGCGCTACGGGTGACCCAACGGCGCGGTTGCCTGCGCCTTGAGCCCTCGCATAGGCTGGTCCGAACGACTTTGGGAGGAGTTGTTTCTTGGATCTGCTAATCAATGTCGGCCTGCCGATCTCGCTGGCCATTATCATGTTGTCCCTGGGTATCGGGCTGGAGATTGCCGATTTTCGCCGCGTGCTGCGCCGGAAATACCCGTTCGCCATCGGAGCACTGTGTCAGGTTGTCCTGCTGCCCGTTGCGGCGTTTGCGACGGTAAAGGTCTTCGCTCTGCCGCCTGAAATCGCGGTCGGTTTCATGCTGCTCAGTTTTTGCCCGGGCGGCGTGACCAGCAACATCCTGTCCAAGCTCGCCAAAGCGGATGTCGCACTGTCCGTCAGCCTGACGGCGGTGATCAGTCTGTTGTCCATCATGACGGTTCCGGTCCTTGCCGCCTGGTCCGTTACCTATTTCATGGGTGAGAATGCACCCGAGGTTTCGATCAGTGGCCTTGCGATTGCAATGTTTCTGATCACGACCTTGCCCGTCGCGCTAGGGGTCAGCCTGCGCCATTTTGCATCCGGTGTGGCCAGCCGTATCGACGCACCGCTGTCCAAACTGGCGACCGTTCTTTTTGTCTTGATCGTTCTGGCAGCGCTCGCAGGAAACTGGCAGCTCTTTGTCGACAATCTTGGTGTCATGGGGACCGGTCTGATCTCGCTGAATATCGCCCTTTTGCTGATCGGATTAGGTCTGGCGCGCGCCGCAAATCTGTCGTGGAATGAGAGTAAGACGATCTCGATCGAGACCGGCATTCAGAACTCGACGCTGGGGATTACCCTGGCGGCTTTGATAACGAGTACGGAGAGCGGCTTCAGCCCCTTGGCTTTGCCATCCGCGGTTTATGGGATCACGATGTATGCCGTCGCGATTCCGTTTCTTGTCTGGTACCGCAACCGCTGAAAGGACAGCCGATGACCAACAATACTGCAGATGCGATCGTCGTCGGTGGCGGGCTTGCGGGTCTGGCGGCCGCCGCAGAACTGGGCGATCGCGGTAAAAAGGTCATTATTGTCGATCAGGAGCCCGAGCATTTCCTGGGTGGTCAGGCGTTCTGGAGTCTGGGCGGGCTATTCATGGTGGACACGCCCGAGCAGCGCCGCATGGGTATTCGGGACAGCCACGATCTGGCATTGCGCGACTGGATGGGCAGCGCTCAGTTTGATCGGGATGAGGACAATTGGCCTCGTAAATGGGCCGAGGCCTACGTGGAATTTGCGGCAGGCGAGATGCGCCCATGGCTGCACGATATGGGTTTGCGCTGGTTCCCCGTCGTAGGCTGGGCCGAGCGCGGTGGATCCTACGCGGACGGGCACGGAAACTCTGTCCCACGGTTTCACATCACCTGGGGGACCGGCCCCGGTGTACTCGAGCATTTCATTCGCCGGGTGCAGGAACACGTAAGCAACGGCCTGATCCAGTTGAAATTTCGCCACCAGGTCAGCCACATCATCATGCAGAACGGAATCGCCAAGGGTGTATCGGGTGAGGTGCTGGCGGATGACACGGTGCAGCGTGGCGGCCAGACCAACCGAGACGAGGTAGGTGAATTCGAGGTCTACGCGCCGTCGATCATCGTGACTTCGGGCGGGATCGGCGGGAATTTCGAGATGGTGCGCAGGAACTGGCCTAGGGACCGGTTGGGTGAGCCACCGCAGGACATGGTGGCCGGTGTGCCGTTCCATGTGGACGGGCGAATGATCCCCATCAGCGAAAAGGCCGGCGGTCATGTCATCAACGGTGACCGGATGTGGCACTATACCGAAGGCGTGCGGAACTGGGACCCGATCTGGCCTGCGCACGGCATCCGAATTCTGCCCGGGCCCAGTTCGATGTGGTTCGACGCCAAAGGCAACCGCCTCGAGCCGCCATGCCTGCCGGGGTTCGACACACTGGGAACCCTGCGCGAAATTCTGAAAACAGGTTACGAGTACAGCTGGTTCGTCCTGACGCAGAAGGTGATCAAAAAGGAATTTGCCCTGTCCGGATCAGAGCAAAACCCCGATTTCACGTCGGGCAGCTGGAAAGAGGTCATTCGCCAACGCATCCTGTCCGGTTCCAAGGCGACCGCTCCTGTCGAGGCGTTCAAGGAGAAAGGCGAGGACTTTGTGGTTGCGAATACCCTGACGGAGCTTGTCAGTGGCATGAACCAGCTTGGCGGCGGCCTGATCGACGAGGGCCACCTACGTGCCCAGATCGAGGCGCGGGATTCCCAGGTCGACAACCCGTTTTCCAAGGACGCGCAGATGATGGCGATCCTGGCGGCGCGCAACTATCGCGGTGACAAGCTGATCCGTACGGCCAAACCGCACAAGTTTTTGGACCCGGCCAACGGGCCACTGATCGCGGTGAAATTGCATGTGCTGACCCGTAAGACTCTGGGCGGGCTTCAGACCAATCTCGACAGCCAAATGATCGGCGCCGACGGTCAGGTTGTCCCCGGTCTCTTTGCGGCGGGCGAGATCGCAGGCTTCGGCGGCGGCGGCTACCACGGCTACAACGCGTTGGAAGGCACGTTTCTGGGGGGATGTATATTCTCCGGTCGCAACGCCGGACGCTCGAGGGCCGTCGCCTGACGGCCCCTCATTACTTGCGAACGAACTGAACCACCGGCTCTCCTGCTGCGTCCAGCAAGGCCAGAGCGTCACCCTGCATCGCGTAGGTTGTAACACCTTGCAAAGCTTTGAAGAACTGGCGTTCCACCTCGTCCAGCGGCGGTGGGCAGGCCATCAGCGTCGCCGCCATGTTGTCGGGGAACTCCATGCGGTTCCCGGAGATTTCCGCCTGACCGTTGAACCTGTTGCAGCCGCCGGTTCCGGCAAAGGCCCCACCCTGCGCAAACGCGATTTCCGGTCGCCTCTCGGTTTCAATCGGTGTGCCATTCAGCACGGCGGCGATCCATTCGGTGTTTTCCAGCATCGCGGCGCGTTGCGCCTGCGTTTGGATCAGCAGCATATCGACCGAACGTCCCGCTCCATCGGTCAAAACCGGATACGCGGTGTCTGTTGTGAACAGCATTGTCTGGCCCTGAAAGATCGAGCCGCGCACGACATAGCGATGACGTTGCTGAACCAGGGCCTCATCATAGGTCAGTTCAAACGAGGCGGGCACGCCGTCTAACGCATAGCGTTGCGCGGCCAGCGTTACTGCGGGCGCATCCGCCACTGAAACGTCCTGCAATTCGACATAAAGCGTCGCATCGGGCGGGGTCGCGATACGCTCTCGATAGGTGGCGGTGCCTTGAACCGTTCCAGCAAACCCCGAGGCACACAGAACGGCCCACACAACGGTGCTGGCCAGCGTGACGTGTCCTATTCCAGACATGATCCAAATCCCTTTTGCAAATCCTATTCACAAAAGATCGTGTATCCACATTTATTTACAAGGCTGTTTCGCTGGCATGGCAGGTCTGCGCCGTCGTCACAACGGCCAGATCAATGGGATCAGTAGTGAAGCCAGCAATCCTACGGTCAGATTCAGGGGGATGCCGACTTTCATGAAATCCACAAACCTGTACCCGCCCGGACCGTAGACCATCATGTTCGTCTGGTACCCGATAGGGGTTGCGAACGAGGCCGATGCCGCCACCATCACCGCCACAACCAACGGGCGGGGGTCGATCCCAACCGCCTCACCCAACCCGATGGCAATTGGGGTCACAACAACGGCGACGGCATTGTTCGACACAAGCTCGGTCAACACCGACGTCAGCAAGTAAACGGCCCAGATGATCAGGAAGGGCGGCAGCGCGCTCAGGCCCGGCGCGATGGCTTCCACGATCAGCGACACCGCGCCCGAACTGCTCAGCGCGGCGCCGATGGCCAGCATCGCAAAGATCAACGCCAGCAGACGCCCCTCGACAAAGGAAAAGGCTTCGTCTGCGTCGATGCAGCGGGTCAGCAGAACAATTGCGACGGCGAGAACTGAAAGAAGCAAGATCGGCGCAACGCCGACCGCTGCGAGCGCGACCAGTCCCAACAGAGAGCCGATCGCAATCGGCGCATGGTTGCGCCGGAATGCCCGTGCAGAAGGCTGGGTGACGTCGACCATATCCATGTCAGCCGCGAGCTTCCGAATATCAGCGGGCGCGCCTTCGAGTAGAAGTGTGTCCCCGACCCGAACCACCAGAGCATCCAATTGTCGACCAATGTTCTGGTTGCGGCGATGAACCGCCAGCACATAGACACCGTATCGGCGGCGCAGACGCAACGCGCCCAGCGTGCGGCTCACCATACGGCACCCGGGTGTGATCAGCACTTCGACCGTTTTGGTCTCAACGGCGGAAACCTGGTCCACGCGCTTGAGCTCTTTGTTGCTCTGCAGGCTCAGCAGCTCGGTCATTTCGGTGCGCAAGACCACTCTGTCGCCAACTTTCAAGGTAACACCCTTGAGATTGCGGCGCAGAGACTCGTCGCCCCGGATCACGTCGATCAGGCGCACGCCGGGGCGCTTGAACAATTGCACACCCGTGACCTCGCGCCCGATCAGGTTGCTCTCGGGCGGGATCACCGCCTCGGTAAAAAACTTCATCTTGGATCTGTCGCTGAGCATCGAGGCCATGCTGTCGCGCTCCGGCAGAAGGCGCGGCGCGATGAACCGCAGATAGATCATGCCGTAAATCACAAGAGCGATGCCCAGCGGCGTGACTTCGAAGATCGTAAAGGCCTGCATGCCCTGAGCACGAGCGACACCGTCCACAAGCAGGTTGGTCGACGTACCGATCAGTGTCAGCGTGCCACCCAGAATAGCCGCATAGCTTAACGGGATCAGCAGTTTGGACGCGGGCACGTTCAAGGTTCGCGCGATCTGCACGAATACGGGGATCATCACAACCACAACCGGCGTGTTCGACACCACCGCCGAGGCGAAAACGACAAACGCCATCAAAAGTGCGATTGCGATCTTGGGATTAACCTGTGCCTGCTTTTGCGCGGTCGATGTAAAAGCATCAAGTGCGCCGGTTCGCACAAGAGCCCCCATGATGATGAACATCGCCGCGATCGTCCACGGCGCGGGATTGGACAACACGGCCAGCGCGTTCTGATAGGGCAGGATGCCGGTGACCAGCATCAGGGCCACACCGCCGATTGCCACAACTTCGGTGGGATAGACCTCGCGCAGGAACATGATGAACATGCCCGCAACGATCACAAGCGCAAGAATCGCGCTGCCTGTCTCTGTCAGTGGTAGGAATTGCATTCGTGGTATTCTGTCCGAACCCTGGCCCAAGCGCCTGACAGGTAGTTTCCCGCATTGAACGCGGCAGGGCAAGTCCGACGTGGTTTTTACAGGCTGGCCTGTTCCAGCCGGCCCCCAATACGCACCATGCGCACCGTTTTGGCTTGGCCATCCCGGTCATCCGTTTCAACGAACATTCCGCTCAGGGTGGCCTCGCCGTTGGCGGGCGTGAACCGCGTCTTGGGCATGCCGGTGATAAAGCGGCGCATGGGCTCCTGCTTGTCCATGCCTATCACCGAGTCGTAGTCGCCGCACATTCCCGCATCCGTCAGATAGGCCGTGCCACCCGGCAGGATCTGGGCATCCGCCGTTGGGACATGCGTATGGGTACCGACAACGAGGCTGGCGCGTTTGTCGCAATAGTGACCCATGGCCATCTTTTCGGACGTTGCCTCGCAATGCATGTCGACAACAATCGCCTGCGCCTGCCCCCCACGGGGGTGAGACTTGAGAATCGGTTCGATGGCTGAAAACGGATCGTCGAACGGCCGTTTCATGAACACTTGCCCCAGAACCTGCACCACCAGTACCTTGCGCCCTCCGGGGGCGGTATACAGGCGATGCCCGCGACCCGGCGCGCCCTTGGCAAAGTTCACCGGGCGCACGATGCGCGGTTCGCTTTCGATGAATTGCAGCATGTCTTTCTGATCGAATGCATGATCGCCCAAGGTCAGGCAGTCTGCCCCAGCGCCCAAAAGCAGCTTTGCGTGCTCGCCGGTCAATCCCATCCCGTTCGAGGCGTTCTCACCATTGACCACGACAAAATCGAGCCGCCAGTCTTCGCGAAGACGCGGCAAATGCTGCTGAACGGCCGCGCGCCCCGCGCGCCCCATGACGTCACCCAGAAACAGAATTCTCATGTCTCGGGTCGTATTGGCTGTGAGTGGCAATAACAAGGCGCAACCATGAATTATCCTTCACGACTGTCAGGCTTGAATTCGTGTGCCAGTATGCCAACCTAGAACCCAATCCGATTGATGCAGATGGAGATTTTCATGAAACCGATTGTTCTGTCGACCATTGCCGTTCTTACGGCCACAAGCGTTTCGGCTCAGACGACCAAAACCTCGATGGCCAATCCTGCTGCCACGTTTTGTCTTGAAAATGACGGCGAGTACCAGATCCGCAAGAACACCGATGGCAGCGAATATGGCGTCTGTATCCTCTCTGACGGAACCGAGGTCGACGCCTGGGACTATCTGCGCAGCCATTTCGAGAACTGATGGCTAGAAGGTCAGCACCCGGCTTTCAGTGACCACCATATCCAGCGGCTGATCGGTCGCTTCCAACGGTAAGTCCTCCGCCTCCTGCGCGTCGAACGCAAATCCGATGGCAAGTGTGGGACGTTTGGCCCTCAGACCTTCCAGCGTGCGATCATAAAACCCCCCGCCATAGCCTAGACGGCCGCCACGCCCATCAAAGGCAACCAGCGGCACGATCAGGATTTCGGGATCGAAGTAGTCGTCTGACAAGGGAACTCTGGCGCCGAACGGGCCATCTTTCAGGTCACCTTCGGGCGTCCAGCGGGAAAACCGAAGCGGTTGGCCCGCGCCTTGGATCACCGGCACGCCAACGGGCCCGTAGGCTGAAGCTTCGGCCATCGTCGGCAGTGGGTCGATCTCAGTCCGGATCGCCATGTAACCGGATACCGGCACGCCCCGATACCCGGCCAGTACCTCTGACAAGCGTCCGGCTGCACCCGGCACCTGCGCCTCAAATGCATGCTTGCGGCGGGCAAATCCCGCCTTGCGCGCGGCGGCTTTCACTTCGGTCAGATCAGTCACAACAGAACCACGCTGGCAAGGCCAAGGAAGATAAAGAAACCCATAACATCGGTCGTGGTCGTGACAAATGTCCCTGACGCCAGAGCCGGATCAACACCCAACCGGTCCAGCACCACGGGAAACACTGTGCCTGCAAATCCCGCGATGATCATGTTCACGACCAAGGCAGAACCGATCACGATGCCAAGCAGGGGCGAGTCGAACCACAACATCCCAACCGTGCCCAGCACGATAGCAAAGCACAACCCGTTCAGCATGCCGACCAACAATTCACGCCGGATGACCCGCATGACATTCGCGCGGGTCAGGTCCCGGGTCGCCAGCGCGCGCACCGCAACCGTCAGGGATTGCGTGCCAGCATTGCCGCCCATCGACGCGACAATGGGCATAAGAATGGCCAGCGCGACCAACTGACCGATCGCTGCCTCGAATTGTGAAATCACCAGCGACGCACAAATCGCTGTACACAGATTGACCGCCAACCAAGGCAGGCGCCTGCGGCTGGTCGCCGCGACACTGTCAGACAACGAGCTTTCCTCGCCCACCCCGGCCAGGCGCAGAATGTCTTCTTCGTGTTCTTCATCAAGAACAACCATTGCATCGTCAATGGTGATTACCCCAACCAGTCTGCCATCCGCATCCACAACCGGCGCCGAGATGAGATGATACTGATTGAATGCATAGGCCACATCCTCTTCGTCCTGATCCACCGGAATGACATGGAATTCCTCTTCCGAAATATCACGCAGCGGAACGTCGCGTCGCGTGGCCATCAGTTTTCCCAGTGTCACCTGCGCCACAGGTTTCGTGCGGGGATCGATCAGAATGACGTGGTAAAACTGTTCGGGCAGATCATCATTGGCGCGCATGAAGTCGATGGCCTGCCCCACTGTCCAGTGCTCGGGCGCCATGACAACTTCGCGCTGCATGAGGCGACCTGCCGAGTTTTCGGGATAGGACAGCGCCTGCTCGGCCGCAATCCGTTCGGAATCCTCAAGGACATCCAGGATGGTTTCCTGCTGCGGTTCCTCCAGATCTTCCAGAAGGTCAACGACGTCGTCGCTCTCCATTTCCCGGACAGCTTCGGCCAACACGTCGGGTTTGAGAACGCCGATAACCTCTTCACGGACCGCTTCATCCAGTTCTGAAAGAATATCGCCGTCGAATTCCTCGTCATACAGCCGGATCAGGCGCGCACGATCATAGGCATTGATCTGTTCCAGGAGATCAGCGATGTCGGCCGCGTGAAGCGGTTCCATCAATTCGATCAGCTTGGCGCGGTCATCCACGTCCACTGCATACAGGATTGCCGCGACCGTCCGACGATCCAGCGCATACGCGCCGTCGTCCCGGGGCTGATCGGGCTTGGCCTCGTCAATGCCTGTCGTCATGCGCTGCCCCCTTGGTTCGGTGATTGGCCTTTAAATAGAAGAAGCAGCTACCGGAAAACAATGACAATGGTCCGATTTACCCACATCTTTCGCCTGCTTATGCTGCTGAGCGGTCGCAAACAGGTGGAGAACAGGGCAAATGGCGCAAAAGACGCTTTTGAAAGGGCGCATTCTGAGTTTCGAAGGTTCACCCTTTCAAGGTGAGCCGACCGACGCGGCCAGAATTCACGAAGCGGTCGTGATCCAGAACGGGCGGGTGTCCGATGTCGGCGCCGCTGATGCAATGATCCGAACACATGAGGATGCCCAAGTTCTCGACTATGGTGCGCAGGTGATCATGGCCGGCTTTGTCGACCCGCATGTGCATTATCCACAGACCGCCATGATCGCCAGTTGGGGCAAGCGTCTGATCGACTGGTTGAACACCTATACGTTTCCCGAAGAGATGAAGTTTGACGATCCCGATTATGCGACGGAAATCGCCAATCGGTATCTTGATCTAACCGCTGCGCATGGGACAACGACCATGAGCAGCTTTTGCACAATTCACCCAGAAAGCGTGGACGCGTTCTTTGCCGCCGCGCAACAGCGTGGGCAGCGTGTGGTGGCGGGTAAAACCTGTATGGACCGCAACGCGCCGGATGGGCTGTGTGATACTCCCCAAACGGCCTACGACCAGTCGCAGAGTTTGCTGGAAAAATGGCACGGCGTAGATCGCCTGTCCTATGCGATCACACCCCGGTTTTCGCCCACATCCACACCCGAACAGCTTGAGGCGCTGGGGGCGCTCTGGGCTGAGTACCCGCATTGTCTGATGCAAACGCATCTCAGCGAGCAGACCGATGAAATCGAATGGGTCCGATCTCTTTTTCCCGACGCCCGCGACTATCTGGATACCTACGAGCAGTTTGGCCTGCTGGGCGCTGGCGGGTTGTACGGACATGTCATCCATCTGGAACCCCGCGAACGTGACAGGCTGCGCGACGTGGGCGCCGCGTTGGTGCACTGTCCCACATCCAACACGTTTATCGGGTCCGGTCTTTTTGACATGAACGGCCTGATTCATGAGGGCCACCGCGTGGGGCTGGCCACGGATACCGGCGGCGGATCGAGCTTTTCGATGCTGCGCACGATGGCTGCAGCCTATGAGGTGGGTCAGCTGCGCGGTCGCCCGCTGCATCCGGCGCAACTGTTGTGGCTGGGCACGGTCGGGTCAGCGCAATGTCTGCGCATGGATGACTGCATCGGCAACGTTGCGCCGGGGATGGAGGCTGATTTTGTTATCCTGGATCTGGCCTCCACGCCTGCAATTGCCCAGCGCGAAGCCCATGCTGAAGACATCTGGGAGGCCGTTTTTCCAACCATCATGATGGGTGACGACCGGGCGATATCCGAAGTCTGGATTGGTGGGCGGCGCGTCACCGTCTAGCCCCTTAAGGATTGCGCCAGTGCGTTTTGTCGCTCGATAACCCGTGGCAGATCCAGGGTCGTGATCTGCCCGTCTCGAACGATCTGGCGCCCCTCGACAAACAAGTGCCTGACCTGCATTGGCCCGGCCAGCAGCAGCGCAGCTGGATCCCAACTGCCGGCGCTTTCGATGCAGCGGGTGTCCCAGATGGCTATGTCCGCACGCTTTCCCGGCTCCAGGCGTCCGCAATCGGGGCGGTTCAATACATCCGCGCCCCCGCGTGTTGCAATCTCCAACGCCTCTCGTGCCGACATGGCGTCCGCCCCGTTCGCCACTCGTTGCAGCAACATGGCCTGCCGTGCCTCGAGCATTAGGTTGCCGTTGTCATTGCTGGCAGACCCATCCGCCCCAAGGCCCACCTTGACCCCCTGATCGCGCAGGGTTCGGACCGGGGCAATACCTGAACCCAGGCGACAGTTGGAACACGGGCAATGGGCGACGCCTGTTCCGGTTCTGGCAAACAGGTCAATCTCGGCCCCGTTCAGCTTGACACAATGGGCATGCCACACGTCGGTGCCCGTCCATCCCAAGTCCTCGGCATACTGACCGGGCCGACATCCAAATTGCGCCTGAGAATAGGCGATGTCCTCTTCGTTCTCTGCCAGATGGGTGTGCAACATGACACCCTTGTCACGCGCCAGCACCGCTGTGTCCCGCATCAGGTTCCGGCTGACCGAAAACGGGGAACACGGCGCCAGACCAACCCGGCACATGGAGCCTTCGTCAGGGTCGTGAAAGGCGTCCACAACCCGGATCATGTCGTTCAGAATATTGCTTTCCGCTTCAACCAGACTGTCCGGGGGCAGCCCTCCATCGC
Organism: Ruegeria sp. AJ12; assembly: GCF_056536245.1. NCBI lineage: Bacteria > Pseudomonadati > Pseudomonadota > Alphaproteobacteria > Rhodobacterales > Roseobacteraceae > Ruegeria > Ruegeria sp. AJ12. Next base: position 3,028,099 of record NZ_JBQFJJ010000001.1, read on the forward strand.
TTTCACCGATGCTCATGGCACCCCGTGTCGGGTGAAACCGGATGCCCAGTTCGGCAGCAGCCGCAATGGTGTCATCCAGACGTGCTCCATTTGGATAGAGGTACAGATGATCCGAACTGAGGGTACACCCCGACAGGGCGAGTTCGGCCAGTCCGATCTGCGCAGACGTGGACATCTCTTCCGGTCCGAACCGCGCCCAGATCGGGTAAAGGGTCTGCAGCCAGCCAAACAACAGTGCGTCCTGTCCGCCCGGAACGGCGCGGGTCAAAGTCTGATAGAGATGGTGATGCGTGTTCACGAGACCCGGTGTCACGACGCAGCCGTTGGCCTGATGGATTTCGCCGGTTGTCGTCAGATCTGGGCCAATCTCCTCAATCTGCCCGTCCCGAACCAAGATGTCCGCGCCGGACAGCTCGCGCCTGGCCTCGTCCATCGTCAGGATGGTGTCGGCATTCTTGATCAGAAATTCGGTCATTTGTATCTCCTTGCAATGGCCCACTTCGTGCAAGGAGTGTTTTGGCTGGCGGAAAGCAGGCGAAAGAACCAGCCGGTAACTGTCTACTTGTCAGCACCACTGGCAGCAACAGTTTTCAGAAGCGGTTCAGGATTTCCAATGCCGCCGCGTGGATGTCGGCATTAGCGGCGGCCAATGCCCTGCCGCCGTCATGGGCGGGTTTGCCCTGCCAATCCGTCACGACACCGCCCGCCGCCTGAATGACCGCAATCGGCGCCTGTATGTCGTAGGCGTTTAATCCGGATTCGATCACAAGGTCGATCTGGCCTGCCGCAAGCAATGCGTATGCGTAGCAATCCATACCGTATCGGGTGAGTTGAACCTGTTCGGCGACGGCCTGAAAGCCGGCCCGATCCTCCGGTGTGCCAACTTCGGGAAAGGTCGTAAACAAAACAGCCTGATCCAACGCCGTGGTCGCCCGGGTTTTCAGGTCGGTTTTGCCCGAAGGCCCGATGGCATGGGCGACGTCAGAGGATCCGACAAAGCGCTCTCCGATATACGGCTGGTCGATTACACCCATGACAGGTCCGTCCTGCGTGCTCAACGCGATCAGAACACCCCAGGTCGGCGTGCCGCTGATGAATCCGCGCGTCCCATCGATCGGGTCCAGAACCCAGCTTCGCCCGCTGCTGCCTTCGACCTTGCCGTACTCCTCCCCGAATACGCCATCCTCGGGGCGGTGCCGGGCCAGTATATCTCGCATCGCTTTTTCGGCCGCGCGATCAGCGACGGTCACGGGGTCGAACCCCTCAGCCAGCTTGTTGGTTGTTTGTAGATTGGATTGCCGGAAATATGGAAGAATGGCTGCGCGCGCGGCGTCAGCCAATTCTTCGGCAATTTCCATATCGGTCAACGGGGTCTGCTGCATGCGCCACAGGTGCGGCCAGAACCCCTTGAAGTCAAGCCTGTACTATCAGGCGACGTCGCTTAGGACCCGCGCCAGTTCGAACAACCGGCGACGCTGGTTTTCCGGGATCGCGTAGTACGAGCGCACGAGGTCCAATGCCTCTTTGTCGCCCATCAGATCCGCAGGAACCGACTTTTTGCCGGTGTCTTCTTTCTGCGTTTCTTCCAGACCTTCGAAAAAGAAGCTCACTGGTACATCCAATGCCTCGGCAATGTCCCATAGGCGGGATGCGCTGATCCGGTTGGCACCAGTCTCATATTTCTGGATTTGCTGAAACTTGATACCAACTTGCTGAGCCAACTGCTGCTGGGTCATGCCAATCAGCCAGCGGCGATGTCGGACGCGCTTGCCCACATGGACATCGACGTGATGGGTCATTGGTATTCTCCTCTAACTACACAAACATCTGTTCGGGATTGCACACCATGCCGGACTACAGCATTAGCGAGCTGTCGTTAACCGCTCCCTAATCCGGACCGTGCCGCCCCCCCGAAACAGCACTAGCCGTCAATATTGCCTCTTTTTCAGTTTTTTTCAAGTCGGTTGAATCTGAGGCTCTGTACAAAGGTTTGCGGTTGTATCGTTCTGAAACGTCACAAATAGAACCTGCCCACCGGTCCTACCGGAAAACATCGGTGCATGTGACAGGTCGGAAAATCCGAAACCCGATTGACATTTCCTGGGTCCCACGCGCCTATGCGCCAATGAAATAGGGGGCCTGCATGCTAGCGTATCGCGTTCAATCCCGGGGAGAAGCGCCCCAGTTGTGCGACATAGAGGTGCCTGTGCCGGGTGACGGGCAGGTAAGGGTTGCCATCCGAGCCTGCGGGCTGAATTTCGCCGATTTGCTCATGCAGAAGGGCACCTATCAGGACACACCCCCTGCCCCGTTTACACAAGGCATGGAGATTGCAGGTATTGTTGACGAAGTTGGACACAATGTCCCGAATCTGAAGCGCGGGGACCGAATCGCGGTCTATTCTGGTCAGGGCGGGCTGGCCGAGTTTGGCGTTTTCGACGCCGAAAGGGCGATTATCCTGCCCGAATCTACGGGTTTCCAAGAGGCAGCGGCCATTCAGATCGCGTATGGCACCAGCCATATCGCGTTGGATCACCGTGCTCGGTTGCAGCCGGGTGAAACGCTTTTGGTCACCGGCGCGGCGGGCGGCGTTGGCTTGACGGCAGTCGAAATCGGCAAACTGATGGGCGCAACCGTGATTGCGCACGCGCGCGGCCAAGAAAAACTGGCGGTGGCGCGGGCCGCCGGTGCAGATCACCTGATCGATGCATCCGAAGATCTGCGAGAGCGTGTCAAAGCTCTGGGTGGCGCGGACGTCGTGTACGACGCAATCGGCGGCGATGTGTTCAAAGCGGCGTTACGGGCGACGAGCCCAGAAGGCCGTTTGTTACCCATCGGGTTTGCAGGCGGCGATGTTCCGCAGATCCCGGCCAATCACCTTTTGGTCAAGAACCTGACAGTGATCGGCTTTTACATCGGTGGTTACCTGAACTTTCGTCCCGAGATCGTTCGGGCAAGTTTTGAAACGCTTTTCCGCTGGCACGCGGAAGGCAGGATCAGACCTCATATCAGCCACACGCTGCCTTTGAGTGAAGTCGAGTACGGCTTGCACCTGCTCAAAGAGCGAAAATCAACGGGCAAAATCATCATCACCCCGTAACCCTGGTTATCCGACCACCGCCTTCAACGGCGCACCACCCAACATGCGGAAGTTCTGCCGCACGAGGGCAGCCAAGGCCTCAACCACGGCGCCGCGACCGGTATCGCCGCCATACAGGTTGATCTTATGCGCTGGCAGCTCCGGCAGCACGGCGCTGGATTCGATCTGCTCCAGATGCGCTGCCTCGGTTCCGTCCAGCATCGCATGGACCGCGAGATCCGCGCTGACGGTGGCCTCGATAGTGCGATCGTTTTCCGTTTCCACAGACAACTCCCAGGGGATACCGGCCGCATCCAGCGCCGCAATGACCTGCGGCCGGAACAGGCAGCGCCGTCCCAGCGCCAGAGGCAGCGGGCGTTTTCGCCATGCGGACCCGCCCGGCGCCCCGATCCAGCGCAGCGGAAGTTCGGCGATCGTCTCGGCACCGTCTGCCGTCGTCGGCTCGGTCGTGAGGATCACATCACATTCACCGCGCTTGTACATGTCTTTCAACTGCAGCGAATAAGAGGATACAAGTTGCACGCGAACCCGCGGAAAATCGGCGTTGAACCGCTGCAGGACCCGCGGGATCGCCGGATAGACGATGTCATGGGGGACGCCCAGAACAACCTCACCCTCAAAGGCCTGATCGGTCAGCTTTGAAATCACTTCGTCGTTCAGTGCCACCATGCGGCGCGCGTAGGCCAGCAATTGCTCGCCCGACGCCGTCAACGCAATTGTCCGGCCGCTCCGATCCAGCAACTCGAGCCCCAGCAATTCCTCCAACCGCTTGAGCTGCATCGAAACCGCGGATTGCGTCAGGTGCAGAAAACCCGCTGCCCGGGTGACGCCGCCCTGATCGGACACCGCCACAAAAGAGCGCAAGGTGGTGATATCCAGATTCCGCATCTTCACGATTCCTTATGGAGAACATCAAAAATATTCGTTTTTAAAATATGTCATGCCACTCCATATAAATCAAGAAACTTGATGGTACCCGAGATTATCATCGCAGAATGAAGAAAGGACAATTGCTATGACCCAAATTGCAGTCACCCGACCCTGCAAACCCGCCAAGCGGTCCGGTTTGGGAATGATCTGGCAAGCGGTTGCCCTGATGCGCCAACGCCGCAAGCTGGCCAGGCTGGATGATCGCGCGCTGGACGACATCGGTGTGACCCGCTCGGAAGCGGATGCAGAGGCGCGCCGCTCTGTCTGGGATGCCCCGCAATTCTGGCAGAAATGACACAATTACAGACGAGTAGCTCTGAAATGGCGGCCTGTTGACACAGGTCGCCATTTTTGTTGGGCGTTTTAAGCAGTTTTGCGCGGGAAACTCTTGAAACACAGCCTGCAGTTGCCGATATTTGCTGAGAAAGCGTCCCGCATAGGCAGGGCGCACTAAAGATATGTAAAGGGAGACCCTTTGATGGCACAATTCGACACGATCCGGACGGCATCCGGCGCGCGCGCCGCCGAGATCGATGAGGGCCTGCGCGCCCATATGAACAAAGTCTACGGCACGATGTCCGTGGGCATGCTCATTACATTTGCGGTGGCATGGGCCGTCGGCTCCAGCCCGCAACTGCTGTCGGTGTTCCGTGATCCTGTCACGCTGAGCCCCAACATTCTGGGCTGGATCATCATGTTCGCGCCTCTGGCAATGGTGTTCGGCTTTGGCGCCGCGATCAACCGCCTTTCGGCGGCTGCTGCGCAACTGTTCTTCTACACGTTCGCCGCAGTCATGGGCCTGTCGCTCAGCTGGATTTTCGTGGCTTTCACCGGCATCTCGATCGCTCAGGTCTTTCTCGTGACCTCGATCGCCTTTGCGGGCCTGTCACTCTATGGCTACGTCACAAAGAAGGACCTGTCCGGCATGGGCACGTTCCTGATGATGGGCGTGATCGGTCTGATTGTCGCCATGATCATCAACCTGTTCCTGCAGTCGCCAGCCATCATGTTCGCCGTGTCCATCCTGGGCGTTCTGATCTTTGCCGGTCTGACAGCCTATGACACTCAGAAGATCAAGACCACATATCTGGAAATGGCACATTCCGGAGATCAGGAGTGGCTGGGCAAAGCGGCAATCATGGGCGCGCTGAGCCTCTATCTTGACTTCATCAACATGTTCATGTTCTTGCTGCAACTTTTTGGAAGCCGCGAGTAACTTTCACTCGTCTCTAGAAAAGTCTGAGCCCCACCTAGCAGGTTGCTGGGTGGGGCTCTTTTTTTGTGCGTATACGATCGCTTTGCCGAGAGTTCAGCAATGTCCTCGCACAATGAAACCTTTTTTCTTTTGATGGGGTCTTCCTCCTGGCTTTTATGGACAGTGGTTGTTTTCGTGATCCAACTTCTGAGTGCAAAGATGCTACCCCGTCGTACAGTTTCCGCTTCGACGACGCCCCAAAGCAGCGTGCGTCACCCCACTGTAAGGCCGGTTTGCCCCGCACGCAGTTTGAACCCAATGGAAGATGCCTGTGTCCTGCATCGCGTTCGCAGCTTGCGAGGAGTCCAACCGGAGTTCAGATCAAGTTGATGCGACCTATCCGTTCCGCAGAAACTCGCTCGGGCTGACGCCGAGGGTTTGCCGAAACATGTAGCTGAAGGCGCTGGACGATTCGTATCCCATGTCGAATGCTACCGACGTCACACTCCGACCGGATGCGAGGAGTGAAACGGCGTGCAAGATCCGGACGTGCCGTAACCATCTGGACGGAGGCATGCCTGTGTCAGCAATAAACAGGCGCTCAATCGTCTTTCGGCTCGCAGGTACATCTGACAGCCAAGCCGCCACAGAGCGAACACTGCCGGGTGCATCAAGCGCGGCCTGGGCAATCCCACGAATGCGGGTATCTTTCGGCAGAACAACAGACAGCGGCACGTCTGACGCGGAGAGCAGTTCATGCCGAAGCAGTACGTGGAGCGCCTCGTTGTGCCTGGTCTCTCGGGCATTGGTGCCCTCTGGCATGACTGCGGCAAACAATGCGCTAAGGAGGGGTGTCATCGCAACGACCCGGCAGTCACCACCAAGCCGGTCGGCCTCTTCGCGGTTCACATCCACGTAAAGCATCACGTTGTTGGTGCCGTAGCGCATCCAGTGTTCGGTATCCGGAGGTATCCAGATCGCCATCGCCGGACTCAAAAGCAAAACGCGGTCCGGAGTTCCTACGTACATCGACCCTGACGCGGCTGAGATGAGCTGACCAAAATCGTGCGTGTGCCAATCGTAGCTTTCTCCTGTAGCCGGTGTGATTGTCTCCCCCAGATATCGCGGGCGATTCACCTTGACTGGCTGTATGGCATTCATTGACGAATCCTCGATGATGTTTGCCCATCTTTCGACAGACAGACATACCATGCCTGATTAGATTTCACCACTAAATCGGGCATTGGGCCCGGTTAGTTGCATCGGGCGGCACAGCCAAAATGAACAACCGCAAACTGATGACCTGGTTCGCAATGGGCCATTTGGCCAATGATTGGCCGATTGCCGCGCTGTGGCTGATCGTGCCTGCGGCAGGTCTTGCCATGAACCTGTCGGCCGCTGAGGTTGGACTGCTGTTCACGTTGTTCAGCGTGGGAGGCGCGCTGGCCTATGTCCCAGCGGGACTGCTTGCGGATCATGTTTCGAACCGGGGCCGCCTGCTTGTTGCAACATTCTTTTGGGTCGCTCTTGGCTGTGTGCTGGCGGCAGCCGCCCCCGGGTTCTGGAGCCTGGCAGTTCTTCTGGCGGTTGCCGGGATGGGGAACGCAGCCTGGCACCCGATCGCAACAGGCGTGCTCACGCGCAACAACGAGAATGGTCGCGCGCACGCACTGGGGATCCATGCGATAGGTGGCTCTTTCGCCGAAGTCTTGGCTCCGTTGTTCGCTGGATTGCTTCTGTCATTCTTTGACTGGCGAAGTACGCTGGCGATTTCGGTTCTTCCCGCCGTTCTGCTGGGACTGTGTTTCCTATGGGTTGCGCGCAAAGTATCCGTTGTCGAAAGAAGGTCCATGGATCGACAAGGCGTGTGGGACGTGATGCGCGCCTGGCGCACTGGCCGCGGGTTGCGCATTGCCGCGATGATTTCGCTGTACAACATGGCGCTAATCGCATTGCTCAGCATGATCCCGTTTTATCTGGCGGCGGTTCATGACTTAACTCCCGCCACAATCGGGGTCATTTTTGCAGCTCTGCTCATCACGGGCGCACTTATCCAACCCTGGGTTGGATGGATATCCGATACGCTGGGTCGCAGGCCGGTTCTCGCAATCGGGAATGGGCTTGCCGCCTTGGCAACGGCAACGCTGGTTTTTGAGCAGTCATTCTGGGTCATGATTGCGATGATGGCGCTTGGGATCGCCGCCTTGGACGCCATCCGGGCGACGATGCTCGCAACCAGTGTCGACTACACCGGCCAGAGCGAAAGCACGACGTTGGGTCTGGCCTTCGCTCTCCTCGATGGTGTCGGCGCGTTTGGAGCGGTTCTGGCCGGGATTGCAGCCGGCATCTCGTGGAGCGTCATGTTTGGCTTTGCCGCCGCGCTCGCATCTGGCGCAGCAATTCTAAGCTTCGGCGCTGGCTGCAGATCACCGAAAAGCGGCACTATGACCGCAGTCACCCGGCTCGCACCGTGGCAGGAGCGACACCGGCCCAGACAGGAACAAGAAAAGCAGTTTCTCGACAAAACACCAATGGAATGGGAAGGCACGACAATCGAGGAGGCAAAAGCGGAGATTATGAGACGCTACTGGCTGCGCTGAGTGAGTTGGAGAGACCCCCTGGCCACAAGCCATCTCCGCCATCGCCGGCTGCAATAGCTATGTTGTTCGTTTCTTCCAGAGTGGCCACACCGCCCGTTGGTTTCGGCGCAGCAAATAAAAACGGAAACTGAAGTTGATGAAACCCGAAGTGCAGCGAATGAGGTGATTGAAAGCAAGCTTTCACCACGCGCAGTTCGTATTCTGGAAGCCCTGGCGCAGGCTCAGGCGGCATGGTGTCGCGTGGCGCCCTGTTGATCCATGGGGGGCCGAATGTCACCGTGAGTGACGAGGGCTTAACACAGGTCAAACATCCGTGCGCCTGCGTTCGGACCCGTCGAATGTGCATACGGCGCTTGGACACTCGTTCGGTGCGTTGAACCGATGGGCCAAGACAAAACGGTCTTTTGAACACGCGTTGTATTGCGATCAGAATGATCGCCGACACGCTTACCTGACAGCAAGAACCCTATTTGCGTGTGGGGATTACGGTGGGGCCGCAACTATGGCTGAGCGGACGCTCTGGATGTCGAAAACTACCGACCGGTCTACCTTGCGGCGCGCAGGTGCGGTACTCCAAGAATTGTAAAGAACCGTCAGTGCTACAAGTCAAATACGAAAGGTGTCCGACAGGTCCCAGACCGCGTACCCTATCACCCAGTTCGGTGGGTCATGCCTTGGTATCAAACAACAAAGCCCACACCAATGAGGTGGGGGGGATGTATCGCGACAGTGAATCGAAGAGATCAACTGCAGTTCAAAGGAACTGCGAAACCTGAACTACGTTCCGACGAGCCTTTGCGAAATACATCTCCGGCTGGCAGGCACCCGGTGAATCGCTCGGTCTGACTGCCAAAACTGGCCCCGACAGAATTGTCGACCCGCGTGCTGTTGTCCCGCGTACGCAAAACACCAAACAATGTGCCGTTGACGCTGACCGTGCTGAGAAACAGGTTTGTGTCGCTGCCGGACAGTTGCACAGCACTCGTGTCGCTTCGTCCGCCGTTATCGATGGCAACGCCTGCAACTTTCGACGGATCGACCTCGTCCGACAAAACCGAAACCGTTGGCAATTCGGCCAGTTCGGCCGGCACGTTCGTCGCTGGCGGCACAAAGGCCACTGCGCCTTTAACGTCGGAAACCGTGCGGGGTTCGCCGTCAATGCCCGTAAAGCCAACACCTTCGCGGTTAAACGGGTCTTCACAGGCCGAGAGGGTCAGAACGGCGATTGTGGATAACAAGATTTTTTTCATGACGGTCAACATTTTGTGGCGGTTTGCTCAACCGTACTTGCAGGCCGCGTCAAAAAGCAAGCCGCAGGCCAGACGATTGGCCATGCGGCTGATGCGCCACTGCAACGGCGCAATGGATACTCGACCCGGCACTCCGCCTCCTAGCGACCGGTGAAAAACGCAAAGAAAAAGGTCCTGCAAACGCAGGACCCTTCAAAGAGTTCGGATAGAACGGCAGATTACTTGATCTTGCCTTCCTTGTACTCGACATGCTTGCGAGCAACCGGATCGTATTTACGAACGGTCATTTTCTCGGTCATGGTGCGCGCGTTTTTCTTGGTCACGTAGAAGTGGCCCGTGCCCGCGGTCGAGTTCAGACGGATCTTGATTGTCGTCGGCTTCGCCATGGTGATCTCCTGCGTCCAAAAGGCAGAGGCCTATTGGTTGAATTCCTATGAGCGTGCGCTTTTACCCGGTCGCGCGCCCGAGTCAAGGGCATTTGGCACCTCAGATTAACCGAAGAGAGCGAGTGATGTGGTGCCCTGTCCCGCCCACGCGAGCATTGGTCACAACAGCGCCATTCAAAAAGGGAATTCGCACGTTTTCAGAATTTTGCCTCATTCGCGAGATAGCCAGTAGCTCATGACACCTATGAGCAGAGTGACCTAGAATGACATTTCGCATGATACCTTTATCGCTATTAGTTTTTTTGAGCGCATGCGGGGATTCGATTTCCACCATTCCGATTCCTCACACGCCAATTGGTGCCGAGCAGGGTGCGAGCGGCAGTGCGGCAGTGCCATTGAACAGCTCTCAAGCAGCGACGTATCGACTGTCTCCCGCGGAAACAGTCACCGTGCAGAAAATCGACGAGAACACGACCGTCAAAACCTACATTTTAGGCGCACCACCGCCGGCCGTGAATTTTGCCGCCCAAACGCCCGGAAATGTTCCTGTTTATTCCGTCACCACACGTAAGACCAATGCACAGGCCGCGGCTGACGCCGCGAAGAAGTCAATGCCCGGCAAACCGATTCAGTTTGGAAAGACCAGCACCCAGCTACGGCGTATTGTCGTCAATGGTTCGAGCTATGGAGTGGTCAAACCGGTTGGTTACGTACCAGGCCCACTGTCGCGCAAGTATGTAGCATGGGAATCGACGTTGCTGCGTATCGTCACGACTGAAACAGGATGCAACATGAAGAAAGTACGGGATGGCGGTTTGGTTCAGGGTCTGTGGCAAAACTCATTCGTCATACCGCTTGAGTGTTGACGCCGACCCGAAAAGATATGCGCGGAGGGCCTGTAAGCCGGATCCTGTTCCGGGGTTGCCCCCTTCGATGACCATTCCTCTAGGCCGCGCATTGCTGCGCGGCTCAAGCTGCCAACCCGGTCCCTCTTGGCCAAGACGCGCTTAGCGGCGGTATCGGCTTGCGCCGACCAGCCCGCGCGGGGACCCTATTTGGCATTGCTCCTGGTGGGGCTTGCCGTGCCGCCCCTGTTGCCAGGGGCGCGGTGGGCTCTTACCCCACCGTTTCACCCTTACCTTGGACCGAAATCCGCGGCGGTTTGATTTCTGTGGCGCTGTCCGTCGGGTTGCCCCGCCCGGGCGTTACCCGGCACCATTGTCTTGTGGAGTCCGGACTTTCCTCTCGGGCCGAAGCCCCAGCAGCCATCCGGCCCTCCGCGCGGGAAATGACGTATGCGGCGTGCCCGGCGGCGTCAAGGGTGGATCGTCCCGGCAAGGGGCCAGCCCCTTCTTGGCCTGCGGCCAATTCAACCCCGAGGTATTTTCGGCCAGATGAAGGGGGGATCAGGCTTAAATGGCAGTTCGCGCAAGCACAGAAAAATCGGCTGGGCCCAGCGGGCCGCGCGCCCAGGGACGGTATCTGAGGCGGACGGTGGCCAGCAGTGTTTCGTCGTCCATTTCTGCGGTGAACCCCGCGCTGTGGGCCAGCGCGCGGAAGAGTTCGGGCGGCGCATCGGAGGGACCATCCCCATATCCACGGCGGGCTGCAAGATCCTGACGTTCAAACCGCTGCCAGTCAAATTTTGGGCCGGGGTCAAATTTGCGGCCCGGAGCCATGTCCGAGTGGCCGATCACGCCATCGGGGCCTATTCCCCATCTGGTCATGATTTGCGGCAGCAAGCTGTCCAGCACCGCCATTTGCGGTTCGGCAAAGGGGTGGGTTCCGGCATTGTCCAGTTCTATTCCGATCGAGCGGGAGTTGATGTCGGTCTGACCGTGCCATTCCCCTGCCCCAGCGTGCCAGGCGCGGTCTTCCTCCTGCACCATATGCCAGATCGTGCCATCAGCGCCGATCAGATAATGGGCGGAAACCTTGGCCTCGGGATCGCACAAACGGTCCAGTGCAGCCTGCGCATCCTCCATCGCCGTGTAGTGCAGAACGATCAATGACGGCGTCAAACCATCCCTGCGCGGACCAAAATTGGGCGAGGGATGCCAGATCGGCGTCGGTGGATCAGTTGCTGACGGCACTGCGGAACGGGCCGGGATCCCAGTTGCAGGCGAAACCGTCTCCGTCGGGATCCAGCCCTTTCCGATCACGCTGGGGCCCGCCACTGGACAAAAACTCGATCTGCGCCTGATCCGGCGATGGAAACTGTGCACAATTGCGTTCGGCTTTTGCCTGCAAGTTGAAACCCGCGCGGCTGTATAGCTGCATTCCCACGGGGTTCGACGTGCTCAGCGCGTACTGCACGATGTTCGGCTGACCATCCGTTCCGCGCTGCGGCACGGCGGTCGGGGCCACTACTTCATAGGTCTGCCGGTTCTGTTCGATCAGCGCCGCATCGGATTCGATGGATCGACGGCCCGAGACGGCCTCAAAATCCTGTTCATCCGAAATTTCGGGGCTGCTTGCGGTCGGGATTGGTGCAGTTGCTTGTCCGGAAGTGCTTGCCAGCGCAACGGCCGTCTGATTGGCGATGTCTGCATTAGCACCGGTGGCAGCCGACTCCAACGTGGCCGCCCCAGGCGCTCCAAGTGGTTCTTGCGAGACGTCCGCAGGTGCGGGAAACGGATTGACCGCGCCACCCTGCCCGGCCAATTGCGCCTCGCGTTGTGCCTGATACTCCGGCGTATTGAACCCCGTACCGGCAACCGGTGCGACCGTGTCGCACGCCGCAATGAAACCGATGGCCGGGACCAGAAGCATAAAGCGCATTCAGCTGCTCCGTCTTTCGTTGTCTTGCCTGCCCTGAGGCTTACCACCATTTCCCGGGCTTGGCCACAAAACCGGCCGCACCCTCCAGCGCGTAGGCCGTGTTGAGCAACTCGCCCTCGTCCCATGGGCGCCCGATCAATTGCAATCCGAGCGGCAGGCCCTGCGCGTCCAGCCCAGCGGGCACCGAAATACCGGGCAGACCGGCCAGGTTGACCGTGACCGTGAAGACGTCGTTCAGATACATCTGTACCGGGTCGGCCTCGGTCATCTCGCCCAGACCAAACGAAGCGGACGGGGTTGCGGGCGTCAGAATTGCGTCAATACCGGCAGCAAAGACATCCTCAAAGTCTTTCTTTATCAGGGTTCGGACTTTGCGCGCGCGGTTATAGTAGGCGTCGTAGAAGCCAGCCGACAGAACATATGTGCCGATCATCACCCGACGCTGCACCTCGTGGCCAAACCCTTCGGCGCGGGTCTTTTCATACATCTCGGTAACGCCATCGCCCTGCGCCAGTTTGGCGCGGCGACCGTATCGCACGCCATCATAACGCGCGAGGTTCGAGGACGCTTCGGCCGGGGCGATCACATAATAGGCCGGCAATGCGTATTTGGTGTGGGGCAGCGAGATATCGACCATCTCGGCACCTGCTTCCTTGAGCATCAGGGCCCCATCAGCCCACAGCTTTTCGATCTCGGCAGGCATTCCATCCATACGGTATTCCTTGGGGATACCGATCTTTTTGCCTTTGATGTCGCCGGTCAGCATGGCTTCGAAATTCGGGACGGCGAGTTCCGCGCTGGTCGAATCCTTGGGATCGTGGCCGCACATGGTTTCCAGCATGATTGCGGCGTCACGTACGCTTTTGGTCATCGGGCCAGCCTGATCCAGCGAGGATGCAAAGGCCACAATACCCCAGCGCGAGCACCGACCGTAGGTCGGTTTGATGCCCGTGATGCCCACAAATGCCGCCGGTTGGCGGATCGAGCCACCAGTGTCGGTTCCGGTCGCCGCCAGACACAGGTCTGCCGCAACGGCTGACGCAGACCCGCCTGACGAACCGCCCGGGGTCAGCTGCGCATCGTCGTTTCCACGCCGCCACGGGCTGACGGCATTGCCGTAAACCGAGGTTTCGTTGGACGAGCCCATGGCGAATTCGTCCATGTTCAGCTTGCCCAGCATCACGGCCCCGGCATCGGCCAGTTGCTGTGACACGGTAGACTCATATTCGGGCTTGAACCCTTCCAGAATCTTTGAGGCCGCTTGCGACGGCACGCCCTTGGTGCAGAACAAATCCTTGATGCCAATCGGCAGACCGCACATCGAGGGCGCTTCACCGCCTTTGATCCGTTCGTCCGCTGCCTTGGCCCGCTCAATCGCAATCTCGGGCGTCTTGTGGACAAAAGCATTCAGCGCATTAGCTTCATCGATCGCCTTCAGGCAGGACTCTGTAAGTTCAACCGAGGTCACGTCACCCGCACGCAGCGCATCGCGCGCCTCGGCCAAGCCCAGTTTGTTCAACTCGCTCATGTCTTACTCCACCACTTTGGGGACTGCGAAAAACCCCTCACGCGCATCGGGGGCATTGGCCAGAACCTTGTCCTGCTGGTTTCCATCGGTAACCACATCTTGGCGGCGCTTCAGGCGCATGGGTTCAACCGAAACCATCGGTTCCACACCGTCGATGTCCACCTCGTTCAGCTGCTCGATGAACCCCAGGATCGTGTTGAATTCCGAGGCCAGCGCCGGCAGCGCCTCATCCTCGACCTTGATCCGGGCCAGTTTTGCCACCTTGGCAGCGGTGCTTTGGTCAATCGACATGGAAACCCTCATATGCGTTAGGGGGCATTTACCCGTCTGTTGCACCGGTCGCAAGACCGCCGGGTCGCGCCACAATGACTATCTTTGGTCCGCGATCTGCAATGCCCCATTCAGAACTGAATACCTCATATGCAAAAAAGTAAACCGGTTGGTTCATTTTGGTTCTTGAAAACTGAACTGCGCTGTTCATTTTCTAAGATGTGTCACAGCACAAAACCGGAGACAGAAAATGAAAACCTTTCTTACTGCCGCTATCTTGTCTGCTACCGTTCTTTCCGCGCCGGCCATGGCCATGGGCGTCGATTTGACCAACCTGACCCGTAACCTCAGCTTCCCCGAACCGGTCTCGGAACCGGTCACACAGGACCAGGCCAAACCCCTGAAGTAGGAAGCTGCCACCGCCGGGTCAGGAGCCCCCGACCTGACCCGGCATTGATGCAATTGGCTGCTGCACCTCTCGCTTCAAGCCGCTACCATAGGCCCACACATCCCAGTGACGTCCGGTAGTCGGGCAAGCCAACGGAGCGGAATATGAGTGGGCGAAAGCAAGCAGTTCTGGACGCAATTGATGCGGCCAATTCTAACGACCCGAATATCGAAGAGAATCAGCCCGAAGCATTGTTGTACGGCCAACGCATGAGTGCCGAGCTTGAGCGTTTGTTTCCAGATGCTTCCGATGCCCTGCAGATTGCGGCGCGCGGGCAGCACGTCGAGCGATGGAAGCTGGGGCGGAATGAGTACCCGGACGGGCGCGCAGGTTACCTCGCATGGCGAAAGGCGCAAGGTGAGCATCACGCGGATGTCGTGATGTCCCTGATGACACAGGGCGGATACGGGTCCGAGGCTATTGACGCCGCTGGCCGAATGCTGCGCAAACAGGGGATCAAGCGTGACCCCGAGGTTCAGGCCCTTGAAGATGTGATCTGCTTTGTTTTCCTGAAATGGTATTTTCAGCCGTTCGCCGCAAAGCACTCGGCGGAAAAAATTCAGCGCATTGTCGAAAAAACGGCCAGAAAGATGTCGACCGAGGGACGCGCAAGGGTTCTGGAGGAATTCGATCTGCCCCGGCATTTGGCGGCTGCGTTTCGGAACTGATGCGCTACCACTGAATAGTGACCATGACTTAACGAAGAATTAACCAATTGGCGGTCCGATCGATCCCATCAGAACGTTCGGAAGTTCAAACCCCAGATGCTCAAGAACTTTTTCGTCCTCTTTGGATTACTCGCCTGCCTTCTCGGCTGTCAGGAGATGCCGTCCAGCCAGCCGAATGCACGCATCATCGCCGTGGGTGACTCTCTCATGGCGTGGAACTCGACGTCCGGCTCGTCAATCCCGGATGTGATCGAGCAAAGCATCGGCGCACCGGTTGTCGACAGGGCGATGTCCGCAGCGTGGTTGCAAACCCAATTTGACGAAAACGGTCGGCCGGAATCGGGCGTTCAGGCGCAGTTTATCGAAGGTGATTGGAGTTGGGCCGTCATAAATGGCGGCGGCAATGACCTTATGCTCGGCTGCGGGTGCATGCGCTGTGACGCGACGCTGGACAACATGATTTCTAAGGACGGGCAAAGCGGCCAGATACCGCAGTTTCTGCGCCAGATCCGAAGCAACGGAACGCGTGTGATCTATGTCGGATACCTGCGCAGTCCCAAGCTGTTGACTCCAATCGAACACTGCAAAGCGGAAGGGGACGAGTTCGAAGCCCGGATCGCCAGGCTGGCGCAGCAGGACGAAGGCATCACATTTGTATCAAGTCAGGATGTCGCGCGCCCCGGGGATGTCTCGTATTTCTCGTTCGATCTGATTCACCCCTCACGCAAATCCAGTCGCATAATCGGTGAGCGGGTGGCCAATATCATCCTGACCGAAGGGTTCTGACCACGTCGGCTCAGGCTTGTTCAGCCGCCGATACCTGATGCCTGCTGCGCAGGATTGCCTGTCGATACGCCTCGATCATCCAGCCCAGCATGATGGCATTCAGGATGTGCCACATGAAATGTGTCCCAACTGGAAACTGAGTACACAGCGGAATGTCCGTTGCGCGAAACGTGATCGACAGGATCAGAATGAAAGCACCGACAGTCATTCCCAGCGCAAATTTCGGCTCTCTGTTGCGCAGCAGAACCGCATAAATCAGGATCAACATGGGAACCGGAGCATAGACCGCAGACCCGCCAAGGCCGGGAATAAACTGGAACAGAGGAACGGTTGCGGCTGCGTAGGGTATGAACAATACTGTTCCACCGGCCGCAAGAACGGGTGACAACCGCCAGATGTCCCGATTGACCGCAAATATGTAAACAAGAATGAACAGCAGAATGGGCGTGGTATCCGCGATGGCGGCCCAAACCTGCGCATGCGTGTGAAACAGATAGCTGCCGATCCCGATCATCGCCAGAATCAGAACCAGCGCTATCGCCAGTGGCATGTTCTGGCCCCGCACCCGCCGCCACATGATCCAGGCCGAGATCAGAAAGGCCGCGTTTGTAACGGCATTGATCGGCTCGGCCCAATAGGCAGGCGACAAACGTTCGCAATAGCCGTCAATTTCCTGCATCCAGTCCATGGAATTTTACATAGCGGATGCTACGCTGCTGCCAATAGTCAGTTCAGGAGGAATTTTCGATGAATATCATTTGGCTGGGGCATGGAAGTTTCCGCATAGAAACCGCTGGTCAGGTGCTTCTGATCGATCCATGGCTGACGGGTAACCCGGTCCTGTCCGAGGCGCAGCATGATGCGGCATTGGACGGCGCCACACATATCCTGCTGACCCACACGCATTTTGACCACGTTGCCGATGTTCTGTCGCTTGCAAAACATCTCGGCGTCCCGGTGGTCGGGCAATATGACCTGATGGGGTACTGGAGCGAGGCCGAAGGCATCGAGACCGTCGGGTTCAACAAGGGCGGAACGGTCAACCTGAACGGGATAAAGGTGACGATGGTGCCGGCCTCTCACAGTTCGACATTCTCAACACCTGTCGGGTTGCGCACTGGCGGCAGCGAGGTTGGCTTCATGATCGCGACCGAGGGACACATGGTGTATGTCTCCGGCGATACGGACATCATGGCGGACATGGACTGGATGGGCGACTACTACAACCCGGATATCGGGATCCTGTCGGCAGGCGGTCACTTTACCATGGACATGAAGGCGACGGCTTATGCCGCCAAACGGTATTTTAATTTCAAGACCGTTATTCCCTGTCACTACAAGACGTTCCCGGTTCTGGAACAATCGGCACAGGAACTGATTGATGCGCTGCCAGGTGTCAATGTGATTGAGCCAGAATTGATGAAGGCAATCACGCTCTGATGCCCGCCACTGATTTCAGCCCGCAGGAATACGCTGCCCGGATCGCAAAAACACACGCCGCGATGGACAGCCAGGGCATTGATACGCTTCTGATCACCGACCCGTCGAACATGGCGTGGCTGACCGGGTATGACGGGTGGAGCTTTTACGTCCCGCAAATGGTGATCCTGCCAAAGTCCGGTTCGCCGCTCTGGTGGGGGCGGGCGCAGGACAAAGCCGGGGCGCAACAGACAACCTGGCTGACAGAGGATGCGCTGTTTGACTGGCCGGAGGCGCACGTTCAGCACCCGGATCATCATCCGATCGACTCCTTGGTGACCCTTCTGCGGGATCACGGATGGATCACCCGGCTGGGCGTCGAGATGGACAACTATTACTACTCGGCTGCCAGCCACAAAGTTTTGGAAACGGCGTTTGGCGTGCAGAGTTTGACCGACGCCACCGGGCTGGTGAACTGGCAGCGCGCCGTCAAAAGCGACGCTGAAATCGACATGATGCGCAAGGCCGGTCAGCTGACAGCGCATATGCACAGCATTTTGCGCGACACCTTTCGGCAAGGGCTACCAAAGAACCAGTTGGTGGCCGAGGTACAGGCGGCGGGCATCGCGGGACTGCCCGGTCTGGCCGGGGATTACCCGGCGATTGTGCCCATCGCCCCGTCGGGGACTGAAGCCTCGGCCTCGCACATCACATGGAACGACAGACTTCTCACCGCAGGCGAGGCGACCTATTTCGAGATTTCGGGCTGCTACAGGCGCTATCATTGCCCGGCCAGCCGCAGCCTGTTTCTCGGCGATCCTCCCCAGGACATCCTGCGTGCCGAACAGGCGGTGCTGACGGCCATTGACGATGCGCTCGCCGCCGCCCGATCCGGAACAACCTGCGAAGACGTCGCCGCGTGTGTGTACGCCAGCTTCGCCAAGGCCGGTTACACCAAGGGCAACCGCACCGGGTACCCGATCGGTTTGAGCTATCCGCCCGATTGGGGTGAGCGCACCATGAGTTTGCGCCCGGGTGACACAACCGAGTTGCAGGACAACATGACCTTTCACCTGATGCCCGGCCTGTGGACACCGGATTGGGGCCTGGCCATCACCGAAAGCTTTGTTGTGACGCCAGAGGGCGGAAAACCTCTGGCGGAGATTCCGCGAGAGCTGGTGATCAAGCCCGTCTGAGCCTGCAAAGGGTATTCTACCGCTGTGCCGCGAAGAAACGCCTTAGCAGCGCAGCCGCTTCGTCCCCGGCGATGCCATCATAGACTTCGGGAACATGATGGGTTTGCGGATGTGTAAAGACCCGGGGGCCGTGGGCCACGCCCCCGGATTTCGGATCCGACGCGCCGTAGTAAATCCGCCTGATGCGCGCGGCGGCCAATGCGGCGGCGCACATGGCACAGGGTTCCAGCGTGACATAGAGATCGTGATCCGGCAGACGTTCCGAGCCTGCATCGGAACATGCCGCGCGTAACGCCAGGATTTCAGCGTGCGCCGTGGGGTCGTTCAACTCGCGCGTCCGATTGCCTGCTGAGGCAACGACGCGGCCATCCGGCGCAACGATGACGGCACCGACCGGCACCTCTCCGCGATCCGCGGCGGCGCGCGCCTGTTCCAGCGCCTTGTCCATATGCGATCTGAACGCCATGCCCCTGACTGCATCAGAAACCCGCCTTTCGCAAGCAGGCGGGATGCGTTATGGCCGGAGCATGAGCAATACCCCTCCTCCCGGCGACCGGATCGCCAAGGTTCTCGCCCGTGCCGGTGTCGCCTCGCGCCGCGAGGCCGAACGCATGATCGAAGCGGGTCGCGTCGCCGTCAACGGCAAGGTCATCGACAGCCCTGCGCTGAATGTGACGGCCAAGGACAAGATTGCCGTCGATGGCAAGCCGGTTTCGGAGCCGGAACCGTCGCGTCTCTGGCTCTATCACAAGCCGCCCGGTCTGGTAACGACAACGCGCGACGAAAAGGGCCGCGCAACGATTTTCGACAAACTGCCCGAGAACATGCCCCGAGTCATGAGTGTCGGCCGTCTGGACCTGAACTCGGAAGGGCTGCTTTTACTGACCAACGATGGCGGTATCAAGCGCAAGCTGGAACTTCCTTCAACCGGGTGGCTGCGCAAATACCGTGTTCGGATCAACGGCCGCCCGAAAGACGAGGATTTCGCCCCACTGCGGCAGGGGCTGGTGATCGAGGGTGAGCGATTTCAGCCGATGACCGTGACGCTGGACCGCCAACAAGGTGCAAATGCATGGCTGACCATTGGCCTGCGCGAAGGCAAGAACCGCGAGATTCGACGGGCGGTTGAAGACATCGGTTTTTCGGTCAACCGCTTGCTGCGCGTGTCATACGGCCCTTTCCAGTTGGGTGACCTGAAACCCGGCGAAGTTGAAGAAATCCGTCGCCGCGTGATGCGCGATCAATTGGGCCTTGATGCCGAGACGGATCCCACCGCTACCGCAAAACGTCCCGTAAGACCGCAGCGAAAACGGGCAGCCATAGGCAAGAAACCTCGCAAGTGACGCCGGTTTGACTACCTTTCCCCTAGCGCCAAGCCCTCGCATCCACTAAATTTTCTGTGAATGTGTCTGTTGGGGGGCTTTATGTCCGGGACCGGAGTCCAAAAACTGGCCTATGCGGCCCTGCTCGTGCTTTTGTTTGGCGTCTGTACCGGCCTGTTGGGAGGTCTGTAGGACATGGCCAAACGGTATGGCGGGAAATTCAGCCCCGACGGCGCCCAGTCGCCCGATGAACCGCCCCGGCGCGGACAGTTCGATGGCGCGCGGGTCGAACCTGCGGGCGCGCGGGCAAACGTATTGTTCATTCCGGCCATTCCGTTGGTGTTCCTGTCCCTGAACGATGGGGCGGTCGGAATGACGATGGGTCTGGTTGCAGCGGGCTTGCTGACTGCCGCAGCGTTCCTGTTGCGCGAAGGATTGCGGGCCGAGGCGGCCTACAACGCGCGCCGAACAGCCAGGCGGCCCGCCTTTCCCCGCAAGATTTTCGCCAGCATACTGACGGGTGTCGGCGCTGCGCTCGCGTCTTATCGAAATGAGTATCTGGACGCTGAGGCCGTCTCGCAGGTCAGCCTGATCGCACCTGTCCTGTTTGGCGTCGCCGCGACGGCGCTGCACTCGATATCCTTCGGGATTGACCCCATGAAAGACAAGGGCATGGAAGGTGTCGACACGTTTCAGCAGGACCGTGTGGCCCGCGTAGTCGAAGACGCAGAATCCCATCTGACCAAGATGACGGACGCCATCAAGCGCGCCGGAGATCGCAAAATCGAGGCCCGGGTCGAACGGTTCCAGGACACGGCGCGCGATCTCTTTCGCACCGTCGAAGAGGACCCGCGGGATCTGGCCGGCGCGCGAAAATACCTGACCGTCTACCTGCAAGGCGCGCGCGACGCGACGGTGAAGTTTGCGGATGTCTACGCGCGCACCCGCGACGCACAGGCTTTGGCTGATTATTCCGCATTGCTGGACGATCTTGAACAGAATTTTGCGGCCCGCACGCGCAAGATGCTTTTGGATGACCGCAGCGATCTGACAGTTGAAATTGACGTGTTGCGCGACAGACTGCAACGCGAAGGCGTCCGGTTGGACTGACCGGCCACAAAAATGAGCGAGGAACATCCCCATGTCCGATGAGATCAAGAACAAAGCGGTCGAGGCCGAAGCTCTGGTGCAGGAAGTGACTGCGGTTGCGCTGCCGGAACCAAAGACCGAGATCGTCTTGTTGGAGGAGGCAGACGAACCGGTCAGCGCCGAAATCCGAAAGCGCATGGATGAAATCGATATGGACAACACCAATTCGATTGTCTCGTTCGGGTCTTCTGCACAGGCTGAGTTGCAGGAAATCAGCCAGGCCATGCTGGCCGACGTACGCAACAAAGACGTCGGACCCGCAGGCGACAGCCTACGCAATATCGTGACCACCATCCGGGGGTTTTCGGTCAGCGAGCTCGACGTACGCCGCGAACGCAGCTGGTGGGAAAGGCTGCTGGGGCGGGCCGCGCCATTTGCCAAATTCACCGCCCAGTATGAAGAGGTGCAAAGCCAGATTGACCGGATCACCGACAATCTGTTGGGCCACGAGCATACTTTGCTGAAAGACATCAAGTCATTGGACTTGCTATATGAAAAGACGCTGGATTTCTACGACGAACTGGCGCTCTACATCGCTGCGGGTGAAGAAAAACTCACCGAGTTGGACAGCCATGACATCCCGGAAAAAGAGGCCGAGGTTCAGGCCGCACCAGAAGATCAGCAGGTGATGAAAGCGCAGGAACTGCGCGACATGCGCGCCGCCCGGGACGATTTGGAACGTCGGGTCCACGATCTTAAACTGACACGGCAGGTGACGATGCAGTCTTTGCCGTCCATCCGTCTGGTCCAGGAAAACGACAAATCTCTGGTGACCAAGATCAATTCGACGCTGGTGAACACTGTACCACTGTGGGAAACGCAGCTGGCGCAGGCGGTCACCATCCAACGCAGCGCCGAAGCAGCCGCTGCAGTGCGCGACGCCAATGATCTGACCAATGAATTGCTGACCTCGAACGCCGCCAACCTGCGCGAGTCGAACAGGATGATCCGCGGAGAGATGGAGCGCGGCGTCTTCGACATCGAGGCCGTGAAGCAGGCCAACGCGGATCTGATCGGCACGATCAACGAAAGCCTTGCCATCGCCGACGAGGGCAAGGCCAAGCGCGCTGCTGCCGAGGAAGAGCTGCAGAAGATGGAGACGGAGCTGCGCGACACGCTGGCTGCGGCCAAAGCCCGCAAGGACGGAATCGGTGACAACGCCGGTACGGCAGTACCGGGTTAAAGGCGGGTTGGGCGTGCGGCCTTCGAAACACCTGAAACTCGGGCTTGGGATAATCTCGTTTTTGGCACTCGCCAATTGCGAGGAAACCTTGACCTCCGCCGTCGCCCCCGAACCTCGGCCAACCGCACCGGTCCCTGCGGCCAATGCCTATGTCCCGGCTTCGGCCGCCAGCCAGGATCTGGCCCGGTTCTATCAAAGGGTGCAGCGCGATCTGCTGACGCGCGGCCTGTTGCGCACCGATGGCGGCGGAGCGGACACGCCTTACGATGCCGACGATCTGGCACGGAATTTTGAGGTTATCGCCTTTTACAGCGAGTATCCGGATCACGTCGTGTCGATCGGATCGCGGCAGACAGACGGACAGCTCAGCCGTTGGTCCGGTCCCGTGCGTATCCAAAGCGAATTTGGCCCTTCGGTCCCGCCCGCCACCCGAGAGCAGGATGCGGCACAGGTTCGCTCTTACGCGGCACGGCTGGCGAGATTGACCGATCACCCGATTTCAACGGTCTCGCGCAAGGCGAATTTTCACGTCTTTTTTGCGGGTAAAGACGACAGCGCCTATGTCGTCACCCGCCTGCGGGAACTGATCCCGAATATCAGTCAGGCGTCACTAGATCTTGTTGCCAATCCGCGCTCGAGTTTCGATTGTTTTGTGTTTGCCTCGGCGACAAGCGACGCTCCGCACAAATATGTTCGGGCCGTCACGCTGATCCGCGCCGAACTGCCCGATCTGGTGCGTCTCAGCTGTATTCATGAAGAAATCGCGCAGGGATTGGGCCTGTCCAATGACAGTCCTGCGGCGCGGCCATCAATCTTCAACGATGACGACGAGTTTGCCCTGCTGACCAGCCACGATGAGAAACTGCTTATGATGCTTTACGATCCACGTCTTGACCCCGGTGTCACGGTGGATCAGGCCCGGCCCGTCGTTCGGATCATTGCACGCGAATTGATGGGGCAGCCGCTCTGACCCCAAGGACAGGAGAACCCACATGGGAATTTTCGATTTTCTGACCGGAGAATTCATTGATGTCATCCACTGGGTCGATGACACCCGCGACACGATGGTCTGGCGGTTCGAACGCGAAGGCCATGAAATCAAATATGGCGCCAAGCTGACCGTGCGAGAAGGTCAGGCCGCCGTGTTCGTGCACGAAGGGCAACTGGCGGATGTGTTCACACCGGGTCTCTATATGCTTGAGACCAACAATATGCCGATCATGACAACACTGCAGCATTGGGATCACGGGTTCCAATCGCCCTTCAAGTCCGAGATCTATTTCGTCAACACCACACGGTTCAACGACCTGAAATGGGGCACGAAGAACCCGATCATGCTGCGCGATCCCGAGTTCGGCCCCACCCGTATCCGGGCGTTCGGAACCTATACCGTGCGGGTGAAGGATGCGGCCAAATTCCTGATTGAGATCGTCGGCACCGATGGTGAGTTCACCATGGATGAGATCAGCTTTCAGATCCGCAACATCATCGTGCAGGAGTTCAGCCGCGTCATCGCTGGATCGGGTATTCCGGTGCTCGACATGGCTGCAAACACGGCCGATCTGGGCAAGCTGATTGCGGCGGAAGTTTCACCGGTTCTCGATGGTTACGGGTTGGAGATGCCGGAGTTCTATATCGAAAACATCTCGCTGCCGCCTGCCGTCGAGGCCGCGCTGGACAAGCGGACATCGATGGGTCTGGCCGGGGATCTGGGCAAGTTCACGCAGTATTCGGCGGCTGAGGCGATGACCGCCGCCGCCAACAACCCCGGACAAGGCGGCGGCATGGGGGCCGGTCTTGGCATGGGAATGGGCATGGCGATGGCCAACCAAATGTCGAACATGGCAGCGGGTCAGTCGAGCGGCCCATGGGGCGGTTCCGCCCCCGCTGCCCAGCAACCACCTGCGCATGCGGCCCCGCCGCCCCCTCCGCCTGTCGAACATGTCTGGCATATCGCGGTCGACGGGCAGACCAGCGGGCCATTCTCCAAGGCCAAGATGGGGCGTATGGCCAGCGAGGGCGACCTGACCCGCGAGACCCATGTCTGGACCGCCGGTCAGGATGGCTGGAAAAAGGCGGGCGACGTGCAGGAACTGGCGCAGTTGTTCACGATATTGCCGCCGCCGCCTCCGGGAGCCTGATTCAGCCCGACGTGACGCCTGTCAGCGACAAGGAACCCGATGACCGAAGAACACCGCTTTCCCTGCGATCAATGCGGCGCCGATTATCGGTTCAACCCCGGTGACGGCAACCTGACCTGTGATCATTGCGGGCATTCCGAGGCGATAAGCGCCGGTCCATGGGGCGGGGCCAGTCTGAAAGAACTGGATTTCGACGCCGCGCTTGCCGATCAACTGCCCGACAGCGAAATCGAGGAGACCCGTGTTCTGTCCTGCCCCAACTGCGCGGCTCAGGTGGAGTTTGACCCGAGCACACACGCGGCAGAGTGCCCGTTCTGCGCCACACCGGTTGTGACGGACACCGGGGTAAACCGGCACATCAAGCCAAAGGGGGTTCTGCCCTTTGCACTGGATGAGCGCAGCGCTCATAACGCCATGAGCAATTGGCTCGGGCGGTTATGGTTCGCGCCGAACGGGCTGAAGGACTACGCCCGAAAAGGGCGCAAAATGCAGGGCATCTACGTGCCGTACTGGACGTTCGATGCCGACACGAAATCCAGATACCGCGGCGAGCGGGGCGTGGTTTATTACGAAACACGCACCGTCATGCGCGACGGTAAACGCGTGCAGCAACAGGTCCCCAAAGTGCGCTGGACGCCCAAGTCCGGTCGGGTGGCCCGGTTCTTTGACGATGTTCTGGTGCTGGCCTCGCGCTCGCTGCCCAAGGCATATACCGACGCTCTGGAGCCCTGGGACTTACCCGCGCTGGAACCGTATCAGCCAGAATACCTCGCCGGGTTTCGAGCCGAAGCTTACACGGTTGAATTGCCAGACGGGTACACCGAAGCCCGCGCGCATATGGCGCGGGTAATCGAGCGCGATGTCCGCTTTGACATTGGCGGAGACCGACAGCGCATC
Source organism: Ruegeria sp. AJ12 (assembly GCF_056536245.1). Taxonomy (NCBI): domain Bacteria; kingdom Pseudomonadati; phylum Pseudomonadota; class Alphaproteobacteria; order Rhodobacterales; family Roseobacteraceae; genus Ruegeria; species Ruegeria sp. AJ12. The sequence goes on from NZ_JBQFJJ010000001.1 coordinate 3,053,348, forward strand.
CATTCAGTGGACACGGATATTCAGGACGTCACGTTCAAGCATATTCTGCTGCCGGTCTGGATGGCAGCATACAAGTATCGAGGCCAGACCTATCGGTTTGTCGTAAACGGGCGCACCGGACGCGTGCAAGGCGAGCGGCCCTGGTCCGCAATCAAGATTACGATTGCAGTTGTTGCGGGCTTGCTCGTGGCTGCAGGTGTCGGTTATCTGGTGGCAACGGGGCAGCAGTAACCCCATCTGCGCTTGATCAGTCGCGTTTAATGTCGATCTTTCTGGATGTTTCCGACTTTTCGACCGGTTTTTTCGGAACGGTAATGTGCAGGACGCCCTCTTTCATGCGAGCGCTCGCTTTGGCACCATCTGCATCATCCGGCAAACGGAAGGACCGGCGGAAAGCCCCATACTGCCGTTCGGAAAAGTACCACGTGTCACCTTTCTTTTCCTCGTGTGTTTTCTTTTCGCCCCGTATCGTGACAACGCCCTCCTCGACCGTCAGGTCTATGTCATCGTCTGAAACCCCCGGCAATTCCATCGAGATACTGTAGGCGTCGTCACTGCCCGATGCCTCGGTCGCAGGGCTGAGCCAGTCGGCCAGTTTGGTACTGAAATTGCGAAACGGGTCGTAAAGCGAAGGCCAGAGGCCCGTGTGATCGGATTTTTCAACCATATTCAGTCCTCCATTCACAATTTGCCCGATTCTTTCATTCCATTGGCGCACTGTCCTTGATCCGTCGCAAATTTGCGCAGGCCCTCTTGCGCCCACACCACCCTGAGGCCATCCTGCGCGCCGTAACCGTGGGGAGAATTGGTGGTGCCGATCAACGTTCTGGACACTTTGTTGAGGGACCGGCATTCCTGCCGCGCGTTTCGGACCGACCCGGTTCCAAAACCACTCATCAAGCAGATCATTTCCAGCGCAACCCGCGTACCCAGCTGGTGCAACGCCCAGCCCTGGCATCTGATCGTCACCAGCGGAGAAGAGACCGAAGCCTTCCGGCAGGCCCTGCAACACGAGGCCGCCACTGGAACGCCAAACCCTGACCTGCCTTTTCCGGCATCCTATTCCGGTGTCTATCGGGAGAGACGCCGCGCCTGTGGCTGGGCGCTCTATGATGCCGTTGGAGTGGAAAAGGGGGATCGTGCGGCCTCGGCCAGACAGATGATGGAAAACTTTGCGCTGTTCGGCGCACCGCATTGCGCGATCCTGTCCAGCCCGGCCGAGCTTGGCCCGTATGGTGCGATGGATTGCGGAGGCTTTGTCACCGCCTTCACGCTGGCTGCTCAGGCGCTTGGGGTGGCGACCATTCCACAGGCCGCCGTTGCGTCTTACGGGCCGTTTCTGCACAAGTATTTCGACATTCCCGATGATCGCCTGATTTTGTGCGCCATATCCTTTGGCTATCGCGACCCAGATCATCCCGCAAACGCGTTTCGGACAGATCGCGCAGCGTTGGGTGACATTGTCGACTGGCGCGGCTAAACCGCTCTTCAATCACCGTCACACATCTTCCGGAGATACCCATTGCGCGCTTTGCTTCAGCGAATTTCCCGTGCCAAGGTTGTAGTAGACAAAGCGGTTGTCGGACAATCGGGACCCGGTCTGTTGATCCTTGTATGCGCCATGCAGGGCGACGACGAAAACCAGGCCCGTAAACTCGCCGAGAAGATCGCCAAGTTGCGTATATTCAAAGACGATGCCGGCAAGATGAACCGTTCGTTACTGGATACCGATGGGACCGCCCTTGTGGTCAGCCAGTTCACGCTGGCCGCCGATACATCCGGCGGCAACCGACCCGGTTTTTCACAAGCCGCGCCACCGGATATCGGTGAACACTTGTACACCCTGTTTGCGGAACACCTGATCTCACTGGGTATCGGAGTCGAAACAGGGCAGTTCGGGGCGGATATGGCCGTCGAACTGGTGAACGACGGACCGGTCACGATCTGGATGGAAACGTCATGAACCTTGCAGACCAGGCAATCAGGATCTGGCAGGCCGGGGTGGCCGCCGTTGACGGGTACACGGCAACCAAGGCGGCGTTGCCGGACGTTCTGAAGCCTGATCGCATTCTGGCGGTGGGCAAACCGGCAGCCGCAATGGCACGCGCCGCGCTCGACCATTTTGGCCCGGTACCGACCCTCGTGGTCACCAAGGATGATCACGCACAGGGTCTCCCCGCAGGCGTCGACGTGATCGAAGCGTCACATCCCGTCCCAGACAACCGAAGCCTTGCAGGCGGCCGGGCATTGCGTGAGGCAGTTGAAGCAATGCATCCGGAGTCGCACCTTTTGCTTTTGGTCTCTGGCGGCGCATCTTCCTTGGCCGAAGATCTGCAACCGGAAAAAACGTTCAAGGATCTCGAGACCCTGAACCGGAAATTGTTGTCCCAAGGCTTGGATATCGAGGCGATGAACGCCGAACGGCGCAAGCTGTCGCGGATCAAGGGCGGCGGATTGCTGTCTCGGTTCCCGGGTCGGCGAGTAACCGTTCTGGCGATTTCCGATGTGCCCGGGGACGACCTGAATGTCATCGGATCCGGCATCGGTGCCTTGCCCGCGACCTATGTATTTCACGCGACAACCCGGATCATTGCCTCGAATGCGCATGCGCGTGCCGCAGCCGCAGCAGCGGCTCAGGCGGTCGATCTGACCATTCTGGCGGACCGGGAAGCACTCCATGACGACTATCTGTCGGTGGCAACAAAGCTTGGGCCGCAATTGCGTGACATGCGGCCGGGCGTCATGATCTTTGGGGGCGAGCCGACCGTGGTGCTACCTGACAATCCCGGTCGAGGTGGGCGCAATCAGGCTCTGGCGCTGGCGCTGGCGCGAGAGATCAGGAACGTCAACGGGATTGCCGTGGTTGTCGGCGGGACCGACGGCACAGATGGCCCGACCGATGCCGCCGGAGGAATCGTTGACGGAAAAACGTGGACTTGTGAGGCAGAAGGTTTTCTGACCAGTGCGGACAGTGGCAGCTATCTGGACAGGATGGATGCGTTGTTGGTCACCGGCCCAACCGGAACGAACGTTATGGATCTGGTTGTCGCAATACGCCAATGATTCGACGCATATGCCCCCGCCCCTAACCACGAACATCGAAAGACTGCCGCAAAACGCCAAGGAGACCTGATTTCCACCAACCCAGGGTGCGTAAAGAGCGACAGTTTTGTCCGGTTGGCCGCCGTGATCATTGCAAAACAATAAACCTTGCCCGGTAGACTGAAATACGCCAACGTTGACTCATGCGTCAATAAAAAGCCCGGAGAGGGCGGCAAATCCAACAAACAGGGAGAAATTTGGATGAACGACCAACTCAACTTCATGGCAAGCCAGGTGACCGCCGGGAAACTGACCCGCCGCGAATTCATGGGCAAGGCAGCCGCCCTGGGTGTGTCCGCAGCCGTAGCCAGTACAGTGTTCGCCGGCGCCGCGCGCGCGGCTGGCCCCAACAAAGGCGGCGATCTAAAATTTGGTTTGCAAGGCGGTGAATCGACCAACTCGCTGGATCCGGCCACATATGCCAGCTCGGTGCCGTTCCAGAACGGCAAGCAGTTTGGTGATCAGCTTGTCGAAGTGGCGCCGGATGGCACCATCGAACCGCGCCTGGCCGAAAGCGTCGAAGGCAGCGCCGATGCCAAGGTCTGGACCTTCAAGCTGCGTCAGGGCGTTGAGTTCCACAACGGCAAGACCATGACCAGCGAAGACGTTCTGAAGACAATGGAACGTCACTCGAACGAAGATTCAAAATCCGGTGCTCTGGGTATCATGAAGGGCATCGAGTCGATGAAGGCCGATGGCGACAACTTTCAGGTCACATTGACAGAACCGAACGCCGACCTGCCTTACCTGCTGGCCGATTACCACCTGATCATTCAACCCGATGGCGGCATGGAAAACCCCGGCGCGGGTATCGGCACCGGCCCCTACAAGGTGGAAGTGGACGAACCGGGCGTACGTCACGTGTTCACGAAATTCGAAAACCACTGGAGCGACTATGGCAACTTCGACAGTGTCGAAGTGGTCGTGATCAACGACGCAACGGCCCGTACCGCTGCACTGCAGTCGGGTCAGGTCCATGCGATCAACCGGGTCGAGCCCAAAGTCGCCGACCTTCTGGGCCGTGCTCCAAACCTGACAGTGCATTCGACCGCCGGTCGTGGTCACTATGTCTTCATCATGCATTGTGACACTGCGCCATTCGACAATAACGAACTGCGGACAGCGCTGAAATATGCAATCAACCGCGAGGACCTGGTTGACAAAATTCTGCGCGGATACGGCTCGATCGGAAACGACATGCCGATCAATGCGGCTTATCCTTTGTTCGACGAGACCATTGAGCAGCGTGAATTCAGCGTTGAAAAAGCGGCGGAACACTACCAGAAGTCCGGCCACGATGGGTCGCCGATCATTCTGCGTGTTGCCGATGGTGCGTTCCCGGGTGCTGTAGATGCTGCTGCTCTGTTCCAGCAGACCGCAGCGCAGGCTGGAATTCCGCTGGAGATCAAGCGTGAGCCCAATGATGGCTACTGGTCCGAGGTCTGGAACGTTCAGCCGTTCTGTGCGTCTTACTGGGGCGGCCGTCCGGTTCAGGACCAGATGTACTCGACTGCATATCTGTCTACTGCAGACTGGAATGACACGCGGTTTAAGGTTCAAGCGTTTGACGACTTGTTGTTTGCGGCAAAGGCGGAACTCGACCCTGAGAAACGCAAAGGTATCTACAGCCAGATGGGCCGCATGGTCCGTGACGAAGGCGGCCTGATTTGCCCGATGTTCAACGACTTTGTAGAAGGGATCAGCAACCAACTGGATGGCTGGGAAACTGATCCAACGCAGGAAATGATGAACGGCAACGTTTCCCGCAAAATGTGGTTCGTCTGATACGGACTACGGATCATGCATCCCATCATCAAACTGGTTTCCCAGCGCTTGGCGCTGGGACTCCTTTTGCTGTTCGGCGCTTCGGCCCTGATTTTTGGCCTGACCGAAGCCCTTCCCGGAGACGCCGCGCAAGCCGTCCTGGGGCAGTCCGCCACCCCAGAGGCCCTTGCAAACCTGCGCGAAGAAATGGGGCTGAACCGCCCTGCCCTGACCCGCTACTTTGAGTGGCTGGGCGGCATTCTGCAAGGCGACCTGGGTCAGTCTCTGACCAACAAGCTCGACATTGCCGAATCCGTTGGCGGCCGTTTGAGCAATACTCTGTTTCTGGCGTTCTGGGCTGCGATTGTATCCGTTCCTTTGGCCATCTTCCTTGGCCTGCTGGCAGTACGCTATCGCAACCGCTGGCCGGACAAGCTGATTTCAGCGGTCACGCTGACCACCATTTCCATTCCAGAATTCCTGATTGGTTACGTACTGGTCTATTTCGTCGCCGTGAAACTGGGCATGTTCTCACCGCTTGCGATGATCAATGACAGTATGACACTGAGTCAAAAACTGAACTCGATTGCGCTGCCGGTCATCGTTCTGACCATGGTTGTGCTGGCGCATATGATGCGCATGACCCGTGCCGCGATCCTGAACGTGATGCAATCGGCCTATGTCGAGACGGCTGAACTCAAAGGTCTGAGCAACTTCATGGTCATCTACCGCCACGCTTTTCCAAACGCGGTGGCACCCATCGTCAACGTTGTGATGATCAATCTGGCCTATCTGGTGGTCGGTGTTGTCGTGGTCGAAGTGGTGTTCGTGTATCCCGGCATGGGGCAGTACCTTGTGGACCATGTGACCAAGCGTGACGTTCCGGTTGTCCTGGCCTGCGGTGTGATCTTTGCCGCGATCTATATCGGGTTGAACATGGTTGCAGACATCGTTGCCATTCTGGCCAACCCAAGGCTGAGGCATCCGAAATGAAGAACATCCCTGTCTCTGCATTGATCGGGTTGGGCTTTACCGGCTTGTATTTCTTCATCGCGATCTTTGCACCCCTGCTGGCCCCGTACGGCATGGCCGAAGTTGTTGGCGACGTTTGGGAGCCCTCCAGTTCAGAATTCTGGCTGGGCACCGACAATATCGGGCGCGATCTGCTCAGCCGCATGATCTATGGCGGGCGCACGACGATCTTCATCGCCACCGCTGCAACGATCCTAAGCTTTGTGACCGGATCGATCCTTGGCTTTCTGGCCGCCGTCCTGGGCGGCTGGGCCGATCAGGTCATGTCACGCGGTGTTGATCTGATCATGTCCATCCCGACCCTGATCTTCGCGCTGGTGGTTCTGGCCATGGTGCCCGTCACTATTCCGGTCCTGATTATCGTCATGGGCCTGCTGGACTCAACGCGCGTCTATCGTCTGGCCCGCGCCGTCGCCGTTGATATCGCGGTGATGGACTATGTCGAAGCCGCCAAACTGCGGGGTGAGCGTCAGGCCTGGATCATCTTCCGGGAAATCCTGCCCAACGCTTTGTCACCGCTGGTAGCCGAACTTGGGCTGCGGTTCATCTTTATGGTTCTGTTTGTCTCGACCCTGTCCTTTCTGGGTCTGGGTGTTCAGCCGCCTCTGGCCGATTGGGGCGGCATCGTGAAAGAAAACAAGGACGGCATTGTCTATGGCATCGGCGCGGCGCTTTATCCCGCTGTCGCCATCGCGACGCTCGCGATCTCGGTCAACCTCGTGGCGGACTGGATCCTGAACCGCACCACTTCGCTGAAAGGAGGCCGGGGATGAGTGATACACTTCTCAAGGTCCGCAACCTCAAAATCGGCGCGACTGTCTATCCACCGGGAGAAAAACCCCATGACATCGAAATCGTGCACGGGGTCAGCTTTGATCTCGAGCGCGGCAAGGTGCTGGGGTTGATCGGTGAATCCGGTGCTGGCAAGTCAACGATCGGGTTGGCATCCATGGCCTATGGCCGAGGCGGCGTTGAAATCACCGGCGGTGAGGTTTGGGTGAACGGGCGCGATATCCTCAAGACATCCTTGGGTGATATCCGCAAGCTACGGGGTGGCGAGGTCACGTATGTCTCGCAATCCGCCGCAGCCTCGTTCAACCCCGCCAAGAAAATCATGGATCAGGTGATCGAAGCGGCGGTTGAGCAGAAGAAATTCTCGCGTAAAGAGGCCGAAGGTCGTGCGCGTGAACTGTTTACCAAACTCGGCCTTCCAGACCCGGACAATATCGGAGAGCGGTACCCCCACCAGGTCTCCGGCGGTCAGCTACAGCGTTGCATGACTGCGTTGGCGCTGTGTCCCGAGCCGGATTTAGTGGTGTTCGACGAACCGACCACGGCGCTGGATGTGACGACTCAGATCGATGTCCTGATGGCAATCAAAGAAGCCATTCGCGACACCGGGGTCGCCGCGCTCTATATCACGCACGATCTGGCCGTGGTTGCACAGGTCAGCGACGACATCATGGTGCTGCGCATGGGTGACATGGTCGAATACGGCACTACCGACCAGATCATCAACAACCCGCAGGAGGAGTACACGCAGGCGCTGGTCTCGGTGCGCTCGATCGAGCACGAAGAAAAGCAGCCGACACCCGAACCCGTGCTCAGTGTCGACGGCATAACCGCGCGCTACAAAGGGCTGAATTTCGACGTTCTGCACAACGTCAATGTCGAGTTGCATCCGGGGCAAACACTCGCGGTGGTCGGTGAGTCCGGTTCAGGAAAATCCACTTTGGCACGTGTGATCACTGGTCTGCTGCCGCCACTTGATGGTGAGATTAACTTTGCCGAGCGCAAGCTTAGCCCTGATCTGAAGGGCCGCACACGTGAAGACCTGCGCGAGTTGCAGATGATCTACCAGATGGCCGACGTTGCGATGAACCCGCGCCAGACCGTTGGCACGATCATAGGGCGGCCATTGGAGTTCTACTTTGGCATGCGCGGTGCCGAAAAACGCAAGCGGATCATCGAACTGCTGGACGAAATTGAACTTGGTGAAAAGTTCATGGATCGCTATCCGGCGGAGCTGTCCGGTGGCCAGAAACAGCGTGTCTGTATCGCACGATCACTGGCGGCCAAGCCCAAGATGATCATCTGCGACGAGGTCACTTCGGCGCTCGATCCGCTGGTTGCGGATGGCATTCTCAAACTGCTGCTGGAACTGCAGAAGATCGAGGATGTGGCTTACCTGTTCATCACCCACGATCTGGCCACTGTCCGCGCCATTAGTGACAGCATCGCGGTGATGTATCAGGGGCGCGTGGTCCGCTATGGACCCAAGTCGCAAGTCCTGAGCCCGCCGTTCGACGACTACACCGACCTGCTGCTCAGCTCGGTCCCCGAGATGCATCTTGGCTGGCTGGAAGAGGTCGTCGCGCACCGCAAAATGGAGAGTGCCGGCAACTGATCCCGGCATTTCTTCATATTCGAACGAAACTTCAAATCCCGGCGTCAAGGTGCGAAATCGGCGGCGGGATTACCTTTACACAGGCACGAATTGGCGCTTCAGGTCTCCTGACTGTTGCCAGTTACCTTCCAGTTGGCGTCAAGGAGGTCGAAACATGGACCGTAAACTTCTTCTGATCATCTTAGATGGCGTTCCCTGGCGCAATTTCCGTCGACTTTTTGGTAACCTCGAAGGCTGGGTTCAACGCGGCGACGCGCAGGTCTGGAAACACCGCGCGGTGCTGCCTTCAATCTCGGCCAGTTGCTATGCCTCGATCCACACCGGTGTCCCGCCGCAGGAACACGGATGCACCGGCAACGGCAATGTCTTTCGCCTGAAGCACAAAGACATTTTCAGCCAGGTGCGCGAAGCCGGTGGGGTAACCGGGGCCGTGACGCACAGCTTTTGGTCGCAGTTCTTCAACCGCCACCCGTTCGATTATGTCCGCGACGTCGAATACGACGAACCGGACAGCGGCAGCATCAACCATGGACGGTTTCACACAATGACCGGCTATGGAAAAGACAACCAGATGACGCCGTCAGATGTGGACCTGTTTGCAACGCTCACCAACCTGTGCCTGCGCTTTGGTCTGGACTATGGCATCCTGCATACCTGCACCCTGGACAGCATGGGACACCGGTATTTCCATGAAAGCCAGGAAATGGACCACGCCTGCTTTGTCATGGATGAGATGCTTGCCCCCTTTATCCCGCGGTGGCGTCAGCTTGGCTATGAGGTGATCGTGACGGCCGATCATGGTCAGGATGACCGGGGTCATCATGGCGGTCGCGACCCACTGCAGCAGGAAACCGCCCTGTACTACTTCGGGGATGCTGCGGGGCCAGAGGCCGACGACGTGATCGACCAGCTACAATTGGCGCCGACCATCTTGAACCGCATGGGTGCGCCGATTGCGGACACAATGAAAGCTCAGCCGTTTCTGACTTGAGCGGGACGTTTCAGTCGTAAGACCAGATGCCCTGCCCCAGTGCCTCGATTGCGACGGAAATCCTTTCAAAACTGTCCGCCGCCCGCTTTACGCTTGCACGGGCGCGCAGGTATCCATGAACCAACCCCAGTTCATTGATCCAGTGCGCCTGCCCGCCCGCTGCAGCGATCTTTTCGCAATAGGCCCGCCCATCGTCTCGCAGCGGATCACAGTCAGCTGTCACCACGACGGTCGGCGGCAGACCGGTGAAATCGCTATCCTGCAGGGGAGCGGCGGTCGCGTCGCCCTTTGGCACATCTGCGCCAAACCGCATCTTTTCATAAAACTGAACATCGTGCCGGGTCAAAAGCGGAGCATGGGCATGTTCCAGATAAGAGCCTTTGGACGTGTCGCCCCCCAGACCGGGATAGATCAGAACCTGCCCCAGGATCGTCGCCTCGCGCCCCCGACTATAGTGTGACACGGCGGCCGCCAGATTGCCCCCGGCGCTGTCACCGGCCAAAACCATAGGGGCCGAGAATTCTCGAGCCGCCCATTCCACCGCGGCACAGCTGTCCTGAAACTGTGCCGGGTGCACGTTCTCGGGACATAGTCGGTAATCTACGGACATGACACGATACCCGGTCTGCGCACAGATTTCGGCGCATACATCATCGTGGCTGTCGAGACCGCCCACAACAAAACCGCCGCCGTGAAAATAGGCGACGGTTCGGGTCGGATCTCCGGCCGTGTAGATACGGACCGGCACACCGTCCGCCGACCCGTCCTGTGCACTTACACCAACCGGGCGACTCTGGCGAAACTCACGACACATCTCGTCATAAACGCGCCGCTGATCGGCGATGGACAAGTCAACCGCGTCGTCCGGATAGCTTTCTGCAGTCCGACGAATGAATCCCCAGGTTTCCTCGTCAATCAGACGCTCATAGTCCATCGCCCCTCCAGATCAGTCAGTCCACTCCCACGGCCGGGTGAACGATCCCAGCACCTTGCTGACATCGTCCTCGGAGGAGCCGTTCGCGTCAAGCTGTGCAACGAGCCCGCGTTTCTTGTCGTCGATTACGGACACAACCCGTGCGGCAACATCGGACGCTTCCAGCGCACCGTTGTAGATCCGGGTGATCGCCTGTTTGCGCAACTCGGGTTTGAAGACTTTGCCAACGGCCGTTTTTGGCAACTCAGACAGGATCGTCATATGTTTGGGCTGCGCCGCACGTTCGTGCACGTGGATTTTGCAGTACTCCATCAACGCGTCTTCGGTGACTGACGCGCCTTCGACCAATTCGACAAACGCGCAGGGCACCTCGCCCGAATGGGCGTCCGGCTGACCGATGGCCCCAGCGAAAGCGACCGCCTCGTGGCCCAGCAGGGCCTCTTCGATCTCGGCGGGATCGATATTGTGGCCGCCCCGAATAATAAGGTCCTTTGCCCGACCTGTGATCCACAGATACCCATCCTCGTCAAACCGTCCCAGATCGCCGGTGCGCAGGTATTTGTCATAGTGGTAAAGGTTGGTGTTCTTGTCCGCTTCGGTATAGGTATTGCCCGGGTACACACCCGGGTTGGAGACGCAGATTTCGCCGATCTCGTCCACAGGGCATTCGGCGGGACCGTCCGGTCCGTCCCGCAGGATTTTGACATCCGTATACGGGAAGGGAAAACCGATCGAGCCGATCTTTTTCTCACCGTCCACTGGGTTGCAGGACACCAGACAAGTGGCCTCAGTCAGGCCATAGCCTTCAACGATGGTCACACCTGTCGCCTCTTCGAAGCGGCGGAACAGTTCAACCGGCAGCGGTGCCGATCCAGAGAATGCGGTTTTGACGGAGGAGATATCCGCATCCACCGGTCGCTGCATTTTGGCGGAGATCGCCGTTGGAACGGTAATGATAAAGCTCACTTTCCAGCGTTCGATCAGCTTCCAGAAGTTGTCGAACACACCGTCCCCGCGATAGCCCTGAGGCGTCGGGAAAATCACATGCGCGCCAGACGAAACTGCAGCCATCATGATGACATGCACGGCAAAGACGTGGAACATCGGCAGCGGGCACATGATGACGTCGTTTTCGTCGAACAGAAGCGTATGGCCCAGCCAGCCATTGTAGACCAGGCCGGAATACTTGTGCTGCGCGACCTTGGGCATACCAGTCGTGCCACCGGTATGAAAGTAACACGCGACGCGATCTTCCTTGCTGTCTTCAAAAGTCAACGTCGTCGGTTGCTTGGCCAGTTCCTGATTGAAATTCTTGTAATCCGCATGGGCCAGATGTTCCTTGTCGCCCATTTTTGGGCGCAGCAAGGGCACCAGCCAGGATTTTGGCGGCGTCAGATAACGGTTCAGGTCAATTTCCAGAATAGTATGGACGTGAGGCGCATGGCGAACCGCCTCTTCGACCTTCTGCGCCACATCCGTTTTCGGGAAGGATTTCAGCGTGACAACCACCTTTGCATTGGTTTCGCGCAAGATGGCCGCGATTTGTTCGGGTTCCAGAAGCGGGTTGATCGGGTTGACGATTCCAGCCACCGCACCGCCCATCATTGTCACAAGCGTTTCGGTACAGTTGGGCAGCACATAGGCGACCACATCTTTCTCACCAACACCCAAGGACCGAAACAGGTTTGCCGCCTGATTGACCTGACCCAGCAAACCGGACCATGTCAGCGTTTCCGCCTTGTCTTTTGGGCCAGAGAACAGCTGAAAACTGATTGCATTGTGGTTTGGAAATTTCTCAGCCGTCCGCGACAGCAATTGGTGAAACGTAACCGGCAGGTCGCGATCTTCCCACGGCATTTCCTGCTCGATCCGTACTTTGTCTTCTAGACCCACAAAGGCCATGTGGCTCCTCCCCTTGTTTTTCTCCTGCGCGCGGCACGGTTGTGATCCATCCTAAGATGGGACCACAACCAAGGCAGCGCAAGCAAGGGCTTAGCGACTGAACGGCAGAAAATGTAGAATGACGCTGCGACGGATGGCGGTCTGCCCGTACGTCACTTTACTCGGCGGCAACACCATCGGTGAATTGAAGACGCGCCAATCGTGCATATAGACCGTCCTGCGCCACCAGGTCATCGTGGCTGCCCTCCGCAACGATCCGACCCGCTTCCATCACCACGATCCGGTCGGCTTTTTTCACCGTTGCCAGTCTATGGGCGACAATCAGCGTTGTGCGCCCGGCGCGCATCTGGTCCACCGCACCCTGCACGGCGCGTTCGCTTTCGGCATCCAGCGCCGACGTCGCCTCGTCCAGCAACAGTACCGGTGCGTCGCGCAGGATCGCGCGGGCAATGGCAATGCGCTGTTTCTGCCCACCCGACAACATCACACCACGCTCACCGACAAAGCTGTCATAGCCGTCCGGCAGCGCTGAAATGAAATCATGCGCAGCGGCAGCCCTGGCAGCAGCCTCAACTTCGGCATCTGTGGCATCGAGGCGGCCAAATCGAATGTTTTCCCGGGCCGAGGCGGCAAAGATCACCGGGTCTTGCGGCACCAAGGCCATATGCGCTCGAAAGTCGGCGCGATCCAGGGTGCGCAAGTCCTGGCCATCCAGCCTGACGCTGCCGGAATTCGGGTCATAGAACCGCTGGATCATCTGTATCACAGTCGTCTTGCCGGCCCCTGACGGGCCAACAAAAGCGACCGTCTCACCGGGGCTTACGCGCAATGAAAGGTGGTCCAGCGCCACGACATCCGGACGCGCCGGATAGCGGAACGTGACATCATCAAAACTGATTTCCCCCCGGACGGGTTGCTGCAATGCGTTGGCCTGCGCAGGGTCAGAGACCATATCTTCGGCGTTCAGCAACTCGATCAGCCGTTCTGTCGCACCTGCGGCGCGCTGAAGCTCGCTCCAGATTTCGGACAGCGCTGCGACAGACCCAGCCATTATGACCGAGTAAATCACGAACTGGATCAAGACCCCCTCGGTCATGACACCGTTGCGCACGTCGTTTGCCCCCATCCACAGAACCCCGACAATGCCGGAAAAAACCAGAAAGATGACAATGACGGTCAGCACGGCCCGTGTCTGAATACGCCGCAATGACACCAGGTAGGACGTCTCGGTCATGTCGCCAAACTGGGTGCGACTGGCCTGTTCGTGGGTAAAAGCCTGCACCGTCTGTACAGCGCCCAAGGCTTCGCCGGCGTTACCCGATGACGCGGCGATCCAGTCCTGATTCTCACGGCTGATCACGCGCAGGCGACGGCCCAGTACAAGAATTGGAACGACAACCACAGGGATCAACAAAAGCACAAGCCCGGTCAGCTTGGGCGATGTCAGGAGCATCAGAACCAGCCCACCGACAAACATCAGCATGTTCCGCAGCGCAATCGACACCGACGACCCGAGCACCGACTGGATCAGCGTCGTGTCGGTGGTAATCCGGCTCAGAACCTCGCCGGTCATAATGCGCTCATAGAACTCCGGGCTCATGCCGATAACGCGGTCGAACACGGCCTTGCGAATATCGGCCACCACGCGTTCGCCCAGTCGGGTCACCAGAGCGTAACGGATGCCAGTGCCAACCGCGAGGATGGCGGCAATGCCCAGCGCCCCGAGAAAATACCAGTCCAGCAATTCTCCGTCCTGAATACGGAAATTGTCGACGACGCGCCGCACGGCAAGCGGAAGCGTCAGGGTCATGCTCGCCGTTAGGATCAGAGCAAGTGTGGCACCGACCATCAGCAGCTTATACGGTTTCATAAACGGCCAAAGTGAGGCCAGAACGCCCAGTTTCTTCGATCCCGCTCTTTCTTCGCTGGCTCCGGGCGCAGGAGTTGTCATCGGGCTGGCAGCAGTGTTTCTAGCCATGTCGGGTCTGTGTTTCCTCAACGGTCCTGATTGCACGTTTCTTGGCCGCAGCGGCACCCGGGGTCAAGCGACACGACGCGGATTCCAGAGCGGCAACGGCCATTTGACGCAGAAGTCTCTGACTTAGCCAAAAGCGCCAACCCGGGGCGAAACCCAGATCACAAGGGTTGCTGTTGCCCTCAAGCTCTTGAAAAGAAAAGTATATCAAACCTGCAGATCGCACGTTAAAATTATTCTAATGGTGCAAAGCAGTTTTTGAAAAATCGGATTGGAGCGGGCGGCGGGAATCGAACCCGCGTCATTAGCTTGGAAGGCTAAGGTCTTACCACTACACAACGCCCGCTCAACAGAGACATCACCTATTTCATGTGAATTTTGACGTCAAGAGCGCGTTTTGGTTCAGGGCAACAATGTTGGTTCGTTTTGAGTTTTTGGTCAAAAGCCGCGCTTCACGCATTGTCTTGTGTTCTTCATTGATGTCCATGAATCCGGGTCTTCTCGGCACCTTCCAACTCCGGAGATTGTCCAACTCACCCAATGTAAAGGAGAAGGACCTTCTGAGAAGTGCCGCATTCAGCACTTCGGACAGCTTGCTGCGCCTCCAAGTTTGAGTGTGCCCCATAGTCGCTGACCGAGAAGGCCAACTACCTCCTGACGCGTCAGATAGCCGCGTAGAAATCACCGCTTATCAACGGGTTTCACCGCCACTATCTTGCTATTTCTGTGACGGGAACAATGCGTCCGTGTAGTAGCCAGGAGGAAAAAATGCACGATCAAGGCCCCAATAAGGAACCGCTTGTCATAGCGCTGCAATACATCATCTATTGGGCTGTTCGATTGCTGGCGATCATGATGGTTGCCGTGATCTTGATGGGTGTCGTCGACGTTGCCTGGACCCTCTATCAGCGTGTCTTGGAACCACCGGCATTCATTCTGACCATCCCCGACATTCTGGCTACATTCGGCGCATTCATGGCGGTTTTGATCGCAATCGAAATCTTCATCAACATCACAATCTATCTGCGGGAAGATATTATCCACGTTAAGATCGTGATCGCCACCGCGCTCATGGCGGTGGCGCGGAAGGTCATTATTCTGGACATGGAACAGACAGAACCTCTGGAATTGTTAGGCTTGGCGGCTCTGGTGATAACCGCCAGTGTCGCTTATTGGCTTGTACATAAAACACCAGCTTTCAGTGTCCGGTTGAACAAGGACATTACGGCTGATCCCACGAAAAGCACGGCAATGAGCGATGGTTGACAGACCCTATCTCAAGGTCAAGCCGACACTGATACAACATGGAAATGCAATACAGAGTTGATGCCGGGACGGAACAGGATTGGCCCGATTTAACTGGTCCGGAGTGATTGTCAGTGCGTGACTGGCCTCTGGTCCATCGAGACGATGGTTTCAGGGGCTGGTGGCCGATAACCGAATGCGCTGTGTGGTCTTTTGGTGTCGTAGTGTTTTCTCCAGGGCGGCGGCGCGGGCGGTATTCATAGCCGCCATATAGCCGGGCCAGGCCGGCCATGCCCGCTACGAAACGACCTTCGTCTTCCCGGCCTCGGGGAGAGCAGCTTTGAGTCGATCGATGCAGCCCCAACACCCGGCAGGTCCGACGTTCTGATACTTCCATCTCACTTCGGATCAGCTTATCCGGGGTCAGGTCCGACACGGCCTTTCGCAGCGGCTCATCCTCTTTCTGTAGGGGTTTCAGTTCCTTCAGTTGGCCGGCTCCCATCCCACCATATTGCTTGCGCCACCGGTTACCCGCTATATCACCCCGTGTTCCACAATCTGATCCGGGTGCAGTTCCGCCCAATCGGCAAGAAAGGCGGACATCTCCGGCTGTGTCGCAAATTGTGGGGCCTTTCTGGGAAGCGGCACGCCCTTTTCCAGGGCCAAGCGGGCGCATTCAATATGCTCTCGATCGCGCCTTTGCGGGCAGTGTTCAGATCCGTGAATGATGGTCGACAACAGTGTGCCGCCATAGGCGTTTGTATGGTCTAGGTCAGGGTTCTGCTCCAGAAAGTACGACATGACATCGGCCATCCCCTCCCAACCGGCCAACTGCAGGGGCGGCATACCCATCTCGTCAGGCAGGTTGGCGTCAAAGCCCATCTCGACCAGACGCCTCATATGCGGCAACGTGCCTGCACGCCAGACAAGGCGGCACAACAGGTACCGCATCTCATTCGACACTTGGGCCATGTCAATGCGTTCGCCCGGCATTGGTTTGCCATCGGCAGCACGTGCCAATTGCGCTTCCACAGTCGACAGTACTGTGGATGCCCCGGCCCGTTCCAACAGGTCCGCTATGGCCCTGTTCCCAAAAATGCGGGCAAATGCATAAGGCGTGTGGCTGCGGCTAACGGCATTCGGGTTCGCGCCATGGTCCAGCAAGAGTTGGGCAATTTCGCCCGAGGCCAATCGCCGGGCTGCCTGGTGCAGGGCCGGTATCACCAGAGATGGTTCGCCCGACGGATGCGGAGTGATGCCTTCATTGGGATCCGCGCCATGCTCAAGAAGCAGTTGAACAGCCTCGGGACTGTTGAAATCAATTGCCCTGGGCAGCGCGTTGGTGCCTCTGGGTTCGGCTCCGTGTTCCAGTAGCAGGCGTAGAGCCACCGTGTGGCCCAGTTCTGTGGAATGATAGAGGGACTCATCGTCGTCGGGGTCGGCACCATGGTCCAAAAGCCACTTGGCAAGCGGCATGTTATCGGCGTGACCGATGGCACCATAGAGGGCGGACAAACGGTGCTCGGCCCCGGGTTGGAATGCAAAACTGTCATTCACATCCGCGCCATGCGCGAATAGCAAGTCGGCCATGGCCAACATGTCGCTCTCTCTTTCGGGTGCGAACTTGATGTGTTTGGAAAACGCCAGATGACACATCGGACGCCGGGGCGGATAATCGCGCGTTGCGGCGCCAGCGTCCTGCGTCAGGATTTTCCGCATTGCTTTAACATCATAAAGTGCCACAAGCAGCGGCACCTGGTCCTTGGCAAGGTCCGGATCGTTGTCGAGCAGATAAGTGACCGTCTGGGCCGCACCATGATAGAGCGCCCATCGCAAGCGCCCCTGTTTTTGGGCGCGATCCATGCCCTGAGTTTCAACAGCCAGTTTCAAAGCCGACCATGTCGCATAGCCTGTTTCGCGGGCAACGACATGCAGACAGTCGGCATGCTTGTAGACCCCGTTTTTGGGCGTCGGAATAATGCCGTGAACACGCAGGTTTGCACCCTCGTCCCCAGCGGCAAGCGCTTTGTTCAGAGCCTTGGCGTCACGACGCAGTTGGTCCAGTGATTTGGTCATCGGTGTTCCCTCCATTACCCGATGGTCCGCTGTTTCGGGTCGAGAAACCGATGTGGTTTTCTGCTTTAGCTGGGAGGTGCCGATGACAGCTTTCCGCGGACCGGGTGGCCGCCTCAAACGGCCCGACCCAACGGTATCGCGCGCAAGGCGCCCTAGCAAGCATGATAAGTCATGAAGTGTCAAAATTGCACGTACGCACAGCCACGTCTGTGACGCGGTTTTGGCGTTTGGGGTGAGCAGTCAATTCCTCAAATTGGTAATGTTGCAAAGATATGCAGTTGATGTAAGGGGACGATGAATTCACCAAGCTTACAGGCATCGAGACCTCGTGGACGTTTATACCGTTTGCGTCGCTACAGGAGGAGATCAATGCAGAGGGTATCGCGTCCAACAGGGTTTTCGACGTCTTCAACTGTCTGGACAGTTGGACCTTCGGAACGCGCGTTGACTGATGCCAATTGATGATCTCATCGCACGCGGCAGGATTGCGAGGGATCGCTATCCAACCGTGTTTGCGCAGTCGGGACCTTTTCGCGCATCAGGACATCGCGACCGGAGCGCCCACTTATCCATCCGCCGCCTAAGATGGCTACAACGGTCTGAATCTCGGTGCTGCTGGCGATATCTGAATGGCGGCCGTCTGGGCTTGCGCCAATATCTGGTCATCTTATCAGGATGGCCCCTTCCGATGAGTTCTGCAAAACCCGTCTTGCATTTGGTATGTCATTGGACAATGCTCGAGCCTTGGCCGACTTGGGGTCGAGGCCAAACGCGACCCACCTTTCTGTAAGCCGTGCTTCGAGTGTAGGCAACGCAACATCCAGAAACACACTTGACGCCCAAAGTTTCTGTAAATCCGCCCAGCGCGGTTCTTCCAGCAGAAGGTAGTTCCCCTCCACCAGAACAATTAGCTGATCCGATGTGACAACGGTTCGAGCCGCTATGGCTTTGTCCAGCGTTCTGTCGAACTCGGGTACGGCAACTTCGTCCTCGACAAGAAGCCGGCCCAGAATGGCGCGAAATCCCGCAATATCAAAAGTCTCCGGCGCTCCTTTTCGGTCCAAAAGACCGCGGACCGACAGAATCGCGTTATCGAAATGAAACCCGTCCATGGAGACCAGCCCGCAGGGTATCCCGCGCTTTTCCAACTTATGTTGCGCCAGTTCCGCGAGCGTTGATTTTCCCGAACCCGGCGGACCGGCAACAGCGACCAGTTGCCGTTTGGAAGAGCCTGCCAGCGCCGCAGCGGCGTCGGCGATTTTCTGTGCCAGATGGTCCGGAGAGGCATCTTGGCCGCTCACGCCGCTTTGTCCTCTGCCGGGGGTTCCTTGGCACCGGTCATGAACGCCACGGCATCAGACATTGTGTAATCCGCAGGGTCTATGACACACAGCCTTTTGCCCAGCCGGTGCACATGGATTCTGTCGGCAACTTCGAAGACGTGCGGCATGTTGTGGCTGATCAGGATGATCGGAATTCCACGCGCCTTCACATCGTTGATCAGTTCCAGCACCCGGCGGCTTTCCTTGACACCCAAGGCGGCGGTTGGTTCGTCGAGAATGATCACTTTTGATCCGAAGGCCGCAGCGCGGGCGACGGCGACCCCCTGACGTTGACCACCGGACAGGGTTTCGACGGCCTGATTGATGTTTTGGATCGTCATCAGGCCGAGCTCGCTCAATTTGTCCCGGGCAAACCTCTCCATCGTTGGTCGATCAAGCATCCGGAACACCGACCCCATGGGACCTTTGCGGCGGATTTCCCGCCCCATGAACATGTTATCCGCGATTGACAGAGCCGGAGACATCGCGAGCGTCTGATAAACGGTTTCGATCCCGGCCTCGCGCGCGTCGATTGGCGACTGAAAGTTGACCTTTTGGCCTTCGAGCCAGATGTCGCCGTCATCCGGCGTGACCGCGCCGGAAACAGCCTTGATTAAGGTCGATTTGCCAGCGCCGTTGTCGCCGATGACCGCAAGGATTTCACCCGGCATCAGGTCAAAATCGCAATGGTCCAGGGCCGTGACCCGGCCATAGCGCTTCACAAGGTTCCGTCCTTTGAGAATGGGTTCCATCAGGCTGACACCTTTCTGATCCACTGGTCGACGGCAACCGCCGCAATGATGAGTATGCCGATCAGCAGGAAGGTCCACTGCGCGTCTGCCCCAAGCAACCGCAGACCAAGGGTGAAGACGCCGACAATCAGCGCGCCGAACAGCGAGCCCAGGATCGACCCGCGACCTCCGAACAGCGATATGCCCCCAATCACAACAGCGGTGATACTTTCTATGTTGGCCAACTGCCCCGAGGTCGGAGACACCGAGCCGATCCGCCCGATCAGGGCCCAGCCGGCGAAGGCACAGATCAGCCCAGACAGCATGTACACAGACATCAATGTGCGGTGAACGTTGACCCCGGATAATTCTGCGGCCTCCGGATCGTCTCCCACTGCGTAGACATGACGGCCCCAGGCTGTATGGCGCAGTGCGTAGGCAAGGCCGAGGATCAGCACCAGCATGAAGACGACGCCAACGGTAAAGACAGCGCCTCCAACATTAAACTTATTGCCGAACAGTTGCAGGATCGGTGCATTGCTCTCGATATCCTGCGACCGGATGGTTTCGTTCTGAGAATAGAGGAAATTCGCTGCCAAGACGATCTGCCACATGCCAAGGGTGACTATGAAGGGCGGCAGTTTGATCCGGCTGACAAGGAACCCGTTCACTGCGCCAATCGCAGTTCCAACAGCTAAACCGCACAGGATGGCGACAGATGGCGGCAATCCATACCGAAAGGTGAATTGACCCATGACAACCGACGACATCACCATGATCGCCCCGACGCTGAGGTCGATACCGGCGGTCAGGATCACGAGGCTTTGAGCGGCCGCAACGATACCAACGATCTGAACCTGCTGCAGGATCAAGGTCAGCGCAAAGGGCGAGAAGAACTTTTCGCCGAGCAGAACACCAAAGATGACAATCGCGGCGACAAGCACGATCAATGGAACAAGCGACGGGTTCACGTGCAGAAAGTGCTGGACCGTCCCGACAAAGCCCCTGTGGTGATCTTCGAATTCCGCGACCTGTTCCGGGCCGCCCTGGGCTGCTGCTTCGTAGTCGTCGGATTGTCGTGGCGTATCGGACATTTAGATTCCCCCATGCGTCAAGCACCCGTCCTGGGGCCACCTTAGCAAGTTTTCGGGTAAGAAAGGGTTTTGTGTTGGAAGGTCGCCTTGGCGACCTTCCAATGTCTCAGATCAACCCCAGCAGAGGTTCATGCCTTCTTGCACCGAGATCGAGTCAACGCCGTCAGCGGCCTTGTCCGTTACCAGCGCAACACCGGTGTCGTAGAAGTCTTTCCCGGGTGTGTTCTCGGGCTTAACACCCTCATCCGCCCATTTCTTGACGGCTTCCACACCCAGCGACGCCATCAACAGCGGATACTGCTGCGAGGTCGCTCCGATGACACCGTCCGCTACATTCTGTACGCCGGGGCATCCCCCATCGACAGACACGATAAGAACATCGTTTTCACGCCCGATGGCTTTCAGGGCCTCGTAGGCACCAGCCGCCGCAGGTTCGTTGATCGTGTGCACCACGTTGATCGTCGGGTCCTTGGCCAACAGATTTTCCATGGCGCGGCGTCCGCCTTCTTCGTTTCCGGCGGTCACATCGCTGCCGACCAGACGAGCGTCATCCTCATCCCCGATCACGTTAGGGTCGGCCAGATCCACGCCAAAGCCCTGCAGGAATCCCTGATTGCGCAGAACGTCCACGGTCGGCTGGCTGACGGCAAGGTCCAGCGTGGCGATCTTGGCGTCGTTGGCGGCGTCGCCAAGCGTGGCCTTGGCCCACTGCCCGATCAAAAGTCCGGCAAGGAAGTTATCGGTCGCAAATGTCGCATCCGCCGAGTCAATTGGCTCCAGCGGTGTGTCCAACGCGATAACCAAAAGACCCGCGTCCCGTGCCTGTTGAACAGCAGGAACAATCGAAGAGGTATCAGAGGCGGTCAGCAGAATACCCTTTGCGCCGTCCAGAATGCAGGTCTCAATGGCCTGAACCTGTGTCTCGTGATCTCCGTCGACCTTGCCCGCAAAGGCCTTCAGTGTCATGCCAAGCTCTTCCGCCTTGGCTGTCGCGCCTTCTTTCATTTTAACGAAGAAAGGGTTGGTGTCGGTCTTTGTGATCAGGCACACGGTGGTTCCATGGCCATCGGCAAATGCGCTGCCAGCCATGGCTGTCACGGCCAGCGCCGTAGCGCTTGCGAGGTTCGCAAGTTTCATCGGTAGTCCTCCCAGTTTCTCCCATGCCCGTTCGGGCATATGTATAATCGGGCGGTTTCCGACCCGGTCACACAGCAAAAAACATCACAAGATTCGAGATGTGAGTCAATAAATAAATCACTCTTAATTATTATTGACAGCCGCCATATGTCACCACATTCTTGGCGCGAGGGAGGGGATGATTTGTCTGCCGACATGTCACAGGACAAACCCATGTCTGATCGGGTCTCAGCGGTGAGAGGCACGAACCAAAGCGGAATGCGCGCCCATAACGAGCGTCTGGTTCTGTCTCTGGTGCGCCGGCACACCGCCCTAGCCAAATCCGAGATTGCACGCATGACCGGTCTGTCGGCACAGACGGTTTCGGTCATAATGCGGCAACTCGAAAGTGACGGCTTGCTTCTGCGTGGCGAGCCCATGCGCGGAAAAGTCGGGCAACCGTCTGTTCCCATGCGGCTCAATCCCGAAGGTGCGCTGTTCTTCGGGCTGAAAGTCGGCCGACGCAGCACCGAATTGGTATTGACGGATTTTCTGGGACAGGTGCGTCAGCGTGCGAGGCGCACTTACGACTATCCGAACCCAGAGGCGACGCTCGAGTTCGCGAACGAAGCCCTCGGCACAATGATGGCGAATATGCCAAGCGATACGCGTCGGCGGGTGTCCGGATTGGGGATCGCGATGCCCTTCTATCTCTGGGATTGGGCGCAGACCTTGCAGGTGCCGCAGGAAAAAATGGATGCTTGGCGCACCGCCGACCTGAAAGCCGCTCTGGAAGCAACCCATGACATTCCCGTTTTTGTTCAGAACGACGCTACCGCTGCCTGCGGGGCGGAACTGGTTTTTGGGCCGGCGGACGGGCCAAGAGATTTCCTGTATTTCTACGTTGGTTACTTTGTTGGCGGCGGGGTTGTTCTGAATGGATCAATTTTCTCCGGGCGCGGCAATGCGGGAGCATTGGGTCCGTTGCCTGTCCCTGTTGGCTCTGGAGAGGTTCAGCCTCTGATTGACGTTGCCAGCCTTTATGTTCTTGAGCGTTCGATGACGGGCACCGAGTGTGGCGCGACACTGTTGTGGGAAACATCTGACCATTGGGACGTCCCTAAAGACCTTTTGGATGGCTGGCTGGAACGAGCGGCGCAGGGTCTTGCGCATGCGATTGTCTCGTCCTGCAGCGTCATCGATTTCGGGCACATAAAAATTGATGGCTGGATGCCCGCAGACTTGAAGACGCGGCTTATCAAGGAAGTCGAAGCCCATATGTCCTCTCTGAACCTGACAGGGCTGGAGCGGCCAAATATCTCGGCGGGAATGGTGGGCCCGGATGCCCGTGCCCTTGGTGCAGCAAGTCTTCCGCTCTCGGAAAGATACCTCGTAGAGGCCTAGCTTCCGTGGCGTTCGGGTTAGCCGTGTGCAGAGTGCCTTTCCTGCATCAAAACACCCGCAAATTCGGGCAACAGCTAACGATTTTCCGGCATCGTTCCAATGGTCGAATTGAACCCTACTGCCGATCGACCTCGCGACTATGTAGTCGCCTCCTCACTTTCGGGATTGGCAAGTGACTGGTCGAGCCACTGCGTTTCGCGTGCGTGGAAGTCGGGATCGGTTTCTCCGTCGCGCGGTCCCCGTGACAAGCTGCGGGCGAGGTCAAAAAAACCCTGGGCAGGCAGTCTGTCCCGGCCACGGCTTGCGGCGCGGGCGGCGATGAAGGGTCGGCCTGCGGCGGCGTCTTCGCGCATCGTAGCTTCAAGCGCCCGTGTGACCCGTCCTACCGACCCGGGAGTCCAGAGACCGAGCGAACGCGCGAGCGATCCGTAGGTGATTGGAACCTGGTCCGACGAGAGGCGTGACAGCACAGCCCGCACCCGATCTGTAAGTTCACGCTCGCGACCAACTGCGACACTTGCCTCCCTCGGCGGAGGAATTTCTCGCGCTGTGCCATCGTCAAAAATTTCGGCAGCCCAGGCGCGCGTCGGGGTCCGGACAGTGACCCGGGTTTTGCCTTCGTCCGCGCCTTGCCCGATTTCGGTTACGCCGGTGACGTCACCAAGGCGCAAACCGGTGCGCAAGGCATCAGGCGTCAACCCCAGCTTTGGTGCCAAGTAATCCGGATCGACGATCACTTGCCCGTCTTCCCAACTGATCACACTCTGAGGAACCGGACGGTTCAAAAGAGGCGACTGCCGACCATCCTGAGAATAATACGGATTGCTGCTAGCGTCATGATCCGTAACATCCACGATCTCGCCGATCTCCGGTAAAGCCGCACGCAGCATACGCTCGACCCCATTTCGCAAGGTGATCGAAGATGCCGCACAGCCCTGACATCCACCCGACATCCTCAGGTACACTTTGTCGCCCTGCACACGGTCAACCGAAATCTGGCCACCATGCGCCGCGATAGACGGGTTGACCTGCTGGTCCAGCAACTCTTCTATCCGCCGCAGCAGAACCGCCTCGGGATCGTCTGTTTCCGATACCGCGCCACCTTCCAATGGCGTATCCGTTTCTTCGAGAACCCGACGAATGGCAGCGGCAACCGTTGGTTTCAACACCGCCCAATCTGCACCGGACTCTTTCTTGACCCAGATTGTTGCGTCGCTCACCTCGATCCGGGTCACACCCGGCGCCGAGAGAAGACCGTGCGCCAAGGGGCCCTGACCTGCGTCATCGAACCGAACCGACCCGCCCGGGTTGATCGGCGCGTCCAGAACAAACCCCATGACATCAGCATCCTTGACTGAAGACTGCGCGCGGATGCGCCGGTGGTGCGACAGGTCAGACATCTTCAAGCTCCGTCCCCTGCATCTCGCGCAGGGCTTTGAAAGTATAGATTCCGGTTGAGTGGCCATCGGTGAAAGCAAGCCCCAACGCGTAGTTCCCGACGCTCCAAACGCGTGTCAGGCCAATGCCTAACGGCACAGTCTCGGGGTCCAGCAATGGCGAACCGGTCATTTCATCGCGACATTGTGCGCAGGAGCAGGCAAGGCGCAGGTCGCGCGGTGTCAGGCATTTTTCAGTCCCGTCGGCCCATCCGATAGTCAAACCCCTGTCGTCATAGTCCAGTGCTACAAGAACGTCCGGCGCGGCGGTTGCCGCTTGGGCAGCGGTCGGCTTGCCCGTGCCATCGGCGATGGTCCAGGCGAAAGGTGTCGTAATTCCGCCCGTGTGACAGGCGGTTTCCGTCAGAGCTGCGGCAATCCGCCGATATGCTGTTGCGGCCGGGCTGTCGGGCGCGGCACGGACAATGGGGCTGCCGTTGTCACCACAATCGACGACGCTGGGGTCCAGTGGCACTTTGCCCAGGAATGCGACGTCCAATTCGCCCGCGATGGCCTCTCCCCCACCCTGATGAAAGATATGAGTCAGCGTCCCGCAAGACGGGCAAGTGAACCCACTCATGTTCTCGATAACACCGAGGATTGGCACATTGACCTGTTCCATCATGCGCAGGCCGCGCCGGGCGATCTTGAGGCTGACATCCTGGGGCGTGCTGACCACAACGGCCCCAGCAAGCGGAAAGGCCTGTGCCAGTGTCAGCTGGATGTCACCGGTTCCGGGCGGCAGATCCAAAAGCAGAACGTCCAACTGGCCCCAGTCCACCTGTTTGACAAACATCTGCAAATACTTTGTCACCATGGGACCGCGCAGGATGGCAGGTTTGTCATCGTCAGTCAGCATAGCCATCGAGATGACTTTGACCCCGTGCGCCTCGGCTGGAATAACCTTTTCCTCTGGGGACATGGCGGGTTTCTCGGCCGGGATACCAAGCATACCCGGAATGGACGGGCCGTATATGTCGGCATCCACAATGCCGACCGACAATCCGGCCTCGGCCATTGCGACAGCGATATTGGCCGACACGGTTGATTTCCCGACCCCACCCTTGCCACTGCTGATCGCAATCATACGGGGGGCCGCAACTTGATCAGGCCTCGTCATCCTGCTCTCCTTGGTTTGAAACTCTAGGTCGGTTCGCGATAGCTCGCGCACAGCTTGTCGGTTTGGTCGGCCGCCAGTTCGGCGGACATACAGGCACAGTAGGCCGCACCACCGGTTGTCGTGAAATGGCTGCAGCCATTGCAGGTTCCAAACGCCGGCACATCCCGCAACCCGGCAAGTGCAGTTGCCAGACGCGACAGCGTGTTTAGAAACTGTCTCCGTTCCGTTGGCTTCAGGCCGTCGATCACGCCGACCAGATCGCGAAGCGGGTCATGCGACAGGATTTCGCGTCCCTTTTTCGTGAGGTCGAAGAATACGCTGCGCCCGTCACGCTCTGAACGATGACGCGTCACCAGATCGCGGCTCTCCAGCGACTTGATGATTTGCGACGCGGTTCCGCGCGTCGTCGCCTGAAAATTGGCGAAGCTTGACGGCGTGCGCGTGTCGCCATTGGCCCGCGCAAGGAATCGCAGACAGGTCCATTGCGCCGCGGTCAGTTCGGATCGACCGTCCTCGCTGCGCGCTGCACGGCCCACATGGATCAGCAGTTCGGCGATTCGGTCGGGTGTTTGATGTTCGTCGCTCATACTGAATTTAGTATAGAACCGAAATCATTTTGACAATAGCGGCGGCGCGTGTTTAGTATCGCTTCGAAACTAACTTGAGACCGAAGCCATGAATCAGCCACTACCGAATTGGGGAAGCCGACCGCGCCACAAACGCACAGCCCAGATGCTGTCCGAGGATGAGGAGCGGCATCTGGTTCGCGCCTGGCGGTCCCGGCGCGATGCCCGCGCGCTCGACAAGCTTGTCCAAGCCTTCACCCCTTTGGCTGCCTCAGCCGCAAAACGGTTCAAACCTGGACCCGGAGAGGCCGACCCGGACCTGATGCAACAGGCGCTGATCGGGTTGATCAAAGCTGCCAACCGTTTTGATTTGGATCGTGAGAACCGCTTTTCGACCTATGCGGCCTGGTGGGTACGTGCAGAGATTCAGGACTACATTCGCGCCAATAAATCGATCGTACGCCGCCCCAACTCTGCGCAGACCCGCAAGGCAATCGCAGAGATCGCGGCGCTGGAAACCGAGATGGCAGCCGATCCCACGATCGACCGCGCGGAATTCGACACGCGGCTGGCCGACACGCTGGGCGTCGACCTGAACCGGGTTGCTGACCTGCGCACGCAGGCCATGGGTCAGGACCATTCCCTGAACGCACCCGCGCTTGATGACGGCGGCGAAGAACGCATCGCCCTGCTTGTTGATCCGGACAGCGTCGACAAGCAGGCACCGTTGCAAGGGCTGGAAACGGCCGCATTGCGTCGCGAATTGGTGAAGGCGCTGAACGCGTTGCCGGTTCGCGAGCGCGATATAATTATTGCGACCCAACTCCACGATCCACCTGCAACCCTGGAGGGTCTGGGAACACAGTACGGCGTGTCAAAGGAACGGATACGCCAGCTGCGCGAACGCGGCTTCGAGCGCCTACGCGAAACGATGTCCCAGCGCGAATTCGGTGTGGGTTACTTTGCAACGTAAACCCCGGCCCCAGTCTGACGGAAAACCCATGGCGTTTGGGGCATAAGTCCGAAAGGCGTTGCGTTCAGGCGGGTCTTGGCCTCTGGTATCTGTGTTGGCCAATCTGAAACCCGGTTGATTGGGCTGACATATGTACGCCACCGGTAAACCAGTCGAGCAGGCAGCGGACTGTATGTCTTGAATCCCATGTGATCGAGGCAAAGAAACTGTTGTCTGTCTAAGATGCAAGACATGCTCGCCCCGCGCGTTTTCCTTGCGAAAACCGATTTTGAGATAACGGTTTAGGTCAAGACGAAAGCGAGGCCGCCTTGGTCAGACATTGTGAGGCCGATGCGGGTCTTTTGAGGATATCGCATTGACTGAAATCAAAGTCAGGCGCAGATACCTTAGTTAATCTGTCAGAAAAGTGGAGAGCGCGATGCGGCTAACTGTATTTCTGACATTTTGCGGATGCTTGACGGCTTTCCTCGGCGGCCCCGCCGCGTGCGCCGAGGACCCGATCACAAAATCCGAGCTTGGGCGGATGCTGTTCTTCGATACAAACCTGTCCGCCAACCGCACCCAAGCCTGTGCCAGTTGCCATAATCCCGAGAACGGGTTCGCCGATCCCCGCGGCATGGCATCCCCCGGCGACGATGGCGTTTCGCTGGGGGACAGGAATGCGCCGACAGCCGCCTATGCCGCGCTGTCCCCGGTGTTCCACCGCAACGCAGAGGGCGATTGGATCGGGGGCCAGTTTGTGGATGGGCGCGCGGCAACACTGGAGGATCAGGCTGGCGGACCGCCCTTGAATCCTGTCGAGATGGGCATGCCGGACAAGGCCTCCGTCATGGCTCGACTGGTTGAGAACCCTGTCTATGTCACGGCTTTCTCGGCGCTGTTCGGCGACGGCATTCTGGACGATCCAGAAGCGGGATACAGTGCAATGACACAAGCCATTGCCGCCTTCGAGCGCACCTCAGAGTTCAGCCCGTTTGACTCAAAATACGACCGCTACCTGCGTGGCGAAGCGGAGTTGACCCGCGGCGAAGAACTGGGAATGGTCCTGTTCTTCTCGCAGCAGTTCACCAACTGCAACCAGTGCCATCAACTGTCGACAAGTGCGATTGATCCACGCGAAACGTTCAGCGACTACCGCTACCATAACATCGGTACGCCGGAAAACGTTGCACTGCGGGAATTGAACGGCGTACCGATCGGAACCATTGACGAGGGTCTGGCCGCCAATCCGGCGGTTGCAGGAGATCCTGCACATCTGGGCAAGTTCAAAACGCCAACGCTGCGGAATGTCGCCGTGACAGGCCCCTACATGCACAACGGTGTGTTCCAAGATCTGCGTACCGTGGTCTTGTTCTACAACATCTACAACACTCGATCCGAGGACCGTATGATCAACCCCGAGACCGGTACTCCGTTTGGGCCGCCGCTTGTCAAAGACACGTTGGCCGTGGAGGAACTGACCCACGGTCCGGCACTGGAGGACGAGCGCATAGACGCCATCGTCGCCTTTCTGAAAACTCTCACGGACGCGCGGTATGAACACCTTCTCGAGGAGTAACTTCGGATGGCCGGCACTATACGCTGGCTACTGTCCAAGAAACCTCAGGAATGTCCGTCTCCTAGGTGTCGCCACGGCGCGAACAGTGCCGAGGTTGGATACCGTATGCCGCTTGTCCGCCCATTGCTCTTGTGTGTTGGAAAGGAATGGGATTGGCCAACGAGCTGTTCAGCAGCCTAAAGTCCTGATCCCACAAAGCATTTGAAAACCCATCAAAAACAAAAACTTACATGGCTATAGCGGATTGGTCAGAGACTTATCAACGGACCATTGTGGCGCGGTCCCACTCTGCATAGTCCGGGCTGCTTTCTCCTCCGATGTCGCCGGTGTAACCAAACTCGACCATGTGCGTGAGGGTGGACCTTTGGTCAGCAAAAATGACGCTGTAGGCCTCAGGCAGCTTCGCTGACGACAGCAGTTTCGTAGCAGCAAAATCCGGCCAGCCGGCGTGATTTGTGCCACGCGGCGCTGAAAACGCGACCCCATGCAAGGACCCGGCGAGGGGGAGATGACAATGACCATGGAAGATATGGCGTATCTTGTCCGTGTGGGGGGCGATGGTATCCGCAAAGCGCTCGTGATCCAGCAACATGATCTTGTCCATGGGCAAGATGCGGATCGCGACCGGGTTATGATGCATGAATATCCACACCGGCCCTGCCAGGGTGTTGAGCTGGTCGGACAACCAGTCCGCACGCCGTTCGCAGAAATGGCCAGCGTGCGTCTCGGGCCCCCATGTGTCGAGGCAGATCGCTGTGCCGAGTGAAAGTGGCACGGTGTACTGCACAAACCCGTCCGGACCCTTAAGTTCGGGGAACGTTCTTAGGAAGATCGCCCTGTCGTCATGGTTTCCGATCAGCAGATGTACCGGGAATGGCAGCCTTGCGATGGACCGCTTTATCCGGTCATAGTCATCGGCATCCCCCCAATCAGAAAGGTCGCCGGTGATGAACATGGCCTCTGCGTCGTGATGCAGAGACAATGCGTGCGAGAGCCCCTTGGCGAAATTGGCGTTTGGGTCACGGCCATCTATCGTATCGCCGGGTCTCGTCTGATGGATGTCTGTGAATTGCAGGAGTTTCATGCGCCTGTCCCTTTTTTGAAGCCCCGAGCAATTGCCCGGGGCCCAGGTCCTGTCTCGGATTAGTTCAGCAGATCCTGAACTTCTTCACTGAGTTCTTCCTGCAACGCACCCATGTCTTCGTGCTCGCCGGTCACGATACCTTCCAGGCCATCATAGATGACCTGTGTTGCCGCCAGGCCATTATCGCCGGGATACGCCTGCCACTCACGCAGCAAAGGCAGTTGCCGTACTGCTGTCGCTTTGGCTGGGTTTTTTGCGTAGAATTCCGCCAGGATGATTTCGTTGGCAGCTTGGTTCGGAGGCATATAGCCTGTGGTTCGGGCAACATCGGCTGCGCCCTCGCCCGAAGTTATGAACTTCAACCACGCCCATGCAGCCTCAAGCTCGGCGGGGTCCTCGGATGTCGAGACCAGAAGTGCGGCATTACCACCGGCGGGCAAACCCATCGGACCAGCCGAGTCCAGACCAGGATACTCATGTGTCACCAAGGTAAAATCACCCATCGCCCGCTCCACCGCACCCACGGCTGATGTTGACCAATACATCATGCCGAGGTCACCGGCCGAGAAGGATGCCAAAGCGGCCTTCCACTCGAGATTCTGCATCTCACAGCCCTGGAACATATTCTGCATGATTTCCAATGCCTTGAGGCCTTCCCGCGTGTCCAGTTGAAAATCAGCGCCCTCAACAGTGGGCTTGCCCTGCGACCACATCAGCGCCTGCAGAAACCAGTTACCGGTGATGTTCCAGCCCCAGAACATTGGGTTTTCGACGCCGGCCTCACGCAGCTTGCCGCATGCCTCGACCACCTCGTTCCATGTGGTGGGCAAATTGGTCTCGTCGTAGCCGGCCCTGGCCATAACTTCCATGTTGTAATAGCCGACCGGGAGGGAAATCGAAAATGGCAATCCGTAGACGTCACCATCGAAGGTACCCAGATCCAGCATGGCTTTGTGGTAGCCGTCTTTGGCAAAGTCTGCTTCTTTGGCGATGAATGGCTCCAAGGACTTGGCGATCCCCTTCTCCACCAGAATAGCCTGACGGTTCAGGCCCTGCATGGTTACATCCGGCAGCGTGCCGGCCACCGCTTCGCGCAGTATCGTGTTTGTGCCATCCTCATATGTCTCGTACGTCGCCCGCATCTTGATTTCAATATTCGGGTGCTGCGCGTAGAACTTTGGCAAAATCTTTTCGTAGGTTACGTCAAAGAGATGGCTGTAAGGATAGCCAAACTCGACAACGATTTTGTCTTCCGCCGCCGCGGCGGTTGCAGCAAGCACAAGGCCCATTGCAGTCACTGTGCGTTTCATTAACTTACTCTCCTGTTACGGGGGCTGACGGTTTGGCGATTGGCAGTCCCCAGTGATGATCCCGGACGGGATGCTGCGGGTAGGACGGGGCAACCCGTCCTACTTCATTCCAGACAGTGTGATCCCCTCGATAAAGCGGCGCTGTGCCAGCAGGAAACAGACAATCAAGGGGGTGACGATGATGCAGGCGGTGGCCATCATCGGCCCAAAATTGTCACCATCGGCATCGCCTTTGAATTCGCGCAGGCCCAACGGCGGGGTAAAGAGTTCCCGGTTTCCGGTGATAACAATGCGTGGCCAGAAATAGTCATTCCAATGCGCCACGACGCTGAAGATTCCAAAGGCCATAAGTGCCGGGATTGCTGTGGGAAGCATGACTCGCCAGATGATTCCGTATTCGGACATCCCATCCATACGGGCCGCGTCAATCAGGTCGTCCGGAACCGTCAGGAAAAACTGCCTCATCAGGAAAATGCCGAACACCGAAATTGTCCACGGGATCACCAAGGCGGCATAGGTGTTTGTCAGCCCCAGTTTGGCCAGCATGATGTAGAGCGGCAAGGCAATCGCATGTACCGGGATTAACAGGCAGAACAGGACCAGACCAAAGACCGCCTCACGCCCCCAGAACCGTAGCTTGGCCAGGGCATAGGCGCAGGGCAAGGCAACAACCACCTGAATAATGAAGATTGAAAGCGTCACGATTACCCCATTGAAAAGATATCGCAGCAAAGGCGCTTTTTCGAAGGCGGTCGTATAGTTGTAGACGATCGGGTTGACCATGCAGTCTTCCACTGCGTTGCCCAGCTTGACGCAGAAATCGTCCCGAAACAGCTGCTGACTGCCAAGAAACCCGCCGGTCTGCTGCATGATCTCGGCCGGCGATTTCAAAGACAGGCTGACCATCGTGTAAAAGGGCAGCAGGACAATCACCGCCCCGACGATCAGGATCGCATGTTTCACTGCCTCGTTTGTCGAAAAGCGATCAGACATAATGCGTCCTCCTCTCGACCAGCCAGCGCTGGATCAGTGTCAGCACGATCACAAACCCCAGAAAAACAACCGTAATTGCTGCACCGATGCCCATCAGGTTCTGCTGAATACCTTTCTCATAAATGGCGAACATCATGACGAAGACGGATTTCGACGGCCCCCCGCCTTGCGGATAGAAGGCCTCGACCATGTCAAAGACCTGAAATGACCGGATGAAACTGATCGTCACGACAAAAACCGTTGTCGGCCCCAGAAGGGGCCAAGTTACCAGACGGAACCTGTCCCACCCACGATGCGCGCCATCCATTTCGGCAGCGTCGTAGAGCGATGCCGGGATCGACGTGAGCCCGGCAAGATATAAAACCATATTGAAGCCGAAACCCTGCCACACGCCGATAAAGCTTACCGTCCAGATCGCATAGTCGCGATCCTGCAGCCAAAGCGGGAACGTTTTTGCGCACCCCTGGGCATACCACGACCAGCTTTCCAGGAATGTGCCGCATCCGCGCTCAAGCGTGGAATTAATCACTCCAATTGTGGGATGGAAAGCAAACTCCCAGACGATGGCCATCGCAATCAAAGCGGCCATTACGGGCAGGAAGAATACGGTTTTGTAGAGGTCTCCAAACCGTCCCAAAGAATGGATAAGCAATGCAGCACCAAGCCCCAAACCGACGGTCAGAGGTACAACCACGAACACATATCGGAAGGTCGCACCAAACATCTTTTCGTAAGCGGAACGGGTGAAAATCTTCTCATAGTTCTCGATCCCGACAAATTCAGCGCCTTGATTTCCCAGGGAATAGTTGGTGAAGCTGAGGCCAACGGCGATCAGAATCGGCAGCAGAAGAATGGCGATCATCAAGAACAGCGCCGGGCCGATGAACCAAAGATGCGCGCGTGACTGCATCATGCCACCTCACGGCTGGCCAATGCCGGGCGCAGCCGTCTGCCATCTGCATCAAAGATAAGCGCCTGCTCGGGATGAAAATCAAAGCCGACGGTCGACCCGCGACCAAATCCCTGGGCCGTCGTCGGGTCAGCGCGCAGGACCAACATGGTGTCTGACCCTGTAACACCGAGATGCAGGAATACATCAGAGCCCAGGTTTTCCCTGTACCGCACTATGCCCTGATATCTTCCCTGCGCGCTGAGAAACAAATGCTCCGGGCGCAAACCCACATGTATCGGCCCGACAACCTGGCCATGCACCGCAAAGCCCGGCTTTGCAAAGACTGTCACCTGACCGCTGCCTGTCACTTCTCCAGGCATGATGTTGATCGAAGGTGAGCCGATGAACCTGGCCACCTGAAGAGAAACTGGATCAGTGTAGATTTCATCCGGTGGCCCGACCTGTAGGATATACCCATCCATCATAACCGCCATGCGATCCGACATTGTGAGCGCTTCGGCCTGATCATGGGTGACATAGACAAAGGTCGCATCCAGATCGCGATGCAGAGCCGACAGTTCCGCACGCATGTGGACGCGCAATGCGGCATCCAGATTTGATAATGGTTCGTCCATCAAAAAAGCGACCGGCTTGCGAACCATGGCGCGTCCGAGTGCTGCACGCTGCCGCTGTCCGCCGGATAGATGCCCCGGCTTGCGCGCCAAAAGGGCCTCAATCTTGAGGGTTTCCGCGACCGTCCGGACACGTTCGGTCATGTCGCGATAGGTGGATCGCGCCAAAAGCGGTCCAATGACCGGCAATCGCCCAACCGGGTTCAACTCCCGCATCTTCAGCGGCGTCATCATGTTTTCGGCGACGCTGAGATGCGGGTAAAGAGCGTAGCTTTGAAACACCATCGCCAGGTTGCGGTCAGAAGGGCGAATGGCCGTAACATCTGTCTCGTTGATTGTGACGGTTCCGCGGTCGGCTTTTTCCAACCCGGCCAGAATACGCAACAGAGTGGATTTGCCACACCCCGATGGGCCGACCAGGGTAACAAACTCGCCATCATGGATATCGAGCGACACGCCCCTGAGCACGGGCGTTTCCCCAAACGATTTCTCGATCGCCTGTAACGATATGTGCGACACCGTTCCGTATCTCCAAATTACTTCGGCGTCATGCTTGCAAACTTGGGTCTCGATTCTGTGACGTAATATTAGTGTTGCTAATAGCCGCGATAGTGCCGCCAAAAGAAGGAGTGCGACATGGCGGCGAACACATATCAGATGCTGGCCCTGGCCCATGTGGTTCGGGAGGGCAGTATTTCCGGTGCTGCACGGCAAATGGGCGTCACACAATCTGCGGTCAGCCAACACTTGGCCAAACTTGAACGTAAGGTCGGCGCACAGGTCCTTTTGCGGAGTCGTGAGGGCATTGTGTTGACGCCAATGGGGCAAGAGCTTTTTCAGTTGGCGGATCAGTTTGCGTCCCTTGATCAACAAATCACCGAACGGTTGCGGGGGCATGCCGCCCTGGACAGAGGCCACCTGACGGTTATTGCAAACGCGCCGCAACCCGCACTTGGCCTCATCGAGCGATATGCAAATCGGTTTCCGCGAATCTCCGTGGATTTCGCGCTTTTCGACTGGGCTTCAGCCATGGAGCGTCTAAGAGACAAACGTGTTGACATCGGGATCGTCACGGAGCCAACAAAGATGCCGGACCTATATGTCCAACCCGTTCATTCTGCACGATATGTGGTATACGCCCGCTCTGACCATCCGCTTGCGAAACGGGACAAAGTGTCCTTGGCAGAAGTCGCGCAATTCACATTGTTGCTGCCGGAAAAAGGCTCGCTGACCCAACGGATTGTAACAGACGCGTTTCTGAAATCCTCGATTCAGCCAAAACGCATTGTGACCATGACCACCTTCCCGGTCATGAAAGAGGCAATCCTGCAGGGGATCGGCGTCGGCATCTTTTTGGAGGCAAGTTCCGTTGCAGAACACAGGCTTCAGGAAATACCGATCACTGAACTCGATCAGGTGTTTGAGACCTGTCTTGCGGTGCCACGGCATAAAACCGGTCTGAGAATCATCAAGAGTTTCCTGGAGACCGTTGACGAGACTTTGTTGTAGGACGCCCATTGGGGTATCACGCACACAAGCGTTGCCCGAAGGTCAAAAAGCAATCAACTCTGTTTACCGCGATGACTATCCGCAATGTCGTCTTCGATCGTGCGGACGCGTCGGGTTGTTTCGTCATGGGGATCAAACCCTTCATTGACCACGGCCTCGATACGGCAGTCTTCGCAAAGCTCCAGGATTTTCAAACGCTTTTCACCTTCTTCTCCACTGAACATCCAATGGTCCGACAGCCGCTTCTGAATGCGTTCAATACCTGTTGGCGTGGCAAATGGCTTGCCACAGGTGGTGCAGCAAAAGGGTTGCTCCTCCTTGAGAATGCGACGTGGCGTGTCCCATGCCTTGAAATCGATCTGCGGCTTGAGCGTGATCGCGTCTTCCGGGCAGGTCTCTTCGCACAGGCCACATTGCACGCAGGCCGTCTCGGTGAAGCGCAGCATGGGCGCCTCGGGATTGTCAATGAGCGCATTGGCAGGGCACGCGCCGGTACAGGCCATACAAAGCGTGCAGGCATCTGTATCCAGACGAACCGCGCCAAACGGAACACCATCTGCCAGGGGCACGGTTTCAGCGGGTCGCGGAGCACTGCGGTTCATCTCGCCAAACGCCATCACCAACAGGCCACGTTTGTCCTCGGGCGGCAGGAAACCGGCGGGGTTTTCATGACGAGGTGCCCGTGGAAGGCCGGCCAGCGCCTCCTCCATGGCGTCCGGGTCATCCGTTTCGATCAGCGATGCCGGCCCGTGTCCGATCGCTGCGGATACCTCGTTCACAAGGGCGAGGCTGGCATGAAGTCCGCTGAGATCGTGCAGCGGACGCGCTCTGCCCAAAAGCGTGACCGCCCCGGCACCATACGCCATCGCGGCCGCCATCACCTCGGGGCCAACCTGCGAGATTTCATTGACGGCAAAGGGGATGACATGGGCCGGAAGTCCTCTGCCAAAGCGCGCTGAGACATCGATCAACGGCTCGCCATGATCGGTATCGTAAAACAGAACTACGGGTGCCCAAAGCCCTCCGGCGTCGTGCCAGGCGCGCAAACCTGCCCGGAGCTGATGCGCCAGGGTTGCGACATCCGGCAGCACATACGAGGCGGCACCGGTCGGGCAGGCCGCCGCACACTGGCCGCACCCCGCGCAGACGTTGGGATCGATGCGGACACTGTCACCGTCGGGCAGGATGGCACCTGTCGGACACAGGTTCAGACACCGGGTGCAGCCGGTGATTTCGTTGCGGGAATGCGCACAGATATCAGCGGTGAAATCGATAAAGATCGGTTTGTCGAAAGTGCCGACCATCTGCGCTGCTTTGTGGACCAACCGGGCGACGGCTGTCGGGTCCCGCGGATCGGCGCGGAAGTAACCCGGTCGCAAATCCGCCGCCGGGAAAAGCGGGGGGTTGCCTGTCAGGTCGATCACCAGATCGGCCTTGGAAACAGCACCGTTTCGCGGGCTTTCGAATTGCAGCATGTGGCGCGAGGACGGCGACGGAGCGGCATAGCTGTCGACGGTCAGATTGAAGGCGCCAAGATGCCCCTCGGTTTTTGCGACCTTACCTTGCAGAACCGGGAAAACCGTTTGTCTTGGCGGAGTTACCTCGGTTCCGGGCATGAGGAGAACGGTGATGTCGAGCGTGTCCGCCAGATCTTGCGCTGCGTTCACGGCCACTTCGTCCCGACCAAGCACAAGCGCTACGCCATTGCTTTCCATGGCTGTGTAGGAAAAGGCCGAAGGTGCAACCTCTGCCGCCGCAATCAGCGCCGCCATTTTTGGCCCGCTCTCAGCCGCGTCTGCTGTCCAGCCGGCTGTCTCACGGATGTTGGCAAAACTCAGATCGACAGCGGGAGCTTCGGTCTCGGCAATCTCGCGAAACAGAGGCGCCTCCTGGGTGCAGGTGACCGTAACGGGATCGCCAATTGCCAACGCGGCCTGGAACCGATCGAGATTGGCACGGCAAAGCTGGTGGGCTGCAGGGTCGCCTCCGCATCCGGCTTTGTTCAGGGCCGTTTCGTCGAGGCGCATGGTCCCCTCGCATGTACAGGTCAGAACAGTCCGTTTGCGGTCAGGGTTCACCATGTAGCTGCCTTCTTGTTGGTTGCTGGTGTCGGCCTCCGAGGCCGGGGCTTGAGGTTAATGAAAGATGCTCTATGTCTCTCGCAGTTCAACCCGCGATGATAGGATCCTTTTGTGCTGGATGAAATTCCACCGCCCAGAAAGCTCACACTTCCACCTCCTTATACAGAGCATTGGCTGCCGATTGGCGACGCGTTCGAAGACGCACAGCGGCGGGCGGAACAAGAAGGCGCGGGATGCCTGACCTGGCACTACGGCAGCAGTGCGGACGGACCCGGTCGCCTTGATTTTGCGGTTGTTCTGGAACCGGAAACGCCGATCGACGACGCGCAGAAAGCGGTCATCATCGGCATGGTTGCACTCGCCGAAGCCGTGGCGGCGCATTGTCCGCCTGAACGGGACGTGCGGTTCGGCTGGCCAACCGAGTTGGTTCTGGACGCCGGTCGTCTGGGCGGCATGCGGCTTGCTGTCGCGCCCGGTACAAACGCGGGAGATGTGCCCGATTGGATGGTTCTGGGTGTCGAACTCATCGCCGACCGAAACCATCTGAACGATGCGGGGGAGTTTCCCAATTCGGTTTCGCTGGAAGAAGAGGAGTTTTCCGACCCGCTGGCGATTGTTGAGAGCTTTGCAGCCTATCTCATGCTGAATTTCGACCGGTGGACCCATTCGGGTTTCGCATCCGTCGCCGCGCTTTATGCGGGGCGGCTGACAACCAACGGTGCCTTGAGTGAAGCGGCTGAACTGGTTCACGACGGTCGGGTCACAAGCCTGAGCGATGGTCTTGCACAAGCCGGCTGGCGGGGCGCCGAAGGTCCGGACCTGTGACGCGGTTGCTGCGCACAATTCGGCTGGACAAGTCCGACGGTGTCATATTCGCACCTGCGGCCAATCCCGATGAATGGGCTGTGCCCGGTACATTCATCTTTGCCGGGCGGGCGGCCGATACCATGAGCCGCAAAGAGCAGATCGCCTTCCGGTCGGGCTTACTGGGGATCACAAGTTTCGGCTGGTCGACACTGGTTGTCGTAACTGAGGCGCGCGGCGATGAACGCGCAGAGGCCGTCACCGGATTGGCGCATCAACTGGTGACACATTTGGGCGCACCGAGTCTGGAGATTGCCCTACCCGCCGCCGAAGAAGAAATAACGCTGTCGGAAGAGCTGTGCCGCGGCCATGACGAAGGCACGCTGATCGCAATTCATCGCCATGTCGACGATATGGGTGCCACGCGCGAGCAGTTCCGCTCTCTGAAACCCAGAGACGAAACAGCATTCTCGGCAGGCTACTTGCAGGGTCACGACCGGGCCTTCCATTTTGTCGAAACCGATGAAGAGGACGACGTGGCCGAAATTGACCTGGCCGCGATGGGCCGTGGGGAGACAACACGATGAGAGAGTTCTGGGTAGCTTCGGGGCATCAGTTAACCCGCCTTGATGAGGCCGCGCGCATGCAGGTGACCGACGAGTTGATCCTGGCCTGGTTGGCTCGGCCCGAGATATTGCCGCCGCCGGACGCGTGCGATGCGGAACGGGCGCTGCACTCCAAACTACTCGCCGCGCCCACGGCTCCGGTGGATGCGGCGCAGATCGAGGCGATGGCGGATGTCGATGCACAGGAGAACTGGCGGTTTCTCTTATGTCTGCGCGATGTGTTGCTGGAGGAAGGGAGCATAGAAGCAGGTTATGTGCGACTGGTGCGCGACGGCGTTACGCTGCCGGTCCTGTTCTACAACCAGTTGGTCCAGCTTATCCTGCGCAACGCGCTGGAAGGATGTGAGGATACGCGGGTCCTGCGCGCCGGAGAGCTGTTTTTCCGGCCTCAACGGGCCTATGTGAACGACGGTGCGCTGATGCTTGCAGATGACGAGCTGGTCGCCGAAATCGAGGCGGACAAGCATGCCGATCCGCTCGGAGCGATGATGAAAGGCGGTGTTGACGCGCTTGACGTGTTGGGGGACGCCAACGGCTGGACCTATTGGAGCCGTTCGGACGCGCATTCCATGGTATTGCCATTCGGGGCGGACCCAAAGGCGCGGGACGCATTGGGGCGTGTCATCGAAATATGGATTGAACACCTGATGGGCCGCAAGGTCAGCGTGACCGCCCTGACGGAAGTGCCGGAAGCAGACTTACGGTGGTTCGTCGGGCTCGATCCCGTGGGCACCGAAATCGGCAATGCGCTTTGGAACGGTGTGGTGCCCAAGAGTGCCCTCGTCGGCATTTTTGCGTTAGACTTCGCAAGTGAAGAAGGGATCGAGCCCGGAGCCAAGGGGCATCCGGTTTATCTTCTTCTGGGAATGGGCAGCGACAACGTGATCCGATGCAAACCACAGAACCTTGTGACAAACCTTCCGATTGTCGAAGCAACAGCCCGACAGTCGGCGCTACAATCGGTCGAGGGCACCTGATGCCTCAGCAGGTCTTTCGGTTGGGCATCGTTGCCGCGTCGCATCCGCCCGCGAACCAGTGGGCTGGCCGTGTACCGCGCCCGGTTGCGGCCATGACGGATCTGCCGATGATGGCAGCAGGCACTCTGATGTCGAACCGAGACGGCATAGAAACCACCTATATGGGCGATCACGCTCTGGTACTTCATTCCGGTGAGACACGGCATTACATCGACAACCTGACCGCAAAACGCCCCTCGGTCTGGGTGGCATTGGATGAAGGCAAGGTGCGTCTGGTCACCGTCGACCCCTACGAAGGAGAGGCTTTGGCGAGTGATCCTGACCGGATCGTCGAAGCCGTGCCGATGCCGACGTCGCTGGTGGCGCAGCTCGAAGCCTTCATTGCGGAGCACCACGTCGAGGAGGTGTTCCACAAACGCAAACGCGTACCAGCGACGTCTGCTGATGATCCGC
The DNA here is from genome assembly GCF_056536245.1 of Ruegeria sp. AJ12. Lineage (NCBI taxonomy): Bacteria > Pseudomonadati > Pseudomonadota > Alphaproteobacteria > Rhodobacterales > Roseobacteraceae > Ruegeria > Ruegeria sp. AJ12. The sequence goes on from NZ_JBQFJJ010000001.1 coordinate 3,093,457, forward strand.
GCGCGCCGCGCATTATTCACTCCGACGAGAAGTGGGTCACAAGCCGGGGTCGCGCGGGGCGGCCGCCGCGTGGGAAGGGCTGAGATGGCAGAGGATGACCCAAGGCGAGATGGTGAAGGTGCCCTGAGCGCCTGGTCCCGTCGAAAGCGTGCCGCGCGGAAGGCCGACGCGGTTGAAGACAATGACGCTGTGCAACGGACAGTTGAAGACACCGGCGCTGAGGCCGGGACCGAGCCACAGGAAGCAGTGGTTGACGAACAGTACCTGGCGTCGCTGCCTTCGATTGACGAGATTACCGGCCGGACAGATTTGCAACCGTTTCTGAAACAAGGCGTCCCCGCGCAACTTCGTAACGCCGCCATGCGCAAGGTGTGGCTGGCCAACACCCTGATCCGGGATCATGACGATCCGGCGGTCGATTATGCCTGGGACTGGAACGCACCCGAGGGCGTACCCGGTGCAGGCGGTGCGCTCAATGACGAAGGCGTGTCAAAAATGGTGAAAGATCTGATCAACCGCGCCAGCCCGGATGAACCCGAGCAATTGGCGGACGCCGATGGGCAGGCAATGGATGCTGAAACACAGCCATCATCCAAAAACGACCCGACCGAAGCAGATCGCGTGATCGAGAATACCGTCACACCCGCGCCATCTGTTCGACGCAGCGAAAGCTCTGGTCCAGCAGAGTCCGGCACCGTGAGTGAAGGCGAGCCGGGTGGCAAAAAAGTTGCGCGCGGTGCGGGTGACGAGCCAACGCCGAGGTCGCCCCGACATGGCGGCGCAATTCCAAAGATATAGCTTCGGATGAGTTATCTGATAGGATTTGCCTATTATGGTCTTTGGCCGTGGAAGACCCATACCCGAGCGGCTACCTTCAATTCACCAAATCTGATATACTCAGGCCAAATGCCAATTGGGGAGTTGAGTGGCATTGACCCAGGTCGTCAACGAAGACACGCGTGAAAACGCAAAAGAACACACGCGCACTACCGCAGAAGAAAACGTGCTCCGGGCTCAGCAGTGGTCCTTTCTGGCGCGAACTCTGGCTTCTCCTCCCGACTCTGAAATGCTGAAAACCCTGTCGCAGCTCTACGGCGATGATACAGCCCTTGGCCAAGCCTACGGCGTGCTTGCAAAGACCGCGCGCTACGCCTCTGCAGACGACGTTGCGAATGAGTTCTTCGAGTTGTTCGTGGGCGTTGGCCGTGGAGAATTGCTGCCCTATGCCTCGTTCTACATCACCGGTTTTTTGAACGAACGCCCACTTGCCGATCTGCGCCGCGATCTTGCCGTCATGGGAATCGAGCGCGCCAAGGACCGGTTCGAACCCGAGGACCACATTGCCAGCCTGGCCGAAGTCATGGCCGGGCTTGCCGCCGGCGAATTCGACGCAACCCCGCTTGGCTGCGGCGGTGCGGGAGAAGCCGGATTTTTCGCGCGCCACCTGCAGCCCTGGGCAACACAATTCTTTGACGATCTGGCCGTTGCTCCCAGCGCAAAGTTTTATCGCGCGGTGGCCGAGATCGGCAGGACGTTCACCGATGTTGAGATGCGTGCCTTTGAATTGGCGCGCAAAGAGACCGCTGGTTCGCCACGCGGCGCCGCTTAGTAAATCCAGCTTCAGCGGTTTCAAAGGAATATCGCGGCGCACAGCCGCCGGAGGAGAAGTTAAGGAGATCCGCATGCGCGACAAGAAAACAAAACCCGTGAAAATGGGTCGGCGAGGCTTTTTCGGCGCAATTGCCGGGGCATCCGTGGGCGTCGTTGCAACAGGTTCGGCCCGCCCGGCCTTTGCTGATGAGGTGGGCGATGAGCGCACCAAGGCGCGGTATCAGGAAACCGATCACGTGCGCGCTTTCTACCGCACCAACCGCTACTACAAGAAGGATTGATCATCGATGCTTGTGAAACGCAGATCCTCCGTTGCCGCACGCGGTGGCCTTCAGTCCTTTGCCAAAAACGTGGCCGCGCGTCCCGTGGATCGCCGCTCTTTCCTGCGCGGTTCAGGTCTTGCGGTCGGCGGTTTGGCGGCTGTCGCCACGGTAGGTACTGGCACGATGCGCCGCGCCGAAGCCGGCCCGACCGATTACAGCAAGCCGATCGAGGTCAAAACCAATATCTGCACCCATTGCTCAGTGGGGTGCACCGTGAAAGCAGAGGTTCAGGACGGCGTCTGGGTCGGGCAGGAACCGGCCTGGGAAAGCCCGATCAACCGTGGCACCCACTGCGCCAAGGGCGCGTCGGTCCGTGAGCTCGTTCATGGCGATCGCCGACTGAAATACCCGATGAAAAAAGAGAACGGCAAATGGGTCCGTATCTCGTGGGATCAAGCCATCGATGAGATTGGTGGCAAAATGCTGGAGGTCCGCGAAAAGAGCGGTGCCGATGCAGCATACCTTTTGGGCTCGGCCAAGTTCTCCAACGAAGGTGCGTATCTCTTCCGCAAGTTTGCGGCTTTCTGGGGCACCAACAACGTCGACCACCAGGCGCGTATCTGCCACTCGACCACTGTTGCCGGTGTTGCCAACACATGGGGCTACGGCGCCATGACCAACAGCTACAATGACATCCGCAACTCGAAGACCATCGTCTTCATGGGGTCGAACGCGGCCGAGGCGCACCCGGTGTCACTGCAGCATATCCTGACCGGCAAAGAGACCAACCGGGCCAACGTGATCGTACTGGATCCACGCTTCACACGGACGGCGGCACATGCCACCGATTACATCCGGATGCGTCCCGGCACCGACATTGCGGTGATTTGGGGCATTATGTGGCACATCTTTGAAAACGGTTGGGAAGACACCGAATTCATCGACCAGCGCGTCTGGGGAATGGATCAGATTCGCGAGGCCGTACAGGCCTATCCGCCAGAAGAGGTGGAGCGTATTACCGGCATTCCCGGCGAGACGCTGCAGCGCGTCGCGCAAACCTTTGCTACACAGAAACCCGCCACCTTCATCTGGTGCATGGGCGGCACGCAGCACACGGTTGGCACCGCCAACGTGCGCACCTATTGCAACCTGCTTCTGTCCACCGGCAATGTCGGAAACATTGGCAACGGGGCCAACATCTTCCGCGGTCACTGCAACGTGCAGGGCGCAACGGATTTCGGCCTCGATATCGGCTCGCTGCCTTGCTACTACGGCCTGTCCGAGGGCGGATGGCGCCACTGGTCGCGCGTCTGGGAGGTGCCTTATGAGTATCTCGAAGGCCGGTTTGACGAAGTTCCGGCCAAAGGCGGCCGGGATGCCCGTACCCGCAAAGAGAACATGAGCGTTCCGGGCATTCCGTCGACCCGTTGGTTCGACGCCGCAACGCTTGATTCCGAGGAAGTCGATCAGCGTGACAACATCAAAGCGATGATCGTCTTTGGCCACGGTGGTAACACGGTTCCGCGGATGGGTGCATCGCTTGAGGGCATGAACGCGCTGGACCTGCTTGTTGTCGCTGACCCGCACCCCACGACCTTTGCGGCGCTGCATGATCGCACCGACAACACCTACTTGCTGCCGATCTCGACCCAGTTCGAGTGCGACGGCAGCCGGACCGCGTCAAACCGCTCCGTTCAATGGGGCGAGAAAGTTGTCGATCCGATCTTTGAAAGCGACAATGACTATGCCGTGATCTACCGCCTGGCACAGCGTCTTGGCTTTGCCGACGAGATGGTCAAGAACTACGAACTGGTCGATGGCAAGTTCGGTCCGGAGCCGACGGCGGAATCCATTCTGGAAGAGATCAACCGGGGTGGCTGGTCGACCGGCTATACCGGGCAGTCGCCGGAACGGCTCAAGGCGCATATGCAAAACCAGGGCGCATTCGACCTGGTCACGCTGCGCGCCTTTGACGATGCGCCGGATGAGGTCAAGGGCGACTATTATGGCCTGCCTTGGCCATGCTGGGGGACGCCGGAACTGCGGCATCCCGGAACGCATATCCTGTACAATCCCAACATTCCGGTCGCTGAGGGCGGCGGTGCATTCCGTCCCCGGTTTGGGCTGGATCGCGAAGGTCAAACCCTTCTGGCCGAAGGCAGCTATCCGGTTGGCTCGGACATTCAGGACGGCTATCCGCAATTCACCTATGGCGTGTTGCAGAGCCTCGGCTGGGATGGCGAACTGACCCCGGAAGAGCTGGCCACCATCCAGCGGATCGGTGGGAACGACCCAGAGCGCATGGCCTCGGTCAGTTGGTCCCTTGATCTGTCCGGTGGTATTCAACGGGTGGCCATCTCGCATGGTTGTGTCCCCTTCGGCAACGGCAAGGCCCGGGCGGTTGCGTGGAACCTGCCTGATCCGATCCCGGTCCATCGCGAACCGATCTACAGCCCGCGCCCCGATCTGGTAGCTGACTACCCGACCCGCGAAGACGGGCGTCAGTTCCGCGTGCCCAACATTGGCCGCACGATGCAGGACTCGGCGGTTGAGCGGAACGTTGCAACCGATTTCCCGATCGTGCTGACATCGGGTCGTCTTGTGGAATTCGAAGGCGGCGGCGAAGAGACCCGGTCGAACCCTTGGCTGGCAGAGCTTCAGCAGGACATGTTCGTCGAGATCAATCCAGCCGATGCCGAAGCCCGGGGGATCACCGACGGCGGCTGGGTCTGGGTAAACGGGGCCGAAATGGACAGCAAAGCGTGGGTCAAGGCGCTGGTGACCGAGCGCGTGGCGCCGGGCGTGGCCTTCATGCCATTCCATTTCGCCGGCTGGTTCCAGGGCGAAGATCAGCGCGGCAAGTATCCCGAGGGCACCGACCCGATTGTTCTGGGCGAGAGCGTTAACACCGTCACGACCTATGGGTATGACCCGGTGACAGGCATGCATGAAGGCAAGGTAACCCTTTGCCAGATCGCTGCGGCGTAAAGGAGGAAGACAAAAAATGGCAAGGATGAAGTTTCTTTGCGACGCGGATCGCTGCATCGAATGCAACGCCTGTGTAACGGCCTGTAAGAACGAACACGAAGTGCCGTGGGGCATCAACCGGCGGCGTGTCGTGACCATCAATGACGGTCTGCCGGGCGAGCGCTCGGTCTCGATGGCCTGCATGCACTGCACCGACGCACCCTGCGCGGCCGTATGCCCGGTGGATTGCTTTTACACCACCGATGACGGAGTTGTGCTGCACTCCAAGGATACCTGCATCGGCTGTGGCTATTGCTTCTTCGCCTGCCCCTTCGGCGCGCCGCAATATCCCAAGGTGGGCAACTTCGGCACGCGCGGAAAGATGGACAAATGCACGTACTGCGCAGGTGGTCCGGAAGCGGACATGACCGAGGCGGAATACGTCAAGTATGGTGCCAATCGTCTGGCAGAAGGCAAACTGCCGATCTGCGCCGAGATGTGCTCGACCAAGTCTCTCTTGGCCGGTGACAGTGATATCATTGCCGACATCTATCGTGAGCGTGTTGTGACCCGCGGCTATGGCTCGGGCGCATGGGGCTGGCGCAGCGCCTACGGCGAAACCGTCAATGTGTAAGAGGGAAGGAAGCGAAACGATGAAACCATCATCACTCACGGCTCGTATCGTCGCCATCCTCTGTTTCGGTCTGGTCGCGCTCTTTGCGTTGCCACAGTTGGCCGACGCGCAGCAGGTCAACCCGACGGCGCAATCTGTGACCGAAGAAACGCTGATGCAGGCGTTGAACCCGGATGGGCAGGTCGCAGGGCGGGTGTCGATCCCGGACGGCCTGTCGGCCGGATTGATCAAGCCCGGCAACAAGGATTGGGCGTCGACTCACGGAGGGCCGGTCCGTGTGGTCACGATCCTCTCGCTTGTCGGGATTTTCGCGGTTCTGATCGCGTTCTACATGATCCGCGGCAAGATCCGTATCGATTCCGGACGCTCGGCGGTCAAGATCCTGCGGTTCAACAGCTTTGAACGGTTCGCTCATTGGCTGATGGGTGTGTCGTTCATTGTGCTGGCGTTGACGGGTCTGAACCTCGTCTTTGGCCGGGCGGTTATCCTGCCGCTCTTTGGCGAAAACGCGTTTGGCACCCTGTCGGCATGGGGTAAAATTGCGCATAACTACATGGGCTTTGCCTTCATGCTGGGCCTAATCATGGTGTTCCTGACATGGGTGGCGCACAATATTCCCAACAAGCTGGATGTGCAGTGGATCAAACAGGCGGGCGGCCTGTTTTCCAAAGATGTTCACCCGCCCGCCAAAAAGTTCAACGCCGGGCAGAAAGTCATCTTCTGGTCCGTCGTTCTGGGCGGTGCCGCTCTCTCGTTCACAGGCGTGATTATGCTGTTCCCCGGTCTGGCGGGCGGCGAAGGGACCTGGCAACTTTATCAGGTTCTGCATGGAATAATCGCTGCCCTGCTGACGGCCGTTGTCATTGCGCATATCTACATCGGGTCGGTCGGTATGGAAGGGGCCTTCGACGCGATGGGATCGGGAGAAGTGGACCTGAACTGGGCAAAAGAGCACCACTCGCTTTGGGTTGAGGAAGTTCAGGGAGAAACCGAACAACCCGCAGGTGATAAAAAACTGCACCCGGCCGAGTGAGACACATCAGGAACATGGTCGGCGGGGCAGTCCCGCCGACCATCTCATATATCGCATCCGTACCACCCAAAAAGAGCGCACGGCGCGATTTCAGAGACTTCAAATGACAATGACCGAAGACGATCAGTTATCCACAGCCCGCACGGCGCTTGAGGGTATCTTGCTGCCCGATGGTGCACCGCTGTTGGGTGCGGACAACGTCTCCGGTCCACTTGTCGCCGGCGGCCGTGTGACTCTGGCGATATCAATCACGGAAAGCGAAGCTGCCGCCTATGCGGAAACACGATCCCGGGCTGAGACGGCCTTGCGGTCGACACCCGGCTGTGCAGAGAGCATCGTCGTCCTGACCGGAGAAAAGCCTGCAAACCCACCGCCACAGCTGAAATCGGCTGATGCCGTGCCCAAGACCCCGTTGCCGGTTCTTGCCGGAGTTAAACACGTGATCGCGGTCGCTTCGGGAAAGGGCGGAGTCGGCAAATCGACCACCTCTGTCAATCTCGCGCTGGGTCTCCGGGCATTGGGCCTGAAGGTCGGGATCATGGATGCCGACATACACGGCCCCTCATTGCCGACACTTCTGGCGCTGCATGGCCGCCCGCGCGTGGGACCGGACCGTCGGCTCAAACCGATGCAGTCACACGGGCTCAGTGCGATGTCGATGGGCATGCTCGTCGATGCTGAGACCGCGATGATCTGGCGGGGGCCGATGGTGATGTCGGCGATTACCCAGATGCTGGCCGAGGTTGAATGGGGCGAGTTGGACATTCTGATCATCGACATGCCGCCGGGCACCGGAGATGCGCAGCTTGCGATAGCGCAGGGTACAGAGTTGTCTGGCGCGGTCATCGTGTCCACCCCACAGGATCTGGCTTTGATTGATGCCCGCCGTGGCATCGCGATGTTCAGGAAGGTTGATGTGCCGATCCTCGGCGTCATAGAAAACATGGCGCATTTCCTGTGCCCTGATTGCGGCTCTACGCACGAGATCTTTGGCGCTGGAGGAGCACAGGAAGAAGCGCGCCGAATGGGCGTGCCCTATCTGGGTGCCGTGCCGCTGACGATGGAATTGCGAAAGGCATCCGATAACGGACAACCGATCGTGGCTCGGGACCCCGATGGTGCGCTCGGAACGACCTATATCGATATGGCCCGTACGCTGTGGAACGCGTTGGTGGCCACACCCGAAGAAACACCAAGAATTCAGTTAGGAGTGTAACCCATGAAAGCTTTCGTCGCATCTCTGGCCATTTGCCTGGTGGTGGCAATCGGCGCGGCCTATATTCTGGACGGAAATTTTCAGGCCGATGCACACAGCGAATTCACCACCGAAGGTGCCCGCGTCGACAAACCCGGAGACAACCTGATCAACTATTGATACGGCGGTTGTCCGCGTTGACCGTACTGCGAACACTTATCCTTGTTGCCGGAGTCATCGCCTTGGCCGGGCCGTCCGGTGCGTATGATCTTCGTGGACATGGCGGGCCTGTACGCGCACTCGCGCATCAGAACGGGTCGGTGTATTCGGGCTCTTTCGACACGCGTGCCATCGTCTGGAACGGCCCGGTCGCCCGTCAGGTCACACGCGCCCATGCTGGAGGCGTGACCGCTGTGCTCCCTCTGCCGGACGGGCGGTTTGTTTCGGGGGGACAGGACGGACATATCGCGATTTGGAAGGACGGAGCCCAGCCAACCCGTTTTGAGCAAGGGCACAATATGCCGGTTGCCGACCTCGCGCTTTGGTCGCAAGGTTTTGCATCCGCATCATGGAATGGGCAGATTGCGCTTTGGCAGGGCACCGATGCGCCTCGGTATCTACAAGGTCACAACGGGCAAGTCACAGGTCTCGTGGCATTTCGCGACGGGCTTGCCAGTGTAGGCTCGGATCTGCGCCTTCGTTTCTGGCAAAAGGATGGATCGGCTGGCCGGGTGTTCGATCTGGCGGCTTTGCCGGCAGATTTGGCCGCGGATAGTGAGGCGTTGTTTGTGGCAGGCTCAGACGGATTTGTGGAGCGAGTTGTTCCGGGTGAGCCGAGCACCAGAATGGAGCTCACGACCCGGTCGCTGGCCGGTGTTGCGGCAGGTCGTGGTGTCGTGGTCGTGTCGGACATAACCGGTCAGGTCTGGGTGCTGGACCCTTTGAGTTTGGACACTCAAACAAGTTTCAACACTGGACAGGGCGCGGTCTGGGTTGTTGCTCTGACCGAAACTGCAATCCTGACGGGTGGCAATGACGGAGTAATCCGGCGCTGGACGTTGGCAGGTGAACCGCTGGGCGCCGGAACCGGAGTGCCCGAGCCAACTCTGACCAACCCGAGAGGCGCCGAAGTATTTCGGGCCTGTGCCGTGTGCCACAGCCTGACGCCGGATGATGAGAGACGGGCTGGCCCAACGCTGTACCGGGTTTTTGGCAGAAGAATCGGTACGGCCGAGGGGTTTGACTATTCTCCGGCCCTGCGCGACCTGGACATCATCTGGACGCCGGAAACAGTAGCTGAGCTCTTCGAGTACGGACCCACGGCCTATACACCCGGCAGTCGGATGCCTGAACAGAGGATTCCAAGCCAATCAGATCGGCAAGCACTTGTGGAATTTCTGGCACGGGCAGCCCGTTAAAATGAGACCAACATGGCAAATGCGTTACCTGCAAGAGCCGAATCGCATCGAGCAAATTCCAACCGTCGAACCGTCATCGTCTGCTCTCTAGCTTGGCAGGCCCCGGGACAGAGTTCTCAGTACGCCTTCACAGTAATGCATCGCATCCCTGAGGCGCAGCTTCTCGCGCTTCAGCCTCTGAAGTGCCATTGGGTCGGGGCTTGGTTGGCGCTCGATCTTGGCTATCCGGTCTTCGATATTCCTGTGCCGCTGCCCCAACGCGGCCAGATGCGATCCTACCTTTGCGACTTTGCTGGTCACTTGAATGTTCATCTATTGTGTCTCCTCTTCTGGACGTCCGGGTCTCGTCAGGCTTTCCGGCCCAGACATTTCGCTTCATTCGAATTGGCAGCGCTGGTTGGCTGGCTGGGCAGAACACGGCCCAAGTCACCCTTACTTTGTCTGTCCTATCCCTTTGCCCGAGTCGGCGATTCCCAATTGCTTTAGTGTTTCGGTTCTTCCTGTGCTTCTAGATGGGCTTGCCGCATCCACAATACCAGCCTATTTGGTATTCAGACCTGATTGGAAAAAACTATCAAATGAATGAGCAACCGACCCTAAAGCAATTACACTACTTCCAGGCCCTTGCTGAAACTGGGCACTATAGAAAAGCCGCTGAACGAGTCGGGATAAGCCAGCCGTCCCTGAGCCTTCAGATCAAGAATCTGGAAGGCACATTGAAGCTTCAATTGGTTGAACGAGGCCGCGCAGGGGCCATGCTGACACCCGAGGGTCGGGAGGTTCTGTCAAAGGCTCGGGGCATTCTGGACGATGTCGCCGCACTACAGGAGACAGCGGAGCGAATGAAGGCGGGACTGGCCGGAACGATCCGCCTGGGGTCTTCACCCACATTTGGACCTTATCTTCTGCCAAGCGTCCTGCGCAACCTGCACCAAATCTACCCGGATCTCCGACTGGTGATCAGAGACGGAGCGTCCTCTGACCTCGTTGAGGAACTCTTGAGAGGATCTCATGACCTGATACTGACCCAATTGCCGGTGCACTCGACGGATGTCACTGTCGTGCGCCTGCTCCGCGAACCGCTGCACCTTGCCGTCGCACTCGATCACCCGCTGGCCAGTGCTGAAGTTGCCGGTGATGAAGACCTTGCAGGTGAAACCGTTCTGGCAATGTCCGGACGTTTCATTCTTCACAGTCAGGTCGCGCAACTGGCAGGCGAGATCGGTGCCAACCTGCGCGAGGATTACGAAGGAACCAGCCTGGACGCATTGCGACAGATGGCTGCCATGAATATGGGCGTGACCTTCCTGCCGGCACTCTACGTCAACTCAGAGATACCGGATCCCGGCGGAGATGTGGCTCTGGTTCCATATCGTCGCGGCGGCTTTTCACGATCAATCGGGCTTGTTTGGAGAAAATCAAGCGGCAATCACGCGGCCTTCGAGATTTTCGCCGACGTCATCCGCTCGATCGCCAAGGAGAAGTTCAAATCCCTTGTCAGCCTCGAGGCCTGAGCGCTTTGGGTAGGGCTGCGCGTTGAGTGCCCAGGGCTCCCTGCTGATACGACCGAACAAGTCGCGGGAGCGATGTGCAAGCAAGACTTTCGTGCAGGCGACACCTTTAGTTATGCCGGATCCTTAGCCAAATTACGCAGGGCTTTTTGATGCTTCACTAATCGCGACGGCAGCAACAAACACCATTAAACACAGTCAGGTGATTGCGGCTTCTGCTACTCTCTCGCAGGTTTCTGAACTTTTTCGTTGCCGAAACCGGTTTCGGAGCGAAGAATTTGACGCATGACAACGAATCCCGGACTGCACAAGCGCACTTCACTGAAAGAGCGTCCATCCGCGACAGGGCGGGTCAAACTTGACGAACTGGCCGAATATCTGGGCCTGTCAAAGAGCACTGTGTCCCGGGCATTGAACGGATATCCGGATATTTCCGAGATCACGCGAAAACGGGTGGAAACGACCGCACGCAAGATGGGGTATCGCCCGCTCAGCCACGCTCAGGCCATCAGAACGGGCAGAGTGCGCGCGATTGCCATGGTGCTCAATAGTGACGAGCCGGACCGGCATAATCCGTTCCTTCAGGACTTTCTTGCCGGTGCCTGCGAAGCCGCCAGCAAATTTGACTGGACCATGGCAATTTCGACGGCGACATCCGAACGGGACATGCTTTCGGCTCTCGGACGGCTTGTTGAAGAGCACAAGGCAGACGGGTTCATCTTGCCGCGAACAGAAGTTGACGATGCGCGCGTCGCGCTTCTGAGGAAACTCAACGTGCCGCATATCCTGTACGGGCGTACTGGTTACGGAAGACCTGAGGCCAACACACAGACATCGTGGTTCGACATTTCCGGGGAAACGGCCATACGCAAAGCCGTTTTACGTCTGGCAGGCTTTGGGCACCGTCGAATTGGCTATGTCGGCAGCGATCCAAAGTTCAACTACAGCCACCTCCGGCAGGATGGGTATCTCGACGGCCTGTCGTCTGCCGGTCTACCGGGCGCACCGGAACTGATCCGGGACGGCGCCCGAACCCGAGAAGAAGGGGCGACAGAGGCGCAGGCACTGCTGCAGTTGGCGCAACCGCCGACAGCGATCGTCTTTGCGACCGACCTTGCCGCTTTGGGTTTTTACGCGGTAGCTGCTAATCTGGGACTTGAGATCGGTTATGATGTTTCGGTCATCGGCTACGATGGCGTTCCTGAATGCCAATATGCACGACCGCCCCTGACCACGTTCAGTGTCGATTCAAGAATGGCGGGGCACCGGCTTGCAACCCTGCTGATCCGCCAGATTCGCGGTGAGGATCCTGGGAAGTTGCGGGAACTCAGCGACGCTGCCCTGATCGAGCGTTCATCAGACGGACCGCCTGCCCTGTCGCCTGAGGAACTGGCCGCAAAAATTCGAAATTCCAATGTTCATAACCGGGGAGGAGACCGACTATGAAACTTACACCAAGAGCTGCCAAGCTGATGCTTGGGACTTCGCTTGCATTGGCGATGTCGGCCATGTCGGTTCAGGCCGACACAATTCGCTTCTGGACCACGGAAGAGCAGCCTGAGCGTCTGGCAAAACAGCAGGAGATGGCGAACCAGTTCAAGGCCGAAACCGGCACAACCGTCGAGGTGATACCGGTGACCGAGACCGACCTTGGAACGCGTGCCACGGCAGCGTTTGCGGCCGGTGATCTGCCAGATGTGGTGTATCATCCCTTACAGTACGCTTTGCCCTGGGCAGAAGCCGGCATTCTGGATACCGAGGCGGCCACGGAGGTAATTGAGGAACTTGGCGGCGAGACGTTTGCGCCGGGCGCACTGGCCATGGCGGCTTTCAATGGGGAAACCGCTTCGGTTCCCGTCGATGGCTGGACCCAGATGGTTGTCTATCGCAAGGACCTCTTTGACGAAAGCGGACTGGACGCACCGAACTCCTACGCGGCGGTGGAGGCCGCTCTGGAAAAGCTGCACAGCCCGCCAGAAATGTACGGGTTCGTGGCTGCAACCAAGGTCGACGAGAACTTCATGAGCCAAGTGCTGGAGCATGTCTTTCTCGCCAATGGCGTCAGCCCGGTTGGCCCGGACGGGTTCCAGCCGCTGGATGAAGCCAGAACAACCGAAGTGCTGGATTTCTATAAAGCCATCTCCAAAGCATCCCCACCGGGTGAGTTGTATTGGAAGCAGTCCCGTGAGCTGTACTTTGACGGCAAGGCCGCGATGATCATCTGGTCGCCGTTTATTCTGGACGAACTGGCAGGCCTGCGTGACAGCGCACCGCCGACCATCAACGACGACCCGACCTCGCGGGACCTGGCGAGCAAAACCGGCATCGTCACAAATTTCTCCGGCCCGTCGAACCCGGATGGCGCCGCCTGGGGTGACGTGCGGTACTTTGGCATCACAAGTGACGCCGATACCGACGCGGCAATGGATTTTGTTAAATTCGCCATGGATGACGGGTACACGCAAACCCTGGCCATCGCGCCTGAGGGTAAGTTTCCCGTCCGTCGCGGCAACGCCGACAACCCCGCCGCGTTTTCAGAAGCATGGGCGCAGTTGCCTGTTGGTGTGGACCGCAAGGCGCCGCTGGGTGAGCTCTACGATCAGGCGATGATCGATGAAATTGTGGGCGGGCTGGACGTGGCGCAACGCTGGGGTGTGGCCGAAGGTCAGCTTTCACTGGCGTCCAAGATGATCAATAGCCAAGCGATCAATCGCATCGTCCGTCAGTACATCGATGACGAGGTTGACGCGACCGCAGCGGTGGCCGCCATGAACGAAGAACTCGCCAAGGTTCAGTAATCGCAACCTGAGTTAGTCGCAGCGGCGCGTTTGCCGCTGCACCCAACCCATCGAGGTACCCCATGTCTTCGGCCCTACCACCGACCGGCACGGGCGCGCTTGCAAAACGCGAGGCACGTTTGGCATGGGCGCTTCTGGCCCCGACCCTGATCAGCGTATCGCTGGTTGTGATCCTGCCCTTGCTGGCAATCATCTGGATCAGTTTCAAACCGTTCACCTTGTCGGACTTGCGCCCGCCTGCCCCGGTTGTGCGCGAAAGTCTGCGCGGGTCCGGCGACGATCTGAGGATCGAGTACCGGGTGCGCAACTCCAGCCAGGACATTGCAATCACCGGGGTCACAATAAGTGACACGCTCCCCGATGGGGTCACGCCCAGCGCGGACATCGCTGCGCCCTGCGACTTGGACGGACAGGACCTGTTCTGCAATTTCGGCACACTTGAGGGCGGACAGCGCGAACGCGTTCGTATCCCGGTCACGGTAGTCGGCGATCAGGACACCATCGAAGAGTTGGTTGAAGGATCGGAACCCGGCCTCACCGGAAGCGGTCCAAACATTTTGACCAATTTTGAGTTCAGCTTCGAGAACTTTGCCCGTGTTTTTGACGGATCGGAATTCTGGGGAGTTCTGTGGGTCACGTTGTTTTACACGGTTTTTGGGACCATCGGCGCCCTTGTCATGGGCCTGTTTGCTGCACTTTTGCTGAACAAAAGCTTTCGCGGTCAGGGCTTTATTCGCGGCCTCTACCTGTTTCCCTACGTTGCACCCGTGATCGCGGTCGCCTTTACCTGGGTCACGCTGTTTGATCCCTTTTCCGGCTCAGCAAACGCTTTGCTGGTTCAGATGGGGCTGAGCAGCGACCCGATCAACTTCTTCGGAGAGCGCCCGCTTGCCCTGATCATGGTCACGGTGTTCGAAATCTGGCGTTACTTCCCACTGTCCTTCCTGTTCATCCTCGCACGAATGCAATCCATCGACTCGAGCATGTACGAAGCGGCCGACATGGATGGAGCCTCGCCGTTTCAGAAGTTCTGGTTGCTGAGCATTCCGCAATTGCTGGGCATCTTGTCGGTTCTCTTCCTGCTTCGTTTTATCTGGACCTTCAACAAGTTCGACGACATCTTCCTGCTCACGGGCGGTAATGCAGGCACCCGCACGTTGACCGTGAACGTCTATGAACAGGCATTTGCAATCTCAAACATCGGCGCGGGCGCCGCTGTGGCAGTGGTGATCCTGGTGTGCCTGATTGCCTTCAGCTTCATCTTCTTCCGATTCATCAGCCGAGAGGAGGGATTGTGATGCGCAACGGATTTGTCACCGGCCCGGTTCTGGGCGCGCTTTGGCTGGTGGTGATCGCCACCACGATCGCCATCACAATGTCCTTCGCAACCGGCGCTGCGTTTCGGCCGCAGATCCTGCTCTGCCTGATCTGGGGCGGCGCACTCGGATTCGTCGATGTCCGGTTTCTGGCGCGGCATGCCCCTGCCCGTCTCGGCGCATCAGCATTGCTGGCCTTGTCCTGCCTGACAGGTTTTGGCCCGGTTCTGATCGGCCCGGAAACCTCCCTTCAGGCAACGGCGATAACCATCATCGGCCTTGCCGCCGTCATGCATGTGTCGTTGGCGGAAATTCTGAAGGACACCCATTTTGGCGCGCTGACGCGCCACGAGTTCGAGGCTGCGGTGATCCGGTTCTGCACCGGGTTTGGGTACATTTTCTTCACGGCCATCGTCGTCATTCCATTCTATGTGATGGTCATGACCAGCCTGAAATCCCAACAGGCTTTGCTGCAAAATCCGCTGGATTTCTCGATCGATCTTGACCAGGGAATGGCCTTGTTCCGCAGCTATACGGAGCTGTTCCGTGACTTCAATTTCGGAACCTACCTGTGGACGTCCTTTTATGTCTCGGTCCTGACAGTGTTCATCACCTTGGCATTCAGCGTTCCCGGCGCCTATGCGGTTGCCCGGTTCCGGTTCAAAGGGCAAAAGGCATTCTCGCGCTCGATCCTGTTGATCTACATGGTGCCAATGATTGTTCTGGCACTGCCGATCTACATCGCGTTTTCCCTGACTGGCCTGCGCAACTCGATCCTGGGCATCGTCATGATCTATCCGGTCACGACCATCCCGGTCGCGCTTTATATGTTGCAAGGCTATTTCCGCGGGTTGCCGACCGAAGTCGAGGAGGCCGGCCTGATGGACGGGTTGTCGCGGATTTCGGTGATCTGGAAGATCACTCTGCCGCTCAGCCTGCCGGCGCTGGCCTCAGTCTCACTCTATGTCTTCATGATCGCCTGGAACGAGTTCCTGCTGGCCTTCATGCTGCTGGACGATCCATCGAAATTCACACTGACACGAGGGGTCACGATGCTGAACTCCTCGGAAATTCCCCGTCAGCACCTGATGGCCGGTGCGGTGATCGCCACCGTTCCGATCATGGCGCTTTTCCTGGGGCTTGAACGTTTCATGACCAAGGGCCTGACTGCGGGGTCCGTCAAAGGATGACAGACATGAACCAGATAACGAACCCTGACCGCGAAGCGCGAAACATCCTGATCGCCAATGATCGGGGCGGCTATACCATCCCGACCGAAGGGCTGTACCCGTATCAGTGGAACTGGGACAGCGCGATTGCGGCGCTTGGTTTTGCCGAGTTCGACATAGACCGCGCCTGGACGGAAATCGAAACGCTGTTCTCCGGACAATGGGATGACGGGATGGTTCCACACATCCTGTTTCATCAACCCGACGAGGGATATTTCCCCGGCCCGGACGTCTGGGGTTGCAATGGGCCGATTCCGTCCTCGGGGATCATTCAACCGCCTGTTGCCGCAACGATGGCTCGCAAAATCTGGGAACGGGACACTGCCGCCGGTGACGCGCGCATCCGGGCCTTGTTCCCCGCCATGCTCGCCTGGCATCGCTGGATCATCAAATGGCGTCTGGACGACCAAGATGCCGTCTGTACCACCCATCCCTGGGAGGCCGGGCGCGACAATGCGCCTGACTGGGATAAGGCGATGGCGCGAATGGATGCGTCTGACGTGGGAGAGTATCAGCGTCGGGACATCAGGCATGTGAACAGCGATGACCGGCCCACCAAGTTCGACTATGACAGATACATCAAGCTTGTTCAGATCGGTCGGCAAGCGGGTTGGGATCAAGAAGTTCTTCTGGCGAAAAACCCGTTTCGTATCGCGGATCCGACGATGACCTTTACGGCGTTACGCGCCGCGAGGGACCTTCTGGACATAGGCACTCAGTTGGGTCTGGAGAGTGATGGGTTGGGCGGCGATATTGCCCGGCTCCAATCCGGAGCTCAATCGCTTTGGAACGAAGAACTGGGTGTCTACGATTCACGCGATGCCCGCACCGGGGAATGGGCCAGCAGTGTCTCCAACGCCTCTTACCTGTGTTGGTTTGCAGGTATCGAATCCGACAAGATGCTGCATCGGCTTCGATCAGTCTTGGCAACGGTTCCTCATCCCATCCCCAGCTACGACCCTGACATGCCAAACTTTGACGCGCGCCGATACTGGCGCGGGCCGACCTGGGCCTTCATGAACATGTTGATCGGCTTTGGGTTGGCAGAGATGGGACATCTGAAAGAAGCCGAAGAGTTGCGCCGGAAGACGGCGGAACTGATTTCCATCTACGGCTTCGCCGAATATTTCGATCCAAAAACCGGCAGCCCGGCCGGCGGGAACGCATTTACCTGGACAGCCGCGGTTTGGCTGCACTGGGCAGGGAGGGACTAATGGGCAGCATCCAACTTGAGGCCGTCGAAAAATGGTATGGCACCGCTCAGGTCATCAAAGGCATAGATCTTAAGATCGAAGAGGGAGAGTTCGTTGTTTTTGTCGGTCCATCCGGCTGTGGTAAATCGACCCTGCTGCGTATGATTGGCGGGCTCGAAGATATCTCGCGCGGATCGCTTTTGATCAACGACACCGACGTGACGGATCATCCGCCGTCCAAACGGGGGCTGACCATGGTGTTTCAGTCCTATGCGCTCTACCCCCATCTGACCGTGGCCGAGAACATGGGGTTTTCGCTGAAGGTCGCCGGAGTTCAGAAATCCGAGATTGACGTACAGGTTGGTAAAGCGGCCGAAGTTCTGAAACTGGGCCCGTTTCTTGAACGGCGCCCCAAGGACCTGTCGGGCGGGCAACGCCAGCGTGTTGCGATTGGCCGGTCGATTGTGCGCGACCCAACTGCATTTTTGTTCGACGAGCCGCTTTCGAACCTTGATGCTGCCCTCCGGGTCGAGATGCGCTATGAGATCGCGAAACTACATCAGAACCTCAAGCGAACAATGATCTACGTGACGCACGATCAGGTTGAGGCAATGACGCTTGCGGATCGCATTGTTGTTCTGGAGTTCGGAAAGATCGCGCAGGTCGGTACACCGCGCCATCTGTACGAGCGCCCCGCCAACCTGTTTGTCGCGCAATTCATCGGCAGCCCCAAAATGAATATTCTGCCATGTTCGACCCAGAAGGGGCTGTATCACCTTGAAAAGGGAAGAAGCGGGTCGTTTGACCGGTCCGGAGGCGCGACAAAACTGGGCATTCGTCCCGAGCACATCGAAGTTGTCCAATCTGGTGAAGGACAAACAGACGGCGTCGTCGAGGTCATTGAATACCTCGGCGCCGACACCTTCCTGATCGTTGACTGCGGCTTGGAGGATAAAGTCACCGTGCGCTTGAACGGGGACACCGATTTGAAGGCCGGAGCACGCATCGGCCTTCACTTCCCGCAAGAAAAGCTGCATTTCTTCGACGCGGACGGGCAGGCCATTTTGGGGGCGGCAGAGCCTGCCTAGGCCTAACCGCCGCTTTCTATAAAGACCTGTGGGTCGAACGAACTGATCGGTCTGACAGGGCGCATATCAGAAGCCGGTGAGTTAACCCAATCAGCACGCTGGGAGAATTGCAAAGTTGTGCTCAAATATCTTCTCCGGGTGGCTCCAATGCGCCGCCGGGCTGCAACAGAGCGCGTTCGGACAGCCATGGATTCAGTTCAAGCGCGGCCAAAAGTGTGGACCGTGCTTCATCGAAACGCTTCAGGCCCAGCAAAGACAATGCACGGCCGCTCAAGGCTGCAACGTGGTTCGGTGACAACGCCAGCGCCATGTCGAGATCTTGCAGCGCAGCTGCGAAATCCTGCCTCAGATAGTTGACAAATGCCCTCTGGTTAAAACCTTCCGCATAGTTCGGACAGTAAGAGACCAGTTGGTTGAGTTCGTCTAGCGCACCGATCAGGTCCCATGCTTCCCGCCGTGCCATTCCTCGATCCAGCAGTGTTTGGGATTTCGCATCGGGTGCATCCGTCCAGAACTCCCACATCTGATTGGAAATGACGCGGGCATCGGTTTGCGACTCGGCCTGTTGTACCTGAGCGATCAGCGCCTCAACGCTATCTGTATGATCCGGAGCAGTTGGGCATGTCTGTGCATCAGCTGCCGCAGACAACGCAATTAGTGCAGGTATGGCAAAGTATGTCCGCCTCATATCCCAATGATGACGCTCAGGCCGGGCACGTCAACCGGTCGGCTCGAGCCTGCCCAGCATCCCAACTTCTTTGACCGCTTCCATGGCCACAAAAGTCGACGTGTTGGCCACATGCGGAAGAGATGAAATTTTCTCTGCCAAAACAGCGCGGTATTCCGACATCGATCCTGTTCGCACCTTGAGCAGATAATCGAAATTCGAAGCAATCATATGGGCCTGTTCGATCTCGGCAATTCTGCGAACCGCCGCATTGAATTCTGTCAGGGCCTTTTCCCGCGTATCCGTCAATCGAACTTCAACAAAGGCCACGTGGTCCAGCCCCAGACGGATCGGATCCAGCATCGCCCGGTACCCGGTAATCACCCCATCCGCTTCCAGGCGTTTGAGGCGCGCCTGTGTCGGGGATTTGGACAGCCCGATTTTCCGAGCGAGATCCGCAACAGATATGCGGCCGTCTTCCGCAAGGACCGTCAGGATTGACCGGTCAAATCGGTCCAGATCAAGAGAGGCGTTTTGCATCACTTACCCTTCGATTTTTAGGCGGTTGATCTGCAATACACCCAAATTTGGTCCACTGTCCCGAGAAATTGTGGCTAGACTGATAAAAAAGCCCGGAGAAATCATGCCACACAGCCTGCGCACCCTGATCGACTCACAAACCTATGCCGACCAGTCCGAAATTTTGGACACACTGATCCAACAGGTGGATTTGTCGAAACCGGATCGCGCCGCCATTTGTGATGCCGCTGCACAGCTTGTGCGAGACATTCGGTCAAGCACGTCGCCCGGGCTTATGGAAGTCTTTCTGGCGGAGTATGGGCTGTCCACCGATGAAGGCATTGCGCTGATGTGTCTGGCCGAGGCGCTGTTGCGTGTACCGGATGCTGACACGATTGACGCCCTGATCGAGGACAAGATCGCCCCATCTGACTGGGGAAAACACCTGGGGCAGTCATCCTCTTCGCTGGTAAACGCATCGACCTGGGCCCTGATGCTGACAGGCAAGGTACTGGACGACGGGAACACTTCGCCGGTGGGTGCATTGCGTGGCGCGATCAAACGATTGGGCGAACCTGTGATCCGCACTGCGGTCGGTCGCGCGATGAAAGAAATGGGGCGTCAATTTGTGCTGGGGGAAACGATCCAGTCCGCCATGTCCCGCGCCAGCGCCATGGAGGCCAAAGGCTATACCTACTCCTACGACATGCTGGGAGAAGCCGCACGGACAGAAACGGACGCCGCGCGCTATCATCTGTCCTACTCGCGGGCAATTGCAGCCATTGCCGAGGCCTGCACCCAGGACGACATCCGCGCCAACCCCGGGATATCCGTGAAACTCTCGGCCCTGCACCCACGCTATGAACTGGCGCAGGAAAAGCGCGTCATGGACGAACTGGTTCCGCGCCTGAGGGCTCTGGCGCTGCTGGCCAAGGCCGCTGGAATGGGCCTGAACGTGGATGCGGAAGAAGCGGACCGGCTGTCGCTGTCACTCGATGTGATCGAAGCCGTGCTGGCAGAGCCGGCACTGGCCGGGTGGGACGGCTTCGGTATTGTCGTGCAGGCCTATGGCCCGCGCGCAGGGCTGGTTCTGGACACGCTATACGACATGGCCCAACGGAATGATCGAAAGCTGATGGTACGGCTGGTCAAGGGCGCCTATTGGGACACCGAGATCAAGCGGGCGCAGGTCGAAGGCGTCGACGGATTTCCGGTTTTCACGCAGAAGGCGGCCACCGATGTGTCGTACATAGCAAATGCCAGCAAGCTGCTTGGCATGACGGACCGGATCTATCCTCAGTTTGCCACGCATAACGCACACACGGTCAGCGCCATTCTGCATATGGCTGATGATCAACCGTTTGAATTCCAGCGCCTGCACGGCATGGGAGAAACGTTGCATCAACTCGTGATGGACAAGCACAATGCGCGCTGCCGCATTTATGCGCCGGTGGGCGCACACCGCGACCTGCTGGCCTATCTGGTGCGGCGTCTGCTGGAAAACGGTGCCAACTCGTCTTTCGTGAACCAGATCGTTGACGAAAACGTACCGCCCGAAGTGGTTGCAGCGGATCCCTTTGGTCTGCTTGAGACCCCGTCTGCCCCGCTGCTGACCGGGCCAGATCTGTTTCAGCCAGAGCGCCCCAATTCGAAAGGGTTCGACCTTCAGCACACGCCGACCCTGGACACAATTGATGCCGAGCGGGGCACCTTCCAGACACACCATTGGGCGGCTCAACCACTGCTCGCACATGCGGCTGAACCGGATGCCGAAGAACCGATCATCAACCCGGCCAATCCGCAGGACACGCCGGGTTCGGTTGCCCCGGCAAGCGCCAAAGATGTCGAGTTGGCCCTGACCTCGGCACTTCCCTGGGCTGCGAAAGCCACGGAACGGGCGCGCATTCTCAACCGGGCGGCCGATCTCTATGAAACTCATTATGGTGAGATTTTCGCCTTGCTTGCGCGTGAAGCCGGCAAATCTGTGCCGGACGCGGTTGCTGAATTGCGCGAGGCTGTTGATTTCCTGCGGTATTACGCGGCGAACATTCCCGCTGCCAAGTCGGCAGGCGTCTTTACCTGCATAAGCCCGTGGAACTTTCCACTGGCGATCTTCACAGGCCAGATATCGGCGGCGCTGGCTACGGGGAACGCGGTTCTGGCCAAACCGGCCCCGCAAACCCCACTGATTGCGCACCGCGCCGTCCAACTCCTGCACGAGGCCGGAGTGCCCCGCGAGGCACTGCAACTGCTGCCGGGCGGACCGATGGTGGGCGCAGCATTGACATCAGATGCGCGTGTGTCGGGTGTAGCGTTCACCGGATCGACAGCAACCGCGAAGAAAATCCGTACCGCCATGGCGGACCACCTGCGCCCTGGAACGCCGCTGATTGCCGAGACCGGCGGGTTGAATGCGATGATCGTCGACAGTACCGCCCTGCCCGAGCAAGCTGTGCAATCAATAATCGAAAGCGCCTTTCAATCTGCAGGCCAGCGCTGTTCGGCCCTGCGCTGCCTGTACGTGCAGAACGATATTGCCGAGGATGTTCTGACAATGCTGCAGGGCGCAATGGACGCACTGCAGGTGGGCGACCCCTGGTTGCTTTCGACCGACTGCGGACCCGTCATAGACGCGATGGCGCGCCAGGGAATCGCGGATCATGTGAGCAAGGCAAGGGAAGAAGGCAGAGTCCTGAAGGAGCTTGATACACCGTCCCAGGGCACATTTATTGCCCCGACGCTGATCGAGATTCCCGGAATCGCGGCGTTGGGCCGCGAAATCTTCGGACCCGTCCTGCATGTCGCGCGGTTCAAGGCCCAGGACATCGACAATGTGATCGCGAATATCAACGCGACCGGCTATGGCCTGACCTTTGGTCTGCACACACGGATCGACGACCGTGTGCAGCACGTGACCGAGGCGATTCATGCGGGCAACATCTACGTGAACCGAAATCAGATCGGCGCCATCGTGGGGTCCCAGCCCTTCGGAGGCGAGGGTCTTTCCGGCACCGGACCAAAGGCCGGTGGCCCGAACTATTTGTCTCGGTTCTGCGAACCGGACCGCCAGGCAGCACATGATGCGTGGTCCGGGGCCGCGAACCTGTCGGCACCGCAGGGACAACCTGCCCCGGTCACGACACGGTCCTTACCCGGACCCACCGGAGAATCGAACCGGTTGAGCGAGTTTGCCCGAGCACCTTTGCTATGCATGGGGCCCGGCGCAACTGCGGCCCGCGCACAAGCCGAAGCGGTGATGTCGCTTGGCGGAACCGCAATCGAAATGACGGGTATGCTGGATCTTCACCGGCTTGAGAACCTGACAGGCTTCTCGGGCGTCCTGTGGTGGGGAGATGACGACACCGCCCGTCAGATTGAGCGACATCTGGCGCAAAGAGATGGGCCAATCCTGCCACTGATACCCGGAAATCCCGATCGAACACGGGTTCTGGGCGAGCGGCACGTTTGCGTGGATACCACGGCTGCGGGCGGTAACGCGGCGTTGCTGGGTGGTATGGCATAACCTGACTTGACGCTGGGCCGGGAAAAGCCCAGCGTCGCGCCATGTTTCCTATTCGAGATCACAACCCTTCGGGGCGCACGCCCTATGTCGTTTACGCCCTGATGGCCGCAAATATCCTGATCTTTCTCAGCTATGTCGGGATCATGAATGACGCACCGTTGATCAACCGGTTTTATTTTGACTATGCGATCATTCCAGCACGGATCACCGACGGATTTTCCTACGAGACTTTCTTGACGTCAATGTTCCTGCATGGCGGCTGGATGCATCTGGCTGGTAACATGCTGTTTTTGTGGATATTCGGAGACAATCTTGAAGATGAAATGGGTCACCTGCCGTTTCTCATCTTCTATCTTGTCGCGGGCATTGGCGCAGGCGTGATCCATGTTGTCACCGCACCGGAGTCGGTGGTGCCGACGATTGGCGCGTCCGGGGCCATTGCCGGTGTCATGGGCGGCTATCTCTTGCTGTTTCCCAAGGCACGCGTCGACATTTTGCTGATCCTGATCGTTTACTTCCGGGTGTTCACCATACCCGCGTTCGTGATGCTTGGCGTCTGGTTGGGCATGCAGTTTCTGGGCAGTCTGTCCGTCAATCCGGACGAAGGCGGCGTTGCCTATTGGGCCCATACCGGTGGGTTCTTTGTCGGCTTGGCTCTGTGCATTCCATTATGGCTGAAACGCGGTGGAACCGGGTTCTGGAGCCGCACACACGGTCACCCGCCTCACCCCGAGACCAAATACAGGTTGTCACGCTCGCGCATTCCACGAGTCCCGCGCAGGTAAGCCTTTTTCCAAGGCTGACCGGTGCTAGTCCCGGATCACTTTGGCAAAGGTGTCAAAAATCGGCTCATTCGCGCAAAGGACTTCACCGTCTTCCAGAATACTGCCTTCAGGATTCAAGGGCTGGATGAGGCCACCGGCCTCCTTGACGATGATGATCCCCGCCGCCAGGTCCCACGCGTTCAGACGACGTTCCCAGAATCCTTCGTACCGGCCCGCTGCGACATACGCCATATCCAGCGCAGCGGCCCCCCAGCGACGAACGCCCGCGCACACCGGCATGAGTCGCGCAAGGTCCTGCAGGGTTTCCGGCAAATCGGACCGCCCCCCAAAAGGCAGGCCCGTGGAAAAGATCGACTCGATCATGCGATGGCGGCCCGAGACGCGGATGCGCATGTCGTTCATCCATGCGCCCTCGCCCTTTTCGGCAAAGAACATCTCATCCTTGGCGGCATCATAGATCACACCAGCAACGATTTTGCCTTTGTGTTCCAGTGCGATGGAAACAGCCCAGTGCGGCAGGCCATGCAAAAAATTCGTGGTGCCATCCAGCGGATCTACAATCCAGCGCCGCGTCGGGTCTTCACCAGCGATTGCACCGCCCTCTTCGGCAAGCCAGCCATAGGTCGGACGCGCGCCCAGCAGTTCTTCTTTCAGGATGGCTTCGGCGGCGATATCGGCCTTGGACACAAAATCCCCGGCACCTTTCACCGACACTTGCAGGTTTTCGACCTCACGAAAATCCTTGACCAGAGACCGCCCTGCTTTGCGCGCGGCTTTGATCATGATGTTGAGATTTGCACTGCCAACCATTGTCCTGAGGCTCCTGTCCGGTCAAACCGCGCGTATACTGGTGCTTCTCAGGCTTGCCAAGAGGAATGATATGCATACCCGCCCTTACCTGAGCGCCGTGTATCTCGCCTATTGTGCCTGCAGCCGCCGCGCTTCGTTCCGCGCCAGTTTCACCAGTTCCTGAACGAAGGGTTTTTCCAGATCATCCGTCCGCACGGCTGCGTAAAGGCGTCTTGTAACGCCTTCATTGGTCAGCGGTCGGGTGACGTAGTCCGAATTGTATTTGACCTCGCGAACAACCCAGTCCGGCAGGACCGAAATCCCCCGGTTTGACGCCACAAGCAGCAAAATGACGGCCGTCAGTTCCACTTGCCGGATCACTGCCGGTTCGACCCGGGCCGGGATCAGCAACTGGCTAAACACATCCAGCCGGGTGCGCTCAACCGGATAGGTGATCAAAGTCTGACCTCGAAAATCCTCGGCCTCAACGTAGTCCTTTTCGGCCAGAGGGTGGGAAGACGCTGCTACAAAGACGGCGTTGTAGTCGAACAGTTCAACAAATTCGACACCGGGCAGATCCTCGGGGTCTGACGAGACCACCAGATCGACCTCTTCCTTCTGCAACGCAGGTATGGCGTCGAAGGCCAAACCCGGGCGTATGTCCACATCCACATCCGCCCAGGACTTCCGAAACGCCTCGAGCACCGGGAAAAGCCATTCAAAACAGGCGTGGCACTCGATAGCGATATGCATCCGGCCGGTGCGCCCATCCCGCAGCGAAGAAAACTCTTGCTGCGCCGCCTCGACCTGCGGCAAAATCTGCTCGGCCAGGCGCAACAACCGCAAACCGGCAGCGGATAGTTTCATGGGTTTCGACCGGCGCAGAAACAGCTCAACCCCGGCCTGATCCTCCAGCCCTTTGATCTGATGACTCAATGCGGATTGCGTGATGTGCAACTGGTCCGCCGCGCGCGCAAGACCACCACATTCGTGGATTGCTTTGATCGTCCGCAGATGCCGGAATTCGATATGCATATTTCACTGCGCTCATGTTGTTCTTGAAGAATATGAGTTTGTCTCACAATGCACAGCATGGCACAAGTACCCCAATTGACCCCATGAGGCCGCTATGACCAAACCTGAGATTTCATTTGAATTCTTTCCCCCGAAAACCCTCGCGGCATCCTTTCGTTTGTGGGATACCGTTCAGACACTGGCGCCGCTGGAACCCCGCTTTGTTTCCGTCACCTATGGGGCTGGCGGCACAACACGCGAACTGACGCGGGACGCTGTCTCAACCCTGCACAATTCATCCGGATTGCCTGTTGCAGCGCATCTTACCTGCGTGGATGCAACTCGGGAAGAAACCCTGGCCATTGCTGACAACTTTGCGGAGGCGGGTGTAAAAGACATCGTGGCCTTGCGCGGCGATCCACCAAAGGGGGACACCAAATTCAAACCGCACCCCAATGGATTTGCCAACTCGGTTGAATTGATTTCGGCGCTGGCCGAAACGGGCAAGTTCAATATTCGCGTGGGTGCCTATCCGGATATCCATCCCGAAGCCCGAAACGCCGCTTCTGACATCGACTGGCTCAAGGCCAAACTGGATGCGGGCGCGGACGAGGCCATCACCCAGTTTTTCTTTGAGGCCGAAACGTTCTTTCGCTTCCGCGACGCCTGCGCCAAAGCCGGAATCGACAAACCAATTGTTCCGGGCATTCTGCCGATCGAGAACTGGCAAGGCGCACGCAAGTTTGCCCAGCGTTGTGGCGCGCATATCCCGGCGTGGATCGAAAACGCTTTCGAGAAAGCCATCCGCGACGACCGCGAGGACTTGCTGGCCACGGCTTTGTGCACCGAATTATGCTCGGACCTGATCGAAGGTGGCGAGGACAAGCTGCACTTTTACACGCTCAACCGTCCCGAACTGACACGTGATGTGTGTTTTGCGCTGGGGATTACACCTAAAGCCGAGTTGCAGAACGTCGCCTGATCTTGACGGACTTCGACCCTCACCCGGGCCAATTCCTGGCCCGGGTTTTCTTTGCGCCCGCATGAGGTGTGACCTTGTTCACATACTGCGCACGAACCCTGTTGCTTCGGAACACAATTGTCAGGCGGGCGCCTAATTGTTCTCACTAACCAACGAAATTCTCGGGAAAATTTGACAACATCCAAGCCATAGCCAAACTGGGTACGTGTAGTTTAAAGAGTGTTTTTGGTATGGAGCCTGTCGACAAGATCAGGGCGCGCACCGACGCGCTGGCAGCGCTTGGATTGGACGCGTGCGCCGGTTCAGACGATATTCGCGAAGCATGGCGACATATCGCGTTTCACGGTCATCCGGATCACACCGGCGGTGACTGTGCGGATTTCGCCCAAGCCAAGGCCGCCTATGACTTTTTGCGCAAGGAAGGTCTGGTTGCAAAAGGCGCGGCCGGTACAGACGCGCGCATGCCTCGGCGGCCA
This sequence comes from Ruegeria sp. AJ12, assembly GCF_056536245.1. Taxonomy (NCBI): domain Bacteria; kingdom Pseudomonadati; phylum Pseudomonadota; class Alphaproteobacteria; order Rhodobacterales; family Roseobacteraceae; genus Ruegeria; species Ruegeria sp. AJ12. The sequence goes on from NZ_JBQFJJ010000001.1 coordinate 3,120,468, forward strand.
AGGCTAAAAAAGCGGGTCATCGAGTTTCCTCAAGACGCCATCGCGACATGCAAGGACCGGTTGAATCCGGACCGGGCGCTTTCGGATATGTCACGCGCGCAAGACTCAGATCCAAGCACATCAAACGGCCCCGCGTCCGATCACGTCCCGGATGCGGTGGGTTTTTTTGGACGCCACCTGACATATTTTGTGCCGACGCCGGTATGTGAAGGCGCCAACCGGGTTGCCTTGCCCACGTCTGTGCTGACGCATGCGCGCCACACGGAAACCGAGGTCTTGAGCTTTCAGTCCAAGGGCGCAGGCCCCGGTGAGGTCGTGATCCCCGAAACGATCTGTGCGCGCAAGTTCCCCGGTGCCAAAAGCGTCCGGATCCGGTTTGAGTCCACTCCGGACATCCGAGACGAATTCTGGCTGGCAAGCTGATCAAACGAAAAAGCCCGGCATTTTCAAGCCGGGCTTTGGCTGGTCACTCCATCGTTAGTTGGCGACCGGACCTTCCGAGGTAAACTTCGGGATAACACTGGTCGACGCGCCTGCAGGTTCGATGCCGGGCCAGTTGCCTTCTGCCAGGTTGATGTTGCCCGGCACATCTTCTTCCCAGAACCCTACAACCACATCTGTGATGTTCAGATACAACTTGTCATCGACAATGCGCCACAGGTTCGGATTTGCAGGCACTTTGCCGCCCTTGGAGACACCATACGCGCAATGACCGTCATATTGGGGCGCATAGAAGGCCGGGTTTTCCAGGAACTTGTCGCGGTTTTCCTCGCTCGCAAATGCCCAAGTGGCGCCGTTGTATTCGGCGGTAATGTCGGCCTTACCGCGCACACCTTCGGGCTGCGACTGACCGACCGGGACCTGATCGAGGCTGCGATACGCAACAACGTCATATCCAGACACGGCAAAACCAGTGCCGTCCACATATTGCGGGCCAGCGAATGCTGGGACGGCAAGCGCCATTGCCGCAGCGAAGGTCAATGCAAAACGTTTCATGTGGTAGATCCTCTTGTGTCATCCATTGCAGGGGCGCCGATTTGGCGGGATGAGCGAGACAATATTCGATTCTGAGGCGGTTCGTAGTCCTGCTCGCGCCGCTGTGACGTCGTACGAGAAAAAGTGAGGAGAATACCGGTTTTATTACAGTGTCGCTTTGATAAACGGGGGTGGACTCTGGAAACTGCAATATTAGCTGTAGCAAGTTCGGGCGCGCGGCCCCGAAATCGGCAGGAAAGGCAAGAGATGAGCGATCAATCCACATACACCCCCCCGAAGGTCTGGACCTGGGACAGCGAGAGCGGCGGGCGATTTGCCAACATCAACCGACCCATCGCCGGTGCCACCCACGATAAGGATTTGCCAGTCGGTCGCCATCCGATGCAGCTGTATTCGCTGGCTACGCCCAACGGAGTCAAAGTGACCGTCATGCTGGAAGAGCTGCTGGCGCTCGGCCACGAAGGTGCCGAATACAACGCCTGGCTGATCAATATTGGCGAAGGTGACCAGTTCAGCTCGGGATTTGTTGGAGCAAACCCCAACTCAAAAATCCCGGCTCTGTGGGACAGATCCGGCGAGGAACCCATCCGCGTCTTCGAAAGCGCATCGATCCTGTTTCATCTGGCCGAAAAGTTTGATGCCTTCCTGCCGAAATCCGGTCCAGAACGCACAGAGGTCATGAACTGGGTGTTCTGGCAGATGGGCAGCGCGCCTTATCTGGGTGGCGGGTTCGGACATTTCTACGCCTACGCGCCCGAAAAATGGGAGTATCCGATCAACCGCTTTGCTATGGAGACCAAACGGCAGCTGGACGTTCTGGATCGCGAACTGGCCGACAAGACTTACATTGCGGGCGAGGAATACACCATTGCCGATATGGCGATCTGGCCATGGTACGGGCAGCTCGTGCTGGGGCGCCTCTACAGCGCGGCAGAGTTTCTCGACGTCGACTCCTACAAGAACGTTCTGCGTTGGGCCAAGGCGATTGATGCACGCCCGGCGGTGCAGCGCGGCCGCATGGTCAACCGCGCGTTCGGCGAACCACACACACAGTTGCATGAACGGCATGAAGCGGGCGATTTTGAGACCCGCACGCAGGACAAGTTGGAAGCAGCCGCAGAATAATCCGAGAAACGGCACGAAAACTCACGCGGCGCAGGTTCGTGGCGTGAGTGTACCTGAGCCCCTGTTTTCTACCTGACGACCGGCGGTTTACTCGGATCGCTCCCCGGTGCCGCGCGCAGCGAAACAGGGGCTTCTGCCTGGGGCAAGTCAAATCGCAACCCCGCCCTGGCCAAGAGCGCGGTGGCTGGATCGTCTGGTGCGAAGAACCCAACATCCATGGCACCTGCCTCAACACCGGAAAAGGTCAACGCCTCCGATGCAGCTTTGGCCAAAGCGGGTTCGGCCCCCTCGACCGCACCAACAATACCCAAAAGGTGACCCGGCGCGCCGTCCTGTGACTTTGTGGCGACCAGAAACGCGGATTGCGCCAAACCGACGGCAGACGCCAGCTTGACATCCAAAGCGGTTAACAAACTGTCCGGCAACCCGGACGGTGGCAGGAACTCCGTCAGCCGCTCCTGCACCTCCTCGGGGCCGTGCTGAAGCGTTTCTGCCAGCCAACCCAGCGCTTCGGCGGGAATCAGCATGGACGAGGAAGCAACGTCCAGGTTCAGGCCAAGCCCGATCCCCTGACCGGCCAGCATGGAGGACAGGGCACGTCCGGAAAGCGCCACATACGGCACCGGGCGACCCGCAAATTGCGCCAGCCGGTCCTCGCGATCAAAGGCCAGAACAAAACGCCCGTCCGCCACATCAAACAGCTCTGGCGAAATGTTGTTGCCCCGCGCCTCTTCGGTCAGCATCAGAAACAATTCGTTATCCGCCAGACGTTCAAAGAATTTCAACCTCGCATTGTCATCCTGCGAGGCGGCCTGCATGGCAGCATGGGCGGCATCCAGCGCCGTGGTTTCAGTCATTCAGCACCTCTTGCACCCTGGCCCGGAGAACCGGCAACAGCTCGGCTTCGAACCAGGGGTTTTTCTTCAGCCATGCCGTATTGCGCCAAGATGGGTGAGGCAAGGCAAAGACCTGCGGCGCTTGGTCCTGCCAGTTTCGAACGGTTTCCGTCACAGACCCCCGCGTTCCCAGATGGTACTTGTGCGCATAGCCGCCGACCAGAACCGTCAACGGAACCTGCCCCAACGCCTGCATCACCCGATCATGCCATGTCCGTCGGCAAATAGCCGGAGGTGGCAAATCCGCGCTTCGAGAATCGTAGCCGGGAAAACAGAAGGCCATCGGCACGATAGATACCCGTGAACGGTCATAAAACACGGTCTGATCAACACCCAACCAGTCATGTAACCGATCTCCGGACGGATCCGTAAAGGGCTGACCGGAGTCGTGCACGCGCGCACCCGGTGCCTGCCCGGCGATCATGATCGGGGTTCCCGGCCGGAACCAAACCACCGGGCGCGGTTCATGCGCCGTCGCCGTTTGCGCAAATTCCGGCGCGCACAAACGGCAAGAGGCGATTTCCCGGGCCAAACTATTCATCTGTTCACAACCCTTCCTGCATCCAATTCGATCCGCATCCTGAGACAAAGATAATCATCCCGCTAGTAAGTTCAAAACAACGGCCCCGGCGGCTCGAAAACACCAGCCGAGGCGGTCGGTTTCCGACATGCATTGATCATTTGTTTCATAATTCGACATAATGTGGCCAACATGGGCCGATAAAGACTACGTTTCATCGCCACCCTAACGAGCGACACACAAACGGACTGAGCAGCAGGCTGCGAATGCTTGAATTCGAGAATGTCAGCAAATCCTTCTGGACCGGGACGCGCCGCAAGGTGATTCTGGATCAAGTGTCGTTTCGCATCGAAATCGGCAAGTCTCTCGGTGTTCTGGCGCCGAACGGAACCGGAAAAACCACGTTAATCAATATGATGGCCGGGCTTGAGAAACCTGATGAAGGCGTTATCCGGCGGGAATGCAGGGTGTCTTTTCCGATGGGATTCACGGGCGGTGTGTCCAGCAAGATGTCGGCGCTGGAAAATGCGCGCTACATCGCCAAAATCTATGGCATGGACCCGGACTATGTCGAAGCCTACTGCAAGTGGTTGTGCGGATTGGGTGAATACTTCAACCAGCCGCTTGCAACCTATTCTTCGGGGATGAGGGCGCGGTTCACCTTTTCTCTGATGTTGGCGCTGGACTTTGACATGTACCTGATTGACGAGGGCATGCCCGCGACAACGGATGTGGAGTTCAACAAGAAGGCGGGGTCCATCCTGCAGGAGCGATTGCGCACCACGACACTGGTGATCGTGTCCCACAGCCCCTCCACCCTTGAGAAATTCGCGCAGCAGGCCGCAGTTCTGTTGGACGGGCAGCTTTACATGTTTGAAACCTTGGAAGAGGCAAAGCAGTTATATGACTACGAAACCCAAGGTTAAAAAATACAACTGGCGGCGCCAAAGGCAAAGCGAAGGCACAGCCGAGGCACGTGCGGACGCGATCGCGCGCATCCGCGGCGCCACGCAAAACACGGCCGCATCGATTGACTCTCAACCCAGCGCGGAACTGGATGACATCAAGCGCGAAGGGCTGACGGGGCGCCAGTTGCGCATCGCACGACGATTGGCGCAGAAACACGGATTGGCCGCGACATCAGATTATGACGCCGTGCGGCTGTTGCGCAAAAAAGGTATCGACCCTTTCGAGCGCACCAATCTGTTGGACCTAGCGACGGCGAAGCGGGTGGACAAAGACGCAGACACAGCGTCCAAGGGCGACGTCAAAATCCAGTTGCCGGAACCCGTCCAAGGTAAACAACCGAACCTGCCCGGTCCGGAACTGAGCCCGTCTGAACGCCGCAACCTTGAGATTGGCCAGATTCAAAAGGACATCGCACGCAGACGCAGGCGCAAACTCTTTACGTTGTTCGCGCGACTGGCGGTCTTCGTGCTGCTGCCGACGCTGATCGTCGGATACTATTTCTATCGCGTCGCGACCCCGATGTACGCCAGTGATTCAGAATTCCTGATTCTGCAGGCCGATGGCGGACCCGGCGCGATTGGCGGCCTGTTGGCGGGAACACAATTTGCCACGACCCAGGATTCGATCTCGGTCCAGTCGTTCCTCGAATCTAAAGAAGCGTTGCTGTTGCTGGATCGCGACGCCGGATTTTCCGATGTTTTCAAGCAGGATTGGATCGATCCCGTCCAGAGGCTGGCACCAGACGCCACATTGGAAGATGCGTACAAGCTGTACAAACGCATGATTACCATCGGATACGATCCCACCGAAGGCGTCATCCGAATGGAGGTTGCAGCCCCGGATGCCCAGACCTCGACCGAGTTTTCCGAGCGACTCATCTCTTATGCCGAAGACCGCGTCAATGCCCTATCCGAGAAGAAACGCGAAGATCAGATGCGTGATGCGCTGCAAAGCTTTGAATCAGCGCAGGAGTCGCGCCGGCAGGCGCAGGAAGATCTGATCGAACTTCAACTTCAGGGCGCTGTGCTTGATCCTGAGAACGTGATTGCCAGCTTGCGGGCCCGTATCAACGAAATCGAGATTCTGCTGCAGGACAAAGAGCTTGAACTGGCAGCTCTGCAAGATAACCTGCGCCCCAATCAGGCCAAGGTTGACGGCGTCAGCGGTGATATCGCCCGTCTGGAGACAGTACTCGCGGACCTGAATGCCGAGATGCTGGATGCCTCCGCCGGCGAAAACTCGCTGGCCCGGCTGAGCGTGCGAATTCAGATGGCTCAGGCCGATCTGGTAGCGCGCGACATGATGCTGCAAACCGCGATGCAGCATATGGAAACCACACGCACCGAGGCGAACCGTCAGGTACGGTATCTGACGGTCTCCGTGAACCCCGTTCCAAGCCAGGAACCCAGCTATCCGCGCAAGTTCGAAAATACGATTTTGGCTTTCCTGTTGTTTGCTGGTATCTACCTGATGATCTCGCTTACCGCGTCGGTCCTTCGTGAACAGGTATCCTCGTAAGACCCATGAAACATGTAAAAATCTCCGACCTGACCGTCGGCAACGATCTTCCGCTGACCATCATTGCGGGCCCATGTCAGCTTGAAACGGCAGACCATGCGCAGATGATCGCGGGCACCATGAAAGAGGCCTGTGATGCTGCGGGCGCGCAGTATGTTTTCAAGGCCTCGTATGACAAGGCCAACCGCACCTCATTGTCCGGCAAACGCGGCATGGGGATTGAGGCCGGACTGCAGGTTCTGGACGATATCCGCAAGACGATGGGTATTCCGGTCCTGACCGATGTTCACACCGAAGCGCAATGCGCTGTTGCCGCTGAGGCGGTGGACGTATTGCAAATCCCGGCTTTCTTGTGCCGCCAGACAGACATGCTGCTGGCTGCGGGCAACACAGGTGCCGTGATCAACGTCAAAAAAGGCCAGTTTCTGGCCCCGTGGGAGATGCCCAACATCGTCTCCAAGATCGAGAGCACCGGAAACCGGAACATCCTGTTGACCGAACGCGGCACGACCTTTGGCTATAACACTCTGGTCGCCGACATGCGCTCGCTCCCTCAAATGGCGCAGACCGGATATCCGGTCGTGATGGATGCCACCCATTCGGTGCAGCAACCCGGTGGTCACGGAGGCTCGTCCGGTGGTCAGCGCGAGTTTGCACCTGTGATGGCCCGTGCCGCGGTGGCAGTCGGCGCTGCTGCAGTATTCATGGAGACACATCAGGACCCGGACAACGCGCCGTGTGACGGGCCAAATATGATCTACCTTGATCAGATGCCCCACCTTGTTGACACATTGATGCGCTTTGATGCGTTGGCCAAGGCCAACCCAATTCAGATTTAACCATTGAGATTTGTTATGACCAAACCAATCCCCGAGGTGACCCCCAACACCTGGAGCTTTCTGCGCGACGCGATGATCAGACCCACAGGGTTCCGGGAATATGACGCGCGCTGGAAATACCCCGATGAGATCAATCTGCCGGGGATGACCGCCCTTGGTTTGGGACTGGGCACCCAGATTCACAAGCGCGGAATTGAGCCCGTCATTGCGGTGGGTAACGACTATCGCGACTATTCGCTGGCCATCAAGAACGCGTTGATCCTGGGGCTGATGCAGGCCGGGATTCAGGTCAAGGATATCGGCCCCGCACTCAGCCCGATGGCGTATTTCGCGCAGTTCCATCTGGACGTGCCTGCCGTGGCGATGGTGACCGCCAGCCACAATCCAAACGGCTGGACCGGGGTCAAAATGGGTTTCGAGCGTCCGTTGACGCACGGCCCGGACGAAATGGCAGAGCTGCGCGATATTGTCCTGAACGGCGAAGGAGTTGCCCGAACCGGCGGATCTTATGAGTTCGTCGAGGGTGTGAAAGAAGCCTATATCGACGATCTGGTCGGCGATTTCAAAATGTCGCGGCCGCTGAAGGTTGTATGTGCGACCGGTAACGGCACCGCGTCCGCCTTTGCGCCTGAGATTTTCGAACGCATTGGGGTCGAGATTGTACCCAGCCACAACCGGCTGGACTACACTTTCCCGAACTACAACCCAAACCCCGAGGCCATGGAAATGCTGCATGATATGGCCGCTTCAGTGAAATCCAGCGGCGCTGATCTCGCGCTTGGGTTTGACGGTGACGGCGATCGCTGTGGCGTGGTCGACGATGAAGGCGAAGAGATTTTTGCCGACAAGGTCGGTGTGATCATGGCCCGGGATCTGGCCAAGCTCTACCCGGGATCAACCTTTGTCGCAGACGTGAAATCGACCGGTCTGTTTGCCAGCGACCCAGAGTTGCAGGCGCAGGGCGTCAGGGCGGATTATTGGAAAACCGGCCACAGCCACATGAAGCGTCGGGTCAAGGACATCGGCGCGCTCGCCGGGTTCGAAAAGTCCGGCCACTACTTTCTGGCTGAGCCCATCGGGCGCGGATATGACTGCGGGATGCGGGTCGCCGTAGAAATCTGCAAACTGATGGACCGCAACCCGGATAAGAGCATGTCGGACTTGCGCAAAGCGCTGCCCAAAACATGGTCCACCCCGACGATGTCACCCTATGCTGCTGACACTGAAAAATACGACATCCTGCAGCGGCTGGTTGATAAGCTGGTGGCCAAAGCGGAGGCCGGTGAGAGTTTTGCCGGCCGGTCGATCAAGGAGGTCGTCACCGTCAACGGCGCCCGTGTCATTTTGGACAATGGCAGCTGGGGCCTGGTGCGGGCGTCATCGAACACGCCAAATCTGGTTGTCGTGTGTGAAAGCAGCGAAAGCGAGGATGAGATGCGCGCGATATTCGCAGATATCGACGCCGTCATCCGGACTGAGCCCGACGTGGGCGACTACGATCAGACCATCTGAAACGGGGGGCATTCTACCCCCCAAGGTTCGTGCGGCAGATATTCAGTCACCGCCGAACAGCTTTAGCAGTCCTTTCTTGGCCTCTTCCTCAAGTTTGTTCTTCAGGGCGTCTTCGATTTGATCACTGTCTGTAATCGTGGTGTTCAACTCGTTACCGACCTTGTCCAGAACCTTTTGCTTGGCGTCTGTCTCAAGATCTTTGATTTTTCCTTCCGCCGCGGCTTCGATGACTTTCGTAAGATCAGGTTTGATCGAAGGATCGCTCCACGGACCAACGATACGCACCGGCACCGAGATGCCTTGACCAGAGTTCGCCCGCAAGGCAACGGGCGTGAACAGATAGTCGATGCTCTGGCCGCCTATGTTGACCGTGCCTGTGCCATCGGCTCGGAAATTGTTCAGCAACATCAACAGGTCGTTGTTGGTCAGAACACCTTGGTCGATGGTGAAACTGGCTGTCATACTGTTGAACACCGTCGTGCCGCCGGATCCCGTACCGCGCCCCATCAGACGGTCCAGATCAAAGCCGGAAATCACGCCTTTCCCGACATCGATACTTCCTTTGCCACTGAGCGAGCGCATGATCTGATCTTCGGTTTGTCCGACACCCAGAAACTCCACTGCGCCCGATCCGGTTCCCGACAGCCGCTTGATGCCCCCCAGTGCCGACAGGGCCTGCTGCATGTCTATCCCCGATGCTTTCAGATTTCCCCCAACCGACAGGCCATTGCGATTGTTCGCGACCACCTGACCGTTGAGTTGGCCCGAAAACAGCGAGGCGGGATGCATCTCTAAAACCGCACGCGCGCGATCCAGGTTCAGCGTCAGATCGCTCGGCCCAAATTTCAGTCCCGGAACCGCAATCGAGTCAGCGGTAAGCCTGATTTTACCGTTTGCAAGCGACAAGGATGACGCATCGATCAGCGTTGTGGACCAGCCGCTGCCCGCAGAGGTTGCGGTGCCCGAACCGTTGCCAGAAGCAGGTGCCTGGCCGTCATCAAAATTCGAAAGGTCCAGATCGCCGGTGTTCAGCCGTGCCGTGATCTGTGGTGGGTTCGAGATTGCGATATCGGCCTCGCCTGCGAACTGGTTGCTATCCAGTTTGGCGATCATGTCGCGCAAAGAAACGCGCCCGTCCTTCGTATAGGTCATGTGTCCGGAAACACTTGCGACCCGCCCCAAACCCAGTGGCACAGACACGCCCGCCTGTCCGAAGGCAGCCAGCATCTTTTCGGTGTCGGTTGTCACAACCTGTGTTTTGCCATCCATTTCACCGGCCAGATTCACGCGCCCGTCAAAACCGATCTCACCACCCGGTGCCTTCAACGCCAGTTCCAACGGTGTCACCGTCCCGGACGAAAAGGCTGGCAAATCCGGTATTTTAAGGTCGACTTGCACTTCGCCGCCGGGAACGGGCATACCTGCCTCCATCACCATCGGTGCCGTGACATCCGGCCAACTTGCCGACAGGACGACGTCTGCAAAATCCAGCTTGGTTGCGCCGTCTTCGATGTAAATCAGCCGCGCGTCTGTCAGTTCAAGACGATCCAGCGTCACCGGTTTTGCATCGTCGGCTGTGGACGCACCACTGCCACCTCCTGTCGATGGCGGGCTGGCAGGTGCACCCAGTTCCCAATTGCCGCGTCCCTCTGACAGTTCCAGCCGCAACACCGGGTTGTCGGCAAACACCCGTTTGATCCGCAGATCTCCCGCAATCAAGGCCGCAGCATCAACACCCACAGCAAGGCTGTCAGCGCTCAGCATCGGTTCGGGCCCCGCCCACGGGGCATTTCCAAAGGTGACCGGTCCGGTTTCCATCCCTAGAACGGGCCAGAAGGACAAGTGCACATCCCCCGACAGCGTCAACTCCCGTCCGGTTTCCGCCCGCACCTGTTCCGCCAGAATGTCCGCCAGTTTGTCGCCGGGCATCAACAGCAAAGCGCCAACAACCAGCCCGAAAACCGCCACAAGAATGAACAGGATGCGCAACAGCCATTTCATTTTCAGCTCTCCGCCTTTGGGCTTGTCTTGTGTTTTATCATTCTGACCGCGCGTGGTATTTGCAAGGGGAAGTGTTCCTCACTATATGCCGCGCAATGACAACAAATCCGCCGAACCTCCGTCCGGACCTTGCACCTGCCGCCCGGATCACCGAAACGCCGCATTCCGACCAGCCCACCATAGGCATGGTCTCACTGGGCTGTCCCAAGGCCTTGGTCGACAGCGAGCGCATTCTGACCCGGTTACGGGCCGAAGGATACGGCATATCGCCCGACTATGCGGGTGCCGATGCCGTGATCGTGAATACCTGTGGGTTCCTTGACAGCGCAAAGGCGGAATCACTGGATGCCATCGGCGAGGCATTGGTAGAAAACGGCAAAGTCATTGTCACAGGATGTCTGGGGGCCGAGCCCGACTATATTCGCGAACACCATCCCCGAATTCTGGCCGTCACCGGGCCGCACCAGTACGAGCAGGTTTTGGATGCCGTGCACGCCGCCGTGCCGCCAGACCCAAATCCATTCGTGGATTTGCTGCCTGCCAGCAGCGTGCAACTGACGCCACGCCACTATAGCTATCTCAAGATATCCGAGGGCTGTAACCACAAGTGCAAATTCTGCATCATTCCCGATATGCGGGGCAAACTGGCCAGCCGCCCGGCCCATGCGATCCTGCGCGAGGCGGAAAAGCTGGTCGAAAACGGTGTGCGGGAACTCCTCGTGATTTCTCAGGATACTTCCGCCTATGGGCTCGACCGCAGATACGACACAAACCCGTGGAAAGACCGCGACGTTCGCAGCCATATCACCGACCTGGCGCGCGAGCTGGGCCAGATGGAGGCCTGGGTACGCCTGCACTATGTCTACCCTTACCCGCATGTGCGTGAGTTGATTCCGATGATGGCGGATGCGGGCAGCAACCTGTTGCCTTATCTGGACATTCCGTTTCAGCACGCGCACCCGGACGTTCTGAAGCGCATGGCGCGCCCAGCGGCTTCTGCCAGGACGCTGGAAGAAATTCGCGCCTGGCGCGCGGTATGCCCCGATATCACCCTGAGATCGACTTTCATCGTCGGATATCCCGGAGAAACCGAAGCCGAATTCCAGACCCTGCTGGACTGGATGGATGAAGCCCAACTGGATCGCGTTGGCTGCTTTCAGTACGAAAACGTTGCCGGTGCGCGATCAAACGCCCTGCCCGACCATGTCCCTGATGATGTCAAGCAGGACCGCTGGGAGCGCTTCATGCAAAAGGCACAAGCCATCTCAGAAGCCAGGCTGCAGGCCAAGGTCGGGCAAACGATCGACGTGATCGTGGATGAGGTCGACGATCAGGCCGCCACCTGCCGCACCAAGTCCGACGCCCCTGAGATTGACGGGAATCTGTTCATCGATGAAGGATTCGATAACCTTAAAGCGGGTGACATCCTGACCGTGGTGGTGGATGAAGCCGGTGAGTATGATCTTTGGGGCAAGGCGGTCTGATCCGGGTGAGGCCAATCTGTTTTTAAAGTAGCCCAAGCAAAGCCACGACCCATGCAACTCCTGCCGCTATGGCTGTCAGCGCAACCGCGGCGCTGGCCGCATCTTTGGCCTGACCGGCCAGTTCGTGATGATCAACAGATGTGTGATCTACCGCACGCTCAATGGCTGTGTTGAACAGCTCGGCCACCAGCACCAGGATGCCGAGTACAAGGACCAGCGCGCGTTCGGCGGCACCTATTGGCAGCCAAAGCGCCAGTATGACTGAAATCAGGTTTGCCCACGTCCAGACCCGGAACGAGTACTCCGCTTTCCAGGTTGCCAGCACACCCTGCCAGCTCCAACGGGTCCGGTCCTTTAGGCGGGAAAAGAAGTACAACATCGGTCCTAGGGCCTACAGCTCATAATCCGTGGGGCAGGATTGTTGTCTGGCACGAGACGGGCACGAAAAAACCACCCCAAAAAGGCGGCTTTCCTTGCGGACTGTGTGCAGGCGGTCCCGAACAGGACCGCCTGCGGAACACTTATTGAGTAACCGGGTTACAGACGGTCTGGCCTGCTTCGGTTGTTGCCAGTTCATACCCGCCTGGGCAGCTGGGCGTACCGGCCTTGTCATAGCTGGGCTGAACAAAAACCGGGGTCGGTTCTTCCTGCTGCGCACAGGCAGTCAGGATCAGAGCAAATGCGCCAACGGCAGCGAGTTTGAGTTTCATGTCCGTCAATCCTCTATTACTTTTCTGATATTGCCCAGTTTTTCGGGGCCGTTCCCAGAATACGAGGTGCAGTTCATTCTGGCAACAGCATCGGTCGCATGAGCATGAAGGAAGGCGAAACCATGCCTGCGCAGCCCATCACAATCCCTGTGGTAACGTGTCCCGCTACCCTTTTCCGCCCATGGCTCTAAACTGTTGCCACGACATCAGCCAAAGACGGAGTAGCCACATGTCAGACGCACCGATTATTGCCCAGACCTCACCTTTTCCGGTCGACGTCGAGGAAGGGAAAAACTACTTCTGGTGTGCGTGCGGCAAATCCAAACGGCAGCCTTTCTGCGATGGCTCGCACAATGGAACCGGGCTGGAACCTGTTAAGTATACGGCGGAAGAGAGCAAAAAGGTTTTCTTTTGCGGCTGCAAGCATTCTTCCAAGACGCCACTATGCGACGGGTCACACTCCCGGCTTTAAACGCTCCGAAAGCGCATTCAGGGTGTCGGCGTTTGCGCAAAACTCCGGGGCTGAGGCCGCAAGTTCATGCTGCGAAGCCAGCCAGGCTTCGCAGCGACCGTTGCATTGGGACGCGCGGCAACGGGTGACCAACTCGGCATAGCCCTCCGGAGAAAGCTGACCTTCGGCCATTGCGTCGGTGAGCGAGACGCCCACGCACCGTGCGACAGACCGTGTCAGCCAGAAATGTTTCTCGATATCTCCCAAAGGTACGTGCCGCATCAGTCTTCCCTCATCTGAGTAGATTTTAGCGCCGCAAATCGTGTCCGGTTTGGGCAGGTACACGGGGCATCTACGACGGTTTCATGTCTTTTCAGCCATTCCGGGCAATCCCGTGCCCATGAACATCCCCTGCAGAACTGAATCATGTCGGCCCAGTCTCTCTGGCTCAGGGTTCCGCGACGATGCGCCGCGACGATATCCGTGCCGGTGACTTGGCCCATCCGCAAGACAAGCCGAAGATGGGTCATGACGTCCCCAAGGTGCGGCATATGCATGTCTCTGCTCATGGCATCAGCTTATGAAGCAACTCCTGATTTCTGCAGTATTCCGGTGTTCGTTCCATTGCGGTGGTCTGGTTCAGGAGATCCTGGCAATGATCAGGATTGGGGCATGCCGCGCAGTTGATGACAGCATCGGAAATCTGATCAATCGTGATGTTCCCGCCGATGGCGGCAGCTTCGAGGTCGACGTCGAGCATACTGGCCATATCGTCAACCAGTCCGGCGTGAAGTCGCAGGGTTTCTCGGCTGGGCATGCGGTGTCCTTTCCCATTTGTGCTTGGGAATCAGGGTACCGGCTTGGGCCACCAAAGCCTTTGATACAGGTCAAGGCCTGATGCTGATGTGATCCAGATAGGCACGCGTTGCATCCTGCACCCGGCGAAAACGATCACCGCCCAGTTTTTTGCCACCGTACCAGCGGGTTACTATGATCACGTGGTTGCTCAGGCCGGCCCGCTCCATCATACGCAGAATCACCATCCCAGCGCCGCTTTCCCCGTCATCTGCCTTCAGGCCACCGGTCGGCAGGATGGCAGCCCATGTGTTGTGCGTGGCTTTTGCATAGTTCTTGTCGAGTTTGAGAGCAACCAATGCAGCGTCAACCTCGCTTCTTGACCTGACAGGCGCGCCCGATACAGCATATTTGGACCCACGATCCGTGAGAACGACCCCCAGCCGCGTTACAACCGTCACTGAGTCAGACCCAGAGATTTCGCTGTTTCCAATACGATCTCAACGCGCTCAGCGTTTGGCGGGTGCGATCCCAGAAACCTGTCTCCGGGATCTGGAATTCGGTCAAAAAACTTGGCGCCGACCAACGGGTTGTATCCCGCCTTGTAGGTAATGACGGTGCCCAATTGGTCCGCTTCGAGTTCGAAGTCCTTTACATAGGCCTGCACACCAACCTTCGCGCCCAACTGCTGCGCCTCTTCGATCTCGGCATCGTTGGCACCGCGCAACCGTGCCAGATCCCCGAACGTGGCCGCGCTTGCGCTGGCATTCTCGGATTGCCGGGCAATATGTCCAAGCACATGGTGCGCCGCTTCGTGCCCCATGACAAAAGCAAGCTCGTCGGCATTTTGGGCAGACCGAATCATCGAACGTGTAAAAATGATCACCGGTTGCCCGTTTTCATCCAAGGTCTGGAATGCGTTGGCTGGCGCAGTTGGGTTCAGATCGACCAGGATTCTGAAATCACAATTCTGGCGTCTGGCCTGACGCAGACACTGAGTTTTAGCCTCGGCCCCGATCGCCCGGCTGACCTCCCGGAATGTTTCGACGGTGACTTGTGTGCCGGGAACCGACACATCCCACTCGTCCGCAGGCTGTACACGGAGTGTCTCCGTATCGCAGGCCACCAAAAGCAGCGAAACCAGTAAGAAAATCAAGCCGCGCATTCCGTTTCCCTCAGGCCAGTCGTGCTGCATACCCAACATAACGCAGCCAATCCGGCGCGACCATACGCAGTACGCCAATCAACGGGTTGCAATGGGTGCCATCGACCTGCACTCTGCGCGTATGTTTTCTATTGAGCATGAATTCGACTCGACAGTCATTACTCTGGTGGATGAAGGCACAAAGCCGCTGCAAGAGGACGTGGTGATCAACAGTTTCGCGGAATGCGTAACTTTGGAACAGTTGGACCCGCGTACGGAACAGATCCAAAAGATCACCCTGTCACCGGAACAGGTCCGCGACCTGGCGGCTGCGCTGGACCTGCCCGAAGGGGTTTATCAGATTCGCGAATCTCAGCGTCAGGACTCCTAGGCACTCGCGGTTTCGCGCGTATTTTTCGCGGAACGACATGGAATGTGCCGACTTGTTCAGCTTAGAGCTAATCCGTTGGAATTCGGGTATTCGCATTGTGTCCCATTTCGAGTTGGCCGTTGGCAATACATTGACTCCTATGTCCTTGCATGTGCGGCCCCGGGGTGAAATTGATCCGTGAAACCTGCTCCGATGCCCTTGAAACCAGGGCACTGCCGACCAAATTACAGACGGATCATGTAAAGGAAGTTAACATATGTCCCTGAAGAACCCGGCTGCCCTTGAATTTCTGCAATCGCGCCGGTCCCGCCCTGCGAAGACGCTGGTCGAGCCAACCCCTACCAGAGACGAGTTGCTTCCGTTGTTGACCGCTGCGGCGCGGAGCCCGGATCACGGAAAGCTTGAACCCTGGCGGTTCATCGTGATCCAGAAGGGCGCTATGCCACGATTGGCCGACCTGACCGAGGAATGCGGGCGCGCTTTGGGCAAGAGCCCCGAGGATATCGCCAAGGCGCGCACCCAATTCGAGATGGGTCTTCTGGCGGTTGCCGTGATCGAAGTGCAAAAACAATCGGACAAGATCCCCGCCATCGAGCAAACTTATTCGACGGGCGCCGTTTGCCTGGCTTTGCTGAACGCAGCGCTGGCTGCTGGCTGGGGCGCAAACTGGTTGTCAGGGTGGCAATCGCATGATCGCGACTTCTGTAAAAAGGCGCTGGGGCTGGCGGATAACGAGCGTCTGGCCGGGCTGATCCACATCGCGACAGAGGGCCGCACGCCACCCGAACGTCCGCGACCGGACATAGCCGCGCTGACGGAATGGGTCACGGAATGATCATTCTGAACAGCTTCTTTGCCGCATTAGGTCAAATTGGCGACCCCAAGTTCCGGGCAGTTTTGTTGCGCGGTGTGGGTCTGACGATCCTTTTGTTAGTAGTCGCCTGTGCAGGAGCGATCTGGTTCATCAACTCTCTGTCGGGCAATGAGATTTCCCTGCCTTTCATCGGTGCGGTACCGTGGCTGAACGATGTGCTGAACTACTCGGGTATTCTTCTCATCCTGGTGCTGCCCGTTTTCCTAATGGTCCCTGTAGCCTCTGCGATCACTTCGATATTTCTTGATGAAGTCGCGCAGGCGGTCGAGGACAAGCACTACGCCAGTTTACCTGCCGCCCCCAGGATACCGTTTTCCGAAGCGTTGTGGGATGGCGTAAGCTTCCTGGGCGTCCTAATCGTGGCCAACATTCTGGCCTTGATCCTGTATGTGATGTTCACACCGCTGGCGCCTTTTATCTTCTGGGCCATGAACGGATTTCTGTTGGGCCGGGAGTATTTCACGCTGGCCGCCATGCGCAGGTTGGGCCGCGAGGGTGCGCGGCAACTTCGGGCCAAGCACTCAACAACCGTTTGGGTCGCCGGTACACTGATGGCCATCCCGCTGTCCATCCCGCTGGTGAACCTGATCATCCCGATCATCGGCGCTGCCACGTTCACTCATATTTTTCACAACCTTGCGAGTGAGCGACCCTAAAGGTCACTCGCGGGGTTCGAGCTGATTCAGCCAGTCGAAATCCCGCACCGAGATCATGCCCGACAAAATAATGCCCGCAATGATGGCCCACAGCACGACGGTCACGCCGGTGGTGATCCACAGCTTTTTCCTCATGTGATGGATTTCCGGGGCACCCGCATGCGTGCCGGGAACGATTTCGCCCAGGTCACCTTGCGTCTTGATGCGAATGGGCAAAACCACAAGCAGCGTTAGAAACCAGATGACGGCAAACAGGACCAGGGCAGCGGTGATGGTCATTTCGGGGCCTCCGGGATTAGATTACACCTGCTCAAGCTCGACCAGGCAGCCGTTGAAGTCCTTGGGGTGAAGGAACAGCACCGGCTTGCCATGCGCGCCGATCTTGGGGTCACCCGACCCCAAAACACGTGCACCCGTGGCCTTGAGATGATCGCGCGCCGCCAGGATGTCTTCGACCTCGTAACACACGTGGTGAATACCACCTGCAGGGTTCTTTTCGAGAAATCCGTTGATGGGGCTGTCGTCGCCTAGCGGATAAAGCAGTTCGATTTTGGTATTGGGTAGTTCGATAAAGACAACGGTCACGCCATGATCCGGCTCATCCTGAGGCGCACCGACCTTGGCGCCCAGCGCACTCCGGTATTGCTCGGACGCCGCCTCGAGATCCGGAACGGCAATGGCGACGTGGTTCAGGCGACCGATCATGACAGTTTCCTTTCGTTCTGCGTTGCATGGGTTATGGGGCCAGTCCCGCCAAAGGACAAGTGCGCCAAATCGCCCGTTAACCCTGTGTTAGCCAGAAGTTCCTAGCGTGAAGCATCTGCTGAAGAGGAGACCTGCCATGGACGATTCGGACCCATTCGCCACCGCGGCCGCCATGCCCACCGCAAGACGGCCCTTGCTGGGTCAGACCATTCTGGTTGTCGAAGACAGCCGGTATGCCTGTGATGTGATACGTCTCATGTGTTTGTACAGCGGCGCGCGCATCCGGCGGGCAGATTGTCTTAAATCCGCACGGCGTCATCTGCAGATTTATCGTCCTTCTGTCATTCTGGTTGATATGGGGCTGCCAGATGGGTCAGGGGCCGATCTGCTTGCCGATCTCGCAGACGCCTCCCCCCGTATCGGCGCGATACTGGGCATGTCGGGCGACGATTGCAATGAACCGGCGGCCCTCAACGCGGGCGCGGATGGTTTCCTGTCCAAACCTATAAAATCAATGTCTTATTTTCAGAAATCAATCTTGCAACTCCTGCCTGAGGACCGGCGCCCAAGTGACCTCCACTCGGTCCGGGACGAGGTTATACGCCCCGATCCGATGGCCTATCAGGATGACATGGCCCATATCGCAGATGTGCTGACTGGGCCAAACGACGCCCGCACACTGGACTATGCAGCTCAGTTTCTGCGCGGCGTCGCACGTGAGGCAGACGACATGGTTCTAGCGGAAGCCGCCCGGCGGCTTGCCGCCTCGCGCGCGCAGGGCACCCCAGTCACGGCTCAGGCCGCTCAGGTCGCAGGCCTTGTGCAAAATCGTCTGGAACAGCGGGAGGCGATTTGAGATGGTGACAGCGTATTTCATCACCGCGTCGCTGGTGTGTTTTTGGATGTACCGTCAAACACGTCATGCTGCGCGCAGCATTCGGATCAATCGCGAGTCGCTGGGTAACCCGCTGGACTAATCCGACTTCCGACTTTTTATGGCATCCGCAGCAGGTGAGCCCGTGCAGAGCCACCAGGTCATACCCGGCTCAAGCAGCTATGTCGGGATCAGGTCTTGCCTTCGAAACAAGCCGCCCGCGCCTAGCGAGCGGTTTCACATCAGTCTTGCGGGATGATCCTTAACCCCAGTTCCATCAACTGATCCGATGTCGGGTCAGACGGGGCATCCATCATCAGGTCCTCGGCACGTTGGTTCATCGGGAACATCATGACTTCGCGGATGTTCGCCTCGTCCGCCAGCAGCATCACAATCCGGTCGATGCCCGCTGCACAGCCCCCATGCGGCGGAGCGCCGAAATGGAAGGCATTGTAAAGCGCGCCAAACCGGCTTTTGACTTCCTCCTCGCCATAGCCGGCCAGTTCAAAGGCTTTCAGCATGATCTCGGGCTTGTGGTTCCGGATCGCACCCGAGACCAGCTCATACCCGTTGCACGCCAGATCATACTGATAGCCGCGCACGTCCAGCGGATCGCCCTGCAGTGCGTCCATCCCACCCTGGGGCATCGAGAACGGGTTGTGCTCAAAGTCGATGGTGCCGGTTTCGTCATCCTGCTCGTAGATCGGGAAATCCACGATCCAGGCAAAGGCAAAGCGGTCTTTTTCGGTCAGGCCGAGCTCTTCACCAATGACATCACGGGCCTTTCCTGCAACCTTTTCAAAGACTTTCGGCTTGCCGCCGAGGAAGAACGCCGCATCACCAACGCCCAGACCCAGCTGTTGGCGGATCGCCTCGGTGCGCTCGGGGCCGATGTTCTTGGCCAGAGGACCCGCAGCCTCCATCCCTTGGCCCTGATCGCGCCAGAAGATGTAACCCATGCCGGGCAGGCCTTCTTTCTGGGCAAAGGCGTTCATGCGGTCGCAGAATTTGCGGCTGCCACCCGTCGGTGCGGGGATCGCACGGATTTCGGTGCCATCCTGCTCCAGCAGTTTGGCAAAGATGGCAAATCCAGATCCACGGAAATGGTCCGAGACCACCTGCATTTTGATCGGGTTGCGCAGGTCCGGCTTATCTGTGCCATACCAAAGGGCTGAATCCTTATAGGAAATCTGCGGCCAGTCCTGATCAACTTTGCGACCGCCTCCAAACTCTTCGAACACTCCGGTCAGAACCGGCTGGATCGTGTCGAACACGTCCTGCTGTTCGACAAAGGACATCTCGAGATCGAGCTGGTAGAAATCGGTGGGTGAACGATCCGCGCGCGGGTCTTCATCCCGGAAGCACGGTGCGATCTGGAAGTATTTGTCAAAGCCCGACACCATGATCAACTGCTTGAACAGCTGCGGGGCCTGCGGCAGCGCATAGAACTTGCCGGGGTGCAGGCGGGACGGCACGAGAAAGTCGCGCGCGCCCTCGGGTGACGAGGCGGTGATGATCGGCGTCTGGTACTCGCGAAACCCCTGATCCCACATGCGGCGGCGCATCGAGGCGACCACGTCCGAACGCAGGGTCATGTTTTGCTGCATCGCCTCGCGGCGCAGGTCCAGATAGCGATAGCGCAGGCGGGTTTCCTCAGGGTATTCCTGATCACCAAAGACCATCAGCGGCAGTTCATCGGCGGCACCCAGAACTTCCAGCGCACGCACGTAAACCTCGATCTCACCTGTCGGCAGCTTCGGGTTCACCAAGTCCGCGTCACGCGCCTTGACCGTGCCATCGATGCGGATGCACCATTCCGAGCGGACTTTCTCCAGTTCGGCAAAGGCCGCGCTGTCGCCATCGCACAACACCTGTGTCACACCAAAGTGGTCACGCAGATCGATGAACAGGACGCCCCCGTGATCTCGGACCCGATGCACCCAGCCGGACAGGCGAACGGTGTCGCCAACATTGGCGGCGGTCAGAGCGGCGCAGGTGTGGCTGCGATAGGCGTGCATGGAACATATCCCTTCGGGCGCAAAATTCATCGCGCCGATACACCGCGATCCCCACGGGAAGTCAAGGGTTCGGCGACAAGTCGCACGTGATGTTATCCAAAAGGAAGACAAATTCATTTTTTGAGGTATGTTTTCAATACAGTGAACTTGAATAGTTGATCCCCATCTGCGGGAGCCAGGCCTTTTCGAAAGGAGATGTTCGGCTCATGTGGCAAGCTATTTTCGATCGCATAATGCAGCGGTTTATTGCGCAAGGCACGCTGCACGTGACGTACCCGGACGGAATAACGCACACGTATGGCGACGGGACGGCGCCGACGGCGCGTATTTGCATTCATGACGCTTCCTTGCTGCCCAGACTGGTACGCAATCCCGAATTGGGTTTCGGCGAAGGCTATATGGACGGTGTGTTGACAGCCGGGGACGGGTCGCTGGAAAACGCGATGCGGATCGCGATTCGAAACGCCGCCAACGGGCGCCTGCCGACCCTTCAGCGCGTGCAGGAGAGCTTTGCATATCTCTTACGCCCCATCAGGCAACGCAATTCTGGCAATCTGTCGCGGCGAAACGTGGCGCATCACTATGATCTGTCCGACGCGTTTTACCGCCTGATGCTGGATCAGGACATGCAGTACAGTTGCGCCTATTTCGAAGCACCGAATACATCCCTCGAACAGGCCCAAAGCGCCAAGAAAGCGCATATCGCGCGCAAACTGCATTTGGAACCCGGCATGACGGTGGTCGATATCGGGTGCGGCTGGGGCGGTCTGGCCCTGACGCTGGCACGCGACCACAAGGCCCGGGTCACAGGGCTGACCCTGTCAAAAAACCAGTACGAAACGGCGAGCCGGCGCATTTGCAATGCCGGTTTGCAGGACCGCATTGATATCCGTCTCATGGATTATCGGGAGTTACAGGGCGAATTCGATCGTGTCGTTTCGGTCGGAATGCTCGAACATGTGGGTGCCCCGCAGTTTCAAACGTATTTTGACAAGGTCGCCGAGTTGATGAAGCCGGACGGCGTTGCCCTGATCCACTCAATCGGGCGTAACGGGCCACCGACCAACCAGTCTCCGTGGCTGAACAAATACATCTTCCCCGGAGGTTATGTGCCTTCGCTTTCCGAGCTGATTGAACCGATTTCGAAAACCGGACTGTGGTATCTGGATATCGAAAGCCTGCGTCTGCACTACGCCAAGACGCTGCGCCATTGGCGCGACAGGTTCGAGCGCAATCTGGATCAGGTGCGCGCCATGTATGACGACAGATTCATCCGAATGTGGCGGTTCTACCTGACGGCGTGCATTCTGGTGTTCGAGGAACGGGATCAAACCGTATTCCAGCTTCAGCTGGGCCATCGGCGCGATATCGTCCCGCTCACGCGCGATTACATGTATCTGCATCATCATCGAATCCGCGACGCGGCGGAATAAAGTCAAAACGGGCGCTGTACGTTTCCGGAGTAAAAATATACGCCCAATCCGACGGCAAAAATGATGTTGCCAGCGATCGCGTGCAGCAAGACCGCATAGAAAAACGACCCGCGTCGCCGATAGGCCCAGGTGAACAAAAGCCCGCCCGCAAACGTCATACCGGCAACAATCCAGCTCCAATACATGAGATGGGCAAAGGAAAAGATGGCTGCGTTCAGCACATAGGCTTTGCGCCCATCGGGCAGGATTGCGTGATAGCGTCGAAAAAACAGCGAACGAAACAAGAGTTCCTGCGGCAGCGCTGAGGCCAGCGGATACCCGATCCAGATAAACGCCAGCATCTCTGGCCGGTTCAGCAACAGAAAAAAGGCGGCCTCGGGTCGGGTGATCTGAATCAGTGCAATACAAAACGCAGACATGAAGACCGCAAAAACAGCCACTTCGCGCCATGACCAATTCGCCCACTCATAACGCAACTCGGCCCAGTGAAAACCAGGGGTCCAATGCAGCAACACGATCCCAAGGCCGGTGAAGGCAAACAGGGCTGGAAACATCCAGTCAGGTGGGAAAAGAACAGCGATAGCCAAGGGCACCGCAATGTAAAACAGACCAAACTCAATGCGCAGCCGCACCAGCGACACCGGAGAGCCGATCATCGTGCTTTCTTTATTCACTGCCCCACCAACTCCACGGGGATCAACCCGCGTAGCGAATTCCCCATGAATACAATTTGTGCGCTTTGCAGATCGGTCAAGGTCAACGTGGCTTCGGAAACGGTATCTTTTTCCAGCAGTTCTTCGCGCAGGACACCCGGCAGCAAACCGCAAGACAAGGCCGGCGTGAGGATTTGCCCATCCTTCGTCGAAAGGAAGAGGTTCGTGATCGAGCCTTCGCAAAGTTCGTCGCGTTCGTTCAGGAACAGAACCTCATCAACACCTTCGGGCATCGACGCCCGCGCAGCGTCGTAGATCGCCCTGCGGGTTGTCTTGTGTTTCAACCAGACATCAGATGACGATAGCCTCGAGTCTGCGATGGCCACCCGCCACATGGGTGGATTGGGCGCCAATGAGGCTGTGGTTATGTCGAACACACCCAAAGCGTCCATGGTCAGCCTGCACCTGAGCGGCAGGTCTCCTGTCACCCCGGACAAAGCATCAAGGGCTTTCTCTTCCGAGAAAGGCACGGACAGAGCCGCAGCTGTTCGCGCCAGTCGCGCCAGATGCCGAGCTTGACGCACAAATCCCTGTTCAGGCTTGTACCCAAGCGTTTCGATCAGGCGGAAATCAGGCTCAATTGGCGCGCAAAGCGGGCCTTCCATAGCGCTTCCTCATATTCCGAAGGGGCAGTGCTGTCCCAGACAACGCCACCGCCCACGTTCAGCGTGGCCGTGCCCTGCTCGACCATCAAGGTCCGGATCGCCACGTTGAACTCAGATCGCCCATCCGGTGCGGCCCAGCCGATTGTTCCACAATAGATATCCCGTGGCCAGGGCTCGAGCTCCGACAGAATCTCCATCGCCCGTATCTTGGGCGCTCCGGTGATCGAGCCGCAAGGGAACAAAGCCTTCAGAACATCAGACAGCGCGGCCCCGATTTGCAGCTGCGCCTGTACCAGCGAAATCATCTGATGCACCGTCGCATAGGTTTCCACCTTGAATAGTTCGGGGACCTTGACGGTTCCCGGCAGGGCCACGCGGCTGATATCGTTGCGCAGTAAATCGACAATCATCAGGTTCTCAGCCCGGTTCTTTTCATCCACGGACAGAAAATTTCGGCGACGGGCGTCCTCGGACAGATCTTCACTGCGGGGCTGGGTCCCTTTCATGGGCCGCGTTTCAATACGCCCCGTTTCGTCCGTACGGAAAAACAACTCGGGTGATCGGCTGAGAAGGTCCGGCAGACCATCCTGCTCGATCAACGCCCCGTGTCCAACGGGCTGATGTGCGGCAAGCGCGGCGTACAGCGATCCGCTGTCGCCCTGAACGGTCAGATCGATGGGGAAGGTCAGGTTGGCCTGATAGATGTCACCGGCGCCAATCGCCTCGTGGACGACCTCAAACGCACGAGAATAGCGTATTTCGTCCCATCGCGGCTGAAAGGCGGTAATCCCGCTCGCAGGCTTTGGTAAATAACATGTCTTGGGGGGATCATACACGCCAAAGCTCAACAGCGGCAGACGACGATCCTTCGGCAAACGCTCGGAGAGGCACGGCTCCAACACGTATCCCAGTTCGTAGCTGGCATAGCCCGCCAGCCAGCCACCCTGCGCGCGCGCGTCGTCTATCGCTGCCAACGCCGCGGGCACCTCCTCCGCTTCTTCCGCGCGGATAATCCGGAGCGGTTGGTCAAAACAGGTGCCTGCCCCGGCTGGTCCCTGATCAAAACGAATACGCAATTGCATCCTCATTGGCCGTGTTGCGCGGTATAGACAATACGCGGCTAGGGGAAAGGGGGGAAAGCGGCAATTTCGTCCCTGTTTCCGATCCCCCTTGCACCTTTTCGCGCGGTCCCTATAACGCAGGACAATTTGGGCGCTTGGGCGGTGCCCCTGACTCGCGGGAAATCGAAGGAATTGGGCCATGCCGAGAAGAACCGACATCCAGTCGATCATGATCATCGGGGCGGGTCCCATCGTCATCGGCCAGGCGTGTGAATTCGACTATTCCGGTGCCCAGGCCTGCAAGGCACTGCGGGAAGAAGGCTATCGGGTCATTCTGGTGAACTCGAACCCCGCGACGATCATGACCGACCCCGGTCTGGCGGACGCGACCTATATTGAGCCGATCACACCCGAGGTTGTCGCCAAGATCATCGAGAAAGAACGCCCCGATGCCCTGCTGCCCACCATGGGTGGGCAGACCGGTCTGAACACCTCGCTGGCTCTGGAAGAGATGGGCGTGCTGGACGAGTTCGGTGTCGAAATGATTGGCGCGAAACGTGACGCCATTGAGATGGCCGAAGACCGCAAGCTGTTCCGCGAGGCGATGGACCGGCTGGGTCTGGAAAACCCCAAGGCGACCATCGTGACCGCACCCCGCAAGGAAGACGGCAGCGCCGATCTGGATGCTGGTGTGCAGATGGCACTGGACGAGCTGGAAGAGATTGGCCTGCCCGCCATCATCCGCCCTGCCTTTACTCTG
Source organism: Ruegeria sp. AJ12 (assembly GCF_056536245.1). Taxonomy (NCBI): domain Bacteria; kingdom Pseudomonadati; phylum Pseudomonadota; class Alphaproteobacteria; order Rhodobacterales; family Roseobacteraceae; genus Ruegeria; species Ruegeria sp. AJ12. The sequence goes on from NZ_JBQFJJ010000001.1 coordinate 3,145,518, forward strand.
GGCGGGACCGGCGGTGGTGTGGCCTATAACCGCGAGGATTACATTCATTTCTGCCGCTCGGGCATGGATGCCTCGCCCGTCAACCAGATCCTCGTCGACGAAAGCCTTTTGGGGTGGAAAGAATACGAGATGGAGGTGGTGCGCGACACCGCCGACAACGCGATCATCGTCTGCTCCATCGAAAACGTCGATCCGATGGGCGTGCACACAGGCGACTCGATCACCGTGGCCCCTGCCCTGACGCTGACCGACAAGGAATATCAGATCATGCGCAACGGCTCGATTGCCGTTTTGCGCGAGATCGGTGTTGAGACCGGCGGCTCGAACGTGCAATGGGCGATCAATCCGGATGACGGCCGTATGGTCGTCATCGAAATGAACCCGCGCGTGTCGCGGTCTTCGGCGCTGGCATCCAAGGCAACCGGCTTCCCGATTGCCAAGATCGCCGCAAAGCTGGCCGTGGGGTACACGCTTGACGAGTTGGACAATGACATCACCAAGGTCACGCCCGCCTCGTTCGAGCCGACCATCGACTATGTCGTTACCAAAATCCCGAAATTTGCGTTCGAGAAGTTCCCCGGTTCCGAACCCTACCTGACCACCGCCATGAAGTCGGTGGGTGAGGCGATGTCCATCGGCCGCACCATCCACGAATCCATGCAAAAGGCGCTGGCCTCTATGGAATCCGGTCTGACCGGGTTCGACGAAATTGAAATTCCAGGCCTGAACGTCGGTGTCTGGGATCAGGCCGACGACAAAGCCGCCGTGATCAAAGCGATCAGCCAGCAGACCCCCGACCGTCTGCGCACGATCGCGCAGGCCATGCGCCACGGCTTGTCCGACGATGAAATCTTCGGCGTCACCAAGTTCGACCCATGGTTCCTGGCCCGCATCCGCGAGATCATCGAAGCCGAGCGTCAGGTCCGCAAGGAAGGCCTACCGGTGACCGAAGACGGTATCCGCAGGCTGAAAATGCTGGGTTTCACTGATGCGCGTCTGGGCAACCTGACGGGTCGGGACGAAGACAACGTCCGCCGCGCCCGCCGCAATCTGGGCGTCACCGCCGTTTTCAAACGCATCGACACCTGCGCCGCCGAGTTCGAGGCGCAGACGCCCTATATGTACTCGACCTATGAGGCCCCGATGATGGGCGAAGTCGAGTGTGAAGCACGCCCCTCCGACCGTAAGAAAGTTGTTATCCTTGGTGGGGGTCCGAACCGGATCGGTCAGGGCATCGAGTTCGACTATTGCTGCTGCCACGCCTGTTTCGCGCTGACCGATGCGGGCTATGAAACCATCATGATCAACTGCAACCCCGAGACGGTATCGACTGATTATGACACCTCGGACCGGCTGTATTTCGAACCTTTGACGTTTGAGCACGTCATGGAAATCCTGACGAAGGAACAGGAAAACGGCACATTGCATGGCGTCATCGTTCAGTTCGGCGGCCAGACCCCGCTGAAGCTGGCCAACGCGCTGGAGGCCGAAGGCATCCCGATCCTTGGCACAACGCCGGACGCGATCGACCTTGCCGAAGACCGTGAACGGTTTCAGGCTCTGGTCAACGATCTGAACCTGAAACAGCCGAAAAACGGAATCGCGTCGACCGACGCAGAAGCGCTGGAAATCGCGGAAGAGATCGGCTTTCCGCTGGTCATCCGCCCGTCTTACGTGCTCGGCGGGCGCGCGATGGAAATCGTCCGCGATATGGACCAACTGAAACGTTACATCAACGAGGCCGTTGTGGTCTCGGGCGACAGCCCGGTTCTGCTGGACAGCTATCTGGCAGGCGCGGTTGAACTGGACGTGGATGCGCTGTGTGACGGCACCGACGTGCACGTGGCCGGCATCATGCAGCATATCGAAGAGGCTGGCGTCCATTCCGGCGATTCAGCCTGTTCGCTGCCGCCCTATTCTTTGTCAAAGGAAATCCTCGACCAGATCAAGGATCAGGCGTTCAAGCTGGCCAAGGCGCTGAATGTTGTAGGCCTGATGAATGTGCAGTTCGCGATCAAGGATGATGAGATCTACCTGATCGAAGTGAACCCGCGCGCTTCAAGAACGGTGCCCTTTGTGGCCAAGGCCACCGACAGTGCGATTGCGTCGATAGCGGCGCGCGTCATGGCAGGTGAGAAGCTGGCGAATTTCCCTATGCGTCCACCATATCAGGAAGGTCAGGACACCAAGATCGCGGATCAAATGACACTTGCCGATCCCAACATGCCGTGGTTCTCGGTGAAGGAGGCGGTGCTGCCCTTTGCCCGCTTTCCCGGCGTCGACACAATTCTGGGCCCGGAGATGCGCTCGACCGGTGAGGTCATGGGGTGGGACCGCGATTTCCCACGCGCCTTCCTCAAGGCCCAGATGGGCGCGGGCATGGTTCTGCCCTCCTCGGGGCGCGCCTTCATATCGATCAAGGACGCCGACAAGTCCGCTGCAATGATTGAGGCCGCTCAGGTTCTGGCCGAGCGCGGCTTCGCACTGGTCGCCACGCGCGGCACGCAGGCTTGGCTGGCCGATCAGGGCGTGGCCTGCGATCTGGTCAACAAAGTCTATGAGGGCCGTCCGGACGTGGCCGACATGCTGAAAGACGGGCAGGTTCAACTGGTGATGAACACCACCGAGGGGACGCAGGCGGTCGAGGACAGCAAGGTCATCCGGTCCATCGCCCTGTACGACAAGATCCCGTATTTCACCACAGCAGCGGCAAGCCATGCTGCGGCTCTTGCGATCAAGGCCCAAGCTGAAGGAGATGTTGAGGTCAAGTCATTGCAGGGATAGGAATATCGCAATCCATGAAAAAGCCCCGGAGCAGTTCCGGGGCTTTTCCTTTTCTAGTCAACCGGTTGAGCGGTAAGCTGATGCTTCTCTTCCCTTCTGAAGAACAGCAGGTAGAAGACCGGCGCCGCGACCATGGTCAGTACGGTCGCAAAAGCTAGACCTCCCATAATGGTCACCGCCATCGAGACAAAGAACGCATCTGTCAGCAGGGGTGCCATCCCCAGAATGGTAGTGATGGCGGCCAGCATGACCGGGCGCAGACGCGAGACAGAGGCTTCGATGATCGACTCGCGCAAGGGTTTGCCGGTTGCACGTACCAGATCGATTTCCTCGACCAGAACGATGCCGTTTTTGATCAGCATCCCCGACAGGCTGAGCAACCCAAGAAGCGCGGTGAACGTAAATGGCAAACCTGTCCCCAGTAGCCCGATGACCACACCGTTGACCGACATCGGGACAAGCAGCCAGATGATGATCGGCTGACGTATCGCGTTGAAGAGTAAAACGGAAATCAGAACCATGATCAGCAAGCTCAGGGGCAGTTGCCTGCCGAGACTTTCCTGCGCTTCGCTTGAGTCCTCGAATTCGCCGCCCCATTCCAGCTTGTAGCCTTGGGGAAGCTCAATTGCTTCGATGGCGTCACGAACTTCGCCGTGAACCTGTGCAGCCGTCAGGTCTGGTGGGATGTCGGCTCCTACGGTAATGGTCAGCACCCGATCACGGCGATGAACCAACGTGTTGAGGGATTTGTATTCGAATCCGTCCACCATCTGTTCAATTGGTACAAACCTCTCGGACTGATCCGAGTACACCACCTGATCAACAATCGAGTAATCGCCTCCCGCCGGGCGACGCAGGATGATCGGAATCAGGCGATCCCGGTCGCGCAGCACACCGCCGGTTATCCCATCGGTCGAAAACTGCAGCGTCGCGGCGATGTCTTCGCGTGTGACACCTGCGGTCTGGGCCCGCTCTGTTGCGTAGATCGGCTGAACGGCCAACTCCTGTTCGCGCCAGTCATGATGAACACGCAGCGCGTTTGGCGACGCATTGGCCATCCGCTGAACCGCTTCGTCCGCCAGCTGGCGCAAGATGACCGGGTCGCTGCCCGAGAACCGTGCCTGGATCGGATCACTACCACCCGGACCGAACACGAGCCGCTTGGTACCAAATTCACCCTCGGGGAATTGCGCGGTTCCAAAGGCTTCCAGGTCGGCCTGCAGGGCCGGAATGTCATCCAGGGTTTCGGTGCGGATGATCATGTGGCCGTAACTCGGGTTCGGCTTCTCGGCGGAATAGGTCAGCATGAACCGTGTCGCCCCCTGCCCCACAAATGTGGTCACGGAGACGACATCGTCACGCGCCGCAAGCCAGTCTTCGAAAACGGTCATGTCCTCGGATGTGCGCGCAATCGGCGTGCCTTGTGGTAGTTTGTAGTGGACGAAGAACAAGGGTGTGTTCGAATTCGGGAAGAACTGCTGCTTCATCAGGCCAAAGCCCGCGTAGCAGGCGACCGTGATCCCGAGCAGACCCGCGACCACCAACCAGCGGAACCGCAAAGCCCAGCGCAGGATAACACCATAGACACGGAACAGAATGCCGCCATAGGCGTCAATCTCGCCTTCCTTGCCCTGCTTGAAGAAATAGTGACCCAGCATTGGTGTCACTGTAATGGCCAGAACCCAGCTGAGCAGCAACGAGATCCCGATGACCGCAAAGAGTGAAAACAGGAATTCTCCGGTCGCATCCGGGCTGAGGCCAATTCCCGCGAAGGCCATGATGCCGATAACCGTCGCGCCCAGCAGGGGGATTTGCGTTTTCGACGCAACCTCTTCCGCCGCATCGCGTGAGGATTTGCCACGCAGCATCGAGATCTGCATCCCCTCGGCCACCACGATGGCGTTGTCCACCAGCATGCCCATCGCGATGATCAGCGCACCCAGCGAGATCCGCTCCATCTCGATAGAAAACAGCGACATGAACAACAGCGTTCCCACCACCGTCAGTAACAGGGTCGAGCCAACAACAATGGCCGCCCGCCACCCCATGAAAATCCCCAGAACGGCGACCACGATGGTCACCGACATGGCGAGGTTCACGAGAAAATCGTTCGATGCCTGCTCGACCACCACGTGCTGTTGATAGATGGGCAGTATCTCGACACCATAAGGAATATCCGTGTTCAATTCGGCAAATTTCGCGTCGGCACGTTTTCCCACCTCGACAATGTTCTCGGTGGCCAGCCCCGCAATGCCCAACGTAAAGGCCTCAACCCCGTCAAAGCGGATCATGATTTCAGGATCGGTCTGCTGCGCGCGGTAGACATCGGACATGTCAAACAGGTTGATGACCTGCCCCTGAGACCCCACGGACAAGCCTGCGATGGCGGAAACGCTGTCCGAGCCTTCCGCCGTCAGTATCGTCGTGCGGTCCCCATTTGACCGCAGAGAGCCAGAGGCGTTAACCGAGTCCGCATTTGCAATCGCGTCGTTAATGGCCTGAAACGGGACGTTCTGGTTCACGGAAATGGCCAGATCGGGTTCAATAAAAATCGCCTCGTCCGGCAAACCCTGAACCTCGACATCAGCGACGCCATCCACTGTCAGCAATTCACGGCGCAAAAACGTAGCCAGTTCATGCTTTTCCGCATCCGAGAAACCCTCGGCCGTCACCGCATAGAACAGACCGAACACGTCACCGAACCCGTCATTGACAAACGGCTGGCCAACACCAGAGGGCAGTCCCCGGGCGGCATCGCGGACCTTGGCACGCAGGCGTGTCCAGATATCGGGGAGCTCGGTACCGTCATAGGTGGATTTGATTTCCACCTCGATCAGGGAAAAGCCGGGTTGATTGACCGACGTGATCGTATCCACCTCGCCCATCTGCTGAATCGCAGATTCCAAAGGTTCCGACACTTCCAGAGCGACCTGCTCGGCCGTGGCACCGGGGTATTCTGTGGCAATGACCGCATTTTTGATGGTGAAGGCCGGGTCTTCCAGCCGCCCCAAAGAGAGGAATCCCCAAACACCACCAAACAGGGCGATGAGGATGATCAGCCACGTGTAGAGAGGCCGGTCGATCGAAGCGCGCGCAATCTTCATCTGTCCGCCCTTCAGTTCGAGAAGCCAGCAAAGCGGCGGACGCTCTGGCCGTCGGTCAAGACCGCACCGCCCGCGATCACGATCTCATCGCCGTCCGACAGCCCCGTCAGCACCCGGACACCGCCTGTTTGTGTCGGCTCGATGGTGACGGGTACGCGGCGCACCGTGCCTTCATCGGCACCGACCGGAGAGAAAACCATGACCCCGAGATCACCAGTTGCGTCTGCAACGATGGCTGTTGGCGGCACGATGATGCCTGGGCGTTCATCCTGCACCTGAACATTGACGGTGACCGAGGAGCCCGGAAGGATCTGTACACCTTCTGGCGGGGTCAGACCAAACTGGATGCGAAAGGTTTGACCCACGCTTGAGGACTCGGCATCAAATTCGCGGATCTCCAGCGGGTAGATTTCGTCGCTGACCGGGAACTTGGCGGTGATGGTGATGTCCTCATTCTGGCCAGAGCGCTGGAACAGAATTTCCGGAACGTCCACCTCGATCCGCAGTTCGGACATATCGTGGATACGCACGATAGGCGTTCCTGCTGCAACGGTCGAAAACGCTTCGACCGCACGGCTGGACACCAGCGCATTAAAGGGGGCTGTCAGGGTGGAGTTTTCCAGTTCATATTCCGCGTCCCGCAAGGCGATTGCGGCAAGCTGAGCTTCGGTTGCTGCGTCATCAACCGCAACCTGACTGGCCGCTGTGCCCCGCAGACGGGACAGGCGGGCCTCGGTGCGGTCGGCCTGATCTTTCTGCAGGCGGGCGCGATCCAGACGCAACTCGAACGGTTCCTGATCGAGACGTGCGATGAGCCCGTCCTTTGGGATGACGAACCCCTCGGTCACCGGCATTTCAACGATCTGGCCGGCAACCTGAAAAGCCAGATCGACGGTCTGACGTGCGGCGACGCGACCAAAGAACTGGCGCGAGAAGCCCGGCGTCGTTTCACTTACCAGCATCAGTTTCACCGGTTTTGGAGCATCTTGTGCGGCAAGCGGTGTTGCCAGTACGGCCAGAGCAAGGCCCAGAGAAGTCAGGAATCGCATAGTTTCAGTCCCTCGGGAATCCCGGTTTTCAGAATGTTGTCACGGATTTTACACGCCATTCGTGCGAATTCGGCGGTTTCTTCGGTGTTCAGGCCCGAGGCCCGGTGAAACAGGTCTCCGGCCTCGGCCACCAGCATGTTGCGGGTATCCTCACCCTGCTTGGTCAGCACCAGCAGCCAGGCGCGCCGGTCCGCCGGATCGCGTTCGCGGGTCAGGTAGCCAGCCTGCTCCAGAGCATCCGCTGTTGCGGTGATGGTCGATGGTACGCTCAGCATATCCGCTGCCAGAACGCCCATGCGTTTGGGCTGATCCAATTTGATCAGCATGTGGCATTCCAGATGGCCCAGATCGGTATCGATGCTCTCAAAGGTCTCTTCCAGCTTCCAGTACAGGGCATACACCCCCATGATCGACTGAATTTCAGGGCTGAGGCGACCAAGTCTGGACGCTATGTCGTCTGGCATATCGGGTCTCCGCGCAAGTCCGTGCGGCGATATACTTCATTTTTCGAACTATTCAAGGTGTGAAATAGAGTTTGGCCGGAGAGAAAGCGTTCCCTTGGGTCAACATCTCTTGATCAAAAGTCGATGTGACTGCATTTTGGGCAAATCCAAAACTTTCAGGACCAGCCATGTATACCCCCGCGATCACCGGCACCGGTGTCTACACGCCCGATAACGTCATTACGAATGCTGAACTGGTCGAGGCGTTCAATGCGTATGCCGACAAGAAGAACACCGAGAATGCCGAAGCCATCGCGGCGGGTCAGATGGAGCCGATGCAGCATTCGTCCGAAGAATTCATTCTCAAGGCTTCGGGTATCGAGAACCGTTACGTGATGGATAAATCCGGCATTCTGGACCCGGATGTCATGCATCCCGCGTTGCGCCAGCGCAGTGATGACGAGCCCGGGATCATGACAGAAATGGCGGTGGATGCATGCAAAAAGGCGCTGGCGCAGGCGGGGCGCGACGCGACGGATGTGGATCTGGTGATCTGCGCAGCGTCGAACCACGAGCGTGCTTATCCGGCGATCGCCATTGAAATACAGCAGGCCTTGGGGATTGACGGTTTCGGATTTGACATGAATGTGGCCTGTTCTTCGGCAACATTTGGCATTCAGGCGGCCGCTGACATGGTGCGCTCGGGTTCGGTCCGATCGGCACTGGTCGTGAACCCTGAAATCTGTTCGGGCCATCTGGAATGGCGCGACCGCGATTGCCATTTTATCTTTGGCGATGTCGCGACAGCCACGTTGATCGAACGGATCGAAGATGCCCGCGGCCCGCATTTCGAGATTGTCTCGACCCGCTGTGCCACGGCTTTTTCCAACAATATCCGCAACAACAACGGCTTCCTCCGCCGGTCGCGCCCTGACGGGATGATCGACCGGCGCGACATGCAATTCATGCAGAACGGACGGAAAGTATTCAAGGAAGTCCTGCCGATGGTCAGCAAGCATATCAGTGACCACATGGATGCCGAAGGCGTGGAGAGCAAACGCCTGAAACGTTTGTGGCTGCATCAGGCCAACAAGACGATGAACGATTTCATCGGGAAAAAGGTTCTGGGCCGCGAGCCTGAACCGGGCGAGCAACCCAATATCCTGCAGGACTACGCGAATACCTCATCCGCGGGATCGATCATCGCCTTTTCCAAATACTCCGACGATTTTCAGGATGGCGATATCGGCCTGATCTGCTCGTTCGGCGCAGGCTATTCCGTCGGGTCCGTGATCGTAAAACGGCACGGCTGAACCGGCGTCAAGGCCGGTGTCCATCCTATGCCCTAACCCCTGTTGACGCGAAAGATATGGAACGCAGCGTCAGGGCCGCCATCAATTTCTTCAAGAAACGCGGGCAAGTCCCCGGATAACAACCCGGCTGGCAAGCCTGCGCCCTCGGACACGGAAGACCAGTATTCCGTCCTGGGATGAAATTTGCAGATCAGTATGTAATCCACACCCAACTCTGCCAGACGCGGCCCCGCGTCTGACGCGTCTGTCCTGAACAGATCAATCTGAGCCAGAAGCCCGGCTTCGTTGCGATGATAATTGCCAGCCAGAGCCGAATGATCAGTGTAGCGGAGAAGATATGACGCGTAATCGAACCCGGTGACGACCAACCCCGGCGGCAAATCGCGGATTGTTTCGAAGGAGTGTTTTGCGTTGCAGGATATGATGCGGGAAGGTTCGCCCGTCCCGCTGCCTGCAGTCTGTTCCCCGGTCGCCGTCGACGCAGTGAACCAGCCTTCCACTCTGCCCCCCATCTTCGGCGACATAAGGGCGATGAAACCGATCATCAATACGCCGAACAACCGTTGCTTTTCGAACTTGTACTTAACGTACATGACTCGCAGGATTTGCGCCTGCACGGCCACCAGAGACATAGTCAGAAAAGTCATCATCCGGGACTGGTACAAAAACAGGACGAAACTGGCCGTCATCAGGAAGAGAAGCAAAAGGTACTCAATCTTGAGTTCTGATACGCGGATGAACGCGATCGTTGCGATTATCGTGAAGGTAGCAATACCAATAAGCGCAATTGTTTCGCCAGCGTGCCGTTGGAGGACAAGTGTGACACCTTGCGCTTCGGTTATCTGGCTCAGCCAGTACTTACGCACATCAGGCGACATCTGCTGGATTGGGTTATCCAGACAGTACGGCGCGTAAGAATACGTAACAGATACGACAATTATCCCGACTATCAGGACGCAGCTGGCACGTGCCCAAATTGGCCAACCTGATGCAACACACGAGGCACCCAGCAACCCTAAAGCGGCAAGGGCGGCCGACAGTGCAACACTAAGGGTCAAAGCATCGCAACCAGGGAAGAAAAAGCTGTCGCTGCTTGCGGTCGCGGGAATCGTCAGAAGAAGAGTCACGATAATCGCCGCACTGAAAGCCATTGTCCGACGACGGCTGTCGACGCCGGACAAGATCCAGTCTGCGGCGACGAAGGCACCGATCAAGGCGATCTGCGCAAGCGATTCTGTGCCGATCGAAACCGATAGAGCAAGGCAGGCACCCAATGCCCAACAGGCGTAGGGTTTATCCTTTCGAAGGACAAAAAACATGTAGGCAGCTACGAAAAGCAAAACCTGCAATCCGTGGTGATCAAAGGAAAACTGATCGAATTTCCCGGAGTTCAGTATTGCGAGCGCCCCCATGACAAGCGCTGAAACGGCGCCTTCTCGTCCCCCCATCGCCCCACCGGTGACCGCAAAAACCCACAAGGTCAGCCCCGCCAGCAAGGAGGGCCAGATAAATGCAGTCAGGTTCAGTGCCAATTCAGGTGGAAGGACCAGGGCACTCAGCGAGTAGATCGCGGCAATTGGCGCGTCGACCAGGCGCGACCAGTGCATCAACGTGCCGTTCCCTGGCCCAAGGCGATGCTGATAGGGGTCAAACCAACCCTGTCCCATCAGCAAGTCCCTTGCGGAAACCCACCGCAGGGTGTCGTCCGGACCCTGTACATGGCCGCTCAGCATCATGAGGGTTAGGAGCACGACAAATGCGACCCAAAAAAGCCGCCACACCACCCTGTCAGCCCGGGTGCTGTAAGGCTTCTGCAGATTTTGCATGCGTGTCCGCCTCAGGAGTTGGGTTTTGTCGTTGTGCCTGTTTATCGCCTAAGGAAGCGCAGCTTGGCACCAGTTGTTTGCATCGTAAGGCAGAAGTTCTGGCAGTGTTGCCAAGGCATCGCTCACACGGTTCAAGGTGCAGTTTCAGCTCACGCTTTCTTCTTCCAGATGCAGTTTCATCTCGATCAGCACCTGTTGAAGAAGGCTGGTTTCTTTCAACAGCCGCTTGGCTTCGTTAACCGTGATGATCCCGTCTTCAATCGCGGCCTGATATTCGGTCATCAGCATGGCAAAGCGTTGGCTCAGCGCGATGACGTCCGAATTGACCCCACCGGTGCGCGGGGTGTCGGTGTTGCGCCCGTCGTAGGACAAGGTGATGTTCTTGAGATCGGCCAGGGCCGAGGTGACATGCGGATAGGTCGCTGCATTCTCGAGACGCGCAACCGCATCCACCGGCATGAACCGGTCTGCATGTTCGGCATTGTCGGAATAATATCGGCCCAGGGTGGCCTTGGATTTGCCTGTTATCTCGCAGGCCGCTTCGATTCCGACATCCTTAACCAATGCCTCGGTATGTTTCTTCAGATAGGCCCCGATATCCGCCATTGCTTTACCTTTGTTACCTGCGCGCCCGCTCCCGCTTGCCGGTTTGGGGGAAAGGGCGGGGAAATTTCCCATACTCCAGTCATAATTGAAATGTCATATATTGGCTATCCCTCAGATATGCGGGGGATTTTGTGAGTGAGTGGCGGCAGTTCCTGCCGGTAATGAGTGAATGTGGGGCAGTTTTTTTAGCCTCGCGCTGGTTTGGCCATTATGCTGGCCGACGGCGTCGCTGTTGTGGACGCGGGGGTTCCATCCCCAAAGAGCGAAAGCTCGGCCTCTGGGATTGCAATGGCGACGTCGGTTTATTCCTCGACACTGATGGCTTGTTCGTTGGGTTCAGGCACTTTAGACCCGCGCCATGGCCAAGCTCTACTTCAATTACTCTACTATGAACGCGGGCAAGTCGACCGTGTTGCTTCAGGCGTCGCACAATTACCGTGAACGCGGCATGGACACCTATCTGATGACGGCGGCAGTGGATGGGCGCGCGGGCGCCGGACGGATTGCCTCGCGCATCGGAATATCGGAGCAGGCGGACACATTTCGTCCCGAAGACGATGTTTTCACTATGATTCAAAGGCGGTTGTCCGGCGGCACGGTCGCCTGCGTGTTTGTGGATGAGGCACAGTTTTTGTCCGAGGATCAGGTCTGGCAGCTCGCGCGGGTGGTCGACGATCTCAAGGTTCCGGTCCTAGCCTACGGCCTGCGGGTGGATTTTCAGGGAAAGCTGTTTCCCGGCTCGGCTGCTCTGTTGGCCCTGGCGGACGAGATGCGCGAGGTGCGCACGATCTGCGAATGCGGGCGCAAGGCCACGATGGTGATTCGCCGGGACGAAAACGGGCAGGCCATCACCGAGGGCGCGCAGGTGCAGATCGGCGGGAATGAAACCTATGTCTCGCTCTGCCGTAAACATTGGCGCGAGGCGGTCGGGGATTAAACCGGGTTTGGCACCGCCCGACCGGCAACAAAGGCTGCAACATTGTCGAGTGCCATATGGCCCATGCTAGTGCGTACCTCTTCGGTTGACGTTCCCAGATGCGGCAGCAAGGTGACGTTGTCCATTTCGCGCAGCGCTTGCGGGACATCGGGTTCGAACTCATAGACATCTAGTCCGGCACCTGCGATCTGACCGGCCAGCAATCCGGCAATCAGCGCGGATTCGTCAATGACCTCGCCGCGCGCAATGTTGACCAGTATCGCGGACGGTTTCATGGCCGACAGAACCCGCGCGTTGATCATATGCCGGGTGTCGGGCCCGCCGGGAACGGCCAGAACAAGGAAATCCACCGCGCCCGCCAATTCCAACAGGTCCGGCATGTAATCCGCCGGATAGCCGAGTTCTTTGTCTCCGCGTGCGGTGTAGGCCACCTGCATTCCAAAGCCGTAACGGCACCGTCGGGCGATGGCCTGACCGATGCGACCCATGCCGACGATACCCACCCGTTTTCCGGTGACGTGATGCCCAAGCATCTGGGTGGGGTGCCAACCCTCCCATTCGCCCGAGCGGACCAGCCGTTCCCCCTCGCCCGCGCGGCGCGCGGTAGACAGCAGCAGGGTCATGGCGATGTCGGCGGTGGCATCCGTTACGGCTCCCGGCGTGTTGGTGACCTGAACCCCTGACGCCCGCGCGCTATCCACGTCGATATGGTTGTAGCCAACTCCGAAATTGGCGAGCAGTTTGCAGCGCGACGCAGGCACCTGTGCGAACATCTGCGCGGAGAACTGATCCCCCAGCGTAGGAACGACAACGTCAAAGTCGGTGAGCGCCCGCACCAGTTCATCACGGCTAAGGGGTAATGTGGACGTCCTAAACTCGGTGTCGAATTCAGTGCTGGCACGGTCCGTAACCGCCGATGTCATCGGTCGGGTGATCCAGAGCCTCATCAATGCATCCGCCCGCCCAAAGGCACATCACTGTCCGGGCCGATCAGGACAACCTCACCGGCTTCGTCCGGCATTCCCAATACCAATACTTCGGACATGAACTTCCCAATCTGGCGCGGCGGGAAATTGATCACCGCCAGAACCTGTTTTCCGATCAACGTCACCGGATCATAGTGTGCAGTGACCTGAGCCGAGGACTTGCGTTCGCCGATTTCATCCCCAAAGTCGATCCACATCTTGATCGCGGGTTTGCGGGCCTCGGGAAAGGGTTCTGCGCGGGTAACCTGACCGACACGGATATCGACTTTGAGAAAGTCGTCAAAGCTGATTTCACTCACGCGATAGCTCCTTTGATCGTTCGGTTGCCGCCGTGACGGCCCGGTGCAGAAGATCGGGGAACCCCTGTTCTTCGTGCATCAGAACCTCCAAGGCCGCCTGAGTTGTGCCCTTGGGAGAGGTCACGTTGATCCGCAACTGCGACGGATCTTCGTCAGCGGCCATGGCGAGCGCCCCAGCCCCGGCGACAGTGGATTTGGCCAACCGCATCGCCAGATCGTGCGGCAGGCCCTGTTTTTCGCCCGCTGCTGCAAGCGCCTCGATAAGGTGAAAGACGTAGGCCGGACCAGAACCGCTCAGCCCCGTCACGGCATCCATCTGCGATTCCGACTCCAGACGGACGGTTTCGCCAATGGCCGCAAGCAGGTCTTCCGCCATTTCAAGGTGGTCACCCGATGTGTACGAGTTCCCGATCAGGGCCGTGATCCCCTGACGGATCGCAGCCGGCGTATTGGGCATCGTGCGCACGATTGGCGTGCCATCGCCCAGAACCTGCTCAAAAGTGGCAATGGATGTGCCTGCGGCCACGGATATGAACAGGCTGCTGCCTCCGCCCAGCGCCTGAATCGCTGGCAGGGCTTCACCCATCATCTGCGGTTTGACGGCCACCAGCACCACGGCGGGCGCCTCGGGAAGCGGTGTATTGATGTTGACGCCCTGCTCTTTCAGCCAGTCAGACGGCTCTGGATCAATGACCCAAACGGATGCTGCGGGCAGGCCGTGATCCAGCCAGCCCGCCAACATCGCGGATCCCATCTTACCGCATCCCAGAAGCACCAGCCCCTGTTCGGCGACACGCGACATGTCCATGGATTGCCCCTCCGCTGCGTTCCGGTTTGGGGCAAAGCTTTACGCGCGGCCGTAGGCCTCTGCAATGGCGACTTGCATCGCATCCTCGGGATCGCGGTTGCCCCAGGTCACAAGCTGGATTGCAGGGTAATAACGCTCGGCACTCAGCACGGCGGCGGTGATCATCGTGTCGATCTGATCCGGGCTTGCCATCTGGCCGCCGGTCAGAACCAGCCCATAGCGATAGACCATCAGTTTCTGATTTGCCCAATAGGTGAACGCACCGGCCCAGCACTGATCGTTCATCTTGTTGAGCAGCTCATACAACTCGGATTCGCGATCGGTCGGCGGTTCCATTTCAAATGAGCAAACCATGCGCAATGTTTCGTCGTAGTTGGACCAGGCCAGCGTGATCGAATATGTCCGCCACTGACCCTCGACGGCCATGGCGATCTGATCGTCGCCGATCCGGTCAAAATCCCAGTCGTGATGTTCGGCCAGATGTTCAACAATATCGATCGGATGAAGGTCTTCTTCGAGAAATTGCTCGGAAAGGGCCATGATGCCACCTCACTAATCTCTAGCATTTGGGGGCTGGCAGCGCCCCAGCGCTAGTTGCCTGCTCTACAAGCCGGGCTTCCCCCGCGTGCTCGTACTAAATATGGTGCGATGTAGGTGAGACTCTGGCAACCCCCAATTTTGGGGATATCAGCAATAAGTTGTGGATAGCCGGCAACGGCAGTCAAAATATTGGCACTCGGCGCAGCTTTGTCTTGATAAAATTCTGCGATGCGTCAAACTTCGCCGCACCGCACAAGCCGACATCGGATTGTGCGGAGGATCTTCTGCAAGACAATCAGGGGTACGAGCGGCGCCAGCGCGCTACTTTTTCGATGCCGCCTCAAGCGCGGCGATACGCTCTTCGAGCGCTGCGTTCTCTTCGCGCGCTTTCTGAGCCATGGCGCGAACCGCGTCGAACTCCTCACGCGTGACAAAGTCCCGGTCGGCCAGCCATCGGTCGATCATCGACTTCATTGCGTTCTCGGCCTCTTCCCGCGCGCCCTGCGCCACGCCCATGGCATTGGTCATCAACTGAGAGACATCATCCAGGATCTTGTTGCGGGTTTGCATGGTCTTACTCCCGATTTCGCACTTGCCCTCTATATGGGTAAAGAATAGCGCGGACACAAGGTTGACTTGCCCTGCGGCCCCCGTGCAATGAAGCGCACATGCAGGCTGTTCTGAATTTCCCCGATCTGTCGCCCGAGCTGTTCTCGATCTCTTTGTTCGGGATGGAATTCGCCCTTAGGTGGTACGCGCTCGCCTATATCGCAGGTATCCTGATTGCCTGGCGCATGGCGGTAACGGCTCTGCGCCGTCCCGCTTTGTGGCGGGATGACACGCCCCCGATGCCAGCGGATCAACTAGAAGACCTGGTCACCTGGATCATTCTGGGTGTCATCCTGGGCGGGCGTCTGGGGTTCGTGCTGTTTTATCAGCCGGGATACTATTTGACGCACCCGCTGGAGATTCCGATGGTCTGGCAGGGTGGCATGGCCTTTCACGGAGGTCTGCTGGGCGTTGTTGTAGCGTCCTACCTGTTTGCGCGCCGCCACAAAATTCAGGTTTTGTCGCTGGGTGATATGATTGCTTACACCGTGCCGCCCGGCCTGCTGCTGGGGCGGCTGGCCAACTTCGTCAATGCCGAGTTGTGGGGCCGTCCAAGCGAACTGCCCTGGGCCGTGATTTTTCCGGGCGCGGCGGCGCAGGACTGTCCCGGTGTGGTGGTCGGCATGTGTGCCCGGCACCCGTCGCAGCTGTACGAAGCTGCGTTGGAAGGCCTTCTGCTGGGGGCTGTTCTGGTCTGGCTTGCCTACCGGCGCGGCGCGTTTCGCAGGCCGGGATTAGTAATGGGCGTTTTCTTTGCGGGCTACGGCGCCTCAAGGTTTCTGGTAGAGTTCTTCCGTCAGCCCGACGCGCAATTCGTGTCGCTGGGGAATCCACTGGGGCTGGCGGTCCACGTTGGCGGGTATGGCCTGACAATGGGGCAAGTGTTGTCCTTGCCCATGATCGCGTTGGGTCTTTGGCTTGCGCTGCGCGCCGGACGAGATCGGTGACCCTTCTGGATCATATGGTCGCGCGCATCCGGCAAGACGGGCCGATGAGCGTGTCAGATTATATGACCGAATGCCTTTTGCACCCGACGATGGGCTACTACACGACCTGCGATCCGCTTGGGGTGCGGGGTGATTTTGTCACCGCCCCCGAAGTCAGCCAGATGTTTGGCGAACTGATCGGACTGTGTCTGGCGCAAAGCTGGATGGATCAGGGTCGGCCAGCCCGGTTCGCGCTGGTCGAACTTGGCCCGGGGCGCGGCACCCTCATGACCGATATCCTGCGGGCAACGCGCAGCGTTCCGGGGTTTCACAAAGCGGCAGAGCTCTATTTGCTCGAGGCGTCGCCCGTCTTAAGGAAAATGCAGGCCGAGACGCTGGACGCGTATGATCCTGCATGGATCAACAGCGTCTCCGATCTGCCGGACCTGCCCGTGATGCTGGTCGCTAACGAGTTCTTTGATGCCCTGCCCGTCCGCCAATTCTTGCGGGATGGCGATGGCTGGCGCGAGCGGTTGATTGGCGAACAGGCAAACACCTTGAGATTTGGCCTGGGCCCAAGGGCGCCTCATATGGCCTTGCGGGACAGACTGGCGGACACCGAGGATGGCGATCTGGTCGAGCTGTGCCCGGCCGCAATTCCGATCCTGACCGTCATTGCTGCGCGGATTGCCGCGCATGGCGGAACCGCCCTGATCGTCGATTACGGCGACTGGCATTCATTGGGCGATACGCTTCAAGCCCTGCAGCAGCATGAGCGTGTCGATCCGCTGGCTGCACCCGGGCAGGCCGATCTAACGTGCCATGTGGACTTCGAACCCTTGGCTCAGGCCGCCAGGGCAGCAGGATGCGCGCATACCCGCCTGACACCGCAGGGTGTGTTTCTGGAGCGGCTGGGGATCACCGCACGCGCGCAAATTCTGGCAAGAACGCTGAGCGGTTCCGAACTGGACACTACGATTGCCGCACATCGCCGGTTGACGCACCCGGAGGAAATGGGAAACCTGTTCAAAGTGCTGGGTCTCTATCCAGTACATTCGGCACCTCCACCGGGACTCGAGCCATGACGCTGGAAATTCTGACCTCAGACATGCTGTCCCCTGTCCGGCATGGATTCTTCAGCCGCCGCGGCGGGGCATCTTCGGGCATCTTCGCAGGCCTGAACTGTGGCCATGGATCGTCTGATCAGACCGAAGCCGTGGCGTTGAACCGACGCCGTGTGGCAGATGCGATGGACGTGGCCGCCGACGCATTGGTCGGCGTGCATCAGGTGCATTCTCCGACGGTTCTGGCCGTTGAGGGCCCAATCGATGGCGACAAACCCAAAGCCGACGCGGTCGTGACGGCGACGCCGGGCCTGGCCCTTACGATCCTGACAGCCGACTGTCAGCCGGTCCTGTTTGCCGATCCTGACGCTCAGGTCATTGGTGCCGCCCATGCCGGATGGCGCGGTGCGCTGGACGGTGTGCTTGAGGCAACCCTGGACGCCATGGAGACTTTGGGCGCCGATCGTTCAAACACCCGTGCTGTAATCGGACCTACAATTTCGCAACGGGCCTATGAAGTCGGCCCCGAGCTTTTGGACGATTTCATCGCGGATTCACCGGAGAACACTCGGTTTTTTGCCAACGGTCAGGGCGACCGTCTGCAATTTGATCTGCCCGCCTTTGGCCTGCACCGGCTGAGGCAGGCCGGAATCGGAGATGCCGAATGGACACGGCATTGCACATATTCGGACCCGGACAGGTTCTATTCCTACCGCCGTGCAACCCACGCCAAGGAAGCCGATTACGGGCGCCTGATTTCTGCCATCAGATTGTAGTTCTTGCCCGAAATAAGGCAGTTTTGCCACCTTTCCGCCACAATTGTTTTGTTTACCTAAGGCAGAATCGTAACGAGTTTTTGCCGGTCTTCAGGTTGTTAACTGACATTCAGACACGTGAATTCTGGCATCGGTATTAGGAAGGGCTGTCAAACTTCATTTTTTGTCCGCATTTGATCCCGCATAAGCCTTATCCCTGCCGCAAATCAGCGTCACATTAGGTTCACAAGGGATACGAGGCATCAGACCTCAAACAGAGCAGGATCAAGAAATGAAACCGAAATCTCGCTTTCTCAGCGCGGTGGTTGCCGCCACACGGAACCAGAAACTGGACATGCCGTGGAAACGAGTTTCAAGCAATTCTGTCAGGGTTGCCCGCCGTCTGGCGGCTCGACGCTGAAACAGGAATCCCAACGGACCAAGCTGCCGGTCCCGATGGGTCAAACATGCATCAGAAACTGCTCCGGTCTGGTGCGTGAGAGGTCGCGATACATTCCGCGGCATGTTTTTGGGGTGTGTGTGCGGGCAATTGCAGCCTGCAAAGTACGAGTTTGTCTGGGGGGTCAATGTGTTGACCGATGGAACGCGAAATTATGTCGCTGTGTACTGCCTATTCGGCCGGTGCCCAGAGGTTACCCATTTGTTTCAAGGCAAAGAACCAGTCTGCCAGGCGGGCCAGCACGGGGGTACGCCCCGCCCGGCGGAGTATTAAGAAGGATGGGATATTTATGACTATTCCAAGTTCATTGGCCCGCGCGGCCAGAAATGCAGTCGGTACGTCGGCCGTTTTGAGAGAGGTGCCGCGGCCGGCTGAAACGCCAAAGGCACAGCTGCGGCGCTATGAGGTTAGCAGCCTCCTGAAAAACGGCGATGTTTCTCAAACACGCCATATCGCGCCCGCTCTGCCCATGTTCGAGGACGCGTTCTGCGCCTTCTCACGCGGCTCGCTGGTCGAAACCCAGCAGGGACCGATGGCAATCGAGGACCTGATGCCGGGCGACAGCGTCCTGACACAGGATGGGACCTCTGAAACCGTGTTGTGGAAAGGGTCGGTCACACTGATCCCCGGACGCGAGGATTCGCGGGGGCGGACACGGCCCCTCACCCGGATCATGGCCGATACGTTCGGGATGCAGAAACCAATGTCCGGCGTCATTGCCGGTCCGGCGGCCCGGTTGCTTGGCACACCTGCGCATCTGCGCCATCTGCATGGCGGCGCACCGATTCTGGCGCCGGTGGCAGAGTTTCAGGACGGAATGGGTGTCATCGAAACAATGCCGCCTACACCGGTCGAGTTGTTTCACATTTGCCTGAGGCGACACTCTGTAATCCGGGTCGACGGTTTACAGTTTGAAACGTATCACCCAGGTGTGAACGCGGTTCGGATGATCAGCCATTCGCTTCGCTCGATTTATTTGAACCTGTTTGCGCATATCGAGTCGCTGAACGATTTTGGCCCGCTGCTGATGCCGCGCGCCGGAGACGGAGAAGTGGACGCGATTACGGCGTGAGTTGTTAACGATTGCTGCAGAGCGGGGGCATCATGCAGATATTACTGAGTTGGATCTTGTTTATGGTGATTTCGGCGCTTTTACCGCCGTGCACCACGCAACCAAACACTATGCGGTTCACGCCGTCCGGTTCATTCGTTCTTCCAGAACGTCGAACGGTACGCCTGGGTCGTCTTTTGCGCCGCGGATAACAAGCGAGGTTTTGACGCTGGCCACGTTCGGCGTGGTCAGCAACTCGCCCGTCAGGAACTGTTGAAAACTGCTGAGGTCCGGGGCCACGCATTTCAGGATAAAGTCCACCTCGCCATTGAGCATGTGACATTCCCTGACCAGAGGCCATTCGCGGCAGCGCTCTTCGAACGCGCGCAGCTCCGTTTCGGCCTGACTGTCCAGACCGACCATCGCAAAGACCTGAACCTCAAAACCCAATTCGCGCGCGTTGACCTCAGCGTGGTAACCGGTGATGTAACCGGATTCTTCCAATGTGCGCACTCGCCGCAGACATGGCGGGGCCGAGATTCCAACCCGTTTGGCCAACTCCACATTGGTCATGCGACCGTCTGCCTGCAATTCCGCCAGAATCTTGCGGTCGATATCATCCAGCCGAGTCGTGACCATAAAACGCTCCTGATTTTTCGGTTCTTATATCAGCACCCCGCTCGTGCGCAATATTGTTTCGCAATGGCGCAATATTCTTTGTTTTCAAAACTCTTCTTCCTGCGTTGCCATTCGGTCAGCGCATAGCGGGTTAACCGCAGGAAAGGGCTTTAAGCGTTGGCGACCCGCCGCTATATCCTAGCGACGGGTGAAAACCCATATCAGGCAGTTCGAGCGGGGATACCATGGCCGACACACGACACACCAAGGTTCTGATCATCGGATCAGGACCCGCAGGATATACCGCCGGCGTCTACGCCAGCCGAGCGATGCTGAACCCTATTCTGGTGCAGGGGATCGAGCCGGGTGGTCAGCTCACCACGACCACCGAAGTCGAGAACTGGCCGGGGGATACCGAAGTTCAAGGCCCGGACCTGATGGTCCGGATGCAAGATCATTCCAAGGCCATGGGATGCGAAGTGATCGGTGACATCATCAGCGACCTGGACCTGAGCGAACGGCCATTTACGGCCAAGGGCGACAGCGGCACCACATACACAGCCGACGCCGTGGTACTGGCGACGGGCGCCCGCGCAAAATGGCTGGGCCTGCCGTCCGAGGAGAAATTCAAGGGGTTTGGCGTATCGGCCTGTGCCACATGCGACGGTTTCTTCTATCGCGGGCAGGAAATTGTGGTCATTGGCGGCGGCAACACGGCTGTCGAAGAAGCCTTGTTCCTGACCAATTTCGCCAGCAAGGTCACCCTGATCCATCGCCGGGACGAATTGCGCGCCGAAAAGATCCTGCAGGACCGTCTGTTCAAGAACGACAAGATCGAACCGCTCTGGTTCCATCAACTGGAGGAAGTGATCGGCACCGATGCGCCGCTGGGCGTTGAAGGCGTACGCGTCAAGAACGTCAAGACCGGCGAGATCACAGAGATTCCGTGTAAGGGCGTATTCGTGGCCATCGGACATGCGCCCGCGAATGAATTGGTCAAGGACGCACTAGAAACCCATATGGGTGGGTATGTCATCACCAAACCTGGATCGACCGAAACCTCGATCCCCGGTGTCTTTGCCGCCGGCGACCTGACCGACCACATCTACCGTCAGGCAGTCACCAGCGCCGGCATGGGCTGCATGGCGGCCCTGGATGCCGAGCGGTTTCTGGCCGAGCAGGACTGAGACGTACCTGAGCACGCCATCGGCAGGATCATCGCTGATTTATCAGTGCTGGAGGCCGCTGGCGTGCGTGAACAGCGCTATTCTTCACTCGTTTGCTATTTGCCACCCGCTTGACCCATACCCGGAGGGATCGCACACTTGGGCAAAACGAGGTGATTGCAGGTGGCAGCGTTAAACAGCGCTCTTTGGCGAGGCGGGTGGGCAACCCGACTCAGGATCGGCAGCGGGCTGATTCTGTTTACCTTTGCCTTCTTTCACTTCATCAACATTGGCTTGGGTCTGTTTCACACCGACTATCTGCATGACATGCAGGACGGTCGACAGGCCGTGACACGACACAATGTCATGAGCGCGGTGATCTATCTGGCCTTGTTCGTTCACGCCGGTCTGGCGTTAACTTCCATCGCCCGACGCAGAACCCTGCGCATGCCGTTCAGCTCGGTTCTGCAAATCGTGCTGGGGCTGCTGATCCCTCTGCAACTAATCTCTCACATTGTGCACACGCGGGTTGCGCATGAGGTCTTCGACGTCAATGACGAGATGGGCTATATCATCATCCTGATGTGGCCCAGCTCGGCAATCTGGATGCAAAGCCTGCTGCTGCTGATTGTCTGGATTCACGGGTGCATCGGTCTGCATATGTGGCTGCGCCTGACGCGGTGGTGGTCCAGAACGGTTCCCTATCTGATCGGGCTGGCCGTGTTTGTTCCTTCCTTTGCCTTGGCCGGGCTTTTGACCGAGGGCCGGCGTATCTGGGCAGATTTTTCCGACGCCTTTTTGCGGGAGCAGTACATAGAGCATTACAACTGGCCCTCGCCCGAACAGTTTCAGATTCTGTTCAGCGTTAAGGACAACGCGCTGTTTGCCTTCCTGGCGGCGTTGGCCGTTACGGCGTTGTTTTACGTCGGCCGAAAGCTTTGGCGGCGCCGGCACTCTGTGCGTGTGCACTACACTCGTGGACCCGACGTGGTCGCAGAGAAGGGTATGACGCTGCTGGAGATTTCGCAGGCCAACGGCATACCCCATACGGCCCTGTGCGGTGGCAAGGGACGGTGCACAACCTGCCGGGTGATTGTGGAAGACGGATCCGACGGCCTTCCCCCGCCCAGCGATGTCGAAGCCCGCAGTCTGGCGGCGGTTGGCGCATCCTCTCAAACACGGCTTGCCTGTCAGATCCGCCCCACTGAACCGGTCTCGGTGTTTCGGGTGTTTCGCCCGGACGGCGGTCGCAATCGGGGGCACGCGAGTCAGGGGCAGGAGCGGCAGCTTGCCGTGCTGTTTCTGGATATGCGGGGGTTTACGGCGCGAACCACCGGGCAGTTACCCTATGACATCGTCTTCCTGCTCAACCGGTTTTTCGACGCGATAGTCCCGGCCATTACCGACGAAGGTGGTTTCGTGGACAAGTATATGGGAGACGGCCTGCTGGCCGTTTTCGAAAAACCCGACGCGCAAAGTTCAGCCCGCGCGGGGCTGAAGGCAGCGATCGATATCAGCCGTGCGCTGGACAGTTTCAATCAGCAACTGGATTCCGAAGGCAGCCCCCGGATCCGCATTGGCATGGGTTTGCATCTGGGCGATCTGGTTCTGGGTGAAATCGGGGCGGCGGGACATGCGTCCCGAACCATAATCGGGGATGCCGTGAATGTCGCCAGCCGACTGGAAAGCGAAACCAAGGCGCTGGGGGTCGAACTGCTGGTATCCGATGAATTGCTGCAGGCGGCAGATGTTGCCATCAACCCGGATGACATCCGCCTCTTTCAACTGCGCGGTGTCACGCAGCCGGTCCCGGCCCTGCCGGTCGCGCGGGCCTCTGACCTCGATCAGCCTGTCCACGGTCAGGAACACATGTACTCGGAGTGATCGGATTGTTGCCTGTATAGGGAACCACGGTCCCGTTTTGCTTTTCAGGCCGGAAAAACCTTCCATTCCAGAAAAAAACCGCGCATATCGTCCTTTGTTTCATTTGTGCCTGTGGACTTCGCCGGACGGTCGGGGCAAATGCCCTCCAACGACCAAGACTCACTGGCAAAACAACACTGCGATAAGAGTATTCTGATGACGATGTTAAGCAATCTGGCGCCCATTCCCGAATTATTCGTTTCATATGACTCGGCCCAGAAACTGAAGGTGGAAGCCGCCGACCTGACCAGCTGGGATCTGAGCCCGCGGCAGATCTGTGATCTGGAACTGCTGATGAATGGCGGGTTCAACCCGCTGAAAGGCTTTTTGAGCGAAGCGGATTACGACAATGTTGTCGAGAATATGCGTCTGGCGGACGGCACACTCTGGCCGATGCCGATCACACTCGATGTCAGTGAGGATTTCGCCGCACAGATCGAACTGGGGCAGGACATTGCTCTCCGCGATCAAGAAGGCGTTATTCTGGGTACGATGACGGTGACAGACCGCTGGACACCGGACAAGGCGCGCGAGGCCGAGCATGTCTTTGGCGCTGACGATCAGGCGCATCCGGCCGTGAACTACCTGCACAACGTTGCGGGCAAGGTCTATCTCGGCGGTCCTGTGGTTGGTATTCAACAACCCGTCCACTACGACTTCCGCGCGCGGCGCGACACGCCGAACGAATTGCGAGCCTATTTCCGCAAGCTGGGCTGGCGTCGGATCGTCGCCTTCCAGACCCGCAACCCCCTGCACCGCGCGCATCAGGAATTGACCTTCCGCGCCGCGAAGGAGGCGCAGGCCAACCTGTTGATCCACCCGGTCGTCGGCATGACCAAACCCGGCGATGTGGATCACTTCACCCGCGTGCGCTGTTACGAGGCCGTACTGGACAAGTACCCGGCAGCAACAACCTCTATGTCCTTGCTGAACCTGGCGATGCGGATGGCGGGCCCGCGCGAGGCGGTCTGGCACGGTCTGATCCGCGCCAACCATGGCTGCACGCACTTCATTGTCGGACGCGATCATGCAGGCCCCGGCAAGAACTCGGCCGGCGAGGATTTCTATGGCCCGTATGACGCCCAGGACCTGTTCCGCAAGTTCCAGGACGAGATCGGCATCGAGATGGTCGATTTCAAACATATGGTCTACGTGCAGGAACGCGCCCAATACGAGCCGAATGACGAGATTCTGGACAAGGACAATGTCACGATCCTGAATATATCGGGTACCGAACTGCGCCGCCGTCTGGCCGAGGGGCTGGAGATTCCCGAATGGTTCAGTTTCCCCGAGGTTGTGTCAGAGTTGCGCAAAACGCGCCCCCCGCGCAGCCAGCAGGGTTTTACCGTGTTCTTCACCGGGTTCTCGGGCTCGGGCAAATCGACCATCGCCAACGCGCTGATGGTCAAGCTGATGGAGATGGGCGGGCGTCCGGTGACATTGCTGGACGGGGACATCGTACGGAAGAACCTGTCGTCGGAACTGGGTTTCTCGAAAGAGCATCGCGACCTGAACATCCGGCGCATCGGCTATGTCGCCAGCGAAATCACCAAGAATGGCGGTATCGCGATCTGCGCGCCGATTGCACCTTACGCGACCACCCGGCGCGCGGTGCGCGAAGATATCGAAGCCTTTGGCGCGTTCTGCGAAGTGCATGTGGCCACCAGCATCGAAGAATGCGAACGTCGCGACCGCAAAGGCCTGTACAAGCTGGCGCGCGAAGGCAAGATCAAGGAATTCACCGGTATCTCAGATCCTTACGATGTACCAGAAAACCCCGAACTGCGCGTTGAGACCGAGAATGTGGAGGTCGACAACTGCGCCCATCAGGTCCTGCTGAAACTTGAAAGCATGGGTCTGATTGCCGCGTCGTAGTCCCGGTAAAACGCCGAGAGGTATTATAAGCCCCCGACGCATCGGGGGCTTTTTTCCATTCAGGCTTCTCAGATACTCAATTCCGCGCGTAGCGCCGCAACGGCGCGCCGTTCGAATTCGCCGAAATCTGCTGCTTTCGACTGGATCGCTGTCAAATGGGGCAGACGTTCCGCATAGTCTTCGGCTGACGCTGCGCTGATGGCCTTGTGGATTTCGTCTTCGGTCTCACAGAGAACCATGCCAGCAGTATCCATGAAATCCGAGATATTCGGGCAGCCCCAGTAGATCGGAACGGTCGAACACAGGATCGCATCGATCAGCTTTTCCGAGAAATAATTCTTCTCGCGGACATTCTCGATCACCACGGAATAGCGGTAAGGTGCCAGCCCGTCGGACTTGCGTTCAAAAGGCGTATAGCCACGCCCCATGATGTCGACATCTACGCCTGTGTCGCGCACCCAGTCGATAACGGAATGGCGCAGCTGATGTCCTGAAAGGTCGCGTTTAGCCGACGCGATCAGCGAGCAGGATTTGGTTTTCTGCACCGGCAACTCGCGCCAGTCGGGCACCATCGTCGCGCCATAGGGCAGAAAGACAGCGTTCGGGAGGCTTTGCAGCAAAACGTCATGAAAGGTGAGCACGCGAAAAAATCGCCGCCAGGTCACCCGCAACATCCGGTCGTGCTTGCCGTGAATGGCGGACGGTTCGCCCATCATC
Organism: Ruegeria sp. AJ12; assembly: GCF_056536245.1. NCBI lineage: Bacteria > Pseudomonadati > Pseudomonadota > Alphaproteobacteria > Rhodobacterales > Roseobacteraceae > Ruegeria > Ruegeria sp. AJ12. Next base: position 3,171,377 of record NZ_JBQFJJ010000001.1, read on the forward strand.
AGCGAGATCTGTGCCCGTGTGCCCCGGCGCAGGCGCAGATGCACGGTTGAGTTGGGATACATGATCAGGTGGTCAGTCGGGTCTAGATCACCCACAGACTTCCCGTTGAGGCGATCCGGGCAGCCTTCCGGCCAGATAAGTTCCGACAGTGGGATTTTGCCGAGCTTTGGTCCCAAGCGGTGACCATAGGGCAGAATGGCGATGGCCGGTTCGGTCATGGCAGACGTTCGGGCAAATCGACCTGCCCGCGCATCAGGACATGGCCGCGTCCGGCGACTTTGATTCCTGTCATGGCCTCAACCGGGCCGACTCGGGTCACGGTTGCTTGCCCGGGGCGGCCCATGTCGTGGCCTTGTTCGGCGATAAACCTGTCATTCTCCATCAGCCCGTATTTCCACAGGTAGGCTGCCATGGCACCGGTGGCCGATCCGGTGAAGGGGTCTTCCGGCGGGCTGGGCGGCGCCATCAAGAGACGCGAAAAGGTGTCACCTGACGCGGTAGCCCCCTGCAGTGTCACCAGAAACGGCTCGGCCATATCCGAACCGGAATGACCTGCGGCGGCGGCGACCTTGCGCAGCGGGCCCTCGGCCAAATGCGCGGCCCGCAGAGCGTCGTGGTCACGCAGGACTGTAATGCAGAATGGCAGCCCGGTCGAAACCATCTGGGGAGGACAGATGATTGCATCTGCACTTAGCCCGATGGCAGAAGCAACCAGTTCCACAGGAACTTGCGCGCCAAAACTTGGCGCGATCTGTGTCATTTCGATCTCATCGCCATTCAGCTGGACCGCCACAAGACCAGCGCCGGTTTCCAGTGTCAGGGAATCGCCAATAATCAATCCACGGGACCGCATGGCCGCGACTGTGGCAATCGTCGGGTGCCCGGCAAACGGGATTTCACGGCTGGCAAGGAAATACCGCACCCGCACGTCTGCAATGTCGGACGGCCCGGTAAATGTGCATTCCACCAGCGAGGTCTCGCGGACATACGCGGTGCAGACCTCTTCGGATAACCCCGCACCGTCGTGCACAACGGCACATCCGTTACCCCCAAAAGCGCGGTCGCTGAAGGCATCCACCCAATCAAAACTGAACCAGCTCATGCGCCCCCGTTCCGGACCTCAACAAGTCATTTCAAGGATCGTTGGGCCGTATCAGTGAACGGCCACGGGCGAAAGATCATGCTGCCGGGCGAGCGAAAATGCCAGCTTGCGGTCGGCCACAAGCGCCAGTTGCTGCCCATCGGAATCGTGCACGGCGTACAGATGATCCAAATCCCCCGCCTGATCGCGCAGATCATGCGGCAGGTCTGCCACATCGACGGCTTTTACATAGACGATCCGGTCGCCTTCGGTGTTGATCTCAATCGGTGTATTCATAGCTCTTACCCCTTCTTTATGTTGATTGTCTGCACCACGGTTTCCGGAACGGCGCGTGTCAGATCCACGTGCAGCAATCCGTTTTCCATGATCGCTTCGCCAACTTCGACGCCATCGGCCAGAACAAACATCCGCTGGAACTGGCGCGCGGCAATGCCACGATGCAGGAACACACGTCCTTCGCTGTCGTCGCGCTGACGGCCCCGGATCACAAGCTGGCGATCTTCAATGGTGATCGACAAATCCTCTTCCGCGAACCCGGCAACGGCCAGGGTGATGCGATAGGAGAAATCCGAGGTCTGTTCGATATTGTAGGGCGGATACCCTTCGTTTCCGGCCTTTGCAGACCGTTCCAGAAGGCGTTCCAACTGCTCGAACCCCAAAAGATGCGGGTATGAGCCAAGAGTAAGTTTTGACACGTTTTCTCGTCCTTTATTGCCAAAGCGACGTTCTGAGCGGTCCCTGCTTAGGCAACCGCGTACAATAGAATATGGGAAGAAATCAGGATGTCCACAAGGTCTGGCCGGATTCACCTCAACACACTATCTTGTGTAGAAATGCACCACCTACTAAATCGAGTCGCCCATGAACGCGCCCACCGACCTTTCAATGAAGACAGATGAAGTTCTGAAGGTTGAATTAGAGGTCTTTCGTCGACAACACCGGGATCTGGACGAAGCAATCGAAGCATTGCAGGCCACAGGCACGTCGGATCAGCTGACCATAAAGCGCCTGAAAAAGCAGAAACTGAAGCTGAAAGACCTGATCCGCCTGATCGAAGACCGCCTGACCCCCGACATCATTGCCTGACATGCGGCGGGCAAACGCTAACGCATTGCCACGAAGGCGGATTTAGCTATAGTGCGCGCTCTTTGACATGCCGGGGATACGAGCGGATGGGTGAGATCAAAGTGGGGATCATCATGGGCAGCCAGTCGGACTGGCCCACGATGAAGGAAGCTGCCGATATTCTGGACGAACTGGGCGTGCCCTACGAAAAACGCATCGTGTCGGCGCATCGTACCCCTGATCGCCTTTGGGACTACGGCAAGACCGCCGCCCAGCGCGGCTTGAACGTGATCATCGCGGGTGCGGGCGGCGCGGCGCATCTGCCTGGCATGATGGCCTCCAAAACCCGCATTCCTGTCATCGGCGTACCGGTGCAGACCCGGGCTTTGTCCGGGGTCGATTCCCTCTATTCCATCGTTCAGATGCCCAAGGGCTTTCCGGTCGCCACCATGGCCATCGGTTCGGCGGGCGGTGCAAATGCCGGCCTGATGGCGGCGGGCATTCTGGCATTGCAGGATCCGGCACTGGCCGACCGGTTGGATGCGTGGCGTGCAGCTCTTTCAGCCTCGATTGCCGATGAGCCCCAAGAATGAGACGCATTGGATTTATCGGAACGGGCCATATCGCAGCCCCAATGGTGCGGTTTCTGGCTTCCCGCGGGCATGAGATTGCAGTCACCGAACGAAATGCCGATGTGTCTGCAGCCTTGCAGGTCGAGTTGGGCGTCATCGTTGGCTCACCGCAGGCCGTTGTCGATTTTGCCGAGATTATAGTCCTTTGTCTGCGCCCAAACCGCGCTGCAGAGGTCTTGGATTCGCTGACCTTTCGGGCGGATCAGCAGATCGTGTCTGTTATGGCCGGTATCTCAAGGGATCAGCTTGCTGTGATGTGCGCGCCTGTGTCTGACTTTGTTCAGACCATCCCTTTGGGTTTTTTGCAGGACGGAGGCTGTCCCTTGGCTGCGTTTGGGAATGACAGCCTGCTATCTGCGTTGTTCGAACCGGAAAATCCGGTGGTAAAAGTGGTGGATGAGGCCGCGTTGAATGCCCATTTTGCAATTTGCGCGCTGGTTCCCGGCCTTTTGGACCTGATGGCCACCGGAGCGGAGTGGCTGACGGATGCAACGGGTGATGCGGACCGGGCAGAGTTTTACACGACCCAGCTCGTCGCCGGGTTTCTCGCAGCGACCGAAAAAGGCAAAGCCGGGCAGCTTGCCCGGGAACGCGATGCGCTGGCCACTGACGGCACGCTGAGCTTGCAGATGACAGACGCATTGCGGTCGGGTCGGGCACACGATGCGCTGCAGTCAGCGCTGAGTGCCATAGAAAAACGGTTGGAGACGTGAAGATGACGGATATGCTCGCCCCCGGTGCAGTGATTGGAATTCTGGGCGGCGGGCAGTTGGGCCGTATGCTATCCGTCGCCGCGGCGCGTCTGGGTTTTGTCAGCCATATCTATGAGCCGGGCGCAAACCCGCCCGCGGGGCATGTGGCCGACCGTGTCACCACAGCCGCATACGACGACACAAAGGCGCTGTTTGCCTTTGCCGAGTCAGTCGATGTGATCACCTATGAATTCGAGAACATTCCGACCGAAGCGCTGGATCTGTTGGAAGCGCACCGCCCCATTCGCCCCGGACGGGAGGCATTGCGAGTCAGCCAGGACAGGCTGACCGAGAAGACATTTCTGCAGGGTTTCGGGCTGAAAACCGCGCCTTTCGCCGATATCACGGATATCCAAAGCCTGCGTACGGCCGTCGATGAAATCGGGACGCCCGCCATCCTGAAAACCCGCCGCTTCGGCTATGACGGCAAAGGGCAGGCCCGACTTGGGACGCCCGCTGACGCAGAGGCCGCGATGGAGGATATGGCGGGCGCACCGGCCCTTCTGGAAGGGTTCGTGACGTTCACCCATGAAGTCTCGGTCATAGCCGCCCGTGGCCTGGACGGTCAGGTCGCCTGTTTCGACCCCGGAGAGAATGTGCATCGCGACGGTATCCTGCACACCACGACGATTCCCGCACGCCTGTCCCCTGCCCAGCGCACAGACGCTGTTTTGCTGGCCGCCAACATCCTGAACGCGCTGGATTATGTCGGCGTACTGGGGGTCGAGTTGTTCGTGACGCCGCAAGGTTTGATCGTGAATGAGATTGCCCCGCGGGTGCACAATTCAGGACACTGGACACAGAATGGCTGCGCGGTTGATCAGTTCGAACAACATATTCGCGCCATCGCGGGCTGGCCGCTGGGCGACGGACAACGTCATTCGGATGTGGTGATGGAGAACCTCATTGGTGACGACATGGACCGCGTACCCGATCTCGCCCGTGAACGGGACGTTGCGCTACATCTCTATGGCAAGGCCGAGGTCAAACCGGGCCGCAAGATGGGCCATTTCAACCGGGTGGTGCGGCAAGGGTAACCGCGCGTCCGCGCCAAGCGTCTTGCCAGTTTTTGACCGCCCAGAGTGCTCTAGGCCACGAACCGCTGTGCGATGTCTCCGGACATATGGCTGACGCGCCCACCCGCTAAGGTCGCCGCGACACGGTGGTTTTCCGCGTTCAGGATAACCATGTCGGCGCGTTTTCCGGGTGACAACGTGCCCCGGTCTTCCAATCCCAGAACCCGGGCCGGGCCGGACGAAACCAGCGCCCAGGCACCGGCCATGTCGAGCAAGCCGGACTTCGCCAGCATCAGCGCAGCCCGGCGCGGACTCGGGTAGTGGTAATCGGAGGCCAACGCATCGCACAGGCCCATCGCGATCAGGTCCAGCGCGCTGGCATTGCCTTTGTGCGAGCCACCGCGCACCACGTTCGGCGAGCCCAGGATTACGTGATCTCCACTGGCCTTGGCGGCCTCGGCGGCCTCAAGCGTTTCGGGGAATTCGGAAATCCGGACGCCACGCTGGCGCCACCATCCTCGCGTCTGGGCGGTTCCATCGTCATGGCTGCCCAATCGAATGCCCCGATCATTTAGTTTCGAACAAAGCGCCTCCAGTGCCTGGGGCACCTCATCCCTGCGTGCATGCATACTCTGCAGCATTTCCAGATGCGCTTCGGGGTTGCGACCCGCCTTCAGCGCCTGCCCGGTCAAACGCGCTGGTGTCTTTCCTTGCGCCAGACGATCATGCGGCAAGTGATCGTTGAAAACGACATAGGGCACCTGCCAATCCAAAACCCGATCTGCCAGATCCGCATAGTCATCCAACATATGCGTTTCAAACCGCAACTGAGGGATCAGATCGGTCACCGTTTGCGATTTGACAGACGCGATTGCGTTAAAGACCTGACCCGCAAACTCGGGGGCCCGAACGCCGCCTTCCCAGCTGTGGAACTGGGCCAGAACAGCGGTGGTAATCCCGTTGGCGGCCAGTTCCGCCTCGACCGACAGGATGCCTTCGGCCATTTGCTTCATCGCGCCTCGGCGCGGTGCAATATGGCGTTCGAAACCGTCGCCATGAGGGTCCACAATCCCGGGCAGGATGAGATATCCGGACAGATCAATCCGGCGCCCGGCCCGGTCCTGTTGCACCAGTCCGCCAGCGATGGCCAGGTCGGCGGGCGTCAGCCCCTCCTCCGGCAGGAGAACATCCGCACCGGATAGCGTCAGTTCCAGCGCGGTCATCGCGTGGGCTCCGACTCGGGTTCGGCGCAATCCTCACCGATGCAAATCTCGTCTATCACATCCATCACCCCATCCAGCCAGGTGATTTCAGGGTCAAACTGCCCGAACTCGATGAAATGCAGCGCCTGCGCCATGACACGGGGGTTGTTCATCATGAAGGTGTGAGTCACAGGCAGCACAATGTGGTCGGACATTCCGTCAACCTTGGTGCTTTCAATCGACACCTTGCCGTCATCCGGGCCATCGACCAACGACGAAAACACCGGGTTCAACGAGTTTTCGCCAGCAATGACGCCGAGTTCAAAATCGACCGGCGGCAATTTACGTGGAATGCCCTCGGGGCCTGTGCCCAATTGCAAACCGGCAGGCCCATTCAGGTAGCCAAACACTTCCCAGGCGCTCAGCTCGTCAACCAGTTGGCTGCCCTGGTTTGGCGGGCCGAGCATGACCACCCGCCCCAGGTTTTCCGGGCGGTGATCCTGCAGCCAGTAGCGCAGCAAAATGCCGCCCATCGAGTGCGCCACAACGTTGGCAGTGTCACCCCCGCAAGCAGCCAGAGCGTCCGGCAAGGTCTGGGCGGCCAGTTCGGGTATCCCCAGATCGGTCGACGGGTAACCCGGGCGGACAACCTGGTATCCATGGGTTTTGAACAACTGCTCCATAACGGAGAACGACGCCTCGGTGCGCGCAAGCCCATGCAGCAGGATCACGCATTTCGCGTGGGCTGCCGTCGCAAACAGGCAAAGGAACACGGCGCACAGGAGTTTCATACCCGCCAGATAAAGCCAATCTGTCGTCGATGAAAGGCCTAGCCTGCTTTCGGGCGCAGGACCGCCAGTCCGATGCCTCCGAGGACCAGCACGGCGCCAATCAGCAGACGGGTTCCGGCGACTTCGCCCAGCAATAAGACACCACCGACGATGGCGATCACAGGCACGCTGAGTTGCACCACGGCCGGAACAGCCGGCGGAAGCTGGGGTAACACGCGATACCACAACGCATATCCCAGACCAGAGGTCACACCACCAGACACTATCGCAAGCAGATACCCAAGGCCGGTCATCTGCCACGCAAGGTCTGTTGCCATCAGCGCCAGCGCAGTGACTGGCAAAGTCACGACAAAGTTGGCTGCAGTCCCTTGGAGCGCATCCGGTTCGCTGCGACCGGCCAGAGAATAGAGGGCCCAACCGACCCCTGCCGCTGTCATCAACAGTGCCCCCACCGGATCCACCTGAACTGCGCCGGACGGCCAGAGCACATAAGCCAGACCGCTCAGCGCGACCCCGGCGCCCATGAGCTGTCGGACCGAAGGTATCGCCCCGGTCAGTGCGTTCACCGCAAACATGGTGATCTGCACGACACCAAAAAGGATCAACGCCCCCAGCCCGGCGTCCAGTGTCAGATAGGCCAGCGAAAACCCGATCATATAGAGCGATAACGACCCCGCCCCGACAACGCGCCGCCGGTCCAGCAAAGGCAATTGACCGTTACGCAAGTACACCAGAGTGGCCAGAAAAAGTGCACCGGACAGAACGCGCACCACTGCAAATCCAGCAGGATCGCTGGCGCCACTGTCGATTGCGAGGCGGTTGAGAATCGAGTTCGCGGCGAAGGCGCACATGGTCAAAGACGTGAGCAGGAACAGTTTCATATCAACCGCATAGCGCTTTCACTTCGCTTTGCACATTCACTTTCTTGTCGGATCGGAACGCATTGCTACTTGCCTAAATGCAAAAAACGAGGCCGCCCGAAGGCGACCCCGTCATTAAGCGCTGAGGTTCCCGTCTCAGCAGCTTGACCATACGGCCAAGCGCCTGTCGGGGGCCGTCAGAATTCGCCGGAGCGAATTCGACGTCTTACATCATGCCGCCCATGCCGCCCATGTCGGGCATGCCGCCACCTGCAGGCGCGCCTTCTTTTGCGGGCTTGTCGGCGACCATCGCTTCGGTGGTGACCAGCAGGCCAGCAACCGACGATGCATCTTCCAGGGCGGTCCGGACCACTTTGGCCGGGTCGATGACACCGAACGAGAACATGTCGCCATATTCTTCGGTCTGAGCGTTAAAGCCAAAGGCCGCATCCGAAGATTCACGGACTTTACCGGCAACAACCGCACCGTCGACACCTGCGTTTTCGGCAATCTGGCGCAGCGGCGATTCGATTGCTTTGCGCACGATGTTGATACCGGCGTTCTGGTCGGCATTTTCGCCTTCCAGAGTTTCCAGAACCTTGCCCGCCTGAACCAGCGAGACACCACCGCCCACAACAACGCCTTCCTGCACAGCAGCGCGGGTTGCGTTCAGGGCATCGTCCACACGGTCCTTACGCTCTTTCACTTCCACTTCGGTCATGCCACCGACGCGGATCACAGCAACACCGCCTGCCAGTTTGGCAACGCGTTCCTGCAGCTTCTCACGGTCATAGTCGCTGGTGGTTTCTTCGATCTGAGTGCGGATCTGGCCAACGCGAGCTTCGATCTCGGCCTTCTCGCCAGCACCGTCGACGATGGTGGTTTCGTCTTTGGTGATTTCGATCTTCTTGGCGGTGCCCAGCATGTCCATGGTGACGGACTCGAGCTTCATGCCCAGATCTTCGCTGATGACTTGACCACCGGTCAGGATTGCGATGTCCTGCAGCATGGCCTTACGGCGATCGCCGAAGCCCGGTGCTTTGACAGCCGCAATTTTCAGGCCGCCGCGCAGTTTGTTGACCACGAGGGTCGCCAGCGCTTCGCCTTCAACATCCTCAGCGATGATCAGCAGCGGCTTTTGCGACTGGATCACCTGCTCGAGCAGCGGAACCATCGGCTGCAGCGAGGACAGTTTCTTTTCGTGCAGCAGGATCATGCAGTCTTCGAGTTCTGCAATCATCTTGTCTGCGTTGGTGACGAAGTAAGGCGACAGGTAGCCACGGTCGAACTGCATACCTTCAACAACATCGGTCTCGGTTTCCAGACCTTTGTTTTCTTCGACGGTGATGACGCCTTCGTTGCCAACCTTCTGCATCGCGTCTGCGATCTGCTGACCGATTTCGGCTTCGCCGTTGGCCGAGATGGTGCCAACCTGAGCAACTTCTGCCGAGTCTTTAACTTCACGCGAAGCAGCTTTGATGCCTTCAACAACCTTGGCGGTTGCCAGGTCGATGCCGCGCTTCAGGTCCATCGGGTTCAGGCCAGCTGCAACCTGCTTCAGGCCTTCTTTGACGATGGACTGAGCCAGAACGGTTGCGGTGGTGGTGCCGTCGCCGGCTTCGTCATTGGTGCGGCTGGCGACTTCTTTCACCATCTGCGCGCCCATGTTTTCGAACTTGTCTTCCAGTTCGATTTCCTTGGCAACTGAAACACCGTCTTTGGTGATGCGCGGTGCGCCGAAGGATTTGTCCAGAACCACGTTGCGGCCTTTGGGGCCCAGGGTCACTTTTACCGCGTCGGCCAGGATGTTCACACCTGCCAGCATGCGGTTACGGGCATCGGTGTCAAACTTGACGTCCTTAGCAGCCATGTTGTTTCTCCTCGAGAAATAAGTTGGAAATGAAAATCAGAGAAAGCGCGCGGGCTTACTCGATGATCCCCATGATGTCGCTTTCTTTCATCATCAGCAGCTCTTCGCCGTCGACCTGAACCTCGGTGCCCGACCATTTGCCGAACAGGATCTTGTCGCCAGCTTTCACAGCCATCGCGATCAGTTCGCCGCTGTCCTTGCGCGCGCCTTCGCCGGTTGCGACGACTTCGCCTTCGCTGGGCTTTTCTTTTGCGCTGTCGGGAATGATCAGTCCGCCTGCGGTTTTTTCGTCGCTTTCTACACGGCGAACCAGCACACGGTCATGAAGCGGTTTCAATGCCATCTTTGCAGCTCCTTGGGCTCAAAGTTTATCTATCCTCCCCCCGCCGGACGGCGAGGCGTTAGCACTCGGGTCACTTGAGTGATAACGACGCATAGCTAGGGGGTCGCTTGAAGCGAGTCAACAAGATGTGAGAGATTTTTTTAGAGGGGCCGAAAGCAGTCTTGATTGGCGGTCAGTCTGCCTCGTCCCAGCTATACGCCCAATGCTTGAGACCGTCATAACCAGCCTCAGACAATGCATAAATGCCGGTGTCCACTTTGTCGAACCAACCATAATGGTTCTCACGCATCAGGCGCGTTGCTGCGGGCACTCCGGTGGCGCTGGCAACGTCGGCACCCCGTGTGGCACCACTCTCCGCCAAGTGGCTTGCGCATTTCAACGCGTCCTGCCGGTATGCGGTGACAATACCGTGACGGGTCGCGCCACCTGCGTTCGGGTCGCCCTGCAGCCGGTCAAACTCACGCAACATCCGCGCGGCCTTACGCTTGTCCTTGCGCGGCGCATAAGGGCCGGGATCGCACTGCACTTCGACCGCTCCGTCCGCCCGGACGGTAATCAGACCCAGCCCCAGACGGCGGCAGAGTGCCAGATTGTCCTTGAGCATGCGCCGGGCGTTGCGCCCTTTGGGCTTGCAAACCCCGATATAAACCTGATCGGTGATTTTCAGTCGGGCAATGGCCTGATGAAACAGGGCCAGCGAGAACCTGAGCTTGAGCTCGACGATCACCGGCTCATCCCCTTCGCGCAAAGCAACAATATCGGCCGCGCCGACCTCTCCTTTTACAGTGTAGCCCTGACGCTCCAGCAGCGCTTTGATCGGGGGATAAAGATCCTGCTCGCGGTCCATGACGTCATGCTATGCAATTTTTTCATGAATGCCAGACGTTCAGTCATCGTCGGGTTGAATAGCATCGGGCTGCGCCGCTATGTCTTGGTTGCGACTGTCACCACGCTCAGGGTTTTCACAATGCGATTGCTGACCTTTCTTGCCTTTCTGCTGTTGCCTGTTTCGGTTGAGGCGGCCTGCGAAGGCCGCGATCTCAGGCCGGACATGACACCCGAAGCAAAGGCGCAATTGCAACAAGCCCTGGACGGCATTCCTTTTCCGGAGGGCAACCATTGGATTGCGACCAAGGATGATACGGTCCTGCACCTGATCGGGACCTTGCACACAAATGATGCCCGCATGGATGCGGTTGTCGAACGCCTGACACCGACGCTGAGCGAGGCTGATGCGTTTTATTTCGAAGTCACGCAGGAAGAGATGGACGCGTTCGAAAAGGACCTAGCCCAAGATCTCAGCCCGGTCCTGATCACTTCGGGTCCAACGCTGATTGATCTCATGACCGAAAAGGACTGGTCCGAGCTTTCGTCCAAACTGACCGAGCGCGGAATACCGCCGTGGATGGCGGCCAAGATGCGCCCCTGGTTTCTAAGCATGATGCTGGGCATTCCCCCTTGCCTGATGGAGAACCCGGACGCCAAACACGGGATGGACGCACGGCTAACAAATTTGGCCGAAGCGCAAGACATCCCACAGCACTCGCTGGAACGGATCGAAGACCTGATGGCGATGTTTGATAGTCATCCGATTGAAGAACAAGTTCAATCGCTTGTGCGTTTGGCCGATGCAATGCATGGCAGCGAGGATCAGCTGGCCACAATGGCAAACGCCTATATGGAAGAGAAACACGCTGAAATCCTCCAACTGGCGCGGCTGCAGGGGCTCGAGTTGTCTGGCCTGTCTCCCGAAGAATTCAACGAGGAGTGGGAGGGGTTCGAGCAACAATTGCTGGTCGAGCGAAACGCAAACTGGATGCGGAACATTCTGGAGATCAAGGGGCAGACCGTCGTGATTGCCGTCGGTGCCGGCCATCTGAGCGACGACCACGGTTTGCTTAACCAGTTGTATCAGGCCAGCTACACCCTGACACGAGCGCCGTTTTAGCCCATTGCCAGGAAATTCAGACCAACCGTCGCATCATACTTGACGGCACGTGACAAGGCGGGTTGCCCGCCCTATAAGGCGCGCAAATTTCCAATGCTCAGGACGCAGACATGACAATTCAGGTTTTTGGTCACAAATCTCCCGATACCGACTCGACCGGGTCCCCCATCATCTGGGCCTGGTATTTGAACGAAGTCAAAGGTGAGCCTGCCGAGCCCGTATTGCTGGGCGAGCCGAACACCGAAGCGGCCTTTATGCTGGACCGGTGGGACCTGCCAAAGCCGCGCATCATCGAGAGCGTGGCCGCGGACACTCCGGTCGTGATCGTCGATACCAATAACCCCGCTGAATTACCGGCCGATATCAACAGCGCCGATATCCGCGCAATCATCGACCATCACAAGCTGGTCGGTGGTCTGGAGACAAAAGGGCCAATCGACATCACCGTGCGCCCGCTGGCCTGTACTGCGACAATCCTGGTCGATCTGATGGGCAAAGACGCCGCCAAGATGCCGGAAGCAGTCAAAGGCGCGGCGCTGACCTGTATCCTGTCGGACACGCTGGAGTTCCGCTCACCCACCACTACCACGCACGACCGCAACGTGGCCGAAAAGCTGGCGGCTGATCTGGGCTTGGATGTGTCGGCCTATGCCTCGGATATGTTCGCGGCCAAGTCGGATGTCTCGTCCTTCTCGGATGCCGAACTCATTCGCATGGACAGTAAGGAATATGAGGTCGACGGCACCAAGTTCCGTGTCTCGGTGTTGGAAACCACGGCACCCGATGTTGTTCTGGACCGCAAGGCCAGCCTTGCTGGTTCGATGACCGAAGTCGCCAAGGAAGACGGGGTCGATCAGGTTCTGCTGTTTGTAGTCGACATCCTGAACGAAGAAGCCACGTTGCTTGTTCCGAATGATCTGGTCAAAGGTGTTGCCGAAAAAAGCTTTGGCGCATCGGTTGACGGCGACAGCGTCGTTCTGCCCGGCGTGATGAGTCGAAAAAAGCAGATCATCCCGAACCTCAAGGTTTGAGGACTTTTCAATCCTAAGAAAGGGCGTCCATTCGGGCGCCTTTTTTACGTGGGCGGCATGGTGTCGAAGCACGGGATGCCTTTGGGTATCAGATGAAACGTCTGCTTCTCACCCACGAACAGCGCCGCCTTGGCGCCGCGAAACACCGACGGATCATCCAGAGTGCCAATTTTCAGAATAACCGGGTCCAAGCCGGGACGATGGGTGGCGATGTGGGTTCCGCAGTCTGCACAAAACTCGCGCGTGACAGGTGCCGCGCGATCCGTGCGCCGGAATTGCTTTGGTGTGCCCGACGTATACCGAAAACCGTCACGCGGCATCAGCATGAAGAGATTTGGCGCGCCACCTGAAACGTGCTGGCACGCCCGACAGTGGCACTGGCCTTTGAAAACAGGCTTGCCGCTGGCCTTGTACCTGACAGCACCGCAAAAACATCCGCCTTGCAGGGTCATGATTTCATCTCCTTTTCGCACAACCATGGACAGGGATCGGTCAATCGGGCAGTGTCAGTTTTGACATTATAAGGACCGATTTAGACAAATGCAGACAGTTCGAACGGTGATCCTTCATCCAACCCCGTGCCAGTTGTCGAGTTTGTTCATCACAAGCGAGATGCTGGACACCGCAAACCGCGTCGCCCGTCTGCATGGAAACACGCCACCGTTTCAGGCCACTGTTTTGACGCCGGAAGAGTGCTTGTCACGGAAGAAGACGGCAGATCTGGTTGTTTTGCCCGGGCTCGGTCTGGCAACGGAACCAGAACTGCGGTCGACCATGCAGCATCACAGTTTTGGCACGCTGGTTGACGCTTTGAAGAACCTCGCGCGGCCGGAAGCAACCATCGCCGGTGCCTGTTCGGGTTGTTTTGCACTGGGTGCGGCCGGGTTACTGAACCGGCGCAGCGTCACTACCACCTGGTGGCTTGCACCGTTGCTGCAGTCTTTGTTCCCCTTGGTGCGTCTGCGTTCAAACGATCTGATCGTACGTGACGGCAATCTGGTGACTGCAGGCGCCTCGTTCTCGCAGATCGATCTTATGCTATCGCTCATCGAATGGTTCGCCGGTCTGGCTATCGCCGAGGATTGCCGGCGGTTCCTGATGGCAGACAACCGTCCCAGTCAATTGCCCTACATGTCCGTCGCGACGCTGGTCGCCGGACATCCTGCGCTGCAAAAAGCGGAACTGCACGTGAAACACAATCTGGGTCGACAGATAAGCCTGGCCGACCTTGCAGATGCGGCTGGTTTGACCCCGCGGACGTTGTCGCGCCGACTGGCACAAGCCACGGCCCTGACGCCGTCTGCCTTTATGCAAACGATCCGCGTCACCGAAGCAATCCGTCTGGCCCGGTCTGCAACACGCACCCATGATGAAATTGCAGAACGGGTCGGATATTCGGACGCCACCGCCTTGCGGCGGACTGTCCGCAAGAGAACGGGCCGGACCCTGGAAAGCTTTCGCAGGTGACCGCGCGCCTTTTCAATGGCCAATCACCGACGGGTACGGCATACATCGCTGGATTCAGTTTGCTGCGGACCCTACCCCATGACCCAGATCATCACCTCGCTGTCCGAAATCTCTGACCACTACAAGGCTTTGTTCGTCGATCTTTGGGGCTGCGTGCACAATGGCATCACCGCGTTCCCCGAGGCGGTTGCGGCCTTGCAGCAATACCGGGCTGCTGGCGGGTTTGTCGTCTTGGTCACCAACTCCCCCAAACCCCGCGCCGGAGTCGGTGAACAGCTGACACATTTCAATGTCCCGGCGGGCTCATATGACACCATTGCCACAAGCGGTGACTCGGCGCGGTCCGCGATGTTTCGAGGCGTGGTCGGGCACAAGGTGTACTTCATGGGGGAATGGGAACGGGATGCGGGGTTTTTCGAGCCTTTGAAAATCCTGCACCACCCCATTCATATCGAGCGTGTGCCACTGGATCAGGCCGAAGGCATTGTGTGCTGCGGGCCGTTCGATCCGATGGCGGATCCGGATGTGAACCGGCCGGACTTCCTCTATGCCAAGCAGATGGGCCTGAAACTGCTCTGCGCAAATCCCGATATAGTCGTGGACCGGGGCGAAGTGCGCGAATGGTGCGCGGGTGCCCTGGCGCGGCTCTACACCGAGATGGGCGGCGAGAGCCTGTATTTCGGCAAACCGCATCCGCCAATCTACGATCTGGCCCGCCGCCGCCTGCAGGAGCTAGGCGCGGATGTCTCGGACGGTGACATACTGGCGATCGGGGACGGCCCGCACACCGACATTATGGGCGGTATGGGCGAGGGAATCGACACGCTCTTTATCTCGGGCGGTTTGGCCGCTGCAGAGACCAAGACATCGCATCACCCGCATGCCGAGTCGCTGACGGACTATATCCGGCAGGAAAAGATCAACCCGACCTACACAATCGGGCGCCTGAGATAGTCATTTAGGGCTTGATTTTCTGCAACTGCGAAGTAATAAAGTTGCCAACACTGGGCCGTTGGTGATTTTTTCTTTCACGGTTGACATCGAGTGAGGGTGACATGTTGGACAATCTTCCACGCGGAACGATCTGTATCGAAGACATCGAAATGGGCATGAGCCGGCACCTGCACAAAGTGGTGACGGACGAAGACATCGAGATGTTCGCGCAAGTTTCAACCGACCGGAACCCGGTGCATCTGGATGACGACTACGCGCGCGACACGATCTTTGAAGGACGTATTGCCCACGGAATGCTGACCGCAGGTCTGATCTCGGCGGTGATCGGAGAGCAGCTGCCTGGCCATGGCACGGTCTACATGGGCCAATCCCTCAAGTTTCTGGCACCTGTCCGCCCCGGCGACATGGTCTATGCCGAGGTCAAGGTGATCGATATCGATTTCTCGAAACGCCGAGTCAAACTGGATTGCCATTGCTCGGTGGATGGCAAAAAGGTGCTGGTGGGTGAGGCCATGGTTCTAGCCCCGTCACGCAAGTTCGACTGATCCGCCACGACAACAACCCACGATCTGTGATCACGCCCTTAAAACTGAGAACGTGTTGATCTCTGTCATATGTCGGTTGTTCCAAGCAATGCACACTGCACCGCAACCGGACTTCCTGCGTTGATGGTGGATTATGGCTGGAACAACCAAATCAGATCTTCTGGACATCACTCACAAGGAGTTTGCAAAGCTCAAGGCAGTGATTGAGCCCGTCACAGATGAGCAGGCCTTGCAAAGCGACGAGGACAACACGTCGATAAAGGACGTGATCGGGCACCGCGCGCACTGGATCGATTTGTTTCTCGGCTGGTATACCGATGGTCAGGCAGGCAAAGCGGTTCATTTCCCTGCCAAAGGATACAAGTGGAACGAGTTGAAGCGCTACAATGCCGAGCTTCGCCGGGCGCAGGCAGACATGTCGTGGGCCGCGGCCGCCGCCGCTCTGGACGAAGGGTACGCGAAGCTGGTCACATTCATGGAGACACATTCGGAGACCGACCTGTATGGCGGGCCGATGAAAGGGGCCAAAAACAACTGGACCCCGGGCCGGTGGGCCGAGGCTGCCGGACCAAGTCATTTCAGATCCGCCGCAAAGTACATCCGCGCAAGGCTGAAAGCGATGGGCTGACTCCACCGGGATGAATTGCCCACGTGTGAGTCCAAGACCCCTGCTGAAAGCGCGTCGGAAACGGATTTCGAAGTTCTGGCAGCAATCCCACAGGTGAATTTAAGTCCAACCAAGAATGAGGTGCTTGAACATATTCCGGCGGGACAGTACCCAAGCCTCATGCATATCATCCGGGATTTCCAGTATGTCGAGCCAGAAGATCGCGGCGCCAGCGTGGCGATCGGCAATTTTGACGGTGTTCATCTCGGACATCGCTCGGTCATAGAGCTGGCCCGCAGCGCGGCACCGGAGGCGCCTTTGGGCGTCCTGACATTCGAGCCGCATCCGCGTGAATTTTTCGCGCCCGATGCCGCCCCATTCCGTCTGATGCGGGGGAGTGCACGCGCGCACCGGTTGGAAAAGCTGGGGGTGCAGAAGCTGTACGAACTGCCGTTCAACGCGGCGTTGGCCGGGTTGGCTCCGGAAGAGTTCGCACGCAATGTGATCTGCGATGGGCTGGGCCTGTCCCATGTCGTGGTTGGCGCTGATTTCTGTTTCGGAAAGGGGCGCAGCGGAACGGCAGATGACATGGTTCGGTTCGGTGCTGAAATGGGATTTGGCGTCACGATTGCACCGCTGATGGAACGCTCGGAAAACGTGGTGTCATCGACCGCTATCCGGACCGCTCTCAGCGAAGGTCGCCCACGGGATGCGGCTGCAATGCTGGGCCATTGGCACCGGATCGAGGGCGAAGTGGTTGGCGGCGAACAGCGCGGGCGCGAATTGGGATACCCAACGGCCAACATGTCCATCGAGGGCCTTCACCCTCCCGCGTTTGGCGTCTATGCCGTTCTTGTGGATGTGCTGGATGGCCCGCATATGGGCAGCTATCACGGGGCCGCGTCGATTGGTGTGCGACCGATGTTTCATGGCGAGCTTGCCAATATCGAAACTTTTCTTTTCGATTTCTCTGGCGATCTTTACGGGGCGACTCTGTCTGTGGGGCTGGTCGAATACCTGCGCCCCGAGATGACATTCGATGGAGTGGATGGGCTGGTCGCGCAAATGGATACGGACTGCGACCGCGCCCGCACCCTGCTGGCCGCCGAATGACCAAAGATCCGATTGATCGTTCCGGCCTGTCCCCGCGTTTCTGGGAGCGCAAACCCCTGCGCAAGATGAACCCGCGCGAATGGGAAGCGTTGTGTGATGGCTGTGGCAAATGCTGCCTGAACAAGCTGGAAGACGAGGATACGGGCGAGGTTGCCCTGACCTGCGTGGCCTGCCGCTTGCTGGACGATGAAAGCTGTCGATGCACACAGTACGACATTCGGCACCAGTTCGTGCCGGAATGCATCGTGATGACACCCGACAACATCGACACCCACGCCTATTGGCTGCCGCAAACCTGTGCCTATCGGTTGTTGTGGGAAGGCAAACCTCTTTACGACTGGCACCCGTTACTGTCTGGTACGCCGGACAGTGTCCATGACGCAGGCGTATCGGTGAAAGGGCGCACCGTGTCCGAGTTCGAAACGCCGGAAGAGGACTGGGAAGAGTACATTATTGAGGAACCCAACTGATGCACTTTGCCTCTGACAATTCCGGGCCGGTTCACCCCGAGGTTCTGGCAGCACTGGTCGAAGCCAATCAGGACTATCAAATGGCCTATGGTGCCGACACGCTGATGAATGAAGTGCGTGATCAGATTCGGGGGGCCTTTGAAGCCCCGGGGGCGGCGGTTTATCTGGTGGCGACCGGGACGGCGGCAAACTCGCTGGCTCTGGCCACTCTGTCCAACCCCTGGGAAACCGTGTTTTGTTCGCCGGTGGCGCATATCCACGAGGACGAATGCAACGCGCCGGAGTTCTACAGCGGGACCAAGCTGACACTGGTGCCCGGCGGCGACAAGATGTCCCCCGAGGCCTTGCGCAAATCCATTCTGGCCGAAGAAACCCGCGGCGTGCATGGACCGCAGCGCGGCCCGGTGTCCATCACTCAGGTCACCGAGCGGGGTTCGGTCTATTCTCTGGCAGAATTGCAAGCCCTGTGCAGCGTGGCCAAGGAATACGGCCTGCCGGTCCATCTGGACGGCGCGCGCTTTACAAACGCTCTGGTTGCGCTGAACTGTTCACCGGCAGAGATGACCTGGAAATCCGGAGTGGACACAGTCAGCTTTGGTGGAACCAAGAACGGGCTGATGGGTGTAGAGGCGGTGGTCTTTTTCGACGAGAGCAAAGCCTGGGAATTCGAGCTGCGTCGCAAGCGGGGTGCGCATCTGTTCTCCAAACACCGGTATTTGTCCGCTCAGATGGCCGCCTATCTACGAGATGACCTGTGGCTGCGGTCTGCGCGGCAAGCCAACGCCAACTGCGCGCGCCTGGCCGATGGCCTGCGACGTGCCGGGGCTGCGTTCCTGCATGAGCCGCAAGCCAATATGATCTTTGCCAGCTTTCCGCGCAGCACACATCGCCACCTTCACGAAGCCGGGGCCGTGTATCACCTCTGGGGGTGCGAACTGGATGGAGCTGATGAGGATGAAACGCTGGCCTGCCGCCTCGTTTGCGATTGGTCGATTGGAACAGACCAGATTGACCGCTTTCTTTCGCTGCTTTGAAGGCTCGAGAGGTCCAACAACCAGACGTGTCCTTCAAGGACAGGACGACCAGAATTCGAGAATTTGCGCGGCGGTTTCCTGCGGATGTGAGATGGGCAGCATGTGCCCTGCCCGATCAATCACCACCTCTCTGGCCGAGGGCAATCGGCGCTGCAAACCTGCGTTGATGGCGGCGATTGTCGGATGTGTCTCGGACCCCCGCATCAGTAGAACCGGCATGGCAGCCCGATCCAGAATGCCCGGTTGCAAAAACCCGCACGGTCACCGAACAATACGTCTCCAACCGGTGGGACCAGCCGCATCCCCCGAACCATCGCTGAACGCGTCTTTTCGGGAAGATCGGGCCAACGTGGGCTGTCTTCAGCGGTCCACAACCGATTGAACAGACGGGCGGCCAGCCTGTCATCGCCCGCCGCCAGCGCCGCGAGATATGGCTGAGCGTCCCGGTCATGTTGTTCCATCAGCCACGGTGCGTCCTGTTTGGCAATCGCGAAGAACACGGGTTCGATCAACACGGCACTGCGTATCAGGTCGGGATGTTCGATGGCGAGGCGCAGCGCAACCATCCCCCCAAAGGAATGTCCGATCAAATCCATCGGTTCTGTAATCTGGTTTAGTGCCTGTGCGGTCACCGCATCAAAAACGTCGCCGTGGCCGTCCCAATCCGGACTGCGTCCATGCGAGAGCATATCCGGCGCAATCAGCGTTGCCTGACCCCCAAACGCCGCTGCCAGCCCGGCCCACGCCCCGGAATGCGCCAGCGTGCAATGCAGGGCGAGCACCTTGCGCGTGCCGCTTCCAAACTGTCTGACAAATGTCGGGTGTGAGGGCGAACCCTCGTGTGTCACCCCTTCATCTCCGCCAGATGAATGTCGAGATCGTCGAGCCGGTCCTGACCCCAAAAGCGCTGATCATCCGGTGTGATGTAAAAAGGCGCGCCAAACACACCGCGGTCAACCGCCTCTTCCAGATTGGCGGCATAGGTTTCGGCGCCGACAAGCAGGCCGCTGTCGGCCAGATTGGGATCAAACCCGGCCTCAGACAGGCAATCGCGGATCACCTCATCCTGCGCAATGTCCTTATCTTCTGCCCAGCAGGCCCGCAGCAGAGAATGGCATAGCTTTCCAACATCGCCTGAGCTGTCCTGAATGGCTGCGATCACCGCATAAGACGACGGCGCCATATTCGTCGGCCAATGTGCCGGTTGCAGATTGAAGTCCATCCCCAGTTTCTTTGCCTGACGCTGCAATTCCTGCCCACGGTACTCCTGACGGGAGACATGTCGGTCCTTCGGCGGCGTTCCCCCCGTGCGGCCAAACAGGGCGATGATGTCCAGCGGCTTGTAGTTGATTGTGGCCCCGTGTTTCGCAGCGATTTCCTCCAAACGCTGACCGGCCAGGTAGGAATAAGGCGACAGTGTCGCAAAAAAGTAGTCAATCTCGGCCATGTTCACTTTCTCCGCTGCGTTATCTTTGCGGGACGGTAAGGCCATGCTAAGCGGAGTCAACATCACGAATCTGTCACATTGCCATTGCTGCCCAGGGACCTCAGCCGATGCCGACACTTCACGAACCCAAGCTGATCGCTGGGAACGCTAACCTTCCGCTTGCCGAAACGATTGCCCGCCGCATGAGCCTGCATCGCGGCGTCGATCAGGGGCTGGTCGATGCGCGGGTGGAACGGTTCAACGACGGAGAGATTTTTGTCGAGGTCTTCGAAAACGTTCGCGGCGAGGACATGTTCATCATCCAGCCGACCTCGAACCCGGCGAATGACAACCTGATGGAGCTGCTGATCATCGCGGATGCGCTGCGCCGATCATCGGCCTCGCGGATCACGGCTGTGATCCCCTATTTCGGGTATGCCCGCCAGGACCGCCGCACAAAAGCGCGCACACCGATTTCGGCCAAGCTGGTTGCAAACATGCTGACGGGCGCCGGGATCGAACGCATCCTGACAATGGATCTGCACGCAGCTCAGATCCAAGGGTTTTTCGATATGCCAGTGGACAACCTCTATGCTTCACCGATCTTTGCGCTGGATGTTAAGAAGCAGTTCAGAAACCAGATGGATGACCTGATGGTTGTCTCTCCGGACGTGGGTGGCGTGGCCCGGGCACGAGAACTGGCCAAACGGATCAACGCACCCCTGTCGATTGTAGACAAACGCCGCGAAAAGGCGGGCGAAGTGGCCGAAATGACGGTGATCGGAAGCGTAAAGGACAAGATTTGCCTGATTGTGGACGACATGTGCGACACCGCCGGAACGCTTTGCAAGGCCGCTCAGGTCTTGATCGACAACGGCGCCAAGGAGGTGCATTCCTACATCACGCATGGTGTCATGAGCGGGCCGGCGGTTGAGCGTGTGACCAATTCTGTAATGAAATCTCTGGTTCTGACTGACACGATCCAGCCCACAAAAGAAGTTGCCAAGGCCAAGAACATCCGCATCGTTCCGACCGCCCCGATCTTTACGCAGGCGATCCTGAACATCTGGAACGGAACAAGCGTTTCGTCGCTGTTCGAAGACAGGACGCTGACACCTATTTACGAGTCTCTGTACCAAATGGACTAACGTAAAAGAGCTCAGTCACCCGTAATCTCGATCTCTCGGTGTGACCAACGCTGTTTGGTTGCCTCTGGGCAACCCGGTTGACTGTTTTCCGGCGATTGACTGCAATACCCTGGTATCTGTTCAGACAGTGCGCGACCAAGACAACGGTCAAAAAGGACGGTTTGTTGCTAGATTACTCGAAATTTCGGAACCGCCCCATTCCCAGTGTTCCAAACCCGCCAACGGCGCTGGAGTACAAGGATGTTCCCGTCGACCGAACTGACCCCCGCGCGCAGGAGCCATTGGTGGATCTGGCTGAATACGGTGTGTCCGGCATCAATTTTTATGCGCGGCGCGATGGCTTGAACACGCCGTACCGCCGCTGTCTTTCGTGTTCGGAACCACAGATTTGTGTCCGCAAATCCCTCGCGGACCGGCTTGCCGACATCAACGAAGAACTGATCAATCTGGGCGTTGAACTTTTTGCTTTGAACGGGTTTCGACCATTGGCGGTACAGCAGGACCTGTGGGCATTCTTCATGTCCGAGGCCCGAACAACCCTGTCCGATCCAACGGATGAGGCCTGTGTCGCATTTGCGGGCCAGTATTGTTCGGACCCGCGACGGTTTGAGGCCACCGATCCCCGCACATGGCCCACCCATATCACCGGCGGCGCCATCGACCTGACACTGCGCAATCTGGAAACCAAAGAGCATCTGTTCTTTGGCGGTGTGTTTGACGATCCCGCAGCCATCACCCACACGCGGTTTTTCGAAGACCGGCTCGACACCGTCGGCGGCAACTATGGGACGTTGACCCTGAGCGAACTGGAAGCGCTGCAAAATCGCCGCCTGCTATATTGGTCCATGTGCAGCGCCGGGTTCACCAACTACGCGTTCGAATGGTGGCACTACGATCTGGGAACGCAATTATGGGCGGCAAACCGATCAGCCGCCAGCGACGGGCCTCCAATGATGGCATGGTACGGACCCGCTGCGGACTAGGTGGTTTTCGCCTGGGAAGACATGCTGATCCACTCACGAAACGTCCCAATCATCCACATGGGCCACTTCACCGATCGCCGTCCACGCGACCCTTATTCGCGCGATCCGGGTGTCGGACCAGGTCCGAAAGACCGCGCTGAACCCTTTTGGCGTTATGTCTTCGGCCTGCACCTCGGCACGCAGGGCCGACGACGTATCCACATCCCACAGCGACACGCCGATCTGCACCAAAGGCGCCGAGCGGAACGGTTCGCTGAATCTGATCGCGGTGCGACGTTCCCGGGGGCCATCCCCGGTCCACATGTCTCCGCCTTCGGCAAACTCGGAGAACAGCACTTCTTCGCCCTGATCGATGCCGATGGGATGGGATAGAAATTTCTTCATACTGTCATCATCGTTCAACAATTGCCGTAAGGTACCCCGGGTCTCCGGCAAAAGCACGACAAAAAAAGCGGCCCAGCTTTCACGGGGCCGCTTGAAAAATATTAGTGTTCTGAGCCGGTTACAGGCTCATATGCGTTCCAAGGGCTTCCATGTCGGCCAGCAGCTTGGCGGCATCGTCGACGATGGTCTGATCATCACCGCTCCTTGCCTCTTCATGCGAGGCGCGCGCCTCGGCGATCAGGTCGTCCAGATGCGACCGGGTCACTTCGGCAACTGGAATGGCCTTTTCGGCCAGAACCGACAGGCTATCGCCGTTGATCTGGGCAAACCCGCCGGTGACCAAGTATTCGCTGGCTCCTTCGGGTGCCTCGACCTTCAGGATGCCCGGGCGCAGGGTTGTGATTGTGGGGGCATGATCGGGCATCGCCGTCATGTCCCCGTCCGCGCCGGGAATCTGGACCGCCGTCGCGCTGAGCGAAGCAAGGCTCCGCTCGGGGCTGACGAGGTCGAATTGCATCGTGTTTGCCATCAGGGATACTCCTTAGGCGGCTTCTGCTGCCATCTTCTCGGCTTTGGCGATCACTTCTTCGATGCCGCCAACCATCAGGAAGGCCGCTTCGGGCAGGTGATCGTATTCGCCAGCCACAACGGCCTTGAACGACGAGATGGTAACCTCCAGAGGAACCTGAACGCCGGGCGAGCCGGTGAAGACCTCTGCCACGTCGAACGGCTGCGACAGGAAGCGTTCGATCTTACGGGCACGGGCCACGGTCAGTTTGTCCTCTTCCGACAGTTCGTCCATGCCGAGGATGGCGATGATGTCCTGCAGCGACTTGTAGCGCTGGAGGATCTGCTGAACGTCGGTCGCAACCTTGTAGTGCTCTTCACCAACGATGGCCGGGTCGAGCAGGCGCGAGGTCGAGTCGAGCGGGTCAACCGCCGGGTAGATACCCTTTTCCGAGATCGCACGGTTAAGAACGGTGGTCGCATCAAGGTGCGCAAACGATGTTGCCGGCGCGGGGTCGGTAAGGTCGTCCGCAGGAACATAAATGGCCTGCACGGACGTGATCGAGCCCGACTTGGTCGAGGTGATGCGTTCCTGCAGGGCGCCCATGTCGGTCGCCAGTGTCGGCTGGTAGCCCACGGCTGACGGAATACGACCCAGCAAAGCCGAAACCTCGGAACCCGCCTGCGTGAAGCGGAAGATGTTGTCGACGAAGAACAGAACGTCGGTACCGGACTGGTCGCGGAACTGCTCGGCCAGGGTCAGACCGGTCAGAGCAACACGCGCACGCGCGCCCGGAGGTTCGTTCATCTGACCGTAAACCAGGGCAACCTGCGATTCCGACAGGTTGTCCGGCTTGATGACGTTGGATTCGATCATCTCGTGGTACAGGTCGTTGCCTTCACGGGTCCGTTCACCAACACCCGCGAACACGGAAAAGCCCGAGTGCACTTTTGCAATGTTGTTGATCAGTTCCATGATCAGAACGGTTTTACCAACACCGGCGCCGCCGAACAGGCCGATCTTACCGCCCTTGGCGTAGGGGGCCAGAAGGTCAACAACCTTGATGCCGGTTACCAGAACTTCCGACTCGGTCGACTGTTCTGCAAAAGTCGGTGCAGGCTGGTGGATTGCGCGGGCTTCGCTAGCCTCAACCGGACCTTTTTCGTCGATCGGCTCGCCGACCACGTTCAGGATGCGGCCCAGGGTGGCGTTACCAACGGGAACCGAGATCGGAGCGCCGGTGTCGGTCACAGCTTCGCCGCGAACCAGACCTTCGGTCGCATCCATCGCAATGGTACGGACGGTGTTTTCACCCAGGTGCTGAGCAACTTCCAACACCAGGCGCTTGCCGTTGTTGGTGGTTTCCAGCGCGTTCAGAATTTCAGGCAGCGCATCATCGAACTGCACGTCAACGACGGCCCCGATGATCTGTGTGACCTTGCCTTTTGCATTCGCCATGTTTCGTCTCCGGTTTGTCTCTACAGCGCTTCGGCGCCGGAAATAATTTCAATCAGCTCGTTGGTGATCACGGCTTGACGCGAGCGGTTGAACTGGATCGTCAGCTTGTCGATCATCTCACCCGCGTTGCGTGTCGCGTTGTCCATCGCAGACATCCGTGCACCCTGTTCGGACGCTCCGTTTTCGAGCAGAGCCGAGAAGATCGCGGTTGCAACCCCCTTGGGCAGCAGGTCGGCCAAAATGGCCTCTTCGCTGGGCTCATAGTCGAAAATGGCACCGCTATCGTCACCAGCCGCGTCGTCCTCGAACGAGGCGGGAATGACCTGCTGCGCCGTCGGGATCTGGGTCACAACGTTGACGAACTTCGAGTAGAAGATAGTGGCAACATCGAACTCACCCCCGTCAAAGCGGGACAGGACGTCCTTGGCGATGTCTTGCGCGTTGGCGTAGCCAATGCGCTTGACCTCGCTCAGGTCGACATGTCCAACGAACAAATCGCCAAAATCACGCTTGAGCGCATCACGGCCTTTCTTGCCGACGGTCAGAACCTTGACCGTCTTGCCCTGGCCGCGCAGCTCGTCCGCCTTTTGGCGGGCCAACTTGGCGATGTTCGAGTTGAAGCCGCCACAAAGGCCGCGTTCAGCTGTCATCACAACCAGCAGATGGACATCATCACTGCCCGTACCCCGGAGCAGCTTGGGGGCGCTGTCGCTGCCCCCGACCGACGCCGCCAGCCCAGCCATAACGGCATTGAACCGCTCGGCATAGGGGCGCGAGGCTTCGGCAGATTCCTGGGCGCGGCGCAGTTTTGCTGCCGCGACCATCTGCATGGCCTTGGTGATCTTGCGGGTCGATTTGACCGACTCGATCCTGTTTTTAAGGTCCTTCAGACTAGGCATCGGAACCTCCTATCAAGCGAAGGTTGCGGCGTATTCGTCGATCGCTGCCTTGATCTTGTCGGACGCTTCACCTTTGACCTTGGGATCTTCGTCGGTGATCCACTTCAGCAGGTCAGCATGCTTACCACGCAGGTGCGCCAGCAGACCGGCCTCATAGCGGCCAACATCTGAGACGTCGATCTTGTCGAGGTAACCGTTGGTGCCTGCGAAGATGACGCAGACGATTTCCGCGTTGGTCAGCGGCGAGTACTGCGGCTGCTTCATCAGCTCGGTCAGACGCGCACCACGGTTCAGCAGCTGCTGGGTTGCGGCGTCGAGGTCCGAACCAAACTGCGCAAACGCAGCCATTTCGCGGTACTGTGCCAGTTCCAGTTTAACCGGACCAGCAACCGATTTCATCGCATCGGTTTGAGCCGAGGAGCCCACGCGCGAAACCGACAGACCGGTGTTCACAGCAGGACGGATGCCCTGGTAGAACAGTTCGGTTTCCAAGAAGATCTGACCGTCGGTGATCGAGATCACGTTGGTCGGAATAAACGCCGAAACGTCACCACCCTGAGTTTCGATAACCGGCAGAGCCGTCAGCGAGCCTGCACCGAAGTCTTCGTTCAGCTTCGCCGAACGCTCCAGCAGACGCGAGTGGAGGTAGAAAACGTCACCCGGATAGGCTTCACGTCCGGGCGGACGACGCAGCAGCAGCGACATCTGACGATAGGACACAGCCTGCTTCGACAGGTCATCATAGATGATCAGCGCGTGGCGGCCATTGTCACGGAAGTATTCAGCCATCGCGGTCGCGGCGTAGGGCGCCAGGAACTGCATCGGTGCCGGGTCGGACGCGGTCGCAGCCACAACGATCGAGTATTCAATCGCGCCGGACTCTTCCAGTTTCTTAACCAGCTGCGCAACGGTCGAACGCTTCTGACCAACCGCAACGTACACGCAGTACAGTTTCTTCGACTCGTCGTCGCCCGCTGCGTCGTTGTAAACTTTCTGGTTCAGGATGGTGTCCAGAGCGACAGCGGTTTTACCGGTCTGACGGTCACCAATGATCAGCTCACGCTGGCCGCGGCCGATCGGGATCATCGCGTCAACCGATTTCAGGCCGGTTGCCATCGGCTCGTGCACCGACTTACGCGGGATGATGCCGGGGGCTTTAACGTCTGCAACGCCACGCTTGGAAGCATTGATCGGACCTTTTCCGTCTAGCGGGTTGCCCAGACCGTCCACAACACGGCCCAGCAGCTCGTCACCGATCGGAACGTCCACGATCGAGTTGGTGCGCTTAACAGTGTCACCTTCTTTGATGTCACGGTCAGACCCGAAGATAACGACACCCACGTTGTCGCTTTCCAGGTTCAGGGCCATGCCCATAATGCCACCGGGGAATTCGACCATCTCACCGGCTTGCACGTTGTCCAGGCCGTATACACGGGCAATCCCGTCACCGACGCTCAGCACGCGGCCGATTTCGGCCACTTCGGCTTCCTGACCAAAATTCTTGATCTGGTCCTTTAGGATTGCAGAAATCTCTGCAGCTTGGATTCCCATTTATCCGACCTCTTTCATTGCATTCTGTAGGGAGTTCAGCTTCGAACGGATCGAACTATCGATCATTTTCGAGCCCACTTTAACGACAAGACCGCCGATGAGGCTTTCATCAACGGTCGCATTGATTGTCACGGTCTTGCCAACACGCTCGGACAGCGTTTTGGACAGTTTTTCCATCTGTGTTTTGGTCAGCGCCTTGGCCGAGGCGACATCTGCGGTCACTTCGCCACGCTCTTCGGCCAGCATGTCGCGCAGGACCTGTACCAGTTGCGGTACAACAAACAGCCGGCGTTTCTCAGCCATCAAACCCAGCGTGTTGCGCAGGATGGTGTGCAGCCCCATCTTGTCTGCAATTGCGGTGATTGCGGCTTCTTGTTCCGCGCGGGAAATCAGCGGTGAGGCGATCAGGTCGCGCAAGTCGGCACTTTCGTTCAAAGCCGCTGCCAAGTCAGTGATGCCGGTTTCCAGACCTGCGAGGTCTTTGTTCTCTTTGGCGATCTCGAAGATCGCGGTGGCATAGCGCTCGGCTATGCCCGTGGAAATCGAAGCTGGTTCGGACACGTCCACCCTTCCGATATTTTGGGCCCCGAATTCGCGTTGCGGCAGCTACCCCGGGGGCGTGAAGAAACCCCGTCCAGAAGGCCGGGGATCAAAATCACCGGGGGTCTAGCAGAGCCGAACCAACCTAGCAATACGTTATGCCGGTCAGTGACTTTTCCACAAAACGTTTACTTTCAATTAGTTAGGCAAAGTGCGACCCTTTTGACCGGTTCTTGCGTTTGAAAAATGTTACGAAGTTGCAGCTTTTTGCGATTCCTGTGGCCGATTTCCCGCAATTTTGCAGAAACCAAACTCAAAAACAGGCTGCAGAAATCGCTAAGCAGGCTTCAACAGGCCATCCAAGGCTTTGATCGGGCGCCGGGCCGTGTCCTTGGTGACACTCCCGCTGGGCGGACGAATATGCTTGGTCACCTCGACCATCAGGACACCGCCCGCCATAATGGTCGGCAGCCGCTGGCCGGTCTTTTCGATCAGCCCGGCCGACTTGAGCCAAAATCGGCGGAACGAGGGCGGCAGATACAGCGCCGAGCAGTGGTTTTCCGGAACAAAGTGATGTTCCTTGAGTTGTTTTTCCAGTTGCGACGCCGAGTAGGGATGCCCAAACCCAAAAGGCGTCACGTCAGACCGCGACCAGAGCCCGGCCCGGTTCGGAACGATAAACAGGGCCCGCCCGCCAGGTCCCAGAACACGCCAGCACTCGTCGAGCAATTGGCTGGGCCGCTCCGAGGTCTCCAACCCGTGCATGACGATCAGCTTGTCCACATGCCCGGTTTCGACTGGCCAACGTGTTTCTTCGGTCAGCACTGACACGTTGGGCATTCCCGCAGGCCAGGGCATCACCCCCTGTGGACCGGGCATTAACCCGATCACACGACGCGCATCCGCCAGATAGGGGCGCAGCAACGGCACCGCAAAGCCGAAACCCGCAACGGTCTGCCCCTTGGCCTCGGGCCACAGATCCGTCAGCCGACCGCGGATCGCAGCCTGCGCCGCACGCCCCAAAGTGCTGCGGTAATAGAAGTTCCTCAGATCCTGCACATCGAGATGCATTGCGGACACCCGGTCAATCGGCTTAGCTGGGCGCAGTCTAGCAATGAAAGGGCAAAAGGCCATGCCTCTTGAGATCATCACCGTCCCGTGCCTCAGCGACAATTACGCCTATCTCGCGCATGATGCCTCTAGCGGCCAGACGGCCCTGATCGACGCCCCCGAAGCCGACCCGATTCTGAGCGAGCTGGAAATCCGTGGGTGGGACTTAAGTCACATTTTGCTGACCCACCATCATTGGGATCACGTGGACGGTCTGGCCAATGTCCTCGAGCGACACCCAGCCAAGGTTATCGGGGCCGCAGCCGATGCGCATCGCCTGCCCAAACTGGATCTGCAGGTGACCGACGGTGACATTTTTGAGATCGGCGGTGAGCCGGTGCACGTGCTGGATGTATACGGACATACCGTCGGGCATGTCGCATATTATATGCCAGAGAGCGCTGCGGTTTTCACCGCCGACAGTCTGATGGCACTGGGATGCGGCCGATTGTTCGAAGGCACACCGTCGCAAATGTGGGCCTCACTGAGTAAACTGGCTGCACTGCCCGACAATACCCTTGTTTATTCCGGTCACGAATACACACAGTCAAACGCAAAATTTGCGATTACAGTTGATCCAGAGAACAATGCCTTGCGGCAACGCGTCATCGATATAGATCACGCGCGCGCTGCCGGGGAACCAACTGTGCCGTCCGAACTTGCGCTGGAAAAAGCGACAAACCCGTTTCTTCGCGCGGCTGATCCTTTGATTCTGGCTCATTTGGGAATGGAAGGCACTGACGCGACGACCGTTTTTGCCGAAATCCGGGCTAGAAAAGATCGGTTTTAGTGCCTATTTGCCTCTCTTCACGGCCACGGTCACAACAAATGTGACTGTCAAGTGAAAGAAAACCCTTGAAGCCGGGCCACGATCAACCAAACTCTAATAGTATGAGGACATGGTTGGGATGGGGATCCGGCCTGAAGCCCGCCCCTTCCGACCCAAGACTAGAGGAGCACCCGCGTGCCTTCATTCTCGAGCACATTGGAACAAGCCATACACGCGGCGCTTGCAGCCGCCAATGAACGGCGCCATGAATTTGCAACGCTGGAGCATCTGCTGCTGGCGCTGCTGGAAGAACCCGACGCGATCCGGGTCATGAAAGCGTGCAGCGTCGATCTGGACGAATTGCGCAGCACCCTGATCGAATTCATTGACGAGGATTTATCCAATCTGGTCACGGATATCGATGGATCCGAGGCTGTACCGACCGCTGCCTTCCAGCGCGTCATTCAGCGCGCCGCGATCCACGTGCAAAGCTCGGGCCGCACCGAAGTGACCGGGGCAAATGTGTTGGTGGCAATTTTCGCCGAACGCGAGAGCAACGCGGCCTATTTCCTGCAGGAACAGGACATGACCCGCTACGACGCGGTCAACTTCATTGCACATGGTGTAGCGAAGGACCCGGCCTACGGCGAAAGCCGGTCCGTGTCTGGCGCGGATCAGGTCGAGGAAGACGTTCCGTCCGGTTCCGGTGAAACCGAGCAAAAGGAAAGCGCGCTGGGTAAGTATTGCGTCGACCTTAACGCGAAGTCGCGCGCGGGGGATGTGGACCCGCTGATTGGCCGCGCGGATGAGGTTGAACGCTGCATTCAGGTGCTCTGCCGCCGTCGCAAAAACAACCCGCTTCTGGTGGGTGATCCGGGGGTCGGCAAGACAGCCATTGCCGAGGGTCTGGCTCATAAGATCGTCGCAGGCGAAGCACCGGACGTTCTGGCTGAAACAACGATTTACTCGCTCGACATGGGTGCTTTGCTGGCCGGGACTCGCTATCGCGGTGATTTCGAGGAACGCCTGAAGGCTGTCGTCACCGAGTTGGAAGATCATCCCGACGCAGTGCTGTTCATCGACGAAATTCACACGGTCATCGGCGCTGGCGCGACCTCGGGCGGTGCCATGGATGCCTCGAACCTGCTCAAGCCCGCGCTGCAGGGCGGCAAGCTCCGCACAATGGGCTCGACCACGTACAAGGAGTTCCGTCAGCATTTCGAAAAAGACCGCGCCCTGTCCCGCCGGTTCCAGAAAATTGACGTGAACGAGCCTTCGGTTGAAGACAGCGTGAAGATTCTGCGCGGCCTCAAGCCGTATTTCGAAAAGCATCACGACATCAAATACACCGCGGATGCCATCAAGACGGCCGTGGAACTGTCGGCGCGCTACATCAATGACCGCAAACTGCCCGACAAGGCGATCGACGTGATCGACGAAGCTGGTGCGGCCCAGCATCTGCTGGCTGAAAGCAAGCGCCGTAAGACCATCGGCGTTAAGGAAATCGAAGCGGTCGTTGCCAAGATCGCACGCATCCCGCCGAAGAATGTCACCAAGGATGATGCCGAGGTCCTGAAGGACCTGGAAGTGTCGCTGAAACGGGTGGTGTTCGGTCAGAACGAAGCCATCGAAGCGCTGTCGAGCGCCATCAAACTGGCCCGTGCCGGTTTGCGGGAGCCTGAAAAGCCCATCGGCAACTATCTGTTCGCCGGTCCGACCGGTGTGGGTAAAACCGAGGTGGCGAAACAGCTGGCAGATACCTTGGGAGTGGAGTTGCTGCGCTTCGACATGTCCGAGTACATGGAGAAGCACGCGGTCAGCCGCCTGATTGGTGCACCTCCGGGCTATGTCGGGTTCGATCAGGGTGGTCTGCTGACTGATGGCGTCGACCAGCATCCGCACTGCGTGCTGTTGCTGGATGAGATCGAAAAGGCCCATCCGGACGTGTTCAACATCCTGTTGCAGGTGATGGACCATGGTGAGCTGACCGATCACAACGGACGTACCGTGAACTTCCGCAACGTGGTGTTGATCATGACCTCGAACGCGGGTGCGCAGGAACAGGCCAAGGCCGCCATCGGCTTTGGGCGTGACCGCCGCGAGGGTGAGGACACCGCCGCGATTGAGCGTATGTTTACGCCGGAATTCCGCAACCGTCTGGATGCAGTCATCTCTTTCGCGCCGCTGCCGAAAGAGGTCATCCTGCAGGTGGTCGAGAAATTCGTGCTGCAGCTTGAGGCGCAATTGCTGGATCGTGGCGTGACCATTGACCTGACGCCCAAAGCGGCGGAATGGCTTGCTGACAAAGGTTATGACGACAAGATGGGCGCCCGTCCACTTGGTCGTGTGATCCAGGAGCATATCAAGAAGCCGCTGGCCGAAGAACTGCTGTTCGGCAAACTGGCCAAAGGCGGGGTGGTTCGTGTCTCGGTTAAGAAGGGTGAGTTGAACCTGGAAATCCTGGGGCCTGACCAGCCTCGCATTCCGGGCGACAAGCCTCCGCTACTGACAGCCGACTGATCCAACTGCTATTTCGAAATGTGAGACGCCCGGCGATTTAACATCGCCGGGTTTTTCGATTGGAATGGACCCAAAGATGTGGTCTGCAAAACCGCACAAAAAACCTGCGACGGAAATGCCCCACCTTGCCGTTCTATGCTTATGCCCACCGATCAGGGAGACCGGGAGTGAACAAAAAAATTGCCGTCATCTGGGGCACTGCTTTCGCCCTGTCAGCTGTTGCCGTCATTGCCACGGCACAGCATCGATTCCGATACCACGACGAAACACAATCCGAACAATTGCGATTGGTTCCGGCCACCGTTGATCCGGGCACCAGCCATGCGCAGATAAAGGAAACTGGTTCGAAACTGCGATTGTCGGCCAACGGTATTCCGGATCATCTGGTTGGACAGTTTCCCAACCGTGGCAATCCTCATCGGATATCCACACAGACCGTAAAATTGAGTATTCCAAAGGCCCCTGAGCAAAGCGGAACCATAACGCCATTGCGCATGGGTTGGAATTTCGGGGTTTCGTTGAATGGTATCGTCTTTGATCCGCTGGCCGCAGAGTTCTGGAAAGGCGATCCGCGAACCGGCTGGTCTTACAACCCGTTGGGCGGGGCAATAGCTCTGGGTCTCGACGCAAACTACGCGCATGTTCAGCCAAACGGTAAATACCACTATCACGGCGTACCGACCGGGCTGGTCGAGCTGCTGGATTGGTCGCCTGACAAACACTCGCCCCTGATCGGGTACGCAGCCGATGGGTTTCCGATTTATGCTATGACGGGAGTGATTGGCGGACAGGTGAGCAATATGACTTCATCTTACCGCCTAAAATCCGGAAACCGGCCGGGTGGTGAAATGCCAGACGGTCGCCATGATGGTACGTTCAACGAGGATTATGTTTTTGTTCAAGGCTTCGGCAATTTGGACAAGTGCAACGGCACATTCACAGTCTCGGCGGAATTTCCGGCCGGCACTTACGCCTATTTTCTGACTGAGGATTACCCGGTTGTCCCCAGATGCTTTAAAGGCGCCCCCGATCAAAGCTTTCGGTTCGGCCGAAGATAGGCGCGACATCTGATTGACCGCTAGCTTGACGGTTATCGTTCCGTGAGTTTCAGCTCGATCCGACGGTTCTGTGCCCGTGCTTCGGGCGTGTCTGCCGGGTTGACGGGCTGGAACTCACCAAACCCGTTGGCTGCAAGGCGGTTCGGGGGGATACCCAGCGCATCCACCATGTAGCGAACGACCGACAAGGCGCGGCCCTGGCTGAGTTCCCAATTGTCGCGATACCGGCCGGACCCCGCCAGGGGCACGTTGTCGGTGTGGCCATCCACCCGGATCACCCAATTCAGACCCTCGGGAATTTCAGCGGCCACGCTGCGCAAGATGCTGGCCACTTTGGCGACCTCTTGCCGCCCTTCTGCAGACAATACGGCCGAGCCTGTATCAAACAACACTTCGGACGAGAACACGAACCGGTCGCCTTCGATCCGGACCCCTTCCTGATTGCCCAGGACATCGCGCAGCCGCCCAAAGAATTCCGAGCGGTAGCGTTCCAGATCTTCGGCCTGCGCCGTCAGTTCCAGATTTTCCCCGGCCAAGGCTTCGGCCTCGGCCTCCAGACGAATACGCTCGGCCTCTTCCAGCAGGCGCCGCCGCCGTTCTTCCGAAGCCGCGCGCGCCAGAGCGGCATTCAGGTCCTGACCCAAGGTCTGGATCTGAACCTCAGCCGCTGCGTTCCGGTCCTTGAAGTCGTCCAGCAAAGCCTGCAATGAGCCCAACTGCCCGCGCAAAGCGGCGATCTGCTGGTTGAGCAGGGCCGTTTCACGCTGCGCTTTGGCGGATATCGCCTTTTCCACAGAAATCGCCTCGCGCGCCACGGCCAACAAAGCCTCGCGCTCATCTGCCAGCGATTTTTGGGTTTCGGCGTCGGCCTGGGCCTGGGATTGCGCCGCCAAAGCGGCTTTCAGCCGCGCTTGCAATTCTTCGTTGTTCAACTCGCCAAACTGCCGCTCAAGCTCCGCCTTGGCCGCCTGCGCAGCGGCCAGCAGGGTCAGGGTTTCTTCGGCCTCCTTGCGCTGCGCCTCCAACGCCAAGGTCATCGCCGTCAGTTCGGCATCTGCGTCCTGCAGCCGGTTGCGCAGGTTTTCCGCAGCAGCGGCCTCGGCCAACCGGGCGGCTTCTTCGTCCGTCAGCTGCTGTTCCAGTTCGGCAATCTGCGCAGCACGCTGTTCGCCGCTTTGCTCCAGATCCGCGACCAGAGCCTCCAGCGCTTCGCGACGGGCCGCCGCAAGACGCGCAGCTTCGGCCTGCGCATCGATTTCATCGCGGCTTTGCGTCAGCGCAAGGTTTAGGGCCTCCTGCTCGCTCAGCAGCTGTTCTTTCTGGGTTTCGAGCGCTTCAATATCCCCCAGGGCCCGTTCCTGATCAGCGAGCAAGGCGGCCACTTGCGCTTCGAAATCCGTGATCCGGATCTGGGCCTGATCCAGTGCCGCAGCCTGCCGATCCCGCTCGACTGTCAGCGAAGCAATCAGCGCCTGCGCCTGAGACAGATCGTCTTCGGCCTGTGACAGCGTTGTGTTGAGCGCCCCTAGCCGCGCCTGGAGCCGGCTGTTTTTCCGTTCTTCAAGCCCGAGGGCCCCGGCAAGTGCTGCGACTTCGTCGGACAGCGCCGTAAGCTCGTCCTCCTGCCCAGAAATGGTTTCGCGCAGAACAAACTGCACCACCATAAAGATGGTCAGCACGAAGGTCAGAACCATCAAAAGCCCTGTCATCGCGTCCACGAATCCGGGCCAAACCGAGCCCTGGAACCGTTGACCTGTGCGCCGCGACAGGGCCATGGATCACTCGCTTTCCGGCGTGGTGCGCACTGCACCGCGCGGCAGGGTCAGCGCTTTGACCAGCAATTCGACATCCTTGCGGAATTCGTTCATGCTCTCTTGCCGCCCTGCGGAAATCTCTTCGAGGATCCGTAACAACTGTACATCCATTGATCGCAGACGCATGCGGCTTTCGGCGTCGATACCGTCGCCAGAAACACCGTGGTCTCGCATGTGATCCAGCAACGCATCCTGTCCCAGAGCCACCCGTTCCAATGCCGCCGTGACACCTTCGGTATCGGACTGACGCGTGTTCAGCTCACCGATGGTGTCGACCAGCTGACCCAGCTTGGCCGAGACTTCGGCCCGGTCTGTTTCCTGTGCCGAGAACAGGGTTTGCAGCGCATCCATCTGTTCGGACATCGCATCCAGAACCGGCGTCAGGACTGCAATTTCCGCACCTGCGCCCTCTTCCGTCCCGGCAAAGCCAACACGCGTGATCGAGGACAACCATTCCTCGAGTTCGCGATAGAACCGGTTCTGGCCGTGACCGGCAAACAGCTCCAGCAATCCGACGATCAGCGAACCCGCCAAACCCAGGAGCGACGAGCCAAAGGCAACGCCCATTCCCTGAAGCTGGGCCTCCAGCCCGGTCATCAACCGGTTGAAAACGGTCAGTCCTTCTTCCCCTTCCTGCGGGTTCAGGCTGCGGATTGTATCGACGATGGCAGGCACCGTGGTGGCCAATCCAAAGAACGTACCCAGAAGGCCCAGATAGATCAGGACGTTGGTGATGTAACGTGTAATCTCGCGTTCTTCCTCAACCCGTTCGGCCACGGAATCGAGGATGGATCGTCTCGAGGTGGAACTGATCTGCGAACGCGCCCCTCTTTCGCGCAGCAAGGAGGCCAGCGGTGCCAGCAACTGTGGCGTCCGGGCGTCTTCGCGCACCACGCCGCCCACGAAGGCCTCGATCCAACGGACGGACCCGATCAACTGTGTCACCTGATAGAAACAGGCAAAGACGCCGATCACAAAGACAAGCAGGATAAAGCCGTTGAGATAAGGGTTTGCGTAAAAGACCGGGAGAACGTACGGCAGCGCCATAAAGACCCCAAGACCCGACAGCCCGATTGCGATCAACATCATCACAATTTGACGAATTGGATGCGAGAAATGCGGTCTCGCGCCCTGATGTGCCTGCGCCATGCGCGTGGTTCCCGGTTATTGCCTGCTCTGGCCCGAATCTAGCGAAAATCCGCCGGTGACGCCAAGGGTTTATGCGGTAAGGCTGCGAACCCGTTGCGACAACCACTCAAGATCCGGATCGCGCAACCCGATCTCGGAAAGATGCTCGGCCGTGTTGTACAGGTATTCGGTGTTCGGGCCCCGCCCGCCCACTGCGTGCGCGATGATCTGGGCCTGATCCTCCAAGGGCATACCTCCGCAGTACTGAACATGATGCGCGTCGATCACGTATGTCACGGCATTCACCACCGTACCCGTGTCCAGATGCACGTCCAACATGCGCTCGACATAGGCTGACGAGATCAACTCGCGTTCGCGCAACTCGTGCAGGGTGCGGTCTTCATGACCCGCTTCCACCGCCAAAGCCAGTCCTTTGCAATTGGCCTCAACCTGTTCATCCAATGCCAGCACAAGCCCCGGCTTGTCTTCGGTTCCGCGATGATGGATCGAGCTCATACAGAAGGATCGGGCATACCCGTGCAGGGTCGCCCGTTCACTGTGCGCCACCGGAAACCCCGGATTCCACAGCAGCGATCCATATCCAAAAACCCACATCGTCATTGCACTGGTCCTTGCCCGTTTCGGCCTATAAACATCAATTCCAAGGCAGGAAAAAGGGCCATTTCTCATGCGCCGTCTGATACGAGTGTTGCTTTTGGGTGCGGTGGCATGGAGCGCCTATTGGTTCATCGCCGGCTACG
Organism: Ruegeria sp. AJ12; assembly: GCF_056536245.1. Lineage (NCBI taxonomy): Bacteria > Pseudomonadati > Pseudomonadota > Alphaproteobacteria > Rhodobacterales > Roseobacteraceae > Ruegeria > Ruegeria sp. AJ12. Next base: position 3,208,236 of record NZ_JBQFJJ010000001.1, read on the forward strand.
GCCTGCGCAGCGCCATAACAGGCTGGTTCGACCAGCAACAAGAGCTTGGCTGGCAGGCCGACTTTTCGGGCGTTGTGACCGCCGGTTACCCAACACACCACGTGACCCGCCTGGACAACCCTGCCCTCGCCGACCCCATCAACGGAACGGCCTGGAGTGCGGATTGGATCGAGTTTCAAAGCCCCGCCATCTGGCCCGGACGGCAGGTTCTGCGCTTTGCGGACACACCGCAGCGACTGTCCTATTTCGATCAGACCGCAACCATTGAGGCCAGCGCATTACAGGCAGAGCTGCAACTGCAACCCGGCGTGGCACTGGTGCTGGAAAAAATGGCTCTCACCGCCGGTCCGTGGTCTGTCACCGAAGACACAGGCACGCTGGCGGCGGGCGATACTCTTGGTCTTGTCATGGAGCAGACAGCGACACCCGAGGCCTACGCCATCACCATGCGCGCAGACGGGTTCACGCCCGGAGACGACCTGCGCGATCTGATGAAGTCAGCCGCGTCGCTGCCACAGGCGTTTGAAACGCTGGAACTGGACGCCGTAGTCACATTTGACAAACCTTGGGATCGCAGCGCACTGGAGGAACGACGCCCGCAACCGATTGAGGTCGGGCTGCGGTTGGCGGAGATCAAATGGGGGGAGTTGCACTTGTTCGCGACCGGAGAGCTGGAGGTCGACGCCCAAGGTATCCCCACAGGCGAAATTGCAATGAAAGCCGAAAACTGGCGAGACATGATCGCGATGGCCAATGCGGCCGGCGCCCTGCCCGATCAGGCGGTTGATCCGGTTACACGCGCGCTGAACTTTATGGCGGGTCTTGGCGGCAATCCCAACGCATTGGATTTGCAATTGAATTTTCGTGACGGGTTTGTCGCGCTGGGACCGCTGCCATTGGGTCCAGCGCCGCGGCTGATCTTGCGCTAGCGGCAATAAGGCCCAGTGCGGTAACGCGCCGTATCCAAGTGAAAATGATCGCGGTGATATCGGTCTGAATTTGGGCCCAGAACCGTTCCGAACGGGCCGCACGCGCCGCGCCAGACCTTCTTGAGTTGCTTCTGAGATGGATTCTTTCGCCATCCGTCATAAACGGTCACCACTTCGCCATCGGCCATGACGAAACCCGATATGTCGATGGCGCGCCCTTTGCCATGCTCAGAGATGCGAGCGCCTTTGCGGTTGTTGCGGGTGCGGCAGGCATAGTGGGCGGCCACCTGCAACTGGACCACCGGTCCGCGTCGCTTGAAGGTTGGTTTGACGGACTTGTCGACCCATTTGTTCAGCGCAATTGCGGTGCCGCAATCCATGGTCGACGGACGGCTGAGTGTGACGCCAGAAACCGATGTGATCTGAACGGCATCCTTGACACCACACGCCTTGATCTTTCCGGGAACCTTGCCAACAGGTTTGCCCTGGATCGCGATATCGCCACAAACCGACCCCTTGCGCAGCTTGCGCTTTTTGAACAACGCTTCCCGTTCCAGGGATTTGGGTCTCAGATACGGCATCAAAGAGATATCCGGTCCAAGCAAAGGCAGATCCGTCGGGCGAGCCGCAACGGCCAGAAGCTGAGGAGAGGCAGGCCTTTGTTCAGGGCGCAGTTTCGGAATGGTGATCGCAGGTTTCGTTTCGACTAATGCTGCACCAGCCAAAGGCAGATCACCGCCCGAATAGGCGACCGGTCGCGCCACGGGCATAAGGGAACGTTCCACGGCAAAAGACTGTGTCGTTGCAGCAAATAGAGCTGCAAATCCAATCAGCATTCGTCCCCAGAACCAGTTCATCAACTTACCTTTCCGCGTCCAAAGTTGGGTGCATCGGTATCCTGCCCGGCGTCGATAATACCGCGGCGGATGGCCCGGGTACGGGTGAAATAGTCAAACAGATGATCGCCGTCCCCGGTTCGAATTGCGCGTTGCAGCGCAAAGAGTTCTTCGGTGAAACGCCCCAGAATTTCCAGCGTCGCATCCTTGTTGGTCAGGAAAACATCCCGCCACATGGTGGGGTCCGAGGCCGCGATGCGGGTGAAGTCCCGAAAACCGGCGGCCGAATATTTGACGACCTCGCTGTCCGTCACGCGGCGCAGGTCATCCGCGACACCGACCATCGTGTACGCAATCAGGTGCGGAGCATGAGATGTCACGGCGAGAACAAGATCGTGATGATCCGCGTCCATTTCATCGACATTGGACCCCATGCCTTCCCACAAAGCCCGCAGCCGGGCGGTGGCGTCCGGGTCGGATCCTTCAACCGGTACCAGCAGACACCAGCGGTTGTCGAACAGTTCCGCAAATCCGGATTCGGGACCGGAATGCTCGGTTCCGGCCAGCGGATGTCCGGGGACAAAATGCACGCCGTCGGGGATATGCGGAGCCACAGTCCGGATCACGTGGCGCTTGACCGACCCCACATCGGTGACGGTCGCGCCGGGTTTCAAACTCGGAGCGATGTCCTTGATCACTGTCTCCATAGCACCAACAGGCACACACAACACAACCAGATCGGCACCGTCCACCGCCTCTTGCGCCGTGTCGCACACCCGGTCGCACAACCCGATGCGGCGGGCTGTGTTGCGCGTGGCTTCGGATCGTGCATAGCCGGTGACCTCGCCCACAAGACCCGCGCGCTTGATCGCCCAGAACATTGACGAGGCAATCAGGCCGAGTCCGATCAGCGCCACGCGGTCGTAAATCTGGCTCATGCGGCGCCCCCTTTGAACGCAGTAATCGCCGCAACGACACGGCGGCAGGCCTCTTCATCGCCCACGGTGATCCGCAAAGCGTTCGGCAGGTTGTAACCCGCAACCCGGCGCACGATCAAACCCTGCGATTTCAGGTGGTCGTCGCAGGCTTCTGCTTCGGCCTGATCCGCAAAGCGCGCAAGGATGAAATTGGTGTGCGACGGATCGGACGGGACACCGATCTTTTCAAGTTCTGCAGCCAGCCAGACCCGCAGGCGGGCGTTTTCAGACTGACAAAATGACAGGAATTCGACATCACCCACAGCAGCCTCTGCGGCAGCCAATGCCGTCAACGACAGGTTAAAGGGCTGACGCACCCGGTTCAGAACATCAATGATCGGTTGCGAGGCGTAACCCCAGCCAACCCTCATACCGCCCAGCCCGTAAACCTTGGAAAAGGTCCGTGTCATGATCACATTTTCATGGCGATCCACCAGCGATGCGCCCCCGTCGAACCCATCGACGAACTCGGCATAGGCCCCGTCGAGCACTATCAGGCAGGTCTTTGGCAGTGCATCGGCCAGGCGCCGCAGTTCACCCTCTGAAATCATGGTCGAGGTCGGATTGCCCGGGTTGGTGACAAAGACAATTCGGGTCCTGTCATTTACGGCCGCCAGAATATTGTCCACATCGACATGACGGTCCCGCTCGGCCACCATCACCGGCGTCGCACCGACCATTCGGGCGATGATCGGGTACATCGAGAACCCATGCTCGGTATAGATGACCTCGTCTCCCGGACCGGCATAGGCGTGCGCCACAAATTGCAGCACCTCATCGCTGCCGACGCCGCAGATGATCCGCGCCGGGTCCAGCCCGTGCCGCCCGCCAATCGCGACGCGCAGGGTGCCGTGATCGGTGTCAGGGTAGCGGTGCAAAGTCTCCGCGCTGTTGCGCACGGCCTCGATGGCCTTGGGGCTCGGGCCAAAGGGGTTTTCGTTCGAGCTCAGCTTGATCACGTGCTCCACCCCGGCCACATGCGACTGGCCGCCCTGATACAGCGCGATGTCCATTATGCCGGGTTGAGGGGTGATCTTGGTCATGAGAGGCTCCGTTCAGTGGGCCCCTCATACCTGTCTCAAAGCGTTGAGAAAAGCGGCAATTCCGTCAGGCGGCCTTGAAGCGGGCCGTCTCCGGGTCCGCATTGTAGTAAGGCACGAACTCCTCGGTCCGGCGGGACAGATCATTGACGCTGTCGATGATGAACTGAACCGTCTGCTCGCTCATCAGATACGAGAAATTCAAACGCACCCATCCGGGCTTTTTCATCTCTTCCCCTGCAGACAATGCTGCGTGCAAGTCCTCGGACGCCTCACGGTCGATACCCAGCAGACGGTGCGCGTAAGGACCGGCACACGCGCATCCGCCGCGCGCCTGAATTCCGTAGACGTCGCTAAGCATGCGCGTGAACAGCTGTTGGTGAACAGGCTGTCCGGCAGTGTCATGCACCAGGAAGGAATAAATCGGCAGACGATGCGGGTTGTCTGCGCCAAGCAAGGTCAGGTGCGGATTGTTTTTCCATCCGTCCAGTGCCATGCGGTTGTACAGGGCTTCGCGCCGGGCGATCTCATCCGTGCCAACGACGTCCTTGATCATGAAGGCCAACGCAGCGCGGATGTCACCGATGACATTGGGCGTCCCGGCCTCTTCGCGTGTGGACAGATCCTCGCTGTAATCGTGCCGCCAGGGAGAGACAAAACTGACAGTACCACCGCCGGGCCAGCTTGGGCTTGTGCGCTGAACGGCCTGCGTGTTGACGATCAGCACGCCAGACGCACCCGGCCCGCCCGGAAACTTGTGCGGAGATACAACGATGGCATCCTTACGCGCGTCTTCACCTCCCATATCCATGGGCAGGTAAGGTCCGCCCCCTGCGTAGTCCCAAACGGCCAGCGCATCATGAGCCTTTAGAATCCGCGTGACGGGATCAGGATCGGTAATGATTCCGGTGACGTTGGATGCCGCCGAAAACGACCCGATCACCAGATCAGCAGCCGCGTGCTCGATGAGCGCGCGCTCCAGCGCCTTCAAGTCGACACCACCCTCTGCACCCTCGGGGATTTCAACCACCTGCGCCTTACTTTCGCGCCATGGCAGGATGTTTGAGTGATGTTCGTAAGGCCCGATCAAGACAACCGGCCGGTCAGCCTCTTCCACCCCCAGCAGACTGACCAGCCGATTGAGCCCCGCAGTGGCACCGGACCCGGTAAAGATCACCGCGTCTTCTCCCCTCGCGCCAACAATGCGGGCAATTTCGACACGCGCTTCGCGCCGAAGACGCGTCATGTAGGACCCGCAGTAGGAGGCTTCGGTATGGCTGTTGGCGTAGAACGGCAAAACATGCTGCACCACAAAGTCTTCAACTTGCCGCATGGCGCGACCCGAAGCGACATAATCCGCGTAAACAAGCGGTACATCCCCATGCAGACCCGGGATCAGAGCATTCTCTCCGATCAGCCCGTCGCGCAAAGAAGAATTGTGAGTGGTGGACTGGATTTCCGCACGAAATTTGGACAGGGTCATAGCATCGGCTCCTTACTGTACCACCTATGTGATTGATATGGAGCGCAGAAACTTCACCTTTCTTTGCGTAGATTTCTAAAACTTTGTGTCATATGATAAGTAATGGAGCAAAAAATAGATCAGATTGACATGCGTATCCTGAAGGAACTGCAAAAGGACGCAACGCTGTCGCAACGCGAACTGGCCGACCGGGTTGGCCTGTCACAAAACGCATGCTGGCGCCGCCTCAAAGCCTTGAACGATGGCGGAATATTGCAGGGCTCATCGGCGCGCATTGCACGCGAAAAGCTGGGGCTGAGCCTTGTGGTGTTTGTAATGCTCCGAACCCGACATCATTCGGCTGAATGGCTACAGGCGTTTCGCAGTCACGTTCTGACCATCCCCGAGGTCGTGGACTTTCACCGTATCGGGGGCGATTACGACTATCAGCTAAAAGTCGTGACGCAGGACATGGCATCTTACGACAAGGTTTATCAGCGACTGATCGAAAAGGTCGAGTTGGACAGCGTCACGTCGTATTTTGCCATGGAGGCGATTGCCGAGGGACGACCGCTGCCTCTGTAAACACAAAAAGGCCGCGCAACTTGCGCGGCCCAAATGATCCGGTCTCGGCGAAGATCAGTTCTTCGCGTAGAATTCAACAACCAGGTTCGGCTCCATCATAACCGGGTACGGCACGTCGCCCAGCGACGGTGCACGCACAAAGGTTGCGGTCATTTTCGAATGGTCCGCATCGATGTAGTCCGGCACGTCACGCTCCGCCAATGCAGCGGCTTCCAGAACAACGGCCAGTTGCTTGGACTTGTCACGCACTTCGATCACGTCACCTTCCTGAACGCGGTAGCTGGGGATGTTGACCCGCTTGCCATTCACCTTGACATGGCCGTGGTTCACGAACTGACGCGCGGCAAAGACGGTTGCAACAAACTTGGCGCGATAGACGACGGCATCCAGACGACGCTCCAGCAGGCCGATCAGATTTTCACCGGTGTCTCCTTTGACACGCTCGGCTTCCGCATAAATGCGGCGGAACTGCTTCTCGGTCAGGTCACCATAGTAACCTTTCAGCTTCTGCTTGGCGCGCAGCTGCAGACCGAAGTCAGACAGTTTGCCCTTGCGGCGCTGACCGTGCTGGCCGGGGCCGTATTCGCGGCGGTTGACCGGGGATTTCGGACGACCCCAGATGTTTTCGCCCATCCGGCGGTCGATTTTGTACTTGGCAGACGTGCGTTTGGTCACGGCTGATCTCCTTCGTTTAGGTCGAGGCCGGTGTGGCCACTATGAAGGGCGTTGTCCTCTTGAGGTTTCCCCCATGACAGGCATCCCCTTGCGGGGGCCACCAACACCAATGAAGCCGCGCTTATATCTACAGAAATGGCAGAGTCAACACGTTGCACAAGGATGCTTGAAGTTTCTCTTGGGAGCGGGCGGAAACGAGTTCAGAGAGATCGGCCGACAATCAACCGTGGTGAACTGGCCTCGGTGAGTTTGCTGCAATCCGAATCTTTTCACTGACCCAGGGCGCCTTGTTACCCGCCTGTGTCGGAAAGGCGATGACGGTGGAACCGGATTCGGTCTTAGAGTCCCAACTCACACCAAGATCGGTGATTTCGCTGATCCAAAAGTCCTGATCCCGTGGCGGACACCCGTTTTCGAACACCAGGGTCGGGGCAACTTCGTTGGCTTCAACAATCAGCTGTGCCGAGAACTGCTGCGCACCATTGGTCAGCACGACCCTCCCGCTGGCGCGACCCGAAATATCCATCATCAGTGCAAACCGGTCATTGGAACACCTGGCAATGCCACCAGCAAGCCCGGCCTGTTCAACATGTTGCTCCTGACTGACAGCAAGCATGACTGCCTGCCCCCGCCAAGACCACGCGGCGCCCACGACCAATGAGGCCGAAGGCGCAGCCTCAAGCCCGTCAATTTCCGTTTGTTTCCATGATATGGCTACGCGACCGTTGCATCCGGCTGTCATCTGCCCGCCTGTACCTTTCAACACCCTACCGTTTACTCACACGTGCTTATCAGCGCTGAATCCGGCGGAAAAGAGACGGAAATGCAGCATTCACATGAATGTTGCAGAACTGAATCAGATTGCTTTGCTATGATCCGTTCTAAACTTTCGGGTAAGACCCTGTGCGAAGAATTGAAACTCGACCAACGTGAAGCTCGTGAACGCCTGCGCGCTGCTGCCAGTGACGCCAAGGCGAACCCTGAACTAGCCAAGGCGAGAAAGCCGCGCACCCCGTGGCAGTGGGTGAAGGGGTCCAAAGCACTTGAAGAAGCCAAGCGCGCTCTGAAGTGACAAGAAATCGAGTATGGTCTTGAACGACTTCTTGCCGTCAAAAAAGGCTTGACATAACAATGGTTCTTGACAGCCGCCTAGGGGGCGGCTGGCTTGGGCTATATTATGAACTTGAATGAACTAACTCTTGAAAGCAAAGCAGTTGCGAAGCCGTCCTTCGAAGATTGGCTTCAAGGCCGCAGTGCTCAGCTTTTGTCAACGAATTTTGGCTCGGAAGCCATTGCTTTTCAGAACTGGCGCAATTTCAAAGAAGCTTTTGCGCCAGAGCTAATTGGTCAGGCATTTGAGGAAACATCCAATCGACTGAATAGAAAAGTTGAAACTTGCATCGATCCCTTCGGAGGGTCGGGCACAACGGCACTGGCATGTCAGTTCCTTGGAGTAAGCCCAACTACAATCGAAGTAAACCCGTTTTTAGCTGACCTGATAGAAGCCAAGCTTTGTAGCTACGATGTCGAGAAATTAATTGAAGATTTCACTTGCGTGGTCGAAAAGCCGATGCGTCACGTGGAAAATCCTCTACCAAACTTACCGCCATCCTTTGTTGAGCCGGGAGTTAAGGGCCGATACATCTTTGGTCGAGAAGTAGCATCAGTTCTGCATGTTCTTCGCAGACGGATTTTCAGATTGGAGAATGCAGCGAACCGAAGGCTAATGAGAGTACTGCTTGGTGCCATAGCATTGCCGGTAAGCAACGTCGTGGTCAGTGGAAAAGGACGCCGGTATCGAAAGAACTGGGCGGACAGGGAGAGCTCCAAGCAGCAGGTAATTCAAGATTTTTCCGATGCAGTTATTCGGGCAATCTTCGATATCAGGCGCTATTCTGATCGACAAAGTACCGACTATCGCCTGCTGCGAGGTGACTCGAGAAAGCTGATTCCGAACAATCTGAAATTTGACATGTGCGTTTTCTCGCCGCCATACCCAAACTCATTTGACTACACAGATGTTTACAATGTTGAACTCTGGCTTTGCCAGTATTTGAAGGACTTCAAGGCCAACAGAACCCTTCGCATGGAGACTCTTCGTAGCCACGTTCAGGTCGCGCGTGGCTATGAGACAGGTGAGTTGAAATCATCGACGTTAGCAGATGTTTATGGACAACTCTCCGACGTACGCACTTCACTTTGGAGTAATAGCATCCCGGACATGGTGCGTGCCTATTTCGACGACATGAATACAATTCTGGCTCGTCTGCACACTCAAATAGTGCCGGGTGGAAACGTGTACATGGTTGTGGGAGATAGCCAATACTCAGGAGTGCCTGTGCCTGTCGCACAAATTCTAGAAGAATTGAGCACTTCTCTGGGTTTCCAAGTATCGGGTACCGAACCGTTCCGCTCGATGCGGGCTTCCCCTCAGCAAGGGGGTAGAAAAGAACTCTTAGAAACGTTGGTCACGCTGTCCCGGTAATTGGTTGTTTTCGAGTATTTCTTGCTGCTTTTGCGGATCGGAATAGGAATCCACGCCACAGCAATATTTCGTTTTCACTTGCTGCATCTTTGATGTGTTGAAAGCATGTTTCGTCACCATCATCGGATTTTCTCATGTCGAAACAACAAAGAGCGCCTTTCAATGCACCCAAATTCGACTTGTAGGCAATGGCTTGATAAAGTCCATCCTCAATTGCCTGCTCGTGATCAGCAGAAGATTTCTTTCCCGTAGAAGTCATGTCGCAGAGAGCTTTAAGCTCCAAAAGCCACTCACAAACAAACGCTGTAATTCCGCCAGATGAAAGCGTCTGCCGATGTATGGAAACGTCCGCTCGCCCTTCTTCGGTTACAAGCTCGGCTCTAACATTATAGTTGCAAAAAACTGCAGCCAGTGCATCGACTAAACGTCCTTGGATACGCTCTTCCGGTCGGTTTTCAGGAACTCCATTTGCGGCGTCAGACCAAATTTTCATTCCGTGTGCTTCTATTGAGATGCTGGGTGTTTTGATCTTTTCACGGAAATTCTTCAGCGCTTCCAAAATTGCTTCCGTCGAGATTGGAAGATCATCAAAGTGTATTGGACCGGCCAGTTCTCTTTGGACGATTCCATCCCTGTAGAATTTTCCAATTGGCCGTTCGCCGCGCCAATCGACAACGATTGCCGGTAATTCTCCCAACCCCTTGTCAACAATGAGATCGAAAAGCTTGTCGATGCTGTCCCATTCCACCTCAAGCTGAAACGCGGATGTCAAAGCCACCGAAGTGACAAAAACATGATTCCCAATAGGATCGTTCCCGTGATCCAACAATGGCTGCTCGATGTGATCGCACAGTTTTTTGCTACCTGCCAAATCTTGGCTCAGTAAAAACACTGAGTAAGAACCACTTTCACCTCTCGAACAACGCAGTGTTATTAGGTTGCTGACGCGTCGTGCGAACTTCGTTGGCAACGACCCGCCTGCAGCCCCCGGAATGCCCTCCGCTTCAGCAAACTCACCAATTTCATCCAGCGAGACACCGCCAAATGTAGAAGCCTCAGCCATGCACTCTCCTCTTCATCAACCTCATATACATCACTAGTTTTTCGGCCCGGCTGAGTGAAACATGGTCTGGAACAAATCGTTGAAACTCTTGCGCCACACGCCAAGAAGCATTGTCGTTTGTGGAAGAAACCCATTCGGCGAAGTCAACAATCCTGCCCTCCGCAATGGACGGGTCAGAGTACGCTGCATCAACTACCGCTACATCATCTCGAAGTTCGGGTTGAATGCCGACAAATGCGTCCGCGAGCTCAAGTAGGAAACCCTCGGACTGGGTTTCATCGGGCAAAACGCGGATTGCGGCCAAAAGCTCAATGCACTTTTCCCTTTCAAGAGAGAAAGAGGCTATAAGCCTCGGCTCATCACTCGCCTCGGAAGTTGAAAGTGAAAGGTCTGCTACTCGTACTAATCCGTCGCCCACCAGAACGTCCAATTCTCTTTGAACAACGGGAAAAAACGGCGAACCATGCTCCTTTAGGACAGATCCTTCAAACGGATGCAAATCCCATAGAGGACTGAGAACATTCACGAAGAATGCAAATGAGTGGAAAGCTGCTCCCTCTATAGGAGTCCCTCCCACCCGTTCCAATGCATCGAGCATTTCCACCAATTTGGCCCGGACAAACAAGCTATGATGTTCGCTTGCGGCCACGATCAGACCTCAATTCCTGCGCTCAGTATATCATGGATTTTCCCTGTGTATTCACTCTTCAACGTTCTGAGGGCAGCGGTTGGAGCGCCTAGCTCGACAAGGTTAATCAATCGCTGCCTTCTCAGGTCTAACGTTGAATAGTGGCTTAGAGTGCGGGGAATAAACTCCCCTTCCACTACATTGCACGCCAAGATGATTGTGCTGTCTTCTCCCTCTGGAACGAGCGAAGCAAAGAAATCTCCTGCTTTTTCTGCGAAAACAGCATCGACGGAACCTTCTGGGCCATCGACCACAAACGATCCACGACCGTTTCCAAACACCTTTAGGAAACTGACCCGGAAAATCAGATCTAGGTACTCTTGTTGAGACAACGAAACCTGCGTCTGCTCTCTTCTGATAAAGTCCCCATCGGTTGCAGCACTGGTCATCTCAACTTCAAACGCTGGAAACTCAAACGTCTCGCCCGCTTGGCCAAACCTTGTTTTTCTGGGTGCATAAACAAGGCGAACATCTTCTGAGAAAAAGGATCTTGCTAATGTGTTGAAGGATGTTTCGAATTCAAGACGGCGTTTCTCCATGGCCTCTGACAAACTCTGTAGCAGAGATGCAATCTCGTTCTCGGCAGTTTTTCTGTCGTTCACATAGGCATCGACTTCACGACGAAGAATCGAAATCTCGTCTTCGGTTCGGGCAAGGGAAGTTTGGTCGGTGGCTGGCAACTTCCTTTGAAGAGCGCGAACAGTGCGTCTAGCATCGTCAGCTTGCTTTCGTGCGATTTGAAGCGCTCGATCCGTTTCACGATAGTGAACTCTAGCTTCCTCGTGACGCTCGCCCCTTTGAGAGTCCGTAAGCCGCGCATTTTTTAACTTTTCATAAACTTTCGCGGCCTTCTCATTAAGCGCGGAAGCCGTAGAAATCAACGGTTCCAAGTTGTTACGCTTATTCCCGCAAACCAAGCAGCGGTCTTCACCCCTGCGGTCCTCCAATAGCTTTGCTGCATCTGAGGCGTCGTTACCGCAAGCAATACAATACCGTTCCGAGAGTATCTTCAGGAAAATGTACTGTTCGTTCAAGCTTGCTCCAGCGAAGGCGTGTTGAAGAGACCGGTACTTAATTTCCTCGTATTCTTGCAGAAGCTCCTCAGTTTTCCTTTCCGCTTGTTTGAGAGAGATACGTGTATCCGATCTGCGGACCTCCGCTAGATCAAGCTCGCGCCTCATCTCAAGCTCATAAGCCTGAGCGGCTTCGAGATCCGCATCAGCACTAGCCAGCCGCGCGCGCGTTTCAGTCAAACTTTGATGTTTGTCTTCTTCCTTCTTGCGCCGCGAAACGATCCTGTTGATGTTGGAATTCAGGCCTCTCGCAGAGCTGTCAGCTGAAATGATTTCTGCCTCCAGTTTTCGGAGCTTCACTGCTTCAGGGGAAAGAACGGCACGAAACAACTCGTATTGAGCTTCTAGACTCCAGACCAAAAGTTCACGTTCCTCCAGGAAAAACGTGATAAAGTCGATCAATCTGACCGTATCTTCAAAGCGACCGACACCCATCGCCTTAACAAGTAAGGCCCGATACTCATCCTCGTCAGTAGTTACTTGTTGTTCAGCAGTGCTGTAGAACGTGGCGGAGACGAGCTTCAGATCGCTTAGGCGACGGGTTACCGTACACGTTATATTGCCAAAGTCGATTGTCAGAGAGGAGATGGCGGATTTTGCCGCATCTCCAACGCGCACCGCAAACAATCGATTGTGAAGCGCAAACATATCAGAGGTCGATCCGGCAAACCCCGGCTTGCGTGCTCTCACTGCTCCAATCAAAGTGTGCTTTAGAACCAATAGTAGCGTGCTCTTCCCAAGACCATTCACGCCTAACACTACCCAAGGCCCCGAAGTAAGATCGATATCGATCCCTCCTCCATCGCCCGGGTAGAGCGAATATCCGTCAACCTTGATCTTTTTGTAAACGGGAAAATTAATCAATTGTCATGCCTAAACTCGCAGTTTTTCACACGCTAGGCGAAAATTCTTAAACCTACCACAACAACGTTAGGGAGAGCGCTGAGTAAACCCAGCTACAGAATGCCGCATTCAAACAGCCACGCCGCACGAGGAGTTCGCGCGATTGCAGTTTTGCCAATTGATACCCTAGCGATACCCGGCAACGAATTCGCGCCCGAAAATGGGAAGGTATGTCCATTTAAGGCATTGATTCTATTTTGTTTAAATGGTGCCCGGGGGCGGAATCGAACCACCGACACGAGGATTTTCAATCCACTGCTCTACCCCTGAGCTACCCGGGCATGGGAACGGTGTTTGCCGTTGGGTGGAGGCCTTCTAGGGCTTGCGCCAGAGAGTGTCCAGAGGCTTTTTGACATTTTTTAGTGCGGGCGCTGAGGCGTGTCGTCGCTCTCAAAACCATCCAATTCCGTGTCGTCTTCGCGTTGCGACGGGACGGCGTAGGACCCGTTCAGCCATTTCGCCAGGTCGATGTCTGCACAGCGCTGAGAGCAGAAGGGGCGAAACCTGACTACAGTTTCCTCACCGCAGATCGGACAGCTCATCTCAGCACCTCATTCAACGGAAGGCGTCCGCGTTTGCGCTGTAGCTCGAAATGACCCAGCGGGGTCCATCCGGCGAGGGTTGTTTCGACCGGATCGTGTTTGAAAGCCGCGCGTAAGGCCTGCTCAAAGCCGCGGCGGTCCTTTTTGGGCATAGGCGCCAGATCCAGGGTCACCTGGCCACCCAATCCCCGCACGCGTAGCGCACGGGCAAGGTGTTTCGCGCAGGCGAAGTTGGCTTTTGAACCTGCCGCCAGCGAGGTGTCCGCCCCGGTATTGACATCGACCGCCACCAGGGCGCGGGTGGGTTCAATGAACAGATGGCCGCCGCCGGGCAAAGGCTCCGCAGCACTGCGCGCCTCCTCCAATGCATCCAAAACGCCTTCGGCCTCAAAACCGCCGGGTTTGGTCACCACATCCGCCGGATCGGTCCAGTCGCGCCAGGCCAGAACGTGCGGGCCATCACCCTCGCACAGCGTTTCAGGCTGGGTGTCGGCCTCATTCAAGACCTGATCCGCCTGCGCCAGCATCGCGCCGATATCGTCGGCAATCTCGTCCGCGTCGGCACCGCGACAGCAAGAGCGCAGGATCAGGCCGTAGGAGCTGTCGCCCATCTGATCATGTGCAATTTCCAGAAGACGGTCCCGCTCTGCTTCGTCTCGGATGTTGCGTGATATGTTCAGCCCCGGCGCATCCGGCGTGACAATTGCATATCGGCTTTTGAACAGTACCCGGTCGGTTACCGGAAGCGCTTTGCCGGGTTCCGCGTATCCGGTTACCTGAACAAGTAGAGATGCACCTGGCGCTACGCCTTTGATCTGGCGCAGAAAGGCCGGGCCGTCAGGCGTCGTCAGGAACATACCGCCCTGTCCTTTGACCGGTCGATCTGCGCGCGCCCGGTAAATCGTGCCGGGGGATGGAGCGTCTCCGGAAATCAGGAAGTCGTCCAGTCTGCCGTCAACCATCAGGGCCGCAGCTTCGCGGTCGTTGATATGGTCCAGAATGATGGTGCGACCTTTCATGACACCTCGTTGTACAGCGGATAGCCGATGGCCTGCAGCAGGGCTGCGGTTTCGGACAGTGGTAGTCCCACAATGCCGGTAAACGAACCTGAGATCCAAGGAATGAACGCGCCAGCTGGCCCCTGAATTGCGTAGGCTCCGGCTTTGCCTTGCCAATCATTGGTTGCGAGATAGGCGTTCACCTCGATATCCGACAAGCGTTTGAGCCTGACCTGAGAAACCACGTCCCGCTGCAGCACCCGCGCGCCCTTGCGGATCGCAACCGAGGTTACGACACGGTGCCGCCGCCCGGACAAGGCGTACAGGTACTCAGCAGCTTGACCGGCGTCTTCCGGTTTGCCCAGAATGCGGCGGCCAAGCGCAACTGTAGTGTCGGCGCACAGCACGATATCCCCCTCATCCGCCTGAACAGCCTGCACCTTTTCGCGTGCGATGCGATTGCAGTATGGAACGGGCAGTTCCCCTTTTCGCGGTGTTTCGTCTATGTCAGGGGGTCGTATGGCGTCGGGTTGCACGCCAAGCTGCGCCAGCAGGTCCAGCCGCCTGGGACTGCCCGATCCTAAGACGAACGCCATTGCGGTGGGCGTTACTTAAAGCGGTAGTTGATCCGACCTTTGGTCAGATCATAGGGGGTCATTTCGACCTGAACTTTGTCGCCGGCCAGAACACGGATGCGGTTCTTGCGCATCTTGCCTGCCGTATGTGCGATGATCTCATGGCCGTTTTCCAGCTCGACCCGAAACGTCGCATTAGGCAGGAGTTCCTTCACGACACCGGGAAATTCGAGCGTATCTTCCTTGGCCATGTTGTCTCCATCATTAGGTTTCACCCGCAGCTTGCACGGGTGTGCGCCTAAATGAGCCTATTTCGGCCCTATTTCAAGGGCGGAATCGTCTAGAGGGCACATATTGTGACTGAATCTGCGCGGGGCGTCTGCTCTGTCCAGTGCATTCGGTTCAGGACGCGCCCATCGGCCCGGACATTGGCAATCGCGGGCAGATCGACCTGCGCATAGGTCCACCCGGGTTCATTCAACACACCTTCGGACAGGACCCCCGTTTGAGGAAAGCCAACATCCGGCGGACCAAATACACCGCCGGTTCCGGTGCTCATATCCACCGCTTCCGACCAATCGTTGTTGCCAACCAGGGAAGACATCACCGTGACGCACTGGTTTTCCAGTGCCCGCGACATCGCTCCGATACGCACACGCCAATAACCAGACAAGGCCTCGGTACACGACGGAACAAGGATCAGATCCGCGTCCTGTAGGGCACGTCCCAACAGAGGGAACTCGCTGTCATAACAGATCAGCACGCCGATCTTGCCAAGCGCCGTATCAAACAGTTTGAGCGGGCCGCCGGGCGCGATATCCCAGGTTTCGCGCTCAAAGCGGGTCATGATCTGTTTGTCCTGATGGTTGAGGCCTCCGTCCGGCGCGTAGAACATGGCTCGGTTCACCGGGCGCACGGACCCGTCGATCACCGGGGCGGACGCGCCCAAGATGTATGTTTTGTACTCTTGTGCGAGGCGCCGATGCACATTTTGTACGTCTTCCATCCGGTCGGATACCGCACGGATCGAGCGTTCAAGGTCACCCGCGACTTCGGCCCCGTCCAGCGTCGAAAGCTCCATCGCACCGTATTCGGGAAAGACCAGCAACCCAGACCCCTGCCCTGCGGCCCTGGACACCCAAGTTTCCAGCTTGTCTTCGTACTGGGCCCAGCTGTCGAGCCAGTCGAGATTATAGGCTGCGGTTGCGACGTACATGGCGAGGTCCTCTAACTGGGCTTTTCGGCAAACCTTAAGTGCGAGGACAACACTCTGTATAGTGCAAGCAGCAGCGTACACGGTTTGGTGGAATACAAAACAGTCTGCGTTGTCATTAAACTGTTATGATCTTGGTCCTGCATAGACGGACGAATTTCAGCAAATGTACGAGGAATTTTACGATGAAGATTATGAACTGGAACATTGAATGGATGAACAATTGGTTCTCGGGCAACCACAATCCACAATGGGGTAGCAACGCGCTTAGCGCGGATGACGCGAGAGAAGTTGCGCAAAGGGTCGCCAACGTCATCCAAGACCTGGACCCGGACGTTTTGTGTTTGCAGGAAGGTCCAAGCGCAATCCAGGAGATGCAACTTTTTATCGACGGTTTTCTTTCGGAAAACGGTGTGCCCATCTATGATGCAATGATCGGCAAAGCCGGTGGCGCGCAGAAACTTTATGTTCTGTCAAAAAGGGGCGGCGCTGTTGCGTCCATTGATCACGCAACCGACGTGTTGACGCAAGAGTTGGAAGACACCTGGGAGGCGGATGTTGATGGCGACCTTCTGTTACAAGCCTACGATTTCACCCGGCTTCCGATGGTCGTGGATATCGACCCTCAGGCCGGGGATCCGTTACGGGTCGTGGTCCTTCACACCAAGTCCAAATACGTGCACAACGGCGAGGCGCTGTTCAACAATCCGGCCCGTCGTCACGAATTTATTGCTGCAGCAATGAAAGCGCGCCGCAGGATCTCAGCCGAGGGGTTTCGCCTGCGCACCTATCTGGACCGGCTCATTGAAAACAACGCTGATGAACGCGTGATCGTTACCGGAGACTGGAATGACGGTCCGGGACCCGACTTTTTCGAGCGACAGTATCTGACACATAACGTTGCAGATATCGTGCTGGGCAGCACCTTCTATCCGGATCTTATTTTTCGCCACCCCATTCTCGAACGCGTCCCGTCCACTGCGTTGTTCACCGCACGGTTCGATGACTTTGTCGACAATATTCAGGACCGGCCGCTCTTGTTAGACCATTTTGCAGTTTCTCCGGCCTTACACGGCGAAGTAAGTGATGCTGGAATCGCACATGCCGCGTTCGAGAACGAAATCGATGGCAGCGGCGCAGCCCGACGACAACGCGCGAGCGACCACCGGCCAATTTGGCTAGAACTCTAGGTTCGAAACGCCTGGGTCCGGGCACATAGAATCAAAGGTCCCGGATCCAGAACTGCATCGGCTTCGGCGTTTCGTCTGCCTCCCCGATGTCTTTCCAGGAAAATCGGGCGATGACCCCCGGCATTGGTGCATATCCCCGCGCCGTCCAGAATGCATCAAGTGGGCGGTAGTCGGCGGGCCACATGGGATGATCGACCGGGCGCTGTACGGCACAGAAGGCGCATTTGGTGAAACCGAGGCTGCGGGCGTGGGCTTCGCGCAGGTCAAAGAATGTGTGCCCGATGCCCTGCCCGCGATAGTCAGGCAACAGGACGGATTCGGCGCAGTAAAAGATGTCCGCGAGATCTAGGCCAGTGCCCTTGAACGCGGCCGCAAAATCATCGGCGTGCTCGGTAAGCGGTGATCCGGTTGAGGCCCCGACCAGCCTATCGCCGTCAAACGCACCAACCAGGATGGCCCGATTGCTGCCCTTGTAGGCCTGCAGATATTTGCGTTCGTAGGCGAGATCGCCGTCATAGAGATACGGCCAGGCCCGGAAGACCTCGATCCGCAACCGCGCCACATCGTCCAGCGCCCTTTCGAGCGCGGCGCCGGTCAGGGCGTGAACGGTTGCGACCTTAGCCATCCGAAACCTGTTTGGTCCAGTCGGCAAGGTTGTAGAACGTGGTCACGCGGGTGATTTTACCGTCTTTCAAGTCGAAGAAAGATCCCGCCGGCAGGCGGTAGGTCTGACCATGCGCTTGCGGCAAACCCTCATCCGTTTCCAGATAGGTGCCGTTGACGATGAATTCCGCTGCCGCCCGGCTTCCGCCATTGGCTTCGAAGATCATGATGTCGGTGAGGTTCTCCTTGTAGCAGTGGTTCATATGGGCACAGAAGGCCGCGAATTTGTCCTTGCCGACCCGGATTTGCCCCTCGTTCACGTGATGGGCCACATCGTCTGACAGGCAGGCCAGCATGCCGTTGACATCACCGGCATTGAAAGCGTCGAAATAGGTTCTGACGGTCTGGTTCATGTGTTCTCCGTTGGCTCGCCCCAGCTTGCTTTCAGGTGCTGGATGATCTGGTCGCGGGTTTGTCGATAATGATGTAGCTTTTGTTCGCGGGTCTCACCCATCCCGGTTGGGTCCATTATTGGCCAATAATCGACATCCAGATGAAAAATCCGGGTCAGTTCCAGCGCTTTTCGCTGACTGGCGGGGGACAGGGCAACAATCAGATCGAAGGAACTGAGATCATCGCCCCATTCCTGCATCTCATCAAACGACCGCGACCGGTGACGGGACAGTTCCACGTTGATTTCCTGACAGGCTGCAATGCAAAAGCCATCGATTTCCAGATCGTTGTAGACCCCCGCCGATTGCACATAGGTGCCCGTGCCATAAAACTTCTTCATGATCCCTTCGGCCATCGGTGACCGAACCGCGTTGTGGTCACAACAAAACAGGACCGACTGCGGCAGGGGCTTCACGTGTCAGCCCCCGAAATGCAGGACGCAGATCAGCGTGAACAGCCGACGGGCGGTATCGGTGTCGACATCGGCCTTACCCTCAAGCCGTTCCTGCAACACGCGGCTGCCTTCGTTGTGAATCCCGCGCCGGGCCATGTCGATCGTCTCGATCTGGCTGGGCGGCAGGGATTTCACCGCGTCGAAATAACTTTCGCAGATCTGGAAATAGTCCTTTACCACCTGTCGAAAAGGCCCAAGCGACAGATGGAACTCGGCCGCTTTCTCGCTTTCTTCCGTTGCTATGTCAAAAACCAGTCGCTTGTCGCGAATGGACAGCTGCACGTGATATGGACCGTCCGGCACCGCGCGGTCGTCCCGGTTGGGCAGCGCGAAAGTATTTTCCTCAAGCAGATCAAAGATGGCGACCTTCCGCTCCTGCTCGATCTCGGGCGTTGGCGGCGGCAGATTTCTGTCATCCAGTTCGATATGCGAAATTCGGGTCATTTTCCTGCGGTCCGTTCAAGTCAGGCAAGACCTATAACAAGCGCATCGAATGGGCAACGCTGCGAAGCCAGACATGGTGACGACGCAGTGTTCTTTCAGTCGTTCAGGCGATCCAGGCGCGCCAAAACGGATAATCCATGCGCCTCGAGGCTTTCGGATTGGGCCAGTTGAGCTGCGGCTGGTCCGATGGCGCGCAATGCTTGCGGCGTCATCTGGCTAAGGGTCGTGCGTTTGAGAAAATCCATAACACTCAGGCCAGACGAGAACCGGGCCGAGCGGGCCGTCGGCAGCACGTGGTTGGGACCGCCGACATAATCGCCGATGGCTTCGGGTGTGTACTGGCCCAGAAAGATTGCGCCCGCATGGACGGTTTTCCGGCTCAACTCGGCCGGGTCGGCGACGCAAAGTTCGAGGTGTTCCGGCGCAATGCGATTGGAGAGCGTCGCCGCCTCGTCCAGATCACGCACGGTGATAACCGCGCCGAAATCCCGCCAGCTGGCACCTGCGATGGCCCGGCGCTGCAGGGATTGCAGACGATTTTCGACAGCCCGCGCCACGGCCTGACCGAAATCGGCGTCATCCGTGATCAGGATCGATTGGGCACTTTCATCGTGTTCGGCCTGGCTGAGCAGGTCCAAGGCGATCCAGTCAGCGTCGTTGTCCTTGTCGGCAATCACCAAAATTTCCGAAGGCCCCGCAATCATGTCGATACCGACCTTGCCGAACACACGCCGCTTGGCCGCCGCAACGAAAGCGTTACCTGGCCCGGTGATCTTGTCGACCGGTGCGATGCTCTCGGTTCCATAGGCCAGCGCGGCAATCGCCTGCGCACCGCCGATGCGGTAGATCGTGTCGACACCGGACACCTGAGCGGCCAACAGAACCAATGGGTTGATCTGCCCATCCGGCGTCGGCACAGCGATGGCCAATCGTTCTACGCCCGCTACTTTGGCAGGAATTGCGTTCATCAGAACAGATGACGGATAAGACGCCAGACCACCCGGTACATAGAGCCCGGCAGCAGAAACAGCCGACCAACGCCAGCCCAAAGTCGCACCGGTGTCGTCCGTCCATTCCTGATCGGACGGCATTTGTTTTTCGTGATAGGCCCGGATGCGCGCAGCAGCCAGTTCCAACGCTGCCCGATCCTGTTCCGACACTTGCGCGACGGCACGAGCGATATCGTCAGGGCGGAAGGCCAGTGTGTCCGGTGTCAGCTCTACCCGGTCGAATTTCGCGGTCAGTTCGATGACGGCTGCATCACCACGGTTTCGCACATCTTCGATGATGTCAGCTGCGACGTTGTCCACATCCGGGCTGTCTTCGCGTTTGGCGGACAGCAGCACCTGAAAGGCTGTGTCAAAGTCTGGCGATGTTGTGTCGAGGAAAACGGGCATTCTGGCTCTCCGGGCGTTTCAGCGGGACATACCGTCAGGCGGTGTCGGCCTCAAGCCTTACTCCGATAGATGCAGCGATTTGCGCATGGGAAACTGGGGAATGCCGTTCCACTCGCCCGGTTCGTTTGCCAATTGCCAATCGTGTTTCTGATAGAAGTCTCTCGCGGTGCGCGTCGCCTCCAGATGAGCCTCTGCGCAACCGCAACAGATCAGTCGCCGTTCCAGCCGGGCCAGCAACGCTGCACCAATCCCATAACCTGTGTGATCCGGATCGACATACAGCAAGGTGATCTTCCCTGTCTCCAACAAACCACCCACAGCGGCCACTTGCCCGTTGTGTTCGGCTAGCCAGATCTGCGCACCCGGTTTTATCCAACCCCGTATCGTTGCCGGGTCTTTGCCAGCGGTCCAACGCTTCAGATGCTGAGGATCATTGTTGTGATCTGCCGTGCACAGCATGGTGATCGACCGGATCAGAACGCGGCTGAGATCGAAGACATCGAAAACCGTGGCGGGGCGCAGTACGACCCCTTCGGGTGTTTTGCAAAACGCCTGCGCTATGCCCCGCTTGTTTTGCATCTATTCCGCATGGCGCGGAGCCTGACCCGATGGCGCGCGGTAGGGCCGGGTCACATCCTTGAGCGTCACCGCCAGAGCTTCGACCGTCAGACGAATTGCCCCATCGCCCGCCAGCGTCAGCAAGACCTGACCGGCACCGTCCTCACCAGGCTCGAAATCAACAGACAATAGAGACAGCACCATGTCAGGGTCGCGGCGGTCGATTCCCTGGCTGGACACCGACAACACGGAATCGAATACCAAAACAGACTGAACACGTTCAAACGGTCTGTCACGGCGCGCTGCGGCGTCTTTGTCTTCCCAGCGAAACCGGTTGAGCAGCAGCGCGAACCGGCGCTCGGACGGGCGCCACGTCATCTCGGTGGCGGGAAAAACAGCGTCTTGAGAAAGAGTTGAAACAATTTGCAAATCATCTGCATCCTCTGCCCCCAGATACAGCGGGGCTTCGCGCCCGTCTTCGAAACTTGCGTCCGTCATTGGCCTTTGATCCGTTCAATCTTTGCGCCTACGCCTTCCAGCTTGCGCACCACATGTTCATATCCGCGGTCCAGATGATACACCCGGCTGACCGTGGTTTCACCCTCGGCGGCCAGCCCGGCCAGGATCAGGGACACGGACGCCCGCAGATCGGTGGCCATAACCGGCGCACCCTTCAGTTGGTCTACACCGGTAACAGTCGCCGTTCCGCCGTGCACCTCGATATTCGCACCCATGCGCACCAGCTCGGGGGCGTGCATGAACCGGTTCTCGAAAATGCGTTCTTCGAGCACCGAAACACCCTCGGCCGTGCACATCAGCGCCATCATCTGCGCCTGCAAATCCGTGGGAAAGCCCGGGAACGGCTCTGTGACCACATCCACCGAAGTGACCCGCCCATTCTTGCGTGAGACTTTCAGACCATTGTCCGTCTCTTCCACACTGACACCGGCCGCATCCAGTTTGCCCGCGAAGGATTCGACGAGGTTCATCCGGCCACCCAGTAACTCCACGTCACCGCCACAGATCGCCGGGGCCAGCATATAGGTACCAAGCTCAATCCGGTCGGTCACAACCTGATGCGTCGCGCCGTGCAGGCGGTCCACGCCCTGAATTTCAATCGTTGACGACCCCTCGCCGGAAATCTGAGCGCCCATTTTGCGCAGGCATTCGACCAGATCGACAATCTCGGGCTCGCGCGCTGCGTTTTTCAAGACTGTGGTGCCTTTGGCCAAGGTTGCGGCCATGACGATGTTCTCGGTCGCCCCGACAGAGGCAAACCGCATCTCATGCACGGCCCCTTTCAGCCCACCTGGAGCCTTGGCGTGCAGATACCCGTCTCTGAGTTCGATCTCTGCGCCCAGCGCCTCGAGCCCCTCCACATGCAGGTCCATGGGACGTGCGCCGATGGCACAACCGCCCGGCAGCGATACAACCGCCTGCCCCAAACGCGCCAGCATCGGACCCAGAACAAGGTTCGAGGCCCGCATCTTGCGCACGATGTCATAATCCGCCGTGTGGCTGGTCAGATCGTGGCTGGACATCGCAATGACCTGACCATCCTGCAAGGACGACACCTCGGCGCCCAGAGACTGCAGCAGCGCTGTCATGGTTTTGATATCGCTGAGCCGCGGCGCATTGGTCAGTGTCAGCGGTTCTTCGCTGAGTAACGTCGCCGGCATCAGCGTCAGACACGCATTCTTGGCCCCCGCAATCGGTATCTGACCGTTGAGCGGCCCGTTGCCCGTCACCAGTATCGAATCCATCTGCTCTTATCCCTCATCCTTGCCGGCTTTGTCGTCCGAACCCGCACGGGCCCTGGCCTGCGCCTTGCGCCGCGCAAGGTTGGCCTTGAGTGCAGCCTTGAGCCTGTCTTCGCGTGCGCTCTCGGATTTGCCGTGTTTTTTTGGTGAACATTTGTCTGCCATTGTCTTTCTCTACAGGAGGCGAAAAAAACCGTCCAGACACCCTTGCGCGCTGTATCGTTTAAGTCTAATCACCCGCCCACAGCGCTGCTGTAGCTCAGAGGTAGAGCACTCCCTTGGTAAGGGAGAGGTCGAGAGTTCAATTCTCTCCAGCAGCACCATCGCTCCCTGATACAGCTCTGAAATCAGCTTGGGTTGGCACCGAAGCCCTTCGCGCCCCAATCGCGGATTCTACCGAAAACCCCACATGACCTTACGTAAACTCCTCAAAAATTAATGTTTTGGGGGTTTTTGAACCAACAAGTGACATGATGTCGCAATAGTTAAGTCAATATTCGCTTTTATCAGCGAATAATCCTGCTGAACCGTTTACTAGTCCAGTTTTAACGAGGGGGTACATCGGCGGGATCAGGGGGTGAGCGAAGTTGCCGCTTGCATACGCGATCTGGCCTTGTTGCTCGCCCCCGATCTGGGGAGCCCTCACAACTCGGGTCGAACCTGCCGGGCAGGCCATCAAGACATCAGTCAATCTTGTTTTTCTGCGCATGGGGGGTGACCCCAAAGCTCGACCGATACACGCGCGAAAAATGACCGGGGTTCTCAAAACCGCAGGCCACGGCGACCTGAGTGACCGAGGATTCGGTTTGCAGCAGCAGTTTCTGCGCCCGCGCGAGGCGCATTTCCATGAAATACTTCTTGGGCGATGTATTCAGGTATTTTCCAAACAACCTTTCGAGTTGCCGGGTTGATATCCCCAATTCCACGGCAATGTCCGAGGGCGACACCGGCGACTCGATACTGTCCTGCATAAGGTCGATGGCCTTGGCCAGATGCGCGTTACGCATTCCGTTGCGCGACTGCAAGGATACACGCTGTTTCGCGGTGGCGTTGCGCACGGCGTTATAGACCATCTGGTCCGCCACCTCGATCGCCAGATCCTCGCCATGGTCCTGCCCTATCAGATGTAGCATCAGGTCGGCCGTCGCGGTTCCGCCCGAGGCCGTGATATGTTTTTCGTCGGCCACAAAGACACTGCGGACCAGATTCACCTCGGGAAACGCCTCGGAAAAGGCGTCGTGGTATTCCCAGTGAATGGCGGCCTTCATGCCGTTCAGAAACCCGGCCTCGGCCAACAACCACGCGCCGGAGCAGAGCGCGCCGATGGCAGTTCCCTTGGCCCGTTCCCGCCGCAATGTCGCCAGCAACGGGCGCGTGACGTGATCGCGCATATGAATACCGGACAAGACGAACAACTGATCGCATTTGGGCAGCGCGCCCAATCCGCCATGCACCAGGGTCACCGATCCGTTCGAACATACCGCGTGCTCTCCGTGTTCGGACACGAACGACCAGCTATACAATTCCTCTTCGCTGGACCAGTTCGCGATCCGTAGCGGTTCGACGGCGCAGGAGAACGCGAGATGCGAAAACTCTTCGACCAGAATGAAGGTGATGTGCCTGGTCCGGCGCATTGGATGTCCTGTTCTATGGGGCAGTGCGCACCAGCGTCCTCTGCCGTTTTTGATTTGATGCGCCATGCTGCACGATTTTTTTCTGTATACAACTTGTATTTTTTTCGAATACAAAATGAAACAGTCCTGAACCGGGCGCGATTCGCCCGATCCGGTATGCCGACATGAGATGGTCAGGGTATGAGAGACGAGAGCAATTCGCGCAAAGCAGCACTGACAGAACACCTCAAGGTGTCAATTCTGACGATGCGGCTGCAACCCGGTGCCGATCTGGACGAAGCGCAACTGTCCGATGCGTTTGGTCTGTCCCGGACGCCACTGCGCGAAGTCTTCCGGCAATTGGCCGGCGAAGGCTACCTGGACCTGCGCACAAACCGCAGCGCGCGCGTCTCAGAGATGTCTCACACCACGCTGCGCGACTTTTTTCTGGCAGCGCCAATGATCTACGGGGCAATCCTGCGACTGGCCGCTCTCAACGCGACGACTGCGCAGATCGAAGAATTGAAAGAAGCGCAGCAGGCGTTCAAGGCGGCTCTGCGGTCCGGATCGAGTGCGGACCGGGCGCTTGCCAACACCCGGTTCCATGACGTGACCGGCGCGATGTCCGGCAATGTCTATCTGTTGCCGTCGTTCAACCGGTTGCTGATCGACCATGCGCGGATCGGCATGACGTTTTACCGCCCGCAGG
Source organism: Ruegeria sp. AJ12 (assembly GCF_056536245.1). Taxonomy (NCBI): domain Bacteria; kingdom Pseudomonadati; phylum Pseudomonadota; class Alphaproteobacteria; order Rhodobacterales; family Roseobacteraceae; genus Ruegeria; species Ruegeria sp. AJ12. The sequence continues at coordinate 3,233,461 of NZ_JBQFJJ010000001.1, forward strand.
ATCCCGAGATGTCGGATAATCTGTCCACCGCCAGCCAGCAGCACGACGCCATCATCGCTGCCATCGAAGCCCGGGACGACACGGCCGCAGCGCGGCTTGCCGATGAACACTGGAGCCTGTCCCGGGACCAAATCGAGCTTTTTGTGATGCCAGAGCCGCTGGACGTCCCTATGGGCAGCGCGCCTCAGTCGAAACCCGCATGAGGACAGAATGACCCCGATATTCAGATTTGAAGGCATCTATACCCCGGTGGTCACCCCTTACCACGTGGATGGCAGCGTGAACTGGGACGCGCTGGCGCAGGTCGTCGAATACCTGATCGCACACGGCGTACATGGTCTGATCTCGGGCGGGTCAACCGGCGAGAACTATGCTCAAACCGTAGAAGAACGGTTGGAGCTTGCAACGTTCACGCGTGAGCAATCAAAGGGCCGGGTACCTCTGGTGGTCGGCACGGGTGCGATGCTGACACCGGATTCAATCGCCCTAGCCTCCGGTGCAAGAGAGATCGGCGCGGATGCGATTCTGCTGGCCAGCCCCCCCTACTCGGTCCCGACTGACCGCGAAAACGCGCTGAACGCGCTGGCCATCGACAAGGCTGCTGACCTTCCGGTGATGCTGTACAACTACCCGCATCGCACCGGCACGATGATGGGCGCGGAGTTCCTCGACCGAGTGGGCCGCAGCCGGAATTTCTGCGGCATCAAGGAAAGCTCGGGCGATATCAACCGGGTGCACCTGCTGGCGCGGGACTATCCGCATATCCAGTTGGGATGTGGCATGGATGATCAGGCCTTGGAGTTTTTCGCCTGGGGCGCACCGTTCTGGGTGTGTGGCGGGTCGAACTTTCTGCCTTCGGAACACGTGGCGCTGTATCAGGCCTGCGCCATCGAGGGCAATTTTGCCAAGGGCCGCCGGATCATGAGCGCGATGATGCCCCTGATGCGGGTACTGGAACAGGGCGGCAAGTTCATACAGACCATCAAACATGGTGTGACCATGAATGGGATCGACGCGGGTGTCATGCGGCCGCCACTTAAGGGACTGAACAAGGATGACAAGCGCGCATTGGAACAGGTGACGCGCGTGCTGAAGAAGACCATCGCTGACATCGTGGCCGAAGGGTAAGAGACATGGATCTGCTGACACGGGACGAATACAAATCCATCGCCGCAGGCCTGACCCTACCGACCGGGGCCTTCATCGACGGCGCGTTCCGTCCGGCGATCTCGGGCGAAACCTTTGAGACGGTGAACCCGGCCACTGGCGACAAACTGGCCGATGTCGCGTCTTGCGGAGCGGCAGACGTGGATTTCGCCGTTGAAAAGGCGCGCGAGGCGTTTGACGATGGCCGTTGGAGCAAGATGCACCCTTCCGACCGCAAGGCTGTTCTGATCCGATTGTGCAAGCTGATGACCCGCAACGCCCGCGAACTGGCGGTGATAGAAAGCATCGACAGCGGCAAGACCATCTACGACTGCGAGACCGTAGACCTGCCCGAGACGATCCACTGCCTGAAATGGCATGCCGAGGCGATCGACAAGATCTACGACCAGGCTTCCCCCGCCAGCGACGATCACATCGCCATGGTAATACGCGAACCGATTGGTGTTGTGGGGTTGGTGCTGCCGTGGAACTTCCCGCTGCTGATGCTGGCGTGGAAGATCGGGCCCGCGCTGGCAGCGGGCTGCTCGGTGGTGGTGAAACCGGCACAGGAAACCACGCTGACCGCCTTGCGCCTGGCGGAACTGGCGATGGAGGTCGGCCTGCCGCGCGGTGTGCTGAACATCGTTCCGGGTGGTGGGGCGGAGGTAGGCGAACCCATCGGGCGGCATATGGATATCGACATGGTGTCCTTCACCGGCTCGACAGTGACAGGTAAGCGGTTCCTGACCTACTCGGCGGAAAGCAACGCCAAAGAGGTGGTTCTCGAGATGGGCGGCAAAAACCCCGCCATTGTGATGGATGATGCCGAGAACCTCGACCGCGTCGCGGCGCATGTTGTCAATGGCGCGTTCTGGAATATGGGCGAGAATTGCTCGGCCGCGTCACGCCTGATCGTACACAAGGATGTAAAGGCCGAACTGCTGGAGCGGATCGCGCACCACGCCAAACAATGGAATATCGGCGATCCGCTGGACCCGGAAACCCGCATGGGGGCGCTGGTCAGCCAAAGCCACTACACCAAGGTCTGTGATTATCTGGAACAGGCCGAGACTGTGGTTATCGGGGGCAAAGCCGAAAAAGGGTTTGTCGAGGCCACGGTCGTTGAAGTTCCCGGCAATGACGCGACACTTGCCCGCGAGGAAATCTTTGGCCCGATCCTGTCGGTGATCGAGGTGTCCGGTTTTGACGAAGCCATCAGGATCGCCAATGACACCGAATACGGCCTGTGCGCCTCGATCTTCACTGCGAATGCAAAGCGCGCGATCCGTGGCGCGCGTGCGATCCGGGCGGGCACCGTCACCGTCAACAGCTTTGGCGAAGGGGACATCACCACGCCATTTGGAGGCTATAAGCAATCCGGCTTTGGCGGTCGGGACAACTCGGTCCACGCGCATGATCAATACACTCAGCTCAAAACCATCTGGATCGATCTGGCAGACGATGCCGACGAGGCAGTGGATTGAAGCGCTACGGGGCCAGACGCCTACCAAGGCAGACCGGCCCGGCAGGCTGGAACGCCATTCTGCCGCCGCAAACATCGTGCCCTGAACTGGACAGGGACCAGACCGCCGACATCACAATCGTTGGCGGTGGTTTTGCAGGTCTGTCGGCGGCGCGGCGGCTGCACCAGCTTGATCCATCCTTGACAATTGCCTTGCTTGAAGCCGGGCGTCTGGCCGAAGGATCCGCAGGCCGCAATTCAGGCTTCATGATCGATCTGCCACACGATCTGGCGTCGGACAACTACGCGGGCGACGGGATCGAGGCGGACCGGGCGACCATCGCCCTGAACCGCCGCGCCATCGGCTTTGCAACCGACGTCGCGACGGAGTGTAATCTGACGCAAGAGGCGTTTGATCCCTGTGGCAAATTCAATGCTGCGGCAACACGGGCCGGTGACGCGCACAATCGGAACTTCGCACAGCATCTTGAAAGACTGGGTGAACCGCACACACTGTATGACGGCCCGCAGATGAAAGAGATCACCGGCAGTCCACACTACACGTCCGGCCTTTATGCACCGGGTACGGTCATGATCCAGCCCGCCGCATATGTTCGGGCACTGTCCGGGCGTCTGGCCGGGCAAATCAACATGTATGAAAACTCACCGGTCACCGGCTTTGAGCGGCAAGGGTCAGGCTGGATCGTGAAAACGCCCAAGGCGCCGGTCAGGACCGGCCGCATCATTCTGGCCAACAACGGTCATGTGGAGAGTTTTGGATTTTACCAGCGGCGCTTGATGCATGTTTGTCTGTACGCGTCGATGACAGAACGGCTGACCCCCGATCAGATCGCGACCCTGGGCGGTCAATCTCGCTGGGCAGTGACACCAGCAAACCCGATGGGCACCTCGGTCCGGCGCGTTTCCGGCAGCTATGGGGATCGTATCCTGATCCGGACCTGTTCGAGCTTTCATCCCACAATCGAAACCTCGCAGATGCGGTTGCGCAATGCCGGACGGGTGCATGACCGAAAGTTTCGCGAACGCTTCCCGCATCTGCCTCAGGTGCGAATGGAGCATCGCTGGGCAGGCATGCTGTGCCTCAGCCGCAACGGGTCGGCAGCGTTTGGAGAACTTGAAAGCGGCGTCTACTCGGCCTGCTGCCAAAACGGGTTGGGCATTGCACGGGGCACATTGCAGGGCATGGGTGTGGCAGAAATGCTGATGGGGAATGGCTCGGAGATTGCGGCACATTTTCTGGCGCAACCGCGCGCCCCGCGCCTGCCGCCAGAGCCTTTTGCGTCACTCGGGGCAAACAGCTACCTGATGTGGAAGGAATGGCGGTCAGGAAAAGAGTGAAGGCCGGATAAGCCCCGGCCAGTTGTTTAAAAACTCTGGTTCAACTCATCCGCCGCCGGGATTTCCCGCTCGCGCCGGGCAATGTAGTCCAGCAGTTCCTCGTTCTTGGCCGGGTCCAGAGTGGGCTCCTGATATTCGGCCAGCAGCTTGCGTGCATGTTTCAAAGCGCGTTCGGTGATTTCCACCTCACCTTCCGCAACCCATTGTTCAATCGAATTATTGTCGAACAGTTCGGGCATGAAGAACGCATCCTGGAAATTGTCCTGCGTGTGTGGATGGCCCAGGTAATGGCCTCCGGGGCCGACATCCGGAATAGCGGCCAGCGCCTGATTGAAGTCACCCCATTTCGGCCCTTCGGCCATGCGGTAGGCCATGGCGCATTGCTCGGCATCGACAATGAACTTGGCGACAGAACAATGCATTCCCGCCTCGTTCCAGCCAGCACTGTGCCAGATGTAATTTGCTCCGGCATGGATCACGGCGCTTAGCGTAGTGGCGGACTCGTAACCGGCCTGCGCGTCAAAAGTCTTGGCACCGCCCAGCGTGTTCGACGTACGCCACGGCACTCCGTAGTGGCGCGCCATCTGGCCGATCATGAAGTTCATCAGGCTGATCTCGGGCGTGCCGGCCATTGGCGCCCCGGATCTCATCGACACGGTCGAAAGGTAGTGCCCGTAGATTGCAGGCGCGCCCTTTCGGATCACCTGTGTGTAGGCCAACGCGCTCAATGCCTCAGCGTTCAGTTGCGCTACGGTGGCTGGAACACTGGCAGGCGTATTGGCGCCACCCAAAACGAAAGGCGAGCACAGGACGGGCTGATTGCGGCGACAAAAGGCGCGCATCGCCCCCAGCATCGTCTCATCCCAAACCAGTGGCGAGTTGCCGTTGCAGTTTCCGGTGGTGACAGGGTGATCCTCAAGAAAGTCCTCGCCAAACAGGATGGCGCACATCTCCATTACATCCTCGGCATTTCTGGGCGAGGTGGTCATGCCCATGAAGGTTTTGTCCGAGTGTTTCATCGACGAATAGGTGATGCGCAAATGGCGCTGACTGATCGGGTGATCATAAGGCTCGACGATGTGATGTGCCGAGGAATGCAGCGCGGGCAGCATGTGGCTGAGCTTGTGAAACATCGCCAGATCGTCCAGCGTCGGGTTGCGGCGGTCATCGTCAAGATCGCGCAGGAACGGCGCGCCAGTCATCGGCACGAAGATCGAGTGCTTTCCGCCCAACCGCACGTTCTTTTTCGGGTTGCGGGCATGGTAGGTGAAATCCGACGGGATGCTGGCGATCAGCTCGCGCACCAACCCCCGGTCGAGAAAGACCCGCTCGCCCTCGACCTTGGCGCCCGCTCGTTTCCAATCTTCCACTGCAATGGGGTCGCGGAACTGGACACCAACATTTTCCAGAATGTCCATCGAAGCCGCATCGATGCGTTCAACCTGCGTGCCATCCATCACTTCGCAGAGCGGTATGCCGCGGGTCAGCCCCGGCAGCATATCAAAATTCGGAGCGGTGCGCGCGGCGCGGCGGGCTGAGCGTCCACCGGACCGGGTGGGGGTACGGATATTCACGGGGCAATCCTCCAGTCTTATGCCTCAGATTGGGGGAGTTGGCGGAACTGCACCTCACTGATTGCGAAACCTGTTTGCAGGAAGCGACACATGCCCCGCACGCAAAATGCCGCCCCGATCCGGGGCGGCATTGCATGCGTCAGATACGGTTGTGTCTACTCAGCCGCCTGCGTGGCAGCGCCGTGCTTGTCACGCTGGCCATCGCGGAACAGCGCCTTGCCCAGCGCAATGCACATCAGGCCCATCACCATGGTAAAGGGCAGTGCGCCAATGATCATCGCGTTGCGCAGCGCGTCCATCGGGTTGTTGTCACCCGCCGCGAGGATCAGCGCGCCGATCACAGCCGTCAGGATGACACCCCAGATGATGCGGTGCTTGACGCCGGTTTCCTGGCTGCCACCGGACATGATGGTGTTCATCACCAGAATGCCCGAGTCCGCAGATGTCACCAGGAAGGTCATGATCAGGATCACGCACATCACGTTCAGCATGGACAGCAGACCGCCATCGATCATGTAGGACAGGGTCACGAACAGCTTGTTGGTGTTCGACGCACCGATGATCGCGCCTTCGGCCGCGCCTGCCAGTTCCAGATCGATTGCGGTACCGCCCAGAACCGTCATCCACGCAAAGCAGACCAGTGCCGGAGCAAAGACACAGCCCAGAATGAACTCGCGCACCGTGCGACCTTTGGAGATACGCGCCAGGAACAGACCCACAAAGGGCGAGAAGGCAATCCACCAGGCCCAGTAGAACGTGGTCCAACCCGCCTGCCAGCCAAACTGGCGTCCCTGCTCACCCGCCGCATACACAGCCGCCAGCGTGTCGGCATCCAGTTCAGCCGCAGCACCGGTCAGGCCGTCTTTGAACCCGTCGAAGCTGCCCCAGGCATTGGTCGCGCCGCCGATCAGGTCATCAGCATGCTGTTGTGCCGCCTCGGGCAGGGCCGCAGCGAAGGCATCCGCCGACAATGGACCGTATGCACCGAAGCTGAGCGACAGGAAGTTCAGGATGTAATCGACCATCGCCGTGCCATAGGTGGTCATGGCAAAGACGAACGAGCCAAAGATCACGAACGTCCCCAGCAGGATGATCGACAGGACAAGGTTCAGGTTCGACAGGTATTTGACACCACGTCCCACACCGGACACCGCCGAGATGATCGACAGGCCCATGATCACGACCAGACCTGATATCAGGCCAACCTTGCTGGGGGTCGGAACTTCTCCACCCAGATCCATTACCCACTCCATTCCGGTGATCGCATAGAGACCGTCAATGAACTGGCTCACGCCATAGCCGATGGTTACCGAAACGCCAAGGATGGTGGCCACCACGCCCAGCACGTCGACCACATGGCCCAGAAAGCCGTTCATCAGCTTCCCAAACAACGGTGTCAGTGCCGACCGGATCGTCAGCGGCATGTTGCGTGTATAGGCGTAATAGGCCAGTGACAGGCCGGTCACGACATAGATCGCCCAGGCGTGAAAGCCGTAATGCAGGTAGGTAAAGCGGTAGGCCGATTGCAGCGCCTCGGGTGTGTTCCCTTCAATCGAGCCGGACACCACAACAGGGTTCGACCCCCACAGGCCCAATGGTTCGGCAGTGGCAAACACCATCAGACCGACGCCGAGACCGGCGCCGAACATCATCGAAAACCACGAGAAGTTCGAAAACTCGGGCTTTTCACCGGGTGTGCCCATGATTCGGCGACCGGTGGCTGGAATGATGGCGACAACCACGAGAAAAAAGAAAAACAACCCAACAATGATGACGTAGAAGCCGTTGAAGGATTCAAGCAGCCTTCCGTTCCAGCTGCCGAGTGTGCTGTTGGCATTGGCCGGAAAGACCAAAGCCCACAGCACAAGGGCAACCATGATACCCTTACTGATCAGGGCAATTGGCACACTGTAGTTTTCGTAGAACCCGGCATTCGCCGTTTCTATCTCCAGGTCCGTAAAGGGTTCTGGTACCGACATGATTTCCTCCGTGTTGTCGTTCCATTTTTGGAGCCCATTTTTTGTTTTTGCGTGGGCTCGCGGTTTTATTCGAATTTTGGGCGTTCGGTCTCACGTTGAGGATCAAGGACGCCATACGTGCGTATCGCGCTGCCATCCGATCCTGCAGATTACCTACCCATTTCACTTCCTTCGCTGGTTCCGGACCGTCCGGATCAAAAGGTCGCTTTCCGTGGAACCGGGTAGCTGGGATGGGTTCGCACACCTTAAGAAAGCATCGAATTCGATATTTCTTGGCTCGCCTGCCTATAGCCTCGCGGTTGCAAAAGTCCGACCATAACCGACACTTTGCGCGGATTTGACGACCCGAAACTAAAACTTGACCGCCAAATGCACCTTCGGACCATCATTTGCTGGTCTTCAACGGTAAAAATTCTAATAGTCAGACGAATTGGCCTAAACCGTAACCAACTGCCTGAACCATCATGTCCAGACGCCATTATAACCTGCCGCCTCTGACCACACTGTCCGCTTTTGAGGCGGCAGCCCGCCACCTAAGTTTTAAAAACGCCGCCGAGGAACTGTCAGTCACCCCCGGTGCCGTCAGCCACCAGATCAAAGCACTGGAAGGTGATCTGGACGCCCAGCTGTTTCAGCGAAAACATCGCGGAGTCGAATTGACCGACGATGGCAAGGCCCTCTACGAGGCGCTGTCCACGTCTTTTGGCCGTATTTCCCAGACCCTGTCCAAAATCCGAGACCATAGGTCCGGAGGAAAAGTCACGGTGGGGTCGACAACGGCAGTGGCGGCGCTTTGGCTGTCGCCCGCAATCATCCGGTTCTGGCGCGACACACCGGATGTCAGTGTGGACCAGATCTCGCAGGATCGCCCCTTCCGGGACCGCCCAGATCTGGATTTTTTCATACGATACGGGCGTGACAGCGACCCAAGCCTGTCACACACACCCCTCTTTCGGGACCACCTTGTCCCGGTCGCAAGCCCTGAACTGGCGGACAGACTGACAGGCGCGTCGCTAGAGCAACTGGCAGCGCAACGACTGATCCACCTGGAATCCGAGGATCGGACTTGGACGACGTGGCCGGACTGGTTTCAGCAACTCGGCTGTGCGGGCACAGTGCCCGTCGAGTCGCGCGTCAACAGCTATTCTGTCGCTCTGCAACTTGCGAGCAAAGGGGCCGGTCTGGTCCTTGGGTGGCAACGCTTGATCCACCCAATGTTGCAATCGGGAAAGCTGGCCCCAATCGGGCCTCATCACCTGACAGCGCCCAATCAGTTCTACCTTGTCGGCCGCCCGGATGAGGATCTGTCAGACAACGCCCGCGCGCTCAAAAACTGGATCATCCACGAGGTTCATCAGCCCTCGGTTTAGATCATCTAAACCCTTGATGAGCTTTTCTGATATTGCGACGCGCCCTGTCCATACGCCAAGACGAAATGGTCAGGGTAGTCCCAGCCTCAGGAGAGTTCGATGAACAAGCACAGCCCGCTGTCATCCGTGCTGACCGATGTGAACACGGCAAACGGTCTGCCGAACGGACATTATGTCGATCCGCAAGTCTTTGCCGAAGAAAAGCACTCGGTCCTGTTTGCAAACTGGTCGGGTATCGGGTTCGGGAAGGACGTTCCCGAGGCGGGCGATGCCAAACCGGTCGATTTCCTGGGCATGCCGCTGCTGATCGTCCGGGACCGAGACGGTGAGATCGGCGTGTTTCAGAACACTTGCCGGCATCGTGGAATGATCCTGGTGGATGCGCCGAAAAAAATCGGCGGTGCCATCAGATGCCCCTATCACAGCTGGTGTTACAGCCTGAAGGGCGAATTGCGCGCGACGCCGCACGTGGGCGGCCCGGGCCAAAACAAACATGAGGATGTCGATGCCAAGGATTTAGGATTGGTGCGCATCCGGTCGCATGTCTGGCGGGATGTGATTTTTGTCAACGTCGATGGCAATGCTCCGGAGTTTGAGGAGGCTCATGGCGCCCTGCTTGAGCGGTGGAAAGAGTTCGAGCAGCCGGTTTTTCACGGCGGCGATGTGTCTTCATTTAAGCTTGAGGTCAAAACCAACTGGAAGCTGGCCGTCGAAAACTACTGCGAGAGCTACCATTTGCCCTGGGTGCATCCCGGCCTCAACAGCTATTCCCGGCTGGAAGATCACTACAATATCGAAGCCCGGGGACATTATTCCGGGCAAGGCACACTGGTGTACCGCCAACTGACCGATCAGGACGGCGCGACCTTGCCCGATTTCGCTGGTCTCAGCGACAAATGGGATGAAGGGGCCGAGTACATCGCGCTATACCCCAACGTGTTGCTGGGTGTGCAGCGCGACCACAGCTTTGCAATCATTCTTGAACCGGTGGATCAGGAGAACACTGTCGAGCATATCGAGCTTTATTACGCCAAAAGCGAGGCGGACACGCCTGAGCATGATGGCCTGCGCGCGTCGAATGCGCAGTTGTGGAAGACCGTGTTCGAAGAAGACATCTTTGTGGTCGAGGGTATGCAGAAAGGCCGGCATGGCATGCTGTTTGATGGCGGGCGTTTCTCGCCTGCTATGGACGGGCCGACCCACAACTTCCATCGCTGGATAGCGACGCAGGTTGAAAAAGGACGATCCGGTTAGGTCGGGCGATCCATGAACAAAGTGGCTTTGGACAAGCTCCTGTTGGACGCTCATTCCAGGAATGACCATGCAGACCTTGTCCGTTTCTACACCATGGCTGCAGATGACTGCGAAGGTGCCGGTGACAGGGATGCAGCCTGTTTCTACCTGACGCACGCCTTCGTCTTTGCGCTTGAGGCCGGCGCACCCGAGGCCGATGCGCTGAACGCGCGCCTGGTCGCGCACGGTCGGGCGCACAGGCTTGAGTTCTAACGCCAGTTTGGTGCGGGATACACCGCATCTCGCCCATACGAACCCTTTCGACGCACGGAGGGGCTGACCCAACGGGACCCTGTTCACAACCCTCATACCATTTATAGTCTTTGGGTACGGCGTTGGGAGGAACAGGCGCGTGGGTCACGCAACAGATATGCTGATTGTCGGAGCCGGGTTTTCCGGGCTGACGATGGCATTGGAGGCCCGCAGGCGCGGACTCGGTGACATCGCCATTCTGGAAAAGGCCGATGATATCGGCGGAACGTGGCGGGAGAACACCTATCCGGGCGTGGCCTGTGATATCCCGTCACACCTGTATTCGATGGCAACCCATCTCAACCCGGACTGGAGCCGGGCCTATGCGGGCGGTGCCGAGATACAGGCCTATCTGCAAAAAGTTGCGCGTGACGAAGGGCTGTATGACCTGTGCCATTTCCGGCAGGAGTTGAAGTCCGCCAGTTGGGACGGCGCCCGCTGGCAAGTGGAAACGCAAAGCGGGCAACGCTGGTCCGCCCGGTTTCTGGTCTCGGCCGTAGGTGCGCTGCATGTTCCCAGCATACCGGACATCCCCGGCGCGGACAGTTTCCCCGGCCCCCGCTTTCATTCGGCCCAGTGGGACCACGACGCGGACTTGGACAACAAACGGATCGCAGTGATCGGTACAGGTGCCTCGGCCGTGCAATTTGTGCCCGAGATAGCCAAACAAGCCGAACACATCACCATTTTCCAACGCAGCGCACCATACGTGCTGCCGCGACCGGATGGCCCGATCGCACCGTGGGTCCGACGCCTCTACGCCCGCTTCCCGGTGCTCCCTCGGATCAGACGAAAACTCATCTTTGCTGTCTTCGAGTTTCGTCACCGTGTCTTTCGAGGCGAGAAACGCATGGTGAATTTTGCCATGAAAATGTGGCGCCAGTCTCTGGAAGGCGCGATATCCGATCCGGCCATGCGAGAGCGGTTGACACCGCACTACAGGATTGGCTGCAAGCGGATTCTCAGCTCGAACGACTGGTATCCCGCATTGGCCCGCGACAATGTCACCGTTGTTCCACACGGGGTGGTTTCGATAGACGGGGACCGCATCAGAGCCGCGGATGGCAACGAAACGCAGGCCGATGTTTTGATCTGGGGCACCGGGTTTCATGTGACCGACGTCGTGGACCGGCTGGACATTACCGGAGCAGATAACCTGACGTTGCGCACGGCCTGGGCGGAGGGGATGCAAGCCAACCTCGGCACGGCGATTGCCGGGTTTCCCAACTTTTTCATCCTGCTCGGACCGCATACCGGGCTTGGTCATAACTCGGTTGTTCTGATGATCGAAGCACAGGTCGCACATATCGGGCGCGTCCTGGATGAGATGCAGGCCAAAGGCTTGCCAGCCGTCACGCCTGACCCTGCAAAACAGACTGCGTTTACGCATGAAATGCAGGAGCGCCACTCCGACAGCGTCTGGCAAACCGGTGGCTGTACTTCGTGGTATCAGGATGCCCAAGGGCGGAACACGACACTATGGCCGGGAACTGTTGGCGAGTTTCAGAAACGCATGGCACAGTGCGGGTTGGAGCAATACCTGCCCGCACCTGTCAAAAACGGAGATCGTTGAAATGACGACCTTGCTGATTGTTATCGCGGTCTTCGCGGCCTTCTTGCTAGGTATGAACCTCTGGACCCGTCGCCTGACTCGGCAGGGCCTGAAAACCGTACCGCAGCTTGGTGAGGTGGTCCTCGTTCAGGGCGGCCGTATTCACTACGTTGAAAAAGGCAACCCCGACGCGCGGACCATTGTCATGATCCACGGTCTGGCAGGGCAGTTGCAGCATTTTACTTATGCATTGGTGGATCTGCTGGCTGACGACTATCACGTGATTGCGCTGGATCGTCCGGGATGCGGTTATTCCACCCGTGATGCCGCCGAACTGGGTCGTCTGCCCGAACAGGCCCGGATGATCGAGGAATTCCTTGACAAAAAAGGTGTTTCAGATGTTGTTCTGGTCGGGCATTCGCTGGGCGGCGCGGTCTCTTTGTCGATGGCGTTGAACCATCCTGATCGCGTGGCGGCGCTGGCCCTTCTGGCACCGCTGACGCACAAGCTGCCGGACACGCCCGCTGTATTCAAACCGATGGAGATTCGCACCGGATGGCTGCGCAACCTGATCGGCAATACGCTTGCCGTACCACTAGCGGCAAAAACGGCGCCGCGGGCCCTTGGCACAGTCTTTGACCCTGAAACACCACCCGAAGACTTTCTGGATCGCGCGGGCGGTGCGCTTGGATTGAGACCATCCGCTTTTATCACCGCATCGCAGGATGTGGTCGGGGTGGATGAGAGCATCGAGGCGCAGAGCAAACGGTATCCCGAACTGAAAGCTCCGGGCGGTATCCTTTACGGTGCGCAAGATGCGATCCTATCACCCACTTGGCACGGAGCGCCAATGACCGATTTTGGCCTGTCTTTTGAAGAGATTGAAGAACGGGGTCATATGATCCTTATCACGGCACCTGATGCCTGCGCGGAGTTCATCCGCCGGATCACTCAATCGGCAACTGATCCGTCAAAGGCAAAGCGTACTACAGTTGATGAAAGCGTCTGAAAGAAACAGTGTGGGCCCGGTGTTTTCCCTCTTGACCCTTACATGCCCCTCCCTTACATCGCCTGTCACTCGTGGCGGAGTAGCTCAGTTGGTTAGAGCAGCGGAATCATAATCCGCGTGTCGGGGGTTCAAGTCCCTCCTCCGCTACCATTAATCCCCACCAAAGGTTCTATAGGTTCGCCAAGGATAGCTGACAGGTGGCCGGTTATGTCCACCATCACACCATTCCCGGTATCCGGGTGGATCGTGATTGATGCCACTAGATTTCGGATTTGTTCGATGGCCTCGGCATCATCCGAAGCGTCCAGATCGGGATGCGATAGGCGCTGTGCCAGACTATCCACCAGCACCGCGAAATTCGCCACCGCCTTGGGGTGCAGTTCGACAACCGGAACATCAATCTTGGCTGACGACAGGGCGTCATTGGCGCTATTGTACGCCTCTTGGGCTTCGGCAATTCGGGCTTTCGCATCCGGCCCGTCTGACACCCCGTCTGCGTACAGGTTCACGAGCCGTTCCAGCCGCGATCTGGTGCGTGACACATTGCGTTCCAGATTGTCCAGCTGACTGACGCTCTGCGCCGACAGGCGTTTTCGCTCTTCCCGATAGGCGCGCACGTATTCTTTCAGGTATTCAGGATGGCGCAGTTGATCAGTCAACGATGCCAGAACCTCTTTTTCGATAATGTCGATCCGATAGGTGGCGCTATTGGTGCACGAGCGACTTTCCTTGAACGTCGAACACCTGACCCGCACGGCTTGGCCGCGCCGGTCATGAATCGACATTCCGCCGCCGCATCTTCCACACTTGATTATGCCGGAAAACACTCGGTTTGGTTTGCGGGATAGTCTCCCCTTGTGGTGCTTGGCCCCGGCTTCGGCCTTCTTGATCGCGACGGCCTTGAACGTGTCCGCATCCACAATCCGCAGATCAGGTGCGTCTGCGATCTTCCATTCCGATTCCGGGTTTGGTCGGCTGATGCGCCTGCCAGTATCCGGGTTGCGTACCATCTGAACGCGATTCCAAACAAGCTGGCCGTTATAGAGCGGGTTCAGCAGCATCCCGTGGCCGCGTGTGCCGTTGCCATTGATGGTTGAAGCATTCCACCGTGTCCCTCGTGGCGATGGGATGCCGTCAGCGTTCAGCCCAGCTGCGATCTCACGCGGTTTTTTCCCGTTCATATATTCATCGAAAATCCGGCGCACGATTTCCGCCTCGGAATCAACGATATTCAGTTCGCCGGGTTTGCCTGGAACCGGTTCGTAACCATAGGCCCGTCCGCCAGCGCTGCGCCCGTGGCGCACGACACCCGTCATGCCGCGTCGGACTTTGCCTTTGTGGCCGCGCAGGAACATTTCGCCCATAATTCCGTGCAACCCGATCTTGAGCGGGTCGGCCCGACCGTCATGGACGGCAAGGATATCGATACCGGCAAATTCGAGACGCTTATACAGCCCCGCGAGGTCTTCCTGATCCCGGCTGATACGGTCCAGAGCTTCCACCACCAGAACGTCAAAGGCCCCTTCCCTAGCGGCGTTCATCATGTCCAGCAAGCCATCACGGCCTATGATCGATGCGGAGGTTTTCGCCCTGTCGGAATAGACCTTGGCGACGCTTAGTCCTTCTCGGGCGCAGTAATCCCGGCAGAGCTGTACCTGATCTTCAATTGACCTGTCTGATTGCAGGTCGGTTGAGAACCGCGCGTAGATCGCGGCGCGTCGTCTGTCTGCGATTTGCATTTGGTCTGTCCTGTCGCCTGCGTCCTAATATCCCGTCGCGCAGCATCCTTGGCCATGGCGCGCACTAATGCAACCAATTCCGGGTTCAAGAATGTCTGGCGAATTGACACTTGCTAAACCCTCAATCCAGATACTTGAATTCAATGCGGTTGACGGTCTTGGTCGGGTGGCAGCGATGGTGGCGCACCAGAAAGTCCACGAATTGCCATGGCTGCCAATTGGGGAAGCCTTCGCGGATCACGTCAGCCTGCGTGATGGCGTTCAGCGGTTCGGCGCGCACGGATACGACTTCGATCAGGCACAGCCGTTCCACCTTTTCGCCCTTGCGCAGCCCCATGGATTTCTTGACGCCGATGAGCCGGTCGCCGGGTTTTAGGAACCACCAGCCGAACCGGCGCGTGACATCCTTGGTGCGGTCCTGCACCTGCTGGGTGGTCATGGCGAAAGAGATATTGCGGGGCATGGTTAAGCGGGTTCCCAGCAATCGAAATCAGCTTCAGCGCAAGCCTCTGGCCCATCATCGCGATAGTCTTTGTCCTCATAGTATGAAGGCGCTACTTCGCGGGCATATTCTTCGACGGACGATCCATCCGCGAATTCTCGTCCCCCGATTGCAATGAGCGCTATTGTGAATTCTTCAATGAACTTTTCGCGCTCTTCGGCTACTCCGGTCATGTCTTGGGCCTTTCGTTCAGAGGGTGATGTGGCAGCCGATCTTGTCGGACGTGCGGTTGAACTTATGAGCGACAGCGGCGGCAAGGTTGATGCCCTGCGATTGCGCCAGAAGGTCCAGATAGATGAATGTGTCGGCAATCTCGTCGGCCAGCATGGCCTGTAATTGCTCTGGCGTTTCAGCGTTGCCGGTGATGCCGTCGCGCACCCTGTTAAGCTTCTTGGCGACGTTCGATGCTTCGCCCAGCTCGCCAAGTGTCGCGGTCATCCAGTCCGACAGCGACCAATCGTTGATTGGATGGTTAAACCCGTCCGTGTGCTGGCATCGTTGCAGGTTCTTTGCGCTGAATTTGTTCATGTCCATTTTAATGATCCTCTGTGGTTTTTGACTTGGGCGTTTCGTTCCATTCCCGCCCGTCCAGAATTCGACCGGCGGCTTTCTTGCCGACTCGGCGCATTTCAAGGTTGTGGGTTGGTGTCAGCTTGTCGCGCGAGTGGACAAACCGGCCATCTTTGGTGAAAGCGCCGCAATCACTGCCAAATGGGGTGTGATAGTGGACCCAGCTTTCAGGATGCCACTCGCCCCATTGCTTGAAGAAAAACGCAGTCCCAGCGGCCTGGCATTGGTCCCGCAGGCTGCGCGCCCAATCCGGGTGCATGGGTCGGGCGTTCGGGCCGCTTTCACCGCCCACGATGACCTGACCGATGCTGGGTAGGTCTTCTTCCCTGAGTGCGTATTCCTGTTCGGGGTCGCCCATGGCTGGCCACCACGAGCCTTCCAGCGGGTTGTAGTTACCCATCGGCCATTCGGGTTCGGTTTCATCCGGCCAGTTCATGGCGCGCGGGTTGAACGTAGTGAAACCCGTTAGATCGACCGGCCCCAACAGCGGTTCAGCGCTAATGAAGCGAATCGCAGCGGGGGTTGCCAGCAGCTGGGGCACACGTTCGTCCGCCCGGCGCTGATCTTCGACCGACACGCCCAGCCAGACATTCGGCAGGGGCCATTGATAGAGGCGAACGACAGGACGTCCAAAGCACGCTGCACGCTCATCGTGTTCCGGCTGTGCAGACAGGGCAACCTCAAGCCTCTGATCAATAGCCTGATCACAAACCTCATCAAAAACGCGACGTTCTGCATTTTCGACATACTCGCGCATCCGATCTGCCCGCTTGGTCAGTATCTTGAACGTGTGTTGGGGGCACAGCGCCATGACAGCGAACACCCGGTCAATCCATTCGTCCGGCATGTTTTCATGGAAGAGATCGCCCATGCTGTTGACGAAATAGTCAGTTGGCTTGCGCCGCTTGAGTGGTTCCGTCAGAGCCTTTTCCGCCAGCGTCAGCCTACCGGTGAAAACGGGCTTTCCGTTCACCAGTCTAGCAGAGTCATAATACTGAGGTGTCTTGGGGTTCTTCGACATTCGGTAGGCCGCGCGCATGGCGTAGCAGTTGGTACAGCCCGGCGATGCAAGGCTGCAGCCCACAATCGGGTTCCATGTCCGTTCGGTCCATTCGATCTTGGTGACGTTGCCCATCAGTCCATCCCCATTGCTTCTTTGTAGAGGGCCAACACCGCCTCTTCCTCGGCCACTTCATCTTTGTCGCGCTTGCGCAGGGCGATCAGCTTTTTCATGACCTTGACGTCATAGCCTCGCGCCTTGGCCTCAGCCATGACCGCTTTCTGGTCGTCCGCGATGCCCTGTTTTTCGGCTTCCAAGCGCTCATAGCGTTCGATGAACTGGCGCAGCTGATCGGCTGTGACGCGGTGCGCCTTGTCCTTGGCTGCGTCGAATTCCGGGTCCGCTTTCAGGGGCGGTTTATTGTGGCCCATTTTCCCGTTTTGTTTCTTGTCTGCCATTGGGCTGATCCTCAGTGAACTTTGCCGCCAACCGTGACGGTTTGAGCGGTGGCCACACGGCCTTTGGCGTTGGCGATTGCCTTGGGTAGCTGCCTTACCATCGCGACCTGCAGGGCCTTGCGGTGCTTGCGGGGAGTGGACGCCAACACGTTGCCCTGAACGGCCACCAGTGCGCCCGCCACAGCGTTGAGCATCGGCGCGTCAAACGACGCTGAGGTTTCGGTTATTGCCCTGTCGATTGCGTTGGTCAGCAGTTGGGTCTGCCGGTCCTGTTCGCGGCGGTATGCGTCTTTGTCGCTCATTGTGGCCTCTTAGTTTCTCGGGCTGGCGATGCGTCCTGCCCACGCATCAAAATCGGTGCGCAGGGCCTGAAATCGGGCTTGCGCCTGTTGGTCGGTTGCGAGGTCGCGACGGCTGCTGATCCGGCACACATTGCGCAGGTACTCAGCCGCAGCGCTGGCGCAGAGCTGGTCAGCCGGTACGCCGCAGCGGATTGCGGCGAAGCGCTGGAACTGCGGATCGTTGCAGAGGATGCCCGCCTGCTGTGGGCGTGGCAGATCGGCAAAGTGGGTGCGGCGAGGCTGGTAGCTCATGCAACGCGCTCCTGTAGCTTGAGGTGCCCGCAATTGGCGCTGACCAGTGCAGCTGACGCGGGCGGCGGCACGCTGTTGCCGCACATGCGGGTTTGCTCTTTCTTGGTCATGCGCTTCCCGTCTGCGCCCGTGTCGATTTCATAGGTTTCAGGGAAGCCCTGCGCCCGGAACTGTTCGCGGGGCGTCAACATGCGCATGCAGATATCGGTGATGGCGTAGGTGGTGCCGTCTATCTCAACCGTGACCAGCCCGAACCGATCCAGTGCCGTGAGGGTGTGCAGCGGTTCGTCCATGCGCGGGTCTTGTTCCGTCCCGTAGTATTTGTGCAGGAAGGCTGCAACCAGCGCGCCATGGACTGCGCCTGCGCAGATGGTCGGGTGTGGATCATCAAGTGCCCGGGCACTTCTTTCCGTCCCCTTCATGTTCATCAGGTGGGCTGCAACAATCTGCTGCTGTGCCCCGGTTGTGGTCAGGGTCGAGACTGGCGCGCTGGCCGGTCGGCCCGACAGGGCGGCATTGCGCGGCCCTGCGTTGTGCTGGGCCAGAAAGGCGGTAACCAGTGCGTGTTTACAGCCGCCAGCCACCAATGTGCCAAGCGGCTTTTCAATACCCGGCACGCGCGGCTGCTGGCCTGTTCGTTCGCCGTAGCCGGTCTGAATTAGTGTCGGAACCACCAGCGCGTTCTGATCCTTGATGCTGGCGGTGATCGTGTGCATCGGGCCAAATGCGGATCGCGATGCGCCGCTTTGCTGGGCGTAGCTGACAAAGAACGGCTCTTTCGCCTCAAGCACGTATTTCTGAACGCCACGGGCTACCCGCTTTAGCGTGTTTTCTGCCAGCGGGCGGCGTGGCGGGTGCTGGCCGTGGACCTGGCCCCAGACCTTGGCTTGTTCGGGCGTCAGAAAGATCGACGGGATCGGGATAGACCAGTCAATGATTTCAGCTGCCGTGCGCCATGGTTTGAGCTTGCCGGTGCGCACCGCCTTGCTGTTAGGATCGCCATGTGTGGGCTTGGGCCAGACAATGGGCCTGCCGTCGCGCCGGGCCACCATAAAGAACCGCTTGCGGATCGTCGGTGCCCCAAAGTCGCAAGCGCGCAGCTCGCGCCACTGGACCTTGTAACCGGCTTGGCGCAGGCGTTTAACCCACAGGTCATATGTGGTGCCTTCCAGCCATTTGATTGGCTTTCCTGCGTCGCAGATCGGCCCCCATGTGCGGAATTCCTCGACGTTTTCCAGCAGGATCACATCGGGCTTGGCTTGCTCTGCCCATTTCACCACAACCCATGCCAGATCGCGGATGTTGCGGTCGCGCGGTGCGCTGCCCTTGGCCTTGCTGAAATGCTTGCAGTCGGGGCTAGCCCATAGCAGGTCAACGTGGCGACCCTTGGTCACGGCCAGCGGTTCGACATCCCAGATGTTGCTGTCCAGATGGACGGTATCAGGGTGGTTGGCTGCATGCATGGCAAGGGCGCGCGCGTCGTGGTTGATGGCCACATCGGGGCTGATGCCAAGGGCCATTTCAATGCCCGTGCTTGCGCCACCACCACCTGCAAAGCTGTCGATGATCATGGGTCAGCCACACTCCGCTTCAAACTGCGCGCGCTTGTTTTGCTGGTAGGCCAGCACATCGATTTCGGTGCGCAGGTGGCAGTTGCCGGGTGGGCGCAGGGACACCTGTTCGACGGTCATTTCGTCGCCGAATTCCAGCACCTCGGGGTGCGACCAGATTTCCCAATAGGCCGCGCGCAGCAACTTGCTGGCGGGTGTGTCCTTTGGGATGCGGATTTCTACAGGCTTCAGCTGCCCGTCTACGCGCCGAATAAGGGCGTAGACCTGCAACCCGTCCACGGGGCCTTGATGCGCAGGTGGGCGTCCGTGAGTGCCTGTATTGCGCGGCCCCGTGGGTTTCGTCGCCCACCGATGAAATCGGGAAAAAAGACCGGAGGCGGCGAGCAGCACGCCCCCGGTGAGTTGGCCGGGCCAGCGGGCACCGGCGTGGGAGATAGGGTTGGTCAGCATGGGATCAGCTCGCGTATCGGTTCAGGCGGGTTGTGGGGCGCGGCGCACCGGCTGCGCCGGTGAGGCGTTCAAGGAACTGGCAGTGCCGGTTCGCGGCCTTGGTCCAGTTTCGGATCGCCTCTTCTTCGGTCGCACCGGCCCCGCTGACGCCGTGCAGGTCGATTTCCAGCAGGTGGCTGGCCCATGCGTCACCGTTGGGGGGCCGCACATAGGTGCCGCCGGTTTCCATCACCTCATTAGCGATGGCATCCTTGCGCCCTTCGGCGTCAAGGCATTCGAGGTTCAGCAGGAAGGATGTCAGGCGGTCATGCAGCTGTGCCATCATTTCGCGCCTTTCTTCAGATCGTCGAAATGCTCTTCGATGCGGGTCATCAGGACGGCAGCTACCTTCGGCGCGTTCTCAATCGCGCATTCCCGCGCCATGTGGATTTCGTTGAGCCAATGTGTCTGGGTGGCTTGCCGAACAAGCGGGACGGATTCCGCCCCGGCACCTGCTGTCAGCTCGCCTATCTTGGCGATCACAGGTGCCAGCAGTTCGGCCCATTGCTCTGGCGTGGCCCCGTTGGCCCGCGCGGACGTTTCAAGGTGGCCCAGATACTCCTGCATCTTGTCGATGCGTCCGCGATTGGTGGGGGAGAAGAAGTTGCTCATTCCGCACCCCCAGCCGCTTCGCGTTTCTTTCGATCTGCGATGATGAAATGTTGGATTGCTCGGGTGAGGCCATGGAATACGTCCGCGTCGCCTTTGCTGGCCATCAGCAGCCCGACGCCGCCTTTGGCCTCTTCCATGGTTTTGTACCAGCCCGCGCCCGGAACTGCGTGGCAGCCATCCTTGACGATGATCCAGCCCATCGAAATGTAGGAGCGCGTGGGTGCGTCCCAAAATCCCAATTCGCCGAAGTCCCGCTTTGGCTTGATGGTATAGTCGCCGATCCGGCAAGTGTTGCCGTTGCGCCAATCCTCAGCTTCGCGCGCGCTCATGTAAGCGTTCATCGCTTCGCCCCCTGTACTGCGTCGATCAGGATCAGGGGGGCTGGGCGGGTCTGGCCGATCAGGGCAGCGTGGTCGCGGACCTTGGCCCGGATGCGTACCGTGATCGGCTCTTCAGACTTGTTAGCGGGTTCAGGAAGGCCGGATGGCTGTGCCTTGATGCAACCAATGGCTGAGTTGATCTTGTCGTGCATGGTTCACCTCATCGTGACTGATGGGGTGATTATCACCTTTAAAGGTGATTTGCAACACTTTAGATGACCGACATTTGCATCACACAGATGCGTTTGCCGTCGCCGTCCTGTTTGGTTGGACCGATGCGCCGGGTTGGAAGCCCGCTTTTGGTTAGCCATCGTATATAGGCGGGCGGCATCAATGCGATCAGCCTTTCAACACCTTCCTGCCGGGCCGCAGAGGCCAAGGCCGTGGCGTTTTCGGCAAGGGCGGCGTTTCGCTGGTGACTGGTCAGGTCCGGGTTCACCGTGAATCGGGTGGCCTCCCATGTCTTGCTGCAGGTGGGTGGGGCATCAAGGATGTCTTTGGGGATGCCGTCAATACGGCCCAGAACGGCGTCGCGTATCATGTAGGACCAACCGCCACAGTCAAAATCGCAAGGGTTCATTCGAGACGCTGATATGGGCATTCCGTCTTCGTGGGTGATCACATAGATTGTGTTGGCGTTGTCGTACTGGTCCCATTCTGCAGCCGTATTGTGTGGGATAGACCAGCCGTTGTGATCGACAAAGAGCCGCTTGCGCAGCTTGAGGTGTTCCCACCATAATGGCCCATGCTGGTGAATGGTGGACCATCGGACGATAGTTGATTGCAAGTTCGCCTCCGGCGTTGAGTGGCCGGGGCGATGCTGTCACTAATTTGCGTGCTTGTCCGCTAGCTTATTGGGTGAAACGTCATTCCTGCCCGCGCGCAAATGTTAACAACAACCATAAAGCTATTCACGCCCAATTGTCGCTGAATTTGCAGCTTACGCTGTTTGATTGCGTCTTCAGAAACGTCCAATGCTTCGGCTACATTCTTAGCGCGGTAGCCGTTGGCGAACATGTAAACAAGCTGCCGTTGTGTGTCCGTGAATTGCTCAGTCTTTTTCACCAGCTGATCAAAGTGAAGATCGCGAATTTGCATTTCAGCCGCGTGCCTGGCGGCACCACTGAGCGGTTTGTCTGAAGATATGCCAGCGATACAGCGGCTGCCACCGATGGATTGGGAAACGATGATCCCATTCGTCAGGCCAAAGTCCTGTGCCGCTGTCGCAAAGGTGCTGTCAGAGGCGTTGAGCGCGGGCCAATCAAATGTTCCGAGGTGACGAACGCCGGTTGTGACCACAGGGTCTACCGTCATCCAGTCATTTGCAAAGTATTCTTCCTGCCATGACCTGTCATAGTTGGAAAACACCTCTATGGCCCCGTTCAGGAAGTTGCCAACACCAACCGCCAATCCCTTGCTGGCAATGTTAACCAAGTCACTCTGTAATATTGAAGTATCCATTTGAGACGCCCTATTTCACCTTATAAGGTGAAATTAATACGAAAGTGCTGGACAATCAAGCATAGGTTGTGAAAGGTGATTCCGGTTACGGAAAGCGGGTCAGTTTGATGTCAACAAAAAACAAGACCGCCAAGCAGCAGCTGGCGGAATTGGTCAGCGCGATGACCGATGAAGAAGCGAAGGTTTTACTTGTGCGTATTAAGAGGGCGTATGTTCGCCCTCAATCTGTTCTTTGAGGCGTTCGAGTTCCTCAGCGGCCTGTTCATCGGTCAGCTGATCAATCAAGGCATAGAGTTCATTTTTTGTATCAGAAAACGGATTGTCCGCATCCAGCACTGCAACGTTGTTAATCCCGACAACTTCGCAGATGCGTTCTAGGCTACTCCATCTAAGTGTTCGGTTTTCGCCTCTCAGAAACTTGTTCACGGTGTTGACCGCAAGATCAGCGTCACGGGCCACCTGTGCCCCGTTGTGACCACGCACTGCCATCCATGCTGCCAAGTTCCGTCTGCGTTTATCCCAGATGTCCATCGATCATATTTCATCCCTGTCCACGGCCTGATCTTTTCACCTATTGGGGTGAATTTGAACATCCCAAAAAGTTAGCTGGACAAGATCAATTAGGGTGAATATAACCCTAAAAGGTGATTTAGGCACTTTGGGGTTGTGACGTGCAGAGCGAAACATCGCATGTAGAACAGGTTATACCTGACACAGAGCCATTCCGCGACTGGCTTATAAAGATACTGCCGCTTATCGAAAGCAATGCATTCCGGCTGGCAAAAGATGCAAATGTTGCGGTCAATTCCTGTCAGAAGTTTCTTAACAAAAAGCAAGATGACTTGCGGCTGGCGACAGCGCACAGACTTTATGTCGAGGCTCAGAGTCAGGCGCAAGAAAAGGGTGTTGAACTACCTGAACTGCCTACAGCTTCCCTTGGAAGCCAAGCGGGTGGACGGGGAATCAGAGCGTGACGGGTGCGTGGGGTTTAATTGAGTGCGCCGGTCGATGCTATCGCCTCTTCCAGTGCCAATTCCGGGTTTCGCTTACAGGCGATAGTTACTGCGGCGAGTGTATCGGAAAACTCAGCATCGCTGCCTTTTGCGGCCATGTATCCCCGCACATATCCGACATGAGCAAAGAAGCGTGCTACGGTGATTGCCTTTTCACTGTCCGGCAGATTTTTAGTTCGTTCGCTGTCTCCGTAAAGGTTGTAGGTCTGGCAGTTCATTATCACGTCATCAGACTGCGCAGAACCTGCGGTCAATACCACGAAGGCCGCCAAGACGATTGTTCCCTGTTTCACCTGTTTGAACCTTTCGGTTGTCAACCAATCCCCAAGGATATGGGCGCTACTGCCCCGGATGCAACCTTGCATGGGTGCGTCACATGCTGAGGGTTGTCGCCGAAATCACCATTGATCAGGCCGCTTTGTCTGGCGTGGTGAGCGAAATAGCGCGGCGGATCGATGCTGCCCCGGTCGTGCCGGACACGGTGCTGCGCGACTATCGGGCCTTTGCTGCCCGGCCCGTCGATTTCTTTCAACTCGAAGCCGCACTGGTGCGCGGATCGGTCAGCGTCACGGCGCGACCTGATGCGCGGCTGGCGCGGCTTCTGTCTTTCTCAGGGAGTGTCGAAGAATGAACGCTTATGTCGGTCCAGTCTTGCCGGTTCATGACGTGCAGGCGAAGCGCTGCCGCACGCTCTGGTGCGCAGTGCTGTATGCCGCTTTTGTGGACGCAACAGCCCCCGGAAAAAAGGGGGATGTGGGGCAAGCGCATGCAAGGGCGTTCTTTGGCACCAAGCGCTTTTACAAAATCTGTGCGCTGGCCGGGTATGATGGCGATTACATCATGCGCGGCTACCGGTCCAAAATGGCAGAGCTGGGCGAGGCCGCGTGATGGGGATCAAGCGCAAGGTTGTCATCGGCAATTGCCATCTGATCCTTGGGGATTGCCGCGATGTGCTGCCGCTTCTGGATGAACGGGCAAAGCTTTGCTTGTCGGACCCGCCATATCGCATCACGTCCGGGGGCAACAGCACCAGCGAAATGGGCGGGTGTTTCGACAAGTCGGTTTATGACAACTCCGGCAAGCTGTTCGACGTGGTTGAATGGGTCGAAATGGCACCGCTCATTCATGATGTGCTGACCGATGATGCCAATGCCATCATCATGACGTCAGATCGGGAAGAACCCGCCGCACGCACCGCGTTTGAAGGGTGCGGGTTCGGGTTCCATCGCCTGCTGGTCTGGGACAAGATCACGGCCACGCCCAATCGGTTCTATATGCCGAACTGCGAATTCGGCATGTTTTTGTACAAGGGGCGTGCACGGCGCATCAATGACTGTTCCTGTAAGGCCCTGATCGAGTGCCCGCAAAAGGACGTGTCGCACCTATATCTGCCCGATGACGTGCCCGCCGATGAGCGGCACCCGCACGCAACCGAAAAGCCCGTGCAACTGATGACCTACTGGATGGGCAATTCGACCCATCCGGGCGATCTGGTGATCGATCCGTTCATGGGGTCGGGATCTGCCATCGTGGCAGCGGCAATATCCGGTCGCAGGGCCATCGGAATTGAGAAAGACCCGAAATGGTTTCACGTCGCCTGCGCCCGCGTGGCGGAACAGGTGGAACGCGGCCAACTCGAACTGCCGGAAATCGCGCCTGAGAGGCCCCAACAGGAGGCGTTGGCGCTGTGACGGTCCTGAAACCACATTCCGCACATGCCACGGCGGGGCATTTTGTGCCCGAGGATTTCCGCACCTTTGCCCATAAAGAGCTGGAGGCGTCGACACCATGGGATCATGGCGTTTGCTTCAATCCGGGGTGCGGGCGGGTCTTTGAGCCTGCGCGCAGCTGGCAGATTTACTGCTGCCCGGATTGTGAGAAGGCGGGCAACGCCGAATTGCGGAAATGGGGCAACCGCGCCGCCCTATCGCTGCTGATCTGGCGCATGGGCAAATACGAGCAAAACGATCAGGGCGTGTGCGATCTGACGCGCGCGGCCCGGCGTCACGTGACGCAGGTCCAGTCAGCCTGGCTGGCGGATCGGCAGGCAAGAGCGAAAGGGGTGATCCTATGATGCAGACCGAAACGCCCATCAAAGACTTGGTGGATGGCGGGCACTACTGGGCCAAGTTTAAGACGGGCAGCTGGGGCGTCTGGGAGTACAGCGCACGCAATGGCTGGCTTTGGGACAATGGCGGGGCCGGTTACGCGCCTGAACAGTTCCAGCAGATCGGCCAGCGGGTCTACACGCCGCAAGAGACGGACGCCTTTGACCGCGAGGTTGCGCGGCTGCGCGGGTGGCTGTCGGCGATTGGGATTGAAACCGCCTATTGCGCCGACACGCTGGAAGAGGCCACCGACACAATCGCCATCGTCACACAGATGGCCGATGTGGCGCTGGATGGCGATGCGGTTCCGCAGACCGGCCAGCTGGCCGTGCGTGAGCGGGACGCGGCGCGGGACGTCTTGGCGGAACGCAAGCGCCAGCAGACGGTCGAAGGGTGGACGCCCGAACATGATGACCAATACACCGATGGTCAGCTGGCCATGGCAGCCTGCGCCTATATCGAAGGCAACGCGGTCTGGTGGCCGGATGATTTCGACCCCGCCATGTTGAAGCTGGGCGACCGGCGACGCGATGTCGTCAAGGGTCTGGCGCTGGGTCTGGCAGAGCTGGAACGGATCGACCGGGCAGCCGCCAAGGCGGGCGGGGGTGCGTCATGACGGAACTGCGTATCTACGCCCGCGATCTAGACGGCACTGGTTCGATGCATGTCTGCAGCAAGGGTGATCCGGGTGCTGTGGAATTCGTTCCGATCAATGCGGTCGAAGAGGCTGTGGACAAGGCCGCCCACGAAGCAATCAAGGGCTACTTGGAAAGGACTGATCGCTTTTCCCAAGGGGTGCGCGTGGGTTTGTTCAAAATGAAAGAGGCCATGCGGCGCGCTTTGCATGAGGTAGCATCATGATCACGCAAAAACCCGTCTACTACGCTGATCAATGGATGTGCGAAATCCCCGGCGTGGCGGGCACCTTGGGCGAGGTCGCCCAACAGCTTGCCAATGGCGTCAGATGTTGGAGCGATGACGATACTTGGTTGGTTGAGCCGCAACCGGTCCCGTCACGTCACGCGGCATCATCTGTGACTTACTTTTATGTCGCGTGTCAGCGTGTCGATGACCGCTATGCAATACCAGATGATCTACCCGGCACGGTTCATGCTGTTGCCTATGGTGACGGTGACGGCTGGTCGCAGGACATGCTCATTTCTTCTTGGGCGCACGAGAACTTGTGTGACGCCGATCTGACGCAGAATAGCGATCTAAGCTGGTATTTGGACTTAGATGTGCACGGACGAAAGTTCGCGCAGATGGCATTGCGAGAGTATGGTTCCGATTCCGTCGAGTATCTGGTGTGTCGAACGCCGGAGATGCGGGGGGAACTGATCCTGACGGCTGGCCCGGAAGCGCGCTTTGAAACGCGGATTGGCGGTGCAACATGAACGCCATGACGACGATTCAGGTGGTCGATACTGACGATCTGGAAGACTACCCGATTTCGGCCAGTGACCGGCTGGACAGCCACTATTTCATCATGTGGAACCTGAAGCGCTGGCGGGGCAGTTCGTTTCGCCGAAAGTGCGACCCTGAAGTGGGCTGGTATGGGTTCCAGCTCTTCTGCATCGCACAGGACGAAACGCCTATTGGCACCCTTCCGTGCGATGATATTGAGCTGGCCGTCGAACTGAATTTGCCGTTGGAAGCGTGGAAACGACTGTGTTCCCGCACGCCGTCGCCGCTGCACAATTGGCGGCCCGTGCGCTGCGATAATGGCGAAATCAGGCTGGGGCATCCTGTTGTTGAGGAAGTCGCCAAGGAAGCCTTGAAATCGAACCGGACCAATGCGGTAAAGAAGGAAGAGCGCAGACGGGCCAAGCGCATCACGGACCTGCGCGAAATGGTCGAACGGATTGGGGCAAAGCAATTGTTGCAGAACCCGCAATTCATTGACAGGTTCAATGATTGGCTGGAAGAACGTTATGAAGGGCAGCAGCGGCGTGAAGCGCTGGTGCGTGAAGCGCTGGACCAGTTTCAGCTGGAATGTGCCCCATGACGGCCTGTTCGCGTTCAGTGATATTCTGTGACGGTTACAGAATAATCACGGAAAATCACAGAATAACCACGGAATTACACGGAAAGTCACGGTTCAAACCGTGATAATCTCGCCCGTTCCTCTTTTTTTGCGTGTTTTCTGTGACCGCTGAAAAGAGAGGATACGAAATGAAAAAAAAAGAAAATGCGGGCGCACCACAACCAACGGCACGGCAGCGGACGGGTCGGATTTTGCTTAGAAAGGGGCAAGGCACATGGACAGTGCAGAACAGGCCAGAGGCGAAAAGCAGGTAATGGAATTGTTGGTCAAACCGCTGTTGGCGCGGGGATTGGGTAAGCCAAGGGGTTTCAGCAATCAGAACGACTTTGACACGATGGTGGCCAAGACGCTTTGCCCAAAGCTGGCTTATATGACCGCGCTGAACTTGGCCGCGCTTGAAGAACAGATCGCGGCCCGGCCGGATGGCAAGAACAAGGATCAGATGCCGATCCCGAATGAGATACTGCAGCTGGCCGCCGTCATTCAGCAGCCCGGTGATGAGGCATCGCCCCTGTTGCGGGCCGTGTTCGCGGCCCAATTGGGGTCCGATGCACTGGCCGGTGATTGGGCGGCTGAGCTGCGAAGGTTCCTGCGACAGCCACCACGTCGATGGCCTGCGGGTCGCGACGTTGATCAGATCAAACGCGATGCTGTCGAGGCGCGGGGCAAGGCAGACGACATTATTGCCCGGCGTGCAGCTGGTAAGTTCGTGTCTGATCCAGAGGAACAGTGGCTTGCATCACGCGAGGCGGCGCACCGCAAATGCGAGGAAATCCGCGATCTGGCTTTGGGGGAAGCGACATGAAGCACTGGCAAACAATCGTTGTCGATCCCGAGGGCAGCGCGGCCATCAAGGACTTGCGACCGCTGCATGAGGTAAGCAGGATCGCCGCTGTGCGCGAGCTTGGGCATGTGCCGGAACAGGTGGGACCGATGGTGCCCGAAGCACCGGCGCGCGGACCAGTGCGCATGTTCGAGGCAATCGCGCTCTACCCCAAAGGCGAAACCGAATATGAGGCAAGGCCAGCTGGCTACATGGGCCGCAAGACCCTGCAGCGGGCGGATGTCTTTGACTTGATGTTCCAAAAGGCCAAAACGGCACACACGCGTGCACTGCGCCGGGCGAAGTCTGCCGGGAAGAAACCCAAGGATTGGCCCCGGTTCCAGCCGCCCCTGTCATCCGGTCAGGTGGCGATGGGTAGGTTCTATCGCGATCTTGCCGAGCGGCACGGGTGCGCAGGCGTTAAATGTTCGTCACTGGAAACCCTGTCGCAATCCAGCGGCGGCGGTGGCGAGTTCATGGATGCGGTGCTGCGGGATCGCATGTGTTTGGACAAAATGCGACGGCGCATCGGCAACGGGATCGCCAAAGAGGTTCGGCGCATCCGCCCGTCTGAAACCGGATCGCGCGCCACCATCTCTGACAGACGGCTGGTCGATATGGTGTGCTTGGATGATCAGAGCATCACGGATGTTCTGCGCGCCCATGGCTGGGTCAGGGATGGCCAGTCTGCGCAGGGCAAGCACATCAAGGCGCTGATGGCCGCGCTGCGGCAGACATTGAACCGGATGATGGGGCCAAAATTTCGCGGTGTTAGTGTCGCTCAATTCGGCGGTGGATGTTCCAGTTTGATCTGGGATGCGATTGTCGATTAAAAAATGTTGTTGACGCTAGTACGTCAGCAGACTACCAAATATGCATCATCCAGAGTTGCGCCCAACACGATCCAGTGTTTGGGCGCTTTTCATTTCCAGCGGAGTGAAGAGGATGCAGAGCGCCGGGCAAATCCCGGCAATCCAATGCGGTGCGGGTATGTGCGAGCGACCCATGCGTGCGTGGGCGGGATCTACCCGGAAGGATGATCGTGCCCGCACCGCTATCAGGAACACACGAGGGAGGGTTCCCGCTGGCCGTCAGGTCAGAACCCATTGCTATGGCTGGTAAGTCGGTTGAAACCGCAGGTAAGTGGCAGATCGCTGATCGGGATCGGCGATCCGCTGCGCATAGGAGTCAGAGCTATGCAGATCGGAACAATTGAAGGCGTCACGCGTGTGTGTGGGAAATCGCAGGGTTTCTTGGGGTTGCCGTTGCGCGACGGGACACGCCTGTGCGGCGTGGCCGGCGGCGAAGTACCCACCATGACCAGTGCTTGGTTCCCCACGCCAGAAGAGCTTGCCGCGCTGAACGCGGGTGCAGCTGTTCACGTCAGCATCGATGGCGTGATGCCTGCGCCGATGATGGTAAGCGTTGGCCCGGAACCCGATCCGGTCTGATGATGAGGCCCTACAAAGCCATTTGTCGGCTTCTGGATTTCGCGGCGGTATTCCTTCCTGCGGTTGCGCTATTTCTCGCCTTCGGCCCTTTGAGCATCGGTTCACCGAACTTCTGGATTATCGTGTGTTCGCTCATTTGGGTGCGCATTGTCGGCTCGCTGTCCGACTGGATAGATTGGGATTGTTGATCATGGCGCGCCTGTCATCGGCCAAGCCAGCGCTTAAGGCATCCGCATCCCGGTTGGGCAGAGCGCCACAGTCGGAGGCCGAACGCACCCGACACCGCGACAAGACCCAGCCTTGGCGGCCTTGGTACAAGACGCCGCGCTGGAAGCGGCTGCGACTGAAGGTTTTGCGGGCTTCGGCGGTGGACATAAGGCTGCGACCGGACTTTGTGCAGCTCGTTGAGACACTGACCCGAGATTGTGCTGAGCCTCTGTTCAAGGGACAACCATTTCTCTGGCCGGTATGTGAACAGACTGGTGCGATCCTAATTGGCAAGTTCCCAGCTCCGAACAGTCCGGTGGTTGACCACACTGTCCCGCATCGCGGCGACCCGGTTTTGTTCTGGGATGAAAGCAAACTACAGGTCGTGTCCAAGAAATACCACGACAAGGTCAAGCAGAGCCTAGAGGCCAGCGGGCAGTTCTGAACAACCTGGCCCAAATCAATCAATCCGAAACCGGGGGGGTGGTCGAAAGTCCAGAACCGCCCAGCCATGCGACCCGCGTCCCCCTCATTGGGAGAATTTTTTTCTGTGAATCCGAAATTTGACCTACTTGGCGACCCCATCCCCGACAACCACGGGAAGGCCGGAGCGAACGGTCATGTTGCGACGTCCGAAAACGTCAACAAAGTCAGGCTGTTGCTGGTGGCTGGTCGGGACAAAAAAGATATTGCAGCTGAGCTGGGTATCTCAGTTCCGACTTTGACCAAGCATTATTTTCGTTCGGGTGCGAAGGGCGTCAAAGAGGCACGGGCAAAAGCACTGGCGGATGAGCGGGCCAAGAACCTGTTGCGTCTGGACGCGGCAGCAAAGAGCGGCAACGTTTCGGCGATCAAGGAACTGCGGTCCATTCTGGAAGCCGAAGCTATCAAGGACCGCGCGCGTGACGTTGCCGGGGATTCGGAAAGCGACAAACCGAAACCCGCACAGCCAGCTGCACGCGGCAAGAAAGAGCAACAGGTGTCAGCTGCGCAGGAGACCATCGCGCAGGACGATTTGCTTAATCCGAGGCTGCATTAGTGGCCAAGGATATCGCAGAACCGTTTGACGATTGGGATACGGCGGTTCCCGATTGGGCCGAACGGATCAAGGCCGGGCGTTCGCTGATCCCCGATCTGCCTTTGCACGATGCCTACGCCGACAAGGCGTTGAGGATATTCAAATCGCTTCGCGCGCCCGATCTTGATGGGTTTCCGACCTATGGCGAGATTTGCGACGAATGGGTCTTTGATTTGGTCCGGGTCATTTTCGGCAGCTATGACCCCGAGCTGAAGAAGCGCTACCTTCGGGAATTCTTCTTGATGATCCCGAAGAAGAACGGAAAGACAGCCATTGCTGCTGCGATCATTGTAACGGCCTGTATTCTGAACATCAGCCCTGCAGCTCAGTTCATTCTGATCGCACCTTCGATTGAATTGGCCAATAACGCCTTTGATCAGGCTTGCGGCATCATTACCCGTACCGAGCGCATCACGGACTTGTTTTCGGAGCCGAAGGACTCGAAGCGGGAAATCAAGAACCTGAATCCTGACATCCCGTCCAAGATCAAAATCAAGGCTGCGGACGCGGATATCGTGACCGGGTTGAAGAACGCCACGATCCTTGTCGATGAAACCCACGTTTTTGCATCGAAGCCATCGGCAAAGGGAGTGTTTCGCGAAATCCGAGGGGCGCTGTCGCACCCTTCAAACAAGCATTTCCTTTTGCAGATCACGACGCAGTCGAAAAAGCCGCCAGTCGGGATTTTCAGAAGTGAAGTGACCACCGCGCGCCGTGTTCGGGATGGCAAAATCAAGCGTCCGATGCTGGCGCTGATTTACGAACTGCCGCATGCCATGGCCAAAGATGGCGGCTGGAAAAACGAAGATACCTGGCCGCTCGTTAACCCGCATCTGGGTCGCAGTGTGGACTATGCTTTTTTGCACGATGCGGTCACCACAGCAGAGGATGAAGGCGCAGAGTCGCTGGCCGAAGTTGCCAGCCAGCATTTCAATGTCGAGATCGGAACCGCGCAGGGCGATGATGGCTGGCGGGCGCAGGGTTACTGGGACAAAGCCGTTGAACCCACGCTGACGCTGGATGAGTTGATCCGGCGTTCCGAGGTTATCACGGTGGGTGCTGACGGTGGCGGTGATGACGATCTGTGCGGCGCGGTTGTCCTA
Organism: Ruegeria sp. AJ12; assembly: GCF_056536245.1. Lineage (NCBI taxonomy): Bacteria > Pseudomonadati > Pseudomonadota > Alphaproteobacteria > Rhodobacterales > Roseobacteraceae > Ruegeria > Ruegeria sp. AJ12. Next base: position 3,265,659 of record NZ_JBQFJJ010000001.1, read on the forward strand.
GGAAAAGAGATCGACACGGGCGCATGGCTGGCATGGTGCAAGGCATGGTGCCAGCCCGAGGTGCTAAAGCTGCGCAAGTCCATTGCCCCGGCTTTGGAGACTTTCGAAAAAGACGGGGATCTGGTGATCTGCGAAACGGCGTTCCAGCACGTTGACGACATTGTCGAGCTGGTCACGATGCTGAAGGCAACGGGGAAGTTGCCAGAGGCTGAGGCAGTGGGCCTTGACGTGGCCGGGTTGCCCGAACTGCTGACCGAGTTGGAGAATGCCGGGCACGAACAACCATTTGTCACCGGCGTGACGCAGGGATGGGCACTACAGACGGCGATCAAGTCGATCCCGCTGCGCCTGAAATCCAAAATCATGCGCGTTTCTCCGCAGCCGATCTTTTCTTGGTCAGTCGGTAATGCGCGGGTCGAGTTGAAGCGGTCCAATCAGTACATAACCAAGGAACTGGCCGGTGCGGCCAAAATCGATGTCGTGATCGGCTTGCTAAACGCGGCCCAGCTCATGGCTAAAAACCCTGTGCCGTCCGGTCGGGGTCTTGATGAATTTCTAGCCAATCCGGTGATGATCGCATGATCCGATTTTTGAAAGCTGCCGTCCGAGGCGTTCGGGCGGAATACACTGTTGGCACCGGCTGGATGCCGATGACGGGCGGATCGCCTTGGTTGCTGGGTGGCGTGACGTCGAAGGCGGGAACGGTGGTCAACGCCAGATCAACCATGGAACATTCGGCGGCTTGGGCCTGCGTTCGCAAAACGGCTGAAATGGTTGCTTCGATGCCCGTCTATCATTGCCGCAAGACCGCTGCCGGTGGCAAAGAACGGATGGATGACGATCTTGCCGAGATTATCACGGATTCACCGAACCGGGATCAGACCGCAGTAGAGTATTGGGAAGGCAAGATCGCCCAAACTCTGCTGCAGGGAAACGCCTATTCTGAACGGCTTTTTGTCGGCAACCGCTTGGTTGGCCTTCGCCCGCTTTTGGGTTGCACGCCAGAGCGTCAGCCGGATGGCGGGTTTCGGTACGGTGTGTTTGATCGCGGCAAGAAAGAGGTTCTGCCAGCGGACAAGGTTTTTCATTTGCGCGGCTTCGGAGCGGGCGACGGGCTGGGCATGTCGGTTGTGCGGTACGGCGCAAATTCGATAGGGGCTGCCCTGGCGGCAGACAGCACTGCCAGTTCCATTTTTTCAAACTCGGCAATGCCTGCAGGGGTTCTGTCTGCGGACCAGACGCTGAACGCAGAGCAGCGCGGTCATCTGCAGACCATGCTAGAAGCCTACACGGGGTCCAGAAAGTCCGGCAAAACCATGGTTCTGGAAGCTGGCCTGAAATGGGATCAGCTGCAAATGAACCCCGAGGATGCCCAGCTGCTGGACACGCGGCGGTTCAGCATTGAAGACATCTGCCGCTGGTTCGGTGTTCCGCCCATTGTGATCGGCCATGCCTCTGAAGGTCAGACAATGTGGGGCAGCGGCGTTGAGGCCATCCTGTTGGCCTGGCTGACCCTTGGTATCAACCCCCTGTTGGTTCGTCTCGAAAAGCGCTTGAAGAAAGACCTGATCCCTGTTGAGCGGCGTCGCAGGGAGTTCTTTGAGTATGACCGCGAAGCCATGATCCAGATGGACAGCAAAGCCAAGGGCGACCTGCTGCTGAAACTGGCTATCAGCGGCACCAATACCGCCAATGAACGCAGGGAACGGTTCAACCTGCCACGCCACGACGATCCGAACGCCGACGCGTTGCTGGCACAGGCGCAGATGACGCCACTGGAACTTCTGGGAAAGGATGACAAATGAGCAAGCGCGATCTGCCCGCAGCGACGGTGCCCACGCGGCCCGGCGTGAAATCCGACATTTCGGATGTGGTTCTGAAGCGGTGGAACCCCGATATCCGCGCCGCTGCTGATGCCAAGGATGACGCCACCATTTCGATCCTCGAACCGATTGGTGATGACTGGTACGGCAACGGCGTGACCGCTAAACGGATCGCCGCCGCGTTGCGCAGCATCGGCGAACGCGACGTCACGGTGACAATCAACTCGCCGGGCGGGGATTTCTTCGAAGGTCTGGCGATCTACAACATGCTTGCTGAGCATCCCGCAGGGGTCACGGTTAAGGTTCTCGGGCTGGCCGCGTCCGCTGCATCGGTCATCGCCATGGCGGGCGACAGTGTTCTGATCGCCCGCGCCGGATTTCTGATGATCCACAACACATGGGTATTGGCCGCAGGTGACCGGCATGCGTTCCGTGAGGTCGCGGACTGGCTTGAGCCTTTCGACAATGCCGCTGTGGATGTCTACCACGCCCGCACGGGCCTCGAGGCCAAAAGCCTTGGCGCGATGCTGGACAAGGAAACGTGGATTGCCGGTAAGGACGCCGTTGAACAAGGGTTCGCGGACGCCTTGCTGGGTGAAGAGGCTGTGAGCGGCGGGGCCAGCAACTCTATCGCTGAAAGCCCGGCAGCGGCCCAGAAAAAGATCGACATCGTATTGGCCCGCGAGGGCTTCACAAGATCAGAGCGGCGCGAACTGTACGCCGCGATGAAAGGGGGCAAGCCAAGCGCTGCCCCATCCGGCACGCCGCGCGCTGCCGTCTCAGACTTGGCGCGATCCGCGCTGGACAAACTCAAATCAATCTAAAGAGGTAAGCTTATGAATAAGCGATTGATGCCCGCCATTTCGATGGTGGCACTTGCAGCTGCGCGCCCACAGGCTGTTATTGGCCCGGTCAGCGCGGATGGTGAAACCCCCGAATCCATGCTGACGAAGGTCAGCCAGCAGCTGGAAAAGCTGGATGGCGAGATCAAACAGACGGCTGAAAAAGCGCTGAAAGAATCGAAGGCCGCTGGTGAGGTTTCGGCAGAGACCAAGGAAATGGCTGACAAGCTTTTGGTGCAGCAGACGGCGACCAACAAGGTGGTCGAGGATCTGAAAGCCTTAGTCGAAGGTCTGGACAGCAAGACGCTGGACATCGCCCAACAGATCGCCGATGGCCCGAAAAACCAACGGTCCAAGGTGATGACGCTGGGCCAAGCGGTGGTTGCTGAGGACGAGAAGCTGAAGAACTTCCAAGGCGGCACGCTGACCTTGATGGTTTCCAACGCGGTGACCACTGCTGACGGGTCTGGTGGTGGACTGATCTACCATGAGGAAGAGCGCGAGCCGGTGCGCATGCCGCGCCGTCGCCTTCTGGTGCGTTCGCTCCTGAGCCAAGCACGCATCGGTTCCGATCAGGCGCACTATCGCCGGCAGGTTTTGCGGACGGATGGAACCGGCATGGTTGCTGAGACCACGGCCAGCGGTGCGTCGGATTTCGGCTGGGAAAAAGCGGTTGAGCGCGTCAAAAAGATCGCCACGCACACCAATATCAGCGAAGAATCTCTGGCGGACGCTGACCAGCTGCAATCGGAAATCGACAGCGAACTGCGCTACCTGATCGATCTGGAAGAAGAAACCCAGATCGTGGCTGGCGACGGCACCGGCGAAAACCTGAACGGGTTGCTCACCGCAGCGCCGGACTTTGTTGCTGCTGCAGGCCTGCCTAACACCACCCGGATCGACCGGCTGCGCCTTGGTCTGCTGCAGGTCACGCTGGAAAACTACATGCCAGCGGAAATCCTGCTGAACCCGACCGATTGGGCCGGAATTGAGCTTGAGAAGGTCGGGGCCGCTGACGGGCGCTACATCTACGGCGATCCGGGCGCAGCAACGACGCCACGCCTTTGGGGCAAGGACGTAGTCGAAACCAACACCATGTCCGTGGGGGAGTGGTTGGCAGGCGACCTGGCCATGGCCGCGACCTACTATGATCGCAGCCAAACCGAAGTCATCATGTCGACCGAACATGACCAGAACTTCATCGAAGACATGGTCACGGTGAAAGCCCGCAAGCGTGTTGCGCTGGCGATCAAGCGCGCGTTGGCGATGGTCAAAGGGAACTTCACCTTCGCCTGATCGGCGGTGATTACCCTCAATCAACGGCGCTCCTAGCGGGGCGTCGTTTTTCTTAGGAGACATATCAATGTTCGTAAAAGGACTGTCGACGCGCCACACCGCTATCGGAATCTTTCGCTATGGGGTGGTCTATGAGGTCGACGAAAAAGACCACAAGGTCAGAAAGCACGTTTTGCCCTTGCTTGAAGGCGAACGCCCGGCACTTGAGAAGATATCTAAGGCCGAGGCCGAAAAGGAACGTTCTGCGCCCATGCAGTTCACGCCGAAAAGCACGGCCCCGAAATCAGGCGCGACGTCAGCGGATTTGCGCAGCGCACTGGCGACGGCTCAGAAAGCCCAGAGTGAAGCGGAAACCGATGCGGCGGACGCTGAAAAGCGGGCCGCAGAAGCCGAGGCCAAGGTCGACGCGCTGGAAGCCGAGGCAGCTAAAGTGGACCCACTGACTCAGGAGCTGGCGTCCGCTAAAAAGCGGGCTGCGGAAGCCGAGGCCAAAGTCGCCGCGTTGGATGCCGAGTTGAAAGAGACCGCAGCCAAAAAGGCCGCAAAGTGAGCCTTGTTGCTCTGGAAAAGGTCAAGTCCGGCGTACGTGCGACCGGGTTTGACCACGACGACAGCGAGCTGCAACGGCTCACTGATATGTCCGAAGCGGCCATTGGTCGTTATCTGCGGCGCGATCTGATCGCCGACTTTCCCGAAGGGTTGCCAGCCGATCTGGAAGGCGCGGTGATCGCGTTGGTTGATCTGATCTACAATGGCGATGACCAGAGAGACTACACCGATCAGAGCGCATGGCCGTTTCTTTTGAAATTCCTGCTGGCTGATCATCGGGTATTCTCATGAGCTTTCGGACGGCGAACAGATCGGGCCGCAAGGCCAGTCTGGTGCTTCAGGCTAAATCCGCTGGCGCATGGGTCGACCAGACTCAGCCGTTGCCATGCCGGATTCTGGACCTGCGCGGGGGCGAGGAAGTGATTGCCGGGCGGCTGCGGGGTGTCACAACGGTGGTTGTGCGCATCCGCGCGAGCGCTGCCCAGGGTGCGGTGACGTCTTGGCGGCTCAAGGATAAGGCGGCAAGGATCGTCTACAACATCCTGTCCGTTCAGCACACGACATGCGGCAGGTGGCTGGACTTCACCTGTCAGACCGGAACGCCTGGCTAATGCGTGCCAGTGGGTTCCGCCGGGCGCGTGCGCGTTCGCGCCGCCGTGTAGCAGCGCTGGACGCAAATGTGGCCAAGGCCATTTCTGAGACCGTTGATGATGTGCATCGCACCGGGCTGGAAAACATCGAAGCCATGACGGGCCGCAAATCCGGGCGTCTGCGGCGGTTTTACAGAAAAGCGCTGCGGGCCAAGGGTGCGCGGGGTCTGGTGGGCTACGTCAGCGCCAAGGCGCGGGATGCGGTCTTTTACGCGCGGTTCGTGCATGACGGAACCAGCCGCCAAAAGGCGCGGCCATTTCATGACAACGCGGTGCTGGAATTCATCGGCAAGCACGCCGGGCGGATGCGCGCCGCTCTTGCAAAGTCCCTGTCCGGTCGGGCCGGGCCAAGTGGTTTGGGCCGTTCAGGCGGCAGAGGTGAAAGGGGTCTTTGATGACTGTTCATAGGCGTTGGGAATTACAGCAGGCGCTGGTGGCGCGGCTGGAAGCTGAACTGGCGGGCTGGGGCCTGCCGGATGAAAACGACGATCCGACCGACATTCCGGTGGAGACGGACGTCCCTGAAACCAACCCACAGCTGTATGTGCGGCTGGATGGGTTCGCCGTTTTGCAGGGCGCTGGTGGGTCTGCCGGTCACACTGACCGGCATACCTTCCTTGCGCATGTGTTCTGCGATGACACCGCTGATTCCAGCGATGCCATCGTCGACGGCGAGGAAGAAGTCGTGCGCGTGCAATCGCTGTTGGTTGGCGCGCTCGAAGGCTGGGAACCGCTGAATGGCGCAAGCGGTATCGATCACATTTCCAGTTCCGACGCGCCAGACGATGACCCTGCCACAAAGCATGGCATCAGCAGATTCAGAGTCATGATCCAAGGAGAAATTTAGCATGGCACCAGTACAAGGTAAGGAAGTCCTCGTCATGGTTGACGATGGCGCGGGCACGCTTCTGGAAATCGAGTTCCAGAACGATGCAACGTTTAATTCCGGCAAAACGCAGAATATTTCGCGCAGCAAAAACGGGTCCAGCCCGTTTCAGTCTGAAGCCGGGGCAACGGTCACTTTCTCGTTCACCAAACAGCGTCCGCTGACGGCTGGTCAGACACGGCTCTATGAGCTGTCGGACTCGGGCGAGTCGACACCCTGCGAATATGATGATCCGACCACGGGTGGCCATAAGATCGCGGGCGAAGCCTTTGTCACAATCTCTGAGGAGCCGGCCAACGTTGACGGTATTATCGAAGTCAACTGTTCGCTGGCCTTCTTCGGCGATCCCACACGCACGGTGAACGCCTGATGCGCGGGAACGTGGAACTAAGATTGGGGGGCGCATCTTATCAGATGCGTCCTGAATATGAGCCGATGAAACAGATCGAAGCGCGCACCAAGCTAACGGTGCAGGAGCTTCTTGAGTTGGTGCAAATCCAGCGCCTGCGCATCGAAGAGGCCGTTCTGATAATTTGGTATGCCTGCAATGCTGCGGGTGAGCGTTTTGACGACATCGATCAGCTGGGCAAGGTTGTTTTTGAGGAGCGGATCACCTCAGAGCGGTTGCGCAGTTCGTTGGCGCAATTCCTGCTGAACTGTCTTTGGTCGCCAGAGGCTGCGCAAAAAAAGTGGGACGCCGAGGTGGGCCAGATCGTCGCGCCCAACGCGACTGGATAGAAGAAACCTTTGCCTTCGCAACGGTTCATCTCGGCTGGCCCCCAAGCGACTTCTGGTCATCCACCCCGCAAGAATTCTGGCCTGCACAGCAGGTTTTCGAAAAGAAGGTTCAAGCCCTAAATGCAACCAAATGACACGATCCTGACGGAATACCGCGCCGATATGCGGAATTTCCAGCGTGGCGCGAAGTCCTACGACGCCACGCTGGCACGACAAGAGCGGCTGACCAACACCCGCCTGAACCGGATTGATCAGCGCTGGGAAAGGTCAACACGGTCGATTTTGACCGCCCGAACCGCCTTGGCGGCTCTGGGCGGCGTCGCGGGCGCGCGCGCCTTGGGCGATGTGCGCAGATACGGTGAAGAGTGGCGCAATGTGGAACGGCGCTTGCAGTCTATCGGCGTGACGTCTGAAGAGGGACAGCAGGGCCTGATTGAACTTGCGATCCGCACGCGCAGTTCCGTTCAGGGCACCGCCGCCGCCGTTCAGAGGATGTCCAAATCCACCGGCGACGGAATCGAGCTGACCACACGGCGCGTTGAGACGCTGCAGAAGCTCTTGGCGGCTGGCGGTGCGACCGGAACGGAACGGGCATCGGTGTCCCTGCAACTGGGGCAGGCTCTACAGTCGGGTGTCCTGTCGGGCGACGAATTCCGTTCCATCAGGGAAAACGCTCCTGTCGAGTTTCTGGACGCGCTGGCCAACGCTGCCGGGGTCACACGGCAGGAGCTGAAGAAATTCGCCGAAGACCAGCGACTGACCACCGAAGTTGTTCTGCGCGCGCTGGACGGTCTGGCGTCAACGGCAGATGAGAAATTCGGACAGCTGGCCGTCTCAGGCGATGAGGCGTTCAGCGTCCTGACATCGGGTCTTGTCGCCTATGTCGGCAGGGTCGATGAAGCGCTGGGGGCAACGGCCAGCATCAACGGTGCTTTGACGTTCCTCGGGGAATACCTGGCGGGTGCCGGCGAAGGGGCCGAAACCATGGCCGAAGCCATCCGGGTTGCCGGAGTTGTCGCGCTGGCCACTGCCGGAAGCCGCGGTGTAGGTGCCTTGACCGCATCGCTTCAGCGCGCCGCGGCTGGCCGCTTGGCCGTCGCCTCTGCTGCGCGCGAAGAGGTTGCAGCATCACAGGCTGCCGTGGCGCAATCGCGTCGTGAACTGGACGCGGCCAACCTGCGCCAGCGCACCGCCCAGCAGGCGCTGCGGGCGCGGGCTGCCGCTAGCCGTGTGACAAAAACCGCGACACTGGAAGCGGCGCGCGCGGATCGGGCGCAGGCCAAAGCCGCCACCGCCTTGGCGGGCGCGCAGGCGCGTGCAACCGGGGCCAGCGTGGCGATGACTGCGGCGCAGCGGCAACTGTCGGCAGCAACCCGGATCACTACGGGCGCGCTGCGCGCGGCGCAGGGTGTTATGGCCTTCTTTGGTGGCCCGATCGGTCTGGCGTTCACCGGGATTTCGGCAACCCTTGCCATCATGGCGACCCGTACAAGCGAGGTGGACCGCCTGACCCAGTCCGCCACTGAACGGGTGCAGGAACTGGAAAAAGCCTACATCGCCACTGGCGGGCGGGTTGATGAATTGCGTAAGAAAGTCGGTTCACTCTCACTGGCGCAGGCGATCACGGATGCTGAGGACTTCGCACGCAAGCTCGCAGATGCGCAAGACGCCGCGCGCGGGACTTTGGACCAGCCACTTTATCAGGGCCTTTTCAGGAAAAATCCGGAATTTGCGGAGCTGGTGAACCAGCTGGTCGACGGCACAATCCGGGTGCAGGAATTCCGACAGGGTGTTGATGATCTTGTGCGGAAAGGCGATGTGGGCTTTGCCCGGCTGGTGCAGATTTTTGGATCGGTTTTGGACCCGCTGCTTTCGGTTGCAGAAGGTTTCGAGGAAGCCAATGATGCGGTTGCCGTCTTGAATGGGACCGCAGAAGAGGCCGAAGCGGCGATGCAGCGGCTTGGTCTTTCGATGGGGGATGCTGGCGAAAGTGCAGATGCCTTGGCGGCGAAGGCTGGCGCAGCTGCAAAGGGTATTGCGGGCTTGATTTCTCAAATTCCGGCCCTGCGCGATGCGGCCAAGGTTCAGGAGCAACTGACGCAGGCAACCAAGGATCGCGATGCCGCCCTGTCGGAACTTGGCGATCCGGTGGGCTGGGGTCCAGAAGAGGCCGCACGAGCAGCGGAAATCAACGATCTGTTCCGGCGTGCATCAACCGAGATAGACGGCACTGCAGCTGCGTCCCGTCGCGCTGGCAAGGAACTTGAGTCTTACATCGATGCGGCGCGCATCGGTGATCTGGATGATCGTAATCAGGCGCTGGCACGTGAGCAGGCACAGTATGAACGGCTGGTGGACAGCCTCAGAGCCGCCAAGGCGTCACAGCAGGAGCTGGATGCAGCAGAGGCTGCATATCAGGCACGCCGCGCGCAGATCAATTCCGGGTTCGATGAGCGCGCCAGTAACGGTCGCGGCGGTCGCGGGTCAGCCGAGCGCGACCTGGCGTCCGCCCGTGCTCTGCTGGCGGAGCATGGCAACCGGGCGCTTTACATCGAACAGGAGCTGAACCGGGAACGTGAACGCCTGCGCGGCCTGTTGCCTGAGCTGATTTCGCTTGGCCTGTCGCGCGCCGAGGCCGAAGGTTTGATCGCGGCCCAGCTGGAAGAGACCCGCAAGCGATTGGGCGATTTCAAGACGGCGAGTGCCGAGGCATCGGAGGCATTCGCAAGCAACATCCTGCAGGACGTCAGGGCCGCTGACAGCCTGAGTGATGCCATCGGGCGGATCGCCAGCCGATTGTCCGACCTGGCTTATGACGGTGTCTTTGACGTGCTGGCCGAACGGTTTGCGGGCCTTGGTTCCAGCGGTAGTGGCGGCACGCTTGGGCTTCTGGGTAATGCGTTCAGTTTCCTGTTCAATGCGAAAGGCAATGCGTTCAACAAATCCGGCGTCGTGCCCTTTGCCAAGGGCGGCATCGTGGATCGGCCAACCTTCTTCGGTTTCGGGGGCAATCGGCTGGGAGTGATGGGTGAGGAAGACCCCGAAGCCATCCTGCCACTGCAAAGAGCCAGCGATGGCAGGCTGGGCGTGGTTGCGGTTGCACCGGCCCCGACAGTCCCGCGCGCGAGCGTTGGCGCGATGATGGCAAGTGCCGTGTTCAACTGGACTGGCGACATGGTCATCCAAAGCAACAGTGACAATCCGCAGGAGGTTGGCCGGGAGGCAACCGACCAAATGCGGGTTCTGTTCATGCAGCTGTTCGGCAAGGAAATGACACAGGCCATGCGGCCCGGTGGCGTTCTGGACCAGAAATACCAAAAGAAGGCGGGCACCTGATGGAAGTGTTCAACCCGGCTACCCCGCCCACTTTGGATGGGTACTCGGAAACCAAAACCACAAACCCGCGCCGTGCGGAGTTTGAAGGCGGGTATTCCCAGCGGTCACGCAGCGGCCCCAACCCTGTTGGAACCGAGATCGATGTCACGTTCGAAGTGCCGGACCCCGAAAAACGCAGCTTGGATGCGTTCTTTACCGCGCGAGGTGGCGCAGGGGCTTTCCAGTACCAGTTGCCTTGGGATGACGTGCCCCTGATCTGGACGGTTGCCAGCTGGTCCATGGCGGTTATTGGGTCGCGTGGTGCTTCGCCGATGTGGCGCGTGCGTGCGACGTTCAGGCGTGAGTTCGATATCGTCTGATGGAACAGTTTGAAGATACCGTGCGCCGCGAGCTGGAAAGGTTCGAGGTTGGCGAGGAGATTGAACTGTTCACCTTGGACCTGACGGCCTTTGGCGGGGAAATCTACCGCTTCGCGCCCACGCCGGTTGAAACAGCCGGTGTGCAGGCCAAGCCGGTTTTTGGTGGCAACACCTACACGGTCATTCCGTTTGAAACCGAGGGCTGGGACTGGTCAGCCGGTGGCACGCTGCCGCAGCCCACTGTGCGGTTCCTGATCGCCCGAGAGGATGGCGACCAGATCAGCCCGGCGTCGTTCCTGCTGTCGCTGGTGGAAGCCTATGACGATCTTGTGGGTGCGACCGTCACAAGAGTGCGGACACTGCGCAAGTATCTGGATGATGGCGCAGAGCCAAACCCGCAGGCGCATTTCGGCGTCGAGATTTACACCGTTGCGCGAAAGACCAATCAGAACCCCAACCTGATTGAGTTTCAGCTGCAGTCGGCGCTGGACCTTGAAGACGTCATGTTGCCGGGCAGACAGGTGCTGAACTACTGCCAGCTGCGCTACCGTGTCGGGCGCGCGGATGGCAGTTTCGACTATTCAAACGCGACATGCCCCTATGTCGGAGCGGCTATGTTCGATGCTCTGGGCAACCCGGTGGTGGACGCGCAGCAAGATCAGTGCGGCCTGCTGCTGCCCGAGTGCAAGCGGCGCTTTGGGGCAAATGCCAAGCTGCCGTTTGGCGGTTTTCCGGGCGCAGGCCGTTTCCGCAGGAGCTGACACCATGTTCGATCCGTATTTCTTTCGCCAGCCGGTTGCGCCGTTCACGCGCGATGTGCTGCGCGCAGCTGGCGAACACATGGCCAGCTGTGCACCCGCTGAGGGGTGCGGGCTGGTACGGGATGGCAAGTTTGTGCCGTACAAGAACCGCGCCCCCGATCCCGAAAACAACTTTGAGATTTGCGGCAAGGTGATCGCGCGGGCCAGCAAGGCCGGTGACCTGCAGGGTGTCCTGCATTCGCATCCGGGCGGGCCGTGGTGGCCAAGCGCTGCCGACATGGCGGGGCAGATCGAAACCGATGTGCCATGGGCCATTCTGGTGCCGGGCGAGGCAGGGGCGGAGCTGGCCTGTCATTGGGGCGGGCCGCGCCCGCAGCTGTTCCGTGACGGCCTGCACGTTCAGCGGTCCTTCCTGCACGGGGTCAGCGACTGTTTCACGATCATTCGGGATTACTATGCCGAGGCCAAGGGCGTTGACCTGGCCGAATGCCCGCGCGATTGGGAATGGTGGGCCGATCCAGAGACGCCGGGCGGGCTGTATCTGGAAAATCTGGAAGCGTGGGGGTTCGAGGTCGTTTCAACCGCGCCCGAGGAATACCGCAAGATTGCCCAGCCCGGTGACGTCTATCTGCGCCGCATCCGGTCCAAGGTTCCGAACCACGGCGGCATCTATCTGGGTGAAAGCCTGAAGCTGGAACACCTGCCGGACAACCTGTCTTCTGTGCAACCCATCGCCAAGCACATTGACCACATTTCGCACTGGCTGCGTTTCAAAGGCTGACCATGATCAGAACAATCTACCTTCACGGGGCCTTGGGCGCTGCCTTTGGTCGCGAAATCCGCTTGGCCGTGGAAACACCCGCCGAGGCAATCCGCGCGCTCTGCACGATGGTCAAGGGCTTTGAAGCCCATGTGACGGATCGGTTCTATCAGGTGTTCCGGGGCGCCGAGATCGACGGGCGCGACCAGTCACCCCAAGAGCTGCATATCGTCTTTGCCAGCGATGAACGCGAGATGCATATCGTTCCGCGCACTGCCGGGGCCAAGCGTGGCGGGCTGGGTAAAATCCTGCTGGGTGGCCTGCTGGTGGCCGCGTCCTTTGTTGTGCCCGGTGCATGGGCCATCGCCGGTAAGGCGGTGTCCGGTCTGGTGGCCAATGTCGGTATCGCCATGGCGCTTGGCGGGGTCGCACAGATGTTGTCGCCTCAGCAAACATCCAACTATGAGGATCGCGACCAGCCCAGATCGGAGTTGTTCAACGGCAATGTCAACGTGACAACGCCGGGCGTGGCTGTGCCGGTGGGCGTCGGGATATGTGAAGTGGGGTCTGTCGTGGCGTCTGCTGCAATCCATGTCGAGGATCGCGCCTGATGAATGCGCCGCTGAGAGGCCGCAAGGGCAGCGGAAAGGGTGGTGGGGGCAGTCGCACGCCCTATGAGGCACCGGACAATCTGCTGGCCGACAGCACGGCCTATATCATCGACTTGGTGTCTGAGGGCGAAATAGAGGGCTGGGCGGACCCGGAACACCCGGCCAAGTGTATCTATTTCGATGACGTACCGCTGCAGAACCCGGATGGATCGTTCAACTATTCGGGCGTGGAATACTGGCTGCGCACCGGCACACCGGATCAGGACCCGGTGCCGGGGTTTTCGGCGGTTGAGAGCGAAATCAATGTGGCCCTGCAGGTCACGCAGGCGCAGCCGGTGGCCCGCACCATAACCGAATCCGACATTGACGCGGTGCGGGTCAAGGTTGGTGTCACGGCGCTGTCCACGCTGAACGCGGAAACCGGTGATGTGACCGGCGCGCGCGTCGATTTCGCGATTGAAATGCAGTCAGGTGCCGGTGGCTGGGAAGAGGTCGGCACCTACAGCATCAGCGGCAAGACCACATCCGGTTATCAGAAGGCGTACCGGGTAGAGCTGCCCGACATTCGCCCGGTATCGATCCGGGTGCGCCGGATCACCGCAGATTCGACGTCATCGCGACTGCAAAACGATCTCTACTTTGCGTCCTACACGGAAATCATCGACGCCAAGCTCTGCTACCCAGACACCGCCTATGTCGCCTTGGCGATCCCGGCGCAAGCGTTCGGTGGGCGGGTGCCGCGCCGGTCGTACCGCCTGAAGCTGATCAAGTGCTGGGTGCCCAGCAACTATGACCCGGAAACACGGGTTTACGATGAAAGTACCATCTGGGACGGCACGTTCAAACTGGCATGGACGGACAACCCGGCCTTTTTCACCTACACCGTGTTTCAGCAGGACCGCTGGGGTCTGGGCGCGCGTATCCCGGCAGGGCTGACCGATAAGTGGCGCATCTACCAGATCGGTAAATACTGCGATGAGTTGGTGGATGATGGCTTTGGCGGTCAGGAACCCCGTTTCACAATGAACGGGGTCATGAACACCCGCGAAGGGGCCTATCAGGTGGTTACCCAGCTGAGCGCTGTTTTCAGGGGTGTGACCTATTGGGGCGCCGGTGGCATCGTGCCGGTGCAGGATGCGCCGGGTGAACCCATCAAGGTGGTCACTAACGCAAATGTGGTTGGTGGTGAGTTCAACTATTCCGGCACCGGCCTGCCTGCGCGCAAAACAGCCGTTGTGGCGAGCTATCGCGACGTCAACGATCATCACCGGATCAAGGCCGGTGTGGCGTTCGAAGACCCGGAAAAGTCGCTGCGCTACGGGCGTCGGCCAACCGATGTTACGCTGCCGTTCGAAACAAGGCCGGGGGGCGCACTGCGCGCCTGCCGTTGGATCGTAGACACCAACACCACGCAGCGCGAAACCGTGAACTGGCAGGGCGGGCTTGATCACGCCGGGTTGCGCCCCGGAGACCGCGTCTTTGTTTCTGACAAACACCGGGTCGGATACCGCCTTGGCGGGCGTCTGCTGTCAATCTCGGGCGACCGGCTGTCCATCACGCTGGACGCGCCGGTGCTGATGCAGGACGGCCAGACCCACACCGCCTTTCTGGCCAATGAGCTGGGCAACGTCTCGCAAGTCGATGTTGTCAGCAGCAATGCGGATGCAGAAGACATGGCCACGGTGTTGACGCTGGACGCACCGTTGGCGGCCGATTTCCGGGCCGGTGCAGTGTTCAGCGTGGCGGCTTCAAACCTGCCGCCACGCCGGTTCAATGTGCTGTCAAACACGCCGGACAAACACGTGTTCAACATCGTCGCTGTCGAGGATGACCCGAACAAACACGCGCGTGTGGAACAGGGCATCAAGGTTGATGAGGATGCGCCCTACATCCTGCCCAATGCAGGCAAGCCAGATGCGCCGGGCAACGTGTCTGTGGACGTGTTTTATCGCGAGGTGCCGTCCGGTCTGGTGGCGTCTGTCAGCTGGGAACAGCCCACAAATGCATCGGTGGCGAATTACCGGCTGGAACTGACCGACAGTTCCGGTGTGCGCAGCCATGTGCGCGATCTGGCGGCACAGTCGTTTGATATCCCGTTGACCGGGGCAGAAACCGGAACGCTGACCGCCCATGTTGCGGCGCAGAACCACGTCGAATTGTGGTCCGAGTTCGCCAGTGTGCAATTCTCCGTTCAGGACGCCGTGCGCATCCCTGACATAGTCGAGGAATTCCGCATCCGCATACTGGGCGATCAGGCGCAGCTGACGTGGAAGAAAGGCAAGCCCAGCGTCTCGCACTACCACATCAAACACCTGCCCCCCGGCGCGTCTGGTGGCTGGACAGAGGCGCAGGACGTTGAAACGGACATTCCGGGGCGCACGGCGACTGTGCCCGCCTTGCCGGGCAAGTATCTGATCAAAGCGTTTAGCATATTTGGTGAGGCCAGCCCGGAACCCGCGATCATCGATTCAACCATTGTCGAGCTGGTCGGTTACAACGTGGTGCGCGAAGTCGCGCTGCATCCGAATTTCGCCGGTGATCTGTCGCCGGGCCTTTACCGGACAGATGACGGGCTGCAACTGCTGGGTGCGGACACATGGGCCGATTGGCCAACATGGGCCGAGGTCGGTATCTGGGCCAAGCAAGGCGAAATCGCCGACAGCGCGATATTCACATCCTCTGAAGTGACGGACCTTGGCGCGGTGATGACCAGCCGCGTGACAACGTCATTGGATGGGCGGGGCTACAATCAGGGTCTGCGCTGGTCGGATTGGGGCCTGTGGTCTGAGATCGGGAATTGGGCGGGTGTGGTCGATGACCAGTGGCGCATCCGGTTGCAGATCAGCATCACTTCCGATGACCCGGCGGACGCCATGGCGGTGTGGTCGGACTGGCAAGACTTTCTCGTAGGAGATTATCTGGCCCGTGGGTTCCGGTTTCGCGTGATCTTTGAATCACTGGAACAGGATGTCACGGCGCTGTTGCGCGCCCTGTCCGTGCAGATCGACGTGCCGGATCGCATCTTGGAAGGTGCAGACGTCATTTGCCCGGCTGAGGGCATCTATGTGCCGTTCGCGCCGCCGTTTCTGGAAAAGCCTGCCATCGCAGTGGATGGGCAGGGCCTGCCGGTGGGTGTGCGATCCGTTCGGACCCAGCACGACAGGGCGGGCTTTCATCAACAGTACGTCGATGATCAGGGACAGGGCGTGCCCTGCACGTTCGATTTCATTGCCAAGGGCTATGGCCGGTTAATCTGACCCGGCCTCAATCACACACAATCAGGAAAGGATAGGCTGTGTCGCGGCACACATCTAAGGAGGGTTTTGACCCGACCAAAAACCGGGGCGTCGATCTTGAGTTGATCTTCAATGCGGTCCATTCATCGCATCTGGGCGACGGGCGGCCCGAATACGCCCAGCAGGGCCTGATCTGGGCGCAGAGCGTCCATGAAGACCCGATGGACCCGGAATCGGCTGTCGTCGCCGCTGACGTCTTTCTGGACAGCGGTACGGCAGGCATTCCCATTGGCCGGTTCGATTTCGCAACCGGAAAGTTCACGCTTGATGCGACCGCGCGCGAAATCTTCGGGACGGCAGCTTACAAGGACACCGGCACGGCTGAGGGCGATGTGGTTGAGGTGCAGGCGGACGGCAAACTGCCCGCGCTGGATGCATCGAACCTGACCAACGTTCCCGCACCTGTCACGGGAACAAGCGTTGTAGGCTTGCCGACACCGAAACAGGGTACCAGCGCATTTCAGAGCGGCGGTGTCATCTTGGGCGACGGGTCACTTGCCGTGTGGGGCAACCAAAGCCATGGTCAGCTGGGTATCGGTGATGCCGCCGCTCATGACCGTTCCATGCCTGTGGTCCCGGCGTTTCCGTATGACTTCGCGGGTGTTCCGGTGAAGTGGTTGCGCAGCAACTATTCCAACCTTCTTTTGACCGATCTGGGCGAAGTGTGGGCTTGGGGCAGAAATGCGTCAGGTGAGTTGGGGCATGGGGATACCGCTGTCCATACGTTGCCGCGCAAAGTGGCCGCGCTGGATGGGATCAACATCGTCGATGTTGATATGGGTTTTCACCAAGCTTCGAGTGAAATCCACGCGATGTTTCTGGCCGACACTGGCGCGCTTTACGTGTGCGGCGACAATGGCCGTGGGCAGCTGGGGTTGGGCGATACGACTAACCGATCCGTGCCGGAGCCGCTGGCAAAGTCAGATTGGACTGCAGCTTGGGCAATAGGTGCCGGGTTGGGGTCCAGCTATGGCATAGATGCTGCGGGCGATTTGTACTGCTGGGGTTTCAACGGGCTTGGCGCGCTGGGTCTGGGCGACGTTGCTGACAGGAACGTGCCCACCAGAAACAACTTGATGGGCGGTGAGAGAATTGCGGCGTTTTCTTCGGACCACGGTGACCACCCTACAACTGGCGTTCAGTATTACAGCCATTGCATTGCGCTGACGGAAAGCGGGCGCATCTACACATGGGGTTACAATGGCAGCGGCAGTCTTGGCGTGGGGGATACGAACGTCAGGGATACGCCGCAAGAGATTGTCGCGCTGGGTACAGACAACAAAGCGGTTTATACAGGTGGTGGCGGGGCCTATGCCTTCACCATCGTGCAAAAGAACGATGACACGCTTTGGGGGGCAGGCAGGAACACCGAAGGCCAGCTGGGGCTGGGTGTTACCGCGAGCTTCTCAGACTTCACCGAAATACCGAATTCCGCGCGGGTCGGCATCGCGACCCGCCAAGTGTTGCTCTTTGGGTCCTACAACTATTGCGGTCTGGCGGTGTTGTATGACGATGGCGAAATTCGCGTGACAGGCTACAACGCCGATGGGGCTTTGGGCGTGGGCAGCTTTGACGAAATTGACACCCTGCAGCCCATGAGTTTCCCGACACGGCTTGGCGCAGTCGAGATTTGCGCGGTGGGGCAGAACGCCATTCGCGGCATGGGCATCCGAACTTCGGACGGTGCGTATTATCAGACCGGCGGGGCAAGCGGTTCCATGCTGCCAAGCGATGCGCAGGGCGACGAACAGATCAGCGTGCCACTGCGGGTAAGGTTGTGAGGTGACGCTATGAAGGTATTTCGAAAGACCGCCGATTCAACCATCAATGAGCCTCTTGTAACCGATGGCATAGTGACTTTCGTGCATCTGAGTACGCGCTATTGTTGCCTGCTGACGGGCGATCACATGCCAGAGGGCACATCCGGTCTGGTCGAAGTCGATTTGTCGGACCCGGAGGCGAAGGCCGATGTTGCGGCCTGCATGTTGTCTGTCGGGTCTCTGGAAAGCTTCACGGACGTCCAGAGCGGGATCTACGCCGATCTGACCGCCCCGACGCTTGAGGACGCCAAGGCGGACGCGATGGAGCGTGTGAAGGCACGGCACGCCGATATGCTGTGCTTGGTCACGGGCCGTTACTCCCCGCAAGAGCGCGATACCTGGCCCCTGCAGATGATCTGGGCGGATCGATTCAACGCCTCATCTGATCCCGGTGCTGAGGCGTGCCTGTCGGGGATGCTGCCGCCCGATCTGCGCGCCCAGCTGCAGGCGGACGGCCACAACCCTGCGCAGCATATGGCGGACAGGATCACGGCAAAGGTCAGTTTGGCTGAACGGGCCACGATGATTGCCAATCGCACGAAAAACGACTGCTACGACCGGATCGAGGCGGCGCAAAGCCTTGCCGAGCTGGAAACCGTCATGGCCGCACTGCCTGATCTGGAAACCGCCGCACTGGACGAATTCAACGCCGGGGCCTGACGGGATCGGCGGCAAGAAACCAACCGTCAAAAAGAGCAGAGGTAAACATGAAAATGGAATTCATCGGGTCCGCTTCGGCGGGCTTTTTTGCGTTGGCCGGGTCGTGGCTGGTCGCGCATGGATCGTCTTGGCCGATCCTGATTTTCGCCGCGCTGGGGGCCATTCTGGCCGTCATGGAGTTGGACGAACTGGAATGGCGCAGGGTGGTGACCCTGTTGCTGTTCAACACGCTGGTGGGCGCGTTTGGCAGCCCCATCGTGCTGAAGGTCATCGCCGTCGAGATATCGACCTTGCCACCGGGCGCGCAGCTGCTGCTGCCGTTTGTTCTGGGCGTGGTGGCGCATTCGGTTCTGATGCCAGCGCGCGGCGTGCTTCGCAGCGCGGCAGAGCGCTGGCTGAAGGGGTGGGCTAGCAAATGATCCATCCCATCAAACAGACCCGCAAAATGATGCGGTCCCGGCTCTACCGCCGGGCATCCGCCATCCTGTCAGCGCTGCTTTGGGTGCTGATCATCTGGGCCGTGCTGGCCTACTACCTCTAACCACATCAGGAGAATTCGCCATGAAACTGGCAGTTGTCGTGGGTCACAACGACCACGAGGAAGGAGCTGTGCGCCCTGATACCGGGGAAACAGAGTTTGACTGGAATTCGCGCCTTGCGGTGATGGTCGCGCAAGAGTCGCGTTGCTATCCTGACATCGAGGTCCAAACGTTCTTTCGCGAGCCTGACCGGGGGTACACGAGCGAAATCCGCGAAGTGTACGCGCGCACCGATAGGTGGGGCGCAGATGCAACGGTAGAGCTGCATTTCAACAGCCATCACAACCCCAACGCCACGGGCACCGAAACCCTGACCAGCGGCACCCGTATGTCCCTGCGCTACGCTGAGGCGCTGCAGGATGAAATGCTGGACGCGCTGGAATTGCGCGACCGGGGCGAAAAGATCGTCCGCACCGGGCGCGGCAGTGCCAGCCTGATTTCGGGCCGTGCGCCTGCTGCGCTGATCGAACCGTTCTTCGGGTCTTCGCCAAAGGGTCAGGAAGCCACGGACGAACCGCACGAGATGCGCGCCTTGGCCCGTGCGATCCTGCGTGCAACGGCGCAGGTGTTCACGTGAAGCGATTGGCGCTGGCCCTGTGCGTCCTGCTGCTGTCATCCTGTTCAGCCGGGCAGGTTGCCAGCCTTCTGACGGGCGGCGGGCCGAATGTCGCGGCCAACGTGCAGGCCGGTGCCAACAACGTGCAGGGTCTACAATCCGACAAGGGACAGGTGGCCCGCAAGGTATCGGGCGACGTCAGACAGGAGCGTGCAGAGCGTCAGGTGCGCGCAGAGCGCATTGAAACGGTCGTGACGCACGAATACCCGGTCTGGCTGATCGTAGCCTTTGTGGTGGCCGTTCTGATGGACAGCCCGTTGCGCTGGCCGGAACAGATTGCGGGCGTGTTCAGGCGGCGGCGTAAGGAGGGCTAACGCTGCCACCAGTCCTGCGCGTAGTAGGGCCTGCAATTGCCCCGCATATTGTCTGCTGTGACGGATTCCTCGGGGCAGTCCGCAGCGATCTTTCTTAGCGCAATCGGTAGCTCTGTATCTTCCCCGACAATCTCGCAATACCTGGCCTTGCTGTACCGGCCATAGCGCCCGCAATGGTCGCACCTGATTTCGACAGTGGCCAATGGGTAGTCCTTCACCTTCATTTGGTGCTGAGCCTTTTTTAGAACCCCTTGTTTACATAGCTATCGCAATGGGGGGGAATGACAACAACGGTCCTCCGCTACCACTAATCCACCCAATAGTTCAACAGGCTCGCCAAGGACAGAAGACAGGTGGCCGGTGATTTCCTACCAAGATACCTTCTCCGGTATTAGGATGGGTCTTCACAGTCGCCACAAAATTTCTAATTTGCTCAATCGCTTCAGCATCATCCGATGCGTCCAGATCGGGATGCAACAAACGTTGAGCAAGGCTGCTCACGACAATCGCGAAGTTGGCTACCGCCTTGGAGTGAAGTTCCTCAACTGGAACATCAATATTGGCTGCCGAAAGAGCATCATTGGCAATGTTGTGAGTCTCTTGAGCTTCAGCAACTCGAGCTTTTGCGTCCGGCCCGTCAGATACCCCGTCTGCACAAAGGCTCACGTGCCTTTCCAGACACGATTTAGGACGCAAGACATTGCGGTGCAGGTTTTCCAGTTGATTGACGCTTTGGGCTGATAGGTGTTTGCGTTCTTCGCGATAGGCGTGCACGTGTCCTTTCAAATACTCGGGGCGGCGCAGCTGGCCGGTCAGTTCTGGCAGGACTTCTTTTTCTATGGTGTTTTGGGTCAGGATGCATTGATTCCCGCCGCGCCGCGTCATTGACGGCCCCGAAGGCGGAGCGACGACTTGTCTGATTTTTTCTGGTTATGCAACGCACAAGTGGCGCGTCTTAAACCCTTCTTTTCGAAATCAAATGGCAAGCCTCGGGTTGATGACAAGTGGGTTATGAGTGAGATTATCTTCTTCAATTGCAACGGGTTACGCTGGAAAAATGCTCCTGAAACCTATGACCTGTACAGTTGAAGGAGACCGTGGCCCCAGCGGGGCAGCGTAAGCCCCTGAAACGCTCTACAGCCGCTGGAAACACTGGAGCGAGAAAACCATCTTCGCACGAATGATGGCTGGTCTGGCCGCCGAGCACGGCGAACAGAAGATTGTGATGATCGACGCCACCTACCTGAAGGCACATCGAACGGCGATCAGCATGGCAGCCAAAGTTCGGAGGATCAGGCATTGATCCAGTGGATCAACGGCCCGAAAGGCGGAGTGCGGTCGTCTGGTCGGTCGAACCAAAGGCGGCATCAATACCAAACTACACGCAATCTGCGATAGATGAACCGCTTTCACCTAACACCCTGCACTGCGAGTGCTTTAGTCTGCGCACAATGCGCGGCGATCGCAGATCGGGTCGTGAGCCAAAGCGTCTCATCCGACTTGCAAAGGCGCAGGATTTCGTCGATCGCCCAAGCCGCGGCCGGGCGGCCATAGCAGTGGCCGTGGGCGAAAACGTCGAGGATGATTGTCTCTGCGGGCTGGGGTTTTAGCCCGTTGAGCGAGTCCCGGAAAAGCTCAACGAATTGTGCTGGCGTTCGACCGAAGCGCATGGCATGCGGCAGGTCGTTGAACTCCACCGACATCGGAATCGCCAGGATTTCGTGCTCGCCAAAACGTTGCAGGTAGGGCATGTCCGCCTCCAACACATCACCGTGCCACGCGTACCCGTGTGCGGCAAGGCGTCCTTGAACCTCCACCGAGGACGTCACGCGTGGGCTGATCCACCCGGAGGGCGGACGCCCTATCGCGGCCTTGATCAGTGCTGTGCTTCGGGCGATTGATCGTTCGGTGTCAGCCGGAGAGAGTGTCGGGAACACCATGTCCTGCGTCAAACCGTGACCGACAATATCGTGACCTTGGGCCGCATAGGCGCGGAGTTGATCGGGAAAGGCTTCGGCGACCAGACCGGACGTCATGAGAGTGGCTGTGACCGCATGCCGTTCGCAGATTGCCACCAGTCGAGGGATCCCGTGAGTGGCGTTGTAGCTCCCATAGGTGTCGGCATTGGGGTCGAAAAGGCCATCGCCGAGCATATTGCCCATCGGGCCGACGCTCGAAGTTGCGCCGGGGGACCACATCTCAAAAGCAAGATTGAAAACGACCGCAATTCGACGTTCACCTGGCCAGATCAAATCTGCTGGCAGAGATCGCTTGTTCATGTCGGTTGTCCGCATCTACATCCATCGCACCGGCATTTCGGGCGCTCCCATGCTTTTGTGCCCAGACCTTACGGCTGCTGCTGCCCTGCGCCCATTTCATTCCTTTCACGCCATGCTGCACAGAATTCACATGATAATATGAACAACGTGCATGTCGCCCTGCGGTTTATGCACTGACTGCATCGTGCATTGTATGTGTAGGGTCCCACAGGATCGCACGGTCTGTGCGTTCTGCCAGACCCCGGGCGACCATCACATGGAGGAGACCTAATGACCCCAAAACTCACACGCAGAGTGTTCGGTGGGCTAATAACTGCGCTGGCGCTTGTGGGCACAGCACAAGCCGCTGAGTTTGATCTGAAGCTTGCTTGGCTGACCGCCGACAGCCCGACTGATCCTTATGCGATCGCCGCGCACGCCTTCAAAAATGAGCTTGAAGTAGCAACGGATGGCCGGGTCGAGGTTCAACTCTTCCCGAACCGCCAACTCGGCGACGATAAAGAGATTCTGGAGGGGCTGAAGTTCGGTACGATCGACCTCGGTATCATTACCAACGCCGTCGTTGCTAATCTCGAGCCAACCTATCAACTCGTCGACTTGCCGTTTCTCTTCGGAAGCGCCGAACAGGCGCACCAAGTGCTCGATGGTGAGGTCGGACAGCAACTTGCCGCCAATCTGCGCGACGATGGCGTGGTGTCGCTCGGCGCGGCCGAAGGTGGCTTTCGTAACATGATCAACAACACACGGCCTGTGCGCACACCGG
Source organism: Ruegeria sp. AJ12 (assembly GCF_056536245.1). Classification (NCBI taxonomy): domain Bacteria; kingdom Pseudomonadati; phylum Pseudomonadota; class Alphaproteobacteria; order Rhodobacterales; family Roseobacteraceae; genus Ruegeria; species Ruegeria sp. AJ12. Next base: position 3,288,557 of record NZ_JBQFJJ010000001.1, read on the forward strand.
CCGATGTCGAAGGCGTGAAATACCGCACTATGCAAAACCCGGTCTTTGTTGAGATGTTCTCCGCCCTCGGCGGTAGCCCTGTGCCGATGGCCTGGGGCGAGGTCTTTACGGCGATGCAACAGGGCACTGTTGACGGGCTGGAAATCCCCGCATCTGTGATCAAGTCCAACAACTATCCGGAAGTCACGAAATACCTTAGCTTCACGCGCCACACCTATTCGGCAATCCACCTTCTGATGTCTGAACGCAGCTTCGACCGGCTGCCGGAAGACATTCAGGAGGCCGTTCGTGGGGCAGGAACAGCCGCGATCGCAGCGCAGCGCGAAGCCGTGGCCGCCGCCGAGGCCGATGTCGTCGCGGCCTTGGAAGAGGCAGGCATGCAGATCAACGACATTGACGATGTCGGTGCCTTCCGTGCCAAAGTCGCGCCGGTCTATGAACGCTTCGAAGACAGCATCGGCACTGAGCTTTTGAGCACCGCGCTCCGAGCCGTGTCCTCGAATTGACAGAGGACCCGGTCGCTTGCGCAGGATCACCGACCCGATCTCAGCCACGAGCCGCATCATCTCGTGGCTCGTGGCCTATCTCTGCGTCGCGTTGATCTTCATTGTGCTGGGTCTTCTCGTGATGCAGGTCACTATGCGCTATTTCCTCGGCGCTCCACCAAGCTGGACCGAAGAACTGGCGATCATCCTCTTCGCTTGGCTGGTCCTCCTCTACGCTACTGTTGGCCTTCGTGAGGGGTTCCATGTGGCGATCCAGTCGATACCGACGCGCTTTGAACGTCTGAATTACTGGGCGGATCGCTGGGTCGCGGCGCTGGCGATTCTCTTCGGATGGGTCACACTGACGGCGGGTATCGCCTATGTGGGGCGCACAGCCGGCCAGAAAACGGCCGCGTTGCAGATCCCGATTGAGGTTCTGTATCTCTCTGTTCCCGTTTGTGGCGCGCTCTTCGTTCTTCACGGCGTGGCGCGATTTATCTCGCCAGACCCGCGCGAGGAGGTGATCGAATGAACGCCACGCTCCTTGTACTGACACTCGGCCTGCCGCTGATGCTGCTCCTGCGCGTGCCACTGGCCTTTGCCATCGGGTTAGCAACGATCGGCGCGCTTTGGGCGGCCGATATCGACATGGTAATCTTTGCACAGCGTATGGTTTCGGGGACGCAATCCTTCTCGCTGTTAGCCATCCCGTTCTTCATCCTGGCTGGCGACCTGATGACGGCGGGCGGGATTTCTCGCCGTCTTGTTGGATTTGCCGACGTGCTGGTGCGGCACCGGACGGGCGGGCTCGGTATGGTCGCTGTGCTTGCAGCTGCCTTCTTCGCGGCGCTATCTGGGTCTGCACCCGCGACCACTGCCGCTATCGGCGCAATCATGATTCCCGAAATGGAAGAGCGCGGCTACTCACGCCCTTTTGCCACGGCCCTGGCGGTTGCGGGCGGGATCATAGGGCCGATGTTGCCACCGTCGATCCCGATGGTTGTCTGGGGCGTCATGTCGGAAACCTCGATCAGCCAGCTTTTTCTGGCGGGTGTTGTGCCCGGTGCCCTTCTGGCCCTCGGTCTCATGGGTCTTTGCTGGTTGCATGCCCGTCGGAATCGGATCGCACCGCAGCCCAAGGCCAGCCGGGCCGAGGTCTGGGCGGCCTTCAATGCCGCGCGATGGGCGCTCCTTGGACCAGTGATCGTACTGGGGGGTATCTACGGCGGAATTGTCACACCGACCGAGGCTGCCATCGTCGCCACCGTGTTCGCGCTCGTTCTCGGCTTTGGCGTATATCGCGAACTGAACCTGACGAACATTGTCCCCGCAACCCTCGGCTCGCTCAAGACCATGACCATCGTGATGTTTATCATTGCGCTTGCCAACGGCTTCGGTTGGGTCATGGCATTTGAGCGCATCCCCGGTCAGGTCACTCAGACGCTCGAAGGCTTTGCCGATACGCCAGTGCTCTACGTACTTATGATCAACCTGCTCTTGCTTGTAATCGGCTGTGTGATGGATAACCTTGCCGCGATGATCATCCTTGCCTCGTTTCTGGTTCCCATCGGAGAGCAATTGGGAATGGACCCGGTGCAGTTCGGCGCGATGGTGGCGATCAACTTCACCATCGGAATGGCCACTCCGCCGTTCGGCTACACCATCTTTGTCGGTGCAGCCATCAGCGGACTAAGGATCGGCCAGATTGCCCGTCCTTTGTTTCCAATGCTTGGGGTGATGATCGGGGTTCTGTTGCTGGTGGCCTTCGTACCGCAGGTGACGCTTTCAATTGTCAATCTGGTTCGGTAAATCCATGGTGAACCTGCGCAACTTCGATTTGAACCTTCTGGTCATCTTCCGCGCCATCATGAATCGCGGTTCGATCGCGGGTGCGGCCGATGAGATCGGACTCTCTCCTTCCGCGGTCAGTCATGCGCTTGCACGTTTACGGGTTATGCTCAACGACGAACTGTTCTACCGAACCGCCGATGGTGTCAGCCCCACAGACCGTGCACTGGAGCTCAACACCGACATCGAGCGCGGGCTTGGTTTCATCTCTACGGCGATCTCACTCCAGCATCAGTTTGTGCCCGCCGAAGCCGAGCGGGTCTTTACGATGCAGGTCGCCGACTACGTGTCGGGTTTCCTCCTGCCCCGGCTCGCCGAGCGGCTGCAGGTCGAGGCACCGGGTGTCTCCGTGGACATTCTGCCTTTCTCAATCTCGCCCGAAAGCGTATGGGATCGCGTTGACATGCAGGTCCGCTTGACGCCGGGGCGGCTGCAACCCGAGATTGTTCGCTCACAACGCCTTTTGGCCGACGAAATCGTCGTGCTGATGCGCAGGGATCATCCGCGCGCAGGCGAGCCGATGACGGCTGAGCTCTATGCAGAGCTGCCTCACGTGAAGCTGTCGCAATCGGCGACCGGCACAACGGTCATCGAAGACGCGCTTGCCGCCCGGGGATTGAAACGCCGCATGTCGATGACTGTGGCGAGCTGGTTTGAAATTCCCGATATTGTTGCCCAATCCGACCTGATCGCAATCGCCCCGCGCCGCCTGTTTTCGCTCGATCCGCGGCTCGAGAAACTGCGCGCGACTCCATTGCCGCTGGAAGAGGTGGTCTTTTCTTTCGATCTTTGTTGGGATCTGCGAACTGAACGAGAACCTGGACAAAGATGGCTTCGTAAAGTCGTATCCGACGTTTTTAAGGAGGTAAGCGGCTGAGCGAAGGCACGAAGTTGGACGCTGTGAAACAGTCCGGCGGATGTCGTTTGAGCCATAGCAGGATTAGGCACACTACTCGCTCGGCAAGCACATAGCGGGCCCAGCAGTACAGCTGTGCGCAACGCACGTTGTTAAGCAATCAATGTAATCTGTTCCATGGATGCTGATGCCCTACAACACGTTTCGAGGAACGCTCGAGGCAATGAAACGAGAGGACGCAATTCTGACCGGTGCGGTTGACGAATTGTTGAACGAAGCGAAGCTCTCCGCAGACACCATGACGCATCTGGTCGATCTGGTCGGCAAAGAGGATGTTCTGGACCTGATAACAACCGTGGGCTTTTACGCCACGCTGGTCTTCATCGTGAACACGTTCCAAACACCCGTTGCTGTCTAGATTGTGAAAGACCTCACCGATCGCCCGCCCAGGGGTTAGGATCAAGCCGATTGGCAATCTCTTTCGAGAGATCGGTCAGAGGTGGCACCAAGGTACTGATCGCTTCGGTCTTGTCCATTGCGGCACGGGTCCAGATGACCGACACACATCCAACGATACGGTCATCCGACATCACAGGCACTGCAATGGAGGAGGTTTTCGGGCGAAACTCGGGGCCAAATCGGGCGCCAAACCGGTTTTCCCTGACCTCGTTCAGCGTGGTTTCGAGGTGTTGGTCCTGCAAAAAGAGCACGTCTTCCGGATCGTCGATACGGCGCAGATGTCGGATGATGATCTCACGCTCTTCGGGCGGGCAGAATGCAAGATAGCAGCGCCCGGCAGAGGTCCTGAGCATCGGCAGGCGATACCCCGTCATCCCGCCGTCGATAGACAGCGGATTGCGGCTATGGGTCGTTTCCTGAATGACCATGGCGTTGTTTTCATAGACTGTCAGATCCAAGGGCCAGACGATCTGCTCTGAGAACGCGGAAAAAAGCGGTCCCGTGATCTGGCACAGCTCGGATGTCGCACCAAACCCATCCCCGAGAGAGGCTGCAAGACGCGTCACGCGCACACGCGCCGAGGTTGGCGAGAAGGCGACGTAGCCTTCCTGTTCCAGCGTTTCCAACAGGCGGTAAATCGTGGGGCGCGGGATATCGAGCGCGCGTGCGATCTCAGCCGCCTTGCAAGCCCCGGTCTCGTTGACGTAGCGCAGAACGTCCAGCCCGCGCGTCAGAGCGCGGACAGAATGGGCAGCCCTGCTATCTGTGGCGCGTCCGATCGGCATAGCTATACCGTCGCACGCGCGGACCGACCGCGCAATCTCGACACGGTCAGGTTTCTGCCCGCACCGTGTTGCGCAGGACACCAATGCCCGAGATTTCCACCTCGCAGATATCGCCGTCTTTCATAAAGACTGGCGGGTTGCGACGTGCACCAACGCCCCCAGGCGTACCCGAAACGATCACATCGCCAGGCAGCAACGGCAGAATGGTTGAGCAATAGGCGATCAGGCGCGGGACCGACGCGATCAGGAGGTCGGTTGTGGTGTCTTGCATCACCTCTCCGTTCAGCCGGGTCTGCAGACGCAGTTTTGACGGGTCGGGGATTTCGTCGGCTGTTACCATCCAGGGGCCGAACGGGCCTGTATTGGCAAAGGTTTTGCCGGGCATGAACTGGTGTGTGTGTTTCTGCCAATCCCGCACCGATCCATCATTGTAGCAGGCATAGCCGGCGATGACGTTGAGCGCGTCGTCTTCGGAGACCCGGCGGCACTCTTGCCCGATGATCACGGCCAACTCGCCCTCATAGTCAAACTTGTCAGATTCCAGGGGTTTGATCAGCGGCGCATTATGTCCGATCTGGCTGCCCGGAAACCGGGCGAACAGGACCGGGTTTGGTGTTTCCTCGCGCCCTGTCTCAGTGATGTGGTCGTGGTAGTTCAGCCCGACGCAAATGATCTTGTCGGGATTTGGGATGACCGGATCATGCTCCACGGCATCAAAGTCAAAATCTGCAGGTTCCAGAGCAATCTCGGCAAGTTTGTCGATTTCACCCGCAGCAAGGAAATCGCGCAAGGTCGGGGCGCTGGAGCGGCGCCCAAGATCGACAATGCCGTCGTCGGTTACAATACCATAAGAGGACCTGCCATCGGTCCGAAACGAACATAGTTTCATAATTTACGCCTTTTCTGAGTGTCTCTGGTCAGTGCATTGTGTCGGCAAAAGCTTCGGCAAAGCGCGCAGCGCCTCTGCCGTTTCTGCCGACCCAAGGATGTAGCGATCTGGACGGAGCAGAACCGCACCTGTGCCGAAAGCCTGAAGATGCTGCGCCACTTCGGGGGCCTCTTGCGACGTCAGAACCCCCACACCAGCAGGGGGTTCAAACCCCTCCACCAGAGCTTGGTCAGCCAGGATCACCGGCGCGTATCCGAATTTGTCATCCATGCGCGATCCATCAGGCAAGCGTGGCTGGCCAAATTGCTGACCTGCATGCGGTCCTTTGCTGATCCCTGGCCCAAGCGGGGGATAAAGCGATTTCATTTCCACTGTCCCGTCCGATCTTTGAACCGCCGCGCGCAAGGCGCTTTCGCTGTCGGCTGCGTTGATCAACCGGCCGAGCCGAACTGCTGTTTCGATGAATTCCGCCGTGTTCGGGCCACGCTCGGACTGATAGCTGTCCAACAGATCATCGGAGGCACGGCCACTGATGACGTCTGCCAGTTTCCAAGCCAGATTGGCCACGTCGCGAATGCCGGCGCACATGCCTTGCCCCATAAAGGGCGGGGTCTGATGCGCCGCGTCTCCAGCGATCAACAGGCGCCCGCGCCTCCAGTCCTCGGCAATCAGTGAATGGAAGGTATAGACCGCGCTGCGTTCCAGTTCGGCCTCCTCGGGCGTGATCCAGCGCGACAGGAGATCCCAAACCCGCGCCTCATCGGTGATGGCGGTGCTGTCTTCGTCAGGCAAGACCGCGATTTCCCAGCGGCGGCGCAGACCCGGGCTGCGCACATAGGTCGCCGGACGCGAAAGGTTGCAGTATTGGATCGAGTGGTCGCCAAGTTCGGGTTTGTCCTTGTTCAGCAAGACATCGACAACCAACCAGCGTTCGTGAAACCCCAAATCCCGCATCTCGGTTTCGATGAACCGGCGGATCAGGGACCGCGCACCATCGCACCCGATCACATATTGCGCCTCGACATGACGGATCTTGCCCTTTGCCATGTCCTCGTAGCGCAGTGAGACTTGGCTGCCCGTATCTTCGACCATAAACGCGTCGCACCGGTTGCGGATCGTTACGCACTCTCGTTCAGCGAGGCGTTTGCGGAGGATCTTTTCCAGATCCGGCTGATGAAACCGCCAGCTTGGGTGCCATCCCAAAGCGCTTTCTTTTTGCGGACGGGGCCAATCCAGTAACAGCGTCCCTTCGGCATCCACAAACCGCATGCCGGGATTGATCCGCAGCATCGGTACCAGTTCCTCGGCGACGCCGATCCACTGAAACACCCGCATGGTTTCATCGTCGAAATGCACCGCGCGAGGCAGATGATAAGCCGCGGCTTCGCGATCAAGGATCAGCGTCCGCACCCCCAAGGACCCCAGCAAATGGGCCAATGTGGCCCCGACGGGTCCCAGACCAACAATCACGACGTCATAGTGTTCAATGTCTTTTGGATCGGGCATATCTCAGGCCATCTCTTTTGCGATTTCATTGTAGAGCCAGGGGCAATCGATAATCGGCGGCGCGCGGCGCCCCTCTGCGGCGGCTTTCAGGCGCATGTCACGTAGGGTTTTGCGCCCGCCATCCTCGGGGAGATAGAGCCTTTCATGCCCCCAGAAGCTGGGACCGACAGTGGTTTCGTGCGGCTCCCAGCTTGCCGGGTCGATGACCCGGCCGCCCCAGCCATTCTCGACGAAGAACCCCGAGGGGGAATGGGTGTAGTAGGAGGTCATGTAATCGTTGGTATGACGACCCAGCGTGTAGGCCACACGGCCTTCTTCTAGCTGCGCCAGATCGAACCCTTGCCCGACATCATCGAGGTTCTGAAACTCCACCATGAAATGGTGAAAGCCCATCTGCCCCGATCCAACCATGGCAAAGCTGTGATGCCGTCCGTTCACGTGAAAGAAGTAGAGCCCATAGGGCGACAACCCGTAATCCGAAACCTTGAAATCGAGCAGGTCGCGGTAGAACGGCAGCATCACCTCGATATCTCGGACATGCAGCACCGCATGCCCCATACCCAGCGGCCCTGTATGGAACCCGGCGATCGGGCGCCCGGGGACAAATGGATCGGATGCAATCATCGGGTTCCAGACCAGTTCGATGCGGTTTCCCATGGGATCCTCGAACCAGATCAGCGCCTCGACAAAGCGACGATCCGCCAGCGCGTGGCTGCCCTGATGCACCGCAACACCCGCCTGTTCCAGCCGGGCGGCATAGATCTCAAGATCATCTGCAGCGGCCACTTCCCAGCCCATGAAGGCCAGCGTGTCGCCGGGTTCATCAGAGACCAGCAGCCTCTGCATGCGGTCATCCATCCGAAAAGCCAGTGCCGTCGATGCGCGGTCGATCGGCATCATCCCCAGCAGCTTGCCCGCGAAATCGGACCAGTCGGCCAGCTTGTCGGAACGGATCCCAAGATAGCCCAGGGCACATATCGCCATACCATGTCTCCCTTTTGAAAAGGCCGGACCCGCACGCGACGGCGGTTCCAGCCCATTGTGTCAATTGCCGGCGGCAATTTCGCGCGCACGGTTCAAAACCGACTCTGCCGCAGCGCTGTCCTGCCCTGACAACCAGGCATCAGCCGCCCCGGACAGAGCCGACGCCCAAGCTGCCGACGCGGCATCATCAAGATCAATGAATGTGACTTCGCCAGTTGCCCGCATATCGGCTTCGATGGCCGCTTCGGTTGTATCGATCCGCTGCGCGATGGACTCGGCCAGAACCCGACCTGTTTGCGCCTCGAAGACCGCGCGATCCGCCTCCGGCAGCGCATCGTAGGCGGCGCGGTTCATCAGGATCGCCAAGGGGCTTGCTATCAGCCGTGTACCGGTGATGTTTGGCGCGACCTCGTTCAGCCGGAAGGTGCGGTAGGCATCCATCGTCCAGGCCGCACCTGCGACCACGTTGCGCTCCACATTTTCATAGACCTGTGGGGCCGGGATCGGCACACCTGACGCGCCCATCATTTCCAAGACGTTGGCGCCAAAGGCCGAGGGCGATCGCAAGCGCAGGCCAGCCATATCTTCAGGTGCGCTAACCCCATCCTTCGAAAACACCCGATACCCCGGCGTGCTGAACAGGGCCAGCACCTGGAAATCGGCATACTCCTCCGCAAGAGCGCCCTCCTCCAAAAGGGTGTTGAGGATCTCCGTGCCTGTGGCGCTATCGTCGATCAGACCAGGAATTTCTGCGACCGATGTCATCGGGAACAGACCGGCGGTGTAGGTCGGGACCACAAACGCGATGTCCGCCGCACCGGCGCGCACCAGATCTGCCTGCGCCGGAGGCGCGCCCAGGATAGCGCCCGGATACAGCTGCAGCGAGGTCTGATCGGAAAGCTGCGGCGAGATTTCGTCGATCCAAGCCTGCAAGGTTTGCGAGAAGAAACCTTGTTGCGGCTCAAAGCTGGAGACCCTGAGTTCCCGGGCCTCAGCGGCTGCGATGAACAGCGTCAGCGCCGTGGCGGCAACCAATGTTTGACGGAATAGGAATGTCATATGCGTTTCCTCCTGTTTGCAGACATTCAAAGTGCGACCTGTGGCAGCCACAGGGCCAGCATGGGGAAGGCAACGAGCAGGCCGATACGCAGGGCATCGGCCAAGACAAACGGCGTCACACCGCGCCAGAGCGTTGTCATCGGGATGTCAGGATTTGTCGCCTTGAGTACGAAGAGGTTCATGCCAACCGGCGGGGTGATCAGCCCCATCTCGACCACCATCACGGCAAAGATTCCGAACCAGATCAGGTCAATCCCCGCAGCCTGTGCCACCGGCACAAAGAGAGGTACCGTCAGAAGCAGCATGGCCAGACTGTCCATCAGCGTTCCAAGCAGGATGTAAACCAGGCTCATCAACAGGATGACCAGAAGCGGCTGGTCCAGGATGCCCGAGAAGAGTGAGGTCAGCGAGAAAGGCAGCCCGGACAAGGCAAGGAAGAAGTTGAAGATATTGGCCGCAATTAGAACCAGATAGAGCGCCCCGCAGGTGACAGCGGTGTCGATTGCGGCCGCCAGGAAGCCCTTGAACGACAACCTGCGCGACAGGATCCCATAGGTCAGCACGACGGCGACGCCGACGGCAGCGGTCTCGTTGGCGGTGAAATAGCCGGTATAGAGCCCACCCATGATCAACCCAAAGACGCCGACGGGTGGGGCAAGCTCTTTGAGCGCGCCCATGCGCTCCTCGGGGCTGGCGCGGTCGCGGCGTGGGGCATCGGACCATCCCAACCGGATCGGAAGCCAGACCGCCAAAGCGTAGAGGAGGACAGCGAGGATGATGGGTCCGGCCGTTGCCAACAGAAGCTGCCGGATCGATTGTTCGGCAAGGAAAGCGTAGATCACGAGGATCGTCGAAGGCGGGATGAGAATGCCGAGTGTCCCGCCCGCAGCAATCGTTCCCGACGAAAGGCTGTCCGAGTAACCACCGGTACGCATCTCCGGCAGCGCGATCCGACCCATTGTAGCTGTGGTTGCCAGGGACGACCCAGAGATCATTCCGAACCCGGCCGAGGCACCGATGGTGGCCAGAGCCAGCCCACCCCGGCGGTGGCCGATCAACGCGCGCATGGCAGAGTAAAGCCGCGATGACAGTTGGCTATGCGCCGCAAGATTTCCCATCAGTACAAAGAGCGGCAGCATCGTCAGCGTGTAATTGGTGAGCGAATCCCATGTCGTGGTCGCACCAACCACGAGCGTCGCGTCCAAGCCCAGGATCAGGGCGCAGCCTATGAGACCGACGAGCCCCATGGCCACCGCAACCGGAACCTCGACAAGGATCAGGAAGATGGCTGCGGCAAACCCAAGGCCTCCGAGGAGTAATCCGTCAGCCATTGGTGCGGTCCCGAAAGAGAACCTGATAAACACGCGCCAGCGCGGCAAAACACGCGGCGCCAAAGGTCAAAAAGGCGATCACCAATAACACATCCATCCTGATTTGCAGATCAGAGGTGGTTTCAGGTCCTCCCAGTTTGCCCGAGGCAAAATTGCCGATAAGAGCAGCCATGATCGCAGCAAAAACCAAAGCAAAAACTGCGCCAATCACGCTGAGGGGACGCCGGAACAGGGTCGGGCGAAGTTCGCTGAGCAGCCGTGCCGTGACATGGGTGTCATTCAGGTAGCAGACCGGCATCGACAAGGCGGCCCCCAACCCGATCCACAGCGTCGTCATCTCGATCACACCCGGCAGATTGCGATCTGCAACTGCGCGCAACACCACATCAATGACCGTGACACCTGCTCCGAACAGAAAACACGCGGCGGCCAGAATTAGCGACACCTTTGCCCATGGCCCAAGCGTCATTCGCGAGATCCTGAAAAGTGGACTCCCTGACGGGAATGATGCGGCATGTCGGCTCCTCCCCAGGCTATGCTGACAGCGTCGGAACTGGGTAAAAGCAAATCCGAGGAGCAGGTAGCATCGTTGACGGCGCTGTCCACCAGGTGGACAAGTGGTGGCCTCTTCAGAGTTGCTCTATTGGATGCGCATTGGCCCGGGCCTATGCGAACTTGAGCAGGCGGATCGCATCGAAAGGCACAGATGCTAGTCCCAATCTGTGTGAGCTGCGCCGCTGGCTCAGGCTGTACTGCCGCGCTCAGCAGCATCAAGCCCTTGGCATTTAGGGAGCAATGTCACCGTTGCGACAAAGGTCGGGAATGTGCCCAATGTGTCGAATGCTACGCGATGAACAAACGACAACTATCGACCTCAGCGCCTTAGTCTCTTGGCCAGCAAGCCCATCAACAACACGGCGATTATGAGGAAACCGGCACCTCCTATCCAAGCGATAGGCAGCGAGTAGCTTTCCGCAAGGCCGCCAACGGCTATCAGACCAATGGCTGCGCCTAGCTGCTGCACGAGAGAGCGTAGTGATAGCATTGTAGAACGCTGATGGTTCTCGACACACGAATGAAGAATGCTACTGGCTGGCGTTTCCGTAGAGCCAAGGACAACAGAAAAAAGAATGAACACGCCAACGAATCCGATAATGCCGCCCTGAAACGCCAATGCGATTTGGAGGGCTGACAGACACGCAGACGCTACGCAAAGCGAGACAGCATTTTGGCGTTTGAACATCCGATTGATGCGGGGAGACAGCGCCACACCAAACGCGATTGAGAAAAAATACGCTGCCGTCAGGACACCAATTGTAGTGTTGGCGTAGCCTTCGTCCAGCATTCCCTTAACGTGGGTAGGCCAGAACACTTCGACCGGGTTCGTTGCCATAAGAATCAGCGCCAAGGCAAGCAGAAGCATCGACAGTGTGGGATGTTTTAGGGCAAGGAGACCGGCTTCCTTTATCACCGCAGGTACGCTCGTGAAGCCTTGCCTGAGGGCCTTAGGGTTCAGCGGGCGTGGCTCTTCCCTGATGGCGACAAGAGTAAAGAAAAACAACAGAGTCATCATGATCAGGCTTGCGACATAGGAAGTATCATAAACGCTGAACCCAAGGTGGACCGCGACATCACCAAAGGCGTCAGGCAACAGGCCCCCGCAAATTGCACCGAAAGCCAGTCCCATGGCGTTCGCCCATTGGGCTTTGGCAAGCGCAGGTTGAATGTCAACGTTCGGGGCCATGACCTTGAAGTTCTCAACGAACCATGCGTCGAGCGTTCCCGAGCGCAAAGCGCGTCCGAAACCAATGAACGCGAATGAAAGAGCCAAAACATAGAAATTGCTGGACGACAGAAAGATAACCAGAGAGATCAGGCTGGCCACGACCGCTGACAGGAAGACGGGCTTGCGCCCGATGTTGTCGGCTAGCCCGCCGAATGGCAGTTCCATCGCCATGGTCGTGACTGAATAAACGCCAAACAGTAGCGAAATCTGGAACAGGTCCATATCACGGTCGATCAAAGCCAGTGCCACGACGGCCACCGTCAAACCCATCGCAAAGCGGTCCAGAAACTGCTGTATCTGAAAAACTCGAATGTGCCGTTGAGCGACGCGGGTCAGTTGGTGGAAGGAAAATTCGATGTCAGCAGGCATGATCACCATCATTGCAATTGGGGCCTCGAACGCAAAGAGTGATCAGCCCCACTTGAGTGTTAGTGCATGATCGGCGTTTGGTCCATCTGCAGGATGGTTTCCGGGGCTGGTGGGCGGTAGCCCACAGCACTATGGGGACGTTTCGTGTTGCAGTGTTTCCTCCATTCTTCGATCAGGATTTGCGCCTCGCGCAGGCTGTAGAAGATTTCGCCGTTCAGGAAGTCCTTTTTGCACGAATCAGGTCGCGAGCACACTTCCCCCTTTCCCACCTACCGCAAACGGCAGATTGCAAATCTTCATAACACGTAGTATACTACCTAAATGCGATATCAAGATGGTGGAGGAGGACGAACAGTGACTAAGCTTTGGCACGGCATTGTCCAATTGTGCAAATGGATGGCGGGGCCTCCGGAAGCCTGCGACGAATGCAAAGCAACCGGCAGAACATTCAACTCAAACTGCAAGTCCTGTGAAGAAGAGCAACGACGCCGGATCTCCGAAGGCTTGCATCGCCTGTCGTACCATTGAGGCGGTAACCATTATGATCGACATTCAAGCCGTCGCTTCCGCAGCTCAATCGGCGCTTGTGCCTTTTTTGGATCTTGGGGAGGAAGATGGTCACAGCATTCCAACCAAAGTGGACGTGATTGAAGTGGGAGTTGGCGGACTCTCCGTCGTAGTCAGTGACCTTCCTCACACCATTGATGACGTTGCGAAGGTGGAAGCAGCCATCTTGAAGCAAATCGAGCTGCGCACCGGTCTGAAAAAAGTGAACGTCGCATTGTCTCGCTCATCGCCTCGGGATCACGCCGCGGCAAAGAAAACCGGGCCGTTGGTTTTGGCCGTTGGGTCGGGAAAAGGCGGAGTAGGCAAGTCCACGTTGTCGACCGGATTGACACTGGCGCTAAAAGATCTGGGCCTTCGCGTAGGCCTGTTGGATGCCGACATTTACGGCCCTTCCGTGCCCAAGATGCTGGGTGCCGAAGAAGACAGGACTCAATTCGAAAACTCACAGTTGAAACCAGTGGTGGTTGATGACCTCCCAACGCTGTCGATCGGTTACATGATCGATCCTGAGACAGCGGTCATGTGGCGTGGCCCAATGCTTGTTAGAGCACTCAAAAAGATGTTGCTGGAAACAGATTGGGGTGACATTGAAGTTCTTATTGTTGATCTCCCTCCTGGCACTGGCGATGTCCAGTTAACCCTGGCGCAGAATGCCCAATTGGCCGGAGCCGTTGTCGTCTCGACGCCTCAAGACATAGCATTGGCGGATGCCAGGAAGGCAATTTCGCTCTTCAATCGAATAGACGTTCCTATTCTTGGCATCGTAGAAAACATGAGCGGTTTCGAGTGCCCCCACTGTGGTAAAAAATCAGATATCTTTGGGCGTGGCGGCGCTAAAAAAGAGGCACAGAAGCACTCGGTCCCTTTCCTGGGATCAATCCCGCTCGACCCAGCACTGATGGCAGCCGCGGACTCCGGGGCGATGAATTCCGGCTGTATTTCGGGGCGGCCAGGCGACGCGCCGTTCACAGCAGTGGCGCGCAATCTACTGAGCGAAATATTCATCCGCAAGGAGATCCACCCACAGTGACCGATTGTTCGCAAACGAGACAGTTAATTCGTGCGGGAACGCATACTGGTTCGACCGCAGGCCTCTGTCCGGGATACCTTCAGGCGAATGTTGTTATCCTTCCGGCCGACTTTGCTGAACCCTTTGCAGAATTCTGCTTCTTAAATCCTAAACCTTGCCCTCTTCTCGCCATGGGCGGCAGAGGCGAGCCAATGCTCTCGGAAGCTGGATCAAGCATAGACATCCGAACGGATGTTGCTGGGTACTACGTCTATCGTGATGGTGAGTTTGAAACAGAAGAGACGTCGATTTCCGACTACTGGAGCGACGACATGGTAGCCTTCGCGCTAGGATGCTCCCACAGTTTCGAAAATGCTCTGGCCTCGGCTGGAATTGGTATGCGTCACATACAGTACAAGTCAACTGTGCCCATGTTTCAGACCAATGTAGAAACAATTCCAAACGAGGTCTTTGGAGGGAAGTTGGTCGTGAGCATGCGCCCTATCCCGACCGAACAGATTGACCTTGCCGTGCAAATTTCATCCCGCTTTCCGCATTCTCATGGGGCGCCTGTTCATATAGGAAATCCGGGAGAGCTGGGAATTGATGACATCTCGGTTCCCAATTGGGGAGACCCTGTGCGTATTGAAGCGGACGAAACCCCGGTGTTTTGGGCGTGTGGGGTGACGTCACACGTGGCGGTTCGCACAGCGAAACCTCCGATTGCCATCACGCACCGTCCCGGCTCGATGTTGATCACAGAACTAGCAGAAGACAGCGATCTCGTCGTTCCTGGGCTGGGTTAGAATCCAGCGGGACTGCTTCAAATTGTGGACTCACTCAAATAAAGTAGTATACTACTTACATTCACCGTGACCTACAAACGGTGTACAGACCAACAAGGAGAGCAACCATGACGGTAGCTAAGAAGTTCAAGTGTCTGATTGGCGCAACTGCGCTTGCCGCCGTAGCCATGACGGTTTCCGCGCATGCCGAAGACTACCCAGAAACAGAGATCAACTATGTCGGAACTTGGGGCAATTTGTCCCTGTTCAAGAAGGTTGAAAACCCGTTCTGGAGCCAGGAACTCAGCGAAGCGTCAGGCGGGGCCATAACGGTCAATGTGCAGCCGTTCACCGAAATGGGTCTAAAGGGTGATGAAATCCTGAGACTGTTGAGAAATGGCGTCTTGGAAATCAGTGCTACTTTGCTGAGCTACGTGGGTGGAGAAATCCCCGAAGCTGAGGCAGTGGATTTGGCTGGCATCACGCGGGGCATTGATCAGGCGCATGCTGTTTCCGATGCGTACAAACCGGTACTGGAGCAGGTTTTCGAAGAACAGTACGGCGTAAAGCTGTTAGCAATTATCCCCTATCACGCACAGATTGCCTATTGCAGACAGCCGATCGCAAGTATTGAAGATTTCGCTGGTTTGAAAGTCCGGGCGTCCGGTCGATCTCAGGGCGACATGATCGAAGCATTGGGTGGGACCGCCGTCGGAATGGCCTTCGGAGAGGTTGTCCCGGCCCTGGAGAAAGGTGTTGTTGATTGTGCCATCACCGGCGCTCTGAGCGGCAACCTGGCCAAGTGGCATCAAGCAAGCAGCCATCTTTATCCTTTGCCGATCAGCTGGGCGATCACCTTTGTCGCGGCGAATAAGGACTTTTGGGACGGTTTAGATCCTTCGGTTCGAGACCTCATGACCACCGAGCTTGCTGCGTGGGAGGATCGAGCCTGGGAGTCTGGGAGATCCGAAACAAATGATGGCGTATCGTGTAACACCGGCGGCGACTGTGTAGACGGAAATGTTGCAGCGATGACGCTCATTCCTGTTCAGGATGATGACTACGAGAAGATCAGAGCGATCATGAACGAAGTCGTCGTCCCGAGATGGGCCGAGCGTTGCGGATCAGACTGCGCCGCCGCCTGGAACGAAACAGCCGGGGAAGTGTTAGATTTGACGGCACCAGTCAAATAAAGACTTCACTCATGGAGGTTCTAGACAAAGCTCTCAGGCTGAGCGAGGCGGTTTCCCGCCTCGCTATCTGGATCGGAGGCATAAGCGTACTTGCCGTTACGTTCCTGATCAGCGCGGAAGTCCTGCTGCGAAAATTTTTCAGGATCTCTACCGGGGGTGCGGATGAGTTGTCGGGATACGCGTTGGCCATCTGTTTTTCATGGGCTCTGAGTTTCACTGTATTGAGACGCGCGCATGTTAGGATTGACGCGCTATACACGCGCCTTCCGGCCAAAGCTCGCCCGTACTTGGACTGTCTGAGTATCCTCAGCCTCACAGTGTTCGCAGTTGTCCTGACTTATTTTTGTTTTCAGGTCGTCCTGGATACGATTGAGCTCGACGCCCGATCTAACACAACACTGGGCACACCGCTCTGGATCCCGCAACTGTTGTGGTTGTTAGGCCTGTTGTTGTTCTCGTCCACCTGCACGCTTCTCTCTCTGCTGTCGATTTCAGCCTTGATAAGGGGCGACAGGGTGAAAGTTCACGCTTTGGTTGGCAGTCGAACCACCGACGAAGAGCTTGCAGCAGAAACCTCGATCTCTTCTCTGCCGTCGAAGGAACACTAATGCTCAAGGTTTCGCTGATCCTTCTAATTGTGCTGGTTGCACTTTCTCTGCCCGTTGCCGCGGCACTGGGTATCCTCGGGCTCATTCTGGACTGGGTTTATGCCTTTCTACCACTCTACAAAGGAATGGGAGAAATTGCCTGGTCTTCTTCGACCGAATTTTTGCTGGTCGCGATCCCCTTATTCATTCTGATGGGTGAGTTGCTGTTGCGCTCTGGCATTGCTGCTTCGGTCTATCAATCGGTCTCTACGTGGCTTTCGTGGCTTCCGGGTGGCCTAATGCATTCAAACATTGGCGCTTGTGCGTCATTTGCCGCGATTTCCGGGTCTACAGTGGCAACAGCCGCAACCATCGGAACAGTCGCAATTCCCCAAATGGATGAGAAGAAGTACAATCGACGTCTGTTTCTGGGGACACTCGCCTCGGGTGGAACCCTGGGGATTTTGATCCCACCTTCCATCAATATCATCATCTACGGTGCGCTGACCGACACCTCGATCCCAGAGCTCTACTTGGCGGGGATTGTGCCAGGTGTGTTGCTGGCGATGCTGTTCGGAGCAACCGTGCTGATTGCCTGTCTCTACAAACCGGGCATGGGAGGCACAAAAATCTCCTACAACTGGCGCGATCGCTTCAGGACGCTGCCCGACCTTATCCCGCCAGCCCTGATCTTCGTGATCGTCATCGGATCAATCTATTCCGGATTTGCAACACCGACCGAATCCGCCGCCCTTGGCGTCCTGAGTTCTCTGATCCTGGCAGCCTCGCGTCGACGGTTGAGTTGGCAGGTCTTAAGGGAGTCTCTGGAAGGGGCGATGCAAACAACCGCCATGATCATGTTGATCATCGTTGCTGCGTTTTTCCTGAACCTCGTTCTTGCCTCAATGGGGTTACCCCAGACAGTAGGCCAGTTTGTATCCGATCTGGACTACCCGCCTGCGGTGGCGCTGTTGATGATTATCCTGCTGTATCTGGTGCTGGGGCTGTTTCTGGAAACGCTGACTCTGATGATCACCACCATTCCGATTGTGGCACCGGTTGTGTTCTCGCTGGGATACGACCCGGTCTGGTTCGGGATTTTGCTGATGTTGTTGATAGAAACCGCACTGATCACGCCGCCCGTAGGGCTCAACCTCTATGTTATTCAGGGTGTCAGGGGCAGCGGGAAGGTTGATGACGTCATACTGGGTGCGCTCCCATTCGTTGCGGCGCTTCTGGTCATGATGGGCATTCTGATGGCTTTCCCACAGATTGCCTTGTTCTTGCCCGCCCAATTCTACTGACCATAGGAAAGCCGACATCCCATGAAGCCCCTTCTGTTGGCCTTTGTCGCCTCTCTCGGCAATGCGATCTTCATTTACTGCCAGCGTGCGTCACCCCCCGCGCACAATCAGTTTCTGTTTTCGGCTGGGACACTGGCATCAGCCCTGGCCTGGTGCAGCATCGCCGCCTATGCGATGCGGACAGAATTCGACCATGCATTCATCGGAGTGGCTTGGCCGTATATGGTGTTGAGTGGGCTTGGCGTCTTCATCACCTTCATCGGGTTCTATCTGCTCCACACCCAATTTGGAGCCTCTCAATACTCGCTTGTGGCCGTATCGTCCATTTTCACGGTCTCGATCTTTGTTGGGGTCGTGTTATTCCGCGAGAGCTTCAATTGGATTCAGGTTCTGGCAACCTTCATGGCGGTTGGGGCGATTGTATTGTTCGCAATTGGCCGCGGTTTGAACACTTAGCCGGCAACTTCACCCTCACGCAGACACGAAACATGCAAACGACAAAAAAAGCCCCGGCGAAGGATCACCGGGGCAGTTCAAGGGGAGTGTTATTCCTTATTCAAAGGCGCTTGCGGGATAGAACTTTTCGCTAACCCACTCGCCACCTTCAGCCTTCTGAATGGTGTAGGCACCGGCTACGGTGCCGCTGGGATCGAACACTAGGGGACCGGACGCACCTTCATAATTGATGTCCTTGCCTTCAGCCAACGCCGCTTTGCCTTCGGCAAATGACGAAACCGTCTCGCCGCCTTCGGCAACATCACGAATGACAGAGTTGATGCCTTCGCCGGAACACACCCCGCTGGCTTCCAATGACAAAGCAACCAGATTGATCATGTCGAACGAGTTGGCAGCAAACGGCCCTGGATCCCCACCGGCCTTCTCCTGATGCAGAGCTTCGAATGCCTTATACTCAGGCAGTGAATTATCGGCGTCGGCGAATTCGACATAGGCGCGGCCATTCAAAAGGTCGGCTCCGGCTGCATCGAAGATTTCGGGCACTGCCAGGTCAGCTGTAAACAACCATTCACCTTCAAAGCCGCCTGATGTGGCTTCTTTGATCACGGTAACACCCGATTCCTGACCCCCGGCCAAATAGATAGCGTCAGGTTCATTGGCCAGAACCGAAATCAGTTCGGCCTGATAAGACGGTTGCCCGGGGTTGTAGATAATGAAATCGGTCAGTTCGATACCCGCCTCTTCCAAGGTTGTCCGGGCAACTTGAGCAGGTGAAATGGTCGATTCCTCGTTTTGGACCAGGAAGGCCACGCTTTTGTAGCCTTTGTCCTTCAGCCACAGGCCCGAGGCCGCCCCGTCACCCAGATCCGATGAAACGGTGCGATACACGTAGTCGCCACCGAGTTCATTCAGAGTGATCGTGCCCGCATAGGGGGACATCGTTACCGTCTTGGTCCGTTTCGCCAAATCAACCAGCGCCACCATGACCCCGGATGTCGGGCCAAGGATCGCAACCGCATTTTCCGATTCAATCATCTTTGATGCTTCGCGAATGCCAACTTCGGGGTTGCCGCCCGTATCGGCAACGACCAATCGAATACTTCCGCAGCTTGTACCACCCGCCGCATTGATCTCGTTCGCACCCAGTTCGACACCGCCAGCCACAATTTTCCCGAACTCGCCAAGTTCACCGGTCAGCGGAACCAGTACTCCGACGGTGACCTCTCCTGCAGCGGCAACCATGGACGTGGCGACCAGTGCAGTCGATGCGATTAGCCCTTTGAGGAGCATACTACGTTTTGGCTTAAGTTTCATGTTCACCTCCATGTTGTGAATTTTCCCTAGGCGTGGACCTGTAATAAGATCTCTTCCAGACGGCCCGGTTCGAGAAGAGTTTGGCTTTTGAGGACATCCGTGACCCGTCCTGCATCCAGGACATAGGCGTCTTCGGATATCGCGAGGATTTTCTCCGGGTTTTGCTCAACCACCCACGCAATACCCGTGCCATCCTGGGCGAGTTCTTCGACCCAGCCAACAATGCGATCCACGAATATAGGAGCCAAACCTGCCGTAGGTTCATCCAGCAAAAGAATGTCTGGCCCGGCAACAAGGGCAGTTGCAATCGCAAGAGTTTGACGCTCACCACCGGATAACGTCGACGCCAGTTGATTGGAGCGTTCCTGCAAAATAGGGAACCTCTTCAGGACTTCTGTGATCCTTTCGCCGGCGCCTTCAAACGCTGCAGCAGAGGCTTGCAGGTTATCGCGTACCGACAACTCAGCAAACACATTGGCATCCTGAGGCACCAGGCCGACACCGGCCATACAAACGTGCAGTGGGCTGATACCATTGAGGTGCTGACCGTTATGGACAATTTCGCCTTCCATCACCGGCAGATGCCCTGCGATGGTCTTCATCAACGTGCTTTTGCCCGCTCCGTTTGCACCCAGGACAGTGGTAATCTTGCCCGCAGGCACCTTGAGATCGATACCATGCAGTATCTGAACCTTTCCGTAGCCGGATTTCAGACCTTTGACTTCAAGCTGCATGTTCGTCTCCCAAATAGGCCGCGACCACTTTGGGATCGGTCTTGATTTCCTGCGGTGTACCACTGGACAGAAGTTCACCCTGCTGCAGCACAATGACCTGGTCTGCGATGCTGAACAAAAAATGCAGATTGTGCTCGACGACGATCAAAGTGCGCCCTTCTTTGTGCAGGTCAACCAGAATCCTGCTCAGCTTGCCTTGAAGGCTCGGGTCAACCCCGGCTGTGGGTTCGTCGAGCAATAGGATCTTTGGGTCGCGGATCAGTTGGCGTGCAACCTCAAGCATCCGCAACTCTCCGCCGGACAAATTGGATACGGTTTCAGCCACGCGATCTTCAAGCCCGACTCTGGCCAGCGCGGCCTTGGCCTTTTCGACCAATGCCGGCTCGCTGCTTCGCCAACCGCCAAACAGCACGGAACGCAGGTCTTCGCCGGATGATCTTGCGCCTACCAAAACGTTGTCGAGTACGCTCAACGACATGAACGCACGTGGCGTTTGAAACGTGCGGCCGAGGCCCAGTGACGCGATGTCAGATGAACGCACATTCGCTAGATCCGTTCCGGCAAGCGTCACTCGACCCGCGGTTGGCTCCAGAACGCCTGAAATCAGGTTGAACGTCGTCGACTTCCCTGCCCCGTTCGGACCGATCAAGCCTACAAAGGAGCCTTCCTTGACCGAAAAACTCAGTCCGCTGTCACCACCAACCGCCTTGAGGCCGCCAAACTGTTTCCGCAGGTTCTCAACAACAAGCAGATCAGAACTCATGCTTCAGCTCCTTTCTTGGCAAATCGGGTGAAGGGTTGCCAGCGCAAGATCATGACAAAGATTACACCGGTCATCATATGCTCGACCGAAGCTGCGATCTCGGCGGCGCGCACGGTTTCGAAATGCAGCGAGCGCACGACCTCTTCAAACGTGACCAAAGCAAGCGTGCCCAAGATGACACCTTTGATCGTATGCTCTCCGCCAAGAACCAGCGCGATCCAGACAAAGAACGTTACTTCGGCGGTAAACAAGTCCGGGCTGACCAGTGTCGTGATCATCGCGTAAAGCGCTCCGGCAAAACCAATCGGAATGGCCGAGATTACAAAAACTTCGAAACGCAGGCGGTGCACATCCTTGCCAACCGCCTCGGCGGCCACCTCGTCATCACGCACGGCGTCAACAGCCCGTCCATACGGTGATGCCAGAATTCGACGGCACAACAGGGATGTCAGTATCAACAGCAGCACAGCCAACAACATGAAGGCGTAGTTTTCAGACAAACCAATAACCGAGAAATCAGGCCGGTCGACGTTCGAAAGCCCAACGCTGCCGTTACCGATACGTCGTTCGTTCAGCAGGAAAGAATGCAGCACTTCGGCGAAGGCAAAGGTCGTCAATGCCAGATATTCGCCCCTGAGACGCAGCGTTGGCCAGCCCGTGACAATGGCAAACAGCAGCGAGGCCACTCCGGCTGCGATAAAACCGATCCACCAAGGTGCACTAAGGCCAAAGAGATACTGGTCAAGGCCTTTGGGTGGTTCCTGGGTAAAAATGGCGTAAGCATATGCGCCCGCTGCAAAATAGGCGACGGTCCCAAAATTGATCATACCGCCACGCGCATATTGCAGGTTAAGGCAAACGGTCATGACCGAATAGAGACACCCATATGTCAGGACGGTCAGAAGGAGTTGTTCGTAATTCATGACTTACTCCTTCCGGAAAGGCCTTCCGGGCGCACCAGAAGAACAACAATCACCACGGCAAAAGCGATAAGGGGTCGGTATCCGGCCGGTATGAAATAGACGGACATATCCATCGCCACGCCTACGATCAGGCCTGACAGAAGCACACTGTATAGCGACCCCAGCCCTGCAAGAATGGCGACAGCTAGGATCTGCAGGATTTGGTGAAACGCTATGTCCGTGGACAGTGTTGCAATCATCGCCAGCATAACGCCTGCCAGTCCAGCCAAACCTGATGCGACCAGCCACGTCGCACGCGAGGTCTTTTGCACATCAATGCCTCGTGACGCGGCCAGCGCGGGGTTATCCGCCATCGCGCGGATTGCGAGCCCGGTTTTTGTCTTGTTCAGGAAAAGAGCCAGGGAAATCCCGGTCAAGGCGGCCAGACCAACAACAATCATCTGGTAGTCGGTTATCCTGACGCCGAGGAATTTGTATGTCGTGGCCAGTGGGATATCGAGTGACCGGATTCCGGTACCCACTATTGCGTCAATGGCCCCGCCGATGACGTAAGCAACACCAACAGAGCTGATAAGCAAGACAGCGGGTCCAAGATTTCTGATGGGATCATAAACAAGGCGGCCTATGAACAACCCAAGGAACGCGGTTGTAACGATGGCAACAATCGCGGCGGGCAAAAAGGGCCACCCGGCCTGAGTATTGAGGCCCCATGCAATGAAGGCCGAAACACCCAGCATCTCGGCATGCGCGATATTCAGAAACCCCTCAACACGCCGTGTCAGCGAGAAGCCTATGGTTGCGAGGATCAAGAAACACCCTGTTACGACCCCCGTTACTAAATACTGAGCGATGAGTGTCATTGACCCCGCTCTCCATCGCTCGCTGCGAAGCGTTCGGCGCTCCGACGTTGCTTGCTATTGTTCACAGGCGAGTTCCTCCCATTCTTTTTAGGGAGTATGCTACGTTTTTTTTCAAACGTAAACGCTTTTCTGAAACCTCGTCGTAGAGCCTGTTATGCTTTGAATTAATTCAGTTAATCTCAACTGACTCCAAGCGGTGCGCGACTGGCGTCATTGTTGGCTTCGACCAGTTTCTTCAAGATTCGCTCCAATTCCGCGAGCTCTTCTTCGGTAAGCGGTGCGACCAGCTTGGCCTGTGCCCGAGCCATTTTGGGGCGGACTTTGTCGACGAATTCAGCGCCTTTTGGCGTGATGCAAATCACACGGGCACGCCTATCAATTTCTGAACGGTTCCTCTGCAGGAGACCTCGCCGTTCAAGTCGTTTGATTACGTCGGCACCACTGACTCTATCAACTCCGACCGAGGTCGAGAGGGTAAGTTGGTCCATTTCAACACCGCTGGCCAAAACTGAAAGCATGCCAAACTGTACGGGCGTTACATCGTCGTCCTTGCATTCTTCCGCGAACAGTCCCAGATGAATTTGATGCAGCCTGCGGATCAGGTATCCCGGACGGTTCCAAAGCTCACGAAACTTGCGGTTCTTAAGCGATTTGTTTTTCGTTTCTCGCAAAGCGATGTCTTTGTCTTCTTTCATTTCATTCCCGCTCTTTGGCCGTGTCAAATGGACGTGTGCTATATTCGATGTGCATCTAAGCCTTGTCTAGACGCTTGCAAAACGTAGTATACTGCGTAAAGTATATTACGCGTCTCTGAAGTTTATGTCAAAACAGACGAGCAGAGCCCACCGGGATGGAGAGGTGAAGTGAGAACTGGAATTGGAGCGCGCGTAACCAGAAAGGAAGACGCGAGACTACTCAGCGGCCAAGCTAAGTTTGTCGGGGATCTCAAATTCCCAAGGCTTCTCGAAGCCGCATATGTCCGCAGCCCCTTGGCCCACGGTCGTCTAAAGTCCGTTACGGTTCCGGAAGAACACAAGAATAGAGTTTTCACGGCATCGGATCTTACCGATGTGCTGCCTATCAGTCCGGAATCAACTCTGCCGGGCTACAAACCCTCAGAACAATACCCGCTCGCAAAGGACAAAGTGCGTTTCGTAGGTGAATGCATCGCAATCTGCGTCGCCCCGACACGCGCCGAAGCAGAGGATATCGCGGAGCAAGTGGTTGTTGACATCGATCCCCTGCCCCCGTTGGTAAACGCGGCAGATGCAAAATCGCATGATGCGCCCCGGTTGCACGAAGACTGGGACGATAACCTTTTTCTAACCACGGCCTTTGACGGAGATCTGGAGTTCGCGGAACAAAACGCGACTGTCGTCATTGAACGGGAATACAACACTGCGCGCCAGTGCATGAACCCGATGGAAGGCAAAGGGACGCTCAGCCATTGGGATGAAAAGGCCGGCCAGCTGGTCGTTTACACGTCCACTCAGGTTCCACATCTGATCCGAACGGGTATCGCCCAATATCTACAAATGGATCAGGGGCAAGTACGTGTCATCGCACCGGACGTTGGCGGCGGGTTTGGATACAAATGCGTGCTCCAACCGGAAGAGCTCTCGGTTTCGTGGGTGGCGCGCAAGCTCAAACGACCGGTACGCTGGGTGGAAGATCGGCGAGAACATCTGGTCGCGGGTGCAAATACGCGTCAGCATCACTACAAGCTGAAGGCATACGCCGATGATCGCGGCAAGTTGCTGGGTATTGATGCAGAGATTACGGTTGATATCGGTGCGTATTCCGTCTGGCCCTTTACGGCATGTCTGGAAGCTTCACAGGCCGGGGGCAACCTGCCGGGCCCGTACGCCTTGGACGGATACCGATGCAAAACCTACTCGGTCGCGACCAATAAACCGGGGTTTACTCCGTATCGGGGGGTGGCGCGTCCGGGGGTCTGTTTCGCCATGGAACTGACCATTGATGCGATTGCCCGCGCGGTTGGGCGTGAGCCCGCCGAAGTGAGGCGCGAAAACCTCGTGCCCGGTTCTGCCATGCCCTACACCAATGTTACCGGCAAATTCTATGACAGCGGGGACTATCAGCACAGCGTGTCCGAGGCGATAAAAGCAATCGGACTCGAAGCATTCCGTAAGCGGCAAAATGAGGCACGCGCTCAGGGTCGGTTTCTCGGGCTGGGCTTTGGAACTTTCACTGAACAATCAGCCCATGGTACAAAAGTCTTTGCCTCTTGGGGGCTGCCACTCGTCCCCGGATATGAGCAAGCCATGGTGAAACTCACCCCGTCCGGATCGGTCGAGGTCCGCTCGGGCAACCATAGTTTTGGGCAGGGATTGGAAACTGCCATTGGCCAAGTCGCGAGCGAATGGCTCACTGTGGACATCAGCAAGATCAACGTCCTGATGGGTGATACAGGCATGACCCCCTACTCTACCGGCGCCTATGCCTCGCGCGGGATGGTCATGGCCGGAGGCGCGGTCTCGAAGGCGGCCGAAGAGTTGGCAGCGCGGATCAAGATCCATGCCTCCCATTTGTTGCAATGTGACGCCGAAGACATTGCCTTGAAGGACGGAAAAGCCTGGAGCGGTGCGGCCAGCGTCGATTTCGCAGATATAGCCCGTGCCTGGTATCTGCGTCCGGATCAACTGGACGAAGATGTGGATACGGCCGGTCTGGAAGTCACACAAGGATACAAGCCTGACATCGACACGGGCGTGTTCACCTATGCCACCCATGCGGCCATCGTCGAGGTCGATCCGGACACCGGTCGGGTTTCCTTTGAAGACTATTACGTCTTCGAAGATTGCGGTCGACGCGTTAATCCAATGATTCTTGAAGGGCAAACGTATGGCGGGGCCGCGCAGGGTATCGGTACCGCATTGTTCGAAGAAGTGCTGTATGATCCAAGCGGCCAACCGCTCACGTCTACTCTGGCCGATTACATCCTGCCCGGCCCAGCCGAACTGCCGCATTTTCGCCTGGAACACAGCGAAACACCCTCACCCTATACGCGCCATGGGATTAAGGGTGTCGGAGAAGGAGCCGCAATTGCCCCCGGCGGTGCAGTTTTGAATGCGATCAATGATGCACTCCAACCGCTTGGCGTCGAGATCAATGAACTCCCTGCCACACCTCACAAAATTCTGTCTGCGATCATGGACGCTGACCGTCCTGAGGAGGCTGCCGAATGAAGCCTGTCGGATTTCAGCTTGAGCAACCAGAAACGCTTGCCGAGGCGACGCAGATGCTCCGTGATACGAACGCAGACACAAAAATAATGTCGGGCGGACAATCGCTTGGACCGATGTTGAACCTCCGGCTTGCGAGGCCCGGGAAAATTGTCAGCATTGCTGGCTTGTCCGAATTGCGCGAGGTTAACGAGGGCGCGGACTTTATCGAATTCGGAGCTGCTCTGCGCCACGCAGAATTCGAAGACGGATCCTTGCCGGAACCTATTGGCGGTATGATGCGTTATGTCGCCGGAGGCATAGCCTACCGCGCTGTGCGGAACCGTGGCACGATTGGCGGAAGCCTTTGCCATGCTGATCCTGCAGCCGATTGGATCACAGCGTTGACTGCACTAGGCGCATCCGTCCGCATCGTGTCCGCACAAGGCGATACGCGCGATGTCGACATGACCCGTTTTATGCACGGCGCTTATCGGACAGAGTTAAACGGCGATGAAATCCTCAAATCAGTCATTCTGCCGCGTTACAGTTCGTCCGCTGTTTGGGGCTACTATAAAACATGCCGAAAAGTAGGTGAGTTCGCAGATGCCATAGCAGCCTGGGTCGCTGATCCGGAGAAACGATATTCTCGCGTGGTATTTGGTTCGACAGCAGGGGCTCCGATTGTGTCGGTTCTTCTCGGTCGGCAACTCGCGGTGGCCGGTGAAGTTCCCAGTAAAGAGATCATCAAAGCTGAACTTGAGCAGCGCGCACCCGATCTCAATCGGGTTAAGCAACACCTTCTCTCCGTGGCTCTTCAACGGTGTACCAGACAGGCACTCAATCATGACTGAGACGATTAACATAACCGTCAATGGCGAGGAATTTACTGCTACCGTTCCACCCCGCACCCAACTTGCCGAGGTTCTGCGCGACCACCTTCATCTGACAGGTACGCATCTAGGGTGTGAACAAGGAGTATGCGGAGCGTGCACCGTCATGATGAACGGGCGCCCAGTGCGTTCATGCATCACGTTCGCCGGAAGCTGTGATGGGGCCACCATCCAAACGATCGAAGGCGGTGACGATGCCCTTGGGCAAATGCTGACCGAGGCATTTTCTCGCCATCACGCCTTGCAGTGTGGGTTCTGTACACCGGGCATGCTGGCAACCTCTCGTGATATTCTGACCCGCTTTCCGAATCCTGATGAAGATTTGGTTCGGCACGAACTTAGCGGCAATATCTGTAGATGTACCGGGTATCAGGGCATCGTAGCCGCCATATTGGATGTCGGGTCACAAATTGAAGCGCCCGCGCAAGCTCGAAACGATGCCGTTCTGCGTGCCACTTTCACACCATTTGAGCCGGACGAAAGTTCTGCCACCACGTCAGTCCCTTCGGCTGTTGGATCTGTCACGCAGGACAAGGGCTGGACCGTCATCACCCGCAGCTTTGACCTGAATCACCCTGTCGGTTTGGTTTGGGACTTGTTTTCCGATGTATCACGGGTTGCTTCCTGCGTCCCAGGCGCTTCTGTTTCGGACGTGACCGAAGACGCGTTCTCCGGAACGGTTGAAGTGTCCTTTGGCCCGATCAAGGCTCGATTTGGCGGCAAAGGTACATATGCAAACAACTCCCAATCTCGTAACGGGTATCTGTCGGGCAGCGGTGCAGACAAGAACGGGCAATCCAACGTGAGGGGCGAGCTTCATTATGGTATTGTTGAAAAAGCTGAAAACGCCTCGAGCGTAGATGTGGAGTTCCGTTTCAGTATTCAGGGCGCGTTTGCACAATTCAATCGACCTGAGTTGGTGACTGGTTTCGTGGATTTTCTGCTTCAAAGGTTCGTCGCAAACTGCAATTCGGTGCTATCGGGCGGCACCGCCACATCGGAACACAAGATTGGTGCATTTTCCCTTGCCTATGCCGTGATCAAATCGTGGTTCAAACGCGGTAAATCATAAACTCACAGTGCTTTTCCCCCACATAAAAAAGGCCCGCTGTTTGGCGGGCCTTTAGGTGTTGTCTGGTTGAATATGATCAGCCGAGTTTTTCGGTCAGCTCCGGCACGGCCTGGAACAGGTCGGCGACCAGTCCGAAGTCCGCGACCTGGAAGATCGGGGCTTCTTCGTCCTTGTTGATCGCCACGATGACCTTCGAGTCCTTCATGCCGGCAAGGTGCTGGATCGCGCCGGAAATGCCGACAGCGACATAGAGATCGGGGGCCACGACCTTGCCGGTCTGACCCACCTGCCAATCGTTCGGCGCATAGCCCGAGTCCACCGCCGCGCGGGAGGCGCCCACGGCTGCACCCAGCTTGTCCGCGAGGGTCTCGATCATTTTGAAGTCTTCTTCCGAGCCCACGCCACGACCACCCGAGACAACAACGCCGGCCGAGGTCAGTTCCGGACGGTCGCTTTCGGCGACCTTGTCCTCGACCCATTGCGACAGGCCGGGGTTGTCGCCGACCGGGATGGTTTCGACCGGGGCCGAGCCACCTTCGCCCGCGGCGTCAAAGCTTGCGGTCCGCAGGGTGACAACCTTCTTGGCGTCATTCGACTTAACCGTCTGGATCGCGTTGCCCGCGTAGATCGGACGCTCGAAAGTCGAGCCATCGACCACGCCCGAGGCGTCCGAGATCACCATCACGTCGAGCAATGCAGCCACGCGCGGCATGACGTTCTTGGCGTCGGTGGTGGCGGGGGCAACGATGTGCTCGTACCCATCGGCCAGACCCACGATCAGCGCTGCGGTTGATTCCGCGAGGCGATGACCCAGCGAGGCATCCTCGGCCACCAGAACCTTGGACACGCCGTCGATCCTGGCAGCGGCTTCGCCGGCAGCAGCCGCAGACCCGCCTGCAGCCAGAACGGTAATGTCACCCAGTGCCTTGGCCGCGTTCACGGCCTTGGCGGTGGCGTCAAAGCTGAGTTCGCCGTTGTTGACTTCGGCAAGCAGAAGTACAGCCATTACACAGCCCCCGCTTCTTTGAGTTTCTGGACCAGCTCGTCGACCGAGCCCACGACGATACCCGCGGCACGGGCCGGCGGCTCGTCGGTTTTGACAACCTCCAGACGCGGGGTGACATCGACGCCGTAATCAGCGGCGGTTTTCTCATCCAGCGGCTTTTTCTTCGCCTTCATGATGTTGGGCAGCGACGCATAGCGCGGCTCGTTCAGGCGCAGGTCGACGGTGATGATGGTCGGCATCTTGACGCTGATGGTCTGCAGGCCGCCATCCACCTCGCGGGTGACCTTGGCGGTGTCGCCTTCGATGTCCAGTTCGGACGCGAAGGTGCCCTGGGACCAGCCCAGCAGGGCCGACAGCATCTGGCCCGTGGCGTTCATGTCGTTGTCGATCGCCTGCTTGCCCGCCAGAACGATGCCGGGCTGCTCTTCCTCGACCACTTTGGCCAGGATCTTGGCAACCGCCAGGGGCTCGATGTCCTGGTGCACATCGTCGGCTGCCACAACCAGAATGGCGCGGTCCGCACCCATGGCCAGCGCGGTCCGCAGCGTTTCCTGCGCCTGCTTGACACCGATCGACACGGCGACAACTTCGTCAGCCTTGCCGGCTTCTTTCAGGCGGATCGCCTCTTCGACCGCAATTTCGTCGAAAGGGTTCATCGACATCTTCACATTGGCGAGATCAACACCGCTGCCGTCCGCTTTCACGCGAACCTTAACATTGTAGTCAATCACGCGCTTGACAGGCACGAGTACCTTCATGGGTGTTATACTCCTTTATCTTGTGGGAATTGGGGGGCCATCGCGGTAGTCGTAGAACCCGCGTCCGGATTTTCTTCCGATCCATCCCGCTTCGACATATTTCACCAGCAATGGGCATGGTCGGTATTTTGTGTCCGCAAAGCCTTCATGAAGGACGTTCATGATCGCAAGACAGGTATCCAATCCTATGAAGTCTCCAAGTTCCAACGGCCCCATAGGATGATTGGCTCCGAGCTTCATGGAGTTATCAATGCTAACAACGGAACCAACGCCCTCATACAAGGCATAAACCGCTTCGTTGATCATTGGGATCAGAACCCGGTTAACGATGAAAGCCGGATAGTCTTCGGAAACGGCCGTCTTCTTGCCTGTGCCTTCAACGAGGACCTTTAACGTATTGAATGTTTCCTTGCTCGTCGCAATCCCTCGAATGAGCTCAACAAGCCGCATCTTAGCCACCGGATTCATGAAATGAACGCCCATGAACCGGTCAGGGCGCGGCGTAATGGCAGCTAGGCGCGTAATGGAAATCGAAGAAGTATTGCTTGCCAAATAGGTGTCTGACGGGACGACCTGGCTGAGTTCTTCGAATATGTCTTGCTTGATATTCTCAGACTCGGTCGCTGCCTCAATCACAAACTGGCAATTGCCCAAGGCGGAAAGGGACGTCGTTCCGGTGAGGTTTTGGAGAGAGGCCGAAACATCCGAAGAGGCGACAATTCCTTTAAGGACCTCTCTTTCCAGGCGGGTTTCGATACCCTCCATACCATGAGCCAGATTGGTGGCAGATAGATCGCTGAGGACAACTTGGTATCCATGGGACAGGAAAAGTTGAGCGATCCCAGCACCCATTTGACCCGCGCCAACAACCCCTATCCTACCTATACTTTCCACGGAATTCTGGGCGCATCAATGATCTAGTCGACGAACGCGCGCTCAACGACATATTCACCGGGTCGGCTATTGGCACCCTCGGTAAATCCCTGCCCTTCAAGGATTTCCTTGAGGTCCATGTTCAAACCCATTGAACCGCAGATCATGATCCGATCAACGGCAGGGTCAAGGTCTGGAACACCCAGATCCGCAAACAACTTGCCGGACTTCATGAGGTCTGTAATTCGGCCCATTCTGGGAGACTCTTCGCGGGTCGTTGTCGCATATCGAACAAATTTCTCCTGCGCTTCTTCACCGACAAGAGGGTCATCCATCAGCCTGCGTTCAAGGTCCGCGCCGTATTCCAGCTCACTGTTCAAACGACAGGTTTGAGTCAGTATGACTTGCTCGTATTTCTCGTATGTCTCCGGCTCGCGCATCAGGCTGGCAAAAGGTGCCACGCCTGTTCCGGTCGACAGCATCCAAAGGCGCTGGCCAGGCAGCAAGGCGTCAAGAACCAAAGTCCCGGTTGGTTTGGTTTTCACAATGACCTGATCGCCCGGCCGAATTTTTTGAAGCTTCGAGGTCAGCGGGCCGTCCTGAACCTTAATCGAGTAAAACTCCAGTTCTTCGTCCCAAAAGGGCGACGCAATGGAATAGGCGCGCAGGATCGGCTTCTGTTTGCCCGTCTCCGGGTTTGGATCGTCCATCAGGCCGATCATCACAAACTCACCCGAGCGGAAGCGGAAGCTGGCCGGGCGCGAAACCCGGAAAGAAAATAGGCGGTCGTCCCAGTGCTTTACACTCAATACGGTTTGGCCATCAGGCAAGTTGGCCGCCGTTGATGCGAGGGCAGTTGCGGTCATCTGTTTCTCCTATTGGATTGAGCAGCCTAGTTGGGCTGTTTACCTGATTGAAGACGCAGGCCGTCATGCTCGGTTCCGTCCCTTTCAATAGACGGCCTGGGTTCCAGGTGGATGGTCTGTTGTCCTTCGCTTTCCGCAACGGCCAATTGAGTTCCATCTACCTCATAGGTTTCACTGCCATCGAATTCAGGCTTCACCCCGGGGTCGTAGATCGGCTTTGTCGCCGCCGGAGGGACGGGTTCTTCTCCGGTAATCAACAACGCCGCTTTGTTCGGTTTTCCATTCCATTCGTCAGCATCAACAGGAACATCTCCGATTTCAGTGATATTGGGCCAGATCTCGGCGTACTTCGTGTTAATAGACAGCCATTCATCGTGACCGCTTTCAGTATCTGGTTTGATTGCATCGGCGGGACATTCCGGTTCACACACCCCACAATCGATGCATTCTTCAGGATGTATAACCAGAAAATTCTCCCCTTCGTAAAAGCAATCGACAGGGCAGACTGCGACGCAGTCCTGATACTTACAGTTGATGCAGTTTTCTGTGACGATGTAAGTCATGATTCTTTCCTTTTAGGAAGTATACTACGTAATTTCTAAAAAGAAACCCTTATCCTTTGATTGGAACTGGAATTACATCATAGCTGTGGTTGATGGCACGACCCAAAACCGGGTCATTGAGTTCGAGGGTGAACCGTTCCGAATAACGAACTCCGCCGATAGCACCACAGGTGCCGCCAAACAGAAGGGTTCCTTCAACGAGATCGTCGCCTTCATCCCTGAGATGTTCAAGCAATTCCCGGGGCGACAACAGCCCTGCAACGGTGCCGTCTTGATAGACAACTTCGCTGCCATTTTCCCGGATCGTAGAGCGGATCTGAATCTGGTCCCAATGGCCTTCCACTTCTTCCAGAGGCCAAAATTCGCTTGCCAGCGGTTTGTCGCAAAGCTGTTTGGCTACTGTAATACCCATGTGCTCGTACACGCGATCGGTATGATCAGACGCTGCACCGACCCAGATCCGGCCAGCGTGTTTGATGAGTGTATATTCAACCTCACCACTTGACCCATCACCGATTACTTCAATCGCTTGAGCTCCCGTCAAACGGGATACGCCGACACGGTAGAACATCGGCGTCTTTTCGGGGGCCTGCACTCCAATCTTGGCGAGTTCGTCAATGTGGTGTTGTAGTGCCGCTTTGTCCCGCCCGGTCCACCCACCAACAACGGCGCGGTCGAAGGTCAAGACAACCTCTTCAGTACCTTCTTTGGAAGTCAGTTTCGCGGTGATTTGGATTGATGGCTTCATCTTGATTTCCTGTAGTTATCGGCCACGAATGACCTGTTCCAGGCCACGGGCCACGGATAGCAATCTGCGGTCATGGCCCCGCACGCCAAACAACATCAGGCCAACTGGCAGCGACCCGTCGGCATGACACGGGATTGAGATTGCAGGTAAGTCGAGGAAGTTGCCGACGGCGGTATTGCGCAGGCACAAAAGGTTCACGGCATTCGAGTGATCCTGATCCTGCAACTCATCGAGAGTTGGAGGCACGATCTGAACCGTCGGCAGGACCAGCGCATCAAATTGCTCCTGCTTTTCATCGACCAACGCTTGCAAGTGTTTGCGATCTTGACCAACTGCGATGTAGTCGGCTGCCGTCTGGGATTTGCCTGCCCCAAATCGGTCCCGAACCCAAGGGTCATAGAAGTCCGCTCGTGTTTCCAAAAGATCTTTGTGCCACGCATATGCATCCGCACCTACAAAGCCACCCTTGCTATTGATTTCGGGCAATCGTGACAACTGCGGAATGTCCAATGGTGTCAGGCGCACACCGCGATGCGACAGCCGCGTCAACGCATCCTGATAAGCGCGGGCAACGACGTCATCCATTTTTTCGGTCACATAGCCGTCAAGCACGCCCAACCTGACTCCACCTTCGGGAAAAGACTGTACGTCATCCCCGTGCCCACCTGATAGAATTGAATCAAGCACCGCAGCACAGGACACACTGGTCGTGAAGGGCCCGACACAATCCAGTGTCTGAGAAAGAGGGACCGCGCCGCGTTTGGACACTCGCGTCGAGGTCGGCTTGAAACCGATTGTTCCACAAAACGCCGCTGGGATACGGCAGGAGCCACCTGTATCCGTTCCGATCGCAGCGGCAACCATTTTCTGGATGACGGCAACGGCCGCACCAGACGACGACCCGCCCGGGACGCGCGGCGTTTCAGCATCACAAGGGTTTGCCGGTGTACCGAAATGTGCGTTCACACCCAGGCCAGAGTAGGCAAACTCGGTCATATTGTTCTTGCCGATAATTACGAAACCCGCTCGGCGCAGGTTCGTCACAATTTGCGCATCTCGGTCGGCTGGAGCATTCTCGTCCAAAACGCGTGACCCTGCGCGTGTTACTTCGCCTTGAACATCGAACAAGTCCTTGATGGCAATTGGAATTCCTGCATGAGGCGGCACGGCTATTCCAGCCTGACGGCCGTTGTCGACCCAATCTGCCTGGGCACGCGCAGCGTCCTTGTAGGTCGTGAGAAATACCTTTGCGCCTTCCTCACCAGCAGCATCAATTGCAGCAAATGAGTCCTCTACAAGATCACGACTACGCAACTTCCCATTGCGCAACTTGCGCGACAAATCAGTGATGTTCTGGATCAAACCGCCTGCCTCCCGTTGTGACCGGGGCTGGGCGCCCCGGTCCATGAGTTTCATTGAGGATCGTAGTAATGCTGTTCCAACAGCAGGCAGCCTTCCTCGGTCCGGAACGGCCCATGAGCGACATGCGGCGGGCGTACACAATAGGTGAATGGGCCAAAGCGTTCGCCACCTTCGTTGCCCTCGTTCCCGACCCACATGTCGCCTTCGATCACGAATACTTCCTCCCAGTAATCGTGCTCGAAAGGCACGGTGGTGTAAGTGCCGGGTTCAAATTTCAGCAGCCGGGTCCAACCGCCCTGGCGGTTTTCCATGTCGAGATGTCCGGAGAGGATCTTTTGTTTGATCCCGCTCGGGTAACCGGGCGGGGTTTCCCAGCCATCGTTCATGTCGAGTTGATAAAACTCGCGGTGTTCTTTGTTTACGGCCATTTTGGTCTCCCTATTCGGCAGGTTCTTTGTTGAATTTCGGACTGTCCCGGCGGATCGTGTCCATATTGTTGCGATTGGTTTTGAACTTGTCTTTTTCGAAAATCTCGTCCGGGATGTTGAAAAAGCCCTGATCGAATTGAGCCGGAGCCGTTTCTTTCATCTCGATGGAGTCGAACGGGCACACATCCAGACACAGTTCGCAGCCGATGCAATTGTCGGTATGAACGTCAATCTTGCCTTCAGGGTTCTGCGACAAAGCCTCGTAGAAACACACCTGAACACAGATGTTGCAGGTCGGGTTTTTGCATGTGTCTTCGTTCACGACAGCATGTACCCGGTTTTTGGAGAATTGCTCTGAGTAGTCTTTGACCGAGTTCTTGGACGCAATCCCGATCATTTCGTCCACCGAGTTGTATCCGTGCTCATCCATAAAGGCTTCAACGCCCTCGATCATTTTCGGCAGCCATTTGATGCCTTTGACCATCAGGATGGAGCCGACCTGTACGATGCTCGACCCGGCCATAATGAACTCAATAATATCCCGATGATCAAAAATGCCGTTTGAGCCGGTGATCGGCATACCCAGCTCTTCATGAATCTTGTGAACCCAGCGAAGAGACAGCGGCTTAACCCAGGTTCCGCCGATTCCAGCCGGACCACCGATGCGGGGTTGGCCGGTTTCAATGTCCACGACAAACCCGGTATGGCGGTTTATCGCGGTAACAGCCGCAGCACCTGCGTCTTTGACTGCTGCCGCGATTTCGAGAGGCCTGGACTGGTCAGGTGTCAATTTGACGACAACTGGAATATCCACCGATTCACAGACTTGCCGGGTCACTTCAAAGGCGACTTCCGGTTCTTGACCGATCATGGAGCCACCGTGCACTCCAGGCATCATCGCGGGGTGTGGGCAACCAAAATTGAGCTCGACCATCGGCAGACCGCAGTCTTCGATCGTCCGACAAATATCTTTCCATCCGTTGATGTCCTTGGCACCTGCGCTGCCAATCAAGTGCGCACCCCGTTCCGCCGCGTATTTCTGCGTTTCGATCAGATCGGGAATCCAATCCTTGTAATATGTGCTCGAATAACCTGACCGGCTGTAGAACACGAAATCCCGGGCGGCCTTCCCCCGAATAATGTCGCCTTTGGAATTCATGACGCAGTATTTCGAGTTCTGGGTCAGACGCGCCATGTCTTCGATATCTGTGAGAGTTTTGATGATCGCACCCGAAGCCCCATAGTCGAAACACTGCTTCATCAGATCAGGGCTATTGGTCGTTTCGAGCGATGCAATAACAACCGGGTTTTTGAACTTCACTCCGCAAAAGTCCAAGCTCATGTCAGCCATATTTTGTCTCCTTGGTCGTTTCTCTTTGCCTGGGACGATCACCCGCACGGCGGACGCACCGGCTGAGCAGTTTACCTTTGACAACAAACTATAGGGAGTATACGTCCTAATATCAATCCCTCATTTTCCCTATGGAGAGTCCAATGAAACTAAGCCCTCAAAGCGCCCCTGCCCTTGCAAGTTTCCAATGGGACGACCCATTTTTAATTGCGGAAGACCTCGCTGAAGACGAGCGTCTGATTCGTGATTCCGCTGGCGCCTACGCTCAGGACAAACTGTTGCCGCGCGTCACTGAAGCCTTTGCCAAAGAGGAGACCGACCCCGAGATTTTCCGTGAAATGGGTGAGATGGGTCTGCTGGGCACCACCATTCCCGAGGAGTATGGCGGTATCGGTTCCAGCTATGTCACCTACGGTCTGGTCGCACGCGAGGTCGAGCGGGTGGACAGCGGTTATCGCTCGATGATGTCGGTGCAATCCAGTCTGGTGATGTACCCGATATACGCGTACGGCACTGAAGAGCAGCGCAAGAAATACCTGCCGAAGCTGGCCAGCGGCGAATATATCGGATGCTTTGGTCTGACCGAACCTGATGCCGGGTCCGATCCCGGTTCGATGAAGACCGTCGCGAAGAAGACCGACGGTGGCTACGTGCTGAACGGAACCAAAATGTGGATTTCGAACGCGCCGATTGCCGATGTCTTTGTGGTCTGGGCCAAGTCCGAAGCACATGGCGGCAAGATCAAGGGTTTTGTTCTGGACAAGGGTACACCCGGCCTATCCGCGCCCAAGATCGAAGGTAAACTGTCTCTGCGCGCCTCGATCACCGGCGAGATCGTGATGAGCAACGTTGAGGTTGGGGGCGATGCTCTGCTGCCAAACGTCGAGGGGCTGAAAGGCCCATTTGGCTGCCTGAACCGCGCACGGTACGGCATCGCCTGGGGCTCTATGGGTGCAGCTGAGGCCTGCTGGCATGCCGCACGGCAATATGGGCTTGATCGAAAACAGTTCGGCCGCCCGCTGGCACAGACACAGCTGTTCCAGTTGAAGCTCGCCAACATGCAGACCGAAATCACGCTGGGCCTTCAGGCTGCACTTCGCGTAGGTCGCCTTATGGATGAGGCCCGCGCGGCGCCCGAAATGGTCAGCCTGATCAAGCGCAACAACTGCGGCAAGGCACTTGAGATCGCGCGTCACGCCCGTGACATGCATGGTGGCAACGGCATCAGCCAGGAATTCCATGTGATCCGTCACATGGTGAATCTTGAAACGGTAAACACCTACGAAGGCACGCATGATGTGCACGCCCTGATCCTCGGTCGTGCGCAGACCGGCCTGCAGGCCTTTGCCTGAGGAAAGCAGAAATGGATCGCGCAACAATCGTGCATGACAATTTCCTGCGTCGGGTTGCGGCGCGGGACCTTCCTTCGGGCGCGGCTCCGACTGGACCGCTCAGCGGTCCCGATGCTGTGGCGCTGTTCCGCGCGCAGTGCCTGAGCCGGGCGCTGGACCGGCATAGCCGGGCCATGCAGAAAGCAGGTCAAGGGTTCTATACCATCGGGTCCTCAGGGCACGAGGGCATGGCTGCCGTCGCGGCCGCCCTGCGTCCGACCGACCCGGCTTTCCTGCATTACCGCGATGCTGCGTTTCAGATTGCCCGCGCTGATCAGGTTCCGGGGCAGAGCCCAACATGGGATATACTGTTGTCCTTCGCCTCGTCTTCCGAGGATCCGATCAGCGGCGGGCGGCACAAAGTCCTGGGGTCAAAGGCGCTCAGTATTCCACCGCAAACATCAACGATCGCCAGCCACCTGCCGAAGGCGGTTGGCGCGGCCTATGCCATCGGCGCGGCGCGCCGCCATCGCCCCGAACATGTCGAGATGCCCGAAGATGCAATCGTCTGCTGCTCGTTCGGCGATGCCTCGGCCAACCATTCCACGGCGCAGGGCGCATTCAATACCGCGCAGTGGACTTCGTACCAGTCCGTCCCTCTGCCCTTGCTGTTCTGCTGCGAAGACAACGGGATCGGGATTTCTACGAAAACCCCCAAAGGTTGGATCCAGGCCACATTCGAAAACCGACCCGGGTTGAAGTATTTTACCTGCAGCGGGCTGGACCTGTTTGAGACCTTCCGCGTCGCCCAGGAGGCTGCGGCCTATGTGCGCAGCCGTAAGAAACCGGCCTTCCTGCATATCCATACCGTGCGTCTCTACGGCCATGCGGGCGCAGACATGCCAACTACCTATATGCCCAAGACCGAGGTCGAGGCAGAGGAAGCCAACGATCCCCTGCTGCATTCCGTTCGCCTGTTGGATCACGCCGGTGCCCTGAGGCCAGAGGACGCGCTGAATATCTACACTGATACCTGTCAGCGGGTCGTCCGCGTGGCCGATCAGGCCATAACCCGCCCACGTCTGAAAACGGCCAAAGAGGTGATGGCCAGCCTGATCCCGCCCTCCCGCGCCTGCGCCCCGACCAACGGCCCTGCACCCGAGCGGCGCGCCGAGGTCTTTGGCGGCGACCTCAAGTCCCATTCCGAACCGCAGATCATGTCGCGGCTGATCAACTGGGCTTTGACCGATCTGATGCTGGAACATGGCGAGATCGCCATGATGGGCGAGGACGTCGGTCGCAAAGGCGGTGTCTATGGTGTCACGCAAAAGCTTCAGGCCCGTTTTGGCCCCGACCGGATGATCGACACACTGTTGGATGAACAATCCATTCTGGGTCTCGCCATCGGAATGGCCCAGAACGGGTTTACGCCGATGCCAGAGATTCAGTTTCTGGCCTATCTTCACAATGCCGAGGATCAGCTACGCGGTGAAGCAGCCACCCTGCCCTTCTTTTCGAACGGCCAATATACCAACCCAATGGTCGTGCGGATTGCCGGACTGGGCTATCAAAAGGGCTTTGGCGGGCATTTCCACAACGACAATTCGGTTGCTGTTCTACGCGACATTCCGGGCCTGATCCTGGCTTGCCCTTCCAATGGGGCTGATGCAGCCCGGATGCTGCGCGAATGCGTAAGGCTAGCGCGTGAGGAGCAACGGTTGGTGGTGTTCCTCGAACCGATTGCGCTCTACCCGATGCGAGACCTGCACGCGGCCGGCGACAACGGCTGGATGCGAACCTACCCTGGTCCATCCGAACGTATCGGGTTTGGTGAGGTCGGTGTGGATGGCGACGGGGACGATCTGGCGATCGTAACCTTTGGCAATGGCGTTTATCTGAGCCACCAGGCAAAACGCGCACTCGAAATTGGCGGGATCAAGGCACGTATAGTCGATATACGCTGGTTGTCGCCGTTGCCAAAAGACGCACTGACCCAGGCCGTGACCGGAGCCAAGAGAATTCTCGTCGTTGACGAGACCCGCCATCATGGCGGACTGGCCGAGGCCCTGATGGCACATTTTCACGAAACCGCCGATGTGCCACTGGCCCGAATTACAGCTGAAGACTGCTTCATCGCCACCGGACCCGCCTACGCCGCGACCATGCCATCAAAGAGCGGTATCGAAGCTGCCGCGCGGCGGCTGATGGAGGCTGGTAAATGAGTTCCACCAAACAGACAGCCGTTGTCATCTGCCCCGGTCGTGGCACCTACAACAAGTCCGAGCTAGGTGTTTTGGGGCGGCACTTCACCGACAAGGCCCTGCTGGCGCATTTCGATGAGATGCGTCGTGCGCAGGGGCAGGATACGCTCAGCGATCTGGACTGGGCCGAGCGGTATTCAATCGCCAGACACACGCGCGGCGACAACGCTTCTGCTCTGATCTTCGCCGCTACGCTTGGCGATTTCCGGGCCATCGACCGGGAACGGATCGAAGTGGTTGCGGTGACGGGTAACTCCATGGGTTGGTATTCGGCCCTGGCCTGTGGCGGTGCCGTGTCGCCCGAAGGTGGGTTCGATATTGTCAACACCATGGGTACGTTGATGCAGCAGAGCCTGATCG
The DNA here is from genome assembly GCF_056536245.1 of Ruegeria sp. AJ12. Classification (NCBI taxonomy): domain Bacteria; kingdom Pseudomonadati; phylum Pseudomonadota; class Alphaproteobacteria; order Rhodobacterales; family Roseobacteraceae; genus Ruegeria; species Ruegeria sp. AJ12. The sequence goes on from NZ_JBQFJJ010000001.1 coordinate 3,328,466, forward strand.
GCGGGCAGTTGATCTATCCCTTCATGGATGCCGACTGGCGCCGTGACCCGGAGCGCAAGGCCGAACTTCTGGCGCTGGTCGCCGATATCGACAGCACCGATGCCACCCTGACCCTATCGATTGATCTGGGCGGAATGCTTGTGCTGGCCGGAGATGAGGCTGGCTTGTCCGCCTTCGAAAAAGCCGTCCCGGTGGTGCAGGAGCGGTTCCCCATGCGACTGACCAATCACGCAGGGTTCCATTCACATCTTCAGGCCCCGGTGGTCGAGGCAGGGCGCGCACGGTTAAGCGCGGGCCTCTTTGACCAGCCGGACCTGCCGATGATCGACGGGCGGGGCCAAATCTGGTGGCCCGGCGCATGCCATCTGGACGGGCTTTGGGAGTATACGCTGGGTCATCAGGTGACCGAAACCTATGACTTTACACGTGCCATTTCACAAGCTGCGCGCGAATTCGCCCCCGACCTGTTCATCGTCACCGGACCGGGCACGACACTGGGCGGAGCCATAGCGCAAAGCCTGATTCTCTCCGATTGGGCCGGATTGGAAGACAAAACGGAGTTCCAAGCACGTCAGAACAACAACCCATTGCTGATTTCTATGGGAAGGGCTGACCAAAGGACACAGTTGGTTTAGCGTCAGGATGCGTTGAAAGACCAGAACACTGGGCAAGGATTGTTGGTACTACGTCGGTAAAGACAGCCCATGCCAGCTTCTGTTCCTGTAACTTCAGTGTTCGAAAACTAGGCTGAGGATGCATTGATTTTCAAAGCGCTGCATGTTTCACGGTTCGAAAAACGGAGCGATGATATGAGCGACCTTTTCTGGCTGACTGACGAGCAGATGGCCAAACTTTCCCCCTTCTTGCCGACGTCGCACGGCAAGCCTCGGTTGATGATAAACGAGTGTTGAGCGGGATTATCTTCATCAATCGCAATGGGTTGCGGTGGCGTGACGCTCCCAAGGAATACGGACCGCACAAGACGCTTTATAGCCGTTGGAAGCGTTGGAGTGAAAAAGGTATCTTCGCTCGGATGATGGTCGGCTTGGCATCCGAAGGATGCTGCCGAGAGGGGCCGAACCAAGGGCGGCCTGAATACCAAACTGCATGCTATCTGTGACAGATGAGCCGTGGTGCGCCATTGGTTCAAGCACAATGGCGAATGGCGACCGATCAGCCTTTTTGTCACCGCTGGCCAAGTCAGCGGCTACATCGGTGCGCGAGCGCTACTGAGCAATATTCCAGATGTCGACTGGCTGCTCGGGGGTCGCGGCTATGATGCAGACTGGTTCCGAGACGCGTTGAAAGACAAAGGAATAAGCGCCTGCATCCCAGGTCGAAAGCAACGCAAGACAATCGTGAAGTACCCCTCTCGTGACATTGCTACGCAATGCACTGCCAGGCAGTGGACAAGCGCCGATATAAAAGGTGCAACCGTATTGAGATCATGTTTGGTAGCTGCCATTACCTGCAAGCGCAAAATCAGGAGCTGCTCGAACTCACAATCTGCGGGACAAAGGGTGAATTCGCTGCGTTTTCACCAAAGTCTGCGATATAGAGTAACCGGCCGCATATGCGCGGCCGGTCTTTCGATTTTACCGATCTCTGAGGAGGTTTTCAGGTCGGCTCCGCTTCTTCGGCGGGTTGGAATGCTCAGCCGGTTTCACCAAATCCTTTCGGTACCGGTAGATCAGGCAAGCTTGCCGCACGTTTTTGCAAGGCCCGTCCGATAACCACACGGCTGATTTCCGTCGTCCCGTCCACAATCCGCAGCATTTGTGCAAGGCGGGACAAACGATCCAGACCATAAGGCTGCAGCAGACCCATGCCGCCCAACACTTGCGTGCAGGTGTTCGCAGCCTTCACTGCGGCATCTGGCACAAACCGTTTGGCATGAGCGGCCATCAGAGGACCTTCGGGTGTGCCAAGGGATTCTGCCGCCTTTCGATAAAGCAGCTTGGAGGCTTCAAGATCGGTTGCAACCTCGCCCAGCATCCACTGGATCCCGTGCAGATCGAGGTTCTTGCCACCAAACATTTTGCGGTTCTTGGAATAGGACAGCGCCGTGTCCAGTGCAGCTTGCATCAATCCACAGCATCCTGACGCAATCGAAACACGGGCGATGTCGATCGCCATGAGTGAGCCTTGCAGGCCCTGGCCAATGGGCAGGATGATGTTGTCTTCACTCACCACGACTTTGTCCATGTACATCTCGGCCAGAGGCAGGAAGCTGTAGGACGGGGTTTCGTAGAGCGGTCCAAAGCTGAGACCCGGGGTGTCGGTCGGGATGGCAATCATCGCCATATCCTTGTGGCCGGGCTCATTGCTGGTCTTGACCACGGTGAAATAGATATCAGCCTCGGTCGCCAGGCTGACCCATGCCTTCGCACCGCTGATCGTCCATGTGCCGTCGTCATTGATCACGGCTCGCGAATACATGTTTGTGGCATCCGATCCGGATTGCGGTTCGGTCAGTGCAAAGTTCGCCAGTTTGCGGCCCGAGGTCAGATCCCGTGCCCATTTTTCCTTGAAGGTATCTGTGCCATAGCCGCAGCCCGCGAAGGTGCAGATGTTATGCATCGATAGGGCAAAGGCATAAGCGCCATCTCCGAGCCCCAGCTGTTCGTAGACCTGAATGCCCTCTGAAAGTGGCAAGCCCTGGCCGCCAAACTCTTCGGGGGCGTAGAGCCCGGTCAGGCCAGCAGCCCCGGCCTTGTCCGACGCATCACGGGGCCATGTCTTCGTGGCGTTCCAGGCGTCCACATTGGGCAGGATGACCTGCTCCGCGTGGTCGCGTGCGGCCTGGAGTATGGTGGCGAGTTTGTCTGACATTGATGGATCCTTTCAATGGCGATTGTTCTCAGATGACGCCACAACCCGGCAATCGTGGATGGCCGGACTGATGAGCTATGAAGGCAAAACTTCAGCTGAAAATGTTTCTCTGCGGCAAGACTTAGCGAGCCAGCCCGTTAAGCTCTATCTCGTGTGCTGACAGATAATTGTCCTAAAGTGACAAATGGCCGCTTATGTATGTGATTTGCGATATGCGCTGGGTGTACTGCCGGTCCAGCGTTGAAAGGCCCTGTGGAAATTGGCAGCCGAGGAAAAGCCGACATCATGTGCGACGGCCTCAACGCTTTTGCGGCCCGCTTGTAGATCGCGGATCGCGATGTCGCGCCGCAGGGCATCCTTGATCCCCTGAAACGACGTCCCATCCGACTGCAACCTGCGGATCAGGGTGCGCGGGGTCATGTGCATTGCGGATGCTGTCTGGGTCAGGGTCGCCGCGTCCCATCCCGTTTGGCCCAGATAAGTGCGCACCCGCAGCGATTGGGTGTGTTCACGCGAAGAGGTGAAGATCCAGTCCCGGGGCGCGTTTTGCAAAAACCGGTCAAGATCAGCTGTACTTCGAGTCTGCACTGGACCCAGTACATTCGGGTCAAACGCGATGGCGGTGGCGGGTTGGCCAAACCGCAGCGGTGCAGGAAAGATAATCGCGTAATCCTGATCAAAGTCCGGGCGATCAAACGCGAAATCAACGGCCTTAACCGGAACCTCATGCCCTGCCAGCCAAGACATGAGCCCGTGGGCAAGTTTGAGGATCAGCATATGTCCAAACCGCTGAAGCGGCACTTCGCCTTGTGGTTTCAGGGTAAGTACCAACGCGTTGTCGGCGTCCTCCAGATCAAACTGATAATCATCCAGCAACAAGTTCCAGAACGTTGAAAACCGGTAGAGCGCTGATGCTAGAGACGTGGCTTCCCTGACAGTGGTCAGAAGATGTTGTAGGGCCCTCGGCCGGACGGGTCTGCTCCAAAGCCCCATCATCTCATCACCGGTCTCAACTGCGGCAAGTTGATAGAGGCAAACGATCTGATCCAGCGTGACGCGACCATTCGGCGAGCGCGTATCCGCGTTCAGACCGGACCGGCTAAGCAGCGACGCCATCTGCGCCTCTGGGCATAGGGCACGCAGCGCCGCCAGCCAGTCATCGACAAACTGGCTGGAAACCGTGGAAAGGATCGTTGGCGTGACATTGGTCATAACGCCTCAGGAGGTATCACCAATTCCGGTCGACATGAAATGCAGGCTTGCAGATGGCGGCTTTCGCAGATGACAGAATGTCAATGTCTCAACCAGATAACGCTCTGCTTGAACTCATTTCAGTGCGGTCAGGCGACTTCGAACAACGCTGCGGCCCCCATGCCTCCGCCAACACACATGGAGGTCACCACGTATTTTACGCCACGACGCCTCCCCTCAAGCAGAGCGTGCCCGACTTGTCTCGCACCTGTCATGCCGTAGGGGTGGCCAATCGATATCGCACCGCCGTTCACGTTGTAGATTTCGGGATCAATCCCAAGGTGGTCGCGGCAATAGAGAACCTGGCAGGCAAAGGCTTCGTTAAGCTCCCAAAGGCCGATGTCTTCGATGCGAAGACCTGCATTCTTCAGCAGCTTTGGAATGGCGTAGATCGGGCCGACCCCCATCTCTTCCGGTGCGTTTCCTGCAACAGCCATGCCGCGATAGATACCTAGCGGTGTGAGACCCTGTTGCTCAGCCATTTTGCCTTCCATGAGCACACAAGCCGAGGCCCCGTCAGAAAGCTGGCTTGCGTTTCCGGCAGTGATCAGTCCTCCTTCGACAACCGGGTTCAATGCCCCGAGTGTTTCGGCCGTCGTACCCGGCCGGTTGCCCTCGTCTTTTGACAAGGTCACCTCGTCCAGGGTTTCCTCTCCGGTTTCGCGGTTCTTGACCCGCTTAATCGCAGTGATCGGGACGATCTCATCTTCAAACGCGCCAGCGGCCTGAGCCCGGGCGGTCCGACCTTGGGAAAGTGCAGCGTATTCATCCTGGGCGTCACGACTGATCCCATAGGTCCGCACCACATTTTCCGCCGTCATCAGCATCGGCATATAGGCATGTTCAGATTGGTCGATAACGTTTGGATCTTTCTCATCGCCCGCCCATTTCAGATAGGCATTCTGCAGGGTAGAAATATTTTCCTGCCCGCCAGCCACGGAGACATTCTGACCATCCACAATGACCTGCTTTGCGGCCGTCGCAATGGCCATCAATCCGGAGGAACATTGCCTGTCGATCGTCTGTCCTGCCACCGTATTGGGAAGGCCCGCCGCCAGCGCCGACAAACGGGCGACATTCATGCCCGCTGTCCCCGCCGTAAGGACCGATCCAATGACGACATCTTCGATCGTACCGGGGTCCACGCCTGCACGTTCAACCGCGTGCTGAATGGCGTGCCCCATCATGGTAGGGGATTTGATGTTGTTCAGCGCACCTTTGAAGGCAACCCCAATGGGGGTTCGTGCGGTTGAGACGATAACGGCTTCTCTCATGATTTTTCCTTTTTGGCATCAAAATGTGCGTCAAGTGTCACGCCCGAGGTTGCAAGTTGTTCCAGCAAAGGCGCAGGCGTGAACCACATCTCACCATAGGCACCAAGCGACTGCCGATAGTGGGTCATGCGTTCCAAAATCTGACTTAATCCAATCTCGTCAGCATAGTGCATTGGGCCGCCGCGCCAGTTTGGGAAGCCATAGCCATTGACCCAGATCAGGTCGCAATCACCCGGGCGCGTTGCAACGCCCTCTTCAAGGATGACAAAGCCCTCGTTGATCAGGGGAAACAGACACCGTTCAAGGATTTCCTGATCGTCGATGTCCCTGCGTTTCACGCCATGCAAGTCCGCCAATTGGGCACTGATTTGAACAATCTCAGGGTCTTCGACCCGTGTCCGCCCCTCGTAGACATAGCTTCCACGCCCGGTTTTCTGACCCAGTCGGCCCAGTTCAAACAACCTGTCCTGCACAGCCTGGTATGTCGGGTCATGTGCGATTTCACTTCGCAGTTCCTGACGCACGCGGGCGCCCACATCGACCCCGGCCAGATCCGCCATCGCGTGAATGCCCATGGCCATGCCGAAGTTCTCAAGGACGTTATCCACCTGTTTCGGCGTCGCCCCCTCAAGAAGCAGACGCGACCCTTCGCGGAAGTATGGCTCCAGCATCCGGTTTCCAACAAAGCCGTAGCACACGCCAACCGTGACTGGGAGCTTTCGGATCTTCTTTGCGACCGTGATTGCCGTAGCAATGACGTCCACAGCGGTCTTGGCGCCGCGCACCACCTCCAGCAAACGCATGACATTCGCCGGGCTGAAAAAATGGAGACCAATCACATCCTCCGGGCGTGATGTGACTGCGGCGATTTCATCAAGATCCAATGTCGATGTGTTCGAGGCCAGTATCGCGCCACGTTTTGCGTGTCGGTCCAGGGCTTCAAAAATCTGGCGTTTGACATTCATGCTTTCAAACGCCGCTTCAATGATCAGGTCAGCCTTCGCAAGGTCTGCATAGCTGAGCGTCCCGGTGGCGTTGGCGGCGATTGCCTCTGCCCGATCGGCACTGAGCCGCCCTTTTTGAGCCGCACGCTGGAAATGCTCCCGGACCTTTTCCAGCCCCTGTTCCAGCGCAGTTTGTGTGGTTTCCAGAAGCGTGACCGGGTATCCCGCCTGCAGAAAGGCGATGGCAATGCCGCGCCCCATTGTTCCGGCACCGATCACGGCGACCGATGAAATGCTACGTGGTTGGCCGGCACGGGTAACGCCGGGAACCTTGGTGCATTCACGCTCTGCGAAGAACAGATGCCGCCCCGCGCGCGATTGAGGTGTGTCGAGCAGTTCAGCGAAACCTGCCTTCTCTTGTGCCAACCCCTCGGCCAGCGGCAATTCGCACACGGCCTCGATGGATACCAAGCAGCGTTCAGGGGCGACACGGTTTTTGGACGTGCGCGCTATCTGGTCTCGGAAATCCGTCAGATATCCCTTCGGATCAGGGTGTGTGACGGTCATATCCACGCAACTGCGTTTCGGATCGCCCTCATGGCTGACACGGGTGGCGAAACCCAAAACATGCGCGCGAAAATCCTGGTCGTTCTCAAACAGCGCGTCGACCAGCCCGCAAGACAGGGCATATTCGCCCTTCACAGGATCACCCGACAGGATCATCTGCGTTGCCGCTTCCAGCCCGGCAATCCGGGGTAGTCGCTGGGTGCCTCCGGCACCTGGCAGCAGCCCCAGCTTGATCTCGGGCAGCCCCATCAATGCATCCGGCGTGGCGACACGGTAATCGCAGGCAAGCGCAATCTCCAGCGCACCCCCCATGGCAGGGCCTGCTATCGCGGCGATAATGGACTTCCTGCTGCTTTCAATCGTTACACACAGGTCCGGCAGGTCCGGCTTGTCCCAAACTGCCCCGGTACGGAACTCGACGATGTCAGCGCCGCCGCAAAAGAGCGGCAGAGCCGAGCATAGAACGATAGCTTTGACCTGTTCATCGGCGTCCAACTCGTGGAGGGCCGAGGAAAGCGCCTGTCGCATCTTGAGACCAAGAGCGTTCACTGGCGGGGCATTCAGCTCAATGAAAGCGACACCCTCGGTGTGTTTAATGGAAATCATGTTTGGAAACCTCAATTGGACTGTTTGGCAAGATCTTGTTCGATCTCTGCCCAATCGTCGAAGTGGATTACGTTGCAGGGTGAATTCACGTTCTCGAGCCAGACAAAGACGGAGATGAATGGCTGGTCATAGACCCGGGTGGCGTGGGGATCGCCCGCCGCGTTCCAGATAAGTGATCCAGCCGGATAATCCTGCCAGTCACGGGTGCCAAACCGCCAACCAGATTTCTCGGACAGGTTCAGGTACAGCTCTGGCGCGTCGTGGTTGTGGTCGCGATACAGCGTCCTTGGGCCCAGCATGAAAATGCCAAGGTTGAAATCGGGATGGTGATGTCCACATGCGTCTGGCCCAATCAGCAGAGTATGTAGGTTGCACCTTGTGTATCCCTCGCCCAATTCGGCACCGGGGGGATAGAATTGGGCGTTGTCTTCGCGCCAGATCAGATCATCCTTGGCCGCTTTCAGACAACGTGCGATTTCTTGCAATTCGGGGGCGACAATCCCGGCGATGGCGTTCTTCAGAACCTCATCGTGCCGGGTTCCTTTGGGAGGTAAATCAATGAGCCTCTCACCCTTCAGGTCCATGGCTGCCAGCTTGTCCAACGTCAGATCAACGCCGCGCGTGGCAGCTCTGTGAGCCTGCAGATAGGTGACAATGGATTGAATAAGCGCCTGAATACGGCGTTGTTTGTCTGTCATGATTTAAAGTCCGAGCGCGTTGAAATATCTTTCCGCACGAGTTTCTTGTCGAGCTTGCCGACGCTGGTTTTAGGTAGGCGGGAGACAAAGATTATCTCGTCTGGAACTGCCCATTTTGAGATCTCGCCTGCGTCAACCCGCGACTGAATTTCTTCCATGACTCTCAAGCGCACAATATCCGGGTCGGCATCCTTTGCGGCTTGAGCGACCAACACTGGCCTTTCGCCCCATTTCGCGTGCGGCAGCCCGATTGCTGCGACGTCCTCAACGCCGCTGCAAAACGATGCTATGTTTTCCAGGGCCAGTGAGGATATCCATTCGCCGCCGGTCTTAATCACATCCTTGAGGCGGTCAGTAATCTGCAACGATCCATTCTCGCGGATATACCCAACATCCCCGGTATGCAGATACCCACCGTCCCAAAGCTCATCCGAGGCTTGCGCATTATCCAGATAGCCTTGTGTCAACCAGGGAGCCCGAGCAACAACTTCGCCGGTTGTTTCGCCGTCATGTGGGACGTCCTGCATATCCGGTGTCACAACACGAAGGTCGACAAGAGGGCCGGGAAAGCCGGTTTGCGCCTGCATCTCGGGGTCATTGCTGGACAAATCGGCCACCGTCAGAAACGGACAGGTTTCGGACATCCCATAGGCCGCATGCAAGGATATGCCTGCCGCCGCGGCGCGGTCCTGCAGGCCTCGCGGCAAAGCGGCCCCGCCAATGATCACTTTCCATCTGTCCAGGTCAATTTGTGGGCAGCCCGGATGGTCGAGCACCATTGACAGAACCGTGGGCACGCAGTGTGAAAAGGTGACGTTTTCGTCTGCAATCAATCGCAAGATTGTGTCAGGGTCATATCGACCGGGATAGACCTGACGCAGCCCCAGCATCGTTGCGGCATATGGAAATCCCCAGCCGTGGACGTGAAACAAGGGCGTCAGCGGCATGTAGACGTCGCCGCGATGAAATCCGGCATTCCCGGGCCATGCGCCGAAACCTGCGATCAAGCCCAATGTGTGAAGGACCAACTGCCGATGTGAATAGCTCACCCCCTTGGGATTGCCGGTGGTCCCGGTTGTATAAAACAAGGTTGCCGTTTGGTTTTCATCGAAGTCCGGGAAGTCAAAGCTGCCTGGGGCTTTGCCTATCCACTCTTCATATCCTTCTCCGTCTCCAATCGGCACGATGGTGATGTCCCGATCAAAGCCCGATTTGATACCCTCAATGAGCGGCATGAAATCGCGGTGCACGATGATCAGATCCGGTTGCCCATGGTTGATTGTGTAAAGAACCTGCGCAGGCGACAAACGCACGTTGATCGTGTGCAGCACAGCCCCCATCATCGGAACCGCAAAGAAACATTCAAGATAGCGGTGCGTATCCCAGTCCATGACGCCAACACGCATGCCCTCGCCAATACCGCTGGCCTTGAGGGCATTGGCAAGCTGGCCGATGCGGTCGTTGAGCTGAGCATAGGTCAGCCGCATATTGGAGCCGCTGACGATCTCTTGCTTGGTGGAGACCAGCCTGGAGCGCGTCAGCAGCTGCTTGATCAGCAACGGATAGCCATATGCATTCGGCGAAGGTGACGTGGCGGACATACAGAAGGAATCCTTGGCTTTCTTCACCTGCCAATCTGCCATCTCTCAACGAGCCGAAGAATTGAAAGATTTTTGCTTTCATCAAGAATTTCTAACCGGTGCGTTGAGTGCGAAAATACCGTTTGACCGCATGTAAAGTTGGGCAAATATTCAATACCACCCGCCGCCGTAATTTTGCCGCCAGTTAGGCAAGCTAAAGGATGGCGGGCTGCATTCATCAAGGAGGCCCGCCGGTGACGACCCATATGCCAACATTGGTTTCTCTGCGCGCCTTTGAAGCCGTGGCGCGTCACAAGAGCTTTCGCAAAGCAGCTGACGAGATCTGCGTGACGCACGCGGCCGTCAGCCATCAGATCAAGGCACTGGAGAATTCAATCGGGGTTCAACTGCTTGAACGCACAAGCCGGTCCGTCGAACTGACACCAGCCGGTGAACAGTATTATCCGCCGGTTCGTGAACACATTCAGGGGATAATCAAGGCCACCCGGCGCATACAGGCACCGGACGAGCCCGATGTGTTGCTCGTTCAGTCATATGCGAGTTTCAATACAATGTGGCTGCAACCCAGGCTTGCCGATTTCCTTCAGGACAATCCGAACACCCGCGTGCGCATAATCTCAACCTTTGAAGACGGTAACTACGACGCGCACAGATTTGACGCCGGCATCTTCAATGCTCCGCCTTTTGACAAGAGATTCAGCTACAGCCCGTTGTTTGAAACCGACATTTACCCGGTGTGTGCTCCGGAGGCTTTGAGTGCTCCGGACATGGGCATGCCACTTGATGAATTGGAGAGCTTCTTGCTTCTGGGTGTCCCGACCACGCCGTCGGATGTTGATGACTGGACCTGCTGGCTGAAGGCGGCAGGCCTCAGCCGCGACGACATGAAATTCGGGTCGGTTTTTGACAATTATCCGCTGGTCCGTGAGGCCGTCCTGAAAAACCACGGGATTGGAATGGCAAGAGCGCCGTTCTGCGCTCGTGACCTTGAGAGGGGCCGCTTGGTGCGGCCGTTCGCTCTCTCCGTTCCAGAGCCGAGCCAATGGTACCTTGCAACGCCAAAAAACAGTGCAACGAACCCGAAACTGGCTCTGTTCACGAGGTGGCTTGGAGAGGAAATCGAAGCTGACCCGACGATGAGGCGCATTCCGGCAGACGTTTAGGCGCCGTCATTCAGGAACCACCGGTCAGCGCGTTCCAGATCAACGCTGACCGTCCCGGATTGTCACCATGCCACTCATTTCGTGTGCATGCGTTTTTTGGTTTCGCGCACACGTTCCGTTGCCTCTGGGCTGCCGTCGTGAAAGCTGCCGAACCAGTTGTCCCAGGGCATTTCCGGGCCGCCATAATTGCATTCGAAATACCGGTGATGCAGTTGGTGGTGGAACGACCCGATTTTCAGGTGGGCCTTGTCCCCCAGCACCAGGTTTTCAAACCCGGCATGCGATGTGGCTGAAGCAAGTGCCAACGAATATCCGATAAAGAGGAAGTGGATCGGATGCGCAGGCACCACCAGGAAGATCAGCAGCAGACTCATGTAGCCGACATGTTCGATCGGATGCATCGAAAAGCCTGACCACGGTGCAACTGAAACGCTACGGTGATGCACAGAATGCACACGCTTGTAGATCCATGGGATGTGCAGCGCGCGGTGTAGCCAGTAGAAATGAAAGGACTGTACAATAGGCAACAACAGGAACAGGGCAAAGAACCAGATCGGATTGCTCCGGGCCGTGATCATCGGTGCCCAGCCATTGGCGTACGCCATCCAAACGATAACATCATAAAATGTCCAGACGGTCACGCCAGATAGGAGCGCGTAGGTGACATTGTCCCAATATTGATCGTTCCACAGGAAGATGCGCGCATTTTTGGCTGGTCCGCGCCGGTCGAACTTGTAGTCGTCGCCCTGCTTTTTCCATCCGTAAAGCCACAGATGCAGGCCTTGGGCAAAAATGGTCATCAGGATCAGGTTGCGCGCCCAAAGCTGCAATACCCATCCCCAGCTCAAGTGCTGCATCTGCTCCAAGGGTGGCACCAGCCATGCCCAGATGGCCCAGGCCATCAGGGCGTAGATCAGGTATTCGGTGATCGGCAGCCAGTTGGCCGCAAACCACCGGAGCGTGGCCATGGGCCTTGGCGGCCACGAGAAAAGCGGCGTTACGGCGACAGGCAGGTCTGGATGCCAGTTCCATTCTTTGCTTGCGCCAGCTTTCAGGTGCTTTTCAGTGGCCGACATGTGCGCCTCCTATGCGTCCAACCAGATCTTATCCATGTGGATTTCGAAAGTAGGATGCATGCCCATCCCCTTCACATGTGGGCGGCTGTGATTGTAAAGGGAACGCCAATAGGGCTGTGTCACCACACCTTCTTCAAGCATGATGGACTCAAGCCTGGCCATGATGTCCCGGCGTTTGTCGGCGTCGGGGGTTGCCAGCGCATCTGACAAAAGGCCATCGAACTCGGCATTGTTGAAACCCGTTTCATTCCATGCCTCGCCGGACCGATAGGTCAGCGCTAGGATTTGGACACCCAGCGGGCGCATGTTCCAGTTGGTCGAGCTGAACGGGAATTTTGCCCAATCATTCCAGAAGGATGCGCCGGGGATGACGGTGCGCTTGACCTTGATGCCAGCATCGCGCAACTGGGCCGCCATGGCATCGGTGGTGTTCTTGCGCCAGTCATCGTCGATCGAGATCAGATCGTGCTCATAGTCTTCCATCCCGGCCTCTTTCAGGAGGGCCATGGCCCCCGCCGGATCATAGGGCAGCCGATCCACTTCGGCATACTCGGGATGGATCGGGCAGACATGGTGGTTCTGCGCCACAATGCCCAGACCGTTGACGCCCAGTTCAAGCAAGAGGTTGTTGTCCACGGCCATGGACAACGCACGGCGCACGCGTGCATCGGCATAGGGTTTTTGACCATTCACTTCGGTGAACTGGTTGGCCCGCAGGACGATGGTTGCCGCTGTCACCGCCTCGTTCTGCTCCAGACCCAGCCCGGTGAGCACGTCGACGAATTCACCATTGGTTTCATAGTTGGCGTCGATCTCTTCAGCTTCATATGACGCCACGATGATTGTCGGGTCGGTGCCGACATCAATATATTCGATCCGATCCAGGTAAGCTCCGTTGCCTTCGTTCCACCAAGTATGCCCTTCTTTGCGGACCAGAACAGCCTTAACCCCGACTTCATGGCTTTCCAGAGTGTAGGGCCCTGTGCCCATCGGCGCGAGAAACGGATCGGCGCTCCCTGCGCTGGGGTGCACGACGGCCGCCGGGTAATCCGCCATTCCGGCGATCAATGTGATGTCGGGATTGGGCAGGTTCAGACGCACGGTCATTTCATCAACCACCTCGATGGTGCCGTCCGCAGCCTTCCCCGTCTCGGCGTCAATCAGCGTACCAAACCGACCGGCCATCGAGTTGCCCTCAACATCCTTCTCGCACCAGCGGGCGATATTGTAGGCAACATGCTCTGCCGTTAGCGCATCGCCGTTGTGCCAGGTCGCGCCGGGGCGCACATTCAGAATGTAGGTTTTTGCATCCTCGCTGATTTCCCAGCTTTCCAGCAGCATCGGTTCAAAGGTGAAGTCATGCGTATAACGCACAAGGTATTCCAGCCATCCGCGGCTGATGTTGGCCTGCGGACTGTCGTCATAGGAACGGGGATCCTTTCCGGCCCGCACAACCATCCCGATCCGGATCGTGCCCCCAGATTTGGGTGTTTCAGAGGCCAGCGCCGGAGTGGCCATGCCCAGCATGGCGTAGGCTGTTGCGGTAGTGGCCCCGAACGTTGTCGCCAAGGCCAGAAATTCGCGTCGGCTGACTTCGTCATTTCGATGCTTCGCATTCTGAACAGAGTCTTCGACGGTTGTGGGCAGTATGTCACAGCCAGACTTGTAAAGTTTCATGATTTTCTCCCGGGTTGGCGGGAGGCAAACGCCGTGATCCGAGCCGGAAGGGCTTCTGGAACCATGAACACTTACTTCCCATTGTCGTTGGCACGCCTGGGATGAAGCAAAAATCCAAGCCAAGTTATGCCTTATTTGTAATGGCAATATGTATCGGCAGGCCCGCGCTCGAAGAACTGAAAAGATTTTTGGATCATGTACAATCAGTAACCGGTGTCGGATTGGAGCTGAACTTTTGCACAAGTGACGTCGTTCCAATGTTGGCGAATATAAGCACCGGTACGACTGCTACCGAGAAACTTTGGGAGGTGTCATCCTTCCTGTGAATGTCTGTTTTGCGCCGTTCACACTAATTCAAGCGTATTGCAGCATTGGTGGATTTGGGTTCACAGCGGGCTTTCACCGTAGCCTTTCAGGCCCATGGTATTCTTCGGCCTCAATGTTGTGTTGACGGTGTAGGCGGGCGCGGCGGATCGGAGAATCCGTCATGGACATACCCAACTTACCCGCCATCCGCGCATTCAGACCCGCGTGAAACAAGTGCGGCATTGTTGGCCAGAAGCGCCCTCTCAAGCCGAAACACATCTGAGCGATCCCCGTGGGGCTGGAGTTGGCAGAAAACCATCGCGACCTGACCCTCTTCAACATGGCAATTGATAGCAAGTTGCGCGGCTGCGATCCGGTCAAGACGAAAGTTGCCGATGTGATGGCGGCTGGGCAGATCAAGGAGCGGGCATCCATTCTACAAAGCAAAACCAACAAACCCGCTCGCTTCGCAATCATGGAAGACACGCGAACTTTGCTCGAACGCTGGATGGAAGATCCACTGATGGTCGGGTCTGAGTATCTCTGGCCCGGACGGTTTCACGAGCGACATCACATCTCGACACGGCAGCATGCCCGGATTGTCAGGGATTGGGTGAGCTCCATTGGCTTGGAAGCAACTGCATACGGCACACATTCAATGCGACTGACTAAGGTCACCCAGATTTACAAGAAGACGGGTAACCTGAGAGCGGTTCAGCTGTTGTTAGGGCAAACCAAGATGGACAATACAGTCAATTAACTAGGTGTCGAGTTAGAATACGCCTTGGCTATTGCAGAGTCTATCGAGTTCTATGAACCGGGCCGCTCGATATGGTCGGCCCGTTGCGGACCCTCGACCTAGAACCAAAATGCTGCAGTCGCTCTCGTGATGATTGGTATCTTCATGCATGCGACTGCGAAGCGACCGAGTTCGATTCGCACAACTACACGTCCTATCATCGTTCGGTCGGGTTCTATCTGGCGACGGACTCTGTTGCCATCGTCCGACTTTTCTGCCCATATCCCATACGTTTTGTCGCTGGCGAATAGGATCTTTCTGGCGCATCGCCTCTGTCAGCGGGCTTTGTCCGGAGTGCGGAAAGGTCGACGTTCGCCACCGCAGTTATAAATCCAATATCAGAGGGCAGTGATCAGGCACCTCAAGGTTATACACAATATCGAAACCCTTCACCGCCTCCTCCCGATTGATCAGCATGTAGTCGGCATACCGTCCTTTTTTGTAGTGCGAGTTACGGTTGCTATTAAAGCCTCGCCCTGTCCCCAGCTCGAACATACCTGCTTCAGAAAGGGTCGACGGCGTTTGGCTGTTCGGCTCAACATTGAAGTCGCCACAGATTACCGTCAGATCATCCGGTTCCGACACCCGTCGTGAGAGTTCAAGTAACTTTTGTGCCTGCCTCCTACGCTCAGGTGTGTCTATCTTGCCGTTCAGGTCGCGCAGTCCATGCATGTGCGTCACCCTCACGGGTCGGTTCGCGGTATAGTCAAAGACACGAACCCCATGAGCGCCGCGAGACCTCGAGTGATCGCCGTATCCCATCGGCGAGAAGCCTTTGTGAACGAACCCCTGCACTTGCCCGATGCTGGGCAAACATCGATGCACAAAAGTCGCGAGACCCCATTGTGATGGAACGGATCGCTCCTGATCCCCCAAAACGCCCTGCGCTGCCGGGCAAAAAACCGCGGCGTGTTCTGGTAACGCGTGACAGATATTGCGAAAGAAGTTCGCCCCTTGTGGAAGTACATGATCGCCGTTGCGATAAGTCAGCCAGCCTTTGTCAGTCTAGGGGCTGTAAACGACCTACTGAATACGCAGAATGTCGGGAGCAGTGGTCGCAATGTAAGGCAGAAGCTCTTCGTGCAGTTTGCCGCCCCAACCGTTCAAACACATGATTGCAATACTAACCCCCGCTTCGAAGAAGCTTTTTGCTGAAATAAAGAAAAGAAGCATAACGCAAAACATCATTATCTCAATGACTTCTTCCCGACACAATGCCTTTTGATAGTGGGTTTTACACATCACATCGGCTTGGCCTTTCCCAAAATGAGATGGGAACAGCCGTAAAAACAACTGCGCCGCCAATGAGTGTCGGCATAGTCGGCGTTTCCATCAATATTAGGAATGTAGGGATTTGAGCAAACGGTGTTTCCAATGCCCCAATCAATGCTGTTTGCCCCGAAAGCACGCGCTTTGCGCCCTCAGCTAGGCGCCATACCGCTTTCTCCGACTCTCCGACCGATCAATTTACAACTAGTCAGAAAGTGTCGTCAAACGCGCTCCAGAGCCACTGCGATACCTTGACCGACGCCGATACACATGGTGGCAAGTGCCAGTTTGCCGCCGCGCTCAGCCAATTCCAGCGCCGCAGTGCCGGCGATGCGGGCACCCGACATGCCAAGCGGATGGCCCAGCGCTATCGCACCGCCGTTGGGATTGACCTGCTCGGCGTCTTCAGCGAGGCCGAGCTGGCGCAGTACGGCGATCGCTTGGCTGGCGAATGCCTCATTGAGTTCGATAACGTCAAAGTCGGTCAATGCGATGCCGAGCCTGGCGCACAGCTTTCGCGTTGCTGGCACCGGGCCGATGCCCATTATACGCGGCGGTACGCCAGCCGTTGCGCCGCCCAAAACGCGGGCAATTGGGTTCAAACCTTTTCGCTTGACCGCAGCCTCAGAGGCGACAATCAGGGCAGCCGCCCCATCATTCACACCCGAAGCATTACCGGCGGTCACTGAACCAACGTCGCGGAACGGCGTCGACAGGCTGGATAGATTTTCGAACGTGGTCGCACGTGGATGCTCGTCGGTGTCGACGACAATCAGGTCTTTTCCATGCTGTGGGATAGTGACCGGTGTAATCTCCCTAGCCAGCCGACCAGATGCAATGGCCTTCGCCGCGCGCTCTTGGCTTCTGAGCGCGAACACGTCCTGATCGGCACGGCTGATCTGGAAATCCTCGGCAACATTTTCGCCGGTTTCCGGCATAGAATCGATACCGTACTGTTTCTTCATCAACTGATTGACGAAACGCCAGCCGATGGTTGTATCGTATACGGCATTGGAACGCGAAAAGGCCATTTCGGCCTTGGGCATAACGAAGGGCGCACGCGACATGGATTCGACCCCGCCAGCGATCACCAAGTCAGCTTCGCCGGCTTTGATCGCGCGCGAGGCCATGATCAGCGCATCCATTCCCGAGCCGCATAGACGATTGACTGTGGTGGCCGGCACCGTTTCCGGCAGGCCCGCGAGCAGCACCGCCATTCGAGCGATGTTGCGATTGTCCTCGCCCGCCTGATTGGCACAGCCGTAAATCACCTCGTCTACTGCGGCAGGGTCGAGATTGGGGTTTCGGTCCTTCAGTGCTTTGAGCGGGATGGCTGCGAGATCATCGGCACGCACGGACGATAAAGCGCCCCCGAAGCGGCCGATAGACGTACGTACATAGTCACAGATAAAGGCATCGGTCATAGTGTCTGCTTTTGCTGGTGTGCGGCAGCGGTCCGAGCCTTGAGATCGCGCAGCACTTCAAGCTCCTTAAGAGTTGGCACCGGTGTTTCCTGGACCATGTCGGCATAACGAATGTTCCAACCCACTGTCTCCTGCATCCGCGCTCGGGTGACACCGGGATGCAGGGACGTGACCGTGAATTCCCTGGTCTCCCAGTCCGGTTTCCAAATACCAAGATCAGTGACCAGAAGCATTGGCCCCTTTGTGGTCATACCGAGTCGCCGCCGGTGATCACCGCCCGCGCCATGGCCAAAAGAAGTTACGAAGTCGATTTTCTCGACGAAGCTGCGCTTGGACTGCTTCATGGTGATGTAAACCTCTCGGCAGAAAGCTGCAATCTCGGGCGCTCCGCCGCCGCCAGGCAGCCGCACCTTGGGCTTGTCGTATTCGCCGATTACGGTCGTGTTGATGTTGCCGAACCGGTCTAGCTGCGCCGCGCCCAGAAAACCAATTGTGATCCGTCCGCCCTGCAACCAATAGCGGAACATCTCCGGAACCGACACCGTCGTCAGCGCCGTGTCACACAATTCGCCGTCGCCGATCGAAAGCGGCAGAACGTCCGGCGCGGTTCCTATGGTGCCGCTCTCATAAATCAGCGTGATACCTGGTGAATGGGTCAGGCGCGCTAAGTTACAGGCCGCAGATGGCGCGCCGATGCCCACAAAGCACACATCGTCGTTTCGCAACAGTCGAGACGCAGTGATTGTCATCATTTCGTCCGATGTAAACTCGGTCATTCTGCGCTCCTCATCTCGGCGACGCGCTCGGTAAATATCTGAGGAGTTGTGTCGAGCACATGGGTTTTCATCCACGCCCGGAACGCATCACGGTCGGCAGCGACTCTGTCCCAGGCCAGATAGGAGGCGTTATCACGCTGGTAATAACCGTGTGTATAGGAAGGGTGCGCACCGCCCGGCACCGTGCAGATAGCGTCAATCGTCCAGTACGGCAGGATGCAGGCGTTGAGATGAGTGTTCAAATCATCGACGGTCTCCTCGACGGTGACAATTGCTGTCTTCGCCGCCAAAACCGCTTCCTTCTGCACACCGACGATACCCTCGGTAAGCACATTGCCTTCCCTGTCAGCTTTCTGGGCGTGGATGAAAGTGACGTCGGGTCGAATGGACCGGACTGTGGCCAGTTCCTCACCGGTGAATGGGCATGTAACGGACCGGATGTTGGGGTTCACGTCTTTTAGCTCTGCGCCCAGATAGCCCCGGAACACTGCGCAGGGTAAACCGGCGGCACCCGCTTCGTAGGCATTGGCCATGGCAGCGTGGGAGTGCTCCTCAATCTCTAACGGTTTTGGCCAGCCATTTTCTACCGCGTCGCGCAGCCGCTGCAGCAGGCCAACGCCCGGATTTCCGGCATAAGAGAAGATCAGTTTCTTGACCAAACCCATGCCTATCAGTTGGTCATAGATCAGATCAGGCGTCATACGAACCAGCGTCAGGTCGCCGATATTCTGGCGGATCACCTCGTGTGCGGCGGCGTACGGAATCAAATGCGTAAAGCCCTCGAACGCCACAGTTGACCCAGCGCTCAAATGTCTGCACACGGCATCGGCAAGTGGAATATGTTTGGCCATGGGTCTCCCCAACAATTACAAAACTGCTATAACATGAGAATATTGTCGCCTTTATTGACTTCTTATGGTTATGCGTTGAGAAAAAATCATGAGTCTTAATCGCAACGTCTCTCTCCGGCATCTGCGCTGCTTCACCGAAGCCTATCATATGCGCAGCCTGGCGGCGGCGGCGCAGGCGCTGGGCATCACGCAATCGGCTGCCAGCCGACGGCTGAGCGACCTTGAGCAGATGCTGGGCGTGAGCTTGTTTGAGCGGACGGGTCGGCGCCTAGTGCCAAGGCCACCGGCCGAACTACTGTTGCGCTATGCCGAGGCTGCGATGATCCAGCTAAACACCGGCCTCGAACTGGTAAGTGGAAGCGGTGCACAGACCACGCCTGAACTTTCCATCGGAGCTTTGCCAACTGTCGCCTCAACGCTGGTTCCGGCCTTGGTGCTTGATCTGCGCCGATTGTCGCCGCGTCTATTGATCCGCATCGAGACAGGGGCGGGTGACCAACTTTTGCCGCGCTTGCGGGCGGGACATCTGGACGTGGTGATCGGTCGCATGGCACCAGTTGCGGCGCTTGACGGCCTGGAGTTCGAGCCACTCTATGCTGACCGGCTCGCGTTTGTGGTCAGGGTTGGACATCCGCTGAGCCACAGGCCAGTCGAACTGGCAAAGATCAGTGATTACCCAATGATCCTGCCGGCGGCTAATGCCGTTGTCCGTCCGGCTGTTGATACGTTTCTGATGGCGCGAGGAGTTGGCATGCCCGATGACCGCATCGAAACGACCGACGCATCTGTTGCCGAACATTTGCTTACAGCAAGCGATGCTATCTGGGCGATCTCACGAAGCGCCGCCTTGCCAGCCGTACAGGTCGGAAGGTTAGCCTTTCTGCCGGTCGATACAGCGGACACGATTGGCTCGATTGGCCTAACCATTCGCTCAGGCGACAAAGAAAAGACACAACTGGGGCTTCTCCGTGATGCGCTGCCAGATAAATTTAGTGCCGATTGAGGTGGGGCTTGGTTTGAACCAACCGCTTGCCGATGTTGGTTAAGCCGCTTCCACGCACAATCTGAGCCAAAGTGCTTGTTCCGATTTTGGCCAAAAGGCCGAACGATTAAAATCCAAGCTCAAACAGTTTAGACCAAAACATGTTTCAGTCCGCCCATTACCTTTTTGTGACCGGGCAGGAAAACATCGTGGCAGCCTCAGATGTGGCATGCAGCGCCGCCGTGCCACTGTTCGTGGCCACTAACCAACGCGGGCGTGTCAAACATCAAACTAGCGACGGAACACGTGCCGAGTCAGACCTTTTTGGGCAGTTTTTACATAGTCCTGTTCGCGCCCGCGTTCAATCTCAGCCAAGTTTCATACGGATCGTATATAAACGGGCGGCATACGGTGCCATGCCAGATTGGTCGATGAACGCACTTAAAGTAGGTTGTGAGCAGGGCCGCCGCCGTCACGCATCTCCCCCATGTGCGAGCAGACGGGAATCCAACATAAATCCGGTAGGCATCACGTGCCGCTATGCGGCACGCTCAATGTACACAATCTCCGCCTCGTCAAAGACGGAAACTGAGCGGCTGTTCCCACTCTGTTTTGGCAACCAGACTATCCAGGGTTGGACGATTTGTGGCGGCGGAAATGCGGCCAGCTTGTCAAACCCTAGACGCCCAATACGCGGTACCAGGTCAGTGCATATTCCATCACAGATCTTATAGCAAAGTACATGAAGGGTTGACAGGAAGAGCCGCGCCCAGGCGTGATCATATCCTGTGAGTTCTGATAAATGGTAAGTCGACGATCGCCTGGCACTGCCGCAAAAGTTCTCAAGTGCCAGCTGCTCTTTCGCAAGGTGCTCGCAATATATTTTCTGACCACTGTTGTAGCGGTTTTGCTTGCATTGCCGACAAATGCAAGTATTCAAACAACCTCTCTTGAAGCTGCCATTCTGGGAGTGCAAATCAGACCGAAAGAGGAAACAGCTATGCCTAACGTCAAGATATTCGTGGATGATGCCGTTTTCGAGCAAAGGAAAGACGCAATCCGCGCCGTACTGGCACCTCTTCGCGAAAGCCTGTGCAGGGAACTGTCTGTTCCGGCATCCGCCTGCCAACTGGCGGTGGTCCCGGTGATGGGCATGAGCGAACAGTCAGTGGCCAACATGGAAATTCAATATCTCGCCAAACCCGAGAGGACGCCAGAAAAGATTGCAGCAACCTGCACCGCCCTGCGCGCAGTGCTCGAACCCGTTTTCAAAGCAAGGCTAGCGGTCAGAGCAAATCCATTGGACCCTACTGTTTATGTTGCTTTGAAGACGTAAGGGCTTCGACGAGGCAATAGCTAGCGCAGTCGCAGCCGCACAAGCCGGTGCCAATGAGAGTGCAATTGTTGGCAGATTGTGCGGTTCGCGCATGGCATTTGGTACGTTAAGCCGGATGATCTCCGCTGGTGATGTAGGGATCTCGAGGTAACTCTAACCAAACTGGACCGAAGTAGCAGACGCTTCTTGGACCGTCCTCTGCCTTAGCTGTGCAGGCTGCGTGTAAAGATAAAAGCTAGCTAAGGCTTGTTTCCGGGCTCCGCGGTTTGGTTGGTCAACTTATTGGGTGTCGAACGTCACTTTGGGACGACCTGCGGAAGTCCTGCAGAACCATTATTTGTTCCCAATCCGAACTGGTGAACCAGACGTCACTCCATGCCAAGACAATGTCGAAGACGAGAGGCGTCGCCGTGGGGACAGCCGGCGCGTCCAGAGCGTTTTATCATACGGATCGCGTATCAAAAAGGTCCACTATAGATATTGGACAAGGTGATATTTGCTCCCGATAAGAAGTCCAAAAGTGGACTGCTTGGAGAAAACATGAGGGACTTTGTCTACACTGGTTTGCCGGCGCGGGTTGTATTCGGTGTTGGCACCACACAACGGCTGACCGATGAAGTTGCCGCTTTGGGAATTACAAAAGCACTGGTGCTGACTACCCAGCCACAGGCCGGAGAAGGGCAAGCGCTCTCCAACCTCCTGGGAGACATATCCGCGGGGGTTTTCTCGGAAGCTGCAATGCACACGCCGATTGAAGTGACCAAACGTGCCATGCAGGCATTCGCGGCAACCGGTGCCGATGGCGTTGTCTCCATTGGGGGCGGGTCCACGATCGGGCTGGGCAAAGCCATCGCCTTGCGAAACGACGCGCCGCAGGTCGTGCTGCCGACCTCATACGCAGGTTCCGAGATGACCCCGATCGTCGGTCAAACGGAAGATGGAAAAAAGACCACACAGCGCACACTGAAAGTACTGCCAGAGACCGTTATTTACGACGTGAACCACACGCTCACCCTACCCCTGCAGATGACCGTTACAAGCGGCATGAATGCAATCGCACACGCGGTCGAAGCGCTTTATGCCGAGCAGGCGAATCCAGTTCTGGCGCTGATGGCGGAAGACGGCATTGCAAAGATGGTGGCTGCTCTGCACGGCGTTCAAGACGACCCGAACAACATCGGCGCGCGTTCCGACGCACTTTACGGTGCATGGTTATGTGCCGTGTGTCTGGGGGCTGGTGGCGTGGCGCTGCACCACAAGCTTTGCCATGTGCTGGGTGGCTCTTTTGATCTTCCGCATGCCGAAACCCACACTGTGCTTCTGCCGCACGTGATCGCCTACAACGCGCCGGGTATTCCAGGAGCAATGGATACCTTGCGCCGAGCCACAAACTCGGACACCCCTGCAACAGCGCTGTTCGACATTGCCAAATCAGGTGGTGCGCCCACCGCTTTGAAGGACATCGCTATGCCAGAAGACGGTATTGCACGTGCCGTCGAAATCACTCTAGAGAACCCATATTTCAATCCTCAAATCCTTGAGAGGGATGCCCTGACAGAGCTTTTGAAACGTGCTTGGCGCGGAAGCCGGCCAAAGGCGTAATGTAATGGCGGACGCTTCCATATTCTTCTTGATATTCAAATGGTCAATCATTTGGCAGTTCGTTCGCGCCGTTCGTGTGGCATCTGGTTTCGCTTGCCACTTAGTCAATGCGCGCGCGCATCTGCTGCACAGCCGGGCTATCCGGTGTTCACGGGTCGAAATAGCGGCGTGCAAACCGAGTATCTGCGATATTTGGACGGCCGGTGACGCGCCTGACGGGAGGCGAAAAACCGAAGCTCATCCCGCTAGTTCGCCCGGAGACCCGGACCGGATCCTAGCCATCCCAATTAATCTGCACATCGCATCTTCCGCTGACCTTTTCCGACATGGGGGCTTGTTAAGAAAGTGAGCGATACACCAATCCTATGGGGACGTGGTTCATCGTCCAACGTTCAAAAAGTACTTTGGATCGTCGCAGAACTCGATCTGGACATCCGTCGGCAGATCGTTGGCGGACAGCATGGCGGCACCGAAACCGAGGCCTTTTTCAATGTCAACCCGAACCGCACGGTTCCCGTTTGGCAATGCGGCGATTTTGCGTTGTGGGAAAGCCAGGCCATCTTACGACACCTCGCGCGACAGAACGGACAGCTTTATGGCAACTCCGAGCGCGATCGCGCTACCATTGATTGCTGGCTGGATTGGTCAACGATAGTCTTCTGGCCGAATGTCCGGTTACTCTTCCAAGAGGTTTTCCGGGCAGGGATCACTCCATCAGACCACCCGACAGCGCCAGAAATAATCTACAAGCTGCATCTTCTGCTGATGGTGATGGACAGGCAGTTGTCGGGCCGCGATCATTTGGTTGGCGCATTTTCCTTGGCGGACATAGCACAAGGCATCTGCATCAACCGGATGATTGGCTTGGCCTACGACATCGAACTGCCCTTGCACGTCGGCACATGGTTTCAACGCATCACTGCACGTCCAAGTTTCGCCTTGGCCACAGCGGACGAATTCAACATGCCAGGACATCGAGGGAGAAAACAGGAATGATCACGTTCTATGGATGGAACACCTCAAATGGTTACAAGGTTTCCATCGCGTTGGCCGAAATGAAGTTGGAACACAAGTTCGTACCTGTTGACATCACCAAGGGCGAGCAGTTTGAAGACTGGTTTGTTGCCTTGACGCTGAACTCCAAAATGCCCGTTCTTTTACACGAGCGACAGGGCAAGCCGCCAATCAGAATCTTTGAAAGCGGCGCCATCCTCGACTATCTCGCTGCATTGACCGGGCAGTTTTGGCCCAAAGACGAGGATGCCTGCCTTGAGGCAAGGCAATGGATATACTGGCAGATGGCCGGGCTGGGCCCGATGCTCGGGCAACTTCACCACTTCAATCACCGCGCTCCTGAAAACAACGGCTATTCCAAAGAACGTTATCTGACGGAGGGAAAGCGACTTTATGGCGTCTTAAATGAACGACTTGAGGGACGAGATTTCATCATTGGGGAATACTCGATCGTCGATATGATGTGTTGGCCCTGGATCATGCGTTTTGAAAAGCAGCAGATCGACATCACCGCCTTCCGAAACGTTGCAAACTGGCATGATCGTATAGCCGCGCGCCCTGCCGTTGAAGCTGGGATTGCGCGCTTGGATCGGGATTGCCGCTAATGCCATTGTAAGCGGGCGGATATCAACCGATGCACCCGCATTCGCCGTGGCACTTAAAACTATGGCGATAATAGGATGATCAGGTTGCACGACGCGGCCAACCGCCCGTCGAAATGGTATCCAAATATGGGAGAAAACGATCCAGAATGGGAGCCCTCAATTCTGAGGATTCGATATACGCGCAGCTCAGAGGTATGGTCAGTTTCAAATCCTCGATTGGTAAGAATACAAGAGATGGATGTCTTTGCTGCGCTATAGACTGCGGTACTATACTGAATGCACTTCCGCATGCGACTTGAGCCAGAGCCGAGGCGCTGTCCTCAGCAAAGCTCTGAACGTTGAGCATCAAATCCCGGGATTGAAACGCTGCAATAACCTGATCGGCAAAACTCGGTCGTTCTGAACTCGGAAACAAAATAACCGGTCGCGCGCGAAGATCAGCCATGCTCACGCCTGTGCCTTTTGCGAATTCCGAATCGTCGCGAACGACCGCATAGAGCTTCTCTTGGGTGAGCGTACGCGTTGCTATCCCCGCTTCGGACCTGTGGTAGCGACCGAAGCCTATGTGCAGTCTTCGCTCCCGAAGCGCAACCATTTGTGCATGGTGGTTCATACGAGTCAGGGTTATGTCGACCCCGGGATGTTTATCGCAGAACCGTCGGAGAAGATCGGGAACGAAACAACTGACGACCGAACCGAAGTAAGCGATGTCAAACCGGCCCAGTTTTCCAAGGAAAGCTTCCCGGGCTCGCATCCTTGAAAACTCTACCTCTTCCAGAACGCGCGTTGCATCCTTCTGAAACTGGATACCTGCCTCGGTCAGCAAGACGCCCTTCGGTGTGCGCACAAACAAGTCGAAGCCAAGCTCCCTTTCGAGCGCGTGAATGGTTCGCGTCACCGGCGGCTGCGATACGTTAAGGCGCTGCGCGGCCATACCGATATTGCCGAGTTCCGCGGCCGCAAGAAAATATCGAAATTGCTTGAGTTCCATCGGAGCCTTTATTGCCTTTGCGCTTCAGTTCGACAGCTCTAGGCTATCCTCCACAGCCATCAAGGCAAACAGAGTTCGCGGCCCGCCATGGTACAAAACGGTTTCGAACATGACAGCGCGCAACAGCTCCTTGCTATAGCCATTATCGAGTGAAGTGCGGGCAAACTTGCACAGCAACTCCGACGGGCTGGCAATCGTCATTCCCACCAAAGCACAACAGAGCCGCAGCTTGAGGCTCAGCGCAGGGCGCGACCAGATTTCTCCGTAACCGATACGTGAAACGATGCTGTAGAGCGGCCCCGAAAAAAATCGGCTTTCGTCTGCATGCCCCAATCCGTAGCGATCACTGTGAAGGGACTTACGTAGGTTAAGCGCCAGCAGTTCGGTGTCTAAGTCAGGGCCGGGCGCGAAGTTTAGCGAGCGACCTGTTTCTTCAAGCCCCGCTCGGATAGCTGTCAGCGCGCGGCCAAGCGAGGCCATGCCGGTATAGATTCCCGTCTGAAGGCAAATCTCGGCTAGTTCCTCGGCGCTCAGACCGATACGAGGTGACTCGATTGCAAGCCGACGCAGCTGTTCCCAGTCGCGGTTTGCAAATGCCGAAGTGGCCTCAATGACCTTGCGCATGTTGTCAGGAAGGATTGCCGTTTCATTCTGCACCGCGCTACAAAACCTAGTGCAGATCGCCTCGTATCCTGCGTCTACTTCATTTGTATGCCAATCGTTACTCTCGCTTTTGGCATTATGTTCCATGGTATCTCCCATTTGGGGTGCTCTTCAGGCGGTGAACCAGTTTGTAGCTTTTTTGGCTTATACCATTTTCCAACTCGCACATGTTGATACGGTCTAGTCTAAGGGTGCGAACTTGTAGCCTTGGCCCGAAGCAACAGCGCGACCAGCGCTGCGCCCCGGAAAATGGCCACAGAACATAACCGTTTCGTCGCGGCAGTACCCCTCAAGCTTGTCCCTCCGCACGCGGGCAGCTTGGTCTGGGTCGGAGCAGAACCGTGTAGACATCTCCGGAACCGTCATTTGTAAGGGGTGATGCATCAGGTCGCCGTTGAAAGCAGCGATGACCTTGCCGTCGGTGCGGTATTCAAGGCCCACCATGCCGGGGGAGTGCCCAGCTAAGTCCACGACAAAAAGAGAGTCGGCGATCTCATCGCCAGGCGAAATGAAAGAAAACAGGTTCGCGGCCGCGACAGGAGCGACGGAATCCGGGATCGAACGTTCCATAAATGGGAACTCGGCGTGATGCTTTGCCCAGTAGTCGAATTCGATCTTCGTTGTCATATGCCTCGCCTTGGGAAAACTTGGCATCCAGCCATCCGCGGTTTTTCGAGTCAGCCATCCCGTATGATCGATGTGCAGATGCGTGAGGAAGACAATGTCTATGTCTTCTGGAGCGACGCCGGCCTGGCCCAAGTGGTTCATCCAGTCAGACTTGGCGTGGTGCCAATCCGGGCGCAGCGCATATTCACCATCCTCGCCAACGGCGCAGTCAACGAGAATCGTTGCTTCGGGCGTTTTCACGATGAAGGACTGATAGGCCAGAATGAGCCTTTGCGAGTTGCTGTCGACATAGTTGCATTCAAGCCACTCGCGGTTGGCATGGACCAGATCTTCCGTGCCTCCCAACATCATTTCTGTGATCAGGCGGGCCGGTGCCACTCCATCGACAGCTGCATGCACATCTAGGGCACCCAGTTTCACCGATGCCATCCGAGGTAGTGGGCCAATTGTCATAGCTGTGTCCTCATATGTCCACCTGCCAGTCCAGTCCGATGGCCTGACGCGCCCATTTCTTTGACTAAAACGCGATGCGGTCAAATACCAAAATGTGAAGCGGCGATACCAAATCCGCATGGGCCGCCATACCGAAACTGTATTGCAGGCACCAAAATCAATATTGGACGTTTAATGTTTCAATTTGGAATGATCACATCCGTAGGAGCGCTATGACGATGGACCGGAATACTCGTGAGAGCAGACTGCACTTTTTGTTTGGACGTGGAACGAGGCGCTGCGGCTTGCCTCGGTCCTCACCCCTGGAAATGGACATGATCTGGAGCTGCTGATCGACGATGCTTGGTGCCTATGTTGTAGTTACAACATTGTGGAAGACCGAAACTTGAAGCACCACGTCGACAGCTTTGACGAATGGGAGGATATGATGAAAACAACGATCAAGATCGTATCGGCTGGCTGCCTTGCATGGTTCGCTGGCGCTTCGGTTGCGATGGCGAACGCCGAGGTCGTGCACTGGGATCTCAATGTTTTTGGTCCGCAGCGCCACCTTACAAAAGGGATTGAGGCGATTGTCGATCACGTGGAGCGAGAAACGGGTGGCAAGTTCACCATTGCTGTTCATTTTGGAGGGGCTTTGGGCAAGGGCCGCGATCAGTTAGACAACATCAAGATCGGTGCTTTTGAAATGGCGCTCTATTGCGTCTGTTTCGGCCCCGCCAAGACGCCTGCTGTTTCGGCGCTGATGCTGCCCTTCCTCCCTGTGGACGGCCTTGAGGATACCATCGCGCTGCGCGAGAGCTTTTACAACAACCAGATCGTCAAGGATGAATTTGGTCGCTGGAATGCCCTGGTTTTGATGGACAACATTATCCCTCAGAACACGCTGATCGGCAAAGGCGCGCCGCCCCAAAACTTGGAGGATTTCCAAGGTTTGCGCGTACGGGCTCTTGCCAGCAGCGGCAAGGCTATGGAACTCCTCGGGGCGACGACGGTCGCTATTCCTTCACCCGAGATCTATCAGGGCTACGAACGTGGTATGGTCGACTCCGTCGCTATGCCGTACTATGGGTTTTCTGCGTTCAAACTGGACGACTTATCGGATTGGTACACGGCAGACTTTGGGATCGGCGCCTTCACCGTGCCAACATTGATCAACATCGACGCCTGGAATGACCTTCCGGAACAATACCGCGAGGTTCTACAAGACGCCGTGCCATTTGGGCATGCAGCTTTGTTGGAGGCCTATCGCGAAGTCGATGAATTGAACTTGCCCAAATGGGCGGCGATGGGCCTTACCGAAGTGCGCTTTGACCCTGTGGAGGTGCAGAGCTTCATCGACAAAACTGGGCGCAGTATCTGGGATGATTGGGTCACTGAGAACGCCCAAAGAGGTATTCCCGCGCAGGAAATTTTCGATATGCTGCTCGTAGAAGCGCGTGCCATGAGTACGCAATGAGCGGATTGAAAGGCGCTCAGCTACTGGCTCGGGTTGACCGCGGACTATTCGCAGCCGAGCGGGTTACCGCACAGATCGGGGCAGTCACCATCTTCGGCATCATGGTCGCCGGGTCAGCCGAGATCATCATGCGAGGCATGTTCGATCGGCCAATACCTGCATACCTTGAATCAGTCGAACTGGTAATCGTCGCTTTCGCCATCCTGCCGATCTCCTATTGCTACAGACGGGATGGCCATTTGCGGATGGACCTATTGCTGAGGATGCTGAAAGGCCGCCTCTATTGGGTTGCCCATGCGCTAACGACAGTCGTCGCATTGTGTTTCCTGCTTGCAGTCTGCCCCGGCGCTTGGCGGTATTTTGCAAGCTCCTACGGGATTGGCGATTCTACGATGACGGCGGGTTGGCCGATCTGGCCCAGCAAGCTGGCCGCTGCGTTAGGACTGAGCCTACTGCTTGTGCGCCTCTCCGTAGAGTTTATTGCAATTGCCCGAATGATTGCATGGCCGGACACTGACCCACTTGCCGTGCCCCATAAACTCGATCCGCTACGCGAAGCGGTCGATTGAGTCGGAATTCCAAATGACAGACACTGCTATCGGCCTTTTGGGCTTTGTTGCATTAATCGTTTTGATTCTTCTTGGAGTGCGCATCTTTATTGCCGCCGGAATCGTTGGTTTCCTGGGCATTGCTTGGTTAAAGAGCTGGTCGGTGGCCGTTGGCGTGTCGGGTATCTCGCCCTTTTCTGAGGTATCCTCCTATTCACTGTCGGTGCTCCCGCTCTTTATCTTGATTGGCTTTCTGGCTCAAAGTAGCGGGCTTGTCGCTGGCGCCTACCGATTTGCCCGCGCCTGGATGGGCTGGCTCCCGGGTGGATTGGCCATTGGAACGGTCTTTGCCGCAGGAACGTTTGGTGCGGTGTCGGGTGCCAGCAGTGCAACAGCTGCAGTGTTCTCACGAGTAGCGATACCGGAACTGTTGAGCCGTGGTTATCAAAAGCAAATCTCGGCAGCCGTCGTTGCGGCCGGGGGCACGCTGGCTTCGCTGATACCGCCGTCGGCAATCCTCGTGATCTACGGCATCATTGTGGAGGAGAGCATAGGCGATCTTCTGTTAGCCGGCTTTGTACCAGGGATCATTTCCGCAATGATCTACATTGGCCTTTTGATGGCTATGTTCAAAATGAAGCCATCGCTGGGACCGTCGATCAAAGGGATCGACTGGAGAGAGCGCCTTGGTAGCATGCCAGGTATGCTGCCCATTCTTTTAGTTGTCGGGATCATTGTTGGCGGCATGTACACCGGTTGGGCGACACCCACCGAGGCAGGCGCCTTGGGTGCGAGTACCATTTTTCTCTATACACTGCTTCACGGCAAGCTGAGCTTCGCCAGTTTGAATGGCTCGCTTCTGGAGACCGTCAAACTCTCGGTTATGATCTTTTCGGTGTTGTGGGGTATCGTAACTTTCGTCAGGTTTCTTGGCTTTGCCGGGCTTCCAACGACGGTGGCCCACTGGGTTTCAGAACTGCCTTACCCACCGATGGCAATCCTGCTTATAATCTTGTTGATGTACACCTTTTTAGGGATGTTCATGAACGGCATCGGCATGTTGCTGTTAACGCTGCCGGTCATACATCCGGTTATTCTGAGCCTCGGTTTTGATCCGATCTGGTTTGGGATCATTCTCGTCAAAATGGTCGAGATTGGACTGATCACGCCGCCGATTGGTCTGAATTGTTATGTTGTGTCGGGAACACGTCCAGACATACCGATCGAACGCATCTTTCGCGGCGTGCTGCCTTTCATTGCAGCAGATATCCTCACTGTCGGACTGTTCATTGCCTTTCCGCAGATCGTGATGTTTTTGCCGGAGCTCGTGGCTGGAAGCCATTGACTCAGTTGGCGTTGGTTGTGAGACCCACCATAAGGCTAATTCAGACTTGCAGGTTATTTGCTAGGAAGCTTCCCGCAGGGTTTGGGTGCCGACTCAACGTAACCCAAAACATAGGTGCTCTTCACTCTGGGGTAAGCAATTGTATATCGTCAATATAGATGAGGCGTGGGACACCAAACTCCTTTACAAACTGCAAAAAACATCGCTCTAACTTGGAAGAATAAAATCCGGTTTCAAGGAACTTTGAACACCTTCGCCGTTGTCGTTGGTTGGGCTGGCTCACTGGTGGCTGTCGCGACCTAGCCAGAGTCGTCACTGGTAAGGATAGAAACTACTTTCGGTCCCTGACGCACCGCGTCAACAACGTCTGCGGATTTCACCAACGCCTTGATAGAGAAGCGGTGGACCCGCAAATCCCGGTGCAAATACATCGGTGTGGACAGTTCTATTTTTCGCCTGGGCAGCTTGGTCTGGCACTGTTGCAAAAGCTTCAAAACCGCGTGCTGTACCCGCACACATCATGACTAGGCCGCTGAAAGCTACCTCGGCTCAATCAACACGAATTCGACCCGCCGGCACCTTCACCCTGAATTCCATTCTCTCTGCACCGACCGGCGCTGGCATCGCAACAACTTGACTGCCGCATGACTACCGAAGCTTCGAAAGATCGAGGAACGGTGTCGCGCGCGTCATTTCGATGGACCGGATTGCACCGGAGCTTTCGATCTGCACATGCAGCTTCTCGGTTCCTTCGAAACGGTCGAAATACGCGAATTCTATGGTTTCCAAGGCCATCATATCCTGACACGTAATCACGTAATCCGCTTGAAACTCGGTATGCTCCGGGGGCTCGGAAAGCCGGGTGGTGTCATCAGATGCACTGTCGTCCTGACCGAGACTTTCGCCGGTCAATATGACGTTGGCCGAACCGGTCATGCATCCGGCTTCTTCAGAAGTAACAAACAGCTCCAGCGGCTTTGACAGATCCGAGATTGCAACCGCGACAAGTGCACGCTCATCGTCGTTTTCCGCGGGACGTTCAAACCCGACGATATCTGCGCTCGGCACGGCCAGCGACAGGGTGAACTCTGTTTCGGAAAGGGTGATACCAAGGCTCCCGGAACCATGCTCGTGGGGAACCTGAAGCTGTGTTGCCTGAGCCTGTAGGGCCGCAGGGCACAGGGACAAAGCAAAAACCGCGCACTTCATTAACCGGGTACCACCACAAAGAGAATCACGCTGTTCATTTTATCCTGTTTAGGCGGTCGCGCAACGTAAGCCGCTGCGTCGAATCCCCCCAGATATGGGGAGGCGGGCGCCGGATATCAATTGAGGCCCTCATTTCTGACAATAAAACTCAGGTTGACATAGTTGATTAAATCACTCAGTTAATTCACCGTGAAAACCTTGCTGCAAAGTCGTTCTCTTTGCCATTTCTGACAGGAAAGATCCAAATCTCATGCCCAGATTGTTTGCTGCCACCAGCGCCTTGATGCTTTGCGTTGCAACCGCCGCTTCAGCCGGCGATGCGCCGGCAAAATCCGATGTACTGAACAATTATGCCTACATTGCCGCAGCCAAATACGAAGACAGCCTGATCGCAGCGCAGGCGCTGCAGACCGCCGTAAACGCTTTGATCGCCGATCCGTCGGACGCCACATTGAACGCGGCGCGCGTTGCCTGGATCGCCGCACGTGTTCCGTATCAGCAGACCGAGGTTTACCGCTTTGGCAACGCCATCGTCGATGACTGGGAAGGCAAGGTTAACGCGTGGCCGCTGGACGAAGGACTGATCGATTACGTCGACACGTCCTATGGCGGCGCGACGGATGAGAACGAGTTTGCCGTGCTGAACGTCATCGCCAACCCGAACTTTGAACTGTCGGGCAACTCGATCGACGCCAGCGCAATCACACCCGAACTACTGGCAGAGACGCTGCACGAGGCCGGCGGGATCGAGGCCAACGTAGCCACCGGTTATCACGCCATCGAATTCCTGCTGTGGGGTCAGGATATGAACGGCCACGGTGCTGGCGCAGGCAACCGCCCCTGGTCCGACTATGCGCAGGGTGACGGCTGCACGGGCGGCAATTGCGACCGCCGTGCCCAGTTTCTGAGTGCAGCCACCGACCTCCTGGTCAGCGATCTGGAATGGATGACCGCGCAATGGGCCGACGGTGGCGAGGCACGTGTTGCGCTGACTGCCGACGCATCCGCAGGCGTCAGTGCAATCCTCACCGGCATGGGCTCGTTGTCCTATGGCGAAACCGCAGGTGAACGGATGCGTCTTGGCCTGATGCTGAACGACCCCGAAGAAGAGCATTCCTGCTTTGCCGACAACACCCACAACGACCACTATTATAATGGTGTCGGCATCCAGAACGTTTACTTGGGGCATTACACCCGCATCGACGGCACTCCGATCAGCGGCGCGTCTCTGTCGGATCTGGTGATCGCCAACGACCCGTCGCTGGATGCCGAGATGAAAGCCAAACTGGCAAACACAATGCTGGCATTGGGCACCATAAAAACCACGGCCGAAGCTGGTTTCGCCTATGATCAAATGCTGGAGCGCGGCAATGCCGGCGGCGAAGCTCTGATCATGAGCGGTGTCGACGGATTGATCGACCAGACCAAGACAATCGAGCGCATCGTGGCCGCCCTGGAACTGGATCAGATCGAGTTCGAAGGATCGGACAGCCTGGACAACCCGGACGCGGTCTTTCAGTAGCTGACATCACCAGCCGGAAGCCTGCGACAAATCGCGCTTCCGGCCCTTTGCGGGTCAATCGGCGCAAATTCGAACTGGACCCGGGATAAATAACTTACTATTTGAGTAAGAAATAAGAATCGGTCGAGTCACCATGATCGTCTGCCACTGCACCAACATAACTGACCACGA
Organism: Ruegeria sp. AJ12; assembly: GCF_056536245.1. NCBI lineage: Bacteria > Pseudomonadati > Pseudomonadota > Alphaproteobacteria > Rhodobacterales > Roseobacteraceae > Ruegeria > Ruegeria sp. AJ12. The sequence goes on from NZ_JBQFJJ010000001.1 coordinate 3,362,107, forward strand.
CATCCGCGCTGCGATCGACTGGATGCGGACGTCGGATTCAAGTGCCATCATCACGCCCGGGAAAATCTACCATGCCCTTGGAAAGTCAGCAGATTGTGGCGGATGCATGCCTCTTTTCCTAGACACCATGCGATCAAACGATAATCTCGAAGTACCCATGCAGCTCCGTGCATTACGCACCGGAGTATCACAGGAGAGTGCAGATGAAGGGCGACCCAAAAGTCATCGAATATCTAAACAAGTCACTGCGGCATGAGCTGACCGCAGTCAGCCAATACTGGCTGCACTACCGACTGCAGGACGATTGGGGTCTGAGCGGCATGGCCAAAAAAAGCCGCGAGGAAAGCATCGAAGAGATGCATCACGCGGACAAGCTGATTGAACGCATACTTTTTTTGGAAGGTCACCCCAACCTGCAAAAACTTGACCCGCTGCGCATAGGTCAGAACCCGAAGGAAACACTGGAATGCGACCTTGCAGCCGAGATTGATGCACGGGCTCTCTACAAGGAAGCACGCGAATATTGTCAGAGCGCAGGAGACTATGTGTCGATGGCATTGTTCGAAGAGTTGATGGCCGATGAAGAAGGCCACATCGACTTTCTCGAGACGCAGCTCGACCTTTATGAAAGGATCGGCGAAGCCAATTATGCGCAACTCAACGCTTCCAAAATGGACGAAGGCGAATAGCCTTATGGCCCTGTCGGTGGCCGCCTTCGCGGCCACTCCCTCCCTGGCCAATGGGCTAAGGGATATTCATCTGAACACCCTTCCCAGAACCGCCGAAGAACGCGCCCGGATAAGTGTTGTCACAGCGGCGCCAGACGATTTCAGCGCGCCGCAACGGTTCGAGGACTTATCAGCCGGGGCTGCGACAGTGCGAGTGCGCAACAACGCCGACGCATTCTCGCAACCCTCGGGCAATCTGAGTTTCGAACAGGAACTGAACTTCAAGGTCGGCAACGGGCTATTCAAAAAAATCTGGGTCTCGTCCCCGTCTTCGACGCTGGCCTCGGACGGGCTCGGGCCATTGTACAACGCGCGGTCCTGCCAGCGCTGTCACATAAAGGATGGGCGGGGCCACACGCCCAATGGCCCAGACGACAGCGCGACTTCAATGTTCCTGCGTATATCAATCCCCGGTGCGCCCGAGGACGGGTTTGCGGAAATCGAAGGCTATTTCGCCACCCTGCCCGATCCGAACTATGGCGGCCAGTTACAGGATTTTGCGCTCGCCGGTCATCCCGCTGAGTATCGGCTTGATGTTACCTATGAAGAGATTGCGGTGGACCTCTCCGAAGGTGAGACCGCCTGGCTGCGCCGGCCGACCTACAAGGCGGCCGATTTGGGCTACGGCCCCCTGCATCCGGATGCCATGCTCAGCCCGCGGGTTGCGCCGCAGATGATCGGCCTGGGGTTGCTGGAGGCGATCCCGGTCGAGGATTTGTTGGCCAAGGCCGACCCCGACGATGTGGACGGTGATGGCATTTCCGGCCGTCCGAATATTGTCTGGTCCACCGAGTTCGGCGAGCCGATGATGGGCCGCTTCGGGCATAAGGCCGGGATGCCCACCGTCATGGAACAATCAGCCGGAGCCTTTGCCGGTGACATCGGCATCTCGAGCCCGCTGTTCCCCATGCCGCACGGCGACTGCACCGAGACGCAGAGGAACTGCGTCCGAGCCCCCCACGGCGACACCGATGTGCGCGGCGCCGAGATTGATCAGGTTGGCATGGACCTTGTGGCCTTCTATAGCCGAAATCTGGGCGTGCCCGCCCGTCGGGACACTGATGATCCGCAGGTCCTGCGCGGCAAAGAAGTGTTTCACACAACCGGATGCGCGTCCTGCCACACGCCCGCCCATGTCACGCATCGCATGGAAGACCGGCCCGAGCACAGTTTCCAGTTGATTTGGCCATATACCAACCTGCTCTTGCACGACATGGGCGAGGGGCTAGCCGATCATCGCCCCGAAGCCCGCGCCAACGGGCAGGAATGGCGCACGCCTCCGCTATGGGGCATCGGCTTGACCGAACGCGTATCGGGTCACACGCAGTTCTTACACGACGGGCGTGCCCGCAATCTGCTGGAAGCAATCCTGTGGCATGGCGGCGAAGCGCAATCTGCGCGGGACACAGTCGTATCGATGCCGAAGGCAGACCGCAACGCCCTGATCCGTTTTCTGGAGAGCCTTTGATCCATGCGCCTGACAGTTATTCTTGTCACTCTTTTTCTGCCGTTTGGAGCCTTCGCACAAGATCGCGCAGCAATCCTGCTGGACGTGACCGGCTCCCATATCCTGCCGCGATTTTCCGAACTGTCTGACGCGACGGGCGCGCTGGCGACCGAGGCCATGCTGGAGTGTGACCCGGGCTCGGCCGAGCTTCGCGCGGCATATGGCACCGCTTTTGACAGCTGGATTTCCGCAAGCCATCTGCGGTTCGGGCCAACGGAAACGGACGACCGCGCATTTGCGATGGCCTTTTGGCCGGACACCAAGGGCTTCACTACAAAAGCGCTGTCAAAGCTGATCGCAACCGAAGACGAGGCCGTTCAGAATCCAAAGGCCTATGCCGAAACATCGATCGCGGGGCGCGGGTTCCTTGCTCTGGAACGGTTGCTTTACGACCCCGCATTCAACCAACAAGGCAGCGCGAATTATCGATGCATCCTGATACAAGCAGTCGCAAAGGATATCGACGCAAACGCCAAGGCCATGGCAAGCGATTGGCCGGCCTACGCGCCACTTCTGACGCAACCAGGCAAGGACAGCCCCTACCGTTCGCAGAACGAGGCGATGCAAGAGCTGTTCAAGGCGCTGTCCACGGGGTTGCAATTCACATCAGAGACAAGGCTCGGCCGCCCCCTTGGCACTTTCGAACGCCCACGCCCCAAACGGGCTGAGGCGCACCGGTCCGGGCGTTCCTTGCGTCATGTGGAGCTGTCCCTGATCTCGCTGCGCGATCTTGCAGCACGTTTGTCTTACCAACACCATGATGTGGCCGCGGATCTGGACGCAGCGTTCGCGCGCGCCATCGACAGCATCCAGTCCATTGACGATCCCGCTTTGGCTGGGGTCGCAACACCGCAAGGTAGGTTCCGGGTCGAGGCACTACAGCAATCCATCAACGATATCCGCATGATCGCGGCAACCGAGTTGGGCCCCAAACTGGGGATCAGTGCCGGATTCAACGCGCTGGACGGGGATTGATCCATGACCAGCCGCCGTCTCTTCCTGGCCGGTCTGGCCGCCACGGCCCTGTCGCCTGTCCGAGGCTGGGCATCTGTCGGCGCACCCGATTTTCTGGCCGCCGCGCTGTTTCCGGATGGCACGTACCGACTGGCTGGGTTGAGTGTTCGCGGGGATGTCCTTTTTGCCCTTCCACTCCCCGCTCGCGGTCATGCGGCCGCCGCACATCCGGTCAAGGCAATGGCCGTGGCTTTCGCCCGTCGACCCGGCACATTTGCGTCGGTGATCGATTGTGCGAATGGGACCGAAGTGGCGCGGCTTCAGGCTCCGTACGGTCGCCATTTCTACGGGCACGGCACGTTCTCGGCGGATGGCGATCTGTTTTATGCGACTGAAAACAAATATGAAGCCGGAGACGGCATCATCAGTGTATGGGACGCCAGCAGCTTCGTAAGGTTGGGTGAATTCTCGTCCGGAGGGGTTGGACCGCATGACATGCGGATGATGCCCGACGGCCAGACACTGGTTGTTGCAAATGGCGGAATCGAGACACATCCTGACACAGGGCGAACCAAACTGAACCTGCCGACGATGCAGCCCAACCTGACCTATGTCGATATGTCCGGGACGGTGCAGGAGCAGGTTAAATTGCCACGCGCATTGCGAAAGAATTCGATCCGCCACCTCGCCATCCGGGGTGATGGTTTGGTTGCCTTCGCGATGCAATGGCAAGGCAGTCAAACGGAACACCCGCCGCTTCTGGGACTGCATCGCAGGGGCGAGAAACCTCGCCTGATATCGGCCCCTGAACGTATCCAAAACTCGCTGCAAGGCTATGCTGGCAGCATTGCCTTCTCGGCGAATGGCAAAACGGTGGCCATCACCTGCCCGCGCGGCAATGCGCTGCTCAGGTTCGACGTGAGCGAAGGCGCTTTTGCCGATGCCTTTGCACTTGAGGACGTGTGTGGTTTGGGTGCAGCCCCGGATGGCCTAATTTTCACGACGGGAACGGGAACCTTCGGATCGGTGACCGGAACGTATCCCGTGATAGAAGCCCGGTCCGATTGCCAGTGGGATAACCACCTGGTCCAGATCCGATCTGTCGCATAAATTCGGCAAGTGTTTCCACGCAGTTTACTCTTGGAAGAATCAAACCGCTGCCGTATTGGCGGGCGCGAAACCGACACCCACTCTGCAAGGATTGACCTGATTGAAACAGACGCCTGACGCACCGCATTCCATCTACGGCGTTGAGAAATGGGGCAAGGGCCTTGTCGAGGTGACGGAGCAGGGGGAAATCGGCCTGCGCAATCCGATGGCACCCGAAGCCAGTGCGATCAGCCTGCCGGGTATCCTCAGCGATCTGGATGACCGGGGCATCAAGGCCCCCATGGTTTTGCGCGTCGCGTCCTATCTTGAGCACGAGATCGCACATCTGAACGAAAGCTTCGCCGACGCCATTATGCGTGTCGGATACAAAGGGTCGTATCGCGGCGTTTTCCCGATCAAGGTAAACCAGCAGGCCCAAGTCGTGGACCGGATCGTCGAGTTCGGCAAGACATACCATTACGGGCTTGAGGCGGGGTCTAAACCCGAGTTGGTTGTGGCCCTGGCGCACCGCCTGGCCAGTGAGGCTCTGATTGTCTGCAACGGTGTCAAGGACGCCGAGTTTATCCAACTGGCCATCCTCAGCCGCAAGATCGGGTTCAACACGGTGATCGTACTGGAAAGCCCGAAAGAGGCTGACACCGTCATTGAGGTTTACAACAAACTGGGAATCGAACCCCTGATCGGCGTGCGGGTCAAGCTGACCAACCAGATTAGCGGCAAATGGGAGGAAAGCTCGGGCGACCGCTCAGCCTTTGGGATGAATACCGATCAGTTGATTGCCGTCGTCGACAAGCTGCGCGATGCCGGTTTGCTGCATTGCCTCAAGCTGCAGCACTCGCATCTGGGCAGCCAAGTTCAGGACGTCAACGATGTCCGCCGCGCCGTGGGTGAGGCCTGCCGCTACTACACCGAACTGACGCGTGAAGGCGTGCCGCTAACCCATCTGGACCTCGGCGGTGGCATGGGAGTGGACTATACGGGCGAGAAGAAGGTCGCTGAGAACTCGATCAACTACACGGTCGAGGAGTATTGCAGCAATGTGGTCGAAACCGTGGCCTATGCCATGGACGAGGCCGAAGTTGCGCACCCGACATTGGTCACCGAAAGTGGACGGGCCGTGGTCGCAACCTCCTCAATGCTGGTGTTCAACGTGCTGGAAAGCACGCTTTATGACGCCCCCAACGGCCCCGAAGTGGAGCCCGGCGATCACCACATGGTCTCGGACCTCGCTGCGGTACACGGGTACTTATGCAAAGACCGCCTGCAGGAATGCTGGAACGACGCCACATTCTACCGCAACGAGCTGCGCGCCCTGTTCCGCCGTGGATACGTCGATCTGCGCCAGATGGCCCGGGCCGAGCGTATCTATCTGTCGCTGATGGCCCGCCTAAAGGCGCTGGCCGCCAGTGATGATCTGGAAACGGATGTTGATGACCAGCTCGAGAAAGTGGCCGATATCTACCACTGCAATTTCTCACTGTTCCAATCCCTGCCCGATGTTTGGGCCATCGACCAGCTACACCCGATCGTCCCGCTGCAAGATCTGAACGCAACGCCTGATCGGCGCGCCGTTTTGTCAGACATCACCTGCGACAGCGATGGCAAGATCGACCGGTTCATTCTGGCCGATGGTGTCTCACCCAGCCTGCCGGTGCATTCCCTGCCCGAGGGCAGCGAGTATTTCATGGGTGTGTTCTTCGTCGGCGCCTATCAGGAAACGCTGGGCGATCTGCACAACCTGTTCGGCGACACCAACGTGGTCACCATCGACCTGCGCGCCGATGGCGGGTTCGACCTGCTGCACGAACAAGAGGGCGACACGATCAGCCAGGTTCTGTCTTACGTTGAGTTCGACCCGCAAGACTGCGTCGCCGCCTTCCGCAAAATGGTGGACGAGGCGATCTCCACCGGTACTCTGCAAGCCAAGGACCGCAAAACCCTGATGAGCGCCTATCGCGACTCGATCAACGGCTACACATATTACGAATAACCCCTGTGAGAGGAGAAAACCCCATGGGAAAAACACTGGTTGTTGGCGCAGGTGGCGTATCCCACGCCGCCGTGCACAAGATGGCGATGAATTCGGACATCTTCACCGAAATCACACTGGCCAGCCGCACCAAGTCAAAATGCGACGCCATCGCCAGGGCGGTGAAAGAACGTGTCGGCGTCGATATCGCAACCGCTGAACTGGACGCCTACAAGGTCGAAGACACGGTCAAGCTGATCAAGGAAACCGGGGCTGAAATCCTCGTGAACCTCGCTCTGCCCTATCAGGATCTGGTGCTGATGGATGCGTGTCTTGAGGCGGGCATCCATTATCTGGACACCGCGAACTATGAGCCCGAGGATGAGGCCAAGTTCGAATACCACTGGCAATGGGCCTATCAAGAGCGCTTCAAAGAGGCCGGTCTGACAGCGATCCTCGGCTCGGGCTTCGATCCGGGCGTGACCAGCGTCTTCGCCACATGGCTGAAGAAACACAAACTGGATACGATCCGCCAGATCGACGTTCTTGACGCCAATGGCGGCAGCAACGATCAGGAATTCGCCACCAACTTCAACCCGGAAATCAACCTGCGCGAAGTGCTGGCCGAGGTGCGCCATTGGGAAGGCGGCGAATGGAGACACTCTCCCGCCATGACCCACAAGGTCGAGTTCGACTTCCCCGCCATCGGCCCCAAAAACATGTACCTGATGTATCATGAGGAACTGGAGTCGCTCAGCACCCACTTTCCCGAGATCGAGCGCGCCCGCTTCTGGATGACCTTCGGCGACGCCTATATCACCCATGCGAAAGTGCTGGAAAATGTCGGCATGACCCGCATCGACCCGGTGATGCATGACGGCAAGGAGATCATCCCGATCCAGTTCCTGAAAACCCTGCTGCCCGACCCCGGTGATCTGGGCGCGGAAACCAAAGGCAAAGCCTGTATCGGCGACATCGCCACAGGTCAGGCCAAGGACGGCTCGGGCGAGAAGACTTTTTACATCTACAACATCTGTGACCACGAAGAATGCTACGCCGAGGTCGGCTCCCAGGCCGTCAGCTACACCACCGGCGTCCCCGCCATGATCGGCGCGGCACAGGTTCTGAAAGGCAACTGGACCGAGCCGGGTGTTTGGAACATGGAACAGCTCGACCCCGATGATTTCATGGACATGCTGAACACCCACGGCCTACCATGGCAAGTCCACGAACTCGATGGCCCAGTCGAATTCTGATCCGCTTTCGCTTCATCTGGCAAAAAATACCTCGGGGGTCCGGGGGCAGCGCCCCCGGCCTCTCCACCTAACGGAGACGCCGGTTATGTCCGACATGATGACCACGCAGGCCGGTGACGCCGGGGCCTTCCGTAACTTCGATCTCAGTCGTGTGCCCACCCCATGCTTTGTGGTCGACGAAAAGGCTGTTGAGCGAAACCTGACAATCCTCTCCGATATCGGCGCCCGATCCGGCGCACATGTCCTCAGTGCGCTCAAGGCGTTTTCGATGTTCTCGCTGGCCCCGCTGATCCGCCAGCACCTTGGCGGCACTTGTGCGTCCGGTATCTACGAGGCGCGTCTGGGTCGTGAGGAATACGGCGGCGAAGTCGCCACCTTTTGCGCGGGCTACAAAGACACCGACGTGGGCGAGATCCTGTCGCTGTCTGATCACATCATCTTCAACTCTCCAGCGCAAAAAGACCGCTTCCTCGCCAAGGCTCAAGCTGCGGGTGTTCAGGTCGGTCTGCGCATCAATCCGGAGCATTCCGAAGGCGACGTCTCAAAATACGATCCCTGTGCGCCGTGTTCGCGCCTCGGGACACCTGTCAGCCAACTCACTGAGGCCACTCTGACCGGAGTAGACGGCCTGCACATGCATACGCTCTGCGAACAGGGGTTCGAACCTCTACAACGCACGTGGGCCGCCGTTGAGCCAAAACTCCGCCCCTTCCTCGGCCAACTCAAATGGCTGAACTTCGGCGGCGGGCACCATATCACCCGCGACGACTATGACCGCGACGGGCTGGTGGCCTTTGTCAAAGCCATCCGCGCGGAGTTCAATGTCGAAATCTATCTCGAACCCGGCGAGGCCGTCGCACTGGACGCAGGCATTCTGGTCGGCGAAATTCTCGACCTGCCCACCAACGGTATGACCCTGGCGATCACCGATATCTCGGCCACCTGTCATATGCCCGACGTGATCGAGGCCCCCTATCGCCCCGCCCTATTGGACGAGGCCGAGGCGGGCCACACCTACCGCCTTGGCGGTCCCTCCTGCCTGGCAGGCGACGTGATCGGCGATTATACGTGGGACCAGCCGCTTGAAGTTGGCCAACGCTTTGCCTTCCTCGATCAGGCACACTACTCGATGGTCAAGACCAACACGTTCAACGGTGTTCCCCTGCCGACCATCGCGCTGTGGAACAGCGAAACAGACGAGCTGAACATCGTCAAACAGTTCGGCTATGACGACTTCAAGGACCGTCTTTCATGAGCATTTTCCTCGACAGCGAACTGACCGCATCCGAACGTACCAAAAACGCACGCTTCCGCGTGATCCCAGTGCCGCTGGAGCGCACAGTTTCTTACGGTTCGGGCACCGCCAAAGGCCCCCGGGCCATCATCGAAGCCAGCAACGAGCTGGAACGCATCACCGGCCATGCCGAGCCATGTGTTCAAGGCATCTTCACCGAAGACCCACTGGAGTGCGACGGGCCATTGCCGGACGTGATGGAGCGTCTTGCCCGACGTACCGAGACCGCCATCCATGCCGGCCAAGTGCCGGTCACTTTGGGCGGAGAGCATTCCCTGACCTACGGGGCCGTAATGGGCGTGACCCGCGCGCTGGGGCAGCCGGTCGGCCTCGTTCAGATCGACGCCCATGCGGACCTGCGCAACGCGTATCAGGGCGAGAAACACTCCCATGCCTCGGTCATGCACCTTCTGGCCGAAGAAGGTATCCGTCTGGCGCAATTCGGTGTGCGTGCTCTGTCTGTCGAAGAGGCCAAAAGCCGTCTGAGCAATCACGTCTTTCATGTGGATGCCGAGGAACTGGTCACCGGCAATATCCATGCGGTCGACCTGCCGGAGGACTTTCCCGATCTGGTCTATGTCAGTTTCGATGTGGACGGCCTCGACCCGTCGCTGATGCCCGCGACGGGCACACCTGTCCCGGGCGGGCTGGGCTATTATCAGGCGCTGCGACTGGTCGAACATGCCCTACAACATCGCAAATGTGTGGGCTTTGACGTGGTCGAACTGGCACCCGACGGCAATGCCGCCTGGGACTTCACCGCCGCCCAGATTGTTTATCGCCTGATGGCGGCCTGTTAATTCTCGGACGTTTCATTCAGCTCCATATGCCCCTCGCCCTTGCTCAGGACACGGCGCAGCATGGGCTCAAAAAACTCCAGCGGTTTGGTTGGATAGTCAGGATCAAACGCCTTCTGATCATATTCGTGGCAGAAATAGCGGCAATGCTCCCAATACGGGCTGTCGCGATACTTGTCGCGCGCGTTGCGGTCTCCGCCAAGGTGGTGGTTGTAGTAATACCCCTGAAACACGCAATGGTGCTTGAGAATCCAATGCGTGCGCTCACTGACATAGGGTTTCATCATCGCGGCTGACAACTCGCCATGATTGTAGGGCGACAGAATATCGCCGGTGTCGTGAATCAGGGCGGCGACGACCAGTTCCTCATCCGCACCATCCTCGTAGGCGCGGGTCGCCGCCTGCAGGCTATGCTGATAGCGGTTGACCGGATAGGGCGTCCAGTCCTCGTCCAGAGACCGGATGGCATCCAGAATTCGGTCCGGAAGCGCGGCATTGTACGCCTCTTCATATTCCATGACCGCATCCCAATCGGCTTTGGTTGCCTCTTCAAAACTGGTCCAGGTTGGTTTGTGGCTCTTGTCCAGCATGGTGTGTCCTTTGACTTGGCTTTACCGATCAGCGTAAGTCACGTTAGCCTTCCAAAAAAATAAATTGATTTTATCAACCTGATGAAAAAATACTTTCACTATGCAACTCAAGGCGATCGAAACCTTTCTATGCGTGGCTGAAACGGGCGGATTTCACGCGGCGGCCCGCAAGCTGAACGTCACACAAACGGCGGTCAGTGCCCGAATTCGTCTGATCGAAGAAGCAGCTGGCAAGCAATTGTTCACCCGCGGCGCCGGCGGAACGGCCCTGACGGACTATGGTCGCGAATTCAAACCCTATGCCGAACAGATGGTGTCCTTGTGGTCCTTTGCCTCAAAAGACCTGCCGACGCAGGCGCGGCATCGGCCCGCCCTGCGTCTTGGGGCACAACTAAGCATCTGGGATCCGTTGCTGGTTGATATTGCCGTGCGTTTTGAACAACGCTTTGGCCAACTGATGCTAACACTGAACTACGACCACGATCTGGATGTCGTTGACGCCGTCGCAACCCATGTCCTGGATGTAGCACTGACACACGAAACCCTTTCGGACCGGCGCGTTGTTTTTCACGAGCTTGCCGCGGAGCGACTGGTACTGGTCGAAAAACCCGAAGAACCCCAGACGGACGGTGCCTCGGTGTTCGTTAATCTGGAACTGGGGGACATCTATCAGGACCACGTGCGGTTTACGGCGCGGCAGGCCAAGGCTCAAACCATCTTTCTGGGCAATTGCATGATGGCGTTGCGCTATGTGCTCATGCGCGGCGGGCGCGGATACTTCCCGACTTATTTGGTTGGCGAGGATCTGGCCGCAGGTGCGTTGGTCGAGGTGGCCGGAGCGCGAGACTTGGTTGTGCCGCTTTACGTCGTGTCGCGACCGGACAGTACAACCGCGGCCGACGTTGTAAAGTGCGTGACCGACCTGCGCAGCTGACGTCAGCCGGTCGCTGCCAATGCTTGTCTTCGACCTCGATGCCGCACCAGTGGACGGCCGGCAACGGCGAGGAACAGGGCCGATATCAGAACGCCCATGATTGCCGGCAGATAAAGCAGAATCCACAAGGCTGGTTGATCAATCACCACAGGTGCAACAAAGCCCCGAACGCCCTCCAAGAGAACCAGGATGGTGAACGCGCCAAGAATTTGTGGCCACAAGCCGAACCGTGAAAAACTACCCAGCATCAGGGTGGAGTACCCCGCCAGCGCAACGGCAATGCATATTGCGACCCAGGAAAACCGCTGGTGCAATTCCTCAACCAGTTGCCCCTCGGAATAGCCGTCCGCAGCGGCAACGGCCGCGCGGTCCTGAATCAGCTCGACAGTTGGGATGGCTTCGAGACTGCGCTTGGTCAGGCTCTCGGTGTTGGTCAGTTCAGAGATGTCGTAGGACGCGTCCTGAAACAGGGTGGACGACAGGGTTTTGCCTTCTTCATCCAGCCGCAATGCCACCCCGTCAAGCATAACCAGATGGATGCCGGTGCCGTTGTTGACGAGATAAGCCGTGGCACTGGAATAGCTGACCGAGTTCTCCGGGTCGCGCTGATCGGACACGAACACTTCGTGCAGGGTTCCGTCCAGATCAATCCGGCCAATATAGACCGTCACGTTTGACGCCGGGTGCAGAAACTCACCTTCGTTCAGCAACTGCGCAGTCACGTCCCCTGCAACTTCGGCCTGACGCAGTTCTAACTGTTGAACCGAAGCCGGGCGCAGAAAGACACTGATGATCGCCATCATCAACCCGGTCACCAACCCGAACAGAACGATCGACCTGGCCAGTCGCCACGGGCTGGATCCGGTGGCCAGCATCACGGTCAACTCACTTTCCCGGCTCAATCGGTTGGTCGCATAAACAGCCGCAGCGAAGACCGCCATGGGCATGACGGTCCGGATCAGCGTCGGCAGGGTCAGGGCCGTGAACTCAAGAAACACCATCGCGGACTGGCCGCCACTGATCACCCGGTCAAACAGGCTGACAGAACGGGTGATCCAGAACACGCCGACCAGAACCAGCGTAAAAAACCCAAACAGCACCAGCAATTGCCGCAGGAAGTATCCATCAAAGCGCGACATGTATCCTCATTCAGACGTTTCTGTCCTGCCGCGACACTAGGCTATTCCCACGGCAGAAGAAACCGGGATTGGGGCAGGCGTTCCTGTGTCGGCGACAACTTTGAAAACCGCTTTCGGGAGGAATGGCAGGGGCAGCAGGGTTCGAACCCGCGACCTACGGTTTTGGAGACCGTCGCTCTACCAACTGAGCTATACCCCTGTGGTGCGACACCAGATATGCCAGCCGCGCAGCGGACTCAAGAGGCTTTTTCACAATCTCAATCAGTTCCCGACGGGACAAACAAGTTGCGTGTGGCGCGCAGTTCTTTAAGACAAACTTTGGTCAACAGAAGGACAGCGGCTTTGGGCCTCCGTCAAAACATTGCCAATAGCGAAGCCGTCCTGAACTGGGCTGCACGGCGGATTGCGGGCTATATCCGCATGGTTCATCGCAATACGCGGTGGCAACGCATCGGGTATGAAGAACTGGACAAGCTGGCAGAGCAGGCCGAACCGGTCATTGTTGTGTTATGGCATCAACGACTCGCACAATCGCCCTATTTCTTTCCATTGGACAAGGGGCGCATATGCTCGATTACGTCGGCCGCGCGGGCAGGCAGCATGGTCGGGCGCGTGCAACAACTCTTCGGGATGGACACGATCGCCATGTCCAGCCACAAGCGCCATGTCGCCTTGTCCCGCGAAGTGCTGGGCAAGATGAAGCAAGGCATCTCAATCGGGATTGCCGCCGACGGTCCCCGCGGTCCGGAACGTGTGTCGTCAACCGTCCCCTTGATCTGGGCCCGATCATCCGGGAAACGGGTCTTCGGTATCACCTATTCCACGCGGTATGGTCGCGAAGCAGGCACCTGGGATCGTTTGCTGATGCCACGGCCCTGGCGCAACGAAGGCGTCTTTTTGTGCCGGGAGTGGACGGACACCGTGCCGCGCAAGGCCAGTGAGGAACAGATCGAGGTCTTGCGGCAAAGTCTTGAGACCCACATGAATGATATCACGGCCGAGGCTGACCGCATGGTCGGGCGCGCACCGTGGGCACCCGACGCCTAACCGCCCCTCAGCCGCTGCATGAGGTAGACTTCACTGCCTTCGGGAATCGGTTCCGTCAACCCGCTGGCGATCACGCGCCCGTTGATGGCAATCGAGACACCCGCATCAATCGGGCCCTGCAGTTGCGGATGGGCTCGCACCAGTTCCCTGAGCAGTTCCCCGGTGGTGTTGGCCCGAACCTCCACCACCTGAAGGCCCCCGGTCAAAGACCGGAGGCCGGACCAGAGGTGGACCTCAACCATTGTCCTTCAACGCGGCCAGAATGCGCGGGGGCGACATCGGCAGTTGCTTCATCCGTACACCCGCCGCGTTTGAAACCGCGTTGGCGATGGCGGCCAGTGGAGGCACAATGCCGGTTTCGCCGACACCGCGCACCCCAAACGGGTGGCCGGGGTTCGGGACTTCGACAATCACCGTATCGATCATGGGCAGGTCACTGGCAACGGGGATGCGGTAGTCGAGGAAGATCGAGTTCTGCAGACGCCCATCCTCTCCATATATATATTCCTCGTTCAGCGCCCAGCCGATGCCTTGCGCGGCGCCCCCCTGATACTGGCCTTCCACGTAGGTCGGGTGAATCGCCTTGCCTGCGTCCTGAATCACGGTGTATCGCGTGACGCTGGTCTTACCGGTTTCCGGATCGACCTCGGCATCGACGATATGCGTGCCGAATGAGACGCCTGCGCCCTCGGGTGTCGCTTCGAAATGGCCCGAGATCGGCCCACCGGTTGCGCCCATGTCGGCGGTGATGTCCGCCAGCGGTATCGGATCAAAGTCACCGGCATTTGGACCGGAAGGCACGGCACAACCGTTTTCCCATTTCACCGCATCGACCGGGATGCCCCATTTCGCGGCTGCCCGTCCGCACAGTTTCTCAACTGCATGCCGTGCCGCCTTGATCGTGGCCAGACCGCTGGCATAGGTCACGCGAGAGCCGTGGCTGACGTCATTGTAGCCCAGCGTTGCGGTGTCGGCGATGGTGACACGGATGTTTTCGTAGGGAATGCCCAGAACTTCGGCGGCCATCAGCGCCATGGACGCCCGCGACCCACCGATGTCGGGCGTACCGACCATCAACTGTGCGGAACCGTCTTCGGACAGGGCCAGCGAAACCGACGTCTCGCCGCCGTGGTTAAACCAGAAGCCGCAGGAAATGCCGCGCCCCTGCCCCGGTTCGAGAGGGGCCGAGTAATGCGGATGCGCCTTCGCGGCCTCCAGCGTTTCGACCAGGCCGATCCTTTCATAGGTCGGGCCATAGCTGGCCTTGGTCCCCTCATGTGCCGCGTTTTTCAGCCGCACGTCGATCGGGTCAAGGCCCAGCTTGTTGCACAACTCGTCTATAACGGATTCGACCGCAAACGCCCCCATCGGTGCACCCGGGGCGCGATAGGCCGCCTGCTTCGGCCGATTGGCCATGACGTCATACCCGACCTGATGCACGTTGGTGAGATTATAGGGCGCAAAGGCGCACATCGCGGTCATGTCTCCCGGAGCACCCGGGAAAGCCCCGCCCTGCAGGCGGAACACACCCTGAGCTGCGGAAATGGTGCCGTCTTTTTTCATCCCGATCTTGATGTCCATCGAGGCCGAGGATGTCGGACCGGTTGCCCTGAAAACCTCGGACCGGCTCATCACGATCTTGACCGGACGGTTGGCCTTGCGGCTGAGCGCCAGCGCAACCGGTTCGATGAAGACGGTGGTCTTGCCACCAAAGCCGCCGCCGATTTCCGAGGCCGTCACGCGCAGTTGCGAGGTTTCGATGCCCAGCAGCGCCGCACAGGTTTTTTGCGCGATCCAGTGGCCCTGCGTCGTACACCACAGCTCACCCTTGCCGTCATTGCCCAACATACCCAGACAGGCATGGGGTTCGATATAGCCCTGATGGGTCGCTTCGGTCACAAAGCTGTCTTCGATGACCAGATCTGCCTCGGCAAACCCCGCCTCGACATCCCCGTGGCCGCTTTCGTGATAGCGTACAACATTGGGGTGCATGCCTTCGGGCACGGAATAGTCCGCCGCCCCTTCGCGAATGACCGGCGCGTCTGCCGCCATCGCCTTGTCGACGTCTGTGACATGGGGCAGCACTTCGTACTCCACCTCGATCAGTTTCAGCGCATCGCGCGCCGACAAGGCTGAGGTCGCCGCAACAGCCGCGACCGCGTGCCCGTCATACAGGGCCTTGTCGCCGGCCATGACGTTTTCCAGCACATTCCAGAATTCACCCTCAAGGCCAGGCTTGAACGGAACCTCGGCGAAATCAGCGCGCGTGACCACCGCCTTGACGTCCTTATGCGCCTCGGCTTTTGAGGCGTCGATTTTCACAATCCGTGCATGGGCATGTGGCGAGCGTAGAATGGCCCCATGCAGCATACCCGGCGCGGTCACATCGGCACCGAATTTTGCGCGTCCCGTCACCTTGTCCAGCCCGTCGGGACGGTCGGGGCGCGTGCCAACAAAATTGAATACAGACTTACGATCGTCGAGCGCCATTACGAAGCCTCCCGCAGCTCAGCCGCCGTATCCATCACGGCGCGAATGATCTTGTCATAACCGGTACAGCGGCACAGATTGCCCGCCAGCCAGTAGCGTGTTTCTTCCTCGGTCGGGTCCGGGTTCTTTTCCAGCAACGCTTTGGCCGCCACCAGAATCCCCGGGGTGCAGATGCCGCATTGGAGCGCGGCGTATTCGATGAACTTCTTCTGCAGCGGGTGCAGAACATCGCCATCGGCGATGCCCTCTACGGTTTCGATTCGCTTGCCGTCCGCTTCGACGCCCAACATGAGGCAGGAGCAGACCAGACGCCCATCAACCGTGACCGAGCAGGCCCCGCAATCGCCCGTGCCGCAACCTTCCTTGGCGCCGGTCAGGTTCAGCCTGTCCCGCAGGCAATCCAGCAGGGTTTCGCGCGGATCGCACAGAAAATCCACCGTGTCGCCGTTCACCTGAGTGGAAACGTGGAGCTTGCTCATGCTGTTTCTCCCTTTGCCCTGGCATAGGCTATTTTTGCCGCACGCTTGGCCAGAACGCCGGCCACCTCGGTGCGAAATTCTATTGTGCCCCGCTTGTCATCAATCGGGTTGCACGCAACCGACGCCGCCGACGCCAGAGCGTCAAGTGCGGCATCATCAAGCGTGGAGCCGATGATCGCCCGGGCGCACTCTTCGACCAGCAACACGGTCGGTGCGACAGCGCCCAGCGAGACACGCGCCTCGGCAACCGTGTCCCCATCCAAGCGCAAGCTGACACCGGCGCCGACAACCGCAATGTCCATCTCGGTGCGCGGTATAAAGCGCAGATAGGCGTCGCCGCCGTTTTTGCCACGCGCCGGGATGTTCACCGCCGAAATCACGTCGCCTTTGCCCAGAGACGTCTTGCCCGGACCGGTCGGAATATCCTCGACCGCAACGGTACGTGTTCCATGGGGACCGGTCACGGTCAGAGTCACGCCTGCGGCCATCATGGCGGGCACGGAATCAGCCGCCGGCGAACCGTTGCACAGGTTGCCGGCCAGCGTTGCCCGACCCTGTACCTGCGTCGAGCCAATCAGGTCCATCGCCTCGACAAGACCCGGCCAGTCTTGTGCCAGTTCGGCATGTTCGCTCATCTCGGCACCGGTTGTTGCGACGCCCAGCGTCCAGCTGCCGTCCGGATTGCGCGTTATGTCGTTTACACCGTTGATTTTCTTGATGTCTATCAGCGTATCTGGTGTCACCATTTCCGAGCGCAGCTGGACCAGAACATCGGTGCCGCCAGCCAGAAATCGTGTGGTACCCGTCGCATTTGCGGCCAGAGCCGACGCTTCGGCAAAACTGGCAGGGCTGTGATAATCCATGAATTTACCTCGCGCCTGTTGATCAGGGTTCACTGGGCTCCGGATGGACGTTAGTGCAGCCACCTGCCCGCGTCCATGGCTGGAGCGACCTATTTTTGCGCATAGCAATGTCGCTTCTGTGCTGTGTCAGAGATCAATCTCGATGACGCCGTCAGGATCCGCAGCGCGGCTCTGGCACAGGATCATCGAACCTTCGCGTTGTTTCCTGGACAAAACGAAATCCCGATGCTCGATTTCACCCGAGATGACGGCGCATTTACACACCCCACATATGCCGTCCGAGCATTTCACATCCACGTGAATGCCCGCTTCGTTCAGCACCTGGGCCGCGTCCTTTTCCGCAGGCACCAACAGCTCTCGTCCCGACCGCGCCAGCCTCAAGGTGAAGGGGTGGTTTTCAAACTCGGGCTGTTCAGGGACCGAGAAATACTCCAGATGCCGCGCCTCTTCGGGAAAGCCTTGTTTCTCGGCCGACTGAATGACGCCGTCCATGTACCGATCCGGCCCGCAAGTGTAGACATGCCATCCGTCCTCATAGCCGTTCAGAATCTCGTCGAACTCGGCGCGCGTGCCTTCGTCCGAAAAATGATAGTGCACATGGTCCGCCCATGGCATAGCCGCCAGATCGTGTATGTAGCCGGCCCCTTGGCGCGTGCTGGCCGAGTAGTGCAGAACGAAGTCCCGGCCCAGCGCGTGCAGCCGATGGGCAAAGGCGATCATGGGGGTGATCCCGATGCCGCCGCCCATCAGGAACGTCTTCGTTGCCGTCTCATCCAACTCAAAATGATTAATCGGGTTCGATACAAAGACCTTGCGGCCCTCGGTAAAAATACGGTGAAGCAACGCCGATCCGCCGCGTCCCTCATCCTCGCGCAGGACACCGATCTGATAGGAGGATCGGTCCGCAGGATCGCCGGACATGGAGTATTGCCGCAAGAACTCCGGCGCGACCAGAACGTCGAGATGCGATCCCGCGGTCCAGTCCGGCAACGGCGCGCCATCCATCGCCGAAAACTCGTATTTGGTCACGTCTGCGGTCATCTTGTCGACCTTGGTCAGCTCAACTCGCATCACCGGCGCGTCCCCGGCGATCTGATACCGATGGACCACCGACATATCGCCAGCCGCCTTTCGCGCTTTGTATTCATCTGCCGTGACCATCGCTTGATACGCCGCGATCCCGGCTTCACGGTCCATCGCAAACGGGTAAGGCCAAGGATGGGGGGCAAGATAGGCCGGGTAAACGGCAAGCGTCTGATCCCCGTATTTCAGGTCCAGATCCCGCTGCAGACCCCTGCGGTTCAATGGATGAACCGAGGGACGGTAAGACCCATCCTCCTGCAATTCGATATCCCACCACCATTTCTTGACGTCGTTCAAACCGCCATTGCCGACAGCATCGTCCAGTTTAGCCAGCGCAGGTGCGGCTTGCGGCAGGTTCATTGCCGCCCAGCGAAAGGGGCGTTCCTTGAAGATCCCTTCGAGGTTCCACGGGCATGTCTTCATGCACCGCCCGCACATGGACCCACCAGGCGTCGTGATCCGGTAGGTTGCGCATTTCTGGCTGTCGGATTTCCAGATTTCATAGCCGTTGAACATCAGCTTTGGCCCGGCTGTGATGGCGCCCGAGGGGCATTCCCGCGCGCATTTGTTGCAGCTTTCGCAAAAGCTTTGCAGGCCGAAATCTATGGGCTTGTCATGTGCCATCGGCATGTCGGTCGTCACCACGCCGGATTTCAGGCGCGGGCCGAGATAGGGGTTCAGGATGACCTCGCCAATCCGGCTGACCTCGCCCAACCCCGATAGCAGCAGCAGCGGTGGTTGCAGCACTTCGCCATCCATAACCGTGTGCGCCTTGGCCTTATAGCCGAGGTTGCGGATTTGCTGTGCAATGACACCGCCCAACAGAGAGAATCGAAGGTAGGCGCGCATGGATTGCGCGACGCTGATCCAGTCGTCTCCGCTGGCGCCTTCCATGGTTTCATACCCCTGATCGATGATCATGCTGACCGCCTGATCGTGAGGGGGATCAATCTCTTCGCCGGTCGCGTCGTGCGAATACCAGGTCCAGTCCGGGCAACGGCTCAGCCCCACGGCGTCGACACCGAGGAAGTAGCTGGCCGCCTTGATGTTCTCTGCATTACGCTTGGCGTCTGTGGGATTGGCAGTATCAGCGCTGTCCCCGTTCTGCAGCAGAACAAATGCACCCAGGGCACGGCGTTGCGCGAAGCTTGGCGCCGATTTGCGGACGTAATACCCGCCTTTGGCCGCATCCTGCAGGGGTTTGCCCATATCGCCGAACTGGGCGCGGGCAAACATGTCGGCGCGTTTGGGCACGCGGGCCACGTTCTCTTCATCGATGTATGTGGTCGGATCGTCCACGCGCCTGAGCTTTTCAAACGGGTGCGCACCGTCCACGTAGCGCCGCTTGGCATAGGGGTCACGGTTCAGCGCGTTTTTGGCGAACCCGGTTCCCAGCCACCACGCGGGGCCTTTGGTCCGGAACCAGTGTTGTTGCGCCATCGGTTGCAACGGCCGATCATGCGCAATCTCCATTTCGGTGGTGACCACCGCCAAACCAAACCGCTTGCCCAACCAAGGGGCGACAAGGTCCCCATCCTCGACCGAGGCTAAACCGGCAGCGACCGCCAATCTCCCCAAATCAACATCCGAGGACATCGCCGAATGCGCGCGCGCGTCAAAACCCAACAGGCGAATGTAGTTGGCGATCACAACGGCGTTTTCGGTGGCCAGCAAACAGGCACGATGATCTTGGGCATTCGTGATCCAGTCGGCACCCGGTTCCCCGGGCCCTGGGTCACGGTTGTGTTCGTAGAGGAAAACGATTGCGTGTTGATGCGTGTCCAACGGCCTCGGGGCGGCCTCCATACTGTCTTTCAGATCGGCCATGATAACATCGATCCCCGACGCCAGCGTCTTTGTCTGACGTGTGCGCAAGGCGTGGGCTAGCCGATCAATATCCGGGTTGCGACGCGGCTGGTTCAAAAGGGCCGAGGGTGGAAGCGGCCCACAGCCCATCATCGACGCGTCGTTGAAATAGCCGAAGGCTTTGAGGTGATCCGCGCGAGTTTTCGGGTCTGCCGGGATATCCGCAATCGCCGGGTTCACGATACCATCCCGGATGGTGTCCAGCATGGCCTGAAACTCGCCCATGGCATTGACGATGCTTTCCGGCTGCTCCGGGCGATGAAAGCTGAGTTCGGGGTCCGGGGGTACCATCGACAAGTCGAGTACAAGGTCCTGCCGGGCCAAACGCTCCAAAGGGTACGGCCCCATATGAACGGGCCGGTTCTTGTCCGAGAAAAAGCGGATCCCCATTGCGCGCCTCCTGTCCTAACTGATCACCTAGCCCACGGTGGACAGCAAAACCATTCATGAATAATCATAGATGGCATGAGCAAAATTGATTTTACCGACCTGGATGGAAAAGTGCTGCGCACATTCCTGACCATCCTCGAAGAAAGCTCTGTCTCAAAGGCGGCCGACCGATTGGGTGTCACACAATCGGCCATCAGCCACACGCTGGCCAAGCTGCGGCAGGTTCTGGGCGATCCGTTGTTTGTCAGGTCGGGACAGGGCCTGACCCCGACGGAACGTGCCTTGGCCCTGAAAGAGCCCGTGCAGGGGGTTCTGGACAGGATGCGAGCGCTGACCGAGGAGCGCCCGTTTGACCCGATGGCCGAAGAGATCACAATCCGGATTGCCACGAATGACATGCCGCGAGAGTTGATCTTTCCCGAACTGTTGCGCGCAACGCGCGCCGAAGGGGTTCGGCTGCAGCTGGAGTTTATCCCGTCGGGGGTCCCTGATCGCGAGCTATTGCGCAGCGACCGGTGTCAACTGATGCTGACGCCCCTACCCCCCGACGGGCCGGATATCTTTCAGAAAAGATTACTCACCAGTCCGCTTATGGTGTTCTACGATGCGGCCATGCGCACGCCCCCGGACAACTGGCAAGCCTATTGCGCAAGCGAGCATGTCGAGGTGCGCTTCCCCGACGGCCGCAACGCAAGGGCCGTGATGCGCGGCGTCGATCAGACTCGGATTCGCCCACCGACGGTGACGTTGCCGCATTTCAACGCGATCCCCTCGTTCATCAAAGGCAGCACCCTGATTTCGACGGACACGCTGCTCATGAAAGACGGGCCGCTGGCGACACTCGACTGCGCTCCGCTGCCGTTCGACTGTGAACCGGTTTCCATCTACATGGTCTGGCATCAGCGTTCCGCCAACGATCCCGCGCATCGTTGGTTGAGGGCCCGGATCGAGGACATCGCGTCCGCGCTTTAGGTCTGGGACAGCAGCCAGTCCCGCATCTTCGCCACCAGTTCAGGCCTGCGCGGCCTTTTGGGTGTCACGATGTAAAATCCAAGCTCGTCCTCCAAAACCTGTTCCAGCGGTCTGACCAATCGTCCGGATGCCAGTTCCGACGCGACGAGCGGTGCGTGGGCAAGCGCGAACCCCTGACCCGAGACAGCGGCATCAATGGCCAGGCTGGTTTGGTTGAACGTCATGGTGCGGGGCTTACCGCCTGCACCCGCATGTTCAAAAAACAAAGGCCAAAGCCCGTGGGAATCGCTGAGAAGGACCTGCTGCATCAGATCCGAAACATTTGAAACCTGTTGCGAAAGGTCCGGGGCACAAACGACCACCAATTCCGTCGAAAACAAAGGCACGGCATCCACGTCCTTGGTCACCGGATCGCGGCTGTGGCGAACGGCAATGTCGACGCCGTCATTGGCAAAATCTGCCAGTTTTTCGCGCCCGTCCACCTGAACCTGAATGTCCGGATACCGGGATGTGAAGCCGGGCAGTCTTGGAACCAGCCATTTGGATGCAAAACTCGGTGTGACAGAAATCGTAATCTGGCTGTGGGCGGTCAAATCGGCAACTGCTGTTTCGATGAGACGAAAAGCCCGTTTCAAAGGCGCCTGAAAGCGCCGCCCCGCCTCGGTCAGTCGCAGACCGCGCGGCATGCGGTCGAACAATTGCTCGCCCAGCCGCGCCTCAAGCCCGCGCACCTGCTGCGCGACAGCACCCTGTGTGACGCCAAGCTCTGCGGCGGCAAGACGAAAATTCAGATTTCTGGCCGAGGCTTCAAAGGCGCGCAAGGCATTCAGAGGCGGCAAGGCTGGCATGTCGATACACAGTAGATTTCCTACAGGCTTAGAGCAGAAGAACTGATTGGTCAAACTAGACGCCTTACCGCATCCTTTGGGCAAACTGGAAATGGAGCATGTAATGACCGAAAAAGTGGCCCTGATTACAGCGGGTGGCAGCGGCATGGGCGCAGATGCGGCCCGCCGACTGGCTGCCGATGGATTCAAGCTTGGCGTGTTGTCCTCATCCGGCAAGGGCGAGGCGCTCGCACGCGAATTGGGTGGTGTTGGCATAACGGGATCGAACCAGTCCAATGACGATCTGCAGAAACTGGTGGATGCCGCGATGGCGCATTGGGGAAGGGTCGACGTGCTGGTCAACTCGGCGGGTCACGGGCCGCGCGCGGAGGTTCTGGAACTGACGGACGAAGACTGGCACACCGGCATGGATGTGTACTTTATGAACGCGGTGCGCCCCACCCGGTTGGTGACACCGATCATGCAGGCGCAGGGTGGCGGGTCGATCATCAACATATCGACCTTTGCCGCGTTCGAACCCGATCCGGTTTTCCCCACCTCAGGCGTGTTTCGGGCCGGCCTGGCGGCGTTCACCAAGCTGTTCTCTGATCGGTATGCAGCCGAGAACATACGGATGAACAATGTCTTGCCCGGTTTTATCGACAGCCTGCCGGAGAAAGAGGAATTCCGGTCCCGCATTCCCATGGGCCGCTATGGGCGCAGCTATGACGAAATTGCGTCGGTCGTGTCCTTGCTGGCGTCCAAAGGCGGCGGATACATCACCGGGCAAAACATCCGCGTCGATGGTGGCATCACCCGCTCGGTCTGACAGGTCAGAACCGCGCCCTCAGGGCATGAGTCAGCGCCGCGCCTGTTTCGAAGAAAGCGCGGCGCAGCCCTGTCCAGCTTTCGCGATGCTCCGACACCGGAGGCACCGGCAGTCGCGCGTGATCATCATTCAGCAGACTGTCCGCCATCATGCGCCCGAACACCGTTCCAGGGCCAATGCCACGCCCGGAAAACCCGTGGACCGACAAGGCCTTGGGCCCAAACTCGGTGATCTTGGGGATATGGTCCGAGGTCATGGCGATGCGCCCATGCCAGCCGTGCACCAGCGGCTCGTCTGCAAGCTGAGGGTAAAGTTCATCCAACTTGCGCCTGACCCAGCCCGCATGCGCTGCACGACCTGCGCGCGCAAGGTCGCCCATACCGCCGATGATCATCCGCCCGTCCTGATCCAGCCGGAACGAGGTCATGATCAGGCCGGTGTCCCAGCAGCCTTCGCCATGGTCCAGAATACCGGCCCTCAGGTTGTGTGACAGCGGCGCAGTCGCATACTGGAAGTAGTAGACCGGCACATAGGCCGGTGCGGTCTCTTGCAGCCCCCGATGATACGCGTTCGTGGCCTGGATAACGGCCTTGGCACGGACGGTGCCACCGGGTGTGGTCAGAACCCATTCATTGTTGTGATGCTGCATGGCCTGCACCGGGCTCTGACCAAAAACCTGGGCCCCGGCCTCGGTCGCCGCGCGCGCCAGCCCAACCACATAAGCCAAAGGCTGAATGGTTCCGGCGCGCGGGTCAAACAGCGCCCCATGAAAGGCACTGCTGCCGGTTCGGGCCTGCGCACCTTCCGCAGACAACAGTTCCACCGGTGCGCCGGACGCACTCAACTGCGCATGGCGTGTCTGCAAATCCCGAAACCCGGCGGCAGAATGCGCGCAATGAAGCGTGCCATTTCTGACCGGTTCGCAGTCAATCCCATGCGCATCGATCAAGTTGAAGACATCTGTGGGGGCGTGCGCCAGCAGATTAATCAGGCGGTCGCCGACCTCACGCCCGATATGAGATCGAATGTCGTTGGGCGGCAGCCAGAGTCCGGCATTGACCAACCCGACATTGCGCCCCGAGCCGCCATGTCCGATGTCCTGTGACTCAAGCAGACAAACCGATGCCCCGGCTTGCGCCGCCGTCAGCGCGGCGGAGCAGCCCGTGTACCCTCCACCAATAACGGCGAGGTCAACCGTTAGATCGTTGGTCAGCGGCGGCGCGTTTATCGTTTCGCGACAGGTCTCGCGCCACATGGCATGTTCGGGATGGGTCACATTGAGCCTCAAGATGTTGAGCGCAAATCATCGGATAGCGCCTAGCCCGTTGCAAGCGCCCTCTGATCGTCGCGACCCATCGCGACAAGCACAGGAGCGGTTTTCTGACGTTCTACAAACGACGCCTTGTCCGCCATGCCGCGCCAACTGGCCAGAACCAGCGATTGGGCGACGGCGCCGCCCAGAGTGTCCCCCGGTCCGGTCACGATGAACAGGTCCGGGGCAAACTCCCGTGCCGCCGTTTGGATGGCACGGGTGAAGTCATAGGGTTCGGTGACCTGATGACCCAGCGTGTAGTCCCATAGCGCCGTGGTGTCTGTGGCATCGGGCCACCAGATCTTGCCCCGCCCGTCGATCAGCGGATGCTGGGGCTGCCCGAAAAGCTCGGCGCTCAGGCGCGTACGACCTTCCGCCGCGACGGGTGTCTGCAACCTTGTGTGAAACGCCGCGTGATTGGGCAAGCGCATGGGAAAGCGATCCTGAACCGATGGCTGTGAGGCCTCGAAGGCCGCCAAACCCGCCTCATTGCCAGCCAGAACCAGCATCCCGCCCAGATCGATGGACAGCGCCAGATCGTGGTCATCGGTCGCGTCGATGCGCGCCACATCTTGCAGCAATGCAGCTTTTCGATCCGGGTCCGGAGCCCAATCGTCGCCCACAAAGGGGTAGACCAACTGCCCGCCGATCAGATGCTCCTGCATCAAGGTTCCCATTGTGTTGACGACCCGAAACCCGTTCTCGGCGCTCAGGGCACCTGCTGCCGCAAGCGCTATGTACCACCCCATGGAATTTCCGGTGACTGCCACGACCTCAATATCGCTCGCAAGGCTCTGTGCATCGGCAAGCGATGCCGCGTAGATCAGGGGCGAGGCCACATCGCCACGAGAGAATTTGCCAACGGTAAACCGGGCCGCGCTGTCCAGCGTGGTGACCGGCTCCTGTCCGACTTCGGTCCGGATCGCGTCGAAGCCTTGAAACATCGCCATCCGCGGTGCGTGGTGTCGGTGCAGGTAACCCAGTTCCGGTTTGTTATAGGTCCCGCGCCCCGGGCAGATTACAACGGCGGTGCGGGTCATCTTGCCGCTCCGGTCAGGGCAAAAGCGGCATTCACAATGTCGTCCTTGGACGGCAACGGCGCGGCATAGGCCGGGCCGGTTGCAATGAAACTGTCTTCGGCAACAACGCGCGCAACGGGTTTGCTTTCGTCTTCCTCGCCAAAGAACGCCATCAGTGCTTCGGACTGGCTGCCGGTTCGGCGGCATTCATCTACGATCAACACGTGTCGGCACCCTTCGGTGGCGCTGCGCAAGGCCTCGACCGGCAGGGGCGCCAGCCACCGCATGTCGATGATCCGCACGTTCAAACCGGCGGCCTTCAAATCAGGCAGCGCCTGTTGCGACAAGTAGTGCCCGTTGCCATAGGTGACGATCGCCAAGTCGGTGCCGTCGCCACGCACACCAACCTCGCCCAGGGCGATGCGCTGATCCGGTGAGGGATAGATCGTCATCCAGGAACCGTCCTGCGCCGCATGCAGATCGCGCATGGGGTAGAGAGCGATGGGCTCCAGAAATACCACCACCCGCTGCTCTTCCCGCGCCAAACGCACACACTCGCGCAGCATCTGCGCCGCATCCGCGCCCTGGGAGGGACAGGCGATGACCACCCCCGGGATATCCCGCAAAACGGCCAGAGAGTTGTCGTTGTGAAAATGCCCGCCAAAACCCTTTTGGTATCCCAGCCCGGCAATCCGCACGACCATCGGGTTGGTGAATTGTCCTTTGGAGAAGAACGGCAACGTCGCCGCTTCGCCCCGGATCTGGTCCTCGGCATTGTGCAGGTAAGCCAGGAACTGGATTTCCGGGATCGGGACAAATCCGTTGTGGGCCATTCCGATAGCCAACCCCAGAATGGACTGTTCGTCCAGCAACGTATCGATCACCCGGTCCGGTCCAAACCGCTGCTGCAATTTCTGCGACACACCATAGACGCCACCCTTGCGACCGACATCCTCGCCCATGCTGACGATCTCGCCATGTTCCAGCATCAGATCGGTCAGAGCCCAGTTGATGATACGGCTCATCGGTTGCGGCTCGGCCATCGCGCTCAGGTCCGCCCCAAAAGTCTCGGCCCGCTCATTAGATCTGGGCCCGTTTGTGGGTTTGCACGCGCGTTTAGGTGGGATGATGCTGGCCATGACCTCCTGCGCGCTGGTCAGATGCGGGCGGGTTGCAGCCTCGGCTGCGATACGATCCGTGCGGGCGCAGGTGTCATCATAGATATTCAGCGCCTGTTCCGGCGTCAAAGCACCGGCCTCGTCCAGCAGGCGCACGGAATGCAGCAACGGGTCATTTGCCTCATCCGCCTCGACCTCGGACTTGCTGAGATAGGTCGTCGGCACATCTGCCCCGGCATGGCCATAAAGGCGGACGGTCCGCAGATGTAAAAAGGCGGGCTTGCGGCGTGCACGGACGTAATCGGCTGCCGCTTTCGCGACCGCATGAGTTTCGTAGATGTCGAGACCGTTGGCCTGAAAATACCTGATCCCGGGTCGATGCTCCATCGAGGCCTGAATCCATCCCCTCGGTGTCTTGACCGAGATCCCGATACCATTGTCCTCACACACGAACAGCAAAGGCAGCGGCGTGGATTGAACACTTGTCCAACCCGCCGTGTTTATCGCTCCTTGCGCTGTGGAATGGTTTGCGGAAGCGTCCCCGAACGAGCACATGGCGATCCCGTCTTCCGGCAGTTCCCGGTGCTCGAGGTTATGCCGCCGCGCCGCGCCCAGTGAATAGGCGGCCCCAACCGCCTTGGGCAGGTGGCTGGCAATGGTCGACGTTTGCGGCGGAATTGTCAGTGCCTTGGATCCCAGCACCTTATGCCGCCCTCCCGATATGGGGTCCTCTTTCGAACAGGCGAAACTCAGCAGCATGTCCCACGCGATCTGCTGACCAGGCACCTGCTCGGCCCGGGCAATCTGAAACGCCGCATCCCGATAATGAAGAAATGCGATATCTGTCGGGCGCAGAGCATGCGCCACGACCGCCATCCCCTCATGGCCCGACGATCCGATTGTATAGAACCCCTGCCCGGCCTTTTGCATTGCGCGGCTCGTGCGGTCCAGCGCGCGGCTCAGGACTTGCGACCGAAACAGGGAAACGGCATCGGGATCGCTCAACCCCGGCTTTGGGCGCGGACCCTGCGGCAGGTCCCTTTTGGCAACCCGGGCGCGGAAGTTTTCGTGAACGATCTGAGCGCGATCCATCGAATGACCTCTTCAAACGTTTCGGGGCGGACCCTGTTTTGCGGCCCAATCTGCGCCGATCGAAACCCATTGTGTAAGCAATTCATGTATCTCGCTGGTCTTGCCAAAAGGCCAGTGATATTCGGGGGCAAAGGTATGAGGAATTGTAATATGATTGCGCCGCGCCGCTTTCTCCCTTCGATTTCATCCCTGCTGGCTCTGGAAGCCGTGGACCGTCTGGGCAGCGCCTCGGCCGCAGCCGAAGAGTTGTCACTGACCCAAAGCGCGATCAGCCGTCAACTCAAGGCGATGGAAGAACAGTTGGGTGTCGAACTGATCCAGCGCACGCAGATGCGCCTTAACCTGACGCCGGCTGCAAAAGACTATGTGCAGACGGCGCGCGCGGCTCTTCATCAACTGGCGCAGGCGTCGCTGAAACTCAAAGCCAACCCGACCGGCGGGTCGCTGCATCTGTCGATCCTGCCGGCCTTTGGAATGCACTGGCTGGCACCGCGCCTGCAGGATTTTGCCCGCCGCCATCCGGAAGTGACTGTCAACCTGAACACGCGCCTGAAACCGTTTGACTTTACCAACGAACCCTTTGACGCGGCGTTCCATTTCGGTCAGCAGAACTGGAGCGGTGTGAGCTACATGAAGATCATGCACGAAGAGGTACTGCCAGTTTGCGCCCCTGCGCTGTTGCCCGAACGGATCAAGAGCATCGACTGGCTGACCGGGACCTCCCTTTTGCACATCGAAACCCGCCCCGACGGGTGGGAGCGATGGTTCGCCGCGCAGGGCAAACCGGTTCACGGGCTGCAGGGCATGATGTTCGATCAGTTTTCAACGATGATTCAAGCGACCATCCATGGGCTGGGCGTCGGTCTGTTGCCAAGCTATCTGGTGGCCGAAGACCTGAAATCTGGGCGCCTGGCCCTGGCATGGGAGGGTCCGAAGATCAGCCTCGGCGACTACTTCCTGGTCTGGCCCAAGGCAAAAGCCGAATCCGAACCCCTGAAATCTTTCCGAAATTGGCTGGAAAGCCAGTTGGAGCCGACACACGACGAGGCGGACCGCGGCCTTGAATGATCGACTGCGTCCGGTCACCTGAACCCCATCAAACGTCCAGTGACCGCGCGATCAGTTCCTTCATGACTTCGTTTGTGCCACCGTATATCATCTGGACCCTTGCGTCGGCATAGAGACGGGCAATCGGGTATTCCATCATGAAGCCGTAGCCGCCAAACAACTGCAGGCATTCGTGCATGATCTCATTTTGCACTTCGGAGCCCCAGTATTTGACCATAGACGCCGTGGCCGCATCCAGTTCTCCGGCTTCGAGCTTGCCGACGCAGTCATTGACGAAACTGCGCAACACCTCAGCCTTGGTCTTGCATTCCGCCAGCTTGAACCGGGTGTTCTGAAAGTCCATGACACGCTGTCCGAAGGCTTTGCGGTCCTGGACGTATTTCACCGTCTCGGCGATGGCGAAATCGATGGCTCCCAAGGCCATCAAGCCGATGGTCAGACGCTCCCAAGGCAATTGTTTCATCAACTGGTAGAACCCCTGCCCTTCTTCGGGACCCAAAAGGTTCGTCATCGGCACTTTGACATCTTCAAAGAACAACTCGGCCGTATCGTTGCCTTTCATGCCCAGTTTCTTGAGGTTGCGGCCGCGCCGGAAACCATCCGCCCCATCCGTTTCAACGGCGATCAGTGACACACCCTTGGCGCCAAGCGACTTGTCCGTCTTGGCCGCAACAATGATCAGATCCGCGGATTGTCCGTTGGTGATGAAAATCTTGGACCCGTTGAGACGGTAGGAATTCCCATCCTTCTCCGCCGTCGTCCGCACCGCCTGCACATCCGAACCGGTTCCGGGTTCCGTCATGGCAAGCGCCCCGACCATTTCACCCGAGGCCAGCTTGGGCAGCCATTTCTGTTTTTGATCCTCACTGCCATAAGCGGTGATGTAATGGGTCACGATAGACTGAATGCCGTAACCCCACCCGGCGTCGCCCCGGGCCGTCTGTTCGTAAATCGTGACCGAGTCGAACCCCATGCCGCCGCCGACGCCGCCATATTCTTCGGGTATGGCCCCTGCCATCAGTCCGGTTTCGCCCGCTTTGCGCCAGAACTCGCGGTCAACCACGCCATTTGCAGCCCAGGTTTCGATGTTGGGCGTCAGTTCATCATCCATGAAACGGCCTGCCATTTCAGCAAACATCCGGTGTTCATCCGTGACCCATGCGGCGGTGGAGGTAAAAAGCGACATCTCAGGCTCTCCGATAAGCAGTTACCGCAAAGCTAGCCTGCATCGCGCGCGCCGCCAATCCGTGTGACGCCGCGTTCATGCATCAGGCAACGCAACGTCTTTTATCCAGACGGGAAAACGGAACGAACACTCCCACGTAACCCGGTCACTCAAGTGCCGTAGCGAGCAATTGCCGGGCCGCGTCCTTTGCATCCTCTGCAGGATCACAGTTCTTCAGTAGAACCGCCGCCACGATGGCCCCCTCCTGCAGCAGGACAATCTGACTGGCCAGTTTTTCCGGGTCCTGAGCGTTCGCCTGCCGCGCGAGATGTGTGAAATGGTCCAACAGCAGGCGTTTGTGTTCAGCGGCCTGCGCATGAATCGGATGCTCGGCATCCTGATACTCGGCCCCGGCTTTGATGAACATGCACCCGCGAAAGCCGTCTTCCTCAAACCACTCTTTCATTGCGTCGAAACTGGCGATGATCTGCCCGGCGGGTGTGTCCGATAGCTCTTCGATCCGGCGGTAAATCCAGTTTCGAAAGTTTTCATCGCGCAAGCGAAGAGACGCGAGAATGAGCTCTTCCTTGGTACGAAAGTGCTTGTACATCGACGTCTTGGAGACACCCGTTTCCGCGACCAGCTTGTCCATTCCGGTCGCGTGGAAACCATCGCGATAGAAAACCTGCAATGCCTTGCGGACAAGCTGGTCTCGCTTGTTTGGGCGCATGTTTCGGCTCCTGGGTGTACTGCTCAGTACATATTAAGCAGAGCGCCGAGACGCAATACCCGATGAAAAAACCCATGTTTTAAAACACCTTAACCCAACCCAAAGCTGGATCACTTCCTGTTGACGAATTGCTCCCTTGATTAAGTTAACCGATCGGTACATGTATTCATTATAGCTTACCGATCTGTACACTTTAAGGAAAGCAGATGAAACGCCGCGCCAACCTGTTCCCCTCTCAATACGTTCCTTTCCTCTTGACCGTGGCACTTCTGGCCGCGTCCATGACCTGAAGGACGCCCTGCACAATGGACCGCACCCCGTTCCCTCCATTCTCCCACGAAACCGCCACAACGAAAGTGCGTTTGGCGGAGAATGCCTGGAACAGCCGCAATGCGAATGTCGCCACGTCCGCATACACAGAGGACAGCCAGTGGCGGACCCGCGCCGAATTACTGTCCGGACATCCTGACATTTGCGCCTTTCTGACCCGAAAATGGCGCAAGGAATTGAACTATCGGCTGATCAAGGACCTGTGGGCTTTTCGGCAATTGCATCACTGTGCGCTATGGCTACGCGTGGCATGATGACAGCGGACACTGGTTCCGGTCCTACGGCAACGAAAACTGGGGGTTTACCGCAGGCGGTCGGATGTCCCACCGCCACGCCTTACTGAACGACATGCCCACCGCCGAGGGGGAACATCTGTTTCGCTGGCCTCTGGGTCAGCATCCAGACGATCATCCCGGGCTTCACAGCCTCGGCCTTTGAAAGGATTGACCATGCCCCGCGCCTTCTCGGAACTGACTTTCACCCCCTCTGTCCGCGCGCATCAGGAGCGAATGGGCTCTGCCAAGACATATGCCAAGTTCACCGAGGGAGGACCTCGGCAAGGTCATCTGATCGGCGATCCGGAAAAAGCTTTTATCGAGGCACGCGACGGTTTCTACCAGGCCACGGTGTCCGAGACCGGGTGGCCGTATGTGCAGTATCGTGGTGGGCCTGCCGGATTTCTAAAGGTGCTGGGGCCTCAAACAATTGGATACGCCGATTTCTCGGGAAACAAACAGTATATCTCGCGCGGGAATCTCGACGGAAATGACCGGATTGCCCTGATCCTGATGGACTACGCCAATCAACGGCGCCTCAAGATCCTGGGGCGTGTTGAGTTCACTGAAGGCGAAGCGGCCGCAACCA
This sequence comes from Ruegeria sp. AJ12, assembly GCF_056536245.1. Taxonomy (NCBI): domain Bacteria; kingdom Pseudomonadati; phylum Pseudomonadota; class Alphaproteobacteria; order Rhodobacterales; family Roseobacteraceae; genus Ruegeria; species Ruegeria sp. AJ12. Next base: position 3,393,929 of record NZ_JBQFJJ010000001.1, read on the forward strand.
GCCTGTACCCTGAGGGTGCCGAGGCTCCGGCAGAACGTGCCGCAATCATCCGTGTCGAGGCGCTGGACTGGAACTGCCCGCGCCACATCGCACCACGCTTTACCGAGACTGAACTGCGCCCGTATCTCGCAGATTTGGGTCAGCAACTGGCCCGATTACAGGCTGAAAACGAAAGACTAAAACGGGAACTGGCCAAGCCGGATTGAGATTGCTGATCAACTGGTCAAGACTCAACTTACGGTGTCGGTCAACTGAAGTGTTGCCTCCGTCACCATGCTAAAGCGCTCAAAAACTCCCAGGGCAAAAATATATATTCGATAATTTGATCGCACCCCTTGACCTTCCTGTCACTGGAACCCTCATCTAGATGGCAACTGAACTGCCGGAACGAGTCGGATGTCCAAACCGCACACCATACAGCTTAAGATCAATGGCATGACCTGCGCGTCCTGTGTCGCGCGGGTCGAAACTGCGTTGGAAAACGTTGCAAGCGTCGCAAGCGCCTCTGTCAATTTCGCCACCGAGACAGCCCAGGTTCGCTTTGACGGGCGCGTTTCTGAATTGACCGAGGCGTTGGAAACCGCCGGGTATCCCGCTGCAACTCTCCAGACGGATTTGAAGATCAGCGGGATGAACTGTGCCTCCTGTGTGGCCAAAATCGAACGCGCTTTGCTGTCCGCCCCCGGGGTCACGGGCGCAAATGTCAATCTGGCGTCTGAAACCGCGACTGTCCGTTATGTCGAAGGCGCGACCGACCCGGATGCCCTGGCACATCTTGTAACGGCGTTGGGATACCCGACCCGCACCAAGACAGCGCCCAACGTTCAACGTGATGAAAAAACGGACGAACTGCGCAAGCTGTACCGCGCGACCTTGTTCGCTGCGGTTCTTGCGCTGCCGGTTTTCATTCTCGAGATGGGCGGGCACATGATCCCCGTCTTTCACCACTGGGTTCACGCAACAATTGGCACGCAGACAAGCCATCTCATCCAGTTTGCGCTGACCTCCGTGCTGCTGATCGGACCCGGGCGCATTTTCTACGTAAAAGGAATCCCGTCCTTGCTGCGACGCGCACCCGACATGAACGCTCTGGTCGCATTGGGAACAGGGGCGGCGTATCTCTATTCGGTGACCGCAACATTCGCGCCGCAGGTACTGCCACAGGGCACTGCCAACGTGTATTTCGAAGCGGCGGCCGTCATTGTTGTCCTTATCCTTCTGGGCCGGCTTTTGGAGGCACGCGCCAAGGGCAAAACCGGCGCCGCGATCCGCAAGCTTATAGGCTTGCAACCCAAAACGGCGCGCGTTGAGCTGGACGGAAAGGCTGTGGACCGCCCTATCGCCGAGATCGTCGTGAGCGATATCCTGCAAATCCGCCCCGGCGAACGCGTACCCGTCGATGGGGATGTCATCGAAGGCACGTCATACATTGATGAGAGCATGATCACGGGTGAGCCTGTACCGGTCGGCAAGTCCTTGGGCGATCATGTCGTCGGAGGGACAGTGAACGGGACCGGCCCTCTGCGCGTTCAGGCAACGCATGTCGGGTCGGACACGGTGCTGGCGCAGGTCATTCAAATGGTGGAACAGGCGCAGGGGGCCAAGCTGCCCATTCAGGGGCTGGTGGACCAGATCACCTATCGCTTTGTTCCTGCGGTCATCGCGGTCGCGGTGCTCACCGTCGTAATGTGGCTGATGTTTGGGCCGTCCCCGGCCCTGCCGTTGGCGCTGGTGGCCGGGGTGTCGGTTCTGATCATCGCCTGCCCCTGCGCCATGGGACTGGCAACACCCACATCGATCATGGTTGGAACCGGTCGCGCAGCAGAACTGGGTGTTCTGTTTCGCAAGGGCGACGCGCTGCAACAGCTTCAGCAGGCGCAGGTTGTTGCATTGGACAAGACCGGCACGCTGACGCTTGGTCGCCCGGAACTGCAGGATGTGATGACTGCGAACGGATTTGAGCGGAGCGAAGTGTTGCGGCTGGCTGCCGCACTCGAAACGCGATCTGAGCATCCGATCGCAACGGCTATTACCCGTGCCGGGCCCGAGGAACTGCCGAAGGTCTCGGACGTCCAATCCCTGACGGGCCTTGGCCTGCAGGGCCGCGCAGACGGCAAGGAGCTCTTGATCGGTTCACAGAAACTGATGCAGCAAAGTGGGATCGATCTGCAAGAGCTGCAGGCGGATGCCGACGCGCGCGCCGCCCAAGGTGCCACGCCGTTGTTTCTGGCCATTGATGGCAAGGCGGCGGCGAGCCTTTCCGTTTCGGACCCGATCAAACCGGGCACGCGTGAGGCGTTGGCGCGGCTGCACGAAATGGGCCTGACGCTGGCCATGGTCACCGGAGACAACGCCCGCACGGCCGAGGCGTTGGCCGCCCGTCTGGGGATCGATCATGTGACCGCCGACGTGCTGCCAGAGGGCAAGCTCAATGCCATAAATGCGTTGCGCGACCGGCATGGGACACTGGCTTTTGTGGGCGACGGGATCAATGACGCCCCGGCGCTGGCCGCCGCTGATATCGGCATCGCCATCGGAACCGGAACCGATGTCGCCATTGAAACTGCAGATGTGGTCCTGATGTCAGGTGATTTGCGTGGCGTGGCAAATGCGGTCGAGATCAGCCGCCGAACCATGCGCAACATCCGCCAAAACCTCGGCTGGGCGTTTGGATACAACGTCTTGCTGATCCCGGTGGCCGCAGGTGCGTTATACCCCTTTGGCGGTCATCTTCTGTCACCGGCTCTGGCCGCCGGGGCCATGGCGTTGTCGAGCGTCTTTGTCGTCTCGAACGCATTGCGCCTGAGACGGGTTCGTGCAAGCGCACCGGAAACCGCTCCGGCCACAACCGTAGAGGTGCATGCATGAATATCGGAAATGTCGCTAGCCGCACCGGCCTGCCCGCCAAGACCATCCGGTACTACGAGGACATCAACCTGATCAAACCGCAGCGCGACGAAAACGGGTATCGCCGGTTCCGAGAACAGGACGTGCACAAGCTGAACTTTCTGGGACGCGCCCGCGCATTGGGGTTCACAATAGAAGACTGCCGAACCCTGCTGGCGCTGTACGAGGATGAAACCCGGGCCAGCGCGGATGTTAAGCGGGTCGCACGGGATCATTTGGCGCAGATCGAAGCCAAAATCGCCGACCTGAAAGCGATGCGGGATACGCTCAGCCATCTGATTGACGCCTGTGCAGGCGATGACAGGCCGGATTGTCCGATCCTGCAGGACCTGGGCGGCAAATCGTAGCGCGGGGTTGCCCTTTGTCCGCAGCTTTGCTTTGTCTCTGCTGAACATTCCGGCCCGCTGCGCCTGCAGAAGAAGGGGCCGGACAGCGGAGAGGATCACCAAATGGCAAAAGTCGCTTTCCTTGGCCTCGGAGTTATGGGCTATCCCATGGCCGGGCACCTGCAGGCCGCAGGTCATCAGGTTACGGTTTTCAATCGCACCACCGCCAAGGCCGAAGCGTGGGTGACCGAACATGGCGGCGCAATGGCTCGGACTCCCGAAGAAGCCGCGCAGGCTGCAGAGATCGTGTTTGCCTGCGTCGGCAACGATGATGACCTGCGCAACGTATGCACAGGTGAAGGCGGCGCCTTTCACGGCATGTCCAACGGAGCGATTTTTGTCGACCACACAACAGTGTCAGCCAAGGTCACGCGCGAGTTATCTGCAACAGCGGGCGCGCAAGGCATTGCTTTTGTCGATGCGCCGATCTCAGGGGGTCAGGCCGGAGCAGAGAATGGTGTGTTGTCGATCATGTGCGGCGGCGATCAGGGCGCCTATGGCCGGGCCGAACCCGTGATGCAGGTTTACTCGAAAATCTGCCGCCGGATTGGTGACAGCGGTGCCGGTCAAATGGCCAAAATGTGCAACCAGATCGCGATTGCGGGGCTGGTTCAGGGTCTAAGCGAAGCGTTGCACTTTGCGGAAAAGGCCGGTCTGGACGGACGCTCGGTCGTCGAAGTGATCAGTCAGGGCGCGGCCGGCAGCTGGCAAATGGCGAACCGGTATGAGACCATGCTGGACGATCATTTCGATCACGGTTTTGCGGTGGATTGGATGCGCAAGGATCTGGGCATCTGCCTGGACACTGCGAATGAGACCGGGGCATCCCTGCCAGTGACCGCACTTGTCGATCAGTTCTACAAGGACGTGCAGAAACTGGGCGGTGGCCGCTGGGATACATCATCGCTGATCAAACGGTTGCGTGCACTGGGCTGACGGAGTCAGGTGTCGATGAACGACAGCATTGAATTTTGGGCAGCTGTGCTGAGAGCGCGCTGGGGTCTGGACGCCAAACTGTCGCGACTGGCCGGCGAGTATGACCTGAACCTTTTGGTGCAAGCCACGAACGGACAGGACTACGTGCTCAAGATCATGCGTGTCGGGTGTGAGACCACGCTCGTCGACCTGCAGATCAAAGCGCTTGAACATCTCGCCGCCGAAGCGCCGGGCCTGCCATGTCCCAAGGTCATTCACGATCTGAACGGAGCGCTGTTGCCCGAGATCGCCGACGAGACAGGCGCCCCCAGGCTGGTCTGGCTGCTCGAACGATTGCCGGGGCAGTGTTACGCCGAAACGGCGCCCAAGAGCGAAGAACTGATCCTGAAGCTTGGACGCGTGTTGGGGGCAACCGACCGTGTTTTGGAACACTTCAAACATGACAGTTTGGCGCGGGAAGATTTCAAATGGGATCTGATGCAGGCGGGGTGGATCGCGGGCGAATTGGACGTGATTACCGATCCGGTCCGGCGCGCCTTATTGACCGAGATCACCAGCGGCTACGACGCTATCGCCCAAAAGGTTTCGACCCTGCCGAAACAGGCCATCCACAACGATGCAAACGATTACAACATACTGGTGGATGGCGAACTGGGTCAGCGTCAATCCGTGTCCGGTCTGATTGATTTGGGCGACATGTGCGCGGCCCCCCGGATATGTGACCTGGCCATTGCCGGGGCCTACGTCGTTCTCGATCACCCCAAGCCCGAGCGCGCCCTGACTGCTTTGGTACGCGGATATCACGCCGCCAATCGCCTGTGCACCGAAGAGATTGATTTGATCTGGCCGCTGCTCAGAATGCGTCTGGCGGTGTCCGTGGTGAACTCGACCCTGATGGCCGTCGCGAACCCAGCCGACCCCTATGTGACGATCAGTCAGGCGCCTGCGTGGCGCTTTCTGGAAAACACCTCGGTCAATGGTGGCCTGATGCCAGCGCGCCTGCGCGCCGCATGCGGCCTGCCCGTCACGGACGGGGCCGACCGGGTTCTGGCCTATCTGTCCGAGCATCGTGGCCACTTTGCCCGGATGTTCGAACAGGACCTGAGCGATGCACCGATGGGTTCTCTGTCGGTTGAAAACTCGGTCTGGCCGGAAAACCCGTTCCATATGCCCTTGGACGAGGCTGCGCGGGTCGGGGAAGAGTTCGGAGACGGCCTTTGGCTGGGCTACTACAACGAGCCGCGCCTGATATACGCCGAACCGGGGTTCCGCAAAGGCCAGTGGAAAGCGTCGGATCGGCGGACGGTGCATCTGGCCGTCGATGTCTTTGCACCTGCTGGCACCATTCTGCACGCCCCGATGAGCGGGCGGGTCGAAGCCGTCGAAAATCGCGCCAGCCATCTCGACTATGGCGGTGTCGTAATCCTGCATCACGAAACCCCTGACGGGGACCCGTTTTATACGCTGTATGGCCATCTGGACCCCGAAGTGTGTGACCGCCTGAAACCCGGCGACCCGGTTGCGCAAGGCGCGGCCTTTGCCCGTCTTGGAGATGCCAGCCAGAATGGCGGTTGGGCGCCGCATGTGCATTTCCAGCTGGCGCTCACCACCGACGGGATGCAGGCTGACTGGCCCGGTGTTGGTGACCCGGACGAGATGTTCCTGTGGCATGCGGTATGTCCCAACCCCGCCGCCTTGTTGAACTTGCCGGATGACAAAGTGTTTTATTGCCCGACAGACAAGCAGGCCGTCCTGCAGGGGCGGCAGGACCATTTCGGCGGCAACCTGTCGTTGACCTATGACGATCCGGTCATGTTGGTACGGGGCTGGAAACACCACCTGTTCGATGAGTGGGGGCGGCCCTATCTGGACGCCTATAACAATGTCCCTCATGTCGGCCACGCACATCCGCGCATTCAGGCGGTTGCAGCGGATCAGTTAAAGCGGATGAATTCGAACACCCGCTACCTGCACCCGGCGCAAACCGCCTTTGCCGGCAAGGTTCTGTCGAAACTACCGGACAGTTTCGAGGTCTGTTTTTTCGTCAACTCCGGGACCGAGGCGAACGAGCTCGCCTTGCGTCTGGCCCGCACGCATACCGGGGCCAAAGGGATCGTGACGCCGGATCATGGGTATCACGGCAACACCAACGCAGCCGTTGCGATATCGGCCTACAAGTTCAACAAACCCGGTGGTGTCGGGCAGGCGGACTGGGTCGAACTGGTCGACGTTGCCGATGATTACCGCGGCGCTTTCAAACGCGATGATCCGGATCGGGCACAGAAATTCGCTGATCTCGTTGACCCTGCGATTTCGGCCTTGCAGAGCCGAGGCCAAGGGCTCGCTGGTTTCATCGCCGAAACCTTTCCCTCGGTCGGGGGGCAGATCATTCCACCCCCGGGTTACCTGCCGGCGGTTTATGAGAAAATCCGGGCCGCAGGCGGTGTTTGCATCGCGGATGAGGTGCAGACGGGCCTTGGGCGGCTGGGTGAGTACTACTTCGGGTTCGAACATCAGGGCGCGGTGCCCGATATTGTTGTCCTGGGCAAACCTATCGGCAACGGGCACCCGCTGGGCGTCGTCGCAACGACCAAGGCAATTGCCGAAAGCTTTGACAACGGGATCGAGTTCTTTTCGACCTTTGGCGGCTCCACCCTGTCCTGCCGGATCGGCAAGGAGGTGCTCGATATCGTGGACGAGGAAGGCCTTCAGGTGAATGCCCGGGCAATGGGTGTGCGCCTGCTGGATGGATTGCGCCAGATCGAGACCGAATTTGCAGCCGTCGGTGACGTGCGGGGGATGGGGCTGTTCATTGGCGTTGAACTGATCAATCCGGACGGGTCCGAAGGCACCGAGATTTGCAGATACGTCAAGAACCGGATGCGCGATCATCGCATTCTGATCGGCAGCGAAGGCCCAAGGGACAATATCCTTAAAATCCGCCCACCTCTGACCATCGAGGCTGACGACTTGGATATGATCCTGTGGGCCCTGCGCGAGGTGCTCTCCGAGATCGGAGAGTACACGCCACCCCCGCCCCCCGACCATGATCACCATCACGCGGGCTGCGGATGCTGCTGAAACAAGAAACTCCGGCGTAAGCCGGGGTTTCACTGTTAGGCTAAGAATGGGCTCAATGCAGAACGGTCGAGTGAGACTTGTGACCGGTCGTCGGCATGGGCGTCGCCGCAACCATCCGCCGAAGGGCCAGACCAAATTCTTCGGACAAGGCTGCCAGAGCAGGCGCAAAATCCGGGCGGATCATCAAGGATGCCATTAACATCGCGTCCTCACGCGCACCCTCGGACGCTGCCCCGATCATCTGGGCAAAACAATTCTCGTCCGCTCCAACGCAGGCACATCCCAGACCGTGTCGGATCAGCGGCCTGCGCCCGTGTTTTGCACATAACGAACACAGGCGATCCAGCGTCAGCATGGCGGCCCTGCCATGATCCATACCCAGAGCGATGCCAAAATCACTGGCAGCATCTGCCCGGCCCTTTGGGCCTTCGCCCCACAACCGCAAATACATCACCGCGCCGGCTTCGACCGGGTCGAGATCGGATAGGCGACCGACAGCCGCCCCACCCCGAATGGACGGTGATTTCATTTTGTCAGGATCAGTTTGCCCGCGCGGGTGATGCGCAGGGTGTAGAGTTGGTCGCCCAGTTCGATATGGGCCAGATTGCCCCCTTTGGTCAGGTCTTCGGCCTTGTGCGCCGGAAGCATCGAAACTGCATAGGATTGGCTTGGATTCGGGGTCTGCGCGTTCATCGGACAACTCCAGAGGGTTTTAGCCAAACGGCCTGTTCTGTTTGCGTTTCTAATGATTTGGCTGACCCCGGATTGGGCTGGCTGTCGGTATTGAGCCTTAATCTGATTATTTTACTAAGGTATGTCAAGCCCCGGATTCTCCATTCTGAAAACGGGCACAATTGCGCTGCATTTCAGCACGGGTTAGGAGTTGCAAAACCCATTATTCAGGCAGGTATTCCATGCGCGCTGCGGTTGTATTCGATCTGGACGGAACTCTGGTAGACAGCATCGGTGACATCGCTAATGCCGCCAACAGGATGCTGAGTGACATTGGCAAAGGCCCTGTTTCACAGACTGTGATCCAGCGATTCGTTGGCAACGGGCTGCCCAAGCTGGTCGAGCGTTTGATGGGGCATTGTGAGTTGCCGATGGCCCGGCACGCTGAGCTCACGCGGATCACACTGACACATTACGACGCGGCCGCCAGTAACACGACCCAACCGTATCCGGGCATGCCAGACGCTTTGGTGCAGTTGCGCGACATGGGGTGCGTCCTCGGTGTCTGCACAAACAAGCCCGAGGCCCCGGCGCGGCACGTGCTGGACGCACTTGATCTGACCCAACACTTTGATGCCGTGCTGGGCGGGGATACTCTGCCAACACGCAAGCCGGACCCTGCACATCTGCACTCAAGCTTTGACGCTCTGTCATTCCAAGGACCGCGTCTGTTTGTTGGCGACAGCGAAGTGGACGCGGAAACGTCGCAACGCGCGCAGATACCCTTTTTGCTATTCAGTGGGGGGTACAGGAAAACGCCCGTCGCAGAAATTCCGCATACGGTCAGCTACGATGCCGCTGAACAACTGCCGGGTTTGGTGACACAGATGCTGAACCAAATGGAACAGCGCGCCTGAGGACCGCCCGGTTTCGGCCATCACAATCGCTGCGTTGCACCTGTTTGGGAAACCCCAGAAGTTATTGAGGGGCCGGCCGAGGGGGTGGTGACCAGCCCCTCATCGGGGAAAGTGGTTTGGCCGCGAACGACCTTGTGGTTAATCAATGTCTACCGATTCTCAACGGCTGGTGTAATTGGGGGATTCCCGTAGACGGCAAGATTTCTTGTCTGGGCACCACTCAAACATTGGCTTTGCTCAGAACAATTGCGTAGCGTTCCAGAAGCTTTTGTGCGGATAAAACCAGCGTCAGCGCACAACACCTGCAGCGAGCAATAAAAGGATCAGGGAATGGGATTGCCACGCAGAGGGAACCGTCTGTTTTCTCTGCCTATTCTGCAAGGACTCCTGCCGTTCGACCGCGCAAGACTGCCGGCGGAAATTCTGGCAGGCGTTACCTTTGCGTGCCTCGCGATCCCCGAAGTCATGGGCTACACTAAGATCGCCGGAACGCCGGTAATCACGGGCCTGTACACAATCCTGATACCAATGGCCCTGTTCGCGCTTTTTGGGTCCTCAAGGCATCTTGTCGTCGGGGCCGACTCGGCAACGGCAGCGATCACGGCGTCCGCATTAGCGGGAATGGCGGTTGCGGGATCATCCGAATATATGGCGCTGGCCTCCCTGCTCGCCCTGATGGCCGCTGCCCTGCTGATTGCAGCACGAACCATCGGGCTGGGTTTTCTGGCGGACTTTTTGTCTCGGACGGTTCTGGTCGGGTTCCTGACCGGCGTGGGCATTCAGGTTGCGACCGGCGAAGTGCCGGGCATGCTTGGAATCGACGTTGCGGGTCATGGCACGCTCACCAAGCTGCACGGCATCATACAGGACCTGTCACAGGTCAACTGGCCAACCGTTGCCGTCTCGGCCGGCATCCTGTGCATTGTCGTCGGCTGCACCCGCGTGTCTCGCAAAGCGCCTGGTCCCCTGATTGCAATCGTGGGCGTGATCCTGTGCAGCTGGATCTTCCAGTTCGACACAGTCGGAATCTCGCTGCTGGGCACGGTGCCAAGTGGTCTGCCCTCGTTTTCCGTGCCCGAAGTTCAATGGAACTGGACGCTGTTCAAGCAATTGCTGCCCACGGCTCTGTCCATTTTTGTCGTGATCCTCGCGCAGAGTGCGGCAACGTCCCGGGCCTATGCGGCCAGGTACGAGGAGAAGGTCAGCGAGAATACCGACCTTGTCGGACTGGGGCTGGCGAACCTTGGCGCAGCATTCACGGGCACGTTCGTGGTGAACGGAAGCCCGACCAAAACCGAAATGGTCGCCAGTGCCGGAGGACGCAGCCAGATTGCACAATTGACCACCGTTGTGATCGTTCTGATCGTCATCCTGTTCCTGACCGGTCCTTTGGCGTATCTGCCCAACGCGGCGCTGTCCGCAGTTGTGTTCCTGATCGGCGTCAAACTGATCGACGTCAAAGGCCTTGCAACGATCTTCAGACAGGCGCGGTCGGAATTCTGGGTTGCGGTCGCCACGGCAGCGGTGGTGGTTTTTGTGGGTGTCGAACAGGGCATCATTTTCGCAATGGTCCTGTCGCTTGTTGACCATACCCGCCGGGGTTACAGGCCGAAGAACTCGGTCATTGTGCAAAGCGACACCGGGGGTTGGCACTCCAAGGCGTTATCCGCGCCGAACCAGTTCGAACCGGGCCTGGTGATCTACCGGTTTTCCCACGGCATGTACTACGCGAACACCCAAAGGTTTACTGATGAGGTCACAGCGATTGCTCAGAACTCAGACCAAAACCTTGAATGGTTCTGCATCGACGCCTCGGCAATCGACGTCGTCGATTTCACGGCCGGGTACACATTGCGGAACATGATCGCATATTTGCATGCGCGCGAGGTCCGGCTGGTTTTCACGTTGGTGGAACCGGAGGTGAAGGCAGAGCTTGACCGATATGGCGTCACCGAACTGGTCGGGGCAGGCGCGTTTTTTGACAGCGGGAACAGCCTGTTGCAGGCTTATCTCGACCGCTCCCCTAGGAAGGCGCGGGGAAATGCAAATGCTCAGTGCTCCGGATCAAGGCCCGCCTAGTCCTGATAGTTTTTTGCCTTGGACATCTTGCCGATCCCCGGATTGAAGGAATTCGTCGGATCACAACACTGATAATGCGCCGCCAGGTCAGGTTTGGCTTTGTACAGGTGGCCAACATTGTGTTCGGCCGGGTATTCCGCGCCACGTTTGTCAAACAAGTCCAGCATCGCGGCCTTCAACGCTTTGGGATCTGCGCCTTTGCGGACCACATAGTCCTGATGCATCACGTGGCACATGAAGTGGCCGTAGTAGAGTTTGTGCACCAATTGGTTCTCGATCTCGGGCGGAAGCTTTTCAAGCCAGTCCTGATCGTTGCGGCGCAGTGCAACATCCAGTGCGATGATGTCTTCTACCTCATTGTCGTGCAGCGCCATGTACCGAACGGCGGCCCCGGCAGCGGCGAAACGGTGCAACCCCGCAATCTTGGCCTCACGCGCAGTGCATTCGAAGAAGTCTCCGTCGCGGTCCTTGAGGAACTGGGGCAACCATTCTGCCGCCTCGACAATCCCGTCATCTTTCATCTTCAGGATCAAATGGTGCTCGTATCGGTCGCGGAATTCAATCATCCGCTTAGGCAAGACGCGGGGCCAGACGGACACCGCCATCTGCATGAACCTGTCCGTAAAGTTGCGCAGGAACGGAATGCGGCGCAATCGGGCATCCACCGCCCCTTTCATTGCAAAGAACATCGGCAACCGGTCGGTGCCCAGCTTGTCGATCATCACCACCGTGTCTTTGCCGTATTTTGCAGTGATATCGAAAACCTCACGCTGCATGTATTCCGCCGAGACAGGCAGAGACTTGAAGCTGGACAGGATATGACGGCGCAAATCGGCCAGATCATCAGGGCTGTTTGTACCGATGTAGAACACCTTCTCGGCCTGGTTCTTTCGGAAGGTATCAAGGCGTACGGCAAACACAGCCACCTTGCCCGCCGAGCCTGCAGATTCGAACAGCTTGGTCTTGTCCGCATTGAACCGGGCCGGCGTTTCCGCATCCACATCCCGCACGATCTGCGCATAGTCACTTGCCGAGGCGCGTTTGTTCGTGGCACCCGGGTTCCGGTCAAAGGTTCCGGCATCGAGGTTCGCCAGGATGTCCTCAGGCGTCTCACCCAGATCAATGCCCAGATGGTTGACCAGTTCCAACTCGCCCTGCTCGGAAATTCGCGCATGGACTGACAGTTCGGTATAGACCGGCCCACGCTCGACCAGTGACCCGCCCGAGTTGTTGCAGACCCCGCCCACGATTGATGCCCCGATGCAGGACGAGCCAATCACCGAATGCGGCTCTCGCCCCAACGGGGCCAGCAGTTTTTCCAACGCAAACAGGGTCGCTCCGGGAAAACTGATGATCTGTTCGCCGTCGTTCAGCGGCACCAGGGTGTCCATCCGGCGCGTATTGATCAGGACCACATCGCGATCATAGCTGCCCGACGGGGTCGAGCCTTCGGTCAACCCGGTATTCGCCGCCTGCATGATAACGATCTTGTCTGCCGCGACGCAGGCTTGCAGAACCTTCCACTGCTCCAAAAGTGTGCCCGGTTGAATGACGCAAAGCGCCTCACCCTCGCCCGAGCGAAATCCACGGCGAAACCGTTCGGTGGCCCGTTCGCCGGTCAAAACGTGACGCGATCCAACGATGGACCGGAAGGTGTCGATCAACGCGTCATTGGTCACAGCAGTCTCCGTAACGGTTCAGACATTTCGAAATCGGATGTTCTCGCGGTTCAGTTGGTCGATACGCGTCACCCCCATCAGTTTCATACCGCGTTCGATCTCGGCCCGCATCAAACCCAGCGCACGCTCGACACCCGCCTGCCCGGCGGCGGCCAGCGGATACAGATAATGCCGCCCGACACCGACCGCCTTGGCCCCCAAAGACAAGGCCTTGAGAACATGTGTACCCCGTTGCACGCCACTGTCCATCATCACGTCCAGCCTGTCACCCACCGCGTCGACAATCTCGGCCAATTGATCGAAGGGCGTACGCGAGCCGTCTAGTTGGCGGCCGCCGTGATTGGACAGAACGATCCCGGTGCAGCCGATCTCGGCAGCACGGCGGGCGTCATCGACGGTCATGATGCCCTTGAGGCAGAATTGACCGTCCCAAGCGCGCACCATCTGCGCCACATCGTCCCAGTTCATGGACGGATCCAGCATGTCCGTGAAATAGCCGCCGATCGAACTGGCGCCGCCGCCCATATCCAGATGTTCTTCCAATTGCGGCAGACGGAATTTCTCGTGGGTGACGTAGTTGATCCCCCACATCGGCTTGATCGCAAACTGGATCATGCCGCCCAGCGTCAGGCGGAAGGGGATCGAGAACCCGGTGCGCAGGTCACGTTCGCGGTTGCCGCCAGTGATACTGTCGACGGTCAGCATCATCACCTCGACACCCGCATCTTTCGCGCGCTGCATCATGGCTGCGTTCAGTCCGCGATCCTTGTGGAAGTAGAACTGATAGACCTGCGGGTTCTTATGCTTCTGCCGCAACTCTTCCAGCGACACGGTGCCCAAAGAGGACACACCGAACATGGTGCCGTATTTCTCAGCGGCTGCCGCAACGGCGCGTTCGCCCTGGTGGTGGAACAGGCGCTGCAAGGCGGTGGGCGAGCAATAGACAGGCAAATCCAGCTTTTGACCCATTACCGTCACCGACATGTCGACGTCTGACACCCCGCGCAGGACCGAGGGCAACAGATCGCAGCGGTCAAACGCCGTGGTGTTTTCCCGATACGTCACCTCGTCATCCGCACCACCGTCAATATAGTTGAAGATGGGTCCCGGCAGCCGCTGTTTGGCCAGCCGCCGGAAGTCGTGGAAGTTGTGACATTGGCTCAGACGCATCAGGGCAGCTCCTTAATAGGCGACCGAGGGCAACCAGGTGGCAAGCGTTGGCCACAGGAAGACAAGCGCCAGGCCGGTCAGCTGCAATAGCACAAACGGGATGATGCCCTTGTAGATATGCGTCAGTCTAATCTCTGGCGGGCAGACGCCCTTGAGATAGAACAAGGCAAAGCCGACAGGTGGGGTCAGGAAGCTGGTTTGCAGGGTCACCGCGACAAGGATCACGAACCAGACCAGCGCCGGTTCGTCCAGAACACCAAAACCGGGGATATCGATGCCGAGGCCGTTTACGATGGGCCGCATCAGGGGCAGAACGATCAGCGTGATCTCAATCCAATCCAGCACGAAGCCCAGCAGGAAGACGATGAACAGGATAAAGAGAACAGTGCCATTGGCACCAAGACCGGTCGATTGAACCACATGTTCGATCAGCTCATCCCCACCCAGTTCGCGCAACACGTATGAGAAGACGGTCGCACCCAAGAAGATCGCGAAGATGTAAGCCGTGGTGTTGAAGGTCGACACCAGCACGTTCCACAGCTTGGTCAGGGTGAGCTTTCGATACCCCAGCGCCAGCAGGGTCGCACCCAGTGCGCCAATGCCCGACGCTTCGGTCGGTGTCGTCAGGCCGGCAAAGATCGAGCCCAAAACCGCAAGGATCAGCATCAGCGTCGGGATGACGGCAACCAGCACGTCCTTGACGGCGGCCCAATCGGGGGCTTTTGCACCTTCGGGCACGGGGGCAGCATCGCGCTTCACCAGCGCGAGGATGAAGATATAGGTCAGGTACAGCCCACCGATAATGACACCGGGGAAGACGGCGGCCATGAACAGATCACCGACCGACAGCGCCATCTGGTCGGCCATGATCACAAGCATGATCGAGGGTGGGATCAGGATGCCCAACGTCCCCGAGGCCGAGACCACACCCGCCGCCAGCGTCGGCTGATACTTCTGCTGCATCATTGACGGCAGCGACAGAACACCCAAAAGCACAACGGATGCACCAATGATGCCCGTAGAGGCGGCAAGAATAATCCCGATCAGCGTCACGGTGATCGCCAGACCGCCCCGCACCGTGCCGAACAAGCGCTGCATCGAGGACATCAGACGCTCGGCCACACCGGATTCGTCCAGCATCAGCCCCATGAAGATGAACATCGGCAGCGCGACCAGCACCGCGTTGGACATGGTTGCATAGACCCGGTTCACCACGGCGCCAAGCGTCAGGTAGTCGAGCCCGGTAAAGGTGCTCTCAAGCCCTGTCCACAGCATCAGATCGTTGTCGAACAGGTAGGCCAATCCGCAATAGGCAACACCCACACCGGCCAGAACCCAGGCCACCGGATAGCCCGTGAACAGCAGCGCGATGAAGGTCAGGAACATCGCGATGACCAGCTTTTCCTCAGTCGTTTCGACGAGGAAAGTCAGGCCTACGCAAACCGCTGCAAAAACGGCCAGCACCAGCAGAATAAGGCGCAGCGGTGCGCCCACGCGTTCCGAGGCCGGTCCGTACAGCAAGGCATGACCGTCATGGATCAGCCGTGCCAGCGCGGCCAACGCCAGCAGCACGAAGCTGATCGGGATAACCGCCTTGAAGGCCCAACGCGCCGGCAGACCGGTCGGGCTGTCCGACCGTTCATTGACGCGGAAGCTTTCGTAGAAATAGTCAAACCCCTGATCGATCATCAGATAGATGAACGGCGTCAGCAGGGTCAGGATGCCGATCACTTCGATGACCCGCTGCGCCCGGCGCGACAGCTGCATGTGCAGCACGTCCACGCGGACATGGCTGTCCGTTATCAAGGCATAGGAAATGCCGATCATCGTGACGATGCCGTAAAAATGCCACTGGATCTCGTCCAGCTTGGGGTAGTTCTGGCTGAGCAGGTAGCGCAGTGAAACCTGACTGAAGATTGCTGCGATCAAAAGGACGTTGGCCCACATGACCACATGTCCGACGGCCTTGACGCCCGTGTCGATTGCCACCGCGATCTTTTGACGGTCGGTCTCGGGATGCTCCAGGATGCCTTCATAGGCTTCGACCGGATCGGTGATATTCTTCTGCGTGGCCATGGTCATTCCTCGCTCAGCAGCCCGGCGCGCGGACAGGGACAGTCAGGATTGTCCGAAAATCAGGGAATAAGGACCGGAGCGGCGGAAACGGCCGCCCCGGTGTCGTCAGCACGGGAGGTTACTGACGCGGGAGAAACGCGTTGGTTTTCCAAAGGTCATAACCGTCACGGAACTCATTCATGTCGGCCAGAACCTGCGCGAAAAACGCATCATTTGCTGCTTCTTCGGCGGCAACCTCTTCCCACGTTGCGCGGAATGTATCGAGCATTTCAGGCGACCACTGCTTGAGCGTAACGCCGTTGTTTTCAACATTGTCGATCAGCGCTGCATGCTGGATGGCCTCGCCTTCGGCAAAGCTGTCCGCCATCGACGCCTTGCAGGCACTTTCGATGATGGCCTTGTGCTGGTCGCTGGTCTCGTTCCAAACGTCCTTGTTGATCAGCAGTTCGAATACGGTCGCCTGCTGGTGCCAGCCGGGGAAATAGTTGAATTTCACCAGCTTATGGAAGCCCAAACGCGCATCGATGGCAGGCATCGAGAACTCGGTCGCGTCGATTGCACCTTTCTCCAGCGCGGGGAAAATCTCACCGCCCGGCAGCAGCGACGTTGCCACACCCAGTTTCTGCATCACTTTGCCACCAAGGCCAAAAAACCGCATCTTCAGGCCGTTCAGGTCGTCCGGCGAGTTGATCTCGGTTGCGAACCAGCCCGAGGTTTCAGGCGCAATGATGGCGCAAGGCAGAACGTGCACGTTATAGCCCGCCTGATCATACATCTCCTGATACAGGGACATGCCGTTTCCGTAGTAGAGCCACGCCATGTATTCACCAGCCTCGGGGCCAAAGGGAACTGCCGAGAACAACGGGGCTGCGGGGATTTTGCCTGCCCAGTAGCCGGCTGTTGTGTAGCCCGAGTTGATCTTGCCAGTGGACACCGCGTCCAGAATCTCGAACGGCGGAACCAGCTTACCCGGCTCGTACACTTTCATTTTCAACGTGCCGCCGGACATCAGATCAAGCTGCTCGGCGACGCGCGGGATCGGCGAGCCCAGCCCCGGCAACTCGGTCGAGAACGCAATCGGGGTTTTCAGCAATAGCTTATCTGCGGCAACGGCAGGTACGCCAAGCAGGCTGGCGGCGACGGCCAGACTCGTCAGGGTCTTCTTCATGAAATCTCCTCCAGGGTCGTTCGGAACGCAGGTCCCGATCAGTGGCGCAGGGTATTCCAGCGCCGCTCGGGTGGTAAACTAACTTTACCACAACAAACCAGTCAACAACTTTCTTTACCATTATGGTTGCACCTCAAGGACCCACTCGTTGCGCGCACTCGCCCCAACCCGTGCAACCACAGGCGTAAAATTCTCATACAAGGACTACAAAATCTATCCAAAACAGACGGCTGACCCGCATCTCGAGTGCCAAGGATGACGGTTGATGTTTCGAGATGAATGGTTATATTTATTTACCATCAACGGTGGATTCAGGCTTGCAACGAGGCGTTCTTTCATGAGCAACACGGCGATATTTGAACCGGTTGGGCACGAATCGCTGGCCGAGGCGGTGGTGGCCCAGATCGAGGATCTGATTGCCTCGGGAATCCTGAAACAGGGACGGAAACTGCCGTCCGAGCGCGACCTGGCAGAGATGCTGCGCGTATCGCGTCCAAAGCTGCGCGAAGCCCTGTCCGTTCTGGAAGAGCGCGGTCTTGTCGCGACCCAGCATGGAGAGGGCACGTTTGTTGCGGCCCTGACAGGGCAGGCCATGATGCCAGCACTTTTGGCATTGTATGAAAGGCACGAACCGGCCTTTTTCGACTACCTCGAATACCGGCGGGAGCAGGAAGCCTTTGCGGCGCGCCTTGCCGCCCGTCGGGCGACAAAAGCCGACAAAGAGCGCATTGCCGAAATCCTCGCGGACAACGAACGCGCCTGGAAAGAGAATGATGCAAAAGCCTCACAAGAAGCCGATTTTGCCCTGCACTCGGCGATCGTGGATGCCAGCCAGAATGCGACGCTGATCCACATGATGGCTTCGATCTACGAGCTCACACGCAAAGGGGTGTTCTACAACCGAGATTTTCTGAGAACCATCGATGGCACCGGAGAGAAGCTGTTGCAGCAGCATCTGGAGCTTGGCCGGGCAGTGATCGACGGGGACGAAGCGCGTGCCGAAAAAGCGGCGACCGATCACATCGACTTTGTTGAAACATCATTCAAACTGGGAATTGAGCAGCGCCGCCGCGAGGCCATGGCTGAAAAGCGCCGCATCTTATCGCGATAAGGTCAACGTTGGTCGTGTAAGCGGCGGCACCCTGTCCGGATGCCGCCTTGTTTTCTCAGTAAGCCACCGAAGGCAGCCAGGTTGCAATCTGCGGGAAGAGGATCACCAGTGCCAGGCCAGTCAGCTGCAGCAGGATGAAGGGAATGACGCCCTTGTAGATGTCCTGCAATCGAATTTCCGGCGGGCAGACCCCTTTGAGATAAAACAGGGAGAAGCCCACGGGAGGTGACAAAAAGCTGGTCTGCAACGTCACCGCAACCAGGATGACGAACCAGATCAGCTCCGGGTTATCCAGTCCAAAGCCCGGAACCGTCATCTGCATGGCGACTATGATCGGCGCAACAAGCGGCAGGATGATCAGCGTGATTTCGATCCAGTCCAGAACAAAGCCCAGCAGGAACACGATCAGCAGGATGAAGAGGATGGTGCCCATCTCGCTCAAGCCCATGCCTTCGATGGTCTTGGTGATCAGTTCGTCGCCGCCCAGCTCGCGCAGAACAAAGGCAAAGCAGGTCGCGCCAAGGAAGATCGCAAAGATGTACGCGGTTGTTTTGAACGTATTGCGCGTCACTTCGAACAGATTGCGCCAGTTCAGCTTGCCATAGGCAAACGCCATCAGCGTCGCACCTGCGGCACCAACGCCGGATGCTTCGGTGGGTGTGGCGATACCCGCAAAGATCGACCCAAGCACGGCAAAGATCAGGGCAACAGGCGGCAGGACCGCCTTGAACACGTCCCAGATTGCTGCCCAGTCGACCCTTTTTGCATCCTCCGGCAAGGGGGCGACCTCTCTGTTGATCGTCGCGATGATCACGATGTAGAGGATGTACAACCCGCCGATGATCAGGCCCGGAAACAGCGCCGCCATGAACAGGTCACCAACCGACAGGGCCATCTGGTCGGCCATGATCACCAGCATGATCGAGGGCGGGATCAGGATGCCCAGTGTCCCAGAGGATGCGATGACGCCCGCCGCCAGTGTCTTGGAGTAGTTCTGTTTCATCATGGCCGGCATCGACAGCAGCCCCAACAAAACCACCGACGCGCCGACAATACCGGTCGAGGCGGCAAGGATGATCCCGATCGCGGTGACGGTGATCGCCAGCCCCCCGCGCATAGTGCCGAACAGCTTCTGCATCGAGATCATGAGGCGTTGTGCGACACCGGACTCGTCCAGCATCAACCCCATGAAGATGAACATCGGCAGGGCCACCAGAACCGCGTTCGACATGGTTGCATAGACCCGGTTCACCACCGCGCCAAGCGTCAGATAGTCCAGTCCGGTAAAGGTGGACTCCATTCCGGTCCACAGCAGCATGTCATTGTCGCCCATATAGGCCACGCCGGTGAACAGGACGCCAACGCCTGCCAACACCCAGGCAACGGGATAACCCGAGAACAGAAGCGCGACAAAGGTCATGAACATTACGATGACCAGCGTGTCCTCGGTGGTGTCGACCAGTTGGATCAGACCGATTGTGACGGTTGCAAAGATCGCCCACATCAGAAAAAGACGGACGAGGCCCGAACTGGCGGCACGCTCATCGGCATCGGTCATCAGCATGTAAGCGTCATGGATCAGACGCGCGATGGCCGCTGTGGCGACAAGCACAAAGCTGATCGCAATCACCGACTTCAATGCCCAGCGCGCGGGCAACCCGGTCGGACTGTCCGAGCGTTCGTTTACGCGGAAACTGTCCTGGAAATAGTCGTATCCCTGATCGATCATCAGCCAGCAGAACGGCAACAGAAGGATTGTGATCCCGAGCATCTCCACCACGCGCTTGGCGCGGGATGAGAAGCCAAGACGCAGAATATCAACGCGCACATGCGCATCATGCGTCAACGCATAGGACATCCCGATCATGGTGGTCAGCGCATAAAGATGCCACTGCAACTCATCGAGTTTCGGGAAGTTCCAGTCCAGCGCGTACCGCATACTGACCTGCGACACGATGGCGACAACCAGTGCAACGTTGGCCCACATGACAACGTGGCCAACGCCGGAAACGACGTCGTCCAGCCGGGCCGACAGCTTTGGGCGACGACGATCATCGCCTTCAACCTCGTCCCAATGCGGGTCGACATGCTTGTTTAGTTTGTTTTCGAAACTCTCGCTCGTCATTTTGTTACCCCCAAGCTGGGGCCCCTTCCTTTGGGGCGATTGAAGGGCCCGAGCAATGTTGCCCGGGCCCGACGTGTCGATTACTGCCGTGGCAGGAATGCGTGCGACTTCCACAGCGAATAGCCTTCGCTGAATTCATTCAGGTTCGAGTAAACCTTGTTGAAGAACGCATCGTTAGCAGCCTCTTCAGCGGCGACCTCTTCCCAGGTGGTCCGGAAGACATCCAGCATTTCTGGGGTCCAGTCGACGATGGTCACACCGTTTTCTTCCACGTTGCGCTGCATGGCTTCGAACTGGATCGCTTCGCCTTCGGCGAAACTCTCGGTCATCTGCGCACGGCAGGTCAGTTCGATCTGCGCCTGCAATTGCGGGTTCAGCTCGTTCCACTCATCCTTGTTGATCAGCAATTCGAAGATGGTGGCCTGCTGGTGCCAGCCGGGGAAGTAGTTGTACTTCACCAGCTTGTCGAAACCCAGACGCTGGTCGATCGCCGGCATCGAGAATTCGGTCGCGTCAATCGCGCCTTTTTCCAAGGCCGGGAAGATTTCACCACCCGGCAGCAGCGACGTGGCAACGCCCAGTTTCTGCATCACCTTGCCGCCGAGACCGAAGAACCGCATCTTCAGACCGTCAAGCTGTTCGACCGAAGTGATCTCTTCTGCGAACCAGCCCGAGGTTTCGGGGGCGATAATCGTGCAGGGGAAGACTTTGACGTTGTATCCGGCCTGATCATACATTTCCTGATACAGGTCCAGCCCGTCGCCGTAGTACATCCAGGCCATGTATTCGCCGGCCTCCGGGCCAAACGGCACTGCCGAGAACAGCGGCGCAGCGGGGATTTTGCCGGCCCAGTACCCAGCGGTCGCAAAGCCCGAGTTGATCTTGCCTGAAGACACGGCATCGAGGATTTCGAAGGCCGGGACCAGTTTCCCCGGCTCGTAGACCTTCATCTTGATGGACCCGCCGGAAATGGCGTCCAGATCTTCGGATACGCGGACAATGGGCGTGCCGAGGCCGGGCAGTTCTGTTGAGAAAGCGACCGGCGTCTTTAACAAGATCTTGTCGGCTGCCAACGCAGGCGCTGCCGCAAGAGCCGCAGCTGCAGTGAGGGTTGCTAGTTTGTTCATGTCTGTTTCCTCCGATTGGACATGGGGTTTTGCTCAGATGAGCGGATTGGACTAGCTGCCGGTCTTGACTATGGCCGGCGGCGTGTCGGGTAGTCTGAATTCGGTAGGGGCGCGGCGGGACGGGTCAGCCAAAGCCCTTGGCATCGGTCCGCCCGTCGCCCAATCCAGCATTTCGGCCGTGTGCACGACCGGGATCTGCGTGGCCGAGCCGATCTGCATCATGCAGCCGATGTTACCTGCCACGATGACCTCGGGCTTTTTGGCCTCAAGGGTCTCGACCTTTCTTGCCTTCAACTCGCCCGAGATTTCGGGCTGCATCAGGTTGTAAGTGCCGGCCGACCCGCAGCACAGGTGGCTGTCACGCGGCTCGGACACTTCGAAACCGGCGGATTTCAGCAATGACTTGGGCAGGGTCTTGATCTGCTGCCCATGCTGCAGCGAACAGGCGGCATGATAGGCTACGCGCAGCGAGTCTGCCTGATCCGGTTCCTTAAGACCGAGTTCGTTCATCACCTCGGAGATATCCCGGGTGATCGCGGCCACGCGCTGTGCATCATGCTCCAGCTCACTGCCCGCAAACATGTGACCATAGTCTTTGACGGTTGTTCCGCAGCCGCTGGTGTTGATGACAATGGCATCCAACCCGGCTCCGTCCATTTCCTCCGCCCACGCCCGGATGTTCTTGGCGGCGGTGGCATGGCTTTCCTTCGATTTGCCCATGTGATGGGTGAGCGCGCCACAGCACCCTGCCCCTTCGGCAATCACAACATCACACCCGTGGCGGGTCAGCAGCCGGATGGTTGCATCGTTGATGTCGGTGTTCAGCGCCCGTTGCGCGCAACCGGTCATCAAGGCGACGCGCATACGCCGGGGGCTGCCAGCCGCAAAGGTTTGGGGGTCGTCGTTGCGGCTGACCGGCGGGATGACCTTTGGTGCCATCTCCAGCATGGCCCGCAACCGCGCATCCGGCACCAGTTTCCGGAACGGATAGGCGATTTTGGCCGCCAACAACGCCAGCCTGAACCGCATGGGATAAGGCAGAATGCGGGCAAGGACCCAGCGCAGCGCGCGGTCATCCCAACTGCGGGTGTAGTTCTCTTCGATATAGGCGCGCGCATGATCGACCAGGTGCATGTAGTGCACACCCGACGGGCAAGTGGTCATGCATGCCAGACAAGACAGGCAGCGGTCGATATGCGTGACGGTTTTTTCATCCGGCACACGGCTGTTTTCCAGCATGTCCTTGATCAGGTAGATGCGGCCACGCGGACTGTCCAGCTCATCGCCCAGAACCTGAAAGGTCGGGCAGGTTGCCGTGCAAAATCCGCAATGCACGCAGGAGCGCAGGATCTCGTTCGACCGTTTCGTGTCGCGATCCGTCAACTGTTCGGCTGTGAAACTCGTCTGCATGTCGTCCTCCTGCTCAGGCGGCCATCAGGCCGGGGTTCAGCAACCCATGGGGGTCGAATTCGCGCCGCAGTCGGGCCGAAACCTGTTCCAGACGCGGGTGCTGCGGGTGAAAGACCGAAACCTGTCGGCGCAGCCCGACGCTGCCCCGGATCAAAGTCGCATGACCAGAACCGGGTGACATCAGGCCGCGAAGGATGTCCGCTTGTTCAGGCGCCTCGGACGGGATTGCCAGCCAAACCAGCGCGCCCCCCTGATCAAGAATGGCCCGCGCACCCAAGTGCTCGCGTGCGGCGGTCACCAGAGCGGGAGCGTCCGTCGGCTTGAGCGACAGTTTCCAGACCGTATCTTGCGTGCCGGAAAACACATGCACGTCGCGAACACTGGTCCAGAGCCGATCGTGCACCGCGCCCTCCAGCACGGAGCCGCCCCCATGCCCCAACAGCTCACTCAGTTTGTTCAGCCGGTAGTCAACTTGGGCCGACAATCCTTCGATCCGCAGCATGGCGGTGTCGTTCTGCCACGCGGCACCAGATACTTCGAACGGCGTCGTTGCAGCGCGGCAAAACAGGTCTACGGCTGCGCTTTCGTTCAGCCCGGCGAATTGAAGCGTCACGGACCGTTCCGGTCGGGGCAGCACTTTCAGGGCAACTTCGCTGAGGACGCCAAGCGTGCCAAATGCACCGCAGACCAGCTTTGTCAGGTCCAGACCGGTGACATTCTTCATCACGCGACCGCCGTTCTTGATGATACGGCCCCGACCGTCGACAAAGCGGACGCCGAGCAGAAAATCCCGGCACGCACCGCTCAGAAACCGGCGCGGACCCGACACGTTGCAGGCCACAACGCCGCCAAGGGTCGGCTCGCCTTCAGTCCCAAGCAGCGCCCGGTGATCCATCGGCTCGAACGCCAGCATCTGGCCTTCCTGCGTCAGCGCCGTTTCGACCTCGTGCATCGGGGTGCTGGCCCTGGCCTCGAGCGTCAGGGACCCGGGCTCGTACCGGGTGATGCCAGAGACGCCGGACACATCCAGAGCCCGGTCGAACGCACCGGGATTACCGATCTGGCTGCGGGTGCCGCCAGATATGATCCGCAGGCTGGATCGCTGATCCACCGCATCAAGCACAGCTTCTCTGATCGCCGACTCGGTCGTCGGCGTTCCCAAGGCCGTCATGGTAACTCCTCCTGTTGCTCTTTCGAAAAGAGCTCTCTTATCGTGTCATCAGGTGGCGCGGCTCCTGCGCTTCGCACTCAACTCCAATGGGAAAACTTTGGTTGGGTTCAGCAACCAGTCCGGATCGAACACATCCTTGACCTGCATCTGCGCTTCGAGGTCGGTGCCGGTGAACTGGTAGGTCATCAGGTCGCGTTTCTCAATCCCGACACCGTGTTCGCCGGTTAGACATCCGCCGACATCCACACAGGTGCGCAGGATATCGAAACCAAACGCCTCGGCCTTTTCCAGATCGCCGGGTTTGTTGGCATCGAACAGGATCAGCGGGTGCATATTGCCATCGCCCGCATGGAAAACGTTGGCCACGTCCAAGCCGTGTTCTTCGCTCAACTCGCCAATCCGCTTCAGGGTCTGTGGCAGGGCCGAGACGGGTACCGTCCCATCCAGACACATATAGTCATTGATCTGCCCCATCGCGCCAAAAGCGGATTTCCGGCCTTTCCAGATCAAAGCGCTTTCCTCGGTGCTTTGGCTGACCCGCAATTCGACCGGATTCAGTTCGCGCGCGATCGCGCTGATCCTGGCAAGCTGATCGTCGATTTCCGCGTCCGAACCCTCGACTTCGACGATCAGCAGCGCCTCGCACATCGGGTATCCCGCTTTGGCGAAGTTTTCGACGACGCGGATGCACGGACGGTCCATGTATTCGATGGCCACCGGCAACACACCGGCCTTGATGATCTTGCCGACGCATTCGCCAGCCACCTCGGCACTGTCGAAGCCGATCAGGATCGGCCGTGCGCCTTCGGGCTTGGGCAGGATGCGCAGGGTGGCCTCGGTCACGATACCCAACTGGCCCTCAGACCCGCAGATCAGACCCAAAAGGTCCAGTCCGGGGGCATCCATTGCCGGCCCGCCGATCTCCAAGACTTCGCCATCGGTCATGACCATCCTGACGCCCAAAAGGTTGTTCGTGGTCACGCCATATTTCAGGCAATGCGCCCCGCCAGAATTCATGGCGATATTACCGGCAATGGCACAGGCCAGCTGCGATGACGGATCGGGTGCATAGAAGAACCCGTCTTCCTCGACATGTCCCGTCACTGACAGGTTCGTCACACCGGTCTGCACGCGGATGAAACGGTTGTCATAGTCGACTTCCAGCACGTCCTTTAGCCGGGCCGTGCCCAGAATCACGCTGTCCGCCGTCGGCAGGGAGCCACCGGCCAGTGAAGTCCCGGCCCCACGTGGAACCACAGCGACGCCAAGGTCATAACAGACTTTCATCGCCGCGGCGCATTCTTCGGTGGTGCGTGGCAGCACCACGGCCAAGGGCGGGCAGCGATAGGCCGTCAGGGCATCGCATTCATAAGCGCGGGTTTCGTGCTCATCGCTGATTACACTGTCAGAGGGCAGGACATTTGCCAAAGCCGCAACAATACCAGCCTTGCGATCCAGAACGCTCTGGTCGGGTGTAGGCATTGAAATCGTTGACATGATGACCTCCCTCCAACTTCGACAGACGCTTAGAGCGTTGCGCGCTGCGCCTGCCCGCTTTCATCCGCAAGCCGCGCGGCAACGGACGCCACCGCCAGATCCTGCAGCCCGACCCCGGTTCCATCGAACAGGGTGATCTGATCGGCACTGGTCCGGCCAGCGTGGTCGCCATTGATGACGGCGCCGATCGGCGTGATGGCGTCTTCGCGCAAACTGCCATCGGCAATCGCGTGCTGCGCCTCACCAATGGAGATGGACTGGGCAATCTCGTCGGTGAAAACGGTGGCCGAGGACACCAGCGCCGCGTCGACCTCCTGCTTGCCCTTGGTGTCTGTGCCCATGCAGGCCAGATGCGTCCCGGGCTTGATCCAGTCTTTCATCAGCAGCGGCTCAAAGGCCGAGGTGATGGTGATGATGACATCCGCCTGAGACCCAAGCTCTTGCTGGCTGACCGCCTCAAACTCAAGACCGATCTCATTGGCCACTTCACCCAGACGCGGCAGCATTTCCGGATGCGGATTCCAGGCGACCACTTTTTCAAAGTCACGCTGTTCCGCAGCTGCACGCAGCTGGAACGCGGATTGATGGCCCGCGCCCACCATACCCAGAACCTTGGAGTCCGTGCGCGCCAGATGCGCAATTGACACGGCGGACGAGGCTGCCGTCCGCACGGCCGTCAGGTAGTTTCCGCCAACCAGAGCAGCCAGCTTGCCGGTGTCCGGATCAAACAAAAACACGGTGGACTGGTGATTGGTCAGCCCCTTGTCCATATTTCCGGGCCAGTAGCCGCCGGATTTCACCCCAAGCACCTGACCGGCCCGGTCAAAACCGGATTTGAACCCGTAAAGCGCATCGGCATGCCCGATCGCCTCGCGGATGACCGGAAAGTTATAGGCGTCTCCGCGCGCCATGGCGCCAAAAACAGCCTCAACCGCGTCAAACGCGTCGCTGCGACCGACCAACTGCTGGCACAGATCTTCTCCGACGATCAGCAGTCCTTTTTCAGACATATCTTTCATGACCTTTTCTCCGATGAAAATGGAATCAATCCGGGCGGCAAGGGGGAGAACCTGCCGCCCGGATCAAATGGGACGCGGTTCAGAATGCCTTGCCGCGTGCAGAGACCTGCCACAGGGTTTCGACCTTGCCGTTGCGCACGCCCACATACCAATCATGAACGTTGGCAGTTGGGTCGCAGTGACCGGGCACCAAACGCAGCTTTTCATTGATCTTGAGAACGCCGTCCGGGTCGGCCACAACACCGTGCTCGTCCGAGCATTTGACGTACTCGACATCCGTGCGTCCGAAGATCACGGGCAGGCCGCTGTCCACCGACTGCGCCTTGAGCCCTGCATCGACGATGGCCTTGTCGGCCTTGGCGTGGCTCATGACGCTGGTCAGGATGAAGAAGGCGTTCTCCCATTCTCCACGGTCGATCCGGTTGCCATCCTTGTCGAGGATACGGCCATAGTCGGCATCCATGAAGGCGTAGGACCCGCACTGCAATTCGTTGTACACGCCCGACGTGCTCTCGAAATAGTAGGATCCGGTGCCGCCACCGCCAACGATGTCGCACTCCAGCCCCTCGGCCTTCAGCCCGTCCACGGCGTCTTTCACTTGGGCCACGGCGATGTCGATCTTGGCCTTGCGATCATCATAGCTGTCCATGTGCTGCATGGCACCCTGATAGGCCTGAATGCCCGCAAACTTCAGCCCTGGGGCGGCGTCAATTGCCTTGGCGATGGCGATGACCTCAGGCGTTGTCGTCACGCCGCAGCGCCCGGCGCCGCAGTCGATCTCGACCAGGCACTCGATCTGAGTCCCGTGCCGCTGGGCGGCTTCGGACAGGTCGGCCACATTTTCGATGTCATCGACGCAGCAGATTGTCCGCGCGCCCAGCTTGGGCAAGCGCGCCAGACGGTCGATCTTGGCCGGATCACGAACCTGGTTCGACACCAGAACATCCTTGATACCGCCTCGGGCAAACACTTCGGCTTCCGAGACCTTTTGGCAGCAGACGCCGCAGGCACCGCCCAGATCGACCTGCAATTGGGCCACGTCAACGGATTTGTGCATCTTGCCATGTACCCGGTGGCGCATCCCATGAGCCTTGGCATAGTCGCCCATCTTCTTGATGTTGCGCTCCAGCGCGTCGAGGTCCAGGACCAGCGACGGTGTCTGGATGTCGGCTTCGTTCATGCCGATGGCAGCAGGAATGTCGAACCCGACTTCAAGCTGATCGATGTTTACAGGCTTGTTCATTTTCTTCCTCCTCAGCCCTTGATCCAGGGCAGTTTGTCCAAATCCACGTTGCCGCCGGTGATGACCACACCAACGCGCTTGCCTTTGAAAACTTCAGGGTTCTTCAGAATGGTGGCCAAGGGCACCGCGCAGCTGGGTTCCATCACGATGCGCAGATATTTCCACGTCGTCTTCATGGCATCGATGATCTCCTGTTCGCTGGCCGTGTGAATGTCGGTCACGAACCGGGATACGAAATGCCAGGTGTTTTCTTTCAACGGCACCTTCAGACCATCGGCGATGGTCTCGGGCGCATCATCTGCAATGATGTGACCGGACTTGAAGCTGCGGTAGGCGTCGTCCGCCTGCTCGGGTTCGGCCGCATAGATTTTTACTTCGGGCGCCAGATTGGACAGGGTCAGGCAGGTGCCGGAGATCATGCCGCCGCCGCCGATGGGTGCCACAACCGCATCCAAACCGTCGGTCTGCTCCAACAGCTCTGCCGAGCAGGTCGCCTGACCGGCAATCACCCGCGGGTCATTGTAGGGATGCACGAACTCGCCACCCGACTTCGCCTGCACCTCGGCAAACACCGCCTCGCGTGAGGTGGTCGACGGCTCACATTCGGTGATGATCCCGCCGTAGCGGCGCACCGCGTCTTTCTTGGCCTGTGGTGCGGTGCGCGGCATCACCACATTGCAGGGGATGCCGCGCCGCCCGGCTGCGTAGCTGAGGCTGAGGGCGTGATTGCCCGAAGAGTGAGTGGCGACACCTCGTTTTGCAGCATTTTCGTCCAGGCCGAATACTGCGTTGCACGCGCCGCGCACCTTGAACGCCCCGGCCTCCTGAAAGTTTTCGCATTTGAAGAACAACTGCGCGCCGGTCAACTCGTCCAGATAAGCCGAGCGCAGCACCGGCGTGCGGTTGATATGCGGTCTGATCCGGTCATGCGCCTCGCGCATATCGGCCAGGGTCAGACGGTCGGCGGTGGTCATGGCGTCCAGCATCGGGGCCCTCCTTATGCCGCGGATTGCATGGGGGTGGCGCTGCCGGCGCGGAAATATTCCTGCGCCGCCGCAACACCGCTGCCCAGCTCGATCGGATAATCCAGATCGGCCATCGCCATCTCGATGGTGGCGAGGCCAGACAGAACCATCACATCCGTCAGGCTGCCGAGGTGGCCGATCCGGAAGGCCTTGCCGTTCATCTCACCCAACCCGATGCCGAAGCTGACGCCATAAGCACTGAACGCATGATCTGTGAGCGCGTTGCTGTTAAAGCCTTCTGGCACATAAATCGCACTGACGGTGTCGGAATAGAGGTCGGGCGAATGCGCCACCAAGTTCAGCCCCCAGGCAGACGTGGCTTTGCGCACGCCCTCGGCAAGGCGGAAGTGGCGGGCATAGACATTGTCCAGGCCCTCCTCGAACAGCATCTTGAGGCTTTCGCGCATGCCATAAATCAGCTGTAGGGGCGGGGTGTAAGGGAACCCGCCAGAGGCATTTGCCGCCATCATGTCCCGGAAGTCAAAAAAGGTGCGGGGTAGCTTTGCGGTCTCCATCGTCGCCAGCGCCTTGGGGCTGACACACAGGATCGCCATGCCGGTTGCCAGCATGAACCCCTTCTGCGATCCGGACACGGCGATATCCACGCCCCAGGTGTCAAACTCGAACGGCATCGAGGCCAGAGAGCTGACGCAATCGACAAACAGCATCGCGGGGTGATCGCTGGCATCCATGGCCTTGCGAACGGCCGCAATATCCGACCGTACACCGGTTGCCGTCTCGTTATGGGTGGTCAGAACGGCCTTGATTTCGTGATCTTTGTCAGCCGCAAGAACGTCGGCAAACTTATCCGCCGGCGCGCCGCTGCCCCACGGGCAATCGATGATGCGAACGTCCAGACCGTGGCGCTGACAAAGATCGATCCAGCGATGGCTGAACATGCCATAGCGGGCGATGAGCACGGCGTCGCCGGGGCTGAGTGTGTTTGTAACAGAGGCCTCCCAGCCACCGGTTCCGCTGGCGGGAAACGTAATGATCGTGCCCTCTGTGGTCGCAAAAACCTTTTTGGTATCTTCAAGGACCGGCGCAAAGGTCTCGACAAAATCGGGCGCGCGATGGTCCTGGGTCTGAACCTGCATGGCCAGACGCAGACGGTCGGGAATATTGGTTGGCCCTGGAATAAAGACCGGGTTTTGCTGTGACATCGTCTTTTCCTCCGATTTGGTAAAATTATCTTACCGGACGGAAGGTTTTGCAATTTTCTCGAAAATATTTTTTGCTGAGCGGAAAAAGCGTCTAAAGCCTTGTAAAAGATGGGTTCGGAGGTTTTTCATTTTTTGCCGTGATTCTTGGCGAAATGGAAAAATATCTCTCGCAGCCCATTTTTTGCACAGATTTCAGAGGAGAAAACGGGTTTGGAGAATCAGAAAAGAGCGCGCGGCAGACCCAAATCACCGTTCAAAGAAAGCTCGGCCGGCACATTGCAGTCTCTCGACCGCGCCCTTGGAACCCTGAGCGCAGTTGCCAAGTTTGAACGCAGCACGCTTAGCGATCTCAGTCGCGAAACCGGTATCCCCACAGCCACGACACATCGAATACTGACTACCCTGTCCAACCGGGGCTATGTGAGCTTTGACGACGAAAGGCAGGAGTGGATGATCGGGATCGAGGCGTACAGAACGGGCGCCTCTTACCTGAAGCGCAGCAGCGTTGTTGAGCTTGGGCGCCCCATCATGCACAAGCTGATGCGAGACACGGGAGAGACAGCCAACATGGCCATGCCGGATGGGGCCGATGTGGTTTTTGTCAGCCAGATCGAAACCAGCAACCCGATCCGGGCGTTTTTTCCGCCGGGGTCCCGAACACCGATGTACGCCTCGGGCACTGGCAAGGCGCTGCTGGCGGCAATGCAGCCCAGAGCATTGGACAAAGTGCTGTCCGCGACCACCTTCGAAGCGTTCACCGATCAGACTCACGCCAAAGTGGACTCGTTGTTGAAGGACCTGGATGTCATACGCAACCGAGGCTGGTCCTATGACGAAGAGGAACGGTATTCGGGCATGTCCTGCATCGGTGCAGCGATATACAACGAACAAAATGAACCCTGCGCGGGTGTATCAGTTTCAGGACCGACCGCTCGTTTTCGCAGTACCGCAACAAACCAGGTCGGGGAACTGGTCGCGAACGCGGCGCGCGAAATCACATTGGCGGCCGGCGGTCAACCGCGTTGAGGCGCCGCGCCCCTACCCCCTTCTGCTGTGCCGTCCTTTGCAATTGCGGTATACCTCAACTTCAAAGAAACGGAGCACATCATGTCTGGTCATGGTTATGACGCCGGTCGCCTGAACCTGCCCTTTGTTGGCATTTCCACATTTGGCAAGAAACCCTATGTGGCGGATTGGGATGCCATCGATGCGGATGTCGCCATCCTCGGCGCCCCGTTTGACTTTGGCTGCCAGTTCCGCCCCGGCGCACGCTTTGGTCCACGAGCTGTGCGTGAGGCCTCAACACTGTTCAGCTTTGGCCATGCCGGTGCTTATGACCACGAGGATGATGCGACCTACCTTGGCGAAGACGTCCACATCGTGGATATCGGTGATGCGGATATCGTCCACACCAAGACCGAGAAAAGTCACGACAACATCCAGTACGGCGTCAAAAAGATACTGGATGCGGGCGCCATTCCCGTGACCATCGGCGGGGACCATTCCGTCAACATTCCCTGCATCAATGCCTTCGCCGAGGACTGCGCCCAAAACGGCCCGATCCATGTCGTTCAGATCGACGCGCATCTGGATTTTGTCGATGAACGCCACGGTGTCACCCTAGGGCATGGCAACCCCATGCGCCGGGCCATCGAAAAAGACTATGTCAGCGGGATGACGCAACTGGGCATTCGCAATGTCTCCTCCACCGCGAAAGAAGGCTATGACGATGCCCGTGTCAGAGGATCGGACATCCTGTCGGTGCGGCAGGTGCGCAAGCTTGGGCCCGATGCGGTTGTGGACCGAATTCCAGAGGGTGCCCGCTGTTACGTGACCATCGACATCGACGCCTTCTGTCCATCAATTGCACCTGGCACAGGCACGCCAAGCCATGGCGGGTTCCACTACTATGATGTTCTGGAAATCCTGCAGGGCCTGGCCAAGCGCGGTGACGTGGTGGGGGTTGACCTGGTCGAAGTTGCGCCCGCCTATGATCCGACCGAAAGCACTCAGATCCTCGCAGCGCAACTGCTACTGAACTTTATCGGCTTCATCTTCCACAACAGAAAATAGCGGCGCGGGTTGGGTTTGCTGGACCGACGACATTCCGATCTGTGCCATCGCGATGTCCATTTCTTCGCTGAACACCGACCAAAGCTGGTCCAGCCCGGCTTCGCCTTCGGCGGCGATTGCGAATTGCAGGCTGCGGCCGAAAAACACGAAATCCGCGCCGCTCAACATCGCTTTCAGCGCGTCCTCGCCTGATCGCAGACCACTGTCGTAAAACACCGGAAAGTCTGCGCCCACGGCCGCACGGATTTTCGCCAGCATCAAAAACGGGGCGGGGGCGCTTTCCAGTTGCCTTGCCCCGTGACTGGACACCTGAATTGCATCAACGCCAGCAGCTTTCAAAGCCACGGCATCTTCGGTGTCCAGAACGCCTTTGACAACAAGGGTGCCGGTCCACTCCTCTCTTAGACGGGCAAGCGTTTCCCATGTGGCCTTGGCTCGGCTTTCGGTTCGGTCGAAATCGAAACCATCCATCAAGAAGTTTGCAGTCTGGGGTTTGCCATGAAGCAGCGTGCTGAGAGACCAGCGCGGATGCAGCGCGAAATCCAGAAACTGCCAGGGACCAATTCGGAACGGCATGCGAAACCCGTGGCGCAACTCGCGCGGTCGCCGACCAACCTCAGGGACATCCACGGTAAGTACCAGCGTTTCGTATCCCGCAGCCCGGGCGCGGTCCACAAGTTTGAACGTGCCTGTACCGTCACCGCTGAAGTAGAGCTGGAACCACGCATTGCCTTGCGCGGTTTCGATCAGTTCTTCCATCGGGGTCGAGGCGACGGTGGACACCCCCAACGGGACCGAATACCGGGCCGCCAGACGCGCCAGCATCAGATCGGCGCCCGGTGCCGACAGATTACACATACCCATCGGAGCAATGCCAAAGGGACGTTTCGTGGCCTGCCCAAAGACAGTGCTGGCCAGCGACCGTTCGCTGACATCGCGCAGGATGCGCGGTCGCAGCGTCGTGTCGTCCAGAACCGCGCGATTGCGATCGGTTCCTGTTTCGGCCCCGGCCGCGCCGTCAATATAGTCGAATACCATCCACGGCAGACGCCGCCGCGCAAGGCGGCGGGCGTCTTCGGCGCAGTGTATGGCACTGTTTGGCATCAGGCCCGGACAGCCTTCATGAAGCGATCACAGATCACGACCGGATCCATTGTGATCGGCGGCATCTTGGCATTGCCGCTTTCACATTTGCTGACGATAATCGTCATCTGCCTTGCATCCAGAGCCTCCTGCAACACCCGACCGGTGTCTTCAGCCTGACACTCGATCACGCGCTCACACCCGGCGGCCTCGGCCATTTTGGTCAGCGATGTCTTTTGCCCGGCATAGGTCGGCTGATCACCGGTCGAGCCATACGAGCCATTGTCGATAATCAGCAGGATGTAATTGTCCGCCACGTTGTTGGCGATGGTTGGCAATGTGCCGAGATTGGTCAGAACGGAGCCGTCGCCATCAATCGCAATCACCGGCTTTGGTTGCGACAAGGCCAGACCCAGCCCGATGGACGAGGCCAGACCCATTGTGCCCAGCATGTAAAAATTGGTGGGCTGGTCATCGATGGCATGCAGTTCCTGGCTTGGGATACCGATATTGCACACGATAAGCTGGTCACGCAGGATCGGGGCAATTTCCTTCAGGATTTCAGAACGGATCATTGGTCGCCATAGCCTCCCCAGAAATTGGCGTCGGTCAGAATGGCGACCGGCTTGTTGCACATGAACGTGTATTTCAGGATGGCATCCAGTTCGTCGACATCTTCCTGATTGTGGAAGTGGTAGGTCGGGATGTTCAGTTGCGCCAGCAATGCCTTGGTGTGCACCGCCATTTCAACCTGACAGGCGATGGGTTCGCGCAACTCGCCGCGATACGAGATCAGCATAGGCAGCGGCATCCGGTAATACTGGATCAGTGTCGCCAGGGTATTGATGGTCACGCCGATTGCGGTGTTCTGCATGATGATCGCCGGGCGTTTGCCACCCATCCAGGCACCGGCGCACAGGCCCATCCCCTCATCCTCTTTGTTCGATGGGATATGGTAGATGTCGTCATGGGCATCGATTGCTTCAATCACGCCAGCCAGCTGTTTGCATGGCACGGTGGTCACAAACGAGATATCGTTCGCAACCAGATCGTCAGTGATCTTTTTGTCTATGTTCATTTCCGATCTGTCAGTCCTTTATTGAGGCGCCCGGGGCGCGATGGAGGGTTCAGGCCCTGCGGTGCACGTGAACAGCACAGGGGGCGTGGCGGACGACGCGTGATGCAGTCGATCCCAAAAAATAGTCGCTCAGGTCCGGTTTGTGCGAACCGATGACAATGCAATCCACCGCATTGTCTGTTGCAAAGTCGATGATCGTTCTGGCCGTATGCCCTTTGATAATCTCTGGGCTCACGCCTTCGAGACCGTCCAACTTTTCCAGCAAGTGCCGCCGCGCGCGTTCGTATGCATCGGCGACAACAGATTTGTCGAGGTAAGCACTGACGGACCCCTGCGGCATTTCGTAGACATGCAGCGCGATGATCTCGGCTCCGTCCTCGGACAAGGCCCGAGCCACCTCGAGCGTGTGCTGTGAAATGCCGTGATCCAGCGCCATCGGGACAAGAATCTTTTTGTACACAATATGCCTCCATTGCTGCCGGGGTTAACCCCACGGTGTCAGGATAATCTTTGGTGCGGCGACGGCACCAGCGCGCAGGTCCCGAAAGGCCTGGGCGCCGTCTGCCAGCATCCGCGTCTCAGTCCAGTCTAGCGCACCCAGCCGCCCGTCGAAAATCGCCGCCGCAGCCTGCCTGAAATCTTCGACCGTGTAGGTGTATGTCCCGATGAACGTGATTTCCTGTAAGGTCATCCGACGCACATCCAGACCGCCAGTATCCTCGCCCAGACCGACATGGGCGATCACACCTCCGGGTTCTGCGCAGGCCGATGCGGTCGCGCGGGTCGCCTTGTACCCAACTGCGTCTATCACCAGCGGAAAGGTTCCCATGGCGATTTCAACGACATTCAGAGATCCAAGATGCCGCAGGAAATTTCTGCGCGTGGTGTTTGGCTCTGCTATGGT
This sequence comes from Ruegeria sp. AJ12, assembly GCF_056536245.1. Taxonomy (NCBI): domain Bacteria; kingdom Pseudomonadati; phylum Pseudomonadota; class Alphaproteobacteria; order Rhodobacterales; family Roseobacteraceae; genus Ruegeria; species Ruegeria sp. AJ12. Next base: position 3,429,029 of record NZ_JBQFJJ010000001.1, read on the forward strand.
GACTTCTTCGCCCCCCATAGCCGAAAGCGCCAGCGCCGCCGCCAACCCAATGGCACCTCCGCCGATCACCAATGCGCGTTTGTCCACTGCTGGATGCAATGCCTCGATCGCGAGCCGTGCGGCGTGCCAACTCACAGCCAGCGGTTCGGCCAGCGCCGCCTTGTGCAGCGATACGTGATCCGGCACTTCGACAAGATTTGAGATCGGCATCGCAACGTACTGCGCAAATGCGCCTTCACGTGGCGGCATCGAAATGATCTGCCGCTCGACACACAGGTTTTCGCGTCCGGACAAACAGGCAGGACATACACCGCAGGTCACCAAGGGATTGATTGTCACCCGTGTACCGTCCTGAGAGCCACCCACAACGGTTCCCGCAGCCTCGTGCCCCAGAATCAAAGGGGCGGGCCGCCGCGCATCGTGGCCGAGATAGGCGTGCATGTCCGAACCGCAGATGCCCACGGCCTCGACGCGGATCAGCAGCTCGTCCGCGCGCGGTTCAGCGTCTGGCACATCCGAAAACGCCATCTGTTCAACCCCTTGGTAAACCAGCGCCTTCATTTTGCGGTGAACCCTCCGTCGACCATCAGGATCTGACCTGTGACATAGTCTGACGCTCTCGAGCACAAAAACAGGATCGGCCCATCCATGTCTTCCATCCGCCCGTTGCGTCGAGTGCAGGTCTGAGCGGCATTGCGCTCGGCGCGGTCCGGATCGTCGAAAACGGCCTGCGTCAGTTCGGTGGGAAAGAATCCCGGGCCAATTGCATTGGCGGTAATACCGTGTGGCGACCACGCTTCGGCCATTGCGCGCGTCAGCTGGCCAATCCCCGCCTTGGTCGCGCCATAGGCAATCCCACCGGGGAATGCCCTTGTCGTCTGCAACGAGGCAAAATTCACGATCCGACCCCAACCTCGGTCCTTCATCGCCGGTACCATCGCCTGGCTGAGGAAAAACGGCGCGCTGAGGTTCAGCGCCAGCGTTGCGTCCCAGCCCCGCTCGGTAACATCGTCGGCCGCTTCGCGCGTGTTAATGCCGGCCGCATGCACGACGATATCCGGCGCCCCGAATTTGGCCAAAACCTCCTCGACCAATGCGCCGGTTGCGGCGCGGTCCGCAACATCAGCAACAACCGTCTCGGCACGCGTGCCGACCTCTTCGCGCAACTTGGCCAGAGCTTCGGCACGCCGCGCGACACCGACAACCCGCGCACCAGAGGCCGCCAGAACCTCGACGACACGCCGTCCAAGCCCCGAGCTTGCGCCCGTCACGCACGCAACCCGACCGGTCAGGTCAAAAAGCGTGCGGGGGTCATCCATCGGCGGTCAGATCAAACTGTTCGTCCGGGAAATACTTGGCAAGACGCACATCAGCGGCGCGGGCGTGCCCCTCCATCCCCTCAAGGCGTGAAATACGCGCGGTGGCCTCGGCGATGGATTTCGAACCCTCGCGCGTGGCCCGCTGCCATGTCACGATCTTCATGTATTTGTGGACACTCAGACCGCCGGTATAACTGGCCGCACCGGATGTCGGCAGTACGTGATTGGTACCGGTTGCCTTGTCGCCATAAGACACGGTGGTTTCTTCGCCCAGAAACAACGAACCATAGCAGGTCAGGCGACCCAGCCACCAATCCAGATCTTCGGCCTGCACCGTCAGGTGTTCAGGGGCGTATTCATCCGAGCAGGCAGCCATTTCCTCGCGATCCGAACACACGATCACCTCGGCATAGTCACGCCACGCAGCAAAAGCATTGTCGCGGTTGAGCTCGGGCAGATCGTCAATGAGGGTCGGAACAAGGTCCATGACTTTCTGGGCCAGTTCCCGGTCATCCGTCACCAGCCAGACCGGCGAGTTGTAACCATGCTCGGCCTGACTGACCAAATCGGTCGCGACCACATGCGCATCCGAGGAGGAATCCGCAAGGATCAAGCTGTCCGTCGGACCCGCGATCATGTCGATGCCAACCTTGCCATAGAGAATGCGCTTCGCCTCTGCCACGAACTGATTACCCGGTCCGACAAGAATGTTGGCCCGCGGCAGGCCGAACAGGCCGTAGGTCATCGCCGCCACGCCCTGCACACCGCCCATCGCCAGAATGCTGTCCGCCCCGCAGATGTGTGCCGCATAGACAATCGCAGGTGCGACGCCTTCGCCCGGACGGGGCGGAGAGCACGCGGTGATGTGCCGGCACCCGGCGACCTTCGCCGTTGTTACCGTCATGATCGCGCTGGCGATATGGCTATAGCGCCCGCCAGGCACATAGCATCCGGCTGCATCCACGGGGATCGCTTTCTGACCGGCAACAAATCCCGGCACAATCTCCATCTGCACGTCGGACACCGTCGCCTTTTGGGTTTCTGCGAAACGACGGACATTGTCGTGGGCAAACCTGATGTCTGCCTTCAGCTTCTCGGGCACCAGCGCGCAGGCCGCCTCGATTTCCTCCGGGGTCAACAGCACGTTGCCGTCGTACTTGTCGAACTTAGCCCCATATTCCAGCGCCTTCGCGTCGCCACCCGCCTCAATGTCGCCAAGGATAGTCTTGACAGTCTCGTGCACTTCGGAGGCATGAGTTTGCGGCGTCAGGGTTGCCTTTTTCAAATAGTCACGCGGCATATTCAGCAAATCCTACTGGTAGATTTCAGGGAGCAATGTGGTTGAAACTGCTGGTACATACGCAATCAACAGAACCACAATCAGCATGGTCAAGACAAAGGGAACGGCACGGGCCGCTATTTTTAGGATTGATTCTCCGGTTATCCCGGAAACGACAAACAGGTTCAGACCCAATGGCGGAGTGATAAAGCCTACGCCCAGGGCGGTGATCATCATGATGCAGAACTGAATCTCGTTCATGCCGATATTGTCGGCCAGCGGCTTCAGGATCGGCGCGAGGATCACGATGTTGGGTGTCGTTTCCATAACGCAGCCCGCGGCGATCAGGATACCGATCATCAGCAGGATCAGCAGATACGGGTCGTCGGTCAGCGCCGTGATCGAGGCCACAAACCCCTGCGGCACACCCATGATTGCCAGCGCCTCGGCCAGCGGTGCCGAGAATGCGATGATCGGCAGGATCACACCGTTGACCTTGGCCGAGCTCACCAGCATGGACGGAAAGTCCGCCAGCGTCAGCGTGCGCAAGATGAACCCCATGATGATGGTCACCACAACCGCGGTTGCGCCCGCCTCGGTCGGGGTCAGGCGACCTGAGAAGATGCCATAAAAGATGATGCCGGGCACGATGAAAGCATACCAGCCGGATTTGAGCGCCTTGCCCAGATTGGCCAGCCACTCACCCGTGGTCATTAGGCCCCCACCCTCATAAGCATAGATACGGTTCATGATGATGTTGGTGATCAGGATCGAGACCAGAATGGCCAGACCCGGGATAAGCGCGGCCAGAAACAGCGTGGACGCCGAAATACCCAACACCAGACCGATAATGATATAGGCAATCGACGGCGGGATCAGGATGCCGGTACAGGCCCCTGCCGCGACCAGAGCACAGGCATACGGGCGCGGATAGCCGCTTTCTACCAGCCGGTTGATGGTCATACGCCCCACGGCGGCAGCACCCGCTGCGTCAGACCCCGAGATGGCCGCGAACATGCCACAGACCAGAACGGTGGCGGACCCAAAACCGCCCTTGGCAAAACAGGTCAGCGCCTCGGCGACGTCCAGAAACTTGCGCGACAAGCCGGTGCGAACCAGAACGTCGCCGGTCAGGATAAAGAGCGGCACAGCCGTGAGTGCAAAGGCGTCGATGCCGGTAAAGAGGCTTTCGCCCACAAGGCTGAGCGGCAGATCGCCCGACATGATCAGCATGACGATCGCGGCAGAGCCGATCGCGGCCCAGACCGGAACGGCCATCGCGATCAGGCCAACGAACATGATCACGGGCAGGTAGAAATCCCAGCCCAGTTCAACAGTTTGATTCAGAGAACCCCACAGCATTCAGATTCTCCTCAATCAAACAGCTTGTCGCCTTCAAAGACGGGGGTGCCGTCCCGAAGGGATTTCAGATCGCGCAGGAAGGATTGGATCAGGCGCCAGATCATCAGCGCAAACCCGGTTGGTACGGCCATCAGGAACCAGACCTTGGACACGCGCAGACCATCGGTCACCGAGCCGAACTTCGCCGAGACATGGACAGCCTCGTAGGACCAGTAGAGCGCGATGATCGCCACAACGAACATCACAAGATCGCCGAAGATATAGAGCAGCGCCTTGGGGCGCGGCCCGAGGTAGTGCATGATCACATCGATGCGGATATGGGCGCGTTCCTTGACGGCAGCGGCGGCCCCGATCCAGGCAAGATATATGAAGGAATACCGGACGATTTCTTCGCCCCAGATTGAGGAATAGGCGAAGATCTCACGCCTCAGAACCTCGATGGCCATCGTGATGACCAGCATCACGTAGAACACCAGCAACAACCAGCGCTCGGCGTCTCGGTCAATTCTCTGCAGTATCGTCATATCCTGCCCCGAAGCTTGGCAGCACGGGGCAAACCGGTCGGAAAAGACCGCCGCTCGGTACTGCGGGTCGTGAGGGGAACGGGTGCGCTTTTGCACACCCGTTCGAGTGGCTTTACGCGTCGTGGACGTAATATTTGCCCTGCGTTCCGGCTGCTTCGACCAGTTTGTCGAAGGCTTCCATGGAGCCGGCCAGTTCTGTCTTGAACGGATCCCAATCAGCGTTCTGGTAGCCGCCGGCATCCTGCCATTCAGCCAACTGATCGCTGCTGAGCGAGTGGAATTCAACCCCGGCCTTGTTCAGTTCTGCCATGGCATAAGCCCGCGCCGACGGCACCTTGGACAGGTTCTGGTGACTGGTCATTTCCGAACCCCACATGATGCCTTCCTGGACATCAGCCGGCATCGAGTTGAACCATTCCAGGTTGCATGAGTAGACCTGACTGTCCGGCACGGCCTGGGTGAAGGTCACATGGCTCAGGATGTCTTTGAAGCCGAAGACGAACAAGGCACCAACCGACGGATCCAGCGCATCCGCCACGCCCTGTTTGATCGCCGAAGGCGTCTCACCCCAGGCGACCGGCGTCGGGTTGGCCCCAGCCATCCGGTAGTACTGTTGCAGCATCTTGGACCCCGGCACGCGGAACTTGACCCCGCTCATGTCGGAGGGTGTGATGATGGCATTGCCACCCTGACGGACCGCAACAACACGCGGGTCGATCACAACATAGAACAGGGCCTTGAACCCGGCAGCTTCGACCTTTGGATGGACTTCATTTTGCCACGTGTCCGAATGCACGAGGTTGGTGAACCGCTGGTTGGACCCGCAAAGATATGGCATGTTGATCAGGTCAACCGTCGAGGCAAACGGCGCGAAGTTCGACAGCGAATGCTGTGCCGCCTGGATGGTGCCGCCCTGCACTTTCTGCACCAGCGATCCGCCCGCGCCCAACTGCCCACCCGGAGCCAGCTTGACATAAACCTTGCCGTTGGTTGCGTTCTGAATGTTTTCCTTCAGATCCAACTGCATGATCGGATAGCTGCGCGAAGCACCCAGCACATACGCAGTTGCAATCGTCATGACGTGGTCCGCGGCTTTCTCGCGGTCGCTCTCTTCCTTGGCGGTCTGCGCTGTCGCCTCGGATGACCACAGCATTCCGCCGGCACCGGCAACCAGCGCGGCCGTAAACGATCCGCCTGCCGTCAGCTTCAGGAAATTGCGGCGCTCTTCGGACGCAAGTTCGTTTCTGTCGTTGTTCATGTATTGCCCTCCCAAGCAAAAATTCAGCTGCCGTTATCAGCGTTCCGGTTAGCCTCCTTTTTCAGAATTGCGACAACGAACAGGATCGACGCCGCGAACAGAACCAACATCTCTCCTACGTCCCCAAGAAAGGCGCTGCTCGCAAAGGCACCCAGCGCCACGTTTGCAAAGTAGATGACAAACACGATCGCGGATGCAGCAAGAAACATCTTCGGGACTCCCTTTGGATTCGGCTCCAATTTCCCTTGTAAGCGCTTACATGAAAAATGCAAGCGCTTACATATTTGCTTTTCTTGGGATGCGCTTGAGATTAGACTTATCGGCAAAATCTAATTACAGGTTCGAAAATGCCGAAACTTCGATCCGCACCAACACTGGATGACGTCGCCAAAGAGGCAGGCGTTTCCACCGCAACCGTGTCGCGTTGCCTCAACAATCCCGACCGTGTCGTCGAGGCGACGCGCAAACGTGTTATGTCGGCAGTGGACACATTGGGCTACACCCCCAATTTCGCGGCACGTGTCATGGCGGCGAAGCGCTCGTTCACAATCGGTGCGATCATCCCAACCATGGACAACGCGATTTTCGCCAGGGGGTTGCAAGCGTTTCAGGAAGAAATCCACCAGCGCGGCTACACATTGCTGGTTTCGAGCTCAGCCTATCAGCCCGAAGTCGAGGAGGAACAGATCCGCACGCTGGTTGCCCGGGGCGCAGACGGGCTGCTGCTGATCGGTCATGATCGTGAGGAGCGCATTTATGACTATCTTGAACGACAGAAAGTCCCGGCGATGGTGGCTTGGTCCTTCACCCCGGAACAGCGCACACCGTCCGTAGGGTTTGATAATAGAAGGGCCATGATGGCACTGGCACACGAGGTCATCGAACTCGGCCACACGCAGGTTGCGATTATTTCGGGTATTTGTCGCGGGAACGACCGTGCACGTCACAGAATCGAAGGAATCAGGGACGCTTTTGCAGCGCACGGCCTGTCCCCCGATGCCTTGGAGATCCTCGAAACACCCTATGAGATCGAAAACGGCGCCGCCGCGTTCAGGCGCCTGATGTCCGCCAAGGACCGGCCGACCGCTATCCTGTGCGGCAACGACGTTTTGGCCGTCGGCGCGGTTCGGCAGGCCCAGGAGATGGGTATTCGGGTTCCGGACGAAATCTCGATCACCGGCTTCGACGACATCGAGTTGGCCCGGATCGTGCAGCCCGGCCTGACCACCGTGCATGTCCCGCATCGCGAGATGGGGCGCCAGGCCGCCATCGAACTGATCGAAATGATCGAACGCAACACTCCGGGTCGTTCGGTTGAACTGAAAACCAAGATAGTGACCCGCAATTCCCTGTCGCAGGCAAAACGACACTGAAAGGTGGTGCCTAAGAGCCGACGCAGAACAGCCAGAGTTTCTGGAACCCAATATCGGCAGAGCAGGCGCAGGAGGCAAAGAACAGCGAAAACAACCCAAAGGGGATCCTAAATCAATCCACCCTTGCCGATTTATTCAACGTCAATATGCGAAGACGTCCTTTAGAATCCCACCGCTCACACCAAAGTCAAAAGTGTCGGAGTGCCACTTTGATCGCCCATCCGCCGCATGTCACGCCGTAGCGCCTTTGAGACGTATGGCGGTTCCAAGGCTGCCGGCACAGACACCGACGACGACGGCAATCAGCAGTTCCAGAGTTTCGACCTGCGCAAACTGCCACCGGGCGAACACCAGCGTTTCGATTACACCGATGAGCCCGCCCATGACCGCACCCAGCCACAAACGGCGGGTCATCATGCCAAGGGCAAGGCCCAGAATGCCGGGCAGGCTGAGAATATTGCCGCCGATTGTTCCCAGTATCTCAAGCATATCTCACCCCTTCTCAATCCGTCCGTGTCGCCAGGAATGACCGGATCTCATTGCTGTCCGCTGCGGCCTGTTGCTGTGGCGCCCCGGACTTCTCGGCATTCAATGCCTCGGTGATGCTCTGGTATTCCTCTAGGTAATTGGGCGGCAGGCTGTGCGCGATGCCCTGATGGCAATCGATGCAGGTCATGTTCTCGTCGATTGCACGCTGGTGTTCAGACGCTGCGCGCGCTTCCTGAATGGTGAAATCCATATAGTCAAAGTTATGGCAGTTGCGGCATTCGCGACTGTCGGATTCCTTCATCTTCTTCCACACGATCGAGGCCATCTGCAGCCGGTGCGCCTCGTATTTTTCGGGCGTGCTGATGGTGCCGGCGAGTTCGTGATAGACATCTTTAACCGCCATGATCTTCGCCTTGATCTTGTGGTTCCACTCGTCCGGCACATGGCAGTCCGAACAGACGGCCCGAACACCGGAATGGTTGTTGTAGTGGATGGTCTCGCGATACTCGCCAAGGTTGGTCTCCATCGTATGGCAGGACACGCAAAATTCCTCGGTATTCGTCATCTCCAGCGTCCAGTGGAACCCGCCCCAGAACAGGATGCCGGCCAAAAAGCCGGCCAAAAGCAGGAAGCCCGAGCTGAACATCACAGCGGGTGTCCAGATCCCGGTCCACAAGCGGCGGATCCAACCGCGTTTTTCGGGGGAGTCTGCCATATCGGTGCTCCTTTCAGACTTGCGTTGGATTAGTTGCCGGTGGACGGCTGAAAGACATTCTCGACCAGCGGCGGAGCGTCAGCCTGCGGAACATGGCATTGATTGCAGAAATACCGGGTGCCCGCGATCGTATCGAGCTCGTTGCCATCCCGATCCAGGTAGTGGGTCATCGACAGGGTCGGCGCGTTGCGTTCACCGGCTTTGGTCCAGTCATGGCAGGCAAGGCACTGATTGGTGCGTATGTCGATCTGATACTGCTCGATCGAGTGCGGGATCAGGGGCGGTTGCTGGCGGTAATTGCGCTGCATGCGGCCTTCGATCGTGCGGTGAATCTGATCGATTGGGACAAGCTCATCCACCTCGGCGCCGCGCAGGGTCTCCACCTGGGCTGATTGTGCAAGGGCGAACCCACTCAGGAGCAAAACGGGGATCAGGGCAGCTCCGCCTGTCACGATAGATTTTTTCATTTTGGCACTCCCTTAGATAGGTCTGGCAGCGCGCGGCTCGGGCGCGGCAACAGGTTCGGGTGGTGCGACGACGTGATCGTCGAACCGATGAGTAAAGGCAAAGACATTGACCGCGCAGACATCGATGCAGCGGCCGCAATTGGTGCAGTCCGGTGAAAGAATCAGCGGCGTGGTCCCCGCCTTGCCTTTCAGGGCTGGTGAAATCACATGGTTCTCCGGGCAGACAGCATAGCAATCCATGCAGTCGTCGCAGGCGCTGCGATTGGCTGCAATGACCCGCAACAGGCTTTTGGTGCCGATCAGGCCATAAAATGCGCCAACCGGGCAAATGTGGCCGCACCAGCCATGCCGAGCAACAATGAGGTCAAACACAAAGATCGCCGCCACCAGAGCCCAGACAAACCCCATGCCGAAAATCAGACCTCGGTGCAGCATGGTGATCGGATTGATCAGCTCCCACGCGATCACACCTGTGATACCCGAGACAATCAGAACTGTTACCAGTATCCACAGGCGCGTACCCCTTTTCGGCTGCCAGCCCTTCGGCAGGTCCAGCTTGCGATGGACCCAGTTGGCAGCATCGGTCACCGGGTTGATCGGGCAAACCCACGAACAATAAACGCGCCCGCCGATCAGCGCATAGGTCACAAGCACAATCAGCCCACCAATCAATGCGGTCAGCTCAGGCCAATGCCCGGCAACAACGCCTTGCAGCAGGATGAACGGGTCGGTCAGTGGCAGAACGCCCAGAGTCAGTGACCCGGCCAGGGTCCCCTGAACAATCCAGATTCCGAACCACGGACCCAGCAGGAACAACAACAGAAAGAACAACTGGCTGATCCGGCGCAACAGCAGATAGCGATGCGCGCCCACCCAGCCTTTGACCTCTCGGGCCTCCTGGCCAACGGGCAAATGGGTGCGCGCGCTCATTGTCCCAGCCCCGGCAGATTGTAGCCCGGCTCGTAACCACCCGGCGCGGCCAGGTTGTCGGTGCCGGGTCCGGGCAAGCGGTCCGGCAGGTCAATCACGCCTTCGACCAGAGGTGCGCCCTTGGCCGCCTTCTCTTCCCACCCTTTCCGGTAATGCTCGGCTGAACTGCCGCGCGCCAGGTGGGCGGGCAGAACTTTGATGGCGGCTTCCGGCAAAACGCAGCTCTTTTCGCACATCCCGCACCCGGTACAGCGGTCGGCATGCACAGTCGGTATGAACATCGCATGATGACCCGACCGCGTGTTGTGCGAGGTTTCCAACGTGATTGCTTCGTCAATCACGGGGCAGACGCGGTAGCAAACGTCACAACGTAGACCGAGGAAATTCAGGCAGTTCTCCTGATCCACCAGAACCGCCAAACCCATTTTAGCGTCATCGATGTTGTCCAGTTCAGGGTCCAGCGCCCCGGTCGGGCAGGCCGCGACACAGGGGATGTCGTCACACATCTCACACGGAATATCGCGCGCCGTGAAATACGGCGTGCCCGTTGCAACCGCATCCGCGCCCAGTTCCGCCAGTTTCAGGGTGTCGTACGGGCAGTCCCGCACACACAGACCGCAGCGGATGCAGGCCGACAGAAACTCTTTCTCCGGCAATGCTCCGGGCGGTCGCAAGGCCTCGGCCGGCAAGGCACGGGCGTCACGGGCCAGATAGGCCAGCAAAGTCCCGGCCACCACGCAACCGCCTGCCGCCCGCGCCGAATCCTGCAGGAAACGGCGCCGCTTTGGCGAGAGGGGTTTGTCGACAAGGGACATGGGGATTACCTCTGCCAATCCTTGCCGGTTACGCCCGCTCGACCTTGCAGGCGCATTTCTTGAAATCCGTCTCTTTGGACAGCGGACAGGTCGCATCCAGCGTCAGCTTGTTGGTCAACTGCCCTTCGTCGAACCAGGGCATGAAGACCAGACCGCGCGGCACCTTGTTGCGGCCCCGGGTTTCGACGCGACTGGTCACGTCCCCCCGGCGGGTGGACAGCAAGATTTCCTGTCCGCGCCGCAAGCCCCGTTCCCGCGCATCCTCGGGATGCATGTAGACAACAGCCGTGGGATAGGCCCGGTGAAGTTCCGGGACCCGGCGGGTCATCGATCCGGAATGCCAATGCTCAAGCACGCGCCCGGTGCAGAGCCACAGATCGAATTCTTCATCCGGCTCTTCTGCGGCGGGTTCATACGGGGCAAAGATGATCTTGGCCTTGCCGTCCTTGTGGCCATAGAATTTGACGTCAGCGCCCTCGGGCACATAGGGATCATAGCCTTCGCGGAAGCGATAGAGCGTCTCCTTGCCGTCAACAACCGGCCAGCGCAGACCCCGCGACTGATGGTATACGTCGAACGGTGCAAGGTCATGCGCGTGACCCCGGCCAAACTCGGCATATTCTTCGAACAGGCCTTTCTGGACGTAATAGCCGAAATGTTCTGACTCGTCGTTGTCAAACCCTTCGGCGGTTTCCGACAACGGATACTGATCCACGGTGCCATTGGCGTAAAGAACGTCATACATGGACTTGCCGCGATGTTCGGGCATCTTGGCCAGCAATTCTTCGCCCCAGACCTCTTCGACGGTGAAGCGCTTGGAGAACTCCATCAGCTGCCAAAGATCGGATTTCGACTCACCTGGCGCCTTCACCTGTTGCCGCCAGAATTGGGTGCGCCGTTCGGCGTTGCCATAAGCACCCTCTTTTTCGACCCACATGGCCGTTGGCAGAATCAGGTCAGCCGACACAGCGGTGACCGTCGGATAGGGGTCTGACACGGTGATGAAGTTTTCCGGATTTCGATAACCGGGATAACCTTCCTCATTGATATTGGGCGCGGCCTGCATGTTGTTGGTGCACTGAACCCAGTAGGCGTTGAGCTCGCCGTCTTTGAGCTTGCGGTTCTGCAGGACGGCGTGAAAACCAGGCTTGGGCGGTATCGTGCCTTCCGGGATTTTCCAGGCGGTTTCACAGATTTGGCGGTGCTCGTCATTTGCAACAACCATGTCCGCCGGCAGGCGATGGGCAAAGGTGCCAACCTCGCGCGCGGTTCCACAAGCCGATGGTTGGCCGGTGAGCGAGAACGGTGAGTTGCCCGGCTCCGAGATCTTGCCGACCAGCAGGTGCACGTTGTACATCAGCGAGTTCACCCAGGATCCCCGGGTGTGCTGGTTAAAGCCCATGGTCCACAGGCTCATGACCTTGCGGGTCGGGTCTGCATATTGCTGGGCCAGACGCTCGAGCTTGTCCGCCGGAACGCCGGACAGTTCTGACACGTATTCCAGCGTATAGGGCGCAACGGCCTCGGCGTATTCCTCAAAGCTGATGGTTTCCAGCTTGCCCGAATTCGGGTTCGCGGCCTCTTGCTGCAACTGATGCGTGTCGCGAAGGCCATATCCGATATCGGTCTCGGTCTTGGTGATATTGACGTGGTTGCGGACAAAGAATTCGTTCACCGCACCGTTCTGAATGATGTAGTTCGCGATGTAGTTCAGGATCGCCAGGTCGGTTTGCGGGGCGAAAATGATGCCATTGTCAGCCAGTTCAAACGAACGATGTTCGAAGGTCGACAAGACATGGACCTCTGAACCCGGCTTGGTCAGACGCGTATCCGTCAGACGCGACCAGAGGATCGGGTGCATCTCGGCCATGTTCGAGCCCCAAAGCACGAACGTGTCCGCATGTTCGAGGTCGTCGTAACAGCCCATCGGCTCATCGATGCCAAAGGTCCGCATGAAGCCGACAACTGCCGAGGCCATGCAATGGCGCGCATTGGGGTCGATGTTGTTGGACCGGAATCCGGCCTTCATCAGTTTGGCCGCAGCATAGCCTTCCCAGACTGTCCATTGGCCTGATCCGAACATACCAACACTGGTCGGTCCTTTCTTGGCCAGCGCCTCTTTCCACTTGGCGGCCATCACATCAAAGGCTTCATCCCAGCTGACCGGTTCAAACTCGCCATTCTTGTCGTATTCGCCGTTTGTTTTGCGCAGCAGCGGCGTGGTCAGACGGTCCTGGCCATACATGATCTTGGAAAGGAAATAGCCCTTGATACAGTTCAAACCGCGATTGACCGGTGCGTCCGGGTCACCCTGCGTTGCGACGACACGACCATCCTTGGTGCCCACCAGTACCGAACACCCGGTACCACAGAACCGGCAAGCGGCTTTGTCCCAGCGGATATCCGGTCCGCCCGTCTGCGCATTTGCCTGACCGGTGGCCAAAGGCAGACCTGCGGCCGAGGCCGTGGCAGCCGCCGCAGACGCCTTGAGAAAGGTACGACGGGATTCAGAGATGGTCATGGCATGGGCCTCCTGCTTGTCGGTTGGCTTGGGGCATCGGGTCGCGGGCGCGATTCCGCGAGATCTTCGAAATGGTGGTATGTCAGGCTAAGTGAGATCACGCCTGGGATCTGGTGCAGATCCATGATGGTCTCGGACGCCAGTCGGTCCGGCGTGTCCTCGACGACGACAACAAAGCGACCGTCATCTGCTGCGGCATGAACTTCGACGCCGGGTGTCTGATCCATTGCCGCGCGCGCTGGTGTGGCGTTTTCCGGTACAACGTGAACGAGACAGCCGCAGATATTCATTGGACAGCCTCTTGCTGAGAGACAACGTAGCGTTCAAACGAGACCGCACCGGCGGGGCATGAGGCGGCACAGGTTCCGCAACCGATGCAACTGTCCTTGTCCAGAACCGGCTCGGCCCGTCCTCCAACCTGCAACTTGAAACGGATGGCACCCTGATCGCAGATATCCTGACACGATCGGCAACTGACGCCGGTTGTGGACAGGCACTCGCCCGCCTTGACCGTTGCGCGCCACGGCCAGTCCGGGACGCGTTCGATCACAAGAGCATCGGTTTCGCAGGACAGGGCGCAGACACCGCAGAACGTGCAGGCACCGACATTCAGTTGCGCGACCGGATATCCACCATCATCAAAATCCAGAATGCCTTCGGGACAATCTCGGACGCAATCGCCGCACCCAGTGCAAAGATTGAAAAACTCAGCCTCAACCGCACCCGGCGGTCGGATCGCATTGCGGTCCTGTCGAAGCATCCGGGCGCTCAGAAAAGCGCGTCTGTTGGTCTGCTGGCTCATGCGCGGGCGACCCATTCATTTGAAGTCTATCTGTTCGGCATTTTCCTATTAGCGGTTTTAAATATGCATTTGATTGATCCAGATCATGTTTTCTCCGTTCAACTCTTCAGCGGAACGGAAAATGTCCGGGCTTCGATGTACTGTGGCACTGGAAACTTACGCGGAACGATCTGCAAGAACGGGCCTAAAATGCGCGGTCAAGCGACACTTAAAGGTGGGCGTTGTCCCTCCCGACCACTCCTGTTCCTACACCGGCAGACGCACGTCTGTTGATCCGCTGCCAGTGCACTTTAGACGCAACGAGCCGGTTCTTAACCGGCTCACGCACGCCGTTTGCCCGATTGCGAGGGTAGGAATTAATCTTGGATATCCGCAATCCAGGTCCGTGCAGCAACCGCTTTTGGCAGACCCAGAGGTCCAATCGCCAGCAAAGCGACTTGGTTCAGGTCTTCTTCGGAAATGCCCTCCGCGCGCGCCCTGCGGGTGTGGGAATGCACTGCGCCTTCCGAGGCCGCGCCGATGGCCAGAGCAAGCTTTACAAGCCGACGCTCACGTGCCGTAAGGTTGCCCGCTTCGGCGGTTGCCTTGCCAAGCTGGGCATATGCGGACCAGACCTCTGGGTTGTTTTGCGCGAGTTTGCCGGCAGCGCCGGGGAGGTCGTTAGTCATGATGTTTCCTTCTGGTGATAGTGCAGGGTGTCAGCCGCCCAAGACAGACATATGACGCGAAAGGGCGGGGTCCGCCATATGTGACAGATCGAAGCGATGCCGCTCGGGCTTGGCCCTGACGGCGGTCTGAATTGCATTCAGGGTCGCTTTTTCGGACTGGCGCAGAGGCGCGCGCAGGTCGACTGACCCTTCGTCGCCCATACACGTGTAAAGACGCCCCGTACAACTGACACGAACGCGGTTGCACAGCGCGCAGAAATTGCAGGACATCGGAGAAATAAACCCTAGCAGCCCGCCTGTCTCCTGAACCCGGGCATATCGTGCAGGTCCGCCCGAGCAATGCCGCTGCGGGGTGAGAGTCCAGCGCGTTGACAGATCGGTCTGAAGGTCGCGCAGCGACAAAGCGCTGGCAGTCCGATCCCGCCCGGTGTCACCAACCGGCATCTCCTCAATCAGCGTCAAATCCGCATCACGCTCGTGGGCAAACCGGATGAGATCATCAACCTCCTTTTCGAATGCCCCCTTGCTGGCAACCGCATTCAGCTTGACCCTTAACCCGGCTGAACGCGCTGCTTCGATACCTGCCAGCACCAAACGAATGTCGCCTCTGCGGGTGGTTGCCCGATATCTGTCAGGATCAAGCGTGTCGAGAGAGACATTGACCCTGCGCACACCACATTCCGCAAGAGACTGCGCATGCCGCGCCAGCAAAGTTCCGTTGGTGGTCAGCGTCAGTTCTTCCAGCGCGCCGGATTTCAGGTGCCGGGACAAATCCCGGAACAGGTCCATCACATCCCGCCGCACCAAGGGTTCACCCCCGGTCAGGCGCAGTTTACGAACCCCTTGGCGGATGAAAATACCGCTGAGGCGCGCCAGCTCCTCGAGGCTTAGAATATCGCATTTGGGGAGGAACACCATTTTCTCGGCCATGCAGTAGGTGCAGCGCAGATCGCACCGGTCGGTTACTGACAGACGCAGATAGTTGATCGTGCGACCAAATCGGTCGACCAGAGGGGTAGGGGCAGCATCAAGCGGCATGATGGCCCTCCATCTGGTCAGCGAACCACGTGAACACCGCACCTCGCTGCAACGGCAGATAACACGCCAGGTCAGCGCCGAACGCGGCCCAAGTCCCGCCATAGGCCGGGCGCAAGGCCGTCAGAACGGGAACGTTCAACTCCAGTGCCTTTGCGATCAAGTCCCGAAATCCACGTCCTTCGCTTTCTCCTCGGCCAAACCGGTTAAGAACGAGAAGATCGGCCCCCTGTTTCAGGTCGCGCTCAATAAATGACGAGCACTCTGCCAGCGCGCCTGGATGCAGGCGGCAGCCCTGCGAGCCGTTGCCCAAAGACTGCGAGATGCGGAACACCCGATTTGACCCGATTGTTGTCAGGTCCATGTCGGCGCAATGACAGTCTCCGATCACCGCACCACGGGTTTGCAACGCGCCACATACACGCAACCCGTCCGCCCGCAATGTGTCTGCGATACCGCCCAGAAACACGTCGACATCATTGTTCTCGGTGTAGACTGCGGCCAGGGGAAAGCTGCTCATCCCAATTCTCCGGTTTGACAGAAGGGACGCCAGGCCAGCGGCATGCCTGCTTTGAGGTGTCTGGTGTCGGGCGGGACAATCACAAGCCCGTCCGCCGCGCTGAGCGGCAGCAAAGTGGCCGAAACACTGTGCCCAAGGCGCTGCAGCACCGGTGTGCCGTTGGAATCATATGTGGAGAGCCGCACTGGAAAGACTTCGGCACGGCCCGGTTTGCGAATCCAGCCGAACCCGGCGATGGCCGGAACCGGTGCAAAACTCGAGCGCGGCGCTCCCAACAGTCGGAAAATTTGCGGCAGCACGAACAAATGAAAGCCCACATGCACCGCGAAAGGGTTGCCGGGAAGGCCGGTGAACGCCGCCTGACCCAGCCTGCCAAACATAACGGGCTTGCCGGGCTTCAGTGCCACACGCCACCCTTTGATGTCGCCGCCAGCGGCACGCAGGGCGTCGCGGATGTGGTCCTTGCCCCCCATCGACACCGCGCCGGAAGTCAGGATGAGGTCGGCCCGGCCTTGCATCTCGATGAAAGCGCGGGTCGACGCCTGCTGATCGTCCGGCAGGATGCCGAAATCGATCGCCTCTGCACCGGCTTGACGTGCCAGCGCCAGAAGCATCGGACGGTTCGCATCATGGATTTGCCCCGGGCCGCGCGCGCCCTTGCAGAGTTCATCGCCCGTCGACAGGATTGCAACGCGCGGGCGGCGCACCACGGAAATCCGGCTGAAGCCGTTGGCCGCCAACAATCCGACGTGGTGCGCCGCAATCCGCGCACCGGCCGCAATCAGCTCCTGGCCCGCCATCTGATCGCTTCCCGCACGTCGGATATTCTCTCCAAGAGCCGGCTTTCGTTTGAAATGGACCTTGTGAGACTTGTCTACACAGGCCTCCGACATCACCACGGCGTCCGCCCCGTCGGGCAGCGGCGCGCCGGTGTAGATTCGAAGCGACGCCCCGGATGGCAGAGTGCCTGACGCATCGCCTGCAGCAATTGTGCCCGCAACCGGCAGGCAGTAGCGCCCGTCAAGATCAGCGCAGCGGACTGCAAACCCGTCCATGGCAGAGTTGTCAAAGAAAGGCATCGCAGTTGGGGCTGTGACCGCCTGCGCGCTCGTCCGCCCAAATGCGTCCGCGAGATCGACGCACTCCGTGTCCGCAATCGGTGCGACCTGTGCCAGCGCGCAGTTAACCGCTTTGGAAACGCTCATCAGATCGGATGACGGAGAAACACTGTCACAACCACATCCATCGGCGACGCGAGCCACATGCATCTGTCCTATCCTCCTTTGGTCAAGTGTGGACAGGGGCCGTTGGTTCCGGCCCCTGCCGTTTCTGCGCAGCGCTCAGTTGGCGGCGTCCGCAGCGTTCTTCATCAGATAGTCCATAACCAGCGCGGCTTCGTCTTCTTCAAGACCGGCCCGCGGGAACATCGACGGGGTGATACCCCTCCACTGTTGCTGCGTGAAATGTGTCACTTCGCGCGGCGCGTGGCAGACGGTGCAGCGCTCATAGTAGATCTTTTCGCCTGGCTCCATGCTGGCATAGAGGCTTGCAGTCAGCGCTTCGAGCCGTTCAAGACCAAGCTTGTCCTCGTCGATCGCAGCGATCTCCATCTCCTCAATGATCGGAGGCTTCTCATACGCAAGATTCGGACCTTCGGGGTCTTCGCATTTGCGCATGGAACAAAGCACGGTGTTCGCGGTGTTGGCCTCGGACAAGCCGGACGAGCGCTGCGTCGATGTGATGAAATTCACCAGGCCCGAGTTGCAGCGACCCTTGCTGTCCAGCGATGGCCAGGCACCCTCGTAGATCGAAACGACGCCCTTCATAATGTCGTCCGACACGACCGCCCCGGCAATGACCGTGCCACGGTCATTGTACAGTTCGACCAGATCGCCATCCTCGATACCACGCGATGCGGCATCCTCGGTGTTGATCCGAACCGGCTCACGGCCCTGAACCTTGTAGAGATCCCGCAGGGTTTCCGACTG
The DNA here is from genome assembly GCF_056536245.1 of Ruegeria sp. AJ12. NCBI lineage: Bacteria > Pseudomonadati > Pseudomonadota > Alphaproteobacteria > Rhodobacterales > Roseobacteraceae > Ruegeria > Ruegeria sp. AJ12. The sequence continues at coordinate 3,447,094 of NZ_JBQFJJ010000001.1, forward strand.
ATCCATCTGGCTGTGCAGACGGAACCAGGGGTGCGGTGAGACAACGTGCAACTGGCCCTCCTTGGCGTTGCCCAGATACTCGTGCTTTTCCATCCAGATCGGCATGCCGGGGCAGTCATCGATATCCAGCTTGGCGAAATCCTCGCAGAACATCTCGATCTTGCCCGAGGCGGTGTGCAACGGGTTTGCTTCCGGGTCTTCATAGAAGGCGCCGTGACGTGTCCACTGGCGAGCCTCTTGTGGCACCTCCATACGGGCGTAGCCTTGGTCCCAGAACTCCTCGAACGAGGTGTGTTGTGCCGCGCTGGAGCGCTCATAGGCCTGACGGATGTGGTACATCTTGTCTTCACTATCCGTGAACTGTGCCCACAGACCCAACTTGTCGGCCAAACCTTCAAAGATTTCATAGTCCGGCAGGCTTTCACCCACAGGTTCGATCACCTTTTTCATCGCGTAAACGCGGTCGTTAGAATAGGTGCCGCCCGAGGTGATATCGTCCTGCTCCAGTGTCGATGCCGCTGGCATTACGATGTCCGCCCAACGGGTGGCCGCCGTCCACCAGACGTCGACGCTGACGATGGTTTCGACCTTTTCAAGCGCGCGGATCAGCCGGTTGGTGTCCTGCTGGTGCGACATGAAATTGTTGCCTGCGTTGAAGATGACTTTCACGTCCGGGTAAGTGTGGGTGTTGCCGTTGTAAAAGACCTCCTGACCGGGATTTTCCAGCATTTCGGTGATGCGTCCGGCCGGGCAGACACCTTTGACCCAGTTGCGCCCTTGCGACAGACCCGAGGGGATGGATTTGCCCGAAGCCGGCATGCCGCCATTGCCATAGTGCCAACTGAAACCGACGCCCTGCCCCGGCTTACCGATCTTGCCTGTCAAAGCGGCAAAGTTGATGATGGCCCAGTGGGTCATCTCACCGTGCTGCGCTCGCTGCAGCGACCATGCCCCGGCAATTTCGGTTCGCGACGTGGCAAACAGCCCGGCCAGTTCCTTGATCTTGGCTTCGTCCATGCCGGTGATCTCAGAGGCCCAAGCCGGTGTTTTGGGCACGCCGTCGTCTTCACCTTTTACATAGGCGATCCACTTGTCAGCCCCAACGGTGTATCTGTCCATATACGCACGATCTTCAAGCCCCTGTTCCAGCACGTGATAGGCCATGGCGCAGAACAGCGCGACGTCGGTGTTCGGGACGATTTTAACCCATTCCGCGTTCAGATAATCATCCGACGCGGTCCGCTGCGGGTTAATGGAAATGAACTTGACGCCGGCATCGCGAATGGCTTCCCAATGCGCATACATGCCGTGATCGGCCACGCGGAACTCAACCCGGTTATTCTTGATCGGATCACACCCGACCAGAACGAACACCTCGGTGTTGTCACGCACGGTTTCCCAGGCAGACTGAGTTGAATACACTTCCATATCGCCGATGATGTGCGGCAGGGATACCTGAGACGCGCCCGCCGACCAGTCGCCGGACGTGATGGTGCAGCCTCCCATCAGGTTCAGCAGCCGACCCTGCAGAACGTTGGGACGGAAGGTGCCAGCGTTCGACCAGCCACCATAGGACGAGCTGAAGATTGCCTGGTTTCCATGGTTCGTCGCAGTGTCGAGCAAAGCCTTGGCGGTCAGGCTCCAGACGGTGTCCCAATCAACCTTGACGTATTCTTCCTTGCCACGGAGCTCGGGCTTTGTATCACCGGTTTCCCAGCCTTCCAGATACGACTTGCGCACCATTGGATAATTGATGCGGGACTTGTCGTAGGTCCGGTCCATCACCCCATAGCTGAGCAACTCGGTGGGCCGGGCGTCCAGTTCCTTGACCGAGTTAAGACCGATCAGCTTGCCGTCCCGCACCACCGCCTCGAAAGGGCCATAGTGGGTTGCGTGGAACGTACGGCTTGCAAAAGAGTTTGGGTCCAGCGCGGCAAGCGCTGTTGTCCCCATCAAGTTGGCAGCGCCGAACGCGGCTGCTCCCCCTTGCAGAAATACGCGGCGGGTTGGTCGATTGAACGACATAAAAGCCTCCTGTGGCTGAATGAGCTTAGTGGAGGTTAACGCTTTGAACACAACCGTACTTTGACAGCGCGCAAACCATCTTGTTTGAAATTGTAAAAATATGTAAATCACCGGTTATGACGCAACACATCCTGATTGTCGAAGATGACCGAACCACTCGGATGCGGCTTGCCGCCTACCTGCGCGAGCAGGGCCACCGCATCAGCGAAGCGGAAAACGCGGACGATATGCAGAGTATTATCAGCGTGGACCCACCAGAACTTTTGCTGGTCGACATCAATCTCGACGGCAAGGACGGTCTGACGATTACGCGCGAACAGCGTGCCGCATCACGGGTTGGGATCATCCTGCTGACATCGCGCGATGATCAGGTCGACAAGATTGTCGGATTGGAAATGGGCGCAGATGATTACGTGACCAAGCCGTTCGACAAGCGCGAATTGGCCGCGAGGGTCAAGAATCTGCTGGCCCGGATCGCCGACATCGGGCAGGCACCGCAAGGCCCCGCCCCGATCGAGGCATTCGGTCCATGGTGCTTTGACCGCATTCGGCGACGATTGGTGTCCGCCGCGCGAACGGAACCGCTGACCAAGCAGGAATTCGATGTACTGGCAGCACTGGCTAACAACCCGGGGCAGACACTCAGCCGGTCCCGGTTGTCAGAAATGATAGGCAGGCCACCTCACCGTTCAAATGACCGGATGATTGACGTGATCGTCGGCCGATTGCGCAAAAAACTTGAAAAAGACCCAACCGACCCGGAGTGGATTTTGACAGACCATGGCCAAGGCTATCACTTCGTTGATCCGGCTTTGACCTGAAGCCCGGCGCGTGTGGCTGCGGAAACAAGAACCGCCGCCGCTTCGGCGGCTCTGTCCTGAACTTCCAAGAAAAGCCTATCGTCGGTAGCTTCGGGGCCAAATTCGATCCCCGCCAACGCGGAACAGAGACTGTCCAGTCTGAAATTCGCCGCCGCGCCCTTGAGCCGGTGTGCCGCTTTGCGTTGCGCATCCTGCGGCGGGGTCGAGATGGCTGCAACCGACTGCGGCAGGTCGCTCAGAAACTCCTGAACGATCCGGGCCGTTGTTTCCGGTCCAAGGTCGGCGATATCGCTCTCCAGGCTGTTCTGTACAGCGGAACTTTCAGAGGACAAACCCGCATCCGGTAAGGCCGCAAGTACATCAGCCAACGCTCTTGGAGAGATCGGCTTTGACAGAATGCGTGCAACACCCAACCGGCTGCGGGCCTCCGGCGTATCTTCAATCAGGTGAGCCGTGAGGGCAACAAGCTGCGGGCCATTGCTGCGGGACGCCAGCTGCGCCGCGACATCATCACCAGGCATGTCTGGCAGGTCAAGATCAATCAGGATCAGATCGAAAGCATGCACATTGGCCGCCGTAAGCGCCGCTTTACCGGTCTCGGCTTCGCTCACCGTGCACCCCATGCGCTCCAGATATCCACGCGCCACCATGCGGTTAACGGCATGGTCGTCGATCACCAGCACGCTGCTTCTGAAATCGCCAGCCGGCATATCCGCATCCTCATCCGCAACAAGTGCCGGATCCCCGACCGTGAAGGGCACGGTCAAAGTGAACCGGCTGCCAACTCCAGGCTCGCTCTCAACAGACAGTGCACCACCCAGCGCCTCAGTAAGATTGCGCGCGATCGCAAGACCCAGACCAAGCCCTTCGACCCCGGATCGGCGCGCCTGCGCTGTTCGGGTGTAAGCGTCGAAGGCATGGGCAATCGTGTCCGGGGCCATTCCGACGCCGGTATCCAATACGGAAAAGCTCACCACCAGTCCGTCTGCCTTGTCGGAAACCGCGTGATCCACCGACAGTGTGACCATTCCACGCTTTGTGTATTTCACCGCGTTGGAAATCAGGTTGCCGACGATCTGGCGGACCTTGACCACATCACCGAACAAAACCACAGGTGCAGGTTCCGCAAGATCGACGATCTGCTCCAGCCCTTTTGCACTGGCCAGAGACTGCAAATGATGCCCCAACTGGCCAACCAAATCGCGTAGCAGAAAATGCACAGGGTTGCCTCGGTGGCCCTGATCCGCATTTCCCGCGTATTCAAGGATATCGTTCGTGATCCCCAGCAGGTCACGCGCAGATTTCAGCGCCGTCTTGACCCGCGTGCGGCTCTCGGAATCTGTCGCTTCGGTTAGCAGCAGTGAAAGCATCCCGATGATGCCATTGAGCGGCGTGCGGATTTCGTGGCTCATTCGGGCCAAAAACTCGGTCTTGCTTCGGTTTGCCGCCTCGGCGTCTGCGCGGGCAAGATCAGACGCTTTCATCTCAGCGACCACATCCCCGGTTCGGGCGATGACCGCTTCTTCAAGATGTTCACGCAAGCGGGTCGCCTCGATAGACCTGCGGCGCAGGATGTTCAGGGCCTTTTCCATCCGCCCGATTTCATCCTGACCACTGATCGACAGCGGAGCACCGGTTTCACCCCCCGCAACAGCCACGATGCGCCGTGAAAGGGTCGCCAGACGCGCAACCAATTGACGACGGGCATAAACCCACAGGATCATACCCGCCAACACAGAAAGCAGCACGATCGAAACAAGAACAGACATCATCAATAAGGACCGGCGCTCGACCGTCGCAATCTGCACCAGCCCTTCGGCCTGTACGGCGTCTCCGGTCAGTCTTGCCTGATCGGACAAGTCGGCAATAAGACCGCGTAAACCTTCACTTTCGGTGGCAATTTCGGCCTGCAGTTGGATCCGCTCAACTTGAAGGTTCATTAACCCGTTATCGCCCAGCGCGTCACGGTATTGATGCAATATCTTCTGCGCCTCTTCGCGCGCAACAACAGACGGCATGTAACCGACCCGTCGTTCCGCCGTCACAAGACGCGTGGCCACGTCAGACCGAAGACGTTCAATGTCTGCGAGTGTTCCGGTCTCTGCCACCTGCTGCATCAAAAGGCGGATCGCATCGACCATGCGGGCCAGTTCAGCCAAACGCTCGAACGAAAAGAAATGACTGTCCGCCAGCGTATCCAGCGCCGCGCGAGGGTTGGCGTCCGGTGTCGAATAGAGCCCCACAAGACCGGCGGTAATCCGAAGACGGGCGAGATCAATCTCTGCCTCGACTATTGCCTCCAGCCGCGTTCCGGCCGCCGCAATCGCAGCTGATTTGTCAGACACGCGTTCGCCGAGCCGCAGTACCGCGTGTCCATTTCTTGTCATCCGCTCAACGATCGCGCCAGCCTGCGTTGCCACCGCAGGGTCCGGTGGCAAAGGGCTTATCTGGGTCAACGCCAGCGATGCCTCTTTGATATTTGTGACCGTCGCTTTCAGGGTGTCAGCAACCCGGTCGAGATCTTCATGTGAATCCGTCTGCACAAAGGCCGTAGCGAGCGTTCCGACAATTTCGACCGAAGCGCCGATTTCACTTGCCAGATGCATCGCCGGCACATGGGTCTGGATCAGTTCGGCATGCGAGCGCACCAGATACCGGTTGACGCCAATGGCTGCCACGCCCACCATGAGAGCGATTGCCGCCATAGCAGACAGAATCCGGATCAGCCGTGTGTCAAAACTCGCTCGTCGCATAGCCAGAGTTTACGAGGCCCTCTCTGTCCGTACAATCTTGGCCCTCACGCTATGTGTCGCACCCTGGTCCACAGCGGCCGGTGCTGGTCCGGAACAGACATTCTGTGTCTTGGTTCCGCATTTCAAGGACGAGTACTGGCTTAGTGTCGGCTATGGGCTTGAGCAAGAAGCTGAATTGAACAACATCACACTTCGCTTCTTCGAGGCGGGCGGCTACCGCGCCCGGATCGAGCAAATCTCGCAACTCAACACCTGTGCCGAATGGAAGGTGGACGCGATCCTGATCGGTGCTGTCACATCGGACCATCCTGACCTCATAGAGGCAATCGACCGGGTCGCCCGGGATGTCCCAATCTTCGGGCTGGTAAACGAGTTGCACGCGGACACGCTGAGTGGCCGCACAGGTGTGGATTGGCAGGACATGGGGTATGCAGTCGGCCGCCACCTGACCCACCTTCATCCCGCTGGCTCAACGCCACGGACCGCGGTCTTCGTTTCCGGCCCGGCTGCGGCGGGATGGACCGGCCCCCTCGAGGCCGGTTTGCGCGACGGGCTGGTTGAAAGCTCGGTAACGATCAAAGAGGTTTTTGGTGCAGACACCGGCCTCAGACAACAACTGGCACAGGTTGAATCCGCCCTGGAACGCCATCCCGACGTCGACTATCTGATCGGCAGCGCACCGGCCGTTGAGGCGGCGATGGGGCTATACGCGGCCGAGTTTCGCAACCCCAAGCCAAAGCTGGTATCGACCTATATCAGCCACACGGTCATTCGCGGGCTGATGAACGGAAGTGTTCTTGCCGCATCCTTTGACGACCCGGCGCTGCAAGGCGCAATGGCCATCCGGCAGGCGGCTTCAGCAGACAGGGCACCCGTCGCTGTGCCCCTGACCGGGCCGGATATCGTGCTGCTGACATCCGCTGATCAGGCACTGGGCAATGTGCGCATCTCACCCGCCGACTACTTCCCCGATATCCGTTAGCCAACTCAACAGGCCTCGCTTTGCCGTATCCACCATCTGACCAGCCTTCTCAAACCAGATTTCGGCATCGGATACAGTCATCCACCTCACCGAATAAGACTGCGGACCAAACACCTGTCCAGTCTTCAGCATACAACCCCTGGCAATCAGGGATGAGGCCCGCTTCGCAAAAAACCAACCCGCGCCCGAGACGCTTTTCGTCAGTCTATCGGAAAGTCCGAGAGTTGCCCCTGTCAGGACTGACCACCCGGCAATTTGACTTCAACGCCATGTTCAACATCCCATGGCCGCCAGTGCCAGAACTGTCATCATGTGACAGTTCAACAAGGACGCGGCCATGGCCTGCTCGGGATTGGTCGAGGTCGGGTCACCGTCCCAGTTCGGAGCCGCGCCACTGGGTAGCGTTTAATGCGCGTCATATGTGATATCATGCACACTGCTAAATTTCCTGAAGGTAAGGTTCGGCGAACTGCGGGTCCAATTGACGTCAATGGAAAGGTCAGACATAGAAAGCCCCTAAGTAGCAAGGATTATTTGACAAAATTGCATCTTAGAGATCGAACGACATTCGTAAATGCAGAAGAATTCGCAACCGCATGCACAATGCAGATAAATTGGTGGGTAAAATCCGGTGGCTTCCCGCGAGTCTAAGTTGAACTGAGCAAATATAAACCACCCAGGATCACAGCACCCAGGAACAAGGTTTCCAGCACGATCAGGAGGACCGCCTGACCACCCACATCCGCAATACGCCTTAGCGATGTCTTCATGCCGACTGCCGCAATTGACGCGAGCAAGGCCCATTGCGAGAGATCTGTCAGGACCGGTGTCAGAACGGACGGAATCAAAGACAGTGAGTTCAACCCGGCCAACACCATAAAACTTAGGATAAACCCCGGCACGAGAGGCGGTCGCTTGGAACTGCCATGTTGGTTGCTGACCATGCGACGCACGGCCAGAGACAGGATCAGCACAACAGGGGCCAGCATCATCACCCGGATCAACTTGACCAGCGTGGCCGCTTCTCCGGTTTCTTCTGAGATGGAAAACCCGGCGCCGACCACCTGCGCAACGTCATGGATCGTGCCGCCCAAAAACACACCTGCCGCAAGCGCATCCAACCCAAGCACACTGACCAAAAGCGGATAGAGGATCATGGCCAAGGTGCTCAGCACAGTAACGCTGAGAACGGTAAATGTCAGGTTCCGGTCGGAATGCTCGTTCTTGGGAAGAACCGCTGACAGCGCCATCGCAGCACTTGCCCCGCAAATCGCAACCGAGCCTCCCGTCAACATACCAAACCGCCATCCCCGCGACATCAGTCTGGCCACCAGAAGTCCGAACCCGATGGTCAAAACCACACCCGCAAAAAGCAGAACAATGACACCCACACCCAGATCGGCCACAAGGCCAAAGCTGATCCGCGCACCCATCAGCGCAACGCCAAAGCGCAGGACATATCGGGCGGTAAAGTCGATGCCATCAACGCAGGGCCCATCCTCCGAAAGAAACTGAAGCGCCATGCCAAATAGCAGTGCCATCAGCATGGCTGGCGCGCCGTAGTGCTCGGACACGAACATGGCTGCAACGGCCACCACCAGCGACACAAAGAGGCCTTGCGTCACCTTTCTGGCCGTCTGGATTTGGGGTCCCGCCTTCCAGCGCATGGCGTCCTCCTCGGCATCTTTGGGTCAACCGGTCAGACCGGCCCAATCAGGCTTGTGGTCTTTTCACGATCACCGCAATGCCTTGGCCGCCGCCGATGCACATCGTGGCCGGCCCATACCGTCCTTCGACCCTGCACACATGATAGACCAGCTTGATCAGAATGATCGCGCCTTGCGCCCCGATCGGATGACCCAAGGCAGTCGCACCGCAATTTGGATTGGTGATTTTCTCCGGAAAGTCAAGCTCTTGTGTCATCACGCAGGCCAGCGTGGTTCATGCGCCCCGCACCACTGGCCAAGGTGACGTACGCGCTGCCCAACAGGATGGCTTCGGCATTGCGTCCGGCGCGATCCCCGCACGCGCAATTGCGTCATCCGTGACACGCGCTCCAACTCTGTTGGCGGAACAGAAGCGAGCGCGCCCAAAAACTGCCAAGAGCAACACGAAAACCCGATGCCGTTAGAACATTCATTCTCTACTTCCCGGGAGTTTCCGTCAGTAGGTTGAAAATCTGCTCGGCTTTGAACTCGAAAACTCACTGGCTTGCCTTTGTCGAGTATCGGGAACAATCCTGATCATTGCGATGCAGAAATGCCTGGCCAGACCTTTCACGCCAACTGACTTCGACACAAGCGCAGTCTGGTAGATCGAGAGTGTTTTGCAACCGATTGCAAGTCGGGTGCAAAATGCCTAGTGTTCCGCCATGAAAGACATGGAAAACACTCCACACCCCGATTGCCGGACCACACGGTCATGAGCGTCACCCTTAAAGAAGTCGCAGCCTTGGCCGGCGTGTCCCGCTCGGCCGTATCTCGCACATTCACCGAGGGTGCGTCTGTTTCGGCCAAAACCCGCAGCAAGGTTGAGAAAGCGGCTCAGGCACTGGGATACAGCCCAAACGCGCTGGCTTCATCCCTCACGACCGGGCGCACGAAACTTATCGGCTTGATTTCAAACAACTTTCATAACCCGATCTTTCTCGAAGTCTTCGACCAGTTCACCCGCGCCTTGCAGGAACGTGGCCTGCGCCCTCTGATCGTGAACCTGACGGATGAAACCGAACCAGCCAATTCGGTCAGAATGCTGCGGCAGTATTCCGTTGACGCGGTCATTGTGGCCTCGTCCACCCTGCCTGCCAGCTTTGCCAAGGCCTTTCACGATGCGGGTGTGCCCGTTGTCCATACGTTCGGGCGATCTGCCACTTCGCCCGAGGTTCATGTCGTCGGAATTGACAATGTCGAGTGCGGCCGCATGGCTGCCCGCGAGTTGCTGGCGCGCGGCTACCAACGTGTCGGGTATCTGGGGGGGCCCAAGGATGCGACATCGGCAATGGACCGGCATCGGGGGTTCATGGAGGAACTGGGCAACCATCCCGGTATCGACGTCTCCTATTGTTTTGCCAGCGCGTATTCCTTTGAAGCGGGACGTGCCGAGATGTTAAGGCTGCTCGCGGGCACGCCGGCCGAGGCCTATTTCTGCGGCGACGACATCCTGTCCATCGGGGCGCTGTCGGCACTGACCGATCACGGGCTGAAACCCGGCGAGGACATCGGCGTCATCGGCCTGAACGACATGGAAATGTCGCGCTGGGAAAGCGTTGACCTGACCACGATTCATCAACCCATCAAACAGATCATCACATCATCGGTCGATCTGATCGAAGAAATGCTGAAAGAGCCTCAGCGCTATCCAGAGGCCCGTATCTTTCCGTGCAGGGTGATCGAACGGGGCACGCTCAAACCCCGCCCGTGATCAGCGGAACATCGGCGGGCGCGCGTCTTTCCAGGCGCCTGCGTCCCTCGACGATGCAACAGCGGCATGCACAGCCGCAATTGACCGGACGCCATCGGACGGGCTTGGCAATCCGTCCCGGACCTCGCCCCGGATCGCATCGGCCAGGTCGCAGTATATGTTCGCAACGGCCAGCGGGAACCCTTCGGGATGCGCAATGGCGACGCGGGACAGGCGTTGCGTCTCGGCATGCAGGTCGCCTTCGCCCTTTTCGATGATCTGCGTTCGTCCGCCGACGGGCGTGTAAACCAACTGATTGGGTTGCTCGGAAGCCCAGCGCAAGCCGCCGGTCTCGCCAAACACCTGAATGTCGAACCCGTGCTGCCGCCCGATGGCGACCGAAGAGGTCCACAGCCGCCCGACGGTCCCGCCTTCCATGCGAAAGTTGACCATGGCATCGTCTTCCAGCACGCGGCTTGGAATGGTCGAGGCCAGATCGGCAGACAGTGTCTCGACCTCGTCGTCACAAATGAAACTCGCCATGTGCAGCGCATGAATTCCACAATCGGCAAACTGCCCGGACACGCCCGCCATCTCGGGGTCGTACCGCCAGCGGACACGCGGGTTGTCGGCATCCGCTGCATCGCCGTGGTGGCCGTGGCTGAAGTTCGTGACGACCAGACGCACCTTGCCCAACTCTCCGGCGCGCACCATTGCGCGGGCCTGCCGGATCATCGGGTAGGCGGAATAGCAATAGTTCACGGCGCAAATCTTGCCCGAGGCTTCGGCGACGCGAACAATCTCTTCACCTTCTTCAACTGTCATGGTCATCGGCTTCTCGCACAGCACGTTGAAACCGGCTTCGAGAAAGGCTTTGGCGATTTCGAAATGGGTCGAGTTGGGCGTCGCGATTGTCACCAGATCGATCCGATCTGCGCGATCCTGTTCACCCGCCAGCATCTCTTGCCAGTTTCCATAGGCACGATCAGACGCGATACCCAGACGCTGGGCATAGTCGCGACCTACATCCGGGCGGTGATCCAGGGCACCCGCTGCAAACTCGAAATGCCCGTCCGCAAGCGCGCCCAGTCTATGCGCGGGTCCGATCTGGCTGCCTTCGCCACCGCCAATCATACCCCATTTCAGCTTTGCCATGGTCTTCGTCTCTCTTCAAAATTTCGTTGGAATAGCGACTATAAATCGCTGATCTGTTTCCATTGCCGCTGGTCCGATGAGGCAAGCGCAGCGGCCACTATGCGATTGACCTCATGCCCGTCCCGGAAGGTCGGCCAGATCGCTTCGCCTGTCTGGATCGCCTGCAGAAAATCCTTGGCTTCGATGATGATCTGGTCCTGATAGCCGGTGCCATGCCCGGGACCCTGACAGAAGGGTTCATAATCTGGATGCGACGGTCCAGTCAGGATCTTGGTGAACCCTCTTGAAGCTTCGGGGCCTTCACGGCGATAGAACCACAAAGCGTTCTGATCCTCCTGATCGAACCGGATCGCCCCTTTGGTCCCTGAAATTTCATAGGCATAGCCCATCTTCCGGCCAGTGGAGATCCGGCTGACATAGATATTGCCCATGGCCCCGTTTTCGAACCGGCACATGATCTGCGCGTGATCGTCGTTGGTGACGCTGCCTCCAGGACGCGTGCGGTGAACAGTTTCAACCTCGGCCATGACTTCGGCGATTGGCCCGATCAAAGCCAATGCGCCATTGAGCATATGCGGGGCCAGATCACCCATTGTGCCGTTCGACATGCCAGAGGTGCGCCATGTGGCGGGGGCCTCCGGGTCGGCATAGAAATCTTCAGTGTGCTCGCCACGAAACCAGGTGATGTCTCCCAGTTCGCCATCGGCAATAAGCTGTCGTGCAAATTGGGTGGCAGGCGTACGGACATAGTTAAATCCGACCATATTGGTTACACCAGCCGCCTCGGCTGCATCGACCATGGCCCGACCGTCTTCCAAAGTTGCGCCGAGCGGTTTTTCACACAGAACCGGCTTGCCGAGTGCCAGGGCTGCTTCGGCGATCTGACGATGCGTCGTTTGCGGTGATGCAATCACCACGGCCTCGACAGCAGGATCGGTCACCAATACACGCCAGTCCTTGGTCGCGCGTTGATATCCATAGGCCACCCGGTATCGCTCGGCGCTTTCCGGGGATGAGGCGCAGATCATTTCCAGTCGCGGTCTGAGCGCCGTATCAAACACAGCACCGACTGCGGACATGGCAACCGAATGCGCCTTGCCCATATAGCCGCCGCCAACAATTCCTATTCCGATTTCAGGCATCTCTCGCGGCTCCGAATATATCAATTGCAACCGGTTGCAAAATCAGTATCGTGTGAATCGATCCAATGCAAGTTCCAACAGCTTTGCCAGACCAATTTTGCCCCGGAGGAATTTCGTGAGCGCTCTGATCGACGGTATCAAAGGCAACCGGTTTGCCGTTCTGGGACGTGCGGGCATGGATTTGTTCGCGGACCCAATTGGCGTCAAAAGCGAGGATGCTGAAACCTTTCGGGCAGATCTGGGCGGCTCGTCCGCCAATATCTGTGCAGGTCTTGTCAAACTTGGCAGACAGGCGGCGCTGATCACCTCCGTTTCGGACGATGCGGTTGGCCGTTTTTGTCTGAACCGGTTGCGCCACTACGGGGTCGATACCTCATTCATCAAGGTAGTCGGCGGCGAATATCGCATGTCACTGGCAGTTTACGAAAGCCGGACCGAAGACTTTCAAAATGTCATCTACCGCAATGGTGCCGTCGATTTTCAGGTCACCGAAGACGATATGGACAAGGTCGACTACAGCAGGTTCTCGGCCGTTATTTCAGCCGGTACCGTCTTCGCCGCTGAACCCTCACGCGGGGCCACGTTCCGGGCTTTTGAAAATGCGCGGAATGCCGGATTGCCCGTCATATTCGACATCGACTACCGCCCCTACAGCTGGCCCTCGCCCGAGGTCGCATCGGATGTACTGTCGCGTGCCGGGGATGCCAGCGACCTGATCGTGGGTAATGACGAAGAGTTTGGGTTCATGGCCGGTGGTATCGAGAAAGGCTTTGCCAAGGCCCGGGAACTGGCCGAAAGACCGGGTCGCATCGTCATCTACAAGATGGGTGAAAAAGGCGCTGTCACGCTGATGGACGGGCAGGAAATCCGTACCGGTGTCTATCCTGTCACAGCCGTTAAGCCAAATGGTGCTGGTGACAGTTTCATGGCTGGCCTGCTGGCCTCGATCGCAGCGGGGCATCCTCTGAAAGAGGCCGTCATGCGCGGGTCCGCGTGTGCCTCGATCGTCGTGTCGCAACCCGGCTGTGCCCCGGCGATGCCCAACATATCAGAACTGGACGCGTTTCTGGCGTCCCACCCGGGACCGACCTCGGCCCCACAGGAGTAACCCATGCATATTGCGCCTTATGACAACCAGAACCAGCCGATTGTCGATGCCGATGATCCGACGGTGCCGCTGAACTACTTCAACATCGTCAAACTGAAAAAGGGTGAGGCGTTCGAGTATCAGGTACCCGGTTATGAAACCTGCATCGTACCCGCCACGGGCAGTGTGGATGTCGACGTCGAGGGCGTGCGCTTTGACGCATTGGGCAACCGCGGCGAAGATGTGTGGGACGGAGAGCCGGAGGGCGCCTATGTCCCGGTTGGCGCCAAAGTGCGGATGGTCTGCGTCTCGGACGACGCCGAAGTGTTTGTCGCCGGTGCCAGATACGACACGGTCCTGGACCCGTTCGATGTCCGCGCGCATGATCTTGTTCAGTACGGCAGCGATGACACCAAAACGCATCGCAAGATCAAACACATCCTCGGTCAAAAACAGCATGATAAGGTCGGGCGCCTGTTGGTCAGCGAGCTGTTCACCGTAGGTCAGGGCGGCTGGTCCGGCTTTCCAAGCCACAAACACGACACCAATCGCCTGCCGGATGAAACCCGCCACGACGAGACCTATAACTTCCGGTTCAAACCCAACTGGGGCTCGGGCCTGCAAATGCTGCAGCGCGAAGACAACAAGCCGGGCGACGCCTACCACATCGTCGACGGCTCAACGATCTGTATCGACAAGGGTTACCACCCCTGCTGCGTTCTGCCCGGGTACGAGATGTACTATTTCACCATCCTCGGCGGGCTCAGCCAGCGCTCTCTGGTTCAGTATTTTCAGCCAACACACGCGTACCAGGTCGAGACCATCCCCGGCATCAAAGACATGATTGCAAAGTTCAAATGACCCTTGCCACACTTTCTGACGCCCTGACGCCAGCCTACCAACAGGGCTATGCCGTCGGCGGGCTTGTCACACTCGGGTGGGAAGATATGCGCGCCTATGTCGCCGCCGCCGAGGCGGAAAACGCACCGGTGATCCTGCAGGCCGGGCCGAGCTGTCGCGAGCACACGCCCCTGCCGGTTCTGGGCAAGATGTTCCGGCATCTGGCCGAAAACGCCTCGGTCCCGGTGGTCGCCCATCTGGACCACGGTTACACGTTCGAAGAGTGCAAGATCGCGCTGGACAGCGGCTTCACATCTCTGATGTTTGACGGGTCCCGCAAACCCTTGCAGCAAAACATCGACGAAACCGCCGCCATCGCCGAGATGGCGCATGCGGCGGGCATCTCCTGCGAAGGCGAGATCGGCTTTGTCGGCTATTCCGGGGGCGAAGGATCAAATGGCACTGATCCTGCCGAGGCCGCCCAGTTCGCAAAGGACAGCGGCGTTGATGCGATGGCGATCTCTGTCGGGAACGTGCATCTGCAGGAAAACAAGGAAGGCGGTCTGGACGAGGACCGCATTCGCCAGATCGACGCCATGACAGATGTGCCGCTGGTGATCCATGGCGGCTCGGGCGTGCCGGTGGAACAGCGCGGTCGGCTGGCCCGCGAGACCTCCATCTGCAAGTTCAACATCGGAACCGAACTGCGCATGGCCTTTGGCGCCGCCTTGCGGGACGCGGTCAATCGCGACCCCGACAGGTTTGACCGGGTGGCCATTCTCAAAGAGACCATCGACCCCGTAGAATCCGCCGCCCGCAGCATCATTCGGACCTTCGGAGCGCCACCACAGAGACCGTAGTGTGCAAGATCAGGGGCCCTCAGGCGACCCTACTGGCTTAAGAGCTGTCCCGTTCCATGATCCATTCGACCTCTGGCGCGGGCACGAACCGCCATTTCCGCAGCGGCCCGGCCATGACGTTCAGATAATACATCTCAAACCCGTATGGCGCGCCACAGGGATGATGGCCGCGCGGGACGGTCACGACATCGCCATCTGACACGGCCATGGTCTCATCCAACTGTCCGTCATCGGTATAGACCCGCTGAATGCCAAAGCCATCGGCAGGGTTCAGGCGGTGATAATAGGTCTCTTCCAGATAGGTGATGCGCGGATAATCGTCCTCGTCGTGACGGTGGCTGGGGTAGGACGACCAATGCCCGTTTGGCGTGAACACTTCGGTGACCAACAGGCTGTCGGCATAGTCTTCGCCTTCCATCGCGATGTTGTTGATATAGCGCGTATTCGTGCCCTTGCCGCGTTCGGTCAGGGTGATGCCATCGGGGCCGATGCGTCGGGCCTGGTGCCCGCCCATCCCCGGCGCGGAACACACAGCTATAACGCAATCGGTTTCTGCGACAGCCTCCCAATCCGTCCCGTTCGGCAGGTACAGACAATGCGGCGCGGTCTTTTCAAACACATTCATCCGGTCGCCCAAAACACCCCAATCCTGTCCCGCGCCCGTGATCTGCGCCTTACCTTCGACCATGACCAGAATGACCTCGCGGTCGCCGGTGGCCTCGGCCGCACGGTCTCCGGCGCGCAAGCGATACAGCCCAAATCCCACATAGCGCCACCCGGCACTTGCCGGGGTGATGTCATGCACCTTGCCGCGCGTGCCAAAGGGTTTTTTCAGCAGGTCTGCCATTCCGTTGTCTCCTTGATGGGCGGCCGTACGACCCAACCCTGTCGCACTAGGCAGCTTGCCGTGATTGCAGTGCCGCGAAAGCATCCGTCAGTTTTGCCTCTGTCCAATTCTCAGACACGGCCCGGCGCAGGATGTCGGCCTGACTTTCGGGCGCGTTGCCCCCAATCGGCGGGTCTGTGTCCAGATTTGTCGGGAACGGATAGCCTTCGGCGGTGGCGGCAATAGCAGCCTCCAGTTCTGTGGCACTCAGATCACCGCGCTGTCTCAGCGCTATGAGCGACGGGAAGACCGCCTGCGCCATTGCCCGCCGGTCTATCGCCTCCATCGCGCGGCCAAATGCGGACGAGACTTGCAACAGATTGGCCATTCTGTGGATTTTGCTGCTGCTGTTTTCGCCTGCCGCATGAAACAGCGCCGGATTGAAAAAGACCGCATCCCCTTTTTTCAATGGTAACTGGATATAGGCCGTCTCAAAGTAATCCCTGTGCGCAGGATCGTGAAACGCCAGATAGCCCGGTGCATAAAGTTGCGAGAACGGCAATAGCTTGGTCGGGCCGCTTTCCACCGGCATGTCGCAATGGGCAACCGCTCCCTGCAACGTCAACGAGGCCGTTACCAGATGCGCATGCGCCGGGTAACGGGCGGCACTTTCGGCGTTCTGGAATCCCAGGTGGTAATCCCTGTGCGCCTGCTGCGCCCTGCCTCCGGGTCGAACCTGATTAATCTGCGCCGTGACCTGATAGTTCGGGCCCAGCCACGCCTCGCACACCGCCGCAATTGTCGTGTTACCGAAATAGAGCGCAAAGCCCTCGGGGTCTTGCAGACATTGCTTTTGCAATGCGTTCCAGATTCGGTCATTGGCACCCGAGGCGGCAAAGTGATCGCCTTCTCCGGACCCGCTCTGACGCTCGTCGTCAATGATCTTCCTGAAAACCGCCGTGGCACGGTCGATCACGGATGTATCCGCAAACGCGCCTTTCAGGGCGATCACGCCAGCCGACGTGTCCAGCACGCGGCCCCATTCCGCCAGAATAGCGCGGCGGCTCTCATCGTGCTCCAAGGCTGGGCGCAGCGCGTGCATGTCATAGACCGGAACGTTTTTCTCGATGGTCGCCGCGTGCGGAACATCATTCGCCAAAAGGGTCTGTGAGGTCAGAACCTTGAACTCATCCAGGTCACAGGATGCCCGGTCGAAATAGCCGACATATCCAAGCTCTTGATGTAGCACGACTTACTCCTTTTTCATGGCTTCGACATCGGCCTTTTGAGCAGTGGTCTACGCGATGATCTCCAACCCGGCCTTGCCGCACACATCGACGATGTGGTCATAGCCCATTTTCGAGTATTCGTAGGGTGGCGCCTTGGCCGGATCCTGTTCGGCCTCGACCACGATCCACCCGTCGAAATCCATGGCTTTGAGCGCATTTGCGACCGCTTGGAAGTCGATACATCCGTCGCTTGGAACGGTGAATGCGCCGCCGACAACAGCATCCAGGAAACTGTGATCCTTCTCACGCGCCGTCTGCACAACATGCGGGCGAATATCCTTGAAATGCACGTGGTGAACGCGGTCGCCCCAGCGATCCAGAGTGGCCATGACATTGCCGCCTCCAAACAACAAGTGCCCGGTGTCAAAACACAGGTTCACCTCGGGGCCCGAGCCGTCCATAAGCCAGTTCACATCATCTTCGCTCTCGATGATCGTGCCCATGTGATGGTGATAGGCCATTGGCATGCCCTGATCGCCCATCCATTTGGCCAGTTCGGTGATCTTTGCCGCGTAGGCCTTAACCTCATCCCGAGACAGCTGTGGGCGTTTATTGACCGGTGTTCCGGCTTGGGCCTGGATGGTGTTCGAACACTCCGCATAGACGATGCAGGGGCTGTTCAGGGCCACGAACTGCTCGACCTGTTCGCGCACCGCTTCGCGTTCGGTTGCAAAGTCATTGATCAGCGACGCGCCCGAGCACCAGCCGCCGCACAGGGCGATGTCATTGCCTTCGAGATAGGCGCGCAGACCTTCGGTGTCACTGGGCATGCGCTGGCCACGTTCCACGCCGGTATACCCGATTTCACGGGCTTCTTTCAGCGCCTGCTCCATCGTGTAATCCGCCGTCAGATCCGGTAGGTCGTCATTTTGCCAGGCGATCGGAGAGATCCCGATTTTCACGCTCATTTCGTGTTTCTTTCCTTGATGGCCAGTTCATAGGCGGCGCGTTTTTCGTTTACTTCGGGGCGAATGCTGACTTCGGGTACCGCCACTTCCCACCACGTGCCGCCATATTCGGTGGACGGGTATGGATCGGTGTCGATGACCACCACATACGGACCTTTTATCTCACCGCGCTTGGCCAGCGCCTCTTCAAGCTCGGCGATCGAGCTGACCTTGACCGACGTCGCGCCCATCGCTGCGGCATGCGCGGCAAAGTCGATGGCCGAGGGTGTTTCGTGAACGGCATGGTCAAGCAGGTTGTTAAACTCTGCCCCGCCGGTCCCCATCTGCAACCGGTTGATGCAGCCGAACCCGCGGTTGTCGGTGATCACAACCGTGAATGAAATCCCCATCATGGCGGCCGAGGCCATCTCGGAATTTGCCATCAGATAGGTTCCGTCGCCAGTAAAGCAGATCACATCGCGATCCGGCTGGGCCATCTTGATGCCCATGGCACCGGCGATTTCATACCCCATGCAGCTAAAGCCGTATTCCATATGATAGGCACCGGGTCGCGGCGCTTTCCAGAGCTTGTGCAACTCGCCCGGCATGGTGCCCGCCGCGCACATCACAACCGTGTCGTCATTGGAAGCACGCTGAACCGCGCCCACGACCTGCATGTCGGTCGGCAGAGCGTTGCCGTCGCCCGGCGCGTCGGTCAGCGCATCGACTTTTCCGAACCAGTCCGACTTGAGCGTGTCGGCCACCGGGTCCGCCCGGTAGCCCTGCAACGCGCTTGCAAGTTCTTCCAGACCCGCACGGGCATCCGATTGCAAGGGCATCGCACCATGCTTTTCCGCGTCGTAAGCCGCCGTGTTCAGACAGACCATCTCGCGCTGAGGATTCGAGAACAACCCCCAAGAGCCGGTGGTGAAATCCTGAAACCGCGTACCAATGCCCAGCACCAGATCAGCCTCGGCACAGACCGCATTGGCGGGCTCCCCTCCAGTTACGCCGACAGGGCCCAGGTTCAGCGGATGATCCCACGCCAGGGCAGATTTACCGGCCTGTGTCTCGGCGACAGGGACGTTGTGGGTCTCGGCAAAGCTTTGCAGCGCATCCGTCGCATCCGAGTAATGAATGCCTCCGCCGGCGACAATGACCGGGCGCTTGGCCGCTTTGATGGCCGCCACGGCACGGGCCAGTTCACTCTCATCCGGGCGGATGCGACGCTGATACCAGACGCGAGGCTCAAAGAAGCTTTCGGGATAATCATACGCCTCGGCCTGAACGTCCTGACAGAATGCCAGGGTCGCAGGCCCGCAATCCGCCGGATCTGTCATTGTGCGGAATGCGCGCGGCAGAGCGGTCAGCAGGTGTTCCGGGCGAGAGATCCGGTCAAAATAACGGCTGACCGGCTTGAAACAGTCATTGGCGCTGATCGTGCCATCACCAAAGCTCTCGATCTGTTGCAGAACCGGATCAGGCCCCCGCGTCGCGAATACGTCACCGGGAATAATCAGAACCGGCAGACGGTTCACATGCGCCAGCGCTGCAGCCGTGACCATATTCGTGGCCCCAGGTCCGATGGATGACGTTACAGCCATCGTCCGGGTCCGCCGCATTTGCTTGGCGTAGGCAATCGCGCAATGGGCCATGGTCTGCTCGTTATGGCCGCGATACGTGGGCAGGCTGTCCTTGACAGCGTGCAGGGCCTCACCCAATCCGGCCACATTGCCATGGCCGAAAATGGCCCAGACACCGGCGATGAACGGCTCTCCGGCCTCGTTCATCTGCGCCCCCAGATAGCGCACCAGAGCTTGCGCAGCCGTCAATCGGATTGTCTTGGTCATGATAATCCCTTTCAACAGGAGCCCGCAGCGGGCAGTCCGTCGTCTTTCATGTTTTCGAAGGTTCCAATTCTCGTGACAGACAGGGTTGCACCCTGAAATATCATGCCACCGCTTGTTGAACGCCCCGCCCCACGGGCGGAACGCTCGGGTCGTAATTGGGTCAGACGGTGCCGCCCAGTGATCCCTCAAGCTGGGCCATTTCCTGACCGCCAGCCATCAGGTCCTGCAACTCTTCCGGTGTGATTTCTCCACGTTTAGCCGTCCCTAGCGTCTGGCCCCGGTTCAAAACGGTAAAACGATCACCGACTGCCAGCGCATGGCGCACGTTGTGACTGATGAACACGACGCCAATCCCCTGACTGCGCACCTTGTCGATGGTCGCCAGAACGTTGGCTGTCTGGCGCACGCCCAGCGCCGATGTTGGCTCGTCCAAAATCAGGATCTTGGCGCCAAAATGCACTGCGCGGGCAATCGCAACCGTCTGCCGCTCACCCCCGGACAAGGTGCCGACTGCCTGATCTGGACCCCGCAGGTTGATGCCCATCTTGCGCATCTCTTCCATGGTGATTTCATCGGCAAGTTTCTTGTCGAAGAAATTGATGCCCGCAACCTTGCGCGTGGGTTCATTGCCCATAAAGAAGTTGCGGCTGACGCTCATCAACGGGATCATCGCAAGGTGCTGGTGCACCGTTGCGATCCCGGCGGCAATCGCATCGCGCGGGTCTTCGAAATGCATGGGTTTGTCTTCAAAGAAAATCTCGCCCGCCGTGGGCTTGTGGACACCCGACATCGTCTTGATGAAGGTCGACTTTCCCGCACCGTTGTCGCCCAGCAGACAGTGACATTCGCCGGGCTTCAGATCGAAACTGACACCGGCCAGAGCAATCACCGACCCAAAGTGCTTTTGAATGTCGACCATGCGGATAATCGGCTTTTTTGCCTCGGCGTCGCCGTGATGGAATTTGGTGTCTTCAGTCATCTCAGCGTTCTCCTGTGATGATGCGACGGATGTAGGTGTTCAGGATCACAGCGCCCAGCAGGATGACCCCCAGGAACACTCGGAACAGCGAGCTTTCGACCCCGGCAAAGAACAGACCCTGCTGCACCACGCCAAAGATCAGTGCTCCGAGTGCGGCCCCCAGAACCGAGCCATAGCCTCCGGTCAGCAAGGCGCCGCCGATCACCACAGCAATAATGGCTTCGAACTCTTTCAACAGACCGCGATCCGCACCGGCCGAACCGAATTCCATCACCTGGCAGGTCGCAAAAACCGTGGCGCAGAAGGCCGTGAACATGAACATCAAAATCTTGACCCGGTTCACTGGAACACCCGAGTTCCGGGCGGCTTCGGCGTCGCCTCCGGCAGCGAAGATCCAGTTTCCGAACTTGGTTTTGGTCAACAGCACATGGCCGAAAATGATAATAACAATGGCCCAGATGATCAGCATAGGGATGCCGTCTACCACTGGTTCACCGGCGCGGTTGCCCCGCTCGAACGTCTCGATCAGCCCGTTGTCGCCCAGCCACGAAAAGAAACCCTGAAGCACTTTGCCGCCGAATACCGAGGCCAGCCAATCGCCTTCGGCTGAATCCTTGATGCCGCCAATGATGGTTTTGCGCTCAATCGTCTGAGGCAGGAAGATCGTGAAGCCGCGCAGAATGAACAGGAAGGCCAGGGTAACGATGAAGCTCGGCAAGCCGGTTCGGACAACGATGAACCCGTTCAGCGCCCCGATCGAAATGCACAGAGCAAAGGTGACGATGATCGCCATCCAGACAGGCCAGCTCATCGTGACCGAGAAAATCGCAATCATCATACCGGCAAAGCCAATCATCGAACCGACCGACAGGTCAAACTCGCCGGCGATCATCAGCAGACAGGCACCTACGGCGATGATCATGAACTGCGCCGAAACGACAGACCAGTTCATTACGCCCTGACTGGTGAACATTCCGCTGTCGAATGCGAACAGCAGGAAAAAGGTGAAGACGGCAACGGTACCGACCATCCCGCCCAGTTCCGGGCGGATCAGGGCCCGCCGCAGGGGCGAGATCTGTTTGATCCGTTCGTCACCGCCTGCCGTGGTTTGCGCTGACTCAGCCATTCCTAGTCCTCCCTCGCGCGGTCTTCAAAGACTTGAAGTATTGGTTGGTGTGGGCGCACGCCTTGCGCGCCCACACCGTGAAGACGATCAGCGGTATTCGCCCGCGAACTCTTCGATTTTGGTCAGGCCGTCAGCAGTGACAAACCCCGGGCCCGAGTTGATGTTGTTGCCCGGCAGAACGCCATAGCGGTGGTAGTTGGTCATAACCACGATCGGCAGATAGGCCTGCAGGAAGGGCTGTTGGTCGATGCCCCACTGGATAGTCCCATCCTTGATGCCTTTGACGATCTCACCACCCAGGTCGAAGGTGCCGAAATAGATGTCACCGGCCATGCCATTTTCCTGAAGCGCCAGAATCGTCGGGTCCGCCGAGGTCGGGCCGAGCGTCAGAACAGCGTCCGTGTCGGGGTTGGCCGACAGATAAGCCAGAACCCGGTTCTTGATTTCGGCAGGGTCCTGACCCGCGTCGATCATCTGTTCACCCAGCTCGACACCCAGACCATCAGCAAAGCCCTGGCAGCGTTCCTGGCTGGACGGCTGAACGATGTAGTGGTTCACGCAAAGGAACGACCCAATGCCGTCGCCTTTGGCGCGCTGTCCAGCGGCAAAGCCCGCGTCATATTCAGGCTGTCCGACATACATCAGCGCACCAACTTCGCGCGCCTTTTCGGGCGTGCCGGTGTTCATGATGATGACGTCGATTCCGGAATCCACAGCAGCCTTGATCGGGCCTTCCAGAATGTCTGGATCAGCCAGAGTTGTGATGATGCCGTTGGGACCCGACGCCGCCGCCTGATCGATGATCCGTGCCATATCGGCCAGGTCACCCGTGGGCGGGTTGCGGTATTCGACCTCAACCCCCATCTGCTCACCCGCAAGGGCGATGCCGTTCTTGATCGTGTTCCACCAGCTGTCGCTGTCAGGGGCGTGGCTGACCAGAATGTATTTCTCGCCTTCCGCGGCAGCACCGGTCGCTGCGCCCAGCGCAACCGCACTGGCCATCAGAACCCCTTTTACAAACATTTTCATTTCCATTCCTCCCATTAGAACAGTCTGTCTTGTGGCCGGGGTCTCAACCCCGATCATTCGGCAAAGCCGAATCTCTGGTACTCCGACCCAGGGCGGAGCTGGTTTCAGTTTGAAGATATCCGATCATTTTGCAACCGGTTTCAAAATTTCATCCACAGACACCGGTCCTCCGGACTGCGCCGAACGTGTCGCCGCCTCGGCCATAGCCAGCGCTGCGACCCCGTCTTCCAGCGTCACAGGGTAGTCCGAACCGAACAACGCCGCATCGACGAATGCAGCCCATTCGGCCTGATAGGCCGGCATGTAACGTTCCAGGAAAAAGTAGGTTGGCTTGGCCCCCACAACCCCGTCCGCAGTGGATTTGACGATGGTGTTTTCCAGCACGTTCTGGGCCTGCAAAAGACCCTTGGATCCCAGCACCTCGATCCGCTGATCGTAGCCATAGGCCGCGCGCCGCGAGTTCTTGATGACCGCTATGCGACCATCCGCGTAAGTCATTGTAACAACGGCGGTATCTACATCCCCGGCCCGCCCGATTTCCGGATCGACCAGTGAGGACCCCACGGCGGAAAGACGGGCTGGAAGTCCTCCCATCAGGTAGTTCGCCATGTCAAAATCATGGATCATCATGTCCCGGTACAAGCCGCCGGACGTCTTGATATAGCTCACCGGCGGCGGAGCCGGATCAAAGGAGGTAATCGACAGGAGTTCGATCGCCCCGATCTCTCCGGCGTCGATGGACGTTTTCATCGCGGTGAAGCTGGGGTCAAAGCGACGGTTGAACCCGATCATGACGGGATGACCCAGTGCAGCAACGGTGTTTTGACAGGCAATTGCCCGCTGCAAGTCCAGATCGACCGGTTTTTCGCAAAGAACCGCTTTTCCAGCCTGAGTCGCAGCCTCAATCAGGTCAGAATGCGTATCTGTCGGCGTCGCAATCAAAACCGCATCAATATTGGCGTCCTGGATGATGTCGTCCGAGTTCCGCACGTCCGCACCATGCTCCTCAGCAAGCGCAGCCGCGGCTTCGGGCAAGGCATCGGAGACGGCGCACAGCTTGCTTTGCCGATGCGCATCAATGGCCTGCGCGTGCACACGCCCAATACGACCCGCACCCAGCAGTCCGATCCTCAGCATGCAACTCTCCCGAATCCTATTTGCCACGTACAATGTTTATTTTTGCAACCGGTTGCAAGAGATTTTTCGCACGGTCGTGTGACTGCCTCGGAACCGCGCGTGGCCAAAGCTTAGCCTTGGAAGACAGGATACAGTTCACGACCCTGGCTAAAATCGCGCACCCAAGGCCCAAAGCGTCATCGATTGCGTTCAGAACACCTTTGTAAGGTTTGGCAAACCGGCTGCATCGTGCGACCAAGCGACCCGTACATCGTCTCCTTTGTGCGGCCAGTTGACATTCCGAGTGGCCTTACAATGGTGTCATCATGAGACTTATTTTTGTTTTCGTTCTTCTTGCCGAATACGCCCAGATCATTCTTGAGGATTATGTGGGACGGCCAATCACAGAACCGATTTCGAATCTTGGCCGGCCCCTGAACGTTGTGAACTTGCCGGACGGACGAAAGGCCTTTCAAGTGGCCGCCAATCGTTTTCGAGCGGTCGCGGGCGACCAATATCGAAGCCGGCACGGCTTGGGGTGACGGTCCGACAGTTTACGTTTCCGGACCCGAAAACAGTTATGTTCCGGCTTTATGTGATTGCCTGTACACACTGTACACGAGACAACAAGGCGAAGAGTGGATCGTCACCGACTACAGAGGGCTGAGCTTTCATTGCTACTAGGCTCAGGAGTCATAGCCAATAGATGACAATTGCCGCGAGAGCGATGGCTGAAAGGAAGACCTTGGGGCAACGGTCGTAGCGTGTCACCACACGGTGCCAGTCCTTCAATCTGCCAAACAAGATCTCAATCCGATTTCGGCGTTTGTAGCGGCACTTGTCGTATCGGACAGTTGTCTTGCGCTGTTTGCGGCCTGGGATGCATGCGCGCATGCGGTACATCGACCAGCAGTGTCAGATCTGCCCGAAGGGCCTCCGCCGCACGTTCTGCAATAATCTGACGATTGAGGCTGGCCCAACGAACGGCCCGATCATGATCCTGCAGGTAGGCCAACGCGGTGTCACTTTCGCGGTCAAGGCCCGCGAAGGCATCCTTCAGTACCGAACCAAGAACCGCATTGCCAAATCCGCGCGATCCGGAATGAACCAGCAGATAGAGGCGCGATGTATCAAGGCCAGTACTTTCATCAGCCTCGGCAAAGGTCTGCACCTCGCAGAAATGATTGCCGCCACCAACCGTACCGAGGGATGTGGCAAACAGATCGGTCGGCAGGCCAGCATCTTCCAGTCGCCAGCGCTGATCTTCAGATGCAGGTTCTCCAAGAACACGCATCCGGCGCAGCGCCTTTTCCAGCTTCAGCTTCTGCGAGGGCAGGTCAAGTTGGAACAGTGACATCCCACAGCCAATATCATTGCCGATAAGCTGCGGAAAAATCCGATCAGCCAGCACTGCGCAGCCAACCGGCCCGTATTTGCCCGGATGCAGATCAGGAAAACCCGCGATTTTTTGCACGCCGGTCCAGCCAGCAACCTCTTCAAGTAGCGTTTAGGCCCGTCCTTCGATCCAGGCCGCAGATGTAAAGAATTCCGTGATGATGCCGTCGCCGGACCCGGCTGACGCGCGACCATCCAAGACAGAATTGCCCATAAGATAGTACCCAATAAACGTATATAGATGCGTCAGCTACGAGCCGGCGAACTGGATCAAACCTGATCTGATTTCAGCTTAGGTGTTGATCGGCCCCGAAAGGGCGTAGTGACGAACAAGCATGTATGTCCCTTTCCTTGTTTGGGGTTACGATTTGGTTCCGACGAACCAATAGGAGGCCGCTCCATGAAGCGGCTGGTGACTCCTTCAAAGGCTTTTGAGCCTGATCAATAGGCAATGTGACCAAAACGCAATAGACCTGTGTCTCGGCAGCCACTACGTCGGCGTCATAAAACATCACCAATAATGCGATGTGCTTCCCAAGTTTCAGGTGGCTCCAGCTTTTTTGGCCAGATGGTCGATGACGGCATCTGGAACCTCATCCGACCTGCCTCGGTTCTGCTGGCAAAGCTGTTTGGGGCCCACCTCAACACAGGCGATCTCAATATGCGCATCATAGTCCCGGAGGAGTCGCAATATCTCTGATCTGTTCTGCCGTGTGACGTTTGTCGCGTTCCAGACAAAATCTGTGCCCGCTCGGAGATGCTCCCGCGCACGTCCATGGGCGGCCTGAATGACCTGCCCCTGATTGTCTGTCGCTGACACGCCTAATTCCTCGCGGATTAGATCGAGGCTGACAACCGGTTGATCCGTCCGGTTATTAGAGACCCAGGTATCCTTGCCAGCCCCGGGCGGGCCCGACATGATGGTGACTCTGCACCTGAACTCTTCACGTGCCGCGTAGTGCGGATCGCGGTCTGAGTAAGACACGCGGCTTTCGTCATTCGCGAAGGTAAACGGTCGATCAAAGCAACCCGCTTCCTCGAATGTCGCTGTAGCGAGGTCAACGCTTTCCAGGATTGTTTGCTTATCCTGACAGGTTCGGCCTAATGCATCCGCTTTGGCTTGCAGGCAAAGGTGATCAGGACGGCACTGCCAGGAAGTTTCAATGGCCAGCCGCTCGGGATCCCCGCGTTCAATCAGCCAGAATGGCAACTGATGCTGGTTGATAACCCCGCAAAAAGCTTCCCGCCACGCAAAGGGGGAACCAGCAAACCATATCAATTGCCGGGCGATAGACGCCCCGACCCGCGAATGCCCCCGCGATGAAATGCGTCCATCTTCCTCGCGCTTTGTGACGGCAGGTTTACCGATATCATGCAGAACCGCCGCCCAGAACAGATAGCTCTGATCAATCGGCGACAGGGACCGCCATTCCTCATCCGCGACGAGTACCTCAACCATCATTCTTGTATGAATTCCCACGTTCCCCTCAGCATGGTGGATTGGATCTTGTGGGCAATCGTCCAGCACAGCTAACTCCGGCCAAAGAGACCAGATGGCATCCCAATTCGGTTGCCAGATTGGACCAGTGGGAACCAATGACAACAACTGCTGATGGGTCACAGTAGGTTTTGCCGATTTGTGCATCATAGGCTCCTTCCACACCAAGTCTGGGCGCGAAAATGTCGACCCCATCGACCAGAGCATTGGGCAGGATCGGCCGATCATGCCAGTGGCCATCCGAGGCCTAAATGGCCTGATGGAAGTCAGCTCGTACAAACTTGAAACGATCCTGAACGCGCTCCCCGTTTTCAAGCTTGATGTACAATCCCTCGGCCAAATCGCTATCCCCGGTCTGTTGCTCAACCATATCGGGGCGGCTGTTTGACTGAACTGCTGCCTTTGTCAACACATCCCGCCAGTAATCCGATTTGTAGGGTGTGGACCTGACCATGGTATTGATCTGGTCGACCGAAGTAAGTTCCCCTTCATGCACAACCGGCACCGGCATCACCGGCAAACCCGTTAACAAGGATCGGCGCGCGGCTGTACTCAGAAACTTCTCTGCTTCACGATCCAGCACATCAAACTCCATGAAGTAATGCGGCAAGCGGTCATAAAAGACCGTGTGCTTGGCGTACATCCATTCGCCATACATGACATAGCGATGGCCAAGCACAGGATAGAAAGTCTGTGCGTGCCCCGCCGCCCAGGTTTTGAAAAGCGCGAAGTGACGTTCCCTGCCTCCGCCCAGCAGAAAATGCCCCCTGCTTTGCAGCAACAGGTTTCTGTCTTCATCAAAGGAAACGGCGGAATTGGCACCGTCGAGCTTTTCCTCGATGATCAGATGTTGACCTGCCAACTCTTTGATGGGTTTGTCGTCCGCAATATCACCGACCTGAAGGCGCGAACCCTCAATGTGCCGCATGCGCGGATATTTGTAGATTTTCATAACTGTCTCACAATGTACCGAAGTCACACAAAAAGCACCCGGCCAGTATGGTCGGGTTAAAGGCTAGATATGTGCGCAAGCGTTACATGGGTCTTCCGTGGGGTTCAGGGTTGAGACAGAATGCGTTCGATAATCGTAGAGCGGCTAAAAATCAATACAGGACATGATAATGGGTAATGCCCCTAGGCTGTGTCATGATCGAAAAAATAGCCTGTGCAACTGATCTAACCCCAAGGATTGGATAGTCTAGAGGAAAGTGCCGAAAGAAATTTCCTTGCATTGCGCATGACAAACACCTAACTAACTCGCTCAAATCAGGGGATAACCGTCATGAAATCGGTGCTTGAAATTCAGAACTTGTATGCCGCATCAGTCAATGCTGACGCGTCCGCAGTCGATTCATGGGAATTTTAAACCGCCTCTGAAAGAGATTTCCGGAGGCTTTGGCCTCCGCTTGGTTCAGATTTTTTGACCCCGGATGGCCGCCGCCTCCGGGGTTTTGAATTTCGGACCATATGCCATCCGCATCCGGTCCGATTTGAAATTGGCGCGCCAATGCCAATGGCCGTCTCATATGCGCTTGGCCAGCGTGTGTGGGGCGGCGCTCATGAGCCAAAGGAGAAAAGAAATGGCTATGAAACTGAACGTGAATGTCGGCACCATTGGTCACGTCGACCACGGGAAAACGACCCTGACCTCTGCCCTGACGCAGATCCAGGCCGCACGCCTGGGCGGGCAAGCTTTGTCCTTCGATCAGATCGACAAGGCACCCGAGGAAAGGACCCGTGGGATCACGATCAACACCAGCCATGTGGAATACGAATCCGACACCCGGACCTATGCCCACATCGATTGCCCGGGGCACGCTGATTATGTGAAGAACATGATCACTGGCGCGTCGCAGATGGATGGTGCGATTCTGTTGATTGACGGAACGGAAGGTGCGGCCAAGCAAACGATCGAGCACATCCTGCTCGCCCGTCAGGTGAATGTGGCCAACATGGTTGTCTTCGTGAACAAGATGGACATGCTGACCGATGCCGAGCGCTTGGAAATGGCCGAGCTGATCGAGCTGGAAACCGGTGCGTTGCTGGAGGCACAGGGGTATGAAAACACCCCGTTCATCTTCGGTTCTGCTTTGCAGGCGCTCGAGGCTGCTTTGCGCGGCGATCTGGACGCACCCGAAGTGGCCTGCGTCAAGGATCTGGTCGATGCGATGGATCGCCATTTTCCCGACCCTGTGCGGGATTATGGCAGCCCGTTCATGATGCCAATCGAAGGCGTGCATACCATCCCGGGCCGGGGCACCGTGGTGTCTGGCCGGGTTGAGCGCGGTGTCATCAAGGTTGGTCAGCCTGTCGAGGTAATCGGTCTGTCCAATGATGGTGCCGAGCTGGTTGTGACGGGTACTCAAGCGTTCCGCAAGGACGTGGCTGAGGCTAAGGCCGGTATGAATGTCGGCCTGCTTCTACGTGGTCTGAAACGGGACGAGGTTCAGCGCGGCCAGATCCTCAGCGCGCCGGGTGTCATCCAGCCTTACCAAAAGGGCCGGGCCGAGATCTTCG
Organism: Ruegeria sp. AJ12; assembly: GCF_056536245.1. Classification (NCBI taxonomy): domain Bacteria; kingdom Pseudomonadati; phylum Pseudomonadota; class Alphaproteobacteria; order Rhodobacterales; family Roseobacteraceae; genus Ruegeria; species Ruegeria sp. AJ12. The sequence continues at coordinate 3,476,670 of NZ_JBQFJJ010000001.1, forward strand.
TGCTGACCGCAGAAGAAGGCGGGCGTCATACGGCATTCTCGACCGGGTACAGCCCGCAGTTCTTCTTTGGCGTGACGGATATCACCGGTGTGATTGATGTCGCGGATGATCTGCCTGTTCTTCCCGGCTCGCAGGCGGATGTCGGGTTTGTCCTTCACAAGCCCGTCGGCATCGAAAAAGGTGTCCGGTTTGCCCTGCGTGAGGGCGGAAAAACCGTTGGTGCCGGGATCGTGACCGAGGTCGCGACTTGAAAGCTTAAAAAGAAGGCCATGGCCTGGTTTGTTCCGGGCCATGGCTACTCTTCGAATTTGATTGAAATTGTTCTGCTTTTTTGTCCCAATCGTCGCCCAAGCAAACATGCTATTGAATTTCGTACGCCGAATGCATGTCGCTCAGATCAGTGCGTTTTCAATCTCTTTACCGACCGTTGATCTTCAATGCGACTGTTGTCGGTACTCGTTACTGTGTGCGTGGATCGTGATTGCCTGAGCCGACATGCCCGACGAGTGACTTTTGAAGCATGCGGCATTGCTGGGAATACGGGCGCGCCGGATGTAAACGCACCGGTGAATGTGAGTTGAACCGCAGTCATTGCTGCCCTCCCTCACAACCTCATCCAGCCATTCCCCGGCGTGGATCGCGACCTTTAAGTTGTAGTCGAATTGTCGCTCAGTTTTTGACGACCAGCGAAGCGTCAATCGCTATCCTTGGCCGTAACTAGTTTCATAAACGCCTCACGCCATGCACCCTCTCTGTACTGCCGGTCTGTGAGGTTCACGCCGCCGCCTTCTGTCATGAGTGCCTCCGGTGTTCGGATCGCGCGTTAGCTCACTTAAGCTCGACGTATGTCATCCAGGTGTAGAACTGCGCCTCTGACTTCAAATCACCGTCATCAATGAGGGCGGGCTTGGTGGGATAACTCTCATCAGTCCAGAGTGTACCCCAGCGCGTATCCTCGGTTCGAAATAACGGCGGACCTTCGTAAATGGTCTTCAGATTGCGGATCAGTTCTTTCCTGTGTGTATCATTCGCTGGAATGTCCTGTGCCTGTTGTGCTTCCACAGTGTTTGCAATCGCCGCTTTCAAACGCTTTCTGAGTGGCTTTACTTCCAGTCTGAGCGCCTTGAATCCCGCACTCTCCGTCATCTGTTTGATCGAGTAGCAATCCCCGTGCCCAACCGGATAGTTGTCCTCGAAGATAGCCCGCTTGAAACCCTTCCAACTAAGTTGCTGTAGCCTCATGAGGGCATCTTGGTGGTCATCCAGGAACACAATCGAATTACTTAGTTCTCGGTCACTGAAATCGACCAGAGACAAGTCCATTTCGTGGTACTCTGCTTTGGGGCTTCGATACTCCAAGTTACCAAAATCAATATCGAGGCATACGATGTTCGCTTCGGGGCAGGCTTGTTCCATGAGCCACGTTCCAAGGCCCTTATAGACGCCGCTCTCAACAATAAGATCAGGATTCAGCCTCGATAAGAAGAACCATGTCAGGAAGGCGTGCGGTGCCTTCATGCCGTAGATGTTGTCCGTGATCGGACGACTAGCATAGACCTCTTTGAACTCAGGAAATGCAGCGCGCATATCCGCATCAGTCCAAGGAACGGTTCCAATCTCTAGCGGCAACTTGGTCTTTGGGGCGTTTTTCACCAGGCTTCGTCCATAGTGGGAGTTGCAATTACACTGCTAGTCTTATGATACAGACCCGTGGCGGCCCAGCCCTTTTGTTCGTCGTGCGGTTTGATCACACGGGCCAGGCAAACTGAGTAGAAAACCCACCAACCGAAGATGTGCAACCGCACCTGACACTGAAAAAGATCGAGGAACCCACTCGAAAAGCGCAACGCAGAACAGCGTTTTCAGGGAAGAAACAAGTAAAAAACTGTCTTGCGCGCCGCAAAAAGCTTACTACTTATCAATGTCTAAAAGCGCTACTGGCGATCCCGGAAGGACTCGAACCCTCAACCTGCTGATTAGAAGTCAGCTGCTCTATCCAGTTGAGCTACGGGACCGCTGGCCCTTCTTGCGGCTTTTACCGGGCGGGTTCAAGGGCCAAGCGCATGAAGGCGCTGTTGGGATCGGGTGCGTAGCCAAAGATGGGCCCGCAATAGGAATAGCCCAGCGTCTCATAGAGTTTGCGGGCCGCGTCATATTCGGCCAGATGCGCCGCGCCGGTTTCCAGAACCAATGAAGATATCCCCTCGGCCCGCGCCAGGTCAGCCAGATGGGTCATCATCACCCGCGCCAGGCCGCGCCCGCGCGCGGTCGACAGGATATGAACCGATTTCACCTCGGCCGTGCCATCCGGCAGCGCTTTGAGCGCGCCGCATCCCAAGGGCTTGCCAGCTTCGTAGATCGCCCAGAACCGGATGCCCGGCTCGCGCAGCGATTCAACGTCCAACGTGTGGTTCGAAGTCTGTGGTGTCGCGCCCCAGCTATGGGCCAGATGTGCCTTGATGATGGGCCGTAGGTCGTCGGCACCGGGATCCGCCTCGCGGATGTCGATCATCCCGCGACTCTCGGTCAGTGCGACCAGGGTTCGCGCCGGTCGGTGGCAAAGTTCTCGCCGTAGCCGCGGGCGCGCAGGTTCGGCTTGCGCTTGTGCGGCTCGCTGACCTGTGCGTCGATTCCGTTATCCTTGGCGTAATCGATCGCCTCTTCCTTGGTGTCGAATTTCAGGCGCACCTGGGTCTGCGTGTCGCTGGACGAAGTCCAGCCCATCAAGGGATCCACTTCGCGCGCAGATGCAGGTGCATATTCCAGAACCCACTTGCGGGTCTCAGCCATCCCCGATGTCATCGCGTTCCGCGAAGGCTGGTAAATCCGTGCGCGCATGTCGCCTCTCCGTAATCGTTTGGCTGCGCCTGTTTATGCGCCAGAGCGCGTTCGGGGACAAGATGACAATTGTCGCTCGGTGTGCGTGGCGATCTGATGACAGAACTTGTCATTAGCGTCATCTACTGTCTCTAACAGATCAGCCAAAGGATTAAACAGATGATCCACCATGAAAGAAGCTTGGAAATGGACGCACGACCAGAGGCCATCTGGGCGACACTCAGTCGGTTCATGCACATTGACGAAATCGCGCCTCAGGTCACATATGTGGACGCCTTGACCCATGGCACCAACGGGGTTGGATCAAAGCGGCGCTGCTATTTTGAGAACGGGACCTCTCTGGTCGAAGAGGTGACGAGTTGGGAACCCAACCGGGGCTACAGCGTCCGTCTATCCGACATGTCAGCCATGCCATTAACCGAGGCCCACGCCGCTATTGAAATCGAATCGCTCGCCGGAAACAGGGCGCAGGTAACGTGGAGCATGAATTACACCGTAAAATACGGTGCTTTCGGGTGGATCCTGGGGCAAACACTGATGAAAATGATGATGACGCGGGTTCTGGACAGAAACTTGAAAGCTCTGTCCGAAAAGCTGTGCACGGATCACATTCCGGACGCTCTGCCTGCCTATTATTAAATCTGTCGTTTCCAATCCGGATCAGGCCTTGCAGTTGGACAAAATAAGAACAAATGTAGGGGCCTGACCCGGAGTTCTCCCATGCCGTACGCCAATTCCGACACTACGCAACTGACTCAGGACGATGTCCGCGCCCGCCTCAAGCTTGAGGGCGGCAAGGCATTTGTCATGCATACCGAATTTGCGCCCGCCGGAGACCAGCCTACCGCGATCACAGAACTGGCCGGAGGCGTGAAAGACGGCGAGCGTGATCAGGTTCTGCTGGGCGCGACCGGCACGGGAAAGACCTTTACGATGGCCAAGGTGATCGAGGAAACGCAGCGCCCCGCGATCATCCTTGCACCCAACAAGACATTGGCGGCGCAGCTGTATGGAGAGTTCAAAGGGTTCTTCCCTGAAAACTCGGTGGAATACTTCGTCTCGTACTACGACTATTACCAGCCCGAGGCCTACGTGCCGCGCAGCGACACCTACATAGAAAAGGAGTCGCAGATCAACGAACAGATCGACCGGATGCGCCACTCGGCCACCCGCGCTCTGTTGGAACGCGATGACGTGATTATTGTGGCGTCAGTCAGCTGCATCTACGGTATCGGCTCGGTCGAAACCTACGGGGCGATGACACAGGACCTGAAGGTCGGTCACGAGTACGACCAGCGGCAGGTGATGGCCGATCTGGTGGCCCAGCAATACCGCCGCAATGATCAGGCATTCCAGCGCGGCTCGTTCCGGGTGCGTGGCGATTCCCTGGAAATCTGGCCCGCCCACCTCGAAGACCGCGCGTGGAAGTTCTCGTTCTTCGGGGAAGAACTGGAAACCATCACAGAATTCGACCCGTTGACCGGCGAACGTGCGGCCACAATGGAACAGGTGCGAGTCTACGCTAACTCGCACTACGTAACGCCGAAACCGACGATGCAGCAGGCGATCATCGGCATCAAAAAGGAACTGCGCATCCGGCTCGACCAACTGGTGGGCGAAGGCAAACTGCTTGAGGCCCAACGTCTGGAACAGCGCACCAACTTCGATTTGGAAATGCTTGAGGCCACCGGCGTCTGCAACGGGATCGAGAACTACTCGCGCTATCTGACCGGCCGCGCGCCAGGGGAACCGCCCCCCACCCTTTTCGAATTCATCCCCGACAACGCCATCGTCTTTGCCGACGAATCCCACGTCAGCGTGCCACAGATCGGCGGCATGTACCGGGGCGACTATCGGCGCAAATTCACACTGGCCGAACACGGGTTCCGCTTGCCCTCCTGCATGGACAACCGCCCCCTCAAGTTCGAGGAATGGGACGCCATGCGCCCGCAATCCGTCTTCGTCTCGGCGACGCCTGCGAAGTGGGAGATCGAACAGACCGGCGGCGTCTTCACAGAGCAGGTCATCCGCCCCACCGGGCTTTTGGACCCCGAGGTCGAAATCCGCCCCGTGTCGATGCAAGTGGACGACCTGCTGGATGAGGTGCGCAAGGTCGCCGCTAATGGTTATCGCACGCTTGTCACCACGCTGACCAAACGCATGGCCGAGGACCTGACCGAATACCTGCACGAACAGGGCATAAAAGTCCGCTACATGCACTCGGATATCGACACGCTGGAACGGATCGAAATCCTGCGCGATCTGCGTCTGGGAGCCTTCGACGTGCTGGTCGGCATCAACCTGCTGCGCGAGGGGCTCGACATCCCCGAATGCGGGCTGGTCGCCATTCTGGACGCCGACAAAGAGGGTTTCCTACGCTCGGAAACCTCGCTGATCCAGACCATAGGTCGCGCCGCGCGCAACGCCGATGGCCGGGTGATCATGTATGCCGACAAGATCACCGGCTCGATGGAGCGCGCCTTGGGCGAAACCAACCGCCGCCGCGCCAAACAGCTTGCTTATAACGAGGAACACGGCATCACACCGGAGACGGTGAAGAAGAACGTCGAGGACGTTCTGGCCGGTCTCTACGAAGGTGATGTCGACATGAACCGCGTCACCGCCACCATCGACAAACCGATGCACGGCGCGAATTTGGAGGCCCATCTGGACGGGTTGCGCGACCAGATGCGCAAAGCCGCCGAGAACCTTGAATTCGAAGAAGCCGCCAACATCCGGGATGAGATCAAACGTCTGGAAGCCGTCGATCTGGCGGTCGCCGACGACCCGATGGCGCGCCAATGGGCAGTCGAGAAAGCCTCGGAAGACGCGGTGAAATCGCGCGGACGGTCAACGGCTGGCAGGCCGGGGCAGCGGGGTGGGAATGTGAAGCGGCGGAAGCGGTAGAATTGAAGAAGTTTGGAATTCAAGAACAGCTAAACGGTTGGGTGCTGGTTGATCTCAATAACATGCTTACTGTTTGGGAAGTTGCAATTGGCAGAATGATTTCAGCATGCGACGTTCGGCTTCCTGGAGCGGTGTCTCAATGGTACTATTGGAAGCTAAAGGAAGCACTCGAGAACAGCGATTTCAATGTTTTTTCCCGGGAAATGGAACTCGAGAGTTTTCGAGCGGAGTACTACCCACACGCTGTTTCCCGCCTTACTGGAATTTTCATGTTCGGGTCCGAAGCGGATGCACAGAGGGCCAAGCGGATGTGGAGAAAGCCTGTTACGACTACTGAGACTACAGATGTTGGTTTTTCTGCGGAAAGATTCTCGGTTCACGATTCTAATTGGCTCTTAAACATGGAAACTCCAGTTTCCGAAATAGCGCATCAATACTGGCGCGGTGAAGCCGCTGGAAATGAACCACTTTGGGAAATTATTGCTTCAGGGATCGGAAGGGTTTGGGAAAAGGATGTTCAGCTTCGGTGCTACAAGAAAGCCTATCACGGAGAGCCTCATGCTTCCTTGTTTTTGAAAGGTGCAACCTACGCATTTTTGGATGGCCAAGAGCAAGCGGGGTTGTCGATACCCTACACTTATTTCGACGACGGTTTGATAAATGGACGCATTATTATGAAAGATGAAGAGCTTAGGAGCTTTCATATCAACATGAAGAATCCGATTTTTGAGAAGGTAGATTTACCTGTTCACCCAAAAGCACTTGATGAACTCAAAACCCCCGACTTATCAAAGCACTTTTTTCAACACGCTCTTGTGCTGAAACAGCAAGCGTAGGATGGGTTTCCAACCCATCACCCCGAGGCTAGCAACCGCATGATGGGGTAAAACCCCATCCTACACTTCGCACAACAAAAAAGGGCGGGAAACCCCCGCCCCGCCGATTAGCCCTTATCCCAATGGGCAACCACATCATACCCAACGGGTGTTGGCGGGCTTTCCAAGAATTCGGCAAACTGCCCCCATAGCTCGGCCACTTTGGGCGCGTTTGCGTTCGAGGTCGCCTCGCTTTCGACCACCGAGATCACGTAGCCCGAGCCGTCCTCGTTCATCACGTTGGTAAAGCTGTGCATGCCGGGCATGCCCATGATGTCGGATTTCAATGCGTTCATTTTCGTCGTCGCCGCCTCGCGCGTGCCGGGTTTCATTTTGTATTGAGTAATCCGTGCAAACATGACTTTCCTCCCTCGTCTGGCGAAATTGCCATAGGGCGCGACCGGTACGGCCGCGCCGCGCGTAACGTATCACAGCGGCCTGAAATCTCGCATTGATACGTATGGAATCCGTGCATTTTCAACCTAGCGCCTGACCCGAGCGCGGCCATCGACACTTCAAAGTTGCAGCCCCGCGCTCCCTCGTCGACGTGTGAAATAATAGATTGTGAATCCAATCGGCGGTCATAGAGGCGTCCAACACCCTGCGCCCCTGACAATCAACATTGATCCCAATCAATGCTGATCCACCATCGCGCCAGCATACTGCGACCTATGACCGTGCCAAACCCGACTGGAGTAGACGCCTACAAACCCACTCAGATCGCCGAGCTGGTTGAAACCGCAGGCGTGTCCAAGGCGCATCTGTCGGTCGGGCAAACGCTGACACTGGCCATCCTTGCCGGCGTGTTCATCGGCTTTGGCGGGGCCGCCTACACGATGGTCATGACCGGGGTCGATTCTGGCTTTGGACCCGCCCGGTTTCTGGGCGGGGTCGTGTTCTCTCTGGGCCTGATCCTGGTGGTTGTGGGTGGCGCTGAGCTGTTCACCGGAAACGCGTTGATGACCATAGCGGCGGTGGATCGCAAAATCTCACTGCGTCATCTGCTGCGAAACTGGGGACTTGTCTATGTCGGGAACCTGATCGGCGCGGTCGCGCTGGTGCTGGCATTTGCTGCTACCGGTCTGCTCGATGGACCGATGGGGCTTGTTGCGGCCAATATCGCAAATGGCAAAATCGACCTCACTCCGGTGCAGGCATTTGCGCGCGGGGTTTTGTGCAACGCGTTGGTCTGTCTGGCCGTCTGGCTGAGCTTTGCCGCCAGATCGGTCGTGGGGAAGGTCATGGCGATCCTCTGGCCCATTTCCGGTTTCGTTCTAATGGGTCTCGAGCACTCGGTCGCCAACATGTACCTGCTGCCGCAAGGCATGGCCGCTGGGGCAGGCTTTGGCTGGGGCGAGGTGATTGCCAATCTGTTCTGGGTTTCGGCAGGCAATATTGTCGGAGGGGCGGGCGGCGTCGCCCTCGCCTATCGGTTCGCGTATCTTCGCAGCCCATCCGTATGACGCCTGTAGCTGACTTGCGTCACACTCCCAGTTCGGCCCGTTTCTTTCTAGTCAGCTTGGCCACGACCATCTCATACGACGTCTCGATATGCTCACGCAGTGAGGCATCGCTCATCCCGCGCTCTTCATAGACCTGCAGCCACTTCATCCCCCGCGATGCCAGATACGGCGCGGGCCGGATACCGGGTTCGTCACCCAGCACCTCAAAGGCCAGATCGCTGGCTTTGAAGGTAAAAGCGTCCTGTCCATCGTTCCAGCCACAGATGGCAAACACCTTGCCGCCCACTTTCCAAACATCCGCATTGCCCCATTGCACAACATGAGACGTGGCCTTGAGACCGGAGCAGAAGGCGTTGAATTCATCACGGGTCATGGCCCCGATCCTGATCGCCCTGCCGGTGTTTCGCAAGGCTGCAATACCCGGGCCGTCTCGTAGATGTCAGCCGAACAGATCTTCCAGAATCCCGCGAATCTGTACAATCGTGGCACTGGACCAGTCCGGACGGTAGGACGGCTTTCGCACGTCAAACTCGGTACCCGTGCCCGTGTTAGACCACACCCCGTCGAAGAACAGCGCGCGTTCTTTCCGGCGCCGCGGGATGATTTCGGGTGGCCGCCGCCAGTTCATGATCGCCCGGCGCGCGCCTGAGACGTCGCCGGCTTTCCATCTGCTTACCCAGGCTGCCTCCCCGACCTTGCCGGTGTTGTAATGGAAAGACAGCGCCGCACCCAACTGCGGCTCGGTCAGGGAATGGCCGGAAAACGCATTCTCGACCGCCGGCAGATAATTGGTCCGGATGGCCCATTCATACACTTCGAAACACCGCCGGAGCGTCTGGGGATTGTCCAGATAGCGTGGCCAGACCGTGTGGCCCGAGGCCGACGTGATGCCAACGCTCCATGTCCAGACCCCGACCGAGTCGCGATAGGCCTCTCGAACGATGCCTTCGTGTGAGATCAGTTCAGCGGCGATCCGTGGCGTGATCTGGTAGGGCATCACCACCTCCTGTCATCGCAGCCCGCGTTCTGCGCGTGATCCGGCGCTGACCGCTAACCTTTGTCCCAATGCGCGACCACGTCATACCCGACCGGCGTTGGCGGGCCCTCCATGAACTCGGCAAAATGGCCCCACAGCTCTGCCACTTTGGGCGCATTGGCGTTCGAGGTTTCCTCGCTTTCCACCACCGAGATCACATAGCCGGACCCGTCTTCGTTCATCACATTGGTAAAGCAATGCATGCCGGGCATGCCCATGATTTCAGATTTCAATTCATTCATCTTTGCCGTGGCCGCTTCACGCGTGCCGGGCTTCATTTTGAAGCGTGTAATACGTGCAAACATGTCTTTCCTCCCTCACTGGGCGAAATAGCCCGTAGGCGGTGCGCAGCGGCGCCACCCCAGCGTATTTTAACACGTCGGGTCCAAATCTCGCACAGACACAGGCGGAACGGTCGTTCCACCTTGACGCCTCAACCGGTAGGCGCGCAGGGGTGTGCAACTTGCCAAACGGTTCTGTTCGACTAGCTTCTCCGGATGCGTATTCTTGTTCTGAGCCTGCTCCTCGGTACCTCGGCCCACGCGTGGGAGGCCACGGTCGGAGAGATATGCACCCTCGCTCACGACACTGAAACGGCCGGCATTTTCCTGACCTACGACCCGAGCCGGCCGCTCTATACGCTCACCATAACCCGCAAGGCCGATGTCTGGACCGAGGCGCCATGGTTCGCCATGCGGTTCAACGGCCCTCGCACCATCGAGATTGCAACGCCGCGCCACGTGTTGTCTGCGGACGCATCCACACTCACCGTCACGGACACGGGGTTCGGGAACGTTCTGGACGGGTTGGAACACAACGAAACGGCCTACGCCTTTACGCAGGATCAGGTCACACAGTTCCCGTTGGACGGCGCGGCGCCCGAGGTCCGGATATTTCGCGATTGCACCGGAGCGCAGCTGTCCTGAGATTGGCCGGTTCGATCAGAAATCGAACAACTCGTCCAGAAACCCACCCCGTTTCTTCTTTTTGCGATAGCCCCTGTCCGACCGGTCATCATACCCCTGCTGCGGTGGCGGGGGTGGCGATTGGGCGGATGAGCGGTCGATGATCTTGTCCAGCTCCCCCCGGTCCAGCCAAACGCCGCGACATTGCGGGCAATAGTCGATCTCGACCCCGCTGCGCTCGGTGATTACCAACTGAGTTCCATCAATCGGGCATTGCATCAGACGCTCTCCGTTTTGTTACCCGAAAGAGATGGGCCGGTTTTGTCTGAATTTCACCCCATCTGCGACCAAGCGCCCCGATCCGACCGGGCGGTTCAGGGACGAACGAATTTGGCGTTTCCAACAGCTCTCTGGGTAGGGGTGCTATTGGCCGGGGCCGGGCTTTGCGGCGCTGCGTTCTGGATGGGCTGTAGTTCAAACGAGCCACATGCCACCCCGTCGCCGTCAGGATCATTGCGTTTGTGATACCCTGCCTGGCCTTCGCGGAACGGCCCGAATCCCAATGTTTCAACCGTCTCGCACCCTGCCATTGCCAAAAGGTGCAGCACCGCTTCGTTCCGGTCATAGTCGGACAGGCGCAAAAAGATGCTGGCCGCGACCACACCAACGGTCAGCGGCAGCAAAAGCACCATGAGAATAATGCGCACGGGCGACAAGGCCTCTCGCCGCGTTGCATCGGCCCGGCGCTGCCGCCTGGACGTGGGCATATCAGCCTCTTCGCGCGCAGATTTTCCAACCATCATACGCACCGGTTACACCAGATTTATGGCATTGCGAAGGCAGCAAGTGGACACCATTGAAGCGCAGGACTCGCACTGGTCCAAACACCCATGTATCACTGGGAACACCCCGAACCACTGGACCGAAACCTTGACCAAAACCGATCCCTATCAGGCTACGGATGACTCTGCGCGGACCCTCGCGCGGAACCTGATAAACGCGGCGACCTATGTATCCCTGTCCTTTTTGCGCGCCGACACCGGCTCACCATCCATTTCGCGCATCGCGTTGGTGACCGACGATCTGGGCCAGCCTGTGACACTGATCTCAATGCTGTCGGAACATACCAAGGCGCTTCATGCCAATCCGTCTTGTGCGCTTTTGGTTGGTGAGCCGGGGGACACAGGCGACCCGCTGACCCATCCGCGCCTGACATTGCATGCGACCGCGCAAATGATCGCGCGCGGCTCAGCTGATCATGACGCCTTGCGCCAGAGATATCTGAGCCTGCGCCCCAAGGCGAAGCTCTATGTCGACTTTGCCGATTTTGGTTTTGTCCGTTTCGACATCCACGACGGGCTGCTGAATGGCGGGTTTGGCAAAGCCTATCGCCTTGACGCTGCAGATCTCTGATTTTCAGCGGACCACGTGTACCGCGCATTTGGCGTGCCGGACTACGTGGGTCGCAGTCGACCCCAGCAACAAGTCCTGCATCCCGGGCCGGTGCGAGGCCATGATGATCAGGTCCGGTTTGTTTGTTTCGGCCCAGTCCAGAATAGTCCGGCCGGAATGACCTTCGACGACAATGCCTCTTGCATTCGGAACCTTGGCGGCCAATGCATCCAACTCGGTCTGGATCGCCTTGCGCGCTTCGGTCAGGTATTCGGCCGGCATATAGGAAATCGCATAGTTTGGAATGTGTTCGACCACATGCAATAAGGTCACCTGCGCGTCGGGCGTGGCAAGGATCTGCGCAAGCTTCAAGGGGGCCGACGTATCGCGCTCGGCATCAAAGGAAATCGGGACAAGGATGTTGTGATACATAACGCGGGCCTCCATATGAGCGCGTTCAGCTTGCAATGGGCATCCGCCGCCGGCTTTGATCCATGTCAGGATCAGTCAAAAGTTTCGGCCACGTCATACATGACGGGTTCGAAACTTTTGCACAGCTCGTTTATCTTGCGGTTGCGGTTGCGCATTTCGGGCGTGCGCAACATGGCAAGAAAGTCCTCGCGCCGTTGCCACTGCGAATAGTTTGCGATCCGGGTCTGCGCGTCATTGACGTGCAGGCCCGCCGCGACGAAACCGGGCTGCTTGGAGATGAACTCGGAATAGGCATCCGTCAGAGCCTCCAGAAGATCCTGGCAGGTTCCCGGTGTCATCTCGAACGTTGTTATCACGGTCTGGACGCTGGTATTTTTGGCTATGCTGGGCATCTGAATCCTCCATTGGCTGATCCAAACCTAGCACAACTTTTTGAAACGTCTTGGAAAACAGGTTGGGATTCAAGCAATGGCTCCGGGCACTTTGCTACGATAGGCAAAAGCCGCCCGGGTTCGGGCGGCTTTCAAGGGCCTCAGCGTTCGATGCGCATGATGGCCGACACCTCACCCTTGAGGTTTTCAGACCAGCGTAGTTGCAGCGCGTCCCCTTCGCTGCCTTGCTCAACATCAACATAAGGCGCGGCATATCTTGTGGTGTTCAGTGCCGATTTCAGCGGTCCCAGAACGGTCACGGCATCACAGCTGCGGGCCTTGGCGCCAAACGGCAGGCGGTTTTGCGACCCGACCGTCCAAACCTGAGCCGCCGTATTCTGCGTGTGCCGAACCCGCAACGGGTTTTCCACTTTGGCAGAAATGCCGTGATACGTGTTGTTCCGGAACGTGACGTTAAGATGTCGGTCACTATCGAGATCGGCAAATGTGGTGTCCACCCGCTCCGCCCGGTCCAGATCGCTGCTGTTGGACCGAAACTTGTTTCCCGTGACGGCCAGACCGTTCAGGAAATGGCCAGGCCCATGCGGACGAATGACGATATAGCTGAACCACGGCGGTGCCTCGCTCGAATAGAAGATGTTGTCGGTGATGCTCATCGCGCTGAACGAATATCCTGCGGTGTAGGTGGGTAAGGCATCCCGCTCATTCGTCCACTCGACAAAGCAGTTGTCGACATAGTTCTCGGCGATGGTCGAACTGTTATAGGGGCCGATCATGATCAGGCCGGCGGTTCGAACGCCCAGCGGGATGCTGTCACCCTGAAAGAAGTGGTTGCCCAGAACCATGTTATTGTCGCCTGCCAGTACTGCAAAGTGTTTGAACCGAACGGCCCGGTTGTGCCGTATCTTCACGTCATTTGCGTTGGTGTTCAGGGCAATCGAACTGCGGTCAGGGACGATGAAGGATTCTTCGCTGGACAGGAACTGGCAATTGTCGATCAGCATGCCCTTGCAGCCGGTCCCGAACGACGTGATCCCGCGATCCAACGGCCTGCTGACAAAGCAATCCGTGAGCGAGAATGTGCTGCCCGACGGCGCCAGCCGGATCGCACTGCAGCGACCGTTGCACTGGAACTCGATCTGCTCCATGCCAAATTTGCGTAACGTGGCGAAACCACTGAAATCCAGCAGGTATTTGAACGACACGAACGTGTACGTCTGAGTCCCCGACGCGTCGTAAATCGGCGCATTCAGAGTGATTTCACCGGCACCTTCATCTTTCGAGCGCACGTAAATCTCGCGACCGACACCGTCGCCCTGAACCAGCGATCCCACCGGAATATTGGCAACATTTGCCACGTTTGTCAGCCGGGTGGGATCCACCGGATCGTAAGTCGCGATTGATGTGAATGTCTCGGTATCCCAGGCTGTGTTGCTTTTAACGTCAAACTGCCCGTTGCGCACGATCCGCCGTGTGGAAAAGCCGCTCTGCCGGTTGGGCACCGCAGCAGCCATGTCGATCGGCCCATTGACGGCAATCTTGCGCCCGCCCAGATCCAGCGATTCATGATCCGAATTGTTCAGCAGCGCCTGAAACGCCTTCTTGAATGCCAATTCCTCATCCCCAAACGCCGAGATATACGAAGGCAGATCGAAGTTCTTGGTCAGCAGCAACATCTTGTCATCAGGCATCGTGACCGTGCCCTCGAAATCCAACTCGGACGCCATGCTGGTGGTTTCCGCCAATAGATAGGTGCCCTGAGGCACATAAACCCGGCGACCGCCCGCCGCCTGATCCGCCGCCTCGAATGCTGCCGAGTCATCGGTCACGCCATCACCGACGGCCCCGAAATCGCGCACGTCGACGATACTGATCATCTCACGCAGAAAGACGCCGGTGACATCTGTGATTTCGATATCATCGACCCGCACCAGCGCACCATTTGCGCCGTCGATGTCCAGACCAAAGTGCCCGTAAAGCGCAGCTACACCCCACGGCATGTCTACGCCGGGCCGTTGCCCGGTGCCTACGATTGCAGTGACCTCATGCACGGTGCCGTAGCCCGACAGCTGCGTGGCCGGGCCCTGCTCGACCACGCCCGTTACCTGTGCATCTCCGGCACCTCCGGCCCAGCCGGCAATCCGAACCTCGGGCAGCGGACCGCTGATCGCTTTGACCCGCGCCTTGATCTGCAGATAGCACCCAGGCAGCAACGGCGTTTGACCCATGTATCGCAGCTGCTGTGTGGCATTGACCTTCAGAATCTCGAGGCAACCCCCAAAATCCGCATCTGCCGGCACAAATGCCCCGGTTCCCGACCCCTCATACGTTGGCGATCCGGGCGTTCCGTCGCCAGCGGACCATACGCCTAGGCCATTCGCAAACTGAGGCGGCATGAACACGATGCCGTCGGTGATTGCCTTGTTCATAGAAATCCCTTTCCCAATCGCACCGCATGCGCTTGCGGCACGTTCAAACCCCGTGTTCAGGTCCTGCCCGAACGCGAAAGCCTGAGTAACGAAAAGGGATTAACCACCGCTCTCATCACCGTGACGGTGGTGTTGCGTCAGGCTGCAGGATCGGAGTTCCCCAGCAACTGCACACCATTGATTTTCCAACTATTTTCCTGCTGGATCATCTGGTAATCCAAGATATGAACCCGACCGTCATTGTCGGTGACCATGACTTTCTGCCACAAGGCGCCGTTGATCTCACGCAGCTCCAGAAAACGCACATCTGCCGGGCGCCAGACCATCGGGTAGCCGCGTTGCACCATGACCCCGAAATTCTCGGGCGTACCGAACAGGCGCTGGATATTGGGGCTGGCAAAGGTGAAAGCGGTGGCAAAGTCATCCGCCTCAAACGCCTGCATCTGTGCCGCGATGTTCGCCTCTATTTCGGCGTTCTGGGCAAAGGCTCCGGATGCCAGTCCGGCACTCAGTGATAGGGCAAGCACGAGTCGACGCATGGGGCCACCTCCTGACGAAACAGTAGCCTCATGCTGGGTTAGGTCAAATCAGACCAATTCTCCGGCCAATGCCTTGTCGATCAGAGCGATGGTTTCAGGGACACCATACAGTGCAATGAAACCGCCAAAGCGCGGCCCCTGCGATGCACCCAGCAGCACTTCGTACAGCGCAGTGAACCAGCCGCGCAGCGGGTCAAACCGCTCGCGTCCCACGGCGTATACCACCGACTGCAGCGCCTCATCCTCGACGGGGCCATCATACGCTTCCAACTCCGCCTTCAGTGCTTCCAGTGCCTCCCGCTCCTGATCGGTTGGCATCCGGTGCTTGCGGGTCGGTTTAACGAAATCGTTAAAATACCGCACCGCAAATCCCGCAGCCTCATCCAGATCGGGATGCGTCTCGGCTGTAGCCTCGGGCGCATAGCGGCGGATGAAGCCCCACAGCGCCTCTTTATCATCGGCCCCTGACACCGAGGCCAAGTTGAGCAGCATCGCAAACGGAACCATCAGCGTGGATTCCGGAACATCTCCGCCATGGATGTGCCAGACCGGATTGTTCAACTGCGCCTTAAGGTCCTGCCCCGGATAGGCCCGCAGTTGCTGATGATACTCATCATAGGCTTTCGGGATCACATCGAAGTGCATCCGCTTGGCCGTCTTGGGCTTCTGATACATGAAATAGGCGAGGCTTTCGGTCGGCGCGTAAGTCAGCCACTCGTCAATCGACACACCATTGCCCGATGATTTGGAAATTTTCTGCCCGTTCTCATCGAGGAACAGTTCATACGAGAAATGCTCGGGCGCACGGCCACCCAAAGCGCGGCAGATCGCGTCATAGATTTTCTCGTTGGTGGCGTGTTCCTTGCCGTACATCTCGAAATCCACGCCAAGCGCCGCCCAGCGCGCGCCAAAATCCGGCTTCCACTGCAGCTTCACATTGCCGCCAGTCACGGGCAGCGTCCATTCTTTGCCATCCTCGTCATCGAAGGTGACATTATAGGTCTCGGCGCAAACCTTCTTCATCGGCACATACAGAACGCGCCCGGTTTCAGGATGGATCGGCAGGAAGATCGAATAGGTTTGCTGGCGCTCCTCGCGCAGGCTTTTCAGCATGATGGCCATCACGTCGTCATAGTTTTCGACTGCCCGCTTCAGAATTTCGTCGAACTGACCCGAACGATAAAAGTCGCGCGCCGAATAGAATTCATACTCGAACCCGAAGGTATCGAGGAACCGCCGCAGCATCGCATTGTTGTGTTCGCCAAAGCTGTCATGCGTGCCAAATGGATCCGGTACCGAGGTCAACGGACACTGCAAATAGTCCTGCAAGACCTCAGGGTTCGGCACGTTGCTAGGCACTTTGCGCATACCGTCCAGATCGTCCGAGAAACAGATCAACTTGGTCGGGATATCCGACAGAGCCTCAAAAGCGCGCTTGACCATCGTGGTCCGCGCCACCTCGCCAAAGGTCCCGATATGCGGCAGGCCCGAAGGGCCGTAGCCTGTCTCGAACAGCACGTACCCCTTGTCCGGAGCGCCCTGCTTGTACCGTTTGAGCAACCGCCGCGCCTCTTCGAAAGGCCAGGCCTTTGACGTCATCGCGGTTTCACGCAGGTCGGACATTGAATTTCTCCATCGGGAAACGGGCCTGACACACCATGCGCCCGGCCCGGCCCCTGTTATTGTGCGGATGCAGCATGAGTCAATAAAGGCCGGGCGGAACAGTGGTTATTTCTGGCCGGTTTCGGCAATCCAGTTCAGAATCTCGCGAACATGAGGCTCGGCTGCCAGCCCGTCACGGGCCGACAGAAAGTACCCCCGGGTCGACACTGCGGTTGATCCTTCCAGACGCGTGATGGCGCCCGTCTCCAGAAAACTGTCGAGAACGCCATCCCAGCACAGGCAGACACCCTGCCCGGCCAGCGCCGCATTCACCAGCATGACGTAGGAGTTGAAATCCAGCACCCGTGCGCCTTTCGGCATCGCCATGCCCGCGGCCTGGAACCAGCTTGGCCAGTCATGCCACTGGCTGCGCGCCGCCTCCATCGTCAGTAAGGTCATGTGCGAGAAATCGTGATGGTCCCGGCTCATCTCTTTTCTCGCAAGATACAGGGGACTGGCAGCCGGAAAAACCGCATCGCCCAAAAGACGCGTTTCCTCTTCGGTTTCCCGGTGCCCGAACCGGATGACAACGTCGCCGGGTCGAACGGCCTCTCCATACTCTTGACTTATGATACGAATCGTTATGTCCGCAAAGGCGGCTTCCAACTCTCCAAGACGGGGAATCAGCCAAAAAGCCACAAAGCCCGATGGCGCCGTCACGCTGACAACTTTACCCTGTGAAGCCTGCCGAATCTGACCCACCGCGCTTTCGATCTGCCCCAGCCCACTGTGCAGGGCCCGCAGCAAGTCCCTGCCATGTTGGGTCATTTTGACCGGTTTCCGACTGCGATCGAACAATGCGCATCCCAGATCGGCCTCAAGATCTGCAATTCTGCGGGACACCGCAGGTTGAGAGACATTCAGTTCCCTTGCAGCCGCCGTCAGCGTCCCCCGTCGCGCCGCTGCATAAAATGCCGTCAACCCGGCGAAACTGGGCAGCCTGTCCATCTAATATAACCTCACCGTATGATAGACTTCAT
Organism: Ruegeria sp. AJ12; assembly: GCF_056536245.1. Taxonomy (NCBI): domain Bacteria; kingdom Pseudomonadati; phylum Pseudomonadota; class Alphaproteobacteria; order Rhodobacterales; family Roseobacteraceae; genus Ruegeria; species Ruegeria sp. AJ12. The sequence continues at coordinate 3,494,520 of NZ_JBQFJJ010000001.1, forward strand.
CTTTCCCTTATTGCCTCGCCAACCCAATCGCGTCAAATGGCAAAAAGGAGGACCTGCCATGACGCAAGAACTGAATACGTTGGCCACGGACTACAGCGAAGCTGTATTGGTGCATTGTGCCAGCAATCTTCCACATCCGCCGCTGGCCACGGATGCCGCTCATGTTCCATTGGCGGGCGGCACAGATCCCTCTTATGGCGAAGTGCGCTGGCGCACCCTGATCAATGGCACTCAGGACAGCCCCCGCGATCTGGTCCTTGGTATTGCCGAGTTCGGCCCCGGTGATCGCCTGTTACCCCACCACCATGACCCAGCGGAGTTTTACCTGGGTCTGGACGGTGATGGTATCGTGACCATCGACGGGGTTGCGCACCAAATTCGGCAGGGCGTCGCGCTTTATGTGCCGGGCGGCGCGGAACATGGTGTGATTGCGGGCGAGACCGGTTTGCGCTTTGCCTACGGGTTCGCCAGTCAAAGCTTCGAACTCATCGAATACAGGTTTTCCTGTACCGGCTGAAGGCTGCTCACTGTTCGATGACGCACAGCCTGCGATTGGTCCGGTCGGCACAGATCCGGTGCGGCCAAACAAGGTGTTGAACCCGCCCTCGGTGCCTCATATCGTGCGCGGTCAGAGACACCCAAGCAGGACGACCCCATGACCGAGCAAATTCCTCATCCTATGTCGCCACAGGATTGCCTTGTGGCGATCATGGTGGCGGTCTCCGCCTCAGACGAGAACATCCGAACGGCAGAGCTGGTCAAGATCGAAGGCGCGGTCAACATGCTGCCGGTCTTTGCCGGATACGACATCGACCGCACCCGCACGGTGACGCAGATCGTGTTCGACCTGTTTGAGCAGGAGGACGGTCTGGACGCGCTGTTTGGCCTGATCCGCGACAACCTGCCCGAGCGGCTGAACGAAACCGCCTATGCCCTAGCCTGCGACGTCGCAGCGGCGGATGGTTCTCTGGCCGAAACCGAACTGCGCCTGCTGGAAGAGATTCGCTACGAACTCAACATCGATCGTCTGCACGCCGCCGGGATCGAACGCGGCGCCCGGGCGCGTCACACCACCTAGGCTCAACTGCCGTAGAGTGCGCCCCACCGTTCAATCAGCGCCCGCTGCAGTTTTCGCGACCGCCGGTTCCAACTGCGCGCGCCCTCCGGGCGCTCGCGGTGTTCCCGTGGGATCGTTGCACGGTGGTCCACATCGGCGGTGAAAATGGCAAAGGCCAGGTCGGATCCGTCCGCCGTGGTCACGAACCCGCCCAGACCCGAGACAAAATTCAGCGTCCCCGTTTTGGCGTCGACCTTTATCGGATGATCCTTGATTGTCTTTCCGTTGCCGTCGGTCAGTGCAAAAGGTTTGAGCAAAGGGCGCAGCGCGCCGGTTTTCCGGGCCGCCACCAGCGCGGTCACAAGATCGCCGGGCGTCATGCGCGAGGCATCCCCCAGGCCCGAGTGATCCACCATGGCGATGCGATCCACTTCATAGGTTTCAGCGGCCCAGCGGTTCATCTCGGCTGCGGACTCCGCCAGACTTCCAGGCTGAACGCCCCGTGCCTTGGTGGCAGCCATACCCACCATTTCTGCCGTCAAGTTGGTCGAGTATTTCAACATCCCCCGCAGAATGCTGTCCAGCGGATCGCTCTGATGTACGACCAGAACCGCGCCCTGAGGCATCTCTCGGGTGACCTGTACACGGCCCAGAACAATCCCGTTCGACCGCGCCAGTGTGCGAAACACATCGCCGGCATACAGCGCCGGTTTCCGCACCGGCAGCCACCGCGCGCCACCGTTTCCCAGCGCGGCTCTGGCGACCGTCCAACGATCCTGCCGCGCACTGGGTTGGTAGGTATAGATCGGTAGCCGCCGGCCCTCGACTTTCATCGCGGCCACGTCAACGTCAGGCCTGTACCGCGCGCTTCGCGCATCCATCGTGACACCATACTCAGTGCCATCCCGCTTCCATTCGAAATGCACGCGGTTGAAATTCAGCGATATCCCACTGATGGCCGGGCTGTAGCCAACATGGTCCGGTTGCCCCGGATCAATGCTGAACACATAGGGCAATGCGCCGTCATATACCTTGAATGCACCGCGCACCTCGCTGACCCCGGCCGCCCGCAGGTTGGCCGCCATCGCCGCCAAATCGTCAGTGTCCAACAGCGGGTCACCCCCGCCCACCAAGATCAGATCGCCTTTGAGGATACCGTCCTCGATCAGTCCATCGGCCATCAGCACGGTTTCAAACCGATGATCCGCCCCCAGAACGTCCAGTGCGTAAAGCGCCGTCAGAGCCTTGCCCACGCTCGCGGGCGGTAATCCGGTCGCTCCTCCGAACGCCTCTAGCTGAGTGCCGGTTTTGACATCGGCCACCGCGAACACGACATCGCCCTTGAGCCCCGCGGCTTTGATGAGTCCTTCGGCCCCGGTGAACGGCAGAGCACGCGCCTGCGGTCTCAGGGATACCAAGGGTGCCTGTGCCAGCGCGGCGCCGGGAATCAAAGACGCACCCAATCCCCCCAGAAACAAACGACGCGAAATACGATCAACCATGGGCCAATTAAAATCTCAGAGACAAAGAGCACACAACCGCTCGGTCGGATTATGTGCCCGGTGGGGCTATTCAGGCAACACCCCTTCGCTCCATCCTGAACGTGTACGAATCTCGGTCGAGCTGACATCCACCATCGGCACGTTCACGAAACACCATGCCGGGGCCGTTGCCCGCCCCAGCAAATGCCGCGCCTGCCCGTCGATGCGGTACGGAGCGTATACCCGCGCGGCCGGAGACATGCGCGCCGAAATCCGGTCCCCCGGTCGTGCCACAACCCCCACCGGCACGCTGTCCATGATCCGCCGCCAGTCTTTCCATTTGTGAAATTGGGCCAGATTGTCCGCACCCATCAGCCAGACGAACCGCACTTGCGGGTAAAGCCGCCTGAGCGCCGCCAGAGTATCCGCCGTCGCCCGCGTCCCCATCAGCGCCTCGATATCCGTCACCTCAACGCGCGGGTGCCGCATCACATTCCGCGCCGCCGCGATCCGCCGAGCCAATGGCGCAGGCCCGCGCGCCTTCAAAGGATTGCCCGGAGACACCAGCCACCACACGCGATCCAGCCCAAAGGCCTTCACCGCCTCACGCGTGACATGCACATGGCCCTGATGCGGCGGATCGAAAGACCCACCGAACAGCCCGACAACCTGCCCGGGTCGCGCATATGGCATGGTGTACCGCAGCATATCTGCTGATGCTCAGAAGCCGGTGGCGTTGTCAATCAATCGGTTGTTCTCGACGAAGGCCGTCGAACTGCGGCGGCCTCATAAATCTGGCGGTCTGGCGCTCAGCACATCACCCAGTAAACTAAACGCCTCATTATTTTGAAAGATTTGGAGCGCCTGAGGCGGTTGGCTCTCCCTGAACCCAAAACTGGCCTCTGTATTGACAGCTTTGTCGAGCATGACAGGCGATCCCTCAAACCCACAGGGGGAGACCTCCCAGAGTTGGGCGATCGCATTGTTGGATCCGATCGATCAACGTTCCAACTGGCTTTTGCGTCGCAGGATTTTGTGGCGCGATTTTTGCAATCCGGTTCGCTTGTGTTTCAGGTCTCTTTGACCCATAGACGTGGATGATGTAGCTACGCCGCCGCCCGGGTGTGAGACAATCAAACGCATCCGCTGACGTCTGGCAATCCAGCACTGCGTTGACCGATTGACAAGCATCCGCAGTTGGTATGCTATCGCCAACTACAACGTTGACAGAGATTTGCGACATCGTATCGCGGATTCAATGCAGCCAAGTGGCTGCAGAAATGGGAGAAAATAATGAAAAAATCAATGCTCGCGCTCGCGGTGCTGCTGACGACGACAACGCTGGCTCAGGCGGAAACACTGCGATGGGCACGCTCTGGAGATGCGTTGACGCTGGACCCACATTCGCAAAACGAAGGACCCACGCATACCGTACGCCATCAGATGTATGAACCTCTGATTATCCGGGACACAACGGGTGCCTTTGAACCCGCGCTCTCGACCGATTGGGCACCCAGCGAGGAAGATCCCAATGTCTGGGTGTTCAACCTGCGCCAGGGTGTGAAATTCCATGATGGGGCCGATTTCAACGCTGAAGACGTCGTGTTCAGCATCAACCGCGCCAAGCAGCCGAACTCTGACATGAAAGAGCTGATCAATTCCATTGTCGAGGTGCGCGCGGTCGATGATCACACGGTCGAGATCGTGACCGATGGTCCGAACCCGATCCTGCCTGCAAACCTGACCGACCTGTTCATCATGGACAAAGGCTGGACTGAGGCGAACAACACGGTCGATGTTCAGGATTTTGAAGGTGGTGAAATCACCTTTGCGACCACTAACGTGAACGGCACCGGTCCCTACAGGCTGGTCAGCCGCGAACCGGACGTGAAAACCGTCATGGAGCGGAACGAGGATTACTGGGGTCGCGACCAGTTCCCAATGGCGATCAGCGAGATCATCTATACGCCCATCCAGAACAACGCGACGCGCGTCGCGGCCATGCTGTCCGGCGAAGTGAATTTCCTTCAGGATATGCCGGTTCAGGATCTGGAACGGGTCAATGCTGCGGATGGCCTTGTGGTCAAGCAAGCGCCTCAGAACCGGGTTATCTTTTTCGGGATGAACCAGGGCACAGACGATATCGAGGCCGATAACGTCGATGGCAAGAACCCCCTCGCAGATGTGCGCGTGCGTCAGGCGATGTCCAAGGCGATCAACCGGGATGCCATTAAGCAGGTGGTGATGCGGGGTCAATCGCAACCCGCCGGCATGATCGCACCGCCCTTTGTAAATGGTTGGACGGCCGAGATGGATGCCGAAAGCAGCACGGATGTCGAAGCGGCGAAAGCTCTTTTGGCCGAGGCAGGCTATCCTGATGGCTTCTCTATCCGTCTTGACTGCCCCAATGATCGTTACATCAACGACGAAGGGATCTGCCAGGCGGCGGTCGGCATGCTGGGTCAGATTGGCATTACCGTGAATCTGGATGCCAAGCCCAAGGCGCAGCACTTTCCTCTGATCACCGATGGCAAGACCGATTTTTACATGCTGGGTTGGGGTGTTCCGACATATGACTCGGAGTATATCTTCAACTTCCTGGTCCACGGCCGGGAAAGCGAAATCGGCACCTGGAATGGCACGGGCTTCAACGATGACGAGCTTGATGCCAAGATCAAATCGCTGGCCTCAAACACGGACCTTGTTGCCCGCGACCAAGCAATTGCCGACATTTGGCGTGTCGTGCAGGATGAGCAGCTGTACATCCCAATCCACCACCAGGTTTTGAACTGGGGCATGGCTGAAAATCTGGCCATTGACGTCGATCCCGAGGATCAACCCATGGTGAAGCACTTCGGTCTGAATTGAGCAAAGTGGCCGGGCCTCGGAATGCGAGGCCCGCCGCCACGTAAATGAGAGCTATTATGAAACGTTTGACCACTGCCGCGCTCATGGGCGCGCTTGCCTTACCCGTAGCAGCCGAAGAGTTCACGTTCGCGGTCACAACCGACCCACAAACGATGGACCCTCATGCAGTCAACTCCGCGCCCGTTCTCGGATTTCTGAACAATGTCTACGAAGGACTTGTCCGCCGGGGCAAAGATATGTCCATCGAACCGGCCTTAGCGACCAGTTGGGAGACCATCGGTGACGGCGCGGGCTGGCGCTTCAAACTGCGCGAAGGTGTTACGTTTCATGATGGGTCCGAGTTCAACGCAGATGACGTGATATTCTCGTATCAGCGTGCCTCGGACGAAAACTCGGATACCCGCAGCTGGTTCGCCCCTGTCAGCGAGGTTGTGAAGGTCGACGACTATACTGTTGATGTCATGACGACCGCGCCCAACCCGATCTTTCCAGACAGCATCGCCAACTGGATGATCCTGGACAGCGGATGGGCCGAGGCGAATGAAGCCGGTTTGCCGGACAAAGAGGCTGGCAACTACGCGACACTGAACGCCAACGGCACCGGTGCCTTCCGCGTCATAGCGCGCGAGCCGGGCTTGCGCACCGTTCTGGAACCGTTCGACGGTTGGTGGGGAGAGCCGGAACACAATCTGACCCGCGCTGAACTGGTGCCAATCCAAAATCCGGCAACCGCACTGGCGGCGTTGTTGTCGGGTGATGTGGACTTCATCAATCCTGTCCCCATTCAGGACGTGGCCCGGTTGCAGAGCAACCCGGACGTTAAGGTCGTTCAAGGTATCGAAGCACGCGTCATCATGCTGGGCTTTGATCAGAAGGAGGGCGCAAGCGAAGCAGGGCAAGGCGGTTCTGATCTGTTCCGTGACCCGCGTGTTCGAGAGGCTGTAGCCAAGGCCGTCAACGTACCGGCTATCCTGCAAACCATCATGCGCGGCAACGCCGAAGTGGCGAGCCAGCTTGTCAGCCCTGCCATGCGTGGGTTCTCAGTTGTAAACGCAGACCCGTATGGCTTCGACCCTGAAGGCGCGAAGGCGCTACTGGCTGAGGCCGGGGCTGAAGGTGCCGAGGTCAGCTTCAAGTGCTCCAACAATCGCTATTTGAATGACGAGGCCGTCTGCCAGGCGATAACGGCCATGCTGACGCAAGTTGGGTTAACTGTCACACTCGACGCGATGCCCGTTCAGAACTACTGGCCGGAACTGCGAGCTGACAATTTCGACATGTATCTGCTGGGCTGGTCGCCCGGAACGTTCGACGCCGAACATCCCGTGCGCTTTCTTGCCTCGACTCCCAACGAGGAAAAGAAGCTGGGGTCTTGGAACTTTGGCGGGTATTCCAACGCCCGCATCGATGAGTTGCTGCCCATGATCCAGTCCGAAATTGACGAACCCAAGCGTCAGGCGATGCTGGATGAGGTCGCTGGTATCTTGCAGGACAATGTGGCCTATGTGCCCCTTTACGTCCAACCACTGGTTTGGGGCGCGCGCAGCAACATCGAGTTGACGCAGCGGCCCGATAACTTCTTCCTTCTGCGTTGGGTTACGGTCAACTAAATGCTGTCATACATCATCAGACGTGTGGCCCAGTCGGCGCTGGTCCTCTTTGTCGTGGGCCTCGTCGCCTTTTCCATGTTCCGTTTTGTCGGCGATCCGATCGACAACATGCTGGGGCAGGAACGCACCATGGAAGATGTAGAGCGTCTGCGCAGCCAGTTGGGCCTCGATCAGCCATTCCCGGTGCAATATGTGAAGTTTCTACAAGAGGCCGTGCAGGGTAATTTTGGCGTCAGCTTCCGTCAGGGCCGCCCTGTTGCCGAAATTCTGGCTGAACGCGCACCAGCCACGCTGGAACTGGCGCTGGTCTCGGCCGTGTTCGCGATCGTTCTTGGAATCGCGTTGGGCGTTTTCACCGCCATCAGGCGGGATGGTTTTGCGGCGAATTTCATCATGTCGGCCTCGCTCATCGGGGTTTCCTTACCCACGTTCCTGATCGGCATCCTGCTCATCTACATCTTTTCGGTTGAACTTGGATGGCTTCCCAGCTTCGGACGCGGAGAGGTCGTTGACCTGGGTTGGTGGAACACCGGTTTACTGACGGCAAGCGGGCTTAAAGCGTTGATTTTACCTGCGATTACGCTGGGCCTGTATCAAATGACCCTGATCATGCGTCTAGTACGGTCTGAAATGCTGGAAGTGCTCCGGCAAGACTACATCCGCTTTGCCCGCGCCCGTGGCCTGAGTGATCGGGTTATCAACTATCGCCATGCGCTGAAGAACACGATGGTGCCCGTGATCACCATAATCGGTCTGCAATTGGGTGCCATTATCGCATTCGCCATCATCACCGAAACGGTGTTCCAATGGCCGGGCCTCGGCCTTCTGTTCATCAACGCCGTCCAGTTCGTGGATATCCCTGTCATGGCAGCTTACCTGATGATGATTTCGGTCATTTTCGTCACCATCAACCTTGCGGTCGACATTCTTTACGCGTTCATCGACCCACGCCTGAGGGTCAGCGCATGAGCCGTCTGCAAGCCATCCTGGACAGCGACCAGTTCTACGCCTTTCGTCGGTCCCCCGTAGCCGTAGCTTCTGCAGCTGTGGCGTTGGTGCTCATAACTGCCACCGTGTTCGCGCCGCTGATTGCGCCGACGAACCCGTTCGACCCGTCGAGCCTGAACCTGATGAACGGTTTCACCCCGCCGATGGAACCGAATGCCTTTACCGGCGAAAGCTTCCTGATGGGCACCGACGATCAAGGGCGGGATGTGTTTTCGACGATCTTGTACGGGATGCGAATCTCGCTGTTTGTCGGGGTCGCAGCGGTCCTGTTTGCCATGGTGCTGGGAATCATTCTGGGTCTTCTGTCCGGATATTTCGGCGGCTGGACCGAAACCATCATCATGCGTACCGCAGATGTGCAACTGACCTTCCCCTCGATCCTGCTGGCCATGCTGATCTTTGGCATCGCCAAAGGCATAACCCCGGTGGAATATCGCGACCAGATGGCAATCTGGGTGCTGATCCTTGCAATTGGCCTGTCCGATTGGGTGCAGTTCGCTCGGGTGGTTCGGGGCGCAACATTGGTGGAGAAAAACAAGGACTATGTCGCCGCCGCGCGCATCATCGGGCAAAGCCCACTGACGATCATGCTGCGCCATATCCTGCCCAATGTGCTGTCTCCTGTACTTGTGATTGCAACCATCTCCTTGGCGCTGGCAATCATTGCCGAGGCGACGCTCAGTTTTCTTGGTGTGGGCGCCCCGCCGACACAGCCGTCGCTGGGCACGCTCATCCGCATCGGACAGGGTTTCCTGTTCTCGGGTGAGTGGTGGATCCTGTTCTTCCCGGCCTGCACCCTGCTGGCACTGGCGCTGAGTGTGAACCTGCTGGGCGACTGGCTGCGCGATGTTTTGAACCCGAGGCTGAAATGACCGACCCCGTTCTTTCGATCCGCAACCTTACGGTGGAAATCCCCACCCGCCGCGGCAGCTTCAAGCCGGTAGAGCACGTGACCTATGACCTCTACCCCGGTGAAATCCGGGGGGTCGTGGGCGAGAGCGGCGCTGGCAAATCCATGACCGGCAACGCCGTGATCGGCCTGCTGGACCCCCCGGCGCATGTGTCCGAAGGCGAGGTCTGGCTCAACGGGCGTCGGATCGACGCGCTTGATGCCGAGGACAAGCGCAGAATCCGGGGCAAAGAGATCGGGATGATCTTTCAGGATCCGCTAACCTCGCTCAACCCGCTGTTCACAGTGGGTGAGCAACTGGTCGAGACGATCCAGCTACACCTTGGCCTGTCTGCATCCGAGGCTAAAAAGCGCGCCATCGCCCTGCTGGATCGCGTGTCGATCCCCGACCCGGCGGATCGGTTCAATCAATATCCGCACCAGTTTTCCGGCGGGATGCGTCAGCGGGTTGTGATCGCCTTGGCCCTGTGCACCGAACCCACCGTCCTGATTGCGGATGAACCCACAACGGCCTTGGACGTCTCCGTGCAGGCGCAGGTGCTGGACCTGATCAAGGAACTGGCGAAAGAGCGCCAGGTGGGCGTTATCCTCGTGACGCACGACATGGGCGTTATTGCCGACACTACCGACACGGTCACCGTGATGTATTCCGGCCACGTGGTCGAAAGCGGCACAACCGATCAGATTCTCGGCGCGCCCACGCATGACTACACCAAATCCCTGATTGCCGCCGTTCCACGACCTCATACCAAGGTCGAACGCTTTCCGGTGGTCAGCTATGGCGAGCGGGAAAGAACCTTCAAGATCGATGATCTGGCCGCACATTGGGATAAGACCGACCTGTCAAAATCCGGCAAGCTGCTTGAGGTCGAGAACATCACCAAAACGTTCTTGCAAAAGGGCGGGCTGCTACCGTCGCAACGCAAGTACTTTACGGCCGTCGATCAGGTCAGTTTTGACATTCGAGACGGCGAGGTTTTTGGGCTTGTGGGCGAAAGCGGCTCGGGTAAATCCACCGTCGCGCGGATGATCGGAACATTGTATCCGGTGGATGGCGGCCACGTGATCTTTGACGGGCAGGATGTGACGGCCATGGGGGCAGACACCCTGCAAACCTATCGTCGCCAGATTCAAATGATCTTTCAGGACCCCTTTTCCAGCCTCAACCCACGCATGAGGGTCGGGGATCTGGTTGCCGAGCCAATCCATCACCACAAAATCCTGCCCAAGCCTGCAATCCAACCGCGTGTACGCGAGTTACTTGACTGGGTCGGGCTCGCCAAGGACGCGTGGCGCAAGTATCCACATGAATTCTCCGGCGGGCAGCGTCAGCGCATTTGTATCGCCCGCGCCCTGGCAACTCAGCCCCGGTTTCTGATCTGCGATGAGCCGACCAGCGCCCTGGATGTGTCCATTCAGGCGCAAATTCTGAATATCCTCAAAGACCTGCAGGACCACCTCGGGTTGACTATGCTCTTTATCAGCCACGATCTCCCGGTCGTGCGTCAGATGTGTGACCGGGTGGGCGTGATGCGCCAGGGAAAGCTGGTTGAGGTTCAGGAAACGGACTTGTTGTTTACAACTCCAGAGCATCCGTACACACGGGAACTCTTGGATTTGATGCCCCGGCTAAAGCAATTGGCATAATCTTACTGACTAGGTTCTGCTTCGGTCTTTTCAGGAGCACCAGACGCGAGGAGTGCAAACGCAAAATCGGCGGTGGTTCAAATGCTCACCACCTGCAAACTCGGAGTATTGGCTAAACGAACAGATTCCGGACGTGAATTGAATTTACGAGTTCATGTGCCACTTCAATTCCGCTCAACGTGGCCAATGCACCAAATACATAAACGAGTATAGATTGTATGTTGCCCACCGGGTGTCGCTGAAAGGCGTACCTTTGTCACTCCATCGCTTCCAACGATTATAGAGCGTCTTGTGTGGTCCATATTCCCTAGGTGCATCGCGCCACCGTAACCCCTTGCGATTGACAAAGGTAAACCCACTCAAGACACGCCTGCCGTCAACCCGAGGTTTGCCGTGGCACTTTGGGAAGAAGGGCTCCAGACGCGCCATCTACTCGTCACTTAACCAGAAAAGATCGGACACGTTCACTGCCCGTTTTGAACGCGATGAATCACGCAACCAAACGGAAATCAATGGGTCCTGAGCCTACAGCCCTTCAAGCCCGTTTTTTTTCAAAATGAATGAGAACAGTCTCGGCGCGCTCATCTCCGATGTCTTTCGACAAAAGACTGCGGGCGTCATCCCGAGAGATTGGTTCCAGAAACAGCTCCAGTGGATCGTTGCCATAGGCGTCCCCCACAGCTTGCACGCTTGTAGCGCTTCTCCAATCAGCCACGCGGCAAGAAAGAATGAAGTTTGGGAACCCTGCTACTTCAAGCGAAGCAAGGACGGCGTCTAGCCCCCGGTTTCAATACCATTAATTTAGCGTTTCTCTAACAAGGTTTCAGGGACAGGCGGGCGTATGTTCAGGGCATGATGAGGCCGGATTTGGTTGTATTGTCTTAGTCATATGTTGATGACGACCTGAGCTTGTTTTGTGCCGTGGAACCATTCTGCACTAAGGACTTCGCGACGGAGTGTTCCGTTGAAGCGTTCGTTGTAGCCGTTTTCCGAGGGGCTGCCGGGATAGATCTGCATCGGTTTGATGCCGACCCGCCTGAGCCGGTCCTGAAGCTGTGCGGCGATGAACTCCGGGCCATTACCTGGCCGCCTGACGAAGTTGCTCCCGCACCAGGCCTTCAGCTTTAGATGATCCAGGCTCCCCTTCAGGATAAGCTTGTCGAGCTGTAGATTAGCAACAATCTTCTTGAGCCTTTAATTCTCTTTTTGCAGCGCCCGCATCTGCGACAATTGAGATCTACCATCCCACCAAACTTCATGCGCCAGTACTAATACGTTTTGTCTGAAATCCCGGCCCTGCGGCAGGCCCCCACAACATCCAGACCATCATGCAGATGGACGTCAATCTCTCGCAATAACTTCAACGCCTCTTCATCTGAATACCGCTTTCGAGCCAGCTTCCACCCCTCCCATGACACCAAAATAGTGGCACAGTTTTAAGGGGTTAAGACAGTATTTCTTTCGATGAGCTTTGGTGCCAGCGCTATGTTCTCAACTTCGATGGACTTGTCTCTCACCAACTCGTTAATCTGGCGAACCGCGTTGGCAACCATGTTGTTGACGGGCTGCCTTAGCGTAGTCAGAGCGAACTCTGGCATGGAAGCCATCGGGATATCATCGAACCCGATAACCGAGAGATCATCAGGAACGCTGATGTTTAACTCGTTCCGCAAAATACTGATCGCTTCGATCGCCATGTAGTCGTTTGCCGCAAATAGGGCATCGGGATGTGTTTCCTTCGGGCCGCCAAACATCTTTCGAATTGCCGTTCCCGTTCTATCGAGATCAAAGTGACCGACTTCATGAGCAAAAAGACTGCGGCCACTTTCCCGAAGCTCAGCCTCAAAACCAAATTTCCGGTCTCGGCTTGTAGATGACCGCTCCCATCCGGACAGAAGTGCAATGCGTTGATGCCCCGTTTTCAGCAGATGCCGCGCGGCCATGCGCCCGCCTGCAACATTGTCTGTTGTAACGCTTGCAATGCCATCATGTTCTTGAAAACGATTGAACATCACGACAGGGATATCGCGCTGAGAACAGAACTGAACGAGTGTTGAGGAAAGCTCGACGGACGCCGTAATAATCCCGTCGACCTGATACTCCAACAATTGGGATACGGTATCTTCGACGCCTTCATCTGTGCTGGGCATCATAAAAACGAGCGCATGGAAACCGGTTTTTTGGAGTTCTATGCAAAGTTTCTCAAGCGCCAGCGCGTAGAACTGATTGTCCAGATAGCTGAACAACAGCGCGACTATGTTTGATCTTTGCGTAATGAGCGTACGTGCGATTGCATTGGGGCGGTACCCCAGCTCGTCCGCGGATTTGAGAATGCGTTTTTTTGTTTCAGGGGAAACACCGGACTGGGTTGGCGTGCGGGAAAAAGCCCGGCTCACCGCAGATTGAGACACGCCAGCATGGCGCGCAACATCAATTGAAGTGACCTTGGACTTTTTCAAAGGAACTCACGCCAACCCGTTTTGCATTAGCTTCTATTGACAGCTGCCATCAGATCGACACCCAATTGCTTAAACGTATCGACGTGGTCAACCATTACCCAGTTTTCCTTTAGTTTGCCATCAACTACCAGCCAGAAATCCGAGAAGCGCATCTTCACCGGTCGTCCGGTGGGTGGCAGGCCGAGGTATTCGCCGTTTTGATGACCAGTCAGGTATCCGGTCCCTGCAATCCATGTCTCGTTGGCGAACTCGATCTCGTGGCTGACATGATAGTCAGGAAACGCTTTGTAGAATTCGGCAAGAACGTCATATTTGAAGCGTTCACGGCCGTGGATATCGCCAAAACCCGGCGGCCCGTGCCAGATCATATCCTCATGCCAATACTGGTCATGCGCATCAAGATCCTGAGCGTTTAACGCGACATACATATCCTGAATAAGTTTGAGGTTGGATTCAGCAGTCATTTTTCATCCTTTCACTGCACCTGCGGTCATTCCTGACACGATTTGTTTCTGAAAAACGAAGACCAGAATGATGATTGGAATGGTGATCGAGACAGCGCCCGCGACGCCATGCATCAGCCGGGCAAGGCTCTGATTCTGCCCCATATAGCTGCCGAGAGCCGCAGTCATCGTCGCCATGTCGCCGTTCATGAGTTGGCTCGAAATGATGAAGTCGTTATAGGCCAGCAAGAATGAGAAGAGACCGGCCGTCACAATGCCAGGCCACATGACGGGCACGATTACGCGGAAGAATGCCTGCCATCGGCTGCAGCCATCAACCAGTGCCGCTTCGTCCAGCTCTTGCGGGATATTCATGAAGAATGCCCGCAGCATCCAGATTGTAAACGGCTGGTTGATTGCGACAAGCACGATGATCAGCGTCTCGTATCGACTCCAGATTCCCAGTTCAAAAAAGGCCGGACGATAGGCGGTCAACAGAACGACATGGGGCATGGCGCGAAACACCATCGCCGCCATCAACAGCCAAAACCCAAGTGAACCTCGATATCGCGACAATGCGTAGGCCGCCAAACTGGCTATCGTCAGGGAAACGACGACGGTTAAAGCAGTTACAGTGGTCGTGTTGATCGCATACTGCCAAAACCCATCCTCAACCCAGATGTATCTGAAATTCTCGAACGTCACTGGCGCTATCAACTTCGGTGGCGTTGAAAACGCATCCACCGGTTTGCGCAGGGAGATGACAAACATCCAGAAAAACGGCAGCAGCGCTGCAAAGAACCAGAACCAAAGGCCAAGGTTGATAGATAACCGAGAAGCAAAGTTGAGTTTCGCTGGTCTCATTTTTCGGCTTTCTGATCTTTGTAGGTCCGGATCATGATCGGTATCAGCAATACAACGACCCCGGCCACCGTCAGCACCGCATAGGCCGCCGCCTTGTGGATATTCCCTTCGAAAACAAGCGTGTAGTACGTTAGGTACTGCACCGAGTTTGCAAAGACACGTGAACCGAAAACCAGAATGGGTTCAAACACCCGGTAACTGTCCATTACATGTATCAATGTGATCACGGCGAATAGTGGAGACAGATAAGGGATCACGATGTACCGAATGCGTTGCCATGGCGTGGCCCCGTCTATGATCGCCGCTTCAAGCGGCTCTTCCGGAACCGTTTGCAACCCCGCATAGAGAATAATGAAAGCGAAGGGTGTGGCAAACCAAACCCCGTAAGCGATAATAACAAGTCGTATCGTGACCTGATCTGCAAGAAAGTAGAACTTACCGAGACCTATGGCTTCTAACGATGCCGCAATCACGCCACCATCAATGAACAGCCAATAGACCGCGAGGGACGAGACCACCGGGGTCACAATCATCGGGAGAATGGTCACAAACACAACCGAGCCGCGCAGTTGCAGCGTGACTCGATTGGTTGCAAGGGCGAGGCCGAACCCCAGGATCAGTATGATCGGTGTCGTCACAAACGTGTAAAGAAGCGTGAATTCCAGCGCAGACCAGAAATCTACATCACTGATTTCTCGATAAAGCGCTTTGATGAACTCTCTGGGGTTTTCAACTTTGGTCCCGTCAATGGAGGCCCTGAGACCCTCCACATCGATAGCATTTTCTAAGTTTTGCCCACCGACATATTTCCAGACCTTTACCGGATTGCCGTCTGCATCCAGTACCGATTGCGGTACCATTCGGGTGACTTCCCGGGTTAATCCTCCGAACAGAGGCACCTCAGTCTTAACTTCTTTCAATTCAGTCTGCGTAAAGGACTGATACAATGCGAGATAAACAATCGCGACCAGGGGAAGTGCGATGAGCAGCAGCATCGACACCAAGGACGGTGCAACGAACGAAAAGAAGGTAGAGCGCTTCATTGAACCGACCCGTCAGAAGTTCGGTGCCAGTCAAATCGCGTCGACATAGCTGGCACCAGGGAGTTGGCCTATTTCAACAGGCCCTGATCACGCGCAGCGGCGCGATATGCCTTTGTTGCGTCGGCCAGGGAGTCCTCGGCACTTTCCTTACCGACGATAAAATCCGCGATATTCTCGCCCAAGGCCGAATGCGCCAAGGCTGCTTGCGGGTTCATCGGATAAGGAGGCGCGCCTCCTACAACCGTGTCGGTGATCGCCGTCGTGTATTGGCCCGGCTCATATGCCGACCGAATCCAGAGGGTTACATCATTGTTTTCTTTGACCGTTTCAGCCCGCATCGCATGCATCAGGACTTGGAAGGTCAGATCGGGATCACCATCGAGGTTCTTTGGCATAACATAGCCGTCCCACCAGAATGTCGATGCAGGCGCCCCGCCTTCGACCATGACGGGCGACGGAGCAAATCCGATCTTGCCGACTACCGTGCTTTCGTCTGGATCGTCCATGCCTGAGGCTTCGTTGCCCCACATAACGGCCATCGCCACATCACCTTGTTGCAATTGCCGTTTCACGTCACCGAAGTCCATCGACATCGAATTTGGCGACATGTACTTGTAGAGCGCGCCCATTTTTTCCAACGCGGCGATTGCCTCCGGCGTTTCGAAGGTAGAGTCGGATGTCTCCGGGTCGAACAGTGTGCCACCATTGGCCAGCAGCATATTGACATACTCATTCGCCAGTTCCCAGCTGTTGCCAAAGGCCGCGCCATATGGGTGTTCAATCCCGGCTGCCTTGAGTTTCTCGGATGCCTCCAGAACCTCATCCCAAGTGGTCGGAACAGCGATGTTGTTCTCTTCAAAGATGTCTTTGCGGTAGAACAGGTGTTGAGCGTTGACCATGAAGGCAATCGCCATGATGTCGTCCCCAAAACGGATCAGCATCCCATCTTCGATGTCGTATTTGTCCCGGTACTTCTCGACCAGATCATTCAATGGGCGAAGTTGTCCCTTGGCCTGAAGCAGAGTTATCGAGCTATTTGCAACAGCGGCTGCGTCCCAAGGGGAGGTCGAGGATTCAAACGCTTTGTTCGTTTCTTCCTTGTGATCCGTGGTCAGCTTGGTTTCGACGACAAGACCGTCCCGCTCGCAGGTTTCCATTTCGGCTGCCAGAACTTCCAGCGCTTCGAAGAAGTTGGACAAGACATTCACTTCGCCCGTACCTTCGATCGTACACTCGGCCGAAGCCGCCATCGGGCTCAGCCCGATGGCCAAAGCTGGCAGTATGTGTTTCAGTTTCATATCAACCTCCGTGTTGCCGCGGTTGCGGTTAGGTGTCGTCCAGAATCTGCATTAAAATCCCGAACTCAT
Source organism: Ruegeria sp. AJ12 (assembly GCF_056536245.1). NCBI lineage: Bacteria > Pseudomonadati > Pseudomonadota > Alphaproteobacteria > Rhodobacterales > Roseobacteraceae > Ruegeria > Ruegeria sp. AJ12. Next base: position 3,511,277 of record NZ_JBQFJJ010000001.1, read on the forward strand.
TGAAAACAGTCCATTCTTTCTGGACCTTGTTGTTATGAATATGCCACTGAGTGATGCCCCAGATATGGGCTTCCTTCCCGGTGGGTTCGCCGTATGGCCCGTTCCCCCGGTGCGCGCCGACACCACCCCAACGAATTGAGGCGAGATACCCGTCATTGGCATTGCCCATCCAATAGATGTCATCGACGGCAACCCGAATGTTCGGGAACATGGCAACCATCGACATTACATGTGAGCGCATCTGGCCCACCCCCCGGTAAACCCTACTGGTAGAGCCCTCGAAAACGATGTCCGGTGCATAAACTTGATCCATCGCAGCAAAATTCCGGCGGTTCCAAATGCTTTCGAATGCCGCGTGAACGAAGTCTCGCACGTTTCCATCAACCACATCCGGGATCGGATAACGCTTTGGGAACGCTTGACCCGCCAAACGTTTCGGCTCGCTGGCGGCAAAGTTCGGTGCAAACGGGCCCTGCGGGCGTTGCGAGGCAACTTGTCTGGCCATTTCACCCACATTAAAGCCCATTTGCTGGATCAAAGCTGCGGTGTCATAGGCAACGTGCTCGTCGTAGATCTCGTTGTCTCGCGCGACACAATTGGCGATGCAGAACAGCCGTAGGGGCCGATTGGTGGGGGGGCCGAAGCGGGAGTACCCTGTGTTGGTTCCCATGATCATCGTGCGATGTGAGGTATGAAAACTCACGTCATCATTGCCGGCCCAAATCACCTCATCCGCGACGAGGCGTATGTCGGGGATCGCATTGTTGGTATGAACGGTATCTGCGACGATCTTGTCGCGCCCGTATTGCAGCCCGACATCGTCCCACACGCGGCAGTCGTGGCTGTAAGTGTCATAGATGCAGCCAATGTCTTTTTCTTCCCAGATCTGATGCGTTATTCGGACAATGTAGTCGACAATGTTTCTGTACTTGTCGTCAAACCCGTTCATCTGGTGTGTCACCAGATGATCAGGCTCTTTACCCAGGAACTCTTTCGTTCCGCCGCGACGGTATTCTTCCAGCGAAATCGAATAGTCCGCTGGCATATGTTCGTCTTTCAAGGGGCTAAATCGAATATGCGTTCCCGTTTTTACGGTTTTCGCATCACTGCGCATCGACGACGTCGCGGGCGCGACTGAAGTATCTTCGGGGAGTTTAGCTTTCTGTGTCACGTCGGCCTCGTCGATTTTGAATCGCATACGTATGCTTATAAATTTCAGGTAAACTCAGATTCTGTCAAGGGGGTGTATCTGTGAGACTCAAATTCATAATGAAATCCCAACTTTTTAGCGCTTGATTTATTGGTTGAATCCAAGGAAGGTACGCATACCTATTCTTATCTAAACAGGATTTGCAGCGTGCCTCAGCCTAAAGATGCGAGATCATTTGTTCGCAGTAAGAGTCATCGGGCTCACCTTTTTAGGGGCGGTTGTGATGGTTTTCCTGCGAACCCCAGCCTGACGATGCGGCCAAAACGCGGATACCCGGAGCACACCGCCAACGGCGATGGAACTGCGGGTAGGCGTATCGTTGATCCAATTCGAAAAGGCGGTGACAATCTGGCCGAGAACCGGAGCTTCATTGATCACTTTTGGTTTCTGAAACAGTTGGGGTTCGATTTGATCAAACGTCGCCGTTTAATGACTGCACCGGTTGAAGAGTTTCATGGATGACCAAACTATGAAACTGACCTCGACTGGCCCGTCTGCTCGACTGGCCGCGTACCGCAACGCCCTTTACAACTTTGATGCCGATAAAGCCCAAAAGGAACTAAGTGTACTCGTCAGCCCATCGGTCAGATTCCGGATGTGCACCCCATTTGAAACCAGTTGCACAGTTGGTGAGTTGTTTGATGTGACTTACGGGCCACTGGCCGTGGCTTTACCCGACATAGAATGTCGCGACCAAATCCGTATCTCCGGCAAAAGCCAATCAGGTCAGCCCTGGGTCGGGATCATGGGCAACATCCACGGCGTCTTCGAGAAACCGTTTTTGGACATACCGCCTACGGGCCATATCGCGCACATGCGGTATCACGAGTTTTATCGGTTTGAAGAGGATCAGATCGTTGAGATGCACGCAATCTGGGACTTGCCTGAATTGATGATGCAGGCAGATGTCTGGCCCATGGCCCCAAGTCTCGGTCGAGGCTGGTGCGTACCTGGTCCGGCCACACAGGATGGGATCAGTTGCGGCGACACCGATCCCGAACACTCGGCAAAATCATTGCAAATTGTCGAAGAGATGCTTGAACAAATGAAGGATTACCCGGCGAAAGGCGGTCCTGAAAAAATGCAGCTAGAGCGGTTCTGGCATCCCCGGATGGGTTGGTACGGTCCGGCCGGCATTGGATCTTCCCGCGGATTTGCCGGGTTCACAGATTGGCACATGAAGCCATGGGTCGCCGGAATGCCAAGCTGGAGTGACCAGAGATTCCATGACCTTTGCCACTTTTTTGGTGACGGCGCCTACGTGGGAGAAACGGGCTGGCCAGCTATGAGGCAAACTTTGGTCGGCGATGGATTCCTGGGCATTCCACCCACGGGGCAAACTCTGGACATTCGAGGATTGGATTTTTGGCGCGTGGAGGGGGATCGCATTCGCGAAAACTGGGTAATGGTGGACTTGCTGCACATCTACCAGCAACTCGGGGTAGACGTTCTGGCACGGATGAGACAGCTACGACGGCCAAATCCCTGAAATCCATGCATGCAGCAGACAAGAGAATGACTTTTTCAGAACAGCCTATCGAACAGGAGTTGCTGATTTTCAAAGATCTGGACCTGAAATGAAAATCGCCAAGGCGAAGCAATATGCGGCTTGAGCCGCGGAACAGTCTGACGGAGTGTCCGGCAGACTCCCTTAAGAACCGAGAGGTACATATGTCCGATTTACAATCTGCAAAAGATCTTGTTCGACGCTATTTTGCGGCGCTGGACGAGGATGCCGTGGCTGCGGCTAAAACCTACTTTTCACCTGACGCCATCTGGCGCGGCTATCACCCGTTCCATGAGATTCATGATCCGGTCGAAGTTGCCGAACGGTTCTGGAAGCCCCTCCAAAACGCGCTGCGCCGAATGCAGCGCCGTTTGGATATCTTCATGGCTGGTGAAAACCACCTCGAGGGTGGAGGTGTCTGGGTTGCGTCGATGGGACACCTGATGGGGCTTTTCGATGAACCATGGTTGAACATTCCACACACCAACAAAATCGCAATGCTGCGGTATGCAGAGTTCCACCGTGTCGAAGGGGACAGGATCACCGACACGGCAATGTTTTTTGACATCCCCCATCTTGCAGCGCAGGCCGGTTTGCGTTTGTTCGCGTCACAAACCGGAGCACAATTGGTACAACCCGGACCAATGACCCATACGGGCGTGATGTTCGATGCGCAAGACCCCGAGGAAGGGCGTCGGACCATGGCCGCAATCGAGTTCATGATCAACGACATTCGCGACTGGACTGGGCGCGAAGAGATGGGGCTTGAAGTAGAGCTGCCACGCAGTTGGAATGACGATATGATTTGGTGGGGGCCAACGGGGATCGGTGCCGCGTATACAATCGAGCGTTACATCAAACAGCACGCCGGTCCCTTCCGCGACGGGTTGGCGGACCGCACGTTCAACGGCCACATTGCCCGGATCGCAGAAGGTGAATTTGGAGGCTTTTTTGGTTGGCCAAACCTGACGCTCAGACCGTCTGGTGGGTTCATGGGAATGCCTGCATCCGACAGGCTCAGCGACATGCGCGTGATAGACATGTACCGCCGGTCCGGCGACAAACTGACGGAAAACTGGATTTTTATCGACCTGCTGCACTTTTGGAACCAGCAGGGTACTGACATACTTGGACGCATCCCAAATATGCGCGGTTAGTCAACTTTTGGGCGCTGCACTTACTGCTGGCGCCTATAAAGCAAAGCACGCACCCCAAATGAAGCAATTGAGGCGAGGTTTTTTGCAAATTTTTGGGCCTGTTTAAACGGGTGAAATTATTTGATTTCAGTAAGCTAGGGTCAGGATCCGAATGTGCTGATGGTTGGGGAGATCCGGGATGAGGAGACGGCCGAGATTGCCTGTCGGGCGGCGCTGGTGGGGCGGATGGTCTTGTCGACGCTGCATACGAATACGCCCGAGGGGGCGATGACGCGGCTGGTGGATTTGGGGGTGCCGGATTACATCGTCCGGGAAGTGTTGCGTGGGGTGTTGGGGCAGAGGTTGAATTTGGTCGGGGACGATAGCGTGCGGCAACTACAAGTCAGATTGGCGCGCTAAATTTCATCGGTGATGACCAAAAGGACAAACCTAAACCTTCAATTTATACCCATGACGCCTACGGGATTAGTTTTCTTCATTGTTTTGAGAAATACGATGTTGTCGTTCTGGGTTTCTTACAACGTTCTCGAAGAACATACCAAAATCGAAGTCTTCATCTTCAATGAACGGCGTGGGATCATCTGAAATTTCTCCACTGAGACAATAACTTGAATTAACATCATTACCTTTCGCTAGTCCAACTTTGATTCTGACATGCTGAGAATCGTTATATGAACGTGCTATTCCTCGAATTTCATCAACCTTGAATGCATTCTCGCCGAAAAAAAAGAACCAACAGTTCCCTTTATAAAATAGCCCGAGAAGTTCTTGGGCTCCTTTGCAATAAAACCCTTTGCTAGAGGTTTTTTCTTCACTATCGCTTTCTACTTCGTGGATTTTCATTTGATTTTCATCAAAAGAAAAGTATCGAAAATCGCGATAGGAATCATAGTTCCGAAGTTTGTAAATCAACATTAAAACCCTAGATCCTTTCCGCCTGTGCGTTTTGCACTTTCAATAATATCCCCCCACGATTTTCCTCGACCTCTAAGATAGCCGATGCTCGGACCAAGTGGATCGCCATATCTATCCAAATTTCGTTGGAGGATCTCTTGCCTTTTATTTGCTGGTGTCAAGCCCTTAAAGGTTTGCCCGATGCTTCGACGTGCGCGATGCAAAGATATTGCAATCTCTTTTTCTGAGTAGCCTCGAGCACGCATCGCCTGTTCTAGTAGCTGCAATGACTTTACGCTGGCTCGATATGCTATCCTACCCGCTTTTAAGGCAGCTTGATCAATGGCTTGGGGAAGCTGTCGTTTGAAAAGATTATCGAGAGGTTTGACAACTCGATCAAGAGCGGATGCACATCTACCTTTGCAGGAGTTTAAGACTCTATTGATAATGTTATAGTGGTTTCTCGAAGAAAGCCTTGAGAACTCTCCAAAGCTGTCCAACGGATAAGCTGCGTTTATGACATCTCTATAGTTTGCGTTTCCAAATGCGCCTGCTGCGAATGCCCTTTGCGTTTCCGCTCGACTATCGAGGTAATCGTTGTACGCGTTCTGTGACCCGAAGGTTCTGCCTTTGCCCGTTTCGTTGCCCATGTGGTCGACTTCAGTGACGGATACGCTTCCGTCGCTGTGGTAGCTTGTGGCATTTCCTGATGGGTCTGAGAGGTTGATGGGATCGTTGAAGGAATAGGAGTACCTGTTTGTCCCGACGCCTTGTTGTGTGACTTCGAACCAGTCTGGCTGGATGAAGAGGGCAAGTTCGGGGTCGTAGTATCTTGCGTTGAGGTATTGCAGGCCTGCGCCGGCATCAAAGCGCTCGCCGATATAGCCCTTGGTCTCGGGCGCGGCGACCAGGTCCGAGATCCAGTCCCGGGCGGTGCCGAACGGGTGGTAGATGGTGCGCTTGTCCTCGGCCCCGTCGGAGCCGGCGATCATGCGGACCGAGTTCAGCTGGTCGCGGTGCATGTAGCTGGCCACGCCGTTGACCAGCCGCACATCCGGATGCGGGTAGGTCACGATCTCTTCCGCAGTGCCCTGTCCGAAGTTGCGGATCTCGACATCGCCGAAGGTGACGGTGACCATCTCGTCCGGACGCCCGGTCCGGTCGATCCGTTTCAGTCGCGCGCCATCGGCGCCATAGACATAAGAGGTGGTCGCGCCGGCATAGGTGACGCTCAGCGGGCGGTTCTCGCCATCATAGCTCATCCCCTTGCCGTGCAGGCCCTGAAGCATGTTGCCATTGGGGTCATAAGTCAGGCTCTGACCCGCAACACTGGTAGGGCGGTGGGTACCCGGCAGATAGTCGTAGACCCCCAGATGACTGTTCGAGCGCATGTTGCCCGCGGTGTCATAGGTAAAGGTCTGATCGAACGCGGTCACGTTGCTGCGGTTGGTGACCGTGGTCAGGCGGCCGGCATAGTCGTAGGCATAATCCAGATTGCCCGCGTCCTGGAGAGTCCACTGCTGGGCCACCCGGCCTGTGGCCGACCGGACATACTGCGTTTTGGACATGGCCAGACCGGAGGTGTCGCGCAGCTCGGTCCGGTCCATCCAGCCCCGGCTGCGCGAGAACTCACTGACCGACCGCAGGCCGTTGCCATAGACGATCTCCACAGGGTTGCTGCGCAGGTCATAGAGAACGGTTGTGATATGCGGGCCAAACCCGGTCAGCCGGTTCGCTGCGTCATATGCGAACGCCTCGGTCCAGTTGGTTGTTGTCGCCCCGGGTGTATCCGGCAGCGTACGCCGAAGCGGAGCGCCGTTGGCGGCATACTCGGTTTGCAGCTGATACGTGCGGCCATCGATCTCGTGCCGCTCTTCTGCCAGCAGGCCCTGAATGTTGTAGTCGTATTCGATCGCATGGGTACCGGCGATCGAGACGCCCGTGAGCATGCCGATATTGTAGAACCCGCCCCTGGGCTGGTCATAGCTGTGCTGGGTTGTGATGCTGCTCAGACCCGGGCCGCTGACGGTTTTGGTCTGCACCCGATCCAGTTGATCATAGGTATAGGCAATCGTCTGCCCCTTCGCGTCGATCTGAGAGATCAGGTTGTCGGTGGCGTCGTAAGACAGGGTCCACAGCCCAAGGCCGGGATCATCAGCGGTCAGCCGATTGCCAACAGCGTCATAGGTATAAGCCCATTCCGCACCTCCGGGGTCTCTCACACCGGTCAGCCGGTCAAGAAGATCATGGGCAAAATCGGTTTCGTCGAACAAGGATGTTTCCGGTGCCGTGGTGCCATTGCGCACCCCGGTTCGGATCGTGTTTCCACGCGCATCCAACACCGCGCGCGTCCAGCCGCAGATCGTTGCGGTATCATTGTCAAAGCACTGCGCGTCTTTCTGATCGACAAACGGGAAAGACCCATTCTGACCGGTGCCGTACGAGGCAAAAGGATCGGTCCGGCCATAGCTGCGCTCAGAATAGGTTCCGTCCGCAGCGGTGACCTGCAGAACCCGTCCCAGGGTGTCGTATAAAAAGCCGGTTCGCTGATTGCTGTCCGCACTGTTGTCCGCAGCGTCCGCCCAGGACAGCGGTATGCTCGTCCAGGCTACATTCCCACGTGTGTCATAGTGATTGAGCGTGACGATCGCATCCTCGATCTGGCTTGTCGCACCGCTGGTGGTTTCCTTGTAGACCTGACCAAACCCGTCAAAATACTGCCGGGATACGGTATCCGAGGTCGCGCCGACGGCAGAGGCCGATGCCGCACGGGTCTCGACATATTGCGCGGCCGGGTCCCCAAAGACATTGTATGTCCAGTTCACCTCATACCCGTTCGGGCCCTGTTTGCGGATGCCCCGGCAATGCAGGTCCAGAGTGGTTGTCGTGACCAGACCATTGGCATCCGTCTCTGTGAGCGGCGCCTGACAGCCATGGTGCCACTGCGTGCTTGCCGTATGACCCGCCGCATTTGTTGCACTGGTCAGAAGCAGATGTTTCTGGGCATCATAGGTGAATGTTGCCGTCCGGCCCTTCGCATCGGTCTCGGACAAAACGTTGCCAAAACCATCATAGGTGAACGCCCCGACAGTCTGGTGATAAACCGTGCTCTGGGCGTCTCTGCGCATCCGGCGCAACTCTGTCAGTTGGCCTTTGACCGGAGCCGTCAGGCCAGGCGCTGCCTCCCCATCATAGAGGTAGAATTCCGCAGACAGCCAGTTTGACGGATCGGTTGATGGCGCGGAGCCCGCATTGACCGCTTTTTGTGACGCCCTGTTGACGACATAGCTGTCCGGGTTCGGCGTATAGGAAAACCACGTCGTACGATCATCTTCGGTTCCCGCGTAGCCCAGATCCGCAATGGCCATCGGCGCGCCATACAGGTTCATGGTATATTCCATGGTCCGTTCGGTCAGGGTGCCTCCATCAAGAACCTTCTCGGTCGCGCGCGTCTTCCAGGCGCGCTGCGGCTTGCGGTCCAGATCCAGCTCCGTCCAGTCATTGATCTCCTGCCGCCAGGTCACACCATCCCGCACCAGTGTGCGGGACTTGACCTTGCCTTTATAACCCGAGCTCGATCGCCCGTTGGCATAGTTCTGCATGTAGGTGGTTATCAGCTGCGGCCTGACTGCCTCCCCCTCGATCGCAGGCAGGGTTGCCGTGATCGTCCGGAAGCCCAGCGTCTGGCGCCGCTCATAGTCAAAGCGATTGCTGACATAGGAATAATCCGTAACACGCTCCGCACCCCCTGCCCCGTCAGAGCGCGTCAGCCGGCTGACAACCGGATAAGACCGCGGCACCCGGTTGTCGTTGAAATGCCCAGACGGCAGATATTCCACCGACAGTTCACCACCCAACGGCTCGGACACGGACGACAGAAGGTTCTTGAACCCCGACACCCCAAACAGGTGCGAATTCCCCTCCTTGCCCACAATGTCCCCAATCCCGTCCCCGTCAACATCAACAACAACGCCACGCTTCGTTCCAACAGGATTACCGGAGGAGGCAACCTCGCCCGGCGAGACTGCGACAAACTTGGCTCCAGCAGACAGGTAAACAGTGGACCTGAACCGGGTTCTGACACATGTGGCGCTGTCGGTATCGCACCTATCCGACAACACGACATCAGACAAACCGTCCCCATTCATATCGCCGGTTTGAATCCCGACGCTGGTGTGACTCCCAACATACTCAACCGGGGCAAACCATTCCCTGCCCTGAAGCTCGAAGTATGAGCCTGTCGACAGGTGAACCATGAACCGGAGAGGATCATTGTTGGTCTTTTTGGTGGCAACAACCAGATCTACTGCGCCATCCCCGTTGAAATCGCCAAAGCCAAACTCCAGAATGCGCACGTTGTTTACATGGTATTGCTTGATTGGGTTGACGTGGTTCTTCGAAGAAACCGCACCATTGCCATCGAACTGTGAAAACACCCAGTTCGCCGCTTTTCTTTCTCGAGATACAGTAGTCTCTCCCAAAACCTCTTCTCGCCCGTCACCATTGATGTCCACGGCATTCCGGCCACGAATGGTTCCAACCGAGCGACCCGATGTCAGATGCCCACCAGCCGATACGTCGTAAATGTTCGAAGAAACGTGCGCTTCGATGCCAGGGTCATAGTCAAAGTTCCCGAATCTCCTGACTGAGAGACCAAGAATTGCATCCCCGGTTCCAGGGGTTATCCCACGAATGGCTCTTTTCATGACAGTAGTTACCAGTCTGGGCCGGTCCTCTCTGTCTGCTACATTTGAACGCTTTCTATCGCTGTATTGATAAAATGTTTGGCCCGATGTCGGATCGTGTCTGGATACCTTACTTAGGGTGTTGAACCTTCCTTCGCCTGAAAAGGGGTTTGTGTAGTTGTTCACAAAGAGGTTCCTGAGATGGCCCGGCAATCCTCGTTCGGTTATGGCTCTGGTCTCATCAAACTCAAATGCGCGAATAAGGTTGGGGACCCCGGTTCTTACGAGGATTTCCTGTTTGCCGTTCTGGTCGAGGTCGAGCACTGACATGGGAAACGCAAACACGTTCGACCCGCCTGTGACGCGGGTGAATTCGAGCGCGTCAGGCGAATAGCTGAAGCTGTGGGGCTGGGCCAGCTCTGTACCTTCCAGCACACCCGCCGCACCCACGGTAAAATCCGTGCCGTATTGCGCGACCGAGGCCAGCAGGCTGATCCGCGTCTGCGCCGCAACCGTGTAATCCAGCTGATAGGCGCGGATCGGGGTCGTCTCGTCGCCCTCATACACCTGAATGCCCGCCAGCCGGTGCTGCTGTTCACCGATCAGGGCTGTGCCCGTGGCATAGCTCGGCCAGGTCACATCCCCGGCCAGTTCATCATATCTCAGCCGGATCGCGTAGATCACGGTCGCGTCCGGCAACTCATAAGAGATTTTGGTCAGCCGGGGCGCATAGGCTTGCGCCTGCGGGGCAAAGTCATAGGCATACCGGACAAGGTTCCCCGACACATCGGCCACTGTCTCCAGAAGGTAGCGGCTGTGGCTGAGCACCTTGTCCGCATCCGTACCCGCCGTCGTCTGAATACCACTCAGCACCTGCATATTCTGGTACCGGAGTTGGGTCCCATCCCGGCGGAAGACCACAAACCCGGTCCCGTCCCGGCGGATCTTCAGGTAATTGTCATTGTAGGTGACAAAATGCCCACCCGAGGAACAGCTGGCGCTCTCGGCGTTGGTCTTGCGTTGCGGCGGGTAATCCGCGACCAACACATCGGTTGCCTGCGCATCATCGCACAGCAGAAGATCCTGACCATCCAGGCGATACACATCATCCGCGTCTCTGTATGTCGGGATACCCCCGCCCAGTGATACACGGTCAATGGAGGACAGCGCACTCAGGCGCCATCCCGCGCCCAACACCGCATCCGGTGTGCCCCGACCATTGAAACTGGAAACATATCGAAGCGCAAACCCGGGCTCCAATCCCCGGAACGCAGGCACCTCAATCGGAACCGAGTATTTGAAGCTGCCGTCAGACAAGACATCGTTGGTAAAGGTCACCGCAGGCGCCGTGGCATCCCGATAACCGTCTTCCACTTGGGCGTTCACGCCAATAGGGTTGAACACACCAGCCGTGGCAATCACGGCGGCCAAAGCAACTCGAATCAATGCCTCACTCCGGGTCAAATATCCTATTGTTTTGCCTAGCAAATAAACCTTAGCGATCAAACATCTTTTTCAAATCTACTTTAAGTAGTCATAATCCGTTCAAACTCAGACATCTCCAACCTCAATTCAGCAAAAATCTTAACAGATCGTTAACACACCACCTCCACCAGCGGCGCAGAACCTCTCGATCGACCGACTGAAGTGGTCCTAGAAGACTGGACAGTCGGCTAATGTGTATCCCAGACCTTTGAATGGATACGAGAATGGCCAAGCGCCGCAACTTTATAGATCGGTTTGAGGCCAAGGTCGCGTTGGAAGCGCTGCGCGGTGATAAGACCGTACAAGAGATCACGGCGAAGCCTCAGTTGCACCCAAATCAGGTCAGCACATGGAAGCGGCAGGTCATCGACGGGATGGTCGATGTGTTCTCTGGCGGAAAGCAGAGCGGCCAGACGGAAGCCGAGGTCAAAGAGTTGCATGCCAAGATCGGGAGGCTGGCGACCGAGAACGATTTTTGTCCGAAGGGCTGCAGCGATGAGCCCTGAGAAGAACCGCGCGGTGATCAAGCGTGGTCATCCCGACTTGAGTAGGCATCAAAAATGCCAGACATGTCTAGGATAGAGCCCAGTTTTATTGCATCCGAAGCATGGGCCTTGAAAGGTACGGCAGTGGCGGCGGCAAACAGGCTCGCGCGTTCCAAGAAACCTCGTCTGTTCAAAGTCATGACGTCCTCCTAGATGGGTCCAATCAGTGCATCGTAGAGGGTGTTCTGCATCTGCATGATGCGATGCGCCCCCTGTTGGGAAATCCGCCCGTCAACAGGCTGTGTTATGAGTGGACTCACGATGGAAGGTTTTAATTTCCTTTTCAAGTAATTTAATTGAATTGGAAAGCAAAAGTGTTTTTATATATTGTTTACAACATCTTGAAGTCTTTGAACTGCAGGCCATCTGCGCGCGCCAGATAGATAGATCGGCGACTTGGTGACGCAGAACTGGCATAGGTCCGCCCGCTGGAATGAATCACTGGCACGGCATCACGGCTGGAATATTCGCGCCAAACGTCGCCAAAATCTCGCAGCAATGCCGCCAGAAAATGCAACCCCTCATAGATGGATTGCCCCAACCCGTTCAAAAGGGGTGCCGTGTCGCCATGCAGCGAATAATAGCGTTCCCTGAAACCGGCATTGGCAGAGGTTTGAAGCGAGCCAAAATAGGCAGAAACGGAAAACAGCCGTTCGACGTTTTTCGCACCACAGGCAATCAAACCGTTCTCTTCCAAGGCACATGACAACCGTATGATAGACCGATGAAGCCCACGGCGCCCGAACTCCCGGTTAAAGTTCACCCCGTCCTGACCGACCAGCGAAATCAGCACCGCATCTGCATCAGAGGCTTCCAATCGGTCGAGCAGACTGCTCATGTCGGAGGCACCAAAGGGGACATAGCATTCCATGGTCATCCCGGCGCCCAGCTCTTTCAGGCAGGATTTGGCATAGGAATGAGAGCTGCGCGGCCAGACATAATCGTTGCCGATAAGCGCCCATCTTTTGGGCTGATACTTGAGCTGCAAGGCGCTGATCGCGGGGCCAAGTTGCTCTTGTGGCGTCTCGCCAATCGCAAAAACGCCGGGTGTCGACTCGCCCCCTTCGTAAAGCGGGGTGTAAATGTACGGGACACGGTTGCGCACAACCTTGGACAATCGCTGGCGCACGGCACTGATATGCATACCGACAATTGCGTCGATGGCACCCAGATCGATCAGTTCGTTGATGACCTCCTCAATCGGCTCCCCGGATTCAACCGCCGCGTCAATCATGATCAGCTGAATGCGACGCCCATCTATGCCATGCCCTTGATTTAGTTGATCAACGGCGACTTGAGCGCAAGAGATACAGGATGGCGCCCAAATGCCAGCTGCACCGCACATGGGGATCAAAAGGGCCACACAGAAACTGTCTTTGCGCAAGACTTGCCTGCGCGCCCGGAAGTCCGAAAGCTCGATCGGCAGCGCAACTTTTTTTGTGAAAGCTTGCAGTGGATCCCCCCCCTTTCCTTGCGCACGCGCACGTGAAAGCACAATTGAATTTGCTTTCCAAGTCAACTAAGCTTTCGGCAGCCAACACATGAGGGAAGAAAATGACCTCCGCGCGCAAGCCATTGCAAAGCCGTATCTGTTATGTTCTGGCCGCTGCACATCGTGCCGTGAACCAGTCTTTGAATGATCGCCTGAAGGAGCACGGCATCCAGATCGAAGCCTGGCGGGTCATGGAATGCCTGAACGACGACCAGCAACTCACGATGAGTGAGCTTGCCAAACGCGCCCTTATCAACCCCCCTGCTCTGAGCAAGTTGGTTGATCGCATGGTGGCAAACGGGTTGGTGCACCGTCAGATCTCTGCATCTGACCAGCGGCAGGTAAACGTTCTGCTGACTTCTATTGGGTTGGAACGGTTGCACCAAATCCAAAACGTTGTCGAAGATCAGGACCGGCTGCTGGATGATCTGTTGGTCAGCCAAGGGGACAGCGCGACATTGAAGGATATGCTGCGCAAACTGGCCTAGTCGCAAACTTCATTCTAGTTTTCGGGCAGCGTTCAAGCTGGCGCGCATTGCATTCGGGGTCATGGAAAACCAGATGCGAAACGCACGGTGGAATGCGCTGGGTTCCGCGTATCCAAGCCGTTTGGCAATCTCGCTGATGGGAAGATCGGTCGACTTCAGCAGATGGGTCGCTTGCGATTTGTGCTTTTCGTCCTTGATCCGACGCAGCGTTTGCCCTTCGGCTTTCAGCCGTCGATGCAGAGTTGATCTGGACATGTTCAACGCCGCGCAAATGTCTTCTGTTGCAGGCCAAAGGGCATGGTCATACCCCGTGATCAGGTCTTGCACGCGACGCTTCAGGCTCAACACTGGTCGATAGCCACGCAACAATGTCTCAGGCGTGGTGCGCAAAAACACTTTCAGATCGTCCTCAGTGCGGTTCACCGGGCGCTGCAGGTACCCCGCGTCAAACGCAATCGCCGCATCGGACGCGTTGAAGGCCACGGGGCGCCCGAAAAAGTCGCCATAGTCGTTTTGACCCCGTGGCGGGGCACAGGGGAACTGGATGTGCAACAGCGAAATCCGTTCCCGCACCAACCAGCAGTTCAGCCCGTGCAGGATCAGGAAGAACGTACGATAGGCAAAAGCAGACCGTGGGCCATCCGTCTCGACCAGGCGCACCCTGCAACGCCCATTCTGAACCTCCATGACACCATAGGGCTCCTCCAGGACAATGCGCAAAAAGCGCAAGGCACGCTTGAGTGCGATCTCAAAGGTGGCTGCCCCCCGAACGGCGTGCCCCATCAGGGTAAAGCTGCCCGGCGCCATAGGCCGTTTGCCAAGGCGAAAAAACTCGTCTCCGATCTGCAAAGACATCTCAAGCCACAGCCGAGCAAAGTCTGTGGTGGTCAGCGTGTCCAGATCGGCAAGGCTGAACCCAAGGGCGTCCAGAACCGCGCGGTTGTTCACTTTGGCGCGATGGCCACATTCCAGCACTTCGGCCACAAAAACTCGCGCAATCGGTATGGTGGCATTTTGTGTCATCATGTTGAGCATTACTGGCACTGTGTCGCATGCCGTCAACCTTTATGTAACGTGTCAGGGGAGTTTTCATGACACAGACGCATCCTATTGTTGTGACTGGCGCGGCATCCGGTCTTGGCCAGGCCACATGCGCCGTTCTCGCGGCGCGAGGGCATACCATCGCCGCTGTCGACCGCGCCGAGCTAGATCCGGCGACTTTGCCGCCCGGTGCATCCGCCCACCAAGTGGACATCACGGACGCGAGCGCAGTCGACACCATGGTGGCCGAAATCCTTGAGACATCGGGTGATATTTTAGGTCTTGTGAACTGTGCTGGCATCGTCGCTGGTGGAAAGCTCGCCTGTACCAAAGGTCCGCATGACGCGGACGTTTTCAAATCCGTCATCGAAGTGAATGTGATCGGAACATTCCACATGATGCGCGCGGTGGCGGCTGCCATGCTGGCCAACGCCCCCGATGATGTTGGACAGCGTGGCGTGATCGTGAACACCGCCTCCATTGCAGCCTATGACGGGCAGATGGGGCAGATTGCCTATGCCGCCTCAAAAGGGGCAGTTGCTGCGATGACGCTCCCGGCAGCCCGCGATATGTCCAGCGCCGGCATACGGGTTGTCTCCATTGCCCCGGGTATCTTTGATACACCGATGCTCGCCAGCTTGCCCCAAGATGTGCGCAGCGCGCTCGAAGCAACTGTCCCCTTCCCCTCCAAACTGGCCGACCCGAAGGATTTTGGATCGCTGGTCGCCCATATCTTCGAAAACAAAACCCTGAACGGAGAGGTCATTCGTCTGGATGGCGCCCTTCGTATGGCACCCAGATAAGGAAATACGCATGTCAGACCCCATTGTAATTGCCGGTGCCAAGCGGACGCCCATGGGCGGCCTTGGCGGAGAGTTGAGCGCCTTGACCGCAGCAAAGCTGGGTGCTGTCGCCGCCCGTGCTGCGTTGGAGCAGTCGGGCGCAGATGCTGCCGATGTGGACGAGGTGATCTTTGGCAACGTCCTCAGTGCTGGTCAGGGTCAAGCCCCGGCCCGACAGGTTGCCTTGGGGGCCGGGCTGCCCGAAACGGCTGTCTCTACCACCGTCAACAAGATGTGCGGGTCTGGTATGAAAGCGACCATGCTGGCCTATGACGGGCTTGCGGCGGGGAACATCGACCTGGCGTTGGTGGGTGGTACCGAAAGCATGTCGAACGCGCCCTACCTGGTGCCCAAGGTGCGCGGCGGGCTGCGCATGGGCCATGCGGAGTTAAAAGACCATATGTTCCTGGACGGGTTGGAAGATGCCTACGAAAAAGGGACCTTAATGGGCGCCTTTGCCGAGCGTTGCGCAACGGATTACCAGTTCACGCGCGAGGCGCAGGATGCCTATGCTATTGCGTCGCTTGACCGCGCACTTGCCGCACAGGTGAACGGCGCGTTCGCGGATGAAATCGCCGCGACGGATGTGGTCAGCCGCAAGGACACCGCGACAATCGACAGCGATGAACAACCCCGCAACGCACGCCGCGACAAGATCCCGACGTTGCGCCCGGCATTTGCCAAAGACGGGACCGTGACAGCGGCCAACGCCTCCAGCATCTCGGATGGGGCTGCGGCACTCATAGTGACGCGGGCCTCCGTGGCGGAAGCCAAGGGTTTGACACCTTTGGCGCGCATTACAGGCCACGCGAGCCATGGAGTGACCCCGGAGAAATTTCCCGTGGCCCCAATCGGCGCGGTGGAAAAGCTGTTGGACAAGACCGGCACTGAACTTGGCGACTACGGGTTGTTTGAGGTCAACGAGGCCTTTGCCGTCGTGGCGATGGCAGCGATGAAATCTCTTGGCCTGCCTCACGATCTGACAAATGTGAATGGCGGCGCCTGCGCGCTTGGGCATCCGATTGGTGCCTCGGGCGCACGCATTCTCGTGACCTTGCTGAATGCGATGCGGCAACAGCAGGTCAAATCCGGTATGGCCGCGATCTGCATTGGCGGCGGTGAAGCCACCGCCATGTCCCTGGAATTGATGGAGTAAGCGTGATGGTTTTGGACGACGTACAACGTGCCATTCAGGACACCGCGCGGCAATTCGCGCAAAAACAGCTTTGGCCCGGTGCCGAAATGCGCGACAAGGAACACCGCTTTCCGCGTGTGGAACTCGACGAAATGGGTGCCCTTGGATTTCTGGGGATGCTCGTGCCCGAAGACTATGGCGGCATGGACAGCGACATGGTCACCTACGCCAATGTGGTCGAAGAAATCGCGGCGGGTGATGGCGCCTGTTCTACAATCCTGTCGGTGCATTCATCGGTCGGCTGTGTGCCGATTGCACGCTATGGCACAGAGGAGCAGAAACAGAAGTTTCTGCCCAAACTGGCGAGCGGTGAATGGATCGGTGGCTTTGCCTTGACCGAACCGCAGGCAGGCTCTGACGCGTCGAACCTGCGCACGACTGCCATACGCGATGGCGACCACTACGTCATCAACGGGGCCAAGCAGTTTATCACGTCCGGCAAGAATGGGGCCGTAATCATCGTGTTCGCTGTCACCGACAGATCGGCGGGCAAGAAGGGGATATCGGCCTTTATCGTGCCCACCGACACACCCGGCTACGAGGTGGTTCGTGTCGAGGAGAAACTCGGCATCAATTCTTCGGACACGTGCCAGATCAGCTTTCACGATATGCGCATTCCGGTCGAAAATCGATTGGGTGAGGAAGGCGAAGGTTACAAGATCGCGCTTGCCAACCTTGAAGGCGGGCGTATTGGCATCGCCGCCCAAGCCATTGGTATGGCCCGCAAAGCCTTTGAAGTGGCGCGTGACTACGCCGTCGAACGTCAGGCTTTTGGCGAACCGATTGCGTCCAATCAGGCGGTGTCGTTCAAACTGGCCGAGATGGCGACCGACCTTGAGGCAGCACGTGGCCTTGTCATGTTGGCCGCCAGCAAAAAGGATATCGGCGCGCCCTGCCTGCGCGAAGCGTCCATGGCCAAGCTGTTCGCGTCCGAAATGGCAGAGCGTGTGTGTTCCGCCGCGATCCAGATTCATGGAGGGTACGGATATCTAAGGGACTACCCGGTAGAGCGGATCTACCGCGATGTGCGTGTGTGCCAGATTTATGAAGGCACCAGCGAAATACAAAAGCTCGTCATCGCGCGCGATGTGATGCGCGACGTAAACTGAGGGAGGATACCATGATCACATTCGACCATATCGACCGCAGTTACGAGGCGGCCCGCAAAGACTTCAAAATCGACATCCCCGATACGTTCAATTTTGCATTTGACGTTCTGGATGTCCGCTCCAACCAGTCAGACAAAGACGCGCTGTTGGCGATTGATGTTGTAGCGGGCACAAAAACAACCCTGCGCTATTCGGATATCGCAACGGCTTCTGCCAAGTTTGCACAGGCGCTGATGGCATTGGGGCTGCAACGGGGCGATGCGGCTTGTGTCGTCATCGGGCGCAGGCCGGAATGGCACAAGGTGCTGTTTGGGTGCATGAAGGCGGGTGTGATCTCGATGCCCGGCACCAATCTGCAGACGGCCAAGGACATCGCCTATCGCATCAATCAGGCGGGGGCCAAGGCGGCAATTGTGTCGCCGCAACATGTGGAAAAGGTCGATACGATCCGCGCGGAATGCCCCACACTGGAGCATCTGATTGTGGTGGGCGATGCCGCGGGCGACTGGCTCTCGTTCGATGATCTGTGCGCGGCGCAAGATGGCACGTTAACGGCCACAGATGTGCCGCCCTTTTCATCCGAAGACACGATGATGATTTACTTCACCTCCGGCACCACCGCGCTGCCGAAAATGGTGCCCCGCAACTTTGGCTATGCGCTGGCCCATGCGGCGACGGCGCTGTTCTGGATGGACCTGCGCGAAAGCGATGTGCACTGGACGCTGACGGATACAGGATGGGCCAAGGCCGCATGGGGGATGCTGTTTCCCCAAATGCTGATCGGTGTGACCACGGTCCTGTATGATGCCCCCGGCATGGACGTGGAGGCGCATTTGAACGCAATCGCCGAGATTGGCGTAACCACGTTTTGTGCCCCGCCCACGGCGTATCGCCTGTTCGCGCAGCAGGACCTTTCCAAATATGACCTGTCATCTCTGCGCCGCTGCCTTGGTGCGGGCGAGCCGCTGAACCCCGAAGTGATCCGCTATTGGCAGGAACATACGGGCACGGTGATCGCGGATGGGTACGGTCAGACCGAAACCATCAATATCGTTGGCAACTTCCCCGGCGTGGAAACACGCAGCGGCTCGATGGGCAAACCGGTACCCGGCTTTGACGTGGACGTTGTGGACGACGCGGGCAACGTCGCTGCCGACGACGACGTGGGTCATATCGCCATCCGCACATCGGACAGTTGGCCTGCCGGTCTGTTCCACGGGTACCTGCGCGATGGAGAATTGGTGACAGAACCGTTCCGGAACGGCTGGTACTACACCGGCGACACCGCGTCGCGCGATGCGGATGGCTATTTGTGGTTTGTGGGCCGGTCGGATGACCTGATCTCGTCCGCAGGCTATCGGATCAGCCCGTTTGAGGTCGAAAGCGCGCTCCTCGAACATCCGAACATTGCCGAAAGCGCTGTGGTCGGAGTGCCGGATGAGACACGTGGTCAACTGGTCAAAGCCTTCATCGTCCTGACCGAAGGCGCATCGGGCAATGATGCGTTGGCGGAGGACATTCAGGATTTCTGCAAGAACCTGACAGCCCCCTACAAGTACCCACGCGAGATCGAATTTGTAACGACCCTGCCCAAGACGATTTCCGGTAAAATCCGCAGGGTCGAACTCCGCGAGGCCTGACCGCCTAATACGCGTAGATCTTTCCCCATGGCGTCTGCAAACGCTATGGGGTTTTTCTTTTCCAGACGTCTGAAACAGCGTCTGAGCAATATCAGGCAACAAGGTCGCACGCTGAGGTAATCAAAAATCATCCCTCCGTGGCACGGTCCCATCATGAAAAGGTTCGGTGACCTTCTGCGCGGATCGCAGCCCCTTAGTCTCCCCATTTTTTGCTGGGCGCGCCTGCGTAGAAGGCCACCGTGGCTTATTGACCAAAAGGGAGGACACCATGAACATCGTTTCATTGAAATTCACGACAGCGGCCTTGGCTCTGATCGGCGCTGCCGCAACATCAGGTGAGGCACAGTGGGAGCTGATGGATGTCGGCGCCAACATCAACACCGAATACCACGAAGGGTTCTCGGTCATGACGGCGGACGGCCTGTCGCTCTATTTCTCGTCAAACCGTCCGAACAAGAACCAGGACGCCGATATCGAAGACGGCTGGATCTTCCGCAAGGACGGGTCCGAGACCCGGTATGACATCTATGTTTCGCACCGGTCGTCGCCGTCCGAGCCGTGGGGGGACCCCACGCTTCTGCCTGACACGATCAACAGCGGTGCCACAGACCACAGCCCGGTCTTGTCCAAAGATGGGCACTATCTGCTTTTTGCCAGCGATCGCCCCGGTGGCTGCGGGTCGCTTGACCTTTACGCCAGCTACCGCGCGGATAGTACCGATGATCAGGGATGGGAACCGGCCAAGCACCTTGGGTGTGAGGAAGATGGCGGCGTCAACGGTGCGGGCTTTGACAGCTGCCCGATCCTGATGGATGACCAGTTGTATTTTACGTCGACCGCGACCACAGACCTGGGCAAGCTGGAATTCAAGCGCACGTCTTTCTCCAAGGAAGACATGACCGCCCAGGTGTCGGAAATCCTGCCCAACAGCACCCCTTATGTGGACGCGCATTTCGACCCGTTCCACGGGCTGATCTGGGCCATCTACCCAGAAGGTGGCGTGGGCGGCAGCGACCTGTGGCAGTTTGAAAACGCGCACACGGAAAGTGACCCGGCGAAATTCGTGAACCCGGTCGCGTTTGCCGCACCGATCAACACCCCAGCGGAAGAGCATATGCCCTCGGCCACTGCAGACGGCAAGTACCTTGCCTTCGCCTCAGATCGCGAGGGCGGCCAGGGTGGCATGGACATCTTCCAGGCCATGCAAAAATAAATCCTCAAAGGGCCGCGCAAGACAAGCGTGGCCCTTTTTCAATCAGGGGAAGCCAGTGCCTGATCCACGGCGTACCCGGTCTCCCCTGACATGTTCATTCAGAGAGGACCTCATGCTGACATCCAAAACATTCTATTCCGATGCCGAGCGGGACTTGCAGAAAACCTACGGCACCGAAAAGCTGGCCAACACCGTTTTTGACGCGATCCTCCGCGAAGAGATCGAAGAACCGCACATCCCTTTCATCGAAAGCCGCGACTTTTTCTTTCTGTCCACGGTCAATGCCAATGGCGAACCCACCGTCAGCTACAAGGGCGGATCGCCGGG
Source organism: Ruegeria sp. AJ12 (assembly GCF_056536245.1). Lineage (NCBI taxonomy): Bacteria > Pseudomonadati > Pseudomonadota > Alphaproteobacteria > Rhodobacterales > Roseobacteraceae > Ruegeria > Ruegeria sp. AJ12. The sequence goes on from NZ_JBQFJJ010000001.1 coordinate 3,532,107, forward strand.
CGTGGTGAGCGTGCTGGACCCCAAGACCGTCATCTTTCCGTCCTATGACGGCAACGGCATGTTCAAATCCATGGGCAACATCCAGGCGGCCAGCAAGGTTGGCCTGCTGCTCATGGATTTTGAAACACCGCATCGGGTGCGGATCCAAGGCGATGCGCACCTGTCTTTTGATGACCCTGAGCTGGCGCGCTACCCCGGCGCAAACTTTGTCGCGCGGGTCGATGTCACCTCATGCTGGATTAACTGCGCCCGCTACATTCACAAGCACAGCCGCGTCGAACCCAGCCCCTATGTTCCGGCCAAAGACGGCTCTCAGCCGTTCCCAAGCTGGAAGCGCATCGATTTCATGCAAGAGGTCTTGCCCGAGAAAGACCAGGCCAAAACCGAAGGCGAAGGTGGCACGATCACGATGGACGATTACTTTGAGAAACTGATGGCTGGTGAATCCTGACCGGCTCAAAACGAAAAAGGGCTCCTACCCTTCAGTAGGAGCCCTTTTTTGGATGTAAACCGTGTCAGCTGCTTTGGCCGGTTTCCAAAGCGGTCAACAGCGTTCCAAGATTATGCTCGAACATCGCGAGATAGCTGGTGGCAGGACCGCCACGTTCGGACAGTGCGTCGGAGAAGAGGCGCCCGCCAATCTTCAGCCCCGTCTCGTCCGCGACCTGCTGCACCAATGCAGGGCTTGTGATGTTTTCCACAAACAAAGCGGCGACGCCTTCGGTCTTGATCTGATCGATCAGGCTGGCAAGCTCGCGGGCCGACGGTTCTGCTTCGGTATCAATGCCGACCGGGGCCAGGAAGTTCAGGCCATAGGCATCCGCCAGATATCCAAACGCATCATGTGCTGTCACAACCGTGCGCCGTGTGTCCGGCAAATCAGCAAGCTTTGCTTTGGTGTGGGCATCCAGCGCCTCAAGCTCAGCAATGTAGTTTGCGGCATTGGCCTCTATGTCATCGGCATGGTCCGGCAACGCCTTGGACATCACCTCGGCAATGTTCTGGACGTAGATGACACCATTGGTCAGGGCGTTCCACGCATGCGGATCCGTCTCGCCATCAATCAGCAACGGTGTCACGCCGTCTGTTGCGACATGTACACTGCCGTCTGTGCCGGACTCGGCGATCAACGTATCTGACCACGTCTCGAACCCCAGACCGTTGACAAAGATCACGTCTGCATCGGCCACCGCACGCGCATCCGCGACAGAGGGTTGATAGACATGCGCGTCGGCGTCCGGCCCGACGATGGTTGTGACTATGGCGTGCTCGCCCACGACCTGCTCCACCATGTCCCCAAGGATCGAGAAGCTGGCGACAATCTTGATGTCTTCCGCACTTGCGACCGACGACAATGCAATCAGAGCGGTCGAGGCTGCGATGTTGCGTACGGAGTGCCTGAATATCATTGGGATCTCCCTATTTTTGTTGCGAAGGATGATTGATGCTTGGAGTGCGCTGTTTTGCGCGCCAACCGTGTCGCAAGGCCAAGCGGTCCCAACAGGAATGACACAAAGAAGATGGCCCCGGCGACCAGCACAATGGCCGGACCAGACGGCGTTTGCGGAAAGAGATAAGAGAGGGTCAGTCCCAGCCAGCAACTGACCAGCGACAGCACAAATCCCAGCACCAGCTGCATGGTGATCGTGTTGGACCAATACCGGGCAGAGGTCGCCGGCAGGATCATCAAGCCAACGGCCATTAGCGTACCAAGCGTCTTGAATGCAGCCAGAAGGTTCAGAACCAGCAGCAACATGAAACCCTGCTCGACCAACCACGGACGTCGCACCTGCGTTTCGAAAAACACCGGATCGCAGGTGCTGAGGATCAGGGGTCTGAGCAGAACGGAAAACGCCGCCAGCGTAATCGTCGCCACGCAACCCAACAGGACCATCGACGCGTCATCAATGCCCAGGATCGACCCAAAGAGGAAACTTTTGAGGGGGATCGCGGACCCCGCCACCGACAGAATGAAAATGCCAATGGCCAAAGCGATAAGATAAAGCGACGCAAGGCTGGCATCGCTGCGCAAGATGGTTCTGCGCGCCAGGAACGATGTCAAAAGGGCAACGCCCACGCCTGCGATCAGCCCACCGATCAGCAAGGACGCCACAGACAATCCGGTGGTCACAAACCCGATGACAACGCCGGGGGTGATGGCATGGGCCATCGCCTCGCCCGCCAATGACAGACGGCGCAGGACAAGGAAGGCACCGACCGGGGCGATGGACGCCGACAGCACGGTCGTTGCAACAAATGCGCGTTGCATAAACGCGTAGCTGAACATTTCGGCAAGGAATTCAAACATGCGCCACCTCCGCCCGACGCGGCGCGGCGTGGTCAAACATCCAGGACGCCTGACTTTCCGACAGGTACCCGTGTTCGACAAGCCGATTTGGCGTCACGACATCTTCGACTTTGCCGTGCGTGGCCGCCTCCCGGCCCAACAAAAGCGCATGGTCGCAGTGATCCAAGACGGACGACAGGTCGTGGACAACCAGCACCACCGCCCTGCCCTCGTCCCGCCAGCGGCGCGTGATGGACAGCAGATGCGCCTCGGTGCTCTGATCAACTGCGCTAAAGGGTTCATCCAGCAGGATCAGCGGAGCGTCCTGCACGATGACACGAGCGAACAAAGCACGCTGCAACTGTCCGCCAGACAGGGTGTGAATGGGTTGATCTGCGATATCCGTAACCCCGGTGGCGTCCAGCGCGGCCTCGATCCGGGCGCGCCTTGTCTTGTTCAGGTTGCCCCACACCCCCATTTCCCGCCAGGCCCCCATGGCCGCCAGATCTTTCACGCGCACGGGGAAGCGACGGTCAAATTCTGTCATCTGCGCCAGATACCCGACAACGCCGGGGCGCGTCGCAGGCCATTTCAGGTGTCCCGATGCCGGCTGAAGCAATCTGAGAAGAAGCTTGATGAAACTGCTTTTGCCTGACCCGTTTGCCCCCAACACGGCAAGGGTGCTTGCGGCGTCAATTGTCATCGACAGGTTCCGAAACAAGGATTTTTCGGAATAGCCCAATGAGACATTCTGAAGTTGTGCAACCGCGCCCATCAAAGAACCGCGGCAATCAACAAGCAAAGGAAGGCAGAAACACCAAGTGCCCCCAAAATCAGCATCGCAACGCTCAATTCGGTCAGGCAAAACCGGAATCGGATAGCTGCGCCAATGTCATGCGGCTGTTTCAAACTTCGTCCTCCCACAAAGCCCAAGTCCTCTTTGACAGTTCGCTTGAAAGACGCCTTTGCAGTACTCCGCAAAGAATTTACGCCCTATCGAATGCCGAGGTTGATGTGCGACCGGCCGCAACGCGCACTGCCGCGACCGGTCATTCTTTTCAGTGATGGCTGTGCTGGGTCCGGCTTGCGCCTTTGACGTAAACCGGGGCTTCGCCATGCACGCGTGCATGATCCGCTGTGCGCCAGTCTTCGAACGCCAGGGTCAGACCATCCTGGTTGGACACCCGCTTTTGCACGACCAGCTTTTCCAAAGCACCCAGCCAATGCATGTAATATGTGTCGCCCAGATCCGGATCCCCATCTGCCTGCGCCAGCTTGATCTCACCTGACAGCGCTTCGCACCACTCGGTCCAGGTAAAGATTTTCGCGTCGGCCAGCTGCAAGGTCATGGCAAACGCACGGGCCTGCCATGGTTCCTTGAACACCGGCCCTTCATCATCGCGCGGGATAGATGGCGTCTGACGCAGCATATGTTGAGAAATGTGCTGAGCCATCAGATCTTGTCCATGTATTCGTCAAACATGTCGATATAGAGGTAATCCGTATCGCTATACGCATCCCCCCATAGCTCACGCATGGTGAATTTCACGGAATAGCAGTTCTGATGCCCCTCTTTGCCATGGGCCACGGCATCGTTGAAGTGGAACACCCCATGGTGCATGTTCACCACGCCCTGCTTGCCACGAACGTAACGCGCAAGGCGGGTGTGGGTATGGGGGTGGTTGTTCTTCATCTGGACAGTATCACCCACCGCAAACTTGACTGGTACATTCACGCCGGTGACGCGGGTGGACGCACCCGTGGCTACAAGCCCCGGTACAATTTCAGGTGTCAAAGCCGCCATCAGTTCACCTCCTTGCGCATTTCTTCCATGCGCTGTTCGAGCTCTTGCTTGGTCACAGCGCCGCTTTCATGCAGAAGCGTCTGAAAGGATTCGAGCCAGTGCTCGTAATAGGACCCTTCAAGGTAATGCCGGTTGCCCATCCGCTCCATCGCGTGACGGAACGCATCGACGTTGATCTGACCGCCCGCAAACAGGCAGAAGAACCAGCCAAAAACGCGTTCTTCCCATTCATAGTGAAAGATCTCTTCGTTCGGGTTGGGATTGATCGGGCCAAAACCCTCCATCCCGCCCATGTCATGGATCGAGTTCATGTTGTTATCCTCCCGATTTGATTACGCTGGTGCGTCTGCGAACCGAACCCCGATCATGGAATCGCGGTTGACCAGCTTGGCAAGGTCATCCTCGCTCATCCCTTCGGTGCCCGCAGGGCGTTGGGGCAGAACGAGGTATCGCAATTCTGCATTGCTGTCCCAGACGTGGATTTCGGTATCTTCAGGCAGTTCGGTGCCAAACTCTTCCAGCACGCCGCGCGGGTCCTTCACAGCACGCGACCGGTATGGCGCCGCCTTGTACCAGATCGGCGGCAGGCCCAGGGTTGGCCACGGGTAGCAGGAACACAGGGTGCAGACGACCATGTTGTGAGTCTTGTCAGTGTTCTCGACCACGACCATGTCCTCGCCCTGAACGCCCGAAAAGCCAAGCTCGGCAATGGCTTCTGTCGGCGTTTCCAACAGACGCTTTTTGTATTCTGGATCGGTCCAGGCTTTTGCAACGACCCTCGCGCCATTGCGCGGACCAATCTTGGTCTCATATGTGTCGACCAACAGGTCAATGGCTGCGGGATCAACCAGGTCTTTTTCAACCAGAATGGATTCCAGTGCCCGAACCCTCAGTTCGGTATCGGGCAGTGGATCGTAGTGATGATCATGTGGCATTGTTGCTCTCCCTTGTGCTTATTTGGATGCAGATGCGTAGGCATCCGCGACTTGATAGATTGTCTTTTCATCCCAGTGCTTTCCGACCAGCATGGCCCCCACAGGCAAACCATCGTTCATGCCGCATGGCAGGGACATGGCCGGGTGGCCGGTGGCGTTGAACGGGGCCGTGTTCGGGATCATCTCGAACGCGCGCTGCAGATACAGCGCAAGCGGCGCATCCGGGTCAGGCAAGGGTGTCGCCTTCATCGGCGTTGTCGGCATCAGCAACACGTCGCATTCAGCCAAAGCCGCATCATAAGCCGCCGTCAAACGGCGCAGGATGTTCATTGATTTCGCGTAGTAGCGGCCGCGATATTGGCGGATGAAATACTCCCCCACGAACATCGAGATTTTCAGCGAATCCGACAGCTCGTCCGCGCGGTCGCGCCAGGCCGAATGCGCATCAAGCAAGCTGGTGGTATAGAGACCCTTCCAGTTCATGCCCATGCCATTGCCGTGCATCATCTGCCATTGCAGACCTTCCAGCGTGATCGGGGTCCAGATGACGGGACCCATCAGGTGCATCGGGACCGAGATTTCCTGCACATCGGCACCCAGATCCTTGAGCTTCTTGCTCATGTCCATGACGGACTTGTCGACATCCTCTTCGCTGGACGCGAGGCCAAAACCCTCTTTCAGCACACCGATTTTCAAACCTTTGACGCCTTTGCCCAAGGCATCGGTGTATTTGTCGGTTTTCACGTCATATTGGCGTGGGTCCAGCCCATCCGCACCGGCCAGAACCTCAAGGAAAAGCGCGTTGTCCTCGACCGAATTGGTGATGGGGCCCAAGTGGTCAATTGTCGCCTCAATCGGCATCGCGCCGGTATAGGGCACAAGGCCATGGGTGCCTTTCATCCCATAGGTACCGCTGAACGATGACGGCAACCGGATGGAACCGCCCTGATCCCCGCCGATGGCCATGTCTGCCTCTTCCAGGGCAACAACAACTGCGCTGCCCGAAGACGATCCGCCTGACGCGTACCCCATTTTGTGTGGGTTGTGCACGGGCCCCGTTGCATTGGTGTGCGACCCGCCCGACAGGCAGTAGAACTCGCAATGCGTTTTGCCCACAATGGTTGCACCTGCATCCAGAGACCGGGTCACGACAGTGGCGTCCAGGTCCGGCGTATACCCCTCCAGGATTGACGCTCCGTTCATCAGCGGAACACCGGCGACACACACATTGTCCTTGACCGCGACGGTCTTGCCTTTCAGCGGTCCTTCGGACGCGCCTTTGATATCCGTCTTCACATACCAGGCATTCCGCTCATTTTCCTCGGCGGGTGGGCGATATCCCGGCGTGCGCGGATACTGCACAACCGGTTTTTCATCAGGCATCGATTCGATCAGGTCATAGGCCTGAAAGTTCGGCTCCATACATTCCAAAAACTCAGCGACGCGGTCTTGCGTCATGGTCATTCCAAGATCGGCGACAATCTCATGAAGTTGCTCCACGGTTGGGCGCTTGATGGTCATTTTGGAGGATCTCCCTGTCTTTTCTGGTCAGCGACTTGGGCCGCTGCGGAGTGTCAAAGGTGCAGCAATGCGTGCGCGTTGCGTGCAACTCAGGACAGAGCATCAGCAGATTTACTTTCCAATTCAAGTAAAAATACTTTCCGCTTCAAGTTTTTTTATGACATGATGTCGCACAAGATGTCCGAAAGGGTGGTACATACACGTCTTGTGATCTTGTCTCGGAGCGCTTGGCTTTTGTCCGATGTTGCTCATTTCTGGTGAGCGCGTAGCCCCTTGGGATTGGGCAATGCAGGATCACACAAGGTCATACCGGCGAACCTGCCACCCTGTTTTGAGTGAAAAAAGGAGCGAGTCATGTATATCGACGGCCATAGCGAAGAAAAATACACGACCGGCACACAGCTGATGTCGAGTGTGGACCGCAATTGGTCGACGGTTCTGGCAGAGACCTGGCAACACAAAGCGGGCGATCTGCCTGACACCCTGCCGCGCGACACGGAAATTGCGATCTTGCTGTCCGGCACCTCAAAGGTGCGCCGCAAAGGCGATGGGCAAACGCAGATCAGCGAGGGACAAACCGGCACTATCTGGTTGTGCCCCGCAGGGATCGAAGAACGCAACATCCGCATTTACGACGATATGGACGAGGTGCTGCACATCTTCCTGCCTGCCGTTCCATTCAATCAAATGGCGGTGTCCGAGTTCGACATGGACGTCACGGGCCAAAACCTGCGCTACGAGGGCGGGTTTCAGGATGAATTTATCCACCAGCTTGGCAGGGCGATTTTAGATGAGCTGAAAAGCCCAAGCCCCGTGGGCGCGCTGCGTATTGAGACAATCGGCGCATGCCTCACGACCCATCTGATGAGCAGGTATGCAAGCGGACCCAGAAAGGCACAGCTTATCCCGGCAAGAAATGGTGCGCTTGACCAACGGCGCCTGCGCCGCGTCATCGAATATGTCGAGGCGCATCTTGCAACACGCATCACACTGGAAGACTTGGCGAACGTGTCTTGCCTAAGTCGCCATCACTTCGCCCGATCCTTCAAAAAAGCCACCGGCAAGACCCCGCAACTCTATGTGCTTGATCAAAGGCTCAGTCATTCAAAAAAACTCCTCAGTGCAGGTCATTTAAGCCTGACGGAAGCCGCAATTGAAGCAGGCTTCGCGAACCAGGCCCACTTCTCCCGAGTATTCAAGCAACACACGGGTATGACGCCCGGCCAGTACCGACGCAAGTCGACCTACGTACAATAGAGCACCGCCATACGTCCCGATCACGGCCAAATCGTCCCAGTTCCAAGGGCACAGTGACGCTACAATTGGTCAAAACGCGAGTTTTGCTGACGGTCAGAAATCGAGAGATACAAACGAATGGCGGCGTACCCCGATTGGATGATCCGATTTGTTATTACGGTCAGGAGTCACAGGCAGTAAATGACGCGAGCTGCGGGGGCGGAGATGGCGACGCGGTTCTTCACAATACCATCGGCTTCTAGACGCTTGATCCGCCGCCAACAGGCGTTGCGGCACAGGTTCACACCTTCAGCGAGCGTATCGAGTTTGAGGGATGAGCCCTGCTGTAGCAACGTCAGAAGCTTGCGATCCACCTCATAAAAGTTTGGTGTCATGAGTGGTGAGATGCACTCGCGCCTGACAAGTCGCAGCTGACAAAATCGGACCGCACTGACTCCGGACATGCCCCTGCTCTTAAGTCAGGGGCATTTGTTGCTCCACCAACGCAACCCAGTAGCCCGCGCCGATCGGTAACGTATCGTCATTGAAATCATAGTTCGGATGGTGGAGCGCTGCGGTATCACCATTCCCGATCAACATCATCGCACCCGGTTTGCGTTGCAGCATGAATGCAAAGTCTTCCCCGCCCAAAAGGGGTTTCTTTTCCGGTTCGACGGCGGTTTGACCGACCAGAGATGTTGCGGCCTGGATCGCCCTCTGCGTCGCGTTGGTGTCGTTCACCGTGACCGGATAGAGTCGGGAATAGGTTAGGCTTGCTTTGGCACCGAAGGCACCGGCGATCCCTGAGGTCAGTCGGTCCAGTCGTTGTTCTACATGGGCGCGAACATCTTCGTTAAGGGTTCTTGCGGTCCCAAACATGTCCACGGTGGGCGGAATGACATTGAATGCGTCGCCTGCATGAATTGAGGTCACGGATATCACGGCGTTTTCGATCGGGTCTATATTGCGAGACACGATGGTCTGGATGCCCTGAATCAGGGCTGCAGATATTGGTATGGGGTCAATCGTGGTTTCGGGCATGGCGGCATGGCCACCTTGCCCCTTGATCTCGATCCGGATTTCATCGACGGAACCCATGATAGGGCCGGGTGTGGTGGCAAATTGGCCCACTGGCAAGCCTGGGAAATTGTGCAGGCCGTAGACCTCGTCACAGGGCCATGTTTCAAAAAGACCATCGTCAATCATAGCTTTTCCACCCGCGCCGCCCTCCTCGGCCGGTTGGAAGATCAGCACTGCGGTTCCATTGAAGGAGCGGGTTTTTACAAGGTGGTGCGCGGCGGCCAAGAGCATCGCCGTGTGTCCGTCATGGCCGCATGCATGCATTTTGCCTTCAGATTTTGATGCCCAGGGCTTTCCACTGGTCTCTGCGATAGGTAACGCATCCATGTCTGCGCGCAGGCCAATCATTTTCTCCGATGTGTTGGTCTTGCCCTCAATGACAGCGACGACGCCGGTGCGACCAATACCTTCGAAGACATCGTCAACGCCAATTCGACGCAGACAGGATGCGACTTTGGCCGCAGTTCTTGGCAGGTCATACAAGAGCTCTGGAGTCTGATGGAGATCTCGTCTGAGGCTGACGAACTCGGAGATTTCTGTTTCGGTGAACATTTTTGATGTCTTTATCTGATGGTGGTGACGGCCGGGCCAGCAGTGAGGCGGAGCCCGTGCCTACAGCAGCCCAACACTGAGTGCGGGAACGAAGCTGACGAAAAGAAGAACGATGATCATCAACCCGATAAACGGCAAAACCGATCTGGTGATGAGAAGGAACCGCTCCTTGAAGGCGGTGGTTGCAACCAGAAGGTTGATACCCATGGGCGGCGTCAGCAGACCGATTTCCAGATTGAGCACCATGATGATCCCAAAGTGGATCGGATCAATCCCATAGGATTGCGCCACCGGCATCAACAGGGGTGCCAAAACCAGAATGGCCGACACCGTGTCCATGATCATGCCCACGAGCAGCAGCAATATGTTCACGAAGATCAGAAACACGATCAGGTTCGTTATATTGCTTTGCAGCAACTCTGTCGCCATCTGCGGCACACCTTCGGTCGCCAGGAAAACATTGACGCTGACGGCAATCGCGATGATCGGGATAATGCTGCCCAGCATCGCAATGGTTTCCTGAACAATATTGTAACCGTCTTTCCACGATAGTTCGCGATGCAGGAATATCTCGACCAGCAGAGCATAGAACAAAGCTACTGCGGCAGACTCCGTCGGCGTGAAATAGCCGGAATAGATGCCGCCAAGCAGGAGGACAGGCAAGAGAAGTGCCGACCAACCGCGCCGTAGTGCCTGCCGGAGTGAAGGGCGGTCACTTTCCCTGGGCAAAGGCACGGCCCGATTCACGACAAGGGCGTAAACAACCATCACCGCTGTCAGGATCAGGCCGGGAATGATCCCTGCAAAGAACAGATCCACAATCGATGTTTCGGTTGCGATTCCATAAATGATCAACGGGATGGACGGTGGGATGATGATCCCCAAGGTCCCGCCGCTGGTGAGCGAGCCAAGCGCAAACTTCTTGGGATACCCCTCGCCCATCATCGCGGGATAAAGGACAGCCCCGACCGCCAAGAGGGTGACCGCGGATGACCCGGAGATCGCGGAAAAGATGGCACAAGACAGGATAGATGCGGCACCCAATCCGCCCCTGAAAGACTTTGTCACGGCCACCATGATGTCGATCAGCCGTTCGGCGATGGACCCACGGGTCATAACAGCACCAACCAACAGGAACATTGGAATGGCCAGCAGGGCTTCTTTATCGATAGCGGCCCAGGCATCTTCGAGCATGTAGATGGGGTCGCCATCACCCCAGTACAGATGCACCCAGGCCACCACGACAGCCAAGATGACCATGATATTCTGACGCAACGCCAGAAGAACCAAAACGGTGATCAGCAAAAGAACAGAGGCCGGCATCAGTGTGTCACGATATCTTTGGGTTGAAGATCAGGCCTGAGCGCGAAGCACAGATATCTCAGGCCGGCAGAGGTCAGGCCGTAGAAGAGTGCCATCTGAGGGATCCAGATCGGGATTTTCAGGGGCGGCGCGGTAAAGCCAAGTTCTCGGTTTTCAGCTACCAATTGCAGCGCGAACCATGCGCCAGCAAACAAAACCAGGGCCGAAACCAAATGCCCGATCGTATCAACAACGTGACTAAATCGTTCCGGAAACACCGCATCCAACACCGCCGGGCGCAAATGCCGGTTCAATGCGGCGGCAACCCCCAACCCGATCAGAGCGGCGCTGTTGGCCAGAAACACCGAAATGCGCTGGCCACCCCAGATTGGAGTTTCAAAGAGCTCTCGCATCACAACATCCGCAAAGAGAATTGTGGCGGCGAGGGCAAAGAATACCCCCGCGACCAGTGTCTCAATGACCAAAAGGATGGCCAGAAAACGCTTCATTGGGTGACAGTGCACGCGTCGCGCGCGGCAACCACCGCGTCATAGACCTCGGCCGCCTGCCCACCGATAGACGCGATCAGCTCCTGCTGCAGTTCGGGCGTAAACAATGCGGCCCATGCGTTCCGCTGCTCTTTGGTGAGCTCGTGGATGACACCGCCGTCTTCCGCGTGCTTTGCGACGAAAGAGTCCGACACCCCGCGCACCGATTGGCGTAGCTCTTCCGCATCGCTCAACGACGCGCTGAACTTTTGCAGCTCGTCTTCGGTCAGTCCGTTCCAGACCTTGGTGCTGATCACAAGCAGGGAGGGCTGGTAGATGTGACGTGTTTCCATCATGTGCGGGGCCAATTTGCCAACCCCGGCCGCCACGTATGGAATAATGGGCAACTCACCTGCATCGACAAGCCCGGTCTGAAGCCCGGTCGCAATTTCGCTGAAAGGCAGCGGCACACCATTCGCGCCGGTGTTGCGCCAGAAAATATCATGGTTTTCCGCAGGCGTTACACGGGTTTTGACACCAGCGACATCTCCGGGTTCCAGCATCGGTTCTTTGCCAAACAGGTTTTGCCAACCCAGTTCCTGCCATTCGACGATTTTCAGACCCTTCGCCTCGAAGAGAGGAGAGAAAATCTCGGTCAGGTGATTGTCAATTGCGCAGTCGGCCTGCGCCGTGGTGTCCCAAAAGAAAGGCGATGCCATCAGAGCCACTTCGGGCACGATGGAGGCTGAAGCGTTGATGGAAAAATGCCCCATGTCGATTCGCCCGCGCACGACCTGGCGCAAGGTTTCCACGTCGGTTCCCAACTGGCTGGACGGAAAAACCTCGATCTGCATGGCCCCGTCCGATGCGTTGGAAAGGTCCTTCGCCATATCTTCCAGCCGTGTCACCCAAGGTGTCTTTGGTGGCGCGGCCGTGGTTGCACGTAATGTGACCTCGGCAATGGCGGTCGTGGCGCAAGCCGTCATCATGGCTGCTGCGAAAACGGTCCTGAACATCTTTCTATCCTCCTTGTTTTCCGTGGCACCGGGCATCGCGGCCAGGTAAAAGCTTGCACGTCACTACTAGAACTAGTATTCTAATTCTAGTATTTTCTTGCAATCAGGCCGAGACATGTCAACCGATCAGCATGAACCAAAGAAGCAACAGCGCAGTTTGGTGACAGAGCAAAAGGTGCTTGAGGCGACAGATGCGCTGATCAATGAGCTTGGGTACGAAGCCACCCATGTTTCGAAAATCATAAAGAAATCTGGTGTCTCAGCGGGCAGCTTTTATCACCATTTCGGATCGAAAGAGGCTGTCATGCTTCGGCTAACAGCCGCATTTTTTGAGGCCGCGAGCGCCCGTTTTAACGCGGTGGATTGCGCTGGCTGCGGCTTTGAAGACGTGGTCGACCGCTATATCGACGCGCTGATAGAAGAGTTTCGGATCAACCACGGCACCTATCGGGCGATGGTTGAAAACATCAACGTCAACAGGGAGCTTTGGGAGCCGCTGCGCGACGTCAGGCGTTTGATCGAAGCGCGACTGCTGGAACACCTCGGGTCAGACCTACAGGCCCGCGGCTGCAAGGATCCCGCGCATCTGATCGGGATCATGATGCAAACCATTCTGGGCCTGTTGACCCATGCGATCGTCATCAAAACAGGCCCGCTCGATTTGAACAACTCTAGTGACAGGCACCGTGTACGACAGGTCGCTCAGGCCATTATGAAACTGGAATAGCTTCTTGCTCTTTTTGTGGAGCGAACCTCTGCATTGAACGAGGTCACCGGCGGTACGACAGCAACTCCGCTTCTCAATAAAAAACAGCCATGGAGAACTCAATGCCTGTAACCTTGGACCATCTGCTTTGGGCGGCCCCTGATCTGGACGACGGTGTCGCACTCATGGCGGAGATGACCGGCGTCAAACCGATGATGGGCGGCAGACATCCCGGCCTCGGCACACGGAATGCCCTTTTGAGTTTGTCACCAACGACGTACATTGAGGTCATCTCGCCTGATCCGACCCAGGATCTAGAAGGAACTCTTGGCGGTCAGCTTGCGGCCTTGCCCGCTCCGAAACTTTGGCTGTTTGCCTTGGCAACAAACGATCTGACCGGTGTTGCCAGCAGCGCGGGCGGCGTTGGTCTAAATGTAAGCGAGCCGGTGGCCATGAGCCGCAACACCCCCGAAGACGAGCGGCTTGACTGGTCTATTCTGTGGGTATCGGATGATCGTTGGCCGGATCGTCTGCCTTTCTTTATTGATTGGCAAAACTCGCCCCATCCCGCCGCAAACGCGCCTGGCGGTGTCAGCCTCGTTGATTTTTCGGTTGAAGACCCAAACGCCGAGGAGTTGCGAACGGTGTATGATGCGATCGGATGTGACGTGCCGGTGCGAAAGGCTGATGAACACCGCTTTGTGGCAAACATCGACACTCCGAACGGGTCTGTTGTTCTGAAGTAGCTTGACCGGCGAGGCGACTTGAGCGCGGCCATGCGGTAGCGCCGGCCTTCTGGTGTTCGGTCCCTGATTTCACCCTTCGCTGCATGTCGGTGTTCAACACCAATGCCATCATGAACAGGGGGTTAGGCACCGTTTGGTCGATGGTCTTATTCAAATGCAGAGTTTTCAATCAATGTTGAAAGTGGAGAACGGGCCATCATCGCGCCCTGTGGGCTGGAATTTGATAAAACTTGATCGAGGACTAAAAAGACTGATCTGTTCTTTTTAAGACTGAGTTTAGTGCTTTTGCCAATAACTGCGTATGGAAACGCTAAGTTTTCCCGGCGGATGGATCTTTGTCCGTACGGGCCATTTGCCTCATGATTGCTGCCGAGAAAGTGGAAACTTGCCACGGAGTCCAAGCTGACGACCCGTTTTTACCTACCTGTGAACAACCTTTTTCACTTCAACCCGTCAAGGCGCGGTAAAACTGATCAACCCTTAAATTGACAGAATGTTCCTTGATTGATTTTAGTGCTACGGTGCTCCTTTGTTGGCTCTGTTTTGACCTGAAGTTGACTTTTTTCATAAAAGAGCCGAGAGATAAAAGACCAATCAGTAATAAAACGTGCCCTATCTAGATGGCCCATGAGGTTTTTCGAGAAGGTGCGTAGTCTCGGGGAGGATAGCATGGAGGATGGCCAGCTCAGCCTAAGCAACGCAACCAAGGGAGTATTGGATGGGTTCGACGGGATCCTGTCCGGCGCAAATGTCCTGGTCGTTGATGACGAGCCAGGCATGAGGAACTTCCTTGAAAAAACTCTTTCGAACTATTGTGCGAAGGTTGACGTGTCGGGCGATACGCAAGACGCCACGAAACGGCTGGATGAATCCAACTATGACATCATCATATTGGACAATGTTATGCCAACCCAAACAGGTGTTGAGTGGTTGGCCGAACAGCAAAAGGTTGGTCTTTTTTCAGACACGATCCTGATGACTGCATATGCTGACCTGGAAATAGCAATAGCTGCCATTCGCGCGGGTGCATCGGATTTCCTGCTCAAACCTTTCCGCTCCAATCAGATCCTGAATGCAATCGCTCAAAATCTTACCCGAACAAACCTCAAGCGGCAGAATAGTGTTCTTAGAAACGAACTTGAAACTGGGCAGGATTTGCTCAGACACAGGCATGCGCTTTTGGGCAATTCAGAGCCCATCCAGGGCGTTAGGGACCGTATAGACCGTGCTGCTGTGTTTGACGCACATGCCGTCATTCATGGAGAGACCGGCTCAGGCAAACAAATAGCAGCGCGTATGCTTCATGCACGCTCAGGCCGCGCCGACCACCCCTTCGTATGGCTGCAGTGCCATGGGTTGGATGAAGATGCTTTCAGGGAGAGCCTGTTCGGGCGCGTGTCAGCTGAGGGGCATGTTGGAGATCAGCAACTCGGATTGCTGCTCAATGCCGCCGGAGGGACACTGTTTCTTGAAGATGTCGACCGCCTCTCAATTGGGTGCCAGAATCTTCTGGTTGAATGTTTGACAAATGGGAAGTTCAGACCGGTTGGAGCCAAGCGTAGTTTTCCGCTGGATGTCCGTTTGATCTGCTCGGCGACACATTCACTTAGGAAACTGGTCGATGAGAACCGATTTCGAGCTGATCTTTATTACTTGCTCAACATCGATGAAATCCCCCTGCCTCCCTTGAGAGAGCGTATCGAGGATATCACGGTTCTTGCTGAATTTTTTCGCGACAAACTCTGTGAGCGTATGGGAATTGTCGCACCGGAAATTACTCTAAAGGCGCGACGGCAACTCATGGCACATCCTTGGCCCGGAAATGTCATGGAACTGCGCAACGTTGTTGAACGGGCGCTGATCCGAGGAACATTTGAAGCAGCCGTTGAAGTTGGTCCGCAAGGGTCTGAGGCACAAAGCCTGTCCGCTGTAGAACGCCGCCACATCCTTGCTGTGTTAGATGCCTGCTCAGGTAACCGGGCTGAAGCGGCCCGCAGATTGGGATTGGCCAGAAAAACCATTGATCGAAAATGTCAGGCATGGGGCGTTTAGTCCCCGCAGTGCGCTCTGTTCGGATACGGCTTCTGATCTTAGCGCTCCTGCCGTTGGTTGTTCTGTTACCTCTTCTGCTGGGTGTGACGATGGTCCGCTGGATCAACAAGTTCGATGAATTGCTGCTGGCCAAGGTTGCGAGCGATCTCAGGGTCGCAGAACAGTATTTTGGTAGAATCGAAGCAACGCAGGCGTCCGATGTCGCGGCACTGGCCCGGTCTGTTCGCTTTGCCGCCGCTCTTGCAGACGGAGACACTGCTCTCGCAGGTATTTTAGAAGCGGAACGCGCAAGGATGGGGCTTGATCTCTTGTTCTACGGTGAGATTGAGGGGCGGGATTTTCCGTTGAGTGCGCTTCCTATAGCCTCCCTAGCTTTACCGGATGAACCAAGTGCCGGGCTGGCGATATTCTCCGACCAAGAGCTCAATGCGATTTCGCCAGATTTGGCAACTCTGGCCGAGATCCCATTGGTCCCTACTGAGGCAGCACGCCCCATCGAAAAAGAGGTTGAGACAAGGGGTATGATGCTTTTGGCCGCCCACAGGGCGAGCGATAGCGATGCCGTGCTGGTGGGGGGACGGCTATTAAATCGAAACCTTGATGTGATCGACACAATGAATGCGTTGATCTACCGAGACGAAGAATCCGATGAGACTCGCCAAGGGACCACCACCCTTTTCCTTGATGATGTAAGGATAAGTACGAATGTTCGCCTCTTCGAAGGAGAACGGGCACTGGGTACGCGGGTGTCAGAAGTCGTTTGGAACCAGGTCATGCGTGATGGGCATCCATGGCTCAATCGTGCCTTTGTCGTCAACGATTGGTATATTTCGGGCTACGTTCCGGTCACTGATGTCGCGGGTGAGCGTATCGGGATGCTCTATACCGGGTTCTTGGAATCCCCCTTCACCACGCAGCGCAATACGACCATTCTTTCACTCATCTTCGCCTTTTTCGCAGTCCTGTGTATCTCCGTTCCGCTATTCCTAAGACTGGCACGCGGCATCTTTTCACCTTTGGAGCAGATGACAGCCATTATGGCACGCGCCGAACAAGGTGATCTTGAAGCTAGAATTGGCAAGGGACAGTCCCAAGATGAGATCGGGACTGTTGCCCGACATCTTGATCGTCTTTTGGACCAGGTCAAAGAACGTGATGAAGAGCTCCGCGGTTATGCGGGGACGCTGAATGAGCAGGTCGACAAGCGTACAAAGGAACTAAGGGAGGCCAATCAGAAGCTTGAAGCCACCTTCCAGCAACTCGTGATGTCCGAAAAACTGGCCTCTATCGGAGAAATAACCGCCGGTGTGGCTCATGAGATCAACAACCCCGTGGCGGTCATCCAAGGCAATCTGGAGGTATTGCGTGGCTCGATGTCTGAAGAGGTTGAAAACGACCACAGATTGGAACTGGATCTCATCGACGCGCAGACGCATCGTATCAATGTCATTGTCGGTAAACTGCTGAACTTCTCCCGACCCGGCGAAATCTCAGATGAGGCAGTTTATGTCAACGTAGAGAACTGTGCCGAGGATGCGCTTGTTCTCGTCATGGCAGATATTCGAAAACACAGTATCGAACCAATAATTTCTCATGTCCCTGCCCCGCCGATCCAGATAATCGCATCCGAGTTGGTGCAGGTGCTTGTAAATCTGTTCATCAATGCTTCTCAAGCGATGCCCGACGGCGGAACCTTGGAAGTCACCACGCGCCCGGCTGAACGAGATGGGCAAGCTGGCGCGGAAATTGTGGTCTCCGATTCCGGTCCAGGGATCCCGGCAGAACGACTGAACAAGGTGTTTGACCCATTTTTCACCACGAAGATCGCTGAAGGAACCGGATTGGGGTTATCAATTAGCCAGGCTTTGATTGCTCGGGCTGGCGGGATGATCACGGTAGAGAGCGCTGAGGGGCTAGGCACACAGTTTTTTGTTTGGTGCCCTGCCGCAGACATCTTGGACGCTTAAGTTACTCGGTCCTCACTATTCCTGGACATTTTGTCCGACCACGTGCTCGGAATTGGCAGAATTAGTGGTCAATCTTACCTTTCTGCGATGCGGCGCATATCTTCTAACTCATTGTTTTTTATATTAAACATACGTTGACAAGGTCAAGAACCTCTTAACAACCTATGCGCGGGGCTGCGGCATACTGCAGTAGACAGTTATCGTTGAGAGCTCCGCTTAAGGGGGCGAGGAGCCCCTGTTTTGTAGGGAGGAGCTATCTCATGTCAGATGCTGTCAGCGGGCCTCTTGGGTTCCTGCGCAAAGAAAATATTGTGGCCCCGGACGGCTACAACAGGTGGCGGGTTCCACCGGCCTCAATCGCAATTCACTTGTGCATCGGCTCCGTGTACGCTTGGTCGGTCTTTAACCCTCCATTGACACGCGAACTCGGGGTTGTGGCCTCATCGGGAAGCGACTGGAGCCTGTCGTCGGTGGTTTGGATCTTCTCGGTTGCCATTGTGGTGCTTGGGCTTGCGGCAGCCTTCGGCGGAAAGTGGTTGGAGAAAGTCGGTCCCCGGTATGTGGGCGTCGTCGCGGCAACCCTCTGGGGCGGGGGCTTTGTTATTGGGTCCATTGGTATCTCGACGCATCAACTTTGGCTTTTGTACTTGGGATATGGTGTGTTTGGTGGCGCTGGCCTCGGGCTTGGTTATGTATCTCCCGTATCGACACTGATCAGATGGTTCCCGGACCGCAGGGGTATGGCAACCGGTATGGCGATCATGGGCTTTGGCGGTGGCGCAATGATTGGTGCACCGCTGATTGGCTGGTTGCTCAGCGTCTATCAGAAGGCCCCGGACTACCTCGGAGCAGAAAGTGCTGAAAATCTCATAACAGAAGGTGGACGTCGCTTTGCGGAAACGGCAGCCGGCAAAGTCGAGATCGTCGTTGCCTCTGCGCAGCAGGCAGCCGCATTCGGTGGCGAAGCAGGCGTCTACGTGGTTGGAACCGGGAACACCGGTGCAGCATCGACCTTTATGACTTTGGGTATTGGCTATTTCATCGTCATGATGATCGCCGCATTTCAGTACCGCGTGCCGCGTGAGGGTTGGAAACCTGAAGGCTGGCAACCGGCACCATCGGCATCAGGAATGGTAACGCAAAACCACGTCCATATCGATCAGGCTCTAAAGACACGCCAATTCTGGCTGTTGTGGGTCGTCCTTTGCTTTAACGTGACTGCGGGGATTGGTGTGATCGGAGTTGCCAAAACGATGATCAACGAAATCTTTGGAGACCTTGCTATCGTCACCGCAGCATTTGCCGGAACCTACGTTCTGATGATTTCGGTCTTCAACATGGTTGGGCGTTTTTTCTGGGCGTCTACATCGGACTTCATCGGGCGGAAGAACACCTATCACTGCTTCTTTGTTCTCGGCACGATCCTGTACTGTTCGATCCCGTTTTGGGCAGGCCTGGGGGGTACCACCGCGCTGATCGGGTTCTACATCGCAACGATGATCATCTTCACGATGTATGGCGGTGGGTTTGCGACAATCCCAGCTTATCTCGCCGACATGTTTGGTACGATGCACGTTGGCGGTATCCACGGTCGCCTTCTCACTGCCTGGTCAACCGCGGGTGTTCTTGGGCCATTTGCAATCACCTACTTGCGTGATCTGTCTCGGAACAATGCGATCAATGATCTCGCGTCGAAGGTGGATCCTACCGCGTTCGCAGAGCGGTTCGGTGCGCCATTGACTCAGTTGCGGGAACTGGTCGACGCAAACACGGTTACCATTGCGCGACTGATGGAAATCGCCCCGGCGGGCACTGTCGACCCAACACCATCTCTGTACAATACAACGATGTACGCGATGGCTGCCCTGCTTGTGATTGCCTTCTTTGCCAACCTCATGGTGAAACCAGTCGCATCACGGCATCATGTAGAGACGACCCATCCGGACGCAGTTCCGGCTGAATAGGGTGTCTCCCTGTGGTCCCAGCACTCCACTATCAGGGACCATCCTCTGGCGAGCTGTAAAGGCTCGCCAGCTTTCCAGTAGAAAAACAACCCGATCGAATAAGACGCAATGATGGATCAAGTTGCCCCCAAAGGTACAAGCGCCGCGATCCTTTGCCGCCCAAAGGGCGGCAGGTTATTCAGGACAAACGCAGCCATATTTCTGCATCCGACATTGCGGCCACGGCCGAGGTGTCCCGCTTGCCCAAGTCGAAGTCTACGACGTCGCAAGCCTCTATCACCGCTTTGACATCATGCGGGAGGGCGATACGCCCCCTACCCTAATGCGGTTTGGCCGCCGCTATCAGAATGCGTGCAGTTGCCTTGGCTTCTTCAGCCGGTCGTTCGATTGACCCAAACTGCGCAGCAACAACTGCGCCTTCCTTGAGAATAAGGAGCCGCTTAACAAGCGTTTCCGGATCCTGCAGGTCGGCTTTCTTGGCCAAGGTGAATAGATGCGCCTCAATGAGCGATTTATGTTCAACAGAGTGTTTAAAAGCCGGATGGTCAGGGTCTTGAAACTCCGCGACTGCTTTTATGAACATGCAGCCCTTGAACGAAGGCTCGTTGAACCACTCGCCAAGCGCGTCAAACATTACGGCAAGTTGGTCAACTTCCGAGGTTCCCAACTCGGCCATACGCTTGAAAAGCCAGTTCCTGAAAACCTCGTCACGACGTCGCAAGACCGCAAGGATCAGATCGTCTTTGGTTCTGAAATGGTTGTAGATCGCGGTCTTTGAAATACCCGTTTCTTCGACGATCATGTCCATGCCGGTCGCGTGAAAACCACCTCGATAAAAGACATCCAGGGCCTTGCTTACAAGTTCTTCGCGTTTTGAAGGTCGCATTTTTCGTCTCTGAAGATACTGGTCATTCTGTATACTGATTTTGCCCAAAAAGCCAAGTAAAACAGAAAACCCTCTTTTAAAGGTTTGACTTTAGGGGTCGCGCAGAGGTAATAACAGTACCGATCAGTCTTTTTAACCCCCCCTGGAGGCTGACGCAGTCTTCAATGCAAAGGAATCGACCATGAGCCGCCCGCCCCTCCCACCTTTCACCGAAGAAACAGCCCGAGAAAAAGTCCGTCTGGCTGAAGATGGCTGGAACACGCGCGATGCCGCGAAAGTCGCGCTGGCCTACACCACAGACACCAAGTGGCGGAACCGTTCCCATTTTGTGACCAACCGCGACGAAGCGCAGGCCTTTCTCACCGACAAGTGGAAACGCGAGAATGAATACCGCCTGATCAAGGAACTCTGGGCCTTCACCGGCAACAGGATTGCGGTCCGCTATGCCTATGAATGGCGCGACGACAGCGGAAACTGGTTCCGGTCCTACGGCAACGAGAATTGGGAATTCAACGAAGATGGTTTGATGGCCAACCGTTTCGCCAGCATCAATGACCTTCCGATCAAAGAGGTAGATCGCAAGTTCCACTGGCCACAGGGTCGCCGACCAGATGACCACCCAGGTTTGTCAGACCTCGGACTCTAAATCGGCTTTGTTGCAAAGTTACTAGCACGCCGAGCTGTCTTGGAGATCGCGTTGAAGTTAGGCAGCCAGCTCAGCGAACTGTTTAAAAGGACAGGCTCCGGGCGTGAGTTGACCCTTACGGATCATGTGCGACATCTCGATGCCAGCAAGTGTTGCCGAGCCAGTGACAAAGGACTTAAAGCCGAGCATCGGGCGAGTTCATCTCTTGATGAAATGATAGTCTTGTTCGACGATGTCGTTATCCGGCATGAATGATCGCGACGTTTCAATCGGAGGTTCTGAAGGCTTCGATGTGGATTACTATTGGTCCACCGGGATTGGGGCGTTGGGAGCACGAATGGCGGGCAGGCCGAAGTATCTGATGAGCTGCGAGCTCGAGTTGTTATCTGGCCGCCCCTTCGACTTGCCCGGTTGCGCTGCGAGCGCGGATCCGTAGTTGTCGTGTAGCCCGCTGGCTCCCTTGGTTGCTGACCATGGAAAGGAGCCGGTCATGAAAGTCATTGCGCTTGATGTGCATCGCACCTTTGCTCAGGTGGCGATTCTGGAGAATGGTAAGATTCGGGATGCCGGTCGCCTCGAGCTTGAGCGAGAACACATCCTGAAGTTTGCAGAGCGGCTGCATGTGGAGGACGAGGTCGTCCTGGAAGCGACAGTCAACACAAAGGCCATCGTGCGGCTGCTGTCCCCTTTTGTGAGCCGAGTTATCATCTCAAACCCACTGCTCGTTCGTTCCATCGCCTGGGCCAAAGTCAAGACCGACAAGATCGATGCAAGTGTTCTGGCGAAGCTTCACGCCAGTGGCTTTCTGCCAGAAGTCTGGATGCCGGATGAAGAAACGGAAAGGCTGCGTCGGGTCGTGGCTGAGCGGGTGCAGCTGGTTTCCCAAATGACCCGCCTCAAGAACAGGATCCATTCGGTACTGCATGCCAATCTGATCCCGCCGTACAATGCGTCTCTTTTCACAAAGCGTGGGAGGAAATGGCTGGCGGAACAACCCGTCGCGCAAGACCAGCGGCGCGTCATCCTCCGTCATGCCGGTGAGTTGGACCGTCTCGGTCTCGAGTTGAAACAGATCGACGAAGACCTTGCACAGACAGCACTTCAGGAGCCGCGCGTGAAACAGCTGATGACAATCACCGGCGTCAACATGATCGTCGCTCTGAGCGTTCTGGCGGCAATTGGCGATATCGGGCGCTTCTCGTCTCCGGAGAAGCTCGTCAGCTATTTCGGTCTCAATCCCCGGGTACGCCAATCTGGAGACAAAGCCGCCTATCATGGCCGGATCACTAAGCAGGGACGGTCGCATGCACGGGCGATGCTGGTGGAAGCAGCCTGGTCGGTGTCCCGTACGCCCGGACCACTAAGAGCCTTCTTTCGGAGGATCAGGGAAAAGCGGGGCAACCAAATCGCGGCGGTGGCAACAGCGCGGAAGCTGACAGTGGTCATCTGGCACATGCTCTCCAAGGACGAAGAATTTATCTGGAGCCGTCCCGCTCTGTTGAACTGGAAGCTGAGAAAGCTGGAACTGGCCGCTGGCTACCCCTCTCACCGCGGTGGAAGAACGAAAGGCTCAGCTGCCGACTACAGCCTCAAATCAGTGCGCGATCGGGAGAGAGAAGCTGTCGGTCACGCGGAAGAGGTTTACCGGCGTTTCGTAAAAAAGTGGAAACAGAAATCTCCGATGGCAAAGCCCGTCGCACCTTAGTAGCTCACCCAAAGACAAGGGCCCGGTGCCTCAAAAAGTTCTTGTCAAATACATCCGTCAAATATTCATGACTGACCATCTCGATCGGGGTTGGGCAGCCAAAGCCCGCAAGCATCTTGTTGATTGCCTTGATGCCAGCAGTGTTGGCACTTCTTTTGTCGATAACAATCTTTCGTGGAAGACCATTGACCTCCAGCATTTTGGCGAAGAGCTTTGTGGCTGCCAGCTTGTTGCGACGTTCTAAAATCATGAAATCGAGCGTCTTACCTTGTTTGTCTAAGGCTCGATGAAGATAGATCCACGTACCTTTCACTTTGCTGTTCGTTCATCCATTCTCCAAGAGCGGTCGCATTGACCCTTGCAATGACGGGCAACTTCAGTGATCGCGCTTGCATACCGTGTCACCCAGCGCTCCAGCGTGGTGTGATCCACCGCAACGCCTCGCTCGTGCATGATCTCTTACAGATCGCGATACAACACGCCGAAAAGGACACAGAAGAACACCGCGAACAGGATCACATCATTCTGAAAATGTGCGCCTTTGAAGGAAATCATGAACCAACTTTCGTCTTGAAATTACAAAAAGCCATCAACTCGCTAAATCTAAGAGCGTCAAACGGCAAAACTTTGCAACAGATCCGTCAAGAAATATGATCCCGTCGGTTTATCCAAACAACTCAGTTTGGTCTGATGCAATCACTGCAAAGGACTTAAATGCGGATCTGGTTGCTTTGCGACAACCCGAACACTGGCAATGTTGGCTCCATAAAAAAGGTCGCGGACCAGGTCTCCATCTGGAGCATGTCTTTCGGCGCGGTTAAAATACGGACGCAAAGTAGCTCGAAAAAAGCCGAACGTGCGACGGGCGAATAATTTGTCGCACGTCTTGTTCGCGGACTCTGAAAGCACGGTCTTTTCAATTCGATTAATTTCACGCAATTATTATGCAAAGAAAAGTCGCTTTCCGACTTCTCCAACAGGCAGGGGCTCATTTCCTCAGATGATATTGTCAAAGGCCTATTATGCACGCAGCTAAGTGTTTCTTATCGCTGGCATTTTTGATCGTTTGTGGGACGGTACATGCTCAAAGCGTCATGCCGCTTTCTGAAAAAGGCGGGTTGCACGCAGCCTATGTTGTTCCGACAGATGGCTTCCACCGTGTAGATGTGCAGTTGATCGTTCTATCGGGGGCATATGACGATCCGGAACCTTCTGGCACGGCTCATCTGATCGAGCATCTGGCCGCTTTTTC
Source organism: Ruegeria sp. AJ12 (assembly GCF_056536245.1). Classification (NCBI taxonomy): domain Bacteria; kingdom Pseudomonadati; phylum Pseudomonadota; class Alphaproteobacteria; order Rhodobacterales; family Roseobacteraceae; genus Ruegeria; species Ruegeria sp. AJ12. The sequence continues at coordinate 3,556,252 of NZ_JBQFJJ010000001.1, forward strand.
GTCCGACTTCACAGTTCTTAGAAGACCTCGGGAGCGCGATGTCCACGCAACGACATACAATGTATCAACGGTTTACACCAACACTGGCGCTCCTGCTGAGCTAGAAACCATGTTGCGGCTGTCTCGTGCCGTCCTTGACACACCAAAGTTGCCAGAAGGCTTTGCGGAAAGTGAAATTGACATCGTTCAACGTGAAACACTGCTTCACGAAAGACAGTCACCCTATCGATGGTTGAGACGAAAGGCACTTCAAAATCTGTATGGCACTCTGCGCGGTCGTGCAAACAACGACGTTGAAGATTTACCCAAGTTGACTCTTGAGAAGGCCTATCAGTTCCACAAGGAACACTATGTTCCATCCAATGTTACTCTGATCGTGTCGGGTATGGTTGAACCAGATGCAACCGCTGAACTAGTCGCGCGAGTTTTTGGCGACACCCAACCCTCAAAGGTTCCTCAAAAGCCTTGGTTAGATCAGAAACCTGATCCAGAACTTAGGTCCGTTGAGCACATAAAGTCGGACAAGTTGGCGTATGACACAGTGCAGTTCGCAAAATTCGTCGACTTCCAAGACAGATCAACCAGCATTGATATGCAAGGCGCCTTCTTCATCACGATCAACATTTTGCAAGAGAGGCTGGTCAAGGCTTTGTACTTTGAAGACGAGAGGTTTCTTGACTTCAATTCAGAATGGTACTTTGCAAAGAACGCTGATCTTGAGCTCACTATTGATATGCAGCTCATGCCCGGTTTCACCTTGGGCGCGGCGCACAACAGACTAAATGAGGTTATGGCCGGTTTGTTGACCGAACCGATCAGCAGAACAGAGATCAATCAGGCACGAAAAAAAGAAATAGTTAACGCTCAAATCGCCACGCGTCGGCCCTCAGACTTTTTGTACTTTCTGAAGAATGTGGCAGCCGATGGCTTCCCTCCAATTAGCCCGTCAGTATTCGCTGACATACTCGGCAAAACCACAGATCAAGAAGTTATTGATTTCGCAGAAACGGCTATGAAACCATCGGCAACCTCTGTCATCCTGGCCGAGAAAACAGACTGACATGCAAGCATTCAAAGTCCAGCTCATCTTAACTCTATTGGTTGTACTCTGCATGCTGTCACCGCAGCCGTTGCGAGCAGAGCTTGTTGCAACATCTGGCGACGCAAAGCTGATTACCCTTTCGCCCCTTCAAAACGGCCTTTCAGCACTAACACTTGTTTGGCCAATAGATCGTTCAACCAAGGAACGTGTATCTGCATTGAAGGCCGGTCTCTCAAGTGTCGTGTCAGGAGGGACATCGAGCCGTTCGTCATATGAAATCCGTGAGTTCTTAAAACTAAATGGGATAGAGCAGCAGGTCGGTACAAATGGACAAAATCTGTTGCTAACCATCTCAGCTCCGGATGAAGTTTTTCCGGAAACGCTCGTTCATCTAGAGAACCTTTTGCTTAAACCGGAATACACCAGCGGCTGGTATGCAAGAGCACTCCAAAAACTCAGCCTCAACACTTCCACCAGAACCAGAATGCCATCAGACGTTCTGAATGAAATTGCAGATTTCCTTGAGTATGAACCCGGTGATGCAGCCGCCGAAGAGAGTGGCGGTGAATTTCGTTTTGGCCATCCCTCTCAGGCAATCTTGAGATCGGAAGATCAAGAAGTAGAGCGCCGCACGGTACGGCTTGTCCAAAAACTTCCCAAAGCGACGGCGACTTGGGGACTCCCGTTTGCGAAATGGGTCGACGCATTACTCGGCGCAGAAGAGAAGCCTTTTGAATTGCCAACTGGTACTGTTCACTTCGCTGATCCAGATTCTACTGAAATGTTGATCCTGTTCGCAAAAGCTGAAGAGTTTGCCGACGACAACGACCAGATCGGGTCAAATCTTCTGATTGACTACATAGGAGCCGGCCAGGGTTCCAAGATGTTTCAGACAATCCGACAGGAAATGCGCGCGGCATACGATCCACGCTCTGATTTTAGAGTCATGAAGAAGAACCAAGCACTCCTTTCATTTAGCGCGACTGTTGAAGCCAACAAATGGCCCGAGGTCCATGATAAAGTCAGAGAAATCTATAACGCTGTGCGCAATGGGAAAATTGAGCAAGCAGGTTTAGGCATTCAGTATGACAGATTGGCGCAGCATTACTACGAAAGCGTCTTCCTTTATCCTGGTTGGGGCGAGCACCATTACCTTGACGAATACCCCACTGGTGCCGAAGGCCCTATCACCATCTCCCTTTTCGGTGCGCTTGAAACGGCTTCCATCGCTGAGATAACTGATAACTCGGAAGCACATTTACCACCTTTGGAAGACTTCCTGCTCGTTCTGATTGGAGGAGGTGCCGCTCCGACAAAAGCGATAAAGTCGAATGGATACTGCGCGTTACCAAAGAACACACACCTCAGTTTTTGCCTTGAAGCGCTGTCGAATGTTCAAAACTAGATGTTACGATCGCGTCACTGCAACTCTCGATAACCGAGTCCATACCGCAAATCGATAGAACGGCCCAAAGCGGATGAGGTGGGTGGCTCCTGCTCCACCGGCATCGAATGTGCCAAAGTGCAGTTGTGATTGACTGCAAGGAAAGGAGCCACCCAATGACAGTAAAGACCGTCGGCCTCGATCTGGCCAAGGATGTTTTTCAAGTGCACGGCATTTCGGAGAATGGCCGTGTGATCTTCAACAAGGCGATCAAACGCGCGAAGCTGTTGGCGTTTTTTGAGACGTTGCCACCGTGTACGGTTGGCATGGAAGCCTGCGGCTCGTCTCATCACTGGGGCCGTCAGCTGCGCAAATTGGGGCACGACGTGAAGCTCATGCCCGCTGGATACGTCAAACCCTACGTGAAGCGCGGCAAGAACGACGCCGTTGATGCTGAGGCAATCTGTGAAGCGGTCCGTCGACCGACAATGCGATTTGTCGAGATCAAGACGGAAGAGCAGCAAGCCATTCTCTCAATCCACCGGACTCGAGATCTGGCCGTCCGGCAGCGCACCCAACTGGCCAACATGATCCGCAGCCTTTTGCGTGAGTTTGGGCATATCTTGCCCATCGGGATCGAAGCCGTGACGGCTTTTGCAAAGCGTCACCTTGATGGCGACCATCCAGAAATGCCGGAGATCGCCAATGGCATGCTCGGTATCCAGTGCTATCAGTTCCTCGGCCTGAACGAACGCATCGATGGCTATTCTAAGATGATCCAGCAACATGCCCTTCTGAATGCAGATGCGCGTAGATTGATGCGTATGCCTGGTATCGGCCCGATCACGGCGTCGGCGATTGTCACTACGATTGGCGATGCAAAACAGTTCCGGACTGGACGCGATCTGGCAGCGTGGTTGGGACTGACCCCGCTCAACAAATCCAGCGGTGGCAAGGAACGTCTGGGCAAGATCACAAAGCAAGGTGATCGCTACATTCGCAAGCTGTTGGTCGTAGGTATGACATCGCGCGCTGTGATGGCGAAACGTTCGCCAGAGAAGGTCGATTTGTGGACAGCAAAGATCATCGCAGACAAACCGTTCCGACTGGCAACAACTGCCATGGCCAACAAGGCCGCTCGGGCCATCTGGGCAATGCTCACGAAGAAACAGGAATACCGGCAGCCTGCGTTCTAACCGCGCCGATTGCCCACGAGATGCAAGACGTTGAAGTGATGATGCGGAAGTAAGTCAACCAAGAGCAAGGACACTCCGGGAACGGCAGCGGCCCTCTGAGGTCGATAAGCCGATTGGAACCTCGCTTGCGGAACTCATCAGGGCCAGTGGAGGCAATGCCAAAACATAAACAGGCCGGACAGACGACGGTACTGACGAAAACGACCGCAAAAATCACCAGAAAACACTTGCAATGCAGGAGCCACCCACAGATGCCGTTCGCTGCGCTCACTTGATCTTGAATGTGGCTGATACAGGGACCGAGGAAAGAAGCTGACATTTCTCGTCTCACCAAAAACGATCCATTCGCGCGCGTTAACCGAAACGTGGGCAGCCAAGAAGACCTCCACCGTCTAGCAATGTTTCCGTGGTTTTAGGTTAAGCCGCCAACGGAGATCAGTTTCTCTTCAAGAAACTCCCTGAGCCCACCCAACCCACCCTCTCTTCCAAGACCACTTTCTTTCACGCCGCCAAATGGTCCCTCGACCATCGATACGCGGTGATCATTGATCCCGAGCAGGCCACATTCGATTTGACGACCCACCGCCCAGGCCTTTGCAAGATCGCCGGAATAGACATAGGCCGCCAGACCAGCGGACACTGAGTTTGCTTGCTGTACTGTGTCTTCGATTGTTGCAAAGCGCGTCATCGCCGCAACCGGCCCGAATATCTCCTGGGTCAGGATAGGTGCATCGCTTGGGAGATCTTCGAGTAGCACCGGTGCCAGATAGCAGTTTTCAGAGACTTGATCGATTCCGATTGAGATGGTGGCGCCCGCCCCAACGGCGTCGGCGACCAGCGCCGTGACGTTGTTCGCTGCGGCACCCGAAATCATCGGTCCCATGGTTGTATCCGCCTCCAACCCACTTCCCACCTTTAAATCGGCCAGCATCCTTTTCTTGAGACGGGCTGCGAACTCTTCCGCAACCGAATGCTCCACTAGGAGCCTGTTGGCGCTGATGCAGGTTTGGCCAGCTTTGCGAAAGCGCGATTCAAGAAAATGGCTTGCTGCGAGATCGAGATCGGCATCCGCAAACACGATGAACGGGGCGTTGCCACCAAGTTCCAGGGAGAGCTTTTTGACGGTTTTGGCGCACTTCTCCGCCAGCAGCTTCCCAACGCGCGTCGATCCGGTGAATGTGAGTTTCCGAACGATCGGGCTGTCGCAGATGATTTCACCGAAGGTCTCCGGTCGCTCTGTTGGCAGCACAGAAAAAAGCCCCGCTGGAACGCCAGCTTGCTCTCCGAGGGCCGCCAAGGCCAGGGCCGATAGCGGGGTTTCCGGAGAAGGCTTCAAGATAACGGCGCAACCGGCCGAGATCGCCGGAGCCACCTTGCGGGCCACCATAGATGCCGGGAAGTTCCATGGGGTGATAGCAGCCACAACGCCAACCGGTTCATGTACGACCATCACCTGACGAGGGGCGCCGTCGAACGGCAGTACCTCGCCACGGTTGCGACGCGCTTCCTCAGCAAACCAGGAGAAATACGACGCCGCATTCTCCACTTCCGCAACCGCCTCACGCAACGGTTTCCCTTGCTCGCGTGTAATCAGTTTCGCAAGCGGATCTTTGTGCTCAAGGACGAGGTCATGCCAGGCGCGAAGTACCTTCGCGCGCTCATGGGTGGACGAAAGCCGCCAAGCAGCAAAAGCCCTCTCAGCAGCGCGCAGAGCTGCATCAATCTGTGGTGGACCACAGTCCAGAACGGACATGATGGTCTCACCTCTCGCGGGGTCGGACACTGCGAAGCCAGCCTCACCTGTTACCCACTCACCGGCTACAAAGGCGCTAAACTCGGGGACGCCCCCGACGATGTCGTCGATCATTGCAGTTCACTCAGGACTTCGTCGGTGTGTTCGCCGAACTTCGGTGGTGGGCGACGATAGCTCACCGGGGTTTTGGAAAAACGCAGCGGGTTCCCGATCATGTCGATCTTGCCCAAGGCCGCATGTGCACTGGGAATGCTGACTTGCATCTCCCTCGCTGCTACTTGATCCGAGCCAAAGACGCGATCCAGCGTGTTTACTGGTCCTACTGGAACGCCAACACCTTCCAGCCCATCGATCACATTGTCTATCTCAAAGCTCGCGAGAGCATCTGAGATCAGATCAACGAGAATATCGCGGCTGGACAGGCGCGCGGGATTTGTCGCAAAACGCGAGTCCTTGGACCACTCCGGGTGACCAATCCACTCCGCGAAGCGGGAGAACTGACTGTCATTCCCAACCGCGATGACCACATGACCATCCCGTACCGGAAAGACCTCGTATGGCACGATATTTGGATGTCCGTTGCCCCGTCGTTGAGGCAATTCGCGGCTGGTCAGATAGTTGGCGCCTTCGTTGATCAACCACGCTATCTGCGTATCCACAAGCGCGAGATCAATGTGCTGCCCTTCCCCTGTCTGATCGCGATGCCGCAAGGCCGCGAGGATGCCGGATGACGCGTACATCCCACACATCACATCGGCGATGCCGACAGCGACTTTCATCGGCTCACCGTCAGGTGCGCCTGTGAGCGACATGATCCCGCCATAGGCCTGCGCCATGAGATCATATCCCGGTTTGGTGGCGTTCGGTCCCGTCTGGCCGAACCCGGAAATCGAGCAATAGACAAGGCGTGGGGCCAAACGGGACAAACTTTCGTGGTCCAGACCGAACTTCTTCAACGCACCGGGTTTGAAGTTTTCGACAAGTACATCGGATTGCGTCGCTAACTTCCGGACGGACTGTTGTCCTTCGGGGCTTGCGAGATCGATCGCCACGGAGCGCTTGTTCCGATTTGCGCAAACGAAGTAGGTGCTGAGGTCCGATGCGTTGCCATCGACGCCAGTAACAAAAGGGGGACCCCAGCTTCTCGTGTCATCACCAGCGGTGCGCGGGTTCTCGACCTTGATGACATCCGCTCCCAAATCCGCAAGAAGCTGCGTGCATGTGGGACCGGCCAGGATACGACTGAGATCGAGGACCTGCAGGCCTGTCAGAGGTCCGGTCATGCTGCAACCTTCAACGATCCGACCGCTGTTTTGATGCGCACACAGGCGGATCGCAGGTCATCCTCGGAGGCGGCTGTCGAAATGCGGATATGGGGTGACAGCCCGAAGGCAGCACCGGGCACGGTCGACAGATGATGTGTTTCCAGAAGCCAAGTGCTGACCGCGGTGTCGTCCGTCAGGATGACGCCGTCGGGTGTCGTCCGACCAATGAGGCCTCCAACATGTGGGAAGACATAGAAAGCGCCTTCCGGTCGCAAACAGGAGATGCCGTCGATCCCGTTCAGCGCATCAACGACGATGTTGCGGCGGTGTTCGAAGCTTTTTGCACGGTGCACAAAGAAATCCGTCGGACCATCAAGTGCCGCAACCGATGCCGCTTGCGAGATGGAGCATGCATGTGTGCTGCTTTGGCCTTGGACCGCATTCATTGCCGCGATCAGGGATGCCGGACCCGCGCCATAGCCGATGCGCCACCCGGTCATCGCGAAAACCTTCGAGACGCCGTTGACCAGCAAGGTTCTTGGTTTCAGGTCGGGGGCGACATTCAGGATCGAGACGAAGCGGTGAACCTCAAACATCAGATGCTCGTAAATGTCATCGCTAAGGACCCAAACATTTGGATGCCTGCGCAACACTTCCGCAATGACCGCGAGCTGTGCCTTGCTATAGGCCCCGCCTGTTGGATTCGAGGGCGAATTCAGCATAAGCCATTTGGTCCGCGGCGTGATGGCTTTTTCAAGCCGTTCCGGCATCAAAAGAAACCGGTCCTCCTGCGGGCAGTCCACGATAACAGGTGTGCCATCGGCGATGGCGACCATATCGGGGTAGGATGACCAGTACGGTGCGGGAATGATCACTTCATCGCCTTTTGACAGCGAGGCCACGAGAGCGTTGTAAATGACCTGCTTTGCACCGCCGGAGACGGTGATGTCTTCCGGTGCATAGTCGAGCGCATTGTCACGCTTGAGCTTGTCGCAGATCGAGGACCTGAGCGCTGGCGTGCCGGCCACAACGGTGTAGCGCGTTTCATCGTTATGGATGGCCTCTATCGCGGCAGTCTTCACGTGATCGGGCGTTTTGAAGTCCGGCTCTCCGATCCCAAGATCGATGATCGGATGTCCCTTGGCTTTCAGGGCACGGGCCTTGGCCACAAGTCCCATGATCATTGAAGGTGCGACAGCAGCCAATCGGTCGGCCCGCATATCAGATCCGTCCATCATACGCCCCCCTGTCAATCACAGCGGCGATAACCGTGAAGCTATCTGAGGATTGTGCAGCAGAAAGTGCATCTTTCAGTTCTGCTGCCGTCCCGACGGTATGACCCGCCCCACCAAAAGCCTCCGCCAGCCGGGCAAAATCATGTTTGGCAAAATCCACGCCTGCATTCTTGAGCTGCCGCCCGCGCTGCTTGATTTCAATCAGCGCGAGGCTGGCGTCTACGAACACCACGAAGATGGTCTTCAACCCGAGCTCCGCCGCCGTAGACAATTCACCGGCGACCATCAGCATGCCGGCGTCCCCAGAGAAAGACACAACGGTGTGCTCGGGTTCGATCAGGGAGGCGCCCATCGCCAAGGGCGCCGCGCAGCCCATCGTGCAAAGCGCGGAAGACTGCAACAGGCCCTTCGGAGCGTAGCAGCGCCACTTCTGTGACAACAGAATACGGTGCGCGCCGGAATCGACCGTCGCAACCGTGTTCTTTGGCAGCATGTCGCGACAGATATCAATGACCACCCCAGGTCCCCACGCCCCCGTCTCTACAAAAGCCGTGGTCAGGTTGTCACGCACCGAGTCAATTCTGCCACCTGACCAGCTTGGCGTTGTCGCAATGCCATCTGACAAAGCGTCCAACGTCAGCCCGACATGGCTGACGAGCTGGAGGGTCGATTGATGCATGTAGTGGGTGTTGGGCTCGGCTGCGATGTCGATGACATTGACAGTTTCGGGATCCCAGACATCGCGCCACCCAACCCGCATTTCGATGGGGTCGTAGCCAGCACAAATGATCAGATCGGCCTCCTGCACAAAGGGCAGCAGAATATCATCGTTCTTGGGCGACAGGCCCGCACCGCCCAGGCAGAGGGGATGATCTTCCGGGACGATGCCCTTGGCTTTGTATGTCGTGATGACCGGTACGTTCTGCGCTTCGCAAAATCGCAAAATCGCTGCGCTTGCATTGTCCTTCAAAGCGTCGAGGCCTGCAATCATCACGGGTCGCTTGGAAGACGCGAGCCAAGAGCGGGCCAGTGTGAGATCATCTTCCCCAGGAACAACCGCGCTGACCTTGGCCCGGCGGCGCATCTCAACCGGTCCGGGCTTTGCATCGGCCACAGAGATCGGGACGTCTATATGAACAGGACCGTCCCGGCCATCCGTGGCAATGGCCACTGCTTTGTCTGCAATCGTGTCCGCCCCTTCTGCAGTCAACATGAAGCTCGCCTTGGTGATGGGACGGAATACGGCCTGATGGTCCAGAACCTGATGAGTATAAGTCAGGGCTTCGGTTGCATCGACACAGCCAGTCAGGACGATCAAGGGCACGCGGTCTTGCTGCGCGTTCGCAACGACATTGACTCCGTTGAAGGCACCGGGTCCGACGGTTGCCACCAAAATGCCCGGCGCGCCCGTCATGTGATGCGCGCCCTCGGCCATGAAGCCGGCGCTGTTTTCGTGTTTGCACAAGATGAACTTGATGCCTGCCTTTTCCAGCGCATCAACAATCGTGAGCACCTCGCCGCCCGGCATGCCAAATGCATGCCGGCAGCCAGCCTCGTAGAGCCGCCGCGCGACGAGGTCGGCGGCCCGAAGGTCTTTGTCAGTTTTCATGAGATCTCCTATTCAGCCGCGAAGCGCGCCGTATCTGTGAGGCGCGCATATCCATCACGCGTCTGTGGTGTTTTGATGCCAAGAACGTTCCCGGCGACTTGTGTTCTAAGGATTTGAGCCGTTCCACCGCCTATGGTGAACATGCGCACATCCCGATACATACGTTCCAAGGGCTCGCGGTCGCTGTAGCCACGTGCGCCGAACATCTGCAGCGCGTCACTGACGACTTTGATTGCCATCTCCGAGGCAAAAAGCTTGGCACGGGCGGCCATCGTCATATCAGGGTACTGGCTGCCATTCGGGCCACGCGACCGTGCCGCTTCATGCAGCAACAAACGGGCTGCGTGCACTTGCGTGTCCATATCCGCGACCATCCATTGAAGACCCTGGAATTCCGCGAGCGGACGCCCAAACTGCTCGTGCTCAAGGAGGTAGCGTTTCGCATGTTCGAGCGCCCCTGCGGCAACACCCATGGCGATGGTGCCAGCACCCACGCGTTGCGAATTGTAGGCATTCATAAGATCAGCAAAGCCCCGCTTGAGGCCAGACGGCGGTCTGACCAACCACTTTTCTTCGATCTCGACATTTTCGAACCGAAGCTCCGCTTCCGGCATCCCGCAGAGGCCCATTGTGTATTCGCGGCCCACGACGGTGAACCCCTTTGGCATCTCGCCGGAGAGCGCATCGGCAAAGAGGATGAAGCCGCCAATACCCTGCTCGACACCCGCTTCATCGAGGACGCGGGCAAAGATCAGGTGAAGTTTTGACGCCCCACCACCGGTGATCCAGTGCTTTGCCCCGTTGAGGACATATGTATCGCCCTGTTTCCGGGCGGTGGTCTGCATTTCGGTTGCGGCACTTCCGGCCTCGGGTTCCGTGATGCAGATCGCGGGTTTGTCCCCGGCCAGTACATGCGGAGCGCAGAAGACCTTTTGCTCATCATTGCCATAGCCCATCACGGCGCTGATTCCGCCCATGTTGCCTTCGACAACGATGCGCGCTGTAAGCGTGCAGGCTTTCGCGATCTCTTCGACCACCATGGCGACGTCGAGGAAGCTTGCGCCCTGTCCGCCATATTCCTTCGGAATAGACATCCCCATGATCCCGGCATCGGCGAGTTCACCAACGTTCTGCCAGCAGTAGACCCGGGATTTATCCCACTCTGCAGCGCGTTTCTCGAAGCCCGGTGCTAGTTCTCTGGCGACGCTCACAAGCGGATGTGTCATGGCATGTCCCTCATTCTCTTTTCGTCAGAATACGCTTGCTAAAATCCAACACAATCGAATAAGATTGGATATCAAATACAGAGTTTCTTAAGTAATGCAGACACGCTCTCTCCGAACCCTGGTCCGGGTGTCAAAGGTCGGCTCCTTTGCCAAAGCAGCCGAGCAACTGAACATGACGTTGTCCGCCCTTTCCATGCAGATGAAAGCGTTGGAAACGGAGCTTGGTGTCGATCTCTTTGACCGGTCTGTGCGACCGCCGCGCTTGACGCCTATCGGACGGACCATCGTCGAGGCCGCGACGCCGCTGCTGCAAAGCGAGGACAAGCTTCTCGATCTGTGCAGGCCCACGGATACATTGGTTGGACATTTCCGGATCGGCTTTGTGACCTCCGCCGCCGTTCGCCTGCTGCCTGATTTTCTGAAGAACGCCACGCGAGATGCGCCACAGGCGACCTTCGAATTCGAGACCGGGCTCTCAAAAGTGCTGCAGGAGAAGGTTGTGAATGGGCAACTCGACGCCGCACTTGTCACGGATGCCGAAGGCGTTCCAGATGCGCTGTCAGAATTGGTGCTGAGGGAAGAACCTTTTGTTTTTGCGGCCCATGAAACCCTCCTAAAGGACGGCCTCTCGGGTTTGCTGAGTGAGCAGCCATTCTTTCACTTCATGCCCAACACGGGCATCGGGAAACTCATCGCAGGTGAAATGCTGAAGCATGACCGACCAAAGGGGTCCGAGACGATCGTTCTCGATAACCTGGAAGCCATCATGGAATGTGTCTCAGCGGGACTGGGATTTACGCTTCTGCCCGCTCCTGATGTCGAAAGATATCGGTCCGCCAAGGTTAAAAGGCTCCGTCTTCCAAAGACTTCAGCCCGAAAGTTAGTTCTCGCCACTGTGCGTGACGGCGCATTGGCGGGACGCGAAGCGACGCTCGCCGAATTGTTTTCAACGGATGAAGTTGGCGCCATGGACGACTGAGAAATCTTCCTCCACTCTTAGCGTTCGACTATGCAGATCGGGTGGTTTCCGGGGTCTCGGCCTCCTCCCATGTCCAGACACAGATCCAGATACCTCGTGCGTTTAAACATCACGCCAGACAGGAATCCAACGTCTACATAGCGGTAGGCTCTCACAGGGGGTCCAAAAATTTTTGGAGTGTCATTTTGCCCGATGCCGCAAGCGACTCCATGGAGGCAAATTCCTAAACAAGTGGAATGTTCAAACTGAATTGGTGCCGAGAAAGCGGGACGATCTATTGCGCAGTGCGGGGGGATTTAGAACAATGCTATCATACATCGACGGTCGAAATGCGTTGTCCCGCACTCGGCGACACAAATTGCCTCACCCATCGCTTTGGAAACTGAACTCACCACAATGGCACTCACCAAGGAATTCATGTTTAGCTTGGTAATCGTCGCACAACGATAGGCAGAAGTGCATTTTTACATACGCCATTTCCAGGGTGGTGTCTCGCCCATCGACAACGTCGTTGTCTCGCATCACACTGCTGGCAGCATAGGTTCCCATCTTCATCCCGCCCTTTGGGCATTGGCTGACCGCAATAACCGGCAATTCTCGAACACGGGCATTGTCCAGGGCCAGTCGTATTTCCGGTGTGTCTGGAGCAGTTCCTGATCCATAGCATCGCAAAACCAGTCCATCGCATAGGTCAACGGCGCTGGTTAAAAGATCTGCGCAAGTCCCTGGGGCAAAAGAGAATATGCCTACATCTAGTTTTGCAACTGTGATAACATCAAGTTGGTTTCCGGGAACAAGGGGGGCTGCAGCACAGGTTATTGCCTCAAATGCATCAAAAGAGCCTGCATGCGACTTGCGAACGCGAGCCCCATGCAGAAGCCTGCCTGCAAACTGCACCCAGACGCCAGGTGATCCGTTTTCTGCCGCGTTTAGCGCATCGCTCAGGTTGCGGTAACCATCTGTACCTTCGACCGTCAGAGGGAGCATGGCACCGGTCACAATCACCGGCTTTTGCAAACCCGGCATCGCGAGGCAGAGCGCTCCTGCAATATAGGCCAATGTATCCGTCCCATGGGTGACAACAAAAGCAACATGGCTTAGGCTGGTGTCGAGAATACACTTGGCAAGTCTGTTCCAATTGGCCGGTGTCGCCCAGGCGCTTTCGATCAAAGGCTCGAGCATTTGAATACCAACCGGTGCCTCCACGTCACCAGCCGCAACGCTTCCTCAACCACACCTTTTTGAGGCGCATACCCGTCGTCAGTTTTTGCCATCCCAATGGTTCCACCGGAGTGGATCAACAAGACTCGTATGTTTGATTTTCCGTGAGCTTTGGATTTAAAGAAGCCACTCGTAAGTTTTTCAATCCAGCACCAATACCGTTGCGCAGAACGAAGTCACCACTACAGGTAGTATGGCCTCATTGGATATATGAGTGATTAACTGTAAGTCTGTTCAATATTTCTGGGTTCGGTTCAAAACCCAGCCCAGGCTTCGTTGGTGCTGAAACTGTCGCCTCCGATACCGTTATGTGCGGACTTGCCAGATCATTCTCATAAAAACGACTAGACGGAAAGATGTCACACGGGTACTTGATGTTCGGCATGGTTGCCAAGGCCAGCGAGGCTCCTTGTCCCACACCGGATTCCAAATTGCCGCCAACCCAACACGGCACCCCATGTGCCTGACAAAGATCGTGAATTTTTAGGGCCGGCGTTAGTCCTCCCACGCGCCCGACTTTGATGTTAATCCACCTGCAGGCACCAAGTTTAAGAGCTTTTTGAGCCTTTTCCACAGAGTTGATGCTTTCATCCAGGCAAATAGAAGTTTTGATGGCTTTCTGAAGCTCGGCGTGGTTGACTAGATCGTCGTGGGACAATGGTTGTTCGATCATCGACATGCCAATCTCGTCGAGAGCTTGGAGTGTCTCTATATCATCCAGCGTAAAGCAACTGTTGCAGTCGATATGAAACTGAATGTCGGGATGCGCTTCACGCACCTGTCGGAGCAGGTCAAGCGAGCCAGTACGGCCAAACTTTAACTTGATCCGCGTGAATCCCGCTGCAACCGCCTCGGCAACATCGTTCATAGTTTCTTCTGCGGTTTTCCGAATCGAAAGGTCTGCCCCAACCGCAACAGATTCTGATTGCCCGCCAATAAGCTGCCAAAGCGGCTTGTCCAGCGTCTTCGCATGCGCGTCCCACCACGCAACATCCAAAGCGCTTTTGGCAAATGGGTTGTCTTTTTGTGCTGACATCAGTCTCTGAATGTCCTCACCAGACTCTATGTTCAAGCCAATGATCTGCGGCGCGAGTATTTCGCTGATCAGGCCATAGGCACCTTTTGTATACTCCGGAGAAAAAAGCGCAGATCTGGTAGGCGCGGTCTCGGCCCAACCAACCGCTGCATCGGTTGTCATTTTGACGATAACGCTTCCGGTGCCACTGGAACTCCCAAAGGAGGTTACCCAAGGCTCCCAATATGGCATTTCGACGTGATAAACATCCACAGACAAGATTTTCATGAGTTTCTCCGTTACAAATGGCGATCAAGGACGCGGGCACTAGTTGTTGTCGTCTGCCTCAGACAAAGCGTTCACATATTTTTCCATTCGGGCCAGATGCTCTTGTGTTCGCCGACCGCCACGGCTGTGAAACTCTGAACAGAAGAGATTCAATAGGCTTGTGGTCGAACCATGTGAGTCAAGTAGGGAATTCCCTGTGGTTTGACACAGAAACGACCAGCGGGCGAACTTCAGGGTTGAAACGGTACGATGGTCGGCAAAATAGACTATCGGCACACCCATGCTGTGCAGAAGCTCCATGGCTTCTCCCAGCAGGGGCGCGCGGCGGCGCAGACCGATGGCGATGACCACGTCTTCAGGACCGGCGTGGGCCAAATCTTCCATTACGGATTGCCCGTCAACAGGTAAAAGACCCACGTCAGACCGCATTACAGAGAGATGACGGCGCAGATAGGAAGCAAAGAAATAGCCGTTCCGAAAGCCGATAACCCAAACCCGCCGGGCGGCCAGGGTGGCTTCTACCGCATCTTGAAGCTCTTGTGGATTCAGCGCCTCAAAGGTAGCGGTCAAGTTGGAAATTTCTTGTTCCACATGACCCGCAAAGCTGCCGCTCACCGAGGCATCCCGTCCTTTTGCGGTTGTGCGATATAATGCAACGCCTTTGATTTGCGCCTCGCGCACTTCAAGCTGAACTTCGCGATAATCCTTATATCCTAAGCGCTTGACCAAGCGAGAGACCGCCGAGTTTGAACTGCCTGCACGCGAGGCCAATTCGGATGAAGCGTAAATCGCGACATCCCCCGGAAACTCGAGCATCACATCGGCAACCGATTTCTCACTTCCCGGCAGCGTCTCGTATAAGTCTCTTATTTTTTCGTCGAAAAGCATCAACCCATCCAAATACATGGTGTGACCAAAATTAAAAACATATTTTCATAATTGACAAGACTAAAAAATCAATTTTACAACAGTTACAAATGAAAATGCCGACTCGAGTTGTGTCAGCCAGGGGGGGGGTATGGATCGCATCGCACGCATAGCGAAAGCAGCCAGCCTACGGGTGAACTGGGTGGTGGAACGAGTTTGTGTTCTGCTGCTGATCTTGCTGGTTTTGGATGTTTGGTTGGGCGTGATGGTTCGCTACCTAATCCCACTCCCATTGACCTTCACAGAAGAACTGGCGCGTTATCTGATGATATGGATGGCGCTTTTGGCTGTCTCGAGCGGCATTGCCTATCGCGAGCATATCGGTGTGAGCTTCATATTCGAACGATTGCCGCGCAAGCTGCGCCGCATTCTTGCGATCAGCTTTGACATCATTGCCTTTGTCTTTTTTGCAGCTCTTTTCTGGTACGGAATCGACTTCGTAGAACGCGGGTTTCGCCGCATCACGATGATTTACGGTTTGCCAAAAGGATATCCGTTTATCGGAGTGCCGCTAGCTGCAGGCGTGGCTTGCTTGCAACTGCTTCTTGTAGGCATTCATGATGCCTTTGCCTCACCTCCATCTGATCAGTCAGACGACCCCGGCGCTCAAACCGAGTCGAGTAAGCTGGAGGCGTTCTGATGCTCATCGTCTTGTTTCTTTTCGTTTTCCTAATGGCGTTTGGCCTGCCTGTTGGAATTGTGATTGGTGTTGCCGGGATGGTTGGCATATTGGACATGGGTCCACGTTTTATGGCCATGGCGCCTGATCGCCTCTTTGCCGGTCTTGACCTCTTCCCCTTCCTTGCAATGCCATTTTTTATTCTGGCAGGCGAGATCATGAACAAGTCCGGTATAACGCTGGGTTTGGTTAAGCTGGCAGAGGCGCTTGTGGGCTGGCTGCGCGGTGGCATGGCCCATTCAAACATGGTTGCTTCGGTATTGTTTGCTGGCATAACCGGTTCTGCGACGGCAGATGCGGCGGCTTTCGGCAACACGTTTGTACCGGCCATGGAAAAAGCCGGGTATACCCGCAAATTTGCTTGTGCGGTAACCGCAGCAGGTTCGATTATTGGACCGACCATTCCCCCTTCAACACTGGCGATCATCTACGGTTCGATTATGGGTGTTTCCATTGCTGGTCTCTTCGCGGCAGGTATCCTGCCGGGACTGTTGATAGCAATTGTCTGCATGATAGTGATTGCGCTGTTGGGCAAACGCCTCAACCTGCCGAAAGGCACTGAGAAACCAAGTCTTTGCTCTGTGTGGGTGGCCTTCAAGGAAGGTTGGCTGGCAGTGATCCTGCCGGTTTTCATCTTGGGCTCGATCTTGGGCGGCATCGTGACACCAACAGAAGCGGCGGCCATCGCCGTGGCTTACGCGCTTTTTGTTGGCGGCGTGATCTATCGTGCCCTGACTTGGAAAGACATCTATGTGGTCTGCGTGCGCACAACGCGTATCACCGGTGTCATCTTCCTGATCATTGCTTCGGCGAGCATCCTTGGATGGTGGATGACCTTTAATCAAATCCCGCAGGCGATTGCTTCGGGGATGCTGTCGCTCTCGTCCAACCCCAACGTCATTATCGGTCTGATTTTGTTGCTTTTGTTGGTCATTGGCCTGTTCATGGACATCAATGCCGTATTGATCATTCTGGCACCTGTCCTGGCACCGCTGACCTTTAGCATCGGAATGGATCCTGTACACGCGGGCATCATGATCATTCTCGCGTTGAACATATCGCTGATGACACCACCGGTTGGCGCCTGTCTCTTTGTATTGGCGTCGGTGACGAAAACCAAAGTGGAGGCGATTTCATCGGCGCTTTGGCCATTCATCATCGCCGAATTTCTAATCCTGATCTTGGTGGCTTTCTGGCCTGATCTCACCCTCTTTGTCCCCCGTCTGCTCGGTTTCTAGGCAGTCGGCCAATAATTCAAAACTGTCTGCGTAAACATGGAGGAACGCAAAATGAAATCTCTCAGAAGCTTAACGCTAGGAACACTTGCAGCCGTTGCACTTGCAGTTCCTGCCTTGGCCGCAGATGTAACCATCCGCATCGCTCACCTGAATCCGGAAGACCCCTTCCAAAGTAACTCTGGAGCTATGGTTTCGGTGTTCAAGGCGCTGGTGGAATCCGCGTCCAACGGAGAAATTGAAGTTCAGGGCTTCCCAAGTGGTCAGCTTGGCAAGGACAATGAAGTCATTGAGCAAGTATCCGCAGGTCTGGTCGAGGCGACCATTTCTTCTTCTGGTGGGGTGGCACAGCACTATCCGTTGGTTGGCGTTTTTGACCTGCCGTTCGCCTTCCCGAACATCGCAGTCGCAAGCCGCGTCATGAGCCTGGAGTCCAGCTTTGGCCAGAAGTATGCGACGGATGTGGAAGCAAAAACCGGCATGAAGGTCATAGGGCTTCTGGATGCGGGTGGTTTCTTCGCATTCACCAATGGCCAGCGCCCGATCACCAAGGTGGAAGATATGGACGGCTTGCGGATCCGCACCATGACACTACCAACTCACGAAGCTATCGTGAGTTCCCTGGGCGGCAGGCCAACGCCGCTGCCATGGGCAGAGGTCTACAGCGCGCTGCAAACCGGGGTTGCCGATGGTCAGATGAACCCGGTGACAATTATTGCCAATCATAATTTTGACGAAGTTCAAAATTACCTCAGTGTGACCAACCACATCATAACTCCATACACGTGGCTGATGAACGCTGAATTCTACAACACTCTGAGCGAAGAGCACCGCAACATCGTGGACTGGGCGGCAGAAGTGGCGGTCGACGCAGGTCGCGGTATGGCCCGTGTTGTTGAATCTTCCGACAAAGCTCTCCCCAAGCTGATGGAAAAAATGGAAGTCAACGTTGTTTCACCAGCAGAACAAGCACGTTTCGCTGAAGCGGCCCAGCCTGCTGTGATCGAGTTGATCAAAGAGAACTTTGGCACCGAAGGTGAAGCAATGCTTGAAGCCTTGCTGGCATCCATCGAAGAAGAAAAATCCTGACTCAAACAGCAGGCAGTCGCTCGCCCCGAAGAACGTTTGGGGCGAGCTTTCTTGTGACCCCCAAGTTGACCTGAGGTCGAAAACCCTGTGATCAGGCCCACCAGAGTGGTCCAATTTGATTGTTAGTGCATGATCGGCCTGTGGTTCATCTGGACGACGGTTTGCGGGGCCGGTGGGCGATATCCGCTTTCGTCCAATTCACCGCTTTTGATAGATAATGCAGCGAACTTCCGCTTTCCGCCGATTCTGTTGAAAAACAACGTGTTGCTGACGCAGAAAGTGGCCCTCTGAACTGGGCGTGCGTGCCTTTCTGATCAGGCTTTTCGCGTTTGCTGCGGTGCGGGAAAGATCTTTGCCAGCTTGCGGAGGTTCTGGGCGGTGGCGGCGAGGAGGAATTTGTCATTTGCACCGCATGGTCCGCGTAATCGGAGGCGGCCAAGACCAAGAATGCGTTTGAGATGAGCGAAGAGCATCTCGACCTTCTTCCTGAGTTTCATCGAGATGTCGTATTGCTTGGTCTTGGCGATGTCGCGTGCGACCTGACGGGCGTCTTCGTGCTCCTCACGGGTGATCTTCCGCGCATCGGCATTAGGGCAGCATTTGGCTTTTGATGGACAGGCCTGGCAAACGTCTTTCAGGGCGCGGTAGCGGGCCGTGCCCTTGTCAGTTGGCCCTCGGTTTGGGTCAGAATAGTTACGGCGGAACTGCTTCAGGGCGTGACCTTCGGGACAGACATATTGATCGTTTTCGGCGTCCCATTCGAAGTCGGCCCGCGTCCAGGTGCCATCGTGGCGCCCGGACTTGTCGAAGACCGGAATGTGCGGGGCGATGTTGCGCTCGACAAGCCAGCCCAAGAGCGGCCCGGTGCCATAGGCGGTGTCCGCGATCAGGCGTTCGGGATGCAGATCGAACTTGTCCTCTACCCGATCCAGCATGGTCTTGGTTGATCCGACCTCAGCTTGTCGGATGGAGTAAGCGTTGCATCTGACCCCCGAAATAGCACCTAAATAAGCCAATTTGATCCGTTTATGATGCCTCAAAAAGGATACAGGCATCATGAATTCTCAAGCTTTGGGTGAGCTCGCAAGTGACCAGAAAATCGAAAACGTCTTCCACGCCTACGGCTACTCCATCCCTGTCGGGAAAGATGGTCGTCGTCTTTGGCCGACAAAGTTCAAAGGCGCGATGGGTCAGAGAATGAGATCCGGCGAGCTATCAATCAGTGAGGTGCAAAAGACCTGTCAGGTTTCGAACAAGACGGCCTACAGTTGGAGGAAAGGCGGTTCTCGAAAATCATCGCACAAGCCAAAGAAGACACAACAGCCACCTCCGGCGTTCGCCGAAATCAAGGTTGAGCGTGCTGAGCCAGCTGCACCGCCTCCGACATCACAGATTGTTTTCAGGCGCGCAGGCTGCGAAGTTCTGCTACCGTCGAGTTTCCCAATCGATCAGCTCGCTCAGTTGATCAGCGCGTTCGAAAGTGGCCAATGATCTCTCCGGCGGGCAACTTCAAATTCTACGTCGCAACCAAGCCTGTCGATTTTCGAAAGGGCATGGATGGCCTGGCCGCCATTGTCATGAATGAATTTGAGCTCGACCCCTTCAGTGGCACCATTTTCATCTTTCGCTCAAAACGGGCAGATCGTCTCAAGCTGATCGTGTGGGACGGCACAGGTCTCGTGATGACGTACAAGCGCATTGAGGGCAAAGGCTTCGAGTGGCCACGTATCCAAGACGGTATGATCACCCTAAACAAGTCCCAATTTGAAGCTCTGTTTGAAGGACTCGACTGGAAGCGTGTCACCGCCAGGGGAATGCGGCGTCCCGTAGCCGTCTAAAGACGATCGCCCTAGGGGCTCTAAGCAATTAACAGATATGAAGCGGCGAACATGACAAATTGGTACACTGCAGACACCCGCTTTGGGCATGAAAACGTTATTCGGTTTTGCGACCGTCCATTCAAGTCCTCCGCTCATATGGACGGCATTATGCTTGAAAACATGTGGAAGGTCGTAAAGCCTGAGGACGATCTCTGGATCATCGGAGATTTTGCCTTCGGGGGACCAGCGAAAGACGCAGCGTATCTACAACAGATCTTTGGCCAGCTGCCCGGAGCACGCAAGCACCTGATCATTGGCAATCACGACAGCGATCTCACCCAGTCGTTGAGCTGGACGTCTGTTTCAATGATTGCCGAAGTGCTCGATGGGCCGAAGAAGCAGCGAAATACGCTTTGCCACTACCCAATGATCACATGGAACCACGCAAGACGTGAAGCTCTCCAGTTGTTTGGGCACATACACAACAACTGGCGCGGCTCACGCAACTCCGTCAATGTCGGTGTCGATGTCTGGGATTTCATGCCGGTTACATACGATGATGTCGCACGGCGGGCGCGTCAGTTGCCTATCAACAAACATTGGTCAGATGTCGAGCATCGCAAAGAACTCAACTAACTCCCGACATTCGCTGCGTTCGGCGCGAAATGACGCGGTGCGGACACAGCCACCTTTCGCTCACGTCGCTATTGCTCATGCAGCATTTGCTCGCACTTGCGGCAGTGAGTTTTTAGCACTGCAGCGATAGTCATGAGACCGGACATGCACTTCGTTCCCGTTCCCGGACACTGGGGTAAAGTACCCGTGTCCAAAAAAGGAGCATGGAATGGGACAATCGAGACGCGGACTTTGCTGCCTTTTTACTGATGCGGTAGCACCTCGCGCGTGCGGTATGGCTTCCAAGGCGACACAACGCGGATCGGCAGAGCGGCCGTTGAAAAACCCGAAGGTGCCATAGGCTGAAGCAATACTTTTTGCTTCTATATGGCTGGATAGACGAGATGTCGGAAAGCCATTGTCGCTCCGAAGCGCGCGCTAGATGGGCTCTTAAGCCAATAGTTGTACCAATCGTCGACCTTCCAGAAAATCTTTATCCAAGCGAGGCCAAGGTAGAGGTTCTACCGGTGCCAGCCAATAGTCGTTCAGTTGTGTTTTCGGACAATGGAGCCATCATCATGCCGGTTAGAACGCTCTTCATCCTCTAGGTGCCGAGCATCAAAGATGTTGATCTCCACATAGGTATCCCGAATGCACTCCCGCCGAAGATGTATTGGTCATACGCCGCGCTTCCTCCTAACGTCCCCTGAAATTGAATGCATGTAAGGAAACAGGACAGTGGTTCCGGGCCCGGCCCTCGGCCAGCACGAGTTCACTTCTCCTTTTAGGACGATGGCCTGCCGCCATCACAGAGTTCGAACCGGGAGATGTTGCTAAAACCCGGAGTGCCAATCCGCCAAAAGTCTTCGAGCCATGACACTACCTGTTGCCTGCGGGAGTACCCCCTTTCGGGCGCCCCATCTGGCCCGAATCCGCGCCTGCGTTTCAGGCAAAACCTTGAGGAGATTGAAATGAACGTGGCAGTTTTATCCGGTGCGCGCACCGCAATTGGAGGGTTTGGAGGGGGGCTGTCCTCGGTTCCACCGACGGAATTGGCCAGGCAAGTCTCGACCGAGGCGATTGCGCGTGCAGGGATCGCGTCAGAGGAGATCGGACAATCGGTTTTTGGCCATGTGATTCATACCGAACCTAAAGATATGTACATGGCCCGGGTTGCTGCCCTTGGTGCGGGCGTGCCGGAAACCACGCCTGCTCTTACGCTGAACCGGCTGTGTGGCAGCGGGCTGCAAGCCGTGGTCACGGCGGCAGAAGCGATCCTCTTGGGGAACGCACGGGCTGCTCTGGCAGGTGGCGCCGAAAGCATGAGCCGCGCGGGCCACCTGCTGACGACAGCGCGGTTTGGCACAAAGATGGGCGATGCTGTCGCCACGGATATGATGACCGGGGCTCTGACCGATCCATTTGGCAGCGGTCACATGGGGGTCACGGCCGAAAATGTTGCCGCACAATACGATATTGACCGCACGGAGCAAGATGCGCTGGCCGCCAGATCCCATGCCCGGGCGATCCGAGCGATTGGTGAAGGCCGGTTTACCGAGCAAATCCTGCCGGTCACAGTGCGCAAGGGGCGCAAAGAGGCTGTGTTTGACACCGATGAACACGCCCGCCCGGATGTCACGGAAGACGGGTTGTCCGGCCTGCGACCGGCGTTTCAGAAGTACGGATCGGTGACCGCCGGCAATGCGTCCGGCATCAATGACGGCGCGGGCGCCTTGATTTTGGCCGACCCGGATTTTGCTCTGGACGCCCGTCTGCCAGTTCTGGCGCATATTCGCGGCTATGGTCTGGGTGGGGTGGCCCCTGAAGTGATGGGACTTGGGCCGGTCCCGGCGGTGAAACAGGCATTGGCGCGGACCAGCCTGTGCATTTCGGACATCTCGGTGATTGAATCGAACGAAGCCTTCGCGGCCCAGGCCTGTGCTGTCGCGCGCGATTTGGAATTCCCTGAAGAGATCACCAACCCCAATGGCGGCGCGATTGCGCTTGGACACCCCGTGGGGGCTTCCGGCGCGATCATCCTGATCAAGCTGATCTATGAATTGCGGCGTACGGGCGGACGCTACGGCCTTGCCACGATGTGTATCGGCGGCGGGCAGGGTATTGCCGTGATTGTCGAAAACCCGCAGGCCTGACAATCCGCACTCAAGACAGGAGCCTGAGCGCCCCCGCCGGGCCGGGATCGGCAAAGGAGACAAACATGCGATTGTACCCGGCCAGGCGTCTTGCACTCGCCAAACGGATCACGCACGGCGTGTTTGTCTCGCTGGTGGTGGCAATCGCGGCGATGTTCTTGTCCGAGCATTACGGCGTTCCGGCGATGTTGATGGCGCTGTTGTTTGGCATGGCGCTTCAGTTTCTGTCAGACGACGGCCCATGCGTGGACGGCATCAGCTATACCGCACGCCATATCCTGCGCTTTGGCGTGGCCCTGATGGGCGCGCGGATCAGCTTTTCCCTGGTGGCCGATCTTGGGGCGGGCATGATTGCACTGCTCTTTGCTGGCGTGGTCCTGACCATCGGCTTTGGTCTCTTGATGGCACGTCTGATGTCACGGGGCTGGCGGTTTGGTGTTCTGACCGGCGGTGCGGTTGCGATCTGCGGCGCCAGTGCGGCAATGGCCCTGTCTGCCGTCCTGCCAAAGAATGAGCATTCTGAACGGAATCTGACCTTCACCGTGCTTGGCGTGACCGTGCTCAGCACCCTGGCTATGATCCTCTATCCGCTGCTGGTGACGACCCTTGATCTTGATCCGCTGGCAACCGGCATCTTCCTTGGTGGCACGATCCATGATGTCGCGCAGGTGGTCGGTGCCGGGTTCTCCATCTCGGACGAGACCGGCGAGGTGGCCACTCTGGTCAAGCTGATCCGCGTGATGATGCTGGCACCGGTTGTTCTGATCCTCGTGCTGGTGGTGCGGCGAATGGAGAGTGCCACGCATAGTGCAGGCGAACGACCGCCCTTGGTGCCGGGGTTCATTCTGGGGTTTCTGATCCTGGCGGGGCTGAACTCGATGGCGCTGATCCCGGAGGCCCTTGGCCCGGTTCTGGCCGATCTGTCACGCTGGGCGCTTTTGGCATCCATTGCCGCTGTGGGGATGAAGACCTCGCTGCAAAAGATATCGGATATTGGCGGTCAGGCCATTGCCCTGATCGTGTTGGAAACCCTGTTCCTTGGTGGGCTGATCCTTGGCGGCTTGTTGCTGTTTGGGTGAGCGGCAACCGCGCCGACCCAATCTCTCAGTGCATAGCTTTTTCAAATGTGGTTGCGAAGATTTCGATATTTACGAATGAAGTTGGATCGCTAAATTGCACGTTTATTCAATGATCCTCAAGGCTTAGGAGATCGCAATGTCTGACCTCTCAGTTGACCTCACCTGGACCCGGATCGCGCCTGTACTGGCGCCGGGGGAGTACAGCAACGCCCATGACATCACTTACAATGCCGACTATACGCTTCCAGGGGATGCAGCCCCTGACTGGGGCGGGGATGCCTCTGCGACCAATCCGGAACAGGCGTTGGCGGCGTCTTTGTCAAGCTGCCACATGATGACCTTTCTCGCCCTGGCTGCGAAAGCCTCGTGGTCGGTTGCCGCGTATCATGACCGCGCCGAGGCTGTTCTGGGCAAGCTGCCCGATGGGAAGATGGCGGTGACGGATCTCAAGCTGACGCCGCGGATCACCTTTGATACCGGCATGGAGCAAAGCGCCGAAGAGGTCGAGAAGATGCACGAACGCGCGCATCGGTACTGCTTTGTTGCCAACTCGGTCTCGGCGCGGATGCATATAGACCCTGTGTTTTGAGAAGACTGCGTTCGGGCGGGATATCTGCCTGAACGCCGCTTCGCCGTCAGTTGACCAGATCGATCAGCCGCTGAACCTGCTCTGATCCCAAGACCTGCATCATCCCAACTGGGCCGGTCTTGAACCCAAAGGCTTTGGTTGCCCCCAGATCAATCGCCTCAGGGGAGGCGACGCCTTCGGCAAGAGCCTGTTGAACGGCAAAAAAGATCGCCCCCTGAAGACGATCCGCGATGCTATCACGCGCGCTTTGGCTGAGCGCCGCGCCAGCGCCGTCCAGAGGCCAGACCCCATCCGCATCCCCGCAGGCGACCAGCGCCGGGGCTGCGGCGTAGAACGGGCCAAGATGTGCGAGATTGCGGACTGCGGCCAGATTGATGCGTGGCTTGACGATGTTCATAACCGCAAAAGGGCCGATCGGCACACCGAGGGTTTCGCAGGCAACAGTGTCAATCTGTGACGGTGTGCCAAGATCAAGATCGAGGCAACGCGCGGCTTCGTTCGTATAGGGGCAAAAGAAGCGGTTCAGAGCAAAGCCGCTGTGATCCCGGCATTCGATGGGCGTCTTGCGGCACGCTTCCAGAAAGCGTAGCGCGGCAGAGACGGTGCTGCCCTTTGTTGCATCGCTGCGTACCACCTCAACCACCGGATTGACTTCGGCGGGGCTGAAGAAATGCAGGCCGCACAGCCGCTCGGGATGACGAAGTGCCGCGCCAATCACCGAAACCTTCAAAGCGCTGGTATTGGTGGCCAGATGGCACGCCGGGGCGACGATGTCTTCCAGACGGGAAAACACCGATGTCTTGATGTCAATGTCCTCAAACACCGCCTCAATCACCAGATCCGCGCTCGCAACCGCTGCCAGATCCGTTGACAGCTGCAAGCGGTTCAGCGCGCCGCGCGCCTCGTCGGGGCTGATACGACCCTTCTCAACCTGACGGTCAAAGAATTTCCGCACACGGCGCTCGGCCCGCTCCAGCGCCTCTGGTGACGCGTCGGTCAGAATCGCATCCATTCCGCCCGCCAACGCAGAGATGGCAATCCCGCCGCCCATGGTGCCCGCGCCGATCACTGCAATCGTGTGAATGTCTGCCATGTGATGTGTCCGAATGCTCAAAAAAGGATGGCTTGGTGGTCCTTGATTGCTCTCAGAGTGGCACCCATTGTGCATCACGTTTTTCAAGGAAGGCGTTAATACCCTCTTCGGCATCGGCCTTCATCATGTTCATGACCATCACCTCCGAGGCGTAGTCGTAAGCCTCTGACAGCGACATTTCGGCCTGTGCGTAGAACGCCTCTTTGCCGATCTTCAGCGTGGCAGGTGCCTTGGAGGCGATTTTCTGGGCAAGCTTTGTCACCGTCGCGGTCAGGTCACCAGGCGCGACCACCCGGTTCAACAAGCCAAATCCCAGGGCTGTATCGGCATCTACCATATCGCCGGTCAGCAGCATCTCCATGGCCGCCTTGCGCGAGACATTGCGCGACAAGGCCACCATCGGGGTGGAGCAAAACAGGCCGATATGCACCCCCGGCGTGGCAAAACGGGCTTCGGTTGAGGCGATGGCAAGATCGCAACTGGCCACCAATTGGCATCCGGCAGCGGTGGCGATACCATGTACTTCGGCTATCACGGGCTTGCGGCAGGTGACGATGGCCTGCATGAGCCGTGAACAGGCGCTCATGGTCTTGTCGAAAAACGCCTGCCCGCCATCGTCCGAAGCACGCGCCGCCGTCAGTTCCTTGAGGTCATGCCCGGCACAGAACCCCGGACCGTTGCCCGCCAGCACGATCACATGAATGCTGTTGTCGCGCTCCAATGCATGAATCGCACTGTGCAGCCGATCCAACATGGCCAGTGACAGGCTGTTGCGCGCCTGCGGCCTGTTCATTGTCAGGCGCGCGATGGCACCGTGTGTTTCGCAATGTATCAGGTCGGCAGCGAGTTCCATGATCAGTCCTTTAATATGCCGCGGGCAATCACCAGCTTCATGATTTCGTTGGTGCCCGCGTAGATGCGTTCGATCCGGTTGTCGCGATACATTCGCTCCAATGGATACTCCGACATCACGCCATAGCCGCCAAACAGTTGCAGACAACGGTCGATGATTTTGGCCTGCAGATCGGTCAGCCAGTATTTCGCCATCGAGGCCTTTTCGGTGGTCAGCCTGCCCTCCAGATGCTCGGCGATGCAGGCATCGAGAAAGGTCTTGGCGATGGTCGCCTCGGTCGTGCACTCAGCCAGCACGAATTGCGTGTTCTGGAACGCGGCTATCTTTTGCCCAAAGGCGGACCGTTCGTTCACATAAGCCAGCGTTTCTCGCAGCGCCCGTTCGATCCGGGCTACTGCATAGACACCAATAAGCAGACGTTCCTGCGGCAGTTGTTCCATCATCTGGACAAAGCCCTGACCCTCTTCAGGACCAAGGAGCGCCGAGGCAGGCACCCGCATATCGTCAAAGAACAACTCGGACGTGTCATTAGATTTCATCCCCAGCTTGTCGAGGTTGCGACCCCGCCGGAACCCCTCCAACCCATCGGTTTCGACCAGAAACAGCGAGATCCCCCGCCCACCGGATTGCGGATCGGTTTTGGCGGCAACGATGACCATGTTGGCCAGCGCCCCATTGGTGATGAAGGTTTTAGAGCCGGATATCCGGTAGTGATTGCCGTCCTTGATGGCCGTCGTCTTGATGCTTTGCAGATCTGATCCGGCGCCGGGTTCGGTCATCGCAATGGCGCCGATCAGATCGCCCGAGATCATGCGCGGGAGGAGACGCTTTTTCTGATCTTCGGAACCGTAATGAATGATGTAGGGGATGACGATCGAGTTGTGCAGCCCACCGCCCCAACCATCGACCCCTGCCAGATTGCCCTGATACGCAATCACCGCATCATGGGCGAAACTGCCGCCAAGCCCGTCATAGCATTCGGGCACTTCCGCGCCCAAAAGCCCCATCTCACCAGCCTTCAACCAGAGCTCGCGACTGAACGATCCCTGTTTTTCCCAGGTTTCGTAGTGCGGCAGGCATTCCCGCTCGTAGAATTGGCGGCAGCTATCCTCCAGCATCATCAATTCATCATCCATCCAATCGGATCGAGGCAGGGAAACATCCGGCATTTTTTGGGTCCGAGCAGTTCGATTTGGACAGAGCCTAGGAAGCGAGCGCCCTTTTTTACAAATCGAATTTTGTTCAGATGGCATTCATTTTTCAAATACCAAAAAGTGTTCAATTCATAGTATATCGGAATACTTCAACGTATATGTAGCGCAAATCAAATGGGAGAGCGGGTATGAACCTTCGTCAACTGGAAGCATTTCGGGCGACAATGCGCTGCGGCTCGATCACCGAAGCGGCCGAGGTCATGCATATCTCGCAACCCAGCGTCAGCCGCCTGATCGCTGATCTGGAAAGATCGGTTGGGTTTGCGTTGTTTTTTCGGTCAGGCCGGGGATTGGCGCCCACGGTTGAGGCGCGCACATTCCATCAGGCGGTCGAAGGCATGTTCACAGGTGTGGATCGCCTGCAGGAACTGGCAGATTCGATCCGAACCACAAGCGGTGGTGTGATTACCGTGGGGACCATCCAGTCTGTCGGTATTCTGGAACTGCCAAAGGCGGTGGGTGAGATGTATCGGGAGAACGACGATGTGCGTTTCATGATCCACACGCGCAACACACCATCGATCCTGGACGCGGTACAGACTCGCCAGATCGATATCGGGGTGGTCGGGCGGCAACCGCCCTACAGCGGCGTCGAAGTCCTGTTTCAAACGTCTGCACCCTATGTCTGCCTGATCCCCGAGGATCATGCTTTGGTCGGTGAAAGCGGGGCTGTGGACCTTGAGGCGCTTGCCGAAACCGAAACCTTCGTGACGTTCGGGGGCGCGTTCCCGGATGAAATGATGGCCATGGATGCAACCCTGTCCAACCGCCTGCAGGCGCAGTCCCGCTTGTCCGCAACCAATATGCCTCTGGCGGCATCTCTGGTACGGGAAACAGGCGTATTTGCCATCGCCGACCCGTTCAGCGCCGAACAGGCCGTTCGTATCGGTGGGCTGGTGTTCCGACCCGTCCTGCAAGAACTGAACTATCACGTCGCAATCGTTGCACCCGGCAAGGATGCCCTTTCGCGACAGGCGATGGAATTTGCCGAACGCCTGTCGCAGCGGATTGAAAACAGGGTTGTAGACGTGTCGCGGTTTACACGCAGCAACCCATAAGCCGGCATCACCTGACTCATTTGTTTTTCAAATATACGTGCTAAGAATATGTATTTGCCCAATGCTTGGTCACCCTCTCATTCTTGTACTTGACGGTCTGCCTGAAATCGCCGGGGAGAGGAGCCCCAGGGATCTGGCGTATGGCTGTCAAAGGCGAAGCGATGGTTACAGCCTGAACCGCCAAACGGAAAACTCTAAGGGAGGATGACATGTTGAAGTTGGGATCAACTGCGTTTGTTGCGGTTATCTTGGCAAGTGCAACTTTTGCCGAGCCAAGCGGAACGT
This sequence comes from Ruegeria sp. AJ12, assembly GCF_056536245.1. Taxonomy (NCBI): domain Bacteria; kingdom Pseudomonadati; phylum Pseudomonadota; class Alphaproteobacteria; order Rhodobacterales; family Roseobacteraceae; genus Ruegeria; species Ruegeria sp. AJ12. Next base: position 3,585,154 of record NZ_JBQFJJ010000001.1, read on the forward strand.
TCCGACAAGCACACGAACTAGGATACGGGGCCGAATCAAGCCTTGACCCGATCTCGAATGGCCGTGTGCGACAGATCACCGAAAAGGTCATGAGCCGCCTGGTTCGGCCCGGCCTGTATGGAACACCCACGCCCGATCTCGCCGTCAGTTGGGAGGCCAACGACGATGCGACGGTTTGGACGTTCAAGCTGCGAGAGGGGGTCACTTTTCACGACGGGACAGAGTTTGATGCAGCGGATGTGCTGTACACTCTGAACCGCGTTCTGGATCCGGAACTGGACTCACCTGCACGCTCGGCCGTGGCTATGATCCGGGATATTGAGGCCCTGGATGATCAAACAGTGCAGATTACACTGGACACGCCGTTTGCCGACATGCCGCTTCAGCTAATGGACTACCGGCTGCGGATGATCCCGGAAGAGTCCGGTGAAACCATCGGCACAACCGGCATCGGAACCGGTCCATTTGTCGTCGAAACCTTTGACGCAGACGGCACCAGTGTACTGGTCGCCAATATGGACTATTGGGAAGGTGCCCCCGGCGTTGCCCGGATGGAGGTCATCGGTATCCCCGATGCCCAGGCCCGGTTGCAGGCCTTGCTGGGCGGTCAGCTTGATATGGAACGCGGCATCACCGCACAACAGAAGGTCATGCTGGACGGATCGGACGCATTCTCGTTGCAGGAAATCCCGACGGGCAACTGGAGTGGTCTTGTGTTCCGCACGGATGTAGAGCCCTTTAGCGACCCCCGAGTTCGTCAGGCCATGCGCCTCGCGGCCGATCGCCAGTTGCTAGTCGATCTGGTGCTGGGCGGCGGTGGACTGGTTGCCTGTGATGCACCGGTGGCGCCCACCGACCAATACCGTGCCGAACTGAGTTGTGAACAAGATGTCGAACGCGCAAAGGCGCTTTTGGCCGAGGCGGGTTATCCGGATGGGATCGACGTTGATGTCCACGTCTCCACTCTGGACTCAACCTGGCCCACGCTTGCGGTCGCCTACCAGGCTCAGGCCGCCGAGGCGGGCATCCGGGTCAATGTCGTTCAGACGCCGACTGACGGGTACTGGAGCGAGGTCTGGATGAACAAAGACATCGCGGCGACCCGCTGGAACGAACGTCCGGCCGATCAGGTTCTGCATGAGGTTTGGCACAGTTCCGCGAAATGGAATGAATCCTTCTTCAAGGACGAAGCCTTTGATCAGATCCTGGCCGACGCCCGGCGCGAGTTGGACTTCGACCAGCGCAAGGCGCTCTATGTTGCGGCACAGGAATATCTCTGGGAGAATGGTGGGACCCTGATCCCCTATCACGTGACACGGCTGGTCGGCGTTTCCTCGCGGGTTTCCAATCTGGATAGCGTTGTGAACGATGCCGTGCGCTGGCACCTGATAACAGTTCAATAGTCTCCCCGTCTGGGCGTCCCGCTTTGTTCGAATGAACGGTGGGGCGCCCTCTTTCAAATTCGATAGGATGAACCGATGCTTCGCATGTTTCTGCGGCGAATTCTTCTGGGTATGGCTACCGTTGCGATTGTTTCGGTCATCATCTTTGCCGGGATCGAAATCCTGCCCGGTGATGCCTGCACCGCGTTCCTGGAGCGCGAAGCAAAGGGACAGGTACTTGAAAACTGCCGGCAGGAGCTGGGTCTGAACCAGCCCGCCTTTACACGCTATCTGGAATGGGCCGGCAACGCCATTCGCGGTGATCTTGGTGTCTCGGCAAACGGACAGGAAAGCATCGCATCGTTGGTGGGCGAGCGCCTGCGCAACTCCCTGGTACTGGCAGGCTGCGCGCTGCTGGTCGGCGTGCCACTGGCTATCCTGCTCGGCGTGTTGGCCGGTCTCTGGCGTGACCGTCCAGCGGATCTGGCGATCTCGACCACAGCCATCTTCGCCATGACAATCCCCGAATTCGTATCCTCAACCGTACTGATCCTGGTGTTTTCGATCTGGCTGGGCTGGCTGCCAGGTATTGTTCTGACCCCGGCCGAGGCGCCACTGCGCGACTTCTTCCCTGAAATCCTGCTGCCAGTTGTCGTTCTATCGATGGTGATGACCGCGCATATCCTGCGCATGGTGCGGTCGTCCGTTATCGAAGTGATGAACAGCGATTACGTGCAGATGGCGACACTCAAGGGCGTCGGATACTGGCGCATTGTTTTCCGCCATGCGCTGCCCAACGCATTGTTGCCCGCAATCAACGTTGTCGCGCTCACGATTGCCTGGCTGCTGGGCGGCGTTGTGGTGGTCGAGGTTGTGTTCAACTTCCCCGGCCTGGGCCGGATGATGATCGACGCCATTTCCGATCGGGATCTGCCGGTGGTTCAGGCGCTCGCTCTGATTATTGCCTCGGCCTACGTGCTGGTGAACCTGTCCGCTGACCTGCTGACAATGGTTGCCAACCCACGCCTGCGCACACTTTACACAAGGGCTTAACGGTATGACCGACGCAGCACTTTCTCCGACCCGGAACCGCAGTAGACTCGCGGTGGTTTTGATCGATGTGTTTTCGCGCCCCTCTGGCGCCATCGGCCTGTCGCTGGTTCTGGCGCATCTGATCATGGCGCTGATCAGCCCTTACATCTCGCCCTATGACTATAAGGCGATGAGTGCCGGTGCGATGCTCAGCGGGCCAGATGCCGCCCATTGGCTTGGCACGGATCATCTGGGCCGCGACGTTTTTAGCCGTACCATTCAGGGCGGGCGCGAGGCTATTCTTGTGACTGGCATTGCCACACCGTTGGCGGTGTTCTGGGGCGGCATGGTCGGCATCTTCTTTGGGCTTGTTGGCGGGCGTATCGACGAAGTGCTGATGCGCGTTGTGGACGCTTTCCTATCGCTGCCGTGGATTCTGAAGATGCTGGTGCTAATCGTAACCTTTGGCACCGGGATCGAGGTTCTGATCCCGACGCTGGCCTTCTTTTACGGCATCCCGGTGATCCGAATCGCCCGGGCCGCGACCCATGATGTCGTGGCGCGTGACTTTGTGGCCGCCGCCCGCGCGCGGGGTCACGGCATGCTTTCGATCATGTCGCGAGAGCTGTTGCCCAATGTTCTCGACACTCTGATGGTCGAAGGCGCAATGCGGTGGTCCTGGATGCTGCTGGCCTTCTCGTCGCTGTCATTTCTGGGTTTTGGCGTCTCGCCGCCCACCCCGGACTGGGGGCTGATGATCGCGAATGCGCGCGGGTTCATGTCGTTTGCGCCTTGGGGCGTTCTGGCCCCCGTGATCGCGCTCAGTTCGCTGATCATCGGGATCAACCTTACCGCTGACGCGCTGGCCAAGGCGCTGGGTGTCGATCGCGCGATGAAGGCGCCAGTTTGATGAATATACTCAACGTTGAAGCAGCAGATATGCCTTTATCCAACCAAGCGCAAAACACCGACGCACCCGTCATCGAGATGCGGAATATCTCAATCGGTTTCAAGGCACGGTCCGGCGCCATTATCAGGGTCCTCAAGGATGTTGACCTGACAGTGCGCCGGGGCGAAAGTGTCGGACTGGTTGGTGAAAGCGGCAGCGGCAAAAGCACGCTGGCACTGGCCGCGATGGGATATCTGAAACACGGGCTGAGGCTGGTCTCGGGACAGGTCCGGTTCGAAGGTCAGGACATGTTCGATCTGGACGCCAAGGGCCTTGCCGCCATCCGGGGCGGCAAGCTGGGTCTGGTGCCACAGAACTCGGGTCAGTCGCTGACGCCGACGCAACGGATCGGCAAGCAGATCGAAGAGGCGCTGAAGTTGCATAGCGGCCTGCCCAGGGAAGAATATCGTGCCCGCGCCGTTGACCTGCTGGATCAAGTCCGGCTGCCGGACCCCGCCGCGATCATCACGCGATTCCCGCATGAGCTGTCAGGTGGCCAGCAGCAACGCGTCGCGATTGCGATGGCGCTGGCTGGTGATCCCGATGCCTTGCTTCTCGATGAACCAACAACCGGGCTCGACGTGACCACCCAAATCCACATCCTCGATCTGTTGAGCGATCTGGCGCGGACCCGCAATATGGCGATGGTTTACGTGAGTCATGATCTGGGCGTCATCGCGCGGGTGTGCGAGCGAGTCATGGTCATGCTGCGCGGTGAAGTGGTGGCACAGGGGCCGGTGAACAAGGTTCTGACCCATCCAGACAATGCCTATACTCAGAAGCTTCTCGATGCGATCCCACGCCTGAATGGTCCTCGGATGCCAAGCGCGTTGGAAGCTGAAAAACCGGACGCCAAGCCGCTGCTGAAGCTGGATCGCCTCTGTCTCAGCCACGCGCGTCCGGGTCTGCTAGACCGGATCACGGGTCGTCCCGCGCCGCCGAACACGGTGGAAAACGTTAGTTTTTCGATCCGACCCGGCGAAACTCTGGGTTTGGTTGGCGAAAGCGGATCTGGGAAGTCTACGATTCTCAAATCAATCGCAGGATTGCTTTCACCGGTCGGCGGGTCGGTCATTCTGGCCAATGGCAGCGATCTGCCGCCGCGTGTCCGGTCCCGGCGACCGGATCAGTTGCGACAGATCCAGCTGATTTTTCAAAATCCCGACGAAAGCCTGAACCCCCGCCACACAGTCGCCCAAAGTCTGGCGCAGCCCCTTATGTTGTACAAGGGCATGAAGGGCACAGCACTGCGCAACCGCTCAATCGAAATGCTGGAGCAGGTCCGGCTTGGCAAACAGTATTTGGAGCGCCTGCCACGGCAACTATCGGGCGGCGAAAAGCAACGGGTCGCGATTGCCCGCGCCTTTGCCGCTGACCCCGATCTGGTTCTGTGTGACGAAATTACCTCGGCTTTGGATGTGTCGGTTCAGGCTGCGGTACTTGATTTGATGGCCGAACTGCGGACCCGTCGCGGAACTGCCTACATCTTTGTCAGCCACGATCTGGCGGTCGTGCGAAGCCTGTCAGACCGCGTCGCGGTGCTGCGCCAGGGGCAGATTTGTGAGATCGGAGAGACTGACGATGTCTATGACCATCCATCCCATCCCTACACCCGCATGCTGCTGGAAGCAGTGTTAGAGCCAACGCCACACCCGGCGGCATCCCGTTGATCGCCGATCGAACCGAAACAGCCAGCGGAGGAATCCGGAAATGGATACTATTTGTTTTCGCATAGCATTCTCGAATGCCCTGAGCATCGTTTTCGATTGGTTAGCGCCGCGTGTCTTACCTAGCTTTCAACTTAGCAAGACAACCTTAGGAGAAGGGTGATTACCAGTTCGGACGGCATAACGCCCCGCCGGGGCTCGCGGGTTTTTTCGACCGATGATGCAAGGCGTCTTGCCGCGCGCAGACAGCCCCGCATCATCTTCGATTTCATCGAAGGGGCTGCGGGACGCGAAGTTGCTGTGGAGCGCAATAGTAAACGGTTCGACGAACTGATGCTGCGCCCACGTGTCATGGCTGATGTTGCCAATAGAGATTTGAAGACCAAGCTGCTCGGCCAGACCTTTGGGTTACCACTTGGTATCGCGCCAATGGGAATGTGCGACCTAGCCTGGCCCGGGGCGGATCGCGCCATGGCCAAAGCCGCGCGACAGTTCGGTTTGCCCGTGTGTTTGTCCTCGGCTGCATCCAGTTCCATTGAAGATATGGGGGATTGGGCGGGCGAGAACGCCTGGTTCCAGCTCTATGTCAGTCAGACCATCGAGCAGGCTGAACAGATGGTCGCCCGAGCCCGAGCAGCAGGGTACAAAACTTTGATCCTAACGGTGGACGTACCGCAGGTGTCGCGCCGCCTGCGCGATCTGCGCAATGGGTTTGCCATGCCGTTCCGCATCGGGCCGAGGCAGTTTCTTGACTTTGCCCTGCATCCCAAATGGTCGCTGACCACGCTGTTTTCTGGCGTGCCAAGGCCCAGGAATTTCATCCTAAAAGATGGTTCTACCGGATTTGACCGGGCCGCAAGCCGGGCGGGGGCAGACTGGGCGTTTTTGAAACGGTTGCGCGCGTTGTGGGACGGGACTCTGATTGTCAAGGGTGTGACATCGGCAGAGGACGCTATACGCATACGCACACTGGGAGCTGACGCGATCTACGTTTCTACTCACGGCGGGCGTCAGTTGGACAGCGCGCCCGCCGCTATCGACCTGTTGCCGGTGATCCGAGAAGCGATTGGGCCTGAGATGCCCGTGATCTTTGACAGCGGCGTCCGCAATGGCGAGGACGTCGTCAAGGCTTTGGCCTCGGGTGCCGATTTCGTCATGATCGGGCGCCCGGTTCTGTTTGCGCTGGGGGCTGAGGGCCCACGGGGTGTTCCCGCATTGCTGGATTGTTTTCGCGAAGAGATCAGCACCACGCTGGCACAAATCGGTCTTGCAAATATCCCATCCGTGACGTCCGACGCGCTGTATCACCCGTCATCTGAATTGCCTCAATCAGAGACGATCGTCTCGATGCGACCGCCAAACGCGCGCTCGCTGTGACCAAAAAATGGAGCCGAGCATGAATATGCAAACCAAGATCCGCGGTGGTGCCCTGTTGGCGCGGGCGTTCAAGGAAAAGGGCATCGACCATGCCTTTACGCTGGCGGGCGGGTTCTGCAACCCGGCGCTGGAAGGCTTCATGGAATGCCAAATGCCGGTCATTAACTGCCCGCATGAACAGATCGCCGGTCATCTTGCCGACGGTCATGCCCGCGTGACACGCAAACCAACGCTCTGCCTTGTGGGCCCCGAGGGTTTCGCCAATGCGGTGCCGGCCATGCTCGAGGCCTGGGGCGAGCGCAGCCCGGTGATCTTTGTGACCGGTTCGTCCACGCTCAAGAGACAGGGGTCAGGCGGTTTCAAGGAAATCGACGATGTCGCCATTGCCGCGCCACTGACCAAGTATTCCGAACAGATCGTGGACGGCAGCCGGATTAACGAGTTTGTAGATCGCGCCTGGCGCGCGGCTACGACAGGATATCCTGGACCCGTTCACTTGGCATTGCCTGTCGACATCATGTTCTCGTCCTTTGACGAGGATGCAGGCCGCGAGGAACGCCCCTTCGACCTGACCGCACCGCCGGTGCCACGCGCTTGGCCGGACCCGACCGTGTTGGACCGCGTGCTAGACACAATCCGCGCAGCCAAAAGACCGCTGATCATTGTCGGTCATGGCGTCTGGTGGTCGAAAACAGAAGAAAATTTGGACACTGCCGCAACCAAGTTGCGAATACCGGTTTACAATGTGCCCTATCACACCAAGAATCTCGGCGAGGCGTCCGAGTGCTATATCGGATTGGCTGATTTTCACCAATTCCACCCGTCAAAACCCGCAATCCACGAAGCCGATGTGGTTGTGATGGTGGGCTGCCGGCTCGACAATCAGATGAATTTCGGCAACCCGCCCTTCATTCTGGAGGACACCAGACTGATCTGCGTAAATGGCAGCCATGAAGAACTGGAATACAATCATGGTGCTGACATCCAGTTGCTGTCGGACCCCGGGGCGTTCTTTGACGCACTGGCCGACCTCAATCAGACCTGGGGCGACTGGTTCGACCTGCAACAGCAGCGCCGCACGGACTGGGTGCAGGAGTGGAGCGATCATCTGGACGACGAACGCGCAACCGACGCAACCGAGGGGCGCAAGATGCATCCGTTGCAGTTGGCCGTCGATGTCCAGGCCGAGATGCAGGATGGCGACTGGCTGGTCTTTGATGGTGGCAACACGCATTTCTGGAACGAGATTGGGACCAATATCGCCGCCAAGCGCGGCCTGAAACTGGGCGGGATCATGCATCCGGGCAACTACAGCCTACTCGGGGTCGGCGTTTCTTTTGCGATGTCGGCTAAGAATGTCCACCCGGATAAGACTGTGGTTCTGGTGTCCGGCGACGGTGCCTTCCTTTCCGGTGGTCTGTCCATCGAAGCCTGCTTTCAGGAGAACCTGCCCATCGTGGTGGTGATCGATAACAATGGCGGGCTGGATTGCATCAGTCAGCAGCAAGAGAAGCTGTTCAACAATGGGCAGCACTATGCCACAGACTTCCGGGACATCCCGTTTCACGGCATGATTGAAGGATTGGGCGGTTATGGGGAACTTGTCACCAAGCGCGAAGACCTTTCGGGCGCTATCCAACGTGCGATTGCCAGCGGAAAGACCGCCTGCATCAACGTCAAATGTCGAGGGGTGATCAGCCCGATCGTGGCCGCTACTGCTGACAAACGCGACAAGGCCTCGATCGAATAATGGCAATTGTCTCCTCGCATACCCTGAACGCCGTCGATGGCACCCATGCAGGTGGCATCGACGTGCGCCTAACGCAGCGCGATGTCGCCGCGCCTATCTTTTCTGCGCGAATGGACAACGGTGGGCGTTTGGCGGAAGAGGTGGATTTGCGTGGCGCAGACCCCGGTGCGACTTACGAGTTGGTCTTTCACACCGAACCCTACTGGCGTTCCCGTGGCCTGCCACAGGACGAGCACCGCATCATTGCCGAGATCGTGTTGTGCTTTTTCATGCCCGATCCAGACGGTAAATATCACATGCCCATCATCCTAAGTCCCAACGGCTATTCGACATGGGCGTCAAGTTAAAGGCAGGACTCTAAACATGGCCGATGGTCTCAACATGTCTCGGCGTATTCGCCGTACCCCCTATACAGATCGCATCGAAGCGGCTGGCGTGCGGGGGTATTCCGTCGTCAACCATATGCTGCTGCCCAAAGCGTTTCAACGCAGTGTCGAGGAAGACTACTGGCACCTGCGCGACTTTGCGCAGATTTGGGATGTTTCCTGCCAGCGGCAGGTCCAGATTGCAGGCCCGGACGCCGAAAGGCTGGTGCAGTGGATGACACCGCGCAAGATCAGCGCGGCGAAGGTGGGCGACTGCCTCTACGTACCGATTGTCGATCAGAATGGCGGGATGATCAACGATCCCGTCCTGCTGAAACTTGCGGATGACCGGTTCTGGCTGTCCATCGCCGACAGCGACGTCCTGCTGTACGCGATGGGGCTGGCATTGGGCATGGGGCTGGATGTCCGGATCGACGAGCCGGACGTGTCGCCTCTGGCAGTACAGGGACCAATGGCCGAGAACCTGCTGGTGGACTTGTTCGGCGAAGACATCCGGTCAGTCAGGTTCTTCAAATTCGGCATGTTCGAGTTCAAAGGAACGCAGCAACTGATCGCGCGGTCTGGCTATTCTCGACAGGGCGGGTTCGAGATTTACCTCGACAACAGTGCGCTAGGCACTGACCTTTGGGATGCGGTTTGGGAAGCCGGTCAGGCTTACAACATTGCACCAGGCTGCCCCAATCTGATCGACCGGATCGAGGGCGGGCTGTTTTCCTACGGCAACGAGATGACCCGGGAAAACAACCCGTTAGAGCTTGGGCTGGAAAAGTTCTGCAAACTTGATGGTTCAGTGGATCATATCGGCCTGAAGGCTCTGAAACAGATTGCCATCGATGGGCCGACGCGCCAGATACGAGGTGTAAAATTCGATGGTCCGGCCGTGCCTGCCTGTGCCAAACCCTGGCCTGTGTTCTACAATGCAACGCAGGTCGGGCAGATCACATCCGGTATCTGGTCACCCCGTCTTGAAGCAAATGTTGGGATATCACTGATCGATCGCGGAGCCTGGGAGATCGGTCAGAAGGTCAACGTCAAGACCTCTGATGGTTTGATGCGAACTGGCGAAGTGGTCGATTTCCCAATGAGTTGAGAAAATCAAGCTATGACTTTGGGTGCCATGCGCGAAGGATGTACTAGTGCCCAAACTATGCGCGTTGCCCCAGCCGTACCATAGATTTTCCGCAGCGGTGTTTTTAAGCACAATCCCGTGCAAGCGTCCTATGCAATCAGCGGCATGCCGGGCGGGAATGTCAGGCATTCGCTTCGCGGTGTAAAACGGCAGAGATAAACTGCACACTGGGGAGCCTACCGGATGGACCGTGTGGCCTCGACATCAACGATGACGCCATGGTCGGTGTCGATCAGATAATTGTCAGAATAGCTGAAGAACGCTGGTCCTTTGCGTGCAGCCGTCCACTGGCTGGCCGGATCAGAATGGGAGGTGAACTTTGGTTGCACCTCGCTCGCTGCCCCGAAAGCAGCCTCATCCAGAGTGTTGAGATACTCGCGGACCGCGCGGGGCGCATCGGCCGGATCGGTACTCGTCGCGTCCCACTCTTCCTTCGGCGTTGAATTCTGTTTATTCGCATCTGCCTTGATCAGACTGGTATCAATCGCCATGCGCTGGCCGCTGACCAAACCCTCCGCGATGCAGCGCGCGACGGTCGTCTCGAACAGATGCCGCAGAAGCTCACTCTCCCGGAAACGCCCGTGTCGGTTCTTGGAGAAGGTCGAATGATCCGGGATATCCTGATTCAGATCGAGGCGGCAAAACCATCGATATGCCAAGTTCTGATGCACCTCTTCGCACAGCCGGCGCTCGGAGCGGATGCCGAAGCAATAGCCGACCAGCAGCATCCGGATCAGCAGTTCAGGATCGACCGATGGACGACCAGTGTGGCTGTAAAAATCCGCGAGATGTGCTCGAATGCTGCTCAGATCAAAAAAGCGATCAATCGACCGAAGCAAGTGATCTTGGGGAATGTGGTTCTCCAATGAGAACTCATAGAACAGCGACGATTGCGCTTCCTGCCTCGGTCCCAACATCGCTCAATCCTCCCACCCATTGGAAGAATTGAATCAGCAGTTCATGCACCGATCAAGGAAGAGTTTTTCAACAAAATACGCCCTCGCATCAAAGCCTGATAATGTCTTCAGCCCAACGCCATCTCATTCGTCTGTCCATGTCAAACTTGCGAACGGCCCCGGAAGAAATCCGAGGCGGTTTTCTCATATCACCAGCCAAAAATGACTTATTGAAACGTTTAGGTCATGTCACGTGAAACGCCACAACAGTTACATTTTCCATCGGCTAACTACATTTGGAGAAACCACAGCTGCGGCACGTCATACATCCTTCAATCATGACCATGTCATATTGCCCACAGGCTGGGCATGCCTTTCCGCGCGGGGCGTCCAGATTGACCACTTGCGCCTGAGGGTCGGATTTTAGCCCCATGCCTTCGCCTTCGAGAAAGCCGATGGCGATCATGTGCTGTTCGATCACGCCGCCGATGGCCGCAAGAATTGAGGGGATGTACTTACCTTTCACCCAGGCCCCGCCGCGCGGGTCGAAGACCGCTTTCAGTTCCTCGACCACAAAGGACACATCCCCGCCCCGCCGAAACACGGCAGAGATCATCCGTGTCAGTGCCAGCGTCCAGGCATAATGCTCCATGTTCTTGGAGTTTATAAACACCTCAAACGGGCGACGCCGACCGGCGATAACAATGTCGTTGATGGTCAGATAGATTGCATGCTCGCTGTCGGGCCATTTCAACTTGTAGGTTGACCCCTCCAGCGATTGCGGACGGTCCAGCGGTTCGGACATGTAAATGACATCACCGCCATCGACCTCATGCGGCGCATCCGCGCTTTCACCCGGTACTTTGTCTGAGCTTTCCGAGACAGTCAAAACCGATCCGGTCACATCATTCGGTCGATAGGTCGTGCAGCCTTTGCAGCCCTGATCCCAGGCCTGCATGTAAACGTCCTTGAACGCGTCAAAACTGATGTCTTCGGGGCAGTTGATCGTTTTGGAGATCGAGCTGTCGATCCACTTTTGCGCCGCCGCCTGCATTTTTACGTGATCAGAAGGGGACAGGGTCTGGGCGTTCACGAAGTAATCCGGCAGCTCGGTGTCACCGAACTTGTCGCGCCACATCTGCACGGCGTAGTCGACAACCTCTTCTTCGGTGCGCGAACCGTCTTTCTGCAGCACTTTGCGTGTATACGCGTAGGCAAAGACTGGCTCGATCCCTGACGAAACATTCCCGGCATAAAGCGAAATGGTCCCGGTCGGTGCAATCGACGTCAGCAGCGCGTTGCGGATACCGTGTTCACGGATGGCATCGCGCACATCCTCGTCCATCTGCAGCATTGTGCCACTGTCCAGATATTTCTCGGCATCGAACAAAGGAAACGACCCTTTTTCCTTAGCCAAATCCACCGACGCCAGGTACGCGGCGCGGGCTATACCGTGCAACCAGCGCTCGGTCTGACGCGCCGCCTCGTCGGACCCATAGCGCAAACCCAACATCAACAGCGCATCGGCGAGCCCGGTCACACCCAGCCCGATGCGGCGCTTGTCCTGGGCCTCGGCCTCTTGCTCAGCCAGCGGAAATTTCGACGCATCCACCACGTTGTCCATCATGCGTACGGCGGTGGCAACCAACGCCTGCATGGCGGCTTCGTCCAGATGCGCACCGTTCTCAAATGGCTCCACCACCAGCCGCGCCAGATTGATCGACCCCAGCAAGCAGGCCCCGTAGGGCGGCAGCGGCTGTTCCCCGCAAGGGTTTGTTGCCGCGATGGTTTCAACATAGCTCAGGTTGTTGGCCTGATTGATCCGGTCAATGAAAATCACGCCCGGCTCGGCATAGTCATAGGTGGCCTGCATGATCTTGTTCCACAGATCACGCGCCTGAACAGTGTGGTAGACCTTATCGTCAAACACCAGTTCCCAAGGCCCATCCGCCTTGACCGCCTCCATAAAAGCATCCGTCACCAGAACCGACATGTTGAACATGCGCAGCCGGGCCGGATCGGACTTCGCGGTGATGAACTGTTCGATATCGGGGTGATCGCAGCGCATGGTTGCCATCATCGCCCCACGACGCGACCCCGCTGACATGATCGTACGGCACATGGCGTCCCAGACATCCATGAAGGACAGCGGGCCAGACGCATCCGCAGCCACGCCATGCACATCCGCACCCCGCGGGCGGATGGTTGAGAAATCATACCCGATCCCCCCGCCCTGTTGCATGGTCAGCGCGGCCTCTTTCAGCATGTCAAAGATTCCGCCCATACTGTCCGGAACCGTGCCCATGACGAAACAGTTGAACAGGGTCACCTGCCTTGCGGTGCCTGCCCCTGCGGTGATGCGCCCAGCGGGCAGATATTTGAAATCCTCCAGCGCCTCATAGAATTTCCCTTCCCAATGGGCGGGGTTTTTCTCGACCCGTGCCAGATCACGCGCAATCCGCCGCCAACTGTCCTCGACCGTTTGGTCGATCGGCGTGCCATCCGCTTTTTTAAAGCGGTACTTCATGTCCCAGATCTGCTCGGCAATGGGGGCGGCAAAGCGGCTCATGTGTGATTCCTTGGCTAGAAAGAGGTATTCAGAGTAGCTCAATTGCATCCCAAACCACAACACCTTGATGACAGCCTGTCATGGGCTACAATATGAAGACGGGTCTCGGGACGACTCTGTGGGAAAGCTGTGGATAAGTTTACAAACCTCATAAAACTCTCGGTTGGATCGGAAAGTGTTGAAACGCTGATCGCGTGGCAGGACAGCCGCAAACCGCTTTACGAGGACGGATGTCCGCGCCATGTCACCCGCATGTGGCCCAAACGTGAAGCCGAAATTCTGAACGGCGGCTCGATCTATTGGGTGATCAAAGGCGTGGTTCAGTGCCGCCAGCGCATCCTGCGGCTGGACGAAGTCATCGGCGACGATGGCATCCGCCGCTGCGCCATTGTGCTGGAACCCGAGGTCCATCGCACCCAGGGCGCGCAGAAACGCCCATTCCAGGGGTGGCGCTATCTGAAACCCGAGGACTCACCGCCCGATCTGCCCAAAGGCCGGTCACAGGACGATGCCCTGCCAGAAGACCTGAACCGGGCACTGGCGGAAATCGGCGTGCTATAGGGTCAGGTCAGGCGATCCAGAACTTCGGTCAGAACCTTTTTGTCCGCTTCGCCATAGTCGGCAACACGGCTGCGCCACAACGTCGCCTGTGATTTGAGGATCAGCCCATCCGACAGGATTTTCAAATGGTTGGCCCGCAAAGTCTCCCCCGTTGAGGTGATGTCGGCAATCGCCTCGGCTGTCTCGTTCACCACCGTTCCTTCAGTCGCGCCCTGACTGTCCACCAGAGTGAAATCGGCGACCCCAGCGTCCGAAAGAAACTCCCGGACAAGCCGGTGATACTTGGTCGCGATCCGCAACCGGTGACCGTGGGTCTTGCGAAAGGCTGCGGCGGCTGCATCGAGGTCATCCAGCGTATCGACATCTACCCAGCACGCCGGTGTTGCGATGATCAGATCGGCCTTCCCAAACCCCAAAGCCGAGACCTCTTCCACCTGCTGTTCCCAGCGCGGCAGCTTTTCCTGTACAAGGTCTGTCCCCGTCACCCCTAGGTGTATCCGACCGGAGGCCAGTTCACGGGGCACTTCACCTGCCGATAGCAGGATCAGGGAAACGCCGTCGATGCCCTCGACCTTGCCTGCATACTCCCGGTCAGATCCGTTGCGCGAGAGGGTGATGCCGCGTTTCTGGAACCATGTGAAGGTCTTTTCCATCAACCGGCCCTTGGACGGCACGCCAAGCTTCAGGCTCATCGGGCGGCCTCCTCGATCTCCAGCATCAGATCGGGGCGGAGGACACCGCCCACCGCGGGGATCTCGGCCCCGTTGCCCAGTTGCCGTGTCAGCGCGTCATAGCGCCCACCGGTGGCAACCGGAGGTAAATCCGGGCGTCCTTCGGCATAGAACCCAAACACAAACCCGTCGTAATATTCCATCGACGTCCGGCCATAAGCAGCCTCGAAGTCCAGGCTCTCGACATCCACCCCACGGGCCTGCAAGGCGACGACCCGCGCCTCCAGCCGATCCAGGGCCGGGGTGATCTGGGGCAGGTCCACCGCGACATCCCGCAATTGTTCGAGTGCAAAAGGCATGGTTTCCCGAACGGCCAGCAGCGATTCCAGCCCTGCAAGCTCAGTGTCTGAAATCGGGGGCGTCTGGCGATCTTCACGCAGCGCGTCGATCCGTGCCGCGATTTCCGAGGCGCGCCGTTTGCCGATCATCGGCGCATCAGAACGCATCGGGTCCGAGGACCCCAGCAACGCCGCCCTCACCTCGGGTTCCGGGCTGCGCCCCGAAAACCGATCCAGCAGAGCCCGAAAGCGCCGAGGTCGCCAGAGGTGCCGCAGCAACGCGGCTTTGCGTCGGTCGGATGTCCTCAACCCCTCAACGGCAGCCGTCAGGATGCCGATATCGCCGGTTGCAGCCCGCAGCGGCAAACCCCGCAGTTGAAGGGAAATCAGCGAGAATACCTCGGCATCCGCACTGGCGGGATCTGTCCGATCAAAGACCTCATACCCGACCTGAATGTATTCATTGGCCCGGTCCGGGTCGTGCTCTTGCCGCCGAAACACCTCGCCCGAGTAGGTATAACGTGCCGGTTCCGCCCCATCCTTCATGTGCATCTGCACAACAGGCAGCGTGAAATCCGGGCGCAGCATCTGCTCGCCGCGCAGCGCGTCCGAGGTGACATAGGCGCGGGCCCGGATGTCCTCGCCATACAGGTCCAGCAACGTTTCCGCCGGTTGTAAAAGCGGTGGGTCGACAACCCGCGCGCCGGCAACCTCGAACTGGATGCACATCTTCGCGGCTCGCGCCTGTATCTGGGATCGGTTGGACATCCCTAATCCTGACTGTCCAGAATTTCGCGCACTTTTGCGACCAGATCACTGCGGGGAACTTCGAACTGACTGGGACGTTCTTTCCATTCTTCCAGCGTGGCGTTTTCGGCGATCTTGGCGCCCAGGATCAGGTCCTTGATCTGCACGATGCCGTTTGCCTTTTCGTCGCCGCCTTCGATCACCGCAATCGGAGAGTTCCGCTTGTCAGCATATTTGAGTTGGTTGCCGAAGTTCTTGGGGTTGCCCAGATAAACCTCAGCCCGGATGCCCGCGTCGCGCAGTTCTGCAACCATTGCCTGATAATCGGCCATGCGGTCCCGATCCATGACCGTGACGACCACCGGGCCTTCTGCCTCGGCCCCGATCCGCCCCTTTTCACGCAGTGCGGCCAGCAGGCGGTCGACACCAATCGAAATACCGGTGGCAGGAACTTCCTGTCCGGTAAAGCGCTTGACCAGATCGTCGTAACGCCCTCCACCCGCGACAGACCCGAACTGACGTTTGCGACCTTTTTCGTCGAAGATCTCAAAGGTCAGCTCAGCCTCGTAGACCGGTCCGGTGTAGTAGCCAAGACCGCGTACAACAGATGGATCGATTACGATACGGTCTGGACCGTAGCCTTGGGCTTCGAGCAAATCGGCAATCGCTTCGAGTTCCTCAAGCCCCTCCAGACCAACATTGTAAACGCCATGTTCTTCATGAGCGGCTGGGTACACTTCGCCCAACAGGCTTCTTAGATTCGATAACGTCTCTCGGTTGTCTTTACCTTTTGACTGCATGAACCGCACAACTCGAGAGGCATCTTCCTCAGAAAGACCAACCCCATCAATGAAGGCACCTGATTGATCTTTCCGCCCAGTAGTTAACAATTCCAACACACCGCTAGCGCCAACTTTGTCAAACTTGTCGATAGTGCGAAGAACCGCATCTGGGTCAATTAACTCCAAATCGCTCGCTTTATTGTTTAACATCTCGGAAAAACTGGTGGGCAATGAACGTGTCTTTTCGTTGTCGACCATCAAGCCTTCAAGGATGCCGTTCAGGACCTTACGGTTGTTGACACGGACCAGATAATCACCGCGCGGGATACCGACGGTCTCAAGCGTGTCCGAGAGCATCGCGCATATCTCGGCATCGGCCGCCATCGAGGCCGTGCCAACCGTATCCGCATCACATTGATAAAACTGGCGATACCGCCCCGGTCCAGGCTTTTCGTTCCGCCAGACCGGTCCCATCGCGTAGCGCCGGTAAGGTGTTGGCAAGTCGTTGCGGTGCTGCGCATAGACCCGCGCCAGAGGGGCGGTCAGATCATAGCGCAATGCCATCCAGTCGCCCTGATCTTTTTCGTCAAATTCCTGCCAGGCAAAAACACCCTCGTTCGGACGGTCCACATCGGGCAGGAACTTGCCCAGCGCTTCGACGGTTTCAACCGCGCTGCTTTCCAACGCGTCAAAGCCGTAGCGATGGTAGACTCCCGCGATGGTCCGCAGCATTTCGGTGCGCTGCGTGACTTCCTGGCCGAAATAGTCGCGAAACCCTTTTGGCGTGATGGCCTTGGGGCGAGGCTGTTTCTTGGGCTTGGCCATGTGGGGCGTCCTTGGGATTCAATCGCTTGCGCGCGCGGTCTATCCCATGGCCTGTGTCGGGGCAAGCCAAGCCTCTGTTGCTGGGCGCGGTTTCTCTGGTCATGGGAAAGCCGGCCCGTTATGAGCGACAAAGAAGCAGGAGCCTGAAATGCAGCATCTGGAAGAACAGATCGCCCACCTGACCCGTACGGTCGAAGAGTTGAACACGGTTGTGACAAAGCAACAGGACGAGATTGACCGCCTGACCCGTCGGGTCGAGATGCTGATGCGGCGCGAGGGGGAACGGGCACAAGAAGGATCAGGCGGCGTTGTGCTGGGAGACGAAAGGCCACCGCATTATTGAGTGCATGGCGAGTGCGGGGGTTTGTACAACACTCGGAGAGCGGTAATTGCGGTTTCTACAACTTTTCGACCATGCAAGGCGAAACAGGTAAGTCTTCCGCAACGGCAACAGACGGAGATAGCCGATGACCCAGAAACTTGCGCTTGTGACAGGTGCGGCGCGTGGCATCGGCCTAGCCACCACCAAGCTGTTCCTGCAGCACGGCTGGCAGGTCGGAATGGTGGACCGGGACTCGGACGAATTGCTGAAAGTCGCTGACGGGTTGGACGGCGCGCAGTCTTTTGTGTTCGACGTTTCGATACCGGAGCAGGTTTCAGACATGGTCGGTTCCGTCCTCAACAGCTTCGGGCGGATTGATGCGGTTGTGAACAATGCGGGCGTGGCGGATTTCGGGCCCATCGAAGAGGCCGATTTTGCGACGTGGCGGCGGGTGATGGAAACCAACCTGGACGGGGTTTTCCTGGTCAGTCAGGCGACCTTACCCGCGCTGAAGGACAGTAAGGGTGCAATCGTCAACATCGCCTCGATTTCCGGCCTGCGCGCCAGTACACTGAGGGTCGCCTATGGCACATCCAAGGCCGGGGTCATCCATCTGACGAAACAGCAGGCGGCGGAACTGGGAGAGTATGGCATCCGGGCCAACTGTGTCTGTCCGGGTCCGGTTCGCACCAAGCTGGCAATGGCTGTGCACACACCCGAGATCATCGCAGCCTATCACGATGCAATCCCTTTGAACCGATATGGATCAGAACAAGAAATCGCCGAGGTGATCTGCTTTCTGTGTTCCGACAAGGCCAGCTACGTGACCGGCCAAGTGATCGCGTCCGATGGCGGCTTTGACAGCACCGGTGTCGGGCTGCCCGCGCTTCGTCAGGAGTGTTAGTGCATCACGAAGCCAAGCCGCTACAGGCATGGCGGTAAGCAGTCATAACCCCAGCGTCGATTTCACAGCATTGTCGACAACGCCAGCCAGCAGGGCGTCTTTGTCGTCGGCGCATCCATCGCGCAGCGCGGCCACAAATGCCTCATGCAGCTTGGCTTTGTCCGCGTCCGAGGTCGCGTGATCATTGATGTCGATCTGGCGATTATAGATCGACACCACGGTCATCTTTTCCACGACCGCATAGATAAAGGCCTCATCCCCGTCCGCCTCTTCGACGACTGAGGCGCAGGTATGGTACATCACGGGCAACGCATCCTGAACCATTTGCTCGGCCGCCTCATCAGAAATGGCCACGCCCGGCAGAGCCACACAAACGCTTGCCAACACGGTTTTTAAGGGGTTCATACGCATTACGTTCACTTCCAGTTATGTCCGATAAATGCCCCGGCCAAGCCACCAATGGCTGCGCCTTTGCCGTCTCCGATCAGTGCACCAACGCCTGCGCCGATCAACGCGCCTTCGATCGTATTCTTCTTCTTTATGTTCTCGGCAAGCCCCGCCGATGCCGACACCAGCACCAACGACGCCGCCGCTGCGAAAGTGAGTGTTCTGAAACCGATACCCGCAATTGTCATCTGGGCGCTCTCCTGTGATCTGACCCTGGAATACACGTTCTGCAACCAGCCTAGCGAGGCCTGCACTTTCTGGCAACAAAGCCGTGGCGGGTCAGATTTCCTCGACCGACACAACACCGTCCAGCGACTTGATCGCGCCCTTGATCTGCGGGTTGATCGGAAAGCTCTGCCCAAGTTCCATTTCAACGTCTCCGGGCAGCGCCGGATCCAGCAGGCACAATTGAATCGGTCCTCTGGATGCGCCTTTGGCGGCATTTGCGGCATCCTCCAGCACGCGGGCAACCGTAGGCAGAACATCGGGCTCGTCCAGAAATATCCGCAGCCCTGTTGCCCCGGCTTCAGCCACAACCGAATCCGCCGGGCCGACAGAGCGGCCCAGCAGTTTCAATTGGTCCGCCTCCATCGTCACCTCGGCCGTCAGCACCACCTGTGCCCCGGTTTCCAAAAACTCGCGGCACTTTTCCAGCGTGTCCGAGAACAGGGTTACTTCATAGGCGCCGGTTGGATCGGAAAGCTGGGCAAAGGCAAACCGATTGCCGCGTGCGGATTTTCGTTCCTGCCGCCCGGCGACGACCCCGGCCATCTTGGCGATGAGCGGTCCGGATCGGGCCTTTTCCGTCACCTCGTCCAGGGTCAGCACCTGCTGGCGTTTCAGCGCGGGCATGTAGTCGTCCAGCGGGTGGCCGGAGAAGTAGAAGCCAACCGCCTTGAACTCTTCGCTCAGTCGTTCTGCGGGCAGCCAGTCTGGCGATGGCGACAGGCGCGGTTCCGGCAGGTCATCACCCGCCTCGCCAAACAGCGACACCTGGTTCGAGTTCTTCTGATCGTGAATCGCGGCCGAATACTGCACCAGCGGATCGAGGCTTTCGAAAACCCGCCGCCGATTGCCGTCCAACTGATCAAATGCCCCGGCCCGTGCCAGCATTTCCAGCGGACGCTTGCCGACTCGTTTCAGATCAACCCGGCAGGCAAAGTCGAACAGATTGACAAAGGGTTTGTCGCCGCGCCCCTCGACCACAAGGTTCATCGCCTCGACACCCACGTTCTTGAGCGCGCCCAGCGCGTAGACCAAATGTCCGTCAACCACATCAAATGTCGCCTGAGACCGGTTCACGCAGGGCGGGACGTAGGGCAATTCCAGTCCCTTGCGGACTTCTTCGAAATAGACGGCCAGCTTGTCCGTCAGATGGATATCGCAGTTCATGACGCCTGCCATGAACTCGACCGGGTGGTTCGCCTTGAGCCAGCCGGTCTGATAGCTGACCACCGCATAAGCGGCGGCGTGGGATTTGTTGAAGCCGTAGTTGGCGAACTTGTCGAGCAGGTTCCAAACCTCGGTCGCCTTGGCTTCGTCCACATCGTTCTCGGCGGCACCCTTGAGGAATTTGGGCCGCTCGGCGTCCATCGCCTCCTGGATTTTCTTACCCATCGCGCGGCGCAGCAGGTCCGCACCGCCAAGGCTGTAACCCGCCATTTCCTGGGCGATTTGCATCACCTGTTCCTGGTAGACGATGATGCCCTGGGTCTCGTCCAGGATATGGTCGATGGACGGGTGCAACTTGTCCCGTTTGCTCAGCCCGTTCTTGACCTCGCAGAACTTGGGGATGTTCTCCATCGGACCGGGACGGTAGAGCGCGACGAGAGCAATAATATCCTCGATACAGTCCGGCTTCATCCGCTTGAGCGCATCCATCATGCCCGAGCTTTCAACCTGGAACACCGCCACCGTCTTGGCCGCCGAATAGAGCCTGTACGTCGCCTCGTCATCCAGCGGGATGGCGTTGATCTGGTTCTTGGCCCCCTCGGCAGGTTCATAGAGTTCCGTGCCATCGGGCGCGATGTGCAGGTCCCGCCCGGATTTGAAGATCAAATCCATCGCGTTCTGAATTACCGTGAGCGTTTTGAGACCCAGAAAGTCGAATTTGACCAGCCCGGCCTGTTCCACCCATTTCATGTTGAACTGGGTAGCGGGCATATCGGAGCGCGGATCCTGATAGAGCGGCACCAGAGCGTCCAGTGGACGATCGCCGATCACCACACCCGCCGCGTGGGTCGAGGCGTTCCGCAACAGTCCTTCGACCTGCTGGCCATAGGTCAGCAGACGGTCAACCACCTCTTCGTTCCGGGCTTCTTCGCGTAAACGCGGTTCGTCTTTTAGTGCTTTCTCAATTGAAACGGGCTTGACGCCTTCGACCGGGATCATCTTGGACAGGCGATCCACTTGCCCGTAAGGCATTTGCAAAACGCGTCCGATATCACGCACGGCGGCCTTGGACAAAAGCGCACCGAAAGTGATGATCTGTCCGACCTTGTCACGCCCGTATCTCTGCTGCACGTAGCGGATCACCTCTTCCCGACGATCCATGCAGAAGTCGATGTCAAAGTCGGGCATCGAGACCCGTTCGGGGTTCAGGAAGCGCTCGAACAGCAGGGAATAGCGCAGCGGGTCGAGGTCGGTGATTGTTAGAGCATAGGCGACCAGTGAGCCCGCGCCCGAACCCCGCCCCGGCCCCACTGGGATATCGTGATCCTTGGACCATTGGATAAAGTCGGCAACGATCAGGAAGTAGCCGGGAAAGCCCATGTCTTCGATGATGCCCAGTTCGAAATCCAACCGCTCCTGGTATTCCTCGGGCGTCACCGCATGGGGGATCACGGCCAGACGTTTCTGTAGGCCGTCATTGGCGATGCGGCGCAGCTCAGCCACCTCATCAGCAGCGAATTTCGGTAGGATCGGGTCGCGGCGATAGGCCATGAAGGCACACCGTCTGGCAATCTCGACCGTGTTCTCCACGGCCTCGGGCAGATCGGCGAACAGGGTCACCATCTCCTGCTGCGACTTGAAGTAATGCTGTGCGGTCAGGCGGCGGCGGCCATCCTGCTGGTCGACATAAGCCCCCTCGGCAATGCAGATCAAAGCGTCGTGCGCCTCGTACATATCCGAGGTCGGGAAATAGACGTCATTGGTGGCGACCAAGGGCAGATTCTTGGCATAGGCCATCTCGACATGGCCGCGCTCGGTCAGGCGCTCGGCTTCGGGCTGACCGTCTTCACCTGGATGCCTCTGAAGCTCGATATAGAGGCGATCCTGGAACATGGATGCCAAGCGATCCACCAGAACGTCGGCCGCCGGGCGCTGTCCCTGTTGCAACAGACGGCCCACTGGCCCGTCCGGTCCACCGGATAAACAGATCAGCCCTTCTGAGCGTTCATTCAGCTCGTCCAACGTGACCTGCGGCAATTGCCCGCCCTTATCGACATAAAGGCTAGAACTGAGTTTCATCAGGTTCTCGTATCCAACCTCGGACTGTGCCAGCAGCACCAGCGGCGCGGGCGCCTTTTGCTTTTCACCGGGTTGCGCATGCACGTAGGTCAGGTCGACTTGGCAGCCCATGATCGGCTGCACACCTGCGTCGCTGGCGGTAACCGAGAACTCCAGCGCCGAAAACATACTGTTGGTGTCGGTGACCGCTACGGCGGGCATGTCCATCTGCGCACACAGACCGGGCAGTTTTTTCAAACGCACGGCGCCTTCCAGCAGGGAGTATTCGGTGTGAACGCGGAGGTGAATGAATCGAGGAGTACTGCTCATGCAACGCAGGCTAACCGAGGCAACCGCCGTGCAAAAGGGCAGAACTGCAATCACTGATCGCCCAAAAAATCACCATTGATTATTCGGCTTTTTCAGAAGGTGCTTCGGACTGAGGTGGCAGCTAGCGGTAAAAAATGTTTAAATTTCAAACGCCTGAATTTCTGGCACGCGTGGCCATTCAACACTTTGATAGCCTAATGGTGCATCATATAAGCAGTTTTTCTTGCCAGATAAGCCACGCTGTTTCTAACATCTGACGGCAAGCTACCAGCCCGCTACTCTTTCTACGTCGCATCGAAGGAGGGCATCACAGGGCCAACCGGGTAACGCGACGGGTTTCACGAATGGACATCACGTTTCTTCTGAACGGAGAGACTGTGGAGCTGACGGACATTAATCCGACAGCGACCCTGCTGGATTGGCTGCGCGAGGATCGCGGCCTGACCGGCACCAAGGAAGGCTGCAACGAGGGCGATTGCGGCGCCTGCACGGTCATGGTGACGGATGAGGACGGCCACAAGGCGCTCAACGCCTGTATCCTGTTCCTGCCCCAACTACATGGGAAAGCAATTCGAACCGTCGAAGGCGCCAGCGGGCCGAATGGCGAAGCCCACCCGGTGCAGCAGGCGATGGTCAACTTGCATGGGTCTCAATGCGGGTTCTGCACCCCCGGTTTTGTGATGTCGATGGTGGCCAGCCACGCCAGCGGCGCGACCGATCACGACACCCAGCTTGCTGGCAACCTGTGTCGGTGCACAGGGTATGCCCCGATCATACGCGCCGCCGAAGCCGCGGCAAAACATCCCGTGCCCGTCTGGGTCAAGGATGTGCCTGTCACCCCTCCGTCTGTGCGGATGCTGCCAGCATCATCCGATGAACTCGCCGCTCTCTACACTGAGAACCCTGATGCAACACTCATTGCCGGGGCAACCGATGTGGGGCTGTGGGTCACCAAACAGTTGCGCGACCTGGATTCTGTGATCTTTCTCAACCGCTGCGAGGACCTGAAAGAGATCGCGATCACCGATACAGAAATCCGCTTTGGCGCCATGGTTGACATGAACCGCATGGGTGAGGCGCTGACCGATCTGCACGCCTCCTACGCTGAAATGATCCGACGCTACGCAAGCGTCCAGGTGCGCCACGCAGCAACGGTTGGCGGCAACATCGCCAACGGGTCGCCCATCGGGGACAACCCGCCTGCCCTGATAGCCTTGGGCGCGACCCTGCAGCTGCGCAAAGGCAACGCACGCAGGTCAATCCCGCTGGAGGATTTCTTCATCGACTACGGCAGGCAAGACCGCGGGCGGGGTGAGTTCGTCGAAGCCGTCAGCTTCCCGCGCCAGCCTGACAGACTGAAAGTGTACAAACTCAGCAAGCGCTTCGATCAGGATATCTCGGCCGTTTGCGGCTGCTTCAATGTCACGGTTTCAGAGGGCACAATCACCCAGGCACGCATAGCGTTTGGCGGCATGGCCGGCACTCCGAAGCGGGCAACCCATGTTGAGGCTGCGTTGATCGGCAAGCCATGGACGCGCGCCACCATCGAATCCGCGCTTCCCGCTTTCGCTGACGATTTCGCACCGCTCACGGACATGCGCGCCTCGGCCGTATACCGGCTTGGGGCTGCAAAAGCGATGCTCGAAAGATATTTCCTTGAGGATCAGGGCGACGTGACCAGCGTGCTCGAGGTGTCGGCATGAGTGTGACGAAACCTCTCCCACATGACGCCGCGCCTCTGCATGTCTCCGGTTCGGCGCGCTATGTGGATGACATCCCGACGCCGAAGGGGACCCTGCATCTGGCCTTTGGTCTGAGCCCTATTGCCAAGGGTAAAATCACCGCAATGGATCTGTCCGAGGTGAACACCGCCGATGACGTCGTGATGGTGATGACGGCCGAAGATTTGCCGTTTGCCAACGATGTCTCACCCTCGATCCACGACGAACCGCTGCTGTCGGACGGGACGGTCCACTATATCGGCCAGCCTGTGTTTCTGGTTGTGGCCCGCAGTCATATCGCCGCGCGCAAGGCCGCGCGTCTGGGCAGGGTCGACTATGCCGAAGATACGCCGATCCTGACGGTCGAAGAGGCGCTGGACGCCGACAGCCGTTTCGAAGACGGCCCGCGCATCTACGCAAAGGGCGACGCGGATGCGGCCATTGCAGCCGCCGCATATGTGATCGAAGGCACGTTCGAACTCGGCGGGCAGGAGCATTTTTATCTGGAAGGTCAGGCGGCGCTGGCCGTGCCAAACGAAGGCGCGGATATGCTGGTGCACAGCTCGACCCAGCACCCGACCGAGGTACAACACAAGGTGGCCGATGCCCTGGGTGTTCCGATGCACGCAATCCGGGTCGAAACCCGCCGCATGGGTGGTGGATTTGGCGGCAAGGAAAGCCAGGGAAACGCCTTGGCCGTGGCCTGCGCCGTGGCCGCCCGCGCGACGGGCAAGGCTTGCAAGATGCGCTATGACCGCGACGATGATATGATCGTCACCGGCAAGCGCCATGCGTTCCGGATCGCGTACAAAGCCGGGTTCGATGACAACGGCCATATTCAGGGTGTGTCCTTCCACCACTATGCGATCTGCGGCTGGGCGCAGGACCTGTCTCTGCCCGTCGCGGACCGCGCGATGTTGCATTCGGACAATGCTTACCTGTTGCCCAACGCCCGGATCGAAAGTCACCGGCTGAAAACCAACACCCAATCCGCCACTGCGTATCGCGGGTTCGGAGGTCCTCAGGGCATGGTGGGCATCGAACGCGTGTTAGACCATGCAGCACACGAATTGGGAATGGATCCGGTCGAGCTGCGCCGACGCAACTACTATGAGCCCGCGCACAAAGTGGTCGAAAGCGCCCCGACCGAAAAACCCTTGGGCCATCCGGACCCGCGCGAAGATCTGACCAGCCGTGGAGCGGTTGAAATGGGGGCCGCCCCCGTGCGTCCCCTGCCCTCGGGCGGCAACACCACCCCTTATGGCATGGACGTCAGCGACTTCGAGTTGCATGGCATAACCGAAGCTCTGCTGAAATCCAGCGACTATGCCGCGCGCAAGACTGCGATCGAGAAATGGAACGCAGAAAACAAAGTGATCAAGAAGGGGATCGCCTTCTCTCCGGTCAAATTCGGAATCTCCTTCACCCTGACCCACCTCAATCAGGCAGGTGCGCTGGTCCACGTCTATCAGGACGGCTCGGTTCATCTGAACCATGGTGGCACGGAAATGGGTCAGGGCCTGTTCCAGAAAGTGGCGCAAGTGGCCGCTTCGCGCTTTGGCATACCGCTGGAGATGGTGAAGATCACGGCCACGGATACGGCCAAAGTACCCAATACCTCGGCCACGGCCGCCTCCTCGGGCAGCGACCTGAACGGGATGGCGGTGAAAGCGGCCTGTGATACGATACGCGACCGTATGGCCGACTATCTGGCCGAACGGCATCAGGCCGATCCGTCCTCCGTCACTTTTGCAGACGGCCACGTCTCGGTCGGCGAAGAGCGCTATACCTTCGCCGAAGCCGCAGCACTGGCCTATCAGGGACGCATCAGCCTGTCCGCGACCGGCTTCTACAAAACGCCCAAGATCGAATGGGATCGGATCAAAGGAAGAGGGCGACCGTTCTTTTACTTTGCCTATGGCGCAGCGATCACCGAGGTTGCCATGGACACTCTGACCGGTGAGAACCGCATTCTACGCGCGGATATCCTGCATGACGCTGGGGCGTCACTGAACCCGGCTCTGGATGTCGGACAGGTTGAAGGCGGCTATGTCCAAGGCGCGGGCTGGCTGACGACCGAAGAACTGGTCTGGGACGGTAAAGGCAACCTGCGCACGCACGCGCCCTCGACCTACAAGATACCGGCCTGTTCCGACCGGCCCGACATCTTCAACGTCACCCTGTGGGACGCTGAAAACCGCGAGGACACGATTTACCGCTCGAAAGCGGTCGGAGAGCCGCCGTTCATGCTGGGGATTTCTGCGTGGCTGGCCTTGTCAAATGCGGTGGCCGCCTGTGGCGAGGACTATCCGGCTCTCAACGCACCCGCCACAGCTGAAGAGGTCTGGCACGGGGTCCAAAGGATGAAGGGAGGCGTCTGATGGGATTTGATCGAGAGGCACTGAGGGACGCGGTCAAAACCCACGGCACAGTCACCCGTGTGGTCATCGCTGCAATCAAGGGGTCGTCCCCACGCGAGGTCGGCGCCGCAATGCTTGTCTGGAAGGGCGGGCAGAGTGGCACGATCGGCGGTGGCACGCTTGAATTTCAGGCGGCAGAAGCGGCACGCGGCCAAACCTTGCCTACGAGGCTGACACATCACGCGCTTGGCCCGGAATTGGGGCAATGTTGCGGTGGTGCGTTATCTCTTCTGAGCGAGATCTACGATCTTAGAGCTGTGGACGCACTGGATGACACTGTCATAGCGCGCGCCGCATCGGGCGGGGATATGCCATTGGCAGTCAAACGTCTTCTCGCCGCAGCAAGAGGTCAAGGGATTGTGCCCGAACCGCAACTGATTGGCGGCTGGATGATCGAACCGGTTCACAAGCCGGCCCGCCAGCTTTGGATCTGGGGCGCGGGCCATGTCGGACGGGCACTGGTGGACGTTCTGTCCCCCCTGCCCGATCTCGCCATCACCTGGGTCGACACCGGCCCTGAGCGGTTTCCTGACCAGTCCCCGGCAGGAGTGACAGTGGTTCCCGCCGCCAAACCAGCCGAGTTGGTGCACCACGCCCCACCCGATGCCGAACATTTGGTGCTCACTTATTCACACAATCTGGATTTGGAGTTGTGCAACCGGCTGCTTTTGCACGATTTCCGCTTTGCGGGACTGATCGGCTCGGCTACGAAATGGGCGCGGTTCCGGTCGCGGCTGGCGACCCTTGGGCATTCGCCCGAGCGGATCGGGCGGATCACCTGCCCGATTGGTGACCCATCGCTGGGCAAGCATCCGCAAATGATCGCCGTCGGCGTCGCAGCACAGCTGTTGCGCCCGGCCCGACAGAACGACTTGAAGAAGGACCTGAGCGCGTGACCACCCCATTGCTGAGCCTACAAGGGTTGACTAAGGCCTATCCCGGCGTCGTGGCCAATGATCAGGTGTCCTTCGACATCGGCGAAGGCGAAGTACACGCGCTGTTGGGCGAAAACGGCGCGGGGAAATCCACGCTGGTGAAGATGATCTATGGTTTGGTGAAACCAGATAGCGGCACAATGTTGCTGCGTGGGCAGCCTTATGCGCCACCGGAGCCGCGCGCTGCACGGGCGGACGGGATCGCGATGGTGTTCCAGCATTTCTCGCTGTTCGACGCGTTGAATGTGGCTGAGAATATCGCGCTGGGGATGGAGAACCCACCGCCGATGGGCGATCTGGCCTCGCGGATCCGCGAAGTGTCTGAGACCTACGGTTTACCGCTGGACCCTTACCGGACCGTTGGCGATTTGTCTGCGGGCGAACGCCAGCGCGTTGAGATCATTCGGTGTCTGCTTCAGGACCCCAAACTGTTGATCATGGACGAACCAACTTCGGTTCTGACCCCGCAAGAGGTTGATATCCTGTTTGAAACGCTCAACAAATTGCGATCCGAAGGCACCTCGATCCTGTATATCTCGCACAAACTGGAAGAAATCCGCACTCTGTGCGATCACGCCACGATCCTGCGTCTGGGCAAGAATGTAGGAGAATGCGTGCCTTCCGAGACCTCGGCGCGGGACATGGCCGAGATGATGGTGGGCACGACCCTTCAGACGCCTGAGCGCTCGGGTCGTGAGTTTGGCGAGATTGCGCTGGATGTCAGCGGGCTATCGGTGCCGTCGCCTTCGGAATTTGGTACCGCGCTAAAGAACGTGCATATGACCGTCCGCAAAGGCGAGGTGCTGGGCATCGGCGGCGTTGCCGGGAACGGACAGGACGAATTGCTTGGCGTATTGTCCGGTGAAATCACAACCGCGACCGACGCGGTCAAGTTCAACGGCCAGCCTATCGGCAAACTGGGACCGACGGCCCGACGCAAGCTTGGCGTGCTGACAGCGCCGGAAGAGCGGCTTGGTCATGCCGCCGCTCCAGACATGAGCCTGACCGAAAACGCACTGCTGACCGGGTCCGTCCGTGAGGGCCTTGAGAACAACGGCTTTCTGAAATGGGCGGACACCAAGAGCTTTGCCGAGAAGATCATCAGCGCGTTCGACGTCCGCACGCCCGGACCGGAAAACGCGGCGCGGTCTTTGTCGGGCGGAAATCTGCAGAAATTTGTGATCGGACGAGAGGTCTTGCAAGACCCGGACGTATTGGTGGTCAACCAGCCGACCTGGGGCGTGGATGCAGCGGCTGCGGCAGCGATCCGGCAAGCCATTCTGGATCTGGCAGCCAAAGGCACCGCAGTTGTCTGCATCAGTCAGGACCTCGACGAGCTTATGGAAATCTCGGACAGCTTTGCCGCCCTGAACGAAGGGCGACTGAGCGCGCCGCGCCCGACAACCGGCCTGACCGTAGACGAAATTGGCCTGATGATGGGCGGCGCACATGGCATGGAGGTGGCCCATGTCTGAGCAAAAACAAAAAATCGACCAAGGGGGGATGAGCAGGTGATTGTGTTGGAGAAACGGCCTCAGCCGTCCAAAGCGTGGTCATATGCGACCCCTTTGGTGGCGGTTCTGGCGACCATGGTGTTCGGAGGTGTCTTATTCGCCATTCTGGGCAAGAACCCGGTTGAGGCCATTGGCACCATTTTCTGGGAACCTCTGTTCGGGGAGTTCGCCTTTTACTACCGGCCGCAATTGCTAGTGAAGGGCGCGCCTTTGGTGTTGATCGCCATAGGCCTGTCGCTGGGCTTTCGGGCAGGTATCTGGAACATCGGGGCCGAGGGTCAGTACATCATGGGCGCGATTTTTGGTGCCGGGGCTGGTCTGGCGTTTTATCCTTTGGATGCCTGGTACATCTTTCCGATCATGGTGCTCGCCGGAGCCTTTGGCGGTTGGCTCTGGGCCATGATCCCGGCGTTTCTGAAGGTCCGCTTCGGCACCAACGAAATCCTTGTCTCGCTGATGCTGGTCTACGTGGCCGAGCAAATGCTGGCATCGGTTTCGCTGGGTCTTCTTAAGAACCCCGAAGGGTTTGGTTTTCCCGGCTCGCGCAACCTGCAATCCTATGACAGCGCCCACAACGCTGAACTGATCGCCGGATCGGGCATGCATTGGGGTGTCGTGACGGCGCTGATCGCGGTCATCTTTGCTTATGTCCTGCTGAACCGCCACATGCTGGGCTTTCACATCCGACTGACAGGTGAGGCTCCGCGCGCAGCTAAGTTCGCGGGTGTAAACCCGGCGCGGTTGATCCTGTTTTGCCTCGGTCTCTCCGGTGCACTTGCCGGATTGGCGGGCATGTTCGAGGTTTCTGGCCCATCCGGTGTGGTCAGCATCGACTTCAACGTCGGCTATGGTTTTACCGCGATCATCGTGGCCTTTCTGGGCCGACTGCACCCGGTGGGCATTCTGCTGGCCGGGTTCCTGATGGCGCTGACCTATATCGGCGGCGAAATCGCGCAGTCCCAACTGGGCCTGCCTGCCGCCGCCATTCAGGTGTTTCAGGGAATGCTTCTGTTCTTCCTGTTGGCTTTTGATCTTCTGACCAACTACCGCATCCGTGCGGCCCGTAGCGAGGTGGCGTAATATGGACCTAGGTGAAATCAATCCCGTCCTGCTGGTCGCATCGCTTATGGTGGCGGCAACCCCTTTGCTGCTGGCAGCAATCGGTGAACTGGTCGTCGAAAAGGCAGGCGTCCTGAACCTGGGCGTCGAAGGCATGATGATCGTTGGAGCAATCAGCGGCTTTGCGATCTCGGTCGAAACCGGCTCGCCCTGGCTGGGCTTTGTCGCAGCGGCCATCGGTGGCGCGGTGTTGTCGCTGCTGTTCGTGCTGCTGACGCAGGTCGCGCTGGCCAATCAGGTGGCCAGCGGGCTTGCACTCACGTTGTTCGGCCTCGGATTCAGTGCCCTGATGGGCCAAGGCTATGTGGGGGTAAAGCCGCCCGATATGGGCGAAATCCATATTCCCGTGATCAGCGATATCCCGGTCATTGGCCCCATCCTGTTCCAGCACGACCCGATCCTGTACGTTGGCATCGCCCTGACTGCGGCCGTGTGGGCCGTTCTCAAGTACACCCGCGTCGGGTTGATCCTGCGTGCGGTGGGCGAAAACCATGATGCCGCGCATGCGTTGGGTTACAAGGTCATCAAGATCCGCATTCTGGCCATTATGTTTGGTGGCGCCTGTGCGGGTCTTGGCGGGGCCTATATCAGCCTGATCCGCGTGCCCCAATGGACCGAGGGCATGACGGCAGGTGTCGGCTGGATTGCCTTGGCACTGGTGGTCTTTGCCAGCTGGAAGCCCTGGCGCGCATTGCTGGGTGCCTATTTGTTTGGCGGCATCACCGTCTTGCAGCTTAATCTGCAGGCAGCGGGCGTTGCCATTCCCGTCGAGTATCTGGCAATGTCGCCCTACATCATCACGATCCTTGTGCTTGTGATCCTTTCGGCCGACAAGAGCAGCGCACCTGCCTCACTGGGCCGGATTTTCCACGCCTCGCACTAGACGGGGCCAACTGAACCAACTTGGGGAGTAACCACATGAAATTCACATCACTTCTGGCAAGCGCCGCCATGGCGCTGGGTCTGGCCACCGGTGCCATGGCCCAAGACAAGACCAAGGTCGGCTTTGTCTATGTCGGCCCTGTGGGCGACGGCGGCTGGACCTATGAGCATGACAAGGGGCGTCTGGCTGTCGAAGCAGAGTTCGGCGACAAGGTCGAGACCATGTTTGTTGAATCTGTTCCGGAAGGCCCGGATGCAGAACGGGTAATGACCCAAATGGCGTTGGAGGGAGCCGACCTTATTTTCACAACTTCTTTCGGCTATGGCCCCGCCACGTTAAACGTAGCCAAGAAATTCCCGGATATCAAATTTGAGCACGCGACTGGTGCTACTACTGCCGACAATGTTTCGATCTACTCGGCCCGCTTTTATGAAGGCCGCGCAGTACAAGGCCACATTGCCGGGAAGATGACCAAATCGAACGTCATTGGCTATATAGGTTCTTTTCCGATCCCCGAAGTGATCCGAGGCATCAACTCGGCCTACCTGCATGCCAAAGCTGTTAACCCGGATGTCGAGTTCAAGATCGTCTGGGTTTACACGTGGTTTGATCCCGCGAAAGAGGCTGACGCGGCCACTGTTCTGATCGAACAGGGTGCGGACGTGATCCTGCAGCACACCGACTCGACCGCGCCGCAGGCGGCCGCGCAAGAGGCGGGCAACGTGATCACCTTTGGTCAGGCCTCGGACATGAGCGAATATGCCCCGATGCCGCGCGTCAGCTCGATCATCGACAACTGGGCGCCGTACTACATCGCACGTACGCAAGCGGTGATGGACGGCACATGGGAGACCGTGAACACATGGGACGGTATTCGGGAAGGCATGGTCGAGATCGGTGAGATTTCGGACGCGGTTCCTGCCGATGTCAAAGAAGAAGCGCTGGCAATGAAAGCCGCCATGGCCGCCGGTGAATACCACCCCTTCACCGGTCCGATCAAAAAACAGGATGGCAGCGATTGGCTGGGTGAGGGCGAAACCGCCGACGATGGCACCTTGGCCGGCATGAACTTCTACGTTGAAGGTCTGGAAGGTGAAATCCCGCAGTAAGCTTTATTGAGCTGAAACAGGAAAGGCCCGCAGTTCTTGCGGGCCTTTTTTTGCGCCATCTGCACGGCAATCTCATCAGTGTTGAAATCTCTCTTCAACCTCTTTCAATGCTCGGCGGAGCAGCTTGTTGCATCGCCCCGAAAGATAAGGCGATACGGACGACGCATCCAATCCGCGTCGCTTCAGGAAAACGGCCAGTGCATAGGCGCGTGAGGGTTGGGTCATATACCCAAACCATCCGGCATCATCTGCGGCCTGCAGCTGAAAAACGCCAAAGCCGGCAATGATGCACCCGAGGTCCGTTGCCAGTTCATGCGCCTCGTATCCACCAGGAACGTCGTTCTCCAACCCGGCCAGTCGCGCATGCATCAACTCATGGGCAATCAAGTTGATGAATTTAAGCGGTTTATGCATCTGTTCCGGGTCATACCGAATAACAGATAATCCCTCCAACTGCTGATGCGTTCCCGCCACTGCATTTAGCGACTGGTAGCTATGGCGGTATTCTGCGGGCAGCACGTTCAAGGCCATCAACTCAACCGGTTGATCAAAAGCCATATGTCTTTTGATGTCATCCAGTACCAGTTTCGCAGTTTTTTCGTCAGCGCCACTCGGTGCAGTAAAGAAGGCCTTGGTCGGAGCAATTGGTGTTGCCGGAGGCTCGAAGGTTGCGTCGAACCATTCGAAACACTCCAGTATCCAACCTCTCAAATCCTCAGAAACGAGGGGCCGGGACCAAAACATATCGTTCTTTCCCTCAGTGCCCGCTCAGCACCAGCGTGTTCACCGGCATCAGGATCAGGCGCAGACGCAGGCCTGCCGCATGGACAACGCCGATGGTATCTACGACATGCAGGAAGGCTCCTTCCCAAAAGCCAAGATCTTCGTGCTCTAACCGCTCATGGTTGTCGGTGTAGACATTCGCCAGGCAGTTGCTGCCCGGTGGGATGTCATCCGCCATACCTTTGTAAAGCGGTTCAAAGTACACCAGGATCGAGCCCGGTTGCTTGTTGGACTGAACATCCCTCAATTCATCCGAAGGGCGTATTTGGCCGGACGGGATCACATCCTGCACCTCAACCACGACGACCGGGATCACTGTGAAGGGTTTGGTCATACAGCCCAGTTCCCCGATCATGCCGGGTTTGATGACCTGAGCGGAGAGTTGGTTGAACGCTGCCTGAAACCGGTCATGCCCGGACGCGGAGGGCACCAGAATACCGGCCGGGCGCAGCAGCGGGCTGACATAGTCCCCCACCTGCAACCCGAACTGTTCGATCCGACCCGTCACCCCTGCGTTGATCACGGTTTTGTCCAGCTCTGTAAGGGCGGCATCCAACTGCGCATTGGCGCTGGCCAGTTGAGCAGGGATCAGTTCCTCGATCTGCTGGACGACGGCGGCGCGCCGCGACTCGGCCGCTGTGACCTGCGCTTCACGCTCGGCTACCAGGTTTTCCAGCCGTTCGATCTCGGCCAGACGCACGGCGCTGGAGCCTTCATCCCGCAGGGTGGTGTTGCGCTCCAGGTCTTCAATTGACTGCGCCAACGCGGCACGTGCACCCGCGATCCCGGCTTCGGCCTCAGCCAGATCCGTTTCCGCCACTTTCAGCGAGGCCTGGACCTGAGCGATCTGAGCATGTGCAGACTCGACCTGAGCCGTTTGCGTGAAATCCTCGATCCGGAATATCGGCTGACCTGCTGTCACCAATTCGTTGTTGCGAACATAGACTTCCGAGACGCGACCGCCGAGTTGAGGCAGGATCGTCACCGTCCGGAAATACGAGGCCGCCGTTTTGCTGGCCGGGTGAAAGTAGAACAGCGTGGTGATCACGGTCAGCGCCAGGATTGCACAGGTGGTCAAACCCCAGCGCAACTCATACCACATTGTGAACAGGGTGATCTCGTGACCGATCCGCTTGCCCTGGACAAAACGGCGAAACAGATAGTCGGGCAGCACGGTGACCAGTGCGCACATCAGTGTCTCAAGCATGTCTTACTGCTCCTGCGGCGCGGTGGGTTCAGGTTGTTCGATCGGCACTTCCTCAACCACCGGTTCGGGATCGCGTTGCGGCCCCAGGGACCGGATGGCATCGGCAATTGAGCGCAGAGGAGCAGCAAAGTCGGGAAACTGGAATCCGGCCACCAGAATGGCGGCCACCCAGAACAGCCCGTTATGTGTGAACAGGGCCAGCAACGCCAGAATGCCCACCAGTTGAAACTGGGGGTGGTTTGATTCATGCGCGATCTTTTCCGGGATCGAGTGCAGGGTGAAATACGCAACACCTATCAGGATGATCAAAACAACTGTGAAAACGACCATGAATGTGAACAGGAAATCACTTCCGTCCGCCTGGGTCACGTAGGACGGAATATGTCCCGTGGCCATCGGGTGCAGCTCTGCGGTGTCCACCCTACCCTCCTGACAGTGCTTTTCCCTTGTTTGGATGGGTTGATGCTCAAATTCAAGCCTGCATATAGTGGCTGCAGCGCGATGCAGACCCGTCCAGTATCCCAAAAGGCTCACATGACCCCGCAATTTGTCCACTGCCATTCCGGAACAAGCCCGGCCGACGTTCAGGCAATCCATGATTGATTTTCTTGTTATTGGCGGCGGCATCGCCGGGTTGAGCGCTGGTGCACGGCTGTCCGACCACGGGCACGTCACTGTGCTGGAAGCGGAAGACGCGCTGGGGTATCACAGCTCGGGCCGGTCTGCGGCCATGTTCGCGCCGGGCTATGGTCCGTCCTCGGTCGTCACGCTGACCCAAGCCAGCTCTGAGTTCTTTGAGGCGCAGGACTATCTGTCGCCACGCGGCTGGGTTCTGGTGGGCGCGAAAGATCAGCGTGAGGTATTCGAACAAGACGTCGCCCACCTTGGCGGTCAACAGATTTCGATCGATGAAGCGATCCGTCTTGTTCCGATCCTGAACCCGGAAACCGTTAGATATGCGGCCCACAGCATGGCTGAATCGGACATCGATACCGACCGTATGATGCAGGATTTTGCCCGGACCATTCGCCGCAATGGGGGCTCGGTTCTCACACGACAACGCGTGAAGGCGATGCGCAAATCCGGCCCGTGGACCGTCGAAGCCGCCGAGGTATTCGAGGCCCGCAACGTTGTGAACGCTGCAGGCGCATGGGTTGATGAGATCGCACGGATGGCCGGGGTCGCGCCTATTGGGATAACTCCCCGGCGCCGGTCGATGGCGCGCATCCCGGCGCCGGGAGGGCACGACCTGCGGAACTGGCCGATGATGCTGGGTGCAGGCGAAAGCTGGTATGCAAAACCTGATGCCGGCAAGCTGATCGTGTCCCCTGCAGAAGCGGACCCGACAACGCCGCATGATGCCTATGCCGACGATATGGTACTGGCCGAAGGGATTGCGCGGTATGCGGACATGGTGACCGAGCCGGTGACGCGATTGGAATCCAACTGGGCCGGGTTGCGGAGCTTTGCTCCGGACGGAACCTTGGTTCTGGGTCCCGACCCTGCTGACCCTTCGTTCATATGGTCTGCCGGTCAGGGGGGATACGGGTTCCAGACCGCCCCCGCTGCGTCGCAACTGGTGGCCGATCTTGCAACTGGCGCGACACCCCAGATTGATGAGGCCAGCGTCTTGGCCTTGAAACCGGAAAGACTGCGTCAATGACAAAGCGCTCGCTGCCCTCAAACGCCAGCGTTGCCACCGAGGGTACCGGCGGTAAACTGGTCGCCCCGGCGGCGACCAGAAATGCCGCGGCCCTGTGCGATCTTCTGGATCGCGTCGCGCCCCGGTCTGGTCTGGCGCTGGAACTGGCCAGTGGGACCGGACAGCACATCATGGCGTTTGCCCAACGCCTGCCGGACCTGCAATGGCAGCCCAGCGAAGTGAGCGCCGAACGGCGAGCCAGCATTGGTGCCTATACGCACGGTATGCCGAATGTCTCGGCAGCGGCGCATATCGACGCAACTCAGGTCGGGTGGCATAAGGAATTCGGAAAGCGGAACCTGATTGTTCTGATCAACCTCCTGCATCTGATAAGCTGGCCGGAGGTCGAAACCCTGATCACCGAAGCTGCGTTGGCCCTGGAGCCCGGCGGGTACCTTGTTCTCTATGGGCCTTTCAAGCGCGCAGGGCGGCTGACGAGTGATGGTGACCAGAGGTTTCACGATGCGCTGATGCAGCAAGACCCCGAAATTGGCTACAAGGATGACGGTCAGATGCGGGGTCTGCTGCAAGCCTGTGGCCTCCAACTGGTTGAGACCGTAGAAATGCCCGCCAACAATCTGGCTTTTGTGGCGAAAAAGCCAATCACCTGATCAAGATCAAGGCTGGTCTCGTCCTTCGCACCTCATATGCGATTTATCATATGTTTAAAGAAGGATGCCACAATGACATGGCAGAACGCATTGGCGGGAACACGCAATGGATTGCGCAATCTGAACGGGGCAATCCCCGATACCGCCCGCGCCTTTGGCGCGCTTGGGAAAACGGTCAAGGAAGGCGGCACACTTGATTACAAGACCAAAGAATTCATCGCATTGGGCATGTCGATCGCCATTCGCTGCGAGCCTTGCATCACATTACATACCGAAGCCCTGATCAAGGCCGGGGCGACGCGCACTGAGTTCTCGGACGTGCTTGCCATGGCCGTTCAGATGGGCGGCGGCCCTTCGATGATGTACGCCGCCAAGGCGCTGGAGTGCTTTGACGAGTTGAGCGCATAGAAAAGCCCGCCAAAGGCGGGCCGTTCGCTGGCGGCACCGTATGGTGCCGCCCTTTTGTTGTGTTCAACCGTCCTTGCGGATGACTTCGTTCTTCGGATCATAGGGGCTGTCGCAGGTGACGACCGCATCCCACAACTTGTCTTGCATTTTGACCTGCAGCTTGGTGCCTTCCACCGCCAGATCGGGGGTCACATATCCCATGCCGATGGATTTCTCGAAGGCCACCGAATAACCGCCCGAGGTCAAGCGACCGACACGCTTACCTTCCAGCGTGTAGAGCACTTCGCGGCCCCAGGGGTCGGCATCGTCCGGGCCGTCGATCAACAGTGTGCAGCACTTCACCCGCACGCCCGTCTCTTCCAGTTTGGCTTTGCCGTGGAAGTCTTTCGACAGGTCCACGAAGCGCAGCAGGTCAGCCTCCAGCGGGGTCGCGTCGCGACCCAGTTCAGTGCCGAAGGCGCGATAGGATTTCTCCTGACGCAGCCAGTTCTGGGCGCGGGCACCGACCAGTTTCATGCCATGCTTCTCACCCGCTTTTTCCAGCAGGTCGAACAGGTAGTTCTGCATCTCCATCGGGTGGTGGAGTTCCCAACCCAGCTCACCGGTATACGCCACGCGGATCGCGTTGACCGGGCACATCCCCAGCTCGACCTGCCGGGCCGACAACCACGGGAAGCGCTTGTTGGACAATGCGGCTTCCGGATCGGCGTCCTTGATGACCTCTTTCAGAACGTCACGCGACTTGGGTCCGGCGATGGCAAAGACGCCCCACTGAGTGGTCACGTCCTGAATCTCGATGTAGCCGAACTCCTCCATCTTGTCCTCGGCCGCCTTGCGCAGGTAGTCGGCGTCATACTCGGTCCAGGCACCGGCGGAGACGATATAGTAGGTGTTCTCGCCATTGCGGACGATGGTGTATTCGGTGCGGGTGGTGCCGTGTGCGGTCAGCGCGTAGGTCAGGTTGATACGACCGACCTTGGGCAGCTTGTTGCAGGTGAACCAGTCCAAGAACTGGGTGGCACCGGGGCCTTTGACGACATGTTTGGTGAAGGCGGTCGCATCAATCAGACCAACGCCTTCACGGATCGCCTTGGCTTCTTCGACGGCATATTGCCACCAGCCCCCCCGACGAAAGGACCGACTTTCCTCGTCGAAGGTCGAAGGCGCATCCAACGGGCCATAGTAGTTTGGACGCTCCCAGCCGTTGACCCAGCCAAATTGCGCGCCACGCGCTTTCTGACGGTCATAGGCTGGCGCTGTGCGCAGCGGACGGCAGGCCGGGCGCTCCTCGTCCGGGTGGTGCAGGATGTAGACGTGGTCATAGCACTCTTCGTTCTTGCGCGCCGCGAACTCGGTGGTCATCCAGTTGCTGGAATACCGCTTTGGGTCCAGCGAGGCCATGTCGATCTCGGCTTCGCCCTCGACCATCATCTGCGCCAGATAATAGCCGGTGCCGCCTGCGGCGGTGATGCCAAAGCTGAATCCTTCGGCCAGCCACATGTTGCGCAGGCCCGGAGCGGGACCGACCAAAGGGTTGCCGTCGGGCGTGTAGCAAATCGGGCCATTGAAATCGTCCTTGAGGCCACTTTCCTCGCAGGACGGAACGCGGTGGATCATCGCCATGTATTGCTCTTCGATCCGTTCCAGGTCCAACGGGAAAAGGTCGGCGCGGAAGCTGTCCGGTACACCGTATTCAAAGCAGGCTGGCGCGTTCTTTTCATAGACACCCAGAATCCAGCCACCGCGTTCCTCACGGACATAAGATTGTGCGTCGGCGTCACGGACCACGGGATGCTCATTGCCGCCGTTGGCACGGTACTCGACCAACGTCGGGTCCTTGTCCATGACGATGAACTGGTGCTCGACCGGGATGGCGGGCATCTTGATACCCAACATCTTGGCCGTGCGCTGCGCGTGGTTGCCTGATGCAGTGACAACGTGCTCGGCGGTAATCACCACCTGTTCGTCTCCGGGGACGAGGTTGCCGCCCTGTTCCACCATCTTGGTGCAAGTGACTTCCCAATGGGTGCCGTTCCAGTGGAACGCGTCGGCCTGCATCTTGCGCACGATATCCACGCCACGCTGGCGGGCACCTTTGGCCATCGCCTGTGTCACATCCGCGGGGTTAATGTAGCCGTCCGTGTTGTGATAGATCGCACCCTTCAGGTCTTCGGTGTTGATCAACGGCCACCGCGCTTTGATCTCGTCGGGGGTCAGCCATTCATAGGGCACACCGCAGGTTTCAGCGGTCGAGGCGTAGAGCATGTATTCATCCATACGCTCTTGCGTCTGCGCCATGCGCAGGTTGCCAACCACGGCAAAGCCCGCATTCAGACCGGTTTCTTCTTCAAGTGTCTTGTAGAAATCGACCGAGTATTTGTGGATATGGGTCGTCGCATAGGACATGTTGAACAGCGGCAGCAGGCCAGCCGCGTGCCAGGTCGAGCCCGAGGTCAGTTCATCCCGCTCGATCAGCATCACGTCGTCCCAGCCTGCCTTGGCCAGGTGATAGGCTATCGAGGTCCCGATGGCGCCGCCGCCAACGACCAGTGCTTTGACTTGGGTTTTCATTCGCCCGCTCTCCGGATTGAGTCTATTTGGCAAGGTTTATGCCCAACCCGAGGCCAAACCGCCAAGTCCATCCGACGCAATTGCGCGCAAAACCGACGCCAGCGACCACAACAGACCCCGCGTCCGTGAAACGGACGTTGAATTTTAGCAATTGGGGAACGTGAGCTTAGGCTTAGTCAGACGATTTTGCCAGGATTCATGATGTTGTCGGGATCAAGTGCAGCCTTGATCGCGACCATGTACTGCGTGGCGGCGCCAAGTTCCTTGAGCAAATAGGGGCGTTTCCCCTGCCCGATGCCGTGTTCGCCAGTGCACGTCCCCTCCATCGAAATGGCGAGATCATTGAGCCAGTCGACGAATTCGTCTGCTTTGGCGATTTCATCCGCATTTTCCATGTCGATCAGCGGCAAGGTGTGAAAGTTGCCATCCCCGACATGCCCGACAATCGGTGCGATCAGCCCAAACTCAGCCGCCTTGTCCTGTGCTGCTGTGACGGCTTCGGCCAGCCGAGAGATCGGGACACAGACATCCGTCGAAATCCCCTGCGCACCCGGGCGCAGTTGCAAACAGGCCCAATACATGTCGTGACGCGCCTGCCAGAGCTTGTTCCGCTCTTCTGTTGTTGATGTGGCCGCGAAATCGGTTCCGCCGAAATCCTCGGCAATTTGCCCAAAAGTGTCGGCCTGTTCGGCTGCACCGGTTTTGGAGCCGTGAAATTCCAGCAAAAGCAAAGGGGTCTCCGGCAAAGTCAAACCGGAATAGGCATTGGCGGCTTTGACCGACATCTCGTCCAGTAGCTCGATACGTGCGACTGGAATCCCGTACTGGATGGTCATCATCACCGCCTGACAGGCCGCATCTACCGTTGGGAAAGAGCAGCGCGCCGAAGTGATCGCCTCTGGGATGCCATGCAGCCGGAGGGTGAGTTCGGTAATAATGCCCAAAGTCCCCTCCGCTCCGATCAGCAGGCGCGCCAGATCGTACCCCGCCGAAGATTTTCTGGCGCGGTGGCCGGTCCGGATGACCTGCCCGTCGGGCATAACGGCCTCAAGGCTGAGAACATTGTCCTTCATGGTTCCATAGCGCACCGCATTCGTGCCTGAGGCACGGGTTGCCGCCATCCCGCCGAGCGACGCGTTTGCGCCCGGATCGATCGGAAAGAACAAACCCTGATCGCGTAAATGGGTGTTCAGATCCTCTCGCGTGACACCCGGCTGTACCACGCAATCCAAATCCGCGACATTCACGGCCAAGACCCGGTTCATTTCTGTGAGATCAACTGAAATCCCTCCGGCCGGGGCATTCACATGCCCCTCAAGGGAGGTGCCCGTTCCAAATGGGATCACGGGCACCCTATGGGCGGCACAGGTTTTCACGATTTGCGAAACGTCTTCGGTAGAGTGCGGATAGACGACCGCGTCAGGGCTCTGGTTCTCAATCCATGTGGTCGTGTGGCCATGCTGTTCCCGGATCGCAGCCCCTGTCTGTAACCGGTCTCCGAACTGCTGTTTCAAAATACCGATTGCGGTTTCGATACCGCTCTCGTTTCGCGGCATTGCGGATGCCTGCACCATGGTGATCCTCTCCTTCCCGCGAACAGCAGGCCTTTCAGATCATGACTAAAAGGCCCGCTGCATCGGGGCAATACCCACAAGCTCGCTATCCTACTCGCCCAGCGCGATCCCTTCTCTCCGGGGATCGGCACCGCCTCGCAATCCGTCTCTGATTTCGATGGCGTGCAGACCAGAGGTCAGATCGCGGGGGTTCACCTCGAACCCAATCTCGGTCAGCGCATCAACATGCCCTTCCGCACTGGTGCCGACCTCGACATCATATGTGCCAAACCGGTTGACCAGATGCGGCAGCGACACGGCCTGTTGTACATCCATTCTCCAGTCGGCCCACGCGATGATCGACTTGGCCACATAGCCGATAATGCGGCTGCCACCTGGCGAGCCAATCGCCAGCACCGGTGCGCCGTCCTGCATGACGATTGTCGGGCTCATGGATGACCGCGGCCGTTTCCCGGGTTCCAGCCGGTTGGCGATCGGCACCCCATCCCGATGGGTACGGAACGAGAAGTCCGTCAGCTCGTTATTCAGCAGGAACCCGTTGGTCATCAGACGCGAGCCAAAGCCGTTTTCGATGGTTGTGGTCATCGACAACACGTTGCCATACCCATCCACAATCGAGATATGCGAGGTCGAGGGCAGTTCCAGGGACTCATCATCGGCCCAGTTCATGGCATGATCAAATTCAGGATTGCCGGGTACGACCTCGATCAGCGCGCTTTCAGCATTGAGCAACTCGGCACGCTGAGCCAAGTAGTCGGGATCAACCAGACCTCCGGTCGGCATAGGGACAAAATCACTGTCTGCCATATAGCGCCCACGATCCGCGAAAGCGAGGCGCGACGCTTCTCCGATCAGCCGCCATGCTTCGGCGCTTTCAGGCCCCATCGCCGCCAGATCATAGCTGTTCAACATGCCCAGTATCTGTCCCACGGTCAGCGCGCCCGATGACGGAGGCCCCATTCCGCAAACCTCATAAGCCCGATAGGCCGCGCAGACCGGCTCGCGCTCGATGACCTGGTAGAGCGCGAGGTCAGTACCGGACAGGACGCCGGGATTGCCGGGGGCAGACCGGACTGTGCTGATGATCCCGGATGCAATCTCGCCGCCATAGAACCCAGCCGCCCCTTCGGCAGCCAGCACACGCAGCGTTTCAGCATAGTCTGGGTTAAACAGCCGTTGCCCTTGCTGAAGCGGTTGACCACCGGGCAAAAAGTACTCGGCCGTCACCGGAAAACGGGACAACCGCTCGGCGTCATTCTCGATCAGGCTGGCCAGCCGGGGCGAAACCAGAAAACCCTCATCCGCCAACCGGATGCCATCGGAAAAAAGACCGGGCCACGGAGAGCGTCCCCATCGGCGATGCGCCTCTTCCAGCAGCGCGGGTGTGCCCGGAGTGCCAACGGACAAACCGCCGACAACCGCGTCGAAGAATTTCAACGGCTCGCCAGTTTCATCGTGAAACAGGGTTGGGGTGGCCGCCAAAGGCGCGGTTTCGCGCGCGTCCAACGTGGTCAGTTGTCCACTGGTAGCGTCATACCAAACCAGGAATGCGCCACCACCCAGCCCGGATGATTGCGGTTCGACCAGCCCCAGCACAACCTGTACTGCAACCATCGCGTCTGCGGCTGACCCACCAGCGCGCAGCACTCTGGCACCGGCCTCCACTGCAAGAGGATTCGCAGCGCTGACCATCCAGTTCTGAGACTCGACCGGCACCCCGGCCAACTTGGCCTCGAGCGCCGCGATAACCTCGTCCGTCAGCGCCTGGACCTGACCCTCGGACGCGCCTTCGGGGGCGACGGCATCGGCGGTCTCCTGGGCGAATGCCGGAACGGCAAAAGCAATTGCAGAAAACAGTAGCCCTGAAATTCGACTGGTACGCATGTTATCCTCCGATTCAATTATTGCTTTCAACACTGTACTGGCACTGATGGCTGAACAACCTTAGGCTGACACCCGGCACGCCTGCGGCAAAGTTCCGCTGCGGGGATGGCCCCTCCAATAATCGCATAAGAGGCACGCAACGGTCCTCCCGTCGTCGTAGGTCGGCCACTTTCCGACGCCTTAAAGCATCGATGGCACAACCTGGTCCGGTGGACGATGGCCATCTTCGAAAGTCTTGATATTGATGATGACTTTTTCGCCCATTTCAATCCGCCCCTCCAAAGTGGCGGACCCCATATGGGGCAACAGAACCACGTTCGGCAACTGACGCAGGCGCGGATTGACGTTGGTGCCGTGTTCATAAACATCCAGACCGGCCCCGGCGATC
This sequence comes from Ruegeria sp. AJ12, assembly GCF_056536245.1. Classification (NCBI taxonomy): domain Bacteria; kingdom Pseudomonadati; phylum Pseudomonadota; class Alphaproteobacteria; order Rhodobacterales; family Roseobacteraceae; genus Ruegeria; species Ruegeria sp. AJ12. The sequence continues at coordinate 3,628,497 of NZ_JBQFJJ010000001.1, forward strand.
TCACCCGCACGGATCAACCGGGTCAGCGCGTTTTCATCGACAACCTCGCCTCGGGATGTGTTCACGATCACCGCCGAGGGTTTCATAAGCTTCAGGCGGCGGGCATTCATCAGATGGAAGGTGGAGGGTGTAGATGGGCAATTGACCGAAATCACATCCATGCGCGCAACCATCTGGTCCAGGCTTTCCCAATAGGTCGCTTCCAACTCCTCTTCGATCTCGGGTCGCAGCCTGCGGCGGTTGTGATAATGCACCTGCATGCCAAACGCGCTGGCGCGGCGGGCCACGGCCTGTCCGATCCGCCCCATGCCCAGAATGCCCAAACGCCGACCACCGATCCGCCCGCCCAACAATGCGGTGGGCGCCCAGCCGGTCCAATCACCCTGCTGCATGACACCCAGACCTTCGGGGATACGGCGCGTCACCGCCAGGATCAGCGCCATTGTCATATCTGCCGTATCGTCGGTCAGGACACCCGGCGTGTTCGACACCAGAATGCCGCGCTGTCGCGCCGTCGCGACATCGATGTTATCGACACCGGCCCCATAATTGGCGATCAGCCGCAGGTTTTCGCCGGCCTGTCCCAGAAGACCTCCATCGATGGAGTCCGTGACTGTCGGAACCAGCACATCGGCCTCTTTGACCGCGCTCACCAATTCGTCCCGCGACATGGGCGTGTCATCGTCGCGCAAGCGGACATCGAACAGCTCGGTCAACCGGGTTTCTACCGCTTCGGGCAACCGTCGCGTTACGACAACACTCAGACGTTCTCTTGGCACCTCTGCCCTCCCACTTCTTTGCATTCGTGCGCGCGCCATGGCATCGTGGCGCAGGATAAGGCGGGGCACAAGAACCCCTAAGGCATTGAGTCGACCTTTTTTCGAAAGCAGATCAACAGGCACAAGAGCAGACAGTCAGTGAGTGGTCTTCTACCGGTGAAACGCCGTTGTTTGGCGATCCTGTCCGTGATCGTTCTTGCGTTCAGCCCGATTGCGGCTGCTGCGCAGGACAAACGCGGCCCCGTGACCAATCTGCCGCTGCCGCGTTATGTGTCGATGAAAGCCGCCGAGGGCAATGTGCGACGTGGGCCGTCATTGACCCATCGAATCGACTGGGTGTTCAAACGGCGCGGCATGCCGCTGCAGATCACGGCGGAATACGGAAATTGGCGCAAGGTTCAGGACCGCGACGGCGCGGGCGGCTGGGTTCACTATGCGCTGCTTTCTGGTGTTCGCACGGTGTTAATCGAATCCGAGATACTGCCTGTTTATGCCCGGCCCGACCCCAGTTCCCCGGTCAACGCGCATTTCGAAACCGGTGTGGTGGCACGGCTCGGGACCTGTTCGCTCGACTGGTGTCGCATTTCAGCGGGCGGCTATCGCGGCTGGGCACTGAAATCGAACCTTTGGGGTGTCGACCCGTCAGAAATTCGAGACTGAAGCGGCACCTATCCCAGCGGCGCCGCCCAAAGTTCAGACCTCTTCCGCACCCTCGGAGCCGCGTGCGCCCAGTTCTTTGTCCAAAAGCAAAAGGTTCCAACGATCCTGGTTGGCCGCCTTGGTTTTATCCAGCATCTGGCTGAACAGATCTTCCTCTTCGGTCTGTTCGGCAAGGAACCAGTTCAGCATGTTCTGCGTGCTGTATTCCTTTGCGCTGTGCGCCAATTCGAACAGCGCATTGATCTGGCCAGTCACCATTTCTTCGTTGGCCAATGCATGCTCAAGCGCTTCGACCGGGGACGCATAGTCCACCTTGGGCTTATCAATCCCGTCAACCTCGATTCGACCGCCACGTTTTGCCATGAAGTCAAAGATGCGCATGGCATGTGTACCCTCTTCGGCGGAGTGTTCCCTGAACCATTGCGCAAAGCCCGGTAAATCCTGAGATTCAAAATAGGCCGCCATGGCAAGATAGGTATAAGAGGCGTGCAGCTCGCTGTTGATCTGTCGGTTTAATGCCTCTGCGACGTCTGAATTCAGTTTCATAAGCCGTTCCTTTGCCCCAAGTCATGATCGCTCCCAGTAAGCTAGGTAATTTCACGATGGAGTTCAACAGAGATATGGTTTTTAGCAAGTAATTTCATTGCGTTAATCAGCTCTTCCTGCTAGTGAAAATCAACCGCAACTGGCGAGCTGGATGCCTCTTCGACTAGCAATTCGAACCTGCTGCGCTACCGTGGCAATTACAAACAATGAGGGCGGGACGTGAGAGCCGTTACATACGCAAAATTTGGGGCAGCGGCAGATGTTCTGCAAATACTGGACCTGCCGCCTGTGTTGCCGGGTCCGGGCGAGGTCGCGGTGGATCTGGCATACTCGGGCGTGAACCCGTCAGACGTCAAAGCCCGCGCTGGCGCAAGACCAGGCGTGACCAAGCCGCCTTTCCCGGTGATCATCCCGCATAGCGACGGATCGGGTATTGTTTCGGCTGTTGGTGAAGGTGTGTCCGCCTCACGGATCGGCCAGCGCGTCTGGATCTGGAACGGGCAGTGGCAACGCGCCTATGGAACCGCCGCATCGCAGATCACTTTGTCCGAGGGCCAGGCAGTACCCCTGCCGGACTCCGTATCGATGCAGACCGGTGCGGTGCTTGGAATACCCGGCCTGACCGCGAGCCATGCGGTGTTTTCTGGCGGGCCCATTGCCGGCCAGACAGTTCTCATCCACGGCGGTGCTGGCACGGTTGGGTATTTGTGCGTTCAACTGGCCAAATGGGCAGGTGCACGTGTCATCGCAACCGCCAGCCCGCCCAGTTTCAACCGCGTACGCGAAGCAGGCGCGGATCAGGTCATCGACTATGCAACCGACGATGCGTCAGCACAGGTGCTTGACGCCAACGATGGCCAGCCGGTTCACCGAATCGTCGATGTTGAATTCGGCGAAAATGCTGAAACCAACGCGGCCGTCATCGCCGAAAATGGCCGCATCAACGCTTACGGCTCAGCCCGGAACATGACGCCGACGCTGCCTTTCTACCCTTTGATGTTCAAAGCGGTGACGCTGGAAATGGTTCTTATCTATCTCCTGCAAACAGATCAGCGTAAAGCAGCGGTTCAGAAGCTTCATGCTGCACTGATTGAAGGCGGGTTAACTTGTCCGATTCAGAGCGTTCTTCCAATGCAGGATTGCGCAACCGCGCATGAACTGGTGGAGACTGGAAACCGGACAGGCGCTGTGCTGATTGAGACAAGTTAACGACGTTTCGAACGTGACTTGGAGCGGTACATTTTTTTCAGCAAAAGCTCTTGAACACTGCCAACAACAGTCGTAGATAGCCGCTCACCGTTGGGGTGTAGCCAAGTGGTAAGGCAGCGGTTTTTGGTACCGTGTATCGTAGGTTCGAATCCTACCACCCCAGCCATGGTTTTCCTGTGTGCCGTCCAGCTTGAATTTGGATTTATCCAGCTAGAACACGCAACTCGTCCAAGCAAAATTTACACTTCGCAAGATTTTAGTCTGTCGGCGCAGAACAAACCCTCTCGACTGCCCTGACACAGAAACTTCCGTCTTCAACAGTGAAGCCTTTCTCAGCGATTTTAGTCACCGGGAAATTGCAGAAGGTAGAGCTCAAAGCTACAGTATCCCCGAGTTAATTCAGGAGCTTGGCATGGCCAATTGGTACACAGCGGACCTGCATTTCGGCCATTCACGGATCATCGAGTTTTGCGACCGCCCCTATAAGTCCACCGATGATATGAACGCGGCAATCATCCAGAACATCCAAAGCTGCGTCTCTTTTGAGGATGACCTCTGGATTCTCGGCGATTTTGCCTTTGGGCAGGCAACAGGTTCGCAGAAGTTTGAAAACTGGTTCCACCAGATTCCGGGCCGCAAGCATCTTGTCGTTGGAAATCATGACGATGAGGCCATCGCAATGTTGCCGTGGGATAGCATCTGCGACCTCAAAGAGATCAAAGATGGTGAACAGTCTCTTGTTCTTTGCCACTATCCCATGATCACCTGGAACGGTGCGCGTCGCGGGGCATTGCAGCTATTTGGCCATGTCCACGACCAATGGGCGGGCTCGCGCAACAGCGTCAATGTGGGCGTAGATCAATGGGATTTCCGCCCCATTCAAGTTGAAGACATTCAACGACGCGCGAAAAAACTACCCGTCAACAAGCACTGGGCTGACGTCGAACACGGAAACGCACTGGAGTGAGTTCGCCCATGCGCATGGTTGTGACCTTCCCGCGTTAAGCAAACCTGGCGATCTGAACAAGTGCTACCAACTCTTCGTTTGAACGTCTCCAGCCTAGTAACGAAACCTGTCCCACTAGTACATCGGGCGGGAAGCCGACCTTCGCCGCAAACGTGGAATGCCCGGTCGCGAGATAGATAAAGCGGACATTCGATCAAACTACTCGTAGTTAGTAGGTCCGCGGCTCGACTTCAAACCCACCTTTCTAAGTTCATGTGGCTACTCTTAGAGTATCGCGTTAGGGTTGTGATATCTTTTGACGAACATATTTTGATTGTTCCTATTTGGCCGGGAAAGCGAGGCAAAGTTGCGTATCAAAGGCATTATTCTGGAAAACTTCCGAGGCTACAAAGCTCGCACTCATGTTACTTTGGAACAGTTCACGGCTCTTATCGGCAGAAACGATGCCGGTAAGTCCACCATCCTAGAAGCGTTGGACTACTTCTTCGAGAATTCCAAGCCAGATCAGGGCGACGCAAGCATCGCGGGGGATGCAAAACAGGTTTTGATTGGCGTTGTGTTTGATCGGTTGCCCTCTGAGCTGACGTTAGATCGTGGGGCAAGAAGTACGCTTGAGGCAGAACACCTGCTGAATCAGGATGGCGATCTCGAGATACACAAGATCTTTAACCTCGCCGTGCAACGCCCAGGTGCTGCGAAAGTCTTCGCTCGAGCGGTCCACCCAACAGAAGAGAAGGTCCAAGGTCTACTTCAGAAGAACAACACAGCCTTAAAGGCGCTCGTGAAGGAGATGGGTCTTCAAGACGACTGCAACCTCAACGAAAACCCGTCTATGCGGCAAGCTGTCTACCAGAGCGTCGGTGGCAATCTGTTATTGGAACTTCAAAACGTCCCTCTCAACGACGACAACGGCAAAGCCGTGTGGGGCGCGATCCAAGCTAGACTTCCGCTATATGCATTGTTCCGCTCTGATCGGGCGTCGAGCGACCAAGACCCGGAAGTACAAAACCCGATGAAGGCCGCCGTGCAAAAGGCGCTGGCCGATATTCAGGATGATCTTGCGGATGTTGTTGAGAAGGTGAGGGTTCGGGCCGAAGACACTGCGAAGCGGACCCTCGAACAGCTTCAGGCGGCATATCCCGACCTAGCGAACTCACTGACTCCACAGTTCCGGTCACCGTCTTGGGCCAACATGTTCAAGGTTGATCTTGAGAGCGATGACGGCGTGCCTTTGAACAAGCGCGGTTCCGGCGTCCGGCGATTGATACTCATGAGTTTCTTTCAGGCCGAAGCGGAAAAGAAGCGAAAGGAAGCAGGTGAAGGTGCCTTCGACGGGGAAGTGCCGGTAATCTACGCCATCGAAGAACCTGAGACATCGCAGCATCCGGACAACCAGCGTCGTATCGTTACCGCTCTTATGGAAGTTGCTGAAGCGGGCGACCAAGTCCTTGTCACGACGCACATGCCTGCTTTGGCGGAACTGATGCCGGTGGACTGCCTGCGGTACATTGACCGGGGAGATGATGGAAACGTTCGTATCCGTTCTGGTGACCCAGAAGTATATGCCGAAGTGGCAGAGGCGTTGGGTGTGCTGCCCGACCCGATACTTGGCCAGACTGTGAAGGTTGCGGTGTTGGTGGAAGGTAAGACCGACATCGACGCCCTAGTTTCGCTGTCCCTGGTCTTGTCTGAATCTGGCGAGCTGCCGCCTCTGGACCACGACAAAATCTTCTGGGCGCTTGGTGGCGGCGAGACGCTCAAGGACTGGGTTGAGCGGGACTACCTGTCCAACCTTGATCTTCCACAGGTCGTAATCTTTGACTCGGATCGGACAGCAGAAGCGCTGCCAGCTCATGCAGACAAGCAGCAGCGTTTGAATGAGATCAACGCTTGGAAGGATCGAACGGCATTCATGACCAGTAAGCGCGAAGTGGAGAACTTTGTGCACCCGGACACAATCGCGCGGTTGTCCGATGGATTGATAGAGCTGCCGAACGGCTTTGATCCCGACTTTGGTGACCTACCTACGGCATTTGCCACAGCTATGCGGGACGCTATCGACAACAAGGGGCTCACGTTCAAACCTGTTGACCTCAACGGTGAACGGCTGCGGGCATCCAAGCGCTACACCAAGCACATCCTGACCTCATACGTCATGCGGAACATGACTGTGGATGAGATCAAAGAGCGGTCCAAGTATGAGCGCGATGGCGCAACCCATTATGAAGTTTACGATTATCTAGAAGCCATTCAGGCGTACACTTGAAAATCTGGGCTTTAGCGACGCCAGGAAAGATGGCACACAGAAGAAAGATGCAACGGTCGCGAAGGAGGCCGGGGGGTGGACGCAACGCAGCAGGCGCTAAGAATGAAAATAACGTAGCAGTTGCCCACACTCCGATGGTTAGCGATGAAGATTTAAAAGCCGCCAAGAAGGTGACGTATTGGCTGCTGGAGGAAGTACCAGAGCTGGGCTACCTTTGGCGAAGGTCGGCAATTCGGGCTGCAGAGGCAGTATTTGACTGCTTTGCTCGAGGTTGGCTCTGGGCCGCTAAGACTTAAAGCAGTTCTCGCGATGCCAGGTAAGGAACTCAGCCCTTGGGCGATTGGCCGGCCGCCCCGGAGCCAAGAGCTTGCCCGAGGAGTTTATCATCGCGTTCACGGCTTCCATGTCGTTGCTTTGGCGAGAGACAAGAATAGTCAGATCGTCAGCAAGACCTACCAGCCCGCGATCGAACATCCAATGCGCTGTCCCTGACAAAGCTAGTCCATTGCTCACAATATCTGGACCATCCTGCTCGACCGGCCTGATATGAGCGGCCTCCACCTCAGCGCGCCCTCCGCCGTTGATCAGACGTAGCCCGGTAATTGCGCATCGCTCTCCGTATGCCCGCAAAACATTCTTTCTGAAGTTGCGGTCCCTTACGGCGCGGCTGGTCAGTTGCTTGATGCGTTCGCGGTCCGACAGATGCTGGAACGGCATTTGCGCTTCCTGAAATCTGTTTGGAGCGGCCAGGTCCACTCTCGGCAAGACGTCGTGATCTTGTCCAAGACCGCGCTCAACTATCCGCGCGAAATCTTCGGATGAGAGAGACCGCACCGCAGCCTGGGCGCGCCCGGAGATTTTTCCTCGGTCGTTCAAGAGGCCCTGCTCAACAATTTCATCTGCTTCGCGAAACGACACTGGATCGCCAAAATCGAGATATGTGCCTGGCTCAATGACGGCGATATGCATGTCGTCATGTTGTGGGTCCGGCATAATTTCCTGAACCTTGGCTACGGCAAAGTAACCCTTGGTATCCTTGACCTTGCTTGGTTCGAGATAAACGATCCAATCGCCCACGCACTGCTGAACGCGCGTCAGATATTGCCGCGGAAACTGATATCGTTCTGAGGGGACATCATCGTAAATTGAATCAGTCCGATGAATGAAAATACCAAACGCCATGTGGCATAGGATGGCCCGGAACGCAGATGAATCCAATCTGTCCGGTGTAGTTTTACCGCCCACTAGATCCGTCTTTGCAAGCCACTGGTTTCAATAGCCCCCCGGTCACGAGACTCGGCGATCAAACTTTTGCGTTGTGCCTCAGCTGGAGGACGTCTTAGGTTCAGCCCCGGATTTTGAGTCTATTGAATAGCTATGGCAAAAATTGAAGACAGATTCTGGGAAGAAAGGTTGGCGGACAGCCTTGTTGCGCTCGCCAAGGCACAAAAGCCATTCCTTAAGCGGTATTGGGAATCTCACGGTTTCCCCGCAACGGTGACCTACAACGGACGCGATGAAACTCCCTTCCCGGCCGACGATCATTTCATGATCTACGAGGACGCGACGCATTCATTTCGCTTTGGAACCAATGAGTATTTCGCACCGTTGAAGGCCGCACTTGATCCGGTCCGTGGAGTCTTGCGAGATCACCCGGTTTTGGCCCGTGCCCTAGGAAAGCGGATAAACGTTAATGACGTTCAGGTTGGCGTCTTGAATGGATCTTCGCTCACCAGCCTCAGCGCTCTCATTGTGGGCCAGATGGCGTTGAATCCGGCAGCATCACAAGAAGGCTTTCTACAAACAGCTTTAAAACTTAACGCGTTGCTTTTGTCGTCCACATCTCAAACCAATCCAGCCGATGAAGACGACCTAAACATCGGTATGGATGCCGCATTGTTCTACGGACTTCGCATCCCGCAAGAGATCGACCTTGGTGAGGGTTACGCGCTTGTTCCGCTCTCTCTCATTGAGGAGTACATTGATCGCGAATGGCTTCAGGAAGTGGCTCCGGAGCACGTTGAACGGCGGCGCATAGAGGGCATTTATGCCATTGTCTACAGGTTCTCTTGGAAACCAAGCGTCCGCAACAGACATTCGATGGCCAATAGCCCCTACAAAGCACCTCCGCCCTTGTTTCATCGTTGGACAGAGGAGTTTTCAAATCTGCTTGCGGTGACGTTTGGGACACGAACGTCCCGGATCATGACCCTAGAAGGCTGCATTTCACGAACCGCGTCCGAATTACTTGGTCGGCATCACGGTCCAAATTCACCTCACAAAGGTCGATCCATAAGCCACCTGTTCGATCCGTTCACAGAGTTCACCGACGCCGACTTTAGCAAACTCGAAAGAGCTAAAGACCTGTTCTCTCGAAGAGCGACAACCGCCTATGCCGATCTCGCACCTGCTATGTATCGCATGGCCGAAGCCCATGGTCGCGACGGACGTTTTGGCGCACATGATCGAATTCTGGATTTGGCCATTGTCTTTGAGCGGATATTCAAGCCGCCAAGAAATGAACCTATTAGCAAGTTCCTTCAGAATGGAACGGCAGAACTGCTGGGCGAGAGTGAGAAAGAAAAGGAGCTCATCAAGGCCAAGGTCAAGCATTTGTATGACGTTCGGTCCGCCATTATTCACGGTCCTTCTGACGGCCGAAAAACCCAGCTTCTAAGAGAAGTTGAGAAAGCGTGGACATCTGGCGCTGCACTGGCGAGAGATGCATTGTTGCAGAAACTTGAGTAATCGCAGACCTACAGCCCTGGTGTCGAAGTTTCTTTTTGTGGCTTTCAGGGACAGGTTTCGGTTGGCAACTTGCCGATATCAGCCACCCAAACCAACATCCGCTTCGACGAAGCTGCATTGCGGCATTAGCAAACGCGCTCAGTGTCCGGTTTGGGCCGGCAATCCAACCACCCAAGCCTCAGACCGGTGGGCGCAGCTCGTGCCAATGAGTAAGTTTTTGAAACACGTCTGCAAGCTTCAGCAGTGAGGTCTCTTTATAATGGTGTCCCACTATTTGCAGTCCAATCGGCATACCCTTTTGTGTCTGGCCACAGGGCAGACTAATTGCTGGGTGGCCTGTAAGATTAAACCCGCATGTAAAGGGTATCAAACTTGCCAGTTCCTGTGTTGGGTCGAAGTCTGCCAGAGGCATCGCAGGGCGTGGTGTTGTCGGTGTCAGCAAAGCCTGCGCGTCAGCTTCCTTGAGTGCGTGAGTTAGTTCCTGCCGCAACTGCGATCGGATTTCTATAGCGCTCAGCAAGTGATCCTCGGGAATTTCCAGACCAGAATCGATCATTTCCGCGACCGCTGGCGAGAAATCATCTCGACGCTTCATTAGAGCGTCAGCATTGGCACATGCCAGCTCTGTCGCAAAGAATGTGACGATTGCGTCCACAGCCAATGGCAGCGTTGGAACGTCAATTTCAACAACTTCCGCGCCTGTTTGGTGGAAAACGTTGCACGCCGCTGAAAATGCGGCTTTGGTTTCCGAGTCGAGGTCGTAGGCTTGGGCAATCGCCTCTAGTGTCGCCGTTCCAAGAACTGCGATATTGTCTGCGGGGCGTGGTGTATCGCCATATGCCGCTCGGCTCTGCAAGGTTGCTTTATCCCAAGGATCTGGCCCTGCAAGTATGGGCAGAATCCGGGTGATTTCGGCGGCGGACCTGGCGATGATGCCAACATGGTCAATCGATGGGGCTGACGCCTGACGCATTACGCCCTGAGAGCTGATCAAGCCCCAGGTTGGCTTCAGGCCCGTTGTTCCTGTCATGGCTGCCGGTATGCGAACAGAACCTGCAGCATCGGTGCCAAGCGCAAAGCGGGCAGATCCAACGGCCACCGAGACGCCCGCGCCTGCACTCGATCCACCGGGATAGCAGGTTAGGTCCCATGGGTTACGTGTTGGTGGCTGATCCAGTCCGCAAGTCAACTCGTGCGCGATTTGCGTTCCGACCAGTATACCTCCTGCGGCGCGAAGCCGTTCAACCACTGCAGCGTCTTTTGAGGGAACACGGTGTTCATAAGCTTTTGAACCTCCGGATGTAACCACGCCCGTCACGTCGAACACCTCTTTTACCGCGAATGGCCATCCTTCAATCTGGGGCTCTTGAGGGCCAACATGGATGTCAGCCGCACCGGCCTGAGCGCCAGAAATCAGCAGATGTCTGTATGCGTGTACTTTGTCATCAGTGCGAGCCAATGCGTCCAGTGCGTCTGAGAGCTGACTGCTGGTGGTAACGGACATGGGTTTTCCACAGCTCCTTGTTGGCAATCAATTCAGTTACTAAGCAAATCGCTATTCGGTCCTAAGTCTATTTAGGCGCTTATGAATCAGCCGTGCCTTCAAGCTCATCCAGCAGCTTGTAATCTGTTGGCGGATCGTCACAAATGCCCGGTCCACATTCCAGAAGCGCTGAACCGACGTTGAGCGCAGCCAAAAGTAGGATCAGGAAAAACACCGCTTTGGCCAACTGGCTGCCGCCGAACCTTTCGGTTGCTCTCACGTCCGACGCTAGGTCGTATTGCTTTTCGAAAACCAGCATGATCGCGGTGCCAAGGATCACCAGACCAAAGGCTATTCCGGCCCATGTATAGAAATGTAAACCAAGTACAGGCGAGCCATAGTGACCTGTGCCTGGGACTATATGCAGCAGAATCTGGCGGATCGAAACGCTAATGCCGAAGATCGCCGCGACAAGAACTATTCCATAGTTTCTTGCGCGCGTACCCCACAACAGGTTCAGCCCCAGACCAAACCCGACGGCCACAAACCCAACACGTTGCAACAAACACAGTGGACAAGGCAGCTCGTACAATACGAGTTGAAAATAAAATGCAAGAACCAAAACAAGGCAAACCGCAAGGGCACCAAGCGCGTTCATGTTTCGAGCAAACTCAGGTGACATGCAAAGACCTCACAGTTGGATAGAAAGTGGGGTCGTAGCGTGAAACTTAAGCCAGTACGTGCTTATCAAAAGTGCAAGCACGAAGATGGCGTATGACGACCTTACAAGCTTGAAATACGCAAGTGCCATCGCGCTGGCAAAAAGTGCAAAAAGCAAAGCAATCATTAGATGCTCCTTACCGGATCGAAGGTGTCCGTGGTGACCAATGTCTATGAACTGAACCGGTTCCAGAGATTTAATCAAGCCTGTAGCGATCGTTTGAGTCGCACTATATTATCGACACTGACTACGCGTTGAAATTGCAATCTCAGCGAATGACCGCAAAGCAGGTTGCAACCGCAGCATCTATGAGTAAGGACGAGTGACCGGTTTGGGCCGTCCTCGAAGCTTCTCGGCTTCACACACAAGCCGATGCTGGGCGCCCTCCGATGGCGGGAGCGAGCCCTAATTGACAGATGCTGCAGCTTGTACCGATGTCCGCTTCCACTGTAGGGCTCGCGGTCGGCCCTCAAAATTCGTGTTGCCTATTCTGCTGGAACAATGTCCGGAACACGGTAGGCTCGAAACTCTTCGACATCCGGGCGATATGCCCGAAGCAGCAGGTTCCAACCATCCTCAGGCGTGAAGGCGAAGTTGGGTGCAAGCGCGCGACAGTCCTCGCCGCCGAACGCAACGTCAAATGATCCGTCGTCGTTGCTCACAACGCCCTGGTTCGAGCTGACGATGTTATCCGTGTCCGACATCAGGTATTTCTGCGGGCCATACACCGTGATGGAAAAGAATGCATCGACCGGCACTTCTGGGAATGTTGCCGTATAGCAAGAGCCTCCCACCGCGTTTTCAGGACCACCGATAGCGTACATTGCGTTTTCGTCTGCCGACAAACCCCAGGCGCCTGCCGTGACATAGGTGAAGTACTCCCAGTCATCGACATCGGAGACCCGTTTCTGCATCGCACCGAACGATGAAGGCAGCTTGGAATACTCCGCCAGCAGGGCGGCGCGCACCCTTTCAAGTGCCTCCGCGTCAAAGCTTGGTAGATCATCCTCTGGCGCCGCGCCTGAAATCGCATATTGTGGCTGCAATTCTTCTGTAACGACACGCACATCGTCAGCAGTGGCATCTGTTCCGGTCCGAATGCCAACAGCTACGAAATCGGTCTCGAAATCCTCGGACGAGAATGTATATTGACCGTCCCCATACAGGTAGAACGGCGTCATGTGGTCTTCCGTAATGATCTGGATCGATAGAAACCGGTCGCCCACATCCGGCACATCCAGCGTGAACCCCTGCCTCGCATTGACGATAGCAATCGAATAGATCGTATCGTTATTGGGCGAAACGACCCAGCGGTCGTCGGCGGTTGACAGATTGGTGAAGTGAAAGAACTGGTTGACGCCAGAGCGGCCCATGAAGTTTGCAAAAAACGCCCGGCTGTCTGCGTTGATATACTCGGCGGCGCTCATCCCGTAGTCGTTCGGATCTGTTGACCAGCCGGAACTGTCTATGTCCGGGATATCCGCGAGCGCCGCTGGTGCGATCAGAGTGCTGCACAACAGTGCAGCTGTAATTTTGTTGAACTTGTTGGATGTGTTTTTCATTTAGTTTCGACCTCGACTGTCAAATCAGCGCCGGGAACCGGAACGTAGGCTCGAAGGACACCGTAAAACGGCGTTCCTGTCGGGATGCCGTTCTGCCCCTCGCCGGATGGGCTGAGGGTCACGGTATAGGTGCCGTCTTCATTCGGCTCCGCTGTATAGCTGGTTTGATCGTAGATGCCCTTATCGTTTGGTATCAGCAGCTTGTTGACCGACGCATAGACCGTAACGGAGAAATAACCACCGTCTTCGACGATGTTTGCAGGCACGGTGAGAACGTATGTGTCATCGCCGTTGAACGGCTGGCCGTTTTCGTCAAACGCCAGTAGGCCGTATCTCACCACGTCGGACGGCGTGCCAAGTTGTCCCTGAAACACTCCTACAGCAGCATGTATTTCTCCCACATCACCTGAAACCGACCCGAAAATCTTGTCGGTATCCACCAAAGGAACGGCGGTCTCGATCAGCGTCAGTGCCGCCGCCTCGGTCTCGGGCGAAAATCGCTGCACGTCGCGGTCCATGTCGCCCTGGCCGCCTTCCATCACAATCTCACCGCTCAGCGCCATGACCTCGTCAAGATTGTCGACCACGACCATTCGGGTGAAGGCAAGCCCTTGGTCGGTTTCGAGGGCCAGTTTGTGAAAATCGCCCTCAGGCAGGGTTTGCCCAGGCCGGTACAGCAGGATCGGCAATTCGGGGTTCACGATGACGCCCGGTATGTTGTGCTTCATGTCGAAAATCGACACCGAGAAATAGCGGTCGTATTGCGGCGTGCGGATGATCGCTGGACCCTCGGACAGGCTGAACCAGTTGTAGCCATAATTCACCGTCGCCTGCGGCGTGATTACCGTGTCATCGGTAGGATCGACAAGTCCCGTGAATCGAAAAGCGCCGGGCTCGTTGGTTTCGAGCCAACGCTGCATCATGCGCACCTGTTCCTGATTAGGATACTCGCGGATGTAGTTTTCGATGGTGTCCTGAGCAAATGCAGGAACAGCAAAGAATGGCAGAAACAAGATCAGGGTGTATAGCTTGCGTAGAAACATTTCGGTCAACCCCATTTTGGAAACATAGGTTTTGGAAGTTTGTTTACTAAACTATATTTGTACCAGTCTGGAGCAAGCTCCAACGGATAGTGCGCTCCCATGACGCACAATTTGGTCCGCAAATGGCCAAAGTTGGCAAACGAGTGAGTTCCAAGGGTCCAAAACCCTCTAAGAACCAGCATTTGTCCCCCCAAGTTTCAGTTTTGTTGTTGATCGTATACCCCCGCCTTCGACGGGTAACCCCAAAGCGGTCATCCGCGAACTTACGGCGAACGGCAGGAATGTCCAAGGTTTGTGGCTGCTGTCAGCGTGAGCTGCAGCGGCGACAAACCTGACAAGGAAGAAAGCGCGGGAGGATTTTGGTGCTATGGGGATTGTGCGTTACGGGCTTCTGCAATTGAAGCGCAGCACAGTATCGCCTTTGGCGACGTGTAGTGCTGGCCGATCGGATTCGGCAGCGCATGTCATTGATCGGTCTCGATTTTGATCTTCGCACGCCGTTTTGGCACGCTTTTCAGGAATTTGAGCGCACAGACTGGTCCGGTGCCTCCGGATGGTGGGGCCGGGTTTGATTTTTGGCTCATGCGGCATCCTCCCATGGCGGGGCGCGGGATTTTGGGGTTTGGCCACGGGTGAAGATCTCGACCACACGCATCGTGCTGCCGCATTTTGGGCATGTGTGTTTCAGGTCTTGTTCCAGTGCTTCGGCGTGCGCTTCTTTGTCGGCCATTGGGTCAGGTTCGCCTGTTTGATCCAACAAACGCCTGATCTTCTCGATCCTGTCGCGGCGGATACCGTTAGCGAGGAAGCCCGCGTGGCGGATGCGGTGGAAGCCGGGAGGCAGGACATGGATCAGGAAGCGGCGGATGAACTCACCTGTGGGCAGGCGCATGACCTTCATCCGATCCCCGCGCTTGATGCGATAGTCTTTCCACCGGAAGGTAACCGTGTCCGCGTCGGCAGTGACCAGGCGGTGGTTCGAGATTGCCACACGATGGGTGTATCGGCTGAGATAGGCAAGCACCTGTTCGGGCCCTCCGAAGGGCGGCTTGGCATAGACAACCCAGTCGGCTTCGCGCAGCGGGGCGAGGTGCGCAGCGAAGATATTCGGGTCTGCCAGCCCCACCAGATTGCCAAAGAAGCGCAACCTGCCTGCCTTGTGCAACCGGAGCAGCCCTTCCAGGAACAAACGCCGGAACAGCCGCGACAGGACTTTCACCGGCAGGAAGAACCCTGGGCGGCAGCCGATCCAGCTGGTGCCATCCGTTGACACTCCGCCGCCGGGGACCACGACGTGGACATGCGGGTGATGCGTCATCGCTGATCCCCATGTGTGCAGCACGCTGGTCATGCCTATCCGCGCGCCCAGATGCTTCGGATCGGCGGCGATGGTCAGGAGCGTCTGGGCTGAGGCTCTGAACAACAGTCCATAGACCGCCGCCTTGTTCTGGTACGCCATGTCCGCGATTGGCGCAGGCAGCGTGAACACCACATGGAAGTATTCGACCGGCAACAGGTCTTCCATCCGCGCCTGCATCCAGTCGCGGGCGGTTGCCCCCTGGCACTTTGGGCAGTGTCGATTGCGACAGGAGTTGTAAGCGATGTGCTGGTGATCGCACTTTGTGCAAGACGCCACGTGCCCGCCAAGCGCGGCGGTGCGGCAACTCTCGATCGCGGACATCACCTTCAACTGCTGCAGGTTCAGATGTCCTGCATGTTCGCGGCGATACGCAGGCCCATGGGCGCGGAAGATATCCGCGACCTCCAGCTTTGGTCCATTGCCCGACAGTCGCTGCTTGCAGCGATGAGAGGGGGGCATGGACCGGGATTAGCCGGGTGCCGCCTCTCGTCTCACCAACAGATCGAGCGGACTGGTCACATCCTGAATCATCTTGGTCGCCACCTTCGTGTAGATCGTTGTGGTCTCCAGTTTGGCGTGACCGAGCAGGACCTGGATCACCCGGATATCCGTCCCGCCCTCCAGAAGATGCGTGGCAAAGCTGTGCCGCAGCGTATGGGGCGAGACATTCTTCCTGATCTCGGCGAAGTCGCAGGCCACCCCGAACGCCCGGTTGAACTGCCGTGTCGAGATCGGGTCGATCCGGCTGCGGCCGGGGAACATCCACCCCCTCGGGCGCGCCTCGCGATAATAGTCGCGCAGCAGTTCGAGCAAACTGGGCGACAGCATCACGTGACGATCCTTGCGGCCCTTGCCCTGGTCGACCCGGATCAGCATCCGGTCGCTATCGATATCGCCGACCTTCAGATGCGTGACCTCGCTGGCGCGCAGCCCGCCACCATAGGCAACACTGAAGGCAGCACGATATCTGAGCCCCGGTCCCGGCGCAGCTTCGAGAATACGCGCGACTTCCTCGGCGCTCAGCACCACCGGGATCTTCTTGGCCGCCCGCTGATAGCGCATATGCCGCTTCATCTCAGGGCGCGGGCAGGTCGTGGCGAAGAAGAAGCTCAGCACGGTCAGCCGGTTGTTGAAGGTCGGCGCACCAACGCCGCGCGCCTTCATGTCGAGCTGGAACCCCCGCAACTCCTCCGGTGTCGCACTGTCTGGCGCATGCCCCAGAAACCGCGTGAAATCGTGCATCGCCCGCAGATACATCGTCTGCGTCTTGGGCTGCAGCCCCTTGATCCGCATGTCTTCAAGAAAACGCTGGCGTAGCTTCGGCACATATTGGTCCGTCATCGGAACCTCCTGTCATCAGATTGAGAAGGTCCAAATCGTCAGACAGGCGCGTCAGTTCGCCAAATCCACTGTTGAATTAATGCGCAGTCATTGCCCCAAGCGCCAATACCGCGAGAGCGGTTTCGTCCTTGTCCGCGATGCAGTCATCGGACAACCCTTTGACCTCGCGACCGCAGCGAACGGCAGCAATGCGGGCTGCGAATGCAGAAACTTGAAGGTAGATCGAAAGTCCGCAAAGGGCCGTCCACTACGAGGCCTGGCGGCACAAGAGTTCACATGCTGCGCTTGCTCCGAGGTCGGCTGAGAGCTATACTTCCAATTGCTGCACTTTGCCCGAAAAACTACAATATCAACAGAAAGCTGACATTGATCCCAAAGAGGGCGACCCATAGTGTGACATTCCGAATCTATCTGGCTTTCTGCGGACGCAACCTGTATGGTCGCCATTCGCTGCAAACGCAGAAATCCACTTTTCGGCAGATTGGCGGTCAGCGGGATGGGGTGGATGGTTCCTGCTCCAACGGCGTCGTGATGCGCCATAGTGCGGTTGTCATAAACTGCGAGGAGAGGAGCCACCCAATGCATATTACAACGATCGGTCTGGATTTGGCGAAGAACGTTTTCCATGTTCACGGTGTCAGGGAAGACGGGACCGTGGGGATTAGTCGATCTCTGCGCCGCAGAGCCAGATGTTGCATTTCTTCGAGTGTCTGAAGCCCTGTCTGATTGGCATGGAATCTTGCGGCGCAAGCCATTATTGGGCACGTGAGCTGGCCAGGCTGGGTCACAAAGTCAGGCTAATTGCTCCAGTCTACGTGAAACCCTACGTCAAGCGCGGCAAATCAGATGCGGCTGATGCGGAGGCAATCTGCGAGGCTGTCACCCGCCCGACCATGCGGTTCGTCGAGGTGAAGTCATCTGATCAGCAGGCCATCCTCTCGTTGCACCGAGCGCGTAGCCTGGTTGTCCGGCAGAGAACCCAGACGATCAACATGCTTCGCGGTCTGTTGGCGGAGTTCGGTGTCGTCTTCGCTCAGGGTGTCGGTCACGCCGTCCGTTTTGCCAAGCGCACGACCCAAGGGCAGGCTCCGGACCTTCCGCCAGCCGCGCTGGATACCATCATTGACCTGAGTGAACAGCTTATGGCTCTGCATGGGCGGGTGCTCTGGTATGGTCGCAAGTTGACGCGAGCGTCTAAATCCGAGCCACGGATCGCCTTGCTTCAGACGATCCCCGGGATTGGGCCAATCATCGCATCGGCTATTGTCGCGACGGTCGGCAGTGCGGAAGAGACTTCTCGGCTTGGTTGGGGCTGACGCCGATCAACCGTTCGACCGGAGGCAAGGAACGTCTGGGCCGCATATCGAAGATGGGCGACCGATACATTCGCAACCTGATGGTCGTCGACATGACTTCCCGAATTAAGCAGATCAAAAGCGCACCGGAACGATTTGATCCTTGGTTTGCAGACTTGCTGGAGCGCAAGCCCGCCAAGCTTGCAGCGGTGGCAATGGCGAACAAAACAGCGCGGATAATCTGGGCCGTTCTTACGCGCAATGAACCCTATGAGATCAGGATCGTCTGATATCGGAAGAAAAAGACCGAGAAAGCAAGACCAGTGAAATGATGGCACATGCGTCAGCCGCAATCCCAAGACACCCCGGGCTTTGTCCAGGACGATATCTGTCCGCTTGCGAGGATGGGGGCTTGGGTCGCGGAAACCATCAGGGCCAGCGGTCACGTGAGCATCTGGCCAAACGGGCAAGATCAATTGCCAGTGAAACAGCATGGGCCAGAAAAGGCTGCCGCGACCTGAATTAAAGATCGGAGTCACAAGGACGGCCAGAGTGATGTTGCCGACAAGGAACGGAAAGAAACTCCATGCGGCAAAGACCGTGCCGGAGAGAAAGAACGCCGGAAGGTGCCAGATGCCCCAGATGGTTCCGATGATCATCCCCGCCCAAAGCGGTGCCATGTGCCGTTGCAGTATGGGTTGCGCGACACCGCGCCAGCCGAACTCTTCAATCGGGCCGAGGAAGAGCATCATGAACGTGAGAGCGATCATTGCGCCGACGCCTTCGGGTGGGATGGGCGCAAAGAGCGGGCCTGACTTGAAGGCCGACCCGATCATAAAAACTGCCGGGATGCCTATCAGGATGAAGGCCACCCAAAGCGACGGCAATCGCCAAATGAATAACCGAGAAAGAAACGCTTTGAGCCCCGCGACTCCGCCAAAATAAAGCACAAGCGAAAAGGCCGAGATTGCTGGTGCCCATGTCGCGAGAAAGAAGAGCGGGTGCGACCCGCTGATCTCGCCAAACGTTGATGACGCCCATTCAGGCGCGATGACATACATGCTGACGATGCCCCAAGTGATGGCAAAGGTCAGAGAGATGAAACCGATCAGAGCATAGGATGGAACCGAAAAGGTCCTCGTTGGTGTGGCAATATCTGCCATGGGAATATCCCCCGATTGTTGAGATGCGTTTCCCTGCTCATGGCCTCTACTCCACGGCCCGGATTGAGTTCATGAAGTCAA
The DNA here is from genome assembly GCF_056536245.1 of Ruegeria sp. AJ12. Lineage (NCBI taxonomy): Bacteria > Pseudomonadati > Pseudomonadota > Alphaproteobacteria > Rhodobacterales > Roseobacteraceae > Ruegeria > Ruegeria sp. AJ12. The sequence goes on from NZ_JBQFJJ010000001.1 coordinate 3,647,721, forward strand.
AACTACCCGGCTTTGCGCCGAGTGCTTTTTCTATGATTGTTTGCATCACCAAGCGGCGTGTGCGGAGTTCGGCTTCGCTGAAGCCGAACATGTCTCCGTCCGTCAGGAACTGGGCTCCGGTGAAGAGAAATTGAATTGTCTCCAAGGGCCTCTCGACCTCAAAGATGCTCTCCCCGATCCCTTGCTCTACGATCTGAGCAAGGATTGGCGAGAGTTGGAGAACGGTCTGAATATTGGTGAGTTCGTGAAGCTCGCGATTCTCTGGAAGATGCAGCATCTCGGCGACTTCGAGGCTGTCCTCGTCGCCGATGTGGCTGTTCCCTAACAGGGCCTCCATCTTCTGCATGGCAGTGAGCGATGGCTCGTTGGTGACGCGGCTTGCCATCACGATGACTTGGCTAAGCGTCTTGTCAACGATGGCTTCGAGAATGTCTGGCTTCGATTTGAAATAGTAATAGAACGTCCCTTTCGCGACGCCGATTTCGCGGATGATCATCTCCACCGAGCACTTGGCATAGCCATGCTGCCGAAACAGCCGATCCGCTGTTTCAACGATCTCTGCGCGTCGTTCCTCTGGGGCTTTGACGATCCGTGCCAAGGTGAGTCTCCGTTTTTCGATCTTCTTGCTGACTGACGGTCAGTCAGTCAGTCAAGATGGTGAACACTCGAAGAACTCCTCCGACATGGCTCTAGCGCCGGAGAGTTCTGCAGGAGTCTATGGTATCGAAGATCAGCAACGTTGGGTTGCAGTTGGGAAGGGCATGGTGGATCGGAGGATCAGCCATGGAAATTACACCAAATCTACCCGCCATTCGTGCACTTCGCCCGGCTTGGAACAAGGGCCGCATCGTCGGCCAAAAGCGGCCCCTGAAACCAAAGCATGTATGGGCGATCAGGGTTCGTCTCGAACTGGCCGAAAACCATCGCGACCTCGCACTCTTCAATATGGCGATCGACAGCAAGCTGCGCGGCTGTGACTTGGTGAAGATGAAAGTCGTCGATGTGATGGCATCAGGTCAGATCAAGGAGCCTCTGTCCTGCAAAGCAAAACACAAAAACCAGTGCGATTTGAGATATCCGAAGGCACACGCGCATCAGTCGAGAAGTGGATGGAAGACGAGCTCATGGTTGGCTCCGAGTACCTTTGGCCGGGCCGCTTCCATGAGCGGCTGCACATCTCGACCCGTCAGTATGCTCGGATCGTCCGCGACTGGGTCACGTCGATTGGTCTAGAGGCAAGCGCCTATGGCACGCATTCAATGCGCAGAACCAAGGTCACCCAGATTTACAAGAAGACAGGAAACCTTCGTGCGGTCCAACTCCTTCTCGGTCACACAAAGATGGACAGCACAGTCAGGTACTTGGGCGTGGAACTTGAGGATGCCTTGGCCATCGCTGAAGCCATCGATATCTAATTTCCCTGGGTCGCCTTCACAGGCGGCCCACTGCTGCCATTAAGCGCTGAAAACAAATGCTGCAGTGTTATCCCGATCTGCGGACATTCGCAGCAGTGTTGCACGTTCTTCATAGGTCACTGATCCCGCCGAGCCACGTACTTGTCGCTTCAAGACCTTTTTGCAGGACAGCAAACATCTGTTCAATTTCACTTTCGCCAATGACAAGGGGCGGTGAAAGAACACACATATTGATCACAGGTCGAACTAGTAAACCACGTTTCTGGCATTCGATATCGATCTGGCCACCAATCTCGTAGTCGCGTCCCAGATCGCTCTGAGGATCACCATCGACTGAGCATTGAACGCACCCCATCAAACCCGTCCCGCGCACGTCGGCAACGATGTCGATCTGACGCAACTTCTGCAGTTGATCCTGAAAAACCGGGGCGACCTTTCGAACGTGTTCGAGAAGCTTTTCCCGCTTAATGATGTCTATACTTTTCAAACCCGCAGCCGCGCTGACCGGGTGACCGGAATAGGTAAAGCCATTTGAGAAGGTCGCATCTTTTCCCGCAACGTCAGCAATCAATCGGTCAGAGATAATCGCAGCACCCATCGGCGCATACCCAGATGTTATTCCTTTGGCGCAGGTGATTATGTCGGGTTGAATGCCGAAAACAGCCTCTGACGAAAACCAATGACCCAACCGCCCAAAAGCTGTTACCACTTCATCGGAAATATACAGAACGTCATACTTCTTGCAGATGTTAAGGCAGCCTTTGTGATATCCTTTTGGCGGCACGATCACGCCACCAGACGCCAGAACCGGTTCAGCGATAAAAGCGGCAACATTTTCTGGACCAAGCGCCACAATGGCATTTTCAAGATCGGAAACTTTCTCGTTCAGAAAGCTCACTTCGCTTTGACCAGGTGCGCGGTGGAGCGGATTCACGTCCGGCAGGAAATGTGCGAGGTCATCGGCCTTGTCGAGCCAAAGTCTGTCACGCTCTTTTCCGCTGACGCTGGCCGCCAAGTAGGTGCTTCCATGATAGGCCTTTTGCCTTGAAATAATCTTCTTTTTCTCAGGCCGACCCAAGAGATTGTTTCGAAAATGGACAAATCGGATAGCCGTATCCACCGCAGTGGAACCGCCGGTTGTAAAAAAGACATTGTTCAAATCGCCCGGCGCACGTTTGGCGATTTCGCGTGCGAACCGCGCGGCAGTCGAGTTGGCGTTGTTGAAGGGTGAGAAATAGGCAAGATTCCGGGCTTGCTCGGCCATGGCCTCGGCCATCTCCTCTCGTCCATACCCGATCTGGGTGCACCACATGCCTCCCGGTCCGTCGATCAAGCGTTCGCCTTGTTCGTTCACCACGTGGATGCCGCTGGCACCTTCGATAAATGTCCGGTCGTTTTCGCGCAAAGTTGCCATCCCTTCCCACGGATGCAGGAAGTGATCATTGTCCCATTGCTTGGCGTTAGAGTTATCCACGGCGGGCCATGCTTTCTGCGCTCATCACAATTGGGAATTCTTCGCGCACCTGAGCGTCCGAGGCGCCAAAGTAGTTGGGGAAATGGGTGTCGAGAATAGAATTGGCCTTGTCACGGGCACGGTCCATCAGATCAGTTTTGCCCTCGTTTTCCCATGTATCTGTGCGCTCACGATCCATTAGCCTCGGGTAGACAAATTCGGTGTTCATATAGTTCAGCGTGTGTGGGTTTCCGAGGAAGTGACCGGGATCTATGGCACACTGGTGGATCACATCCACCGCCATGGTTTCATCTGTGACCTCTATCCCGCGTAACGATCGCAGTATCATGCCACCCGCTTCGTCATCGATAACCATGCTTTCAAAACTGCAACCCATCAGGCTGCCGATCATACCGCCGAACTCGCATAGACGATTGGCACCAGCATGAGCGGCAAGCGTGAAGGTCAGCGCCTTTTCCAACCCGTACTGCGCGTCGGGTATTTTAGCGTCGGTCATGCCCGCGCCAACGGATGTGGGAAGGCCATAGAAATTACCCATCTGAACGGCTGCCGCCCCGATCAGGGCCTGCTCTCCGCTGCCGCCAGTGAACGACCCGCTGCGCAGATCAGTGATGAAGGGCCAGGCGGCAAAGCAAACCGGACAACCTGGTGTGATCAGGTTTACGATGGCAACACAGGCCAGTGTTTCGGCTACGGTTTGTACCAGTGTTCCCGCAAGCGTCGCGGGGGCTGTGGCCCCGGCTTGAGGAGGCACAGCCAAATCGACAGTCAGGCCAAGTTTGGCGGTATCAATCAGGATCTCCATATTTTCCTTGCCGATCCGCAGGGGCGAAACCATGGGGCAGCCGCCAAAAATGACACTTGGTTTTTTCATGAAAGCCCCCTCACCCCCGTGGGCCAAATCAAACATGCGGATGGCATGCGGGATATGACTGCGGTCGCGAAAAGTAAGGCAAGCAGGTTTTTGGCTGCCTGCGAGCATTGCATATATTGTGTTCATATCGTGGGCGAAATCATCGGTCACATCGGTAGCCAAAACCGTGTCGCCCAGCATATGGATGTTGTCCAAACGGTCCACCAGACGGGTGAAATCATAAACATCGCGCAGGACCGAAGGGCGATAGGACTTGGTCTCGGAATCGAAGGTTGTGACCGCGGTGCCAGAGTTGGCGAAGTAAACGCTCTCTGCCGAACAATGCATGTCGTCTTTGCCTTCACGTTCTCCGCGGGCATAGACGTAAAATTCCTTGGCGGCACCAGCCAGGATGTCTTCCATCAGGGCACGGGGGAAGCACAGCCGATTGAGGTCATTCATCACCGCGCCTTTGGGAAGCACCAGATCTAGCAATTCCGGGAAATGGTCGGTAACGCCGGTGTTTTCCAGAACGGTCAAGGCCGCTTGATGGATGTTCTCCATATCTGCTTGTGTCAGCGGTTTATAGCGTCCGCCACTTAGGCCCCCACGTACGGCCTCATTGCCCGTGGTCGCCTGTTGAACCTTTATGCGTGCGGCGCGTCCACCGCCACCGCGACGGCGTGATTTTGCCTCAGCCATGACCGGCCATCCTTTGTTCTGGTTTCGGGCTGATCATGGTGAGATAGAAGTCATAAAAATCCTGGATCGAGGTTTCCATTTCGCCCAAAGGGCCGGGTTGGAAGTATTGAGAGTTTACGCCGGATTGGTTGTGGCGAATGATGCGTTCGTCATCCAAAGATGTGACATGCCAAAGCCAGGTCAGGTCTTCTTTGTTGTAGTCCTGGCCTTCTTCGGCGTCAGCGCGAACCAGCCAGACCACCTGAATGTCAGTTTCCTGAAGGCCACGTGGAATGAAGCGGTAGCCGACCATGTGATCCGAATAAATCAGGAACCAATTTAGTGGACCAATATCAAAGTCAGTTGCGCCACCGTCGAAGCCTTTCAGCGTTCCAAGCAATGGCGCAAGCGCCTCGCCCGTGTTACTGCCGGTTTTATAGCCTGGATAGAGCGGGTAGCGCCGATAGTACCCGCTGGTGAACGGGGTGGGCGCAGCGTCGCCGACAAGCGCCAATTCATCAGGCGTCAGCCCGACTTCTACAGCCCTTGCCTTTAGCGGTTCGACCAAGCCAGCCATGTCTTGAGGCGACTTCAGGCTATGAGAACGAGAATATTCTTTGTGCGCTGGTCCGCAGTGGTAGCATTCAAGATAGTTCTCCACCGCCAGTTTCCAATTCGCGGGAACGGGAAATGACGCCGTATGCGCCACTTTCAGATCGTTCAAGCCATAGGGTTCGACGAATGGCGAAAGCTGACTGAGGACAGGATCAAGCGATGGTGTATTCGCATCGGCACAGACAAAAATCAGGCCTTTGAAGACGCTCACCTGAACGGGAAAGAGCCCGAATTTGGACGGGTCAAAGTGTTCCCCCATATTGTGGCCTGCACGAAGTTTTCCCGATAGCTCATATGTCCAGGCGTGGTAGGGGCAAACAAGAACACGGGCGTTGCCGGACTGTTCGGTGCAAACGCGAGATCCCCGATGGCGGCAGACATTCAAATGAGCGCGAACTTCGCCTTCGCGATCGCGAACAACGATAATGCTCTCCGGGCCATAGTCCAACAGAAAGTAGTCACCGGGGTTTGGAATTTGGCTGACATGCCCTGCCCAGAGCCAGTTGCGGTTCCAGACCTGGGCGATGTCATAGTTATATATGTCTTGCGAGGTATAGAAACCGCGCGGTAAGGCGTAGCCGTACTGGTGCGAGGTTATCAACGCATCCAACTCAAACGGTCGGCTGTTCATTACGTTTCCTCCAAATCGATTATCTCGCGGCGAAACCAGTCCTTGTCTGCTCCTGCCTCGGGGCGTTCAAAATCGCGGGCAGCGCGATGACCCGCGAAGACTGCGTCGACGATCAGTCCCGGAGACGCGGCATCGCCAATAAGTTCGAGGGTTTTCAACCCGATCCCGCGCAAGCTGTCATAAAGCGCTGTCTCGCGATGGCGCTCGGTGACCAGAATTGTCGAGGCACATGGAATATCCGTTTCGCGACCGGTAAAGGCACAACCGATGCGCGCCATGTCACCTTCAACCGCCGTCAGCACCTGATTGCAGCGAATGTCGATACCAAGCTCAATCAGGCGGGCCTGAATGCGAGGCTGCTCCAAAGTATTGACGGCGTAAGCTGAGACCAAACTCTCCGGCGTGACAAAGACCACCGGGTACCCTGCAGTCGCCAGTTTTTCGGCGATCACTCCTGCCAGATAGATGTGGTCATCATCATAGATCATCACCGGCCCTTCCGGAGGCAGAAGACCGTTCATGACGTCATCAGGCGTCAGCACTTTGGCGCTTTGCTCGATCTGCGGCATATGGCGTTGCGTGCTACGTCCCATGCCGTCGTTGCGCCAATGGCTGCCAGTGGCCACAAAGACGTGCTCGACGCCAAGCTCTGCCACCTGATCGCCATCAAGCCTGCTGTCGGTGAACAATTGGACGTTGCCGCGCTGCTTCAGATCATTCAGGCGATAGTCGACGACGCGGGACCAAGCCGCGAGGCCGGGAAGTTTGCTTTCTTTCGTAACCCGCCCGCCCAATTCAGCAGCCGCTTCGGCCAAGGTCACCTGATATCCTCGCCTTGCCAATTGCGTGGCGCATTCAAGACCGGCAGGGCCACCGCCAATAACCAAAGTATCCGCGTTGCTCTTTTTCGGCGCGATGATCTCGGGGTGCCAGCCGCGGCGCCATTCCTCGCCCATTGTCGGGTTTTGAGTGCAGCGGATCGGGATGCCCAGATTGTCAGATGAGACGCAGATATTACAGCCGATGCATTCGCGGATTTCGTCAATGCGACCCTCTTCAATCTTTTTTGGAATGAACGGGTCCGCGATGGAAGGTCGCGCAGCTCCTATGAGGTCGACAACTCCCTTTTTGACCATCGTCAGCATCATGTCGGGGGACGTCAGGCGGCCAACACCTACCACGGGTTTCTGGGTGATCTGTTTGACGTGGGACAGAAACGCGTTCTGATAGCCATCTTCCGGCTGAAAACGGGTCGTGGCACTGTCATTCGACCAATCGGCTACATTCACATCCCAGAGATCCGGGAGGTCAGACAAAAGCTCGACCACGGCGCGGCCTTCTTCCGCGGCCTGCATGCCGCTGACGCCCATCATCTCGTCAATGGCAAAGCGGAACGCCACGGCGCAGCTGTCACCCACCGCTTCGTGAGTATCCTCCAGCAATTCGCGTGTCAGACGTACCCGATTTTCAAGCGACCCGCCGTATTCATCACAACGCTGGTTCATATGCGGCAACATAAAATGCTGCGCCAATGTCATGTTGTGTCCGGCATAGATGTAAATGATGTCGAACCCGGCGTCTTTCGCGCGCAAGGCGGCGTCGCGGTGCCAGCGGCGGAATTCGCGAATATCGGACTTATCCATGGCCTGCGCCTGCTTGGGATGCGTTGTATCGACGGACATCTCGGAAGGTGCAAGAACCGGAGCGCGGGTCAGCAGGTTTTGCGCATGATTGCCATTGTGCACCAGCTGGATGGCTGCCAGCGCCCCATGCGCATGTACCGCATCCGTCATCAGCCGCAACGCGGGCACATCACGCGCGTCCCATAGGCGCCCCTCGGCAAAAGGAGACAGATCTGAGGTCGGGTGGATTTCGGTTTCCTGATTGGAAACCACCGCCCACCCGCCTTCTGCTTTCATCCCACGCACGGCAGCATCCGCCCGCGGCCTGAGGTGCCCAAGCCCGGTGCAATGAGGCACCTGATAGAAGCGATTTCTTGCTGTAACTGGCCCAATCTGAACCGGTTCCAAGAGCAAAGCATATGCGTTCGCGTTCGACATAACCACGCGTTTTCCTGTATTTGGGATCCGGAGCCGAATGGCCCCGGAAATGTGGTTGTATTAGAAGCCAGCTTTGATCCGCTCGAACTCCGCCAGCATTTTTGCTTCAAGCTCGGGGTTCACCGCATCAAAGAACAAGCTGCCTTCGAAGAAGCTTTTTGGATCGGAGAAACCATAAGCTTCGATGTTTGCCTGATCGGCAACTTCGAACGCTTTTGCATTGGAATGCGGGTAGCCCCAGTTGTCGATGATGTACTGACCGCTGGCAGGATCGGTAAGTGCGTTCAACAGATCATAGACCTGATCAACTGGCGTGGTGGATGACTTCAGATGCACATAGCCGCACGCCCAGGTCGCGATACCTTTGTCGACGTCGCGCATCATGGCGGCAGGCACTTCGTTCCAGATCAGGTTCAGCTCTGACTGGTTCCAGGCCCAACCCAATTCGATCTCACCACTGGTCATGGCCTGGTCAAACTGACCCGCATCGGACCAGTAAAAGCGCATGTTCGGGTGGATCGAGCGCAGGAAGTCGGACGCTTCCTTAAATTGCTCATCGCTCAGGTTGGTGTAGTCATCCGCGTTTCCAGTGGCCAGCGCCGCCAATGCATATGCAGATGATGCGGCATCCGGGATGGCGATCTTGCCTGCATAGGCCGGATCCGCCAACAGTTGCAGCGAGACATCATCGCCTGAGATTTTGTCGGTGCGATAGATAAGGCCGGTATTTCCCCACTCGAACGGCAACATATAAAGCTGGCCGTCCAGAACGACGGCGTCGACTTCCTTGATCTCGGGTAGCACATCGGCCCAATTGGTTAGTTTGCTTTCGTCCAGCGGCTGTATCAGATCGGCCGCGGCCCATTTCCTGACCGCGTCGGAACAAGGATGCGCCAGATCAGCCGTGAAACCCGAGCTTAGTTTCGTAAAGGCTTCCTCCTGACTCCCGAAATAGGAATAGCTTGGCGCTTCATTCCCGTATTTTTCCATGTAGCTGGCAAAGAAGCCGGGGTCTTCATATCCCGACCAGTCAAACACCGTCAGATCGGCTCCACCGGCACTCGCGCTTCCTGTACTTATTGCCGTCGCATACACGAAGGCCGCAATTCCCTGAAGTTTCATTCTATCCTCCCATGTCTTATTCTGTGTTTGTACCAAGATCGATCACGCTGGCGCTCTGAAGCCCCAGCCAAACTGCGTCGCCGCGATTGAAATCAACCGTGTGAAAATAGTTCGGAACCGAAACCGAGATCGGCTTCTCGGTTCCCGCAACCTGAATGTGGTAGTGAATGTTTTCACCGTAGAAGGCGACATTGCTGACTTTACCCTGAACAGCTGATGGATGGTCTTCGGGTTTTTCAGTGGTGATTTCCAATTGTTCGGGTCGAATGCCGATGTTCAAATCTCGGGTGCTGATTGCGACGTTGGGGTTCCTTTCAATCTCCATTTGGCCAAAGGCGGCCGCGTCGATTGAAAGCGTATCGCCGTTTTCTTCCAGCAACTGGGCAGGCAAGATGTTCATCTCACCGATAAAACTGGCAACCTGTTGATCGCAGGGGCGGGCATAAAGCGTGGTTGGTGTATCGACTTGCTTGAGCCGCCCATCGAACATCACACCAATGCGGTCTGACATGGTCATCGCCTCATATTGGTCGTGTGTAACCATCACAAAGGTAATTCCGAGCGATTGCTGCAGATTACGCATTTCAAACTGCATCTGCTCGCGCAGCTTTTTGTCGAGGGCTGACAAGGGCTCATCCAGCAACAACACTTTGGGTCGCATGATCAGCGCACGGGCGAGCGCCACCCTTTGTCGCTGCCCACCCGACAACTCACTTGCGCCGCGATCCTGAAGGCCGCCCAATTCGACCATTTCCAAAGCTTCGGACACGCGTTGGTCAATCTCGACCTTGGAGGCTTTGCCGCGTAATCCGTAGGCTACGTTATTTCCGACGTTCAGGTGCGGGAAGATTGCGTAGCTTTGAAAAACCATGTTCGTTGGGCGGTTGTTGGCAGGCACACCTTCCATATCCTGACCGTCGATCAGCACGGTGCCCTCGGTCGGTTCCTGGAAACCCGCGATCATCCGCAATACCGTGGTCTTGCCGCATCCCGATGGACCAAGGAGCGAGAAAAACTCGCCCTCTTTGAGATCGAGATTAATCCCGCTGGCCGCCAGAAATGTGCCATAGCGCTTTTCGACGCCCCTGAGTTCTATGATGTTTCTGACTGTCATCGGACCTCTGATGCGGATGAACGGCGGCGGAAATACTCGGCCAGCACCAGAAGTAAAACCGAGGTGAGCAGCAAGATGGAGCCTAGCGCCAGCACGTTTGGAAGCTTGGCGGGGAAACGGATCTGGCTCCAGATATAGACCGGCAGGGTTGGCTGGTTGCCGGACAGGAAAAACGCCAGGACGAACTCATCGAAGCTGACTGTGAAGGTGACCAGCATGCTGGCTACGATACCGGGGGAAACGACTGGCAGCGTCACGCGGCGGAAGGTGTCGAACACGCCGACGCCAAGATCGTAAGATGCCTCTTCCAGCGACGCATCGAAGTCATCAAATGCGGACTTCAGGATCGAGACGGAAAACGGCAGCGCAAGAAACGTATGGCCCAGAACGACGGTCAGCAAAGACGGCTTGAGACCGATAAACAGAAACAGAACCAGCATTGAAGAAGCCACGATAATGCCGGGTATAACCAAAGGCAGCATCACCAGACCTTCAGCTGCACGCTGACCGCGAAAACGATAGCGAACAAAAGCGCGGGCGGCGAATAATCCCATGGCGGTAGACAGAAGTGCGACGACGGTGCCGACGCCAAGCGAATTCCAAAGGGCTTGGATCAACGTATCCTGCTCGCCCAGCTTCCGATACCAGTCCAGCGTCCAACCCTTGATCGGAAAGGCAACGATTGTACCGCTGTTGAACGAAAACAGGGGCAGGAAAAGGACCGGCAGGTAAAGAAAAACCAAATACAGAAAAGCATAGGCTGTCAGGGTCGAAGGGCGTCTCATCTGATCCGTCTCCCTAGCCGGGTCGCAGTAATTACAAACACTATGGCGACAAAACCGACTGACAGCATCGCGATCAGCGACAGTGTGGCGCCGAGTGGCCAGTTATTGGCAGCCCCGAACTGCACCTGAATAAGGTTGGCGATCATCTTCCCGTCCGACCCGCCGACCAGTGCCGGCGTTACATAATCGCCTACGGTCGGGATGAAGATGATCAGGCAAGCAGCAATGATCCCTGGAATGGTCAGCGGCAGCGTCACCCGCATAAAGCGTTGAAAAGAGCTGTTGCCGAGGTCTGTGGCGGCTTCCAGCAGGCTTGGGTCGATTTTCTGCAATGAGACATAGATCGGCAGGATCGCAAAGGGCGCCCAAGCATGAGCAAGCGTCAGCACAACGGCGAATTCATTGTAGAGCAAGAAGTCGAGCGGTTCGTCGATCAGGCCAAGCATCAGCAGTGCAGAATTCATCACCCCGTTGAACCCGAGGATGAGTTTCCAGGCAAATACGCGCAGGAGATAGCTGGACCAGAACGGAATAGTGATGAGCAGAAGCCAGATGGTCTTTTTCCGTGCCTTCATCGCAATGAAATAGGCGATAGGATAAGCCAGTGCGACGGTTGCGACAGTGACCCCCGCTGCAATCCAGATCGACCTGAGCATCAAGTGTCGAACCAGCGGGTCGGTAAACGCTTCGCGATAGTTATTCAGCGTCGGGGTCTTTTCGAGCGTCACATAGGTTTGGGTCCAAAACGAATAAGCGATCAGGATCACCAATGGCGCCGCCACCAGAAAGCCCACGTAAGCAGTGGCTGGTGCGCTGAGGGTATAGCCCCGGGACGTTTCGCTACGAAAGATCACCCAACCTCCCTTCTCGGTTTTCACGAGTCACTAATGGACGACCGTCCATTAAATGTTGCGCCAGAACAGCCTTTCGTGTCAATCTCCCTGTGACCTGCACATATGAGAAGATCTCAAACCAATGGAATCATTTGATAAAGTGAAAGACCCTAAGGGAAGAAAACGTAGTTCGAAACGCGATCCTGAGGCCAACAAGCAGCTTCTGATCAAGGCAACTTTGGACACTATCGCGGATATCGGAGTTACCGATACCTCGGTCAGCCGCATCTGCGAGCGTTCTGGATTGTCCCGCGGAATGATCCATTTGCATTTCGGGGGAAAGGACAATTTGTTGACGGCAGCAGCCCAGCATTTCAGTGCCCAATACTATGCCGAGATGGACAGATTGACCGATCTGGGCTCGGACGCATCGCCCGAAGACAGAGTGATGGCTGTGATCGAGGCGGATTTGTCCGAAGCTCTGCTCAATCCAAGAAGTACAAAAATCTGGCATGCATTCCGAGGCATCGCGAGCTCACACCCAGGCATTGCCCGTTACAGCAGCACTCAGGATCGCAAACTTGTCGAGACCTTGCGGCTGGCGTTCTCGGAGATAGCCCTACAAAACGGGCGTGACCTAAACTTGGTGGACGATGCCACCAGCGGAACGCTGGCTTTGCTGGAGGGAATGTGGGTGAATTACCTTACCGATATGCAAGGCTTTTCGCGACGGCGCTCTGTTAAACTTATCAGAAGATTTCTATGCGGTCTTTTCCCCGGAAAGTTCAAGTTGTGAGCCTTAGCGACGCTTAGATTTAAGATAGATACTAGGCCTCTTCTTGGACAGCCGACCATTGGTTTTGGCGAGCCTCCTCGCGGCTAAGTGTCATCCACCCTGCCTTTGACGATATACAGCGTCTGCATTGTGCTTGAGCAAGGTCTCCATTGCACGTGCAGCTAATGACTGTCTTCGGCCCGATTCTATTGAAAAACAAAGTGTTAATGGCGCAAAATGCAGTGATCTGAACACTGCGCGAGCGCCTTTCTGTTCAGGTTTTTCGCGTTTGCTGCGGTGCGGGAGGGAGCTTGGCCAATTTGCGGAGGTTTTGGGCCGTGGCAGCGAGGAGGAATTCGTCACTTGCGCCACACGGACCACGTAATCGGAGCCGTCCCAGCCCAAGAATGCGTTTGAGGTGTGCGAAGGGCATCTCGACTTTCTTTCGGGGCTTCATTGAGATGTCGTACTGGTAGGTCTTCGCGATGTCTCGAGCGATCTGGCGGGCATCATCAAGACCGCGCACGGCTTCGTTCGGCAAGGGAGAGACCCCGGGCGATGTCGGAAACCCGCAGCGCGCTGGTGTATGCCGCCAGCACCGTGTCGGGCGCGGCGGTTCGTTCGAGCTTTGAGAAAAAGCGTCACATTTGACCGCCATGTCTGCAAAAGAACCGCTTCAATAGCCAGGTCTGCCCCCTTGCTCCACCTCCAGGCTTTCGGAACGTGAGATGGCTGTTTTCGTCTCTATACCGCACTTGAAATGCTCGTGCCGGCCCGCCGTTCAAGAATGGCAAGGGCGTCCTTCAATTGCCCGATACCGGCAAAGCCGTTATTTGCGGCAAATGCGGCTGCCGCAACAACCTTTGGGCCCATCGAACCCGCTGGCAGTTTCAGCGCTCGGGCCGCGTCGGGCGTCATCACACTGATGGCATGCGCGTGCGGTGTGCCGAACTCGTCATAAACCGCATCCACATCGGTCAGGAGCAGCAGCGCATCGGCACCCAATTTCTCAGCAAGCAGGGCACTGGCGGCATCCTTGTCGATCACGGCTTCTACGCCGATTAGGCTGCCGTCATCGCGCCGCAGCACTGGGATGCCACCGCCGCCCGCACAAATCACAACCACGCCTTGGTCCAGCAATAGTTGCAGAACCCGTAGATCGGGGATCTCCTGCGGTTTGGGGGATGGTACGACGCGTCGCCATTTGTCCCCGTCGCGCGCGATGTGCCATCCGGCCGCCTTGGCGCGAATCTCGGCCTCGGCGCGCTCATAAACTGGCCCCACAAATTTGGTTGGGTTCCGAAATGCCGGGTCGTGCCCGTCAACCAGAATTTGCGTCAGCAGCGTCGCAACCGGCCGATCATGACGCAATTCGTTTTCGAGTTCCTGTTCGATCATGTAGCCGATCATGCCCTCGGTCTCGGCCCCGAGAACGTCCAGCGGGCTGGCACTGTCGGCGTTATATGCAGCGCCCTGCAACGCAAGCAGGCCCACCTGCGGACCATTGCCATGGGTAATGACAAGTTGATGACCGGCGCGCAGGATATCTGCCAAGGCGGGCATTGCTGCGCGGACATTGGCACGCTGGACTTCGGCGTTTAGCGGCTGACCGCGTTTTAGCAGGGCGTTGCCTCCCAAGGCTGCAACCACCAGCATTTCAGCCCCCCAATGTGGCGACGAGGACGGCCTTGATTGTGTGCAACCGGTTTTCAGCCTGATCAAAGACGATTGACGCTGGGCCTTCGAAAACCTCATCGGTCACTTCCATGGCGTCGATGCCGAACTCCTTGTTGATATCGGCGCCAACCGTGGTCTCGGTGTTGTGAAAGGCCGGCAGGCAATGCATAAACCGCACGCGCGGATTGCCGGTTTTGGCCATGACCTCGGCATTGATCTGATACGGCAGCATCTGGTCGATCCGCTCGCGCCATTTCTCCTTGGGTTCACCCATTGATAACCAGACATCGGTGTAAACAAAGTCGACACCGTTTACGGCTTCGTCCACGTCCTCGGTAATGGTAATCTGCGCGCCTGTGGTTTCGGCTATGGTGCGCCCTTCGGCCTCGATCACGCGCTGTGGCCAACAGGATTTGGGACCGCAGAGCCGCACGTCCATGCCCATCTTGGCCGCGCCCAGCATCAGGCTGTCGCCCATATTGTTGCCCACATCCCCCAGAAACGCAAAAGAGACTTCGCGCAGCGGCTTTTCGACATGCTCCTGCATGGTCAGGAAATCAGCGAGTATCTGGGTGGGGTGAAATTCGTCCGTCAGACCGTTGTAGACTGGGACACCCGCATGTTTGGCAAGTTCTTCGACGATGGTCTGACCAAAACCGCGATATTCGATCGCGTCATACACCCTGCCCAGGACTCTTGCCGTGTCCTTGACGGATTCCTTGTGACCAATATGGGTGCCAGTAGGACCCAGGTAGGTCACCCGTGCGCCCTGATCATAAGCTGCGACCTCGAACCCCACGCGGGTGCGCGTGGAATCCTTTTCAAAGATCAGAGCGATGTCCTTGCCCTTCAGCACCGGAACCTCGGTGCCCGCATATTTTGCGGCTTTCAGATCGACCGCCAGCTTCAGCAGAAAGGCGATCTCGTCGGGGGCGAAGTCCCGCAATGTCAGGAAATGTCGGTTGCGCAAGTTGTAAGCCATGAGGGTTTCCTTTCTCTGCCTCAGATTGCGTCACGGATTGTCGGGCAAGTCATGCAATGGCCACCACCGCGGCCGCGGCCCAGCTCGGCGCCAGGCATCTCCAGCACCTCAATCCCGGCGGCCCTGAGCGCGGCATTTGTGTCGTCGTTGCGGTCATAGCCGACCACCACACCGGGGCGCAGTGCAATCACGTTGTTACCGTCATTCCACTGCTCTCGCGCACGTTCTTCCAAGGTGTCGCCGCCGGTAGGCACCAGCTGTAGCCGCTTGTAACCCAACACCTCGGCCACAATGTCAAAGATCGGACGCGTGTCCTGATGAAATTCCAGCGCCGCTTTGCTTTCGCCGGGCCGGATATCATAGCAGATCAACGCCTCGGCAACGTCCTTGAAGGTGGTCACCACGTCGCCTCCACACAGTGTAAAAACCGTATCGAGATGCATGGCAGCGCGCGATTTCGGCATCTGGAATGCCAAAAGCCGCTGCGCAGCACCGGTGTCAAACAGAGCCTCTGCCAGCAGGCCAATGGCTTGGGGCGAGGATCGCTCGCCCATGCCGACCAGAACGGTGCCATTCCCCACAGGCATAATGTCGCCACCCTCAAGTGTGGCCAGCCCGTGGTCGCGGGTAGGATCGCCCCAATGGATCTTGGTTTGGCCAGCAAACTTGGGATGGAACTTGTAGATCGCCGTGTTCAGCAGGGTTTCAGGCCGCCGGGCAGGCCAGAACATCGGGTTCACCACGACCCCACCGTAAATCCAGGCGCTGTTGTCACGGGTGAACAATGCATTGGGCAGAGGGGGCAAAACAAAACCGTGATTGCCCAGGTATCCGCCGAACAGACCAGTTGGCGTGAACGGCAACTCATCGACTGCCAACCCACCTAAGAGATGTCTGGTCAATATATCTGACGGGATCTCATCCATCCAGCCTCGCAGCTCGGGTAGCATGCCGACCCCGACCTGATGCGGGGTGATCCGGTGGTCCAGAACCCAGGCGCGGGCTGTCGCATCATCCAGCGTTTCGGCCAGCAGGTCGTTGACGTCCAGCACCTCGACCCCTTCGCCCCGCATCAACGTACAAAAGGCATCGTGATCCTTTTGTGCTTGCTTGACCCAGAATACATCGTCGAACAGCAGTTCCTGACAATTGTCAGGAGTCAGCCTGCGATGTGCCAGACCGGGTCGGCAAACGATGACCTGCTTCAGGGGCCCGGTTTCGCTGTGGACGCCAAGTTTCGTGTCGGTCATGCCTTAAGCTCCTTTCCAACAGGTCAAAGAAGTGCTCCGATGCTGAGAACGGCCATGACAAACACCGTAAGTAGGATCAGCAAAGGCCAGATGAAGGCAATCCAACGGTCATAAGACACCCGTCCGATTGCCAGCCCCCCAATTACAACTGCAGAGGTTGGCGTGATCAGGTTCACCAGTCCGCTGGCCGATTGATAGGCGGTGACCACCAGATCGCGCGAAACGCCGGCGAAGTCCGACAGCGGAGCAAGGATCGGCATCGACAGCACTGCAAGACCCGAAGAGGACGGCACAAAAAAGCTCATGCCGACTTCGATCCACATCATCACATTGATGAAGGCCAGCTTGTGGAGCCCGCCCAGGCTCTGTTCGGCACTGTGCAGGATTGTGTCGGCGATCAGCCCCTGTTCCATGACAACGACGATGCCACGCGCCAGACCTATGATCAGCGCCACGCCGAGCAAATCGCGGGCACCGTCAACAAAGTGACTGGTCAGCGCCTTTTCACCCATGCGGGCCACGATCCCGACCAGAATGGCGGAGCCAAAAAACAAAGCGCCCATGCGGGCCATCCACCAGCCTTGGGTGGATACGCCCCAGATCATAACCAGAAAGGCAAGCGCGAAGATGATCAGAACGACCTGCTGGTTGCCGGTCAGGACGTCATCCGCCTTTTCGGCATCGGGTCGGTCTTGCAGGAAGATCCGGCGATGCTCGTCGCGTTGTTTGGCCACGATCGAGACGCTTGGGTCCGCCTTGACCCGCCGGGCATAACGTATGACATAAGCCATACAAATCGCCAGCCCGCCCAGCAACAGAACAAATCGCAGGACGATTCCATCGGTGAACGGAATCCCGGCGGCATTCGAGGCTATGACCGTTGCAAACGGATTGATGGTCGAACCCAGCACGCCGACCCCGGCACCGACCAATATGACCGCCACGCCGGTAACCGCGTCATAGCCTGCCGCAATCACAACCGGGATCAGAATGGCGTAAAACGCCAGTGTTTCTTCAGCCATGCCATAGGTGGTGCCGCCAATTGCAAACAGCGTCATCAGGATCGGAATCATCCAGATCTCACGCCCTTGCAACTTGCGCATCGCCGCTCGGATACCGGTATCGATGGCTCCAGTGGCATTCACAACGCCCAGAAAACCGCCAAGCATCAGAACAAACAGAGCGACATCAATAGCTCCGGCCTGATAGCTGTCTGGATTGTAGAACCCGGCGATGGGGGCCAGCATCACATCGACAAACCCTTGTGGGTTTGGCTCAACCGTCTGATAGGTCCCGGCGACGGCGATCTCGCGCCCAACGGATTCGCTCAAAGCGCGTTGGTACTCACCGGCCGGTATGACCCACGTCAGCGCCGCGACCAGAATGATAAGTAAGAACAGGATCGTGTAGGCGGTTGGGAATCTTGAGGAAAAGCTCGGTTCTGGATCTGCTTTCTGGTTGTTTTCGACAGACATTCCATTTCCCTTTCACTTGCTGTGAATGGCCGGACAAACCTAGGTTGAGCCCGTTTGGACGGAAAAGCTCGACACGAACGGCAATGTTTCGGATACGTGCGCTCAGGCTATCAGGCGTGTCGCCCCTTGCATTTGACTCGAATCAATTCATGGCAACACATTCCAGATTTTGAAATCGCAGATCTGTGGTACGAAGTCGGCATCTCCTACAGGAGTTCAACGTTTACTCACCGAAGTAAACGCCTCGGACCGCGTCCCATGCCATGGTCCATATTGGTAAACTGGACCGCTATTGTTTTTGCCGGAGACGGGTACGACAGCGTCGATAATTGCCAACATTAGTAAGTCTGCTTTTGTTGCGGCTTACGTGCTTTAACAGCAATGCAGCGAAGGTCCAGTTTCCACCCATTCTTTGGAAAAGCAACGTGTTCTGGCGCAAGGTGTAATGGCCCGGCCTGCACCGCCGCACTTGTTTTGTGAGACAGCGGGATTTGGACAAGCTAAACGCCCTCGGCCATCAGGGGTAAGACGCTGCCTTCCCCCTCGGGCAACCCTATGAGACAACACCGTGTCCTCGGCTGCGCCTGCGGGCCGCATCACTATTGTCGAATAGCATTGCCTCGCCCCCATCCGCGTTCGCCACGTGGCAGATCAGCAGGAACAGGCGCCTTCGGCGTATGATCTGCAAATCGGCCCTGATTTTCCAAAAGGGAAGTCAGGATCATTGAAATCGATCTAGGTGCTGGATGAAGGAAGTGAGGCGAAAATGGCAAGGTTCTGTCGCTGGTGGCAGAACTATGTGTCGCCTGACAATTTCCCAAGTGGCGGACCGAGGAGGATTCGAACCCCCGACCCCTTGATTCGTAGTCAAGTACTCTATCCAGCTGAGCTATCGGTCCGCGTTGGTGAGGGGCTATTTAGACCCGGCACAGGGGACGTGCAAGACGATTCTTCAAAAAACGCTCAAAAAGTCCCGTCCCCGCGCGGGAGCTTGATTTCAAAGATGGTGCCGTCTGGCCCGGTGTCTTTCAGGACCAGATCTCCACCGTGCCCCCGCACCAGTTCCTGGGAAATCGCAAGACCCAAACCGGAGCCCCCCTTGCGCACTCCGCCTTGAAACGGTGTAAACAGGTTTTCTTGCGCCTTTGGCGGCAGGCCGGGGCCGGTATCGCGAATTTCGATGCACCAGTTGGCCTCGTCTTCGCGGCCCGTGATAGTGATGCTGCCGGATGTGCCGGACGCCACGAGGGCCTGCCTGGCGTTGCGCAC
Source organism: Ruegeria sp. AJ12 (assembly GCF_056536245.1). Taxonomy (NCBI): domain Bacteria; kingdom Pseudomonadati; phylum Pseudomonadota; class Alphaproteobacteria; order Rhodobacterales; family Roseobacteraceae; genus Ruegeria; species Ruegeria sp. AJ12. The sequence continues at coordinate 3,666,732 of NZ_JBQFJJ010000001.1, forward strand.
AAGGTTCAAAATGACGCGGAACATCTGCTCTGGGTCGGCCCGCGCGATCAGGTCGTCGGGCACGTCGTTCGAGATCTCGACGCAGGCATCCGCGACCGCGAGCTGTTCGCTGGCGGCAACATCTGCCGCAACATCGCGCAGGTGGACCATTGTCAGCGTGGGCGCCGGTTCCTCTGCCCGACCGAATGCTAGAGTGCTTTCGCATAAGGATACTGCCCGTGTTATCGAATTGACCAGTTTGGGCGCCATCCGGCGCACCACCGGGTCATCGCTCGCCTCGATCCGATCCGTGAAGAGTTGCGCGGAGGTCAGGATGTTGCGCAGGTCGTGGCTGACTTTCGCCACGGCCCCGCCCAGCTGGGCCAGGCGCTCCCGCTGTTTCAGTGCCTGCGTCAGGTCAGTCTGCAGCATCTTCAGGGCCTCTTCGGCCTCGCGGAGTTCTGTCACTTTCGAACTGGGTGAGATAATGCCACGCGCGTCTTCCGGTGCACTGGCATAGCGCTGCATGTATCCGACAACGCTTTTGATCGGACGGACCAGAACCACGCGCACTGCGAGAAACAGCAGAGACGCAGTGATGATGGAAATCACGAAGGACAGTCCCAGAATGCGCAGACCGTAATCGGTCATTGCCGTGCGCAGCGGCGCGCTGTCGATGGTGACCTCGATCAGCAGCCCGGCACCTTTGACCGGTTCGCCAATTACACGGATGACTTCATTTTCGACGGTGAAGAACCGGATCATCGCATCGCGGATCAGCACCCATGGGCCTGCGTCCCGCAGGTCATAGGTCTTGGCAACCAGATCGGGTATCGCAGAGGACAGCATCAGCTGACGCACCTCGTCACGGCGCAGAACGACATTATAGACGCCAGCATTGGCCAGCAACTCGGCCTCGAGCTCTTCGGCCAGCATATCATCGGCCAGCAATGCAAGCGACGCTATCTGGGCGCGCTCAAGCCGGTTCAGCAGAAAATCCTCGCGAAACCGCGCAATGGAGGGAACAAAGATCAGGACCTCGGCCAACATCACGAAGACCGTTGTCAGGATCAGGAAACGGCCGGACAGCGAGTTCAATTGGCGCTCCTTTCCCGATCAGGGGATCCAGCGTTGGACGAACCTGACCACTCGTTTAACTATCTGATTCTCAAACAGCCTTGGCGAGAAATATGCGCCCGCCACGCGTTTGTTAAGCTCTCCGATCGTCGGATAGGGCGAAACCATCGCGGCGATCTGGCCCATCTTCAGGTTATTTGCCAATGCCAGCGACCACAAGTTGATCAATTCACCGGCCTGATGACCGACGATTGTGGCCCCCACCGGACGGCCTTTTACGACCATCACCTTGATGAACCCGTTGGTTTTTCGTTCAGTGATGGCGCGGTCGTTGTGGTGATATTCGAACCGCGCGACTTCCATGCTTTCACCGTGCCGCTCACCGGCCTGTTCTTCGGTCAGGCCAACCTGCGCCAGTTCGGGATCCGTGTACGTTGCCCACGGGATGTGATTGGTTTTCGCTTTGGACGGAAGGCCGAACAGAGCAGAACGGATAATGATGCCAGCGTGATATCCGGCGACGTGAGTGAACTGCAATCCGCCCGCGACATCACCAATCGCATAGACCTTACGGTTTGTCGTGCGCAGCGACTCGTCCGTCTTTATGCCGTTGCGAATGCGGTCAATTCCGGCGGCCTCAAGGTTCAACCGTTCGATATTGGCCTTACGTCCTGCAGCCACCAAAAGATGGGATCCTGCATAAATCTCACCGTTTTCCGTGACCACTTCGAGTGTGCCATTTGTTTCTCGCACTTGGGCGACCATCGCGTGTTCGTGGATCACGACGCCTTCTGCGCGCAGGCTGTCCAGTACCACGGCAGCGGCTTCCGCGTCGTCTTTGCCCAACGCTTGCAATGCTTCGATAACGGTCACCTTGCTGCCCAGACGCACATGCGCCTGCGCCATTTCCATGCCAATAGGCCCCCCACCGATGATCAACAGGTGATCCGGTTTTTCTCGCAGGTCGAAAATGGTTTCGTTGGTGTAATGGGGCACCTGATCCAGCCCGGGGATAGGCGGAACAAGCGGGGATGACCCGGTCGCAATGACCACACGCCGCGCGGTGATCACGTACTCGCCTGCCTGAACCTGCGTCGGAGACAGGAAGGTTCCGTACTCGCGGATCACTTTCACACCGAAACCTTCGAACCGGTCCTGACTGTCCATCGACTCGATCTGGGCGATCACATCACGGACATGGTCTTTGGCCGCCGCGTAGCTCACCTGAGGGGCAACATTGGCGACACCGAAAGCCGAGGAATGCGCCTGCGTGTACGCCATCTTGCCGCTTGCGATCAGCGCCTTTGACGGAACACAGCCGAAATTCAGACAATCGCCGCCCATCTTGTGCCCTTCGAGCAGCACGACATCCGCACCCATCTGGCTGGCGCCGGCCGCCACGGACAGCCCACCCGACCCGGCTCCGATCACCAGGATATCGGTTTTCAGTTCTTGCATGAGATCAGGCGTCCTTTCGGCCACGCAGGGATTTGATAACAATTGGCAATGCTGCCAGTGCACAGAGACCAATGATGGGCCCGATCACAAAAGGCTCCCACAGCAGCGAGACGTCGGGGGTTTCGCCCCGGTCAAAGACACCCCCCAGCCCGACGCCAATCCACGTATAGACGATCCCACCGGGGATGATGCCCAGCGCAGTGGTCATCAAAAAGTTGCGGAACTTCACACCGACCAGGGCAGGCACGAGATTGGCAACGAAAAAGGGAACAACCGGGACGAGGCGTAAAAGGAAAAGCACAGATATCTCGTTCTCACGCAGGCCGTCTTTCAGTTTCTTGATGGCTCCTTCCGAGGCTTCCAATCGCGCCGTGAGCGTTGCGCCCAAACCCCAGCGGGCCGCCAGAAAGATCGCCGACGCGCCAATCGTTGCGGAAACGACATTAAACACCGTTCCCCCCATCAGACCGAACAGAAACCCGCCGGTCATCGAGGCCACGGCGGCCCCGGGCAGCGAAAACGCCACAATCACGATGTAGAGTGCCACAAAAGCTCCGACCATGGCCCAGTAATGCGCATCCCGCCAGGCCAGCAAGGCCTCACGATTGTCGCGCAGGGTTTCGAATGTCAGATAATCGCCCAGCGTGAAAAACCCGACCGCCGCAACGGACAGAATCGCAAGCAAGGGAAGGTGGCGCGCAAATCCGTTGCGCGGGGCTTGGGTCGTTTCGGTCATCTCGCCATCCGGCTTTGATTGTTTCATTCTGTCCACAAGATGCGTCGTCGACACGATCCGAAACAGGGGCCTCACGGTGCCTTGAAGAAAGTGACGGCGAATGTGAGTGTATCAGGCGAAATTTTCGGTTTTTGAAACCTTTTGACAGGCCCGGCTACAGAATTGTTGCAAAAGCGGCGAAAACCCGGGTCTTGGGGTTTGACTTACCCCCCGCTTGGCAGTAGAGGACGGGCTTCGAACACCACGGGCAGGCGAATCCGCGCCGCACCCGACCGCATAGATTGGAGACGGAGCGATGAAACGCACCTATCAGCCTTCAAACCTGGTTCGCAAACGCCGCCACGGTTTCCGTGCGCGCATGGCCACCAAGGCCGGCCGCAAGATCCTGAACGCGCGCCGCGCCCGCGGCCGCAAGTCGCTGAGCGCGTAACACCGTTCACCGATCAGGTTACGAACATGACGCCGCCGGAGGCCCCTGTGGATGGTAAGAACCAGCCCGGGGATACGCCCCCGGCGGCGTCCGTTTGTGTACCTGAAACCACTACCGTTCTCAAGAATCGGTCAGAGTTCCTGAAAGCCGCGCGGGCGCGCAGACAAGGCACCGCCTCGATGATGGTGCAGGCCCGACAACGGGCGCCAGATGAAGCGACCGGAATACGTGTCGGTTTCACCTGTTCCAAGAAGGTCGGCAATGCCGCAGCCCGAAACCGCGCCAAACGTCGACTGCGCGAAGCGGCACGCGCGGTTTTGCCGAAACATGGTCGCGACGGCTGGGACTACGTATTGATCGGACGCGCCGAGGTCACCGAAAATCGCCCGTTTGACGCGCTTTTGGATGACTTGCGCTACGCCCTGCAAAACCTACATCGGGCGGAGAGATGACCTTGCTTGCGCATATCCTCGCCCTGCCCGTCCGGGCTTACCGGCTGATCTTCAGCCCGTGGGTCGGGTTCAACTGCCGCTATCAGCCCACATGTTCGGCCTATGCGCTGGAGGCGCTGGAGAAACACGGGGCGATCAAGGGTGCGTGGCTCGCCGCGCGCCGGATCGGCCGATGCCATCCTTGGGGTGGTGACGGGTATGACCCGGTTCCCAATCAAGAACGAGGCTGAGCCTTTCCAGTGACCTCCGGTCAGACTTGACCTGTTGGCACCTCGTCTGAACACTTGGGGCATCAGTGTCCGAGGTTCCCATGATATCCGAAGCGCGCAAGTCCCTTCCCACCCATCAGGTTGAAAACCAGCCGCCTGTGCGGGGTGACTGCGATCTGTGGACGTCAGATCCCGTGCTGCGCAACGCAGTCGGTTTCGCCGGAGGGCGCACCGATCCATTGGCCAGTTATGGTGAGCTGCTTGGGCGGGCTGAAACACGTGACATCGGACGCGAGGCAAACCGACACCCGCCGGAAATCAATGTGTTCGACCAAGGTGGCAGGCGACTGGACGAAGTCCGCTTTCACCCCGCCTATCACCAGATGATGCAGATCAGCCAATCCGCAGGCTACGCGGCCTTGGCATGGGACGGGAAACCGGGCGGCCATGCGACACACGCGGCGATGGTCTATCTCGCCAGTCAGGTCGAGCCGGGGCACTGTTGTCCGTTGACCATGACCTATGCGGGGATCCCGGCGCTCGCCGCCAATCCGGAAACAACCAAAGCGTGGCGGCCAAAACTCATGGCACCGGCATATGATCCAACGATCAGGCCGGTCGAACTGAAGGACAGCGCCACACTTGGTATGGCCATGACCGAGAAACAGGGCGGGTCTGACGTTCGGGCCAATACGACCGTGGCCCGCCGCGACGGCGACCACTGGCGACTGCGCGGACACAAATGGTTCTGCTCGGCCCCAATGTCGGATGGGTTCCTGACACTTGCGCAGGCCCCCGGAGGGCTGACCTGCTTCCTGTTGCCCCGTTGGCTGGATGGGGACCGCAATGCCATCCATCTGATGCGGCTCAAGGACAAGCTGGGCAACAAATCCAACGCCTCGTCCGAAATCGAATTGCACGATGCCTTCGCCTACCAGCTTGGCGAAGAAGGCGCGGGCGTGCGGACTATCATCGAAATGGTCCACCACACGCGTCTCGACACGGCCATGGCCCCGGCAGGCCTGATGCGGGCCGCCCTTGTCGAAGCACATCACTGGGTCACCCACCGCAACGCCTTTCAGCGCCGCCTGATCGACCAACCTCTAATGCGGGCGGTCCTGTCGGATCTCGTGCTGGACTGGGAGGGTGCAACCACGCTTGGCCTGCGTGTCGCGCAGGCTTTCGACGGTGAAGCGCCAGAAGACCGTGCTTTTGCCCGTATCGGTGTCGCGCTGGCCAAGTTCCTTGCCAACAAACGCTGTCCTGTCGTCGTTGTCGAAGCGATGGAGGTTCTGGGGGGTATGGGCTATGTCGAGGATACCCCGCTGCCCCTGCTCTACCGCGAGGCGCCTTTGAACGGGATATGGGAGGGATCGGGTAATGTTATCTGCCTCGACATCCTGCGCAGCCTGTCGCGCGACCCCCTGACTATTGAGGTGCTGCAATCCGAACTGGACAGCGCAACGGGCGTGGATCGTCGATATGATGCCACCCTGCAGGAATACCGCGATCGCTGGTCCACTCTGCCAACCGAAGCAGAAGCCAGATGGTTCTCCGAGCGAACCGCTATATTGCTCATGGCTGCATTGCTCATCCGCTATGCGCCGGCTGAGGTGGCCGACGCCTTTGTCGCCACGCGAATTGCCGGTGAGCGGGGATCCGTCACCGGCGCCATCGGCAATGTCGACACCAGTGCCATATTGGCCCGCCTCGCCGGATAGCGCTCTCCAATTCGGCGGTAAGTGCTAGTTGGGTTTCACCAGTGCGAGATTGCCTTGATCTGTGGGCGCGCGTGTCGGCAATTCTTCCCGATCCAGCCGACCGGAAACCGTATGGAACACATCCTGCATGAAGACAGGATCATCAAAATAGAAGGTGTGCCCTGAATTGACGGTTTTGGCGAACCCACCCGTCTTGAAGCGTTCACCGCAATACACGTTGGCCGCTTTGGTGTGATGGGGTTTGTTCATGCCGTTCCGTCCAACCCTTGGTGCAACGCCCACCCGTTTCACCGCAGAAATAGACAATACGTCATCAAGCGTATTGTAGTAGTTCGTCAGCCTTACACAGTGGCGGTAGAGAGATGATGATTTGGGATTGCCCGAGTCGAGCGATGACACGGACAGATCCGCGGCGATCAGCATCATCTGGCTGACCGACCAGCTTTTGCCGGCGATCCGCGCCCGGTCGTCCGCATCGTCAAAGGCTTCGCGCACGACATAGCATCCCATGGAGTGTGCTAGAATGTGCAGATCGATACGGCAATCCGGTCTTTGGAGGGCGGAAAAAGTGGCCACCCCGTCTTTGACCAGCCGAAACGCTGACAGTTTCGCGTCTTCCCGGTCTTCCAGATAATTCAGCGCCGAGTCGGCACTGGGCCAGTCAAAGCTGACGATGACCCCCTTGAACCCATTGGCCTGAAGCCCCTTTTTGATCTTGCGATGCCGCTGCAGGACTTGTTTCTGCGAATTGTTGAAACCGTGAACGTAAAAAACGATGTCGCCATCGGTATTGGGGTTTGGCGTGCCGCTGGCCGCTTCGGCCATCACTTTTTTGGTCCATTCGTTCTTGGAAATCTTGTGCGACAATTTCATGTCGTTGGCCGAACCGGGGATGGCCAGAAAATGGCTGGCCGAGGGTTCGTTGGAAAAACCGTTTCCGCTTTTGCCGCGGGCAACAAATGCATAATCCATAACAGGCTCCTTGATAAATAGATTGAAAATAGCACAAACTGGCGCGTTCCCCAAACTCGGAGCCCACCGCAATCAGGGCCTTGCCCGTTCGGGTATAGCGCGGTACCCACGGCACATGTTGGACGAAACAGACGAAATTCATCCGCTCTTTGCCGACGCGCCCTCGACGACCGAGTTCAAAAAGCTGCGCAAACGCATCGTGCGCCAGACCCGCGAAGCGGTCGAGCAATACGGGATGATAGGCGCGCCTGCGCAGGACAAAAAGGGCAAGCCTCCGCGTTGGCTGGTCTGCCTGTCCGGTGGCAAGGACAGTTATACCCTGCTGGCGGTTCTCCACGAATTGAAGTGGCGCGGTTTGCTGCCCGTCGATCTGCTGGCCTGTAACCTCGACCAAGGACAACCCGGCTTTCCCGCCACGGTCTTACCAGAGTTTCTGGACCGGATGGGTGTGCCACACAGAATCGAATACCAGGACACTTATTCAATCGTGATGGACAAGGTCCCACAGGGTCGGACCTATTGTGCCCTCTGTTCACGCCTGCGGCGCGGAAACCTGTATCGTATAGCGCGCGAAGAGGGCTGTTCGGCCGTCGTTCTGGGGCACCACCGGGATGACATCCTCGAAACCTTCTTCATGAACCTCTTCCATGGCGGGCGACTGGCGACCATGCCCCCCAAACTGATAAATGAAGAGGGCGATCTGTTCGTCTATCGTCCGCTCGCGCATGTGGCCGAAGTCGATTGCGAAAAATTTGCCACCGCGATGAACTATCCCATCATCCCCTGCGATCTGTGCGGCAGTCAGGACGGTCTGCAGCGCCAGCAGGTGAAACAGATTCTGGATCAATGGGAAAAGAACAGCCCAGGTAGGCGCCAGGTCATGTTTCGGGCGCTGACCAACGCCCGTCCCTCACATCTTTTGGACCCTAAACTCTTTGATTTTGCAGACCTTTCTGTGTCGCTTAACAAAAAAGCCCAGGATTCTGACGAGATTCCGCAGCTGCGTTAACGACTGACTCAGACTGATTTTCTACGGTTGGCCGTGCGATGACTGCCAAAGGCCAGCCCAAAGATGCGTAAACTGTTTTCCTTTGACCGTTTAACCCATTCACTCCGAACCGTTCTGAACGGCCCTTCTGCCCTGGCATTTGTACCCGCTGTGTGCCTGGGCGCTTTTTGGGTCGGAGGTGAACGCGCGTTGGTGGCGATCGCTTTGGGCTTGCCACTGATCTATGCTGGCATCGGCAGCTTTCGGATCAAACCATCCAACGAAGAATTTGCAGGGCGGCACTCGAATGGACTTATGAAGGTTGATCAGTTCAGCGACGCGCTTGAGAATCTGCTCGACCACGCCCGGCGCACTGGCGAGACGTCAGCCTGCTTGGCAATCGCACTGGATGAATATGGCGAACTCTCTGAGCTTCATGGTCAGGCCGCCGCGAACCACATCGCCGAGCAGTTTTGCGCCCGTGTGCTGTCGATGGTCCGAGAACAGGATGTCATTACACGCATTGGCGGAAACAAATTGCTGATCGGTCTGCGGCCATCACACCAACTGGATCTGGAGGCGTGCATTCAGATGTCCGGGCGCATCCAGACGGTTGTCGAGGATCCCGTCATGCTCAACGGAACGGGTGTCTATCTGTCTTGCTCCATTGGGTTTTGTCTGCACACGAGCGTCTCTGACGGCTCCGCCGTCGACTGGAGAGATGCAGCCACCGGCGCTCTGGTTGAGGCGCAGCAAAACGGCCCATCCACAATTCGCGCCTATTCAACCGAGACCCGGCGCCGATCCCGTGTCAGAGCAAATCTGCGCAAGGAGTTTGAGGCGGCTTTGGATAGCGGCGAAATACGCCCCTGGTTTCAGCCGCAAGTGTCAACGGACACAGGCCGTGTGACGGGCTTTGAGGCGCTGGCGCGGTGGGAACATCCGCTGAAAGGCACCCTGGGGCCGAACCTGTTTCTGCCATTCGCCGAACAAGCCGACCTGATGGTCCGCCTCGGTCAGGCTATTCGGCACCATGCGTTTACTGCGATGCGCGACTGGGACCGGGCAGGTGTGATTGTACCCCGCATCGGGATCAATTTCTCATCGGACGAACTGTGTGACCCCGCCTTGATTGACCGCCTGAAATGGGAGTTGGATCAATTTGATCTGACCCCGGACCGGTTGGCGGTTGAAGTGCTGGAAACGGTGTTTTCCAGAAGACCCGACGACGTGATCACCCGCAATGTCACGGGTCTGGCAGCCTTGGGATGCTGTATCGATCTGGATGATTTCGGGACCGGGCATGCCTCGATTGCATCGATCAAGCGCTTCAATGTGTCCAGGATCAAGATCGACCGCACCTTTGTCGCAAAGGCGGACCAGGACGCCAGCCAGCAGCAACTGGCCAGCGCCATTCTGACCATGGCCGAACGGCTGCATGTCGAAACACTGGCCGAGGGCGTTGAGACGCCCGGCGAGCATGCATTGATGGCGCAACTGGGGTGCAATCACGTGCAGGGTTTTGGGATTGGAAAACCGATGCCGTTTGAAAAGACACTCGACTGGATCGCCGCACAGGGCAACAAGGTGAACGGGGTTCCGAAAATCGGGCGGCAGACCGGCTGATAACTCCATTTTTACGAGGCAGACCGGTAATTCGTGACGATATGACGGGCGAATCCGCTTGACCTTTGGGCCTGCACTCTGTTGAACCCTGCGGGTGTCTTTCACTGCTCAAGGTGGCTGTCCCAGATGGACGATCAGAACAAGAATCTCATCCTAGCAACCGCGCTCAGCTTTCTCGTGATCCTGGTCTGGTTCGTGCTGTTCCCACCTCCGGAACCCGCCCCTGTGTCCGAGCAGACTGAGATCGCCACAACTGAAGGCAATGAGGTTCAAACGCCCAGCGCGGTCGGAGCCGACACAGTCGGCGAAGCGACGGCTGCCGCCGAAGAAACCCTGCCCGAGGCAGAGGCCCCCCGCGTCCAGATCGACACACCGCGTCTGAAGGGCAGCCTGTCACTCTCGGGTGGCCGCATCGATGAGTTGTTCCTGAAAGACTACAAAGTATCGATCGATGAAGACGCCCCAATCGTTGAGCTTCTGTCCCCGGTGGGATCGGAGTCGGCCTATTACGCCCTTTATGGCTGGGCTCCCGGTGGCGGTCTGTCCGGTGAGGATGTGCCCGGCCCCAACACCCAGTGGACCGTGGAACAGGGCGACGCGTTGGGTGTGGACGCGCCTATCACACTGCTATGGGACAATGAAAAGGGTCTGACCTTCCGCCGCACCATCTCGGTGGACGAGAACTATATGTTCTCGGTAACCCAGTCAGTTGAGAATGCGTCCAATGCCTCGGTATCCATGGCGCCATATGGGATACTGGCCCGCCATGGTATCGGCGAAGACGGCGACATCCCCGAGTTGAAGAACTTTTTCATCCTTCATGAAGGCCTGATAAGCATGGCTGATGGAACCCTCAACGAGGTCGATTACGGCGATATCCCGGATGGCGTAGACACGCTTGAGAACATCGGCGAAGGGTGGATCGGGTTCACCGACCACTACTGGATGACGACACTCATCCCCGAGCAGGGCACGACTTTCACCGCATCAGCGGGGTACAACAACCGGAACAAGGTTTATCAGGCGGACATCAAAACGCCGACGCTGACCGTGGCTGCCGGCGAATCCGCCGAAGTGACCACGCGCCTGTTTGCCGGCGCCAAAGAGTGGGAGGCGATCCGCGAATACCAGTCCGAGGGCGTGCAAAAATTCATCGACAGCATCGACTGGGGCTGGTTTTTCTTCCTGACCAAGCCGATTTTCTGGCTCTTGCACAATATCAACGTCCTGATTGGCAACATGGGCTGGTCGATCATCGGCCTGACCCTGATCATCAAGGCGATCCTGTTCCCGCTGGCCTTCAAATCCTATGTCTCGATGGCCAAGATGAAGGAATTGCAGCCGCAGATGGAGGCCTTGAAAGAGGCCGCCGGTGACGACCGTCAGAAAATGCAGCAAGGCATGATGGAGCTTTACAAGAAGGAAAAAGTAAACCCCGCTGCGGGCTGTTTGCCGATCTTGTTGCAGATCCCGATCTTCTTCTCGCTGTACAAGGTGATCTTTGTCACCATCGAACTGCGTCAGGCGCCCTGGTTTGGGCCGTTCCAGGATCTCAGCGCGCCGGATCCGACGTCAATCTTCAACTTCTTTGGCTGGCTGCCCTGGGCTGCACCGCAACCTGAATCACTCATGGCGCTGGTCTTCATCGGCATTCTTCCCCTGCTTTTGGGTATTTCGATGTGGGTCCAGCAAAAACTGAACCCCGCCCCGACCGATCCGACACAGGCAATGATCTTCGCCTGGATGCCATGGGTCTTCATGTTCATGCTGGGCGGGTTCGCCAGCGGTCTGGTCGTGTACTGGATTGCGAACAACACGATTACGTTCACGCAACAATATCTGATCATGCGCAGCCAGGGCTACAAGCCGGACGTGTTCGGCAACATCAGGTCCGGGTTCAAACGGGCGCCAAAAACGGATGACAAATGACCGGCGCGGTGACCAGCCTGTGGCGGCACCCGATCAAGAGCCATGGGCGAGAATCCCTTAAAGATGTAACCGTGACACCCGGGCAGACCATGCCCGGGGATCGCGTTTGGGCCGTCGCACATGAGGCCTCGAAAGCAGATGGCACCGAATGGGTGCCCTGCGCCAATTTCAGCCGCGGCTCGAAAGCCCCGAACCTGATGGCGATCTCGGCGCGCTTGAAGGGTGCCACGATTACTCTCAGCCACCCGGATCGTCGGGACCTCACGTTTGATCCCGACACAGAACAGGAGGTCTTTCTGGATTGGGTTAAACCATTGATGCCCGAGAACCGCGCGGCATCGGCGAGGATCATCCGTGTGCCCGGTCGGGGCATGACCGATAGCAACTTTCCCTCGATTAGCTTGTGCAATATGGCGTCGCATCGCGCCGTCGAACAACGGCTGGGTCAGGACTTGTCGATTTGCCGTTGGCGCGGGAATGTTTGGTTCGATGGATTGCCGCTGTGGGAAGAGTTCGACTGGGTTGGTCGCGAGGTTCAGATCGGCGAAGCAGTGTTCGCCGTGCGCGAACGGATCGTGCGCTGCCTCGCCACAACGGCAAATCCCGAGACCGGCGAACGCGATGCCGATACGCTGGGGGCCCTGAAAAGCTGGGATCACCAGGATTTCGGCGTCTACGCCGAAGTGATCCGGGGCGGAACCCTGCGCGTTGGTGACAGGGTGCAGGTGCTATGACAACGCTTCCCTTCCCGTTGGCCGACGATCCGGATGATTTCGCGGCCGAAACCGGGCGCAAGCTGTTCGCCGGTTCGTCTGAATTCGTCAAAGGTGTTGTCGCCATGGACGGCCTGCCCGCGCCCGACCGGCTGGAGGTCTGTTTTGCGGGCCGTTCGAATGTGGGCAAATCCAGCCTGATCAATGCCCTGACCGGGACCAAGGGCCTGGCACGTGCATCGAACACACCGGGCCGCACACAAGAGATCAACTTTTTCACCCAAGGACCCGACCTCTATCTGGTCGACCTGCCTGGCTATGGCTATGCCAATGCGCCGCTCAAAGTGGTTGAGAAATGGCAAAGGCTTCTCAAGAAATACCTGAGCGGGCGCCAAACTCTGCGCCGCGCCTTTGTGCTGATCGATGCGCGCCACGGTGTGAAACCGGTTGATGCCGAGATCATGAAATTGCTGGATACCAGTGCCGTGACCTTTCAGTGCGTGCTCACCAAAGCCGACAAGGTCAAAGCTAACGACCGGGAAAAGGTTCTGGATCAGGTACGTGCCGCTTTGTCCAAACACCCCGCAGCGTATCCTGAAATCGTGCTCACCTCCTCTGAAAAGGGTGATGGCATTCCTACTCTGCGCGCGATCATCGCGGGGCTGCAGTAGCGGCACCTAAACGTGCTGCGCGCCGTTGACCTCAATCTCGGCACCGGAAATGTAAGAACTCTCCTGCGAGCACAGGAAATAGATCGCTGCGGCAACCTCTTCGGGCTGACCCAAACGGCCCATTGGCAAATTCGCGACGATCTTTTCCGTACCAGGGCTGAGGATCGAGGTCTCGACCTCGCCGGGGGCTATGGCATTCACCCGGACGCCCATCGAGCCGAAATCATGTGCCATCTCACGTGTAAGCGCCGCCAATGCCGCCTTTGACGTTGCATAGGCCGCACCGGCAAACGGATGCACGCGCGATCCGGCGATCGAGGTCACATTCACAACCGAGCCCCGCGCGGCGGCCAGTTCTTCCTTCAGCCCGCGCGCCAACACGACAGACGCAAAGAAATTGACGTGAAAGACCTGCCCCCATATCATCAGATCGGTGTTCAGTGTGCTCAGGCGCTCGCCATTTGGGCCTTTGGGCGACACACCGGCATTGTTGACCAGCGCGTGCAGCTTCCCGCCAACCATCTCTTGCAGAACGCCGACAGAGTTGATCGTTTCGGCCGGGTCGCTCAGGTCCAGTTGGACGTGGTTTTCCTTATCGTCCCAGGGGCAATCCTCGGGGACCGCATGGCGCGAGCACGTGATCACCCGCCAGCCTTCGTCATGAAACCGCCGGACAGTTGCAAAGCCTATGCCCCTGCTGGCACCCGTCAGCACCAGTGTTTTCTGCTCCATTGGATATTGCCTCCTGTTTCAGGGTGCTAGGGCACCCTACCAGCGCCCACCGTACCCACAACAGCGATCTTGGCTTATGCGGCCAAAACGCCTAACAGGTGCGTAAGAGGACCAAGCCATGAAGACACGAGATATGAACCGGGACTGGATCGCCACCGCCGCAACCCTCAACAGCGCACTGCCATATTTGCAGCGTTATGATGGGGCAATCGTCGTCATAAAACTCGGCGGGCACGCCATGGGCAGCGATGAAGCAATGGAAAGCTTTGCCCGCGACGTCGTGCTGATGCGTCAGGTCGGGGTCAACCCGGTGATCGTGCATGGTGGCGGGCCAATGATCAACGCGATGCTGGACAAGCTGGATATCCAGTCCGAGTTTGTAGGTGGCAAGCGCGTGACCGACACAGCGACGGTCGAAGTGGTTGAGATGGTCCTGTCCGGCCTTGTGAACAAACGCATCGTGCAGGCCATCAATGGGCAGGGCGGAATGGCCGTTGGACTGTCGGGCAAGGATGCGCATCTGATGGTGTGCGAACAGACAGATGCCTCTTTGGGGTTTGTGGGCACGCCATCCAAGGTAGACCCGCAAATTCTGCACGATCTCTTCTCACATGATGTGATCCCTGTGATTGCGCCCCTGGGTGCAGGTGCTGACGGCGAAACCTTCAACGTGAATGGCGACACCGCCGCCGGCGCGATCGCTTCGGCTTTGAAGGCGGACCGTCTTTTGCTTCTGACGGATGTCTCCGGCGTCAAGAACGCGGCAGGCGACGTGGTGACCGAACTCAAAGCCGGCCAGATCCGCGAGATGACGCGCGAAGGCACGATTGCGGGCGGTATGATCCCCAAAACCGAAACCGCGCTGGACGCCCTGCATAGCGGTGTCAGAGCCGTCGTTATCCTTGACGGGCGGGCGCCAAACGCAGTCCTGCTGGAACTGTTCACCGAACACGGCGCGGGGTCGCTGATCCGCCCGGACTGACGAACTGGTGAACGCGGCGGTCTTGCACCGGGCATTAACATGCCTGATCATGAATGTATGGAAAACGAAGCCATCATTCGCTTGGGCATCTTTCTGGGGCTTTTCGGTGTATTTGCCCTTGCCGAGGTCTTGGCCCCCCGCAGGCCACTCCGTTCCAGCAGAAAGAACCGATGGCCGACCAACCTGACCATCACGGTATTGAACACACTGATGCTCAGAGCCATGGCCGTTGGTTTTCCGCTTTTGGCAGTTGGGGCCGCACTTGACGCAAGCCAGAATGGCTGGGGTCTGTTCAACAGGCTGGACTGGCCGGTTTGGCTGGAGACTGTCCTGTGTATTCTGGTCCTCGATTTCGCGATCTGGCTCCAGCATCTTGTGACTCACAAGGTGCCGATCCTCTGGCGCCTGCACCGCGTTCATCACGCCGACAGGGACATGGATGTCACCACGGCCATTCGGTTCCACCCGGTTGAAATTGCCCTGTCCGTGACGTTGAAAATCGGCTTGATCTACGTCCTCGGTCCCAGCGCACTTGCAGTATTGCTGTTTGAAATTCTGTTGAACGGAACCGCCCTGTTCAATCACTCGAATATCAAACTCCCCCTTGCTGTCGACGCCATGTTGCGTAGGGTTCTCGTCACACCCGACATGCACCGGGTGCACCATTCGGTTCATCGGGAAGAGCACGACAGCAACTATGGCTTTGCTCTGTCGATCTGGGACCGTTTGATGGGAACATATGTGGCGCAGCCCGGCGACGGGCATGACAAAATGGGGGTGGGACTGGAATGGCAGGACGATCGACCGACCCGGCTGGGATGGAGCCTGTCCCTTCCCTTTCAGCGCAAATGAATTACGCAAATGTGGAGATGTGCGCTCGTCGGGCGGGCCTCATCGTCATGGGCGCTCTTCATCCGCGCAGCACCGGCGCCAAGGGGCTTGATCACGGTACGCTGATTCTGTTGGGAACCGGTTCGGAATTCTGGCCGGTTCTCCGCACATCTCCCGAAGGGATGGATGGTGAACCCGATCCGGTGGACCGGTGGTCTTTGCGGGTCGTGGGCAAAATGGCAAGCGACATGGATGCCAAAGCCTATTTTCCTTTTGGCGGCCCGCCTTACGCCCCCTTCATAGATTGGGCGCTCAAATCGGGCCGCACGTTCAGCAGCCCGGTTGGAGCTTTGGTGCACGACACCGTCGGTATGATGATCTCGTTTCGGGGGGCACTGCATTTTGCAACCGAGTTTGAAATCCCGATTGCATCTGCACCGTCGCCATGCACCGATTGCCATGCCCCCTGCACCACCGCCTGCCCGGTTGGCGCACTCAACGCGCACAGCCTTTACAATGTCGATGCCTGCCACACCTACCTCGATACACCAGGCGGTCAAAACTGCATGACAGGAGGATGCGCGGTTCGGCTGTCCTGTCCGCTGAGCACCGGCGCGGGGCGAATGCCTGAACAATCGGCCCATCACATGAAGGCGTTTCATCCGACATGACCCGGACTCTGATCCTGACCCGCCACGCAAAATCCAGTTGGGGAGATCCGCTGCTGGACGATCATGACCGGCCGCTGAACAAGCGGGGCCGCAAGTCGGCCCCGGCCATCGGTGCCTGGCTGCAGGAGCACGGCTGGCTGCCTGACGAAGTTCTGAGCTCTTCGTCCTGCCGCACCCGGGAAACATGGCAGCGCATGGGATTATACGCCGAAAGGACAAGCTTCACCCGCAACCTGTACCTGGCTGAGCCCGAGGACATGATGGATGCCTTGTCTGATGCCGAAGGCCGGACTGTTCTGATGCTAGGGCACAATCCCGGCATTGCGGAGTTCGCCAACCGGATTGTGGCGAACCGCCCTGATCACGCGCGGTTTTGGGATTACCCGACCTGTGCAACGACAGTCATGGAATTTGAAATTGAAGACTGGGCCGGCATCCGCTGGCACAGCGGGCACGTTCTCGGTTTTGTCGTTCCACGAGAACTGGTGAAATAGAAAAAGGCGGGAGCATGGTCCCGCCTTTTTCCGAAGTGTATCGCTGGTCTCAGTGACCCAGAATCTGGCTGAGGAACAGTTTGGTCCGATCGCTTTTCGGGTTGTTGAAGAACTCTTCCGGTTCGTTCTGTTCCACGATCTGACCCGCGTCCATAAAGATCACGCGGTTGGCGACCTGACGGGCAAAACCCATCTCGTGCGTCACGCAGAGCATGGTCATCCCTTCCTCGGCCAGCTCGATCATGGTGTCGAGCACCTCTTTGATCATCTCCGGGTCCAGCGCCGATGTCGGTTCATCGAACAACATGATCCGCGGCATCATGCAGAGCGAGCGGGCAATCGCCACACGCTGCTGCTGACCACCGGACAGCTGGCCGGGATACTTGTCGGCCTGTTCCGGGATCTTCACCTTTTCCAGGAAATGCATCGCGCGCTCTTCGGCCTCTTTCTTGGGCGTCTTGCGCACCCAGATCGGGGCCAGCGTGCAGTTTTCCAGAATGGTGAGATGCGGGAACAGGTTGAAGTGCTGGAACACCATCCCAACCTCGGACCGGATCTTGTCAATGTTCTTTAGGTCATTCGACAGCTCAATCCCATCGACAACGATTGTGCCCTGCTGGTGCTCCTCCAGCGCGTTCAAGCACCGGATCAGCGTGGACTTGCCCGAGCCTGACGGGCCAGCAATCACGATCCGTTCGCCCTGATTGACGGTCAAGTTGATGTCGCGCAGCACGTGGAACGAACCGTACCACTTGTTCATGCCGTTGATGTCGATGGCGATCTCATCGCTCACCTGCATCTTTGAGCGGTCGATTTCACGTTCAATTGCAAGTTCAGACATGTGTTGAACTCCTTAATGATGATCCGTGGCAAGACGACGCTCGAGCCACTGAGAATATTGAGAAATGCCGTAACAGACGACGAAGAACAGAAGCGCGGCAAAGCCCAGAAGCTCCCAATAGACGCCGTTCCATTCGGTCGACGCCAGGATGGGACCCCGGATCATGCCCACCAGATCGAACATCGAGATGACCGAAACCAGTGTGGTGTCCTTGAACAGGCCAACGGCCACGTTCACTATACCAGGGATCGAGATCTTCAGAGCCTGCGGCAGGATGATCAGGCGCATCGCCTGAGGGTAATCCAGACCAAGGCTGTCTGCTGCTTCATACTGTCCACGTGGAAGCGCCGCCAGACCGCCGCGGATCACCTCGGCGATATAGGCGGCCGAGAACATGGTGATCATGATCACGACGCGCAGGAACAGGTCGACCGTGCTGTCAGGCGGGAAGAAGTAGGCCAACATCACCGACGCCACAAACAGCAGCGTGATCAGAGGCACGCCGCGGATGAACTCGATGAAGATAACGCTCACCCATTTGATCAGCAGCATATCCGACTGACGGCCCAGCGCCAGGGCAATGCCCAGCGGAACAGACAGCGACACACAGGTGATGCCCAGCATCATGTTGAGCATGAAGCCGCCCAGATCACGGCTGGGAACATAAGTCAGCCAGGCATTTTCCGACGCGCCCTCGGGGATCAACGCTGCACCAACGTTCCACACGATAAGTGCTACGACAACGGCCCCAAAGAATCCTGCGGCGAAACTGTTCTTGCCGAACTTCTGGAACACAGCACCAGCGGCCACGCAGCCCACCAGTGCAACCAACGGTGCCAGGATCGTGCCACCCCAGATCAGCCAGAAGGCAATAAAGGGATACAGGCCGGTGAAGATCAGCATCTTGCGCGGCAGATCGAAGAACAGCACCGGCGCCAAGGCCACCAGCATCAGTACAAACGCGAGATTGGGCCGCCAATAGGCATCGTCCGGGTACTTGAACCCATAGATCAACTGGTGCCATCGTTCGGTCAGAACTGCAAAACAGGCGCCAGTTTTGCCAGCTAGAATTTCCCGGCACTCAGCCAAGGAATTTGCGTTCCAGACACCGTTGAAAATCCACGGCAGCGTGTTTTTCAACAGCAAATAGATAAGAACCAACGATAGTAAGGTCAGGATTCCGTTGGGAACGCTCGAGAAAAGATTTTCGCGCAGCCATTTGACGATGCCCGTCTCACGCGCCGGGGGCGGTGATGGAGGGATTGTGCCTTCGGCCACGAAAGCGATCGGATTTGTTGTTTGATCGGCCATGGCTCAGCGCTCCTTCAACTTGACGGATGCGTTGTACAGGTTCATCACCATCGAAATCAGCAGCGAAGCTGTCAGATAGAACAGCATCAGCAACAGAACACACTCGATCGCACGACCGGTCTGGTTCAGCGTGATGCCACCCAAGGTTGCGGTGATGTCCGCATAACCAACTGCAATCGCCAGCGACGAGTTCTTGGTGATGTTCAGATACTGCGAAATCAGCGGCGGGATAATCACCCGCAGTGCCTGCGGCAGGACCACGAGGTTCATGATCCGACGCGGGCGCAACCCCAGGGCCGCTGCCGCTTCGGTCTGGCCTTTCGAGATGGCCTGAATACCCGCGCGCACGTTCTCGGCGATGAAAGCGCCGGTGTAGATTGACAAAGCGAACCAAAGCGCAATCAACGGTCCGCCCACCTTGATGCCGCCACTGAAGTTAAAGCCCTTCAGCTCGGGCACATTCCAGGTCAGTCCCATCAGGAACATCAGTATTGCAAATGGAACAAGCCAGACAGCGAGGTTCAAAAGCAGGGTCTTGGGCCGGTCACCGGTCTCTTCTTGCGTCTGTGTCGCACGTTTGTCTATTTCGCGGGTTGCGAACCAAGACCCAACCAGTACCGCCAAGACCAAAACCCAGTTCAGTACAGCAACACCGAACAGGCCGTTCGCGAACTCTGGCCGTGGAATGTATACACCCCGGTTGGTAAAGGCGAACAGGTCAAACAGCATGCTTGATGTGGGGTCTTCACCTCGAAAAGCCCGAGGTCCCGGCAGCACCGCCGTCATGATCGTAAAGATAATGATGATCCAGATCAGGACCGGAATGTTCCGAAAGATCTCGACATAGACCGCCATCAGCTTTGAAACGAGCCAGTTGTTCGACAGGCGCAGAACGCCCGCAATCACACCAAAAACCGTGGCGGTGATACAGGCGAGAAACGCAACAAGAAGCGTATTGAGAATACCGACAACAGCCGCACGCCCGTGGGACGACTGACTGTCGTATTCGATCAGACGCTGGTTGATATCGTACCCCGAAGGGTCGCCAAGGAACGAATAGGAAATATTAAGGCCAGCGGCCCTGAGGTTCTGGATCAGGTTGTTGCCAAGATACCAGATGGATAATGCAATAACGATGGCCGCGATCACCTGAAACGTCAGGGAACGATAGCGGGTATCGTTTATGAGCATCGACAGCCGAAAATCAGCTTTCGGCGGGTCTGTCATAGTCGACATATTTTGGAATCCCCGTGGATTGCGGAATTTTCTGTCCCGGCGAGGTTGTCCCCGCTCTGCATCTGTCCGCAACAGTTATAAAGGAAGAGGGCGCAGGTTGCCCTGCGCCCTTTCCCGTTGATGTATTAGCGGAACGGCGGTGAGTACAGAAGACCACCATCGGTCCACTGGGCGTTCAGCCCGCGTGCCAGACCAATCGGGGTTTCTTCACCGATGTTCTTGGCAAAGACTTCGCCGTAGTTGCCACCAGCCTTGACCGCTTTGGCCGCCCAATCGGCGTCCAGACCCAGCATCTCGCCCAGAGTGCCTTCGGTACCCAGCAGACGGTTCACTTCCGGGTTGTCAGTGCCAGCGCTCAGCTCGTCGATATTGGCCGAGGTTATGCCCAGCTCTTCAGCCGAAACCAATGCGTTCAGAGTCCAGCGGACAACGTCGCCCCACTCGTGGTCGCCGTGACGGACCAGCGGGCCCAGCGGCTCTTTCGAGATGATTTCAGGCAACAGGACGTGATCATCCGGGTTTTCGAACGTGGCACGTGTTGCCGCCAGGCCCGAAGCGTCGGTGGTGTAAACGTCACAGGCACCAGCCAGGTACTGTTGCTGCGCCTCGGCGTTGGTTTCGATCGGAACCGGCTCGTAGCTGATGTTGTTCGAGCGGAAGAAGTCCGCGAGGTTCAGCTCGGTGGTGGTGCCGGTCTGGATGCAAACGGTTGCGCCGTCCAGTTCCTTGGCCGAGCTGACGCCCAGTGCCTTGGGAACCATAAAGCCCTGACCGTCATAGTAGTTGACGCCAACAAATTCGAACTTCAGGTCAACGTCACGGCTGAAGGTCCATGTGGTGTTACGGGCCAGCATGTCGATTTCGCCCGATGCCAGCGCGGTAAAGCGTGTCTTACCGGTGGTTGGTACGAACTCAACGGCGCTTGCATCGCCCAGTACGGCTGCGGCAACGGCGCGGCACAGTGATACGTCAAAGCCTTGCCATTCACCATTTGCGTCAGGCGCTGCAAAGCCCACCAGGCCGGTTGTCACGCCGCAGTTCAGCGTACCGCGCGCTTTGACATCGTCCACGGTACCCGCCACTGCTGCGCCGGCGGCCAGACCGGCAACTGTTGCCGCGCCCAAGATTACGGATTTTTTCATTTTTACCTCTTCCTGATTATCCGTCCCCAAATGGAACGGCTCTATCCGACAAGTGGAGCCGGAAAGGTTACCCCAAAGGTGTCTCCCCTTTAGTGGGCATGAGTTTGGTCGCATTCATAAACAAACGTCAAGGGTCGGATCAGGGAAATCGATGGGTTTAGCCCTCACGAAATTGACCCAACGCCTTAAAAACAGGTGATAAGGATCAAACCGATATATCAAAGAAGCGCTTTGCGTGCAAAAATGCGGCCTTCTTGGTTTCGGCAGCCAAATGTGCCTCGTCGTCATGGCCCCATTGTTCGATTTGCCAGTTCTCATCAACTCGGGACATGTCCCACACATCCTCTGCGGGACGCCAGTCCAAAGCGGCCGCAAATCCCAGAATCAAGGACCCCGAGAGGCTGACAAGATCGTGAAACGCAGCCAGTTGAAACGCGTCAAGATCGTGAACGCGCTGGCGCAATTGTCCCAAGGCCTCCTCAGGCTGCGGCTGGTGCAAGACGCCAGTCACAGGCATTAGCCGGGCCGATAACGTGTCCGCCGCCCAATCCAGCGCCGGGTCCCAAGCCCCCGCCTGCCGGTCCTGCAATTCTCGAGGGTGCGTCGCGCGATAGCAAAGCAGATCGGAATCGCCGTAGTCCGCCAGCATATCCGCGACTTCCCGATGCTGAACCCGCACCTTGTCGATTGCCGCATTAGCCGACCGCGTAAAAGGCATCGAAGTGGGATCCACCTCTTTTACCTGCGCGTCCCATTCGGCGGCCACCGCTTCTGCCAGCGCACGCGTCGGCAGAACCAGAGCGGCCTTGGCCGGGGTTTTCACACCTCTGCCATCCAGCTCAACCGAATACCCCTGACCGGCAGCGACGATGGTGCAGTCGGTCCAAAACCGCTTTGGTTTCCAGTCGCTCATATTGTTTTGCCCCAAATACTATCCAGCACTGTCGGCAACTGGTCGAATGTGTCAATCACACGCGCTGCTGCGCCCAGCGCGGCCTCGTGGTGATATCCCCAAGATACGCCGATTCCGGCCACGCCCGCGGCGGCGGCCATATCCATGTCAAAACTCGTGTCCCCAATCATCGCCGCGTGTGCAGAAGCCACACCGGTTTCAGTCAGAGCGGTCTGAATCATTGAGGGATGCGGTTTGGACGGGTGGTGATCAGCCACCTGGCGGGTCACAAAGTACCGTTCCAACCCGTGCGCCTCGATCAGGGCGTCCAATCCGCGTTGTGATTTGCCAGTCGCCACACCCAATAGAACCTCGGGTACATTATGGAGCGCCTCGATGGCCTCACGGGCGCCGGGATAGAGCGGAGACGAAGCGGCACCCATTTCCACTCGGTTGGCATGGTAGGCTTGTTTGTAGCCATCCACCAGCGCCACCTGACGGGATCGAGAGCAATCCGGTGCAAGCTGCGCGATCGCATGCGGTAAAGAAAGGCCCACAATAGACAGGATCGTGTCGCGCGCGGGCACCGGTAGCGACACCGCCTGAAAACTTGCCGTCATGGCATGTACAATGCTGCCCTGACTGTCGACCAGCGTGCCGTCCACATCGAACAGTACCAGCCGCAGGGGCGTGCTCATTGCAGCGCCTCGAACGGGTCGTCAGCCGCCAGGTCTTCGGTCCAGCCGAACGTGTCCCAGCTGTGTTTCATGTGGTCAGGCAAAGGCGCTGTCACCGTGACAGTTTTGCGCGTCGTGGGATGCTCAAAAGACAGGCGGCGTGCGTGCAGATGAAGCTTTTTACTGATCACACCACCCAGTTGCGCGCCCCAGCCATCGCCCAGATTCTCCTGCCCCGATCCACCGTATTTGCCGTCTCCGATGATCGGATGGCCAATCGCGGCCATATGCGCCCGCAGCTGATGCGTGCGTCCGGTGATCGGCTCCATCGCAACCCAGGCCGCCCGGCCCGCCACACGGTAGAGCGTCGCATAGAGCGTATGCGCACGCTTGGCACCCGGAGTATTGTCGATCTCGTCCATGTGCACGGGGATCATTTTTTCGCCCTCGCCCTGCTTGCCATGCCCAGGTGCCTTGACCAGACCTGTTTTGATCTCGCCGAGGTAAGGAGTCGGCACGCCAGCCACCAGCGCCCAATAGATCTTACGTGTGTCGCGGTGCCGGAACGCGGCGGTCAGGCCCTTGGCAGCCTCGCGCGTGCGCGCCATCAACAGAACGCCGGATGTGTCCTTGTCGAGACGGTGCACCAACCGCGGGTTCTCGTCATAGCCGAAACGCAGTGCCCCGGACAAGCTGTCCACATGCCGGGTCTGGCCACTACCGCCCTGAACCGGCAGCCCATGCGGCTTGTTGAGCGCCAGAACCTCGTCGTCGCGGTAGATCACGCAGGCCTGGATCATCTCTGTGTCCGCGTCAGACAAACGGCGCTTGACCTCGACAGGCTTGTGGTCTGCATCCGGCAAAGGGGGCACCCGCACGATCTGACCGCTTTCCAGCCGGGTCGAGGCCTTGACCCGGCCGCCATCCACGCGCAGCTCTCCCTTGCGGCACATCTTTTCGATGCGGCCCTGGCTGACATGCGGGAACAAACGCCTTAACCACCGATCCACGCGCTGATCGCCATCACCTTCGGCGACCGTGATCATCTGTACGCCACTCATGTCATTGCCCCTTGTTCCGCGCAGTTGTTTCGCACGGATTTCGATCCCATCGGTCCTTAGAAAACATGCGCGTCTGTCGCGCGCGTGGCAGAGAGAGTCAAGGCGTGAGGCGGGCCGGTTCAGATGCTCGAGAAATCTCCGTGACGCCCGGCGCCGTCTCGGAAACGACCCGCGCCCGAGGTTCCCTCGCGGCGGATCGCCTCCAGACCGTTGGCCCATTCCAGCTTGAGAGCGTCGCGCACTGACAACCCACGTGTTTCAATGATCGACCGACGGTCAGCCCGGACAGCTTCTTGCGGGAATCTGGCAATCTCGTGGGCCATATCCTCAGCAGCGCCGCGTGCGTCGCCATGTGCCACAACCTTTTCGGCCAGGCCGATCCGATAGCATTCCTCGGCCTCGACCTTTCGACCAGTCAGGGCGATCTCCAACGCCTTTCCCTGTCCGACCAACCGTGGCAGGCGAACCGATCCACCATCCATGAGGGTAATTCCCCATCGACGACAATAGACGCCCAGATATGCCGTTTCGGCCATCACCCGAATGTCGCACCACAGGGCCAGTTCCATACCCCCGGCAACGGCAGCCCCTTCAATCGCGCCGATAACCGGTTTCGACAACTCCAGACGCGAGGGCCCCATGGGCCCCAGTGTCGAGGGTGCGGCGCCAACCGGAAATGCATGCCTGTCGAAATAGGCCTCGCGCAATGCGGGATCAGAGAGCGTCGCGGCCAGTTTCAGATCCCACCCAGCGCAAAAGTTTCCACCCTTCCCCCAGAACACTGCGGCCTTGGCGGAACTGCTCTCGAATTCGAGAAAGGCCTGTACCAATTCTTCCGCATGCTCGGTGTCCACGGCATTCCGGGCTTCGGGGCGGTCGAGGATGATGGTCCAGACATCATCGCTTTTTTGGATTGAAACAGGCATGCGAGTCCTCCCAACTGCAGATTGACCAAAGGGAAACGCACGGTGCCGGGTTTGTCGCCTGTAACGCGGCGTAACTAGCTGTTGCGCTGTGCGCGCAGCTTGGCGAAGTAGTCCAGACGCTTTTTCAGCTCACGCTCGAAACCGCGCTCGACGGGCTGATACAGAACCGGCCGTTTCATGCCTTCCGGAAAGTAATCCTGGCCCGAAAACCCGTCTTCCGCATCGTGGTCATAGGCATAGCCGTCGCCATAACCCTGTTCTTTCATTAGCGATGTCGGTGCATTCAGGATGTGCTTTGGCGGTGGTTCGCTTCCGGATTGCCTGGCCAGTTTCATGGCGGCCTTGTATCCGACATAGGCGCCGTTCGACTTTGGCGCCAGCGCGAGATAGACCAGCGCCTGAGCAAGGGCCAGTTCACCCTCAGGCGAGCCGAGCCGTTCATAGGTTTCCCAGGCGTGCAGGCAGATGGATTGTGCCTGCGGGTCCGCCAACCCGATATCTTCGACCGCCATCCGCGTAATTCTGCGCGCCAGGTAACGGGGGTCCTCACCTCCGGTCAGCATCCGCGCCAACCAATAGAGCGCCGCATCCGGGTCGGACCCACGCACTGACTTGTGTAGGGCGGAAATCAGGTTGTAGTGCTCATCGCCGGACTTGTCGTATTTTGCAGCACGGCGCATCAATCTGGTCGCCAATGCGTCGGGGTCGAGCGGTTCATCAACCGCCCATGCGGCCACTTGCTCGATCAGGTTCAGCAGGGCCCGCCCATCGCCATCCGCCATTTCCTGCAGAGCATCGCGTGCCGCCGGTGTCAGCGGCAAGGCGCGCTCAAGCTCTTTTTCCGCGCGCTGTGTCAGACGTTCCAGATCGGTCAGATCCAGACGTTCCAGCACCAAAACCTGCGCGCGGCTGAGAACCGCAGCGTTCAGTTCAAAGGACGGGTTCTCGGTCGTTGCGCCCACCAGCAGGATGGTGCCATCTTCCATATGCGGTAAAAACCCGTCTTGCTGCGCCTTGTTGAACCGGTGGATCTCGTCAACGAAAAGCAGCGTGCCCTGCCCGTTCTGCCGTCTGATCTTTGCGGCTTCGAAAACCTTCTTCAGGTCTGGTACGCCGGTAAAAATCGCGCTGATCTGAACAAACTTCAAATCAGTTTCCTGCGCCAGCAAACGCGCAATCGTGGTTTTGCCCACCCCTGGCGGGCCCCAGAAGATCAGACTGGACAGGCTGCCAGATGCCAACATCACACCAAGGGGGGCGTCCGGACCGAGAACCTGCTCCTGCCCGATGACCTCGGACAGAGACTGGGGCCGCAACCTGTCTGCGAGCGGGCGATGCGGGGCCGGTGCGGGATCGGTCGCCCCAGTATCGAACAGATCGCTCACGGGTCAGAGGCGGAATCGCAAGGACAGAGACCGCCCGCCGCGCTGCACGGTCATCTGTACCCTGCGTCCCGGATCGGTCAACGCCGTCACCACGTCCCGCGGTCGCTCCATATCGGTTCCATTGATACCTTCCAGAACGTCACCCTCCCGCAGGCCCGCGCGGCCTCCGTATGGTCCTGGGTCAACCACAACGACGCCGGTTTGAGACAGCAACAATCCCAATCGACTGATCACCGCCGGGTTCACCCGCGAAACGGTCAGCCCCGGCAGGACGGTTCCCTCGTTCAGGGTTGTTTCCTCAGCCGCCGGGGTCTCGGGCGCCTTGACCAGCTCGACTTCAATCTCATCGCTGGCGTCTCCCCTCAACCGGGTCAGCATCGACGTTCCGCCAACGCCCGCAATGGACATGCGAAACTTCATCTCAGCCGGAGAGTTCACTTCATCCCCATCCACATGGGTAACGACATCGCCGACCCGAAACCCTGCCGCGACCAGCGGGCTCAGATCATGCAAGTCGGAAATCACGACACCAAGCGGGATGACAAGCCCAAGAGACTCGGCGATATCCGCGCTCATGTGTTGACCGGCCATCCCGGCCCAGGGGCTGATGAAACTAATATTGCCCGCCCGCGCCTGACGCAGGAACGCCGCCACCAGATTGGCTGGTATGGCAAACCCGATCCCGTTTGACCCACCGGAACGTGTCAGGATCGACGTATTAATTCCGATCAGATCACCGTTCACATCGATCAGCGCTCCGCCCGAGTTCCCCGGATTGATCGCCGCATCGGTCTGTATGAAATATCCACGCGCATTTCCCGTTGCTGTGCCGGTTCGCGCCAGCCCTGAGATTATGCCCGATGACACCGTCTGCCCGACGCCGAATGGATTTCCGATGGCCAGAGCCAACTCACCGACTTCAACTTGATCGGAATCGCGCAGTGGCAGGTAAGGCAGTTCTTGCGCCTCCTCCAGCCGAAGTATCGCGATATCGCTTTCCTCGTCGCCTAGAACGACCTTGGCCGAGAACTCGCGCCGATCGGTTGTGACGACGCGAATCTCAGTCGCCGAGCCGACAACATGGTAGTTGGAGACCACATAACCGTCGTCGGACAGGATCACCCCTGACCCCAGCGAGTTCTGAACCCGCGGCCTGGGGGCACCAAAACCACCGCCAAAGAAGTCCCGAAAAAACGGGTCCGAAAACAAAGTATTTGAACGGCCCTGCCGGATTATCTTGGCATAGATATTGACAACGGCGGGGGCTGCGTCTTTGACGACTGGAGCAAAGCCCAGCGAAATTTCCGTCTGCGACTGCGGCACACGTGTCTCTGCGGTGCCCTGTGAGCTGAGCGTTATCAGGACCAGAGTCAGAACGGCGCGGATCATGCGGTCTCCAATCAAAATCATGAGATGATATGCGGAGGTCCGTGGAAGAATGCAAGTGGACGCTCGTCGCGGTCCCGATCCCAAAATGAAAAAACCTCCGCCCGGTCGCCCGCGCGGAGGTGTTCATTCGGCCATTCGCCGGATTTTAGTCTTCGTCTGCGGCGTCTTCGGCTTCGACACGGGCTTTGTCAGCCGCGCCTTTGGCGTCGATGTCACGGTCAACAAATTCAATGATCGCCATCGGAGCCATATCACCGTAACGGAAGCCAGCCTTCAGGATGCGGACATAACCACCCTGACGCTCGGCGTAGCGGGGGCCCAGAACCTCGAACAGCTTGGCGACGTCTTTGTCTTCTTTCAGCTGCGATGCGGCCTGACGGCGGGCGTGCAGGTCGCCGCGCTTGCCGAGGGTGATCAGTTTTTCAACGATCGGGCGCAGTTCTTTTGCCTTGGGCAAAGTTGTTTTGATCTGCTCATGTTCAATGAGCGAGCCGGCCATGTTCGCAAACAGAGCCTTGCGGTGCTCATGGGTGCGGTTCAGGCGGCGATAACCACGTGCGTGACGCATTTTCTAGTTCCTTCTTTCTCGTTTTGCTTTGTCTGGCCGGCGATGCGTGTCACCGGCTCTCCTTGGGGCGGAAGTGCCCATATTGTCCCCAGCAGCCTGGGCATTGGAGAAGACGCGTTTAGAACGCGTCTTCGAATTTCTTCGCCAGATCTTCGATGTTGTCGGGCGGCCAATCCTCGACATCCATGCCGAGGTGCAGACCCATGCCGGACAGCACTTCCTTGATCTCGTTCAGCGACTTGCGGCCGAAGTTCGGGGTGCGCAGCATCTCGGCTTCGGTCTTCTGGATCAGGTCGCCGATGTAGACGATGTTGTCGTTCTTCAGGCAGTTTGCCGAACGGACCGACAGTTCCAGCTCGTCCACTTTCTTCAGCAGCAGCGGGTTGAACTCCAGACCATCGTCTTCGTCCTGACGGCCAGCCGATTCCGGCTCGTCGAAGTTGACGAAGATCGACAGCTGATCCTGCAGGATACGGGCGGCAAAGGCCAACGCGTCTTCCGGCGTGATCGAACCATCCGTGTCGATCTTCAGGGTCAGCTTATCATAGTCTAGAACCTGACCTTCACGGGTCGGCTGAACGTCATAGGCAACCTTTTTGACCGGCGAATAGATCGCGTCGATCGGGATCAGGCCGATGGGTGCGTCTTCGGGCTTGTTCTTTTCAGCCGAGACGTATCCCTTGCCGGTGTTGACGGTCAGTTCCATGAACAGGTCAGCGCCATCGTCCAGGTGGCAGATGACGTGATCGCGGTTCAGAACCTCGATGCCAGCGCTTTCGCTGATGTCACCAGCGGTGACAACTGCGGGGCCTTTGGCATTGATCGACAGGCGCTTGGGGCCTTCGACTTCCATACGCAGCGAAACGCCCTTAAGGTTCAGGATGATGTCGGTGACATCTTCGCGCACACCGGCAACCGAGCTGAACTCATGCAGAACGTTGTCGATCTGAACGCTGGTGATGGCCGCGCCTTGCAGCGAGCTCATCAGAACGCGGCGCAGCGCGTTACCCAGAGTCAGACCGAAACCACGCTCCAATGGCTCGGCGACCAGAGTTGCCTGACGTGCGGGATCATTGCCCGGCTTGCCGTCAAGCTGGTTCGGCTTGATCAATTCTGCCCAATTCTTATGGATCATGTAATCCCTCCATTCCTGTCTGCGCCCCATGACCAATCAGGTGCAGACGCCCGAGGTTCAAAATGACGTGCTGGGGCAGCGCAAAAACGCAGCCCCAGCTGAATTCCAAATCGCTTAGACGCGGCGGCGTTTCGGCGGGCGGCAGCCGTTGTGAGCGATTGGGGTCACGTCGCGGATCGACGTGATGTTGAAGCCCACCGCAGCCAGCGCACGCAGGGCCGATTCACGGCCCGAACCGGGGCCCTGAACTTCGACCTCCAGCGTCTTGACGCCGTGATCCTGCGCCTTCTTGCCTGCGTCTTCCGCAGCCATCTGTGCGGCATACGGTGTCGATTTGCGAGACCCTTTGAATCCCATGGTCCCGGCAGACGACCATGCAATGGCGTTGCCCTGCACGTCCGAGATCAGGATCTTGGTGTTGTTGAAGGTCGAGTTCACATGGGCAACGCCCGATGCGATGTTCTTGCGCTCTTTGCGCTTAACGCGAGTCTTGTCACGTGCCATCAGTCAGACCCTCCCTTATTTCTTCTTACCGGCAATGGCCTTTGCGGGGCCTTTGCGGGTACGAGCATTAGTGTGGGTACGCTGACCGCGAACCGGCAGGTTGCGGCGGTGACGCAGACCGCGATAGCAGCCCAGGTCCATCAGGCGCTTGACGTTCATCTGAACTTCACGACGCAGGTCACCTTCAACGGTGAAGTTCGCGTCGATATGTTCCCGGATGGCCAGAACTTCGGCATCCGACAGTTCATTGACGCGACGGGACGCGTCGATGCCCACGGCTTCGCAGATAGCCTGCGCCGAGGTGTTTCCGATACCGGTGATATATGTAAGGGCGATTGGGACCCGCTTTGCAGTCGGGATGTTTACGCCGGCAATACGTGCCACGTGTCACTTTCCTTTTCGTTGCGGTTCCGTAGCTCCGGAACCTTTTTTCACAACACTTGACCGTGGCAGCGACGCCAGAGGGCCCAGTATTTATTCGAGGTGGTCGGTGCGCTTGGAGCGAATCCTGCGCGCAATTGTGATTCCCGTAGGGATGGGGGTCGATATGGGCTTTTGAGCTCGCCGTCAAGCCCATTTGAGTTTCAGCGCAGAACAGCCTCAATCGACGCCGTAACTTCCTTGATATCCGCCAAACCGTTCACGGGGCGCAGATCACCTTTGGCGTAGTAATAGCCAATCAGCGGTGAGGTCTTCTTGTAGTACTCCATCAACCGGGTGCGCAGGCTGTCTTCGTTGTCGTCAGCGCGACGGACAAAGTCATTTTCCTTGCCGCAGTTGGTGCATTTGCCATCTGCAGGAATCGGCTTGGTCTTGTCGTTATAGACCTCACCACATCCGCCGCAGGTCGAGCGTGCCGTGATCCGGTCCACCAGCGCGTCATCATCCACGCGCATCTCGATCACCGTATGCAGGGACTGTCCCAGCTTGGTCAGCAGGGCCGACAGGGCATCGGCCTGCGCCAACGTGCGTGGGAAACCGTCAAAGATGAAACCGGCACCTTTTTCGGTGGTCAGTTTCTCTTCGATCAGGCCGATCACGATCTCATCGGTGACCAGCTTGCCCGCGTCCATGATCGCAGCAACCTTCTGGCCCATCTCGGTTCCGCTTGTCTTGGCCTCGCGCAGCATATCTCCGGTGCTGAGTTGCACCATGCCACGGGTCTCAACAAGGTGGCGCGCCTGCGTTCCTTTGCCCGCCCCCGGAGGGCCCAGAAGAATGATATTCATCGACGCGCAGTTCCCTTCTTGCCCCGTTTCTTGCTCTTACCGCGCAGTTGGGACTTTTCGATCAGCCCTTCGTATTGATGCGCCAGCAAGTGGCTCTGGACCTGCTGGATCGTGTCCATGGTCACCGACACGATAATCAGAACCGAGGTGCCACCGAAGTAGAACGGAATTGCAAACTGGTTGCGAAGGATTTCGGGCAGAAGACAGACCGCCGCCAGATAGGCCGAGCCCAGAACCAGAACACGGTTGACCACGTACTCCAGATATTCCGACGTTTTCTTACCGGGGCGGATACCGGGCACAAAGCCATTCTGTTTTTTGAGGTTGTCCGCCACATCATCCGGCTTGAAAGCCACATTGAACGTGTAGAAATACGCAAAGAACACGATCATCGACGCAAAAAACAACAGGTACAACGGTTGGCCTGGACCGAAATTGGCCAGCAACCAGGACATCACCGGTCCATTTGTGGCACCCGACGAGAAGGTCGAGATCGTCACCGGCAGCAGCAGCAACGAGCTTGCAAAAATTGCAGGGATAACACCCGACGGGTTGACCTTGACCGGCAGGTGGCTGGAGCCGCCTTCGTATACCTTCATACCGGCTTGTCGGCGTGGGTACTGGATGTGGATCTTGCGCAGCGCGCGTTCCATAAACACCACGAAGGTGATGACCGCGATGACCATTATGATCACGCCAACGATCACGGCCGGGCTGATGGCGCCCGACCGACCCGAGGCAAAGAACTGTGCCAGCGCCGCCGGAACTTCGGCGATGATGCCGACGAAGATGATTAGCGAAATACCGTTTCCGATGCCACGCGCGGTGATCTGTTCACCCAGCCACATCAGGAACATGGTGCCACCCACCAGAGTGATCATGGTCGACATGCGGAAATAGAGACCCGGATCGGTCGCCAGATCGCCCGATTCCAGCGAAACGGCCAGACCATAAGCCTGAACGGTGGCCAGTGCCACTGTTCCGAAGCGGGTATACTGGTTGATCTTCTTCCGCCCTTGCTCACCCTCTTTCTTGAGTTGTTCGAGCGCGGGAACCATGGACGTCAGCAATTGCACAATGATCGAGGCCGAAATATAGGGCATGATGCCGAGGGCAAAGATGCCCATCCGTCCCAACGCCCCGCCGGTGAACATCGAAATCATGCCGCCGATGCCCTGCCCCGCCTGCTCCATGAACTCGCGCAGCGCCTGACCGTCGATGCCGGGAACCGGAATGAAGGTACCCAGACGGTAGACGATCAGCAATGCGAGCGTGAACAGGATGCGGTTGCGCAGATCGGTGGCTTTGCCAAGGGCAGCCCAGCTTGTGTTGGCGGCCATTTGTTCTGCTGCTGATACCATAAATCGGTCTCTCTTATGCAAACACCGCCCGGAACCGTTTTCCGGCTCGGACGGCGTCTTGGAAAACTCTGAGGTCTATGTAAGCGGGTCTATGCCCGCTCACAAGCGCTTACTCTGCCGCAGCAGCTTTTGTGACCGTCAGTGAACCGCCCGCTTTTTCGACTGCCTCGATGGCAGATTTCGAAGCACCGGTCACTTCCAGGCTCACTTTGGCGCTGATTTCGCCCTTTGCCAGAACGCGAACACCGTCCAGCTTGCGACGGACAAGACCGGAAGCAACCAGTGCATCCTCGGTGATCGCGGCTTTGGCGTCCAGTTTCTTGGCGTCGATGAATTTCTGGATCAGGCCCAGATTGATAACAGCGAATTCCTTGCGGTTCGGCTTGTTGAAGCCACGCTTGGGCAGGCGCTGATACAGGGGCATCTGGCCGCCTTCGTAGCCGTTGATGGCCACACCCGAACGGGATTTCTGGCCTTTGATACCACGGCCACCCATCTTACCTTTGCCGGAACCGGGCCCACGGCCAACGCGGGTGCGTTTCGGTGCGGCGCCAGGATTGTCGCTCAATTCGTGCAGTTTCATATCGCTTCTCCTAAGCCGGATGTGACCCCCGAAGCGTGATGGGCCAACCACGGCATTTCTTGGTTTTGATTCTCGTGGGCACAATGCCACCGGGGGCGTATAGGACTCCAAAAGCTTCTTGGCAAGCCCGCAAGGGCCGGGCCGGGTCAGCCCTTGTCTTCAGTGGCCCCGTTGGCATCCGTTTTGTCAGTCGAAAGAGGCGCCGCATGAGGATCAATTCCGTGTTTTGCCACAAGTTGGCCGATGAGGCTATCGGGGTGCGGGATGCCACCAAACCGGTTTCTGATAAAAGCGCGCATACGCCGCCCATACAGGTGGATTGAAACGGTATCTTCCTTGATAAATGGCTGAATATCCGCTTTCGGTCGCCCCATAACGCGACGACGGGCGTAATTCACGGGGTAAAACACATGCTCAGGCAGGGCATACTTGATTTCGCCAGTCTGTCTCAGCGCCCATGCAAAGGCTTGTGGGCCCCAGGCACCCCAGATTGTCTCGGGAACGCTTAGTGGTTCGCCGTCCTCCTGCGCTTTCAGAAATATGTTCCTGTGACGGGGAGGCAACCAGGGTGGGATCAGATAAGGATCCTGAGTGTGCTCAATCAGCATACTCAAAGTATCGCTGTCCGACGGCAACCCCAGTACTCCGATCGCGACCTCGCCCTGCAGATATCCGTAGTAATGCCCGTTGGATGTGGAAAACGGTTTGATGCAATAGGCGTCCGTGTCAGCCCAGATCAGATCCGGTTCTTGCGCCAGCATTCTGTATCGGAACTTGTCGGAATGTGGCGCGGGACTGCCGGTACGATCATGTGTTACGAACTCTGTGTCAGGCAGGACATCCCTGGCATCGCGCTGCTCGACACCATCCGGAATGCCTGTCACATCTCCGTAGGTATACAGACGTACAGCTTGTCCGACGTCCAGGTAGGACCTTATGCAGAGCTGTTCCAGAAAACTCAGCGGCCCGCCGACCCAGAGCATTCCAATCTGATACTCACGCACACCGCCGTCCTTTCCTGCTTGGCTGCAACGACCAGTCTGGCCCGGTTATCACGGCTTGAACGAAATTACGGTTTTGCGCAACGGCTGCTGATGTGAAAACAGAAACGTGTGGTGTGATGACAAGGATCAACAAAGCAAAGAGGCGCCACATGGCGCCTCAGGGATTGTTTTGATTTTGTTTGGCTTAAGAACAATACACATGCTCGCGTGCGATGTCTGCGATGTCGCAGCGGCGGACGCCGATATCGTCCAGTTCGCGATTGGTCAGGCGCTGAAGCTCAGTGTAGGTGCGGTTGTACTCGCTCGCCCGGGCACGGTTTTCTTTCACGCGCTCAATCAGGTTTGCAAAACGGGCGGTCAAGTTGAAGCCGCTATGTGTCAGTGTTGCTGTGTGTGCCATATCTCTTTTCCTTTCGAAGGTCGGGGCGTATTCCCCGATGTCACTTATTTGTTCCTTGTTCGGACAAGGCTGAGATAGGCGCATGTGGTATCGCTAACAACTCCGGTTTCAGTCTAGCCGGTATGCGTTTGTGGAATGGCGAGCAAAAGTTGCTTGTGCGCCGCAGAATGCTTTCACTGCTCGTTCTGCGGACAAGACAGGCTTAGCTGCTGTCTGCATAAAGGTTTGCTTCGCGCGAACTCACCGACTGAGGTGCCCCTAGATTTGTTGATGCTTTTGCGTCTGCCAGCGATGCCTTTGAACCACCACCTTTGCGGATTATGGGCACTGTTCCAGTGCGCAAGTTCAGGTTAGATCATGATTATGACTGATTTAACTATGAAACCTGCAGCTATTGCTGACGTCCTCGCAGAAGAAATCATCCGGGGCGACATTGCTCAAGGTGCTCGACTTGCTCAGGATCATATCGCTGCACGCTTCAAGTGCAGTCACGTCCCGGCTCGCGAGGCGCTTCAACGCCTTGTACAGATGGAGCTTGCGACCTTCATTCCCAAGCGCGGTGTCCGAGCATTTTCTTTGACTGACGCAGATCAGGACGACATTCTGGAGATGAGGCTTGCGTTGGAGCCATTGGCTTTGACGAAAGCGGTTGCCAACATGACCCCCGCGGCCCTGCAAGAGATGGATCAGCTTCGGCTTGCATGCGATCAGGCAAAAGATCCTATCTCCTGGGAAAAAGCCAACCGGCAGTTTCACCTGGAAATCCTGAAGCCTTGCGCGCGGCCCCTTATTCTGGGGCGCATAGAACAACTTCAGCGTCTTTCCGCACAGCGATTTCACGCCAGATGGCGTGAATCGTGGCAAAGCACCTCGGACAAAGATCACGTGGCGATCCTTCGGGCAATGGAACGGCGCGAAGAGAAAACCGCATCGACGATCCTTAGGCGGCACCTCTCACGCGGGTGATCTCGGGACGCTCTTGCAAATTATCTATAATTATCTTACCCAAAGATCTCTATCGATTCTTTAATAGATAATTAATGAAAGTGTCTCGATGACTTCAACCAAAACCGCGGTCGCCCACAACAATCTCAAATCACTCAATGTGCAGAACCTTACGCTGCCGTGGAAAGTGGCTGCCGTTCTTTTCGGCACCCTTTTCCTTACCGCGTCGTCGTATATCGAAGTTCCAATGATCCCGGTTCCGATTACCATGCAAACCTTTGCGGTAACGCTTGTTGGCGCTTTGTACGGCTGGCGTCTGGGTGGGATCACAATTGCCGCTTGGTTGATGGAAGGAGCCCTTGGTCTACCGGTTCTGGCCGGGGGCGCTGCCGGAGCGCATCATTTCCTGGGTGCAACGGCTGGCTATCTCTTTGCCTTTCCGTTCGCAGGCATGGCTGTCGGATGGTTGACGGCAAGCGGCTGGGACGGACGGCGCGTTTGGCTGTCATTTCTTGCGATGCTCATCGGCAATGCAATCTGTCTGATCTTGGGTGCCGCATGGCTGGCCGTGCTGATCGGTCCAGAACAGGCCATCATGCTTGGTGTCGTTCCCTTTGTGATCGGTGGGGTCCTCAAGTCCGGTCTCGGAGCGATGACACTCAAGCTGTTGACGCGCGATGCCCAGCAATCTGCCGAATGACAGTTCACCTGCGTGCTCATCATCTCCTTTGTATTCTGACCTATATTGGCAAGGGGTACAGCCCCGCCTTCACAGACAACATGACTGTGATCGCGGGGCGCATTTCAGCCGGAGAGACGATCGAGATTGTCGAAGGGCCGGACGAAATCTGCGCGCCGCGTCGGACAGAAATCGACGCGCATTGTTACGACGACAGTATTCGCAATCGAGATCAGAAAGCTGCGATGGACGTGGAGCGGGTATTGCAAACTCCGGTGCATACTGGCGCACAGCTTTCTTTGGATGACTATTCCCTGAAACGACTGCGGGCAGCGTTCACAAAGGATCAGGTTCGATCTGCCTGTAAGGAGTGCCAGTGGAGTGAGATTTGCACGGCCGTGTCCAAGAGCGGTTATCGTGGGGCAATGGTTTGACAGCATTCTCGCTTGCCAACTCCGAAATCCTCTTTTCTGAAACAACCACAAATCATCTTGTTTCACATTGCCACAAACCCCGCTCAACAGCGCAGCGGTTTTTTGAAGTTTTTGCCTCTCTGCTGATAGCAGCCATTCTTGCATGTTGCAGCATTCGGTCACTTTGGGCTCAAAGCGGGCGAACAAGTAACCTCCGCCACAACAAAAAACGCCCCCGACAATGTCGAGGGCGTTTCTAACTCTCCGAAGCAATCGCGCTTAGCCGCGTTCTTCGATGATCTCAACCAGATGCGGGATCTTGTTGACCATGCCGCGGACCGAAGGGGTATCCTCCAACTCACGGGTTTTGTGCATCTTATTCAGGCCCAGACCGATCAGGGTTGCGCGCTGCTCGGCGGGACGGCGGATCGGCGAGCCGATCTGCTTGACGACGATGGTTTTTGCCATTGCTCGCTCTCCTTATGCTTCTGCTTCAGCAGCAGCCGGTGCTTCGTCCCGCTTGGGCAGGATGTCAGCAACCTTTTTGCCACGACGCTGTGCAACCGAACGCGGGCTCTGCTCTTTCTGCAGGCCGTTGATGGTGGCGCGGATCATGTTGTACGGGTTCTGCGAGCCAATCGACTTGGACACAACGTCCTTGACGCCCAGCATTTCGAACACGGCACGCATCGGACCACCGGCGATGATACCGGTACCTTCAGGGGCGGTGCGCATAACCACTTTACCAGCGCCGTGGCGGCCCTCGATGTCGTGGTGCAGGGTGCGACCTTCGCGCAGTTGCACGCGGATCATCTGACGCTTGGCTTGTTCGGTTGCCTTACGGATGGCCTCGGGCACTTCTTTCGCTTTACCCTTGCCAAAGCCGACACGGCCTTTCTGATCGCCGACAACCACCAGAGCAGCGAAGCCAAAGCGCTTACCACCTTTTACGGTTTTCGACACGCGGTTGATCGCAACCAGACGATCTGCGAATTCCGGAGCTTCGTCGCGTTCACGACCACGGCCCCGACGGTTTTCACGTTCTGCCATTTGGCATCCCTTTTCTCATGTGGTGCTCTCGGCACCGTTTAGTTCAATCCAAGTGAGCCCCGACTTTTGCCGAGGCCCCCGGATCATCGGGGCGGATCGAAACCCGCCCGCAAGTCTTAGATCTTCAGACCACCTTCACGCGCAGCGTCGGCCAGAGCCTTCACCTTGCCGTGGAACAAGAAGCCGCCACGGTCGAAATAGGCCTCTTCGACGCCTGCCTTCTTGGCACGCTCGGCGATGGCCGCGCCCACTTTGGTGGCCGCTTCGACGTTGTTCTTGCCAACAACACCCAGATCTTTTTCCAGGGTCGAGGCCGAGGCCAGGGTCACGCCACGTACGTCGTCGATCAGCTGAACAGAGATGTTCTTGTTCGAACGGTGTACGGACAGACGCGGACGACCCGCGTTGACCTTGCGAAGTTTGTTCCGAACGCGCAGGCGGCGCTTCAGAAACAGGGTTCTTTTGCTGTTTGCCATTGTTTGCGTCCTTACTTCTTCTTGCCTTCCTTGCGGAAGATGAACTCGCCCT
This sequence comes from Ruegeria sp. AJ12, assembly GCF_056536245.1. Taxonomy (NCBI): domain Bacteria; kingdom Pseudomonadati; phylum Pseudomonadota; class Alphaproteobacteria; order Rhodobacterales; family Roseobacteraceae; genus Ruegeria; species Ruegeria sp. AJ12. The sequence continues at coordinate 3,704,662 of NZ_JBQFJJ010000001.1, forward strand.
TATAGCGGATGCCCTTGCCCTTGTACGGCTCGGGACGGCGCCAATCGCGGATTTTCGCCGCCACTTCGCCCACCTGCTGCTGGTCGATCCCTTCCACAACGATCTCGGTCTGCTTCGGCGCGGTGATGGTGACACCTTCCGGGGCAGTGAAATCAACATCGTGGCTGTAACCCAGGTTTAGCTTCAGGGTGTTGCCCTGCATCTGTGCCCGGTAACCAACACCCTGGATCTCCAGCTCTTTCTTGAAGCCGTTGGTCACGCCTTCGACAAGATTGGCAACCATAGTGCGGCTCATACCCCACTGCTGGCGCGCGCGCTTGGACATCCCACGCGGGTTGATCTGCACAACGTTGTCTTCGACCGACAGCGTGACGTCATCGGTTGCGGTGAAGCTGCGGGTGCCTTTCGGACCTTTGACTTCGATGGTCTGACCCGACACAGAGGCGGAAACGCCGCTGGGCAGCTCGACCGGTCTTTTACCAATACGAGACATTGCAGACCTCCTTAGAAGACGGTGCAGAGCACTTCGCCGCCAACATTGTTGGAGCGAGCGTTCTGGTCCGACATCACACCTTTCGGAGTGCTGACAATCGACACGCCCAGACCCTGACGGACCTGCGGGATGTCATTGACGCCCATGTATACGCGACGACCGGGCTTCGAGACCCGCTTCAGTTCGCGAATAACAGGGGTGCCTTCGTAGTATTTCAGGCTGATTTCGATGGCCGGATGACCGTTTTCACCGGTCGTCTTTTCATAGCCACGGATGTAACCTTCGTCCGCCAGCACGTCCAGAACCCAACCGCGCAGCTTGGACGCCGGGGTGGATACGGTGGACTTGCCGCGCATTTGCGCGTTGCGGATACGGGTGAGCATATCGCCGATAGGATCATTCATATCTATGTCTCCCTTACCAGCTCGATTTCACCATGCCGGGGATCTGACCAGCAGAACCCAGCTCGCGCAGCGCGATACGGCTGACCTTCAGCTTACGGTAGTAAGCGTGGGGACGACCGGTCAGCTGACACCGGTTGTGAAGACGGGTTGCCGAGCTGTTGCGCGGCAGTTTCGCCAGTTTCAGACGCGCCTTGAAACGCTCTTCCATCGGCTTGCTCTCGTCATTCGCGATTTCTTTCAGCTCGGCACGCTTTGCGGCATATTTGGCCACCAGGCGCTCGCGCTTCTTCTCGCGTTCGATCATTGCTTTTTTAGCCATGTCTCTTTCCTCCCGGCGCTTAGGCGTTGAAGGGCATGTTGAACGCTTTCAACAGTGCCTTACCTTCAGCGTCGGTTTTCGCTGTGGTGGTGATTACGATATCCAGGCCCCAGACTTCGTCGACTTTGTCAAAGTCGATTTCCGGGAACACGATGTGCTCTTTCATGCCCATGGCAAAGTTGCCACGACCATCAAAAGACGGCTTCACACCGCGGAAGTCACGCACGCGCGGCATCGCGATGGTGATCAGACGATCCAAGAATTCGTACATCCGGTCACCGCGCAGGGTTACTTTCGCACCCAGCGGCATGTCTTCCCGGACGCGGAAACCCGCGATCGACTTTTTCGCCAGCGTCGCAACGGCCTTTTGACCGGCAATCGCAGTCAGGTCCTCGACCGCCGCCTTGGCTTTCTTCGAGTCTTTGACAGCTTCTGCACCACAGCCGATGTTCAGAACGATTTTTTCCAGCTTGGGCAGCTGCATGTCGTTCTTGTAGCCGAACTCTTCTTTCAGAGCGGGGCGGATGGTTTCAGCGTACTGAGCTTTCAGACGCGGGGTATAGTTTGCGGTATCAAGCATCGATCACGTCCCCCGTGGTCTTGGCGAAGCGCACTTTCTTGCCGCCTTCCATGCGGAAGCCAACGCGGGTTGCTTTGCCGTTTGCGTCCAGCAGCGCCAGGTTCGACAGCTCGATCGGGTTTGCCTGAGGCAAACGACCGCCTTGAGAGTTCTGGGTCTGGCGCGTGTGACGGATGGCGATGTTGATGCCGTCGACAACAGCCTTACCGGCTTTGGGGTCAACCGAGGTAATGGTGCCCTCTTTGCCCTTGTCCTTGCCGGCCAGCACGACGACCTTGTCGCCTTTGCGGAGTTTAGCAGCCATGATTACAGCACCTCCGGAGCGAGCGAGATGATTTTCATGAAGTTCTTGCCGCGCAGTTCGCGAACAACGGGGCCAAAGATACGGGTACCGATCGGCTCGTTGTTGTTGTTCAGGATGACGGCAGCGTTGCGATCGAAACGGATCGCAGTGCCGTCTTCGCGACGGACTTCCTTGGCGGTGCGTACGACGACGGCCTTGCGGACGTCCCCTTTCTTTACGCGGCCGCGCGGGATGGCTTCCTTCACCGAGACGACAATGACGTCGCCAACAGAGGCGTATTTACGCTTGGAACCACCCAGGACCTTGATGCACTGAACTCGGCGTGCGCCAGAGTTGTCAGCGACATCCAGATTGGTCTGCATCTGGATCATGTGGTTTCTCCCGACCTGTGGGGGCTGTTCTGCTTAGATCCCCCAGGGTTTCGACAAATGAAAAGTCCTGAAAGCTTACGCCTCCAGAACCTCCCAACGTTTCGTCTTCGATTTCGGCGCGCATTCGATGATGCGGACTGTGTCGCCGACCTTGAAGGCGTTCTTTTCATCGTGAGCCCGGTATTTCTTGGACTTACGGATGGTTTTCTTCAGAACCGGATGCGTAAAGCGGCGCTCGACGGATACGGTTACTGTCTGTTCGTTGGCGTCGCTGGTTACGGTGCCGGACAGGATACGCTTGGGCATCTGATTACTCCTCGGATGCCGCGGCAGCGGCCTTTTCGTTCAGAATGGTTTTGACGCGGGCAGCGTTGCGGCGGGCCGCTTTGATGCCAGCGGTGCTTTCCAGCTGACCGGTTGCCTGTTGAAAGCGCAGGTTAAAGCTTTCTTTCTTCAGGTTGGCCAGTTCCTCGCGGAGCTGGTCCGGAGTCTTTTCACGCAGTTCTTGGGCGTTCATCGCCTTTTTCCTTTGCTCAAAACACCAGAAGGCCCCCTTACAGGGTCACCTTGGACCTGGTGGATGAATGATAGACATACGAATCGCCCGACAACGCCGGGAGATCGCAAGATGCCGCTCTATAGGGGGTTAGGGGGTGGGTGGCAAGGGAAAGTTTCACTATCCAAATGAGACTGCATCCATTGCGTTTCCCATGCAGGGATCAATCCCATTTGTAGTTAAAGCTGACACTGATCCGCTCATCCTCAGCCATGTTCATCGGCACCTCATGGCGCAGCCAACTTTCCCAAAGCAGCACATCACCCACCTGCGGCTTCACATAGATGAACGGCTGCAAATCTCGCCGCCCGCCTTTGATGCGCGTCGGTGCCGCCATCATGCGGCCTGAGCGGGGGTCTTCCAACTTCAGCGCGCTGGCCCCTTTGGGCATCGCCACATAAGTGGTACCCGAGATCACACTGTGAGGGTGCAGGTGGCTGGCATGCATCCCGCCCTCGGGCAGAATGTTGATCCAGATGTCTTCCAGCTTAAGCTCGCCCTCGCCCAGATCGAACTCCAGATCCTTGGCAAAGGCCGCAACATGCTGATCCAGCGCTTTGACCAAATCGGCGAAAATCGGGAACCGCCAGGGCAGATCGGTCAGCGAAGCATAGCTGGTGTAGCCGGGGTAGCCGTTTTCCTCACACCATTCCTGCCCGGACTCATCATCCTCCGCAATGACAAGACAAGAGCTTTCCAACTCTTCCGGATCGATCTTTGGGTCGAATTCGGACAGAGTGGCGCGATAGAGGCGGGTGACGAAGAGTGATTCAATCTGTGGCATGAGTGCGTTCCTATCCAAACCGATCACCGACTGCGAGAGGCAAATTCCCGACGCTTCTTTGACCGCAAAACATCATCACGGCGTTCATTCAGTCACTTGGACATTCTGACCTTCAGCTCCCACAAGAGAAGCAGCACAATGATGGGTGGCACCCAGAAGACATAAGCCACCATGTTAAGGACGTTCATAAAGCTAAAGATTTCAGCAATGGTCTGCGGAATAATACTACAACGGTAGTATGAAAACTTGTCGGTCGCGCAGTCAGCATCAAAAAGAAAATGCAAATTCAACGCTATGCCAAAATAGAGGCCGCCATAACGCAAAAATAGTTTCAAAATCTTGCTTCGAACAATGTAGCTCAAGCCGATTGCAGCTAACGGCACCACGCCGAAAATTACTATTACCGTCAAAACTGTTCCTAGTGACACATGCGCTATAGTCTCGACCGAACAATGATCTTTAATTGACTGCGTATTAGGTAGTTATCGGCTGAGCAGGTTTCAAATGGAAAACCCCCGCCGGTATCCCGACGGGGGTCAATCTTGTCACAAACGGGGCCGAGGCCCCAATCGCTTACCAGTCTTCGCGGACCACAACGCGGGTCTTGATCGGCAGCTTCATCGCAGCCAGGCGCAGAGCCTCGCGCGCGATGTCGTCATTGACGCCATCGATCTCGAACATCACACGACCGGGCTTCACCTTCGCGGCCCAGAAGTCAACGGAGCCTTTACCTTTACCCATACGGACTTCGGTCGGCTTCGAGGTCACGGGCGTATCCGGGAAGATCCGGATCCAGACGCGACCCTGACGTTTCATGTGACGGGTCATGGCACGACGTGCAGCTTCGATCTGACGCGCGGTGACGCGCTCGGGCTGCAGTGCTTTCAAACCGTAAGTGCCAAAGTTCAGATCAGAGCCGCCCTTGGCTTCGCCCTTGATCCTGCCTTTGTGCATCTTGCGGAATTTAGTACGCTTTGGTTGAAGCATATCTTTCCCTCCTTAGCGACGACCGCCACCAGCACCACGAGGTGCAGGGCCGTCCTGGAGTTCCTGTGCTTTACGGTCACGTGCCTGCGGATCGTGCTCCATGATCTCACCTTTGAAGATCCAGACCTTGATCCCGATGATCCCGTAAGGGGTCATCGCTTCGGCATGTGCGTAATCGATGTCGGCACGCAGGGTGTGCAGAGGCACGCGGCCTTCGCGGTACCACTCGGTCCGTGCGATTTCGGCGCCGCCCAGACGACCAGCAACGTTCACCCGGATACCCAGGGCGCCCATGCGCATGGCGTTCTGAACCGAGCGCTTCATTGCGCGACGGAACGAAACACGACGCTCCAGCTGCTGAGCGATGGACTCGGCAACCAGCTGCGCGTCAAGCTCGGGCTTGCGTACTTCGACAATGTTCAGGTGCAGTTCGCTGTCTGTCATGCGAGCAAGCTTTTTGCGCAGAACTTCGATGTCTGCACCTTTCTTGCCGATGATGACACCGGGACGTGCTGTGTGGATCGTGACGCGGCACTTCTTGTGCGGACGTTCAATGATCACACGGGCAACACCGGCCTGCTTGCACTCTTTGTTGATGAACTCACGGATCTTGAGGTCTTCCAGCAGAAGATCACCGTAGTCCTTGGTGTCGGCGTACCAGCGGCTGTCCCAGGTGCGGTTGACCTGCAGGCGCATGCCGATCGGATTTACTTTATGACCCATTAGGCTTGCTCCTCAACTTGACGCACCTTGATGGTGATCTCCGAGAACGGCTTCATGATCTTGCCGAAACGGCCACGGGCACGCGGACGGCCGCGCTTCATGACCAGGTTTTTACCAACCCATGCTTCGGCGACGATCAGCTCATCAACGTCCAGGTTGTGGTTGTTTTCGGCATTCGCGATTGCGGACTGCAGGCACTTCTTGACGTCCTGCGCGACACGCTTGTTCGAGAAAGTCAGGTCGGTCAGAGCCTTCTCAACTTTCTTGCCGCGGATCATTTGCGCAACCAGGTTCAGTTTCTGCGGGCTGGTGCGAAGCATGCGGGTTTTCGCCATTGCTTCGTTTTCAGCCACGCGGCGGGGGTTCTTTTCCTTGCCCATGACTTACTTCCGCTTCGCTTTTTTGTCTGCGGCGTGGCCATAATAGGTGCGGGTTGGCGAGTATTCACCGAACTTCTGACCAATCATGTCTTCCGAGACGTTGACGGGGATGTGCTTCTGGCCGTTGTACACACCAAAGGTCAAACCCACGAACTGGGGCAGAATGGTGGAACGACGCGACCAAATTTTGATGACTTCGTTGCGGCCCGACTCGCGCGCTGCTTCGGCTTTTTTCAGCACGTAAGCATCGACGAAAGGACCCTTCCAAACAGAGCGAGACATAGATTAACGTCCCTTCTTCTTGGCGTGCCGCGAGCGGATGATCAGCTTCTGGGACGCTTTGTTCTTGTTGCGGGTACGCTTACCCTTGGTGTCCTTACCCCACGGAGTAACCGGCGTACGGCCACCCGAGGTACGACCTTCACCACCACCGTGCGGGTGGTCGATCGGGTTCATTGCAACACCACGAACCGACGGACGAACGCCCTTGTGGCGCATACGACCGGCTTTACCGAGGTTTTGGTTGCTGTTGTCGGGGTTGGACACGGCACCAACGGTGGCCATGCATTCCTGACGGACCATGCGCAGCTCGCCCGAGCTCAGACGGATCTGAGCGTAGCCGCCATCGCGACCAACGAACTGGGCGTAAGTACCGGCCGCACGTGCGATCTGACCGCCTTTGCCAGGCTTCATCTCGATGTTGTGGACGATGGTACCGATGGGCATGCCCGAGAACGGCATTGCGTTGCCCGGCTTGATGTCGGCCTTGGCGGATGCCACGACTTTGTCACCAACAGCCAGACGCTGCGGAGCCAGGATATAGGCCTGCTCGCCGTCTTCGTATTTTACCAGTGCGATGAATGCGGTCCGGTTCGGGTCATATTCGATCCGCTCGACGGTTGCCGTGACATCCATTTTGTTCCGTTTAAAGTCAACGATCCGGTAGAGACGCTTTGCGCCACCGCCGCGGCGGCGTGAAGTGATCCGTCCGGTGTTGTTCCGGCCGCCCGATTTGGTCAAACCCTCAGTGAGAGACTTGACCGGACGTCCTTTCCAAAGCTCCGAACGGTCGATCAGCACCAGCCCGCGCTGGCCCGGCGTCGTCGGCTTGTACGACTTGAGTGCCATGCTTTCTGTCTTCCGTTTAGCAAGTGCGGGGATTTCCCCGCTATGTGATAGGCCCCCGTAGGTGCCAAGGGTATAGGGCCCCGAAGGTCCCCGGTTACAAATATCAGAGGCCCCGGAACGAATCCGAGGCCGCAAGATTGGGAGCGTGTAACAGGGTTGGGGGTGGGTGTCTATAGGTGAACTGATAGATCACCCACTATCCAACACTAAGAATACAAAGCCTGCGGAATAGGGTTTGGAACATTAACGCTCGAGAGATCAGCCAGAAGCGACTTCGCGTTACCAACACGCAAATCTGTAGCCTTTTCCGGCTTACGTTGCGCTGTTTCACTCCAAGGGTCAGGATATCCCTCGTAGGCCAAGAAAACAGCAGTAGCAGCCAATTCCAGTTCAATTGAATCAGCCTTTGATGCAATAGTCGCGAGAGAACTCCGAGCGTCAGTACCTTCTAATTCTGGGGCCTCGTCGACCGTGTAAGTTGAATAGGTGCCTCCCCAAGCTGCGTTGTCTTGACGTTCATGCAAACTACCCAAGAGAGCACCAAACTTAGCAGAGGAAGCAAGTTGCTCGCTAAAAGGACCATAATGTTTATAAGAAAAGCGAAAGCTGTCATCGAGGCCAGTCGCAGCAAGCAAGTATGCTATTTTCTGAAGACGAGTACGGCCTACGATCTTGCCACCCGCATCCTGAATGATCTTCGCCACTTCTTGGATCTTAACATCGGACATCAGTTGATCTCCCCTTCAATGATATCTTGAATGACTTTTTGGGCTTCTTGGTCGGACTCATCATAATATGCGCGGTTAAGCTTATAGACTCTGAGAGAGTCCACAATCTCAGAACGCTGGATAATATCAATCAACTCGCCACCGTCTGTGCGAACATTGATTTGCTCGGTCTGTCCATTGCCACCGCTCGGTTTATACGGCTTTCGCTCAGCAACATCATTGATGATGCGCGGAGCGGCCCCGTTTTGCTTTTCTTGCCACTGTTGTAGCTTTAGGTACACAGAAGCGCAACATTTATCAATTTTGTCTACATCTTGATCAGCACCGGAGTTGTAGGGATCACATCTATGAGCAACCTCTGCCCGGATATCGAAACACTTGTAAAGTTTACGATTCAGCAGTCTTTCAGAAAACTTAGAAAGAACAGGGTCATCCGCTTCGCGCAAAAGATGAAGGGCACCCCAAACAACCGTATCATCCAAAGTCAAGGCTGTATCCACACTCTCAGGATCATAAGCAAACTTAACCAACGGATGGTTCGTAGGTAAGCCTGTCTTAGCGAGCGAACCGTCATTCACCAACTGCACCACACGAACCAGAATTTCTGCAAATAGCTTCTCTGCACCTCGAGTAGTCTTATGAAAATAAATTGTCGGGTATAGTTGGAACAGCCCCATTACGTAAGCTTCCGCTGCCTGTATGGCCTTCGGGCCAATGACAAAAATTGGCATGGAACCAAGCTTTGTATCATCGATGCCCGTCGGAACATCAGCAATGTCTAGATTTGCAAGCAGCCAAGTCAGATCAATAGCCGAATGCTTGCTGCCGGTCATAAGTCGGTCTCGCTGCATATAATCCAAGCGATCTGCGTCAAATTGGCTGGAAACGACGGAATTATGAAGGGTGATTTGCCCTTCTTTCTTTATCATATTGGCGACATTCGATGCGAAACCCGACATTATCTCGGTATTCAAGATTTCTGCAATCTCGCCATTTCGAATAAGTTCATCACTCATCACTTCATGATCAGCCAACTTTAGATCAAGACGCTTTCCAACAGTCTCAAATGCATGACTGAACGGCCCATGCCCAACATCATGCACTAGCGCAGCAGCAAGCGCGATACCCTCCCGCGTTTGGTTGTACGGTGCCTTTTTACGAACGATTTTCATCAGCTCACGAGCAGTATGAAAAACGCCAACGCTATGTGCAAATCGAGTGTGAGTTGCGCCAGGGTAAACGAGTTCAGAAAAGCCAAGTTGCTTAACCCTACGCAGCATTTGAAACGGCTGGCTTTGAAGGAGCCGCCAAACTACCCTTTCGAGCTCCTCACTTGTATCAAATTCGATCAGATCATGTACCGGATCTCTGACTCTTTGAATCGGGTCTTTCACGTTTCTAGTCGCCAATTTGTTCTCTTTTTGTTCTATACACTTTTCACTTAAAGTCAAGCCTACAAGCTCATCAAACATTCACAATCCTAAGTTGTGCGACAAACTGATCCACACTCAGCATCGGAATAGCAAAAAAAGCCCCCGCTTTCGCGGGGGCCTTTATCTCTCTCCAAAGACAGGTTCGATCAGAGACCGGTGCTCACGTCGATGGTGTTACCCTCTTCCAGGGTCACATATGCTTTCTTGACGTCTTTCCGACGGCCCAGCTGACCGCGGAACCGCTTGACCTTGCCTTTGGTCACGGTGGTGTTCACCGCTTTGACCTTCACACCAAACAGCGCCTCAACGGCCTCTTTGATCTGCGGCTTGTTGCTGTCGATCGCCACTTCAAAGACAACCGCGCCATTCTCAGAGGCCATGGTCGACTTTTCGGTGATGATCGGCTTGCGGATCACGTCGTAGTGTTCTGCCTTCGCGCTCATTTCAGACGAGCCTCCAGTGCTTCGACAGCCGCTTTGGTGAGCACCAGAGTGTCACGCTTGAGGATGTCATAGACGTTTGCGCCCATCGACGGCAGGATATCCAGACCTTCGATGTTCTTGGACGCTTTCAGGAACCCTTCGTTCACGGTCGCGCCGTCGATGACCAGAGCGCGTTTCCAGCCCAGGTTTGCAACCTGTTTGGCCAGAGCGGCGGTCTTGCCTTCGGCTTCGGCATTCTCGATCACAACCAGTTCACCTGCCTTGGCTTTCGCCGACAGAGCATGGCGCAGGCCAAGCTTGCGGAACTTCTTGGGCAGGTCGTGGCCGTGCGAGCGCACGACGGGGCCTTTGTAGATACCACCACCACGGAAGATCGGCGCGTTACGGTCACCATGGCGTGCGCCACCGGTGCCCTTCTGGCGATAGATCTTCTTGGTCGAGTAGCTGGTCTCGCGGCGGGTCTTGACCTTGTGGGTGCCGGCCTGCGCGTTGTTGCGCTGCCAACGGACCACTCGGTGCAGGATGTCCGCGCGCGGCTCGAGACCGAACAGGTCCGCATCCAGCTCGATGTTGCCGGCTTTTTTGCCGTCCAGTTTGATTACATCAAGTTTCATGCTTCACCACCTTCCGCGGGCGCTTCTTCCGCAGGTGCTTCGGTTGTTTCAGACACAGCCGATTTCACAGCAGCCGGGAAAGGCAGGCCTTCCGGTGCTTTCTTCTTCACGGCGTCCTTGACGGTGACCCAGCCCGATTTCGGCCCGGGAACGGCGCCTTTGATGAAGACCAGGTTCCGGTCGGCGTCGGTTTTGACAACTTCCAGGTTCTGGGTGGTGACACGGGCAGCACCCATGTGACCGGCCATCTTCTTGCCTTTGAAAACCTTGCCCGGGTCCTGACACTGACCAGTCGAACCGTGCGAACGGTGGCTGATCGAAACACCGTGCGAGGCGCGTAGACCACCAAAGTTCCAACGCTTCATCGCACCGGCAAAGCCTTTACCGATCGAGGTGCCCGAAACGTCAACTTTCTGACCTTCCAGGAAGTGTTCTGCCGAAATCTCGGCACCCACATCAATCAGGCCATCTTCGGAGACGCGGAACTCGGCCAGTTTACGCTTGGGCTCGACCTTTGCAGCGGCGTAGTGACCGCGCATGGCCTTCGAGGTGCGTTTTGCCTTGGCGGCACCGGCGCCCAGCTGAACGGCGGTGTAGCCATCTTTGTCAGCGGTACGCTGTGCAACGACCTGCAGGTTGTCCAGGTGAAGAACGGTCACAGGGATCTGCTTTCCGTCTTCCATGAACAGGCGGGTCATGCCAACTTTTTTTGCGATAATACCAGAGCGCATGAATAATACCCTCCGATCTTACGACTGCAGCTTGATCTCGACGTCCACACCAGCAGCGAGGTCGAGCTTCATCAGCGCGTCAACGGTCTGGGGGGTCGGATCAACGATGTCCAAGAGACGCTTGTGCGTGCGGATCTCGAACTGGTCGCGGGATTTCTTGTCAACGTGAGGGCCACGGAGAACCGTGAACTTCTCGATCTTGTTCGGCAGCGGGATCGGGCCGCGCACGTTCGCGCCGGTCCGCTTGGCAGTGTTGACGATCTCTTGCGTGCTGGCATCCAGAACGCGATAGTCAAATGCCTTCAGCCGAATACGGATGTTTTGGCTTTGCATATTAACAGCCTTTTATCAGGCGTTGAGGTTGAGAGGAGGACAAGCGCGCATCGCCAACCCTCTTCGAACCCAAAAGGCGGGAATCACCCCGCCTTGACGTTCTTGTTGAGAACTCGCGCGTAGTAGTGGGGTTGGAGGGGTTTGGCAAGGGGGAATCCTTGCTCTGCAAACGGAATCATCGCGCGTTAAAGTTGCTTTTGGTATTGGGATTTCTCCATATGGATTATACCAACCGTCGACTAACGTCATTCGAAGGAAACAATATGAAACACCTATTAGGTGCCTCCATTCTAATCATCGTAGCTTGTCGCGCGGTTTTAGCTGGCGAAACCGACTATGAGAGCCTGACTCACAAGATCGCCAAGATGTCTTTGACATCACAGCCGCAGGCAGCCGGACGAAAGAAAACCCAGCAAATCTCCTTTCCACAGAAATGTATATTTTTGATCGCCACGGAAACTTCAGATCAAAACGGTATCTTGCATCAGGGAACCTATTTGAAAACTCCGATTGCAGACCTCCGCATCCTGAGAGCGGATGACCATTACGTTGTATTTAGTGGTGGGGGTGACAATGCCGAAAACTACTCGATTGCGATCATGGAAACCTACAACAACGATGAAGCTCTTCAGCCTGCTGGCCAGCTCATTCGGGAGACAGCCATCGAATGCAATGAAACGCATTGCACGAGTGATTTGGGTAGCTCGCACGCCGAACACTACAATTCAGCAGATAACAATTCACCTCTGATAGAAGCGCTGGAAGAATTGGTTGATATTTGTAAATAGCCAAAGGTCTTCACACAAACAAAAAAGGCCGCCCCGAGGGAGCGGCCTTCTTTAGTTCAACGGTGTGGGCTCTCATTGCTCTTTCAGAGCAACTGCCGCCCACCAGTCGGCAGAGCCGACTTACTCGATGATTTTCGACACAACGCCGGCGCCGACGGCGCGGCCGCCATCGCGGGTAGCGAAACGCAGGCCGTCTTCCATCGCGATTGGGGCGATCAGTTCGACGCTGAAACCAACGTTGTCGCCGAGCATGACCATCTCGGTGCCTTCGATAAGAGTTGCTGTGCCTTTAGTCGCCTGACGACTGGACCGGCGCATATCGGGGCGCAACAACCTTATCGTAGAACACGAAAAACAACGGCGTCAGCACCATCGATAGTGCAACGACGATGATCAGGGTGTTTGCCAGGTCTGCGCTCAGCACATGCGTTGCGACTGAAAAGGACAGCAGAACAAAACCAAATTCCCCGGCCTGCGCCATGCCAAGCGCAAACAGCCAATTACTCGCACCCTTCACGCCAAAAAGGCGACCGAGAATAAGCAGAACCACAGCCTTGATGAGCATCACGCCAAGGGTCAAGGCAACCACCAGACCCAGGTGATCGAACATCAGCCCGAAATTCACCGAGGCGCCGACGCTCACGAAGAACAGACCCAGAAACAAACCTTTGAAGGGCGTGATTTCCTTTTCGAGGGCAGGCCGGTATTCGCTGTTGGCCAGCACGACACCAGCAATGAATGCCCCGAGCGCCGGTGTCAGGCCAACGACCATCATCAACACGGCAACGCCCACGACAATGGTCAGGGCCATCGCTGTAAGCAACTCAGGCAGTTTCGCGGACTCGACATATCGGAACACCGGCCCGGTCAGATAAGAGCCGCCGACGATGACCAGTATGATGGAACTCAGGGTCACGAATGCTCTCAGCCACTCGGGCAATGCCTGAACAAGGTTCAGAGATAATCCGGGGCTTGTCGTCGGTCCGTGGCTCACGGTACTGACGCCCGTCGCCGCGACATCAGGCATCGCCAGCAGCGGGAGAAGCGCCAGAATGGGGATCACTGCAATATCCTGCATGAGCAGGACAGAAAAACTCGACTGCCCGCCGCTGCCCATCAGCAAACCCTTCTCGTGCAATGTCTGAAGCACGATTGCCGTGGAAGACAGGGAAAATATCACTCCAATTGTCAGCCCCGCCTGCCATGGCTGGCCAAGTGCTGTCGCCAAACCCATGATGGCAAGGGTCGTGCAAATCAGTTGCAGGCCGCCTAAGCCCAGAAGCCTGTGCCGCAGGTCCCAGAGTTTTTTTGGTGCCAGTTCCAGGCCGATGAGAAACAGCATCATGACGACGCCAAACTCGGCAAACTGCTCCATGCTCCCAACATCAACATTCAGCGCGGCCAGTGCAGGACCCAGGACCATGCCTGCAATCAGGAACCCCAGAACGGAACCAAGCCCAAGCCAGACGGCGACCGGGACAATGGCAATACCCGTTCCCAGCAGGACAAAGGACAGAAGAAGATAATTTTCCATAGAAATTCAAAAAAATCGCTTGTAAGTTTTGGTACACAATCGCCACATCAGCGGGCTGGGTTAAGCAACTCGATACGATACCAGCCTCTCGTGCCGGGGTCGAGGCAACCGGTCACCAACCATTTCTTTGTTTGTCTTGGCCAGACGGTTCAGAAACAAGGGACTCGGTTTCCAATTCAACCGCAAATCAAACCCATGCAGATGTTGATAAGAGCTACCGGCACCTTTTTATCCATCGGTCCAAGGTAAAAAGGCGTCCCGAAGGACGCCTTTTCAATACTTATCCGGCCTGTGTCACTCGATGATTTTCGAGACGACGCCTGCGCCGACGGTGCGACCGCCTTCGCGGATGGCGAAGCGCAGGCCGTCTTCCATCGCGATCGGCGCGATCAACTCGACGCTGAAACCGACATTGTCACCGGGCATGACCATCTCGGTGCCTTCGGCCAGGGTCACGGTGCCGGTCACGTCCGTGGTCCGGAAGTAGAACTGCGGACGGTAGTTCGCGAAGAACGGGGTGTGACGACCGCCCTCTTCCTTGGTCAGGATATAGGCTTCGGCCTCGAACTTGGTGTGCGGGGTCACCGAGCCCGGCTTACACAGAACCTGGCCACGCTCAACGCCGTCACGGTCGATGCCGCGCAGCAGGGCGCCGATGTTGTCGCCCGCTTCGCCGCGATCCAGCAGCTTGCGGAACATCTCGACACCGGTGCAGGTGGTTTTCTGGGTGTCGCGGATGCCGACGATTTCGATCTCGTCGCCCACATTGATCACGCCACGCTCGACACGACCGGTCACAACGGTGCCACGGCCCGAGATCGAGAACACGTCTTCCACCGGCATCAGGAACGGCTTGTCGACTTCGCGCTCCGGCGTGTCGATGTAGTCGTCAACCGCCTGCATCAGTTCCTTGATCTTCTCTTCGCCGATTTCCGGGTTGTTGCCTTCCATCGCGGCCAGAGCCGAGCCTGCGATGATCGGAACATCGTCGCCGGGGTACTCATACGAAGACAGCAGCTCGCGGATTTCCATTTCCACCAGTTCCAGCAGCTCTTCGTCGTCGACCTGGTCGACCTTGTTCATGAACACAACCATCTTCGGGATGCCAACCTGGCGGCCCAGCAGGATGTGCTCACGCGTCTGCGGCATCGGGCCGTCAGCGGCGTTCACAACCAGGATCGCGCCGTCCATCTGCGCGGCACCGGTGATCATGTTCTTGACGTAGTCAGCGTGGCCGGGGCAGTCGACATGCGCATAGTGGCGCGCGTCGGTCTCGTATTCCACGTGGGCGGTCGAGATGGTGATCCCGCGCGCTTTCTCTTCCGGCGCGCCGTCAATCTGGTCATACGCCTTGAAGTCACCGAAATACTTGGTGATCGCTGCGGTCAGCGTCGTCTTACCATGGTCAACATGCCCAATCGTGCCGATGTTGACGTGCGGTTTTGTACGCTCAAACTTTTCCTTTGCCATGATGGCCTCCTTTTTCGGTAATGAAGGGAGCCCGCCGAGCGCGCACCCTCAAATCTTCGCCTATGCGTATTTCGCCTGGATCTCGTCCGAGATGTTCTGCGGAACCGGATCGTAGTGGTCGAACTGCATGGTGAACTGGGCACGCCCCGACGACATCGAACGCAGCGTATTGATGTAGCCAAACATGTTGGCCAGTGGAACAAACGCGTCGATCGCGATGGCGTTTCCGCGCGGCTCTTGTCCAGACACCTGCCCCCGACGCGAGGTCAGGTCGCCGATGATGCCGCCGGTATATTCTTCCGGCGTGATCACTTCGACCTTCATGATCGGTTCCAGCAGCTTCGCGCCAGCTTTGCGCATACCTTCCCGCATGCACATACGGGCCGCGATTTCGAACGCCAGAACGCTCGAGTCAACGTCGTGGAACTTACCGTCGATCAGCGCAACCTTGAAATCGATCACGGGGAAGCCGGCCAGCGGGCCGCTATCCATGACCGAGTTGATGCCTTTTTCAACACCCGGGATATACTCCTTGGGCACGGCACCACCAACGATGCGGGACTCAAAGGAATACCCTTCGCCCGGCTCGGTCGGCGAGATGATCATCTTCACCTCGGCGAACTGACCCGAACCACCCGACTGTTTCTTGTGGGTGTAGGTATGCTCGACCTCGTGACCGATGGTTTCACGATAGGCCACCTGCGGCGCACCGATGTTGGCCTCGACCTTGAACTCGCGCTTCAGACGATCCACCAGAATGTCCAGGTGCAGTTCGCCCATACCCTTCATGATGGTTTGACCCGATTCCATATCGGTTTCCACGCGGAAGGACGGGTCTTCGGCGGCCAGACGGGCCAGACCCTGGGACATCTTCTCCTGGTCGCCCTTGGTTTTGGGCTCGACCGCGATCTCGATCACCGGATCGGGGAAGGTCATGGTTTCCAGAACCACCGGATCCTTCGCGTCACACAGGGTGTCACCGGTTGTCGTGTCTTTCAGACCCGCCAGCGCGATGATGTCGCCCGCAAACGCTTCTTCGATCTCTTCCCGGTTGTTCGAGTGCATCATCATCATACGACCGATGCGCTCTTTCTTGCCTTTGGTCGAGTTCAGGATCGAGTCGCCCTTCTGCATGGTACCCGAGTAGATACGGGTGAAGGTCAGCGAGCCAACGAAGGGGTCATTCATAATTTTGAACGCCAGACCCGAGAAGGCCATGTTGTCGTCGGCACGACGGGCGATGTCACGAACTTCTTCTTCGTCGCCGGGTTTGAAGCCCATGTAATCAACAACGTCCAGCGGGCTGGGCAGATAGTCGATCACAGCGTTGAGCAGCGGCTGAACGCCTTTGTTCTTGAACGCAGACCCACCCAGAACCGGAACAAACGCGATTTCCAGAGTCCCTTTGCGCAGCAGGGCGCGCAGGGTCGGAACGTCGGGCTCATTGCCTTCCAGGTATTCCATCATCGCGTCGTCGTCCATTTCGACAGCCGCTTCGATCATCTTGCCGCGCCATTCGTCAGCCATGTCCTTCAGGCCGTTGCGGATCGGGGCTTTGATCCAGCTTGCGCCCAGATCTTCGCCCTGCCACAGCCACTCTTCCATGGTCACCAGGTCGATCAGGCCTTCCAACTCGGACTCGGCGCCGATCGGAATACCAACCGGAACAGCGCGTGCGCCGGTGCGGTCTTCGATCATGCGAACGCAGTTGAAGAAGTCCGCGCCGATCTTGTCCATCTTGTTGACGAACACCATACGCGGAACCTTGTAGCGGTCAGCCTGCCGCCACACGGTTTCGGTCTGGGGCTCAACGCCGGCGTTTGCGTCCAGAACGCAGACGGCACCGTCGAGAACCGCCAGCGAGCGTTCGACTTCGATGGTGAAGTCAACGTGGCCGGGGGTGTCGATGATGTTCAGGCGGTGCTTGGGGGTATCGGCGGTCTGACCGTCCTCGGTGCGTTCCCAGAACGTGGTGGTCGCAGCCGAAGTGATGGTGATGCCGCGTTCCTGCTCCTGCTCCATCCAGTCCATGGTGGCTGCACCGTCGTGCACCTCACCGATGTTGTGGGATTTGCCGGTGTAATACAGGATACGCTCCGAGCAGGTGGTCTTGCCTGCATCGATATGCGCCATGATACCGAAGTTACGGTACAGTTCGAGAGGATATTCGCGTGACATTTGTCTAAGCCTCTAGGATTACCAACGGTAATGGCTGAAGGCTTTGTTCGCCTCGGCCATCTTGTGGGTGTCTTCGCGCTTCTTCACAGCGGTACCGCGGGACTGTACAGCGTCCAGCAGTTCGCCGGCGAGGCGTTCTTCCATGGTGTTTTCGTTGCGGCCGCGCGCAGCAGTGATCAGCCAGCGGATGGCCAGTGCTTCGCGGCGCTCGGGGCGCACTTCGACCGGAACCTGATAGGTTGCACCACCAACCCGGCGCGAGCGAACCTCGACCGACGGTTTGATGTTGTCGAGCGCTTCGTGGAACACTTCGACAGGAGCGCGCTTGATCTTGGTCTCAACGCGGTCAAACGCGTTGTAGACGATGCGCTCTGCGACCGACTTCTTGCCGTCGATCATCAGGTTGTTCATGAATTTGGTCAGTACCTTGTCGCCAAATTTGGCGTCAGGCAGGACTTCGCGTTTTTCGGCGGCGTGACGACGTGACATATCAGCCTCTCCTTCTTACTTGGGACGCTTCGCGCCGTATTTCGAACGACGCTGCTTACGGTCTTTGACGCCCTGAGTATCCAGAACACCGCGCAGGATGTGGTAACGCACACCGGGAAGGTCTTTCACACGGCCGCCACGGATCAGAACAACCGAGTGTTCCTGCAGGTTGTGGCTTTCACCGGGGATGTACGAGATGACCTCGAACCCGTTGGTCAGGCGCACCTTGGCAACCTTCCGCATCGCCGAGTTCGGCTTTTTCGGTGTGGTGGTATACACGCGGGTGCAGACGCCGCGTTTCTGCGGGCACTGCTCCAGGTGCATGGACTTCGAGCGTTTTACTTTGGGCTGCCGCGGTTTGCGGATCAGCTGTTGAATAGTTGGCATTCCGGTTCTTTCCCCGTTTTGCAACACACATGACATGCACGCGCGCTGCGTGCGGTTAAATTCGCTGCACTCATGCGTCCACAAGCGCAAAATCCGCGAGCGTTCCCATTCCGAGGTGAACGTCGCGGTTGGTTATCAGAGGACGCGAACGGCAAAATTGTCCGGGTCTTGACCAGTTCATTACTGAAATCGGTTATGGGGCGGCCCCCGGTACCGAGATGTCGCGCGTAATAGGGGGAGTCGGGCCGAGTGTCAACAGCACACCCTGCACATGTTCGAGCCGTCTGGGAGCACACTGTTATCCAGTTAAATCCAAAGTCATAGAGACACTGCCGCATTGCAGGCAACCGAGGGCACCGGCATAGTGATCCCGGAGTTCTACAACGGTTGAATCATGCAAGTCATCGGCCTATGCCGCTTTTCCTACCCGGCCCTTGGCAGTTTCCAAGTCATACACGACACCGTGGAACAGCGACGGCGACACCTCTACCAACCTGACCGGCTTGAGGAACGGTTCCGCCTTTTTGAGTCCTCCACCCTGCCCTGCTTTCGGGAACAGACAGATGGCGATTTTCAGCTAATTGTGGCGATCGGGGATTGCCTCCCCAAGGAGGCATTCGACCGATTGCACGACCTGACCGGGGGAATGAAACAAGTCCAGATCGTGCAGCGCCCGTCTGATACCAGTCTGAAGCACAGGCAGGTGATGAAGAACATTCTGAACGCGGCGCGGACGAGCCCCGATCAGCCGTGCCTGCAGTTTCGTCATGACGACGACGACGCAGTGTCCGTTGATTTCATTGAGCGGTTGCGCAGCGCCGCGGGAGAAAACAAGATCTTGTTGGAGCGCAACCGCACGGTGGGAATCGACTTCAACAGAGGGTTCTTCGCCCGGATGACCGCCGGTGGAATTCTGGCGACCGAAGTGTACAAGCATCTTCTGGGCGTAGGTCTCGGTATGTACATTTCCGGCGGCTGCAAGCAAACCATCATCAGCTTCACCCACCACAGGATCGGGCGGTTCATGCCGGTTGTCAGCTATCCGGATGCACCCATGTGGGTCAGAACCCTGAGCAACTTCAATGACGCCCCCGGAGCCCGCGAAAACAAGAAGGAGCTGTCGCCGCTCACTCCAGAGCAGGAAGGCGAATTCATTGCGCGCTTTGCCATTGATCAAAACACCGTAAGGCAGGTTCACTCGACCGTGTGACGCGCCCGTTCGCGGAACAAGGTGAACATTCCCGCTGCAACAACAAGCGCGGCACCCAGTAGCGTCACACCGTCCGGCCACTCATCGAAAACACCCCAGCCCAGGCCCAACGCCCAGATCAGGCTCGAGTACCGGAACGGGGCGACAAACCCGACGTCGCCGACACGCATGACCATAACGCTGAACAGGTAGCCCATCAGGACAAACACCGCTGCCGATGCCACCAAGGTGCCAGTACCGGTCGTAAGTGGCACCCATCCCTCGAATACCGAGGCGATGGCCGCCGCGAACGCGATAGAAATGGAAGTCGCCAGGGTGACGACCAATGAAGGGACATCCGGTGACATGCGCCGGGTAATCAGGTCGCGGATGGTAACGCACAATACCGCCACGAGGGCATAGGCCGAAAACACACTGAACCCTTCGGGCCCGGGCCGTACGATCAGCAACATGCCCGCAAAACCCATGGCGATGGCCAGAATACGGCGCCAACCTATGTACTCGGAAAAGAACAAGGCGGCCCCCAAGGTCACGGTCAGGGGCAGTGCCTGAAGCACGGCTGTCACATTCGCCAGCGGCATGTTCTTCAGCGCTGTGAGAAAAAAGAAGGTCGCCGACAACTCAGCCAGACACCGCACGGCAACCAACCATTTGTCATGGCGCGAGAAATTCAGATGCAAAGCGCCAAGTGACCGGGCCAACAGGTAGACGAGAAAGGCGGCCAGACACCCGCGCATCGCAACAAGCTGGAACAAGGGCATCTCCTGCAGGGCGACCTTCACCAGCGTATCATTTAGGGTGAACGCCGCCATGCTGCCCATCATCAGCAAGGCGCCCTTAACGTTTGGTGTCATGGCAATTCGAACCAGCCTAAATCAACCGGCACATTGGCCCAGCGAGCGGACACGTTGTCAACTGCCGTACGGCCGTCAGTGGCCAGATTCACCCAGATTCATCCACCGGGATCGTGATCCCCCTGATTACCGACCGCGCCAATCAGTCTGGGCAACCTTCGGGCTTAAAACTCAAAACTATAAGCAAACTCGACTTCGACTTCGTTATACCCGCTCAACCCAATGCCGTCGTAGAGAACACTGGTTGTCCAGCGTCCGCCGTTTTTCGTCAAAAGGTCCGTCCCGGCAGAAAGAGAAGCGACAACATCACCAACGCTCTCGATTTCCAGATCATTGCCCAGAACAAGGCCATCTCCGGGGCGTTCTGCGTACCAATCGACGCCTGCGCCAAAGAACGGAAGCCACTGTACTCCGTTCGATCCGGCAATCGGGTCGACCCACACGTCGACGGCCACTCTTGCAATAAGGGTCTCGGCGTCGTTGCTGGCGACGTTGAATGCGGTGACGCCATCTGTGTATTGATGGTCTGGCATGTCGTCACGTGCGTAAAAGACGCCCAGTTTAGGAAATATCGAAAGGTTGCCTCTGTCTATGCGCCTGGTGAGGTTCGCATCGACAAAGAAACGATCCGCATCAAAAGAAGACCCAAAGGTTCCGATCCTGTTGGTGACTTCCCGATTGGCGTATCCGAGCCAAACATCCACCAACGTGGAATTGTCCGGTCGCCACCCGAGATAGGGACCCACAAAATAGCTGTTTATGTCGGTAGAAACTGTGGTGTTGAAGGAGTTCGAATTGGCGGCCTCCAGTCCGGCTGCAAAACCAATCTGCAAGACGTCGTCTCTCCACATATCCATGCCGAAAATCAGTTGAGCGCTTGAGTCACTTCCATCGCGTGAATACTGATCGTTGTTGGCATAGGAAAAAGTCGTATCAAACCAGGCAAAACTTTCTTCGTTGGTTGAAGAACTTGTCAATTCCTCTGCACCATACGGTCCAAGCGATCGTCTGCTCAAACGTTCGGTAATTGACCAATGTCCCAATAGCGTCGGGGAGAAACCGATGATCGCGCTTTCGGTTATGGTTTGTCCGCCGCCGGCGCCCCCTCCGCCGGCCCCACCGCCCGGAACAGGTGGCAGTGTTTGGTTAGGGCGTGCCAATTGATTGGTTGTCGCAATCGCGCAACCAGTGCTGTCACCCGAAATCTCCAACAGTGTATGGGCTCCGGCAGGTCCTACTGCGACAAACGGAGAGGCCGAGATATGCAAACCGGCACCGGTCCATGTGTCGACACGAGTTGACGATGCTGTAGCGTCCAATGCGAATGCCGAACCTGCTGTCGTCCGGGACAACCAAAGTGATTGGCTTCCATCTTCTGTCGTGCTCAGCGAATACAGATTTCCTAGGCTTGCGCAGGGGCTGGCTTGGGCTTGCACATTCTGCGGCAGAAACCCGACGCAAGCAGCACAACTCAACGCCAACCCAATTCGCAAAGAACCCCTTGAAGAAGCATTAAACTCAATCATTGGAATCCATCCCAAGAATTATTCCAATAATCGCATGGATTTGACGATGGGTCCACTTAAGCTTGTTCTAGAGTTCCTTTACGCAACCTTGGGCGGCAAAAATTTGCTGCAGTGTTTTTTGAAGCGCATTTTCGAACCAAACGAAAAAGGCCCCGCGCGATCGCAGGGCCTTTTCCAATTCTTTGTGACGAGACTTACTCGCGGCTTTCCGGGGTTTCCACCAGAACGTCAAGCTCGTCACCGACCAGATCATCTTCCATCACCGGCGCGGCCAGCGCGGCGGCGGCTTCGGCCTCTTCCCGGCGCGCTTCGATCACCACATTGTCGCGGCTCTGCGCGATGTGACGGACGCTTTGCGTGGCCCCACCGGTACCGGCGGGGATCAGGCGACCGACGATGACGTTCTCTTTCAGGCCGACCAGCTTGTCTTTCTTGCCCTGAACCGAAGCTTCGGTCAGCACACGCGTGGTTTCCTGGAACGACGCCGCCGAGATGAACGAACGCGTCTGCAGCGAGGCCTTGGTGATCCCCAAGAGGATCGGCTCGCCCTGCGCCGGACGACCGCCACGAGAAATCGTTTTCTCGTTGGCCGCGTCGAACTCTTGCTTGTCGACATGCTCGCCTTTCAGCAGGGTGGTGTCGCCTGAATCCAGGATCTCCCACTTCTGCAGCATCTGGCGCACGATGACCTCGATGTGCTTGTCGTTGATCTTAACGCCCTGCAGACGATAGACGTCCTGCACCTCGTCGATCATGTAATCCGCCAGCGCCTCGACACCCATGATGGACAGGATGTCATGCGGAGCCGGGTTACCGTCCATCAGGTATTCACCCTTCTGGATGAAGTCCCCTTCGGCGACCGGGATGTGCTTGCCCTTGGGCACCATGTACTCGATGGTCTCCATGGACTCGTCAGCCGGTTCGATGCTGATGCGGCGCTTGTTCTTGTAGTCGCGGCCAAAGCGCACGTAACCATCGGCTTCAGCGATGATCGCGTGATCTTTCGGACGACGGGCTTCGAACAGTTCGGCCACTCGCGGCAGACCACCGGTGATGTCCTTGGTCTTGGCACCTTCACGCGGGATACGCGCTACAACGTCACCGGCTTCGATGGTCTGGCCGTCTTCGACCGACAGGATCGCATCCACCGACATCGGATAGTGAACCGGGTTGCCCGCATCGTTGCGGACCGGCTCGCCATCTTCGCCGACCAGAATGATCTCGGGCTTGAGGTCGCTGCCTTTGGGGGCCGCGCGCCAGTCGATCACGATCTTCTGGGTCATGCCGGTTGCATCGTCGGTCTCGTCGCGGACGGCGAGGCCCGAAACCAGATCAACGTATTTCGCAGTACCGGCTTTCTCGGCGATGATCGGCAGGGTGTAGGGATCCCACTCGAACAGCTTGTCGCCACGCGCCACCGATGCGCCATCCTTGACGAACAGCTTGGAGCCGTAGCCCAGCTTGTGGCTGGCACGCTCTTCGCCATGTTCGTCCTTGATCACCAGCTTCATGTTCCGGCCCATGACCAGGCTTTCGCCTGCGGCATTGGCCAGGATCTGCGGGTTCTCGAAGGAAACGACACCGTCCTGGCTAGCTTCCTGGAACGACTGCTGACCACCTTGCGCAACACCGCCGATGTGGAATGTCCGCATCGTCAGCTGCGTACCGGGTTCACCGATGGACTGGGCGGCGATGATGCCGACAGCTTCGCCTGTGTTCACCATGGTACCGCGTGCAAGGTCACGACCGTAGCAGGTGGCACAAACGCCTTCCTCGGACTCACAGGTCAGAGGCGAGCGGATGCGCATCGAGGCAACACCCGCCTCATCGATCGTGTCGGCCATACGTTCGTCGATCAGCTGACCAGCGGCCACGATCACCTCGTCCGTACCCGGACGCAGAACGTCATCGGCAGAGACACGGCCCAGCACCCGCTCGGCCAGCGAGGCGACAACCTCACCGTCGTTCACGGCGGCTTCGGCGGTGATCGCACGCTCGGTGCCGCAGTCGATCTCACGCACGATGCAGTCCTGTGCGACGTCCACCAGACGACGGGTCAGGTAGCCTGAGTTCGCCGTCTTAAGCGCGGTATCCGACAGACCCTTACGGGCACCGTGGGTCGAGTTGAAGTACTCAAGAACGGTCAGACCTTCCTTGAAGTTCGAGATGATCGGCGTCTCGATGATATCACCGTTCGGCTTGGCCATCAGACCACGCATACCGCCCAGCTGCTTCATCTGAGTGACCGAGCCACGCGCACCCGAGTGGGCCATCATGTAGACCGAGTTCGGCTCCTGCTCGGATCCGTCCTCTGCCCGATCCGATGCAGAGATTGTGCTCATCATCGCCTCGGTGACGCGGTCGTTACACTTCGACCAGGCATCGACAACTTTGTTGTACTTTTCGCCCTGAGTGATCAGGCCGTCCATGTACTGCTGTTCAAAGTCCTTCACCTGATTGCGGGTGTCATCCACGATGCCCCACTTGTCGCCCGGGATGACCATGTCGTCCTTGCCGAACGAGATGCCTGCCTTGAACGCTTCTTTGAAGCCCATCGACATGATCTGATCACAGAAAATAACCGACTCTTTCTGACCGCAGTAGCGGTAGACGGTGTCGATCACCTGCTGCACTTCTTTCTTCCGCAACAGACGGTTGACCAGCTCAAACGGCGCCTTGTTGTTCATCGGCAGCAACGCACCCAGACGCAGACGGCCCGGCGTGGTCTCAAAACGCTTCTGAACTTCGTTGCCTTCGTCGTCGATCTGCGTGATTCGGGCGGTGATCTTGGTGTGCAGATGCACCTCACCCGCGTCCAGCGCGTGCTGAACTTCTTCGATCGACCCAAAGACCTTGCCTTCGCCCGGCATGCCTTCGCGTTCCAGGGTCACGTAGTAGAGACCCAGGATCATATCCTGCGACGGAACGATGATCGGCGCGCCGTTAGCAGGCGACAGAACGTTGTTCGTCGACATCATCAGAACACGCGCTTCCAGCTGGGCCTCAAGGCTCAGCGGGACGTGAACAGCCATCTGGTCACCGTCGAAGTCGGCGTTAAAAGCCGAGCAGACCAGCGGGTGCAGCTGGATGGCTTTGCCTTCGATAAGGACCGGCTCGAACGCCTGAATGCCAAGACGGTGCAGCGTCGGTGCACGGTTCAGCATGACAGGGTGTTCGCGGATCACCTCGTCGAGGATATCCCACACTTCGGGACGCTCTTTCTCGACCAGTTTCTTCGCCTGTTTCACGGTCGAAGACAGACCCTTGGCTTCAAGGCGCGAGTAGATGAACGGCTTGAACAGCTCCAGCGCCATCTTCTTGGGCAGACCACACTGGTGCAGCTTGAGTTCCGGACCGGTCACAATGACCGAACGACCCGAGAAGTCGACGCGCTTACCCAAAAGGTTCTGACGGAAGCGACCCTGTTTCCCCTTCAGCATGTCCGACAGCGATTTCAGCGGACGCTTGTTGGCGCCGGTGATCACGCGGCCACGGCGGCCGTTGTCGAACAGAGCGTCAACGGATTCCTGCAGCATCCGCTTTTCGTTGCGGACGATGATATCAGGTGCGCGCAGCTCGATCAGACGCTTCAGACGGTTGTTCCGGTTGATGACGCGGCGATACAGATCGTTCAGATCCGAGGTCGCGAAACGGCCACCATCCAGCGGAACCAGCGGACGCAGTTCCGGCGGAATGACCGGGATCACGGTCATCACCATCCACTCGGGCCGGTTGCCCGACTCGAGGAAGGATTCAACAACCTTCAGGCGCTTGATGATCTTCTTGGGCTTCAGTTCGCCGGTTGCTTCGGCCAGATCAGCGCGCAGCTGCTCGGCCTCGGCTTCCAGATCGATCTGGGCCAGCATCTCACGGATGGCTTCGGCACCGATATTGGCGGTGAACGCGTCCATGCCATAGGCATCCTGCGCATCCATGTACTCTTCTTCGGTCAGCATCTGGCCGTAGGTCAGGTCGGTCAGACCGGGCTCGATGACGACATAGTTTTCAAAGTACAGAACGCGTTCCAGATCGCGCAGCGTCATGTCCAGCATCAGACCGATGCGGGACGGCAGCGATTTCAGGAACCAGATATGCGCAACGGGCGCGGCCAATTCGATGTGGCCCATACGCTCACGGCGGACTTTTTGCAGGGTGACTTCCACACCGCATTTCTCGCAGACAACGCCGCGATACTTCATCCGCTTATATTTGCCGCAGAGACACTCGTAGTCTTTGATCGGGCCAAAGATCCGCGCACAGAACAGACCGTCACGCTCGGGCTTGAACGTCCGGTAGTTGATGGTTTCGGGTTTCTTGATCTCGCCATAGGACCAAGACAGGATCCGCTCGGGCGACGCCAACGAGACCTTAATCTCGTCGAAAACCTTCGGGGGCGTCAGCGGGTTAAACGGGTTGTTGGTGATTTCCTGGTTCATCAGGTATCCTTTCCAGATTCCGGGCAACGGAAGGTAAAAATTCTAGTCGACGAGCCACCGTTGGGCATCGATCCGATGAGAAACACAGATTCGTTCAACACCACCTCTTCATGAGCGTCTTCACCGAGCAATCCGCATTGTCGCGCAGCAGCCCACTGAATACTTTCAGAGTTGGATGGTATCTTGTTTGTATATGTTGTTTCCATCAGCACTAATTGATGTGTGTCGCCGTGAGGGGCTTCGGTATTTTCCCGAAGCTCTTCAACAGCGATCAAGCTCTCATGTGCAGTCCCACAAGCTGCGAAGGCTCCAAAAGCCAAAAGAGCTATGAAGGACCGCATAAAGCTCACTCATCGACCTCCGCATCCAGAAGTTCCATATTCAGGCCGAGGCCACGGACTTCTTTCACCAGAACGTTGAACGATTCCGGTACGCCCGCTTCAAAGTTATCCTCGCCCTTGACGATCGACTCATAGACCTTGGTCCGGCCGGCGACGTCATCCGATTTCACGGTGAGCATCTCCTGCAGGGTGTAGGCGGCGCCGTAAGCTTCCAGAGCCCAGACTTCCATCTCACCAAAGCGCTGACCACCGAACTGCGCCTTACCACCCAGCGGCTGCTGGGTCACCAGGCTGTACGGCCCGGTCGAACGCGCGTGGATCTTGTCGTCCACCAGGTGGTGCAGTTTCAGCAGGTACTTGATGCCCACGGTCACCGGACGTGCGAATTGCTCACCAGTACGACCGTCGAACAGAACCGACTGGCCGCTTTCCGAGAAGCCCGCACGCACCAGCGCGTCGTTGACGTCAGCCTCTTTGGCACCGTCGAAGACCGGGGTTGCGATCGGAACACCGCGGGTCACGTTGCCCGCAGCCTCGATCAGGCCATCCTCGTCCAGACCGGTGATGCCTTCTTCATAGACATTCTCGCCATAGGCCAGCTTCATCGCTTCGCGCACCGGGGTCAGATCGCCAGAGCGGCGGTATTCACCCAGAGCCTCGTCGATGTTCAGACCCAGACCGCGCGCGGCCCAACCCATGTGGGTTTCGAGGATCTGACCAACGTTCATACGCGACGGCACACCCAGCGGGTTCAGACAGAAGTCAACCGGCGTACCATCAGCCAGGAACGGCATGTCTTCCATCGGAACAACCTTGGAGATCACACCTTTGTTCCCGTGACGACCGGCCATCTTGTCGCCCGGCTGCAGCTTGCGCTTCACGGCGATGAAGACTTTGACCATCTTCATCACACCCGGCGGCAGGTCGTCGCCACGGCGGACTTTCTCGACCTTGTCTTCAAAACGGGCGTCCAGAGCGCGCTTTTGCACTTCGTACTGCTCGTTCAGAGCCTCAACGATCTGTGCGTCCTGCTCGCCTTCCAGTGCCAGCTGCCACCACTGACCACGGGTCAGGGTTTCCAGCAGGTCCTCGGTGATCACCGATCCTGCCTTGACGCCTTTCGGGCCTTTGACAGCGGTTTTACCCAGGATCAGACCCTGCAGACGCGCATAGATGTTGCGGTCAAGGATCGCCAGCTCGTCGTCCCGGTCGCGGGCCAGACGTTCGACTTCCTCACGCTCGATCTGCAGCGCACGCTCGTCTTTTTCGACGCCGTGACGGTTGAAGACGCGGACCTCTACGACCGTACCGTAATCGCCCGGCTTCACGCGCAGCGAGGTGTCGCGCACGTCAGATGCTTTTTCACCAAAGATGGCGCGCAGCAGCTTTTCTTCCGGGGTCATCGGGCTTTCGCCCTTCGGAGTGATCTTGCCGACCAGAATATCGCCCGGCTCAACATCCGCACCGATGTAAACGATGCCCGCCTCGTCGAGGTTGCGCAGCGCTTCTTCACCGACGTTCGGGATGTCGCGGGTGATCTCTTCCGGGCCCAACTTGGTGTCACGGGCGGCAACTTCGAATTCCTCGATATGGACCGAGGTAAAGACGTCATCACGCGCGATACGTTCCGAGATCAGGATCGAGTCTTCGTAGTTGTAACCGTTCCACGGCATGAACGCGACGACCACGTTCTTACCAAGGGCCAGTTCACCCATATCGGTCGACGGACCGTCAGCGATGACCTCGCCCTTCTGGACGGTGTCACCCACCTTGATCAGCGGACGCTGGTTGATGCAGGTGTTCTGGTTCGAACGCTGGAATTTGCGCAGACGATAGATGTCAACGCCAGCATCGCCCAGTTCCAGATCTTCGGTGGCGCGGATAACAATACGCTGGGCATCGACTTGGTCGATGATACCGGCGCGTTTCGCCTGAATCGCAGCGCCTGAGTCGATCGCAACCTTTTCCTCGATTCCGGTACCGACCAGCGGTGCCTCGGCCCGCAGAAGCGGAACCGCCTGACGTTGCATGTTCGAGCCCATCAGAGCGCGGTTTGCGTCGTCATTTTCAAGGAACGGGATCAGCGATGCAGCGACCGAGACCAGCTGTTTCGGCGACACGTCGATCAGGTCGACGCTCTCGACCGGCGCAAGAGTGTAGTCCCCGGCCTGACGGGTGTTGACCATCTCGTTCTTGAACTTGCCTTTTTCGTCCAGTGTCGCGTTTGCCTGCGCCACGGTGTGCCGCATTTCCTCGGTCGCGGACATGTAGTGGACCTCATCCGTCACCTCCGCGTCTTTGACAACGCGATACGGTGTTTCGATGAAGCCATACTTGTTCACGCGGGCAAAGGTGGCCAGCGAGTTGATCAGACCGATGTTCGGACCTTCCGGTGTTTCAATCGGGCACATCCGGCCATAGTGGGTCGGGTGCACGTCGCGCACCTCAAAGCCCGCACGCTCACGTGTCAGACCACCGGGGCCAAGCGCCGAGAGACGGCGTTTATGGGTGACTTCCGACAGCGGGTTGGTCTGGTCCATGAACTGCGACAGCTGCGACGAGCCGAAGAATTCTCGAACCGCAGCGGCCGCCGGTTTCGCGTTGATCAGATCCTGAGGCATGACGGTGTCGATTTCGACCGACGACATACGCTCTTTGATCGCACGCTCCATGCGCAGCAGGCCAACGCGGTACTGGTTCTCCATCAGTTCGCCCACAGAGCGCACACGACGGTTGCCGAGGTGGTCGATATCGTCCACGTCGCCCGTACCATCGCGCAACTCCACCAGCGCCTTGATGCAGGCCACGATGTCTTCGCGGCGCAAAGTGCGCGTGGTGTCCGGTGCGTCCAGCGCCAGACGCATGTTCATTTTCACACGGCCAACAGCGGACAGGTCATAGCGTTCGCTGTCAAAGAACAGCGTGTCGAACAGGGCCGAAGCGGCCTCGACGGTGGGCGGCTCGCCCGGGCGCATGACACGGTAGATGTCCATGAGCGCGCTTTCGCGGTTCATGTTCTTGTCCTGCGCCATGGTGTTGCGCATGTAGGGGCCGACATTGACGTTGTCTATGTCCAGAACCGGAATGTCGGTGATGCCCGCGTCGATCAACTCCTTGGCGGTACCGCCGATCAGATCGCCGTCCTTGTCGTATTCCAGCGTCAGCTCGTCCCCGGCCTCGACATAGATCGCACCGGTTTCTTCGTTGATGATATCCTTGGCGACGTATTTGCCAACGATGTGATCGAATGGAACCAGCAGGTTGGTGACCTTGCCTTCGTCGATCAGTTTCTTGACCGCGCGCGGGGTCACTTTCTTGCCGGCTTCGGCAATCACTTCACCGGATTTGGCGTCAACCAGATCAAAGGTCGGACGGGTACCACGCACACGCTCGGGGAAGAACAGCGTGACCCACCCCTTCTTCTTGTCCAGCTTGTAGGACACGGTGTTGTAATACGCGTCCATGATCGCTTCCTGATCCAGACCCAGCGCATACAGCAGGGTTGTCACAGGCAATTTGCGGCGACGGTCGATCCGAGCAAATACGATGTCTTTGGCGTCGAACTCAAAGTCCAGCCAGCTGCCGCGATACGGGATGATGCGGCAGGCAAACAACAGCTTGCCCGAGGAATGGGTTTTGCCTTTGTCATGGTCAAAGAACACACCGGGCGAGCGGTGCATCTGGGACACGATCACACGCTCGGTGCCGTTCACAATGAACGTCCCGTTCGGCGTCATCAGGGGCATATCGCCCATGAACACGTCCTGTTCCTTGATGTCCTTGACCGACTTCGCGCCGGTATCTTCATCGACATCAAACACGATGAGACGCAGAGTGACTTTCAGCGGCGCGCTGTAGGTCATGTCGCGCTGCATGCACTCTTCAACGTCGTACTTGGGTTTTTCCAGATCGTATTTCACGAACTCCAGAACAGAGGTTTCGTTGAAATCCTTGATCGGGAAAACCGATTGGAACACGCCTTTGATGCCTTCGCCATCCGTGGGCTGTTCAGCATCGCCGGAGCGCAGGAAAAGATCATAAGAAGATTTCTGTACCTCAATGAGGTTCGGCATTTCCAGCACTTCGCGGATTTTGCCGTAATATTTCCGAAGACGTTTCTGGCCAAGGAACGATTGAGCCATGTCAGATGTCACCTTTCGATGTTCTCAGCGGGCAAAGACACCGTCGGGCCCCGGCATCTTGCACAATCGAGACAACACGTCCGGATCAATTCGTGGCCACCGTCCCGAAGGCAGCCTCCCGATCCGAAAACCGTGTCTTAGAAAACGCCCCATCTGTTGAGGCCCTTTCTAAGACAGGTTCGGCTGGACCCGGATTTCTCCGGGACCAGCCAAATTTCCAGGCACATCAGCGATGCGCCAGTGGGCTGACTTAGGCCAGTTCGACCTCGGCGCCAGCTGCTTCCAGCTTGCCTTTGATCTCTTCGGCTTCTGCCTTGTCCACGCCTTCTTTGATCTTGCCGCCAGCTTCGACCAGCTCTTTGGCTTCTTTCAGGCCCAGACCGGTGATGCCGCGAACTTCTTTGATCACGTTGATTTTCGAAGCGCCGGCGTTCTTCAGAACGACGTCGAATTCGGTTTTTTCTTCCTCAGCTGCACCGCCGGCATCGCCAGCTGCGCCTGCGACCATGACGGCGCCGCCAGCTGCGGGCTCGATGCCGTACTCGTCTTTGAGGATGGTTTTAAGTTCTTGTGCTTCCAGCAGGGTCAGACCAACGATCTCTTCTGCCAGTTTCTTCAGATCAGCCATTGTATCAGCTCTTTCCGTTTACAGTGTGTGTTCCAACGTCAGGGAGTTTTCCCCACGCAGATCATTCAGTGCCAACCGCTTACGCAGCTTCCGCCTTCTCTTCGATGGTGGAAAGGATGCTTGCGATGTTGCTTGCAGGTGCGCCAATTGCACCGGCGATGTTCGAAGCAGGCGCGCCGATACAGCCCACGATCGAAGCAATAAGCTCCTCACGCGAAGGCATTTTCGACACGGCTGTAACACCGGCCCGGTCCAGAGCGTTCTCACCCATTGCGCCGCCAAGAATTTCGAACTTTTGGTTCTCTTTGGCGAAGTCCTCGGCCACTTTGGCGGCTGCCACAGGGTCCTCGGAATAGGTCAGAACGGTCATCCCTGTCAGCAGGTCGGCCATGTTTTCACACGGCTTACCCTCAAGGGCGATTTTGGCGAGCCTGTTCTTGGCAACACGCACGGAGCCACCCGCGTCACGAGCACGTGCGCGAAGGTCCTGCATCTCGGCAACTGTCAGACCGGCGTAGTGCGAAACCACTACGACGCCAGAGCTTTCGAAGATCTGGCCGAGTTCCTCGACCACTTTCTCTTTCTGGGCTCTATCCACAGTTCTCTCCAAGTTAGGGGCGATATCTCACCCCGGCTCATATTTGCCGCAGCTTTCGCTCCGGCGTTCAGGTCCGTAGTTACGGGATTGGCCAAAATGCGCCCGAGGGCGGGACCCTCGAAATTCTTTGGTCTTACCCGTCTCAGGCAGGGAATTAAGACCTGTCGCAAGGTCACCCACCGTCTTGGACGAAACGAAATAAAGCGCACGACGAATCGCACGCTTTATTCCGCAGCTCTCTTTAGGGCAGATGACTCCGGTTTCCAAGAGGTAAATTGCACCACTTGGCGACACTGCAGCGCCCAGGCGAAACGGTCAACTCACTCAACGAGCATCCTTCAGAACAGCCTAAAAAGCACACCTGTCATTGATGCGCGCTTCGTCGGGGCGCTAACAACCTTGCAATAGGCATCTCAATATGAGTTTTTATGCCAAAAATGCGATCAAGCAGGCACCTCGACGATGACATCAGCATTTCGCTTGAAGCAGCGCGCACCGCGCTTCGGAAGCATCTTTATTAGCGTCCTAACGATCACGCTCTATCATCGGTATCTTTGCCTGACGGCTTTCGCAAAGGGTTCTTATGGTTGGACGTATAACGCCCACGAAGGTTTCGACCCCACAGCCGCCTTTTTTGACGACAAGGGACCCGTCCTTTGGCTGGGTGCTGCCGGCGACGTGCTGTTTGCCGCTGTAGCTGCACTGTTGTTTGTGTTTGCCCCCTCTTCGGTTATTGTGATCTCACTCGGTGTTCTGGCGTTTTTCTATGCTTCAAACATCGAACACGTTAAAGCCAATCTGACGTCTATCGATCTTGATCTTCTGGGCTTTGCAACCGACGCAACATTTATTGATGCGCATCTGACCTCGGATGTCATCGTGAACGCAGCTGTCTTCTTCGCCATTGCTCTGGTTTTACTGCGACTGGAACGCATGGGACGTGTTGCCCGACTTGGCGCATTTGCCGGAGCAGCTCTGTGCGTCGCCGCATTGACTTATGTCCCGAACAGTTTTCGCATCAGCGAACCCGCATGGCTGCAATCGCATCCGCTGCTTCCAACACTCGGCCAGTCAAAACTCATGGCCTCGGACAGAACCTTCGATCCGGTCGCTTTTGAGCGCGCCCAATTGATTGATCTTGGCCCGGACCGGTTGAACATACTCGTTGTGTACTTGGAAGGCCTGTCCCGCTTCAGCCTGACCAAAGCGGATATGGAAACCTTGCGCACACTCGCAGACCAGAACATCAGCCTTGAACGTTTTGTCGGGCATCAACTGATCACGTCCAATGGGCTTTACACCACTCTGACCGGAGATGTACCAAGCTTCATCTCCAGCGAACGCAAGTGGAACGATCTGGCAGACAGTGCCGAAGTCACCGCCGAGGCGTTGCCGGTTGTTCTTTCCGGGCAAGGCTATCACACCGCCTTCCTGCAAAGCGCCCCCTTGGCATTCATGTCAAAAGACAAACATCTTGCTGAACTCGGTTTTCAGGAGTTGCGCGGAGATCAAGATTGGCCGTCCGACGGTGATGTGCTCCGCAATGGCTGGGGCATTGATGACCAGTCGCTGTTTCGAAACGTCATCACATACATCGATGGGCTGGATGGAACACAACCCTGGTTTATTTCGGTTCTGACAACAGGCACACATGCGCCGTACAACGTTCCACAAGACTTCCTGCCGCAAGAGCCTTCTGCCCGTTACCGCGCCCTGAAATACCTCGACCTGGCCATTGCTGAGTTGATGCAGAATCTGGATGACCGGGACCTGTTGGAGAGTACCGTTGTCATATTTACCGCGGATGAATCCCGCGAGTCGTCGAACCTTCCAACTTTGGACAATCTAATGCTCCTCAGCTGGCTACCCTTCATCGCGATCCATCCCAGCAGAACGACACAGTCGGTAGAGCACGTCTTGCCAAACAAAATGACCCGGGACCTCGTGCTGGAACTTGCCACGAATGCCACAACACCGGCTCTGCAAACACTGACCGCAAAGACCGACCCTATCATTTTCGGGAACGTTTTCGATGGTCGTATCTTTTGGTACGAACCTAAAACCGGTGATTTCCTTGCCTGCCTAAAAAGTGCGCAACTGGGGTGCGAGCATTGGCGAGATGTGCACGACATTACCCGTCCGACACAGGGCATCAAAACTGGTCAGGCCTATTTTCCGAACCTGGAAAACGCCATTCTGGATCACGAGTAAGACGAAGCCGAACGCACTCAGACCATTGACAGTGACTTTCTGCTGCGTTCACGTCCAACATGGGCACCCAGAAACGGGCGCAGGTTTGAGACACAATGGCGGCAGTCACTCCTGAAGAATACGACAAGGCCAACGCCTGCGCCGATGAATTGGCGCAGCGGTGTCTGAACACTCCGATCACCCAGGTGACGTTTCTCTGCCGGTCGCATGCTTTCCCTGACACCCGTCATGTTTGGAAAGTCGAGAGCTCAGGCCGTCACTACGCGCTGAAACTCGACGCGGTTTCCCCGGAGACCGGGCGCCTGAGCAAAGAGTTCACTCTGCTGGAGCACTTGACCCAGCATTTCAAGGGCAACAAGATCAATCGGGTTGTGCTCCCTGTTTACCTGTCCCCGCGCGATCACTTCATGGTCACAGAATTCGTCAGCCGCCCGACAGCCACAGACATTATCTACAACAGTAAGAACGAAGCCCAAGTCGCACAAATCTATCGACGCGCAGGTTCGTGGCTGCACGATCTACACAGCTTTCAAAGCCAGTCTGATTACGCCTTTCGTCCCCGCTGGATGACTGAGAGTATTCGCGATCTGTCTACCAACTTGCCATCACATGTAACGCAGATCAGCCAGCCCATGATCGACAGCTTTATTGCCGAAGCTGCCGCGCTGAGAAACCGCCCGGATTTGCGGGTTTTCTCGCACGGGGACTTTCATGGCCTAAACTTAATCATGGGCCAAGGTGCCGCAATCGGGCTGGATTTCACGGAAACGCGGGAAAAACTTGCGGTTTATGATATCGTTGATTTCCTGAAGGCCGACATCTTCCGGGACGGAGCTGCCGCGACCGTCGACCGAAGCGGTATCCTCACCCGAAATAAAGAGATGTTCTTTCGCCAATACCGCCACCCAGTAGATATGGAAATTCTCGATTGCTGCCTGCGCGGCCGATTGCTGAAAGACTGGCTACGCTTGTGGCAAACCGATTTCATCTGCAGCGACTTCGAACGTCACAAACGCGACCGGCTGGAGCTGCGTCTAAAACAAGCGTTCCAATAGGCATCAAAGAAAAACCCGAGTGACAACGGCCACCCGGGTTTCAGAACATCTTGATTTCGCGTTCAGGGTTATTCGCCCGACGCAGCAGCTACATCCAGTGTCACGCCCGGGCCCATGGTCGAGCTCAGCGCGATTTTCTTCATGTAGGTGCCTTTGGCGCCCGACGGCTTGGCCTTGGCAACAGCCGAGATAAAGGCACGGACGT
This sequence comes from Ruegeria sp. AJ12, assembly GCF_056536245.1. Taxonomy (NCBI): domain Bacteria; kingdom Pseudomonadati; phylum Pseudomonadota; class Alphaproteobacteria; order Rhodobacterales; family Roseobacteraceae; genus Ruegeria; species Ruegeria sp. AJ12. The sequence goes on from NZ_JBQFJJ010000001.1 coordinate 3,740,025, forward strand.
TTTCGACCAGCTTGGCTTCGTCAAACGACGCTTTGCCAACGCCAGCATGCACAACGCCACCTTTTTCCGCCTTGAACTGAACTTCACCGCCCTTGGCTGCTTCCACGGCTGCTTTCACGTCCATGGTCACGGTGCCAACTTTGGGGTTCGGCATCAGGTTACGGGGGCCCAGAACTTTACCCAGACGGCCAACGATCGGCATCATGTCAGGGGTGGCAATGCAGCGATCGAATTCGATGGTGCCGCCCTGAATGGTTTCCATCAGGTCCTCTGCGCCAACGATATCGGCACCTGCCGCCTGCGCCTCTTCGGCTTTCGGGCCACGAGCGAATACTGCAACCCGCATTGCTTTGCCGGTGCCGTTCGGCAGGCCGACAACGCCACGAACCATCTGGTCTGCGTGACGGGTGTCAACGCCCAGGTTCAGAGCAATCTCGATGGTTTCATCGAATTTCGAGGTTGCGTTGCCTTTGACCAGGGAAACAGCTTCTTCAACCGACAGGTTTTCCTTGCCAGCGACAGCTTCGCGCGCAGCGCGGGTACGTTTACCGAGTTTTGCCATCTTACTTCACCTCGATGCCCATAGAGCGGGCCGAGCCCAGGATGATCTGCATTGCGCCTTCGACGTCGTTGGCGTTCAGATCTTTCATTTTGGCTTCGGCGATTTCGCGAACCTGCTTCGAGGTCACGGTGGCCACGGTCTCGCGACCTGGGTTTTCCGCGCCACGAGGACGGTTCCGCTTGCCGACCGGCTTCAGACCAGCCGCTTTTTTCAGGTAGTAAGACGCGGGCGGCGTCTTGATGTCCATGGTGAAGGACTTGTCCTGATAATAGGTGATCACGGTCGGGCACGGAGCGCCGGGCTCCATGTCTGCGGTCTTGGCGTTAAACGCCTTGCAGAATTCCATGATGTTGATGCCGCGCTGACCCAGCGCCGGACCAACTGGCGGCGACGGGTTCGCCTGACCTGCAGGAACCTGCAGTTTCATTGTACCAGCAAGCTTCTTGGCCATTTGGTTTTCCTTTCAACTAAGGTGAAACGCGTCTCACCCAGATTATGTTGCGTGGTCCGGTCCGGGATCGCGATCCCAGCGACCTCCCACGAGAGAATCTCGCCCGAAGACGATAGAGGCGGCATCTATAGGGGAACGAAGGGTATGGCAAGTGGTACGCGCCATAATTCGGAACGGACGCCACGAACAAAAACCTAAGTCTTTGGCTCTTTCGCGATCACTGTGGTTACAGTGCGTGTCGTCCGACTTCTGGTGATCGCCATCGCACCCAAAACCAAAGCGCACGCCACAGCTTGGGGCGTTGTGATCGCCTCGCCAAAAGCAAAAAAACCAACAGCAAACATCGTCGGCAACTCGATGCTTCCGATAACCGCAGTTTGAGAAGCGCCGATCAAGGGAGAGCAGATTGTGTATATCAGCTGTGGCACAAGCGCCGTGACCAAACCTATCCCGACGATCAACATCCAGTCAGACTGCCCTTGCGGAAGAAGTCTGGCGATGTCAGCACTCAGTATCAGCGGCAAGAGACCAAGAACCGATCCCAAGGAAACCGAGGCAATACGTGCAAGTGGCGCGATACGGGACAATCGGTGGACCAGGACACAAATGCCGAAGCCGAAACCGATTGGGGCCGCCAGCGATACCAGAAGCGTCGGTATGTGCTGTATTGGCACGGATCCGGGCGAGCCAGCTATGATTGCCGCCAAGACAATAAGGCTTGAGGCGAGCAAAGCACGCTGTGTCGGTGCATCGGCGAATAAAACCCAGGCGATGATCAATGTAAAAACTGGATAGGTCATATAGAGTACGCCCACTGTCGATGCGGGCAATGTCTCCAGCGCGGTGACGTATCCAATCCATCCAAGTCCCATTACCGCCCCTGCCGAAAGACCCCAAAGAATCTCGCGCCATGCTTTGCGGTGCACAATGAGAACGGGCAGCAGCAGGACCGCCGCAACGACATAGCGATAGAATGCGACTGCGTAAGGGGCAACGCCCTGCTCTGTCAGCCCCCGGCTGAAATAGGGAACCAGCCCGAAACAGATTGACGCAAAAAGAACGCCGACAACGGCAAGCGCATACGGAACAGTTGGTCTGGTTTGTGTCGACGTCGCTACCATGGAAGAAGAGCTAGCACAGGTTTGCCAATGTTTAGCAGAGATTCATCGAATGACCGCTTTGCAGTCGGAGCAAAAAGCCGCGTTGCCCAAGACTACGCTACTTGGGAAAATTGGTGAATGGGCTGCTTAACCCTGTCTGGCGACCGGAATAAAGTTCCCTCCACCGGGATTTCCCAGTCGAATTTCGAGACAGCGACCTTCACCTTCCGGTTTTCGCCGACCATGCCGATAAATTTCTCGAACGTCCTGACTTAGACACTGACCTTCTTACGCACCTCGATGGTATTCATCTGCTTCGGCGCTTGCTCACGCCACTGAACACACTTCAACATCCGATTAAACTCACCGCGTTCTCATGATGATGCTTTGTCGGTCGGCGCGGCAAGAAGGTGCTGGAACGCACACATGGGTCCGCCAGAACCTCAGCGATATCGCAAGTTGCCTCGGCTCAACTGATCCAACTTGGTAACGCCCATCAGCTTCATGTCACGTTCGATTTCGGTCCGCAGATTGCCAAGCGCCTTTTCCACGCCCGCCTGACCGGCTGCTGCCAGCGCATAGAGATACAATCGTCCCCCGGAACACGCCTTGGCCCCGACTGACAGAGCTTTGAGCACGTGGGTCCCGCGCTGGATGCCCCCTTCGCAGATGACATCGATTTTGTCGCCGACCGCGTCACAGATCTCGGCCAGTTGATCAAAAGGCGCGCGCGAGCCATCGAGTTGCCGTCCGCCGTGGTTCGAAACCATGATCCCGGTGCATCCGATGTCGACTGCGCGTTTCGCATCCTCGACACTCATGATGCCTTTCAACGCGAACTGACCGTTCCATTGCGCGCATAGCTTCTCGGCATCGTTCCAGTTCATTGACTGGTCCAGCATTGTCGAAAAATAGTCGCCAACCGAAACCGCCAGATTGGTGCCCGCGCTGACATACCCCGACAAGTGCGGCATATCGAATTTCTCCTTGGTCAGGAAATTCCAGGCCCAGGCCGGGTGGGTCGCAAAACTCAACAGCGAAGACGGGGTCAGTTTTGGTGGGGACGTGAATCCGGTGTGCAAGTCCCGTTCGCGGTTGCCTCCGGTGATCGTATCAACGGTCAGCGCCATCACGTTGAAATTCGCAGCGCGTGCACGCTCAAGCAGTGCATCGTTGAGGCTCCGGTCCTTGTGAAAGTAGAACTGGAACATCTTGGGCGTCTCGGTGATTTGAGCGATTTCTTCGACTGTGACGGTTGCCAGCGATGACACCCCAAACATCGTCCCGTACTTGCCTGCCGCGCGGGCGACCGCCCGTTCTCCTTCGTGATGAAACAGCCGCTGCAGGGCTGTTGGTGCGCAATAGATTGGCATGTCCAGTTTCTGGCCCATGACCTCGACGCTCATATCTACGTCCTCGACACCCGCCAGGACATTGGGCACCAGATCGACGTCGTCATAGGCGGAAGTGTTCCGGCGATACGTGATTTCATCGTCCGCTGCGCCATCGATATAGTGGAAAATCGGGCTGGGAAGCCGACGTTTTGCCAGCTTTCGGAACTCCTGGAAGTTATGGCAATTCGCAAGCCCCATCAGACGTCTCCAATTTTGGTAATATTTTTTTACCAATTAGGGAATACGCAAATTTCGAGCGATTTACAAGAAAAAACACCCACCGTTGAGAAACGGCAGGTGTTGCATTCTGTTTCAGGAGGTTCAGTAAGCTTAACTTTGCTTGGTAACCTGCGTGAAATCCAACTCGACCGGTGTTTCGCGGCCAAAGATCGAGACCGAAACTTTCAGCTTCTGGTTCTCGTCGTCCACGCCCTCGACCATGCCGTCGAAGTCTTCGAATGGGCCGTCGTTGACCTTGACTTTCTCGCCCACCTCGAAGGTGATCATCAGCTTGGGCGCTTCTTCACCTTCCTGAACGCGGTTGAGGATCTGGTTCACCTCAGCATCGCGCATCGGCATCGGACGGCCTTGCGGACCCAAAAAGCCGGTGACGCGGTTGATCGAGTTGATCAGGTGATAACCCTGATCCGACATTTCCATGTGTACCAGAACGTAACCGGGCATGAAACGACGCTCGGTGGTGACCTTCTTGCCCCGGCGCACTTCGATCACCTCTTCGGTGGGCACCAGAACCTCGTCGATGTCGTCCTCAAGGCCCTGCTCGGCCACCGACGTGCGGATCTGCTCTGCGATCTTCTTTTCGAAATTCGAAAGAACGCTGACCGAGTACCACCGTTTCGCCATGAACCTGTCGTCCTTGTTTGCCTTTGGCGCATCCGGTCACCCGAGCACACCCTGTTTTGAAATCCTGTTGCGGCTGTCCCGCGTCATCCGGAATAAAAAGCGGCGCGCAGCCCGAATCGCCGCACGCCCATCCCGAAAGGTACCGCGTCACCTACTCTGACATTGCGCGCTGTGCAAGAGGGCAGCAGCAGTTTCGGCGGCGCTACGGCACCGGATTGTCCGCCTCAGCCGAAGGCGCCCAGGATCAGTTGCAAACCGCTGCGGATGCCCAGGTCAACAAGTGCAAAGAACACGGCGGTCAGGGCCGCCATGATGAACACCATCACCGTGGTCAACAGCACTTCACGCCGGGTCGGCCAGACGACCTTCGCAACTTCGGCACGGACTTGCTGAATGAACTGAATCGGGTTGGTGGTGGCCATTTGGCGTTATCTCTCTACTAGCAATGGGCCGGACATAGCCGGGCATTACGGCAATTTCAAGGGCAGTTGGTGACGACAGTATCCCCGGATCACGGCTTGGGCCGGTCATCCCATTCGTCGCTCAGAATCCGGCGGGCGTCGCCTTCGGGGTCTTCGTATTGGTTCGACCGAACGGTGTAGACAAACGCAACCAGTCCAACACCCCCTAACAACAGGGAAATCGGGATCAGATAGGCGAGCACTTCCATTCACGTCACCTCAGCCGCAGGGCGTTCAGGGATACAGTAATCGACGAGGTCGACATCGCCAAGGCCGCGATCAGAGGCGTCGCCAGCCCGGCCACTGCCAACGGCACCGCGATCACATTATAGACAGTGGCAATCTGGAAATTTTCGCGAATCCGTTTGGTAGCTTTGACCGCAGTGCTGCAGGCATCCGCGATAGGGGACAGGTCATTGCCCAGCAGAACGATGTCTGATGCGACCCGTGCCGCGTCGAGGGCCGACGCCGGAGAGATCGACACATGCGCCGCCGCAAGGGCTGCTGTGTCGTTCAGACCATCGCCCACCATCAGAACATGGCGACCCTCATCGTTCAGGGCTTGAATCCGATTGGCCTTGTCCTGCGGCAGCGCCTCGGCAATCCAGTTTTCAATCCCGAGTTTTTCGGCCAGGGTTCTGACCGCGCCGTGCGAGTCACCGGAAATCAGGATGACCCGCTTGCCGGATTGATGGAAGGCCTCGACGGCCTCCGCCGCGCCGGGGCGTAGTGCGTCGTTGAACCGGAAAGCCTGCGGACGCTGGTGCCCAATCGCCAACCATGCGGCGGTCTCGGCCCCTTGATCCGCGCCAATCCAGGCAGCACGCCCCAGGCGGACGCGCTGTCCGCGATATTCACCTTCAGTTCCAAACCCCGGCACCTCTGCAATGTCGCGCACATTGGCTGGTTTTACGCCAGCCGCACGGGCCGCCTGCGCCAGCGCGATTGAGAGCGGGTGTGCGGACGCCGCGGCAAGGGCCAGAGCGACCTCAAGATCGGCACGGCTGTGCTCTCCCAGGTTTGTCAGCTCGGGCGCACCGGAGGTAAGAGTGCCGGTTTTGTCGAAAACAACGGTATCCACTTCGGCCAACCGTTCAAGGGCCGTGGCGTGCTTGATCAGCATGCCTTTGCGGAACAACCGCCCCGAGGCTGCGGTTGTAACCGCAGGTACGGCCAGACCCAGCGCACAGGGGCAGGTGATGATCAGAACCGCCGCCGCAATGTTCAGCGCCGTTCGAAGGTCACCCGAATAGATGTACCACCCGACAAAGCTGAGCGCCGACAGGATGTGTACGCCCGGTGCATAAAGCTTGGCTGCCTTGTCCGCCAAAGAGGTATACCGCGACCGGCCCGACTCGGCGATCGCCACCAGATCCGCCATGCGGTGCAGCGAGGTATCTTCTCCGACTGCCGTTGCGCGGATCACAAGTGGCCCGGTCAGGTTGACCTCGCCTGCACTGACCGATTGACCGGTTTCGGCAAACACGGGCAACGTTTCACCCGTCAGCAGCGACCGATCCAACTCGGATTGACCGGACACGATCTGTCCGTCCACAGGCATGCGGCCACCGGGTCGCACAAGGATAAGGTCACCTAGCTTCAAAGAGGCGACGGCAACTTCTTCCTCGATGTCGTCAACGACGCGAATGGCCCGGGGAACTTCCAGCGCGGTCAGTTCTTCGGCAGCCGAGCGCGCTGCGGCTCGCGTGCGGTAGTCCAGATATCGACCCGCCAAAAGGAAGAAGGTCAGGGTCAGGGCCGCGTCAAAGTAAGCGTGTTTGCCACTCAACGCGGTTTCCCACAAGGACGTGACCAGCGCAAGCAGGATCGCCAGCACAATCGGCACGTCCATGTTCAGGCGCCGAACGCGCAGGGCACTCCACGCGTTTAAAAAGAAGGGTTGTGCCGAAAACGCAATGGCAGGCAGTGCGATGGCTGCCGAAATCCAGTGGAACATGTCCCGTGTTGCATCGGTCGCACCGGACCAGACGGATACCGACAACAGCATCACATTCATCGAGGCAAAGCCGGCAACGGCCAGTCGCATCAACAAATCGCGCCCCGCCTTGTCGGTCTGCGTCGCGGACAAGGCACCCGGGTCAAGCTCGTGCGCCTCGAACCCGGCACGTTCGAGCACGGGGATCAGATCAGCGGCGCGCATCTCGGGCGCTGCTTTGATCATGGCCCGCTTCAGGGTCAGGTTGACCCGCGCGTCTTCCACTCCGGGATGGGCGTTCAACTCGCGCTCGACTGTCGAAATACAGGCCGAGCAATGAATGCCCGGCAATGACAGCGCAATTTGCACATCTTCAGGTATCGGCCGCGCAGGCTCGGTTGGGGCTGCGATGCAGCCCGGGCAGGCCGCCGTGCCGGAAGAAACGCGCGCCGTCACAAGGCTAACCTTTCACGTACAAAGGAACACGCTGCGAAAACTCGGCGCCTTCACCATCGCGCGCCACCAGGCGAATGTTCCAGTTCCCCTCGCCTAGCGTGGCTGGGGTCGCGTAGGTTGTTCCGTCGAATGTGAAATCCGGTGAGAAATCGTCGCGCACATGCGTTGCCCGCCCAACCACGGCCTGCAGTTCGGCCACTTCCACCGGCGCTCCGGTTGCGTCGGTGATATGCAGGATCAGAAGCCCGCCCTGTGTTTCAGCCCGAACGTCCCATCCCAGCGCCTGATGTTCCAGCAAACGCTCGTTGAATTCCTGGCTGGCAACATATGAGTTCTTTACTTCAAGCCCCGGAAAGGTTTTGACCGCGCTGTAGGCCAACACAAGGTTCACGGTGATGATCACCCCAAAGGCCATCACAAAGATCGCCAGAGCGTGTTTCCCGGTAAATTTACGTTCAGCCATGATCAATCCCCTCGTCCGTTGAAGGTGGTGTCTTTGTAAGCGCGTTCACCGCTGCTCAGGTCCTCAACCCAGATCCGAACGGGGGTCGTATCAGCCCCGGCGGGTCCGGCGTCCCGGGACGCGGTAATATAGACACGCGTCAATTGTGCCGTATCGGCGGTGACATTCACAGTATCAATCGTGGTGCCCTCAATCTCCAGCTTCAGTGCCGGGTCTCCGGCCAGAGACAGTTTGAACAGCCGATCCTCGCCATGCTTGTTGCGCAGGCGCACATCATAGGTGTTGCGTATGGTGCCGTCGGACATAGTCACGTAGATCGGGTTACGCTCGGGCGCCACAGTCAGATCTATGTCCGACCGAATGAACAACGCGAATAACAGCGCAAAGCCTACCAGCGACCAAAGCGCGGTGTACATGATCGTCCGCGCGCGAAAGATGTGCTTCCAGACGCTTTTCGGCGGATGACCGGACCTCTCACGGGTTTCATCGCTCAGCGCCATGTAGTCGATCAGACCTCTCGGCTTGCCGATCTTGGCCATCATGTCGTCACAGGCATCAATGCACAGCGCACAGGTGATACACTCAAGCTGCTGCCCGTCCCGGATGTCGATCCCCACCGGGCAGACATTCACACACGCCATACAGTCGATGCAGTCCCCAAGCTCAGAATCCGCGTCCCGCTTACCTTTGCCCCGTGGTTCGCCGCGCCATTCGCGATAGCCGACCACCAGCGTGTCCTCATCCATCATCGCCGCCTGAATGCGCGGCCAAGGACAGGCGTAAATGCAAATCTGTTCGCGGGCAAAACCGCCAAAGAAAAACGTTGTGGCTGTCAGGATCAGCATCGTCGTATAGGCCACCGGATGCGCGTTTCCGGTGACCAGATCGCGTGCCAGCGTCGGGGCGTCTGCAAAATAGAACACCCAGGCCCCGCCTGTGGCCAGACCGATCAGAAACCATGCCATCCATTTCGACAGCCTGAGACGCGCCTTGCGGAAGTCGAGTTTTTCCTGACGATGCAGCCTCAGCCGGGCATTTCGGTCACCTTCAATCCAGCGCTCTACAAGAATAAAGAGGTCCGTCCACACGGTCTGCGGGCAGGCATATCCGCACCACACGCGGCCCAGTGCAGAGGTGAACAGAAACAGCCCCAGCCCGGCCATGATCAGCAGACCGGCGACAAAGTAGAATTCGTGCGGCCAGATCTCGATCCAGAAGAAGTAAAACCGACGATTTGCCAGATCCAGCAACACCGCCTGATCCGGCAGGCTGGGTCCGCGGTCCCAGCGGAACCAGGGCGTTACATAGTAAATACCCAGCGTGACCACCAGAATGATCCATTTCAGGTTACGAAACGGCCCGGATACGCGTCTGGGAAAGATGGGTTCACGCGCGGCATACAGGCTGGGGGCTGGTTCGGAATCGCTCACGGGCTGGCTCCAGATCTGGCTCTTCTGAGTGTGCTTTCTTCCAGATCACAGGCCTACAAACTTTGACATGGGTCAAAACGCGCATCGTACAGACACCTTTTATTTGTCAGCCGGCGCGTGCCATCCGCTTTAACCAGCTGACAAAAACCCTGACCGTGGGCCTGAGCGCCGTTTTTGAGGTTAAAACATGGTACCCGCCCAAGCCCGGCTCGGCGTAAAGCTCGACGATGCGCCCGGCCTCGATATCGTGCTCGACAAAATGCCGCACGGTGACGGTCACGCCCTGTCCTGTGCGCAGGCCATCCAGCACCAGATTGCCAGGCAATTTGGTGCGACCCGCGCCCCGATCCGGGACCGCGCCATGTTGCTCGAGCCAGGTGGTGGCCTCGGTGGTTCCGATTTCCTCCAGCCAAGGCAGTTTGGCCAGCTCAGACGGGGACCAATCCGATTTTCCTCCAAGCAACGCGGGGGCCGCCACGATCACCATGGGCGTCTCTAGCAACATATCCGATTGAACACCTGCCCAACCGCCCAATCCATACCGAATGGCCACGTCCACGCCCCCCGGCCGCAGTTCTACGAGTTCCGGCGTGGGATCAAGAACCAGATCCACCTCGGGGTGCGTCGCGCGAAAAGTCGGGAGGCGCGGCATCAGCCAGGATGCCGCAAATGATGAAGTCAGCGAGATATGCACCGGTCGATCCCCTCCGGCGCGCGTCAGATCCCGCACAGCGGTCTCAATCGCGTTGAACCCAAGATGCAAGGCGCGAGCCAAATGTTCCCCGTCCGCGGTCAGCGTCAATGATTTTCCTGAGCGGTCGACCAGCGAAACACCCATATGACTTTCCAGCACCCGCAATTGCTGACTTATTGCAGCGTGGCTGACATTCAGAGCTGCGCCGGCTTCGACGACGTTGCGCCTTTCCGCAAAGGCTGCAAAGGCCCGAAGGGATGCCAAGGATGGCAGAGTCAGCCAGTCCATATGTAATTCCTGATTACATGACCTAATGCCAATTGAGTCGCATCCGCGACGTTAAAGGTCAATCCTGAACTCAGTGATAGCAGCGTAGAGGAGAAAGACCATGCTGACCGTCTTTGCCCGATCCTTCATGACCGCGACCCGCATTAACCCACCCCGTCTCCGCGACCTGCCCGACCCAAAGGCCAAGAAACGGCGCTGGCTGCCCATGGGTCACTGGTGGTTGGAAAAACGGCGCGAGATCGATCTGAATGATCTGTGAACAGCGGAGTAGAAGCGGGGTTCTGGACCAATCGACGTCAACGGCCTAACTTAGCAAAAAAGACACCGGCTGTTCTGGAAACGCGCGAACAGATGGAACAGCCGGTGCCTCAACCTTCGGGCGGCAGACCGCCCGGAGGTATTCTTTTGTCTTTACTGACCGCCACCCAACTGGTGGACGTAGGCGGACACGGCGCGGATTTGCGCCTCGGTCAGGCGGGTATCCCAGGGCGGCATCACGCCAAAGCGGCTATTGGTCACCGATTCAGTCAATGCTTCCTCGCTGCCGCCATAGAGCCAGATCGCGTCGGTCAGATTTGGCGCACCCTGAAAGATGTCACCCTGACCGTTGTCACCATGGCAAACAGAGCAATTGTCTTCAAAGACAACCTGACCCGCCTGCGCCGCCGCATCATCGGTTTGTGCATTGGTCAGCGACATTACGTATTGGACGACCTGAGTGATCTCTTCAGACTCCAGGATGTCGCCAAAGGCCGGCATCTCGGAATAGCGCGTCTCATCGCTCTCCTCGCTCCGGATTCCGTAGCTGACGGTTGTCACGATGTCATCCAGCGTACCGCCCCACAGCCACGCGTCATCCAGCAGGTTCGGGAAACCCGACGCGCCCTGCGCACCCGAGCCATGGCACTGTGCGCACCAAGTCCGGAATACCGCGCCGCCTGCGTTAACTGCGTATTGCTGCAGTTCGGCATCTTTGGAGATGTCATCCAGCGGAGTTTCGACCAGTTTCGCGTTCCATGGCGCGTTGGATTCCTCGAACGCGACCATTTCCTCCTGAACCAGTGCCCGTGAAGACCAGCCCAGAACACCGGCGGTCGCCGACTGCACCAAGGGCCATGCCGGGTACATGATCGTGTAGATCACAGCCCAGATGATGGTGGCGTAGAAGGTCCACAGCCACCAGCGGGGCATTGGGTTATCGAACTCCTCGATACCGTCCCAGGTGTGGCCGGTGGTGTTTGGATCACCCGGCTGTTTTTCAGGTGTCTTGCTCATTTCCTCGCCTCCTCGGATTCGGCGGGTTTGTCTTGATGCCGGAACGGGATGTTGGCGGTGTCCTTGTATTCCTTGCTGGCACCGGGGCGGAAAACCCAGATCACGATACCAATGAAGAACAGAAACAAGAGCAGCAGCATCCAGCTATCCGCGAACTGCCTGAGGAATGTATATTCTTCCATCACACCCTCCTTTACCGGTTTGCAACCGGGGTGAAGGTCGAGAAGTCGACCAGTGTACCCAGCATTTGCAGATAGGCGATCAGCGCATCCGCTTCGGTCAGTTCGGGTTGACCATCAAAGTTGCGCACGTTGACCTTCTCGCCGTAGCGTTCCAGCAGACCGTCAAAGTCGCTGTCCGGGTCGGCCTGAGCGCGGAAGTCCGCTTGTGCGTTCTCCAGCATCTCATCGGTATAGGGCGTACCGACCAAGGCATTTGCGGCCATGATGTCACCGATATACTCACCATCCAGGATACGGTTTTCGAGGAAGCCATATTTCGGCATCACCGACTCCGGCACCACGGATTGCGCGTCCCGCAGGTGGTCCACATGCCACTGATCCGAGTAGCGACCGCCGACACGTGCCAGATCCGGTCCGGTGCGTTTGGACCCCCATTGGAACGGATGGTCATACATCGACTCGGCTGCCAGCGAATAGTGGCCATAGCGTTCGACCTCATCCCGCATCGGGCGGATCATCTGACTGTGACAGACATAGCAGCCTTCGCGCAGATAAATCTCACGACCCGCCATCTCGAGAGGGGTGTAAGGGCGCATGCCCTCCACCTTCTCGATTGTGTTCTCAAGATAGAACAGCGGGGTGATCTGAACGATGCCACCGATGGTTACGACCAGGAAGCTGAAGATCAGCAGGAGGGTCGCATTGGTCTCGAGGATTTTATGTTTGTCGAGAATTGCCATTGCTCCGGCCCTCCTTATTCAGCCGGGACCGCGACGGTCAGGCTGGCCTCTTTGGCCGGCGCTTTCCGCACAGTCATCCACAGGTTGTAGCACATGATCACTGCACCAGCGACGTAGAGAACACCGCCCAGCGCACGCACCACATACATCGGGAACTTGGCCGCCACGGTGTCGGCGAACGAGTTCACCAGGAAGCCGTTGGCATCCACTTCACGCCACATCAGGCCCTCCATGATACCGGTGACCCACATCGACGCGGCGTAGAGCACGATGCCGATTGTGGCGAGCCAGAAGTGCCAGCTGACCATCGGCAGCGAGTACAGGCGCTCGCGCTTCCACAGGACAGGCACCAGGAAGTACAGCGCGCCAAAGGTGATCATACCGTTCCAGCCCAGCGCACCTGAGTGTACGTGGCCAATGGTCCAGTCGGTGTAGTGGCTGAGGCTGTTCACAGCGCGGATCGACATCATCGGACCCTCAAAAGTGGACATGCCGTAGAAGCCGACCGAGATCACCATCATCCGGATGATCGGGTCGGTACGCAGCTTGTCCCATGCGCCCGACAGCGTCATCAGACCGTTGATCATACCACCCCAGGACGGCATCCACAGGACGACCGAGAACACCATGCCCAGCGTCGAGGCCCAATCAGGCAGCGCGGTATAGTGTAGGTGGTGCGGACCGGCCCAGATATACAGGAAGATCAGCGCCCAGAAGTGGATGATCGACAGTTTATAGCTGAACACCGGACGTTCGGCCTGTTTCGGGATGAAGTAGTACATCATGCCCAGGAAGCCCGCAGTCAGGAAGAAGCCGACAGCGTTGTGGCCGTACCACCACTGGATCATGGCGTCTTGCACGCCCGACCAGACGATAACCGATTTCGAACCCCAGATGCTGACCGGGATGGTCATGTTGTTGACCAGGTGCAGCATGGCAACGGTGACGATGAACGCCAAATAGAACCAGTTTGCCACATAAATGTGGGGTTCTTTCCGCTTGACGATCGTGCCGAGATACACGGCCAGATAGGCCACCCAGACGATAGTCAGCCACAGGTCAACATACCATTCCGGTTCGGCATATTCCTTGGACTGCGTTCCGCCCAGAACATAGCCGGTCGCCGCAAGTACGATGAACAGCTGATAGCCCCAGAAAACGAACCAGGCCAGGTTGCCACCCCATAACCGCGCGGCACTGGTGCGCTGCACGACATAGAACGAGGTCGCGATCAGGGCGTTACCCCCAAAGGCGAAAATCACCGCTGAGGTGTGCAGCGGACGCAACCGCCCGAAATTCATGTACCCTTGCGCCCATTCGAAGTTCAGCGCCGGGAAGGCCAGCTGAAACGCAATAAAGGTTCCTGCCAGAAACCCTATCACCCCCCAGAAGGCTGTCGCGATCACGCCATAACGGATCACGTCATCCATGTACTCCGCTGAGCGGTCGACACTGGTATCTGGCTCGTCGGTGTTTCGAAGCGTCCAGATGAACAACCCACCGGCGATTAACATCACCAGTAGAGCGTGCACCTGATACGCCAAATCCCGCGCATAGTTGGTTCCAATCGCGGCGAACACCACGACCAGACCAAGCGCGATCAGCTTGATGTAATTCGACATATTGCGTCCCTTTGCCATGCCCCGCACGATTCCACTGTCGCGCAGAACTTTTTTGACTGTCTGTTGTAATGTAGAAATGCGGCTCGGGCTGCTTTGATCTGAGTCAAGACAACAGCCCGATTTCTGTGACACGCATAAATGACTGAATGGGTTACCTGGTCACACGAAACCAAATGCCCGAATTATGAGGTCGAAATGGCGTACAAATCTCTTCTCACGGTCATGACCGAAACCAAGGCGGCTCGGGCGGCACTGGCTCAGATGGCAGCGCTGGCCGACGCGCAGGATGCCCATGCCGAAGCGCTCTGCCTCGGTGTCGATCGCAGTCAAACGGGATATTATTATGCTGGCGCAAACGCCCTGATCCTTCAGGAGACCCTAAGCCGGGCCAAGGCCGAGGCGGATGAGGTGCTGACTTTCGCTAAGGACTACCTGGGTAAAACCGGTGTTCGGTGGTCCGCAGAAAACGGCGTTGCACAAATTGCTGATATAGGGCGCCACGTGGCACACCGGGCACGTTTCTCTGATCTTGTTGTGCTACCGCACCCTTATGGCGAGGAACGCGGGGCTGAGGCCGAGCCCATTGTTGAGGCCGCCATGTTCGAGGGTCACGCGCCCGTTTTGGTGGTTCCGGATGATGCAAAGCCCATTTCTGTGCCGCAGACCGTCATGATCGGCTGGAACGAAAGCGTTGAGGCGATGAGAGCGGTTCGACGTGCCCTGCCGTTCCTCAAACAGGCAGAGTTGGTGCGCATCGTGGTGATTGACCCGCCGCGTCACGGGCCGGATCGTTCCGACCCGGGCGGTATGCTGTCGCAAACGCTGGCACGGCACGGGGTGAAATGCGAAATTGACGTGCTGAGCAAGACGATGACCCGTGTGTCCGACATCCTGAACCGCCACGCATCCGACACTGAATCGGATATGATCGTCATGGGCGCTTATGGCCATTCCCGGTTCAGAGAGGCCATCCTGGGAGGCGCGACACGGAACATGCTCGAAAAATCAGCCGTACCCGTTTTCCTGGCGCACTAGCGCTCCGAAACGCCAAGCATAAAGCCGCCCTATTGGGCGGCTTTCGTGATTAGCCGCGCCTGACCAAGCCGATCAGAAACAGCAGGATCACGGCACCAACGGTCGCGAAAAAGATCGATGACAACAGCCCGCCACCGACCGCGAACCCCAATGCCGGGAAAATCAACCCGGCCAGAAAGGCGCCCACGATACCGACAATGATGTTGCCGATCAGGCCAAAGCCGCGGCCTTCCATGATCTTGCCGGACAGCCAACCGGCGATTGCTCCGATCACCAACATCGCCAAAATACTACTGAATTCCATGCCCTGCTCCCGCAACCCTGTTCATGCGGGATCAGTAAATCACGGCCTGGGCGTCAGGTCACGCTGCAACACGGTCAGACCAGGAAACCACCATCCGAGTCATCACCAGCTTCTTCCATCAGGCGCCCCATATCCGGGATCGTCACATGACGCTTACCCTGCAGAGAGATCACACCATCCTTTTTCAACGCAGATATCTGACGGCTGACGGTTTCAAGTGTCAGGCCCAGGTAGTCCGCCATCGCCTCACGCGTCAGCGGCAGATCGAATACAATAGGACCGACAAGGCCCTTCTGACTGACCGAGGCATCCCTGCGCGCGATGATCGACAGAAGGCTTGCGATTTTTTCCCGCGCAGTCTTGCGTCCCAGAACCAGCATCCATTCGCGGGCCGCATCCAACTCGTCCAGAGTCATTTCCAAAAGGCGGTGCGCAATGTGCGGCGTGTTGTTCATCAGGTCTTCGAACGGTTTCTTGCGGAAACAGCACATCACCACATCCGTGGTGGCCTGCACATCGTAGGGTGCCGATTCCCGTCCCGGACGGCCAACGAAATCGCTGGGCAACAACAGGCCAACCATCTGGGTCCGGCCATCCTCCATCGTCTGTGTAAGGGATGCGATACCGGACACGACCGAGCCGACGAAATTCATCTGATCGCCCGACCAGATGATTGTCTGCCCCGCCTCGAAGCTCCTGTAATACTTAACACTTTCGAGCTCTTGGAGTTCGTCTTGTTCGCAGCGCGCGCACACGGCCCGATGTCGAATCGGGCAGTCCTCGCAATTGGCGTGGTCAAACTGAACTTTTACTGTCATCCGCGTTTCCACTTGATCTCTATCAAAGTCGCACTGTCATTTCCGAAATAAGGGTATCGCTATGATAGTGAAACCACAATTGGCCAAGCTCGGACTATTTGACGCGAAAGTGCCGCGCTACACGAGCTACCCGACCGCGCCCCACTTCAGTAATGACGTGGGCGCCGACCTGTTTGGGGACTGGATTTCCGGCATCAAACCCGGCAGCGCAATATCTCTCTACATCCATGTCCCCTTCTGCCGCAGGCTATGTTGGTTCTGCGCCTGCCGAACCCAGGGCACACAAACGGACAACCCGGTCATAGCTTATGTCGATGTACTGAAGGCTGAACTGGACCTGCTGGCCGCGCGGTTGCCGGACGGCGTCAAACTGTCGCGCCTGCATTGGGGTGGCGGCACGCCAACGCTTTTGAACCCGGACCTGATGCGCGATCTGGCGCGACACGTTCTTGGAATCGTCCCGATGGGGCCGGACGCGGAGTTCTCGGTCGAGATCGACCCCAACGAAATCGACGAAGCCCGTCTGGACGTTCTGGCCGAAGCTGGAATGAACCGTGCCTCAATCGGGGTTCAGGATTTCGACGATGAGATCCAAAAGACCATCGGCCGCATTCAAAGCTACGATACGACCCGTGACGCGATCGACATGATCCGGGCACGCGGCATCACCAGCCTGAACGCGGACATTCTTTTTGGCCTGCCCCATCAGACCAAGACAAGGATGACGGAAAGCGTACAGAAACTGCTGTCGCTTAACCCCGATCGCGTGGCGCTGTATGGCTATGCACATGTACCGTGGATGGCGAAGCGGCAACAGTTGATCCCATCGGATGCCCTTCCGACACCCGAGCAACGGCTGGACCTTTTTGATACCGCGCGTCGCCTGTTCATGTGGGACAACTATGCCGAAATCGGTATCGACCATTTTGCCACTCAGGATGACGGGCTGACACACGCCCTGCGCGCAGGTCGACTGAAACGGAACTTCCAGGGGTATACGGACGATCAGGCCGAAGCCCTGATCGGTGTCGGCGCAAGCTCGATCTCGCGTTTCCCACAGGGCTATGCGCAGAACGCCCCGGCTACGTCCGCACACACCAAGGCAATCCGCGACGGGCAGTTTTCGACCGCGCGCGGTCATGTGTTCAAAGGACAGGACGTCTTGCGCGCCCGGCTCATCGAAGCGTTGATGTGCGATTTCCAGATCAGCTCCGCCGAAATCCTGCGTGATCACGACATTACGGTCGAAGAATTGCAGGAGATGTATCAGACCGCCAACGCAACCTTTGACGGATTGTTGCGGATCACCGAAGATGGGCTGTACGTCCCGCATGAGGCGCGCGCTCTGACCCGTATGATTGCCCGCAGCTTTGATGCCTACGACCTGAGCAAGGCCGGTCACAGCTCGGCGATTTGACCAAGGCGGGTCGAACGGTTATCCGCCCGACCCATTCCAAAACTGAACGGGGGCTTGACGTACGCCGTGGGTTGTCCCCACACTTGCAGGGCGGGCGGCAGGCCGTTCCGCACGCGAGGCAGGGCAATTGACAGGCCGTCCGTGCCAGCGCATCTGCGCAGGGCAACCTTTTTCGTGCAGCCGTTCTGCAACCTGAAAGAGGGACAGCATCTATGCGCGTTTTCACCGTCCTCGGCCCCAGTCAATCGGGCAAATCTACCCTGGTCGAGGCCATCAGCCGCCTCGACGGACGCCCCACAACATTCGACATATCCGGAACCGTGCACTTGCACGGTTTTTCTTACTTGGGTGAGCCCTGGTGCGCTGTCGACGTCGATGGCGGCGGCGATGCGCTGGCCTATGTCGGCCCGGCCATGGCGATCTCGGATGCCGCTGTCGTAGTGGTTCCGCCGGACCCCGACGCTGCTGTTTTGTGCGCGCCTTACCTGCGGTTGGTCGAAGAAGCCGGTATTCCCTGTTTCCTGTTTATCAACCGGATGGACAATCCGAATGGTCGCATTCGCGACATCATCGCAGCGCTGCAGACCTATTGCACGCATCATATCGCACTGCGTCAGGTTCCGATCCGCGAAGGCGGCGCGATCATAGGCGCCGTCGATCTGATCTCGGAACGCGCGTGGAAGTATCAGGAGGGGCAGCCCTCTGCCCTGATCGAACTCCCCCAATCCGTCGAGGACCGTGAACAGGAAGCCCGCACGGAGCTTTTGGAAACCCTGTCGGATTTTGACGACCATCTGCTGGAGCAACTAATTGAAGACAAGCAGCCCCCGAGCGACGAAGTCTATGACCTTGCAGCACAGGTCTTGCAAAACCACCAACTGATCCCGGCCTGCCTTGGTGCGGCAAGTCACGGAAACGGCCTTACCCGTCTGATGAAGGCCCTGCGGCACGAGGCCCCTGAATTCGATATCGCCGCAGGTCGGGACGAGGCCGCAGACAATGCCCGCGCCATCGCGGGTTTTGCGGATG
Source organism: Ruegeria sp. AJ12 (assembly GCF_056536245.1). Classification (NCBI taxonomy): domain Bacteria; kingdom Pseudomonadati; phylum Pseudomonadota; class Alphaproteobacteria; order Rhodobacterales; family Roseobacteraceae; genus Ruegeria; species Ruegeria sp. AJ12. The sequence continues at coordinate 3,758,546 of NZ_JBQFJJ010000001.1, forward strand.
TCAAAAAACATATCGGAAAAATAGTCGTATTGCGGGGCCTGGGTGACGGCGTCAAGGCGCACGAAGCCCTTGGAGGGGAAACGGTCGGCAATCTGACGACGCTGGATGCAAAAACCCAAATCAGCGCGTTAGAGGCGGGACAGATCGGGCTCGCGGTGAAATCCGATCATCTCAATCCCGGGTATCTCTATGACAGCAACTCGGCCACTCCGCTTCCAGAATGGGCAGCCTCGCACCCGGTGGCCCATCGGCAGGTGGTTTCACCGTCGCATGAGCGCGACGACGTGCGCCTTTCGAACGCCTTGTCCCGCATGGCTGAAATCGACCCGGGGCTGCATTTGGCACAGGATGAACTCAGCGGCCACTCGGTGCTTGGATCACAGGGTCCGCAACATATGCGGCGGGTAAAGGCGAAACTGGCCGAGGATTTTGGGATCGAAATCGAGGCGGAACCGGTTGAAACCGCGTATCGCGAGACCATCAAGTCAACCATCGAACACCGGCACAGGCACCGCAAGCAATCTGGCGGCGCCGGGCAATTTGCGGATGTGGTGATTTCGATAGGGCCAATGCCGCGCGGTGCAGGGTTTCAGTTCGAGGAAGTCGTCAAAGGCGGTGCGGTCCCCAGAAACTACATTCCATCGGTCGAACACGGCGCCAAGGACGCGCTGATACAGGGACCTGAAGGATTTCCGGTCGTCGATGTCAAAGTCACGCTGAGCGATGGCAAACACCACAATGTCGACAGCTCGGATTATGCATTCCGCACGGCAGGCAAAAACGCCGTGCGCGAGGCGCTGCCGCAAGCCAAACCGGTTGTCCTGCAACCCATCCTGAACGCGGAAATCCACCTGCCTTCTGCCTTTGTGGGCGACCTTGTGCCAACGATCAGCTCACTTCAAGGTCAGGTTCTTGGATTTGAAGGGAATCCAAACGCATCAGGATGGGAGATCTTCAACGCCCTGCTGCCGGCGGTCGCCGAGGACGAACTGCACCGCACTTTGGCAAGTGCAACGCGCGGAACCGGTTGGGTAAAGCTGAACTTTGATCACTACGAAGAGTTGCGCGGGCCGGTGCCAAAATCAGCGGCGCGGGAAACGGCCAGCGCCTAGGGCGTTTTCGCAGGCGGGCTGTGTTCAGCCCGCCGCAGCAATCAGTTCACGGGTGTAGTCCGTCTGCGCGTTTTCGAACAGGTCCTCGGCAGCGCCCATCTCGATTACGTCGCCGTTTCGCATGACGATCACTTTGTGAGACATGGCCCGCACGACCTTCAGATCGTGACTGATAAACAGGTAGGCCAGCCCATATTTTCGCTGCAGATCCCGCAACAGGTCCACGATCTGGACCTGCACGGTCATATCCAGTGCGCTTGTCGGTTCGTCCAACACCAATAGCTTTGGACGCAAAACCATGGCGCGCGCAATTGCGATGCGCTGACGCTGGCCACCCGAGAACTCGTGCGGGTACCGGTCCATTGACGCGGGATCAAGGCCGACTTCGGTCATGACCTCGGCCACCAAATCTCGCGGAGCGCGATGTGGATCGACCTTGTGGATCGCCAGGCCTTCGGCAATGATCTGTTGGCATGTCATACGGGGGCTAAGGCTGCCGAATGGATCCTGGAAGACGATCTGCATATCCTTGCGCAGCCGCCGCAATTCGCGCGTCGACCAGCTTCGGACGTCCTGATCGCGGTATGTAATTTCGCCTTCGGATGCGATCAGCCGCATGATCGCCAAGGCCAGCGTCGTCTTCCCGGAACCGCTTTCACCGACAATGCCCAAGGTCTCCCCCGCACGCACGCTCAGGGTCGCATCGTTGACCGCCTTCACATAGCCTACGGTGCGTTTCAAAAGCCCACGCTGAATCGGAAACCAGACTTTCAGATGCTCGGTTTTGGCAACTTCCTCAGCATCGTTCGCCACCGGATCGGGGGCACCAGATGGCTCTGCCGCGAGCAGTTTGCGTGTGTATGGATGTTGCGGATTGTCGAAAATTTCGAGCGTCGGTCCTGTCTCGACGATCACACCGTCTTTCATCACGCAGACCCGATCGGCGATCCGCCTCACAATGCCCAAGTCGTGGGTGATGAACAGCATCCCCATGTTCTCGGACTTTTGCAATTCTGCCAGCAGTTCGAGGATCTGGGCCTGAATGGTCACGTCCAAAGCGGTTGTCGGTTCGTCCGCAATCAGGATATCCGGCTTGTTGGCCAAGGCCATGGCGATCATCACGCGCTGCCGCTGACCGCCAGACAGCTGATGCGGATAGCTGTCCAACCGCTCCTGCGGATCGCGGATGCCGACTTTGGTGAGTAGCTCGATGATCCTGTGCCGTGCGGTATCGCCTGTCACACTCTGGTGCAGCGCCAGGGATTCCGCCATCTGCTTCTGAATCGTGTGCAGAGGGTTCAGCGAGGTCATCGGCTCCTGAAAGATAAAGCTGATGTCGTTGCCGCGAACATCCATCAGATGCCGTTCAGAGGCGCCGATCATCTCTTTCCCGTCGTACTTTGCCGACCCTTCGACAATCGCACTTTCACCCAGCAAGGATACGGTCGACAGGGCCGTGACCGATTTGCCCGACCCGGATTCTCCGACCAACGCAACCGTTTCACCGCGATCAACGCTAAAGGACAAACCTTTGACAGCCGCAGAGACCTGCCCGTCCTGCCGGAAGGAAACCTTGAGGTTCTTTACATCCAACAGGCTCATGAAAAGGTCTTTCTCGGGTCAAATGCATCACGGACGCCTTCGAAAATGAAGACCAGCAGTGAGAGCATGATGGCGAAGGTAAAGAAGGCCGTGAACGCCAACCAAGGCGCTTGCAGATTCTGTTTGGCCTGAAGCGTCAATTCTCCCAGTGACGGGGCCGAGGACGGCAGGCCGAACCCCAGAAAATCCAGCGAGGCGAGCCCGCCGATCGTACCGGTCACGATGAATGGCATGAAGGTCAGTGTCGCGACCATCGCATTGGGCAGCATGTGGCGGAACATGATGGTCATGTTTCCCACGCCCAACGCCCGCGCGGCGCGCACGTATTCCAGGTTTCGGGCCCTCAGAAACTCCGCTCGAACAACACCGACCAGACCGGTCCAACTGAACAGGATCATCAGGGCCACCAGTAGCCAGAAACTTCGCCCAAGAATAGCGAACATGATGATAATGACGTACAGGGATGGCGTCGCCGACCAGATCTCGATGATCCGTTGAAAGATCAGGTCCAACCATCCGCCAAAGAACCCCTGAATGGCACCTGCAAAAATCCCGACCAGGCTGGCCGCGCCGGTGACGATCAAGGTGAACAAGATGGACAGGCGGAACCCATAGATGACCCGCGCCAGAACATCTCGTTTAGTGTCGTCCGTGCCCAGCAGGTTCTGGCCGTTCGGTGGCAGAGGTGCGGCACCGGGGCGGTCGACGCTGGTGTTGTATGAATACGGGATCAGAGGCCAGATGGCCCATCCGCGCTCATAGCCGTCGGCCTGAAAAGTTCCCGCGTCGATCTGCTCGATGATGCCTTCGGGATCATCGAAACATTGTTCAAGCCCACCGCTGTCAATCAGGCACTGCACCTCGGGATCGCGGTAGATCGCTTCGGTCTGAAAGTCGCCGCCAAATTCGGTTTCGGCATAGAAGTTGAAGAGCGGCGTGTAGAAATCGCCGCGATATTTCACCAGGATCGGTTTGTCATTGGCGATGAACTCGGCAAACAACGACAGCCCGAAGAGCACTGAAAAAATGATCAGCGCCCAAAACGCCCGGCCATTGCGTCGGAAGTTGCGCCAGCGGCGCTGATTGAGGGGAGACAGCGCCATCTACCCCTCCCGCTTTTCAAAGTCGATGCGGGGGTCGACCAGAACGTACATCAGGTCGCTGATAATGCCGACAACCAGACCCATCAGACCAAAGATGAACAGCGTACCAAAGATGACCGGGTAGTCTCGCGCCACGGCTGCTTCGAAACCGAGACGCCCCAAACCGTCCAACGAAAAGATAGTTTCGATGATGATAGAGCCGCCAAAGAACACACCGATGAACACGGCCGGGAAACCCGCGATCACGATCAGCATCGCGTTGCGGAAGATGTGACCATACAAAACCTTCCGCTCACTCAGCCCTTTTGCACGCGCTGTCATGACGTATTGCTTTTTGATCTCATCCAGAAAGGAGTTCTTTGTGAGAAGGGTCAGCGTCGCAAAGGCCGAGATTGTCAGCGCTATGATCGGCAGGGCAATATGCCAGAAATAGTCGGCGATTTTGCCAAACAGGCTGAGGCTTTCCCAATTGTCTGAGGTCAGACCGCGCAGGGGAAAAATCTGCCAATACGACCCACCTGCGAACAGCACCAGCAAAAGGATCGCGAAGAGGAAACCGGGAATAGCATAGGCCACGATAATGGCTCCGCTGGTCCACGTGTCGAACTGAGAGCCGTCCTTGACGGCTTTGCGGATACCCAGCGGGATCGAGACGAGATAGGCAATCAGCGTCGACCACAGACCCAACGAAATCGAAACCGGCATCTTTTCCAACACCAAATCGATCACACTGATCGAGCGGAAATAGCTCTCGCCAAAATCCAACGTCAGGTAGTTGCCCATCATCGTGAAAAACCGCTCGAGCGGCGGCTTGTCGAAGCCGAACTCTTTCTCAAGTTCTTCTATGAACTCTTTGGGCAGGCCGCGCGCGCCGATGTAGTCGCTGTCTGATCCAAAGGTTTCTTCGGTCTGCGCCCCTTCGCCGCCTGCAAACCCTGCAAAAACATCCCCTTCGCCCTGCATCTGGGCCAGGATCTGTTCGATTGGGCCGCCTGGAACAAACTGAACCAGAGTGAAGTTCACGACCATGATGCCGATCAGCGTCGGGATCACCAGCAAGAGCCGGCGGAGAATGTATGCGCCCAAAACCGGTTACCTCACCGCGCCTGCGGCCTTCAATTCCTGGAATTTCTCTTCGTTGAACCACCAGAAATCAAATTGACCAACGGCCAGCGGTGGCAGTTCTTCGGGATGCTCGAACATGTCGTAATACGCAACCCAGGTATCTGCGACATACCCTGTGGGGACCTGAATGCGCAGGTATCGCAATACGCGATCCAGCGATTTCAACGCAGCAATTTCTTCCTCGCGTGACTTGGTTTCCAAGGCCGCATCAATGATCGCGTCGACCAGAGGTTCCTGAAGGGATTGAGGATTGTAGGACGACACCACGGCTGTTTCGGAACCGTAAAACTGCTTCAGACCAGTACCCGCTTCCAGGAAAGGCTGGTTGCGGAAAAAGATCATGTCGAAATCTTTGTCGTAATAACGCTGAATCCACTGTGCACTGTCGGCTTTTTCCACTGTGACCGATATGCCAAAGCTTTCCAGGTTCGACGCATATGTCGTCACAATCGCCTCGACGGTGTCCGAAGAGGATGCGTTGAGCATGATTGTGATGGCCATCGGATTGCCTTCGGCATCTCTCAGCTTGCCGTCACCGGATACCGTCCAACCCGCTTCGGAAAACAGTTGCAGTGCCGTTCGTTTGTTTCGTCGGTCGACAGTCCGGCTTGGGCTGGAACTGTGCGCGCGCACTGCTTCCTGAGTGAATATCTCTTCGGGCACGATATCACCAAGCGATTGCAGGAACGCTTTCTCCTGCTCGGTGGGTAAACCATCCGCTGCAACTTCCGAGTTTTCGGCAAACGAATGGCGCTGCTCCGTCAGGCCGAATTGGAGCGATTCAGAGGTCCATTCAAAATTGAACGCAAGTCCCAGCGCTTCGCGGACTTTGATGTTGTCAAACGGCGCGCGCTGCATGTTGAAAATGAAACCCGAGGGCGATGGTGGCATCATCACGGGAATGCTCTCACGCTTCACATAGCCCTTCTGGACGGCAGGAAAATCGTATCCGGTTGCCCACTTCTTGGTGCTGCCTTCGGCGCGGAAGGTGTATATGCCGGCCTTGAAGGCTTCGAACTCGGCAGCGTCGTCTGCAAAGTACTCGACCCGCACGGTTTCAAAGTTGTGTCGGCCGACATTGATCGGCAAATGCCAGCCCCAGTAATCGGGGTTGCGGCGATAAATGATGTAGCGATTCAATTCGTAGTCATCGAGCACATATGGGCCGCTGCCCATGGGTGTCACGAGGCTTTGCTTGTCCAGCCGTTCTCCGGTTTCTTCATACCAGGCCTTTGAAAAGACAGGCGTACCGCCGACCTGAGAAATGAGAGATCGGCGCGATATCCCATCGACAAAGTCGTATTTGATCGTGTGATCGTCGATGATTTCATAGCCTTCTATGCGCTGCTTGACCCCTCGCGCATAGCTGCGGATGCCCTGTTCCAGGAACAGATCATGGGTAAAGGCGGCATCATGGGCCGTCAGCGGCGTGCCATCGGCAAACCGCGCCTCTGGGCGCATATAGAAGATGCACCACTCCTTGGTACTGGGGTACTCAACAGACTCGGCAAGCAGCCCGTAGGATTCAGTGATCGAGTCTGCGGGCGAGGCTGACCCGAACGGGCTGCTGCCAAACATGCTTTCCGCTATCAGCCCCGAATAAAGACCCGCCTTACCCTGCCAGTTAAAGCGGTTCATGCCATCAAACGTTCCCCGGGTGGAAACGGAAATCTCTCCGCCAACGGGTGCATTGGGGTTCACATATTCAAAATGCGGGAAGTCGGGCGGGTAGCTGAGATCTCCGAAATAGGAGTACCCATGCGCCTTGATAATCTCACTTCCTTCGACGCCTGCGGCAAATGCCCCTTTCAGACCGGGCGTCATCGCAGCCAGAGCGCTCCCACCCAAAAGCTGAAGGGCAGTGCGTCGCTTTAGCGTCGTCTGCGCTGGCCAAATGCGTTTATTCGTCATACCCGCCTCTCCTGCATAGTCCCGACCGTCTTCATGCGGCTAAACCTAGCTAAAGGTCCAGCACTGACTGTTTCAAGTTTAGAATGCATGAACGCTTTGTGAAGTTTTTCCGGAACAAAAAAAGCCGCTGCCTGCGGGCAGCGGCTCAGAATCACTTAGATTTGACCGGATATCAGTTACCGATGGTTTGAAGATACGCGATCAGATCGGCGCGCTCTTCGGGTTTTCTCAAGCCCGCAAAGCTCATGGAAGTGCCGGAAATGTAACCGCTGGGACGCTCGAGGAAGGCGTCCAGCGCCTCAGGTGTCCAGTTTCCACCATGCGCCTGCATGGCCGGAGAATACCCGGTGAACCCTTTGGCCGCCGCAATGGGTCGGTCAACGATACCGTACAGGTAAGGGCCGGTGCCATTGGCGCCATCTTCCAGTTTGTGGCAAGCCGTACACTTGCGGAACACGCGCGCACCTTTCTCGGGATCCGCTGCGGCCAGCATGTCCTCGAACACCACTTCTTCACCATCCGCGCTCTCGCCCGCGCTTTCGGTTTCGATGATGTATGCGAGCTCGCCGTCACCGTGGCCGCCCGCATGATATAGAATCTCGGCCCCCCATTTGGCCAAGAGCAGCACCAGGAAAGTGCCAAACAGGCCTGCTGCGGCCTTGGTAACTGTCATCGTGTCGAACATTGATCGCGTGTCCATTTCAGCTGTCTGGGCAGGTGTCTAAGGCTTCCCCTGACGAGAGGCAAGGTATAGACACCGCGACGAAACGCCCAATTCACGAACTTGTTGCACGGAATCGACCAAATGACCAAACGCATTGCATTCCAGGGGGAACCCGGCGCCTACAGTCACGAAGCCTGCCGCAACGCGCGGCCGGATATGGAGGCAGTGGCGTGCCGCACGTTCGAGGATGTCATCGAATCGGTCCGCACGGGCGACGCCGATCTTGCCATGCTGCCGGTTGAAAACACGACCTATGGGCGGGTGGCCGATATTCACCGTCTTCTGCCCCATAGCGGTCTGCAGATTATCGATGAGGCCTTTGTACGCGTGCATATCAACCTGCTGGGTGTCAAAGGCGCAAGGCTTGAGGACGTAACCGAAGCCCATTCGCACCTCGTGCTGTTGCCGCAATGTGCAGACTTTCTCAAAGAGCACGGCATTCGGGGTCGAGTCAGCCCGGACAACGCCCGCGCCGCCCGAGAAGTGGCCGAAATGGGTGAGGTCCACTCCGCCGCTTTGGCCAGCGAGCTGGCCGCAGAGATCTACGGGCTCGAAGTTCTGGCACGCCATATCGAAGACCGCGACGACAACACGACCCGCTTTCTCTTGATGTCACGGGAGGCGGACACTTCGCGGCGCGGAGATTACGAGATGATCACCAGTTTCGTGTTTCAGGTCCGCAACATTCCCGCCGCGCTGTACAAGGCGATGGGTGGATTTGCCACCAACGGGATCAACATGACCAAGTTGGAAAGCTACATGGTCGACGGGTCGTTCACCGCAACCCAGTTCTACGCTGACATTGTTGGTCACCCCGATGACCGCAACGTCAGGTTGGCGATGGACGAGTTGGAACACTTCACGACGAATGTGGAGATCCTGGGCGTGTACCCTGCAGCACACCCGCGAGGGTAGGCAACTCTACCAATCGGGACTCGAGGCAAACTCGGACCGGCGCAATCCGCTGTTCCAGGCGTGCAAAATGCGTTCTACGTTTGCTTCCACTCCGGCTTCGGAATGGACTTCGATGTCGTAGATTCTGCCCTTGTGGATCTCAAAATAGTCCTTTTGCGCGCTGCCCACGTGGCGATCTCTGCGCTCTTGCTCACGCGCATTCAAAACAGGAAGAGCACAGTGTACAGCCACAAACAGAACGTCGTGGGGCTCAAACAGACCTTTCAGCGTTTCCGTCCATCCCGCGGTATCGAGGATATGCTCCAGAATCAGATTGTTCCCGGCATCGGCATATGCTGCCACGGACCTGTGAAACCCATCAAAGACAGTTGACCTTGACGTCGACCAATCAAGCTCGCCCCGTCGAAATCGATCCATTGGCAGCACGCCTGTGTCCCGAAGGTGGTCGATGGAAACATGCCAGAACACCAATGGCAGCCGCTGTTGCAATTCTTTGGCAATTGTCGATTTACCGCTGCTCGACGCGCCGTGAAGGAATATGATCTGTGACACGATAAACCTGACTGCACCAATCCGGCCCCGACACTAATCCGCCTCAGGATGGCAATTGAAAAACCTTCGACACTGCACCATCGGGCTGTCGATATGCGCGAAAACCCATAGCTTCATAGTAGGCAATACCCTCGGCGTTTTCTGCGCCAATCGTAGCATCGATAGAGGTGAGGCCGAACTCCCGTGCTGCATCCAATGTCCGCGCAAACAACCCTCGCCCAATACCGCGCCGGGCTGCCGATGGCCGGATGTGAGTGCCGATGATGCCCCAGCCAACGGAAACGTCGTAAGGATTGCCTTCTACAGCATGCCGGAGTGACTGAAAGCCCAGAATCCTGCCACTTGGACCAACCGCAACCGTACATTGGATTCTGTCAAGATGGGCAATGTAGTGACCCAACACAAATGCGGCTGTACACGGTTTTCTTCGTTTTCCGGTATCAAAAAGGTCCTGCAAGACATTTGCGATCCCTTCGGCATCACGTTCTTGCGCAGCTCTAAAACTCACGACATCCAAATTCTTATTCCTGTTTACGCACACCAAACGGGTCTCAGGACCCGTGTATGTAGCGCTGCTCCAACTCTCTGGCAAAATCACTCAGCCGCATCTGAAACTGCCTGCGAAACCGGGATTGGCCCAGCTTCAGAGACTGCAGCAGGAGCCGTGCCGGCAATGACTTTGCTGCCAGTGACATTTCGATGCTCAGACGGGTCCTGCGCTGAGACAGCGCCAGAAAGTCAACTGTCGTGACCCCTGTCATACCTTTGCTGGTCGATTCGAACCGCATTTGCGCGGGTCGTTCGCAATCCGTCATCACGACGGTCATCTGCCGAGGCTTGCCGCGCAGTTTGAATTCGGTTTCCCATTCGGTTCCTGCCGCAACCGGTGAACCCAGTGCCATGCGCCGCACGTCAATTCCGCGCCGCATTGCCATCCGTTCGAACCGTTCAAAATCGGCAACCATGTCGAAGACCGAGTTGATGGGGGCTTCGATATCCTCCCGGGCTGAAAACTGCATGTCTGCCTTTGCCGTTCGTGGTTTTGATCCAGTGTTTCCTCAGTCCAAAGTATCTGCAAGCCAGTTCTGCAGCAGGAAGTGTGCAATCGCCCCTCTGCGGGCGGGCAACAGGTTCGGATGCTCCCCGGCAAACGCCTGCATCATCTCTGATTTGCCGACCCACATCGCCTCTTCAATCTCGACGGGGTCGATGTGGATGTCACGCGACAATGCTTCACCGGCGCATCCAACCATAAGCGACGCGGGAAATGGCCAGGGCTGGCTCGAAAGGTAAGAGACCGCACCAACAGGAACACCCGCCTCTTCCATGACTTCGCGCCGAACGGCGGCCTCAAGTGTTTCGCCCGGTTCGACGAAGCCGGCCAACAGCGAAAACATCCCTTCGGGCCAACCGGGCGACCGCCCCATCAGAACCGAATCTCCGTGCGTAATGAGCATGATAACCACCGGGTCGGTTCGCGGAAAATGCTGCCCGCCACAGGATGGACAACTGCGCTGCCACCCGGCCTGCGACGGAACGCTTGCGGCGCCGCACCGGGCACAAAACCGATGTGTCTCATGCCAGCCGATAACGGCTTTTGCCGTTGCGACCAGTTCTGCGTCCCGGGTGGAAAGGCGGGCCATGATCCGGCGCAATTCGGCAAAAACATACCCTTCCGGAAGATCCGGATGCTGTTGAACCGACCTGTCGACAAATTCACCCAGACCCGAAAGATCCTGACCCTCTGCGGTCCAGTTTGAGATATCTGCGGCAAAAAGTGGCGCCTTATCTGGATCGCACCCCAAAAGGATCGGGTCTTCGACAAACAGCTCTGCGCGTTCGCTGAAGAAAGCATGAGACATCGGGACCAATGCCAACTGATCCAGCGTCTCACCGCGCACCAATGGTTTTCCGCGCCAGACCAAGAGACACAAGGCTGCGGGATCTTTCAGAGCTTGGGAGATTTTGTCCGCGTCGCCACGAAGATACGCCGCCCGGTCCAGGCCCGAACCACCAAAAGTCACCGATTCCGCGTTTTTCATTGATCGTCCCTTGGGTCTTGCCGACAGGGCTGCCATGGCTGAAGCTGCGTTGCAATGGCATTTGCGGAATTTCCAGCGTGACAAGTGCCGTCGAAAGGCCGCATGGTCGCCCCGGAAATTTCACCTATTGTGCTTTTTGTTAAAATTGATTGAGCAATAGCACCCCAAAGTAGAAGATTGAAATTGGACCCAAAACCGTCACGGCCGGTTCAGACGCAGGTTTCCAGTGCACATATTCGCATATTGGCGACGACAGACCTGCATATGAACCTCAACAGTTTCGACTATTACGCGGACAAACCGGACCCGGCGATTGGCTTTACACGCACCGCAAGCCTGATCCGGGAGGCCCGTCACCAAGCACAGGACGCCCTCGTGATGTTGTTCGACAACGGCGACTCGCTTCAGGGCACGCCATTCGGCGACTGGGCGGTTCAGAACAACGGTTCTCACCCAATGATGCAGGCGTTCAAAGCCATGGGTTACGATGCCATCGGGCTCGGCAATCATGATTTTGGGTTTGGGCTTGAAACGATTGACCGTATCCTCGCCCAGTCTCCGTGTCCGGTTGTGTGCAGCAATCTCCACCGGATCGGCCAAACAGCCAGTTGGAGCGACCGCGCCATTCTCGACCGGACCGTGCGACTGGACGGGGTGAACAGGGCAATTCGGATCGGCGTTTTTTCCGTTCTGCCGCCACAAACGACCCGTTGGGAAGGCCGTTTCTTAAAAGGAAAGGTTTTTGCCGATGATATCCTGACATCGGCGCAAAAGATGACCGACGCATTGCGCGTCGAAGGGTGCCATCTGATTGTGGCGCTGGCGCATTCGGGCCTCGGCCCATCTCGGGCAGCCCCGGAGTTGGAAAACGCGATTATCCCCCTGGCCGAAATAGATGGGGTCGATGCGATCATTGGCGGTCATACACATCTCAGTTTCCCCGGAAAAACCGATGAAGACCGAGCGTATGTTGATCCCGAAGCCGGACGCGTTCACGGCAAACCGGTAATCCTACCCGGCGCTGCAGGATCTCAACTTGGCGTCATGGATTTATATGTCGCGCCCAAGCCGGGCAATGCGTGGCACATCACCACTCATCAAAGCGACCCGCGTCCGGTCTTTCCAGGCGCCCAGGGCCAATCATCTGCGGAAGATCCTGATATGGTGCGTCTTTTTGCAGTCGGCCATGCCGGCACACGAAGGATGATGGCCCAACCGGTTGCCAAAACTTCGTACGGGCTGCACAGCTATTTCAGTTTCTGTACACCGGATCGTGGATTAGCCTTGGTCGCGTCCGCTCAGGCGGCGGCCGTGCGTCCATACTTGACTAAATCTACCTGGAGCAATCTGCCGCTGCTGTCCGCCGTGTCACCTTGCAAAACGGGTGGGCGGAGCGGACCTCGGCATTACACAGATGTACCAGCCGGCGAAATATGCCAACGCCATGTCGCGGACTTGCATGTCTTTCCCAACGAACTGAGAACGCTCTTGATTACAGGCACCCAACTCCACGACTGGCTGGAAATGTCAGCGGGTGTTTTCAACCGACTGAAGCCGGGTGGCCAAACCGATCTGATGGATTCCCGTCGGGCCGGATACAATTTCGACGTCATTTTTGGACTGACCTACCAGATTGACCCGTCACAACCGGCTCGCTTTGACGCACAGGGAGACCTGTCCGACGCGGATCATCGCAGGGTGTGTGACCTCAGATGTCAGGGACGCCCCGTACAACCGGATCACCGCTTCATCGTCGCGCTGAACAACTACCGGGCCAGCGGCGGTGGGAATTTTCCAATAGGTCAGGAAGCCGAAAAGATCGACCTGCCGCCGCTGGATATCAAAGGCATTGTCGGGGACTATTTGTCCGGCCGACTGCCACGTGATCCGATGAGCGAGGCGCCCTATCCGTTTTCGTTGTTTCCGCAATCCGGAACCCAGGCGATCCTGAGAACGGGGCCCGGGGCGCTGAGGCATCTGTCGGACATCAGCGTGTATGCACCGCAGGTGCTGGAGCATGATTCCGAGGGGTTTGCGCAGATCCGCCTGACCCTTTGACGGGTTGTCTTTATCACCGGCATTCCCTATATCGGCGGTTGAGAGGTTGGCGCGGGCGAGCGCCTCGCCAACCTGGTCAGGTCCGGAAGGAAGCAGCCACAACGAGCCCCGCTTGGGTCGATGTCCAACCTCTCACTTGAAACGCCAATTCGGCGCATAGGAACCACCAGCCGCAGGAGGGCTTTTATGATTGTATCAATGACCCTTCGGGCAAAACGGTTCTGAGTTTCAAAGACCATTGACTGCCTGAAAACACCACCGACAGATGCGCGCATGGCCATCTGATGGTTTGCTGTACCTGAACACAGGCAGAACAATGTCCTTTACCCTTTCGGACCTGGGATGGTCCTCTCACTTTGCCGCGCAGCACGCGGCACATCCTTCATGCAATCCGTTTCGTATCTCGGCGGTTCACCGGGATCGGCTGGTCGGTCTTGACCCCTCCGGCGAAACGCCACTCCTGACCCTTGATCGTCCCACCGGCGATTTCGCGGTCGGAGACTGGGTGCTGGCAAACGGAAACAACTGCGTTCAGCATCTGTTGCAGCGGCGCAGCGTGCTCCAACGCCGCGCAGCGGGAACCGGTGCCACAACGCAGCTGATTGCCGCCAATGTGGACGTGCTGTTTATCGTCAGTTCCTGCAACGCCGATTTCAACCTGCCCCGGTTAGAGCGGTACCTTGCCCTGGCGCATCAGGCCGGATGCTATCCGGTTGTCGTCCTGACCAAGGCCGATGCCTCTGCCAATCCCGACGATTTCGAAGCACGCGCGCAATCGCTTGCACCGTTTCTTACCGTGCTGACGATCAATGCGCTGGATCCGGCGGACATTCATCAGGTTTTGTCCTGGTGCTCTGCCGGTCAGACCGCGGCGCTGGTCGGATCGTCCGGCGTTGGCAAGACGACCCTGGCAAACGGGATGACCGGGCAGAACGAGGCGACCGCCGGAATTCGCGAAGACGATGCCCACGGCCGGCACACCACGACGGTCCGCGCGCTGCGCCAGATGCGCAACGGCGGGTGGTTGATCGACACACCCGGAATGCGGGCCTTGCGGCTGCTGGACGCACAGGACGGCGTGGACGAAGTGTTTTCGGACATTCTGGGACTGGCGGAATCCTGCCGGTTTTCGGACTGCCAGCACGTCACTGAGCCGGGCTGCGCGGTGCAGGCGGCCATCGAAACCGGCGCGCTTGATTCGGCAAGGCTGGACCGATGGCGGAAATTGCGGCGCGAGGATCAGCGCAATTCGGAAACAGTCGCCCAGTCGCGCGCCCGCGACAAAGCCTTTGGAAAGATGGTGCGATCCGTGATGCAGGACAAATCCCACCGCAAACGGTTCTGACGAGAGGGGCGCCGAAATTCGGCGTCCCTCAACTTCAGGCGATCAGCCGGGGCCAGACGGCGGCATTGCGACGCGCGAACGCCCCGATATGGCCGATGCTGGACAAACCGAACTCTCTCGGAAGCAATAAGTGGCGCCTGGCTTCAGGGCCATACAGCTCCGCCAGACGCCAGACCGCGTCCGGCGGAACCATCTGGTCGTCTTCAAAGGTGAACAGATCAACCGGAACACCCGAGCCTGACCAGCGGGCATCCGGCAGTTCGACACCGATGTCCGGTACATAGTTCTGCGGGGCTGTGCACCACTTGCGCCATTGCCAGTAAACCGATGCGGGCAGGTCGGACCCGAAGCCTATTGCCTTTCCGGGCAGGTACCCCAAAGCACGCACAAACAAAGGGGCATGCCCGTGCCAGAACAGCCAGGCCAAAGCACGGTAGGGCCACGGGTGATCGGCTAAAGTCACGAGGCCCGAGCACACACAGATCATCCGATCGATCTGGGCGATATCCGGTTGCACCGGCCCCAACATTGCGCCGATTGAATGGCCAATGGTCCATTGTCTTGCATCAGGAAACCGACGCCGCATCTCGGTCCGTGCGGCCGGCATATCGACCAAAGCCCAATCCGCCATCGTGACCCGAGAATCTCTCAGATGTCCCGTTCGGGAATGGCCAAAATCCCGATAATCATAGGTCAGGCAAGCCATCCCTTGTTCCGCGGCCAGCCAGTGGGCGAAATGTTGATAGTAGTCGCGCGGCGCACCTGTCGCGCCGTTCAGAACAACAACCGTATCCACCTCGGACACTGGCCGATAAAGCCGCGCTGACAGCATCGCCGGCCCGGACGGGAATTGAAATTCTTCGGTCAGTACCGCCTGCTGCGTATCCAACATGGTGCCCTCGGACTCTACCTGAACCAACCAGTTCACTTTGGCAGGCACAAGTCAACACCGATCCGACTTGACCAAACGTCCGCTTGTGATCAGCTCAGGCACGCAAACGCGGGATCGTGGTTCGCCACGGATGCCAAGATCAACTTGACTCGGGCCGCATGTAACCGCTAGCGATTGTGTGATGGTTCTCGCGCCCCACAAGGGGTCGGGATGAAAAGGGAACACGGTGCGGTCCTGCCCGGTGGCAACCGGAACGGATCAAGGCCGCGACTGCCCCCGCAACTGTGAACGGTGAGCAAAGCCGAAACACCACTGGCCGAAAGGCTGGGAAGGTCGGCAAAGCGAAGACCCGCAAGTCAGGAGACCTGCCATCGGAACTGAAACCGAAACTCGGACGGGGTGTCCGGGCAGGTCCCGACAGCACATTGCCGTCCCGCCTGTTCCACGCCCTGTCTGCCGCGCGGAGGGCGCAGGATGATCTGGACAACTGAAACACATGAATTCGCCGCAACCGTATGCCAGCGGACAGGCAAACCCTGCCCTGCGCTCGCACGCATGGCGCGGACGATGGCCCAAGCCATGGTGCAGGCCACCTCTGCCACCACTGAGGCGTTTGAGATTGAAGGCGACAGTACGCTGACCCATTGCCCCGAGGGTTGCATGGCCCGGTTTCGAGCGCAGCGTGACCGGATCCGAATCTACTGCGGAGCCAACCCTGAAATCGGCATGGACCGTTTGGACACCTATGCCGATATGATCTTCGGCCTGGAGTTCAGCGCCATGCCGTCTGGCGCCATCTCCGACTCCCCTTGCGCCCTGCTTGAGGCAAAGACTCTGGTGCCTCGAACCGCAACGCGACCGCCGCAACACGTCCCGGCGTGACCTAGTGGTCTACTGTCGTCCGGGCGGGCTCGGCGGCCCAGTTCCTCTGCGCCTCTGTCTCGACGGCGCAGGGGCGTAGGGCCCGCAACCGCGCCAGAGCCTGACCTGGCTGTTCGCCACACTCGACCATCAGGCGCAAGACGACCATACCGGATCGTCCGCACCCACCTTTGCAATGGACCATAACGCGCCCGCCGCCCGACAAGGCATGCCGAATGGCAGCGCTGACCGAGGGCCATTGCCTGGCGATGGTTGGGGGCGGCGCATTGAAATCATCGACCGGCAGGTGCACCCATCGACTGGCGCGGCTCTGTATGTCGTGGCCGAAAGTCTGTGCGCCATATTGCACCATCTCGGCAGCGGTGGTCATTGAAAGCACAAGGCCGGGTTTCCAATCCGAGATTACATCCAGATCACCCGGATAGTCCCCCCCTCGCCCTGGCAGCGAGGTCAGAGCAAGCGTGCCACCGCCCACCTGCAATGCGTAGATCACCAGTTGAGACATGGATCGCTACCTCCCGATACTCCCCAGAACGAAACTGTCATGTGATATGCATCTGCCCAATCTACCCGCTGCGAGACACTTTCCAAACCGAAAATCCTGTCATCGCGCTGTGGACGCGGACGGCGGCGGGCCTTACGCTGCATCGAAGTTCCGAATCCGCCAGAGCAGACATGACCGACACCGCCAACCCCGCCTATCAGGTTCTCGCCCGCAAATACCGCCCGGAAACCTTTGCGGACCTGGTAGGACAGGACGCCATGGTGCGTACGCTTAAGAACGCGTTCGAAGCGGATCGGATCGCGCAGGCGTTTATAATGACTGGTATCCGGGGAACCGGAAAAACCACCACGGCGCGGATCATCGCGAAGGGCATGAACTGTATTGGCGTGGACGGTACCGGTGGACCGACGACCGAGCCTTGCGGGAAATGCGAGCATTGCGTTGCCATCATGGAAGGCCGCCATGTCGACGTTCTGGAAATGGACGCGGCCAGCCGCACCGGTGTGAACGATATTCGCGAAATCATCGACAGCGTCCGGTACCGCGCGGCCAGCGCGCGCTACAAGATTTACATCATCGACGAGGTTCACATGCTCTCGACCAGCGCCTTTAACGCGCTGCTCAAAACGCTGGAGGAACCCCCGGAACATGTAAAGTTCATCTTTGCCACCACTGAAATCCGCAAGGTTCCGGTCACGGTCCTGTCGCGCTGTCAGCGCTTCGATCTGCGTCGGATCGAGCCTGAGGTGATGATTGGCCTATTACGCAAAATTGCCGAAGGCGAGAATGCCCAGATTGCCGATGACGCTTTGGCACTGATCACTCGCGCCGCAGAAGGCTCAGCGCGGGATGCAACCTCGTTGCTGGATCAGGCTATCTCGCACGGCGCCGGTGAAACCACGGCCGATCAAGTGCGCGCCATGCTGGGTCTGGCAGATCGGGGCCGGGTTCTGGACCTGATGGACATGATCCTGCGTGGCGATGCGGCAGGCGCGCTGACTGAACTGAGCGGACAATATGCCGAAGGCGCCGACCCGCTGGCTGTTTTGCGCGATCTGGCCGAAATCACGCATTGGGTCTCGGTCGTCAAAATCACGCCCGATGCGGCCGAAGATCCGACAGTTTCCCCCGATGAACGCGCGCGGGGGCTGCAGATGGCCGAGGCCCTGCCGATGCGTGTGCTGACCCGGATGTGGCAAATGCTGCTGAAGGCTCTGGAAGAGGTGTCCGCCGCGCCAAATGCGATGATGGCTGCTGAAATGTCGGTCATCCGCCTGACCCACGTGGCGGATCTGCCCAGTCCGGAAGAACTGGTCAAACGGCTGCAGGATGCGCCGCAGCCACCCAGCGGAGGCGTTCCAACTCAACGGAACGGTGCGTCGAGTGTTCAGGCAAGCGCGACCACATCCCAGACTTACACCTCGGCGCCTCAAGGGTCCGGTGGTGCACCCGTTGCGGCGTTGGCTCAGGATGTTCAGGCCGCTTTGGCCCGGTATCCGACTTTCGAACATGTGGTCGAACTGATCCGGGCAAACCGGGACGTGAAACTGCTGGTCGAAGTGGAAAATGGTGTCCGCCTGATCTCTTACCAACCGGGTCGGATCGAATTCACACCGGCAGATCAGGCTCCGACGGACCTTGCCGCGCGACTGGGCTCGGCGTTGCAGCGCTGGACCGGCAACCGATGGGCGGTGTCCATCGTCTCGGACGGTGACGCGCCGACGATAGCCGAATTGCGAGACAAGGCAGAACTGGCTTTGAAAGCCGAGGCTGAACAACATCCGTTGGTTCAGGCCGTTCTGACTCAGTTCCCAAAGGCAAAGATCACCCGGATCGAAACACCGGAACAGCGCGCTGCCCAGGTCGAAACCGAGGCGTTGCCAGAAGTCGAAGATGAATGGGATCCGTTCGAGGAGGATTAGTCTGCCCTGCCTCTGAAAACTGGACAGTTCTTGGGCTCACCAACAAGAAAATTCTCGCCACAGACCATAGCGACCGATGGGAATGCCCACGGCTCTTGTGCAGCGCAGGCACGGCCCGTATCTAAGCAGCAAATCGACACACAGGAGAAAACAGATGCTCAAAGGACTCGGCGGTCTGGGTGACATGGCCAAGATGATGAAATCCGCGCAGGACCTTCAGACCAAGATGACCGAGATGCAGGACGAGTTGAACACCATCATGGTTGTCGGCGAATCCGGTGCCGGGCTGGTCAAAGCCACGGCTACAGCCAAGGGAGAGCTGAAAGGTCTGGACATCGACCCGTCGATCTTCAACGGCGACGACAAGGAAGTGGTCGAGGACCTGATCCTGGCGGCCATCAAGGATGCACAGTCCAAGGCGGCGGAACGCTCGCAGGAAGAAATGGGCAAGCTGACGGAAAGCATGGGTTTGCCGAAAGACATCAAGCTGCCGTTCTGATACACCGTCCTGACGGATCAATGGTCGGGCCACCTTGCTTGGCCGCTTTGCAGGAACACGCGCGGTGAGTTCGAACAGCGATATCGACAATCTGATCGACCTGATGGCCAAGCTGCCCGGCCTGGGTCCCCGCTCGGCCCGGCGTGCGGTGCTGCATCTGATCCGCAAACGCGCTCTGCTGCTGACGCCGCTCTCGGACGCGATGCAACAGGTGGCCATCACCGCCCGCGAATGTCTGAACTGCGGCAATGTGGGTACGACAGACATCTGCGACATCTGCAACAGCGAAGCCCGCGCAACCGGAGAGCTGTGCGTGGTCGAGGATGTTGCCGACCTTTGGGCGATGGAACGCGCCGGGGTTTTCAAAGGACGCTATCACGTTCTGGGCGGCACCTTGTCCGCACTCGACGGGGTCGGTCCGGACGAATTGCGCATTCCCCGGCTCAAGGATCGGGTGATGGCCGAAGAGATTACCGAAGTCATTCTGGCCCTGAACGCCACCGTCGATGGTCAGACGACAGCACATTACATCGCGGACCAGTTAGACGGTCAGGTGCGCCTGACCTCGCTGGCCCAGGGCGTACCGATTGGTGGCGAGTTGGACTATTTGGATGACGGGACCATCACGGCGGCCCTGCGCGCGCGTAAAGAGCTTTAGCGAAACAGAACAAGTGGACACCGGGTGTTGAACCCGACACACCATGCATTCGAGTGGGAAAATATGATGCGCGTTATTGCATTGATGTTGATCGTGACGCTGGCTGCAGCACTGTCCGGCTGCACCACCAAACCGACACCTGGCCCGTCAGATATCGACGACCTTGCCGCTGAAATTCGGGGACTTGGGCCGGACGTGGACCCCGAGGAGGCATCCCGCGCGGCCCATATTGCCTATACATATTCGCTGCAACTCGCACAGGAATACCGGGTCACGGACCCCCCGTTGATTCACAATGCCAAGGTTATGCATGGCTTTCGGGAACGTGGGCTTTGCAACGATTGGGCGCAGGATATCCAGAAACGTCTGAACCAGGAAAACTTTCAGACGCTGACACTGCACTGGGCCACGTCGCCACCCACGGATTTCAGGATCATCCATCATTCCGCCGTCATCAGCAGACGCGGCGACACGATGTATGACGGCATCATTCTTGATCCCTGGCGTTATGGCGGGGTGCTGTTCTGGTCAAAAACCAAAGCGGATGAGCGCTACAACTGGCGACCCCGGATGGAGGTCCGGGAAGAGCTGATAAACGCCAGCCGCGCCCGCCAAGCCAGCTAAGACGTGTTGAGATCAAACATAATCGCGCCCAACGGAACCAATAGGGCTTGGCCGTTTAGTCCATGATTGCTTTGGAATGGCCTGTCGTTAAGGCCAATCTGGAATGGAAACTGAAGATCAGGTTGGTCGCCAACTCAAAGAGGTCCGCAAGCTCAGATCGTTTGTGGTGCCCTGAATAGACCTTTCCAAGTCGCTTGACCTGTGGGCTTCGGAGAACTGGTGCCTTTGATGGCGCGCCGAACTACGTTAGAGACAAGCAAACTCAAGTATTTGTTTTGGGAGCTTGATTATGAACCGCCTTATCGCCTTCACCGTCGCCGCATTTACCGCAACGGCCGCTTTGTCACAGGAGTTGATCGACAAGGGCTTTGTCGAAGGGTGGAACATCATGATGGACCCCGCCCTCGGGAACGGATGCCTGATCCAGACGGTATATCAGGATCTGTCGGTCGTGCGATTGGGTTACGACGCGCTGGACAATCGGGGATACTTCGCCGTCTACAACAAGGCCTGGGGCGACATCAAACAGGGTCAGAGTTATCCGATCCGGTTCGAACTGGACGGCAAGAGCTATGATGCAACCGCCATCGGGTTCAATGAGCGCGACGTTCCGGGGGCGACCGTCTTTTTTACCGACCGGAGTTTCGTCAATGCGATTGCGCAGAACAAGACACTGACCGTTTACAACCCGGCGGGCGACGTGGTGATGGCGATCGACTTGAACGGCACCGCCAAGGCGCTGGAGTACGCCCGCGAGTGCCAGAACCGTGAGCTTTAACGAATCGGATCGAACAGCGCGTCTTTGGCGCTGCAGTCCCTGACGACGTCGCGACCGCAAAGGACCGGGTCAAGGTCGCGGGACAGACACAGGCGGACCTCTTCAATGTAGCCCTGCTTGCAGGTCACTGTGATCATGTCTCGCTCCAGCATCGGGTTTGCCTTGAGAAAGGCCTCCTCGACAACCGAGGCGGGCAGTTGCACAGACGAATCCAGCCTGCGGAAGACTTCCGGGCGCCTGACAGCTTCATACGCCTGACGTGACAGCGCGAGATAGTCGGGCGCACTCAGCCCCGTGCAGGTGCCGTGCTTTTTCCACTGGTGCCACGCGAGACCGGAACTGCCCTGAATGTCTTCCATTTCGCGGGTCATGCGCCGGGTCGGTGGCGCCTCGGGTGTGGCACAATAGGTCGGCCAGCCCTGATGGTATTGCGGCCATAGCCCATGCAGCACCCATCCATGGTCATGGCGTGCGTCGCATTGGTCAGACCCCCGGGCATCTCCTTCCCGCGCGCACCAGTTCGGCGACCAGCTGAGCGACAGGACATAATAGTCGAACTCGCCAGCCTTCTCACCATCGGCCAGTGCTGCCATTGCGCTAAACACCCACAAAACGACCCAGCGCATTCGCCTCTTCCCTTCTTGCCATTGCGCGACTATATACGGCGCAAGTTCCCCGACAACGGAAACCTGCCCCAACACCAAGGGGCCGCCGAATTCCGGCGACGGGACAAATGTATTCAAAGGAGACGGGCTGATGGCAAAACCGCTGATGGCCAAGGCAACAGCCGTATGGCTGGTGGACAACACCACGATCAGCTTCAAGCAGATCGCGGATTTCGTAGGCATGCACGAATTGGAGGTGCAGGGCATCGCGGATGGTGATGTTGCAACCGGCGTCAAAGGGTTCGACCCGATTGCCAACAACCAGCTGACGCAAGAAGAGATCGAAGCGGCGCAGGATAACCCGCTGCACAAGCTGACGCTGAAGTTCAATCCGGCGGCAACCGGCGAAGAGAAACGTCGCGGCCCGCGATACACCCCGTTGTCCAAGCGTCAGGATCGTCCGAACTCGATCCTGTGGCTGGTGAAATTCCACCCTGAACTCAGCGACGGCCAGATCGCAAAACTGGTTGGCACGACCAAGCCCACCATCCAGTCGATCCGCGAACGGACCCATTGGAACATCTCGAACATGCAGCCGATCGATCCGGTTGCGCTTGGCCTGTGCAAACAATCCGAACTGGACATGATCGTACAAAAAGCCGCAGCGAAAAAAGCCGCCGAGGGCGGGGTGATGAGCGACGACGAGCGTCGCAAGCTGGTGTCGACCGAGCAATCGCTTGAGATGGACGCGGCGCCGAAAATCCCGACCGCTATCGAGGGCCTGGAAACCTTCTCGCTGTCGGACGAGCCTGCGGAAGAGAAGGAAGACGAGCCCGTGGTCGATGCCGATAGCTTCTTCAACCTGCCCAAGGGTGGCGGTGAAGACGACGGTGATGAAGATCCGCGCCCCTAACCTTCAGGTGGCCCAGACCGGACCGGTCCGGGTCCTTTCTACGGAAAACCGATGCTGAGTATTCTGTCCGCCCTTTTTGGTCCGCACCGCGCCGTGTCGATTTACGCCTTCCTGAAAACATGGGGGCTGGGATTGGCGGGTGGCGCGTTCATGATCCTGATCGTGACCGGCTTGTTCTTACTTGGTGATGATGGTGAACACGAACATCATTCGTTCATGACCGTCCCGGTTTTGTCTGCGACAGCCATCAACGGAGATCTCAAAAACGGGGTGATCGCATCGGTTCGCCTGCCGGATGGAACCGCGACATCGATCACCTCGACCGAAGCTCCGATTTCGCAGACGGTTGGCACCAGCGCCTGTATTGAAAAGCGGGTTTACGTCGAAAGCGGGGAACCTCGCTACCGATTCAAGCTGCCTCGGTTCTGCGAAACGGGCTGACCCTCAGATTGAGTGAGAGGAAAACCGCCCGGTAGCAACACCGGGCGGTTTTGCGTTTCAGATCATCTGGAACAGGATGCCGGTGATGATCGCACCACCGACACCAAGACCCAGATAGGTCGCAAAGACGCGCGGTTTGACCAGTGACCAGACCGCAGCCATCGCCGGGATCGAGCTGACGGCCCCTGCCACCATGAACGACATTGCAGCGCCCGCGCTCATACCTTGCTCCATCAGACCGGCCAGCAGGGGCGGCGCGACGTAGGAATTCAGATATGCAGGCATCCCGACCAGCGCTGCGACGATGATCGGAAGAACGCCGTCGCCTCCGACCACACCGGCGATCAGGTCTGCCGGTACATAGTTTACCAGCAGGGCTTCCAGCACATAGGCCAATGCGAGCCACTTCAACAGGAACAGGCCGTTCTGCACGAACTCGGCCCGGAAACGCACCCGGCGTTCCGGTTCCTGCCAGAATTTCCAGACCGGTTTGTCATCCTGTTTGGGTCCACAGCCGCAACATCCTGCCGGCTTGTATTCGCGCAACGGTTGGGCAAAAGCACCGTGCCGCATCAAAAACCGAACAGCGAACCCACCGAACAAACCTAGGGCCACAGCAGAAACAGCCTTTCCGACCGCAAACGGCCAACCCAAAGCACCAGCCGTGATCAACAAGGTCGGCGGATCGATCAGCGGCGAGCTGAGCCAGAACGCCATGACGGCGGACAGCGGTGCCCCCAAAGCCAGCAGCCCGGCAATGAAGGGTATGACCTCACATGAACAAAACGGAGCCAATCCTCCGAACACCGCCGCCAGCAGGATCATCCGCGTTTCGCGGCCCTCAAATGCACGGGCCACCATAACCTCAGCCCCTGTGGCCTTGAGATATGACAGCAGGAGAACCGCAAACAGTATGTACTGACCGGTATGGGCCAGCGCTTTTGCCGCAAATGTGACGACTTCGATCCAGTTGCCGGGGTCCAGAACAGCAACCGCAGCGAGAATAGCGACGATCAGGGCCCACGGAGTCTTGATCAGTTCGAACGCGCCCTTGGACGTAAGTCTAGGATTTTGTATCAGTTCAGCCATCGTTCGCAGCCTTTGCAACTTCGTCAGCACAGCATTCGCTCAGAATAAACTGCGCGAGGTTCTTCAGTTCGCCGTAACATGCGCGATTGATCGTGCTGCGCCCGATTTTCTCTTGTTCCACCACACCACCTGCCGCCAGGAACCGCAGGTGATGGGCCAGGGTGGACGGGGCAATGCCCGTGCGGCTTTGAATTTCACCGACGGTCAATCCCGCTTCACCGGCACGCACCAGTGTTTTCAGCACCTTCAACCGTGCCTCTGAACCCATGGCCGAAAACCCAGCTGCCGCAGTTTCCCACATCTCATTCGCTCCATTAAACTATAATTCTAGTTATTTAGTTTACTTAAATCGATTGGTCAACTGCGTGTTCGCATGATTTTTGGGCAGTTTCGTAAGTCCAGATTGCCCATCTCATAAGTCCAGCCTATAAGGACCTATGGCAATATCGGTCGACACTTTCTTTCTTGAACTGAACGGGCAAGGCACGCTGCAGGCGCAGATTCAGCAGATGATCGCCGAGGGTATTCTGTCCGGCAGGTTTCACGTCGGGGAAAAGCTGCCCTCATCGCGCAAACTGGCCACACATTTGGGGGTCAGCCGGATCACGGTCACGCTGGCCTATACCGAGTTGTTGGCCAATGACTACCTGACCGCCAAAGGCCGATCGGGGTATTATGTGTCTCAGAACGCGCCGGTCCCTCCGAAATACTCTCCTGTACAGCGCGGCACTGAAACGGTGGACTGGGACAAAGCTCTGGCGCGGCGTTTCCTGGATGCGGATATATTGCCGAAACCCAGCAACTGGCGCGAGTTCAGCTATCCATTCATCTACGGACAGGCAGACCGGACCCTGTTCGACCATGCCAACTGGCGGCTGTGCGCGGTTCGTGCATTAGGGCACAAGGACTTCGACTCACTGACCGGTGATTACGTGGATCAGGATGACCCGTTGCTGGTAGAGTTCATCGCCCGGCACACCCTACCCCGCCGTGGTATCGCGGCCCGCCCCGAAGAGATTCTGATCACGCTCGGCGCACAAAACGCGCTGTGGCTGGCCTCACGGATATTGCTGACACACAATCGCACGGCTGCCATCGAAGACCCCTGTTACTACGCGCTGCGAAGTCTCCTAAACCACTGGGATTGCACGGTGACACCCTTGAGCGTGGATCGGGATGGCTTGCCGCCCGACACGCTGCCTGACAACACTGACGTCATCTTCACCACACCCAGCCACCAAAGTCCGACAACCGCGACTATGCCGGTCGAGCGCCGCAAGCAATTACTGGATCGCGCGCGCGAGTTGGACGCGATGGTGGTCGAGGACGACTATGAATTCGAGATGGCCTTTCTGGGTGCGCCCTCCCCCGCGCTCAAGTCCATGGATCGCGATGGCCGGGTGATCTATGTGGGCAGCTTCTCAAAATCTCTGTTCCCGGGATTGCGTCTCGGTTACATGGTTGGGTCCGAGCCTTTCATACGCGAAGCCCGGGCGCTGCGTTCACTGGTGCTGCGCCACCCACCGGGCCATATTCAGCGCACCGCGGCGTACTTCCTATCTCTCGGTCACTACGACGCGCAGATCCGGAGAATGTCCCAGGCACTGCGGCAGCGGCGCGATGCAATGGATCTGGCGATCGACGAAAACGGGCTGACAGTGGCCGGGCGCGGTGTGATGGGTGGCTCGTCGCTGTGGATGTCCGCTCCCGAACATATCGACACAACCCTGCTTGCGCAAAAACTGCAAAACCAAAGTGTTCATATCGAGCCGGGTGCACCTTTCTTCTCGGGACCCGACAGGCCCCGGAATTTCTACCGCCTCGGTTACTCGTCCATATCGACCGACCGCATCGCACCCGGCGTGAAGCTGATTGCCGATGCTATTCGTGCGGGGTAGTCCGTATCTGGACATAATCCGCAATTCGTTTTGGACCTAACGCAGACCTGCCCCATGGGCCAAAACCATATTCAAAGGCCGGACTGCCCGTCCGGCTCCAACCCCATATGCGCGGAGTACACACAGATGGAGATGACGACGGAAGAGGCCTTTGTAAAGGTATTGCAGAGACATGGCATTGAACATGCGTTTGGGATCATCGGGTCTGCGATGATGCCGATCTCGGATTTGTTTCCGACGGCTGGGATCATGTTCTGGGACTGCGCACATGAGGGCAGTGCAGGCATGATGGCCGATGGCTACACGCGCGCCACCGGCAAGATGTCGATGATGATTGCGCAGAACGGCCCCGGCATCACCAACTTCGTGACCGCCGTGAAAACCGCCTACTGGAACCACACCCCGCTGCTACTGGTCACGCCGCAGGCGGCCAACAAGACCATCGGTCAGGGCGGGTTCCAGGAGGTCGAGCAGATGAAACTGTTCGAGGACATGGTCGCCTATCAGGAAGAGGTCCGCGATCCGACCCGCGTGGCCGAGGTTCTGACCCGCGTGATCGCGCAGGCTAAGCGCCTGTCCGGTCCGGCGCAGCTGAACATCCCGCGCGACTTCTGGACCCAGGTGGTTGATATCGAGATCCCCGATCCGATCGAGTTCGAGCGCAGCCCGGGCGGTGAAAACTCGGTGGCCAAGGCCGCCGAGATCCTGTCGACCGCCAAGAACCCTGTCATCCTGAACGGTGCCGGTGTGGTCCTGTCCGAAGGTGGCATCGACGCGTCGATGGCCCTGGCCGAGCGTCTGGATGCCCCGGTCTGCGTGGGCTATCAGCACAATGACGCCTTCCCCGGCAAGCACCCCCTGTTTGCCGGCCCGCTGGGCTATAACGGCTCGAAAGCCGGGATGGAGTTGATCAAGGAGGCGGATGTTGTTCTGGCCCTCGGCACGCGTCTGAACCCGTTCTCGACCCTGCCCGGCTATGGCATGGAATACTGGCCCGCTAATGCAAAGATCGTTCAGGTCGACATCAACCCTGACCGCATCGGTCTGACCAAGAAAGTCAGCGTCGGCATCGTCGGTGATGCGGCCAAGGTGGCCAAAGGTATTCTGGCTCAACTGTCCGACACCGCAGGTGACGACGGCCGCGATGCACGCAAGGCGAACATAGCCCAGAAGAAATCGACATGGGCGCAGCAGCTGTCCAGCATGGATCACGAGGATGACGATCCCGGCACCACCTGGAACCAGCGCGCCCGCGACGCCAAGCCCGACTGGATGAGTCCGCGCATGGCGTGGCGCGCGATCCAGCAGGCGCTGCCGCGCGAGGCAATCATCTCGTCCGACATCGGCAACAACTGCGCCATCGGTAACGCCTATCCCGATTTCGACGAGGGCCGCAAATATCTGGCCCCCGGGCTGTTCGGCCCCTGCGGCTATGGCCTGCCGGCCATCGTGGGCGCCAAGATCGGCCAGCCGGACGTGCCGGTTGTAGGCTTTGCCGGAGACGGCGCCTTTGGCATCGCAGTAAACGAGTTGACCGCCATCGGCCGTTCCGAATGGCCTGCCGTGACCCAGATCGTCTTCCGCAACTACCAGTGGGGCGCGGAAAAGCGCAACTCGACCCTGTGGTTCGACGACAACTTCGTGGGCACCGAACTGGACACCCAGGTCTCGTATGCTGGCATAGCCCAGGCCTGCGGCCTCAAGGGCGTCGTCGCCCGCACCCAGGACGAGCTGACCGCCGCCCTGAATCAGGCCATCGTGGACCAGAAAAACGGCATCACCACCCTGATCGAAGCGATGATCAATCAGGAACTCGGTGAACCCTTCCGCAGAGACGCCATGAAAAAACCCGTCAAAGTCGCAGGGATCGAAGCGTCCGACATGGCCGCTCAATAATTTCAAAAATTACTGCGGGCGTGACGAAACGTCAGGCCCGCAGTTATCGCTAATGTCAAACGGGACCGTTATTGCTTGTCATGCCGTGCTTTATTCCAAAAAACGACATGAGCTGACCTATGTTCCCTTTTCTCTCGAAAACATCCCCTACGGTTTCTGCGCGCCTGCTGCGACAGGCCCAGAAACTGCCGACACCGCGTGTTGCGCTTGTCAACGCCAGTTCGACAACAGCGATGGCAGGCATCCAGGAAGCCGCCAAAGCTGATCTGGCCGAGCCTGTTCTGATCGGAAACCCGGCCAAAATCACCCAAGCTGCAGAGACCATCGGCTTTGACCTGAACGGGATCCAGGTCATCGATGCCCCGCATGAAATGGCAGCACCCGAGGCTGCGCGAATGGCGCGCGACGGCCAGGTCGATGCCATCATGAAGGGCCAAATTCACTCCTCGACTTTTTTGCAGGGATTGCTGCCATCCGCGGCGGGTCTTCGTGCGCCGGGCGCGCGCTGTGCGCATGTGTTCCACGTCACGGCACCGGGGTCTGATCGCCCGATCCTGCTGACGGACGCAGCATTGAACGTCAATCCTGATGTCGAAACGCGACAGGCCAGCCTCGCCCATGCCGTTCGGCTTGCGCATCTTTTGGGGATCGAACGGCCCAAGGCCGCCATCCTTGCACCCAGCGAAGACCCGACGCCCACCATCCAGAATACGATGGAAGCGGCCGAAATCGCTGCATGGGCCAAATCCGGCCTGCCCGGTGCGGATGTTGCCGGTCCGCTGGCGATGGACCTCATCCTGTCGCGTCAGGCGGCCGAGATCAAAGGGGTGGAAACTCCCGTCGCCGGCGACGCAGACATTATTCTGACGCCCAACATCACAACCGGAAACGCAGTGGTCAAACTGATGATCCTGGGAATGGGCTGTTGCGCCGGTGGTCTGATCCTCGGCGCAAAAGTACCCCTGCTGCTGACGTCACGATCACAGGGGTCCGCCGCACGGCTGGCCTCGGCGGCATTGGGCGCAATTGTTGCGAACGGAGGGTCGGCATGATCCTCGTCCTGAATGCCGGATCGTCGTCGATCAAAATCAAGCTTTTCACGCTTGATCTGGCCCCAATCCTGTCCGGGTCGGTCAGCGAAATCGGTGGCGACGCACAGATCAAACTGGGTTCCGAAAAATCACAGATCACAGCAGAAAATCACGGGGCCGCACTGGATGCTCTGTTGGCCGGACTGGTCGGAAAAGGGTACAACCTGACGGACCTGTCCGCTGCCGGTCACCGGATCGTGCATGGCGGTGCCGACCTGACTGAACCCACTGCGTTAACCCCGGACATATTGCGGCGGATTGAAGACTGTGTGACGCTTGCGCCGCTACACAACCCACACAACCTGTCGGCCATTCGCGTTCTGGCGGACCGGCTGCCGGATCTGCCGCAGTTCGGCTCATTCGACACCGCGTTTCATTCCGACAATTCCGCCGTTTCCGTCGCCTACGCCATTCCGGTCGAGGAACGCAGCAAAGGGCTTCGCCGCTACGGGTTTCACGGGCTCAGCTATGCGTCCATGGTCGAGTATCTCGGCGGCGACCTGCCCGAGCGGTTGTTGGGCCTGCATCTGGGGAACGGGTCCAGCCTGTGTGCCATTCTGAACGGAAAAAGCGTCGCCAGCAGCATGGGCTATTCCCCGCTGGATGGGCTGACGATGGGCACCCGCAGCGGGGCGATTGACGGAATGGTCGTGCTGCGGCTGGCCCGTGAGCACGGGTTGGATGATGCAAACCACTTAC
Source organism: Ruegeria sp. AJ12 (assembly GCF_056536245.1). Taxonomy (NCBI): domain Bacteria; kingdom Pseudomonadati; phylum Pseudomonadota; class Alphaproteobacteria; order Rhodobacterales; family Roseobacteraceae; genus Ruegeria; species Ruegeria sp. AJ12. The sequence goes on from NZ_JBQFJJ010000001.1 coordinate 3,788,427, forward strand.
TGAACTTTTCCAGCGGCTTAACCGGATTAGCCGGAACCAACAATATGGCCGAACTGCTGCAGCGGGATGATGAAGACGCCCGATTTGCCGTCGATCATTTCTGCTACTGGGCGGCTCGTCATGCAGGCAGCGCGATCGTGGCCATGGGCGGCCTGGACGCCGTCGCCTTTACCGGGGGTATCGGTGAAAACGCACCGCCGATCCGCGATAGAATCATGCGGCACCTGTCCTTTCTGGGTCCAGTACCTGTACACGTGGTACCGGCTGACGAAGAAGGCCAGATAGCCCGGGACGTGCTGCGCTTGATAAATGGGAGGAAGGTTCTGAAGTTCAGAGCCTAGGGGAGGGACTACGTGAACAAGCAACCGCAAATCGACCTGTCGCCCAAGGTGTCTGACGAGATCCGTCGCACGACCTGTTATATGTGTGCCTGCCGCTGCGGCATCAACGTGCATATGAAGGACGGCAAGGTCGCTTACATCGAAGGCAATCGCGATCACCCGGTGAACAAGGGCGTTCTCTGCGCCAAAGGCTCGGCCGGGATCATGCAGGTCAATGCCCCGTCGCGCCTGCGCAAACCCCTGCGCCGGGTCGGCCCGCGCGGTTCGGGCGAGTTTCGCGAGATCGAATGGGACGAAGCGATCAGCACTGCCGTCGGGTGGTTGAACGAGCTACACGAAACCGCTCCACAAAAGCTGGCCTTCTTTACGGGGCGCGATCAGAGCCAGAGTTTCACCTCGTTCTGGGCGCAGAATTTTGGCACGCCCAACTACGCGGCCCATGGTGGGTTCTGCTCGGTTAACATGGCGGCTGGCGGCATCTACACGATGGGCGGTGCGTTCTGGGAGTTCGGTCAACCCGACTGGGACCACACCAAACTGTTCATGCTGTTTGGCGTTGCCGAGGATCATGACAGCAACCCGATCAAGATGGGCATTGGCAAGATCAAGGCACGCGGTGCGCGAGTCATTGGCGTTAACCCCATCCGCTCGGGCTATAACGCCGTGGCGGATGACTGGGTCGGGATCACACCCGGCACTGACGGTTTGTTCATCCTGTCGCTGATCCACGTACTGATGAAAGCCGGCAAGATCGATCTGGACTATCTCGGCCGCTATACCAACGCACCGGTTCTAGTGAACGCCGCCGAAGGCCCTGAGAAAGGGCTGTTCCTGCGGGACGAGGATGGCAAACCGCTGGTGATTGACCGCATGACCGGTGAACCCACAGCCTTTGACAAGCCCGGCGTCCGCCCCGATCTGGCTGCGACCTATGAAAAAGACGGTGTCACCCACCGCCCCGTCTTCCATCTGATGGCTGAAAAGTACCTGTCAGATGACAACGCGCCCGAGGCGGTCGCTGAAAAATGCGGTATTCCCGCCGAGCGCATCCGCGCCATCGCTGCCGAAATCGCCCGCGTCGCATTCGACGAAGCCATCGAACTGGATCAGGAATGGACGGATTTCCGGGGCGAGACACATTCGAAAATGACAGGCCGCCCGGTCAGTTTCCACGCCATGCGCGGTATCTCCGCCCATGCCAACGGCTTCCAGACCTGCCGCGCCCTGCATGTCCTGCAAATCCTGCTGGGCACGGTCGAAGTCCCCGGCGGTTTCCGCTTCAAACCCCCCTACCCCAAACCGGTAGAGGCCCACCCCACCCCACATGGCGACCGCCGCCCGGGCCGCCCCCTGGAAGGTCCACACTTGGGCTTTCCGCGCGGGCCCGAAGACCTCTTGCTGGACGATTGCGGTACGCCACAGCGGATCGACAAGGCGTTTACCTGGGAAAACCCGATGTCGGCCCATGGGCTGATGCATATGGTGATCTCGAACGCGGCAGCGGGTGACCCCTACAAGATCGATACGCTATTCATGTACATGGCGAACATGTCGTGGAACTCGACCATGAACACCAAGGGTGTCATGGAGATGCTGACCGCCCGCAACGAAGACGGCAAATATGTCATCCCGCATATCATCTATTCGGACGCCTATTCGTCCGAGATGGTTGCCTATGCCGACCTGATCCTGCCCGACACGACCTATCTTGAACGGCACGACTGTATCTCACTGCTCGACCGTCCGATCTGCGAGGCCGATGCCGCAGCCGACGCCATCCGCTGGCCGGTTGTTGAGCCTGACCGCGACGTGCGCGGCTTCCAGTCGGTCTTGATCGAACTGGCCAACCGCATGAGCCTGCCGGGGTTCACCAACGAAGATGGCAGCCCGAAGTGGAAGGACTATGCCGACTATATCGTAAATCATCAGCGCAAGCCGGGGATCGGTCCGTTGGCCGGGTTCCGGGGCGAAAACGGCGATCAGGAAGGGCGCGGAGAGGTCAACCCTGACCAGCTGAATCGCTACATCGAAAACGGCGGCTTCTACGTGGCACATATCCCCGAAGGCGCGGATTACTACAAACCCTGGAACACGGCGTATCAGGACTGGGCCGTGGGTATGGGGATTTATGACAGTCCACAGCCCTATCTGTTCCAGCTCTACTCGGAACCCATGCGCAAATTCCAACTGGCCGCCGAAGGCCATGGCGACCGCCAGCCGCCCGACCATCTGCGTCAGCGGATCAAGGACACCATGGACCCGCTGCCGATCTGGTACGAAACTGACCAGCAGGGCAATGAAGGGTTCACCGTCAACGCGCTGACTCAGCGCCCGATGGCCATGTATCACAGCTGGGGCACCCAAAACGCATGGCTGCGGCAGTTGCATGGGCGCAACCCGCTGTATGTACCGACCAAGCTGATGCGCGAACACGGGCTGCAGGATGGCGATTGGGCGAAAGTCAGCTCTCCGCACGGTGAAATCACCGTACCAGTGATGGAAATGGCCGCGCTGAATGAAAACACCGTCTGGACGTGGAACGCTATCGGAAAACGCAAAGGCGCTTGGGCTCTGCAGGATGACGCGCCCGAGGCCACAAAGGGTTTTCTGCTGAACCACCTGATCCATGAACTGCTACCGCCGAAAGGCGACGGGATGCGATGGGCCAACTCTGATCCCGTGACGGGTCAGGCCGCTTGGTTCGACCTGAAGGTCAGAATCGAAAAGACCGATGCGCCCAGTGACGCGGAAAGTCAGCCAGAGTTTGGCCCAATTAAGTCGCCGGTCGGAACCGGCCCCAAAGATCTGGCGTGGAAGGTAGGCAAATGACTCAACTCCCCCAATCCACCGACCGCAAGCTGGGTCTGGTCATCGATCTCGACACCTGTGTTGGCTGCCATGCCTGCGTGATCTCGTGCAAAGGCTGGAACACGGAAAACTATGGGGCCCCGCTGTCCGATCAGGATGCCTATGGCGCCAACCCGTCCGGCACATTCCTGAACCGGGTGCATTCTTACGAAGTTCAGCCGGAACAAGGCCAGGCCCAACTGGTCCATTTTCCCAAGTCTTGCCTGCATTGCGAAGATGCGCCCTGCGTTACCGTGTGCCCCACCGGGGCAAGCTACAAGCGGGTTGAGGACGGCATCGTTCTGGTCAACGAAAGCGATTGTATCGGCTGCGGTTTGTGCGCCTGGGCCTGCCCCTATGGCGCGCGTGAGATGGACATGGCCGAAGGCGTGATGAAGAAGTGCACGCTGTGCGTCGACCGCATCTACAACGAAAACCTGCCCGAAGTGGATCGCGTTCCCGCCTGCGTGCGCACCTGCCCGGCCGGCGCGCGCCATTTCGGCGATCTGGGCGATCCGGACAGCGATGTCAGCAAGCTGGTGGCAGAGCGCGAAGGCATGGACCTGATGCCTGAGATGGCGACCAAGCCGGTCAACAAATACCTGCCACCCCGGCCGAGGGACACGGTTGACGACCAGATCGACATCCTCGCGCCGCTGTTGGCCCCGGTGGCCGACGAGCCCAAAGGTTTCGTTGGCTGGCTCGATAAGGCTCTCGACAAACTGCCCGGAGGCGCGAACTGATGCATCCGGCCCCTTCAGTCATCATATTCACCACGTTTTCCGGATTGGGTTTTGGCCTGCTGTTCTTTCTCGGCCTTGGTCAGCCAGCCGTCACCGGAATGGTCGCCTTTGTATTCTATGCCATTGCCTACGCGCTGGCGGTCGGCGGCCTTATGGCTTCGACGTTTCATCTGGGTCATCCGGAACGAGCCTGGAAGGCTTTCAGCCAGTGGAAATCAAGCTGGCTCAGCCGAGAGGGTATCTGCGCCGTCGCGGCCCTGATCATCATGGGTCTGTATGCACTTGGCGCGGTCTTCCTGAACAGCCATTGGGCGCTTTTGGGCTGGGTCGGTGCATTGCTCAGCCTGGCGACCGTGTTCACAACCTCGATGATCTATACCCAACTCAAGACCGTTCCACGCTGGAACATGGGTCTGACGCCGCTGGTGTTCCTGTCCTTCAGCCTGGCAGGCGGTGCCTTGCTGGCCGGGGTTGAAAGCCTTGCGCCGTGGCTGCTGGTCGTCGCTGGCGCCGCTCAACTTGCCTATTGGGCCAAAGGCGACAGAGCGTTGGAAAATTCCGGGACAAACATGGGAACCGCCACCGGTTTGGGGAATCGCGGCGCGGTACGCGCATTCGAACCACCGCACACAGGCACCAATTATCTGCTTCGTGAATTCGTGCATGTGGTCGGACGCAAGCATGCACAGAAACTTCGGATCATGTCTTTCCTGCTTGCGTTTGCCCTGCCTCTGGCGCTGATCCTGACGCCGGTCGAAGGTTTCGTGATCAAACACGTCTTTGCGTTGTTTGCGGTTTTGTCGCATCTAGCGGGCGTTCTGGTCTCACGCTGGCTGTTTTTTGCACAGGCGGAGCATGTCGTGGGCCTGTATTACGGAAAACGTTGATAAGAAAAAATAGCGCCGGACGGGGCTCTTTTTTGTGCCGTGTCACAAACACGGTGGCTCGCGCGTCCTGTTTCTGTACAAGTCAAAAACAGGAGTACGCAATGTCCCCTCGGATAAATCACTTTTCCGTCGCCCCCGCCTTGATGCAGCCCATGCTGGATATGGAAGACCTCCTTATGGCGTCGGGGCTGGAGCACAGCCTGATCGAGCTTGTGAAACTGCGGGTGTCTCAGATCAACGGATGCGCCTACTGCATTCACATGCACACCCACGACGCCCGTGCGAGTGGGGAAACCGAAGATCGCCTGCACCTTTTGAACGCCTGGCATGAATCGTCGCTTTATTCGGAACGTGAACGGGCGGCTCTGGCCTGGGCAGAGGATCTCACACGGATCGAAACCAGCCGCGCGCCCGACACAACTTACAGGGCGGTCGCGGCGCAGTTTTCCGAACGGGATCAGGTGGCGTTGACGCTTGTTGTCACGACCATCAACGCCTGGAATCGTCTTGCCATCGGCTTTGCCGTGCCACACCCGGTTTCGGACGCGGTGTCGGCCGCGTGACCCGGGCCGGATCAGAGCCCGGCGATACCGCATTCGTCGATATGCAACCGCGCCTATTCGCGGTTGCATATCGCATGCTCGGGTCGGTGAACGATGCAGAAGACATCGTACAGGATGCCTATCTGCGCTGGCGACGGGTCGATCCCGCCACCGTGCGCGATGAAACCGGATTTCTGATCCGGGTTGTAACGCGCCTGTGTCTGGATCAATTGCGTGCGGCGCGCACCGTCCGAGAAACCTATCCCGGCGAGTGGTTGCCCGAGCCGCTGGTAACCGAAGACGCAACCGAGCGACTGGACCGAGACGTCTCGGTGGCCCTCTTGATGGCATTGGAGAGGTTGTCACCGCTGGAACGTGCCGCGTTCCTGTTGCATGACATCTTCGATCAAACCTATGACGACCTGGCCAAAGCTCTGAATCGAAACCCAACCACGTGCAGACAACTCGTCAGCCGCGCACGCAAACATGTCGAACAGGCCAAGCCGCGCTCAAACATCGACCCAGCGCTCAGCGAAGACCTTGCAAGGGCGTTTTTCCAAGCGGCCAAAAGCGGCGACACCCAAGGCCTGACCGATCTGCTGGCACAGGATGTTCGCCTGCATTCCGATGGCGGCGGCAAGGTCATTGCCACCCTGAACCCGATTTACGGGCGGGACAAAGTTATCCGGTTCTTCGCCGGGCTGGCGCGAAAAGCAGGTTCCGCACATGGGGAGGCCTGGGCCGTGTGCAATCTGAACGGGCAGCCAGCCATCATCAACCGGGAGCCTGACGGGATCGTGCAAGCCACGTCGCTTGGCGTCGAAGACGGTCGGATTGCAACAATCTACGTGGTTCGAAACCCCGACAAGACCCGCCATCTGGCGCATCTCCTGGCCTAATGGGCCCACCAAATGCAGTGGGCCCGAAGGTCTTGGTTCACACCAGCCCGGCGTGGGCCATGGCCGCGTCGATGGCCGATTTGGTGCTGTCTTCCAACGTGGTCAGGGGCGAGCGCACCTCTTCGTCGCATTTGCCCAGCTTGCTGAGGGCGTATTTCGCGCCCACGAGGCCAGGTTCGATAAAGAGCGTCTCATGCAGCGGCATCAGGCGGTCCTGATACTGAAGCGCCGTTTTGTAATCCCCAGCCAGCGTCGCCTGCTGGAATTCGGCACAGAGCTTCGGGGAGACATTGGCGGTGACCGAGATACACCCAACCCCGCCATGCGCGTTAAAGCCAAGCGCCGTCGCATCTTCGCCGGAAAGCTGGCAGAAATCCGGGCCGCACGCGGCGCGCTGCTGGCTGACCCGCGCCAGATCACCGGTGGCGTCCTTGACCCCAACAATACGCGGCAGCTTGGACAACTCCGCCATCGTTTCCGGTGCCATGTCGATGATCGAACGGCCCGGAATATTGTAGATGATGATCGGAATTTCGGCACAATCATGCAGAGTTGTGAAGTGCTGGATCAACCCGCGCTGCGTCGGTTTGTTGTAATAGGGCGTCACGACCAGAGCCGCACTGGCACCTACCTTCTGGGCAAACTGGACAAAGCGCACAGCCTCAACCGTGTTGTTCGAACCTGCGCCGGCAATGACCGGCACACGCCCGGCTGCCGCTTTCACGACCTCTTCCACCACGGTTTCATGTTCTTCGTGACTCAGGGTCGGGCTTTCGCCCGTTGTCCCCACAGGAACCAGACCGGTTGAGCCTTCCTGTATCTGCCACTCCACCAGATGTTTGAGCGTGCCCAGGTCCAACTCGCCGTTGCGGAACGGGGTGACGAGAGCTGGCATCGAGCCTGTGAACATGGAACGCTCCTTAAGGTGCAGTATGCTGTTTTTTGCGCACCAGTCCGTCACGATATTGGGTTTGTGAGTTGATCCCGGCGGCGCAAGGTTTATCCTCACAGGCTCTATCCTTGGTTGGTCGGGAAATGCAAGGGATGACACGCGTTCTAGCCTTAATGATGACGGTGATTCTGTGCGCGGCGTTTCAGCCGCAGGCTGCAAAAGCGGATGCTGCCGCAGATTTGCGTTCCGGTCTCAATGAGATGCGAAAAGGTGACTGGAACGAGGCCTTGCGGGTCTCGGGCGCACGCGGGTCCGTTTCCCGCGATATCATTGTCTGGCACTGGTTGCGCGAAGGGTTCGGAAGCTCGGGCGATGTTCTGGTATTTCTGGACCGGCGTCCGGACTGGCCCGGGCTGGCATGGCTGCGCCGCAAGAGCGAGCCGTCTTTCACTGGCGCCGATCCCGATCGCGCATTGAAATTTTATGCTGAATTGCCGCCACAAACGGCCGAAGGGGCGCTGAACTATGCCGTTGCGTTGATGTCCAAAGGCCAACAGGGCGAAGCGCAGGCGGATATCGTCACCGCATGGCGCACGATGCCGATGGGCTCGGGGCTGCAAAAGGATTACCTAGAAAATTTCGCTACACTGCTCAAGCCGCATCATGCCGCCCGGCTTGACCGGATGCTGTGGGATGGTCATTTGATTAGCGCCGGTCGGATGCTGCCATTGGTCAGCACCGATGAACGCAAACTTGCGGAGGCGCGCATTGCCTTGCAAAAACGGGAACCCGGCGTCGATGGCAAGGTTGCCGCTGTCCCCAAATCTCAGGTCGATGCACCAGGGCTGGCCTTCGACCGTTTCGTCTGGCGCGACAGAAAAGAGCTGGACGACAGTGCGATCGATCTGATGCTGGCACGGTCGACCGGACCGGATGCACTGGGCGAGCCAGACAAGTGGGCTGAAGGGCGGCGCAGGCTGGCGCGACTTGAAATGCGCAACGGCAGCGCGTCGCGTGCCTACGACATCGCTGCGAACCATCACATGACCCCTGAAATGGGATATGGCTATGCTGATCTGGAATGGTTGGCGGGGTTTCTGGCGTTGCGCAAACTGGATGATCCGGCGACCGCCGCACGGCATTTCAAAAATTTCTCGGCTGCCGTCCGGTCGCCTATTTCTCAGGGGCGTGGCGGCTATTGGCTCGGTCGGGCCTATGCAGCACAGGGCGAGGCCGAAAAAGCCTATCAAGCCTATGCAGCCGGGGCAGATCACCAGACTTCGTTCTATGGGCTGCTGGCAGCAGAACAAATCGGGCGACCGTTTGACACCGAATTGGCCAACCCCCGTCGCGCTCCGCATTGGAAACAGGCCGAGTTTGCCGATTCCAGCGTCCTGGAAGCCGGGTTGCTGCTTTTGAAAGCCGACGAAGACAATCTGGCGGAACGGTTCCTGACCCATCTGGTCGAAAGCCTCGATGCGGTGCAGGCCAACCAATTGGGCGATCTGGCGATTGAACTGAAAGAACCGCATCTGGCGGTGATGATAGCCAAGCGCGCGGCAACCAATGGTATCGTCCTTCCGGCTGCATACTACCCTGTACATCCGGTGGCCGACATGGGCCTGCCAATGGCCAAGGAAATGACATTGGCCATCGCGCGCCGCGAAAGCGAATTTGACCCGGTCGTGATCAGTGGCGCCGGTGCACGAGGGCTGATGCAGGTCATGCCCGCCACAGCCAAGCTGGTCGCGCAGGAACTGGGTATCCTCAGCCGACATCAGACGGGGCGCCTGACAACAGATTGGCAATACAACGCAAAACTCGGCGCCAGCTACCTCTCGGGTCTGGCCGCTGATTTCAACGGCAATATCGTGATGATGGCCGCCGGATACAATGCCGGACCAAGACGCCCGATCTCCTGGATGGAGCGCTACGGAGATCCACGTGCGGGCGACGTGGACGTGGTAGACTGGATCGAGACCATCCCATTCAGCGAAACCCGCAACTACGTGATGCGAGTGGCTGAAAGCCTGCCTGTGTATCGCTCTCGTTTGGGGCAACCGGCGTTACCGGTTCCGTTCTCGCAGGAACTGACGGGATCAACTCTGGCTGCGTTCGCGCCATAGGGTGAACAGCCCGGCCGCGACAACAAGAGCGGCCCCCAGCACGACCTCTGGCCGCAACGACTCGCCAAAGACTGAGATGCCCAAGATGGCGCTCCAGACGAGGTGAAAATAGGCAAAGGGCTGCACAGCGCTGGCCTCGGCCATTTCGTAGCATTTGATCAGCAACCAGTGGCCCAAGACGCCGAATACGGAAAGAACCGCCATCCAGCCCCAGTCGCGGCTGGCCATTGGCTCCCAGAACCACATTCCGACCAGAGTCATCGCAACAGCACCGGCGATACCCGTCCAGAAAAAACTTGTGGCCGCACTATCGCGGCGTGCGGCGTATCGGGTCAGCAATCCGTAGAGCGCGAACATCAATGCGGAAATCAACGGAATGATAGCCCAAGGATTAAAGACCCCTACACCCGGTTGCAGTATGATCAGAACGCCGACGCACCCGACGCCAATCGCCAACCATCGCCGCCAGCCGACCTTTTCCCCCAGAACCGGCCCGCTGAGGGCGGCGACCAGCAAAGGGTAACAGATAAACACCGCCATCGTGTCAATCAGGCCAAGAACCGTAAACGCAAAAACCGCGACACAGATTTCCGCCGCCAAGAGCACACCACGAAAAATCTGCAATCCCGGTTGGCTGGTTTGGGCGGCGGCCTTCAAACCTCCGGGCGCGCGCGCTGCCAGAGCGATGACAAAGGCCGCAAAGAACCAGTACCGGATCATCACAACCATATACGTGTTGTAGGTCGCCGCCAGATGCCGCGAGATGCCATCCTGCAATGCAAAAACAACCGTCGCAGCGATCATCAGCGCAATGCCGGCGCCCACGTTGTTCTGCTGAGTCATGGCTTGATTGCCATTGTCATGTGGCGCTTATGCCCGTAGCCGGGCGAACGGCTGACCGTGAAACCAGCCTGCTCCAAACCCCGACGTACAAATCCTGCAGCCGTGTACGTTGCGGCGCTTCCACCTGGCACAGTGTGATCCGCCACCTGCTGCATCAGTTCAACGCCCCAGAGCTCTGGGTTCTTGGCTGGTGAAAACCCGTCAAGGAACCACGCGTCCGCCATCCCTTGCCAGCCCGGCAGGGTTCGGCGCGCGTCCCCCTGGATGACGTTCAAATCAAGTGTCTCGAAGGTACAGCTATCACCTGTCCAATGCTTCAGAAACCGAACACTCCAGGGCTTTAGTTCAGGGAAGGATGCCAAAGCACGATCCATGTCCTCGACGGCCATGGGAAAGGCTTCGAAACTGGTGAAGCGCAACGGCCCGGGCTGACCCGATTTTTCCCATTCGGACCAGACTGTCAGCATATTCAGCCCAGTGCCAAACCCAAGTTCGGCGATATGAAAACCCGGCGCAAAGCGTGCCGGCAGATCGTTTCCCGCCAGAAACACGTGCCGGGTTTCTTCCAACCCATTATCCAACGAGTAATACGGATCATCGAAACGGTCCGAGACCGGTATCTGATCATCCGTCCACGTCAAACGGGCGCGCTGGTCTGCCATCGGGGAATCCTGTAGCTAAGCGGCGCGACACTGAACAAGGATAAGGGAATTGGCAATGGTCGATGTGACGGTGCGCGGTGCAGGCATTTTTGGCCTGTCTATTGCGTGGGTCTGCGCGCGGCGCGGCGCGCGGGTCACGGTTGTCGATCCCAATGGTCCCGGTTCGGGCTCCAGCGGGGGTCTGGTTGGCGCGCTGGCTCCACATGTGCCCGAAAACTGGAACTCGAAGAAAGCGTTTCAGTTCGACAGCCTGATCATGGCCGAGCCGTTCTGGACGCAGGTCGAGGCAACGGGCGGTGTCCCGGCGGGATATGGGCGATTGGGCCGCATTCAGCCTGTCCCGGATCAACGCAGTCTGGATCTGGCGCGGCAGAGGCAGACCGCTGCGCAGGAGTTGTGGCAGGGCCGAGCCGAATGGCGCGTGATCAAAGAAACCGAGGCGGGCGCGTGGTATCCGCCCAGCCCGACGGGGTACCTGATACACGACACGTTGACTGCCCGGATGCATCCACGGCGCGCCTGCGCCGCGCTCGTCGCTGCCCTGGCCGTGAGGGGAGTTGACGTCTTGGCAGATGCGCCTGACACAGGCCGCGTTGTTCACGCCACAGGCCTTGCCGGTCTGCGGGAATTGAACAAGGCATTCGGTAAAACCATCGGCAATGGCGTCAAAGGTCAGGCTGCGCTGTTGCGCTTTGACGCCGGAAACGTGCCGCAACTGTTTGCCGACGCGATCCACATCGTGCCTCATGCCGATGGAACCTTGGCCATCGGATCGACATCAGAGCGGGACTACGACGATCCGACCGGTACTGACAAAGCTTTGGACGATGTCATCGACCGGGTCATGCGCGCAGTGCCGGTGTTGCACGGTGCCGAGGTCATTGAACGCTGGGCGGGCGTCCGCCCGCGTACTAAGAGCCGCGCACCAATGCTGGGGTCACACCCGCTATACCCCGGTCAGTTCATCGCCAACGGCGGGTTCAAGATCGGGTTTGGCATGGCACCAAAAGTGGCCGATGTCATCGCCGATCTTGTTCTGGAAGACCGCGACACGATTCCGGATGAGTTCAAGCCCGAGGCGTCCTTGTGACAAGCACCGGCACGACCCCTGCCCGGTTGGCACCGGATAGCCCTGCAATCCCCAGGGTCCTGACCCTGATCCGAGATAGTTTCGCATTTATGGAGGGTCGGATCGATCCGCCGTCATCCATGCATCGCTTGTCCGAGTCGGACATGCGCCGGCAGGCTCGGGAAGGAGAAATCTGGGTTGTCGGCAGCCGGCCTGATGCCGTGGTGTTTCTAACGGCGAAACCCGAATGCCTGTATCTGAGCAAGCTCGCCGTTCACAAAGATCGTCGCGGCCTGGGTCTGGCCAGATCTTTGGTGGAACTGGCCGAAGTGCGGGCGACGGAAATGGGTCTGCCGGTTCTGGAACTGCGGACGCGGATTGAACTTGCAGAAAACCACGCGGCTTTTGCCCGTATGGGATTTCGAATAACCGGCGAGACCGCGCATCCCGGCTATGATCGGACAACCTCGATCACGATGCAAAAGCGACTAGGTTAGCGCACGGGCCTGCATGCACTGCCGTCCATCCGGCCCACGCACCCAAAGATCCTGATGATTGCGGCACAACGTGGCGGTTTCAAAATGCATCAACGGTGAGGTGGCACGGAACGAGAATTCGGTCAGATGCCCAATCACATCCTCGGCAAACAGCATCAATAGCTGTGCCAGCAATGGGCCATGGACAACCAACCCGGCATAACCTTCAACATCGCGCGCATAATCCTGATCATAGTGGATGCGATGTCCGTTGAACGTCAGCGCCGAATAACGAAACAGCAACGTGGAATCGAACCTGACTTCGCGTTTGTCTGTCTCATCGGCGCGGGCAATGGGCGGTGCTGGCTTTGCGGTCTCGCCAGACGGGTCCTTGCGATAAACCAGATCCTGCCATTCAGTCAGGCAATGTCGACTGTTCTGCCAAAACTCATGCCTCAGAGTGACAAAGCCGAGCGGTCCCGTTCTCCCGGTTTTGGATGTCGAGCTTTCCAGAAATGATCTTCGTTCGGCCGAAACGCCGGCCAGCATTGGCGTTTTGAATTCAAGACGCCCTCCCGCCCACATCCTGCGTGGCAGCCCCATGTCGGGGATCAGAGCTCCTCCGACCTTGGGATGCCCGTCCCGTCCCAGCTTATCAGGCACGCGTGGCGACCAGAAATACAGCTGGTGAAAAAACGGCGGCAGAGGCGACCCATTGGCAATCGTCGGACGTTGGCCAAGGGCCACCTGAAACGCGGCAGCCCGGGCGGGGTCAACGATGTCGGTCTGTGTTTCGTGTGTCATGCCGGTAACTTAGATTTAGAAACCAGCCTCGGCTCGCAGTTTCTGCATCAATGCATGCAGCGACTTCTCGTAACGTTCATTTATGAGCTTGCCGTGCTCGTCAAACTCGTCGGAACTGCTTGCAATGTGAATCTCCGGCCCTTGCAGAATACGCGGCTGGAACGGCACCATACAGGACCGCAGGATCATCTGGGCGCGTTCTCCGCCGGCACGACCGGCCGCAGCCGACATGACGGCAAGAGGTTTGTCCGCCCACGGATTGCCCTTGGTCCGGCTGACCCAGTCCAGTGCGTTTTTCAGAACGCCTGAGGGACCTTTGTTGTATTCCGGGGTGGAAATGATCACCGCATCGGCCTGCGCGATCTGGTCCGCCAGCGTGTGAACAGCGGCGGGGATGCCTTCGCCCTCTTCAACATCGCCATCATATAGGGGCATGTTCAGATCCGCCTCGACAAAGCTGGCGGGTCCAAACAGCCGGGCCGCTTCGCGCACGAGTTTGCGGTTGGTGGCGTTTTGACGCAAAGACCCGGACAGGCCAAGAAGGGTCGGTTCGGACATCAAAGGAAACTCCGTTTTTAAGTTTCCCAATAACTAGACCGAGATCTTCTCAATCCAAACCCTGTTTTACTGCACAGGTATCGCGCGAGACGGGGCCGCCTTTCGACCGCCCCGATCTGATGCTTTGGCCAGGATCAGGCGTTGCCGCTGGGCACCACGACGATTTCGACGCGGCGGTTCTGGGCCTTGCCCTCGGATGTCAGGTTCGACGCCACCGGATTGTTTTCGCCCTGACCAATCGTGGTGATGCGGTTGAAGCTTACGCCATTGGCCTGAAGGATATCGGCCACCGCATTGGCCCGGCGTTCCGACAGGCCCTGATTGTAGGTCGCATCGCCATCACTGTCCGTGTGCCCGATGATCTGAACGTTTGAATTGGGATAGTTGACAAGGTTCTGGCCGACTTTGACCAGATCGGCCCGCAGCGCCGGGCGTACGGTCGAGCTGTCGGTGTCAAAGGTGATGTCATTCGGCACGGTAACGATCAGACGGTCGCCTGCGTTGACGATTGTGATCCCGTCATTGGCCAGTTGCTGCCGCAGTTCGGCCGCCTGCCGATCCAGCTGATTACCGATGACGCCGCCGCCAGCGGCACCAATTGCGCCCCCTGCCAACGCGCCCAGAAGCGGGTCGGAATCGTTGGCAATCGCACCAACCCCGGCCCCGATCAGGCCGCCCAACAGTGCCCCCTGTTTGGCGTTCTGATTAGGATCGTTCTGAACGCTCAGCGTACCGGGGTCCGTACAGGCCGCCAGCGCCACGACCGAACACAGTCCAGCCGCCAGAATAAGCTTGGAAATCGTCATAATTTTACCTTCTGCTCCAGGGCCTGTTACCCAAGTATGCCTCTTGTCGCGTAGTATATCACCGCTCGCATAGGTGGGCTCAAGCAACAAAACGGTGAAATCGGCAAATACCTGCCATTCAGGCGGCGCCTGCAGGCTGAGGCACTTGGTTTTGTTGCTGCCACAGGTCCCGCAATGCCTCGCCCTGACCGCAGAAGTTTTCATCCGTTGGTTCACTGGCCCAGATCCTGTCCGTGCGGAAATGGCGAAAGCCGTTGCGCAATTCGCACCACCCGGCCAGCATCGTGCATTCGATATGATATGTCAGCGCGACAGGCCGCACGATCCGTTCCGTGCGCTGATCATTCGAATCTACGTAGGTGATCCGAATCTTTTGCTCGGCCCGGATTGCCTGCCTGAAATGTGCAACCGGGACGCATCCTTTGGCCGGATCGTCCGGTGGCGAGCCCCAAGGCGCGACCTGCAACCAGTCTGCCGGACAATGCAGTGCGTCAATCTTTTGGCAAATGCGTTTTGCAGCGCGTTGCAAGTGGCTGTCCCCGGTTCGCGCCAGCATGGATAAACCGACCCATAACGCCTCGACCTCTTCCGCATCGAAATTCAAGGGCGGAAGGTCATATCCGCGCCGCATCAGATATCCGACACCGGCCTCACCTTCGATAGGTGTTCGCTGCGCCTGTAATTCTGCGATGTCCCGATACACGGTCCGCACGGACACTTCGAGCTTTTCCGCCAACGACTCGGCCGTCACCGGTGCGCCTGAAGCCCGCAGAATCTGGATAATTTCAAACAAACGGGTCGAACGGCGCATGTCTGTCTCCTGTCAATCTGCTGACACCCTAGCACACGCCCCTGACAGGGTGGTGTCAGGAGTGATGCGCGAGACTTGGTCAAACCTCAAGAAAGGAGCGCAATATGCCAAGCCGCGACAATCACGTCATGATGACATTGAAGCTCGATCGCTGGTCGCAGGACCACAGCCTGCGTGCGTTCGAGATTGAACGCGAGATCATGTCCGCCCGTCAGCGCAGGCAGATCCAACCCAAAAAGCGGATACGGTTGTTTTCATTGGGCAATCTGAAAGCCCTGTGGAGCAGCACGGCCTGATATCAAAATACCGGAACGGCCCGGAACTTCATCGAAATCCCGCCGTCAGGATGCTTCAACCGAAGCTCTTCGGAATGCAGCATCAGGCGGGGAAAGTCCCGGGCCGCACCCTCAGCATAGAACGGGTCACCCAGAATCGGATGCCCGAGCGCCTGCATGTGGACACGCAATTGATGTGACCGGCCCGTTTTGGGAAACAGCCGGACTCGTGTGGTGTCTCCTTCATACTTCACCACACGCCAGTCCGTGACGGCGGGTTTGCCTGTGTCGTGGCATACGATCTGAAGCGGGCGGTTGGGCCAGTCGACAATCAATGGCAGATCAACGGTACCGGACTTCGGTTCAACCCGCCCCCAAACACGGGCAACATAGGTCTTGCGCGTCTGGCGCTTTTCAAACTGCAAGCCGAGGTGACGCTGCGCATGTGGAGTCTGTGCAAACACCATCACACCGGACGTATCCCGATCCAGCCGATGCACCAGCAATGCCTGTGGAAACGCGGCCTGAACGCGAGTCAGCAGACAGTCCGCCAAATGAGGCCCCTTTCCCGGAACCGACAGTAATCCCGGCGGTTTGTTCACCACGACCAGCTGTGCATCTTCGTGCAGCACGTCCAGCGGCGTCTGCGGAGGATCATAGGTCTCGCTCATGCCGGCCTGACTATCGCAGCGCGCAACCTCCCGCAACGTCGTCCTTGCGTGCGGTACCACCTTCGGAGACGCTGTTTCAAACCGGAGGAGGTGACATGCATCCGACAATCGAGAGACTGAAAGACGTGGTTGCCAAGGGGGATGATACGCTGATTGCGGACCTTCTGGCCGAGGATGTGCGGTTCCTGCCGCCCACCTATTACGCCACCTGGACCGGGCGTGCGCCGGTGGCCGCCGTACTGGGTCACGTTGGGCAAGTCTTTTCTGACTTCAGCTATCGCCGTCTCATGGGCGACGGCAAAGACTGGGCCTTGGAATTCCAATGCAAAGTCGGCGATCTGGACGCTGTTGGTGTTGACCTGATCACCCTGAATGACGACGATCTGATTCAAACCTTCGAAGTGGTCATGCGACCCTACAAGACCGTCGGCGCGTTGCGCGAAGCCATGATGGCCCGGGTAATGAAGGACGCCCGGTTCCTGGAATTCCAAAACGCTCTGAGCTGATCATGCCGGGCCCGATTTCAACCGATCAGATTTTGCGGGTGCCGTTGCTGCCGCTTCTGGCCGCCCAGGGGCTGTCTGTGCGGCGCAGGGCGCAGTTGTTGCCGGAACCAACCGGTCCGCGACAAGGGCGTGACGGTGGAGGACCGCGTTTACGTCTGCTGATCACGGGTGACAGTTCGGCAGCCGGAGTGGGCGCAGGAACACAGGAACAGGCCTTGTCCGGATATCTGGTCCGCCGGTTGGCCAGACACCACACAGTCGAATGGCGAGTGGAGGCGACGACAGGGCATACAACGCAGGACACCATCAATCGATTGCAAGACCTGCAAGGCCCGTTCGATGCCGTCGTCACCGCGCTTGGCGTGAACGATGTGACCCGCGCTGTCTCCCGCAAGCAGTTTGTCCAGCGTCAAGCGATGTTGATGGATTTTCTCACCAAAGGGTTAGGCGCTCGGACGGTCGTTGCAACCGCCGTACCGCAGATGCACCGCTTTCCTGCCCTGCCGCAGCCTTTGGCCTGGGTTCTGGGTCGTCAGGCCGCCCGTCTGGATAGCGGGCTGAAACAGGTTGTTGGCGCTTGTTCCCAAGCCCGGCATTTGACACTGGACCTGCCCGATGATCCGGCCCTGGCCGCGCCCGACGGATATCACCCCAGCCCAAGAGCCTATGCGCTATGGGCTGACGCAGCAGCGCGCATGCTCCTTCAAGCCTGAGATCGAGCCTGCCGAATCATCGGGATCGAGTACACCACCAGCGCCGCCCAGATCAGCGGGAACGCAACCATGCGACCCCGATCTATCTGCTCTCCGAACACTGCAATCGCCGTGATAAAGATCATGGTCGGCGCGATGTACTGCAAGATACCCATCGTGGATAACCGCACCAGCTTTGCTCCGTTGGCATAAACCAGCAAAGGAACCGCCGTCACGATGCCTGCCCCTGCCAACAGCATTGTGTCGGTCGCCACCGTTCCAAAATGCCCGGTCCCGTTTGCGCCCAGCCATGTCACATAAGCTAGGGCGGGGATCAAAAGGATCAGCACCTCAAGCAGAAAACCCTGATTTGGACCGATGGGAAGCGAGCGTTTGAAGAAAGCATAAAACCCCCAACTGACCATCAGGCCCAGCGCGGCCCAAGGCAATTTGCCCGCCTCGAGCACCAGCACCAGAACGCCCAAGGCCGCCAGCCCGACGGCCACCAACTGAGTCCGGTTCAACGGCTCGCGCAGAAGGATCGCGCCCAGCGCGATGCTGAACAGCGGATTGATATAGTACCCAAGCGCCGCATCCAGAGCATGCCCTGACGTAATGGCCCAGACATAGATGGCCCAGTTCACGGAGATTAGCGCGGCGGTCAGAGCCGCCATACCCAGCATCTGGGGATTCCTGATCGCCGCTTTGATATCGCGGGTGCGCCCCAGCGCGACCAGCAGCAAGCCAGCCACAGGAACCGACCAAATGATGCGATGAGACACGACCTCGACCGGCCCCATGTGCTCCATCGCTTTCATGTACAGCGGCAGGAAGCCCCATAGAACATATGCCGTCACCGCCAGCGCAAGCCCCTTTGGCGTATCGGAATTTTGGGGTGGTAAAGGGGTGTCTGCCAAAGCGGGTCTCCGGTTGATACCGGATTTCTTTACGGCAGATCAGAGCGGGTTGGGAACTGCGAAAACCGTGAAGTCGGGCATCAAGAATTGTGATGGGTACTTGCACGCCGTCGCAAAATCAAGGCGGGGCACCTATCGGCCCCCGCCTCGATTGCCATCCATTAAACCTTCACGCGTTCGGATTTTGGGTCGTACATGGGTTTCAGCGAGGCCTCGGCTTTGACTTTCACACCACACACGTCGATCTCGTATGTGGATCCAAGTACCTCAGCGGCTTTTTCCCCCTCGCACGGAATATAGCCCATGCCGATCGCGCCACCCAGAGTGTGTCCGTAGTTGCCCGAACTGAGATAACCCACATATTCGCCATCGCGCATGATCGGTTCATTGTGGAACAGCAGCGGCTCGGCCTCCGTAAGCTTGAACTGGACCAGTCGATTCTTTGGCCCGGACTCCTTGCGCGCAATCACCGCCGCGCGACCGATGAAATCGCACCCTTTGTCCACCTTGACCGCAAAGCCAAGCCCGGCATCGACCACATGATCTTCACAGGTGATGTCATGACCGAAATGGCGGAAGCCCTTTTCGATGCGGCAGCTGTCCATCATGTGCATGCCGCAAAGCTTCAGTCCCATATCCTGCCCGGCTGCGTTCAACGCCTCGAAGGCATGACCTGCCATGTCGGAAGAGACATAGATCTCCCATCCCAGTTCACCGACATAGGTGACGCGGTGTGCGCGGGCGAGACCCATGCCAAGCTCAATCTCTTGCGCGGTACCAAATGGGTTGGCCGCGTTCGTGAAATCGTTGGGCGAGACTTTCTCGAGCAAAGCCCGCGCGTTCGGTCCCATGATGGCCAAAACGCCTTCGCCGGCGGTCACATCCGTGATGACCACATTGAAGTTGTCTGCATTGCGCTTCATCCATGTTTGGTCGGCCAGACGGGTCGCGGCTGGCGTGACGACCAGATAGGCGGTCTCGGTCAGGCGGGTCACGGTTACGTCGGCCTCGATCCCGCCGGTGCGGTTCAGGAACTGAGTGTAGACAATCTTGCCATTCGGCACCGCGTAGTCGCCACCGCCGATGTAGTTCATAAATGCCTCGGCGTCGGGACCTTCGACGCGAATTTTCCCGAAGGAAGACATGTCATACATGCCGACATTCTCGCGCACGGCGCGGTGTTCAGCGGCGGAGTTTTCGAACCAGTTCTGACGCCTCCAGCTATATTGGTATTCGCGTTCCTGGCCTTCATTGGCGAACCAGTTGGCCCGCTCCCAACCGGCCAATTCCCCCATGACCGCGCCCTGTTCCAGCAGGTGATGGTGGAACGGAGTTCGCCGCACCCCGCGCGCGTTGGCTTTCTGACGGTACGGGAAGTGATCGGCGTAGAGCAGGCCTAGAGTCTCTTTCGAGCGCTCGAACAGGTACTGCTTGTTGCCCTGGAACGGTTGCATCCGGCTGATATCGACATCGCCCAGATCGAACGGTTTTTCGCCCGTATCCATCCATTCTGCCAGCGCCATGCCCGCGCCCCCGGCGGATTGGATTCCGATGGAGTTAAAGCCCGCAGCAACCCAAAAGTTGTCCATCTCGGGCGCAAGGCCCAGGTGATAGGCATCATCCGGAGTGAAAGACTCGGGTCCGTTGAAGAAGGTGTGAATGCCCGCTTCGGCCAGCATCGGCATCCGGTTACACGCCGCTTCGAGGATCGGTTCGAAATGGTCGAAATCCTCCGGCAACTGGTCGAACTCAAAACTGTCCGGAATGCCGTTCATCGCCCAGGGTTTGGCGTTGGGTTCGAACGCACCCAGCAGGATTTTTCCCGCGTCTTCCTTGTAGTATGCACACTCGTCGGGCACACGCAGCACCGGCAGCTGGGTGAGGCCATCAATGCCTTCGGTCACGATGTAAAAATGCTCGCACGCGTGAAGAGGCACGTTCACGCCAGCCATGCGGCCCACTTCATGGCCCCACATACCCGCGCAGTTCACAACCATATCGCATTCGATATGTCCCGAGGCGCTGCCATCGTCCGCGACCCAGTCGACCCCTGTGACCGTGCGTCCTTGTTTGACGATGTCGGTGACTTTGACCCGCTCTTTCACGATACCACCGCGTTGACGGGCCCCTTTGGCCAGCGCCAGTGCGATGTTCGCCGGATCGCCCTGACCATCCAGCGGCAGGTATACCGCGCCCTTTACGTCCTCCAGATTGAGATGCGGATACAGCTCTCCCACGCGCTCGTTCGAGATCTCTTCGACCTCGACTCCAAAGGCGCGGGCCATCGCGGCCTGACGGTAGATTTCTTCCTTGCGTTCATCGGTCAGTGCTACGGTGATCGACCCGCAGCGTTTGAACCCCGTGGCCACGCCAGTTTCTTCCTCGAGCGAGCCATACAGTTCCTGACTGTACTTCGCCAGTTTGGTCATGTTCGCCGTCGCCCGCAGCTGTGCGATCAGACCCGCCGCGTGCCAGGTCGTTCCGCTGGTCAGTTGCTTGCGCTCCAGCAGTACAACATCGGTCCACCCCTTTTTGGTCAGGTGATAAGCAACCGAGCATCCGATCACACCGCCGCCGATAATGACCACACGGGCCTTGGTGGGAAGATCAACCATCCTGATGTCTCCGCTTTGTCAGGTTTCCCCTTAGATGACACGAAGGATCGACAGGAAACCCGTCAAAAACGTCAGCGTGTCAGCAAAAATCACCTTTGCGACATCTGCCTCCGTTCCCGCCGCATGACAAAAGGCGTGACGCCGAAGACACTTTTGTAGACCGAGGAAAACCCGTTGGGAAAACCACAGGCCAGCCCGATTTCCCGCACACTCATCGTGGTGTTGAGCAGCAGGTTATTGGCTTTGGCCAGCCGCATCTCTCGATAAAACCCGTTCGGGGTCGTCCCGAAAAAGGATTTGAACTTACGCTCCAACGAACGGTTCGACAGGTGCAGTTCGTTGACGATCTCCTGAATCGGCAACGGGTCTTCGATATGCGCCTGCATCAACTTGAGGCACTGATCCAGCTTGGCATCGCCCGTAGCGCTTGTCTTGGCGCCCGAAAACGGCTGCATGGACGAGAAGTCCCGAATATTCTCGTGCAGCATAATGTCGGCCACCGTCATCTTGGCAGGTCCGGAAACATGACGTCCGATCACGGACAGCGCAATATCGGCCGTTGCGCCCATGCCGGCGCAGGTCACGACACCGCCCTGTTCGGTGGCAATGGACAGCTTGGCCTCAAACCGCGCGCCGCGCTCCCGCAGAAAGGACGCGTTTTCCCAATGGGTTGCCAGATCATCGGTGCCTTGTTCATCGATGTACCGGCTGGCGGCCTCGGCCAGCAAAAAGACCTGCGCGTCCCGATAGGTGTAATCCGAGACGATCCGACCCAGCGAAAGGTCCGGGTGATCGGGGTCCGTATTGCCAATGACAAACAGATAGTCGGCCTTGGGGTGCGGCAGTATGCGTTCGGTCGACACGGTCGCCGCGCTGCTGCTGGGGACCGGACCGCCGCGCAGAGATCGGTACGTATACGTGAACGGTGGTCGAGAGCAGACCCTGTTGGCCAGACGCAACACATCCACCAATGATGCAAGCTCGAGCAATACAAACCCCGGCGCAACCAAAACGTCAAAGTGCCAGGTTTCTTTGTCTGGCGGGGCTGTGCCGGGGGGTGTCTTGACCGTCATGCGAACTCCTCAGACGATCCGGTGTCCGGCTGCCCGAATACGTTTCGCAAGGGTTTCGATGTGATCCGGGCCGATCTCGCAACAGCCGCCGACAATTGTCGCCCCCTGATCGATCCAGTTCATGACGTGCGATGCGTAAGCTTCTGGTCCGAGATCGTGACGCTGGTCCAGGCTGTCCACTGTCGGTGCGTCCTGCAGAAAGCCATCGGAAATATGTGTAAACCCATTGGCATAGGCACCGTATGGCAAGCCCATCCCGGCAAGAATTCTAAGGGCTGCGGGAACCGCTTCTGGCCGGGAACAGTTGATCAGCAAAGCTTGAGGCGCGTATTGCGCAACAAGCAGACCAATGTCGCCGAGCGCTTCGCCGGATCGCAGACGGGAACCGTCGTCGTCCATGACTGTCAGAGACAGCCAGACCGGTTTTCCGCAGTTTTCAGTGCCGCGCAACGCGCCGTCCGCCTCCTGCACCGAAGAGACTGTTTCGATCAGGAACAGGTCCACGCGGTCGCGCATTAATTCAACCAGTTCCGCGAACTTGGCACCCGCCTCCTCAGGATCCGGATTCAGGTCAGGTCGATAAGAGGCCAGCAAAGGGCCAAGCGCCCCGGCAATGCGGGCCGAGGCGTGAGGCCGGGCCGCCTCCTGAGCTTGTTCCACGGCCGTGGCGATCAGGGTGCCCAATTGATCCTCCAGACCTTCACGCACAAGGCGCGAGCGGTGGATCGCATAGGTGTTTGTCGTCGCGATTGTGGCGCCGCAACGGAAGTATTCGGCATGAACTGCTCGCACCAAATCGGGGTGGTCGATCATCACCCGGGTCGACCACAAGGGTGTCGGATTGTCGCCGCTACGCTTGACCAGCTCTTGCCCAACCGAGCCATCCAAAAGAGTGATATCTGCCATGCCGTGTCTTTCTCAGGGGATCAGAACCAGTTTGCCGGGGAAGATCTTGGATTGAAAATCCTCCTGCGCCCTTGCGATATCCTGCAAGGGATAGGTGCGTGAAATCAATGGTTTGATCTGCCCGTTGTTCATCAACTCCACAAGGCGGCCAAAAATCTCCGGCGATTGGTACGTGCAGCCGTGAATCGTGATGTCGCGCAAATAGATATCACGCAGATCCGCTTCGACGATCGGCCCCGCAATCGCGCCCGATACGGCGTAGTGGCCACCGGGTTTTAGCGCCAGGATGAGTGTGGACCATGTCGGGCCACCGACCACATCAACTACAATGTCGAACATGTCGGTTGGTAAGGTGGCGTCACGGTCGAAAGTGCCCGCTGCGCCCTGGGCTTTGACCACTTCTGCCTTGGCAGGCGAGGTCACACCCCAGACAGAAGCGCCCCGAAGCGTGGCCAGCTGAACCGCAGCCAGACCAACGCCGCCGGAGGCTCCGGTAATCAGAACCTTGTGACCGGCCGTGACGCCCGCGCGGGTCAGCAGGTTTTCAGCCGTTCCAAAGGCGCAAGGAATGGCGGCGATTTCAACGTCGGACAGAGGCGAAGACGAAACATCATAAAGATCATCCGCCTCAACCACACAAAACTGCGCAAAGGCCCCATCGATCTCGGAGCCCAACGCGATGATGCCGTGCGGATGCCCCGGTCGAGGGCGCGGCAGGTTGATTGGACAGGTCACGCGCTGCCCCGGTTTGAAGCGCGTGCCAGATGCCACGGCCTCGACAATGCCGCACAGATCGCCGCCCTGAATGCGCGGAAAATGCAGGGCGCCACCCCAGCCCCCGGCCTCGACCGCCTGATCGACCGCGTCCGTGGCACCGGTCACGTCTGACGAATACCAGCCAACGCGCGTATTGATATCGGTGTTGTTCACGCCAGCGGCCGCAACCCGCACCAGAACTTGGCCCGGGCCGGGCGCCGGAACACGAATGTCTTCGCGCCATTCCAACATCTCCGGACCACCATGGCCGGTGAGATAGACGCCGGACATTGTTTTTGGCGCAGCCATCACTCAAACCCCGTCGTCAGGATGGGTCGGAACGGGGCCCATTGGGACAATGTCATAGCGGGCATTCAGCTCTGCCATTTTGGTCTCGTTCGCGAAACCAGCCTCGCCCATCGTCCCCAGTTCCGCCAGAAAGCCATCAAAGCCCGATGGCTGAAAGATCATGAGCATCTTTGCCGGGGCGTCACCGGCCACACGGCACGCGTGCGGAACACCCGCTGGAACATGCATCGTTGTGCCCGGCGTGCACTGATGCCAATCGCCATCGACATAGAAATCCACCCTGCCTTCGAGAAAGTAGAATGTCTCAGCATGGCTGTCATGACGATGAAGGCCAAGCGCAAAGCTGGCCTTCAGGTTGTCTTCCATGAGCGTATAGGCGCCATCTGTGTCCTGACCTGACACCTTTACAAAGGTGTGGTCGTTTTCCCAGTCATAATTGGGACCCTCACCGGGCCCCAGTTTGGCGTATCGTTTGCTCATGGCGGTCTCCGTGAGACGTTAGGCGCGCAACCGTTCGTTCTCAGGATCCCAGAGCGGCTGGTCCTGCTCTACCACGGCGCGGCACTTCTGCCCGTAGATTTCGACCTCAAGCTCGGTACCAGGATTGGCAAGCTCAGCCTTGATCATGCCCAGCGCGATAGATTTTCCGACGCGGTAGCCCCAGGCGCCCGAGGTGGTCTCGCCCACGATCTCGCCGTTCTGCCAGATGCAGGACATGTACGGCGCGTCGCAATCACCCGCATCCACGGTCATGGTGACAAAGGCCTTTTTCACACCCTGCTGCTTTTCGTTCAGGATCGCAGCCTTACCGGGGAAGTCCTGCGGCTTGTCCAGCTTGACGAACCGCTCCAGCCCGCCTTCGAGCAGCGAGTAGTCGGTCGACAGGTCGCCTTTCCACGCGCGGTAGCCCTTTTCGATGCGCAGCGAGTTCAGGGCGTACATCCCAAACGGTTTGGCACCTGCATCGATAATCGCATCGTAGATCGCAGGCATGTGTTCGTTCAGGGCATGCACCTCCCAGCCCAGTTCACCGGCGAAAGACACGCGGATCAGGTAAGCAGGCTGACCCGCGACAGTTGCGGATTGATGAGTCAGCCACCCCGACGTCAGATCGGCATCCGTCATAGTGGACAGGATCTCACGCGATTTCGGACCGGTGACGATCAGTGTGTCACGGGTGGTGGTGACATCTTCAATTGATACCCCGGCAGGCATTGTGTTCATAAGGATGTCCCGGTCATGCCACTGTGCGGTTGCGGCCGTGATCATCATGAACTCATCTTCGCCCAGACGGATACAGGACATTTCGGTCAGAATGCGCCCGCGGTCGTCCGAAACATAGATGAGGTTCATCCGGCCGACCTTTGGCAACCCACCGGTCGCGAGCCCGCGCAGCGCCTCGGCGGCACCCTCTCCCTTGACCATGAAACGTGAGAAGCCCGGTAGATCCAGAACGCCGCAATGGTCTCGCACCGCTTCGCATTCTTCTTGGATCCGCTGCTCCCACGGGCCGGAACGACCCCAGGTGTGGGTCGCCTCGAGCGAGGTATCATCGCCCGGCTTTGCGAACCAGTTGGCCCGTTCCCACCCGTTATAGACGCCCATCACGCCGCCCTGCGCTTTGACCTTTTCATGGACAGGCGACAGTTTCTTGTCGCGCGCGGCGGGCCATTCGTGATGAGGGAAGTGCATGGCATATTCGTTGCCGTAGACCTCCATACCCTTTTGGTTGCAGTAATCCTGATCGGTGTAATCGGTGTAACGGCGCGGATCGACGGACCACATGTCCCATTCGGTGGCGCCATCCACAATCCACTCGGCCAGCACCTTGCCCGCGCCACCGCCCTGCGCGATGCCGAAGGTAAAGGTGTGGGCCTCGAACGCATTCTTGACGCCCGGCATCGGGCCGATCAGTGGCAGCCCGTCTGGCGCGTAGGGTATCGGGCCGTTGATAACGCGGCCAACGCCCGAGGTCGCCATCAGCGGCACACGCTCCATTGCGTCGGTGACAATGTCCTCGATGCGGTCGAGATCATCGTTCCAAAGCTGGAAACTGAAATCCTCGGGCATCGGGTCATCTTCGGTCATCCAATGGCCCTTGCAGTTGGGCTCGTAGGGGCCAAGGTTGAAACCGTTCTTCTCCTGCCGCAGGTAGTACGAGATATCCACGTCACGCAGCAGCGGAAGCTTCTTGCCGCCATTCGCTTTGGACCATTCTTCAACTTCCGGCACTTCGTCGGTCAACAGATACTGGTGGCTCATGACCATGGCCGGAACCGTGCGGCCACCGAATGGTTTGAACCACTCGCCCAAGCGCTGCGCGTAATACCCGGCGGCGTTCACAACATAGTCGCAATCGATATCGCCCTTGTCCGTCCGGACAGTCCAGGTGCCGTCATCATGCTGAGTCACACCGGTCGCCGGGCAGAAGCGGATGATCTTCTGGCCCATGTCACGGGCACCCTTGGCCAGCGCCTGTGTCAGTTGGGCCGGGTCGATGTCGCCGTCGCTGGGGTCGAACAGCACACCTTCGAGATCATGGGTTTCGAGGAACGGGTACTGCTCCTTGGCCTGCTCGGGCGTCCACATCTCCATCTCGATACCCTGATAGCGGCCCATGGCGCAGGCGCGTTCGAACTCCTGCATCCGCTCCTTGCTGTGGGCCAGACGGATCGAGCCGGTCTGATGGTAGTTCATCGGATAATCGACCTCTTCACCCAGCCGGGCATACAGCTCGGTCGAATAGCGCTGCATGTTCATGATCGCCCAAGAGGTCGAGAAGGTCGGAACATTGCCCGCCGCGTGCCACGTCGAGCCGGCCGTCAGTTCGTTCTTTTCCAGCAGAACACAATCGGTCCAGCCTTTCTTGGCCAGATGATACAGGGACGAGGCCCCCACCACACCGCCACCAATGATAACCACGCGGGCTTTTGTCGGAAAATCACTCATGTGTCTTGATCCCTGTTACTGTGCCCGTTGGGGCAGATCGTCCGTGATGTCGTAATAATCGCCCTTGTCAGCTACAAAGATGTGCTTCGAGAGCATGAGGCCCGTGGACGCATCGAAAGCGCCCATGGAAATTGAAATCGTGTCCTCTTCGTTATGTTGCCAGAAGAGAAATGATCCGCATTTGCTGCAGAAACCACGCCGTGCGGTTTCTGACGCCTGAAACCAGCCCAGCGTGTCACGGGCCGAGAAACTCAGGTTGTCCTGATGTGTCCAGGTCGACGCCCAGACATGGCCCGATTGCTTGCGACATTGACCACAATGGCAGGCCGAGGGCGGCGACAAATCCCCGTCGATTGTAAACGCAACCGCGCCGCACAGGCAGGAACCGGAATGCATGTGATTACCCCCTTGCTGTCGGCGTGGAACTGGATCCCAGTAACACGCCGTAAATGATGAAACAGGTCGCCATCACGCGGCGGACCCAGACGTTGAACGCGGCCCCCAGCGCCGCCTTGCCCATCAACGCGCCCAGCACCGTGAACCCGGTGTAGCTGAGTGTAGTGATGACGAGCGCGGTGGGCATGATGACTCCCATCTGCTGCCAGACCGGCACATCCGGCTGCACGAATTGCGAAAAGGCGGCCAGATATCCAGCCACGCTTTTGGGATTGATCGTCGCGACGGCAAGCGCATGCAGATAGACATGCCGCGCGGGCCGTTCGGATGCAGGAGCCGGTTTCGTCGCGTTCATCCAGCCGCGAACGCCAACCCAGATCAGGAACCCCGCCCCCACCAGTTTGGCGATAAAGAACCCGGTCGGAGACGCCGCAATCAGCGCGGTGATGCCCAGCGCGGACAGGATCAGAAACGCACCGGCCTGCGTCAGAATCGCCAGCACCCCCAGCATTGCCTTGGGCAGGGGCAGGCTCATCCCGTTGGAAATACAGTTGACCGCATTCGGCCCCGGTGTGGTGACAAAGATCACCCAGAACAGCGCGAATATGGTCCAGGCCTCAAAACTCATCAGTACACCGGCGGGGCGATGACCCAGATGGCCACGGCGGGATCATCATAGGGGTTGGACCATTGATAGGTTTCGTGCTTGATCCGAAAGCTGTCACCGGGCCCAACGGAAAAATGACGCGATCCGATCATCAGATCCAGACGTCCAGAGACCAGATATCCCACTTCCTGCGTCGGTCGATCAGCCGGGGTCTGCATCCGGGAATGGGGTTCAAACGTCGAATGGACGACCTCGAAATCATCCGTCAGATCCGGGGACAACAGTTCTTCGATCAACCCTTCCTCGCCTGAACCCATGGGCCGGCGCGACCCGGCGCGGACGACATACCCCTGCTCTTCCACAGGTGCAGCGGAATGGGCAAACAGCATCGACATCGGCACGCCCAGGCATTCGGCAATCAGGCGCAAATCAGAGATCGAGGGTTCCGACAGGTCGCGCTCAACCTGACTGAGCCAGCCGACCGAGCGGTCCAGCCTGGCCGCAATCTCGGTCAGGGTCAGCCCTCGCGCCTTGCGCAAGGCACGAATATCCGCACCGAGTGTCGCACTTTGAGGGGCTTGGCTGTTCACTGGCCGCTCCGAAATATGGTGAAATTTTTTCCCTAATTTTCATCCTGACGCGAATCGGTGAAAAAACCAAGCAGTTTTTCATTTGCACACAAGTGACGGCTTGGGTAAGTCCCACGCATGTGGATTGCAGTCGCCTACCTATGGGCAATCAATGGGCTAACCTTGCTGGTTTTCGGGTGGGACAAGCTGCGAGCGCGGCACCGAAAACGCCGCGTGCCTGAACGCAGGCTGATATGGCTTGCCGCTTTGGGGGGCAGCCCGGGTGCCCTGTTGGGACGATGGATTTTTCGCCACAAAAGCCGAAAGCGCGGCTTCACTGCAAGGGTTTTGGTTCTGTTCGGCGTGCAGGCAATCGCGTGTTACCTGCTGATATCTGCCAAGGCTTTGCAAGCACTTTGAAACGCAGCACGATTGATCGCAATCAAATCCGATCAACAGAATGGAAAGCGCGGCGCCAAGGGCCACCAAGGGGCGACACGTCTCTTGAGTTTGCGTTCCTGCCAAAAACTTTAGCTGCGGGCAAAGACCTGCGTCAGGATTGCATCCAGATTCCGGGCATCGTCTTCATCAAACGCATCAGGCTGATCGCTGTCGATGTCGAACACCGCAATGACATCTCCCGCTGCATTGCGTACAGGCAACACAAGCTCGGACCTCGTGGATGTTGCGCAGGCGATGTGATCTGGAAAGGCGTCGACATCTGCCACCAACTGAATTTTGCCCGTACGCGCCGCCGCGCCACACACGCCCCGTTCGAACGGGATCACCAGGCAGCCGTGCCCACCCTGATAGGGACCAATCTTCAAAAGGCCCGGCTCGGTGACCCTGTAGAACCCGGTCCAGTCGAAGCGGGTGTCCGCATGATGCACTTCACAGGCCACGGTGGCCATGAGGGCGACGAGGTCGGTTTCCCCGTCGGTCAGGGCCGAGATGGTTTTGGCAAGCGTATCGTAATCGGGGCTCATGAAAACACGTTTGGCGAGTGGCTCCTGCGAAGCTCAGACCCTTGGTGTCGCCAAGGGCCAAAGCTGCTTCGGGGTATTTGAAAAAGAACGAACCGTCAAACGCGTTCGATTGCGATGGCCGTGCCCTCGCCGCCTCCGATACAAATGGCCGCCACACCGCGTTTGAGATTTCGTTTCTCCAGCGCGTTCAACAGGGTCACCATGATCCGTGCACCGGACGCACCAATCGGGTGCCCAAGGGCACAGGCCCCGCCGTTCACGTTCACTTTGTCACGCGGCAAACCCATCTCATGCATGAAGGCCATCGGAACGACAGCAAAAGCTTCGTTGACCTCCCACAAATCGACATCGTCCTTGCTCCACCCGATTTGAGCGAGCAGTTTTTGAGCCGCTGGCACCGGTGCCGTCGTGAAAAGACCGGGGGCCTGTGCATGGCTCGCATGCCCCAGGATGCGGGCCCGGACGGTCAGGCCCTGCGCCTCGGCCGCATCTGCAGACGCAAGCACAAGCGCTGCGGCGCCGTCTGATATGGAGGACGAATTGGCCGCCGTCACAGTTCCGTCCTTGCGAAACGCGGGTTTCAGTGTAGGGATTTTTTCGGGCCGGGCGGATTTTGGCTGCTCATCCGTTTCCTGTGTGATCTCGCCTTTGCGGGTTCGCACGGTGACGGGTGTGATTTCGCCTTCAAATGCTCCATTGTCCTGAGCCGCCAGCGCGTTGGAGAGCGATTGCAGCGCATATTCATCCTGCGCCTCGCGCGTGAACTGATACGCCTCGGCACAGTCTTCGGCAAACGTACCCATCAGGCGGCCCTTGTCATAAGCGTCTTCAAGCCCGTCCAGAAACATGTGATCGACCACCTGCCCATGACCAATACGGGCACCTCCGCGCATCTTGGGCAACAGGTATGGCGCGTTTGTCATGCTCTCCATCCCGCCGGCAACCATTGCATCGGCTTGCCCCAAAGCGATCCGGTCAAAGGCCATCATGGCTGCTTTCATCCCCGACCCGCACATCTTGTTGAGCGTTGTGGCGGGTACAGAGTCATCCAATCCCGCCGCAAATCCCGATTGACGCGCCGGCGCCTGACCCTGACCCGCAGGCAGGACACAGCCCATCAGGACTTCGTCAACTGTCTGCGCGCCGGCCTGTGTCAACGCCGCCCGGATCGCATGCCCACCAAGGTCGGCAGCAGCCACGCCATCGAACATACCCTGAAATCCACCCATAGGCGTGCGAGCGGCCCCAGCAATCACGACGTCTTTCATCCGGGTTATCCTCCTGTTTGCCGCCTTCTGAATACCGAATGGTAAGAATTGCCGTCTAGCGTATTTCTACGACGTATCATCAAATTTGGAGGACGGTCGAACATGTCGCTCACAAGCACAACGACCGGCACGACTCAGGTCATCACGGTCCATGCCAACCGGATCGACGCCGCCATGGCCATCCAGTTCAAGGAAGACATGCGTGCTGAAACCGAAGGCGACGCGAACCGCGTCGTCCTTGACCTGTCCAGTGTGGAGTTCATCGATTCCAGCGGGCTGGGCGCGATTGTCGCGTCGATGAAGCAACTGGGCCAGGACCGAAAGCTGGACCTCGCCGGGCTGCAGCCGGTGGTCGAAAAAGTCTTTCGGCTGACCCGCATGGACACGGTTTTCAGGCTGTTCGCCAGCCTTGACGACGCTTTGTCAGTCGCTGTGGACTGACCCCTCAGCAGGAGTGGACCAGCGTGCAGCCTATTTCTGACGAACCCTGCCTGGAGCTGAGCTTCCCCGCGACTGAGACCGAAGCCAGTGTCGGGATCGCCGAGCTCAGCAGCGGCCTGGCGAATCGGGGACTTCCCCCGCACAAGGCGGATGACGTGAAGATTGCCCTGGCCGAGGCAATCAATAACGTTGTGGAACACGCTTACGCCGGAGTTGCGCCCGCCAAAGTCCGCGTCACCTGCCGTCTGGATCGGAACAGACTGGACATCCTGATTTCAGACACAGGCAATCCCTTGCCGGGACTTCACCCACCTGACGGGACACCTGCACCGCTCGGCACGTCCACTCAGGAACTGCCCGAAGGAGGGTTTGGCTGGTTTCTGATCCACCAGCTGACCAACGACATCAGATACGAATACAGCCAGGGATGTAACCGGCTGTCGCTGCGGTTTGATTTTGCAAACCAGGATTGATTGGGCCTGAATGGCCACAATAAGGCCTTTTTCGAACCATTGTAGCGCCTCAAACGGGCGGCATAACATATCCCGTAGCTCAGATAGCTTCCCTCGGCGCCATGTGTCACAGCCCCCACCCAGTGAACGGCGCCGAGGAACTTCTCCCTTGAAATGACTGGACAATCCTGGATGGCGTAATACCTTCGCCCCGTTAAACGGGAGGGTTTGCGGAATGCGGGATTTGCAACAACCGGGTCGGTCCGAAGTGCTGGCGACAGAGGGGATGTGTGCCACGTCGCACCCACTGGCGGCAAAGGTTGCAGTCGACATTCTGACACAGGGCGGCAACGCGATGGATGCCGCGATAGCTGGCGCAGTTGTTCTTGGCATTTGCGAACCGCAGATGACCGGTCTGGGTGGGGATTGCTTTGTCCTCTACAACCGGGCCGGTGAAAACACCATACGAGGGCTGAATGGTTCGGGCCGTGCCCCGGCGGCTGCTCGGGCCGAAGACTTGCGGGCCAAAGGGTTGTTGGATGTGCCTTTGACCACACCAGACGCGGTCACTGTTCCGGGTGCCGTCGACGCGTTTTGCCATCTCGCAGAGACCGAAGGACGCCTGGGTCTGGACGTGATCCTGCAACCCGCAATTCAATATGCCGATCGTGGGGTCCCCGTTGCCGAGCGAGTCGCGTTTGATTGGCGGAGCGGAGCAGCCACGCTGCAGGGCGCAGCGCGTGAACATTACCTGATCGACGGACAGATCCCGAAAATCGGCCAGATCTTTCGGGCGCCCGGCCAAGCCGAAGTTCTGCGCCAGATCGCCCGAAATGGGCGCGACGCCTTCTATTCCGGCGACATTGCGCAGGACATGATCACCACACTCTCATCGCTGGGCGGCGTTCACACCGCCGGAGATTTTGAGGCTGTGAAATACACGGCGTCAGAACCCATAAGTGGAGACTACAACGGCACCGAGCTTGTGGAACATCCGCCCAATGGGCAGGGCGCCACCGCAATTCTGCTGCTCAACATTCTCAAGCATTTCGATCTGGCGAAGATGCACCCGTTCGGAGCCGAACGGGTGCATATCGAGGCTGAGGCCACGAAGTTGGCCTATGATGCCCGCAACCGCTTTATCGCCGACCCGGATCACACGGCCCGGGCCGAGCGTTTCCGCGACCCTGAAACCGCCGCAAGGCTTGCTGCGTTGATCGACCCCAAACGTGCAATGCCGGCAGCCGCACCTCTGGCCGAAACCGTTCACAAGGACACCGTGTATATCGCCGTTGTGGATCGCGACCGCATGGCCGTTTCGCTGATCTATTCGATCTTCCATAGCTTCGGGTCGGGGATCGCGTCCGAGAAATACGGTATTCTGCTGCAAAATCGCGGGGCGGGGTTCACTCTTAATCCCGGCCATCCCAATGAACTGAACGGCGGCAAACGCCCGATGCACACAATCATTCCCGGAATGCTAAGGCAGAACGGCCTTGTCGAGATGCCCTTTGGTGTGATGGGGGGTGCATATCAGCCCACTGGACACGCGCGCTTTTTGTCCAACCTCACGGACTATGGGCTTGGGCTACAGGCCAGCATAGATGCGCCACGTGCGTTTGCGGACGGATTGGTTCTGAAACTGGAACAGGGGTATTCTGCGGGGATTGCGAAACAGTTGTCTGAAATGGGTCATAGTATCCATATTTCAGAAACACCGATCGGGGGCGCTCAAGCCATCCGAATCCGCAGTGACGGTGTTTTGCAAGGGGCCAGTGACCCTCGCAAAGACGGATGTGCGCTGGGGTACTGAGATACGCCGGCTGTCGCCGAGTTTCGGCTCAATCAGTTCAGATGAAAGTGCAGCGGGTAGGCCCCATCCTCGAACGGACCAAACATGTTGGGAATGTCGGGATGTTCAACCGGTTCACCGGATTGGTCGGCAATCAGATTTTGTTCTGAAACATAAGCCACATAGAAGGACTGATCATTTTCGGCCAGCAAGTGATAAAACGGCTGATCCTTGATCGGGCGGCTGTCCTCAGGGATTGCCTCGTACCATTCTTCGGTGTTGGAGAACTCGGGGTCCACGTCAAAAATCACCCCTCGGAAGGGATGTTTTTTGTGGCGAACCACCTGACCCAGGCGGTACTTAGCTTGTGTCTTCAGCATTTCTTCTGCCCCCACCGCACTTACTACCGTGTTCCGGGCCGGAATGCCAATCATTGATCTGAAATTTAGGGAAACAGTCTGTGAACCTCTTACTGACAGTGTTCGAAATTGTCGCGCCGGTCTTCCTGCTGGGCGGTGTGGGATTTGCGTGGGTCCGGCTTGGGTTCGAGTACCGTCTACAGTTTGTAACTCGTTTTGCCATGACCCTTGCGGTGCCCAGCCTGATCTTTGTGGCGCTCATGCAAACCGACATTCCCGGCGGCGATCTTTCGCGCTTTACCATCGCGGCGATCCTGGCAAATCTGGTCCTCGCAACGGTGTTCTGGCTGATCGTCCACGTGCTGAATCTGGAACAACGCACCTACCTGTCGCCGCTGATTTTCGGAAATACAGGTAACTTGGGATTGCCTCTGTGCATCTTTGCCTTCGGCCAGGTCGGGCTTGGCTATGCTGTGATCTTCTTTTCCATTTCCGCCCTGTTTTCATTCACTTACGGTATCTACCTTGTGGCGGGTCAAGGGTCGTTCGGAAAGGTGCTGCGCGAACCGATGGTTTGGGCCACGCTTCTGGGCGCGTTGTTTTTGTGGCGCGGATGGGAAACGCCGCTGTTTCTGACAAACACGCTGGGCTTGCTCGGTCAAATGGCCGTGCCGATGATGCTGATTACCCTGGGTGTCGCCATTGCCAGATTGGCCCCGCAGAGGCTGGGTCAGGCCGTCTGGCTTGCGGTCCTGAAACTGGGTGTTTGCTTTGCCCTCGGCTGGACGGTGGCCCTGTCCTTTGGTCTTGAGACGGTGGCCTTTGGTGTTCTGGTGCTACAGATGTGCACACCCGTCGCGGTCACGTCCTATTTGCTGGCCGAGCGGTTTGATGCCGATTCCGACGCGGTGGCCGGGATGGTCATGGTTTCCACACTGTTGTCGGTGGGTGCCTTGCCGGCTGTGCTGGCTATGGTTTTGTAACGAAAGTGATTTCCTCTGCCTGCAATCTGCGCTAGAATGCAGAAAAAAGGCATGAGGCACATGAGCAGAATTCTTTTCGTACTCCTTGGGGTGCTGCTTTTGGCATCCTGTGGGGGTGGGTCCCAGCGCCCGCCCAGCAAACTCAATGACGCGTGCAGCATTGCGCGCGAACGTCCCGACTTTATCAAAGCGTTCAAAAGCACCGAACGGAAATGGGGCGTCCCGGTTCACGTACAGATGGCGACGATCTATCAGGAAAGCCGCTATCGTCATGACGCGCGCACGCCGCACAGGTATGTTCTGGGCGTCATCCCGATGGGTCGGCAAAGCAGTGCCTATGGATTCAGTCAGGCACTGGACGGAACATGGGACGAATACCAGAAAGAGACCGGCAAACGCCGGGCCAAACGGGACCGCATCCGTGACGCGTCAGACTTCATCGGCTGGTACATGAACAAGACCTACGAGCGGAACGGCATTCACCCCACCGACACACGTAACCAGTATCTCGCCTATCACGAGGGTCACACAGGCTTTGCGCGTGGCAGTTACAACAGCAAATCCTGGCTGGTGAACGTGGCCAGTGACGTGGATTCCCGGGCACAGATGTATCAGGCGCAACTGGCCAACTGCAGATACTAACTCATCCGGCAGCGGGTCAGCGATTGTCTGACCCGCTTCTGGTTCTGCTGGAAAACAGGTCCTGATCGACGGGACCGCCCTCGATCAACTGTCCCAGCAGGACGGTTGTCTGGGTGCCGGCATTGTCATGGATCACCCATTTCCGCAGTTCGACGGGATCACCGGTGAACATCAATTCGATGCGACCGGAGTCGGGGTTTTTTGGATCTTGCGCGGTAACGACCGTAGCGGTTCCGTCAAAGTCGTGACCCACAACCATATTCGCCTGACTCAGGTTCACATTGCGCGCCAGAACCAGCGAGAGGGGTGTGCGGTTCAACGGGTACTGCTCGGGCGGTTGATTTGATTTCGGATCAAAAATTTGCACGCTGCCGGAACGCGCCACAACGACCGCACTATTGGGCGGATCGTATTCGAATCGCATCTTTCCGGGACGTTGCAGCCACAGCTTCCCTGTACTGAGCGATCCGTCGTCATTGACCTGAGTAAACGTGGTCTGAACTGTATTCAAACCGTTCAGGTAGTTGGAAATCTGTGACAACGGCAGTTTGTCTGCCGCCCAGGCAGCAGGCGCCGCCAGTGTCAACGCAAGGGCAAAGGCAATCTGTTTCATGCCTCACAGATATGCGCTCAGCCCGTGTTATTAAATATCCTATTGCTCGGGGACGAGGATTTCCCGTTTTCCGACATGGTTTGCCGCCGAAACAACGCCTTCTTCTTCCATTTGCTCAACAAGCCGCGCAGCCTTGTTGTAGCCAATGGCGAGTTTTCGCTGAATGTATGAGGTGGAGCATTTGCGATCCTTGATCACAATTGCGACCGCCTGATCGTAGAGCGCATCTTCTCCGTTGGTGTTGCCACCCACACCGAGACCCAGAACAGCATCAATGTTGTCCGCTTTGTCTTCGGCTGGGCCATCCAGAACGCTCCCCACATAATCCGGCGGGCCGAACTGTTTCAGGTGGTTGACGATTTCTTCGACCTCTTCGTCCGAAACAAATGGACCGTGGCAGCGGGTGATTTTCGCTCCACCGGCCATGTAGAGCATGTCGCCCTGTCCCAACAGCTGCTCGGCGCCCATCTCACCCAGAATGGTGCGGCTGTCGACTTTCGAGGTCACCTGGAACGAAATCCGCGTTGGGAAGTTCGCCTTGATCGTGCCGGTGATCACGTCGACCGACGGGCGTTGCGTGGCCATGATCAGATGAATACCCGAGGCACGCGCCATCTGCGCCAACCGCTGAATGCAGGCCTCGATCTCTTTGCCGGCGACCATCATCAGGTCGGCCATCTCGTCAACGATGACGACGATGTAGGGCATCGCTTCGGGCGCAAACTCCTCGGTCTCAAACATCGGCTCGCCGGTTTCGTCGTCAAATCCGGTCTGTACCGTGCGGCTGAACAGTTCACCCTTGGACAGCGCATCCTTCACGCGACCATTGTACCCCGCGATGTTGCGGACGCCCATTTTGGACATCTTGCGATAGCGGTCCTCCATCTCGCCAACGACCCATTTCAGGGCCACGACGGCCTTTTTCGGATCGGTGACGACCGGCGAAAGCAGATGAGGGATGCCGTCATAAACCGACAGTTCCAGCATCTTGGGATCGATCATGATCAGGCGGCACTCATCCGGTGTAAGCTTATAGAGCAACGACAGGATCATCGTGTTGATCGCCACCGACTTACCGGACCCTGTGGTCCCGGCGATCAGAAGGTGAGGCATCTTGGCCAGGTTCGCAACGACGGACTCGCCGCCGATATCCTTGCCCAGCGCCAAAGGCAGCGCTTGGTTGCCGTCACCGAAATCCCGGCTGGCAAGGATTTCGCGCAGCACAACCATTTCGCGGTTTTCATTCGGCAGTTCGATACCAATCACTGAGCGTCCGGGCAGGGTCGAGACGCGCGCGGACAAGGCCGACATCGATCGTGCAATGTCATCCGCCAGACCGATCACCCGGCTGGCTTTGAGACCCGGCGCGGGTTCCAGTTCGTACATGGTGACCACCGGGCCGGGGCGGACGCTGACAATCTCTCCTTTGACGCCATAGTCATCCAGAACATTTTCCAGCATCCGTGCGTTTTCTTCCAATGCCTCATCGCTCAGGTGATGGCGCTGGATTTTGGACGGGTTGGACAACAGCCCAAGCGGCGGCAGTTCAAAATCGGCGTGTCTTTCTTCAAAGGACAGTGTCGGTTGCGCCTCGGCCTGCGCGCGCCGCGACGGGGGCGGCGCACGTCTGACAGGCTGCGCCACAACCGGTTTGCGCGGTTCGGCCACCGGAATTTTCATCGCTGCTCGCGATTGGGGACCATCTTCAAGCACAGGCTCGTCATCAAAGTCCGACTGAGGCAGGTAATCCAGCGCCGGATCAAATCCCTCGTCTGTTTGCGGCGCAAATTCATCCGCTACGGGGCCCTGCCAATCCGGCAGACCGGGCGCCGTCATGGGCGGTTCAGGCGGCAAGCCGGTCGAGGTAACTGGTGGTTCGGGCGGCAGTTCGTCTGACCGGGGTGCGTTCAGGATTAGCGGGTCCGGACCGCGCCCGCGCCCCTTGGTCAATGGCAGGTTCGGGTCCGGCTCGGGCACCGCTTCACCCGTCGCCACCTTGCGGCTGCGCACGGCGGCCGAAATCTTGGACCGAATGCGGTCTTCGCCCGGCATCTCATCATACCCGGTGACAGGTTCCGGATCGATAAGTTCTGGTTCCGGCATCGGATCAGGGCGCCGGATCAAGGCGGGCATACGGGCCAGCAGCCCTGTTTTGACCGCAGGTTCTGGGGCGTGCAATGCAGGCTCGTCAAAGATCGGATCGGTAAACGCGACCTCATCCTCGAAGCCAGCCTCGGCCGCCTCTGCCCGCGCCGCCCTGCGCTCATCCCAATGCGCGCGCCGGTCACGGGCCGCCTTGGCCGTCGCCGTTGCACCCCGGCCCATCAATTTCATCATTGTGTCGTAGGACAGAACGAGACCCAGAAAGAAGGCACGTGCCCCTCGCTTGACGTCTGCCCTGGTGAATCCCAGAACGAAGATACCCAGGGCCAGCATTCCCGCCGCCATGGCGAGAGACATCAGCTTGACCATGAAATGCGACGAGATCGGCAGCAACGTCAGCAAAGCGCCCATGACGGTGTCGCCAAACAATCCACCCAGCCCATAGCTGTGCGTGGCACGCCATTCCGCGCCGGGCACAAGGGTTGCAGCATAGACAGCCAGCACAGCAATCCAGATTGGGGCGAAAATCAATCGGGCGATAGCGCGTTCTTCACCAAAATGACCGGCAAAACGCACACCCCATGTGGCCAGCACCAGGGCAAAACCCAGGCTTCCCCAACCCACGATCATGAACAGAGGCGCGGCGATCGAGGCCCCCGCGCGCCCCATCCAGTTCTGCACGGGCGCATCCGTCGAGACCATCCAATTGGGATCATCCGGCGTGTAAGACCAGATCATCGCAGCCGACGCAAAACCCAGCAGGATCAGAGCGATCCCGATCAGTTCCTTGCTGCGCCGTTCGATGGCGGCCTGCGTCGTGCTGTCCAGCAATGGATCGCGGTTGCGCGCGTTATATGATGCCATTTTACCCTCGTACCTCACGAATAGACGCAGTCGCGGAGCGTGATCAGCCCGCGCTTCATCTCTGTTTTTGGGGCCACCATGGCGACCCGGATAAATTGCTCGCCCGGGTTTTGCCCCGGTTCACCTTGAGAAAGATATGCACCCGGCAGAACCCGAACGCCGGTTTCCTGCCAGAGCTTCAATGCAGTTTCTTCGCCGTTTTCGACCGGCAGCCACAGGAAAAACCCCGCCTCAGGTCGCATGTACCCCTGCACACCTGCAAAGACCTCGTCCGCGACAGCGTATTTTTCTTGATAAAGCGCACGATTTTCCCGCACGTGCGCCTCATCTGCCCAGACCTTTGCTGCTGCGGCCTGCAACGGCGCAGGCAAAGGCGCGCCTGCATAGCTGCGCAACAGCTTGACCCGTTTGATCGTTTCAGGTCCGCCTGCGATCAGGCCTGACCGCAAACCGGCCAGGTTCGAACGCTTCGACAAAGAGTTGAACAGGGTGACACGTTCAGGATCGGCGCCCAGTTCCTGCGCAACCGTCAAAGCTCCGACCGGGGCGTCATCGCGATAGATTTCCGAATAGCACTCATCCGCGAAGATGCGGAAATCATATTTTTCAGCCAGTTGAATCAGGTCCACCCAGTATTCGCGTGAGGCGACAGCCCCCTGCGGGTTCGCGGGCGAACAGATATAGGCCACAGCAGTGCGGTTCAGCACATCCTCGGGCAATCCGGCATAGTCCGGCAGATGGCCTGTCGCGAATGTGGCGGGCGCAAAATATGGCTGCGCACCGACCGAGATCGAGGCGACCATATAGACCTGGTAAAACGGGTTCGGGCACAGGATGAGCGGCGGCTGGCCGTGCTTCTGCTCCGGGCACAGCGCCATGGCTGCGTTGTACAGCCCCTCGCGCGTTCCGTTCAGGGCCATCACATTGGTCTCCGGGTCCATCGCCACACCATAGCGACGTTTGATCCAACCCGTGATTGCCGCGCGCAGATCAGGCGATCCTTCATTGGGTGGATACCCCTGAAAACCAGCCGCATTCTCCATGATCACATCAGTCACCCAGGACGGAAAATCATGCTGGGGCTCGCCGATGGTCATATGAACGACATCACCGCCCGGTTGATGATGATCCAACAGGGCGCGAAGACGCGGGAATGCATATGCCGGTAGGTTCGAAAACCGGTCGGGGAAATTCATGACTACTGCCTCAATGTCGGGATCATTAACGCCCCGATTTTCTGCCAGATTACAGGCCGATCCGGGTTTCGTCCAGACAAAGAGGTGCCGAATCAGGGGATTGTGGCATTCAGGCCAATACCGATTCCGCCGCCGAACCCAACCGCAGCAGGGCCTCTTCGGACCCCGGATAACCCAGCATCATCAACCCGCAACTGGGTGTTCCGGTCGGCAACGTCAGCGCGGCCAGACCCATGAGATTGCCGATGCGGGTGTTGCGCAGAGCCAGAAGATTTTCGGTAACGTAATACTCATGATCGGTCATCAACCGGTCCAGATCTGGGGGCAGAATCGGAGCGGTCGGGGCCAGTACCGCGTCAAACCCGGCCGTTGCCGCATCCCAGGCGCTGCGGCAGGCCTTGAGCTTTGACCATGCGGCCACATAGTCCGGGCCGGAATAGGCCTTGCCGGTGCGGAAACGCTCCAGAATCTCGGGATACATCGCCTCTGGGTTTGCTTCGATCACGTCACGCCACAGGCCATAGGCTTCGGTCGTATAGAGAACACCGGACAGAGCCATTGCTTCGTTCAATTCCGGCACATCCAGCGGCACAATTTCGGCACCGGCGTCTTTCAAACGCTGCAAGGCTGTTTCATACGCCGCGCGCGGTGCGTCGCGCAGATCGTCCTTGGCAATGTTCTGAAGATCGGCAAACCGGCGACCTTTTAACGTTGCCCCGCGCAAATCCGCCGGGGTGCCCCCTTCCAAAACCGCCAGCATCTGCGCCGCGTCTTCGACGGATCGCGCAAGCGGCCCGACCGTATCGAACCGCAGGCACAAGGGAACAGTGCCTTCCAGACTGATCCGGCCAGCGGTTGTTTTTAACCCCACAAGATTGTTCCAGGCCGCAGGAATGCGCACGGACCCGCCCGTGTCCGATCCGATCCCGCAGGCCGCAAGTCCCCACGCAACCGATGCTGCGGCACCGGACGAAGACCCGCCGGGAACCGCCTCTTCATCCTCAATACAGGGCGGTGTGTTGGTGATCGGGTTCAGACCCAGGCCGGAAAAGGCCAGTTCGCTCATATGCGTTTTACCCAGGCACACCGTGCCCATCGCCGTTGCATTCCGCACGACCACCCCGTCCGTTTCCGGAATGCGTCCCTGCAAAAGCGCCGATCCGGCCTCGGTTCCGATACCGGCCGTGTCGAACAGATCTTTCCAACTTATCGGAACGCCATCCAGAAGGGATCGGCGCAAACCCAGCCGGGCCCTTTCCTTGGCGGCTTTTGCCTCGGCGCGCGCGCGGTCATGGGTGACGCGAGCATAAATGCGGTCGCGATGGGGATGTTCGTCGATGGCCGTCAGGTAGGTTTCGGCCAGTTCAACCGGATCGATCTGTCCCATGCCGATGCCACGGCCCAAATCACACGCCGTCATGGTCAACCAATCCTGCATCCTGCCCCTCCGTATTGTGGCTTACGGGACGGTAGCGACAGGACTGCACATGGACAATCCCGAAAGGGCGCGCATAGTGCGGGCTATGACAAAGGCATCGGATATCCTGATCGTTGGCGGCGGCCTGAACGGCCCCGCCCTGGCATTGGCACTGGCGCAAACGGGGCATTCGGTGACTGTGATCGATGCTCTGGCAGAAAAAACCCGCAAAAACACTGCCTTTGACGGGCGCGCCTATGCGCTGGCGCTGGCCTCACAACGCCTTCTGGATGCGATTGGACTCTGGGACAGGGTCGCGGGCCACGCACAACCGATGCTGGAGATCAAAGTGACGGACGGGCATGCCGGCGCCGGCCCGTCGCCTTTTTTCATGCATTTCGATCACGCCGAGATCGAGGAAGGCCCCATGGGGTATATGGTCGAAGATCGCCATCTGCGCCGCGCTTTTCTCGACGCGATGGACGCGGAAAAACGCATCACACAACTGAGCGGTAAAACCGTTGTGGCCCAGGAAACAGGCGCAACGGGCGTCACACTGACATTGGATGACGGGACCACCGTTGCCGGACAATTGCTCGTCGGCTGTGACGGGCGCCGCAGCGGCACGGCTGAACGGGCAGGCATAAAACGCACGGGGTGGGACTATGGGCAGACGGCTCTGGTCTGCGCCATCGAACATGACCTGCCGCACAACGGTATTGCGCATCAGTTCTTCATGCCCCCGGGGCCTTTGGCCATCCTGCCCTTGACCGGCAACCGCAGCTCGATTGTCTGGAGCGAACGCACGGAGACTGCAGAACGCATCAACACCATGCATGAGGCGGAGTATCTGCAGGTTCTGCGCCCAAGGTTTGGCGATTTTCTGGGTGACATCCAGCTGCAGGGCGACCGGTTCACCTATCCGCTGAACCTGACCATCGCCAATTCCTTTGTCGCAGATCGCCTGGCACTGGTCGGCGATGCCGCGCACGGGATGCACCCGATCGCCGGGCAGGGATTGAACGCAGGGCTACGCGATGTCGGCGCTTTGGCCGAAGTTCTGACGCTGGCCGGTCGGCGGGGCGAAGACATCGGGTCCACGCTGGTTCTGGAGCGTTACCAGGAATGGCGTCGGTTCGACACGGCCTCGCTGGCTATGGCCACCGACCTTTTCAACAAGCTGTTTTCAAATGACAATCCTCTTCTCAGGATTGGTCGTGATATTGGAATGGGCATTGTCGGATCGTTGCCCGGGCTGCGCCGCGGTTTTGTCCGCGAAGCGGCCGGGCTGACCGGAGACCTGCCCAAACTACTACAGGGCCGCGCAATCTAGTCGAGCTGGCGTGCCTCATCGACCAGCATTACCGGAATTCCATTCCGGATCGGAAAGGCCAATCCTGCAGCTTTTGAAACCAGCTCCTGCTTTTCGGCATCGTAATGCAGGGTTGTATGGGTTTGCGGGCAAATCAGAGCCTCAAGCATGTGACGGTCAAACGCGTGTTCGGTTTCGCTCATTGCAATGTTTCCTCGTTTGAACCGCCGCGCAGGGCGAATTCTATCAATGTCACCAGTGTTTCGCGGCGGGTGCGCAGGCACGGCGCCTCAAGAAGGGCCTGTTTGTCCTCCGGCTCAAAATCCAACAGCATCGATAGGGAGTTAACCAGCAACTCGTCATCGGCGTCTTTCAGCGAATCCCAATCCGTCGACAGTTGTCTGGATGAAAAGAACCGCTCCAACAGCTTCAGAAACCGCGTCCGGCTGAATGCATCATCTTTTTCGGCCTTCCCCAGATCGCGATCAAATCCGTCCCATGACACATCGCACCGGCGATAGGGCGTGAAGCTGTCCAACTCGGTGTTGATGCGGAACCTGGAAATGCCCGTCAACGTAATGAGATACCGACCATCTTCGGTTTCGGAAAACTGCGTTACGCGCCCCGCACAACCGATCTGATGCAGTCTGTTTTCATCGCTCAGCGACGGGTTGGGCTGCACCATGCCAATCAGACGCTCTTTGGTTTTGAGGGTGTCGTCCAGCATCTGAAGATACCGCGGCTCGAAGATATGCAGAGGCAAGCGCGCGCGGGGCAGCAACAGCGCCCCGGGCAATGGAAAAACGGATACGGTATCCGGCAGGTCGGCGGGATGCATCATATATCCGAGTGTAGCTCTGAACCCCAATTAGGCAAATATCATCGAACTGAGTTTGCGGCGTCCGTTCAGAACAATCGGATCGTTTGGTTTAAGGGCGTCAAAAATCGTGAACAGCTGCGTTTTTGCTGCGCCGTCGTTCCACTCACGATCCCGGCGAAACAGTTCAAGAAGCTGCGTCACGGCCTCTTCCACATTGCCGTTGGCATGCAAGGCCTGCGCTAGATCGAACCGGGCCTGATGATTGTCCGGATCAGCCTCGACCGTGGTGGTCAGTTCGGCCACCGGTCCAGCGTCCGCAGCCTGTTTGGCCAGTTCCAATTGCGCATGCGCCGCCTCGAGTTCGGGTGCATTGGATATCTCGGCGGGTGCGCCGT
Source organism: Ruegeria sp. AJ12 (assembly GCF_056536245.1). Classification (NCBI taxonomy): domain Bacteria; kingdom Pseudomonadati; phylum Pseudomonadota; class Alphaproteobacteria; order Rhodobacterales; family Roseobacteraceae; genus Ruegeria; species Ruegeria sp. AJ12. Next base: position 3,832,617 of record NZ_JBQFJJ010000001.1, read on the forward strand.
TCAGAATTGCCTCGGCTTGGTCCAGATCACCTGACGCAATATGGGCGCGAACCAGTCCGCCATAAGCAGCGGCGTGATTGGGGTCTTCGCCCAAGATGGCCGCAAAGGTTTGGGCGGCATCAACAGCGGCGCCGTCGGTCAGCATTTCCTCTGCAGCCTGCACCGCATCTTCCAACTGCCCGCCCGGGCTTTCGCCACCGGCAGCCTCGATCACGCGATCAACAAAAGCCTTGATCTCGGACCCCGGCACTGCGCCCTGAAACCCGTCGACCGGCTGCCCCTTGAAAAACGCATAGACGGTTGGAATCGACTGGATACGCAATTGCGCCGCGATGGTCTGGGCCTCGTCCACGTTGATCTTGACCATCTTCACCGCCCCTTTGGCGGCGGTTACAGCCTCTTCCAGCAGTGGTCCAAGCGTCTTGCACGGGCCACACCATGGCGCCCAGAAATCAACAATAACGGGAATGTCCTGCGATGTTTCGACGACATCGGCCATGAATGTGGCTTCGGTTCCGTCCTTGATCAGATCGGTGGCGGCTGGGCCGGCGGCGGCGTTCAGAAGGTCCATGGCATTCACTCTTTGGTTCGATCTTGCGCCCTATATGCAACCGCATGGTGCGGAAACCAAGGGCTGTCTTGGGCGTTTCACGCGGATCAAAGGTCGAAGGTTGCAAAAACCGGTGCATGATCGCTGGGCTTTTCCCACCCGCGGGCATCGCGGAGCACGCGGCTGGAATGGCCCGCATTCGAGATATCGGGCGTGGCCCACACGTGATCCAGACGACGGCCTTTGTCTGCCGCATCCCAGTCCCGTGCCCGATAGGACCACCATGTATATAGCTGCCCTTCTGGGATATCCTGTCGGGTTACGTCGACCCAGCCGCCCGCATCCTGTGTTTCTGCCAGATGCTCTACTTCGATAGGGGTATGCGAGACGACTTTGAGCAATTGCTTGTGCGACCAGACATCGTCTTCGCGCGGTGCAATGTTGAGATCGCCCACGAGAATGGCGTTTTCAGGTTTTTCTGCATGAAACCAGTCTCGCATATCGGTCAGATAATCGAGTTTCTGGCCGAATTTTTCATTTGCATCGCGATCCGGGACATCTCCGCCTGCCGGGACATAGAAGTTGTGGATCGTGACCCCGTTTTCGAGTTGCCCTGCGATGTGCCGCGCGTGGCCCAAATTCGCGAAATCCTTGTCACCGACCTCCTGCATCGGCAGGCGCGACAGAATGGCGACGCCGTTATACCCTTTTTGCCCGCGTGCGATCATGTGGGTATAGCCAAGAGCCGAAAATCCCTCCATCGGGATCTTGTCGACAGGCGATTTGCATTCTTGCAGGCATAGGACATCCGGGGCCTCTTCCTGCAGTAATTTCAGAACGATAGGCTCGCGCAAACGGACTGAGTTGATATTCCATGTGGCTAGAGTGAAGGGCATGAGATAGGGGTCCTCTGTCGCGGTTTGCGCAGCCTAACAAGACTGGGAATGGGGAGCCATCGGAAAAAGGTGGCGATCTGCCTTAGAGATTTCTGTCTGCGAAACTGAAGTGAGTACCAACCGTACACTGAGCATCATGAGGGATGACCCTGAGCCTGCGGCGCTTCATCGCATATTTCGTACCAACCCGGTTTTTCAGAAACAAACTCGTGAAACTGGTTTTTCAAAGCCATTTCCGTATCAAGGGCATGTGCTGCAATCGGAAAGCTGTCGTCTGCAGATAGGATTTCTCCCAAAGACGACCCACAGATCGCGCAAAAACACCTGCCATACTTGTAGGGCGGTCCCGGCCGGTACACAGACACATTTTCCTGGCCTTCGATCCAGATCAGATCTTCCTTTTTCACAAAGACAATCGTACTGGCCCCGACCTTTCGGCAGCGCGAACAGTGACAGGTTCCCATCGTGGTCGGTTCCGATTTCAGGCGGAATTTCACTGCTCCGCAGCAGCAGCTTCCTTCAATCATGACATGATTCTCCCGCATTTCACCGCAGTGAGAACATTACAAGAACATTCAAATTTGAGCAATGGCGAAGACGCCTCGGCTATCGTGAAGTAACTGACCTGCATAAAAAAAGGCCGGGCCAAAGGCCCGGCAGTCCAACAGGGAGGTGCATATCATTACCCGGACATGCACGGGTTGGGAGTAACTTAAAGATGCCTACAGAGTATCACTTTGATCCAAGTCAATCTACAGGCGATCAAGACACCAATCGATATCCACCCGATTCTGTGACCAAAAGGCGAGCATTCGAAGGATCGGGCTCAATTTTCTGACGCAGGCGATAGATGTGGGTCTCAAGCGTGTGTGTCGTCACGCCAGCGTTGTAGCCCCAAACTTCGTGCAACAAGACGTCTCGGGCAACAACACCATCCGTCGAACGGTACAGGAACTTGAGAATATTGGTTTCTTTCTCGGTCAGACGAATTTTCCTGTCATCTTCGGTGATCAGCATCTTCATGGCCGGCTTGAATGTGTATGGGCCAAGCACAAACACCGCGTCTTCGGATTGCTCGTGCTGCCGCAGCTGTGCGCGAATACGGGCCAGCAAGACCGGGAACTTGAAGGGCTTTGACACGTAATCGTTTGCCCCGGCATCCAACCCCAAAATCGTGTCCGCATCACTGTCATGACCGGTCAACATAAGAATCGGGCTTTTGACGCCCTGTTTGCGCATCAGGCGGCACAGTTCACGACCGTCGGTATCCGGCAGGCCCACATCCAGAATAACAAGGTCATAAATCGCTTCGCGCGCCCGCTCCATTGCGGATTGGCCATCGGACGCTTCGAACACGTCAAAATCTTCGGTCATTACAAGCTGTTCGCTGAGCGCTTCGCGCAGATCCTCGTCGTCGTCTACCAGCAGGATTTTCTTGAGCTGAGCCATTTCCCGGTCCTCCAAAGCCTTTTCCATCACTTGCGCGTGGAATAGGCAATCAACAAGCTTTGCTGCAACGGTCTCACGCCCTCGTGTCCGACGCGGCGGAAATGTTTCACATTTGCTGCCGAAAGCGCTAGGAGAAGGTTCGGACGTTATAGGATAACGCGAATGAGTATCATCCCTGATATCACAGAGTTGCTCGCGCGGGCCCGCGCGGACCTTCGGATGGGCGTGCCCGTGGTGCTGGCAGATGACAGCGGGTATTCAGTGCTTGCTGTGGCAGCCGAGACACTCACTGCGCAGCGTCTGGCCGATCTGAGAGGGCTGGGCAGCACACCGGTTGTCGCAATCACCGGGCGGCGGGCAGAGACGCTCAAAGCGCGGGCCTATGACGGCGATCTGGCCCGTGTGCAGATTCCCGAGAATGCGGATATCGGTTGGGTTCAGGCCGTTGCGGACCCGTCCGATGATCTGAATGCGCCGATGAAAGGTCCGTTGATGACAGAACGGCAAGGCAATGCCGGATTGCATCGGCTTGCGATCGCGCTGTCCAAATCCGCACGTCTTTTGCCAGCGGCTGTTGTTGTTCCAATCGTTTCAGGTCAGGAATTCGCCGCAACCCACAGCCTGACACGTATCGACCACACCCGTGCTGCGCCGCATCTTGCAAACCGCAGTCCGCTGCATCCGGTGGTCGCGGCGCGTCTTCCGATGGAAGTGTCAGAGGCCGGTCGTTTGCACGTCTTCCGCCCCGAAGACGGGGGCGAAGAGCATTATGCAGTTGAAATCGGTCGTCCGGATCGGGACAAGCCGGTTTTGGCCCGGCTCCATTCGGCCTGTTTTACCGGCGACCTGATGGGCAGCCTGAAATGTGATTGCGGCCCGCAATTGCGCGGTGCGCTGGCGCAAATGGGAGCCGAAGGTGCCGGAGTGCTGCTTTACATGAACCAGGAAGGGCGCGGCATTGGCCTGGCAAACAAGATGCGCGCCTATTTCCTGCAGGACCAGGGGTTCGATACGGTTGAAGCCAACCACCGGCTGGGGTTCGAGGATGATGAGCGGGATTTCCGGCTGGGCTCGGATATCATGAAATCTCTGGGCTTCAACTCCGTTCGCCTGCTGACCAACAACCCGGCCAAAATCGCGATGATGGAGCGAACGGGCATAGCCGTGACCGAGCGTGTCCCCCTGAAGGTCGGCGAGACGGCTCACAACCGTGCGTACCTGGCAACCAAGGCCGCGAAGTCGGGTCACTTGCTGTGAGCCCAGACGATCTGGTGCTGACCCCATACGGGATTCGGTTTCAAGGTCGCGTTTTTCCGTGCTCCATCGGCAAGGGCGGCCTCAGCAATGCGAAACGTGAGGGTGACGGAGCCACACCCACGGGACTGCATCGTATCGTCGGCATGATGTATCGGCGTGACAGGATCACGGCACCGGCCCCCTGGGCCCTGCCCATCGGGCCGCAAGACCTTTGGTCGGACGATGTCTCTGATAGCCGTTACAATCATCTGGTCTCGGCACCCCACCCTTTCGGTCACGAAAAGCTGCGCCGCGCTGATCCACTCTATGATCTGATACTGATCACCGACTGGAACAGGCCAAATGCCGTGCCGGGCAAGGGATCGGCAATTTTCCTACATCAATGGCGCAGGCCGGGCTATCCGACTGAGGGGTGCGTTGCGTTTCGCCGGGATCATCTGCACTGGATTGCGGGCCGACTGACCCCGGGCACGCGCCTGATCATCCCTGCGGTTTGACCCTTTCGCCAAAGATTGCCGATCCGACACGAACATGAGTGGCCCCCAGCGCGATCGCCTGCTCAAAGTCACTGCTCATCCCCATCGACAAGCCGTCCAGCCCATTTCTTGCGGCAATCTTGGCCAGCAACGCGAAATGCAGGGATGGTTCTTCTTCGATGGGCGGGATGCACATCAGCCCGCGGATAGGCAGGTCCAGGCTCTTGCAGTCCGCAATAAACCCATCTGCGTCTGCCGGTAGAACGCCGGCTTTTTGATCCTCTTCCCCTGTATTCACCTGAATGAAAAGTTCAGGGCAGGATCCGATTTCCTGCGCCAGCCTGGCCAGCGTTCTCGCAAGTTTGGGTCGGTCCACCGAGTGGATTGCGTTGCACAACTCCATAGCCTGCCGCGCCTTGTTTGTCTGTAACGGGCCTATCAGGTGCAGATCGATGTCATCGAACTGTTCTTTAAAGGTGGGCCATTTCCCGGCGGCTTCCTGAACCCGGTTTTCGCCAAAACAGCGATGGCCTTCATCGAGAACGGCCTGAATCCGTTCGTTCGGTTGTACCTTGGAGACAGCGATCAGCGTCACTGACCCGGCGGAACAACCGGCCTTGGCTTCTGCCGTGGCAATCCGGGCGGTGATGTCTTGCAGCGACATGTAAGTCCTCGATCTATCCGTATCGCAGACAAACACCATGTCAGAGCAAAAGAAAAGGGCGGGTCCGAAGACCCGCCCTAATACTGTGGAGATCAGATCAACTTAGAAGTTGAACTGGGCACCGAAGTCGGCCTGAGTTTGGCTCTCGCCCAGACCACGCTTCGACCGGCCGATACCACCGCGCAGCGATGCACCGCCACCCAGGTCGTAGATCGCGCCGATACCATACTGCTGCTTATCGTCATCTCCCGAACCATCACCATAAGCGAAAGTCAGAGTTGTTGCGGCACCAAGATTATAAGCTGCCGAAACACCGTATGCAGTACCGTTACGATCCGCGTTCGAAACGTCATCGTCCGCCACAAACAGAGTACCTGAGAAGTCACCAAACTCTGCACCCAGAGTCAAAACTGTCAGAGTCTGTTTTTCAGCACCACCAACGCCGTCGGTTTGGCCATAGGCCAGAGCGGCAGTGATGTTGTTGAACGTGTAAGTCGCGCTGATATCCCAGCGGTCGCCGTCCTGCGTTTCGCCTGCGGTTTGGTCAAAAACAGTATTTTGATCGTACGATGCACCAAATGCGAAGTCGCCAACTGCATACTGGAAGAACACAGCGTTGTCACCAGAACCTGTCGAGTCATAGCTCAGGAAGTCATAGTCAACACCCGAGTACTGACCGATGAATGTTTCCAGGCCCGGCTCGTTACCATAGTAGTTCGCAAGGTTGTCAAACGAACCTGCAACGTTGCCGGCGTCAACACGCAGACCACCGAAGATGACCGAGAAACGTGCGCCGTTCAGGCCAGCTTCGTTGGCTTCACCGTTACCATTATCTTCGTCAGCCTGAATACGAACACGGCCTTCGAAGCGAACACCACCGTCGGTTTCAACGATACCGTCAATGTTCAGGCGGAAGCGCGAGACCAGGATGGTATCGTCAGTATCAACTGCGGTCGTTGTCGCGGTACCAGTCGGGTTAACGATTGGAACGCTACCTGTGCGATCTTCCAGATAGCCAAGACCGAACCGGCCATACCCGCTGAATTTTACTTCAGCTGCTGCAACGCCTGCGGTGGCGATCAGCGCCGTCGTTGCGAAGAGAACTTTTTTCATCTTGTTTCCCTCGGTTTCAAAAGAGTTATCTACTCGACATATGCCTCGGCACATGTCTCAGCACGGACATCGTTTCGCTCTTTTTGCCCCCATTGCGCAAGCTTGGCATAATTTTCTGGACCTCATTGGCCACAAATTGGTGCAAGGATGCCACAGTCATTTGGCGGCCTCTGAGCATATGGAACGCTGACATTTGAGAAGAATGGGGTTGTTGCACAGTTGGACCTTGTCTAGGAGTATCAATCAAACAACGCTCAAACAGCGAAATAGGACCAACTGACAATGCGTTTGCCGACGATTTTGGGTTTGATCACGCTAACCGCCGCTCTCTCGGCCTGCGGTCGCCCGCCGCCAGGAGATGCAAGCGTTCTTACAGCTGACGGTAGCTCGACCGAAGAGCGCGAGTTGAACGATCCGAACCGCTCGACCATCTGGGACGTTTTCGGACCCAACAACTCGGAACAGGTCACCCAGGTCAATCGCTACCTGTGGTCTGCGTCGCTGGACATTCTGAACTTCCTGCCGGTGCAGGAGGTTGATCCATTTACGGGTGTGATCGTAACGGGTTACGGCACCCCACCGGGTGGGGGTCGGTCTTATCGCGCGACCGTGCACATCAGCGACCCCGCTCTGGCGGCACGATCTCTATCGGTCTCGCTGCAAACCAGCGGAGGTGCCCCGGTCAGCGCAGCAACGACCCGTGCGGTCGAGGATGCCATCCTGTCTCGTGCCCGCCAGTTGCGCATTGCGGACAACAAGTTCTAGCAACCCGATGAAATTCGCACTAAGACCACGCCGGGTTCATACCCGGCGTTTTCATTCACGAAGGACCGCATGATGTCGCGTTACTCGGCCGCTGAAACCGAAGCGAAATGGCAAGAGGCCTGGGACAAGGCGGGGATTTTCACTGCCAAACACCTGGCGGACAAGCCAAAGTACTACGTACTTGAAATGTTCCCCTACCCGTCCGGCCGGATCCATATTGGGCACACGCGCAACTACACCATGGGAGACGTAATAGCACGCTACAAGATTTCGTGCGGGTTCAATGTACTACATCCAATGGGGTTTGACGCGTTCGGCATGCCGGCCGAAAACGCCGCCATGGCGATTGGCGGCCATCCCAAGGATTGGACCTACGCCAATATCGACGAGATGATTGCCCAGATGAAGCCGATGGGCTTTGCCATTGATTGGTCGCGTATGTTTGCCACCTGTGATCCGGAGTATTACGGCCAGCAACAGGCCTTGTTTCTGGACATGTTCGACGCCGGATTGGTTTACCGTAAGAACGCGGTTGTGAACTGGGACCCGGTCGACATGACCGTCCTGGCCAATGAACAGGTGGAGAATGGCCGAGGCTGGCGCTCGGGCGCATTGGTCGAGCGGCGCGAACTGACGCAGTGGTTTTTTAAGATCTCGGACTATTCCGAAGAATTGCTGGATGCGCTGGATACGCTGGACAACTGGCCCGCCAAGGTACGCCTAATGCAGGAAAACTGGATCGGCAAGTCCCGGGGTCTGCAATTTGCATTCGAACGTACGGATGACGGTGAGCCGATCACAGTTTACACAACCCGCCCCGACACCCTGTTAGGCGCGTCCTTTGTTGGTATCTCGCCCGATCACCCGATTGCCAAGCAGCTTGAGGCAGAAAACCCGGAAGTCGCTGAATTTGTAGCGGAATGCCGCAAGGGTGGCACGACCGCAGAGGCCGTCGAGACCGCTGAAAAGCTGGGCTATGACACCGGGATCAGGGTCAAGCACCCGCTGGACCCGAATTGGGAACTGCCGGTCTGGATTGCGAACTTCATTCTCATGGACTACGGCACCGGCGCGATCTTTGCTTGTCCTGCGCATGATCAGCGAGACCTGGATTTTTGCCTCAAATACGATCTGCCGGTTGTCGATACGTTTTTTGCGCTGGATGACGCCACCCCAGTCGACAAGATCGCCTTTGTTCCGCCGAAGACCGAAAAAGTCCGCTGGGTGACCCATTTTGCGGGCCTCACCGAGGCCACGGGCGAAGAGGCGATCGATGCCACGGTCGACTTCGCCGAAAAGGCGGGTTGGGGCGAAGGCGTCACCAAATACCGCCTGCGCGACTGGGGATTGTCCCGTCAACGCTACTGGGGCTGCCCGATTCCCGTGGTCCATTGCGATTCCTGCGGCGTGGTCCCGGAAAAGAAGGAAAACCTGCCCATACGGTTGCCGGACGATGTCACATTCGACAAGCCCGGGAACCCGCTGGACCGCCACCCGACCTGGCGCGACTGCAAATGCCCGTCATGTGGTGCCCCCGCTAGGCGTGAGACCGACACGATGGATACGTTTGTCGATTCGTCGTGGTATTTCGCACGTTTCACGGCGCCGCATGCTGAAACGCCGACCGATCTGGCCGAAGCCGAATACTGGATGAATGTCGACCAGTATATCGGCGGTATCGAGCACGCGATTCTGCACCTTCTCTATTCCCGCTTCTTCGCGCGGGCGATGAACATCACCGGACACCTGCCGAAAAAGGCCATCGAACCCTTTGACGCGCTGTTCACTCAGGGCATGGTCACGCACGAAATCTATCAGACTCGCGATGACAAGGGCCGTCCGGTGTACCACCTGCCCGAAGAGGTCGAAGAGGGTAAGCTCAAGGCGACAGGGGAGGCGGTCGAGGTCATCCCGTCGGCCAAAATGTCGAAATCCAAGAAGAACGTCGTGGACCCGGCCAATATCATCTCTGCCTTTGGCGCGGACACGGCGCGCTGGTTCGTCCTGTCCGATTCGCCGCCCGAGCGTGATGTGGAATGGACAGCTGCCGGGGCAGAGGCTGCATTTAAGCACCTCAGCCGTGTGCATCGAATCGCGTCGGAAATTGCCGAGTCAGATGCCCCCCCCAATGCAGAAGACGAAATTCTGCTGCGCGAAATGCACAAGGCGATTCACGATGTTTCGGGCGGTATCGAATCCTTTGGGTTCAACGCGTCCATTGCCAAGCTTTACGCCTTTACCAATACGCTGGCGAAGTCCAAGGCGGGCGCGCGCGCCAAGCGTCAGGCCACCATGACGCTGGCACAGCTCATGTCCCCAATGACCCCGCACCTGTCCGAAGAGCTGTGGCAGATGCTCGGCGGCGAGGGGCTGGTGGCAACGGCCCCCTGGCCAATCGCGGATGAGTCGATGCTGGTCGACGAGACCGTGACCTTGCCGATCCAGATCAACGGCAAACGCCGTGCAGAAATCAGCGTGCCAAAGGACATGGACAAGCTCGAGGTTGAAAAAGTCGCGCTGAGCACCGAAGCTGTGCAAAAGGCGCTGGACGGGTCCGCGCCGAAGAAAGTGATCGTGGTACCGGGTCGGATCGTCAATGTCGTCGTTTGATCGCAGAAGCTTGCTGTTTCTCCCGCTGGCGTTGGCCGCCTGTGGCTTCCAACCTGTCTATGCACCGGGGGGGGCGGGCTCGGAACTGTATGGGAAAGTCGCAGTGTCTGCGCCCAACTCGGTTGAAAGCTATCTGCTGGTCCAGAATCTCGAACAGGAATTGGGCCGCAGCGCCAGTTCAGGCAGCGATTACAGCCTGGATGTGAGTGTCTCGACGGTGACCCAAGCTGCAGCGATCACCACTGCCAATGAAACCAACCGGTTTTCGATAGACGGCAGGGCGGACTATGCGCTCAGGTCGAATGCGACAGGTCAGGTTTTGGCTTCCGGCACAGTCACCGACTTTGTGGGCTATTCTGCTGCGGGATCAACCGTTTCCACGCTGGCAGACGAACGGGATGCGAAAGAACGGCTTATGGTGATTCTGTCCGGGCAGATCATGAACCGCCTCTATGCCACCCCGGGTCTTTCCGCATGAAACTGAGCCCGCGTGAGGCTGACGGGTATTTTTCCAAACCGGACCCAGACAAGACCGGGCTGCTGATCTATGGCGCGGATGCGATGCGGGTTGCGCTCAAGCGTCAGCAGGTACTGGCCGCCTTGCTCGGCCCCAATGCCGATGAGGAAATGCGCCTGACCCGGATGCCCGGCGGCGATCTGCGCGGCGATCCGGCCCTGTTGCTGGACGCGATCAAGGCGGTTGGCTTTTTTCCAGGGGCTCGCGCCGTATTTGTCGAAGACACCACCGACGCCGCCGCACCTGCGATTACCGCGGCGTTGGGGGACTGGGCACCGGGCGATGCACAGATCATCGTGACCGCCGGTCAGTTGAAAGCCAGTTCAAAAATCCGCAAAGCTTTCGAGGCGCACCCGTCGGCTTATGCGGTCGGTATCTACGATGACCCCCCGTCTCGGGCCGAGGTTGAACGCGTTCTCGCCGAGGCGGGGCTACGGTCAATTCCACGAGAGGTCATGTCCGTCGTCAGCGATCTGGCGGTTGACCTCAGCCCCGGCGACTTTGCACAAACCGTTGAAAAACTGTCTCTCTACAAGAGCGGCGACAGCTCTGAGTTGACAGTTGAGGATGTTGAGGCCTGTGCGCCGCGATCCACCGAAGCCGCGCTGGACGATGTGCTGAACGTCGTGGCCGAAGGCCGCGCGGGCGAGATTGGACCGTTGATCCGGCGCCTGCAGGCGCAGGGCACCAACGGCGTGGCCCTTTGCATCGGGGCAACCCGTCACTTTCGGACGCTTTATGCCTGTGCCGCCGACCCGGGCGGCGCGGCGCAGGGGATCGGCAAACTGCGCCCGCCAGTTTACGGAAAACGCCGCGACCGGATTCTGCGACAGGCCCAAGGCTGGGGGGCGCCCAAACTCCAGACGGCGCTGACCGTTCTGACCGATACCGATCTGTCGCTGCGGTCCGCCGGTCAAACGGCCCCGGCCATGGCCCTTGTCGAGCGAGCCATGATCCGTCTGGCCATGCTGGCACGGTCCCGTTGAACCACACTGACCAAGCGTTTCGCTTGACGCTCTCCTGAAGGGCCTCAAATTCAGGTCAACCTCAAATGGCAGGAGCCTCGCATGTACAAGGTCTACGGACGCATCCCAAGCCGCGCATCCCGCGTGATCTGGCTGTTGGAAGAAATTGGTCTGCCCTATGAGCTCATCGACGCCGGACCGCGTGATCCTCAGGTCGTGGCCCTGAACCTGTCTGGCAAGATCCCGGTTTTGATGGATGGTGGCGCGGTGATCAGCGACAGCTCGGCAATCATGACCTATCTGGCCGACAAACACGGGGCGCTGACCTATCCGGCTGGAACGCCTGAAAGGGCAGAACAGGATTCGATGTTCCACGCCATCCTGGACGAATTGGATGCGACCTTGTGGGTTACCGCACGCCACACGTTCATCCTGCCCGAGGATAAACGTGTTCCGCAGGTCAGCGAGACCGCAAAGTGGGAGTTCGACCACAGCATTCAGCGCCTGGAAAAACGCTTCAAAGGCCCGTTTGTAATGGGTGAGCAGATGACAATTGCGGATATCCTATTGGCCCACTGTCTCAGTTGGGCCAGAGGCGTAAAATTCCCGATCAACTCCGAGGTTCTCAACGCCTATAACAAAAGGATGCGAGATCGGCCTGCCTATCGGAAACTAGCGGAACTGAAGCCGAACACCTAGTCGGCTTTGTTTGCTTCGAGCCAGCCTGCCGCCGATTGCCCCGCCCAGCGACCCGTAGCGAAGCAGGCGGTTAACAAGTAGCCGCCGGTTGGCGCCTCCCAATCCAGCATCTCACCGGCACAGAAAACCCCCGGCACGGCCTTCAGCATCAGGCTGTCGTCCACTGCGTCTTGTGGCACCCCCCCGGCGGTCGAAATCGCCTCGTCCATCGGTCTCAAACCAACGTGACGAACAGGAAGAGATTTGATCAGTTGTGCCAATGACTCGCTGGTGTCCGGAACCGGGCGACCAAATTCCATCAACAGTGCCAGCCGGATACGTCCGAGTTTCAGTGTTTTTCTGAGGTGATTGGACAGGCTGGCCTTGCCGCGACGCTTGCTCAGCCGGGCGATGAGCGCGTCGTGGGTCACGTCCGGCATCAGATCCATCACAAGAGGTGCCCCCTCGCGCACGGCTTTGCAGACGGCATAGATGCCACCGCCTTCCAACCCGCGAGCCGAGATCACTGCTTCACCCCGCGTACGAAGCGTCCCAGCTTGCAGCGCGACACCTTTGATCGGGCTGCCAAAGTTTGACTGCATGTGGTCCGACCAGTTCACCAACAGGCCTGCATTGGCCGGGGCGAACGGCGCCAGCCGTACGCCTTTGGTGGACAGAATCCCGGCCCACGCACCATCCGAGCCCAATCGCGCCCAGCTGGCCCCACCCAGCGCCAGGACGGTCGCATCAGCGGCCAGCATCCGCTGTCCCTGCGGTGTGTCAAACTGGAGTAGGTCGCTGTCCCACCCAATCCAGCGCCACCGAGTTCTGATCTCGACACCAGCCTGCTCCTGTCGCACCAGCCAAGCCCGCAACAGCGGCGAGGCTTTCATCACCCTTGGAAAAACACGCCCCGTCGAGCCGGTGAACAGGTCCTGACCCAGTTCCTTTGCCCAGTCCTGCACGGCTTGCGCATCCCATTCGGCAATCATCGGGCGCAGCCAACCCGCGCGGTCATCGTAAGATCGCAGAAGCGTATCAAGCGGCTCATCCTTGGTCAGATTCAGCCCGGACTTTCCAGCCATCAAAAATTTGCGGGCGACCGAAGGCTTGGCCTCGGCAATAACAACCGAATGGCCAGCGACGGCAAGCTGCTCGGCGGCCATCAAGCCGGCAGGCCCTGCCCCGATCACCACTGCCTGCGCCATTGCCGTCCTCTTGCCTTAACCGCCCTTTGGCGCAATTTTCGTACCATCATGCCGAACAGCGATCCGATCTGCCCGCTCTGCGACCGCCCGATCCCCAATGGATCCGGCAGCCTGCATCATCTGATCCCAAAACTCAAAGGTGGCAAGGGCGGACCCACAGTCCTGCTTCACCAGATTTGCCACAAAGAGGTTCACGCGACCCTGACCGAGGCGGAACTTGCCCGCAATTTCAATACTATCGCCTCTCTGCGCGCCCATCCCCGGCTTGAGAAATTCCTGTCCTGGGTGCGAAAACGCCCGCCCGGTTTCCGGTCGAAGGTACCGGGCAAGCGGCGCGGGCGCTGATCAGCCCGGCAAGACCGGGCTTCCAAAGGCATCCTCAATCGGTTCGGTCAAACCCTCGATCTCGATCCCCTGATAGTCGGGGACCGGCGCAAACCGGACTCCGGCAATGTGCTGATACTCCAGCGTCGTATAGGGGCGTTTCCACAGCCATTCACGGTTCTCAACCGCCCAAAGATCAGAGTTGGGCGGAACATCGTCAGTGAACGCATAGAAATGCAGGTCAAATCCATAGGGTGCGACGTCCTGCATGGACAACAATGACATCCCCTTCTTGCGCCAGAACGCGTCTTCGGCGGCGATATCACCGGTCCGCAGAGTGATCTGGCCAATCCGCGCTTGAGCAAACGGCGCAGCAGGGTCAGCGGCCTTTGCCGGGCGATTGCCTTCGAAATCATGCTGCAGCAATTCGATGACAAAGCCTTCGGGATCGCTCAGATGACACAGGTATCCGATGTCCAGAAACTGTTCCGGGGTGCTGACCGCCAGGCCCTGCTGCTTTAACGCGGCGGCGGCCATGTCGACATCGGGCAATGTGATCCCAATCTTCCAATAGCGCTGTCCCCGGTCATGCGTGTATCCACCGCCCCCGGGCATCAACAGCAGGTCGGCATCCGCGCTTTGGTATCCAATCCGACGGTTTGGCCCTTCGCGCGCAACCGACATGCCAAGGGCTTCCCGGTAGAAATCCGCAAGGCGATCAGGATCAGCGACACGCAATCGCAGAGCCGACAGTTTCAACCGCACAACTCCGCTATTCCAGCGGCGATTGCCGGATCAGCACTCAGGCTGTCCGAGACCAGATCGTATGCCGTTTGCATCAGGTCTTCGGGCTCTACGATGCGATCCACCAGACCAAAGGAGTACGCCTCCTGCGCTGTGATCTTCTGGCCCGACATGAGGATCAGCTTGGTGCGGGCAGGTCCGATCAGCGCGGACATCCGTTTGGGGTCAGAGGGTTGCGGCAGAAAACCCAGCTTCATCACCGGGTAAAATATCTTGGCCGTTGGGACTGCGATCCTCAGGTCACACGCCAACGCCATGCCGTTTGCGCCACCCGCCAGTGTCCCGTTCAGAGCGGCCACGGTCAGGCAGGGCAGCGCGGCAATCGCACCGGACAACCGCTCCCACACGTCCGAGGTCGCAAGCCCTGCGCGCGCCTCCTCCAGATCGGCACCGGCGCTGAACACATTGCCCGTACCTGTCAGGATCAGGGCCCTTGCATCCTTGGCCGCCTCGGCGATTTCGGCGAGTTCCGTCAGCATGGCCGCTGTCAGCGCATTTGCCCTTTCAGGATTGTTGATCGTCGCGGTCCACAGACCGTCGGACTTGGTTAGCTCAATCACGTCAGGCCGATCCTTTTGCGAATCTCGTCATGCCTGAGAGAGATTTCGGTCCCCAAAAACTCATCCGCATCCCCGGAACACATCCACAGCAGCGCCCGCGCGGGCCAGTCAGCCGGGATATGGACGTCCCAATCCAGTTGGCTGACCGGGTTGATGCCGCTTGCCTTGATGACCCGCTGCATTTCGGTCGCCACCGTTCCCGGAGATAAACCCATGGCGCGGATGCCGTGCTGCGCCTCTTCGAGATGCAGGCATTCCGTCAGCATCTTTGCCCCGGCCTTGGACGCGCAGTAGTGGCTCCAGGCTTCCACCGGGTTGGATGCCGCACCGGATGAGACGGTCAACACGGTCCCGCCACCCGACGCCCGCATAATGGGAAGCGCAGCCCGCATTCCGTAAAACACGCCTTTGAGGTTGATATCGATTGCCTGGCTCCAGGCCGTGGTGTCCGCGTTCGACAGGTGAAAGATCGGTTCGATTACCCCGGCATTGCCGATCAAAACATCCAGCCCGCCAAAACGGGCGACGCAATCCGCAACCGCCTGTTCGACCTGCGCAAAGTCGCTGACATCGCAGGTCAGCGCGATGGCGTTGTCGCCCAGCGCGGCCGCCAGTGCGTCGATTTGATCGCGACTGCGTGCGACCAGCGCGACATTGGCCCCGGCTGCGGCAAAAACGCACCCCGCCTCGGCGCCGATCCCGCGGCTGGCCCCTGTGATAAGTACTGTTTTACCCTGCATCTCGCGATCCTCACCTGTTCGTCAGAAGTTGAATGAAGCCGTAACGCGGAAACGGGGAATTCGTCTACCCCTTGCCCCCTTGACGATGACCGCAACAGGGCCGACGATGCGCGACAAATTGATCAAGAAGGGTTTCCTTATGTCTGTTCTTCTTCGCCGAGGCTGCGGCGCAGCCTTTGTATATGCCGTTGCCACCCAGGGGGCCTTTGCCGACCTGACCGCAAATGATGTCTGGTCTGACTGGCAGTCCTATTTGGGGTCAATGGGTTATACCATTTCAGGCGACGAAAGCGCGTCCGGCGACGTAACCACCATTTCCAACATGATGGTTTCAATGGAACTTCCCGAAGATGAAGGTCAGTTCCAGATGGTCATGCCGGAAATGACCCTGACCGAAAACGGGGACGGAACCGTCAGCATCGGTCTGCCCGAAAGCTTTCCGATGACGATTTCCGGTCAGGCCGAAGGTGAAGAGTTCTCGGCCAACATCGTGTATTCACACAGTCAGCTTGAAATGGTCGTCTCCGGGTCACCCGAAGAAATGACCTATGACTATACAGCGGACAAGCTGGGGATTCTGATGGATTCACTGGAGGTTGACGGTGAATCGCTGCCCAGCGACACGCTGGGTGTGAACGTCGAAATGAGTGATCTGGACGGCAGTTCGCGGATGCAGGTTGGCGAGAACCGCACCATCGCGCAAACCTTCAACGCCGCTGAAATGACCTACAATGTCATGTTCAAGGACCCCGAAGGCAGCGATTCCGGTCTGATCAACGGCAAGCTCGATCAACTCGCCTTCGAAGGTGAGAACGTCATCCCCAGCAATTTTGACTTGTCTGATCCGCAGGCCTTTTATCAGGCCGGCTTCGCCTTTTCGGGCAATTTCACGTATGGCTCCGGGGCCACGAACATCAGCGGCAACAGCGAAGGCGAAGAGTTTTCGATGAGCAGTTCGTCCGACGGCGGGCGTTTTGCCGCCAGCATCGATGCTCAGCGCATTGCCTATGACATCGAACAGGACAGCACGAAACTGGCCGTGACCAGCGCTGATCTGCCCTTCCCGATCGAGATTGCAATGGCCGATGCGGGTCTGAAGTTCGAGTTCCCGATCCAGCAATCCGAAGAGATCCAGCCTTTTGGCTTTGCAATGAACCTGACGGATTTCACCATGTCCGATGTTCTGTGGAGCATGTTCGACCCGGCTGGCACGTTGCCACGTGACCCGGCAACCATTGCGCTGAACACCACTGGTACAGCCAAGGTGCTTTTGAATATCTTCGATCCGGAAGCCGCCGCCGCGATGGAGGCATCCGACGCAGTCCCCGGTGAGCTTCATTCGCTTCAGATCAGCGAGCTTCTGGTGTCGCTGGTTGGCGCGAAGCTGACAGGCGACGGCGACTTTACCTTCGACAATTCGAACACAGAAGAATTCGACGGAATGCCGGCACCAACAGGCCAGGCGAACCTGCAGCTGGTGGGTGCAAATGCGCTGATCGACAAGCTTATCGGAATGGGCATGATGTCAGAAGATGACGCATTGGGCGCCCGCATGATGATGGGCATGATGGCGGTTCCGGGCGAGGAGCCGGACACGCTGAATTCGACCATCGAGTTCACCGAAGACGGCCAGATCATCGCGAACGGCCAGCGCATCAAGTGATGTTACTCAGAGAGACCGCGTCAATGCGGTCTCTCTGATCCTCATTTTCGACGCCGTCCGACGCGTCGAAAAAGTACAGAACCGCCGGAACTTACGCGCTGATCGTATGCAAATCCGACATCAGACAACGCATCGAAACACTTCTTGATACCGCGCAGGCCGATCTTGCGGGTGTGGACCTCAAGATACACCTTTTGAACATCCACCAAATCAACTCCGTCGAACAAATCACGCTCGCCGCCTTCGATATCGACGATGAGAACATTGGCGTTGAAATCTCGCAAGAGGTCCGAGAGGTGATGCTTTGGAACCGCCACCTCTTTGACATAGTCGGGCGCGGCATCCAGCGAAGACGCCCAGAAGGGATCGCGCACGTAAAAGCTGGTCGTTCCCAAGTCATGAGTATCGCTCAGGGCGACGGCATTCAGGACATCGACCCCTTTTATGTCGTTTGCTGCGTGCACGCGCTCAATAAATCTGCAAAGTGTTGGGTTGGCCTCAATACACAACACGTCGCGAACGCCTAACTGTGTGACCAAGAACGAGGAGATAAACCCGATACCCGCACCAAGCTCGACCACCCGGTCGCCCGGATCAATGAATTTTGGCAGCCCTGTGACTTCGTCCTTTTCATATCTTTCTGCCACAATGGAACGTTTCACCTGAGGCGTGATGATCTGTTCATCGTTGGGAATAAGCACGCCGCGTAGCGTCAAATGATCATCCATGTTTTTGTCCTGCCAGTTCCAACGTGTATTATGCGACCGTTCCAAGGCCGCGTAGCGTCTACTATCTCAGTATCGACCTAAAGGCAGCCGGTTTTGTATCTTTCTACAGCAACACCCAACTTACTGATGCATTTACCAAAATGACAGCACGCACAATCCCGCCACGGGGCTTGCGAGACAGGCCGTCCAAGGCTAGGTCCAATGCAATCATCACGGAGGCCCCATGACCCGAACACCGGAAGACATCAGCCAGCACCTGCTGAACGCCGCCAGAGGCGCAGGTGCCGAAGCAGCGGATGCCCTCGTTGTCGAAGGCTCATCGATTTCGGTTGAAGTGCGGGGAGGTGCGTTGGAACACGCCGAACGGTCCGAAGGCATGGATCTGGGGTTGCGCGTGTTTCTGGGCAAACGGCAGGCGATAGTTTCGAGTTCTGACAGCCGCCCCGAGACTATCGCTGCGATGGCTGAACGCGCCGTTGCCATGGCTGGTGAAGCACCCGAAGACCCCTTTGCGGGATTGGCCGACAAGAGCCAATTGGCTGAGGGATGGGATATGCAGGCGTTGGAATTGTTTGATTCCTCAGCCGAACCCTCGGCTGAAGCGTTGATGAAAGACGCCTTGTCCGCCGAAGCCGCCGCGCTGGCGGTGAAAGGTGTTTCGCAAGTCTCCGACGCGGCAGCCAGCTACGGTGTTCACCGCGTTCACCTGGCGGCCACAAATGGGTTTTCCGGTGGCTACGCGCGCAGCAGCCGGTCAACCTCATGCGTTGCGATTTCGGGCGAAGGCACCGGAATGGAGCGTGATTATGACGGTGACAGCCGCACCTTTCAATCCGACCTGCGCAGTCCCGATGACATCGGGCGTACGGCCGGCGAACGCGCGGTCGAACAGGCCGGCGCACGTCAGCCGGCAACCGGCAGCTTTCCCGTGTTGTTCGACGAGCGTATCTCGTCATCGTTGATCGGTCATCTTCTGGCCGCCAGCAATGGTGCGGCCATAGCCCGCGGAGCGTCCTGGCTCAAAGATTCTCTGAACGAGCAGGTTCTGCCCGAGCACCTTTCGCTGATCGAAGATCCGCACCGGCCGCGCATCTCGGGTTCCCGGCCTTTCGACGCCGAAGGTCTGCCCACCGCAAGCCGCGCCATTGTCGAAAATGGAATTCTGACCGGGTGGACACTGGATTTGTCCAGCGCCCGAAAGCTGGGTATGAAACCGACCGGAAACGCGGCGCGTGGGGTGTCCGGGCCACCATCGCCAAGCAACTGGAACCTGAGTTTGACGCCGGGCCCGCGCAGCCGGTCCGATCTGATACGGGACATGGGAACCGGTTTGCTGGTGACGTCGATGATCGGATCAACGATCAACCCGAACACAGGCGACTATTCCCGAGGCGCGTCGGGGTTCTGGGTGGAGAATGGCCAAATCACCCATCCGGTCAACGAATGCACCATTGCCGGCAACCTGCGTGATATGCTGCGCCGGATCATCCCGGCCAACGATGCCCGTCCTTATCTGTCACGCGTTGTCCCCTCGTTGCTGATCGAAGGAATGACACTTGCCGGCAACTGATCTGCCTCTGTTAATCGACGCCGCGCTGGAAGCTGGAAAGATCGCAACCCGCTATTCGGGCGCGCAAGCACAGCGATGGGACAAGCCCGACGGTACCGGTCCGGTTACCGAAGCCGATCTGGCCGTCAACGCGATGCTCGAGCAATTTCTGCCGTCCGCGCGCCCGGGATATGGCTGGCTCAGCGAGGAAACTGAGGATTCACCGCACAGACTGTCACGCAAGAATGCGTTCATCATCGACCCCATCGACGGCACCCGCAGCTTTGCAGAGGGTGCACGCACCTGGGCGCATTCTCTGGCGGTGGCGGATCAGGGAGAAGTGACCGCTGCCGTGATCTACCTGCCCCGACGCGACTTGCTGTACGCAGCGGCAAAGGGTCAGGGGGCAACATTGAACGGCGATCCGATCCAAGCCTCGCCCATACCTGATCTTGGTGAGGCCGAGATTCTGGCCGCCCGACCCAACCTTGATACACGCCATTGGCGGCACGGAGAGGTGCCGGTGTTTGAGCGCGCCTACCGGCCATCTCTGGCCTATCGTATGGCATTGGTGGCGCAAGGGCGATTCGATGGAATGCTGACGTTGCGACCCAGTTGGGAGTGGGATATCGCGGCCGGCGATCTGATCATTCGCGAAGCCGGTGGCACCTGCTCGGACCGGATGGGCCAACCCTTGCGCTTCAACAATGCCCATCCGCAACTGAACGGCGTGATCGCTGGCGGCACAAAAATTCACGAACAGATTGCCGCACGGCTGGATCGCAACGGACCCGGGATCGGGACATGAGCAAGCCGCGCTCTCTCAGTCTGGCCGCATATCGGGTTTTGTCCTGGGGGGTGTCCAACACCGCGCGGCAATCTGACCTGCCCAGGCCCGCGGGCGAGCTGTTGTGGATACACGTCGCAAAACAGGACCGGCTTCGCGCCGTGAATGATCTCTGTCTCCGGTTGCAGCAGACACGACCGGGGTTGTCATTGTTGCTGACGGTCCCGCCGGACGCCGATCTCAAGCACTGGGCGGACAGCACATTCCCACTCGTTAACCTTCCCACTGAACAGGCTGGCGCCGCGCGCGGGTTTCTCGATCACTGGCAACCGGATATGGGGCTGTGGGTGGGGGGCGCATTGATGCCCAACATTATCACCCGCGCCGAGGAACGCGGCGTCCCTTTGATCCTTGTCGAAGCACATCCGGAGGTCTCTGTGGCGCGCGGCGCACGCTGGCTGCCGGACATCAGCAGATACACATTCGACTGTTTCCAGACGATCCTTGCGACATCCAACGAGACGGTACGCCAAATCCGCCGCCTTGGCGTCGACTCCTCGAAAGTCTCGGAAGCACCGCCGCTACAGATCAGCCCCAACCCCAAACCGTGGCCGGAAGACGAACTGATCGAGACCAACCAAACGCTTGCCGGGCGGCCAGTCTGGCTGGCCTGCTGGGTTCAAGACAAAGAGTTTATCTCGATCCTGAGTGCGCACCGACAGGCGCTACGCATGCTGCCCCGGCTGGCATTGGTGCTGCATGTCGCAGATACAAGCGAAGCGGCACCGCTGCACCGGCGACTGGAGTCGATGGACCTGCGTTGTGCCAACTGGGACGAGGGTGGTACCATCGAAGATACCACACAGGTAATCTTGTCCTCGGATGTCGAAGATCTGGGGTTGTGGAACCGGGTGTCCGCCGTGACATTCCTTGGCAGTTCTCTGGAACGGGGCGCGGGCGGGCAGGATCCGCTGGAATCGATAGCCCTGGGCTCCGCCATCATCCATGGGCCTTTTGTCCATCGTTATCAGGACTTGTATGATCGCCTGAAACAAACCGGTGCGGGGCGTATGGTCAAAACGGCAACCGAGCTGGGCGACAGCGTTGTGGAATTGCTGGCTCCGGATCGGGCCGCGGGTATGGCTTTGGCGGGGTGGCAAATGATAACCGAGGGCGCGCCACAGGCGGACCAACTGATCGACATGGTGCAGGAAACTCTGGACCTGCGGAGTGCGGATCATGCGCGCACCTGAGTTTTGGAACACCGCTCCGAACCGGTTGGACTTGCGCGCGCGCCTGCTGGCGCCTTTGGGGCGACTCTATGCTCTGGCCACTGCGCGCCGAGTAGCGTCGAGCACCGGCATTAGGACCGGCGTTCCGGTGATCTGCATCGGGAACCTCAACGCGGGCGGAACGGGAAAAACCCCGACTGTGATCTGGATCGTCGAACAGTTGAGCAATGCCTGGCACGAACCGCACGTAGTGACACGCGGGCACGGCGGGTCATTGGACGGTCCGGTTCAGGTCGACCCTGCAAAGCACTCGGCCGGGCAGGTCGGGGATGAGCCGCTGCTGTTGGCGATGTTTGCGAAAGTCTGGGTTGCCAAAGACCGCGCGGCCGGTGTTCAGGCCGCCGCAGCAAACGGAGCATCTGTGATTGTGCTGGATGACGGGTTTCAGAATCCCTCGGTCGCCAAGGACTTTTCCGTAATCGTTGTGGATGCACAGAGAGGGTTTGGAAACGGGCTGTGCCTGCCGGCAGGCCCGTTGCGGGAGCCAGTCGAAGCAGGTCTTCAACGCGCGGAATTGGTGCTGTCACTGGGCGATGAGGCAGCACAGGCACAGTTTGCCGCTCAGTGGGGTCCAAGCCTGAGCGTGCCCCACGTGACCGGAGCCATCGAACCCCTGCAAACCGGAATGGATTGGGAAGGCACCCGGGCATTGGCCTTTGCGGGCATCGGGCACCCTGAGAAATTTTTTCAGACGCTTCGACAATTGGGGGTCGAGCTAGTGCGGGCCGAAGCGTTGGATGATCATCAACCGCTGACACAAGCGCTAATGGCACGTCTGGAAAACGAGGCGCGTTTGCTGAACGCGCAAATGGTGACCACCGAAAAGGATGCCGTGCGCCTGCCAGCGGCGTTTCGAAGCAAGGTGATCACACTCCCGGTTCGATTGCAGGTCACTGACCCCGAGAACGTCAGGGAAATGCTCTTGAAGGCTGCGCCGCCGCCTCAATAGAAGGGGTGCTTCGGCCGATCCCATTCGGAGCGGCCGAAGACATCATCAGCTACCCAGTTCTTCGTCAATCAGTTTCTTGAACTCTTCGTAGGACTGGTTGGACACCTTCTGCCCATTGATCACAAAAGACGGTGTCGCGGTGATATCGTCCCGCTCGGCATTTTCCTGATACCAGGCGACCAGCGTTTGTGCGCGGGTTCCGTCCTGCAGGCAGGCCTCAAGCTGATCATTGTCGATTCCGGCCAGTCGCCCAATCTTGCGCAACTCATCCACGATCTCGGCAGGGCCTCCGGCGCGGGTCCATTCCGACTGACCTTCGTAAATCAGGTCGGTGATGCCAAAGAATTTCTCCGGTCCGCCACAACGTGCCACCATCGAGGCCCACAAACCGTAGCGATCAAAATACACCTCGCGGTAGATGAATTTGACCTTGCCGGTATCGATGTAGTCCTTCTTCAGCTTCTTGAACGTACCGGAGTGAAAGGTCGCACAATGCGGACAGGTGTAAGACGCGTATTCGATGATCTCGACCGGCGCGTTCTCGGACCCCTGAACCATCTCGACGACGGTCGACGTATCCAGATCAGCTTCCTGTGCCTCGGCGCTGCTGATCAGCGGGTAGACGGGTGTGATGCTCGACTGCGTCAGCCAATAGCCACCTGCGGCTACTGCGACGGCCGCGCAGATTACGGTTGCAATACGGCTCATGACTTAGCCCTTTCTCAGCGTTTCTGCTTGGATAGAACGTTGCGGCCCAGACGTTCAAGGGCCGCACGCAAATCAACGTCGTAAACATCGCGCGACACTTTGTCGGCCTCGGCTGCAGTTTCGGGGTCAATTTCGGGTTTTGGCCGTTTCGGTTTGTGTTCGAAACTGGCCTGCCCCTCGGCAAATCCGGTCGGAGCGGTCTGGGTGATGCGAATGCGGCTGATCGCGTTATAGCCGTAGACGGCGTTGACCTTGCTGCGCAACTGCTCCTTTTGCATCTCCAGCATCGGGGCCTGCGGTCCCGTGGTCAGAACGGTGAGTGTCGCACCGATTCCACCCTTGCCATAGCCCACGTTCACGGGGCGAGCGATTGCAGCAGTATCCTGTCCGACGATTTCAGCCCAATGGGTCAACAGGCGTGACACGGCAAACCCCCGGCTTTCTCCGGCGCGCCGTATCTGGTCGTTCAGCAATGTCGCGGTGCGTTTGAACCCGCGGGTCGACGAACGTCTGCGCTGCATCTGGTTTCCAACTCCTGCCCCGCTATTGTAATGGGCACGCGACACGGCGCCAGCGAAACCCGACAGGGAGTTAGATAAAACTTGCGTGACATCCATGAATTTGACGTAAGCGGGGCATTGCTCGATTGGTATGATCGCCACGCCCGCGAAATGCCCTGGCGCGTCAGCCCTGCAGATCGCTCGGCTCGTGTACGGCCCGATCCCTACCGTGTCTGGCTGTCCGAAGTGATGTTGCAGCAGACCACCGTCGCTGCAGTGCGCCCCTACTTTATCAGTTTCACAACCCGTTGGCCGGATGTCGTCGCTTTGGCAGCAGCGCCGGATGACGAGGTCATGGGGGAATGGGCCGGCTTGGGGTATTACGCCAGGGCCCGAAACCTGTTGAAATGCGCCCGGGTCGTGGCACATGAGTTCGATGGGAGGTTTCCCGACACATATGATCAGCTGATGCAGCTGCCTGGCATCGGGCCATACACTGCCGCTGCAATTTCCGCGATTGCGTTCGACCGCGCCGAGACCGTTCTGGACGGCAATGTCGAACGTGTGATGGCACGCCTCCATGACATTCACGCGCCTCTGCCCGGATCAAAACCCGTACTGAAGGATCTGGCGGGCGCTGTGACGCCCGCCGTTCGACCCGGCGATTACGCGCAGGCTGTGATGGATCTGGGGGCCACAATCTGCACACCCAAGTCCCCCGCCTGTGGCATCTGCCCTCTGTGCGAGCCTTGCCGTGCACGCGCAAATGGAACGCAGACTGACTTGCCCAAAAAGACACCCAAGAAGCCTAAACCGATCCGGTTCGGCCACGTCTACATCGCGCAACATCAAAACGGAGCGATGCTGCTGGAGCGTCGGCCTGACACGGGTTTGCTGGGTGGCATGCTGGGATGGCCCGGGTCGGAATGGTCCGATAACCCGCCTGAGGCGCCGCCTTTTTTTGCGGACTGGCGTTTGGTACCGGGCGAAGTGCGGCATACGTTCACCCATTTTCATCTTGTTCTGCGCCTTTGGGCGGCCGAGTTGCCAGACGGATCGCTTCCGGACGGGTTTGTCGTTCTGGAGAAACACGCCTTCCGGCCCGGTGACTTGCCAACGGTGATGCGCAAGGCGCATGATCTGTGGCGCGGCCATCAGACCACTGGGCAAGCCTAGCCTATGAAGCTAGGCTAACCGTGTCTGTTCGGAGCCCTGACATGATCGCACCAGATATGCTGTCCCGCTGGCAATCGGCCCTACCTTTCTGGATATCGTTCCTGCTGATTCCACTGATCTGGGCAACCGCCATTGCCGGGGGATGGTGGGTTCTGCTGGTCCCTCTGTCGACGTGGTGGGCCTTTGCCGTCCTCGATCGCCTCACCGGGCTCAACCTGCAAAATGCAGACCCAGGCACCCCCGATGACGGGTTGCGATGGTACATCCTGCTGACAAAACTGTGGACCCCGATCCAGTTTGTCACGCTTTATGGCCTGATCTGGTATGCGACACGGGCCGATCATCTGTCAGTGATGGAAAAGATCGGTCTGTTTTTTGGAATGGGTGTCATCTCTGGCACCATCGGTATCAACTACAGTCACGAACTGATGCATCAAAAAGGGCGGTTTGAGCGCTGGTTGGGTGACATCCTGCTCGCGATGGTCCTGTATTCTCATTTCCGGTCCGAGCACTTGCTGGTGCATCACCGGTATGTCGGCACGCCGCGCGATCCAGTCACCGCCCGCTACAATGAAGGATTTCATCGGTTTTATCCGCGGGTGCTGCGGCAATGCCTAGTCTCCGCCTTTGGCGCCGAGCGGGACAAGCTGGCGCGCAAGGGTCGCCGGTGGACCGATACCGCGAACCCTTTCTGGCGCTATTGGGCGTTACAGGGCGCGATGCTGATACTCGCCTTTGCACTCGGCGGCTGGGCGGGGCTGGGTCTGTTTCTGCTACAGGCCGGCGTTGCGATCTGGCAGCTGGAACTGGTCAACTATGTCGAGCATTACGGTCTCACCAGAAAGCACATCGGCGACGGGAAATATGAGCACGTATTGCCGCGCCATTCCTGGAATGCAGCGCAAAAGGCGTCCAACTGGTTGCTGATCAACTTGCAGCGCCATTCCGATCATCACTACAAACCCAACCGGCGCTTTCCATTGCTGCAACACCACGATCAGGCCACCGCGCCCCAACTGCCTTATGGCTACCCGGTCATGACCGTGGCCGCGATGATCCCGCCCCTGTGGCGACGGGTAATGAACCCGCGCGTGCGGGCCTGGCGGCAGCAGTACTACCCCGAGATCACGGACTGGCACCCGTACAACAAGGCCCTGAATCCTTCGCCTAACGCGTGACCGCAGCGCGCACCAGCGCGCTGCCCGGCCCAACGCCGAACACGGCATCTAAAGATGCGGTGATGGGCGGCGGGAACCTTCGTCAGATCATCCAAACATCCATATGGTTCTCCACCCCGCGCACAGCCTGATCAGGACGCAGGACAAACTCATCCATCAGGCTCTGACCCGGAGGGCCTTCGGCCACTACCTGCTTACGCAACGCATCGCTGATCACGACGCGCGCACCAATTTCACGCGTCATTGCTTCCAGCTTGGCCGCCACGTTCACCGCATCTCCGATGACTGCGAATTCGAGCCGGTTGGCGCCAATGTCGCCCAGAACGACCGATCCGTAGTGAACGCCAATTCCTACTTGGATCTCAGGTTCTCCGGTCCGGCGCCGTTCCAGGTTCCAACGCTCGACCACATCCACCATCGATCGCGCACAAGACAACGCATTGGTGGCATCCAACGGCGTCGGCACCGGTGTTCCAAACGTCGCCATCAGGCCATCCCCAAGATACTTGTCCAGCGTGCCGTGATGTCTGAACACCTCGGCTTCCATCCGTGCATGAAAGCCACGCAGAACCTCGATCACATCGTACGGATCTCGCCCCGCGGCAAACTTGGTGAATCCCACAATGTCGATGAACAGAACGGCGATGTTTTCCTTTCGCACCTGCTTCAGCGGTTCGTCATTCTGGCTGAGTTCGTCGACCACGTTGGGTGAGAAGTACCGGGACAGGTTTGCACGCTCCCGCTCCAACCCCGCATTGGTCATCAGCAGATGGTTCAGCCGTCGCATCGAAACACCCAAGGTCACGGCAACCATCACGAACACTATGACTTCCTGAATGCGCAGCGACACAAGAAAATTGTTAGGATCGAGCAAGCCCTGCAGGTCCGGATAGCCCTGCAACGCAACAAAAACCCTCTCGCCCAATTCAGGGAACGGCATCGCAACCCACCAGGCTATGATCCAACCAACGGTCCAAATCATCGCCGTCCACGTCCCGATGGCAACAACCGTGCGCCAGGAATAGGCCAGCGTCCCTGCTGCAAGAATAATGAAGAAATACTGGAAGTTATCGAACCGGAATTGCGTCGCCAGAGGCCGCACATCGTCGCTGAAGGGATTTGGAACGATCATCCCAAGCGTCATGATCAGCAGATCGGCAAAGATCAAAAGCAGTTCGATCCTGGATTGTCCAACCCGCCCGGCACGTTGGATCAACCAGCCGTTTGTACAGATCAGCAACAGGATGAAGTGGTAGTACAGGACCTCCCAATTCGGATTCAGATAGATCAGCAAAATCCCGGTCAAACCCATGGCTACCCAACGGGCCCTGACAGCCAGTTCAAGCCCTTCGCGCTTGTGCCGCTCCAGGGCTGCTTCGGCGTATTTATGGTCCAGATCAAAGTCATCTGGCTGGGTTATGAAAAAACGGCCAAAGCGGGACTGTGTGGGTGCGACGTCGGTCAAGAGTCAGCGCTCCTATACGTTCTGACGGGGTTGACGTATGCAATCATTCCTTGGCCAAAAACAAAAGACCCCGCCGTATCATCGGCGGGGCAAGGCTTAGTGCCATGTGTCAGGCCACAGGCACCGGCGGTATTTGATAATCAGCTGTGCATCTCGGCGCGGATCTGCTGACGCAGCACATCAATCGGCACCGTCTTTCCGTCGCGCTTGAAACACCAGTAGGTCCAGCCATTGCACGATGGCGCGTTTTCCAGATGCGCCCCGACCTGGTGGATCGAACCTTTAACGTTTTGCCCGATCAGGGTGCCGTCTGCGCGCACTTTTGCCTTGTGGCGTTGGTTCATCGAAAAGAGTTCTTCGCCCGGGCGCAGCAAGCCGCGTTCAACCAATTGGCCAAATGGAACACGTGGCTCGGCGCGCTTGCTGGCGCTGACTTCCAGCGCTTCCCGGTCAAACTTGCGCACCTTCGCAATCCGCTTTTCGGCCACCTTGCGATAGCTGTCCTCGCGCTCGATCCCAATGAACTCACGGCCCAGCATCTTGGCCACTGCACCGGTCGTGCCGGTACCAAAGAACGGGTCCAGCACCACATCACCAGGATTGGTCGACCCAATCAACACACGATGAAGCAGTGATTCCGGTTTTTGCGTCGGATGTGCCTTGTCGCCATTTTCATCCTTCAGACGCTCATGCCCGGTGCAGATCGGCAGCACCCAATCGCTGCGCATTTGCACGCCTTCGTTCAGGGCCTTCAGAGCTTCGTAATTGAAGGTATATTTGGCGCCTTCCTGCTTGGACGCCCAGATCATCGTTTCATGCGCGTTGGTGAACCGCTTGCCCCGGAAGTTCGGCATCGGGTTCGACTTGCGCCAGACAACGTCGTTCAGGATCCAATAGCCCGCATCCTGCAAGGCCGACCCAACGCGGAAGATGTTGTGATACGACCCGATCACCCAAATCGCGCCATTCGGCTTGAGCACACGATGCGCCGCCTTCAACCATTCTCGCGTAAACTGATCATAAGCCCCAAAACTGGAAAACTGATCCCAATGATCGTCAACCGCGTCCACCTGGCTGTTGTCGGGTCGGTGCAACTGACCTTTGAGCTGCAGGTTGTAGGGCGGGTCCGCAAAGATCAGATCAACCGACGCCTCGGGAAGACTGTTCATCACTTCGATGCAGTCTCCTGATAGAATCGTGTTTAAAGGGAGCGCGGTTGCGCCCTTTGTCTTGGTTGTGGTCATATCACTGCCTCGGTTCCACGGCGCTTTTGCGCTCATTTGGTTGAGACAAGGATGAGTCAAAGACGATTCGGCGTCAAATTCTTTTTTGAATCAGCAACTTACGATTTACTCTTGATACAAGATATTGTGGACCGGTTTGAACGAACGCCTATGATGTGGGGTCACGCCCAGATTTCGCAGCGCGTCTTTGTGTTGTTTTGACGGATAGCCCGCGTTTGTCTCCCACCCATAGCCCGGATGCTGTTGCGCCAAATCCACCATCAGTTGATCTCGCCAGTTTTTCGCGATGACCGAAGCCGCCGCGATTGAAACGGACCGCCCATCTCCCTTGACCACCGCTTCGGATGGGATCAGCACTCCGCCTGGGATCAGGTTCCCATCGATCAGCAGAAAATCCGGGGCGGGATCCAACGCCGCAACGGCACGTTCCATCGCCAGATGCGACGCCCGCAGAATGTTGATCCGGTCAATTTCGGCAACCGACGCCTCACCGATCGCGCAGGCCGCCCGCTCACGTATTGCAGCCTCTAGTCCTGCACGCCGCTTGGCTGTCAGTTTTTTTGAATCATTCAGGCCGTTGGGTATGTCACGCGCATTCAAGATGACAGCAGCGGCGACCACCGGTCCGGCCAAGGGTCCGCGCCCGACCTCGTCTACGCCGGCGATACGGACATAGCCCTGCTTTCGCAGTGACTGTTCAAGGTCATAATTCGGTGTTGTCATGACCACGAAAAACCGCGTTTGGCGCGGGTTCGCAAGAAAAAAGGAGGGGGCAGCGGTCGCCACCCCCTCCCGGCGCGGTGCTTCTGTGGCACCGCTCCTGCTCGAAAACGCTTACTGGTAAACCACGCGGTATCCTTTCTGACGAAGACAGGCGGGCTCATAGGCTTGCCTTACTTTGTTGCCGTCCCAGAAACCAACCTTGCATTGTTGCGGCAGGCTATTGGCGTGTTTGTAATGCTTGTTCAGGCATTTGGGCCTGAGCAAGGGGCGTTGCGCATAGCCATCATAGGTACGCAGGCAGCGTTGAGGCAGATCATAGCGCGCCACACGATTGGGCAAGGGCCGCACCTTGTGTTTTTTTACATGGCGATCAATTGGAACCGGATTGTACTGGCGCGCCACTTCGTCCCGTCGCTTTTCCTTGTTGTAATGATTGACGGCCGCACCAATGATCGCGATTGCGGCCAGACCGCCAAGAATGTCCTTGGCATCCGCTGCGCGCGCCTGAGACGCGGAGACCCCGGTAACAACGACTGCTGTCGCAACGATCAGAGCTATGAATTTCTTGTGCATGATGCGTGTCCTTTTGGATTCTTTTGCGACCCGCATTGGACCGCGTCCTTGATGCACCAACACTGAGTGCGGCACCGTCGGACAGGCAATAACGGCAAAGTGTTATCCGATATCAGGGCCCGCAAACCCCTTGAGTTATTGAATATCAGGCCAACCCATGCGCAGGATGCGGCCTATGAAACAGATCCTCTCTTCTCTGGCCTGCGCGGCCCTGATATCGCTTGGGTCTGCGGCGTCGGCGGCAGATTGTTACGCGGATTACAAGGCCAAGCAGGACAATCCCTTACGCCTGCACTACGGCGTGATGCAGGTCTCGGCCTGCGACAAAGGGCAGGCCCAGCAAGAGGTTGCCCAGCGCCTCAAGGCTTCGGGGTGGACCTTGCTGAACGTCCAGTCCCTGTTTGGACCGGAAGGGTTGGATCAAAGGAAGGCCAATGCCGGAAAATTCTATCTCCGTTTCTGAGGCGCGGCGGTCCGGTGTTCGGCTGGTCGGCCTGGGAATTGCAGCGATTGTCGCGGTCCTGGCAACCGCCGCCGTTTTCCTGTTCTGGTCGCTTCCGGACGCGAACGCGTTTAATGCACGCGTGGAGCGTCTGTTCGTCGAAAGTGATCTGACCTCTCAGGCCGAAATCCGTCTGCTGGAAATTCTGGCACAGTCCGGCACCGCTTTTGCGGACACGCTGGCCAGCTATCGGATGGTGATTTACGTCCTGCTCGTATTCGCCTGTGCGATGCTGATCTCAGCCCTGGTGTTCCTCGTCATGCTCGTATTGCTGAACCGTCGCATGGCGCAGATTGAGCGCACAGGCATTCAGGTCACATCCCTTTTGATCAGCCGCGAAGAAAACACTGTCTACCTCAACAACATGGACTTCAAACTAACGCCGGCGGCCATGGAAACCCTGTCGGTTTTGGCCGAATCCCGTTTGGATGACGAGGTCCTTTCGGGTGCCCAGATCGAAGGCATGATTTCAGGCCGCGACGCCGCGGATTGTGACGAAGCCGCCGGGGCCACACGAATCAAGCGACTGCGCGATGCACTGGGGAACCAGATGGTCAGTGAACTGCTGGTCAAGAACATCGCGAAAAAAGGCTACATGCTTTCCATCGAAAAAGACGTGATTCAAATGGTCTGATTTCGGCGTCTCTTATGGGTTAGCTTGGTTAAATCCCTTTTTACCTCTTGGAATAGCTCCCGCAAGCGCCCATTCTATTGAAGCCCCAGGCAAGGGAGGTCGATCATGAACGTCCACGCCGCACCGAAAATCAAAGGCTATGGAATCTCGATTGAACGGTTGAGAGGCAGAGTCGCCATCTACCGCAACGATGTTTTGTTGGCCGAAAGTCAGAACGCCAAGGTCATGTACGAAACGCGGCTGCCGCCAGCCATCTATTTTCCACGCGAAGATGTTTGCGTGGATCTTGGCGAAGAAACCGATTTGCAAACCTTTTGCCCTTTCAAGGGGACGGCCACCTATCACGACTTTGTGGTGTCCAGTGAACACCTGCCCAACTCCGTCTGGGCATATGAAGACGCCCTTCCGGAAAGCAGAGCGATCCAGGGTCACATCGCGTTCATGCCGGACGCCTACACCCGTGTCGATCTGGGAACCAATCGCCTGCGCGAGCCCGATGACGGAAACATCAGCGGTCCCTTGATCGACTGGCTCATGCGAGGCGCGTCGCAGGCCGACACGCCTGAAGCCTTTACCAGAGACCTTGCGGAAAAGATGCTGGAGCATGGCATTGCCATTCAACGTCTGAGTATCCTGGCATGGTCCCTGCATCCGTTGATCGCAGGCAAGCATTATATCTGGGAAAAGGGTCAGACCGAAATCCTGACCCACGCCCCCACATATGAAATCCACGATCACCCTTCTTTCATCAACAGCCCGTTGCGCCATGTGTCGAACGGGCTAGGCGGTATTCGCCAAAGACTGAATAGCAAGGATCCGCAGTACAATTTCCCGATCATCGAGGATCTGCGGGCCAAGGGCGCGACGGACTATGTCGCCATGCCGCTGCCGTTTTCGGACGGCCGGACCAATGTGCTGACCCTGACCTGCGATCATCCGGATGGGTTCACGACGGAAAACCTCGGCCTGGTTTTCGAATGCTCGACCGTGATCGCACGGTATTACGAGGTATTCATGCAGCGCGAAAACGCGCAGGTGTTGCTGGAAACATATGTTGGTAAACGCTCAGGCGCCCGCGTGCTGGGCGGTGAGATCAGACGCGGTGATGGCGACGAAATCGACGCGGCAATCATGTTCTGCGATCTGCGCAACTCAACAAGTCTGGAAGAGCAACTTGGTCGAGAAGCCTATATCAACCTTCTCAATGACTTCTTCGAAACGGTCTCCGGTATTGCACATAGCAACGGGGGCGAGGTTTTGAAGTTTATCGGCGACGCGGTCCTCGCGGTCTTTCCGGTGGTTGATGATGATGCCGCGTCCGCACGCAAAAACGCGCAGAATACAGCCATAGAGATCGTCGAAAAACTCGCCGACCTGCGCAAATCCGGGACCGATGTGCATTGCGACTGCTCCATCGGCGTGGCGTTCGGACGCGTGACCTACGGTAACGTTGGTTCGCGGGAGCGGCTGGATTTTACCGTGATCGGTCAGGCCGCAAATGTTGCCGCCCGGTTGGGTGAATATGGCAAAGCAGCAGGTCACCGCATCGTCGTGTCGGAAGACATAGAACCTGCCTGCGTCGATGCGCTGCCACTTGGCGCTGTAAACCTGCACAACGTTTCGCAACCTGTGACGTCATACGCATTGCGCACCTCGGCGGACGCCGTTCTAAACGGGTAACCTGATCTGGAATTTAGCTTCGACCAACTTTGAACGGGCCCGCCCCAGCGGCCTGACGGTGTCGAGCGTTTGAAGGTCCGCACATGTTTGTGCCCTGCCACCGACCTGGTGTTGCGGTGCGTGCCTGGCACAAAAGACTCTGAGTTTCGCGCTTCAGCTTGCAGCCCGCAACAAGATGAGGGCCGTCTGAGGCGGCGAAATCGTGTTTTGTAACTCTGCGATCCGACGTCGCGCCAGATAAGTATCTGTCAGTTTCTCAACAGCGTCCTGATCTGCGAACCGAGCCAGATCGTCTGATCCCGTCATCTGAAACAACCGGTCTTTGAACTCCCGTAACTGCGTATCAATGTCCAGTTACGCGAACGCTGCAGGCAGACCAGTCCGCGTGTGGGGATGACAGGCTGAAACGTCATTGCTGATAGGCCATCAACCGCTCTTCGCGCGGCAGCAGCGACCTCAGAGACTTCAGGCATTTGTAATACTGTTCCGCAACCAGCGCTTCGGTCGCCTCGGCCAGAACCCGGCGGCTGTCCGAATCGGTGAACACCTGACTCAACTCCTCCACCCGGCGCAACAGTTGCTGTCGTGCCTGATCTGGCTCCATGTCCCCGGACAAAACCAGTTGCGCGGCATAGCACACGCGTCGAACCGGTGTGTTTACTTCATCCGGGTGGATCGCATCCCTCAGGCGCAGCACGTTTGCCTGCGGTGTCATGATCGAGAACCGTCCACGGCGATCACCGTTTTCGATGACCACACCGTTAATCAGAACCCGTTCCTTCGGGGCAAGCTTTAAGACCAGCCCACTCATCATGCTGCTCCAATCTGACGAAGTCCGCGCAGAACAGCCATGTTGATCTCGAGCAAGGGTTCAACCGTTGCGTTGTTTCCCAGCACCTGGCTGCTGTGCTGTTCGGTGAACTCGGCCAGATAGAAAATCCGGGCGCGCAGGTCATTCGGCAACCCGTTATCGGAATCTGAAACCCCTGTCGCCAGAACCGTCCAAAGCCGCCTGTTTTCGTGCAGCGCATGAACGAATCCGCCAAAATCCGTTTTCCTGCGCGCCGCCGCCGCCTTCAGGCGATGCGTAATCTTCGAAATTGCCTCATACTCCGTATCCCGCGGTGTGCGTGTCGGAGCGGCAGTCTGCGCGTAGGCGCGGTGAGCAAGCGTTTGAGGTGTCACTTGTAGTCCTTCCAATGAGCCATCTTCAGGCGGTCAAGAGGACCGGGGCGCCATTCTTGCGCCCCGGCCAGGTTCCTGAATTAGCGGAACAGAGACAGGATCGACTGCGGTGCCTGGTTTGCAATCGAGAGAGACTGCGTCGCCAGCTGCTGCTGCACCTGCAGCGCCTGCAACCGGGCCGACGTCTCTTCCATATCCGCATCGACAAGCGATCCGATACCGGATTTGAACGAGTCAGACAGGTTCGAGATGAACTCTTTCTGCGTCTCGATCCGTCCTTGTGCCGAACCAAAGGCCGCCGATGCGTCAATCGTCGTGTCGATCAGCGTTTCAATGGTCCCCAGAGCGGCAACCGCACCTGCATCCGTGCTCACATCAATGGATGCCAA
Source organism: Ruegeria sp. AJ12 (assembly GCF_056536245.1). Lineage (NCBI taxonomy): Bacteria > Pseudomonadati > Pseudomonadota > Alphaproteobacteria > Rhodobacterales > Roseobacteraceae > Ruegeria > Ruegeria sp. AJ12. The sequence goes on from NZ_JBQFJJ010000001.1 coordinate 3,867,118, forward strand.
TGCTCCAAGGCCACCGGAACCGGCGTTGGTGAACTGCGCCGAAACAGACACGTCCCGATCAGCGGCATCCGCACCCGTACCGGTCACAAAAGACAACGTGCCTTCTGCGGTGGGGTCATAGTCGATCGACAAACCCTGAACCCCCAGAGCATCGATCTGGTTCTTCAGCCCAACTGCGACAACCGCATCGGTATAGGCGGCGTCATAGGTTCCGGACGGATCAAGGTCGGAGTCTTGCACCGTATAGGACACGGTCTGATCACCAACAGTGATCGACACGCTGTCACCAACCGCGAAGTTGTCGGTTGAACTGTCAATGACAATTGTCCCGGTGCCCGTGTCCTTATCCATTGTGAAGCCTGCGGCATCGTTATCAGTGGCCGTGTTGTCAGACCCGGCCAGAACAGCCTTACTGACATATCCGCCGGTAGACAGGTCTTGGCTGGCAACCGAAATCGAAGACGCCGTGACGGCGCCCGAGGCCCCCCGATCCAGCGAGGCAAGAATTGACGCCGTGCCGGCAGATCCGTCTACAAGGTTGAGGCCGTTGAACTGGGCGGCGCCAACGACCGAAGCAATCTGATCGCGCAGAGCAGAAACGTCATCATTGATCTTATCACGGTCAACGTTATCCTCCTGTGCAGCAACGATTTTTTCCTTCATCTGCGTCAGCAGGTCAGTTACGGTTTCCGAGGCATTACGAGCCACCGCAACGGTGGATTCACCCAAGGCGAGACTGTCCTTGATGGCGTTGAATCCTTTGACGTCCGATTCCATCACTTTGGAAATCGCCCAGACGGCCGAGTTGTCTTTGGCGGTTGCGATGTCCTTACCGGTCGAGATCGCATTCTGCGTCTGTGCCAGGTTCTTGTTGACCGATTTGAGGGTTTGCAGCGCGACCATCGCGCCATTGTTCGTCAGAATACTGGACATAGTTGTCATCCTTTTCCGTTCGGGCATTTTGCGCCCATGATCGCCCCGCCTGAAACGCGGGCATTGATGTCTTTCTGACCTGTGCGACGAACCGTGCGGTTGTTCGCGCCACCTGCTGTTTCAAGTGCAGCACCACTTTTGATGCTGATCCCCTAACGGAATGCTAAGACGCGAGAACCGGAAATATCGGATTTGAATCAAACCCCGGCTCAAGCCCGTTTTTCCAGCTTTGCGTTGCTGCGCACCGCAAAGCCGTTACGCTGCCCGTCTGCGCCATAGGTAGTGAATTCCTGCCGGACCTTTCGTAGTTCTGCCATCCGACTGACTACGGCGCGAATTCCATCTGCGGCACTGTTCAGCAAGGCCTGATTGCGTTCGACCTTTTTTTGGACACGGATAAGATCATCGCTGTACAAGACCCCAAGGTCGTTGATTGCACCAATCAGTTTTTCTTTCTCGGGCGCCATCGTGTTCAAGCGGTCCAGATCACCCTCAACAAGCGCTGTACGCTCAAGGTCCAGAACCTCTTCAAGTGTTTTGATAAGGGTTGCATCGGATTCAGCCGTCATTGGGTTTCTCCATCATTGACTTGAGCAGAATTTCGGACAGACCGACGCCGCCGGACTGTGCCAGTTGCCGGGCCTGATTCTGAACCAGAAATGAGGCGAACTGATCTTCCCCGGCACCTCCTCCAAAGGACTGGCGGCTTTTGCCTAGCCCTGCGGATTTCAGCATCTCGGTCAAAAACGCTGCTTCCAGTTCGACCGCCGCAGCCTGCAGTCGAACCGAAGGGGATTGAACCTGCGGTATGGTGGCAGATGCCGGAATCTTCATAGCTTTCTCCGAAATTTGCTTCGAACTGTCCCAATCAAAAATGATTGCGGTTAAAAAAAACGTAACTTCCTGAGGGCAGGTTTCGGGTCGAACATGACGGAGCCGGAGCAAATGCCCAACCCGCTAATGCTGGCGACATCAACGCCGAATGGGACTGCCAAACCCGATGCACGCCAGCGGGATCAGCAGGAGTCCAAAGGATCGACGAGTTTTCAGGATGTCCTGTCTCAGGACCCTGAAAAGGGTGAGTCGGATCCCGAAATTGGTAAAACGCAGTCGGTAGACCCTGAACACGCAACGGAGTCACCCACCGTCGAGACCGAGACAGCGTTGCCGCAAGACACAATGACGGAGGCGCGCACGTCTGATCCGATACGGTCGGGTGAGGACGAACCACTGCCATCCGATGTGGGCGACAAGGGATTGCCCCAAAGCACGCGGGCGGATCAGGTATCACCCGTTTCGAACGCTGACACGCTCGGTGGCGCACAAAGTCCCGACCGCCCTAACGCCGCACCTATTGAGGGCAAGACGAGCCGTGCAAATGCGCCGCAAACAGGGCCGGCCTATTCGAGCGAAGGTGATACGAATCGGCCGTCACCCGAAACTGCACCGCCAATTGCCAATCTGTCCGACAGCAGCGCATCCGAGCGGCGGAAGCGTTTAGGTGAGCTCGAAGAAAGGCCATCTTCTGCCGGACGTGCGGAAGACAAAGCAAAACCGGACAGACAGACAGCGCAGCCAACCGAGCCCGCGCAACAGACAAAAGCAACGACCGCTAACAGCAGCCCGACATTGGTGCAAATGCAACTCATGGCATCGGCCAGGGTCGCAGACACCGACCAGACCACTGCCGGTCGCGAGGTGGACAGTCTTCTCGCAGTACCCGACGAAGCCTCCTTCCAGGCCAATCGGGACACGCTCCAGCAATTGAGTTCGGTTCCGGCGGCAGTACGCGCCGAAGTGGCGCGGGCCATTGCCGGGCAGATGGCCGCGATGATCCAGTCTCGGCCCGGTGCCGGAACGGTGGAAATCGCCCTCAACCCAGAAGAGCTTGGACGCGTCTCCATTGTGCTCAACGGTCGGGAAGACGGATTGCACATGACAATCGCCGTTGACCGGCCTGAAACTCTGGATCTGATGCGCCGTCACATCTCGGTCCTGACGGCGGAGTTCCAGAAACTGGGCTATAGCGGGCTTTCTCTGGATCTTGGGACGTCTGCGGACACCAAACAGCAGGATATGGGATCCGGTTCCGGCTCACATTTCGATTCGTCGTCTGACGAGGTGGCGGCACAGGACGTTCCCGTTGTTCCCGGCAAGAGCACGGGCCGTGGCATTGATATGAGGCTTTGACGCATGATCACTCCAACCCAATCCGCACAAGCCGCCGCGCAAACGCAATCCTCCGGGGCCTCGCAAACGTCGGTTGTGACATCGGATTTTGAGACATTTCTGCTTATGCTCACGGCGCAGGCCAGAAATCAGGATCCTCTTGAACCCATGGATTCATCGCAATACGCCTCGCAACTTGCACAGTTTTCGATGGTGGAGCAGCAGGTTCAGACCAACGATCTTTTGTCCGTTCTGGCTGCAACGATGGGCAGCGTCACTCTGGACGAACTGGCCGGCTGGGTCGGTATGGATGTGCGCACAGCGTCAGCCTTTCAATTCGAAGGTGCGCCCGTAAACTTGTATTCCGAACCCGACCCAACTGCGGATGAGGCCGTTTTGGTGCTGCGCAATGCCGATGATGAGGTCATCGATCGAATCACGATCCCTGAGGCTGAACCCGAGTTTGTCTGGGCCGGGACGGACAAGGCCGGAAATCCGCTGGACGCCGGTCGTTACTCGGCGACGCTGGAAAGCTACAAGGACGGAAAGTTACTCTCTGAGACACCGGTCTCAACGTTCAACCGTGTGGTTGAAGCCCAGTTGGGCAGCGATGCGATCCTTCTGACCCTGGAAAGCGGCGAGGTGGTTTCCGCCGGACAGGTCATGGCGATCCGAACAGGCGCTTGATCTGCAGGGCGAGACGGGCCAAAGCTTGGCAAATTCCGACTCGCCCAATGAACTGGTAAAGCACCTGCCCGACCGCCCTCTTCCGCCCTCAGATCTCGTTCACCAACTTTGCGCCCGGAGGTTGGTTGACCAAGGCGTGCAGTTTGAAACCCTGTATGGTGGTCGCACCAATCAGGTGTGGAAAGTGCTGGGCGATGGCGGCGACAAGGTGCTGAAGCTTTATCGCAAGTCCCTGCGCAACCCCTTGTTTCGGAACGATGCGGAACAGGAGGCCGGTTGCCTCCAAGCGCTTGAGGCCACAGGTTTTGCGCCGCGTCTGCGTGCCTTGGGCCAGCATGAAGACAATCATTGGGTTCTCTATGACCACGCGCCCGGCGCGCCCTGGAAGACGGACCCCGCACCCGTTGGCAGATTGCTGCGTAACCTGCATGCGTTGCCGGTTTCGGTCCCTGTCCCGAATGGCTGCAATGGCAGCGCAGATCTGGCGACCCATGGGCAAGAGATACTGGCCAAGTGTTCGCCTGACGCCCGCGAAGCTCTGGCCAAGCTGCGCCCTTCGGGAACGATCCGCCCGACGACCCGAAAGTGCCTGATACATGGCGATCCCGTGCCGGGAAACATTCTGGTGGCACACAGCGGCCTGACGCTCATTGATTGGCAATGTCCGGCAATGGGAGATCCTTGTGAGGATTTGGCCCTGTTCACCTCGCCAGCCATGCAGCGATTGTACCGGGGAGCGCCCCTGAGCCGGGCAGAGGAAGACCAGTTTCTGGAAGCCTATGGACACCGCGAGATCGTCACGCGCTTTTGTGCGCTGCGCCCGTGGTACTCTTGGCGCATGGCCGCATATTGCCTCTGGCGGGTCGAGAACGGGGCCCCCGATTATTCAGAAGGCTTGCGGCTGGAAATGGGCAGGCTCTAGGCCGACCGGTCACCAAAGATCGGCAAGCGCCATGGCCGCATAGGCGGGCGGCATAACAGCCCGGCGCCAGGGTCCGAACGGAAATCGGCGAGGTGTCTGCATCATCGGCTCCGGTAACTCGCTACCCTGCCCCAAAGCCATGCGCGCCAGTGCGCGACCGCAATAGGTTCCCATGGCCACCCCGTTTCCATGGTAGGCAAACCCCGCATACATACCGGTCTGCCCCGGCACAGGACCAGCAAAGGGCACCAAACCCCGCGATAGGCACACCATTCCCGACCAGATATGGGTCACCTCGACTTGGGACCACGCCGGGAACATGGCGTGAAAGTCGTGTTGCACCTTACGCCGGATGGCAGCCTCGGCGGCGGGCGATGACCGCAACCCACCCCGCATGCCGAACAGAAAGCGCCGGTCCGGCATCAGGCGAAAGTAATGCAAAAGGTGTCGTGTGTCGTGGCTCATCTGATCTGACGTCCAGCCCTGCGCATCCAGTTCAGATTGGGTCAGTGGACGCGTCACCAACACGGTGGATTGCGCCGGCATGTATCGACCGCCCAGCCAAGCTGGTACGTCTTCGCTGGAATAACCATTGGTGCAAATAAGAACTTTCGAGGCCGTGATCTGACCGGTCGGTGTTTGCAGTTGAAAACCTGACGAAGTCTTTTGGATGTTCAGAACAGGGCTCTTTTGGAAGAACTCTGCGCCCCGAGATCTTGCGACGTCGGCCAGACCAAACAGGTATTTTCTTGGGTTCAGGCCAAATCCAACCCGTGTGGAATACCCGCCGAAAAACGCGCCGCCCATGCCGAGCCCCGGCAAGTCTTTCATCTCATGCAACACACCGTTTTCATCGGCGGTCTTTCGCAAGTGCTCCATCGCGCGGCGGGAATGCGCCAGTTGCGTTTCCCCCCTTGAATGCGTGTCCGCATCAATGCCGTGTGTCCTTAACAGAGTGGAAACCAGCTGAACGGCATCTGCCTCAGCCCGGGCATAGGCCTGCGCTGCCTCACTCCCATGTCGGCGCACCAGCGAACCGTGGCCCAGCTTCGATCCGCCCAAGCAACAAAACCCGCCGTTTCGACCGGAAGCGCCCCAGCCCGGGGTTTCCGCTTCGACCACGGCGACGGACGTATTGCTCTCAGACAGATGCAATGCCGCAGCGACACCGGTGAAACCGCCGCCGATGATGGCAACGTCGACCGTTGCATTATCCTGAAGAACAGGCCAGTCCGGGGCGGCGATCGTTTCATCCCACCAACACCCCTCTCTTGGACCGGGCCCATAGGTGTAGTTCGGGAAAATTCGTTTCATTCGGCGCGCGCAGCGGCCATCTCATCCTGCCGCTGGCGCATCATCGCCCGCTTGGTTACCAGAGATGCGGTGATCACCCCCACTGTCACAACTGCGATCATTAACGTCGAAAGTGCGTTGATTTCAGGGCTGACTCCAAGCCGGACCGCTGAAAAGATCTTGATCGGCAAGGTCGTGGCGGAGGGGCCCGAGGTAAAGGAGGCGATCACCAGATCATCCAGAGACAGGGTAAAGGCCAGCAGCCAGCCCGATATCACCGCGGGCGCTATGATCGGCAGCGTCACGAGACGAAAAGCCTGCGCCGGCGAACACCCGAGATCCAGCGCCGCCTCTTCCAAAGACTGATCAAAGGTCACAAGGCGCGAGGACACAACGACCGAGACAAAGCACATCGAAAACGTCGTATGCGCCAGCACGATGGTCAGAATACCACGGTCCAGGCCAATGCCGATGAACAAGAGCAACAGTGACAGACCCGTTATCACCTCGGGCATCACCAGCGGAGCATAGATCATGCCGGAAAACAGCGTTCGGCCAAAGAACCGTCCACCGCGCACCAGAACATAGGCGGCTGCAGTGCCCAGAATGGTGGCCAAAGTTGATGAAAAGACCGCAACCCGCAAGGTGACCCAGGCGGCGTCGAGGAAAGCCTCATTCTGCAACAGCTCTCCGTACCACTTTGTCGAGAACCCCGCCCACACCGTGACCAGCTTGCTTTCATTGAAACTGAAGATGATCAGGATGATCATCGGGATATAGAGAAAGGCGAACCCCAGCGTCAGGGAAACCGCATTGAACCAGCTTAGCCTGTTCATTTCTCGGCCTCCGTCTGATTTTGCTGGTTACGCTGGAACAGCACAATCGGGATGATCAGGATCAGCAGCAGAACCACCGCCACAGCGCTGGCAACAGGCCAGTCTCGGTTCGAGAAGAACTCTTCCCACAGCACCTTGCCGATCATCAATGTGCCTGATCCGCCCAACAGCGACGGGATCACGAACTCACCGATCACCGGGATCATCACGAGGAAACACCCGGCGATGATACCGGGGCGAGACAGAGGAATGGTCACGAGCCAAAACGCCTGCAGACGGGAACAGCCCAGATCCTCCGCCGCTTCGATCAGGGATCCGTCCATACGCTCGAGCGCGGAATAGATGGGCAGGATCATAAAGGGCAGATAGGTGTAGACGATGCCGATATAGACCGCCGTGTTTGTGTTCAGAATGGTCAGCGGGGTCGAAATGATGCCCGTCCAGAGCAGCAGTTGGTTCAGATACCCTTCGTTGCTGAGAATGCCCATCCACGCGTAAACGCGGATCAGAAACGACGTCCAGAAGGGCAGAATCACAAGCATCATGAGCGTCGGGCGCCACTCGACCGGCGCGCGGGCCATCGCGTAGGCGATCGGGTATCCGACCAGTAAGGTCAGCACCGTTGAAATCAGTGCGATCCTAACGCTGGACAGATACGCTTTCCAATACAGATCATCCTCGGTCAGCCAGACAAAGTTTTCCAGGTCCAGTTGGCTGAAAAACTCCCGAATTCCTGCCCAGCCTTTCGAGACATCCAGCGTCGGCGTGTAGGGCGGAATGGCCAACGCGGTGTCCGACAACGAAATCTTCAGAACGATGAAAAAGGGCACCAAAAACAGGGCCAGTAGCCAGACATAGGGAATGGCGATCAGAACAGCGCGGCGCATCAGTCTGCCAGCAAAACCGCTGCCGTGGCGGTCCAGGACAGCCAGACCGGGTCTTCCCATGTGAAGGATCGGCGCGATATGCGCCTTGTGTTGGCCGTCTGCGCCTTGATGATCGTGCCGTTGGCCAGTTCGACGTGATAGGTGGACAGGTTCCCCAGATAGGCGATGTCGTGCACCTTGCCCTGGATGGCATTAATGGCCTCTGCTGGGCGCTCTGCCGATATCGTCACCTTTTCGGGTCGGATCGCCAGGTGACAGGATTGGCCGTTAGATAACCCGGCGGACGAGTTCGCCGTTAAAGGTGCCTGCCCTTCGGCCCATTCGATCTGGTAGGTCTCATCTCCTTTGGGCATTACACGCCCTTCGATGATATTCACATCACCGATAAAGTCAGCAACGTAGACCGAGTTGGGGGTTTCGTAGATGCGGTCAGGTGTGGCGACTTGCATCAGCTGGCCCTGATCCATCACCGCAACACGGCTGGCGACGGTCATCGCCTCTTCCTGATCATGGGTCACGATCACAAAGGTCGTACCGGTTTTTTCCTGAATATCCATCAACTCGAACTGGGTGTCCTGCCGCAACTTTTTGTCAAGCGCACCAAGCGGTTCGTCCAGCAACAGCAGTTTGGGCGCCTTTGCCAAAGACCGCGCCAGTGCCACCCGTTGGCGCTGGCCGCCTGAAATCTGGTGCGGTTTTCGCCGGGCGAACTGCTCCAGCCGGGTCAGGCGCAGCATTTCTTCGACCCGGTTTTCAAGATCTTGTTTGGGCATGTTGTCCCGGCGCAGACCAAAGGCGATATTTTCCCACACGCTCAGATGCGGGAACAAGGCGTAGGACTGGAACATCATGTTCACGGCCCGCTTATTAGGCGGGATCGGATCGATGTCCTGCCCGCTCAGCAGTATGTGCCCTTCGGTCGGGGTTTCGAACCCGGCCAGCATCCGCATCATCGTTGTCTTGCCACAGCCCGATGGTCCCAGCAGGGCAAAAAATTCTTTTTCGAAGATGTCCAGCGACAGGTTGTCGATAGCCGTGAATTCGCCGAAACGCTTGGTCACGTTCTGGAACTGGATCAAGGGTTTCGCCTGCGGGTCTTCCCACGGCGCAAAGACGGTAGAGTTCAAAGCGGCCCCCGTATGTCGGTCTGGACAGGAAAAGCGCATGGCGGCTTTGCAACCACCATGCGCAGGAAGATCAGGTCCCTGACTTGATCTTGGTCCAAAGACGGGTCACAACCCGCTGCGTTTTGGCCGGGTATGGCGTTGTGATGTAGAGATTCTGCATCGTGGCATCATCCGGATAGATCGCCGGATCGCCGATCACGTCTTCTTCCAGGAACTCCTTCGATGCCGCGTTGCCGTTGGCGTAGTACACATAGTTCGACGCTGCGGCCATGTTGTTGGCGTCCAGAATGAAGTTCAGAAACTGATGCGCACCTTCCGGGTTCGGAGCATCTGCCGGAATGGCCATCTGGTCGAACCACATCAGGGACCCTTCAGCAAAGGGATGGTATTCGATTTCCACGCCATTGTCGGCCTCGGCGGCACGATCCCGCGCCTGCAGGATATCCCCCGACCAACCAACGGCCACGCAGATATCGCCGTTCGCCAGTGCGTTGATGTATTCCGAGCTGTGGAACTTCTGGATATGCGGACGGACACCGGTCAGAACCTCTTCGGTCTTTGCGATGACGTCCGTGTCGTGGCTGTCCGGGTCTTCGCCGATGTACTGCAACACCATGGGAATGATCTCGGCCGGCGCATCCAGGAAATGCACACCGCATGAGGCAAGCTTTTCCATGTTTTCCGGTTTCAAAACCAGGTCCATGCTGTTCAGAGCGACATCGTCACCCAGCGCTTCCTTGACCTTTCCGACATTGACGCCAATGCCGGTTGTCCCCCACATGTAGTTGATCGAATAGGCATTGTTCGGGTCGTAGCCGGCCGTACGCTCCTGAATGACGTCCCAAAGGTTGCCTGAATTCGACAGTTTCGCCATGTCCAGTTCCTGAAACGCACCCGCCTGGATCTGGCGCTGCAGGAACGTGCCGGATGGCACCACCACGTCATAGCCCGACCCACCGGCCAGCATTTTTGTTTCCAGAACCTCGTTGCTGTCGAACACGTCGTAGATCAGGGTCAGACCCGTTTCTGATTCGAATTTGCTCAGCAGATCCTCATCGATGTAGTCGGACCAGTTATAAACTCGCACCTCTTCGGCAAATGCCACCGAAGTCCCCAATGCGATGACCGCTGTCATAGTCAGCGTTTTGATTGTCATATTCGTCTCCCTGCAAATGTACGGGTATCTTCCCGTTTTTTTGGATTTGATCAAGTTTTGCGTTTTCCCCCGAACCAGCTTATGGTTTCACGAGGCCTGACACCTGGCAAGTCATGAGATAGAAGATTGGGACGAACCACTTGGATTTGATCAAAAATAAGGCATCCGACCCGAGGATGGATAGTGAGAAACGCCCGGCGCATGAACAGGTCTACCAAACCCTCAGATTGCAGATTCTGTACGGAGATCTGGTCCCGGGACAGCCGGTTACAATCCAAGGATTGACCGATTCTCTGGGTGTTGGGATGACGCCGGTGCGCGAGGCGATTCGCCGGCTGATCTCGGACGGGGCGCTCACTTTTCAAGGCAACCGGCGGGTCAGCGTTCCGCTGCTGTCCAATGGTGATGTCAAGGAGATGATTTTTGCGAGAAAATCAATAGAATCAGAACTTTCAAGGCGCGCAGCCGCTAAGATGGCGCCGGCGGATATCGACCAGCTAGAGCGCCTTGACCAGAAACTTGATCGCACGATTTCCGACGGCGATGTCGGTGGGTACCTGCAATTGAACCACGCGTTTCACGAAATGCTGTATTCCCACGCTCAGGCACCAATACTCAGTGATCTCGCGGATCGCTTGTGGTTGAGATTTGGACCGTCGCTGCGGGTGGTCTGCGGCCGGTTCGGAACCCAAAGCCTGCCGGATCGTCACAAGGATATCATCACCGCCTTGCGACACCGGGACGCTGAAATGGCCGCCGTCGCAACCGCGCAGGACATCGAACAGGGTATGGAACTTATGGCTGATGCCCTAGCTCCCACCTGAATCGGTGCGATTCGATTGACAGTGAATAATTTGATCATATTGTGATCCGCAATCGTTTTTGCAGGAGGTTCTCCGATGTCCACGATCACCAACCACATGCCGACCGCCGAATTGCAGGCCCTGGATGCCGCGCATCACCTTCACCCATTCTCTGCCAACGGATCGCTTGGCAAGGAAGGCGCGCGCGTGATCACGCGCGCCAGAGGCGTCTATCTGACCGACAGCGAGGGCGAGGAGATTCTGGATGCCATGGCCGGGCTGTGGTGCGTCAACATCGGCTACGGTCGCGATGAGCTGGCTGATGTCGCTGCGCGGCAGATGCGCGAACTGCCCTACTATAACACTTTCTTCAAGACGACCCATGTTCCGGCGATCGCGCTGGCGGCCAAAATTGCGGAACTTGCACCGGGTGACCTGAACCACGTCTTCTTCGCCGCAGGCGGGTCTGAAGCAAATGACACCAACATTCGTCTGGTGCGGACCTACTGGGCCGAAAAGGGTCAGCCAGACAAGAATGTCATCATCAGCCGCAAGAATGCCTATCATGGCTCGTCCGTGGGTTCGGCGTCTTTGGGCGGAATGGCAGGCATGCACGCGCAAGGCGGTATCCCGATTCCGAACATCCATCACATCAATCAACCAAACTGGTGGGCCGAGGGTGGCGACATGACACCCGAAGAATTCGGCCTCGCCCGTGCACGTGAGCTGGAAGAAGCCATCCTGGAACTGGGCGAGGACCGCGTCGCAGCCTTTATCGCCGAACCTGTCCAGGGTGCAGGCGGCGTGATCGTCGCGCCCGATACATACTGGCCCGAGATTCAGCGCATTTGCGACAAGTACGATATTCTGCTGATCGCAGATGAGGTGATTTGTGGCTTTGGCCGCACCGGGAATTGGTTCGGATCGGAAACCGTCGGGATCAAGCCACATATCATGACCATCGCCAAAGGCCTCAGCTCGGGTTATGCACCAATCGGTGGGTCCATCGTCAACGACGAAATCGCCGAGGTGATCGGCGGCACCGAATTCAACCACGGTTACACCTATTCCGGTCATCCGGTCGCGGCGGCTGTGGCGCTGGAAAACCTGCGCATTCTCGAAGAAGAAAAGATCGTCGACCATGTCCGGGACGTGGCGGCCCCCTACCTGAAAGAGAAATGGGAGGCACTGACGGACCACCCCTTGGTGGGCGAGGCCAAGATCGTTGGTATGATGGCCTCGATCGCATTGACCCCGGACAAGGCCAGCCGCGCCAAATTCGCGTCTGAGCCGGGCGTCGTCGGCTACGTCTGTCGCGATCGCTGTTTTGCCAACAACCTGATCATGCGGCATGTGGGCGACCGCATGATCGTCTCACCGCCGCTGATCCTGACCCCTGCGGATATCGACGAGATGTTTGTGCGCATCCACAAATCTCTGGACGAAGCGCACGCCGAAATCATCGCGCAGGGATTGATGAAGTCGGCATCCTGAACCATCGCCCACGGCGTCATACGCGATGGGAGGCGGCCATGTGAGGCCGCCTCCTGTTTTGCTTACAAGTCTTTTTGGCGAACTGCCTGTCGACCAGCGCCCGGAGTTGCATACCGGGTGCAAGTACTGTCTAGTACGCCAACTGATCGGACAACCAGGTGAGAAGGTGTTCTGTGCTTGGGTGTTGATCCCGCGCCGTGCCCCTGAACACCGAGAGTTCCGTTGGTCGCTTCACCATCTCTCGACACGGCCTGATCAGCTTGCCCTCGGCGATCATACCTTCGGTCGTTCGCCGCCAGCCAAGGGCAATGCCCTGCCCCGTTGCCGCCGCCTGCAACGTCACCGGATAGCTGTCGAACGGAACAATGCGATGGCGGCTGGGCAGAGATGACCCAACACATTTGAACCAGCCCGGCCAGTCCATCCAATCCTGCGGAACCACGGAATGTGACAAGAGGGGAAAGGCCACAAGATCCCGCGGTGACAGAGGGAGTTCTGCTTCTTTCACCAGCGATGGCGCACACACCGGAAAAATGTCATCGGCCGCCGTGAAAGCCAGACGCGCCGATCCGGAGGTGCGGCCCGAGGTCTGGATGGCGACGTCGAAGGCTTCGGAGGAATCCGTAAACGGTTTTAGGGCACTGACGACCCGCAACTCGACGCCGGGGTGCTGTTCATGAAAGCCCGAGAGCCGTGGCATGAGCCAATAGAATGCCTCGCAAAGCTGGCAATGCAGCACCAGTTCACCGGACCGTCTGCGACCACGCAGTAAGGCGATTTCGCCTGCGATATCCGACAGAGACGCCCCAACCACGCGCCCGAGGCGCCGACCGGCATCTGTCAAAAAGACCGCTCTGTTGCGCCGCTCGAACAGTTTTGTGCCGAGTTCCTTTTCCAGCAACGCTATCTGCTTGCTGATGGCGGTTTGAGTTAACCCGAGCTCAGCCGCTGCCAACGAAAAGCTTTCATGCCGCGCGGCCGCCTCAAAAGGTGTCAGGCGCGACAGTGGCGGCAATCTCCGGGCAAGGCTATCCATAACTTTGGCTCATGCAAAAATCCAAATTACTCATTTTTTCTTTCGCAAGATACATGATTTTTGGGTTCTGACGATACGTACGTGAAAGTCGAATTCCATGTCGCGCACCCAGCTTGGCCTCTTCTTCTGTTTTGCTTTTGTCACGCTCGAAGCGTTTCAGGCGGTTTACCTAGGGTCCGTTTTTCAGAATGCGGACTCGTTTCTCACGGGCACGTGGGTGTTTGGACTCTCTGTCGTTGGATGCACGATTGCCACCGCGATTTTCAGACCAAACGAACTCTGGCTGTCGGTTCGATCGTGGAGAATCGTCCTGGTCCTGAACCTTTTTGCGTCCCTGACATGGACCACCTACTTCATCGCGGTCCAGATCATCGAACCTGCGGTTGTCTTTACGATCTTCTCGGGAATGCTGCCCCTTGGCACAGTCGTGGGAGCCTGGATCGGATTGCCCGAGGCACGTATTCCAAAACGCTCGATGGTGCGTATTGGCACTGCAACGATCCTGGTTTCGATTCTGGCACTTGGTACCGTCACGGTTCTTGGGTTTTCGGGATTTACTCGCGGCGGTGCTGCGACTGCTTTGGCGGGTGTCGTTCTGTCGGCCTTGTCGGGCGGCTGTACGGCGTTCGTGATCCTCTACTCGGTTCGCTTGAATCAAAGGGGCGTCGGCCCGCTCGCCCAATTTGGATTGCGCTTTATTCTGTACACGGCACTGGCATTTGCCGCCTTTCTCGCAGGTTTGGACGACAAGGGCATCCCGTTGGCACTTGAAGATATGGCCGTGATTGTCCTCGTCGGCCTGTGCGTCATCGCCTTTCCGCTGTATCTGGTTCAGAAAGCCATCCCACTTGTTCCGGCATCAATAATTGCAGCCGTGGCCGCTCTGGGTCCGGCCTTCGTTTTCTTGATGCAGCTATTCGACGGCCGTATCGATTACTCAACCGCGACCCTTGCGGGCCTGATGATCTACATGGTCGGGGCGCTGCTGACGGCATACGGCGCAACGGCGAGTCTTGAACCCCAAAGCCGAGGATGAAAAACCGTTGCAACGGAATCCAAGACGGCTTTGCATATCACGGAACGCAGATGTCATTCGTGACCATCACTCAGAACCTCAACGCATGCGCTCCAACAGTTTCAGAGTCGCATACCCATCCGGCAGCAGGCCTTCTGCCAGTTGATATGCGCGCACCGCATTGATTGTGTTCGGGCCAATGCGGCCATCAATGCTCTGCGTATCAAATCCGGCCTGTGTCAGGCGAGTTTGAAGCTCTTTACGCTCGGTAAAACTGAGAACACGGTCTCCGCGCGGCCAGTCAGCTTTGAACGAGCTGCGGCCCGCAAGCCTGTCGGACAAGTGGCCGATGCCAATGACGTAGGCATCCGCGCCATTGTATTTTTCGATGACCTGAAAGTTGTCGAAGATCATCAGGGCCACACCTTGCCCGCCCGCTGGCAGCAGAATTGCCGCCTGCCCGTGATCCGGAACCGGATTGCCATCCTTCGCCAGCACGCCGCGCCGCGCCCATTCCGAGGGCGACAATGTAAAGGTCCGCTTGGCTGTCGCGTAATCAAAACCCTGCGGCAGGCGCACCTCGACCCCCCAGGGCTGTCCTTTGGTCCAACCGTGCCGCTTCAGATACGCCGCCGCAGACGCCAGAGCATCCGTCGGGTCCTCGGACCAGATGTCGCGCCGCCCGTCTCCGTCAAAATCCACCGCGTGGTCCAGATAGGAGGTTGGCATGAACTGCGTGTGCCCCATCGCACCTGCCCAGCTGCCAATCATGTTGCCGGCACTGACATCCCCGGCCTGAATGATCCGCAAAGCCGCGATCAGCTGGGTTTCGAAAAACTGCGCTCTTCGCGCATCAAAAGCCAACGTCGCCAGCGACCGGATGGTTTGATTGCTGCCCCGGTACGCGCCAAACGAGGTCTCAAGCCCCCAGATGGCGGTCACAACCTCTTTCTCGACCCCGTATTTTGCCTCGATCTGTTGCAACACCTGTCGGTTCTGATGCAGCGCTGCGCGACCACTGGACAAGCGCGTGTCGGAAACCGCCGAATCCAGATATTCCCAGATCGGTTTGGAGAATTCGGCCTGATTTCGATCTCGCTTTATGACTTGCGTGTCATATGTCACCCCGGTGAGGGCTTTTGCCAGCGTCGATTGCGAGATGCCGTAATCCAGCGCCCGCCTTTGAAACGCCCCAAGCCAGGCCTGAAACCGGGCGTTTCCAGCCGTCGACACCCGCATCACCTCTGCCGAAGGGCGCGGAACAGGGCGTACCGACACGGTTACATCCGCTGACGCCAGCTGGAGTGTGTTGTCAAATGGCCTGCTATCCGGCCTCAAAGAGTTGCCTGTAGTATCCGCCTGTCCGATGGATGCCCACAATGCGACGGTCATGACGCCGCCTACGCATATACGCATTCCGATTTTTTCCTGATTACTGCTCAACCCTAGGATAGCGCAAAATCAGGATTTCACAAAGCACTCAACGCTCGGACGCGTTCTCTTGTGCCTCGCGCTCCGCCCGTATGCGGGCCAATGCATCGCGCAGCATCGGCACGCGATTTGGCCGAAAGCTCTGATCTGTCACGGACATCTCTTGCATCCGGTCCAGACGGAACACGCGATAATCCTGTCTGAGGTGACACCAACTCAGCAGCACATTCGAGCGGTCCATGTAAACGATGCTCAGCGGGTTCACGCGCCTGCGCGTGGCATCCCCTTTTGCGTCCGTATACGAGAATTCGATCGTGCGCTCGTCCCACGTGGCTTGCCGCAAGTCGGCAACTTCGATCGTGGGTGTGGGCGGTCGATGGAACCGTGTTGCGGCCAGCACCGCGTGGCTCAATCGGTGTGACTGGCGTTGCGGCAGCCGACCCTGCAACTTGCGCAGTGCCGCGCTGGCCGCGCCCGACAATGCCGGATCACCGATCACCTGAACCTCGCGCAGACCGAGAACCAGTGCTTCAAGCTCGTCATCGGTGAATCCCAACGGCGGCAATGTGGCGTCTTCGATAAGGGTAAATCCAAACCCAGCCTCACCGTCTATCACCGCCCCAAGGCCGCGCAGGGCATCGACATCGCGGTGGATCGTGCGGGGCGACACGCCGAGATCCCCAGCCAGTTGAACCGAGGTTTTCGGCGACGGGCCAGAGCGCAAGGCTTGCATGAGCTGGAACAGGCGGGCGGTACGGGACATAGTGCATTCTACCCTATCCCTAATGCCAGAAACTGTCATCAGACACCTCTAGGGTCCGGCCATCCCCAACGATGGAGCCCCTTGATGCTGACCCTTCTTACTTACCCGTCGGCCTTCGGTTTGTTCAGCGCCAGCCCGTTCTGCGTGAAAACCGCACTGATGCTGCAAAAATCTGGCCAGACCTGGGAGCGTTCCGACATACTGGATCCTCGCAAGATGCCGCATCAGAAGCTGCCTGTGCTGCGAACGCCCGAGCGTTTGATACCAGACAGCGACCTGATCCGCGATTGGCTGGAACAGCAAGGGGCCGATTTCGACGCGGGCCTGACAGATGTGGAAAAAGCGCAATCCCGCGCGCTGATCCGCATGGCCGAGGAACATCTGTACTTCCACATCGTTCTGGACCGCTGGGAAAATGATGAGGTCTGGCCCATCCTGCGCGAGATGTTCTTTAACGGTATTCCAGCGCTGATCCGCAAACCAGCGTCAAACGCGATCCGCAAGTCTGTTCTGAAGCGCATCAACGCTCAGGGCATTGGCCGCTTTTCCCTGAATGAACGTCTGGACCGGGTCGAACGCGACCTCGAGGCGATCTCGGCCTATCTGTGGCAATCGCCGTTTCTGCTGGGCGAACGCCCGACCGCTGCGGATATGAGCGTTGGCCCCATGCTGGCCGCGATGCGTGCGACACCCGTCGAAACACCGCTGACCCGACGCATCAAAGAGGATAACGTGCTCAACAGTTATGTAGACCGGATGGAACAGGCTGTACCGCTGTCATGACCCATATTGAAGACCCCACCGTAGCGGCCGCCTTTGCGGCTTTACCATCGGACACACGTACCGGGACGCTTGCCTTGCGCGATCTGATCCTTGAGACCGCCAGCACCCTGCCCGGCGCCCAACCGCTGCAAGAGGCGCTGCGGTGGGGGCAACCGGCCTATCTGGCCCCCAAGGGCTCAACCATTCGGCTGGGTGGGCACAAATCCGCGTCATTTGCCCTGTTCGTGCATTGCCAGAGCCGCCTGATGGGGGATTTCACATCGGCCTTTCCGGGCGAAGACCGGATTGATGGCAATCGGGCCATCCTCTTCGATGATCCGGGCCAGATTGATGACACCCGCCATGGCTGGATCATCGCGCGGGCTTTGACCTATCACCTCTGACGGCGCTTGCGCTCGATCTTGCGTTTGATCTTGTCCTTCTTGCGCTTGGCGCTGACAGCCTTGCGCCGTGTGGGGCGCCCTGTAGACCCACGTCCGCGCGGCAGGGCCTGATCATCTATCGACAGCAACTCCAGTTCCAGCCCGCCGGTGACGGGCGTCGCCTCGGTCAGGCGCACGGTCACGCGCTGACCGATGGCAATGATCAGGCCGGTGTCCGACCCCATCAAGGTGCCCGCCTCGCGGTCGAAATGAAAGAATTCACGCCCCAACGACCGCACAGGCACCAACCCATCCGCCCCGGTTTCGTCCATCTTCACAAAGGCCCCGAACCGGGCAATGCCGCTGATCCGGCCAGTGAATTCATTGCCGACCCGCTCGCTGAGATAGGCGGCCAGATAGCGATCTGTCGTGTCCCGTTCCGCCATCATCGAGCGGCGCTCGGTATCCGAAATATGAGCGGCGGTTTCTTCCAGCCGGTCAACTTCCTCTTCGGTCAGACCATCCTTGCCCCAATCGTGGGCCGAGATCAGCGCACGGTGCACGATCAGGTCTGAATAGCGGCGGATCGGTGACGTGAAATGCGCATAATTCCGAAGCGCCAGCCCAAAATGGCCGAAGTTCTCGGGGTTGTAGTAGGCCTGCGCCATCGACCGCAGCGTGCTCAGATTGATTAGTTCGGCATCTTCGGTTCCCGCAGCCGCATTTAGCAGCGCATTCAGATGCCGCGTCTGCAGCACCTGACCTTTGGCCAGATTCAGGCCTGCCGCCTGAGCCGTTTCCCGCAGGCTTTCCAGCTTTTCAGGCGCGGGTTCTTCGTGCACACGGAAAAGCAATGGACGGCGCTTGGCAATCAGGGTTTCTGCCGCCGCGACATTGGCGAGGATCATGAACTCTTCGATCAGGCGATGCGCATCCAGCCGCTCGCGGAAGGCGACGCTTTCCACCTCACCCTTGTCGCTGAGAACGATCTTACGCTCCGGTAGGTCCAGATCCAGCGGTTGGCGCTCGGCCCGTGCTTTCTTCAAAGCAGCATAGGCGGCATAAAGCGGTTTCAACACCGGCTCCAACAGAGGGCCGGTCCGATCATTTGGGTTGCCGTCAACCGCGTCCTGAACCTCGACATAATTCAGTGACGCCACGGATCGCATCAAACCGCGAACAAAACGATGGCCGATTTTATGGCCGTCGGCGTCGATCTGCATGCGAACGGCGATACAGGCGCGTGGAACACCCTCGTGCAACGAACACAGATCACCCGACAGACGATCCGGTAACATCGGCACCACCCGATCCGGGAAATAGCTTGAGTTGCCGCGCTTGCGCGCCTCTCGGTCCAGCGCCGTGCCGGGCCGCACATAGGCTGCGACGTCAGCAATTGCCACCCAGATCACATGACCGCCAGAGTTCTTCGGGTCATCGTCCGCATGCGCATAGCAGGCATCGTCATGATCGCGCGCATCGGATGGGTCGATGGTCAACAAGGGCACGTCTCGCAGGTCTTCACGGCCTTTCAAGCCAACCGGTTTGGCTGTGTCGGCTTCAGCGATGACCGTGTCCGGAAAATCGTCCGGTATCCCGTGCTGATGAATGGCGATCAGCGAAACCGCCTTGGGCGCTGTCGGGTCGCCAAGCCGCTCGACAATGCGCGCGCGCGGCAATCCCATGCGGTTCTTTGGTCCTGCCTGTTCAGCCTCGACCAGTTCTCCGTCTTTGGCACCCAAAACGGCGCCGTCCTGAACCAGCCATTCGGTCTGACCGGCCTTGTCGATGGGAACAATACGCCCACCCTCTGCGCCCTTGCGGAAAATACCGACAATCCGTTTCGGATTGGAACCGATCCGGCGGATCAGTCGCGCTTCGTAGTTGTGGTCTTCTTCATGCACCACGGTCAGGCGCGCCAGAATTCGATCACCCTCGCCCAGCGCGGGATCGCTTGCACGGGGCACGATCAGAACGATGGGCTCCACGCCTTCGCCATGCCACTCCAGCGGGCGGGCAAACAGGTCGCCGTCCGAATTGGGTACCTTGACTTGCAGCACGCTCACCGGCGGCAAGCGGTCGGGGTCACGATAGCTGCGTTTGCGTTTTTCCAGATGCCCGTCGGCCTCAAGCTCCCGAAGGATACGCTTTAGATCGATCCGATCCGCACCCTTGATGCCGAAGGCCTTGGCGATATCGCGTTTCGAAGTCAGGGTGGGGTTCGCCGAGATCCAGTCCAGGACCTCCTGCTTGGAGGGAATGCGAGTCATGTCTTCCGCCTAGCACGACCATGCGACTGCGTCATGACCAAAAAGAGCGCTGCGCCTCAACGTTGCAAGTCGTCGAGCGTATCGACATCGCTCAACTGTTCCAAAAACGCCAATCGGTGCCGTGGCACCGTGGTCAGTGTGTCAGACAAGGCGTGTTCGGTCGACCAGCGCACGTCACGGAATAGACCGTTGGGCAGCGCCTTGTATCGTTGTGCCCCCACCAGCCAGTACCCGCCATCCGGTGCAGGCCCGAACACCATCTGATCCCGACCCAGCGCGCGGTACGCGTTCGCGATGTGCCGTCGCGTGATGCCCGGGATATCCGCGCCGATCAGACAGACCGGCCCCCTTGGCGCTGACTGCAGCAATCGGCCCATGCGGTCCCCCAGATCACCGCGCCCCTGAGGCTCACGGTTCAGGTCGGAAGGCCATACGCGACTGCGCAACCCCTCGCGATCCGGTGAAACGGCCAACGTGATCCGCCAACGTGGATCGCGCAATCGCAGAATCAGTGATCGGGTCTGATGCCGAAACCACCACGCTGCATCGACCATGCCGATATCCTTGCCCAGCCGGGTTTTGACCCGGCCCGGGCGAGGTTCCTTGACCATGATGACCAACGTGCGTTGCATCGCTCAGGCAAAGTAGTCCGACAATATCCGCGTATAAATCGCCTTGAGCTGATGGATCTGATCGATCTCGACGCATTCATCCACCTGATGCATCGTGCGCCCGACCAGGCCGAACTCGACCACCGGGCAATGGTTCTTGACGAAACGCGCATCTGACGTACCGCCCGTTGTGGACAGTTCCGGCGAAATGCCGGTCTCGGATTCGACAGCTTTTGCGACCAGATCGGACAATGGCCCCGGCGGCGTCAAAAAGCTTTCGCCCGAAACCTTGATTCGCCTTTCCACCGCGACCCCGAAACCCTGCGCAACCTGATCGGCTTCCGATTGCAGCCACTCACTGAGGCTTTCCCCCGAATGCAAGTCGTTGAAACGGATATTCACCGCGCCCCTGCATTGCGCCGGGATGACATTGGTTGCGGTGTTTCCGGTGTCAATCGTCACGACGGCCAGAGTCGACGCATCAAAATGCTCGGTCCCCTGATCCAGTTCGTGACTGGCCAGCCGATCCATCAGCCGCGCCATTGCCGGCAGCGGGTTTTTGGCACGGTGGGGATAGGCTGCGTGCCCCTGCACGCCCGTGATCGTGAACCACGCCGTCATCGACCCGCGCCTGCCAATCTTGATCATCTCACCCATGGTGTTCGGGCAGGTCGGCTCTCCGACCAGACAAGCCGACATGTGCTCACCGGTCTGGTCCATGAAGTCCAACAGGGCCGTTGTGCCGTCCAAGGCATCTCCTTCCTCATCTCCGGTGATGGTCAGAATGATGGCGCCGTCCGGAGGCGTATTCTGTACGAAATCAACCGCAGCGGCGGCAAACGCGGCAACGCCAGATTTCATGTCGGTTGCACCGCGCCCATATATCACGCCATTGTCGATCTCAGCCCCAAAGGGCGGTCTGGTCCACGCGCCTTCGTCCCCGACCGGGACAACATCCGTATGACCATTGAACCCAAAGCTTTTCGCATGACCTTTCGCGCCCCATCGGGCAAACAGATTGCTGATGCCTCCCCGGTCGACGCGGGTGCACTCAAAGCCACCACGCCTCAGAACCGCCTCCAAAAGAACGAGGGCGCCGCCTTCCTCAGGTGTGACTGATGGGCAACGGATCAGGTCTGCCGTCAACTGGACTGGGTCAGTCATAGAGTGCCTTTCAAATGGGTCCCACTTGGGGTTCGTGCACAGATTCAACGAATTGGCCGGATTTCCAACCCCATCGTACAAAAAACTGTTTGTCAGCAACGTCGAATATCGTTTTGACACATCGAGAAAACATGGGGTTTGACCCCGCGACCGTCTTGCCGTGCCTTTCAAAACTGCGTTACAGGGCGGCGAAACAGGTAACGGACCATGAAGCGCGTACTTTTCGCATTGATCGGCCTGACTTTCGCGGTACTTACACAGCAAAGCCAGGCGCAGTCCCTATCGGTCACCACCGTGACCCGCCCTCCGTTTTCCTATGTCGAAGACGGGGCACAGGTGGGGTTTTCCATGGATCTGCTGGAGGCCTTGGCCGAGTCCCTGGACTGGGATTACACGGTCAATCGGGTCGATGCGTTCGGCGAAATGCTGAACTCGGTTCAGGACGGCCGCGCGGATCTTGCGATCGCCAATATCTCGATCACGGCCTCGCGTGAGACCCAAATGGATTTCAGCCAGCCGATTTTCGAGGCCGGTCTGCAAATCATGGTGCCATCCGACGCCGCCCGCAGGCCGTCTTTGCTGCAGGCCTTGTTGTCGCGCGAGTTGTTCATTGCCATTGGCCTTGCCTTTGCCATCCTGCTGGGTGGCGGCATGCTGATGTGGGGGTTCGAGCGTCGCGCCCAGCCATACTTTGACCGGGGACTGAACGAGGCGTGGTTCCCGTCGTTCTGGTGGGCCTTGAATCTGGTCGTGAACGGCGGGTTCGAAGAGCGGATGCCCCGCACACCGTTTGGACGCCTGCTGGGTGTCGTGCTGGTTGTGTCGTCCCTGTTCATCGTGTCGGTATTCACCGCCCGGATCACCTCGGTCATGACGGTGGATGCGATCACCGGTAACGTCAATTCCGTCAATGACCTGTACGGCAAGAATGTTGGCACAATTTCGGGATCAACAGCGGCCAGTTTTCTGAACCGGCGGGAGATCGAGTTTTCAAGTTATCCCGGTCTTGAAGAAATGCTGGATGCGTTCAAGGCCAAGGATCTGGATGCCGTCGTCTTTGACGCGCCAATCCTGTCCTATTTCGCCGCGCATGAAGGCCGCAGGATCGCAACCATGACCGGCGGGATTTTCCTGCGTGAAAACTACGGCATCGTTTTCCCGACCGGGTCGCCACTGGTGGAAGAGGTCAATCAGGCGCTGCTGGCCCTGCGCGAAGACGGAACCTATGACGAAATCTATCGAAAGTGGTTTGGGTCCCGGAATTAATCCTCTGCCGCGTCCTTTCCAAAAAACGGCGTCATCTGCGCAACGATGACCGCGTTTTCGTCCAGGGCCCGCTGCATCAGGGCACGTTCATCGGCCTCAATGTCATGGCCCTGCGCCTCGCGCTCGGCCAACGTGCCGTAACCGGTCACGTCCAAGGGGGCCGTGTCAGCCTGTTTCAGAATGGCGACCGTTTCCCGCACAGCTTCGGCCTCATCAACACCGCTGGCAAAGCACATCAGGGCAGCGCCGGTCGCGCCTTTAGGCAGGCCGTCACCCTCTTTGCGGCCAATCTGGACCAAGAGCGTGTAGACCTGTTGTCGGGACGGTTTCTTTTGCTTTTCCATGGCAGCGCCTTAGCGACGGGGATACCATTGGTCAAGATTTGCACGGGACGCGCGCCCAGTCTGGGGCGCCAATGTCCTCGCCTTCCACGTGGGATCACCCCGTCAGGGTCAGGTCCTGCGCCAGCATGAGAGCGTTTTTGTCTGGATCGTAGAACGTTGCAGTGCTCACCATCCCTTCGATGGTTTCTGTGTCGCCGTCAAATGCGACCCCGGCGGCTTCCAATGCAGACCGAGCCGACTTGATATCGCTGACGCCAAACACAGGCACGGTATTTCCTGGCGCTGGTTCGGCCTGTTCGCCCAGTCCCAGGGTGACGCCTTGGGTTTTCGTCTGCATTTCGCTCCAACCAGCGTCATCAATATGGTGAATCAACTCAAATCCAAGCTTGTCGTGATACCATTCCGCGCTGGCGTGTCGGTCGCGGACTGAAATGGCCAGCGTGATGGTGTTTTCCAAAGAAACGAGCGGCATTTATCTTTCCCTATGACAGAAATTAAAGTAACTATACTTTATGGACATAAAGACACTTGTCAAGCTCACCTCCCGCTCATGGTCTCTGAGCATTTTGGCATCGCTCCACAAAGGCGTGCCCGGTCGGCAAGCGTCCCTTTTGGCAGCGACCAACGCCAGCAGAACGTCTTTTTCAGCAAGCCTTGAACACCTGATCCAACTCGGGCTGCTGGAACGAAACCCGGGTCACGGCCACCCTTTGCGACCGGAATTCAGATTGACCGAAAATGGCAGGAAAGCCGCGGAAGTCGCCAGCAGGATCGTCCGTGCCGTCCCCGATGAAACCGAGTTTTCCTTGCTCAGGCGCAGCTGGACGGTTCCAATTCTGGCCCTGACGCATGCGCCAAAGCGTTTCTCAGGCATCAAATCGGAGTTGGCCACAATATCGGACCGAGCCCTGTCCAAGTCACTTCACCAACTGGAAGCGCAGGCGTGGGTGCACCGCGATATCGTCACCTCGGAACGGGTGCCGCACCCGACCTATCGCGCTGTGAACCGGGGGGCAAAAATCAATCAGGCCATTGATCTGGTTGCATAGAAATCGTGTCAGAACTGTAAAGGAAAAAAAGGCTGCGGATGACAGCCGCAGCCTTTTCGAAAATGGTGACCGATCAGTCCCGCAACAGCTCGTTGATACCGGTTTTGGATCGGGTCTTTTCATCCACGCGCTTAACGATCACAGCGCAGTATAAGCTGATATTGTTCTTGGACGGCATAGACCCGGAGACAACAACCGAATAAGGCGGAACCTCACCATAGGTGACCTCGCCGGTTTCGCGATCAACGATCTTTGTCGACTGGCCGATGTACACGCCCATGCCCAGAACCGAGCCTTCGCGGACAATACAACCCTCGACCACTTCGGAGCGCGCGCCGATAAAGCAGTTATCCTCGATAATCGTCGGGCCCGCCTGCATAGGCTCCAGCACTCCGCCGATTCCCACACCGCCCGAAAGGTGTACGTTTTTGCCAATCTGCGCACAGGATCCGACCGTGGCCCATGTATCCACCATAGTGCCTTCGTCCACATAGGCGCCCAGATTCACGAACGATGGCATCAAGACCACGCCCGGCGCAATGTAGGCCGATTTACGAACGACGCAGTTCGGCACTGCACGAAAGCCCGCAGCGCGCCACTGATTGTCCCCCCATCCGGCGAATTTGCTGTCCACCTTGTCCCACCAGCCGCCATCCTGCGGCCCGCCTGACTGGATTTCCATATCCTTGATGCGAAAGCCCAGCAAAACGGCCTTTTTGGCCCACTGGTTCACATGCCAACTGCCATCGTCGAGCTTTTCCGCAACGCGCAGCGACCCGCTGTCCAACGCGTTCAGCGTATCTTCGATCGCCTCGCGCTGTTCTCCCGATGTGGCGGGCGTGATCGTGTCACGCGCGTCCCAGGCGGCGTCGATAGCGGTTTCCAGTTGCGCGTTGGACATTGGGTGGCTCCCACAAGAATCTGTTCACGTTGGTCTGGCCTATACGCAAGACAAACCCATGGCGCAATGCGACGCTGATACACCCGATTGCGGCTGATTGGCACTTTGTCAGGACGTCAGCGGGTCCGGAGCGATATTGCCGCCACAAATCAGGACTGCAACACGCTCGTCCGGTTCGGGTTTATACGCACCGCAAGTCAGCGCCGCCAGTGCCGTTGCACCGGCCGGTTCAACCAAAATGCGATGCGACTGCCACAACGTCTTCTGTGCCTCTGCAATTGCACGGTCCGGCACGAGAACAGACGCCATGCCCTGCGCCAAACCAAAGCAGATCGATCCTATGCGCCTTGCGCCCAGTGAATTGGCGGCGATTCCGGATACCGAAACGTCGACCGGTGCACCCGCCTCCAGGGCGGCATTCAGCGCGCAGGAGGTTTCGGGCTCGACCGCCACAACTTTGCGCGCGCCCTGAAACCAGGCCAGCGCCCCGGCGATCAATCCTCCGCCGCCAACGGCAATGAGGATAGTATCGGCCTCCAGGCCTTGCACGTCCCATTCCGCAAAGCACGTGCCCTGGCCTGCCACTGTCGCCATCGCGTCATAGGCATGGATTTGCATGGCGCCGGTTTCCTCTTCATGAGCGCGGGCCAGTGTCAGGGCGTTGGCGTATTCCCCGGGCACCACGCTCAGATCGGCGCCCATCTGTTGGATCAGTGCGATCTTGGACGGTCCGGCCAGTTCCGGCACAAAGATCTTGGCGGGATACCCCAGTGATCGCGCCGCAAATGCAGCCGCCGCGCCGTGATTGCCGCCGGATGCGGCCACAACACCCGCCTCAGGCACATCCGAGCTCAGCAGAGTGTTGAACGCCCCGCGCGCCTTGAAGCTGCCGGTATGCTGCATGTGCTCCAGCTTCAACTCTACCGGATAGTCCAGCCCCAGCCTGCGGCTTTCCATCACCGGGGTCACCTGCGCATAACCGTCAATGCGCTTGGCGGCCTCTGAAATCTCTGTGTTCCAATTCATTCTTGTCTTTCCGTGGCTGGCACTCTGCCCGCGAACCCTATAGCTGTTTGGAAAACACGCAAGCAGGGAACCCCCGCAATGAGAGAAGACCGCCTCAGCCCGTTTCGCGATGCGCAGACCGATCGTTCGACCGCGAGCGAAGTCCCGGACACGCCGCAGACCCGGTCCCCGGCCTATCGCCTTGCTTTTGCTGATGACGATTTCCTGTGCCGGGATGAACTGCGCCCTGTGCGGCTGCAACTGGAATTGCTGAAGCCGGAAATGATCATGAGTGAGCGTGAGATTACGTCGACCATCGTCATGTTCGGCGGCGCGCGCATTCCAGAACCGGCACAAAAGCACACCGCCCGCACTTCGACACTGGCGGGGTTATCGCAATATTACGACGAGGCGCGGGAATTTGCCCGCCTGATGACCGAGAAATCCAATCGAACCGGTTGCCGCGAGAACGTGATCGTGACCGGTGGCGGACCAGGTGTCATGGAAGCGGGAAACCGCGGCGCGCAGGATGCGGGCGGCTGTTCTATCGGCCTGAATATCGTGTTGCCGCATGAGCAGGCGCCCAACCACTATGTCACGCCTGAGCTCAGTTTTAACTTCCACTATTTTGCGGTGCGCAAGATGCATTTCCTGATGCGCGCGCGGGCCATCACCATCTTCCCCGGTGGGTTCGGCACGATGGACGAACTGTTTGAATCGCTGACTTTGATCCAGACAGGGCGAATGGAGCGCGTCCCCTTCCTGCTGTTTGGTCGTGAATTCTGGGAGAGGGTGATCAATTGGGAGGCCCTGGCCGACGCGGGCACGATTTCCGATCAGGACCTTGACCTCTTCCGCTTTGTCGACACGGCCCAACAGGCGGTCGATATCATCGAAAACTGGGAGCCCGCCCCGCCCCGTGATGAAATCCCGGGACGCTGACCATGACGACGCCCAAGACCGGAGAAATGCTCCACCTGCGTGGCAACGCACTGAGCAAGGGTGATCCGGTTGCTCTACCGCTAACTCAGAGCAGCATGTTTCACCTGCCCGGCGCACCCGGGGATTATGCGACTTACGGGCGTGTCGACAACCCGACATGGGTCCATCTGGAAGACGTGCTGTCCCATCTTGAGGGCGCGCAATGCCTGAGCTTTCCGTCCGGCATGGGCGCGATTTCGGCGGCATTGTTCGCGACCGTCAAGTCAGGATCTCACATCCTGATCCCGTCAGATGGGTACTATGTCACCCGTCTGCTGGCCGACCGTTTCCTGTCAAACTTGGGTGTTTCAGTCGAAGAACGTCCAACGATCACCTTTGCGGAAGGCGGTTTTGACGGTTTCGATGTGGTGTTTGTCGAAAGCCCGTCGAACCCCGGTCTGGACATGATCGATCTGTCGGCGGTGGCGCGGGACGTGCGCGCCGCCGGGGGCATGACAATCGCCGACAACACCACGATGACTCCGTTAGGTCAGCGCCCGCTCGAGTTGGGGATCGACGTGGTTGTCTCGTCCGACACCAAGGCAATGAGTGGCCATTCCGATTTGCTGATGGGTCACGTGGCCAGCAACAACGCTGACATCATGGATCGCGTCGAAGAGTGGCGGCGCGTCTCCGGCGCGATCCCCGGCCCGCACGAAGCCTGGTTATTGCACCGTGGACTGGAAACTCTGGACGTTCGGTTCGATCGGATGTGCGCGTCCGCTCAGGTTGTGGCCGAACGGCTGGCGACGCACGGTGCGGTAAAAGAAATCCGCTACCCTGGCCTACCGGATGATCCGGCTCATGCCTTGGCCAAAGCTCAGTGCATGCGCTTTGGCTTTCTGATGTCTTTGACGCTGCAAAGTGAAGCCAAGGCCGAACAGTTCATCAACACCTGCACGTTGCTGCGACCGGCCACATCCTTTGGCGGCGTTCACAGTTCGGCGGAACGGCGCGCGCGCTGGGGCGACGATGTCGATCCGGCTTTTATCCGTCTGTCGGTTGGCTGTGAGCCGGTGGATGAGCTTTGGCCAGCCTTCGAAGCCAGCCTGAACGCGCTGTGATCACCCCTTGGGGTCGCGCAGGTCCTTGAAGACGTAGATCGGCAGGACAACACTGGCGATCAGGGCGCCCAGCCAGACCAGCAGCGTTGCGGCCAACAGGTTCGAAATGCCACCGATCGTCAGCCCGGCGGTGATCCAATCGGTCACCAGCAATCCCACGAACGTTACGATCAATGCGATCCCGCCTTTGAGTGCAGGCACGTTTTTTTCGCCGATTTTCAGGATCAGTGGTTCGGCCACGACCTGCACCAGGGTAAAGACGATCACAACCACAATAAAGGACAAAGGCCGGATCGCAAACTCGGCCAACACAAGTGACGCCAACAGCAATCCAATGGCATTTCCGGCCAGCAATGCCAGAACCGACATAATTCTGCGAGACATAAGGCGGCCTCCTGCAATCAACTCTCCAAAGCCTGTCAAGTTTACCAAATTCGCAGGATTTTGCGAAGCAATTCAACCGCCTCTTCCTTTTGACCTGTTGAACCCCCATGATAAAACCCATCTAATCAGATCTGACCAACACCGCCCCACATCAGCGAGAGTGAGATGAGCGACGATCCCTATTCGGTTCTTGGCGTATCCAAGGACGCCAGCGCCGCCGACATCAAGAAGGCCTACCGGCGCATCGCCAAGGACTGCCACCCGGATCTCAAACCCGGCGACGCAGAGGCCGAGGCAAAGTTCAAGGCTGCCGCCGCCGCTTATGATCTGCTCAAGGACCCGGAAACGCGGGCGCGCTATGACAATGGCGAAATCGACGCCTCGGGTCAGGAGCGCCCGCAACAGCAGTATTACCGTGACTATGCCGAGGCTGCAGGCAACCCGTACCGGTCGGGCGCCGCCTATGGCGATCCGGATGATATGTCCGATATCTTCGCCGAATTCATGCGCGGACGCGGTGGTTTTGGCCAGCAGCGCACCCACGAGTTTCACGCCCCCGGGCACAATCTCAATTACTCGCTGCAGATCAGTTTTCTGGATGCGGTGTTCGGCGCCAATCAGAAGCTGACGCTGCCGGATGGAGACCGCATCGAAGTCAAGATTCCGGCAGGGATCACCAACGGCCAGACCATTCGTCTGCTTGGCAAGGGGGCGCCGGGCTATGGCGACGGTCCCCCGGGCGACGCATTGGTGACGGTCTCGGTCTCGGATCACCCGGTTTTTGACCGGCAGGGCGACGACATACACATCACGCTGCCGATCACAATTGACGAAGCGGTGCTGGGCGGCAAAGTGGCGGCCCCCACTATCGATGGCGGTGTGAACGTCAGCGTGCCGGCGGGCACCAGCAGTGGCAAGACCCTGCGGCTGCGCGGCAAGGGCGTCAAGAAACGCGGATCGTCGGACCGCGGGGACCAACTGATCGAGTTGACGGTCGCACTGCCCGATCAAATCGACGATGAAATGAAGCAATTCATGGAAACCTGGCGCGAAAAACACCGCTATGATCCGCGGAAAGGAATGCCGTCATGACCCGCACGTTGACAGAAGAACAGTTGATCGACGCCATCGCGCGCCTGACCTCGGATCGTTTGTCAGAGTATCTGGCGGCTGAAATCGTTGTCCCGCAGCAATCCGAACAGGGCCTTGTGTATCAAAGATTGGACGTCGCCCGTCTTGAGCTGGCGTGTGAGTTGCATGATCAATACGACATGGAGGCGGACGCCTTGTCGATGATGATCTCGCTGATCGACCAGATGCACGGTCTGCGCGCCGAGTTGCGCGAGGTTCTGAACGCCGTTGACGCGCAACCGGAACCAGTGCGCGAGAAACTGATCAAGGTGATTGGCACAGCGCGTTTCCGGCGCATGTGACTTGGTCGGGCCGAGCAAACGTCAGGTTTAGGCTGGTCGAGCTTCCAATTCGCGGTCAGTCACCCACGCGGTAATCTTCCGGGACATAGAATGTATAGTCTCGGTCTGCGACCTGTTCGTGGCATTCGTGGCAATAGGCCACGGCAGCGGGCCGGTCGCCCAACGTGTCCCCAAAAATGGACCCGTCCGGTAAAACCATGATGTATCGCCAGTCGGCGGTCGCGGGACTGGCGTTTTCGGACAGCTTCTCCATCACGAACATCGCACCGGGGTGCACGTTGCCCTCATCCGTCACCGTCATGCTGTCTTTTGCCAGCACGGATCCCATCGGCAGCGTTTCGCCCTCCTGCAAGGTCCCATAATTATGCGCCATCCTGTTGGCATAACTGTTCACGTAGCGCTGACCATGGGTCGCCGAAATGTAAGGCGCATCGTTGAAAAGCGGCCAGCTTTGGTAGTTGCGGATCAGGTCCAGTTGAGCGGCGGCATAGCCGCGCGCCATACGCCGCGTCAAAGACTGATAGAACGCCAGCGCCTCTTCCTTGTTCAGCTCTGCCGGGTTTTCGATTGCAAGATGCGCATCTTGCTCGTCGGAAAAGGAAGCTGTCACCACAGCAAACAAAAGGACAGATGCTGCAGTAAACTTCGGGAATAAATGTCTAAAAAACAAACTCATAATGCTGGCCCACCTGAAAAACAGTTCGCCTATATGCCGCATACCGGTTTGAAATAGGATAGCGGCTTGATAATACACTGCCAGAACCCGCTCCGCCACCTCACCGCTTTGTGCACAAAGGTGAGCCCGAACGAAGCCGGAACAATCAAAAGATACCAAGCTTTTTGGGCAATAAACAGCGGCAGAACATTAAGATTGCAGGCGCGGCAATTCCCGGCGGGCGGACCCTAGCTGTCCAAACCGGCTTCGGCCGCAATCTGCTTTCGCGACTTTCGCGCCCGCTCGGTGGCGGATTTCAACTGGCCACAAGCGGCCATGATATCCTCGCCCCGCGTTTTTCGAATGGGGGACGCATATCCCGCCTGATAGATGATGTTCGCAAAGGCGCGGATACGGTTGTTCGAACTGCGCTTATAGGGCGCGCCCGGCCATTCGTTGAACGGGATCAGGTTGATCTTGGCCGGGATGTTGTGGCGCTTGATGTGGTCGATCAGGCGATGCGCATCCTCATCACTGTCGTTCACGCCATCCAGCATCACATATTCGAACGTGATCCGCTCGGAGTTCGAGGCATTGGGATAACTGGCCAGCGCCTGCAGCAGTTCTTCAATGTTCCAGCGCTTGTTGATTGGCACCAGCACATCCCGCGTTTCGTCGGTGGTTGCGTGGAACGAGATTGCCAACAGGCAACCGATTTCCTCTGCCGTGCGCGAAATCTCGGGCACGACGCCAGAGGTCGACAAGGTGATGCGGCGGCGGGACAGGGAAATGCCCTCGGGGTCCATCGCGATCTTCATGGCATCACGGACGTTCTCAAAATTGTAAAGCGGCTCACCCATGCCCATCAGAACAATGTTTGACAGCAGGCGCGTTTCGTCTTTGGGCGCTCCCGGGGTTGGCCATTCCTCAAGATCGTCGCGGGCCATCATGATTTGCCCGACGATTTCTGCGGCTGTCAGGTTACGCACCAGTTTTTGCGTGCCGGTATGGCAGAACGAACAGGTCAGCGTACAGCCCACCTGAGATGAGATACACAGCGTGCCGCGATCCTCTTCGGGGATATAAACGACCTCAACCTCATGCCCGCCCGCGATACGAACCAGATACTTGCGGGTACCGTCCTCAGACACCTGACGCGTTACAACTTCGGGTGTTTCGATCACGAAGTTCTCGGCCAACTGCGCACGATAGGCCTTGGCGAGGTTTGTCATCTCGGCAAAGTCACGCACGCCCCACTGGTAGATCCACTGCCATATCTGACCAGTCCGCATCTTGGCCTGTTTTTCCGGCGTACCATGCTCGATCAGAACCTCGCGCAACCGGTCCCTTGTCAGGCCGACCAAATTCATTTTCCCGTCCGGCAGTTTGCGCGGAATGGTCATAACATCTTGGGTGATCGGCGCTTTGGCTGACATAGTCTGGTCTCAGGACTTCTGGCTTGGGATGCGCCTCTATATAGGACTGCGCGCAAAGATCAAAAGAATTCGTGCCGATCAATTTGCAAAATTCAGCAATTGGTCCACACGCGTTCTGCCCAGATCAATCCTGCAGGAGGTAATCGCGATACCCGTGCCCGATCCACCGCCAAACGAGGCGCCGACCGCCTCGCAATGTGTATCCCGGAAAACAGCCCACGCGTTTTGCGCAGCTTCGAGGGCGGGCTGGGCCACGGTCCGCTCGGTGACTTCGTCCAGTTCCTTGGCGGCTTGCATCGCGAAAGCATAGCTTTCTGCCAACGCGGCATTGACCCGGTCTTCCATTTCAGAAACGCAGGACCCGACTTCGACCTGCGAACTCGCGTCAAAGCACTCCAATGCGGGGTCTGCGAGTACGATCCCTGGAAGAAATACGGCGAGAAAGGCCCAACGCATGGTCCGGTGCTCCTGATTGCTTGGCAAACTTGCGGCAGCGTAGCACGGTTTTGGCGATAGCCCTAAACGATGTCTGGCCGCGCGGGCAGTGCCCGAGCGGCCAGCAATGCTTCCATTCACCTGCCCGGTTTCCGGGTGGGTGTGCCCCTCAGACGCCAGCAGGCGGAATGTTGCAATCGGCGGCATCCAAGGTTTTTACCGGATCTTCCGGACCACATTGTTCGCCGCTGACCGGGTAAGTCTCGGCTGTGTTTTCGCACGCACTCAAAACCGCGGCGGCCATCATCAGCAAAGCGAGAACAGATATTTTGGACATCGGACAACTCCTCATTTCGTTTGAACCAATTAGTTCAGAGGCGACGATGCTTCACTTTGACACGGATCAAATTGAGCGCCGGACGTAGCGTAAGGATGCAAATTGCACGATGAGAGGGCCAAAAGCCCCGCCAAAATGGCGAGGCTCGGATCCTCTGCCCTGCAATCTTAGTTTGTGCAGCGCTTCTCGGCGTCTTCGATTGCGGCGGTGAAACCCAAAAGCGAGAATGTGTCTTTGGTCTGTGTCCCACGTTCGGACCTTGCCGTCAGAACCGCCTCGGTGCCTCGCTTCATCGCGGTGACGACTTTCAGGTCTTCACCTGCCGTCGCGGGCCAGGCCCACTCTCCTTCGGTGATGAACTCAAACTCGGAATCGTCAATACGGACATTCACGGTGGACCCGGACGCAAAGGGGTAGCCGCCAGTAAAGGTCACCTGACCTTTGACCTCGGAATTGGGGCGATAGAAGACAAACAGCAATATGTCGCTGCGCCGCACGGAAACAACGCGGCCCCCACGGGTGTTCACGGTTTCTTTTGGTGCCGAGACGCTCCAGCATTCAGTGGGATCATCTTCGACGAAAACGCTCCAGTCGGTCTTTGCTGCGACCCGATTGGTGCTTGTCGCCTGCTGAGCGATTGCAGTTGTGGCCAACCCTGCCACACACAGGCCCGCGATCACGCGGACGAGCCTTAATCCCATCTGTCCAGCCTCCTAGCTCGACCCATACCTCTTATCCATCGGAAATGGCTGCAAACCCTGCCGGTTCGTCTGTAACGTTGCGCATCCCGATGATTGCCGACATACACACACTAACGCAGGTTTCGCCACAGGCGAAAGGGCGATTGGCAGAATTTTGCGCATAAAACCGGAGGTCCAGATGACACAGCCCGTAGCAATGACAGAACTGTGGCGCGGACCTTTGTTGGAGAGCCTGCATCTTGGTCACGCAGTGATCTGTGATGATGCGGGCCAAATCGTCCAAAGCTGGGGCAATCCGGATGAGGTGATATACCCACGATCCTCTGCCAAGATGATCCAGGCGCTGCCTCTGATTACGTCTGGCGCCGCTGCGAAGTATGGGCTGAACAGCGAGCACCTGGCGCTGGCCTGCGCCTCACATAGCGGCGCACATATTCATACCGACAGGGTTTCGGCCTGGCTGGATCATCTGGGTCTGGCCGAAGGCGATCTGCGGTGCGGGCCGCAGGAACCATCCGATATGGCGGCGCGCGACGGGCTGATCCTGGCCGATGACACGCCTTGCCAGATCCACAACAATTGCTCGGGCAAGCATTGCGGCTTTCTGACAGTGGCGCAGCACATGGGGGCCGGGCCGGAATACCTCGAAATTGACCATCCCGTGCAACAGGCCTGCCTGTCTGCCGTCGAGGAGACCACTGGTGAGACCAGCCCCGCCTACGGGATTGACGGTTGCTCGGCGCCGAACTTTGCCACGTCGCTGACCGGCTTGGCACGATCCATGGCCTGGTTCGCGTCAGCGGGCGATCGATCCGACCGGGCCAGTGACGCCGCCCGGCAACTCACTGCAGCGATGATCCGGCATCCCGAACTGGTCGCTGGGGAAACGCGGGCCTGCACCGAACTGATGCGCGCCATGGAAGGTCGCGCCGCGATCAAAACCGGCGCCGAGGCCGTTTTTGTCGCCATCATCCCGGAAAAGCGTATGGGCGTCGCGCTAAAGATTACCGACGGCGCTACGCGCGCCAGCGAATGCGCGATTGCGTCCATTCTTGTCAGCCTTGGGGTGCTGGAGGCCGATCACCCGGCCACCCGCAAATTCATGAACGCCACGCAATACAGCCGCCGTGGACTGGAATGCGGCGTGATCAGGCCAGCACCGGGCTTCCCCGGTTAAACCCGTTACATCTCGATTTCGTGGACCTCGGCCACTTCAACCGACCCCGAGCCGTTGACGACCATGGGGCAGCCTTTTGCCATTTCGGTGGCTGCATCGATGCTGTCGGCCTTGATGACTGTGAAGCCCGAGGCTGGATTGGCCCCACCATTGTCGGAAACGCCACCGTGGCTGACCGTATGGGATTGACCCACCGGGTTACCGGGGATTTCCAGCGCATCCCCCATACCCTGAAACCATGCGCCCCAGGCTGCCATTGTGGCTTCGACTTCGGCGGGGTCGCTTGGCGTGGTTCCGCCGTGATAGACAAACAGATATTGAGGCATTTCAGTTCTCCCTGTTGAAAAACTAGTTCAAGCACGCGTCGAGTTTGCGCAGCGACGAGGTCCAGCCCTGTTCATGGTTGGCCGCAGCTTCGGCATCCGCCAGTTCACGATGATCCACGACCAGACGTGCGCCATCGCCTGAGGCCGCCACGGACAGGGTGACATGACTTTCCTTGCCACGCTGGTCCTGATCATCATGCCAGGCCCAGGTAAACCCAACGGACTTGGGGGCATCGACATGGGTAACATGACCGGACACTTTGAACCGCTGGCCGTCATTGTTCATCATGACCGAGTACCAGGGCCCCAGCCGTGAAAAATCCAGATCATGCTCCGGGACATGCACGCCCTCGGGCCCCCACCACCGCAGCAGCTTTGAACCATCGCTGATCCACGCGAACAGCGTCTCGGGGCTGACGGGAAACTCCCGCTCCAGTCTCAGGTCGGCCATGAGTTCTCCCCGTCCAGAAAGCTGCCCAAACGATCGAGGCTGCTCTCCCAAAACTGACGTTTCGAAATTGTCCATTCGGCAATCGCGCGCAAACCGTCCGGCTGAACCGAATACATCCGCTGCGTGCCCTGCACGCGCTGCCGGATCAACCCGGCCTCGCGCAACACCTTGAGATGGCGCGAGACAGCCGCGCCGGACATGCCCTTGCCGTCGATCAGGTCACCAGCGGCCAGTTCCCCGTTTTCCATCAGTTGCTCGACAATCGCGAACCGGGTGGAATCGGACAGGGCAGAAAAAGCAGTCAAAAGCGTGTTCATGACCGCTAATTAACACAACTGTTAAATAAAAGAAAGCCCGCTTCTTTTGGGTGTCAAACGCCCGCAAAATCGCGGCGCGAGTACCCCTGAAGATAAAGCAATGCCGTCAGGTCGCCATGGTTTACGCGCACGTCGCATTGGGCCGCAACCGAAGGCTTCGCATGCAACGCAACACCTGTGCCAGCAAGACTCAGCATGCCCAGATCGTTCGCGCCATCGCCAACAGCTATCACTTCGGTCGTGGACAGGCCCAGCCGGGCAGCTATGCCTTCCAGCGACTCGACCTTGGCCTCTCGTCCCAGGATTGGGCGCTGCACATCACCGGTCAGCTTGCCGTCCTCCGCCAGCAGGGTATTGGCCCGGTTTTCGTCAAAACCCAAAAGATCGGCCACCCGCGCGGTAAAGGCAGTGAAACCGCCGGAAACCAGGGCGGCGTACCCGTCGGCCGCGCGCATTGTCGCCACCAGCTCCCGCCCCCCCGGCATAAGGGTAATGCGCGTATTCAGGACCTTGTCGATCACGGCCTCGTCCAGACCTTTCAACAAGCCGACCCTCTCGATCAGGGCGCCTTCGAAGTCCAGTTCACCGTTCATGGCACGGGCGGTGATATCCTTGACACGTTCCCCTACGCCGGCCTCATCCGCCAGTTCGTCAATGCACTCCTGCTGGATCATTGTGCTGTCCATGTCTGCCAACAGCATCTTTTTGCGGCGCCCTTCACGAGGCTGAACAATGAGATCGACACCCATCTTCTGCAAATCCGCCCAGATATCCCAGTGATTGTCAGGAACGTCCGTCAAGGAGAACTCCGCCGCTTCGTCCGGGTTGAGCCAAATGATTTCGTCGCCACCCCAGGCGTTTCGCAGAGATTCGACCAGAGGACGCTCCAGCGACGGCGTGGCTGGGTTGGTCAGCAGGGTGGCAACGTACATCTTCGATCTCCGGCAGGCTCACCCGCGCATATCGCAGGCGCAGCATTTTCGCCAGAGGTGGATTGCCCCGGCCACGCGCAACCCGTAAGAATTTCTTCGATGTCAGGTCTTTGGGATCTGGGCTTTTGCCAGAAACTCACGGTGCGCGAAGACAAAAAGGGGAAACGGGATGGGCAACCCGCTATATGATCGCCTGTTCGGCATTCACGCCGGCAAGACCACAACGTTTCTGCATATGCCAAATGGACAGACCCTGACCCATGCGGCGTTTCTGGATATGGCTGCCCGACTTGCAAACGCACTGACCGGCATGGGCTTGGACCCCGGCGACCGCGTGGCTGTTCAGGTGGCAAAGTCCCCCGAAGCACTGGCTCTTTATGCGGCATGCGCGCAGGCGGGGTTGATTTTTTTACCGCTCAACACGGCGTACACGACGCATGAACTGACTTACTTCATCGAAAACAGCGGCGCGTCTCTGATTGTTTGCGATTCCAAAAACACCGAGGACCTGAATTCGGTCGCCGAAGCGCAGAATGCGCAGCTGGTAACACTGAACGCCGATGGGTCCGGCAGCCTGATGCGCCGCGCGCTCGGAATGCTGCCTGCCTTTGCTCCGGTTAGTCGGTCCGAAGATGATCTGGCTGCACTCCTTTACACATCAGGCACCACGGGGCGGTCAAAGGGCGCGATGCTGACACAAGGCAACCTTTTGTCAAACGCGCTGACTCTGGTGCAGCAATGGCGGTTCTCGGAAAAGGATGTGCTGCTGCATGCGCTACCGATCTTTCATACACACGGGCTGTTCGTCGCGACAAATACTGTCCTCGCCTCGGGCGGGTCGATGATCTTTCTGCCAAAGTTCGATCTGGATGCCATCCTTCGCTTGATGCCCCAAGCGACGTCGATGATGGGTGTTCCGACATTCTACACCCGCCTGTTGGGCGACGAACGGTTCACGCGTGAACTGGCGCGCGAGATGCGGCTGTTCATCTCGGGCTCGGCCCCGCTGCTGGCCGAAACCCACGACCGGTTTGAACAGCGCACCGGTCACCAGATTCTCGAACGCTACGGCATGACCGAGACCAACATGAACACGTCGAACCCCTATGACGGCGAGCGCCGCGCAGGCACCGTGGGTTTCCCGCTGCCGGATGTCGAGTTGAAAGTGACCGACCCGGAAACCGGCGAAACTCTGCCCGAGGGTGAGATCGGCATGATCGAAGTGCGCGGACCGAATGTCTTCTGCGGGTATTGGGAGATGCCCGAGAAAACCGCTGCTGAGTTGCGTGAGGACGGGTTCTTTATCACGGGTGATCTGGGGCACATCGACCAAGATGGATATGTCCATATCGTTGGTCGGGGTAAGGACCTGATCATTTCCGGGGGCTACAACATTTATCCAAAGGAAATTGAACTGCTGCTGGACGATCAGCCCGGCGTGCGGGAAAGCGCGGTGATCGGCGTGCCCCACCCGGATTTCGGGGAGACCGTTCTGGGCATTCTGGTTCCTGAACCCGGCCAATCGCCGGATCTGGAGGCCGTCCTGCAATCGGTTCAGGCCGATCTGGCCAGGTTCAAACATCCGCGCAAGCTGATTGTACTGGATGAATTGCCCCGCAACACGATGGGCAAAGTGCAAAAGAACGTTCTGCGCGATCACTACAAAGACATGTTTACGACGGCATAGGATTCAGCGGAACGCGACCATTTTCGGTCAAAAGCCAGCATCTGCGGCCCTCGAACACAGCCGTTGTCAGGGTGCGACCGTATCCGGCCCCAGTGTCCAGATTGATGCGGTTTCCGCAATGCTCAGCCCGGTCGACCGGCGTGTGCCCATGGATGACCAGCCAGGGGTGCGCGCGGGGATCATCTATGAACTCGCGCCGTATCCAGACCAGATCATCCTCTGTCTGTTGACTGAGTGGAACGCCGGGCCGGACACCTGCGTGCACGAATAGCAGATCACCCTCCTGATGGTAGACCGGCAGATTGTTCAGAAAGTCGATGTGATCCTGCGGAACGGCGGCCCGGGCGCGATCATGCACCTGATAAATGCGATCACTCCTGCTGACACCGACACCGTAAGAGGCCAGGGTTTGAATGCCGCCGATCCGCTCATGCAGCCAATACAGCTCAATCGGCAAAAGCGTGTCGGTTAATGGAAAATCCTGCATGAACATTGCGAACATGCGGTCGTGATTGCCTTTGACCATCACCCAGTTCCGACCTCGGCGCTGACCTGCGATCAAAAGATCAAGTACACCACGGCTGTTCGGGCCTCGGTCCGTGTAGTCCCCCAGAAACACCACCCGCGCCTCAGGACCGCCATCCGCTTCAATCCGCTGCAATGCAGTCCTGAGCATGTCCAACTGCCCGTGAACATCCCCGATAGCGTAGACAGGCGTTGTCATGACGGTACAATTCCCTTCGCTGTTCTCATGACGCAAAACATCAGAGGCAAAAAGCAATGCCCGCTCCGTTTCCAGTGCGGGCATCAACCTGTTTCATGAACTCAATCCCATGAGTTAAGCGACATCGAACTCCAGCGGCTTGATCTGCGTGAACAGACCGGTTTCCGCCAGCTTGGCGCGCGCTTCGGCCGGTACAGGCTCGTCCACATAAAGAAGCGCAATTGCTTCGCCCCCCGCGCCGGCGCGGCCAAGGGTAAAGTTGGCGATATTCACCCCGTGTGCACCCATCGTCTGGCCCAGCGCACCGATGATGCCCGGGACATCCTCGTTGGTTGTGTACAGCATATGCGCCCCGACCTCGGCATCGATATTGATGCCCTTGATCTGGATGAAGCGCGGCTTGCCATCGCTGAACACCGTGCCTCCGATCGAGCGCTCGCGTTTATCCGTGACGACGGTCACCTTGATATACCCCTCAAAGGCGCCCGACTTGTCTTGATTGGTGGTGGAGATCTGAATGCCACGCTCTTTCGCAATGATCGGGGCCGAGACCATATTCACCTCGGGGTTGAACTTTTTCATGATCCCGGCAACGACCGAACAGTTGAGTGCCGCGAGGTTCATCTCAGCCGCGACACCATCATAGAGGATGTTGATCGCCTTGATCGGCTCATCCGTCATCTGGCCGATGAAGCTGCCCAGATGGCCTGCAAGTTTGATCCATGGCCCCATGACCTTGGCCTCTTCGGCGGTGACGCTGGGCATGTTCAGGGCGTTTTCAACCGCGCCGGTCAGCAGGTAATTCGAGATCTGTTCGGCCACTTGCAGCGCGACGTTTTCCTGCGCCTCGGTGGTCGCCGCACCGAGATGCGGGGTGCAGACCACGTTGGGCAGGTTGAACAGGGCGTTTTCCTTGGCCGGCTCTTCGCTGAACACATCAAAGGCTGCGCCGGCAACATGGCCCGATTGCAGTGCCTCGGCCAGTGCATCTTCGTCGACCAAACCACCGCGGGCACAGTTGATGATCCGCACACCCTTCTTGGTCTTGGCAAGGTTCTCACGGCTCAGGATGTTGCGGGTCTGATCGGTCAGTGGCACGTGTAGGGTAATGAAGTCAGCGCGGGCCAGAAGCTCGTCCAGTTCAACCTTTTCGACACCCATCTGTGCCGCTTTTTCTTCACCCAGATAGGGGTCATAAGCCACAACCTTCATCTTCAGGCCCAAGGCACGTTCACAGACGATACCGCCGATATTGCCGGCCCCGATCACGCCGAGAGTCTTGTTGGTCAGCTCGATGCCCATGAATTTGGACTTTTCCCATTTACCTGCATGGGTCGAGGTGCTGGCCTCGGGGATTTGACGCGCCACCGCGAACATCATCGCAATCGCATGCTCGGCGGTGGTGATCATGTTGCCGAACGGCGTGTTCATCACGATCACACCCTTCTTCGAGGCCGCATCCTTATCGACATTGTCGGTACCGATCCCGGCGCGGCCGATGACCTTCAGCTTGTCGGCCTTGTCCAGAATGGTTGGGGTGACCTTGGTAGCCGAGCGGATTGCTAGGCCGTCATACTGACCGATCACCTCGGCCAGCTTGTCTTTGTCCTTACCCAGATCGGGCATGAAATCCACGTCGATACCGCGATCACGGAAAATCTGCACGGCGGTTTCGCTGAGCTTGTCAGATACGAGTACTTTGGGGGCCATAGGCTCTGGTCCTTGAATTGTATGGAAGGTCCGGGCCTTGGTTGGCCCGGTGAAAAGTCAGGCAGCCTCAGACTGCGCCGCGATCTCGGCCTCGAAGGCCCAAGCCAGCCATGGCAGCATCGCCTCGATATCCGAGGTCTCAACCGTGCCGCCGCACCAGAGGCGCAGGCCCGCAGGCGCATCACGATAGGCGCCAATGTCCAGCGCGATGTTCTCTGCCTCCAACCGCTTGGCCACGGCCTTGGCAAATGCTGCACCGTCCTGAATGCGCGCATCCGTGAACTTGAGGCAAACCGAGGTGTTCGACTGCGTCACCGGATCATCGGCCAGATTGGCGATCCAGTCATTCTGATCGCAGAACGCATGCACCGCCCCGGCATTGGCATCTGCGCGCGCGATCAAGCCCTGCAGCCCACCAGCCGAGCGCGCCCAGTCCAGCGCAAAAAGGTAGTCTTCGACCGCCAGCATCGAGGGCGTGTTGATCGTGGCCCCAGTAAAAATGCCTTCGATCAGCTTGCCCCCTTTGGTCAGGCGGAAGATCTTCGGTAGCGGCCATGTGGGGGTGTAGCTTTCCAACCGCTCCACGGCGCGAGGCGACAGGATCAACATCCCGTGGGCTGCTTCACCGCCCAGCACTTTCTGCCAGCTGAACGTGGTCACATCCAGCTTGTCCCAGGGCAAGTCCATCGCAAAGGCGGCGCTTGTCGCGTCACAGATCGTCAGGCCCTGACGGTCATCCGCAATCCAGTCACCATTGGGCACCCGCACGCCCGAGGTCGTGCCGTTCCAAGTGAACACCACATCATTGGCGAAATCGACCGATGCCAGATCCACAATCTGACCATAGTCGGCCGTCTTCACCTCGGCGTCGATCTTCAACTGCTTGACCACGTCGGTGACCCAACCGGAACCAAAGCTTTCCCAGGCCAACATCTCGACCTTGCGCGCGCCCAGCAACGACCAGAGCGCCATCTCAACCGCGCCGGTGTCCGACGCAGGAACGATACCGATCCGGTAATCCGCCGGAACGCCCAGAATCTCACGCGTGCCTTCGATGGCCGCTTTCAGCTTGTCTTTGCCAACAGCCGCGCGGTGCGACCGACCCAAGGCAGCGTCGGCCAGTTTGGACAGATCAAATGTGGGGGGTTTGGCACAGGGGCCCGAGGAAAACCGCGGATTGGCCGGCCGCGTCGCCGGTTGTTCGTTCGTCATGTGTATTACCCTTCCAGATACACGCCCCTCGTTGGGGAGGGGTGTCCCGCGGACAGAGCTATGGCGCGCAAAAACCAACGGCAAGCGAAAAAGACGCTTTGAGCGTGGAAAACGACAGGAATCCGTGCCGGAATTCGGAACACATGTTTCCGATCGGCATCACGTGTTGAAGTACACGCTTTCCCCCGTTGTCGACGCCTGCTGCGCCGCCAATCCCATCCGCACCGCCCAGAGACCATCCTGCAAGGTCACGTCGGGTGCTGCAACTTCGCCGCGCAGGACGGCCAGAAAACGCTGGTGCTGATAATAGGTCGAGCCATTGTGATCTCCGGCTTGCAACAGGCGCGGATCGACCGGGATATCCTTGGCAACCGGTCCTTTCGGATGTCGCGGGCTGACAATGACCTGAGGCACAGGGGGCTCACCCAGATGATCCGGCCAGAACCGGGTTGGCCCCGGAACCAGTGCTTCGATCTTTGCATCCGGTCCTATGGCCGAAATTTCCTCTTGATAGCGCGATCCTTCGGCAAACATGCACAGTTCCAGCATCGCACGGGCGCCCGAGGCAAAATCGACCAGAACGTATCCATGGTCCAGAATGTCCGGTGTTTGACCTTCATAGGTCTCGTTCAGGTGATTGATCGCCTGCCCGCCACTTGCCGAGATACGAACCGGATCGGATTGCAGGATCAAACGCATGAGGTCAAAGAAGTGGCAGCACTTTTCCACGAAAGTTCCGCCGGTGTTGCGGTTGAACCGGTTCCAGTTTCCGACCTTTACCAGAAATGGAAAGCGGTGTTCACGGATCGTCAGCATTTGCACGTCCCGGCCGGCCTGTGCCTCATCGATCAGGGCTGCAATCGGCGGCATGTAGCGGTACTCCATCGCAACCCAGATCGGGTGGGGATAGCTGCGCTCGATCTCGGCCAGTCGCGCCGCGTCATCGGGATCGGTGAACAAGGGTTTTTCCACCAGCAACGGCAACGGGCGCGTTCGGGATATCTGTTCGATCTGATCCACGTGGAGGTGGTTCGGGCTGGCGATGACGATGCAGTCCAGATCTTCGACCGCCAGCAAGTCTTCAACCGACGATACCATTGCTGCAGTTGGCGCGATGTTCTGTGCGATCTGTTTCATGCCCGCATCCGGCTCAAAAACTGCGGCGACGCGGGTTCCGTCCAGCAACGCGATATTGTGCAGATGCTCTTGCCCCATCATGCCGCATCCGATCAGCCCGTAATTGATGGTCCGGATCATGCGCAGTTCCTCATTCTTCTTACTTCAGCCGTTGTACATAGGTGGCCCGATCCGGATCGAACCACGTTTTCGAAAACTCGACGGGTTCTGCCCGTTCGGACCAGCTAAACCGTTCGATGTATCCAACCGTTTCACCGGCAGGTTTGGTGAAACCCGATGGCGTCCACTCGGGCAGAGAGCTGACCGAAACCCGGTCTTCAGCCCGGGTGATCCAGAACCCCAACTGCTGCTGGTAATAGCGATAAAGCGAGTCCGACAGCAGCGTCTGGTCGATCAGCCCCACTGATTCGTCCAGCCAGATTTCTTCGACGGCAATAATTGTGTCATTCAGATATCGCATTCGACGCACGCGGGATCCGGTATCGGAGGCACCGAATTCCGGCAAAGCGTCA
Organism: Ruegeria sp. AJ12; assembly: GCF_056536245.1. Taxonomy (NCBI): domain Bacteria; kingdom Pseudomonadati; phylum Pseudomonadota; class Alphaproteobacteria; order Rhodobacterales; family Roseobacteraceae; genus Ruegeria; species Ruegeria sp. AJ12. Next base: position 3,911,036 of record NZ_JBQFJJ010000001.1, read on the forward strand.
GGCTTACTCAGGTGGTCGACAGACAGGATATCCGCACGCGGCAAACCGCCCCCCTGAGGCAGCTCCAGCCGGAACATCGCATAGACACTGTTTTGCGTTCCCGTCTCCCGCACGTAATTGCCGGATCCCTGAATACGCTCCAACATCCCTTTTTTCTCAAGCTCAGCGAGCGATTTGCGCAACGTTCCGACCGACACCTGCAGCCCCGCTGCCATCTCGCGCTCGGGCGGCAGCCTCTCACCATCTATCAGCCGACCCGCAGCGATGTCGCGGATCAGCAGTTCCGCGATCTGCACATAGATCGGCAAGGCATTCGGGTTTCGGCTGTTCGGAGACACTGGGCGTGCTTCACTCGGTCGCAGGAAAAATTGATACACTATTGATCTACATCAATGTGATTGCTACGCAAGAGGAAAGTCAAAGATGTACGGAGCGTGAATCAAATGACCATCGTCCCCATCACATCCCCCGATCTGGATGCGGCCGAGGTTTCGTGGTTTGCGGCGCTGTGCTCGGACGACTACCAATTTCTCGGGGTGCCGGATGGGGATCTGCGGTCCAGTTGGGACCATTGTTCGGGCATCGTCAAAGAAGCCGAGGCACAGGGGTTCCGCAACATCCTGTGTCCCTCGTCGTATCAGGTTGGGCAGGACACTCTGAGCTTTGTTGCGGGATGCGCGCCCATCACGGAAAAAATCAATCTGCTGGCCGCTGTGCGTTGCGGTGAAATGCAGCCGATCATGCTGGCCCGAACCATCGCGACGCTGGATCACATGCTCGAGGGTCGGCTGACGGTCAACATCATCTCGTCCGATTTCCCGGGCGAAAAAGCTGACAGCGCCTATCGCTATCAACGCTCGCGTGAAGTGGTGGAAATTCTGAAACAGGCCTGGACGCGGGATGAGATCAATCATTCCGGAGAGGTCTATAATTTCTCGGGCCTGACGACCGATCCGGCCAAACCGTACCAGACCGGTGGGCCGCTTCTGTATTTCGGCGGCTATTCTCCGTCCGCGCTGGACCTATGTGGCGAGCATTGCGACGTTTACCTGATGTGGCCGGAAACCAAGGATCAACTGGCCGAACGCATGAAGGCCGTCCATGCCGTTGCTGAAAACTACAACCGGACACTGGACTATGGTTTGCGCGTTCACATGATCGTTCGCGACACCGAAGCCGAAGCACAAGAGTATGCGGACTACATCGTCTCGAAACTGGACGATGAATACGGCCGGGCCATCCGGGAACGCGCGCTGGATGCGACGTCTCTGGGCGTGGCGCATCAGGCCAAGAACCGCGATCTAGCGGATGAGTATGGCTATGTCGAACCCGGACTTTGGACTGGTGTGGGACGGGCCCGATCAGGTTGTGGTGCGGCGTTGGTGGGATCAACCGATCAGGTCATGTCCAAGATCGAAGACTATCAGAAAATGGGTATCCGGGCCTTTATCTTCTCTGGCTATCCACACATGGACGAGGCCCGGCATTTTGGTGCGCGGGTGATGCCCAACCTGAAAACATGTTCTCTTCCTGAAGCCTACGGAAGGATCCCCGCAAACATCCCGGCCACGCCGCTGGGCACTGGAGTCCGTCGTTGATGCAACGTGTGAAACTATCCGAAACGTTGAAAATGAGCCGCCTTGTCTATGGCATGTGGCGACTGGGCGACGACGAAGATACCTCGGCGCACCATGTCGAAGCCAAAATTCAGGCCTGTCTGGATCAGGGCATCACGACATTTGATCAGGCGGATATCTATGGTGACTACGGGGCCGAAGCGGTTCTGGGCAATGCCCTGCGCGCCAATCCCGGCCTGCGCAAACAGATGGAGATTGTCACCAAATGTGACATCGTCGCGCCATGCGGCCGCTACGCGGACGCAAAGGTCAAATACTACGACACCTCGCGCGCGCATATTCTGAAATCCGTCGAGACCTCGCTGCGGGAAATGGCAATCGACCACATCGACCTGCTGTTGATCCACCGCCCCGATCCGTTCATGGATCACCACGAAACCGGAGCGGCCCTGGATGAGGTGATCGCCAGCGGCAAGGTCGGCGCAATCGGCGTGTCCAATTTCCGTCCCTGGGATTGGCAATTGCTGCAATCGGCGATGAAGACTCAGCTGGTGACCAACCAGATCGAGCTGTCACTTGGCGAAATCGGCCCGTTCACCAACGGCGACCTGGCCTTTCACCAGCAACACGGGCAGGCCGTCATGGCCTGGTCGCCCCTTGGGGGCGGTTTGCTGATGGCTGGCAACCCTCCGGTTGGCGTGGTCGCAGACGAGATCGCGGCAGAGTTCAACGTCGACCGCGCTGCGGTCGCGATTGCGTTCCTGTTGGCCCATCCTGCCGGGATTTTGCCCGTTCTGGGCACCAACAATCTCGACCGTATCAAGCGGATTTCCGACGCCCTGAAAGTCAATCTGGATCGCGAAACCTGGTTCCGTCTCTACGAGGCGGCACTGGGACATGAGGTGCCATGATGAACGCAATCTCAAAGGACTTGGCCAGAACCTTCATTCCCCACAAGGACGACACCCGCACGTTACGGGATGCTTTTGGCCGCTTTGCCACCGGAGTGACAATTGTCACCTGCGACAGCAACGACGGACCGATTTGCATAACCGCCAACAGTTTTTCGTCGCTGTCGCTCGACCCCCCACTGGTGATGTGGGCTGGCGACCGGAACTCGCGCCGGTTCCCCTATTTCCACAAGGCCCGCCACTTCAGCGTTCATGTGCTGTCGGCGGAACAGGCCGAGTTGTGTTTCGGCTGTTCAAGGAACGCGCATGCCCTGCGGGACATCGAACACGAGCGCTGCGTCAACGGCACACCGCTGCTGCCGGACTGTCTGGCGCGGTTCGAGTGCGAACAACATGCGTATCACGATGCGGGCGATCACGTTATTGTGGTAGGTAAGGTACTACGGGTCAGCATGGCGGAGGGAGACGCCCTGACCTTTTACGCCGGGAAACTCGGCCAATTCGCGCACCAATAAGCGTGGGAAAACCGCTGCGGGGAAAACCCGCGGTCGAAATGGGAGGATCCGCATGGGCGGACTGGCATCGGTGCTTGCGCCGATTGCACTCGTGAACGAAACCGTGCTGCGATTGGGCCGCGCGGTTGGCGTCGTTGCAATCGCGTTGATGGTTGTGGCCATCCTGATTCAGGTGTTTTTTCGATACATATTGGACAACGCGCTGCCTTGGCCAGACGAAGCTGCCCGCTTCTGCATGTTGTGGATGACTGGCCTGATGGCACCCACCGCTTTCCGACGCGGCGGTTTTGTGGCCATCGACATGTTGCAGAGGTTCCTGCCACGCGGCGTCGGACAGACGCTGAATATCTTTCTGCTTTTGATTTCGCTGGCGGTTTTGCTGGTGGCTGTCACAATCGGCTGGTCCGAAGTCACCGGCTTTGGCGGCAAATTCGCAACCGCGGCGCTGTACCTGCCGACATCGTTCAGCTTTGATGAATGGTTCCGCATTCCGCGCAGCTGGATGATGGCCTCTTTGCTGGTGGGGATCGTGCTGTTGATTGCGGTCAACGTCGAGCTGATCCTGCGCTCGTTCATAACCATGCTGGGCGGCGGTCACTTGCTGCCGGAAATCCCCGACGCAGCGGTGGGGGCTGAATAAATGCTGATTTGGTTCCTTCCGACATTCCTGATCTTCCTGCTGATCGGCCTGCCTGTGTTCTTCGCGCTGCTTGCGGCACCCGGTATCCTGTTATGGCTGAATGGTCAGACCAACGACATCACGCTGCTGTATCGCAATGTCTATAACGGCATGGACAGCTTCCCGCTGATGGCCATACCGTTCTTCATGCTTGCGGGGGAACTGATGAACCGCGGCGGCATCACGATCCGCCTCGTCGAGTTCAGTCAGGCGCTGATGGGCCACCTGCGCGGTGGCCTTGCACATGTGAACGTGCTGAGTTCCATCCTCTTCGCCGGCCTGTCCGGATCGGCAGTTGCGGACACGTCCGCACTGGGGTCGATGCTGATCCCGGCGATGGAGAAGCAGGGCTACACACGCAAATTCGCCGCCGCAATCACGGCGGCCAGTTCGGTGATTGGACCGATCATTCCACCCTCGGGCATCATGATCATCTATGCTTACGTTATGGGTGAAAGCGTCGCCGCCCTCTTCCTTGCAGGCATTGTTCCGGGGGTCATGGTTGGCGTTGGCCTGATGCTGATGATCAAGCTGATGGCAGATCGGTACGACTTTCCCGTGGCCAGCCGCAAATACACATGGGGCGAACGCAGACAGGCCAGTCTCAAGGCCTTCTTTCCGCTGATGACCCCTGTCATCATTCTGGGCGGTATTCTGGGCGGTATCTTCACACCAACCGAAGCCGCAGCGGTCGCCGTTGGTTACGCGTTCATCATCGGGTTCTTCGTCTTGCGGACGCTGTCCTGGAAAGAAGTCCCAGACGTTCTGAGCAATGCCGGAATGACATCCGCCGTGGTGCTGCTGCTGGTTGGTGCCGCGATGGCGTTCAAGACCGTGGTCAGCCTGAGCCATGCACCCGAACAACTGGCCTCGCTGATCCTCAGCCTGTCGGAAAACCCGCTGATCCTGCTGTTCCTGATCAACCTGCTGCTGTTCATCGTTGGCATGTTTCTGGATGCTGGTCCGGCGATCATCATCCTCGGGCCCATCCTCGGCCCCATTTTCACCAGCCTTGGCGTCGACCCGATCCACTTTGCCATCATCATGAGCGTCAACCTGACAGTCGGCCTTGCCACGCCCCCGATGGGACTGGTGCTGTTTGTGGCTGCGGCGGTCTCACGTGAACGGGTCGAAACCATCGCCAAGGCGATCCTGCCGTTCCTGGCCGTCGAGATCATAGTGATCTTTCTGATCACCTATATTCCCGCACTATCCATGACGATCCCGAGGATAACGGGATTTGCAAACTAACTGAGTATCACAGGGAGGAAACGCATGCTCAGAGACTTCATCAAAACCGCAGCGGTGGCGACATCGCTGGTGGCCGCGTCCGCCATGGCCGCCACAGCCGCCGATTTCACACTGCGCGCGACAGCAAATTCCAACGAAAATGACGAGGACTATGATGGTCTCGTCGTTTTCAAGAACTACGTCGAAGCGGCGTCGAACGGTGCCATCGAAGTCGAGCTTTTCATCGGCACACAGCTCTGCTCGAACGGCGCCGAGTGCCTGCAGGGCGTGGCGGATGGCACCATCGATATCTACATCTCTACCTCGGGTGGGGCCTCCGGCATCTTCCCCTACGTGCAGGTTCTGGATCTGCCCTATCTGATGGCCGATGACCGGATTGCCGAACATGTGCTGTCCGGCGATTTCACCCGTCAGATGCGCGACATGGCGCTGGAGGATTCCGGCGGCGCCATCCGTTTGATGACCATCGGCAACACTGGCGGCTGGCGCAACTTCGCCAACACACAACGCCGGATTGCCGAGCCTGCTGATATGGAAGGTCTGAAAATCCGTACCGTGGTTGCCGACCTGCCGCAGGAGTTGGTCAAGGCTCTGGGTGCATCGCCCACTCCGATCCCGTGGCCGGAACTGTTCACCAGCTTCCAGACCGGCGTTGTTGAAGGCTCCAAGAACGGCATAACCGACATCATGGGTATGAAATTCCCGGATGCGGGCCTGCAATATGTTACGCTGGACGGACATGCCTACATGGGCGCGTTGTGGTGGATGAACAACGCAAAGTTCCAGGAAATGCCCGAGGACCTGCGCCGCGTCGTGGTCGACGGATTCTATGCACTGCAGCAGGCCACCTTTGCCTCGCCCAAGCGCAAATCCATTCAGGCTTATGAGGATTTCGTTGCCGGTGGTGGTGACCTGTATGTCCTGACGCCCGATCAGAAGGCCGCATTCAAGGAAGCTGCGACGCCGGTCTACGACTGGTTCCAGTCGAATGTCGCCCGCGGCGACGAAATCTTTGTCGCGCTGACCGAAGCGGTTGCTGCGGCCGAGGCCGATGTAAACGCCTCACGCGATGCAGACCTGAATTAAAACATTGGGTCGGGTCTCATGGCCCGGCCCTTATCGAAACGGGTACATCCACCCTTTGTAGTCGTTGACCAGAACATGCGCCCTTTCGATCTGCTCCGGCGTCATTTTCTTGACCACTTCCTCAAGGCTGATCGCCGCGTCGGGGTCGCCTCCGATGGCGCTGAGCGTGTACCACATGTAGGCCCGCACCAGATCAGGCGCTGGCATCCCGAGACCCAGTTCGTAGTACCAGCCGACACCCGACTGCGCCCCCGGATGCCCCTTCATCGACGCGCGCAGATACCATTCGAATGCGCGCTCATAATCCTGTTCGACGCCCAGACCCAACCCGTACATCACGCCAATCAATTCCTCGGCCTCGGCATTGCCCGACCGGGCGGCTGGCAGAAGTTCCTGTCGCGCAGCCTCGAATTCTCCGGCTTCCATCAGATCGCGCGCTTGTTCCAATTCGGCAAGAGCGGGGGTCGCAAGAAAGCAAAGGGCAAGAACAAACTGGCGCATGGTGTGGCTGCATTCCTCTGGGCCGGGACCGCGGTGGCACAGGATTTGCCGCGCCCGCTGACAGATGCTGATTTCATCCCCTTTGATATGGAACAGGCCGCCATCGGTCATCAACTGTTTTACGATCCAATCCTGTCGGGCAATCAGAACATCGCTTGTGCCCATTGCCACCATCCGGATTTCGGCACATCGGATGGGCTATCATTAGGCATCGGCGAGGGCGGACAGGGTCTCGGGCCAGACCGCACACCGGGGCGTGGCGCGGACAGGATACGCAAGCGCATTCCGCGCAATTCGCCCGGGCTGTGGAACCTTGGGGCGAAAGACATCCACACCGTGTTCCACGATGGCCGGCTGAGCATCTCGGATGTCTACGGCAACGGGTTCAATTCACCGGCGCAGGAATGGCTGCCGGGTGGGTTGAACTCTTTGCTCGCCGCGCAAGCGCTTTTCCCCCTGACCTCGCAGTTCGAAATGGCAGGCAACGTTGCCGAAAACCAAGTCACAGGGGCCGTGCACGACCGGATCGACAAAGGCTGGCCGATCCTTGCCAAACGCGTGCGCACCGATCCGATTTATGGCCCTGCCGTCGTCGCCGCATTCGATGACATCAAGCAGACCGAGGATATCACGATCACCCAGATCGCCAACGCACTGGCGGCGTTCATGGCCATCGAATGGCGCAGCACCGACAGCCCGTTCGATCAGTATCTCGCAGGAAACGGCGAGGCGCTGTCGTTTGCGGAGAAAGACGGCATGCGGCTGTTTTACGGAAAGGCACAGTGTTCCACTTGCCATTCCGGGCCATTGATGTCGGATCAGAAGTTTCATGCGCTGGCCCTGCCCCCGTTTGGACCGGGACGTACACGGCAATGGGACCCCTACGCCCGCGACGTCGGTCGCATGGGGGAAAGCAACCGGATCGACGACGCCTATCGCTTTCGCACTCCCATGCTGCGCAATGTCGCCCTGACTGCGCCTTACGGTCACAATGGCGCGTTTCCCGATCTCGAAAGCATGATCCGGCATCATCTGAACCCCACATACAGCCTGTCGCAATGGACCCGCGATATGGCCGCGCTGCCCGAAGTTCCATGGCTGCAAAAAGCGGATTTCGTGGTTTGGGATGACCGCTTTGAAATGGAACGTCAGCGCACCAGGATAGACATAACTCCGGTCGCGTTGACCGATGCTGAGATCGACACCCTGGTCGACTTTCTGAACGCACTGACAGGCACGAGTGTGGATACGCCACCATTTGGTGTACCCGAGGGGTTCGTTCCATGATGAAACCCCCGCCCTTTGGCGGGGGTTGATTGAATGCTTACTCGGCCGCTTCCTCATATTCTGACATGGGCGGGCAGGTGCAGATGAGGTTCCGGTCTCCGTAGGCGTTGTCGACGCGGTTGACGGGGGACCAGTATTTGTCGACGCCCATGGAGCCCGGCGGGAAGCAGGCCTGTTCGCGGGTATAAGGGCGGTCCCATTGACCGACCAGATCGCGCACGGTGTGGGGGGCGTTTTTCAGCGGGTTGTTTTCCGCATCGATTGTGCCGTCGATGATGTCCTGCGCCTCCGAGCGGATCGACAGCATGGCGTCGCAGAAGCGGTCGAGCTCGGCCATCGGTTCCGATTCCGTGGGTTCGACCATCAGGGTGCCGGCCACTGGCCAGCTCATCGTGGGCGCGTGGAAGCCTGAATCGACAAGGCGCTTGGCGACATCGTCGACGGTGACATGCGCTGCCTCATCCAGCGGGCGGGTGTCGAGGATGCATTCATGCGCTACACGGCCGGTCTCGGAAGTGTAGAGGATCGGGTAGGCATCCTTCAGGCGCGCGGCGATATAGTTGGCGTTCAGGATCGCCACTTTGGTGGCCTGCGTCAGACCCGCGCCGCCCATCAGCAGCACATAGGCCCATGAGACCGGCAGAATGGACGGAGACCCAAAGGGCGCGGCCGAGACCGGGCCCACAGCGGTGCCGTATTCCGGATGGCCGGGCAGATGTTCCTCCAGATGCGCCTTTACGCCGATCGGACCCATGCCGGGGCCGCCACCACCATGCGGGATGCAGAAGGTCTTGTGCAGGTTCAGGTGGCTGACGTCACCACCAATGTCACCGGGGCGTGACAGGCCGACCATGGCGTTCATGTTGGCCCCGTCGATATAGACCTGACCGCCGTGATCATGGGTGATCTGGCAGACCTCCTGCACGGTGGTCTCGAACACGCCATGGGTGGACGGATAGGTGATCATGCAGCCGGCCAGATGATCCGAGTGCTTCTCGGCCTTGGCGCGGAAATCGACCAGATCAATGTTGCCGTTCTCATCCGCCTGCACCGGCACGACCTGCCAGCCCACCATCTGCGCCGAGGCCGGGTTGGTGCCATGGGCCGAGGTCGGGATCAGGCAGACATTGCGCTGCCCTTCGCCGCGGGCAAAGTGATAATTGCGGATGGTCAGCAGGCCCGCGTACTCGCCCTGCGCGCCTGAGTTGGGCTGCTGCGAGATCGCGTCATAGCCGGTGATCTGGCACAACTTGTCGTTCAGATCGGCAATCATCTCGTGATAACCCTGCGCCTGATCTTCGGGGCAGAACGGGTGCAGATTGCCGAACTCGGGCCAGGTGACCGGGATCATCTCGATCGTGGCGTTCAGCTTCATGGTGCAGGAGCCCAGCGGGATCATCGCCCGGTCCAGCGCCAGATCACGGTCGGCCAGACGGCGCATATAGCGGGTGATCTCGGCCTCGGCCCGGTTCTTGTGGAAAATCGGGTGGGTCAGGTAGGCGCTTTCGCGCAGGGCATAGTCGGGCAGGCGGTATTGCTTGTTCGAGCTGTCATCCTTGCGGTCAATACCGAAGGCCCCCCAGACCGCCTCAATAGTTTCGGCGCGGGTTTGCTCGTCCAGGCTGATGCCTACTCTCGTGTCTCCCACCTTGCGCAGGTTCACACCACGCGCCACCGCGGCTTCCATGACGGTTTTCTGCAGGTGGCCGACCTCGACCGTGATCGTGTCGAAGAACACTTCCGGTTCAACGGTAAAACCTGCTTCCTCCAGACCAACAGCAAGGCGCGAGGTCTTGCGGTGCACCGATTGCGCGATCGCCTTGATCCCATCGGGACCATGATACACGGCATACATCGAGGCAATGACGGCCAGCAGCGCCTGCGCGGTGCAGACGTTCGAGTTGGCTTTCTCGCGGCGGATATGCTGTTCGCGGGTTTGCAGGGCGAGGCGGTAGGCCTTGTTGCCACGGCTGTCTATGCTGACGCCGATGATCCGGCCCGGCATCGCGCGTTTCAGCTTGTCAGTGGTCGCCATGTAAGCGGCATGCGGGCCACCATAGCCCATCGGCACGCCAAAGCGCTGGGTCGAGCCGATGGCGATATCCGCGCCCATCTCGCCCGGGGATTTCAGCAGCGCCAGCGACAGGATGTCGGCAGCGACGATGGCGATGGCTTTATGTTCATGCAGCGCCGCGATCTCGTTGGTGAAGTCGCGCACATGACCATGGGTGCCGGGGTACTGGAAGATCGCGCCAAAAACGGCGCCGGCATCAAGGCTGTCGGGGTCAGCGACCTGCACCTCGATGCCCAGAGGCTCGGCCCGCGTTTTGATCACCGCGATGGTCTGCGGGTGGCAGTTCTTGTCCACGAAGAAGGCTGCGTTGTTGGCCTTGGACCGACCGCCGCGCTTGGCCATCGCCATGGCCTCGGCGGCGGCGGTGGCTTCGTCCAGCAAGGACGCATTGGCCACGTCCAGCCCGGTCAAGTCGCTGACCATGGTCTGGAAGTTCAGCAGCGCCTCAAGTCGGCCCTGGCTGATCTCGGGCTGATACGGCGTGTAGGCCGTGTACCAGGCCGGGTTTTCCAGGATGTTGCGCAGGATCGGCGCCGGCGTGGTGGTGCCGTAATAGCCCTGACCGATCAGCGAGGTCAGAACCTTGTTCTTGCTCGCCACCTCTTTCATGTAGAACAGCGCATCGCGCTCGGTCATCGCCGGACCCCAGTCCAGCGGCTCTTTCTGACGGATCGCAGGCGGGACGGTGGCGTCGATCAACTGGTCCAGCGTCTTGAAGCCGATCACTTTGAGCATGTCACGCATCTCGGTCGGGCTGGGACCGATGTGGCGGCGATTGGCGAAGTCATAGGCTTCGTAGTCAGTGAGTTTGAAAGCCATTGGTAACGCTCCTCAAGGAATGTCTCACCCAGCCGCTCCATCAGGAGCCTCCGGCGGTAGTATTAGTAGTAAGATGAAGAGGCGGAGCCTTGTGCAAGCCCCGCAGCACGGTCAGCCTATGAAGGCCTTGTAACCAGCCTCATCCATCAGATCTTCCAGTTGCGAGGCGTCGCTGATCTTGATCTTGTAAATCCAGGCCTCGCCCTCGGGGTCTTCGTTCAGCGCGCCGGGATTGTCGGCCAACGCCTCATTCACCTCGGTGATCTCGCCGTCAACCGGCGCATAAAGCTCGGACGCCGCCTTGACGGATTCGATCACGCCGATCTCGCCGTCTTTTGCGAATTCGTTACCAACTTCCTGTTGTTCCACAAAAACCACGTCACCCAGTTGCTCGGCCGCGTGCGCCGTGATGCCCAGCGTGGCCGTGTCCCCTTCAACATTCAGCCATTCATGCTCTTCGGAATAATAGGTTGCCATATTGTCTCTCTCCTGGCTTCAACGCTTGTAATTCTGGGTGACAAAGGGCAGCGCCACAATCTCGGCGGGTTGCGGCTTGCCCCGGATGATCAGGTTGACGGTTTCGCCCGGTTCACCATGCCCTGCGGAGACATAGCCCATCGCAACCGGTGCACCGACAGTCGGGCCAAATCCGCCCGAAGTGATCTGACCAATCGAATTGCCTTCGGCGCACTGGATCTCGACACCCTGACGGGCAGGTGCACGACCCTCAGGCCTTATGCCGACCAGCTTGCGGGATGCGCCCTCAGCCAGTTCTTTTTGCACGCGGTCTGCACCCGGGAAGCCGCCTTCTTCCTTGCGGCGTTTTTGAATGGCCCAACCCAAGGACGCCTCAATCGGCGAAGTGCTCTGGTCGATGTCATTGCCATACAGGCAAAGCCCGGCCTCCAGCCGCAGGCTGTCACGGGCCCCCAGTCCCGCCGGTTCGCAATCCTCATGCGCCAGAAACGCCCTTGTGATCTCGACGGCCTTGTCCTCAGGGATCGAGATTTCGTAACCGTCCTCGCCTGTGTACCCCAACCGCGAGATACGGCATTCGACACCGTTGATGTCACCCACCATGGTTTCCATGAACTTCAACTCACGCACTGCGGGGCAGAGCTCACCCACCACATCCTCGGCCTTCGGGCCCTGCACCGCCACCAGCGCACGATCGAAGATTTCGGTCACTTCGACGCCGTCCAGATGGGCTTGCATATGCGGGATGTCCTGATGCCGCAGCGCCGCGTTCACCACAACGAAGTAGTGATCGCCCGCGTTCGACACGATCAGGTCATCCATAATCCCGCCTTCCGCGTTCGTGAAAAACCCGTACCGCGCCTTGCCTTCCTTCAGCGTCGCATAAGCCTGCGGGCACAGCGCCTCGAGCTTTTCTCCGACATTTTCGCCCCGCAGGATCACCTGACCCATATGGCTCACATCAAACACCGCCGCCTTTTCGCGGCACTGCTTATGCTCACCCATGATCCCCAAAGGGTACTGAACCGGCATCTCCCAACCCGCGAAATCGACCATCTTGCCGCCGAGTTCAACGTGCAAGTCGTACAAAGGTGTGCGTTTTGGAGCGTCTGTCATGGCGTGTACCTTTTCGTTCCAAGTCATCAGCACGAATGCTCGTTAGTCTGAATCAAGCCGAGCAATTTGCAACGACCGATTGCGCCACTTTAGATGGGATATGAGCACATGCATCACTGTTTAAGATTTCCTATAGGAAACTTTTTTCCGTTACGCAACACACAAGATTTTGCTTTCAGCCCCCATATACGTCTACCGCATGTTCCAAAACACGAAGGCCGGTAACAAGATCGCCCTCCGCCGTGTCCTCTGCAAAGTCATGACTGATTCCATCGATCGACGGCACAAACAGCATGGCGACCGGCATCAGCCGCGCGACGTTTGTCGCGTCGTGCAAGGCGCCGGACGGCATGTGACGCCACAGGTCCGGGGCAGCTTGCTGGGCGCCCTTTTCAAGCGACGCCTGCAGAGCCTTATCCATTGCAACCGGCTCCAGCCCCAGCAGTGGACCAAAGCTCAACGACATTCCTTTACGGTCCGCGATATCCTGCGCGGTCATGCGAATGATTTCTTCCATTCGCAAAAGACGATCAGGGTAACGATCCCGCCACTGCATTGAAAACCGGACGCGCCCCGGAACAATCGAGGATGCGTTGGGGTGAAGATCAACATGCCCGATTGTCCAAACGGTCTGCGGGGTCACAACGTTCCGAAACCGCGCGGTGATTTCGGAGTTGAAAATAGACAGAGCCTGAAACGCATCGCGGCGCAAATGCATCGGTGTCGTGCCGGCGTGGTTCTGCTGCCCCTCGAAACAGATCACCATGTCACGGATGCCCACAATATCGGTCACAACGCCGATTTTTTTACCTTCCTGATCCAGTGATGGGCCCTGCTCGATATGCATCTCGATAAAACCTGTGAACTGAGCCGGATCGACAAAACCCTGTGCCAAGTCCCGCATGGACGCCCGCGCGTCAGCAAAGGTTGTACCGGAGTGATCCGTCAGACTGTCTGCCTCAGCCAACGACAAACCCCCGGACCAGATCGCGGAACCGGTCGTGACACCGAAACGGCCCTCTTCATCCTGGAAACTGACGACCGATATGGGGTGGTCGCTGGCGCGCGCGACTTCAAGCGCCGCGATAACACCCAAGGCACCGTCCAGCCAGCCGCCTTCGGGCTGGCTGTCCGAATGGGAGCCCATCAACAGCGAGGGCGAGTCCGCCAGGCCGAACAGGTTTCCGACCGGATCGAAATGTGGCTTCAGACCCGCGTCTTGCATGCGTGACGCCAGCCAGCGGCGTGCGGCAATGTCCGCCTCGGAATACGCAGGACGCACAACACCTTTGCCGACACCCGACGCTCCGAACTCGCGCAGCTTGTGCAGATCGGCCAGAAACCGTTTTTCATCAATGGCCATAGTCCGCCCCCTCCAGAAATGCCGCAACAATACGCGGCGCGGATCGTCGCGCAAGCCGAGGGCGTCTATCAGCCAAAAATTTTGGAACCGGCCCGAGAAACCCCTCTGGTCCCGGCCCGGAACCTGTCCTAAGAGTTCGTCCAAGAGGGACCGTCATGTCACACATCACATTGGTTCGTCACGGTCAGGCGAACACCGCTGCGCGCGACGAAGAGAACTATGACAAACTGAGTGCACTTGGCCATCAGCAGGCGCATTGGTTGGGCGCACATCTGCGCGAGACACGCGCGCATCATCCGCGGGTGTATTGCGGCACGCTGGTGCGACATGTTGAAACCGCCGCCAGCATGGGCCTGTCGGACCCCATACAAGATCCGCGCTTGAACGAGATCGAGTATTTCAACATCGCCAAACTGTTCGAGCAACAACACGGTGAGGTCATTCCAACCGACCGCGAAGGGTTTGTTCAACACCTGCCCAAGACATTTGCCGCATGGGCCAACGGGGAAATCAGCGATACGCCCGAGACTTTTTCGGAATTCGAACAACGCGTATCCGATGCGCTGCACGACATCGGAACCGAGGGCGGCCCTGCAATTGTTGTGACATCCGGCGGGCTGATTTCGATGGTTGTACGGCAAGCGATGGGTCTGGACATTTCGTCAATGGCGCGCGTGGCTCTTGCCATCATGAACACGTCGATGCATCGTCTGCACCCGATCGGGACCCAACTCAGCCCGGTCCTGTTCAACGCGGTCCCGCATCTGGAAGCGCCGGACCGACAGTTTGCCCAGACGCATCTTTGACATGCTTTAACGGAGAAGCCTCGATGCAGCTATATTACGCCCCCCGCACCATTTCGGTTGCCGTCGCCATAGCGTTGGAGGAATCCGGACTGGAGTACGAACTGATCCGGCTGGATTTCGCCAGCGGCGAGCAAACGAAACCAGCCTATCACCAGATCAACCCCAAGGGGCGTGTTCCGGCGCTGGCGGTAGAGGGCGGCATCCTGACCGAGACGGGTGCCCTGCTGGAATACATCGCTGCAAAAGCGCCGCAAGCAAATCTGATCCCGACCGACCCGCTGCTGGCCGCCCGGATGCGCGAGGTGATGTACTACCTCGCTTCCACCATGCATGTGAACCACGCGCATAGGAAACGCGGCCATCGCTGGGCCGACGCACAATCCAGCTGGGACGATATGGCGGCCAAGGTGGCCGAGACCATGACGGCGTCCTGCGACTACATTGTGTCCAGTGGGTTGCGGGGCCCGTTAGTGCTGGGCGACCAGTTCAGCCTCGCCGATGCCTATCTGTATGTCGTGTGCAGTTGGCTGGAAGGGGACGGCGTGGACGTTGCTGCCTTTCCAAAGATCGTGGCGTTTCGCGACGCCATGGAAGCCCGCGCTTCGGTTCAGGCCATCAGGGCCGCCGGAATGCTCTGACCAAAGGAACTTCAATGACACATCTCTGGGTCAGGGCCGAACAGCGCCAAAATGAAGAACGGGCGGGCCTGACGCCCAAAGGCGCGGCAGCGCTAATCGCCGCTGGTCTGCGCGTGACGGTCGAGGAAAGCTCGGTTCGGGCGATACCGATTGATGGCTACAAAAACGTCGGATGTGAGATCGCAGCGGAGAATTCCTGGCCCCAGGCCCCACGTGACGCAATCATTTTTGGCCTCAAGGAACTGCCAGAGGACGGCACATCTCTGCCTCATCGCCACATCATGTTCGGCCACGCCTACAAGGGTCAGCATTCCGGCCGGACGCTGCTGGAGCGGTTCAAGGCCGGGGGCGGCACGCTTTATGATCTGGAATATCTCGTGGATGAAGATGGCCGCCGCGTCGCCGCCTTTGGCTATTGGGCCGGTTACGCCGGGGCTGCTGTCACACTAAAGACATGGGCCGCTCAGCAACGGGGTGAAGAATGCCCGCCCGTTGGAGTCTATTCAGACAAGGACGCCCTGAACGCCGAGTTGTTAACCGAGTTGGACGCGACCGGGCACCCGCGCCCCCGCGCCATTGTCATAGGGGCTCTGGGCCGGGTCGGCACGGGTGCAGCAGACCTATGCGAAGCACTGGGTGTGCAGGTCACCAAATGGGATATGGCCGAAACCGCCGGCGGCGGGCCGTTCCCCGAAATCCTGGACCATGATCTGTTTCTGAACTGCATCTTCGCGCGCCCGGGAACACCGGTCTTTGTTCCGCGCGAAGCTTTGAACGCCCCGCGCACCCTGACCGCCATCGGAGATGTAGCGTGCGATCCGGACAGCGATTACAACCCTGTTCCGATCTACGACAGGGCAACCACTTGGGATCACCCGGCTCTGCGCGTTGCGACCGACCCGGTGATGGATGTCATGGCCATAGACAACCTGCCTTCAATGCTGCCCGTCGAAAGCTCCGAGGATTACGCCGGGCAATTGTTGCCCTCGCTTTTGACCCTGACCGAGATCGGCAGCGGCGTCTGGGGCCGCGCGGCCACAACTTTCAAAACGCATATCGAAAGGATCTGAGCGATGACGATTCACTGGTGTGGCACGGGCCTGTCGGCCATTCCCGGTTTGCGCCGCCTGATCGAGGCGGGGCACACCGTCACCGTTTGGAACCGAACTGTCGAAAAGGCCAAGGCTGAGGTGGGAGACCTGACCGATGACATCCACGCCTTTGACATCGATGCCCTTGCGAAAGCTCTCGAACCCGGCGATGTGATTGTCTCGATGCTGCCCGGCGACTGGCACGTGCCGCTGGCGGAGCTGGCGATCGACAAAGCCGCCAGCTTTGTTTCGTCCTCTTACATCGCGCCAGAGATGCGCGCCTTGGACGAAAAGGCTCGGGAAGCCGGTGTGGCGCTGGTGAACGAGGTTGGACTGGATCCCGGGATAGACCACCTGATGGCGCATGCGCTGATTGACGATTACCGCGCATCCGACGCGTTCGATCCCCAGAACCACCTGAGTTTCATTTCCTATTGCGGCGGTATCCCCAAGAACCCCAACCCGTTCCGGTATAAATTCAGCTGGTCGCCGCTCGGCGTCCTGAAAGCGCTGCGTTCACCGTCCCGGTCGATCCGTGACTATGCTCCGCTGGATGTGGCCCGACCCTGGGATGCGATCACCAGCTACATAGCGCCCTTGCCGACGCCGGAGAGTTTTGAAGTCTATCCAAACCGGGACTCGATCCCGTTCATGCAGCAGTACCATTTTGAGAAGCATTGGCCGGTAAAGGAATTCGTGCGCGGCACCTTGCGTTTGAATGGCTGGGCCGACGCATGGTCGGATGTATTCCACGAAATTGAAACCCTGTCCGGACCCGAGGGTGACGTTCGCCTGAAGGAGATGTCGGATCAGTTCTGGATGGAAAACGCCTACGAAGAGGGTGAACCGGACCGCGTCGTGCTGTGTGTTGGGCTGAAGGCCGAGAACGAGGGCCGCGCAGTCTGGCACAAGACTTATGTCATGGATGCCTGGGGCGACGCGCGCGGTACCGCCATGGCACGGTTGGTCTCGATCCCTGTATCACTGGCCGTCGAAGCCGTCCTGAACCGCGCGATCCCGGCTGGTGTGCATGCTGCCCCCAGCGATCCCAAACTGGTCACCAACTGGATGGGCGAGATCGACAGGCTTGCGCAGCATTTGCAGGTGGTTGATCAACTCGCCTGAGCACCCGGCCTTCCTGCGGCTACACTATAAATCGAGCGTCTCGGAAAACGGCAAGGCCACCCCGCAAGACGGGATGGCCTGATTGTTCAATCCTCCAACAGTCGTTGCGCAGGGCGCCGGTTGAACCCATTGCCCTGTGATCAGATGTATCGCGCAATCGTCTCTTCGATGTCGGTCCGGTTTATTCCCAGTTCGGAAAGATCGTGGTCCGACATCCGGTTCAACTCCTGAGCGGCACAGACGATGTCGCGCCTTATGGCCCGCATCTTCATGGCGCGGTCGAACAGCAGCAGCGCACTGGCCGAAGGTTTCGTGGCATAGGTCTGATTTCCGTCCAACATATCCTTCCCCTCACGATTGGGTCGGGGCAGCTTTCCCAGACTGGGTACCCCGGTTTCATTGCGCTTACCGACGATAGGGTTTGTGATCATAGACGCTTTGATAGGCCCGTTGCTTGATCTCATCCCTCGGGATGCCAATGTCCTGCAATTGCTGGTCCGATAGTTTCTCAAGTTTCCGAACGGTCTGAGAGAAAATCTGACGCCGGAAATTCTCGGTCCGGGCTTCGGCATAGGCGGACATCATGCCCGCCAACAGACCGCTATGTGGTCTTGCTGTGTGGATGTGTTCCATGTCTTTCTCCTCCATCACATGAAGTTCTGACATTCAATAAAGGAGCTGATCGTTAACGCGAGCGGAGTACCACGTTAACGTTCCTTAATTGTTCAAAGGGCATCAATTCGGCGACAGAATGGTCCGGCATCCAGGCAAAAGAGCAATGCAGACGCTGCGCCAAGCGTACACACCCCCTGACCTCTCACCGGGCACAGTGTTCACATCAGATCGTTTTCCACGTCTTCGGCGGAAATCCCAAGCGCATCCAGTCCATTCTCAAGATGGTCGGACATATGTGGCGTTCCGATCAGGTAATCGGCGCAAGGGGTGGACGCCTCGGATTTTGCAGTTTCGATGGCTTCGGCAAGATCCTCGGCGAAAAAGCTTTCGCGACCGATCCACATGATCGCGACCAATTCGGCCTGCTCATCTTCGCTCATACGGTCAACAAAGGCCCGCAGCTCGGCTTCGGCCCGGTTCAACTCGCGGCCCATCATGGCGACCTGGGCAACTTTTCTGGCCGAGATTTCCAACATGTCAAAGCTCCTGTGTTCGCGGTTCCTGACCAATCACAACCATCCCAAACCGACGGCGTCTTTGATCTTACGCAAACTGAAGAAGGCTATTGGCGGACACGTGAAACCGGGTTTTCCGGCACGGGGGCGGTCCGAAACGGCCGAAACCTGGCCTTTTTGATCCACAGTTTCAACGCCTGCCAGACGATCAGAGCAAAGGTGCGCCGAGCGCCGAACGGGCGCCGCACCAACGACCACAGGATAACACGATTGGTCAGGGCCCGGCGCGGGCCGGTCAGTGTGGCGATCAGACCGCCGCTGTCGCGGCCATAGTCGATCCAGACGCCGACGCGATCCGGGCGAAAGTCGAACCGAAACGTATACGTGCCCTCGATTTTCTGAAACGGAGACACATGCATCAGCTTGTCCGCGACAATCCGGTCCGAGGGTTCAATCGCAGAAAAATCGGGCTTGTGGCACAGGTAGCTATGGCGCGTGCCATAGGTATTGGTCACCTCGGCAACAACAGCATAGAGCCCGTCTTTGTCGTCGAAACAAAAGAAGAAACTCACCGGATTGAAGACGTGGCCCAAAACGCGCGGCTGCGTCAGTAACAAGATACGTGCGGGTTGGGCAACGCTCATGTCCTCAAAGCGCGCGCGTAGCCAATCCGCGCCGCGGCCATGGCCCGGCTCTCCGCCATGATCAAGAGTTCGCCAGTTTGTAATGTTGGCCCGATCAATGGAGAACAGGGCGGGTGTTGTCAGGTCTGCCTCGGGGTCCAGCAGGATGTAGTCGACAGAATACCGGAACGCGTTCTCAATCGCGCCCTTGCGCCCGTGAAAGGTATGGCCCGCAATATAGTCGACTTTTTGCGTCATCCGGCTTTTTCCGATCTGCCTGTAAACTGCTCAAATAGCATTCTTTTCCGCGAAATGCCTCATACTAAAATACGCATGCCAGACCGGTTTGGATTAAAATGGCTGAATAAAGTGATCCGGCTTGGGCCGCGTCGCGTAATGTGGTTATGTTTACCGAGATCAATACCGTGACCTTGGACGAACCTGCGGCTGAACCAGTCGCCCCTCAGCCTTGGCGCGCAAAGAAACGCATCAAGGGCAAGCCGGTGAACGGAGCGAAAGACAGTCGCGACACCAGAACTGAGTGGGTGGCCCATGTCAGACGCATCCGGGATGCGCAGGATCAGGCGGCATTTGCCGAGCTGTTCCAGCACTTCGCGCCTCGTATCAAGGCGTTCCTGATCAAGTCAGGGTCTGACGCCACAATGGCCGAGGAATGCGCGCAAGAGGTGATGGCGACCTTATGGCATAAGGCCCATCTGTTCGACCCGGCCCGGGCCACGGTGGCAACATGGGTGTTCACGATCGCCCGGAACAAGCGCATCGACGTCCTGCGCAAACAACGCCGCCCCGAACCCGAGGAACTGGGTTGGGGTCCCGAGGCAGAACCGGATCAGGACGATGTGATCGCGCTGCAACAGGAAACCGCGCAGCTGCGCAGCGCCCTCTCGGCGTTGCCAGAAGCGCAAAGACAGCTGATCGAGAAGGCGTATTTCGGAGATCTGAGCCATCGAGAGATTGCATCTCAGACCGGATTGCCGCTGGGCACGATCAAATCACGGATACGGCTGGCGCTGGACCGCTTGCGCCATGCGATGAACTGAGATGAAGACGATGAGCAAAACGATAAAACATCACCTGACAGACGACCTGCTGATGGCCTATGCCGCAGGTACTCTGCCCGAAGCGTTCGATCTGATGGTCGCCACGCATCTGTCGCTGTGCGACGAATGCCGTGCGCGGGCAGAAAGCTTTGATGCGGTTGGCGGGCATGTTCTTGAAGCAAACGCGGGCCCCGTCCGCATGGGTGAAAACTCGCTGGCTGCAACAATGGCATTGATCGCCCAAGGCGCACCGACGCCCAAACCTGCACGTCCGGGTTGCGCCGTACTGCCGTCGCCGCTGCAGGACTATGTCGGCGGCACCGTGGATGACATCCGCTGGAAATCAATCGGTATGGGCGTCAAACAAGCCATCCTGCCCACAACCCGGGAGGCAACCGCCAGATTGCTCTTTATTCCGGCAGGTGCGGCTGTGCCGGACCACGGGCACCATGGCATGGAACTGACGATGGTTCTGCAGGGCGCTTTTACCGATGAGGTGGACCACTTTGCCCGTGGTGACGTCGAGATCGCGGACGAGGATCTGGAACATACGCCGGTGGCAGATATCTCGGAGGATTGCATCTGCCTGGCCGTTACCGACGCGCCGCTGAAGTTCAATAAACTGATGCCGCGCCTGTTCCAGCCGTTCCTGCGGATCTGACGCTAGAACGTGTCGGTATCCCTCGCACCACCTTGCCGGGGTATTCCAAACAAATCCAATTCACCGCTGCGCCCCCGAACTTCGATCGGGGGCAGTGACACAAGATCATGTTCAAGTTCCGGATTGCCTGCCGCATCAATCAGTTCCGCAGACAGGATCAGATCCATATCCAGCGAACGGGTCAGGCTTTCCAGCCGGGCGGCTATATTGACGGTGTCGCCAAACACCGAATACTCCAACCTTTCCTGATCGCCGATCACACCGATAAAGACCTCACCCCAATGCAAACCGATCCCGGTGGCCAGGGTCGGAAAGCCTGCCTGCTTGCGCTCTGAAATCCAACTGCGCATTTCACCCCACAGGCCCAATCCGCATCTCAGACACCGCTCGGCGGCGCGATCACCCTCGAAGACAATCATCACCGCATCCCCGATGAACTTGTCGATGATCCCGTTTTCTTGTCGAACAACTTTTGAAACGCGACCGCGATAAGCCGCGATGAGCTCGGACACCTGTTCAGGCTCCAATTGTTGCGACAAGGTCGTGAAACCCCGCAAATCAATGAAAATCAGCCCGGCCAACTGACGTCGCCCCTTTTTTAGGGCCGCCAGACCGCTTTCACCAAGGTCATCCACCACCTGCACCGGCAGGTATCGGGTCAGGTTCGCGCGGCGCTGCGCCTCGGTAACGGACTGAAACAGCAGAGCATGCACGCGACGGGCCGCGACGATCAACACAACACCCGCCAGTGCAATCATGAACAGGCGGATCAGGTTCGGCGGCGGCGACAGGAACAGCCAGATCGGGTTTGTGCTTTGCCCGCGTGTGGATCCGGCTTCCGAGCCCACCAAGACCAACAGTCCCAGAACAAGCAATGCGACTTGCAATGCCATGATTTTGGGATTGCCCCGCAAAACGCCAAAGGCCAGCACAACCGGAACCAACCACACGGCTGGCAACACGAATATTGCGTCCCCGGAGAGGCCGACGTTCCGCATGCCGACCCAGACATTTACGACCAAAAACAGCGAGTCTGCAGCGGAAACCGGCCACGCCATCCACCCGGAAAAGCGTTGTCTCCGTGCGGCTGTCCATGTGGCAAGGCCCAGCGCAAAATAGGCGAGCATGGTGCCAAGGGCAAAAATCCACTGCCGCTCCAACACGGCATGACCCGTGTTGTGCACTGGTTGCACCGTCACCAAAAAGAAAGCGCCCAACCCAAAGGCCACCAGCATTCGCAGCAGCCCGACAATGCGTTCAGCATCCTGTTCGGCCTTGCCAACCAGTTGTGCTATCTCCGGCAGCGGACTGTTTCTTGCCATATTGCGACCCACACGCCTCATCAATCTGCTGCGCTGATCAGGGCGTCCGGATCAGCGTTCATGTCGCGCCAGCGAAACAACGTCTGATGGTTCCTCCGGGGACAGTTCCTCGAAATCGAAATTGTCCAGTCGCTGCGCCCGGCGACCCGCCTTTTCCGCACTGATCTTGATTTCCGAGATATCCTTCGCCGCCTGCCCGAAATGCCTGTCCAGGTTCCCCACCCGCTCGCCCAGACGATCCACATCCTTGTGAAGCATGCCCAGTTCCTTGCGGATCGCGCCCGCCTGTTCGCGCATCCGTGCATCCTTGAGGATCGCCCGCATGGTGTTCAGGGTCGCCATGCAGGTGGTGGGCGACACGATCCAGACGCGTTTTGAGAAACTCTCCTGCACCAGTTCCGGGAACTTTGCGTGCAACTCGGCATAGACCGCCTCGGACGGCAGGAACATCAATGCGCCATCGGCGGTTTCCCCGTCCAGAATGTACTTCTCGGCGATGTCGGTGATGTGTTTGCGCACGGTGCTACGGAACATCTGGACCGCCGCTTTCAGCTCCATGTCATTGGTCGATCCAATCAGCGCCTCATAGGCCTCCAACGGGAACTTGCTGTCGATCACAATCGGGCCCGGCGGGTTGGGCAGATGGATCAGGCAATCCGCACGCCGCCCGTTCGACAGCGTGGCCTGCAACTGGAAGCTGTCGGTTGGCAGAGCCTTGGACACGATGTCGGTCAGTTGAATTTCACCAAATGCGCCGCGCGTCTGTTTGTTGGACAGGATATCTTGCAGTGACAACACATCGCCCGACAATTTGGTGATGTTGTCCTGCGCCTTGTCGATAGCGGCCAGCCGCTCCTGCAACTGGGTCAGAGACGTGGCGGTCTGTTTCGATGATCCGTGCAGGGATTCCTTCATCCGCTCCTGCATGTCGGCCAGCGCACGGGCGGACTTCATCGCATTGTCGGCCAGCCGGTCATTCATTTGCTGCTGCACTGAGGACAGCCGCGCTTCGACCGTCTGAATCACATGAACCTGTGCATTGGCCTGCGTGTCCGAGACATGCTGCAATCCGCCCCGCAACTGTTCCTGCCCCTGCCCCAGTTGCTGCACATGTTGACCCAGATGGGTCAGTTGCTGCGCCATTGGTTCCGCCATTCGGGCAGATCGCGTGGCCGCGCGCAAAGCAAGAAACAAAAGAATCAGGATCAAGAGAACCGCCCCGCCGCCGACCAGAGCCGCCATCACGATGGGATCATTCAGAGCGTATTGGGTTCCTGCAATCTCGATCATCTCAACCTGCGTGTTCTTGTTTTGTTTTACCCTAAATACATGCGCAGAAGATCCGGATCAACTGCGGCCGAACAACCTTTCTATGTCGGTCAGCTTCAGTTCCACATATGTCGGCCGCCCATGGTTGCACTGTCCGGAATGCGGCGTGGCTTCCATCTCGCGCAGCAAAGCGTTCATCTCTTCCGCGCGCATCCGTCGACCGGAGCGGACGGAGCCGTGGCACGCCACCCGGCTGAGAATGGCTTCGACCCGTGCCTGAACCGTCTGACTTTCGCCCTGATCCGCCAGTTCATCCAGAATATCCCGGATCATCGCAGGTGCATCGACCTCACCCAGAATGGCCGGTGTCTCGCGCACTGCAACCGCCCCGCCGCCAAAGGGTTCGACGGTCAGTCCGAGGCTGGACAGCTCCCCTGCGATCTCCATCAGGCGTGTGCAATCGCCTTCGGACAGCTCGACAATCTCGGGGATCAGCAGCGCTTGGGCGGCGACACCTTTCTCGGTCATCTGCGCCTTGAGCTTTTCATACACAAGGCGCTCGTGCGCTGCATGCTGATCCACGATGACCAGACCATCCGCAGTCTGAGCGATGATGTAATTCTCATGCACCTGCCCGCGCGCGGCCCCCAATGGTAGGTCCTGCGCCTCGGAAGCGTCGACTGCAGCGGGGATTTCTGCGGGTTCGACAATGCTGCCGCTGTAGTCTTTTGCCATTTCCGCGAAACCCGGCGATTGCGCGTGATGGGCCGCCTGCCGCGCGGCAAGTGAGGGTCGGTCCATCTGGTAGACCCGTGCGACTGTTGGGTGGGCCGGTTCCGGACGCATCGCGCCCAACGTCGCGTTTGCCACGGTCGAAGACGCGCGATGCCCCGCCTCTGCCAATGCATGACGCAGGCTGGCGACGATCAGTCCGCGCGCAACGCCCGGATCGCGAAACCGGACCTCGGACTTTGCGGGATGGACGTTCACATCCACCATCGTCGGATCGCAATCGATAAAAAGCGCTGCCGCCGGATGGCGATCACGACTGAGGAAGTCGAAATAGGCGGCGCGCAGAGCGCCGGTCAGCATCTTGTCCCGCACCGGGCGCCCGTTGACGAACAGATGCTGCGCCACGGCGGCACCCCGGGAATAAGTCGGCAGGGCCGCATAGCCATAGAGCCGTATCCCGTCGCGCGATGCATCGATCCGCAGCGCGTTTTCGGCAAACTCGCGGCCCAGAACGCGGGCCAACCGGGCGTGTAGCGCGTCGAACAGATCTCCGTTTTCCCGGTCCGCCCGAAACGTGACGCGCCCTTCGCCGCCGCCCGAGACATCCCGCAGAGAAAAAGTGACTGCCGGCTCGGCCATGGCCAGCCGCTTAACCGTGTCCGAGATCGCCTGCGCCTCGGCGCGGTCGGTGCGCATGAATTTCAGGCGCGCGGGCGTCGCAAAGAAAAGATCGCGCAGTTTGACCACGGTTCCTGCGCGCAGGGCGGCTGGTTTCACCCGGTCCATCTTGCCCCCCGACACGTGGATCGACGCGGCCTCGGCCCCGGCTATGCGGCTGGTGATCGTCAGGCGCCCGACGGCCCCCAACGAAGGCAGAGCTTCACCGCGAAATCCAAACGTGTGAATATTCAGCAGATCCGACCCGTCGATTTTTGACGTTGCATGTCGGGACAGGGCCAACGGCAAATCTTCGGCGGCAATGCCACAGCCATCATCCGTGACCCGGATAAGCGTCTTGCCCCCATCCGCGATTTCGATGGCGATGCGTGTGGCCCCCGCGTCAATTGCGTTCTCGACCAACTCTTTGACGGCCGAGGCCGGGCGCTCCACAACTTCACCTGCCGCGATACGATTGATCGCTGCGTCGTCAAGTTGCCGGATCGGGGGGCGGTTTTCGCCGATATTGGGGTTTGCTTGCGCCATACCGCTAGACCTAGCATACCCTGACGCGATTCTGCCACCGGTTTGAGTGCAATTGATCCGAGGTGAGGGGGCGTCCGAACAATCGTGAGGGGTCACCTAATACGGTTCGACCCTATGATCACGACTGTCCGGACGTGCCGAAGTGAGTGGTGATGTTTCAGCATTCAATGAACGTCTCGTAACATGGGCAATCATGAAACTCTGCTTAAGATTGGCGCATGTGCCATCTGGGCAGAGTTTGGCCGAAACGCCGCGAGGTAAGGCGGCGGGATCATGCCGGATCACGCAGAAGTGCGCGCACCGACGCGAACCCGGCAAGGTCCAAAAACGGCGGCAAACGCCAGAATCAGGCCCGACATCGTTGCAATCATTCCTGCTGCGCTGACCGCATCCGTGCCACCCAGCCACAACGGGCCATAGCCAGCCAGCACATATCCCGACACGGCGGAGACAACGGCAAAGACAACGCTCCAGGCAATTTGCGTCTCCAGTCGGTTCGTCATCATTCTGGCCGCAGCGGGCGGGCAGATGAACATGGCGATTACAATGATCGAGCCCACCGCATCAAAAGCGGCCACGGCAGCGATTGCGGCGGTGATCACCAGCGTAAAGCCCAGCAGGCCTGTGCGGATACCGACGGTGCGGGCGAAGCCTTCGTCAAAGGTTGATATCTTGAGCGGGCGCCAGAACAGCCAGGTAAACAGTGTCACTCCAACCAAAGTCACGGCAATGCGTGGCAATTCCGGAGGCAGGCCGCTCAGCGCCTGACGGTCCAAGAGAGAGGCCCAGCCGGATGCATCCAGCCAGATCAGGCTTTCCAGATTGCCATAAAGCGCATGTTCAACATCCAGATGCACGGTCGAGGTATCTGTCTGCTCAAGTAATAGCACGCCCGCCGCGAACATGGTTGTGAAGACGACCCCCATCGCCGCGCCGGGTTCGATCTGTCCAAGACGCCGGACGGCTTCGATCAGGACCACCGCAACAATGGCAGCGCCTGCGGCGCCCAGCATCATCGGCCAGGTCGAGATCGCGCCGGTGACCAAGAACGCGACCACGATGCCGGGCAGCACCACATGGCTGATGGCATCCCCGATAAGGGCCTGTTTGCGCAGGACCAGAAAGTTGCCCGGCAGGGCGCAGGCGATAGCCGCAAAGGTCCCGATCAGCAATGGCGTCAGGGACAGGGGAACAAACTCTGCGCCGTTCATGGCAAGACCTCTTGCGGACCACCGATGCGGCGGTCGATCTCAGCAATCTGATCGCGGGTCAGAACGGTCTCAATATCCCGCAACCCGTCATACAGCGCTGCCGTTGCTTCATGTGACTGATCTGCCCGCACAATCTCCCACCGCTTTTCGTCCCTAAGGGCCTTGGCCGCGCGGGCTTTACCGGTTTCGGTCGCAACGCCGTCAGCACGCAATACACCGGCGCGGCGCAGCAGACGCAGTGTCAGGGGTTCATAGATTTTCTGCCCCTGCGCCAAAGCGAGCAAGCCCTGCCGAATATGCACGCGGCGCTGAAACCTCAGGTGACGCAGCACTGCGGCGAGGACTCCGCGACCTGGTGCGAGAAGCAGGGACACGGCAAAAAAACCAAAGCTCACGAGCACGATGATTGGCCCGGTTGGCAGGTTCGGCGCCGAGGCTGAGACAGCCGCGCCCAGATACCCCGCCAAACCGCCCACAATCCCTGCCAAGAGGACAACCCGGTCTGATCGATCCGACCAGAACCGGGCGGTGACAGGCGGTATGATCAGCAGGGCGACGATCAGGATCAGCCCCACGATCTTGAGACCCACAACCGTCACCGCCATAACCAATCCCATCATGGCCAGGTCGATCCGGTGCACAGGCAGCCCTTGTGCTGCCGCGTATTCAGGGTCGAACGCAACGAGGGTCATGGGCCGGCGGATGATCATCACCAGAATCAGCGTCGCCGCGCCACCAATCGCAATGATAAGCGCATCCGCCCACAGCATTCCGGCGGTCGACCCCAGCAGGAACCCTTCCAGACCGGCCTGACGTCCGACACCCATCGTCTGAATCACCGTCAGCAGGACGATACCCAGCCCAAAAAAGACCGACAAAACCGCGCCAATCGCAGCGTCTTCGTCAAGGCGCGTATGGCGCGTCAGCCAGTTCATGCACAGCAATCCAACCCAGGCTGAAATGGCAGATCCAGCCAGCAGCCCGATCAGATTGCGCCCATCGCCACCCAGCGCGACCAGAACCATGAAGGCAAGACACACGCCCGGCAGGGTTGCATGGCTGATCGCATCGCTGACGAGTGCACGTTTCCGAAGGAACAGAAATGTACCGGTCACACCGGCCGATACGCCCAGCAAAGTCGCACCGATTGCCACCAGCGTGGCGTTATAGCCAAGCTGCAGGCTCAGAGCGTCCCAAAGCATGTTTACCCCAGTGCGCGCGAGATCTGATCGATCTGCGCCGTTGCCAGACGCCCGCCATAGGCCGATTGCAGGGTTTCTGCGGTGAAGGCCTGCGCCACCGGCCCCTCGGCCACTTTGCGTGTATTGATCAGGAAAACATGGTCGAAATAGTCCGTCACCGTCGCCAGGTCATGATGCACAACAACAACGGTCTTGCCGGCTTCTTTGAGCGCTTTCAGAACCGCGATGATCGCTTTTTCCGTGGCAGCGTCGACACCGGCAAAAGGTTCGTCCAGCAGATACAGATCGGCATCCTGCGCCAAGGCGCGTGCCAGAAAGACCCGCTGTTGCTGCCCACCCGACAACTGCCCAATCTGACGATCCGCAAAATCCCGCATCCCGACCCGGTTCAGGCAATCCATCGCGCGGGACATGTGGCGGGCGCGAATGCGGCCCAAAAGGCCAAGTTGACGGGACAAGCCCATCAGCACCACATCGATCACACGGGTCGGAAAATCCCAATCCACGCTGGCGCGCTGCGGAACATAGGCGATGCGTGCGCGCTGGCTTTCCAGAGGCGCGCCAAACACCGTCACCTGGCCCGACAGCGGCGAGACAATGCCCAACGCAGCTTTCAGAAGGGTTGATTTACCGGCACCGTTCGGCCCGATGATCGCGGTCATTGCACCGGGCTGTACCGTCATATCCACTGAAAAAACCGCTGGTTTTTGCCCGTAGGATACGGTCAGTCCACGCACGGCCAGCGGGCTGTCATCGACAGCCCGGTCTTCCACGGATACGCCCTGAACGGCCGCGAGTTCCAGCATCACCTCAGAACCCCGCCGACAGTTTGCCGTTCAGACCGCGCTCTGGCACGTCCGCACCCAGAGCGCCGGCAATCACAGTGATGTTGTGATCCAGCATTCCGATATAGGTGCCCTCGTACGTGCCGGGCTCACCCATGGCATCCGAGAACACTTCGCCCCCGACGCCGACGTCATGCCCTTTGGCTTTCGCGCCCTCGATCAGCGCGCGCATGGACCGGTCCGAGACCGAGCTTTCGACGAATACAGCCGTCAGTTGATTGTCCACCAGAGTGTCCACCAATTCGCCAATCCGGTTCAGACCGGCCTCGGATTGGGTCGAGATCCCCTGAATCCCCAACACCTCATAGCCATATTCCGCGCCAAAATAGCCAAATGCATCATGCGCGGTCACCAGGACCCGGTTGTTTTCGGGAACGGCGGCCAGAACCTGTTTGCTGTAGGCGCTCAACTGGTCGATTTCCTCCAGGAACGCCTCGGTGTTTGCAGCAAAGAGGTCTGCGGACTCGGGGCGTGCTTCGGTCAGGGACTCCTGAACCTGCATCACAACATCACGCCACAAAACGGGGCTCATCCACACATGTGGGTCGTATTTGTCGGCATAATCATCATGGGCACGCAACTTGGATCTATCGATTCCCTCTGCAACCGCCACCACGGTTTGCTTGCGGCCGAGATCATGAAAAAACTCTTCCATCTGTGCTTCGAGATAGAGACCGTGCCACAGCACCAGATCGGCACGGGTCATCGCCACGATGTCGCTGCGGGTCTGGCGATAAGCGTGCGGGTCGATACCCGGCCCCATCAGGCCTTTGACCTCGACCTGATCGCCCCCAACCTGACGCGCCGCATCCGCGATCATCCCGGTTGTGGCGACCACTTTCAATGGCGCATCCGCCCAACCGGCCACGGGCAGGGCGGTGGCGATGGCTAATGCTGCAAGAAAGCTGCGACGAATCATTTCCGACCTCGTATCGATTTCCACTTGAGAATGAATATGCGAACCATTCGCAACTATGTCAACGCTATTGCGAATTATTCGCAAGAAACCTTATGATATTTGTCCAAATGGTCAAAAAATACCGACTACGTCCCCTTGTGCGCCTTCCATTTAGCCGCATCCCGTGCGATTTTGGCACAAACCTCCCAAAGGACGTGACTATGGATACGCAGAGCTCAGACAGCGCCGTGCGCACCGCGCATCTGCCGCAAGTGACCGAACCGAGAAATCCGGGCATGGATCTGGATCTGGACTGGGTGCGCGCCGTGCAGGCCAATACCTCGGCCATTGAACGCCGTGCGGCAACACTGCCCGGTCGGCGCTCGGTGAAAAAAGAGTATCAGGCGGCTTGGCTGCTGAAGGCGATCACCATGATCGACCTGACAACCCTATCCGGCGACGACACCGTAGGCCGTGTGCGCCGTCTCTGCGCCAAGGCGCGTCAGCCCGTTGCACCATCGACGCTGAACGCGCTGGACATGCCGCCCATCACGACCGGCGCTGTCTGTGTGTACCACGACATGATCGAAACGGCCGTTGAGGCTCTGCAAGGGACCGGCATTCCGGTGGCTGCTGTGTCGACCGGTTTCCCGGCGGGCCTGTCGCCGTTTCATCTGCGTGTTGCTGAAATTGAAGAAAGCGTGAAAGCCGGGGCCGAGGAGATCGACATCGTGATCTCTCGCCGACATGTGCTGTCCGGTGACTGGCAGGCTTTGTACGATGAGATGAAGGCCTTCCGCGTGGCCTGCGGCGATGCCCATGTCAAAGCGATCCTCGCCACCGGAGAGCTGGGCAGCCTGCGCAATGTCGCCCGCGCCTCGCTGGTCTGCATGATGGCAGGGGCGGATTTCATCAAGACTTCGACCGGCAAGGAAAGCGTCAACGCCACCCTGCCCGTGTCACTGGTGATGATCCGGGCGATCCGCGATTATTACGATCGCACCGGATACCGCGTTGGCTACAAGCCCGCAGGTGGGATTTCCAAAGCCAAAGACGCGCTGGTCTACCTGTCGCTGAT
Source organism: Ruegeria sp. AJ12 (assembly GCF_056536245.1). Taxonomy (NCBI): domain Bacteria; kingdom Pseudomonadati; phylum Pseudomonadota; class Alphaproteobacteria; order Rhodobacterales; family Roseobacteraceae; genus Ruegeria; species Ruegeria sp. AJ12. Next base: position 3,941,587 of record NZ_JBQFJJ010000001.1, read on the forward strand.
CAAGGACGAACTGGGCGACCGCTGGCTGGAGCCGGACCTGTTCCGCTTTGGCGCGTCGTCACTGTTGGGCGATATTGAACGGCAGTTGGAACACTTTGTCACGGGCGCGTATTCTGCTGGCTACCGTCACTCCATGGGCTGAGGAAAGAACAATGACAGTCAAAGAAATCTTCGAAACCATGGATTACGGCCCTGCCCCCGAAAGCGCGGCCGAGGCATTGGCCTGGTTGGTCGATCAGGGCGACAAGTTCGGTCACTACATCGACGGGGCCTTCACCAAACCCGGCAAAGGCTTCGACAGCCGCAACCCGGCGACCGGAGAGGTTCTGGCCAAGCTGACCCAGGCGAAACAGGCTGACGTGGATACCGCTGTTGCTGCCGCACGTACAGCGCAGCCCAAGTGGGAGAAGCTGGGCGGTGCGGGTCGTGCACGCTACCTCTACGCGATTGCGCGCCTGCTGCAAAAACATGCGCGCCTGTTTGCGGTGCTGGAAAGCCTCGACAACGGCAAACCGATCCGGGAATCGCGCGACATCGACATCCCACTGGCGCAGCGGCATTTCTATTACCACGCGGGCATGGCGCAGTTGATGGAGAGTGAGCTGCCCGATGCGCAAGCGCTGGGTGTGTGCGGCCAGATCATTCCGTGGAACTTCCCGCTGCTGATGCTGGCCTGGAAGATCGCCCCGGCGCTTGCGATGGGGAACACGGTGGTTCTGAAACCGGCCGAATATACCTCGCTGACCGCACTGCTGTTCGCTGACATCTGCTCGCAGGCCGGGCTGCCGAAAGGTGTGGTCAACATCGTGACGGGCGATGGTGCCGTTGGCGAGATGATCGTGAACGCGGATGTGGACAAGATCGCCTTCACCGGATCGACTGTTGTAGGGCGGCGCATTCGTGAGGCGACCGCAGGTTCGGGCAAGGAACTGACATTGGAACTGGGCGGTAAGTCGGCCTATGTCGTCTTTGATGACGCCGATCTCGACAGTGCCATTGAGGGCCTGGTCGATGCGATCTGGTTCAATCAGGGTCAGGTCTGCTGTGCCGGCTCGCGATTGCTGGTCCAGGAGGGGATTGCTGACCGCTTTCATACCAAACTGCGCGCCCGGATGGATTCGCTGCGCATCGGGGACCCGCTGGACAAATGCATCGACGTGGGTGCGGTTGTAGACCCGGTGCAGTTGCAAACGATCAAGGGTATGGTCGAAAGCAACACGGTTGGCCACGTGCATCAGACCGCTTGCGAGTTGCCGGAGAACGGCTGCTACTACCCGCCAACGCTGATTTCAGGGCTCGAGACCTCGGACCCGCTGATGCAGGAAGAGATCTTCGGCCCGGTGCTGGTGTCGTCCACCTTTCGCACTCCGGAAGAGGCGGTCGAGCTGGCCAACAACACCCGCTACGGTTTGGCCGCAACGGTCTGGACCGAGAATGTGAATCTTGCGCTGGACATCGCGCCCAAGCTGGTGGCCGGTGTCGTTTGGGTGAACGCGACCAACCTGTTCGACGCCGCTGCCGGGTTCGGCGGTGTGCGCGAAAGCGGCTTTGGTCGCGAAGGCGGTTGGGAAGGTCTGGCGGCATACACCAAGGCAAAGGGCAAAGGTAAACCGCTGGCGAAGATTGAGGCGATCATGGGCGAAGGTGTTCCCGTCGATCCCATCGACCGCACCGCCAAGATGTATGTCGGCGGCAAGCAGGCGCGACCCGATGGCGGTTATTCGAAACCGGTCTGGGGCAAGTCGGGCCTGTTGGGTCACGTGGGTCTGGCGAACCGCAAGGACGTCCGCAACGCGGTCGAGGCCGCAGCAGGCGCGAAAGGCTGGTCCAAGACCACCGGTCATCTGCGGGCACAGATCCTGTACTATATCGGCGAGAACCTCTCGGCCCGCGCGGGTGAACTCGCTGCCCGTATCGATGCCATGACCGGCAAAAAAGACGGCGCGAAAGAGGTCGAAACCTCGATCCAGCGCCTGTTCACGGCAGCCGCCTGGGCCGACAAATATGATGGCCAGGTGCATGGCGTTCCGATCCGGGGTGTCGCGATCGCGATGAAAGAACCGGTCGGTGTCATCGGCGCGCTTTGCGCGGATGAGGCGCCTCTGTTGGGCCTTGTCTCTGCCATGGCGCCCGCGATTGCGATGGGCAACCGGACAGTTCTGGTGGCAAGCGAGCCCTATCCGCTGGCGGCGACGGATTTCTATCAGATCCTCGAGACCTCGGACGTGCCCGCAGGTGTGGTCAACATCCTAACCGGCAGCCATGCAGAGCTGGCGAAGCCGCTGGCCTCGCACCTGAACGTGGATGCGGTCTGGTCCTTCTCTTCGACTGATTTGTCGAAAGAGATCGAAGCCGTCTCGGCCGGGAACCTGAAACGGACCTGGGTCAATAACGCGACGGCATTTGACTGGAGCATGGACCATTCGCGCTGCTTCCTTCAGGCTGCGACCGAAGTGAAAAACATCTGGGTGCCCTACGGAGAGTAGGGTTCCCGCATCAGGGAGGCCCGAATGGATTTTTCAGGTAAAACCGTCATCGTCATCGGTGGCACCAGCGGTATCAACCGAGGCATTGCCGAGGCTTTTGCGGCCTCGGGTGCCAAACTGGCGGTCGCAAGCCGATCTCAGGACAAGGTGGACGACACGGTCGCCGCGCTGAAAGCTGCAGGTGCGGCGGAAGCAATTGGTGCTGCGTTTGACGTGCGCGACCCTGATGCCGTCGCTTCGGGCCTGAAACAGTTCCACGAGGCATTTGGCGATTTCGACGTACTGGTCTCGGGCGCAGCGGGCAATTTCCCGGCGCTGGCTGCCGAGATGTCGGTCAACGCGTTCAAGACAGTGATCGATATCGATCTGATGGGCACGATCCATGTGATGAAAGGCGTGTACCCTTTCCTCAAACGACCCGGCGCGAGCATCATCAATATCTCGGCCCCGCAAGCCTATCTGCCCTATGAGGGCCAGTCCCATGTCTGCGCTGCCAAGGCAGGTGTCGATCAGATCACCCGCACTCTGTCGATGGAATGGGGCGTCGAGGGTATCCGTGTGAACTCGGTCGTGCCGGGCTTTATCGAAGGCACCGAGGGCGCCAAACGCCTGACACCATCGGAAAGCGCGCATGAAGAAATCCGCAAGGACGTTCCCCTGGGTCGATGGGGCCAGCCGCAGGACGTGGCCAATGCCTGTCTGTTCCTGAGCTCAGACATGGCCAGCTATATCAGCGGTACCGTTCTTGCGGTGGACGGGGCGCTGTACCAGCGGGGATCGGGTAAATTCGGCCAGATGATGGGCGACATGCTGCGCAACATGAAAAAGGGTTGAGCAGCGCTCAACCCTCATCCTTTAATTGGTGGTTTCCAGACCCACCGGTTTGCCGACAACTGTGAAATGCAGACCCTCCGGATCGAGCAGCTCGGACGCCACGCGGTTTACGTCTTCCAGCGTCACGGCGTTCACCTTGTCGTTTCGTGTTGCGATGTAATCGATGGGCAGGCCTTCCATCTGCATACCTACCATGATGCCGGCGATCTGACCGTTGCCATCAAACCGCAGCGGATAGGCTCCTGTCAGGTAGGTCTTGGCATCATCCAGTTCCTTCTGGGTCACACCTTCTGCCTCGGCACGTGCCCATTCATCGCGAATGACCTCGACCGCTTCGGCGATGCGATCATTGGAGGAAGACACCGATCCCAGATAGACCGATGCCAGATCCTTGGGCACGAGATACGTGCCAACACCATAGGTCAGCCCGCGCTTTTCGCGCACTTCCTGCATCAGGCGGCTTTCGAACCCACCCCCACCAATAATGTGGTTCAGGATATAGGCGGCAAAGAAGTCCGGGTCATCGCGGTCGATCCCCTTCTGACCAAAAAGGGCAACGGATTGCGGTGTGTCAAAGTCGACAACGCTGATCCCGCCTGAGATCGTGACCTCCGCCCGTTCCGGGATCGGCTTTCCGGTTTCGGGAAGGTCCGCGAGCAATTTGTCCAGCAGCGCGCCGAGCTCTTCTGCGGTGATGTCGCCCACGGCGCCCACATACAAACGATCCTTGGCAAAGACACTGTCATAAGCTGCAACCACGTCATCGCGCGTCAGCGCCGAAACGCTTTCTATGGTACCCTTACCCTCGGATCCGTAAGGGTGTTCTCCGTAGGCCATTTTGGCAAAGCTGAGCCCGGCAATGTCGTTCGGGTCGGTCTGATCCGACTTGAGACCTGACAGCACCTGCGCCCGCACCCGATCCACCGCGTCCTGATCGAAGCGGGGTTCATGGATGGTCGTCCGCAAAAGATCGATGACCGCATCACGGTTTTCAGTCAGGAATTTTGCGGAAATCGAAACCGTATCATCGCTTGCATTGTAGCCAAATGAGGCAGCCAGCGATTCCAATTCTCGCGCGTAAGTGCGGGCATCCATATCCCCTGCACCCTCTTCGATCAGGCCGCTCATCAGGTTGACCGCACCGCGCTTGTCCGGGTCATCCAGCGAGGTTCCACCGCGAAAGCGAAGCTCCAGCGCTGTAAAGGGGATCGCGTGATCCTCAACCAGCCATGCGGTGATCCCGCCAGGCGACGTCACTTCCTTTATCTCGATCTCGGCCCATGCGGGCAGCGCGATAACGATGGCAATCAGTGTCGTGAAAAAAGCTCTCATTGCGTCACCTCATCATCGCGCATCAGCCAACCGGTGACCGATGTTTCAGGCTGCAGGATTTCACGCGCGGCGGCGATGATTTCATCTCCGGTCACCGCCTGCAGGATGTCGGGCCAGGCCTGGACATCCTCTACCGTCAGGCCACTGGACAGCGCCCGGCCATACCGGTTGCCGATCCCATCGACATTGTCGCGCGCATAGATCTGCGCGGCGCGCAACTGCATCTTGATACGCTCGAGGTCCTCTTCCTTGACGCCCTCGGCGATGAAATCGGCCACGGCCTGATCCATGGCGTCTTCGGCCTCTTGCAGGGACACGCCGGCCGCAGGAACAACGAGCAGATCGAAGGTCGTGTCATCAAGCGATACGCCCCGATAGAAAGCGCCTGCATAGACAACCAATTGTTCTTCCAACTGCAGCTTCTCGTTCAGATACGATGTCGTGCTGCCACCCAGCAATTCGGCCAACAGGAACAGCGCGGCGGCCTTTTCCTGTTCGCCGGGGTCCCGCTCGGGTGCAATATAGCTGCGTTGCACATATGGCTGCGCCACGCGCGCGTCCTTGTAGGTCAGGCGGCGCTCTGCGATTTGTGGCGGCTCTTGCGACCTGACCCGTTCAGGCAGGTCCGGATTGGCTGGAATCACGCCGTAGTACTGGTCTGCCAAGGCGCGTACATCCTCGGGCTTCACATCACCTGTAACCACGAGGATCGCGTTGTTCGGCGCATAGTGGGTCTGGTAGAACGCCAGCGCATCCTCCATATCCAGCGTCTCCATCTCGTGCCGCCAGCCTATAACGGGAACACCATAGCTGTGGCTGAGATATTGCGCCGCGCTCATCTGTTCACCAAACAAGGCGCGGGGATTGTTTTCGGTGCGCTGATTGCGCTCTTCGAGGATCACGTCACGTTCGGTGACAATGTCATTTTCGGTCAGGCGGATGTTGCGCATCCGGTCCGCTTCCATCCGCATCATCAACTCAAGACGGTCTGCGGCAACGCGCTGGAAATAGGCGGTGTAGTCATAGGAGGTAAACGCATTGTCATTGCCACCGTTGGCCGCGACTGTGGCCGAGAACTCGCCGGGTGCCAAAGTCTCGGTTCCCTTGAACAGCAGGTGTTCCAGGAAATGCGCAATGCCCGAAGACCCAACGGGTTCATCCGCAGAACCGGCGCGATACCAGACCATGTGCTGGACAACCGGGGCGCGGTGATCTTCGACCACCACGACGTCCATGCCGTTATCCAGCGTAAATGTGGTGACAGCCTCGTGCCCGTCCTTGGCCAGAACAGGGGTGGCGGCGATCAGGGCAGCCGACAATGCCAGGGCCCGAACCATAGGGCGTCCTCCGTTTCGTTTCATGTTTCAAACTACGGTAGAGCCCGCCGGGTTCAAGGCCGATGACGGAAAGTTAAGAATTATTCATTAGCCGGAGGCGCCGAAGGTGTCTCTATTCCTACGCGACGGGCCGCTTCGTTTTGCAAATCTGCGTCGATCGCCTCGCGGCGATAGACGTCTGAATAGCGATCAACCGGGAACAGGCGCAGTCTGGTCCAGCGCGCCTGCCGCCTGCGGAACTCGGCATCCTCTTCTGCCAGGACCTGACGTGTGTTGGCCGGAACCCCATAGCGGCTCGAAGCCGTGACCAGCGCCGAATCTGACGACGGAATGCCCGTGTTCGGGTTCAGGGCAGCCGCGTTACCCCCCAACGCAACGACCGCGTCGGCCTTGGGTGTTGGATCGGTCAGGTTGGTTCCACCCGGCGAGGGCGCTGGCAGAAACGCGTAGTCCTGCGGCTGGGTCAGCGGTTTGACAGGCAATACCGAGAATTCATCCGGACCTGGGCCCGGAGGCTCAAGATTACGCAGACCGATATCCGAGCACCCCGCCACGGCGGCAGCTATCGTAAGTGCAAATATGGCACGCGGAATGCGCATTGGTGTCTCCAGCCTGTTTCAGGCGCTTTTAAAGCATATCATCCGGCACGTCACGAGGCCTTTTTTTGTTTTCAAACAACACTAGACCCAGTGCTCCGGCAAAAATGAACACATCCGCCAGATTGAACACAAATGGATTGTTGATCCCGCAGCAGGACATGTTCAGAAAGTCCAGAACAAATCCATAGAGGACACGGTCCACCACGTTCCCCAAGGCGCCGCCGATCAGAAACCCACCGCAAATCAGCATGAGATTGGATGGCGCGCTGCGTCGCAACCAGATCAGAACCGCGACGCAAATGGCCAGTGAAATGCCGATCAAAACCCAGCGGGCCGCGTCGCTGTCACCCTGAAACAGGCCGAAATTGATACCCCGGTTTTCACCGTATTTGAACACGACCAACGGCGGCAGAACATCGATACCACCCGGCTGTTCCGCAACACGCATGACATGGACAACAAGATATTTGCTGATCTGGTCGATCAGAAATGCGGCCAGCCCGGCCCAGAGCAGCAGACGGTACCGCATCAGTGACGGAAATGGCGCATGCCGGTGAAGACCATGGCCAGGCCGGCTTCATCGGCCGCCACGACCACCTCATCGTCGCGCATGGAACCGCCCGGCTGAATCACGCAGGTAGCCCCTGCCTCAGCGGCTTCCATCAACCCGTCCGGGAAAGGAAAGAACGCATCCGAGGCCACGGCAGAGCCGATGGTCAGCGGTTGCGGCAGGCCCAGAGCGTCGGCCATGCGTTCCGCCTTCTTTGCGGCGATCAGGGCCGAGTCCACCCGGCTCATCTGTCCTGCGCCGACACCGACGGTCGCGGCGTCTTTGACATAGACGATGGCGTTGGACTTGACGTGTTTGGCCACCTTCCACGCGAACAGCAGATCGCGCATCTGTTCGTCGGTCGGTGCCCTTTTGGTGACGACTTTCAAATCATCCATCCCGACAAACCCGTTATCCTTGTCCTGCACCAGCAAACCACCGGCCACCTGGCGCACGGTTTTGCCACTTGCGGTCACGTCCGGCAGGCCGTCGGTGGTCAGAAGGCGCAGGTTTTTTTTGGCCGCAAAGATCGCCTTGGCCTCGTCCGAAGCACCGGGGGCAATCACAACTTCGGTAAAGATGCCGGTGATCTCTTGCGCAGTCTCTGCGTCCAGAGGCTGGTTCAGGGCCACGATTCCACCGAACGCCGAGGTGCGGTCGCAATCAAAGGCAGCCTTGTAGGCCCCCAACAAAGTCGAGGCTTTGGCCACCCCGCAGGGGTTCGCATGTTTGATGATCGCGCAGGCCGCGCCATCTGCCGGATCGAACTCGGCAACCAATTCAAAGGCGGCATCTGTGTCGTTGATGTTGTTGTAGCTCAGTTCCTTGCCCTGATGCTGCACCGCAGTCGCAACGCCGGGACGGCCGGTCCCGTCGGTGTAGAAAGCGGCTTGCTGATGGCTGTTCTCGCCATAGCGCAGGGTCTGTTTCAACTCACCGGCAAAGGCACGGCGCTTGGGGACGTCGAGTTGCAACGCCTTAGCCATCCAATTGGAAACGGCGGTGTCATAAGCCGCCGTGCGGGCATAGGCCTTTTGCGCGAGCCACTGACGGAAGCCCAGTGAAGTTTTGCCATAGTTCTCTTCCAACTGATCCAGCAGGGACGAATAGTCCTCGACATCCACAACCACGTTGACAAAAGCATGGTTCTTGGAGGCCGCCCGGATCATCGCCGGGCCACCGATGTCGATGTTTTCAATGCACTCGTCGTAACCCGCGCCCTTGGCCACCGTCGCTTCGAACGGGTAGAGGTTCACAACCAGCAGGTCGATAGCGCCGATGCCGTGTTCCTGCATCGCGGCGACATGCGTATCATTGTCCCGCAGCGCCAGCAGGCCCCCGTGCACCATCGGGTGCAGAGTCTTGACCCGGCCATCCATCATCTCGGGAAAGCCGGTGACCTCGCTGACATCCTTGACCGCGAGCCCGGCGTCGCGCAACGCCTTGGCGGTACCGCCGGTCGATAACAGATCGACCCCGCGCTCGGCCAGCGCCTGTCCCAACTCGATCAATCCGGTCTTGTCGGAAACGGACAGCAGCGCGCGGCGCACGGGGTGAAAATCGGTCATGGGTCCTAAGATCCTTTTGGCGTCAGTCGAATTCGGGCTCGTCCCGGTGCAGATCGCGCACGGCATAGGCTGTATCCTGCGCCTTGCTCAACGTCCACCGGATGCGCGTCGCATACTCCATTGCGCGTCCGGATAGAACGATCTGTTTTGTCGCGCGGGGCTTTAGACGGCCTTTTTCCAAATAAACACTTGGTTCAACGGATAATTTTCCCACGCCGTCATGACGGAAAACCCAGATTTCGCCGCTTTTGAGCGCCATGGACACCGCAGCGCCCCCCAAATCCTGGGCTGCATCCACATCCGGATGCAGGTGAAACCGGATGTCAAAACCAATGCCTTTCAGACCGGACGAATCCATCGCCCGGTCAAATTGCCGCTTTGCCTTGTCGGTGGCGGTCAGCAGAATGTCCTCGCCCGTCAATTCGCGCCCATCAAACCGCAACTCAAACGTGCGGGCATGGGTGAGGCCGAACACCTTTGTGTATCCGTCATGGCCGGCCATGAACCGGACACCCTCGAACGTGTTCTCGGATTCAACCGGTACATCCTGCGGTGCATCGACAAGGGCTTCGTTCTCGGTGCCTGCAACAGGCCTCGTCAGTCGGGCGCTTGAGAACCCATCCAGGCACAGGGTCGAATGCGACGGTGTGGCACGCCCTGCCCGGCGCCATTCAAGACCGAAACTGGCCCCCGACCCGCAATTCACGATCAGCGGCCGGCGACCCGAGGTCAGTTCGAACGCCAGTGTCGAGGCATGAGCGTTGTAAGACGCTGGCCCCTGCGCGGGCGGGCTGGCATCCACGATCACGCTGGTTCTTGCCGCATACAGCCGGGCATAGCCCATCGACAGACCCGGCGTATGTTGCGGCCGCACACCGCTCTGTGCGAGGGCCTGATCCAACCGGCCCTCGACACCGCGTCCTCCACCATGAAACCGGGCCAGCCCCCCATCTGAGTGACGCAGGTTTCGCAGGGTCGGAGCCATGCGCTTGATCGCGCCCGCCTGTGCACCCGGCGTCCCCCGGCCCAGTTCGCTCAGCGCAGAGGAGGTCCATGTGAGCAGCATGAACACGTCCAAGAGCTCTTCGGGATTGCGTGTGGGTATTCCGCCCTGTGCGTCCACCTGCCGATCACATTCCCGCGCCAAGACACGCAGGGCCGGATCGGCCATTTGCTCCAGACCCTCCAACGCCAGACCGGCTTGCACCAGTCCCGCCAAAGCTTCGAACCGTGGCAATCCCGGCGTGGCCGCCTGCCACCGCTTGGACAGGAACCAGGTCTGTTGCGACAAAGACCGGAAAAACAGCTGGCTTTGCTTCTCATCCACGCCACGCAAAAGGAATACGGCGTGATTGATCCAGCGCATCACCCGCCGCCCGGTCACATCCGGAGCCCATCCGGGACCCCGACCGCGGCCATGTGCTTCGATCCATCCCCAAACCCAGCGTTGCGCTTTTTCCCGTGCCCGCATGTCACCGACAGCGGCAAGATCGTCCAACCAGGCAAAACCGTGCCGCTCGTCATCAAATCCTGCGGTCGGCGCGACGACGTCCCAAAGCCCGGTGTCCTGCGCCTCGACCAGATACCCGGCAAACAGCAGATTGCCCGCAACCAGCTGCCGCCCGCGCGCAAACGACCCGACTGTGCGCGGCTCCGGCTGTCCGACGAACCCCGTCACAGCCTTGCGGCGTTGACTCAACCGCGCATAGAAACGGTTCTGAAACCGCATCCACCTTGTGGCCATGGTGTCCGATTTTGACATGACGCGTGTTTCTCTGCCCCTTGCGCTCTGCTGGCGCTTGAACCAACGATAGACCGGGGCGATCGTCAAGTCATCGAAAAGCGTGATCTCAGGCGGATTTGTTCAGGCAGGCGATGTAGAACCCATCCATGCCGCCCCGTTCCGGCCAAAAATCCGGGCGCAGGCGCAGCCCGCCTTCGGTCGTGATCCAGCTTTTTTCGACACCCGGAACCTCCAGCGCCGCGCGGTCCACGCGCATGTCGGGATGCTGTTTCAGCGCCTCTTCGATCTGAACCTCACCCTCGTCGGGCAGCAGGGAACAGGTGCAATAGGCCAGCCGCCCCCCCGGTTTCAGCAACGTCCAGGCATGGGCCAGCATAGCGGCCTGCAACTCGATCAGGCCGCCGAAATCCGAGCCGTCCTTGGCAAAGGGCAGGTCGGGGTGGCGCCGGATCGTGCCCGTGGCGGAACAGGGGGCGTCCAGCAGGATGGCATCGTACCGGCCCTGATGGTCCAACGCATCTTCGACGACCACCTGTGCGTGCAGTTTTGTGCGCGCAAGGTTTTCACGCACCCGTTCGATCCGAGTGTCTGAAACATCCAGTGCAGTGACCTGCGCCCCGGCAGCGGCCAGTTGCAACGTCTTGCCCCCGGGCGCAGCGCACAGGTCCAGTACCGCCTCATCCGCCTGCGGTGCCAGAATGCGAACCGGCAACGCTGCCGCCGCATCCTGAACCCACCAATCCCCGGACTTGTATCCCGGCAAAGCGGAAACCTGCCCCGCGTTCTGCAGCCGAACCGACCCGGTCGGCAGACGCTCTCCGGACGGTCCCGTGCATCCCGGCTTCAACGTCACGTCCAGCGGCGCGCCGGCGAAATGTGCCTGCTCCATGGCTGCCACGGGGTCGCCCCCCCAAGCGGCCACGAGAGGTTCGCGCAGCCACTCCGGCAGGCGCGGCACCCGCATCTTGGGCCAGGCCTCGGGCCCCTCGGCTGCCACCTTGCGCAGCACGGCGTTGACCAGCCCCTTGAGACGTCCGTGTTTGCGCGAGCGTCCGACGATCTCGACCATCGCGTTGACAACGCCGTGCGCAGCCTCGCCGGTGCACAGCTCGACAGCGCCCAGTCGCAGAGCGTTTTGCACCTTCAATGCCGGGGTACGGTTCATATGGTTGTTCAACAGACGGTCGGCCCGTTCCAGCCCGCGCAACGTCTCCAGCGCAAGGCGCTGCGCCCGCGCGCGATCCTCGGGGTCCAATCGGTCCAACGCCCCTGCGGCCAGACATTCCGACAGCAGACGCCCTTCACCCAGAACCTGATCCAGCAGGTAGATTGCGCTGCGCCGTGCTGCTGTTGCGTTATTGGACACTGGTGCCACCTTGATATGATCCCCGCCCGCATTGCCATCAACGGACGGGGGCGTATATCAAGGCGGTGCACGGAAAGGAACCCGATGTCATGAGTGACGACCGCAAAGATCTGCCGCCTGCCGCACAGCGCGCGCTCGCCGAAGCGGAGGAGCGTCGCCGCAAGGCCGAGGCAAAGGCGAAAAAGATGCCAAAGGAACTGGGTGGTCGCGATGGACCGGACCCGGCCCGCTATGGCGATTGGGAGAAAAAAGGTATCGCCATCGATTTCTGATCGCTCATCCCCGCAGGGCATCCAGAAAATCCTCGAGCAGTGCGCGCTGTTTCTTGGACGTTGCGCGCTCGTCTGGCCAGGTCAGCCAGTATCCGTCCTTCGTGGGTAACTCCGGCAAGTCCAACCTGCGCAATTGCCCTGCCTGTAAGTCACCCGAGGCCAAGGGGACGGATCCCAGTACAACGCCCATGCCTTGCCGCGCCGCCGAGATTGCATGTTCCATCGAATCAAAGCTGACTTTTGCGAGTGGAAGGTCGTCCTGACCTGATACCTGAGCCCAGTCGCGCCACCCGGGGCGTTCCCCGCGCAGGTCAATCAGCGGGGCACCCCAGTCAATCCCCGGTGCCGCCATAGGCACCAGCACTTCGTGCGCGACCAGCGCCGCATCGCGACCGGGCCACGCGCCGCGGCCATAGCGGATTTGCAGCCAGGTCCGTTCCTCATCAAGCGACGAACGGCGCGCAACCGAATCCGTCACCATGCGCACCTTTGGACGCCGGGTCTGAAACCGGGTGATCGCGGGCAGCACCAGGGCATGGATATGTGACGACAATCCCGCGACGCGCAACTCACGCGGGGATTTGCCAAACAGGTCTTCGGTGTTGCGCTCCAAGGCCTGCAGACTGTCCTGCACCAACGGCAGATAGCTTTCCCCTTCGACCGTCAGCGATACACCCCGTGCCTCGCGTACAAACAACGACCGGCCCAGCCAAGCCTCCAGATTGCCGATCCGCTGGCTGACGGCTGCCTGCGTCAATCCGAACTCGCGCGCCGCAGCCGAGAATCCGCCCAACCGGCCAGCAGCTTCGAATACACGCAGCCAATCCAGCGGTGGCAATCCGATCTTTTTCTTAGCCATTAGTTTTTCCAAGCCTCAGCAGAAAGAAGGATTAATTGTGGTAATGGCACAAGGGGCTTATCTGCTCAACCATAGCCCGCGCCGAACAGGAGAGAGCCATGCTGCGCACCGCTACCCATGACGCCTCGGTCGTGACCGTAGAATTCGAGACCGGAACCCGGTCCCGCTTTCACGCTATCTGGATACGCGACAACGCGCTTGACCCTGACACCCGCGCACCGGGCAACGGTCAGCGCCTGATCACAATCGGTGATATCCCCCGCAACATCTCGGTCAGCGAGGCTGCGGTGCAAAACGGGGATCTACAGGTCACGTTTCAGCCGGAGGACAAGACCGTCACCTTTCCGGCTGATTGGCTGGCCGAACATAGCTATGACCGTGTTCATGATCGCCCGGCAGGATGGACTGCCCATGGCATAACAACCTGGGAACGCGGGCTTGAGGCGCCCAGCGCGGATTGGATCGCAGTCCACACCAACTCCGCCACCAGGCGCGGCTGGCTGGCCGCAGTGGCCGAATTCGGATTTGTCAAGCTGACCGGCGGGCCGACCGAGCCCGAGTCGCTTCTCAAGGTCGCCGATCTGTTCGGCTATGTGCGGGAAACGAATTACGGCCCCTATTTCGAGGTCCGGACTGAGGTGAACCCGACCAATCTTGCCTATACCGGGCTTGGTCTTCAGGCCCATACCGACAACCCCTACCGTGACCCCGTGCCTACGCTGCAAATCCTATACTGCCTTGAGAACAGCGCCGAAGGCGGCGACTCGATCGTCGTCGACGGCTTTCGCGCGGCTGAGAAACTGCGCGAACGGAACCCCGAAGGCTTTGCCCTGCTGGCAGGCTACCCGGCGCGGTTCGAATACAAAGGCGCGGACGGGGTCTGCCTGCGGTCGCGCCGTCCGATGATCGAACTGTCTCCGGATGGACAACTGATGGGCATACGGTTCAACAACCGCTCGTCGGCGCCGTTTGTCGATGTACCGTTTGATCAGATGGAGGCCTTCTACGCCGCCTATCGCCAACTGGGCGAAATCATCGACGATCCTGCGATGGGCGTGTCGTTCAAGCTCGAGCCGGGTGAAAGCTTTATTGTCGACAACACCCGCGTCCTGCACGCGCGGCTGGGCTATTCCGGCACGGGAACTCGCTGGTTGCAGGGATGTTACGCCGACAAGGACGGGCTGCTGTCGACCCTTGCCGCAATGGATTTGGCGCAGCCGGAGGCGGCGGAATGAAACCGGATTTCTCGACGCTGACCCGAGACAACATCGTGGCCTTCATCGGTGACATTTTCGAACGCCGTGGCGGCGAAGAATATCTGGGCGAGCCGGTCACAATGGCCGAGCACATGCTGCAAGGCGCGACCATCGCCGAACAGAACGGGATGCCCGAAGAGATCATCGTCGGCGCCCTGCTGCACGATATCGGGCATTTCACGTCTGAGTTCGGCACCTATCACCCGGACGACACCGAAGACCGCCATCACGAGGATGCCGGTGCAGATGTGCTGGAGCAGTTCTTTCCGAGCGTGATCACCGATTGCTGTCGCTATCATGTCTCAGCCAAGCGGTATCTATGTGCAACCAAGCCCGAATACTTCAACCGACTGTCAGCCGCTTCGGTCCATACGTTGGAATTGCAGGGCGGCCCGATGAACGCGAAAGAGGTTACTGCGTTCGAGGCGAATCCAAACCTGAAACAGATCATTCAGGTCCGGTATCTGGACGAAGCCGGAAAACGCGCCGACATGCAAACACCGGATTTCGCCCATTTCGCACCGATGGTGCAGCGCATGGTCGACCACCATCTGGGCACGGCCTGAGCCGTTATCCGCACGTCTCCACCAATCGGCGTGGCTGCCCACCGTGTGGATTTCAGATTTCCTTAACGTCTGTCGCAATCTTCTGCTTTACTTGGGAACGGAACCGTTCACGCTGGCATTTGGAGGACCTCCAAGATGGATTTGAACAGACGCAGGGCCGTTCAGTTGGGAACCGCGGCCACATTCGGTGCAATGCTGCCGGGCCGGGCACTTACAGCCACAGATCAGAATCGCGCATTCGAAGCCGCATATCAGGACACGCTGTCCCGTCTCCGGGCCGCTTTCTCAGATCTGGGATTCAGCGAGATTCAGCCCCTGTCGATCGTGACCCAACGACAGGACTACAATGGCGGGCTGCGTCACGACTTTGACCAGTCCGCCTTGCCGACCGAAGCGTTCGTGATTCAACCGCTGGCTCGGGTGGCGGATGTTGAGGAAAAGAAACGCCCTGACATCCTGCCGCTGTTTCACGAAGTTGGCTGCCACCCGATGCAGGGCGCGGATGGTCAGGTGGCGACCCAGCTTATGATTCAAATGTTGACCGAAACACTGGGACTGGATCCGTCGCGCATCGCCTTTGTGAGCGTGCCGCAATCGTCCGATATGGGCACCGTGCTGGATGATTTGGGATTGCCGTATCAAGAGAAAGTTCTGCTGCGCAACGAAGCCGAAGCGCTCGCTGCGCGGGACGCATCGGGGTACTTCTTCCCCGATCCGTTTGGCAACGCGTACCTTGTCACAATGGGCGTTTACTACCGCATCGGCGATGTGCACGAGGCCGCGCCAACCGCCTACCCGCCATCCGACAACTGGACCGAGATCGGCGAAATCATCATCGGCGGCGATGCGGCCCCAATGGGCGTGTCCATAGGGGCGGAACGGCTGACACTGGTTCTGACCGGCCTCTATCCCACTTGGGATCAGCGGCTTGGCGCGTTGGCCGAGCGTGCGAACACGGACAGCAACGGAGCGTTACCACCGGGTCTGTCAGCATTCCAGTGAACTGCCGGCGATTTTCTAGAGGCCCAGCACGTCGACCATGTCGTACTGACCCGGTGCCTTGCCCTGCCCCCACAGCGCAGCTTTCAACGCGCCGCGGGCAAAAATGGCACGGTCTGACGCGAGGTGCCGCAGAACGATCCGTTCTCCGGGGGCCGCAAACAACACGTCATGTTCCCCCACGATGTCGCCGCCGCGTATGGCGTGAAAGCCGATGTCGCCTCGCTTGCGCGCTCCGGTGATGCCGTCGCGGCCTCGGTCGGATACATCCGCCAGATTGACACCGCGCCCCTCGGCGGCAGCCTCGCCCAGCATCAGAGCGGTGCCCGAGGGTGCATCGACCTTATGGTGGTGGTGGCCTTCGATGATCTCGATATCGAAATCCTCATCCAAAGCTGCCGCAACCTTTTTGGTCAGTTGCACCAACAGGTTGACACCCAGGCTCATGTTTCCGGCCCTCACGATTACAGCGTGGCGCGCGGCCGGTTCCAGCGCGGCAATCTGCTCATCCGTCATGCCGGTGGTGCCAATCACATGCACGCAGCGCGCCTGCGCCGCCAGGGCCGCAAATTCCAACGTCGCTTCGGGCGCGGTGAAATCGATCACCGCCTGCGCCTGCGCGAACGCCTCAAGCGGATCATCGGTCACGGTCACGCCCAATGCCTGACCGCCCAAGGCTTCGCCCACATCCTGACCGACCCAATCGTGCCCCGAGCGCTCGACCACGCCGACCAGACGCGCCTGATCGCTGTCGGTCACGGTCTTGATCAGCATCTGCCCCATACGGCCCGATGCCCCTGTGATCACGATCCCCGGAATATGGGTCATGGCGCTGGTCCTTTTCCTAAAGTCGGCTCAAAGCCTCCTACCCCGTTCGCGCCCGCTTGGCAAAGCCCCGCTTTGCGCTTAGATCGGAGGCATGGCAAAGAACAAATTTCACGATGGCCCCGGTCCGTCCCAGCGACAGCTGCGGGTTGGCGAACTGATCCGCCGCACCCTGTCCGAGGTGCTGGCGCGCGGGGACGTCCACGACCCCGACCTGAACCGCATGTCGATCACCGTCGGCGAAGTGCGAACCTCGCCTGATCTGAAGATCGCCACGGCCTATGTTCTGCCACTGGGCGGCAAGGGGCAGGATGAGGTGATCGATCTGCTGGCGCGCAACAAAAGCGAGCTGCGGCGTATGGTGGGCAAGAAGGTCGGGCTGAAATTCTCACCCGATCTGCGGTTCCGTTTGGATGACACGTTCGACCGCTTGGACGACACCCGCCGCATGTTCGAACAGGACGCGGTGCGCCGCGATCTGGACGAGTGATCCGCGCGTTTTTGGTTTTAGGCGCGGTCTTCTGGGCCGCGCAAGCTGCGGCGGTCACCTGTGAGAGGCTGACCCACGCGGACAAGCGCTATACCATCTGCGAGGTCGATGCCGCGTCAGAAGACCTGCGGCTGTTTCTGAATGACGAAAATGGCGAAGTTCTGGGGCACTTTGCCTCGGTGAACGAAGCACTGGCCCCCGGTGGCAAGCGTCTGGCCTTTGCGATGAACGCGGGCATGTATCATGACGACCGCTCGCCTGTTGGCCACTATGTGGAGAACGGCCAGGAACAGATGCGCGTCATCCCGAACGCAGGGCCCGGCAATTTCGGCCTGTTGCCGAACGGCATATTCTGTGTCCGCGAAGGCCGCGCCGACGTGTTTGAGACATTGGACTATGTCGATCAGGCCCCGGATTGCCGTTTCGCCACCCAATCCGGCCCGATGCTGGTCATCGACGGAGAATTGCATCCCCGTTTCCTGCCAGAGTCTACCTCGCTCTATGTTCGCAATGGGGTCGGAACCAGCGCGGATGGAACGCGCGCGGTATTTGCCATATCAGACGACTACGTGACCTTCCACGAATTCGGCAGCCTGTTCCGCGACGCCCTGAGCACTCCGAATGCTCTTTTCTTCGACGGCAATATTTCTCGCATGTATGATCGCGCGAACAACCGATCCGATGTCGGGTTCTCGCTGGGGCCAATCGTCGGCGTGGTCGAAGATACGCCCGGAAATTGACAGCGACAGAGTGATCCGCTAGGTCGCGCGCCTCGGCAAGATTCTAGGTGCAAGATGGGACGCAAACGCAAGGGTCGCGACATTTCCGGCTGGCTGGTGATCGACAAGCCCGCAGGCATGACATCGACCGCTGTGGTCAACAAGGTGCGTTGGGCGATGGGCGCGAAAAAAGCGGGCCATGCCGGCACGCTGGACCCGGAAGCGACGGGCGTTCTGGCCGTGGCGCTGGGTGAGGCGACCAAAACCGTTCCCTATATTACCGATGCGCTGAAGGCCTATACCTTCACCGTGCGTCTCGGGCAGGCCACCAACACCGACGATGCCGAAGGTGAGGTAATCGCGACAAGTGATACTCGCCCTTCGGACGACGCGATCAAGCAGGCTCTGACCTCGTTTCTGGGTGAGATCATGCAGGTCCCTCCCAAATTCTCGGCCGTCAAGATCGATGGCCAGCGCGCGTACAAACTTGCCCGTGATGGCAAGGATGTGGAACTGGCCGCCCGCCCCTTGTGGGTCGAGGAGTTGGTTCTGGTCGACCGTCCCGACGCGGACCACGTGGTGCTGGAAATGACCTGCGGTAAAGGCGGCTATGTCCGCTCCATCGCCCGCGACTTGGGCGAAGCCCTTGGATGCCACGGCCACGTTAAGGAACTGCGCCGCATCTGGTCGGGCCCGTTTGAGGCCGAGGACGGGTTGTCCATCGAACAGATCGACGAGTTGGCCAAGACCACCGCGCTGGACGAGTATCTGCACCCGCTGGAAACCGGCCTCGCGGACCTGCCCGAACTGAAATGCACCCCCGAAGGCGCCACCCGTCTGCGCAACGGCAATCCGGGCATGGTGCTGGCCTCAGACGTTGAATACGGAGACGAAGCCTGGGCCTCGCTGGATGGCAAGGCCGTGGCGGTGGGCGTCTACAAATCCGGCGAGTTGCATCCCAACCGGGTGTTCGTTTCCTGATCCGCATGCTAGGCGGGGATCATGATTACCCGGTCCCACACCAAGGGCGACGCGCCCTCCACCGCCGTCTACTCCGATTGTGAGCACTACCGCTACAGCCTGACCCGAATCTGGGATCCGGCTGGCCGCAAGGCTCTGTTTGTAATGCTGAACCCGTCGACTGCGACCGAGGTGCAGAATGATCCTACCGTTGAACGCTGCGAACGCCGGGCACGGGCGCTTGGATTCGGGGCGTTTCAGGTGACCAACATCTTTGCATGGCGCGATACCGATCCGCGCAAGATGCGGGCGGCCACCGATCCCGTGGGGCCTGAGAATGACAGGGCCATCTTGAGCGGCGTCGACTGGGCCGATCAAGTCATAGCGGCCTGGGGCACCCATGGTGCGCATCTGGACCGTGGCCCTGCCGTCGAACACCTGTTGCGTGGCACCGGTCATCCCCTGTTTCATCTTGGGCTGACCAAAGAGGGCCATCCCAAACATCCCCTCTACATCGCATACACGCAGCAGCCGGAACCGTGGTGACAAAGGGTTAACCACGCCCTCAGCTTCGCTTTGACCAAGTGGCTGATCACATGGGATATTTCACGCTCGAGGCATGATGCTATCGGAGGTGACCCATGTTTCTGGCCGGATTGCTTGGACTGGCCGCTGTCGGTGGCGCGGCCTACGCGATGAGCGATTTGTTTGTCTCTGAGGATGAGGAACAAGACGACACACCAGAAAATGATCCAAAGGTGGACGCGTCAGACGGCGAGTTTCTGGAAATCGGCGAAAATGTCGACGAAGTCGAGGTTGTTCAGGCCACCGAATCCGCCACGGGCACAGTGCTGTCAGAGTTCGAAGGTGACCTTGTCATTGCCGGGGGCGACGGTTCGGATACTCTGACGGGACAGGACGGCAACGATCAGATCAACGGCTACGCCGGAAATGACTGCATTCAAGGCGGTTTAGGGAATGACGTCCTGCATGGGGGTGATGGGGCCGACGTGATGTCAGGCGGACCGGGTGACGACGTTCTGCACGGTGAGGCGGGCCAGGATCTCCTGTCCGGAGAAGCCGGCGATGACGCCCTGTATGGCCACTTTGGGGCCGATACCCTGGATGGCGGCGAGGGCCAGGATGACCTATATGGCGGTCAGGGCGATGACACGCTGATCGGCGGCGCTGGCGATGATGCACTGCATGGCGGATTTGGCGCGGATACCCTGTCCGGAGGCGAGGGCGAAGACGTTATGTTCGGCGGTGACGGCGACGATGTCCTGATCGGCACCGAAGACGGCCCGCCCGAGCGTGACTTTCTGAACGGTGGTACCGGAGATGATACTTTACTGGCAGGAAGCGGCGATGTGGTGACTGGCGGCGACGGCGCAGATGACATCCTGTTGAACACCGACGAGGGCGCCGAGGAAGTCACGGTCATGGGCTTTCAGCCCGGTGAGGATAAGTTGCTGATCACGTGGGAAGACCAGACAGACCCGGAAATCGAAATTGAACCCGATGATCAGAATGCGGGCCTGACGAAGGTCCTGATCAACGGTCTGGAGGTCGCGCATCTTTACGGTGCGCACGGCATCACGATCGAGGACATCCGGCTGATCACCGAGGCTGAACTGGCCCAGTTCGAGCAGTTGGGCTGACCCCGCAGAATCCCTTTGCCATTCACTCCAAAAGCGCCTATACGCGCCCATCCGTACCGGAATCGGTGCGGTTTTCTCCATGGGCCTGTGCTGGACGACATCCCGGCCTGCGCCATTCACTCTAACCTTTAAAGGAGACCCCGATGTCGATTACCGCCGCTGAAAAAACACGCGTCATGAAAGAATTCGCAACCAAGGACGGCGACACCGGTTCGCCTGAAGTCCAGGTTGCAATCCTGACCTCGCGCATCAACACCCTGACCGAGCACTTCAAGACCCACAAGAAAGACAACCACGGTCGTCGCGGTCTGCTGAAGATGGTTGCCCAGCGCCGCAAGCTGCTGGACTACCTGAAGGGCAAGGAAGAAGCGCGTTACCAGGACCTGATCAAAAAGTTGGGCATCCGCCGCTAAGAACGATTTATACAAATTGTACAGGTCCTGAGACCCCAGTCCTATGAATTGTACGCCCGCCAAATTGGCGGGCGTTCTTTTGCCGGCCCTTCCGCCAAACCGTCCTATGGAGGACGCAAGAACAAGAAAGCATCTTCTGCATTTGTGGCGCCAGGCGACTTCGACAACTGCTTTGGCGGGACAAAGCGTACCCTTACGGAAAATTCCTGAAGGTCTGCTTTTCTTGGCAGAAGGGGCGACTTGAATTGCCGCCCCGATGCTTTTTCAAATTCAACAGCTTCAGAGATCGGAGACAGCTGTGCTGCGGATGTCTTGCCACTGGTTTTCGGCTTTTGAGATCGTGCCCGCGCGGTCTTTGTTGAATTCATCAAAGATTGTGCGATTCAGGAACACGTAGAGCTTGTCGTCGATGACGGCGTGGAACTCGGGGTCACCGTCGAACTTTTTACCTACGGAAACACCGAAGGTGCAGTAACCACCGTTCTGGGGCAGGTACGCCGCAGGATTTGCCTCAAAGGCTTTCATGTTGGTTTCTGAGGTGAAGTAGTAAGCCACGTCATCATGGACGGCGGTGAATGCAGCGGAGCCCTCAACCGGGTTCGCAGTTGCGATGAACTCAACCGGATCCACCCCATGCAGGCCCAAAGGCGCACCGGCAGCGGTAATTCCACGCGATACGTTGTATTCGTCAGCTGCCATGGCTGCTGTGCCGCTGAGAGCGAGACCGGTCAAAAGAGCGGAGGCGATTGCGAGTTTCTTGATCATTTGGAGTTTCCTTTTTTCGACTGCGAGGCCCGACTGCCGGGCACTCATCTCGTGCCAAAAAAGATTATCCTCAGAGAACTATCAATCAACTATTGGGCCATTTCTTTGAACAGATAGTGCTGAATTTCGAACGATCAGATCATTGTGTGACAGGGCGAACTACTCGCTCATAGAAACAGCACCGTGGGCTGGGACGAGTAGCCATGTCTTGAAACGCGAAAGGGGCCGCATCAAGTCTGCGACCCCTGTCAACGTCACTGTGTTTCAAGCGCTCAACGCTGCGTCCTCTGGTTGATGTAGTCCAACAACCATGAGGACCGTCCCGCCAAGCAGTGCGTAGTACCAGAAATCAAGGCCTGTGAAGCCGAGCACGAATGGTGCGACGACAAAGGTCACACCGACAAGAAAGTCGACCGTGAGGTGCAAACTGTACGGCAGCACTCGAATGATACCGAGGTGATGATCCGTCAGGACCGTTAGCCCGAAGGCGGCGACCCCGGTGGCAACCGAGAGCCAAAGCGCCAGTGGGTTTTCTGCGCCCAGCCCGAAGATAAATGGCATGGCAATGAGGCCAATCGCGACAGGATAGTCGAGATAGGCGTGGATGGTTTTGGTGACAAAGCGTAGAGACATGGTAGTTTTCCTATTTTTTTAAACTGCGGCGCAGCATTGATGAGGCCAAATTAGGCCTTCGACAGGGGTCAAACCATGTCCACAAGTTTGGAATTATGCGCAGATCGTTCAGAGTTACGAACGAACGATATTTTGCGATTTTCGGAACTTTGCCGGCGTCATTCCGGTCTCTTTTTTGAAAACCCGAGTGAACGACGAGTCAGAGGCATATCCTGCATTTTCAGCGGCTTCTGCGAGAGAGGCACCAGGCTCTTGCAGAACTTTCTTGGCAAGTTCCATGCGCCATCTCGTGACGTAGTCCATAGGCGTCATGCTCATCGTTTTCTGAAACTGCACCGCAAAGCTGGTGCGTGACATCCCTGCGGCCTGTGCAAGTGTTTCCACAGTCCAACTGTCAGTCGGAGATTTGTGAAACGCGTCAAGTGCACGGCTCAGGTTCTTGTCCGAAAACGCACCCAAACCCCATTCGGTGGCCTCGTCACCATCAATGAAGCTACGGATGGCCTGCGCCAATATCGCTTCTGACATTTTCAGTGCGATCAGGTCTCCACCCAGTTTTGTCCCACCGGCCTCTTCGCCAATCATACGAAGTGTGGCCTCCATCCAGCGACCGGCGCTTTCACCGTAGTTTTTCAGATGGATATACGGTGGCAGGCGATCCAGCAGAATGTGCTTTGAGCTTGGGTTGAATGAAAAATGCCCGCAAACAAGCTGCGTTTCGCTCTGCGGCTCGTCACCACCAAAAACCAGTACGCCTGACCCATCGTAGCCCGATTTTTCCAAAACGGCGTCAAGCGGCAGGACGGTCTTCTCGGGCTCGTGACCACAATAGAGCGAATGCGACGCCCCATGCGGAATGATAACTAGATCACCCTGCGCCAGATCTACAACCGTGTCGGTGCCCTCGACGCGCACAAGGCAGCTACCGCGATGCGCAAAGTGAAATCGGGCCACGTTCTCGTAACTCGGTACAGCGACACCCCAGGGTTTGGTGAACGATGTACGGAAGTAGAGCGTCCCGCGCATGGACAGGCTGGTCAGTATGTGGCTTAGAAGATCAAGCATTCCTTCTGTCTAAGCCGTTAGTTGCGAATGTACAGGGCTGTGAACGACCTGCACAGTTTTTAGAACGCACAGCTATACCGTAGTACGGTGGGTTCCTGGTATTGTGGTGGGACACGCGATCAGCATAGAAATTGAAGCCGATGATCCAGATAAAGCGAATCTATGAGTCTCCATCAGCGGATGATGGCCACCGCGTGCTCGTTGATCGAATTTGGCCGCGCGGAGTCTCCAAAGAAGCCGCCAAACTTGATGCTTGGATGAAGGATGTCACCCCAAGCTCTGAGTTGCGTGTATGGTTCGGCCATGATCCAAAGCGGTGGCTGGAATTTAAACTACAATATCTCAGTGAACTGAAAGGGGCTGTACAAGCCGCCTGTGTCAGTGAGTTGAAGGAGAGGGGTTTGACGGGCGCTGTCACTCTTCTCTACGCTGCGAAAGATGATCGTCACAACCACGCGCTCATCCTCCTGGAAGTTCTTCGGCGCGAACAAAACTGATCAAGGTCAACAAAAGCCGACATAAGCTGCGACACAATAACATGGTCATTTGGCTCACAGCAGACCTGCGGCGGCGCGGAAGGCCAGTTTTGGACTCAAACAACGGCTCCGCGAACAAACCTGCCGCTCATCTCTTGATCGTTAATGTCTGAGTGCAAGCCAAAACACGACCCTTAGTGTGAGCCGGATTTCGACTGCCAGATCAGAGTTGCGCGCCTGACTGCCATGTGTCCTGCGGCGTGGCGAAACCCAGTTCTCCACAACATCTTCAGAAACCCAGATCGTCGCATCACCTCGACGCCGGAGCCCTTCATTGTATCCCACGCAGTTGGTGACACGATACTTCGCCCCGAAAAACTTGTCGCGGCAGGCATGATTGAACTTGTATGGCATCCACGACAATTCACGAAAAGGAACGCAGCAGAGCTAAGCTGAGAATCCGATCCGTGCAACATCGTCTTTCAAAACGAGCGCTAAGCGTCGGTCACGCCACCCGATGACCGGTATTTTTTGCGGAGTCTCTTAAGATCAAACTTCCCGGGAACCGGCTGACCTTGGGCGCAAGCTCGGGGTTTTCCATTCGTTCAATCAGAAGGGTGACAGATTCCTGAATCATGCGGCGAATGGGTTGGCGGATCGTGGTTAACATGTGACCTGGCCAAGCGGCGGATGGGATGTCGTCAAAACCGATCAGCGAAAAGTCCTGTGGAACCTGCAGGCCAAGCTCGAACCGGGCGGCATGCAAGACGCCGAGGGCCATCACGTCACTGGCACAGAAAACCGCGTCCGGGCGCTCTTGCCGTGCCAAAAGGCGCAACCCCGCCTCGCGCCCGCCGACAAAGGTGTAGTCCCCGCTTTCGAGTTGGAACGGCGTCAAACCGTCTTTCGCCAGACGATCTGTAAATCCGGCTTGCCGCTCCTTCGAGGTTTCGTCGCCGACATCACCGCCGACGAAGGCGATCCTGTCGTGGCCTGCCTCACGCAAAATTTCAGCGGCCAGGCACCCGCCCTCGTAGTTGTCAATCTCAACTGAACTCACGCTCAGGTCTTTTGCGCTGCGGTTGTAGAGCATGACCGGAATGCCCTGCGCATCGCATGCTCTGGCCATTTGATCACTGAGGATCGCAGACAGGATGATCACGCCGTCAATCTTGTATTGCATGAGCGCATTCAACGCACTGTCCACTTCTGCCTGGCTATCAACAGTGAACAGCAACATATGCCAGCCACGGGCCTGCAAAAAGCGACTGAAATGCGCGATCGTGTTGGCAAAGAACGGGTCCTGAAGCCGGGTTACGATCACCCCGACCATACCCGACCTTTGGGGAAAGTCCTTTCGTGCAGTAGACATGCTTCTTGCAATTGCATTCGGTTGGTACCCCAAATCCCGAGCCGCATTCAGAATTTTTTTCCTTGTCTTTTCAGCGATTGATGCGCCCGGTGAGAAGGCGCGTGATACTGCAGATTGCGAGACACCCGCGATCTTTGCGACGTCGTAGGATGTAACTGATCTTTTTGACATTTTGCGCTGGCACCCCGTTGGTCGCTGCCCGTGATCACCTGTGGTTTTACATCACCGTGTTGCATTTGAAAACCGGCGAGCTGTCAGGTTTGCCGTCGGTATCGCGGCAGAATTCATCGATTTGGTCGTTGACTGGCTGGAATTGTGCATGATATTGAATGCGCATTCAAAACCAGATCGAAAGACTCATGCGATGCTGACCGAAGACGAAAAGGACGAGCTGTTCGACGCCATCTGCGAAGGAGATCGCGAAGCCGTAGTCGAATTGGTGACCAAGGCCCGTGACTCAGGTGAAGACCTGGGTGCGCTGCTGAATGACGCGATGATCCCGGCAATGGCCGAGGTCGGCGAACAGTTCTCCGCCGGTGAGGTATTTGTTCCCGAGATGCTGGTTGCGGCGCGCGCGATGCAGGGGGGTATTGACATTATCGAGCCAATACTGGCCGAAAGCGACCACGAACCAGTGGCACGAGTCTGCATCGGCAGCGTCAAGGGCGACCTGCATGACATTGGCAAGAACCTTGTTGTCATGATGCTGAAAGGCGCTGGATTTGAAGTGGAAGACCTTGGCGTTGACGTGCCGGATGAAGACTTTGCCAAGGCAGTGGAACGCGGCAACCAGGTTGTTTGCCTCAGTGCGCTTCTGACCACGACGAAACCGCAGATGATAAGCGTTGTTAACCACCTGCGCGAAGTTTCCAACAACGCCAAGGTTGTTATTGGCGGTGCGGTCATTACCCAGGACTATGCCGACAAGATCGGCGCGGATGCGTTTGGCGAAGACGCACCTGGTGCCGTCAAGGCGGTGAAGCGTGCGCTTGGCATGCCAGCCTGAGTGGACACTTCCCATGAGTTTTGACTGCGTCGCAACAGCTGCGGAAACCCGGCTCTTGTTGCCGGTGGCTGACCTTTTGGAAGTCGCGCTACCGCGTTTGCAGCGGCAGGCGCACTACAGCCATGTGCTGACCAAGGGTGGCAAGCGAACCGGTGCGCTGCTGCATTGGATGGATCAGGCGGCCGACTGCATCGCTGCGCTTGCGCGCCCCGAGGCTCTGTTCATGCCGGTCAGCACTCGACTGGTGCCAGACGGCGTGCGCGTGGCAGATCGAGTTACGCTAGATGACGCAGGCATTACGCGGGACGTGGCACAGGGAGCGCACGTCACCGCCTACTTGTTGACGCTGAATTATGCACAGCCGCAGGCTTTCGAATGGCTTGGCGGTGATTATGGCGCACATCATGTGCAGTCCGACCTTGGCAATGAGGTTCTGTTTGCGTTGGGGCGCGAGGCACATCGTTCCATGAAAGACCGTGCGCCTGCGGGCCGATTGCGCCGCGTCCCTGTGCTGGCCAGCGCGCAATGCGGTCAGCGCCGGGCTTGGGATCCAGCCCGCGTTCAGGCGCTTCTTACGGTGTTCGACGAATTCAATCCCGGTGTGCAGGTCACTGACACAGGATGTTTCACGCCGTTGAATTCGCTGTTGGGCCTTGCGCTGCACGCCCCTGCCCGTTGATGGCCCGGGTATTTGGTCAGGTCTTTTCGCCCTTTTCTCGAAACATTTGACCGTAGCGCCGCTGGTTGAACGGGTGGTCGGGGTGGCTGCCATAAACCGACTGATAGGTGTCGTGCTTTAAGCCCAGCCCCTGAAAAAGGACCGCCAGCACCAATACCGAAAATACGATCACTGCAAAAGCAACAGCGATACCGGGCAGCCAGAATTGTGATAGCCCGGTGGCAACCGCGCCCCCGGCGCAGAACAGCGCGAAATAGCCGGCGGTCTTGTGATACGCCTCGAACCACCACCGTTGCGGCTTCATATCAAAATGGTCCCCGCCCCAGGTGGCGCGATCTTCGGGGTCCGCCCCGGGATCTTTGCGGCCTCCGTGGCTACCGCGAAACCACGCCGATACTCCTTGCAGCACGCCCAACAGCACGGTCGCAATGCCAAACCAGGCATGAAGCGTGCCAGAAAATCCCCCCGTCAGAACCATGGCAAACCCGACGCCGGCCACCGCCAGTGCGATCATTGCATAAAGCAGATTCTTATGCAGCGACCAGGGAAATTCCGGCCAGGCCCACTTATGGGTGCCACGGGGGATGCCATAGGTACGAGGCCTGATCTTGCCGAACCGTAGCAGCATCACCGAAAACGGCACCATCACGAACCAGATGCCAAACATCAGGAGCGCATGGTTTTCCCAATGAATCTGAATCGGTTCAGAGAGAAACGGCAGGTAGCCTTGCTCCGGGATATCATAGCTCATGGCCGGCCTCTGTCAGGTGACGCAGATTGGCCACTAGGTCGGGGTTCAGGCGTCGGTTCAACCCGTCGATCACGTTGCGGGCGGATACCGTGCCCATTTTCTGAACCGCTTCGGCGCTCAGCGCTGCCGAATGCGGACTGAAGACGACGTTGGGCAGGGACAACAGCGGCAGATCGGGCGCAGGCGGTTCAACCGCAAGGCAGTCCAGGCCCGCGCCACCCCGGGCCATTGGGCCGTTCAGCGCGTCATAAAGAGCGTTTTCATCGATCAGGCTACCACGGGCGGCGTTGATGATGATTGCTGTGGGCTTCATCAATGCCAATTCGGCCCGGCCAACTAGCCCCGATGTTTCAGGCGTGGCCGGTAAATGCAGGCTGAGGAAATCCGCGCCCAACAATTCGGCCCGCCAATCGGTCACAGGCTGATATCCGGCCTCTATGATCACCTCGGCAGATACAAACGGATCGAACACCTTGACCTGCATGTCGAACGCGGCGGCGCGCCGCGCGACTTCCCGCCCGATCCGCCCGAAGCCCAGCAACAGAAGGGTTTTGCCGGCCAGCTCGCTCATGGTGATGCCGTTGCGAAAGTTCCAGTTGCCGTCGCGCACGGCCGCGTCTCCCGGCACCAGCTGCTTTGTCAGCGCCAGCATCATGCCTATGACCTGTTCGGCAACCGAGACCGCATTGACGGGACCGACGATGGTCACAGGCACCCCGCGCGCCGCCAGCTCGGCGGTGGGCAGGTTGTCACAGCCCACTCCGTGGCGGGAAACGACGCGCAGATTGGGCATTTGGTCCACCTGCTCGGCGGTTATGACGCCGTAACGGATCAGCAGCGCATCTGCGGTGGCGAGGCTGTCCATCGGGACCGGTTTATCCGGATCGGGAAATGCCTGGATCTCCAGCCCCGGCTCGGCGTGCAGAAGGGCCATACCGTCGGGATGAATCTTTCCGGAAATGACGAGCTTGGCCATCAGAGAGCATCCATCTCCATGATATACAGACCGGCATTCATGTCGGTCGTATAGATGAGGCCTTGTTTATCGACATAGACATCGGTGGTATCCACCACCAGAGGCCGGTTCGGCCGGTAGTCCATCAGCTTTTTCGGTGCCGGAGGGACACAAGCAGCGACTTCTTCCGGACGGAATGGGTTCGAGATATCGTAAACTCGCAGACCAGCGTTTTGATAGCTTACGAACATCAGCTCTTCGCTCTGGAAACCTTCCGAGCGGTTCTCATGGACGTTATGCGGGCCAAACTGGCCGCCCTTGTTCTTATAGTCCGCCTCGTTCGGGGGCAGGGTCGTTGCGATGGTTACCGGGTTTTCCGGAACTGAAATGTCATAGACCCAATTTCGCTTGATCCCGTCCTCGCAATTGTCGGCCTGGCTTTCTTCGACCACGAACAACAACCCGCGACCAGGCAGAGGCAGAGTGTTGTGGGTGTGTCCGGCGAAGGGCGGGCACGGGTTGTCGTGGCTGATGAACTTCGGTTTGTAACGGTCCGACACGTCGATCAGCGACATGCCACCGTCACGCCAGGCCGCGGCTCCCAGATCGCCCTTGATAATCGCGTGGTGCAAGGCATAGCGGTATTTCGGATCCCACCAGGGCACTTCGCCGCCGGCGGTATGCATGCCTTCACGCCACAGCTTGCTGACAACTTCCGGCTTTTCGGGATTGCGGAAATCGACGATCATGAAGATGTCGTCAGAAAACCCGGGCGGCAGGGCGGAAATATAAGCCCAGTCGCCGCCGTCCCAGAACACCCGGTGCACGCCCAGTCCGGGCACGTCGAGAAAGGCGATTTCGCGCGGGTTGGCGCGGTCAGATATGTCATAGATGCGCATGCCCGCCGACCAGGGCTTTTCCCCTGCTATGTCGACCTTATCCGCCACAGAGCCCTTGTAGTACTCGCCTGGATCGAATGCGCCCGAGGTTTCGACCTTCAGCATGTCGCACATATTGTTGACGATCAGGATGTCGCCATGCGTCTGCAAATGCTGGCTCCAGGTGCCTTCGGGCTGGGGAATGTGTTTCACGAATCTGGGGTTTTTCGGATCGCGCACGTCCATGACGGAAAAACCGTTGTTGAAGACATGCCCGACATAGGCATAGCCGCCGGACACCATGATCTGAATGCCGTCAGCGCGCCCGCCCTGATCTGAATGCCCAAGAATGCGCATATTGCTTGCGTGATCGGGGGTCAGAAGGTCCGTCATGGCCTGTCTCCTGTCATTGTGGTTCCGGTTGAAAAACCGGCCTTAAGCGCCTTGGCACCCAGCTGCAAAAAAGTGTGGTCCGAGCCGGTCACGAAAAAACTGGCGCCGCTTGACTGCCAGGTGCTGATGACCTCGCCCGGAGCACAATAAAGCCCTGTCGCCGCACCTCTTGCGCCCAGTATTTTGGCGCAGATGCCGTTGATCTCCGGTGAACTGAAACTATCGTGGCCATAGGAAACGCTCAGGTCGGCGCGACCGACGAACAGGGCGTCAACATCAGGCACTTCCGCAATGTCGCGGAAGCAATCGACGCCTTCGCGGTCCTCGATCTGACAGACCAGCGAAACCTCGTCGCCCGCGCGCCTGCGATGTTCACCAAGCCCAAGCGCACCGTAGCCGCCGGCGCGCGTGGTCCCGGCAATGCCGCGACCGCCCGGGACGTAATGCACTGCCCTGGCCAGGGCGCGGGCCTGATCGACGCTGGTCACATGCGGCACCACGACCCCGGCAGCGCCGCTGTCGAGTACGCCAAGTATCGTTGACGCATTGTCATCCGGAACCCGAACCAGAACCGGGCAGTCCGCTGCACGCGCTGCTAACATGCACACATCGATCGCGGTGCGGTCGAACGGAGAATGTTCGCCGTCCAGGATCAGGAAATCCAGCGGCCCCGCGCCTAGAACCTCGACGACGGTCGGATGAGGGGTCTTCACGAAGCAGCCGATCAGCGGCTCGCGCGCGGTCAGCCGCGCCTTGAAGCGCGCGTTCGGGGTCATTCACCGCCCTCCCGCTTCAACCGTTCGAAATAGGATGCCTCCGGTGTCAGCGCCTCATCCACGTTTAGCGGATATCGTCCCATCTCGCGCACCAGTTCAAAGAATTTCAGCGTGTTTTCGACCGGGATATCATGGCCGATGTTGTGGCAGGGCGCGATGATATAGCCACCATCGTTGCCAAGATCCTTCAGCCGCCGGGCGACCTCCCAGCGCAGCTCGTCATGGGTCGCACCGGGCATCATCTGCTGCACGTCCATCGCGCCGTGAAAAGCCAGCCGATCCCCGAATTTCTCCTTGATGGCCGACGTGTCCTCCATGCCCGAGGTCGAGGTCTGCACCGGGTTCAGGATATCGGCCCCGGTCTCGATCAAATCCTCAATCAACGGCAGCACCGCGCCGTCCGTATGCATCATCAGATAGCAGTTGCCAGCCTTCTTGATATGCTGGTGCAACCGCGTGTGAAACGGCTTGATGCGTTTGCGGTAGACTTTGGGAGAGATCAGCAGCGACGTCTGGCTGCCAAGGTCGTCAGTGACGTAAGCGATGTCAATGTATTCGCCCACCTCATCCATGTACCGCGTCCACATCCGGCACAGGATATCGGTGATTTTCCCCAAAACAGCGTCCGACAGGTCGGGATTGATCACGAGATCCATGAAGAATTGCTCATAGCCGCGCATTTGCAGGGCTGACATCAAAGGGCCTGCCTTGATCGCGTCAGCGCCCAGCACATAGCCAGTGGTTTCATGCAGGTGTTTCGCTCGCTGGCGCAGACCTGCGAACTGGCCAGGGTCTTCTGGGTCCGGCCAGCAGTCCGCGTTCAGGACATCCTCGGCGGTTTCGCAATCCGTCAACGGCGCTTTGGCCAGCGTGTCGACGGCGTAGTGATCGCCATGAGCGCCCTTGTAGGGCACACCCCACATGTCAACATAGCCGCCGTCCTGCAGATCGTCGCGCTCGGTGACTTGAACCCAGTTGGGCACCAGCCAGCGGAAATCGACATTAAAGTGCTGCAACAGCGCCTCGTCCGGCACCACGGTCTGCGCCATTCGATCAAGTATCTGACCGCCATCCTGCAAATCAAGATCAGGCAGGGCGGCTGCAAGCTCGGCGTAATGAGTCTTGTGGACGGAGCCGATGTGCTTGCCCATGTCCAACGGCACCCATTCCGGTCCGGTCCGGGTCATCGCAGCCTTAAAATTTTCCCTGGGCGTCATTGCCATATCGGCACCTTTTCGTTCCGGCGGACACGGCCGCCATTGTGGTCTGTAGCATTGCGCAGACAAAAAGACTGCGCATTCATATTTTTCTCCATATCTCAACCAATCCTCAAAGTCTATTGTATATTTTCTCAATAATATTAGATTTTTTGGACGTATAGTGTATTAACATATTTGACTGCGCATTCAGAAATGATAAGAAAAGCCACCTTTGACAGAGAATCAGGTCAACGCAAATAGATGAACACGTCGCCGAGGAGGCGTTGATGGCACTATTGAAATTCAGCAGGCCCCCTGCACCCGCAGATCCCGGGCCAGCAAAACCCGAAATTGTTGCCTTGCTCGATGGTTATTCGATCGAGGTGATGCCACGCACGGCCGCGAAGATCGCAGATTTCCGCGATCTCCTACCTAGGGGTACGCGCGTCTACATCGCCCATATCGAAGGCACCCCGGTCGCAGACATGGTGGCGACGGCAAAAAAACTGGCGAACCAAGGCTATTCGGTCATGCCGCACTTCCCGGCCCGTATCATTAAGGATAAGGCGACGCTCGGCGACTGGATCGCACAGTATCAGGGAGAGGCCGGCGCAGATCAGGCGCTGTTGCTCGCCGGTGGCCTCGACAGGCCGCACGGCGATTTCCACAATTCGATGCAACTGATGGAGACCGGCCTGTTCGACAAGGCAGGGTTCAAGCGGTTGCACGTCGCCGGGCACCCGGAAGGCAACAAGGATATCGACCGGGACGGATCGCGCAGGAACGTGATGGCAGCGCTCGGCTGGAAACAGGCGTTCCAACAGCGCACTGACGCGAAAATGGCGCTGGCCACACAATTCTGCTTCGAAGCCGCGCCGGTCATTGATTGGGCAGACAGTCTGGTCACGGCAGGTATCGACATCCCCGTGCATATCGGTGTTGCGGGCCCGGCCAAGTTGCAAACGCTGATCAAGTTTTCGATCGCCTGCGGTGTCGGGGCCTCGCTCAAGGTGCTGCAGAAACGCGCCAAGGACGTGACCAAACTGCTGCTACCCTTCACCCCCGACGAATTCATCTCGGATCTTGCCGCGCACAAGGCCGCGCATCCCGGTTTCAACATTGAAAAAGTTCACTTCTTCCCGCTTGGCGGCATCAAGGCCAATGCCGATTGGGCTATCGAAACAGGCGGTGCCTCGGCCATCCCGGCCAACCGGCAATAAGAGTATCACATGACCCGAACTATCGTCGAAAGCAAAACCAAAACCACGGTCATCGGGTTTGATGAACCGTTCTGCGTGATTGGCGAGCGGATCAATCCGACCGGTCGCAAGAAACTGGCCGCCGAGCTTGAGGCGGGCGATTTTTCCACTGTCGAAAAAGACGCATTGGCGCAGGTCGCGGCAGGGGCGAGCATGCTCGACGTCAACGCGGGCGTTGTTTTCAATTCCAACCCCAATCCAAACGAGACCGAACCACCCCTCATGACCAGGTTGATCGAACTGGTGCAGGGTCTGGTGGATGTCCCTCTATGTATCGATTCATCGGTGCCCGGCGCATTGGAGGCGGGGCTGGCGGCTTGCGACGGGCGCCCCCTACTGAACTCGGTTACAGGTGAAGAGGAACGGCTCGAGGCGATCCTGCCCCTGGTCAAGAAATACAACGTGCCTGTTGTCGCGATCTCGAACGATGACACCGGGATCTCCGAGGATCCCGACGTTCGGTTTGATGTTGCGCAAAAGATTGTCCAGCGGGCAGCCGATTTCGGCATTCCGGCCCGTGACATCGTCGTGGACCCACTGGTTATGCCGATCGGCGCCGTGGCAAGCGCGGGCGTCCAGGTCTTTTCACTGGTGCGGCGGCTACGCCAGGAGCTTGGGGTGAACACCACCTGCGGTGCGTCGAATATCTCCTTCGGGTTGCCCAACCGCCACGGAATCAACAATGCGTTTCTGCCCATGGCGATTGCAACCGGTATGACCAGCGCCATCATGAACCCGGTCGCATTGGCGGTTGGTCCCAAGAAACTTGCTGAAAAGCGCGCAGAACTTGCCGGGTTGGGGATTATTGTACCCGACGACATTGACCCTGAAGCTTTGGCCAAGGTCACCGGGCTTGGCTCCACAAAGCCTCGCGCCGGTCAGGAAATGGAGGCGATCCGGGCAGCGAACCTAATGATGGACAACGACGCCCACGGGGGGGCCTGGATACAGTTCAACAAACCCCCAAAACCGGCCATCAGGAAAGAAAAGGCTGGTGGCGCAAGAAGAAGACGGCGCCTGACAACCGAAAATGGCGACGTCCTCGAATGATTGGATGTTGCGCTGCACGCGATGTTGGAGATCATTGCCCAAGCCCAGACAAAATTGCGCGGCTTTGTTACCGGCGAATGCAAGCGGATATGTAATACCAGAGGCTGGCAGCCATAGATCCGTAAGGCACCGTAAACTCTACGCGCTTCCCGAACTGATGTGCCAACACGTGGCATGACCAACCGCAATCAGCTCAGACATCTTGACGCCGGTCGATGAGCTTTATGGTGCCCACGCGTTTGACTTTGCAGCCCAAGGGAGCGAAGCCGCATCCAGGATGTCGCGCCTCAAACGGTCGCTTTTTCCCGTTTGGCCGTCCTCTGCCCCTAAGTCCGCGAGGCTTCGAACGCTGCCCACGCTTCTTCAAAAGCGTCGAAATCGAACCCTGGTGCGCGCGCGGGATCCAGGATCAGTTTTTCGGTTTCAAGCAGCTTGATGATCGCCTGTTCAAGCCCCCCCACCACCTCGGGCGGGATCACCAGAGCGCCGTGCCGGTCGGCATGCACAAGGTCTCCGTCTTTGATCGACAGGCTGAAGATTGTCACCGGTGTTCCAACCTCTTTCACATGCACGAATCCATGGCTTGGCCCCACAGACCCGGCAACGACAGGAAACTCGTCCGGCAGGTCGCCGAGGTCCCGCATCACGCCGTTGGTCAGCGCGCCACTGATGCCAAAACCCTTGTGGACCGTGGTGTTAATCTCACCCCAGTACGCGCCAATACAGTCGGGGTAATCCGTATCTTCCACAACGGTCACGGTCGGACCGGTGCCTGCGGCCATGTGCCGGTAGTAATCCATGCGGCGCGCGCGGATCACGTCGGGTGCCTCGGTCGGCGGTTCCAAGGCGGCAATCTTCGCGGTACGGGCATATCCCACCATCGCGCCCGCACCGGGATCAGAGCACAGCATTGTGCCCCGGGTAAAATCGCTGAATCCGCGTTTGCCCTGCGCCACTTCGATGGCGTTGCAAACAGTCGGAGTGTCGACCTTTTTCAGCAGGTCCAGCAAAGATTGTTTCATATCGTCTCCAGCCAGCGGGTCAGCGCCGCGGTGGTGTGTTGCGGTTGTTCCAGAGTCGGCAGATGGCCGGCCTGGTCTATGACCTCCAAACGGCTCTGCGGCATCAGCTCGTGCATCAGCTCATGCCTTGAGACGGGGCACAGGGCATCGTCGCGCCCACACAGAACCAGCGCTGCGCCAGAGAAGTCGCGCAGTGTACTGCTCTGATCAGGGCGATCCCGCAGAGCCTTTGACTGATTGATGAAAACGCCCGGCCCAAGATCCATAGCCATGTCCATACACAAATCCAGAATCGCGGCGCGGTGCGGGCCGTCAGTCAGATAGTTCGGCTTCATCTCTTCGGCCATCACCTTGCGCAGGTTGCCGCGTTCAACAGCATCGATTTGAGGCGCGCGCCTGGCCTTGACCTCGTCCACCTCTGCCAGAGGATTGGTGTCCATCAGCGCCAGACCGGCGACACGATCCGGTGCTTGCCGCAGGATTTCCATCGCCACGATGCCGCCCATTGACAGCCCCGCCAGGGCAAAGCGTTGGGGCGCGTAAGTCAGCACCTCGGCGGCCAGACCGCGCATCGTATCGTGCGCGCCAATGGGGGCGACCAGGATTGGGTGCTTGCCTGACAAAGCAGCGATTTGCGGGGTGTACAACCGCGCATCGCACATCATTCCGGGCAGGAGGATAAGCGGTGTCATTTGACCAATGCCGCCCCTTCGGCAAGCGCGCCAAGCTTGGCATAGGCGATATCCGGGTCGACCGCACCAAAGCCCGCAAAGGTGCCAAAGCCACAATCCGATCCGGCAATCACACGTTCGGTGCCTACGATGTTCGCAAACCGCTCGATACGCTGCGCGATCAGTTCAGGGTGTTCGACAAAATTGGTCGTGGTATCGACAACGCCTGGTACCAGAACCTTGTCATCCGGAATTTCTCCCTTGCGGTCACGGAACACCGTCCATTCATGCGCGTGTCGCGGGTTCGAGGTTTCGAACAGAACATAGCGGGATTTGGTGGACATCAGAGTCCGAAAAACCTTGTCCATGCCGATGTCACAGCAATGCGGGCCCTCGTAATTGCCCCAGCAAATATGGACACGCACTTTGTCAGAAGGAATGTTTTGCAGCGCGTGGTTCAGCGCCTCGACATGCATGTCGGCGATTTTCACGAACTCATCGTCGGATAGATCGGTGAACAGCATATGGCGCGACAGGGCGAGATCCGGGCAATCCAGCTGAAGATCCAGACCCGCCGCCACGATGGTCTCATACTCTGCCTTCATCGCATCGGCGAGCGCGGCCAGATAGGCCTCGCGCGTTGGGTAGAAATCATTCTGCAGGAACAGGGAAATCACCCCAGGGCTGGCGGCGTTCATAAAACCGTGTTCGACCCCGTGTTCAGCCATGGCAGCCTTGAGATTGTCGATGTCCTTCTGCAGCTCGCCCTGCCCTTTCGCGCGCACCTCACCCACGCACATGGGCCGCGCATATTGCGGCGTTCCACCGTCATCCGCCAGACGCTGCAGAAAGCCCGGGAACATTTTGAGGTCCGCCGGCGCGTTGCGTGGGCTGTCCCCAGCAAAGCCGGTATAGCGATCCTTGACGTATGTGGCATAGGAGATTTTTGAGGTCTCACCGTCCGAGACGATATCGACCCCGGCCTCGGCCTGTTTGCGCACGGTCTCGGACACGGCAGCGGTCATGCAAGCATCGAATGCGGCCTGATCGAACGGCTCCTCCCGCTCGCGCGCGAAGATGAAGTCAACAACCTCCTGACTGCGCGGCAGGCTTCCCACATGGGTGGTTGAAATGCGGGTCATGTATTCATCTCCATTCAAATCCTGATCCTGCGCCGGGCTGGAAACCAGGCGCAGGATGCGCTGAGCGCGCCCCGTTTGACACCGGAGCACGCAATTTTGACGTTATGCACCCGTCCAGGTCGCACCTGCCGGATCGTCGGTTGCGGTGATACGGTACAGACCCGCTGCGCCGGTCATCGACGGCTCGGCGCCGTAGCTTTCACCGGGCAGAACCAGCGCGGTATCGCCGTTGGAAAGGGTGGTCTCGACCTCCTCGATCTTGATGCGCCAATGGCCGCTGGCCGGCATCAAAACCACCGGTTTGTCCGCCTTGACCGGCTCGGTCACAGCCGAGCCGCGCGTCAGGAAATCAACCTCGAAGCCGGGCCTGTCCTTGATCAGGCCATTTTCACCGATCACCACCGCAGGCTTGTCCGCCGACAGCGCCATCAGGTCCCAATAGCGAGCGACATATTTGCCGATCACCGCGTCAACGGGAACCTCGGGATATGCTTTCAGTTCTTCCTCGGTCAACAGCGGCATGGGCTGCACATTGTGTGGCAATTCCTCGCCTTTTTTGCTGTCGTACAGGACGCCGTTGTTGCCCAGAACCAGGCCATGGGCCTGCGCATCCTCGATCACCTGAGGCGCCCAGGTCACGCCGCCGCCCGCATCGTCGCCGCCAAGGATCGACATGATCATGCCGTAGTCTTGACCGACATTCTCAAACCCGCGGAAGATGCCAGTTGGAATGTTGAAGATATCACCTTCTTCGGCGATGAATTCGCCCGCCGTGCCGTGGCGACCCCAGAAAAATCGCCAGCGGCCCTTGGCGACAAAAAACACCTCGGCCGTAGTGTGGCTGTGCAGCGAGTTGCGGCATTTCGGAGGTTGCCCCGCCGCGCCGATGTTGAATCCGATCTTGTCGGTAATATGGACGTGTTGATCGGGGCTCTCCGAGACGCCACCGCCGACGATGGTAAAGTTCTCTTTCTGATCCGAGCCCGGCGTGTGGGCGTCAATGAACGCGGTTTTGCAGGGCTGAAGTTCGCCATAGCGGACGATGCGGCTTTGAATTGTACTCATGTCTATCTTCCTTTTGTTTGGGGTTTCGAAATCTCCACCCCAAATCCCGGAGGACGGTTATTCAGTCGCTGGGCGCGCAGGCTGGCGCGATGGGCGTGGTAGCGCCGCATCGACTGACTTGCGTCCAGGTTTGACATAAGATGTGGCATGCTACAGATCGCCGGTTTTCAGCAGGATTTGCTTCCAGACAGATGTTTCGTCGAACAATGTATATTCGCGGCGCAGACCCCAGGGCCCAAACTCGGCATGGCTGATGCCGAGGACAAAGACCTCGGCGCCAGTCGGCTTGCCGAACACGCCCCAGCCGTCATGCGTGCCATGCAGAGTCCACCGGATCGCAGCGCGCGGTGGCATCATCGGGTCGTCTCGCCCGATCTGATGCTGGACTTTGAACTCTGCAGTCGGAAACGAAGCCCGCAGCCCCATCCAGAACCGATCCACCGGTCCCCAACTGTGGCCGGTGGTACCGCCGGGATACTCTGACTGCACCGCCCGGTCATATTCCGCCTCAACCACGCTCATATCTGCATTCATGATCCGGGTCAGAATATCAGCGTATTTCCGACCCCATTCATTGTTATTGCCAGTGCCGTTGTAGGGACCCGGCTGATCATTTGACGGGGTGTATGGCTGCACGCACGCCTCGGGGCCGCCCTCGCGCGCGATCAGATCACGGGCATAGTCCTTGGGGTCCCAGCCCATTTGCTTCACGATGGCGCTCTGGTCCCGGATCAACCATTCATCGTCGATCTTGTTGTTGATCGCGTGGCAGTCGGCAAGAATGCGGTACACCAGTTTCTTGCCGGTCGCCTTGCCATAAACACCACTGCCCATATGGGTCGCGGTCGAGATGATGCGGTGCGAGGACAACATCCCCTCTTCCGGACTGCCCGACCAAATCACATCTTCGCCCAGCAGGGTGCGATCAGGAAACTCCGCCAACGTTGCCATGGTGGCCGCAATCACGCCCTGATTGCCGACAACCACGGACCCCGGGGTGCGCACGACGATATCCGTGGCATAGTAGTCGTGCAGCGTGGCAATGCCGCGATCCTCCCAAATCTCTTTGGTGATCCCGATAATATAATCCGGGAAATCCTTGAACTTGGGATCAAATCCCTTCATCTGGTCCATCCTTCCGGTACACGCGCTGATCCACGAATGATCAGCGGCCCGTCAATCTCAAGCTGCTTTGGCGCGATCTGCGGGTCTTCGATTTTACTGAGCAATATGTCGACGGTTTCAGTCACCATGCGGTTGGCAGGCTGCCGAACCGTTGTCAGGTCATAACTGGGCCAGGCCGCAACGGCGACATCGTCATATCCCACCACGGAAACGTCTTCGGGAATCTTCAGGCCGAGTTCGAACCGCAGCGTGTCCATCACCGCAATCGCCATATGATCATTGGCAACAAAAACCGCGTCAGGTGGATCCGAGGCAAACATTCGGCGGGCAGCTTCCTTTGCTTCTTCTGTCCCAAAGTTGCCGATCTCGCGGCTGTGCAACATCACATCCGCCTCGATTAGCGCTGCGACAAATCCCGCCTCGCGGTCACGCTGTGTCGAAGCACCTTCCCACCCGGCAATATAGCCAATTTTCTTGTGCCCCGCGGCCAATAGGAACTCGGCCACTTTCCGTCCACCGGCAAGGTTATCTGACGTGACCGACGACATTGCGGGATCGTCTTGCCCCCGGTTGAACAGAACCATCGGCACCCCCGCCGCGCGACATCTGTCAGACAGGTCCGACGAAAGAGCGACCGAGGCGGCAATGATCCCATCAACTTGAAAATCCAGAATTTCCCCGACAACCTTGTCGATATTCTGCGCCGAGTTGGACGCCATGAACACCAGCACGTGATAACCGCGTTCCTGCAGCGTGTTGGTCAGTTTTTCCAGTGCTTCCGGATAGAACTGATTGTTCAGATACGCGACCACAAGCCCGATGATCCGGCTTTTACCCGATACCACCGCGCGGGCCAGAACGTTGGGACGATATCCCAATTGCTCGGCAGCTTTGCGGACTTTCTTGATGGTTTTTGCCGAGGCGGACGCACCGGGAGTGAACACGCGGCTGACGGCGGACTGGCTGACACCGGCCAGTCGCGCAACGTCCATCGATGTGACCTTTTGCACCGCCATCAATCCGCCGTCCAACCTCCATCCACCATCATCGATGTTCCCGTCACCAGCCCCGAGGCATCCGAGGCCAGATAGACAACCGCGCCCATGATGTCTTCGATTTCACCCGGGCGGCCCAGTTTGATCTTGTCCAGAATCCAGGCGCGTTTATCCGGATCTTCAAACGTCGCGCGCGTCAGATCGGTCAGAACAAAGGTCGGACAAATCGTGTTGACGCGTATTTTGGCCGGGCCGAACTCCAAGGCCATTGCCTTGGTGAAACCCTCGACCGCGAATTTTGACGCGCAATAGACAGCACGCTCGCGCCCGCCGACATGGCCCATCTGGCTTGAGATATTGATCAGAGAACCGGGACGGCCCGCGGCCAACAGACCCTTGGCCACCGCCTGCGTCAGAAAATAGGCGCCTTTGACATTGATGTTCATCACCGCGTCAAAGTCATCGACATTGGTGTCAACGGCCTTGCTGTGGCGCGCCGCCCCGGCAGAATTCAGAAGAATGTCAAAAGGGCCAGTGTCCGCCACTGCGGACGCCGTCGCCTCGATATCGGTCACGTCCAACTCGAGAACACGGGTGGCCCAACCGCGCGATGTCATATCGGCGGCGATCTTTTCCAGGGCATCTGTCCGGCGCGCAGCGAGTGTAACCTCGGCGCCGTGTTCCGCCAGCGCCACCGCACAGGCCATGCCAATACCCGAAGACGCCCCGGCCACCAGAGCGCGCTTGCCGTTCAATTTGAAACTGGGGGTAGTGGGGAATTGTGACATCTTAACTCTCACCAACGGGAAACGGGATTTCACCCGGAACGCGGGCCTTGTTGAACTCGCGCAGACGGGCAAAGACGTCAACA
The DNA here is from genome assembly GCF_056536245.1 of Ruegeria sp. AJ12. Taxonomy (NCBI): domain Bacteria; kingdom Pseudomonadati; phylum Pseudomonadota; class Alphaproteobacteria; order Rhodobacterales; family Roseobacteraceae; genus Ruegeria; species Ruegeria sp. AJ12. The sequence goes on from NZ_JBQFJJ010000001.1 coordinate 3,982,571, forward strand.
CCCAGTTGCCGATAGGCATCCAGAAGGTCGACCAGCACCCAGTTCTCCCGGATCAAGCCATTCTCCAGCCGCCAGAAATCAAGCGACCGCAGGCTGATGCGTTGACCTGCTGGGGCGATGCCCATCCATCCGTCATGCGTGACGGTCTGGATCATGTTCGGCCAACCCGTCACGGCTGCATAGTCTGCATCGCCGAAGAAATGTTGGACGACATCATCGGCATATTTTCCACGATCGGGCATTGCTTTGAGAAACGGTATCTGGTGCCAGTTGCGGAACCCGGCGATCCCTCGCCCGGTGCCGATTCCAGCAGGTCCGTACCAGATCATGCGGGGATGCCAGAACCGCTGCATCTCCATCACCTCCGGTCCGCCTTGGCTGGGGTGTTTCGTGAGGTGCCCCAGCATATTGACGATGTGATCGCAGGAGGCCTGTGCGCGCGCTTCGTCCCACGGGCCCGGCACGATGCCGTCCTGCGTTGCCGGACCGGGGGTGCAGAATTCCAAGCCCAAAGAGGGGGCCATCGGCCAGGCTCTGGCTTGCATCATGACTTCGGGAATGTCCCAGATCGCCTGAACCTCAACCACCTGACCATCGGCGATCCGATAAAATTCATGGAACCGCATATGGGTCAGATGACCGGTTGGCGGTATGTCCAGCCACGGCGCAACGAAGGTTCCGAAGTAGTGGCCTGCACAGCCGATCCAGTCATCACCCTGTTTGGTTCGGCCACCGACAACAATCCAGTCCCTCCGCTCAAGATCCGGCATCGCCTTCAGCAGCGGCGCATAGCAGGTCCGATACAGTTCGTGCGGGCCGGCCAGATCCCCGAAGGGGTGCGGCATGTGAACATTGGCGTCCGAGGCAAGCGCTTCATTCAACGCGCCTTGCACCCGAACACCATCAAAATCGTGCATCGCCGCGCGAAGCGGCGCAATCAGCGCTTTGTTCGCTGAATGCACGTCACTCATTCTGCGGCCTCTCGATATGGTGCACCCTCGCCATAAGGCACGTTGATCCCGCCATAGCGGCGCACCCTGATGTTGCATTGCTCGGCATGGCCCACAAAACCCTCGAGCATACACAGGCGCGAGCCGAACTCACCGATCATCGTTGCGGCTTCATCCGTGGTGACCTTTTGGTAGCTGTGCGTTTTCATGAATTTACCAACCCAAAGACCGCCGGTGTAGCGCCCGGCTTTCTTGGTCGGCAGAGTGTGGTTGGTGCCGATCACCTTATCTCCATTTGCCACATTAGTGCGCGGTCCAAGGAACAGCGCGCCATAGCAGGTCATGTTCTCAAGGAACCAGTCGTCACGATCCGTCATCACCTGCACATGTTCGGATGCGATGTCATCCGCGACTTGCAGCATCTCGTCATACGTGTCGCAGACGATCACCTCGCCGTATTCGTCCCAGCTGACCCGCGCAGTGCCCGAGGTTGGCAGGATACCCAGAATGCGCTCGATCTCGGCCAGCGTATCTTCGGCCAGTTTGCGCGAATTGGTGAGCAGGACGCAGGGGCTGTTGTATCCGTGTTCGGCCTGTCCCAGCAGATCGGTTGCGCACAGCTCGGCATCGGCGGCAGTTTCATCGGCAATGACCATAGTCTCGGTCGGGCCGGCAAAAAGGTCGATGCCCACACGGCCAAAGAGCTGGCGTTTGGCCTCGGCAACAAAGGCGTTGCCGGGGCCAACCAGCATATGTACCGGCTCGATCGTTTCGGTCCCGATGGCCATGGCCCCCACAGCCTGAATGCCACCCATCACATAGATCTCATGCGCGCCACCCAGATGCATCGCCGCGATCACGGCTGCATTTGGTTTGCCGTTGAACGGAGGGGTACAGGCGATGATCCGCGGCACGCCCGCAACCTTGGCCGTGGCCACCGACATATGCGCCGAGGCCACCATCGGGAACTTGCCACCGGGCACATAGCAGCCCACGGACTGAACGGGGATGTTCTTGTGACCCAGGATCACACCGGGCAGCGTTTCCACCTCGATATCCAGCATCGAATCCCGTTGCGCCTGGGCAAAGTTCATCACCTGCTCTTGCGCGAACTTGATATCGGCCAGCTCACGATCAGACAGAGACGCGATCAGGTCGTCGATCTGCTGCTGGCTCAGCCGATAGCTTTCCGGCGAGTAGTTATCGAACTTCTCCGACAGCTCGCGCACGGCGGCATCGCCGCGGGTTTCGATAGACGCCAGCGTTGCCTCAACGACGGCCCGGGTTTTGGCGTCGTCTTCGGCTCGGTCAGCTTCCGGTTTGCCACGTTTCAGGTATTCAATAGCCATTGTTTCAATCCTCAGTTGTCGGGCCGGGGTGGAGCTTTCTCTCCCCGGTCGAATGTTTCCCAGCCTTGTCCGTTGAACAGATCAACGCCAAGTTGCGCAGCAACATGGGCGAAATCGACATTCACCCAATTGTCGACGATCTTCCCGTCGACGACTTTCCAGAAATCCATGTAGCGGATTTCGACCCTCTTCCCGGTGGGTGCGATCCCCAGAAACTCGCCGGAATGGGTCGCTTCCTGGCGGCCAAAGGCGGCGGCCCATTCGCCCATGTACAGGCGTGCCTCATCAATGCAGGTCTTGTCCGAAAAGGCGGCCTGAAACGGGCGCTGCCAGTTGTTCTGAAACTCCTGCAGGCCGGTCTTGGTGCCGCAGCCCTGATTGCCCATCCAGCGGAACCCTTGCGAGAAGAACTCGCCAATGTCGTCGATGCGATGATCGTTCAAACCATCGACCATGCCTTCGATGACGGCGCGGGTTTCTTCGGTCTTGCTCATATCCGTGTCTTTGGTCAGCACGGCCTGTTCGGGGCGCGAACCCTTCATGTTTCTCGTCCTTCAGTAACTGTTCCAGTGATCTTCATGGCGTGGAAAGAGGCTAACCTTCCGACAGAAAATCCCTGGGCAATCGGTTGAGCGCCGGGTGGCGCCCAATTGCGTTATGTCTTGCAGAAGCGCTCATCAGCCTTTGACCGCCCCGGCCGTCAGACCGCCGACAATCTGGCGCTGGAAGAACATGACCAGGATGAACAACGGTACGGTGGCCGAAACAACGGCCGCGACCGCGAACATCACATTGCCTTCGGTTTGGGTAGTGCCAAGGAACGCCGCAATGGCAGGCACCATCGTGCGGTTGCTTTCAGACAGCAGCATCGCGCCGACGGCAAAGTCATTGTAGGCCAGCAGGAATGAGAAAAGCCCCGTGGTGATCACGCCCGGCCACATCACCGGAATGATCACGCGGCGGAACGCCTGGAACTGGTTGCAGCCATCGACCTTGGCGCTTTCGTCCAACTCGCTCGGGATGTTCTTGAAGAAGGAATGCAGCATCCACAGGGTGAACGGCTGATTGATCGCCACCAGCACGATAATCGTGGTCGGCAGGATGCCCCAGATATTCCATTCAAAGAACGGCAGCAGATAACCGGAGACCAGCGTGATCGGCGGCATGGCGCGGAAGATCAGCGCGGAGATCAGCAGCCAGAAGGTGTAGTTATAGGACGACCGCGACAGGGCGTAGCCGCCGAGCGTGCCAATGGTCAGCGAGATGGTGACCACAAAGAAACACACGATCCCGGTGTTCCGAACGTTGCGCCAGAACTCCTCCTGAATCCACGCGCCCTCGTACCCGGCGGTGGTGAACGGTGAGCCGTAGACCGCTTCGGTCCGGGCGCCAGTCAGGGCGTTGGTCCAGTCCGCGATCGAGAAGAAATCCAACTCGACCTTGAACGACCCCCACACGGTCCACAGAAATGGAAAAGCGGCCAGGATGAACCAAAGGAGTACGAACAGGGATGAGGCGATCCGAAGGCCCGTGGGCATTCGTTGTGCGCGGCTGGCCATGTTATCTGGCTCCTTTGAAGTCGCGCCAGGTACGGACAAGCACGGGCGACAGAAGAATGGCGACCCCGATAATCGTCATCACAGAGGTTGCGGCTGCGGACGACAGCTGACGGGTTTCACCGCCAAGGTCGTCAAAGATGAAGGTGCTGAGCGATTGCGCATGTGCTTGGGCACTGAACCCGATGATGGGTTCGAACACTTTGAAATTGTCCATCAACTGGATGAGCGCAACAAAAGTCACCAGTGGCATGAGATGCGGAACAACCACGAACTTGACCTGCTGCCAGCGCGTCGCGCCATCGATCTGCGCCGCTTCAATCTGGTCCTGAGGCAGCGTTTGCAGCCCGGCATAGAACACGACGAAAGCAAACGGGGCGGCGTGCCAAACACCATAAACCATCAGTGCCACCCACATCAGCCCTGTTGAGGCCTTCAGGCTGAAATTCGGATCTCCGGCCAGGTACACTAGGGCGTTGCCGATGACACCGCGACTGTCGATCATCCAGAACAGGATAAGCGAGCCGATAAGCGGGGTTACGATCATGGGCAGAAGCGAGAAGAAGATCATCAACCCTTTAAGGTGCCGATGCAGCGAGTTGACAGCCAGAGCAATCACCAGACCCAGCAGGATCGTGATCGGTGTCACAACAAAGGTGAATGTCAGCGTAAACGCCATCGCGCGATAGAACGGCAGGTTGCCCAGGTCCGAAAAAAAGCCGCCCAGAGTTTCGTTGGCCGTCCACATCTGGCTGATTTCCTGAATTGCCAGATGGCCGCGATCAAAATAGATGCCCAACCCCACAAACCGACCCAAGGGCTGTGCCTCACGCAGGGCGGCGGTGGCCTCTTGGTCTATGGTTGTTTCTGTCGTGCAGCCGATCAAGGGGGTGCAGTTTTCGACTTCCAACAGAACAGCGGGATGCGGCGCAAAAATCGATTGGACTATGACCGAGACGATGGGCATGGCGATGAACAACAACATCGCAAGTCCTGTGGGCAGGAAGAACCAAAGGAAAGTCTTGTGGCGCATGTTGCAACCCTCGCATCGGTTTGTTTGTGCGGGCGAGGCTCAAAGACGCCCGCACAAAGCAGATCTTACTGGAGGTACCCTTGCTCGATGGCGGCAGCCCGATAGGCGGCCTCGACATCGGCCAGCGCCTGTTCCGCGCTTTCCTTGCCCTGCATGAAATCAGCAAGTTCGTTGCCGAGCGCGCTGTGCATCAGGCCCATATAGGGCAGCATCGGATATGGCGGAGTGCCCATCTTGGCCGCGTCAAACACGCCCTGGGCATCTGCACCCGGCTCGTAGCCTTCGATCAGCCAAACCGCCAGCGGGGTGGTTTCATCATTCAACATGTCCGGACGAATGCTATGCGTCAGGGCGATGAAGGTCGCTTCGGCCTCTTCATCCGAGATGTTCTTGCCGACGGTCCAGCCATCCCACCACAGGGTCGATGCCGGCGTCGAACCGCCGCCAACAGTCAGCGGAGCCCCGATCGCATGACCATCGATCACTTCCTGCAGAACACCTTCTGTTGTTGTCTGCTGTGACGCACGCGACCCCCACATGTTCATGAGCGCGACGTTACCGGCACGGTATTCGGCGTTAGTGGCATTGGAATCATGGGTCAGGAAGTCGGGATTCATGTATTCCGACAAGGCCTTCATCATATTCAGGGCGTTGACCCCGGCTTCACTATTGATGTTCGGCTCGGCGGTGCCGGGCTTGAAATGCTGGCCACCATAGCCAAGGAACATGTTGTTGAATTCCTGTGCCAGATTCCAACCCGATGCGTAGGCGCCTCCGACCGGGTTTTGCATGATGCCCTGCTCACGAATGGCCTTGGCGACCTCGAGCATTTCCTCATAGGTCGTCGGAACTTCGACACCGGCCTGCTCCAGCACGTCCTTGCGATACATCAGGTGCTGTGCGTTTGCCATGAAAGCCACGGCCATGATGTCATCGCCGATCTTGATCAGCTGTCCCGGCTGCAGGCTCTGGCCATGTTTTTCCACAAGGTCGTTGAGCGGGCGAATGACGTCTTCGTTCATCAGTGCCACGATCGAACTGTTCGCGATGATCGCACTTGTGTATTCCGATGGGTTCCCGGACAGACCAGCCACGTTGATGGTCTGGTGTTCTGACGTCAGGTTGGATTCCACCGGCGCGCCCGAGCATTCCTTGGCTCCGGCAGCGACGGCCTGAATGGCGGCAAACTCGTTTCCTACGATGTTGACCCGCTCTGCAATTTCACAGGCATAGCCCGCGCTTGCGGCAAAGGCGGTCAGTGACCCGGCCAGTGCAAACTGCTTTAGATACATTTGTATTCCTCCCTGGGTGGATGGGTGCACCTTCGAAGTCTGCACCCGGTTTCGGCCCGTCATTGCGGGTTTGAATTTCGTGTTTCAGCGCTCAAGGCGTGCCCCGGTTTGCGCATCGAACAGGTGGCAGTGATCCGTGTGGATATGGATCGAAACCTGGTCGTCGATTTCGGCCCGGTAGGTCTTGTCGGCCTTGACCGAGACAAGTGCACCGTCGATCCGAATTGAGACCATGGTGCTGTCGCCCAAAAGCTCTTGCGTGTAGATGGGTGCGTTGATCTCGCCACCACTCTCCACAACGTTTGCGTCCTCGGCGCGAAAGCCCAGCGTGATGGGACCATCCGGCGCATTCAATCCGTGAACCTCGGTGTTTTGGGCACGGAACACGCCGCCTTGGACCTCGCCCTCGACAAGGTTCATCGCCGGGCTGCCAACAAAACTGGCCACAAAGGTATTTGCCGGGGCATCATAGATATCAGTGGGGGAGCCAACCTGCTGAACTACTCCCTGTTTCATGATCACAACGCGGTCAGCCAAGGTCATCGCTTCGATCTGGTCATGCGTCACATAGATTGTGGTGACCGCAAGTTCGTGGCTGAGGTTTTTGATTTGCGCGCGGGTTGACACGCGCAGTTTTGCGTCAAGGTTGGACAACGGTTCATCCATCAGGAACACGTTGGGTTCACGCACGATGGCGCGCGCCAAAGCCACTCGCTGACGCTGACCACCTGACAATTCTGCCGGCTTACGATGCAAAAAGTCGTCCAGCTCTACCATTGCCGAGGCACGACGCACTTTCTCGTCATGCGCTGCCGGATCGATGCCACGCACCTTAAGCGGAAACCGAATGTTCTCGTAGACGTTCATGTTTGGATAGAGAGCGTAGGACTGGAACACCATTGCGACATCGCGGTCCTTGGGCTCCATGTCGTTGACGCGGGTGCCGTCGATCAAAATGTCACCTTCGGTTGCATCCTCCAGACCAGCGATCATGCGCATGGTGGTGGTCTTGCCACATCCAGATGGACCAAGAAGCACGAGAAACTCCTTGTCGGCTATTGTGAGATCGAAATTGTCAACACCGATGAACGATCCCCAACGCTTCCCGACGTTGCGAAGTTGAATTTCGGCCATTCCGCCCTCCCTGTCGCGCAATCAATGCATACGCTTGCATAAGCATAAACATTCGGCGAACCTTGTGGCAAGTGATTTTTGCAAGCGAATGCAAATGCTTCTGGAAAGCACTACTTTCCCTCAGCTAAAGCGCTGAAAGAAAACAATATATGCTACTAAGTTGGAAACGGTTGTCCTGGAAAATTACGAAGCACTGAGCACAACAGAAAGATCGGCCATCCCTGACTCGATCTCGAAATATTACACCGAGGATTTTCTGTGGCACGGATTCCATCCGTTTGACGAACTTCATGGCACCAACGAGGTTGCGCAAGGATTCCGGCTTGCGCTGAAAAACAGCCTGACACAGATGCGGCACCGCCTGAATGTGTTCATGACGGTTGCCAACGAGTTCGACGGGTTCTCTTCGGTCTGGGGTGCCTCAGTGGGTCATCTCATGGGCTTGTTCGAAAGGATTGGCTGGGTATCGCCCCGACAGGCAAAATGGCCTTTCTGCGCTATTGCGGGTTCAACAGAGTTGAGAAAGGTGGCACTGAACTTTTGTTTATCGTCGGACAGGGCTGCAATCCTTCCAGCGACTTTCTTTTGAGCCGCCCAGTTCTCAAAAGAGTCAGAGCTGCTTTTTGTAAGCCGTTGATTTCCTATGAAGGTACTATTTGGACCAAGTCATTGAAAATTCTTGGTTGCCCCCGTTCTGCCGGGGCCGTCAGTCCTATTGCACTGCGGGTTCGGGAAAGCGGGCGCGGGTCCGGTTCGCAAAAGCCACCAGCGACAGCATGACCGGCACTTCCACCAGTACACCGACCACAGTCGCAAGCGCGGCACCGGAGTTCAGGCCGAACAGGCTGATGGCAACCGCAACAGCCAGTTCAAAGAAGTTCGAGGTGCCGATCATGGCGCAAGGTGCGGCGATGCGGTGCGGTACTTTGAGAGCAAACGCCGCTCCATAGGCCAGCGCAAAGATCCCGTAGCTCTGGATCAATATCGGCACGGCGATCAGAACGATCACCATTGGTTTGGCCAGAATCGTGTGCCCCTGCAGGCCGAACAGGATTACCACCGTCGCGATAAGCCCCATGACGGACCACGGCTTGACCCGGGCGGAGAACGCATCAATCGCGTCTTTTGACCCGAGCCACCGGCGCGTGAAAAGACCGGCAATCAGGGGGAGCACGACATAGAGGACGGTGGCCAGAACCAAGGTTTGCCAGGGTACCGAAATATCGGTCACGCCCAGCAGAAACGCGACGATGGGCGCAAAGGCCACGACCATGATCAGATCGTTCACGGAGACCTGTATCAACGTATATGTCGGATCGCCCTTGGTCAGTTGTGACCAGACAAACACCATTGCCGTACAGGGCGCCGCGCCCAGCAGAATCAACCCGGCAGTGTACTGAGCGGCATCTTCGGGCGCGATCCACGGCGCAAACACGTAGTCAAAGAACAACACGGCCAGCAGCGCCATGGTGAAGGGCTTGATCAGCCAGTTGACCACCAGTGTGACGATCAACCCGCGCGGCTGTCGGGCCACGCCTGCGACCGCGCCGAAATCGACACCGACCATCATGGGGTAAACCATCGCCCAGATCAGAACAGCGACGACCAGATTGACGCTGGCCAACTCGGCCGCGGCAACCAGCCCAACCAGGCCCGGCGCGGCCAGCCCGATCAGGACGCCGCCGACCATGGCAAGGGCGACCCACACAGTCAGGTAACGCTCAAAAATGCTCATGAGAGGGCCTCGGTCGTATGTGCGTTCAGTTTGCCGGAGGTCAGCGCCGCAAGGGCGACCATGATGGATGCCGTACCCAGCACAAGCGGCAACCCTCCGACCTGATAGGTCAGGCCGGACAACACCGTGCCCAGCAGTCGCCCGGTGGCGTTGGCCATATAGTAGAACCCGACATCCATCGTCACGCGCTCAGCCCGGGTAAAGGACAGGATCAGGTAAGAATGCAGCGAGGAGTTGATCGCGAAAACGGCCCCAAAGGCCAAAAGGCCGATGACCAATGTGATGGTCAGCCAGGGTTCGGGCCCGGACGACAGCAGGACAGCCAGCGTCAGGGCCGCCGGCACGCAGAACAGGATTGCCGCCCAGTTGCGCGCTGCACCGATCAGATCGCTTTCGGACCGTTCCGAGGCGTGCAGAATTCGCGGCGCACTTGCCTGAACCGCCCCGTACAGGATCACCCAGACGGCCATGAACGTGCCGATCATGAAGAATGCCGCCCGATTGCCTGCCTCGGTGCCGTCCGACAGCACCGCGTAGAAGTAAATCGGTATCCCGACCACAAACCATACGTCCCGTGCGCCAAACAGGAAGACACGCGCCGCCGACAGCCAGTTCACATTGGCCGATTTCGAGAACACCTCGGAGAATTTTGCACCCTTGCGCCCTTTGGGCAGGCCCGGCGGCATCAGCGCGACGACGGCAATCAGGATCGCGCCCAGGACAATAGCCATGAACAGCACCGCCCAGACAAATCCCAATGTGGCCAACAACGCGGCACCCAGCAGAAAGCCCAAGCCTTTGACGGCATTTTTTGAGCCGGTCAGCAAAGCAACCCACCGGAACAGCCCCCCGCCTTCTGACGGGGCCAGCAGCTTCACGGCGGATTTCGAGGACATTTTGGCAAGGTCCTTCGCAACCCCGCTTGCCCCCTGCACGATCATGACAAAGGCAACGGACACGCCAATGGTCCAAGACGGGTCCAACTGGGTCAGGGCCAGCAAGGCCACAACCTGCAGGCCAAGACCCGCGTAGAGGGTCGAGGTCAACCCGAACCGCGCCGCGATCCATCCCGCTGTTAGGTTGGTTACCATCCCGGCGATTTCATACAGGACAAACAGATAAGCCAGTTGGACCGGCGAGAAACCCAAAGTATGAAAGTGCAGCAGCACCAACATCCTGAGCGCCCCGTCGGTCAGCATAAAGGCCCAGTAGGCCGCCGTGACCGCGATATAGGCCGACAAACCTTCGGGCCTGAGGGTCACACGGAATCCCCAACCATCAGGGCAACATCGACAAGACGATACGCGTATCCCATTTCGTTGTCGTACCACGCATAGATCTTTACCTGCGTGCCGTTCACCACCATGGTCGACAGGGCATCCACAATCGAGGACCGCTGGTCATTGGTGTAGTCGGTCGACACCAGTGGCCGGGTTTCATAGCCGAGGATTCCCTTGAGTCCACCCTCTGCTGCGGTGGCAAACAGGGTGTTCACCTCTTCGACCGTTGTTTCGCGCTCGACTTCGAACACGCAATCCGTCAGCGAGGCATTCAGCAGCGGAACCCGCACTGCGTGACCGTTCAGGCGCCCTTTGAGTTCGGGGTAGATCAGAGTGATGGCCGTGGCCGATCCGGTGGTGGTCGGGATCAGCGAGTTCAAGGCCGACCGTGCGCGGCGCAGATCTTTTGCCGGGCGGTCGACGATGGTCTGGGTGTTGGTCACGTCATGGATCGTCGTCATCGACCCGTGGCGGATGCCGAGGTTTTCGTGGATCACTTTCACAACCGGGGCCAGACAATTGGTTGTGCACGACGCCGCCGTCACGATGTGATGGGTGTCGGCGTCATAGATGCCTTCATTGACTCCGTATACGATGTTAGCCGTGGGACCGTCTTTGACCGGTGCTGAGACGACCACTTTTTTGACACCGGCCTCAAAGTAGGGGGCCAGTCTTGCCTCGGTCTTGAATACGCCAGTGCAATCGATCACGACATCGACACCATCCAGAGGCAACTCCGAAAGGTCTTTGGTTCCGACAAACGGCAGCCGCGTTCCGTTGACCGTGACACTCTTGTCATCATGCTCGAACGCGGCATCCCAACGTCCGTGCACCGTGTCGAACTCCAGCAGATGCGCGTGCATTTCTGGATCGCCTATCGCGTCGTTGATCCAAGCGATCCTGGCGCCTCTGTCAAGCAACGGTTTCAGAGCCAGCTTTCCAATCCGGCCCAGGCCGTTCACAGCGTAAGTTGTCATTTGATGTCCTCAACGGGTGTTCTACCGATGTCATCCACGGCAGATTGCAGGGCGATGCGGTCGAGGCTCTCGACCGGCAGCGATGTAAAGGCTTCGATCCGGCGTTTGAGCGCACCATAAGCGTTCTGGAACGCCAGGCTCTTCTCGGCATCCGTGCCTTCGGCCTTGACCGGATCAACCATCCCCCAATGCCCGCTGATCGGCTGGCCTTCCCAAGCCGGGCATTCTTCGTTTGCCGCCTGATTGCAGACGGTAAACACGAAGTCCATTTCCGGGGCATCCGGTCCGGTGAATTCAGTGACAGTCTTTGAGCGCAGGGTCGAGGTGTCGTGCCCCTTATCCCTGAGCACCTGAACCGCAAAGGGGTTCAACTCGGAATAGTGGCTTGTACCGGCTGAGAAGACCTCGAACTTGTTCCCACCAATCTCGCGCAACAGGGATTCGGCAAAGATCGAGCGGGCAGAATTGCCCACACAGATGAACAGGACATTGAATTTTCGATCGGTCATCGCGTCAGTTCCTCGGGTAAAGGGCATGCAGATATCGGGACGACCACGACAGCAATCGACGATCAGGAAGTCGAGCATCCGCTGCACGTTCTTCATTTCAATCGAATAGAGCAGAGAGGTGCCCGATCGTTTCTGAGACACCAGTCCGGACCTTTGCAGCGCATTGAGGTAGTTCGACATCGTGCTGGGTTTGACACCCAGTTCCGATGACAGTTCCCCGGCAGGAACGCTGTCAGGAAACCGTCGCATTAACATGCGAAACACAATGATACGCTGCGGGTGGCCCAGGATGGCCAGTTGATCGGAGATCTCTTCTACCATATTTCACGAATTATCGAAATAAAGATTGCATGTCGAGTGATTCCCGGCCCTTGGCCTGCTCTCATCTGAAGTCCTGCGAAGAAAAAGGTCTTGGGCAGCGTCCGTGTATAGACACCGCGAAGTCAGGCTGAAGCCGGCTTGGTAGGCGCGGCACATAGGCGGGGTGAGTCCTCAATGTATGGGCTTGCACACGCTGCACTGACCGTCTACACGATCCAACGCATCTTAGGGCGCCTTGGACCTAGCGCAGATGCAGTACAGGTCGCCGCTGTAGCTCAGCTGGTAGAGCACGTCATTCGTAATGATGGGGTCGGGGGTTCGAGTCCCTTCAGCGGCACCATTTCCTTGTGTTTCAACACAATACTGGGCGACCCGTAGGCGACTTCCAACAGCACGAAACCTAGGCGCGCTTTTCCCCAATCGACGCAACGCCCAGAACATCCAGTACCCGGGCTTCGATCTGTTCGGCGTTCATTCCCGCCACCTCGTACATGTCGGCAGGGCTGGCCTGGTCGATGAAGATGTCTGGCAGCACCATCGAGCGGTACTTGAGCCCATGGTCGAATACGCCCTCTTCAGCGAGCAACTGCGCCACATGGCTGCCGAATCCGCCAACGGCGCCTTCTTCGATGGTGATCAGCGCCTCGTGGCGCGCGGCCAGGTCCAGAATCAGGTCGCGATCCAGCGGCTTGGCAAAGCGCGCGTCGGCGATGGTGGGGGTGATTCCCTTGGCTGACAATGACTCGGCGGCTTTCTGAACCTCGGCAAGCCGCGTGCCGAAGGAGAGCAGCGCCACGCGCTGGCCGGTCTGGATCAAGCGGCCCTTGCCGATCTCCAGCACCTCGCCGCGTTCAGGCAGGTCGACGCCCACGCCCTCGCCGCGCGGATAGCGAAACGCAATCGGTCCGTCATCATGCGCCACGGCCGTTGCAACCATGTGCATCAGTTCCGCCTCATCCGCGGCGGCCATGACAACCATTCCGGGCAGGCTGGACATGTAGCCGATGTCAAAGGATCCGGCATGGGTCGCCCCGTCAGCGCCCACCAGCCCGGCACGGTCGATGGCAAAACGAACCGGCAGGCGCTGGATTGCCACGTCATGCACGACCTGATCGTAGCCACGTTGCAGGAACGTCGAATACATCGCGCAGAACGGTTTCATCCCGCCAGCCGCCAACGCGGCGGAAAAGGTCACACCATGCTGTTCCGCGATACCCACGTCAAAGCAGCGCGAGGTGTAGCGTTCGGAAAACAGATTGAGGCCCGTGCCATCCGGCATCGCGGCGGTGACGGCAACCACTTTGTCATCGCGCCCGGCCTCATCCACGAGTGCCTTACCGAATACAGAGGTATAGGACGGAGCGTTCGACGGCGCCTTTTTCTGTTCTCCCGTCACGACGTCGAACTTGGCCGTTGCGTGCCCCTTGTCGCGGGCCTGTTCGGCGGGCGCGTAGCCCTTGCCCTTTTTTGTCAGGACGTGGATCAGGATCGGCCCAGTTGCCCGCGCCTTGACGGTGCGCAAGACCGGCAGAAGCTGATCCAGATCGTGCCCGTCGATGGGGCCAACATAGGAAAAGCCCAGCTCTTCGAACAGGGTGCCCCCAACGGCCATGCCCTTGAGCATCTCCTTGGCACGTTTCGCCCCTTCGCGGAACGGTTCCGGCAACAGCGACACCGCGCCTTTCGCAGCGGCCTTCAGGTCATGAAAGGGCTCTTCGGCATAAATGCGCGAGAGATAGCTCGACATTGCACCGACCGGTGGGGCGATGCTCATCTCGTTGTCGTTCAGAATGACGATCAGACGTTTCTTCAAATGCCCGGCATTGTTCATCGCCTCGAAAGCCATGCCTGCCGACATCGATCCATCACCGATCACGGCAATCGCGTCGCCCAGCCCCTCGGGCGTGTTGCCGCCCAGATCGCGCGCAACCGCAAACCCAAGTGCTGCACTGATCGAGGTCGAGCTGTGCGCGGCCCCGAACGGGTCATACGGGCTCTCGCTGCGTTTGGTGAACCCGCTCAGCCCATCCTTCTGGCGCAGGGTGCGAATGCGGTCCCGCCGCTCGGTCAGGATTTTATGCGGATAGCATTGGTGACCCACATCCCAGACGATCTTGTCGCGGGGGGTGTCAAAGATGGCATGAAGGGCGAGCGTCAGTTCAACGACGCCCAGACCTGCACCCAGGTGGCCGCCGGTGACCGACACGGCTGAAATCGTCTCGGCACGCAACTCCTGCGCCAACTGATGCAGCTGTGCATCTGAAAACTGCTTGAGATCCGCAGGGCGGTTCACAAGATCCAGCAGAGGCGTTTGCGGGCGATCAGAAGTCATGTTTGGCGCGTTCCTTGCGGCTTAGCTGTCTCGGGCAATAACGAAGCGGGCGGCGGCCTTCAAGGTTTCGGCCCCGGGCCCGTACCTTTCCACCGCCGCGCAGGCCTGATCGACAAGTTCGCTTGCACGGGTTCTGGCTGCGGCCAGTCCCAGAACCGATACAAACGTGGCTTTGCCTGCATCGGCATCCTTTTGCAGGCGCTTTCCGGCCTTTTCGGCGTCACCCTCGACATCAAGGATGTCGTCCGCGATCTGAAAAGCAAGGCCCAGCGCGTGGGCATATTGGCGCAAGGGCGCCGGATCGGCCTGCGCCAGCCGCGCCCCCGCGCAGGCGGCCCATTCGATCAGGGCTCCGGTCTTGCCGGCCTGCAGATGGGTGATGTCCTCCAGCGACAATGGTTCGGATGCGGTTTCAGCCGCGATGTCCAGCGCCTGACCCAGAACCATCCCCTGTGCACCGCTCGCCTGTGCCAGGGTCAAAGCCAAGTCTGCCCGCGTGTCAGCATCTCCAACTTCGGGGCGCGTGCACAGTTCGAACGCAAGGGCTTGCAGGGCGTCACCGGCCAAAAGTGCTGTGCCCTGATCCCATTTCACATGGACGGTTGGCCGACCCCGGCGGAGGTCGTCGTCATCCATGCACGGTAGATCATCATGGACCAGCGAATAGGCGTGCAGCGCCTCGATCGCGGTGGCAGGCCAGATCGCGCGGGCCTCATCAACCTCATGCAAACGCGCACTTTCCAGCACCAGAAACCCGCGCAAGCGTTTTCCCCCCTGCGCGGCATAAGCCATCGCCCGGGTCACATCCAGATCGTCCAACGCACCCAGAACCAGATCGAACTGTGTCTGAATACGGGCCGCGTCCTGCGCAAGCCTGTCGCGAAACATTCAGAGACCTTCGGCGGGCGTCGTTCCGGTCGGCTGACCATTGGCATCCAGAGTGATCGCCGCGACTTTTTCCTCGGCGCGCTTCAACTCATCCTCGCATCGTTTTTTCAACGCTGCTCCGCGCTCGTACAGGGCGATGGATTGATCCAATGCCACGTCGCCGCGCTCCAACTGGCCCACCACAGTCTCAAGCTCTTTCATCGCCTGTTCGAATGTCATCTGATCAACTGGGGTATCGGTCATCGGGCTGCCTTCATCAGTTCTTGCACATGGGCGCGGGTTGCATCGGCAAGTGCGTTCAGATCATACCCGCCTTCCAGAGTCGAGACGATACGGCCTTCGCACATCTCGTCAGCGATCTTGCACAACTCGGCTGTAACCCAGGCGAAATCACCGGTGGACCAGTTCAGATTGGCCAATGGATCATCCTGATGCGCGTCGAATCCGGCCGAAATGATGATCAACTCGGGTCGGAACGCGCGCAGGCGTGGGAAGGCCTGTGTTTCGTAGGCGGTCCGCATGTCCTCCCCGCCGGTACCGGGGGCCAGCGGGATATTAAGAACCGTGTCGTAGGCTCCGGTTTCATCGGGTCGGCCAGAGCCCGGCCACAGCGGCATCTGCTGGCTGGTGATCACCAGAGCGCGACGCTCATCCCAAAGCAGATCCTGCGTCCCGTTGCCGTGATGCACGTCGAAATCGACAACTGCGACCCGCTCCAGCCCGTGATGCTCCAGCGCATGTTTGGCGGCCAGGGCCGCATTGCCAAACAGGCAGAACCCCATGGCTGTTTCGGTTTCGGCATGATGACCGGGCGGTCGGATCGCACAAAATGCATTTTGCGCTTCGCCACCCAAAACCATATCGACTGCGCGTACGACTGCGCCCGCCGCGCGATACGCGGCATCCACCGATCCCGGGGACATGAAGGTGTCACCGTCAATCTGAGTGAATCCTTCATCGGGGCGATTGCTCCGGATCTCGCGGATGTAGCTTTCGGGATGAACACGCAGCAGATCATCATCTGCCGCCATTGGCGCAGTCACCCGGTTCAGGTCAAGTGGTTCCAGCGCATGCAGAATATGCTCCAGCCGGGCAACGCGTTCGGGATGTCCTGAGGGCGTCACGTGACCAAGGCAATCGGCGTGGGTTAAAAGGACAGTCTTCATCAGGATCCCTTGTTCATCTGGCTCAAAATACCTTCGCCGAAGGCACAAAACCGCCGCGCAGCGGCACCATCAATCCGGCGCCAGCATATAGCCCGCGCCCCGCACGGTTTGCAGATAGCGGGGTTGTTTCGGGTCCTGCTCGATCTTGCGGCGCAAGCGGGTGATCTGCACATCCACCGCCCGTTCCTGCGCCTGCCCCTTGTCGCGCCCCAAATCCTCGACCAGCTTGGCCCGACTGATCGGCTCACCGGGCTTGGTCGAGAATATCTTCATCAACTGGCTTTCGGTGGCCGTCAGGCGAACCGGGTTTTCGCCCTGCCACATCTCTCCGCGTTCAATGTCATACCGGATCGGTCCGAGATGCAGAATCTTTGACGCCGCATCCTGCGCGGCCGTCTCTGGCATCCGTCTCAGGATCGAGTTGATCCGCAACAGCAGTTCCTTGGGCTCGAACGGCTTGGCCAGATAATCATCCGCCCCGGCTTCAAGCCCTGCAATGCGATGCTCGGTCTCGCCCCGCGCCGTCAACAACAAGATCGGCGTGTTGTGGGTCTCGCGCAGCGAACGAGTAAGGCTGACTCCATCCTCGCCCGGCATCATGACATCCATCACGATCATATCAAAATCCAGCCCCGACAAGACGCGCCGCGCATGCGCCGCATCGCGGGCGGCCGTAACCAGAAATCCATTCCGCATCAGGAACTTCTTGAGCAGA
Organism: Ruegeria sp. AJ12; assembly: GCF_056536245.1. Lineage (NCBI taxonomy): Bacteria > Pseudomonadati > Pseudomonadota > Alphaproteobacteria > Rhodobacterales > Roseobacteraceae > Ruegeria > Ruegeria sp. AJ12. The sequence continues at coordinate 3,999,808 of NZ_JBQFJJ010000001.1, forward strand.
TCGCGAATGCGCTCGTCATCGTCGACAATCAGCAGATGGGCGTCCATATCGCTCATGAGGTCGTATCCCGAAGTTTTGCATATGCATGACGCATATCAGCATCCATCATTGCTTCAAGCACTTTGCGGAACCCGGACACGGCTTCGGGACCCGCGTCCTTGTACGCCGCCCGCATCCGCGCGCGCTGGGCATCGGACAGTTTGGCCTCCAGCGCCTGGCCCTTTTCCGTCAGAAACAGATGACGTTCGCGTTTGTCCACGGTACCGACCCGGCTTTCGACCAACCCATCCTCGATAAGTGTCCTGAGAACCCTGTTCAGGGACTGTTTTGTTACGCCCAAAATTGCTAAAAGGTTGTTGACCGTTGTGCCGGGTGCGCGATTGATGAAGTGGACGGCGCGGTGATGCGCACGACCATAGGCCATCTCGGCGAGGATGCGATCAGGATCGGCGGTAAAGCCGCGATAGGCAAAAAACATGGCCTCAATCCCCTGTCGCAACTGTTCGTCGGTCAAAAACAACAGGCTTTCGCCCCCATACAATGGGGCGGGGCGGATGTCGGACATATCATCCCTCATTCGTTGCACGGGCCGACTTTATGTCAGCGTTATTGACATTCCAAGGGTGGACAGGTATCGATCGCAGTTTTTGCGCAACATTATGTCCACTTCGGACCTAAGTAGCGCAACAATCGGAAAATCAACCCGGTTCAGGAGGTTTCGTATGGCGGGGTATGACGATCGTGACGGTGTTATCTGGCTGGATGGCAAACTGGTGCCCTGGCGCGACGCCAACGTGCATATTCTCACCCACGCGATGCATTACGCTTCGTCTGTGTTCGAGGGCGAACGGGCCTATAACGGCAAGATCTTCAAAAGCCGCGCGCATTCCGAACGCCTGATTGCCTCGGCAGAGGCGCTGGACATGCCGGTGCCTTATTCGATTGACGAGATCGAGGCTGCCAAGGAAGAGGCCCTGAAAGCCAGTGGATTGCAGGATGCGTATGTGCGCGTTCTGGTCTGGCGCGGCTCGGGCGAGGATATGGGTGTCGCTTCGGCCAAGAACCCGGTGCGTATGGCGGTCGCGGTCTGGCCGTGGGGGGCGTATTACGGCGATGCCAAGATGCAGGGTGCCAAGCTGGACATCGCGGAATGGAAACGGCCCAGCCCGGAGACCATCCCGGTGCACGCCAAGGCGGCGGGCCTCTACATGATCTGCACCATCTCAAAGCACAAGGCCGAGGCGAAAGGCTGCTCTGACGCCCTGTTCATGGACTACCGCGGCTATGTGGCCGAGGCGACCGGTGCGAATGTGTTCTTCGTCAAGGACGGTGAGGTACACACGCCTCTGGCGGATTGCTTCTTGAACGGGATCACCCGGCAGACGGTCATCCAGATGCTCAAGGACAAGGGCATCACCGTCCATGAACGCCACATCATGCCCGAGGAGATGGCTGGCTTTGAGCAATGCTGGCTGACCGGAACCGCGGCCGAGGTCACCCCGGTCGGTCAGATCGGTGAATACACATTCGAGGTGGGCGACATCACCCGCGAGATTGCCGAGGATTACGAAAAGCTCGTGCGCAGCTGACCCCAAGGGTTGGGTGTTTATCCACAGGCGTCACAATATCATCGTGATAGTGTCAAGAATCTGAGCCGCTCGTTTTACAATCGGGCGGCTCAATCCGGCTTACCAATCGCGTGGTCGATACACCGATCACCAGACAGGAGAGCCCAGATGACCAAGATATTGCGACCGACCCGCCGTTCCTTCCTAGCAGGCAGCACCGCCTTTGCCGCATCTCTGTCCATGCCCGCGCTGAGCCGTGCGGCATCGCGCCCGGTATTCACTCACGGTGTTCAATCGGGTGATGTGGATACAGGCTCTGGCATGATCTGGACGCGAACCGACCGCCCGGCCCGCGTGATGATGGAAGTCTCGACAACCGACAGCTTTGCCGACGCGCGCAGGCTGACGCCAATGGACGCTATTCCCAACAGCGATTTTGCGGTCAAGCGGCTGGTGGATGGATTGCCCTCGGATCAGGATATCTTCTATCGCTTCGTGGCCGCCGACCTCAGCGACATCAATGTCGTATCAGAGCCTGTTGTTGGCCAATTCCGCACTGCACCGATGTCCCGGCGCAACATACGGTTTGCCTGGTCCGGGGACACCGCCGGTCAGGGCTGGGGCATTGATGATGAGGGGATGCGCGCGTATGCGACCATGGCGCAGCACAAGCCCAACTTTTTCATTCATTCCGGCGACACGGTTTACGCCGATGGCCCAATGCAGGACGAGGTCGAGAAAGACGGGCAGGTGATCTGGAAAAACACCACCCTGATCGATGAGAAGCGCAAGGTGGCCGAAACGCTGGACGAATTCCGCGCCCAGTGGAAATACAACATGATGGACGAACATGTCCGCGCCATGAACGCCGTCTGTCCGACCTTCTTTCAATGGGACGACCACGAGGTGGTCAACAACTGGTCGGATGCCAAGGACCTGATCTCGGACGATCGGTACACCGAAAAATCAGTGCATGTGCTGCAATCCCGCGCCGGACGCGCCTTTCATGAGATGACGCCGCTGCGCATTACCCCCGCCGAACCGGGGCGCGTGTATCGCAAGATTTCGTACGGCCCGATGCTGGACGTCTTTTTCCTCGATCTGCGCAGCTATCGCGGTCCTAACGGTCCTTCGATGGAAGATGAGATCACCGATCAGTCCCGCATTCTGGGTGCCGAGCAACTTGCATGGCTCAAGAAAGAGCTGGCCGGATCGCAGGCCACGTGGAAGGTGATTGCCTCGGATATGCCGATCGGTGTGATCGTCTGGGACAACTGGAAGGAACAGGCCGGAGCAGAGGCGATCGCAAACGGTGATAGTGGTCCGGCCAAGGGTCGCGAGTTGGAGATCGCCGATCTGCTGCGGTTCATCAAGACGACCGGCGTCACAAACACGGTTTGGTTCACGGCCGACGTTCACTATACTGCTGCGCATTTTTATGACCCTAACAAGGCCCAATTCCAGGATTTTGAACCATTCTGGGAGTTTGTGTCGGGCCCGTTGCATGCCGGTACATTTGGTCCAAACGCACTGGATGGTACTTTTGGCCCCGAGGTGAAGTTCGTCAAAGCACCCGCAGAGGATCAGGGCGTCAACCTGCCCCCCAGCGCTGGCCTGCAGTTCTTTGGGCTTGTGGACATTGACGGTGCCACACAGCAGATGACCGTGCGGTTGATGGATCGCGCAGACACCGAACTCTGGTCGGTCACCCTGGATCCCAGGGAACAGGCGATCTGACGAATCGGACTTGAAATTCCCGACTAAAATAATCAATTATCAATCGACGTCAGATGATCTATCATCTGGCACCGAGTTTCGAGGCGGTTTGCGGGCTTAGCGCAAGACATGGTGAGAGCACGCCGCCGCCTCGGAAACGATGTGTGGTTCGGAGTATCGCCTTGTGGGAAGGTCAGGAATGAATGATCAGCTCGACGAAATCATCGCCCGACATGATGCAGCTACGTCCTGTGGGTGTGCGTGCTGTGATGATGACTTTGCAGCCTATGTCGAGCAGAAAAAGCGCGACAGGGCGATCAACGAACCGGACCATGACGTAAGCCTGCCCGACAGTGCGGCCAGCCGTCGCGGTTCTGTGCGGTATGTTTTTGAAAAGCTGCTGACACGGCAAAAGGCCTGAAGCGGACACCCGGCGGGTTTAATAATCCAGTCCGCGCTGCGCTTTGATTCCCGCCTGAAACGGGTGCTTCTCCTCGGTCATTTCTGTCACCAGATCCGCATAGTCACGCAGATTCTGTGGCGCGTCCCGGCCCGTCAGAAAGACGCTGGTCCGTTCGGACCGCGCATCCAGCCCCGCTATGACCTGTTCGACCGACAGGTATTCGTAGCGCAGGGCGATATTGATCTCATCCAGCACAACCAGATCGTACTCGCCGCTCGCCATCAAACCGCAGGCCTTGTCGAAGGCTGAATTTGCCGCCGCGATATCGCGTTCACGGTCTTGGGTGTCCCAGGTGAAACCTTCGCCCATCGTGTGCCAGGTGACCAGGTCCCGCTCCTGAAAAAAGCGCCGTTCGCCGGTTTTCCATTTGCCCTTGATGAACTGTACAACAGCCACCTTTTGCCCCCAGCCCAACGCCCGGATCACCACGCCAAACGCGGCGGAGGATTTGCCTTTGCCTTTGCCAGTATTGACCATGACCAACCCGCGTCCGGGGTCGACCGCCTCGGACACTTTCTTGCGGTGCTTGGCCTGCACCTTTTGCATCTTTTCCTTGTGATCCTGCGCGTCGCTCATGGGGCACCTGTTTTGACTGTCCGGCCCAACCTAGGGAAAGTTTGCGAAAGGTAAAGTCACGCTTTGGGATCGGTGACCGACCGGGCCTTGCCGCGTTCCAGTCCCAGTTGATGCTCACGCCAGATCACCACCACGTTGCCGGCAATCACCAGCGCGGCACCGGTCAGGATGGCGATCGTCGGCAATTCACCAAACCAGACATAGCCAATCACAATCGCAAACAGCATTGTGGTGTAATCATAGGGCGCCAGCATCGACGCCTGCCCAAACCGATAGGACGAGGTCACGAGGATCTGCGCCACGCCTCCGGTCAGACCCATGGCGATCAGAATCACCAGTTGTTCCCATGTTGGGATGGTCCAGCCCCAGAACACTGTCAGCCCCGACAGCAGTGTCCCAGTCACGCAAAAATAGAACACAATGGCCGCTGGATGGTCGACCTGTACCAGTTGCCGGATGTGAATCTGGACAAAGGCCCGGGCCATCGTCGCGGTCAGAACGCAGAGCGCGCCCAGCGTGGCGGCGGTTTCCATCTCGGTGCTGCCAAGGCGGGGCCAGATCATGATCAGAACACCCAACAGGCCCAGCAAAACGGCTCCGATTCGGATCATGCGGATGCGTTCACCGAGCATGACGGCCGCCAGAACAAGGGTGAAAATCGGCGTGGCATATCCAATGGCGGTCACCTCGGGCAGAGGCAGCAGGCTGAGGCCGGTGAAGGTCAGGCCCATCGCGGATGTCCCCAATACGCCGCGCCAGAAATGGCCCATCGGCTTTTTGACCACAAAGCCTTGCGCCAGCTCGCCGCGCGCAATCAGCCAGATAATGATGACGGGGATCGCAAACAGAGAACGGAAAAAGACCAGCTCTCCCGGCGGAAAATCTTCGGACAGCGCTTTGACCAGGGCCGACATAGACGTGAACAGAAACAGGGCGCTGAGCTTCAGCGTCACAGCAAGGACAGGTCGATGCGATGTTAAGGATTTTGCCATCGGCGCGACCCTGCGCCTTTGCGGCGCAAAGATCAACGGGTCGGGGCGAGCGCGGCCCACTCGGCTGGCAGGGCCGTGCCGAGTTCCTCGGCAAACTCTTCGAGATACCGGATCATACGCTGCGCGCGTTGCTGCGCCAGTCGTCTGCCGGTGGGCGTCAGCATGTCTTGCGGCAAAGCCAGCAGCTTGACCTTCCAATGGTCGATGGAAAAGCGCAGATCGTCCAGCGGTCGGTTTTCTGAGAACGGGTCCGCCGGATCGTAGAGGACACGGCCCAGGGCGCCAGACACCGAGAACGTGCGCGCGATGCCAATTGCGCCAAGCGCATCGAGCCGGTCGGCATCGCGCAGGATACGCGCTTCGGGCGTTTCTGGTGGTATCTTGGCCGAAAAGCTATGTGCCGCAATTGCGTGCTGGGCGGCCTCAATCTGTGTCGGTTCATAACCGAGTTTCCCAAGAATAGACTCTGATTCCGCCGCTGATCTACGGGATGCAAGGTGGCGATCCGGGTCGTCCTTTGGCAAGTTTACCAGATCATGCAGATAACACCCTGCAAGCAACACCTTCATATTGGTGGTCACATCCGCAATGGCCTGCGCGTTCACCCAGACGCGGTCCAGATGGGCAAGGTCATGAGCCGGGTCTGTGGCCATACGCTGCGCCACAACCGTCCGCAGCCGGGTACGTAGGTCAGCCAATCTGTCCACGGTTTTCGCCAATCTGGCCGCGATGCAGCAGCAGGTGATCCAGGATCACACAGGCCATCATCGCCTCGCCGACCGGGACTGCGCGGATGCCGACGCAGGGGTCATGGCGGCCCTTGGTGATAATCTCGGTCTCTGCGCCGGATTTTGTGATGGTCTTGCGAGTGGTCAGGATCGATGAGGTTGGTTTGACCGCAAAACGTACCACGACGTCCTGCCCGGTCGAAATACCACCTAGAATACCACCGGCGTGATTGCTGCTGTATTGCGGGCCGTCCTGACCCATGAAAATCTCATCAGCGTTGGCATCGCCTGTGAGTTCCGCGGCGGCCATGCCTTCGCCAATCTCAACACCCTTGACGGCGTTGATCGACATCATGGCAGAGGCCAGATCAGTGTCTAACTTGGCGTAAACAGGCGCACCCAATCCCGCCGGAACACCGCGTGCCACGACCTCGATCACGGCCCCGACCGAGTTTCCTGACTTGCGTAGCTCGTCCAGATAGGCGGCCCAGTCTTCAGCGGCCTTGGCATCCGGGGTCCAGAACGGGTTTTGTTCGATCTGTGCCCAGTCAAAGCTGTCCCTGTCGATCTTGCGCGGACCCATTTGCACCATGTAACCGGTGATCTGCACGTTCGGCGCGATCTGCCTGATCGCCTCGCGCGCCAGTCCGCCTGCCGCGACCCGCGCCGCGGTTTCGCGGGCCGAACTGCGCCCGCCGCCGCGATAGTCGCGGATGCCGTATTTCTGCCAGTAAGTGATATCGGCGTGACCGGGCCGGAACTTGTCCATGATGTCGCCGTAGTCTTTCGAGCGCTGATCGGTGTTTTCGATCATCAGCTGGATCGGGGTTCCCGTTGTCTGGCCTTCGAACACGCCCGACAGAATCCTGACCGCGTCGGCCTCGCGCCGCTGGGTGGTGAACTTGTTCTGCCCCGGTTTGCGTTTGTCCATCCAGTGCTGGATCATGGCTTCGTCGATTGCCACCCCCGGCGGACAGCCGTCGACAGTGGCGCCCAATGCAGGACCATGGCTCTCACCCCAGGTGGTGACGCGAAAAAGATGTCCAAAGCTGTTCATCGACATGGGGCGTGCTCCTTTGCGGGTCGTGATTAGCGGGCGAGGCCCCAAGCCTCAAGCAGATTTGCGGTTGGGGCGCAGATGCTCCAACCGCTTGGGATCAAGCCGCTGCCGCCAATTGCGCCCGGGTCTCGGTGACCTTGAGCGCGGCCTGCGCCGCCTCGCGCCCCTTTTCAATGAAATGGGCGCGGTAGATCGCGTTGTGATGATCCGTCTCCTGATACTGATGCGGCGTCAGTGAGACTGACAGGACAGGAACGCCCGTATCCAACCCGGCGCGCATCAGCCCGTCTACCACGGCTTGTGCGACGAATTCGTGCCGGTAGATACCGCCATCCACCACAAAGGCCGCGCAAGCCACGGCGGCATAGCGCCCTGTTTCGGCAAGATCCCTGGCCAGAAGCGGCATCTCAAAGGCACCGGGGACATCGAATACATCGACCAGATCGACCGGAATCAAGTCCAGAAAGCCGTCCAAAGCGCGGTCTACGATATCGGAATGCCAGTTGGCTTTTACAAACGCATAGCGGGTGTGTGTCATCATGATCTCCTTTCGGTTTGGTGGCCCGCTGGCGCTCGCGAAGTCATATCGCTGCCAGCCCGGCATGACACGTCACCCAAGGCGATCACGAACAGCCGTGCCGCTGTGCGACACGCTGCGCGTTCTCTTTCATCCGGACTGTCACCGTCGGCTCTGGCCTCTCACCAGATCTGCTGACACCCCGACAAACGGGGCCGCTCGCGGGCTGACGGGTCTTGGCCCGCATACCGCCGGTGGGGAATTTCGCCCCGCCCTGAGAACAGAATGAAGCTTGCCAAGCTGCGGGCGGTTCTGCAAGAGGGATCGTCAGGAGGACAGGTATGCATCCCAACCCCGCTTTTCGTGCCGAGGACAACGCACGGCACATCGCTTTCGCACGTGATCGCGCCTTCGGTGTTCTGGCCGTGTCGACGCCGGAGGCCCCCCTGTTGAGCCACGTTCCGTTCTTGCTGAGTGAAGATGGTTCTCTGGCCGAGTTGCATCTTGTCCGTTCAAACCCGATCGTGAGGTTGCTGAAACAGCCACAAATCGCCCGGATCGCGGTCACGGGTCCGGACGGCTATGTGTCGCCTGACTGGTACGAGGTCGATGATCAGGTGCCGACGTGGAACTACGTGGCCGTGCATCTGACAGGTCAGATAGAGATGCAGCCGCACGACACATTGCTGGATTTGCTGGACCGGCAATCTGCGTTCTATGAAGAACGTCTGTTGCCCAAGCCGCCATGGACCACCGGAAAGATGTCTGACGAGGCGCTGGCGAAAATGATGCGGATGATCGTGCCCTGCCGGATGCGGATCGATGACATTCAGGGCACGTGGAAACTGAACCAGAACAAGACCGAGGACGCCCGCCTCCGCGCGGCCGGGCAATTGGAGGTGACGGGGTTTGGCACCGAAACCGGGCGGCTGGCCGCGTTGATGCGCAGCACCTGACCAGCGCCGGGTCTGGTCGACGGCCTACTGGGCGCTGAACGTCGCCAGATAGGCGGCAATATCGTCTGCGCCTTTCTTCAGCTTGACGCTCATGTTGGGGCGCGCGGTTTCGTCGTTCAGAAACTCCTGAATGAAACCGATCGGGTCCTCTGAGTAGGCAATCAGGTTTTCCTGGGTCCAGACCAGCCCTTCGTTCCCCGCACGGATCAGGTCGTCGGTGAACATGCCGATCGGCAGACGTTCGCTGCCATTGAGATAGTCGTTCTCGGTACCGGCGATGCGACCGACGACACCGTAGAGATTCGGCCCGGTGATTCCGCCCTTCACCAGAACCTCGCCATCCTTGATGATTGCATGGCAGGATGAGCATCGGTTGTAGAGCAGTTCGCCTTTCGCCGGGTCGCCGGTGGCAACCGCCTGCGAGGACAGGGCCATTGTGAGCAATGTGGTGGTCAAAACAAGTTTCGACATATGAGGTCTCCTAACTGGAGTTCGCGCTTGACCGGGCTTTTCGGCATTCTCGCAAAAAGTGCAACAGGAAATCATGCGAGAACTTGAATGAGAAATATCTATTTTATATGAAAGATTTAAATCGCAACACGTCGCCTTAAAGTAGATCAATCCACGCCACACTTAAGCCATATTGACGGCGTGACGCTTAATCTTTGACATAATGCTGTGCGCTATTGCGCAACCCGAACGATTGCCCGCCAGACGGCGAATCGACTTTGTACGAGTCGAAGTGGCGTTTGGCGGCAGCGGTAATAGTTGTGCACGGGAATCATGAAAAAAAGCACTGCGGCGTGACATAATGCCCAGATGCGGCGTATTGCGCGTTCAAGACCGCTGGACGAAATCTATTCTCCCCGATAGATAGCGCGGTTAAGACGCCGCATTCGTGCGGTGCGCGAGCTATTTGCCCGTCCGCGGGCGCCAAAAGAACCGGAGATAACCTCGTGTCCCACGCAGAAGACCACGAAGGCACCCGCAGAGATTTCCTCTACTACGTCGCTGGCGGCGCAGGTGTCGTAGCCACGGGGGCGGCGGTCTGGCCCCTGATCAATCAGATGAACCCCTCGGCAGATGTTCAGGCGCTGTCCTCGATCCGCACCGATGTCGGCGGGGTCGAGCCGGGCACGCAGCTGACGGTGAAATGGCTGGGCAAGCCGGTCTTTATCCGCCACCGCACCGGTGCCGAGATCGCAGAAGCACAGCAACAGGACGAGGAGGGGCTTGCCGCTCTGCCCGATCCGCTGGCCCGCAACGCAAACCTGAATGCCGATGCGCCTGCAACGGACGCAAACCGCGTGATGCCGTCGCCCGAAGGCGAAGCGCCCGGTGCCTGGATCGTTCAGATGGGCGTCTGCACACATCTGGGCTGTGTGCCTCTGGGCGACGCCGGCGATTTCGGCGGTTGGTTCTGCCCCTGCCACGGCTCGCACTACGACCTTGCCGGTCGTATCCGCAAAGGCCCCGCGCCTGAGAACCTGCCGATCCCGCCCGTTGAATGGGTGGACGCGACAACCATCAAGCTCGGCTAAGGGAGACCCAGATGTCCGGAATTCCCCACGATCATTACGAGCCGAAGACAAACGGCGAAAAGTGGCTGAACAGCCGTTTGCCCATCGTCGGTCTGCTGTATGACACCCTCATGATCCCGACCCCCAAGAACCTGAACTGGTGGTGGATCTGGGGTATCGTTCTGGCGTTCTGCCTGGCGCTGCAGATCATCACCGGTATCGTTCTGGTGATGCACTACACGCCGCATGTCGATCTGGCCTTTGCCAGCGTTGAACACATCATGCGCAACGTGAACGGCGGATACATGATCCGCTACCTGCACCAAAACGGCGCATCGCTGTTCTTTGTCGCGGTCTATATCCACATCTTCCGCGGTCTCTTCTACGGCTCGTACAAAGCCCCGCGTGAGATCACATGGATCATCGGGATGCTCATCTACCTGATGATGATGGGTACCGCGTTCATGGGCTACGTTCTGCCCTGGGGTCAGATGTCCTTCTGGGGTGCGACCGTGATCACCGGCCTGTTTGGCGCAATCCCCTTCGTAGGTGATGCGATCCAGACCTGGCTGCTGGGCGGACCCGCCGTGGACAATGCCACGCTGAACCGCTTTTTCTCGCTGCACTACCTGTTGCCCTTCATCATCGCGGCACTGGTGATCGTGCATATCTGGGCGTTCCACACCACGGGCAATAACAACCCGACCGGTGTTGAGGTGCGTCGCACGTCGAAGGCGGAAGCCGAGAAAGACACGCTGCCCTTCTGGCCGTATTTCGTGATCAAGGACCTGTTCGCGCTGGCCGTGATCCTGGTCGTGTTCTGGGCCATCGTCGGCTACATGCCGAACTATCTGGGCCACCCGGACAACTACATCGAAGCCAACCCGCTGGTCACGCCTGCGCATATCGTTCCCGAATGGTACTTCCTGCCGTTCTACGCGATCCTGCGCGCCTTTACCGGCGAGGTCTGGGTCGTGCAGTTCGCCAGCTTCATCACCGGCGGCATCATCGACGCCAAGTTCTTTGGGGTTCTGGCGATGTTCGGTGCGATCCTGGCCATGGCCCTGGCGCCCTGGCTGGATACATCGAGCGTGCGTTCCGGCAAGTACCGCCCGATGTTCAAATGGTGGTTCTACCTGCTGATCATCGACTTCTTTGCCCTGATGTGGCTGGGGGCGATGCCGGCGGAAGAGCCTTATGCGACCTTCTCGCTGATCGCATCTGCCTACTGGTTCGCCTATTTCTTCGTGATCCTGCCGATCCTTGGTGTCATTGAAAAACCCGACGTTCCGCCAGAGACCATCGAGGAAGACTTCAACGCCCACTACAAGAAACCGGACGCTGAGGCTGCACCTTCAACGGCGCCGGCAGAGTAAGAAGAGGGACCGGAAAAATGTTCAAGAAACTTGCAATCGGTGCCGCGCTTGCCCTGGCCCTTGCCCCTGCGACATCCCATGCGGCAGGCGCATACGACACTCACATCGAGGATTTCGACTTTTCGTTCGAAGGACCATTCGGAACCTGGGATCTGAACCAGCTGCAGCGTGGGCTTCAGGTCTATACCGAAGTTTGCGCGGCCTGCCACGGGCTGCAATATGTCCCGCTGCGCGACCTTGAGGCGCTGGGCTTTTCGGAAGAACAGGTCATTGCCTATTCCGCTGAAAACTTCGAGGTGTTTGACCCCGAACTGGATGACTTCCGCCCGGCAATCCCCACTGACCATTTCCCGGCCAACACCGGTGCTGGTGCACCGGACTTGAGCCTGATGGCCAAGGCGCGCGCCGGATTCCATGGTCCCTATGGTCTGGGCATCAACCAACTGGTCAAAGGCATTGGCGGTGCGGAATACATCGCATCGCTGTTGGATGGCTACACCGGCGAGGAAAAGGAAGAAGCAGGAACGATCCTCTACGAAAACAAGGCGTTCCCGGGTGGCTGGATCTCGATGGGTCCGCCGCTGTTTGACGAACAGATCGACTTTGCCGATGGCCACGCAAACTCTGTCCGTGCCATGTCAGAGGACGTATCCGCCTTTCTGATGTGGGCAGCGGAACCCAAAATGATGGATCGAAAGAATGCCGGTTTTGTCGGCGTCATCTTCCTGACGGTCCTGTCGGTTCTTCTCTACCTGGTCAACAAGCGCCTGTGGGCACCGATCAAAGGCAGAAAGCACTAAGGTCAACTGCTGATCTCTGAAACAAAAAACCTCCGCAGCGTTGGCTGCGGAGGTTTTTCTTTTTCAGCGACACCAGCCGAAGAGTGTTTGACGGGACAGGTCCTGAGGATTTCCTAAGCGGGTCTCGCCTGCAATTGGGTGCCGGTTGCACCGATGATATCGGCTTCCACGATCTGGCCTTGGGTTTGCGGAGCGTCAAACATCACTTCGGTGAACTGCTCGGTACGACCCATCCGTTCGTTTTCCATCAGTACGCGATGGCGTTTTCCGATCTGCGAAGACAGGTGTTTCGCCACCTGTACTTCCCCCGCAGCACGCAGGCGCGCCGCCCGTTCCTTGATTGTCTTTCCGTTCACCTGCTGCGGAATACGTGCTGCAGGCGTGCCTTCGCGCTTGGAATACGGAAACACGTGCAGCCAGGTCAGATTGCAGTCTCGCACAAGCTTCAGCGAATTCTCGAAATGTGCGTCCGTCTCGGTCGGGAACCCGGCGATGATATCTGCCCCAAAGGTCATGTCAGGGCGCAGCTTGCGGGCCTCTTCGGCAAAACGGATTGCATCGTCGCGCAGGTGGCGGCGTTTCATCCGCTTCAGGATCAGATCGTCGCCATGTTGAAGGGACAAATGCAAATGCGGCATCAGGCGGGGTTCGGACCCGATAGCCTGCATCAGGTTCTCATCCACCTCAATGGAATCGATCGAACTGATGCGCAGCCGGGGCAGGTCCGGTACCAGTTTCAGGATGCGCATCACCAGATCGCCCAGCTTGGGCTGCGCTGGCAGATCAGCACCCCAAGAGGTCAGGTCAACACCGGTCAGGACCACCTCATTGTACCCTTTGTCGACCAACCGTTTGATCTGATCCACCACCACACCCGCAGGAACGCTGCGCGAATTGCCACGGCCATAGGGGATGATGCAAAAGGTACAGCGGTGGTCACAGCCGTTCTGAACCTGCACATAGGCACGGGACCGGGTCCCGAACCCGTCGATCAGATGCCCGGCCGTTTCGGTGACGGACATGATGTCATCCACTTGGACTGCCTCGGTCTCGCCAATGAAATCCGTTGCCATACTTTTCCAGGTCTCCGGCAGCATCTTTTCGGTGTTGCCAATGACGGCGTCGACCTCGTCCATCTGCGCAAAGGTCTGCGGTTCGGTTTGCGCCGCACATCCTGTCACGATCAGGCGCGCGTCCGGGTTTTCGCGCCGCAATTTGCGGATTTCCTGCCTGGCTTTGCGCACCGCTTCGGCGGTCACGGCGCAGGTGTTCACGATGACCGCATCAGACAGACCCGCCTGTTGCGTCAGGTCCTTCATCGCTTCGGTTTCGTAGGCGTTCAAGCGACACCCCAGCGTGGTGAACTTGGGCGCGGTCATCCAAGCGACTCCAAGAATTCCGGCGTGAACGTTCCCGAAAACACGTGGCACGTGGGCCCGGTCATCCAGACACCGTCATCGCGCCAATCAATCCAGATGGTTCCGCCGTCCAACTCGATCTGCACCTTGCGCCCGGTCAGACCGCGCCGCACGGCAGCAACGGCTGTCGCGCAGGAAGATGAACCCGAGGCGAGCGTGATTCCCACGCCCCGTTCCCACACGCGCATGCGGATATGATCCGGGCGAATGACCTGCGCCACCTGCACATTGGTGCGCTCCGGATACAGCGGGTGATACTCATATCTGGCGCCGAACTCTTCCAGTGGAATGGCCTCGGCATCATCGACAAAAAAGGTGCAATGCGGATTGCCCATGCCAGTTGCCGTGGGCACGCCTTCGATGGGTAGTTCGAGTGTGTCCACCTCTTCGAGCAACGGTATGTCCTGCCAGTCCAGCTGTGGCTGCCCCATATTGACCGATGTCAGCCCGTCTCCGGCATCTTTCGCCATCAGGGTTCCGCGTTCGGTTGTCAGCTTCACTTCGGGTTTTCCGGTCTCTTCCATAAGAAACCGCGCGATGCACCGAGTCGCGTTACCGCAAGACGCCGAGGTTGATCCGTCCGCATTATAAAAGACCAGATGTGCATCGAACTCGCCGTTCTCAATGACCGCCAGTTGGTCGAAGCCGACGCCAAACTGCCTGTGCCCAATGCCCTTGGCCAGTTCTGGTGTCATAGTCACCGGCTGCGCGCGCGCATCTACAATGACAAAATCATTGCCCAGCCCGTGCATCTTCATGAAGGGCAAACCGTTGCCGTGTGTCTGTTGCATAGCGGGCATATAACGCCGGTCCGAATTTGTTTCCACCCTGTCTCTCAGATTCCTTAAAAAAGGGGTTGACCCCCCCGCGCTCGCTGCCTAATTAAGCCGCCTATCGGGGCGCTTGAAACACGTCAAGTTCAGGCGAAACGAGGCGTGAAATAGGGACTTGCACCCGGTCGGGAAAATACCCTACAGAGCGCCAAGGATCGACTTGATCCATCAAAGAGTGGGCCGTTAGCTCAGTTGGTAGAGCAACTGACTTTTAATCAGTGGGTCGCAGGTTCGAATCCTGCACGGCTCACCACTTTTCATAATTGACAAATGACACCTGATCGTTCCTTTACGACAGGTTTCTGTCCTCTCGAGGACAGTGCCGCCCCGAAAGGACGAAAGCTCGGAACGTGCGAATTGTGCTCATTCCGGGGGGCTATGCTCCTAATCCTTAAAGACATACTCCCTATGCCACTCGAGAAATACTCGATGTTTTGCGTTCAATTTGATAGGCGTTTCATAATGCAGCTGTGATTGCGCCAACTTACTTAAGCGTTCCGAGAAGATCGGGATACCCTCAGGATCAAAGGTCACGAGACCGTTGTCGAATGCGGCATCCCAGAGAGCCGAAAGAAGAAAGCCATTGTGGACATCCAGACGCTCTGCGTCGTTTTCACAGTCGCGCCATGGCTTGATGTGAGAGGCACGGAGAAGCGGCTTGTCGACAATCCCGGTCAGAGGGCATCGCCCCCGCCAGTATTTGATCAGACGCTCACGAAAGATGTTCTGGCCGACACGCTGGACCACAAGGCGTTCCGCTTCTGTAGTCGACGGCAAATTTTGCGTGCGGTGAAGGAACTCTTGAAGTGGTGCATCAGGAAGACTTACAGCAAGCTCATAAACCCTTGGCATCACGGCATAGAGCGGTGCCAGTGAGGCAAATCGGAAACGTGCGAGGCCAGGTCCTGCGGCATCGGACGTTTCAATTCCAATCTCTGCGATAATACCGGCGTGATCTAACGCGAGGAGCCACGCGCCAGAAGTCTCCCGCCCGAGCCAGACCGACCCCTGCGCGGTCGTCGAACTGTACCGCTGCCAGCCATCGACTTCGCCATGGGGGCGTCGGAAGCCGTTCTGGTACATGACCTTCTCGCACTCCTGACGGGTAACGAAGGATTGAGGTTTCTCGATCATCAAAAGTCCATCGCAAACAGCCGAGCCTCAGGAGGAGTCGATGACAGTTTCAGCCTTAGTGCATGATGATCGGCAGTGATTTGTGGCGGGGCGGTGGTTGTGGTGATAATATACTGAAATGGCGGCGGGCTTGCCTTTTCTTCCAAGCTCAACGCGAAATCAAAGAGGTTTGAGTAAATGCCGGCGTCAAGGTCCGCTTCACGCGGACTGTCGTGGATAAGGAAAGATGGTAGTTCAGCCTTTCCGTTTACAGAAAGGATCATGGCTGCGAGGTCAAAAGCTACGATTTTGAACGACTCTACTGCCGCTGTTGAAAGCCCTGCGCCACGATCGAGCAATATCTCGGGATGAAGGCCGTTGCCGTCTAGCTTCAATTTCCCAGTACAACCATTGGGCATCAGTGTCGTAACGAGCTGTCGAAAGTATGTTTCCAGATCACCTATTGTTGCCGTAGCGCGCTCTCGTTCCAAACCCATCTTTTGCCGCTGGCCTTCGAGCATTCTATCAACGCCAGCCAAACTTTGAGTGATTCCGACGCGCTTGCCTAACTGGCGGTCGAACCAGCTAGGGTCAGGACCCATTGATTTCCGCACGGCAGCATGATTCACAGTTGTAAAAACGAGCGGTGAATATGTCTGATCTATTCTGGCTGACAGATGCGCAGATGGCGCGTCTTGAGCCCTTCTTCCCCAAGTCCCACGGCAAACCCCGCGTCGATGATCGGCGTGTGTTGAGTGGGATTATCTTCATCAATCGCAATGGTTTACGGTGGCGTGATGCGCCGAGGGAGTACGGTCCTCACAAGACGCTCTACAATCGTTGGAAGCGCTGGAGCGATAAAGGCATCTTTGCGCAGATGATGACCGGTCTGGCGGCTAACCACGGCGAAGAGAAGACCGTGATGATCGACGCAACCTATCTCAAGGCCCACCGAACAGCGGCCAGCATGGGCGTCAAAAAGGGGGGCGTGGGCGCCTAATCGGTCGGACCAAAGGCGGCATGAACACCAAGTTGCACGCCATCTGCGACAGTCAGGGGCGGCCACTCAACTTGTTCGTCACCGCCGGACAGGTCAGCGACTACATCGGAGCACGGGCGTTGCTGAGCAGCTTGCCCAAGGTCGAGTGGTTGCTTGGGGATCGAGGCTATGACGCCGACTGGTTCAGAGAAGCGTTGAAAGACAAAGGGGTAAGATCCTGCATCCCAGGTCGGAAACAGCGCAAGAAAGCCGTAAAATACGACAAGCGCCGCTACAAACGCCGCAACCGGATTGAGATCATGTTCGGCAGGCTGAAGGATTGGCGGCGTGTTGCCACACGATACGACAGATGTCCCAAGGTCTTCCTCTCCGCAATCGCACTCGCCGCTCTGGTCATCTATTGGCTATGAGTCCTGACCCTAGATGCCGACTGTGATGCCGTCATTTGCGAACACTCTCATATCTGGAGTGCCTCCGATGATTAAGCCAAAATACATCGTCCCGGTTGGGAAGGAGATCGTCAGTGCCGGTCAAACAATACGGCTTCGAGAAGCTGGCAATAACTGCTTCGAAGCAGTGAACTGTTTGAACGGTGAGGTTGTGACTTACACCTACCAAGAGGCCATATCGCTCTTACGTCAGCCCAACACAAGCATCCCACTTTACGGGTTTCCGGATTCGGAAGCGACTGCACGGGTCCGTTCTGGCCAATTGATGTACCCAGATCAATTGAAACCAGAGGGACAGGATAACATGGAGTTCATTAGAGTACTCTGTGTCGCCATAGAGGCGTTGAAAACTACCGGCGTTAAGATCAGCGAACCATCATTGAACAGGCTTAAAAATCGGAAGTTCATCCAAAAGATATCCAGCGCCACCTTCAAAAAGCTCCAATTGCCTCTGATCAGGTGCGTGGGGGAAAGAGAAAAAGTGTTTTCCTGATTCCCAAAGGTCGCACTCTGCTCAAGTACTAAACCCTCTACTGCAATTCCGGGCGCAACCCAATGGTGCTTGCGGAACAAAATTGCTTGAAGGGTAACCGATGGCCTCCGATACGGCGTGGCAGTCAAACCCATTGATCATGTCGAAAAATATGATTTTGATCTAAGGCCGGGCTACGTGCGCGCCGAACTACCGAGTGATTTCGCTGACGAAGTCATTCTGATGAGCGACGCGGATTTTACACGCGCTCAAGCTCTCAATGCCCAGAGATATCATGAATTCAGCAAGAAACCGGACATTGAAGCTGATTCCTTGATCGTTCGGGCTGCACGCGAGCACCTCGCTCCGATCACATTGGCAAATCTGATTGAAGAAAGTGGGTTAGGCCGTCGTGGCTTCCGAGCCGGTTTCCGCTCGATCATTGAGGGCAAGCTTAGATCGCTTTCACCAGGTAAAATTGGATTGCAAACGTTGGTATCGTCAGAGGTACCGGCATGATCTTCAACTATGATCCCACTGACACCTTCATCATATTTGGAGAGCCCTACTGGTGTTCATACCAGACCGATACTCTTTACATCTTTGATCCCAAAGACAAAGGTTCCGGGCCACCAAAAACACTAAGTCAAACAGAAATAGGTTTTCTCAGAGGCACAAACAATTGGCGATACTTGCCAGGTGCAAAAACTCATGAACGCCTGAAGAAAGCGGCCAAGGCGGGAAGCAAAGCTCTGCAGAATGCGCATCCCGAAGATCAAGATGCAGCGATCTTCGGTCCGCACGGCGCCAGGGCGGATCGGAGCTTGGCGGCTACATGGATGTCCATTTCACGGCCTTTGACAACCTCACCGACATTCATATGGCCGATATGTCTGCGATCGGGAAACCACCCGGGCGAGCCGCGGCCGCCACGCTCCAGACCTTCAGAGGTTGTTGTCAGGCGTTCCAGATCACCTTGCCGAGTTTCGCCGTATCATAGCCGCCATAGGCCTGCGCCCTTCTGTCGAAATCCGTGGTCGCGCAGAATCGCAGCAGTTTTTGCATCGCCGTGTCGAACCAGGATTTGCGGTCCACAATCAGAGCGAATTGTTCCTCGATAACGGGCAAGAATTCCAGACCGTAGCTTTGTGCGACAGCCTTTAACCCGAAAGTGACATCCGCATCGCCGCGTCGAACCGCCTCGACTGCCTCGTCTTCGGTGCGTGCCACGTCTGCGAGCTTCAGGCGAGACAGCTCCAGACCCTCTTTCTGGGCAACTTCGCGAAACAGGGTCTCCGTGCCGGATGTCGTCTGACGCGGAACGAAACGGCCGCCCGCAAGATCGGTCAAGCCGGCAGGGACGAATCCGTCCGCATGATAGACCAGCCCCCGCTGTCGCGTAGCGAACGTGATCAGCACCGCATTCTGATCTGCGGCCAATGCCGACACGGCCGGCACGTTCCAGCGATCTGATTTTGCATCATGAATGTGCAGCCCCGCCGCAACTCCCTCGCCCCGCGTGAAGCGGTCGAGCCCGTCGAGCGACCCGTCGTAGTAACTTGCCAGCCCGCACCGCGACTGGCGGATCGCCCAGTCAAGCAGCGGATCGTGGCTGCCCAGTATGATCGGCGGGCGCGCTTCGGTACGGGGATCCGGCGGCGCAACACCGCCGGATTTGGCCCGCTGTATCCAGGCCCGGATCTCGGCGGCGGGAAACAGCAGCTTGCCAGTTGCCCTGGAGCAAGGGACGCTGCCGGACGAGGCCAGATCGTATATCTTGCGCTCCTTCAGCCGAAGGAGGTCGGCCAGTTCCTTGACCGTCAGGTATTCGTGATCCGGTAAGGCAAAATCTTCCATGGCATCTTGGTCGGTTAGCGGGATTGTATTCTATCCGCCTTCTCGACCATCTTATCAAGTATGCCGTGCGATTGGGAAGAACAGCTGCTGGTCATCGGACGGGTGATGACCGATTTGCCACCACAGTGATTACCGCGCTCGGACGGGTGAGAGTGCGGCGGAACCGGGCAAGACCCGCTGTCACCAACCGCAACGGACATCCCTAAAACACTTCTAAGTGGACTTCAGCGGTCTCCGACACAGCGGGCGAACTATCTCGGCACTCTGAAAAGACGGCGATGGTCATCATCACCGGCGCATATTCCACACCCAGAAAACCAGCGCCCAGATCCAAGAATGGAGGGAGAAGAGAATGCCGATGATCTCTTTGGGGGGCCTATCAGAGCGTTCGTGCCGATGAGAACTGGGTTGCGTCATGGCGAACGCTCGAAAGCGAGGCCGAAGGCTGAGCCGTTCTTCTGCAAAGCTTCCGAAGTCCGCATTTTTTCCGGAACTTTATCGGACCTACAACAATCAAAAGGGATTTCAAGGCTGGATTCAGGTCAAAATTCAGGCCAAAATCACGAAAGAGCGCAGTTAGATGAGAAGTATATACGCAAATTAGTGCATAATTTCCCGAGGGACTCGTGACAAGTTTGAATGATCTGCGGACCAATGAGCAAACGGTTGATCTGGCGCCTGCGTCCGATGCGGCCCTGCGTTTCATCGGGACAATCCGAACACCGTGGCAATCCCGCGAAGACTGCCCGCCTCAGGGCCGCCTTGACGGGCCGGAGTGTCGATTGATGCTCGATCCGCTGTGGCGCGGCGCGCTGCGTGGTCTCGAAGACTATGGGATGATCGAGGTGCTCTATTGGCTGGACAAAGGCCGACGCGACTTGATCCTGCAAAGCCCGAAAGGCGACGGGAAAACCTTCGGAACCTTCGCCCTTCGCTCACCCGTGCGGCCCAATCCTATCGGCACCTCCATCGTCAAGCTCGAAAGGATCGAAGGGAGCGATCTGTATGTGCGCGGCCTCGACTGCCTCGACGGGACGCCTTTGGTCGACATCAAGCCGGACCGCTGCGCGTTCACTCCGAAAGCGCCTGCGAAACGGGACGGCACACAACGCCAAGCAAAATGATCATCGGAGGACTAATATGCAAAAACCGCTTATTCTGGGAGCCCTGCTGGGGCTTGCGATGACACCCGCGATGGCTGACGAGCTATCGCTCTTCGCGGCGGGCAGCCTGAAAGCGGCTCTCTCGGAGGTGGCAACCGACTACAGCGCGACCTACGGAACACCGCTTGTCACGAATTTCGGCCCGTCGGGTCTGATGCGCGAACGGATCGAGGCCGGTGAGGCGGCCCATATCTTTGCATCGGCCAACATGCGTCATCCGATGACGCTGGAAAGCGCGGGAAAAGGCGGGCCGGTCGCTCTCTTTGCACGCAATCGGCTCTGCGCGCTGGCCAGCCCAGAGGTGGCAGTCTCGTCCGAAACGCTGCTTGACGTGATGCTGTCGAGCGACGTGCGCCTTGGCACATCAACACCGAAAGCTGACCCATCTGGTGACTATGCGTTCGAACTTTTCGACAAGTCGGGGCATGCCGACGCGCTAAAGGGAAAGGCCCTGCAACTCACCGGAGGCCCCGACAGCGCCAAACCTCCCGAAGGGCGCAACGCTTACGCCTGGGTCCTGGACAGCGATCAGGCGGACATTTTCCTGACCTATTGCACCAACGCTGTGCTTGCACAGAACGAGCTGTCCGAGCTGCAAATCGTGCAGCTGCCCGAGGCGTTGTCGGTCGGGGCGGATTACGGGCTGATCGTGCTCGATGGCGCGCCCGCCGAGGCCTGGAGACTCGCATTGCACATCCTGTCACCGGCTGGTCAGTCGGTGCTCGCGGAATACGGCTTCGAAGCGGCGGCTGTCCCAAAGGGGAACTGATATGCGGGCCCTGATCCTGCTTTTTGCCGTTTTGGCGCTGCCTGTGCAAGCGCACACCATAACCGACAGTGCCGGGCGCGTTGTGGAGATCCCGGACGAGGTGAACACCGTCTTTGCCGCAGGCCCCCCGGCATCGATCCTTGTCTATATCATGAAGCCTGAGGCCCTCACCGGCTGGCCGCGCGCCCTGCGCTCCGAGGAACGCGATTACATCGCCGCGCCCTATCGCGACATTCCCGAAACAGGGCGCATCACCGGGCGCGGCGGTGAAGCAAACCTTGAGCGTGTCCTGGAGATCCAGCCCGATCTGATCATCGATTTCGGCTCGGTCCGCGACACCTATGTCGACCTTGCCAACCGTGTTCAGGAGCAGACAGGCATCCCCTATCTCCTGATTGATGGCCGGTTCGAGAATACACCTGCCGCCCTTCGGCTGCTTGGCGAAGCGCTTGGCGTGCCGGAGCGTGGCGAGGAATTGGCGGCACATGTCGAAGGAACCTTTGCCCGGATCGATGCCATTCTTGAGAACGTCCCTGAGGAAGAAAGGCCCCGCGTTTACCTTGCGCGAGGACCGGAAGGGCTTGAAACGGGCATGAAGGGTTCAATCAACACCGAGATCATCGAACGCGCTGGCGGGCGGAACGTCGCAGACGACGGGGGCACGACACGCGGGCTTGTCCAGGCCTCGATGGAGCAGGTCATTGTGGCCAACCCGGACACCATTGTGACATGGGATCCCAACTTCTACGGAGCGGTGTTCGACGACCCGCTCTGGCACAGCATCGATGCCGTGCACGATGGCCGGGTCTATCTCTCCCCCACGGCACCTTTCGGTTGGATCGACCGCCCGCCATCGCTCAACCGGATGATAGGGCTGATCTGGATGACGGGCCTGCTCTATCCAGACCAATGGCAGGGGGATCTGCGCGAAGATACCCGCGCTTTCTATGAGCTCTACTATCATGTCGATCTGACCGAAGAAGAACTAGAGAGGCTGCTCGAATGGGCCGAGGGACGACCGCCGATGTAACACAACGACGTCCGATCCTGACGCTGACCAGCGGGCTGGCGCTGTGTTTGGTGGCGCTGGTCTCTACGGCGGTGATGATCGGGCCCTTTGGCCTGAAACCCGGTCAGACGCTGATGGCGCTGCTGGGCCGGGGCGACCCCAGGCCGAAATCGTGGTCTGGAACATCCGCATGCCGCGTGTCGCCGCGGCACTGCTGGTCGGCGCGGCGCTGGCCGCTGCCGGGGCAAGTTATCAGGCGCTGTTCCGAAACCCGCTTGTGTCCCCGGATATTCTGGGGGTTTCGGCCGGGGCCGGTCTTGGTGCGGTTGCTGGTATCTTTTCTCATTGCCGGTCGCCGCGATCCAGGCGTCGGCCTTTGTCGGCGGCATGATCGCTGTTGGGTTCGTGATGCTGGTGGCGTCGATGGTCCGCAATACCGACCGGACGCTGACGCTGGTGCTGATCGGCGTGGTGATCGGCGCCCTGGCCGGCGCTGCGACCTCTCTGCTGAAGGTCATGGCCGATCCGTATGATCAGCTTCCCGCGATCACCTTCTGGCTGCTGGGCTCGCTTGCGGCGATCACCACCGAAGATATCCTGCCCGCGCTGCCGATGGTGCTGATCGGGCTTGTGCCGCTGGCGCTGCTGCGCTGGCGTATCAACGTCCTGAGCCTTGGCGATGAGGAGGCCCGCGCCCTCGGGATCGAGGTCGGGCGCACCCGGTTTCTCGTGATCGCCGCCGCCACGCTGATCACCGCCAGTGTCACCGCATTGGCGGGCATCGTCGGCTGGGTCGGCCTTGTCATCCCGCATATCGCGCGGATGCTTGTGGGCCCTGGCTTCGGGCGGCTGCTGCCGGTCTCGATTCTGATCGGGGCGGGATACCTGGTGATCGTCGATACGCTTGCCCGCACCATGGCGCAGGTCGAAGTCCCGCTCGGCATCCTGACCGCCGTCATCGGTGCGCCGTTCTTCGTCTGGCTGCTGGCCTTTGGACGGCGGGGCTGGACCTGATGCTTGAGGCTCGGGATTTGGCGTTTGGGTATGGCAAGACCGAGATCGGCACGGGCCTGAACCTTGCCGTGCACCCCGGAGATATTCTGTGCCTTTTGGGACCCAACGGATGTGGCAAGACAACCTTGTTCTGCACGTTGCTTGGGCTTCTTCCCGCGCTGTCGGGACAGGTTCTGCTTGGCGAGAAACCGATCACGGCACAGAGCCGTGCCGAAATTGCCCGGCGGGTCGCCTATGTGCCCCAGGCCCACGCGCCACCCTTTCCGTTCGACGCGCTTGAGGTGGTACTGATGGGGCGCACCGCGCGCCTCGGGACATTCGAACAACCCGGACAGCGTGATCAAAAAATTGCCCTGAACGCGATGCGGCAACTCGGCATCGGTGATCTGGCGCACAGGGATTATTCGCGGCTGTCCGGCGGACAACGGCAGCTTGTGCTGATCGCCCGCGCGCTGGCTCAGGAAGCCTCCCTTATTGTGATGGATGAGCCGACCGCCAGCCTCGATTTCGGCAATCAGGCCCAGGTGCTTGCGCAGATCAAGACGCTGGTCAGAGATGTCGCAGTGACCGGGCGCAGTGTCATTCTTTCGACTCACGATCCCGACCAGGCTTTCGCCCTCGACGCCCGCGTCCTGCTCATGAAAGATGGGCGGGCGCACGCGGAGGGCCGCGCGACCGATGTCCTAACAGGGCCCAATCTGAGCCAGGTCTACGATCTTGAGATCGCCGTCGAAACCACCGGTTCGGGTCGAAAAGTCTGTCTTCCATCGCTCGGTCGCCAAACCGCACCGATGACGACACCCGATGCCTTGGCAAGTGTCTAGGCCGTCTTGCCGATCACTAGCCTCAGATCGTCGACCGAGGCCTTGGTGATCATCGCCGTCACCGACCCCGATCCATACTGCGGAATGGAAGGTACCTTGTCGGTTGCGCAAGCAGGTCCGGTCAGCCTGTTCGGTGCAGACAGTTTCATCTCTCGCGCCGGCCTTGGTTCGCGGTTGAAGCTGGCACTATGATCAGGCGTCGGAAGTCCAATGTGTCCCTTATAATAGAGATGTGAGTGAAAGATCAGGAAGACCCCAGCTTCCGCTTCGATCTTCGCGAAGCCAATGGCGCGCTCGGCGATATCGGGACGCTGTTGCCGTTGATGATTGGCGCAATCGCCCTGCGCGGCGTATTGATCGGCCTTGTTCTCCTGGCATTGGGTGCCAGCGGCCTTATCGACAGACTTACACGTCTGATGCCGCAGTCCGTCGTTTCCGGGCTGCAACTGGAGCTTGGGATAGCTCTGGGCTGGATTGCGCTCGGCTGGATGACAGACCATGTTGGTGTTGGCATCATTTCACTAGGTGTCGCCGCCGCCTTGCGCTTCGGGGCGCATGCCGCAATTGTGACAATCCTGTGTGGTTTGGCGCCCGGCGCCGTGTTTGGTTTATCCGGTGACTCGACGCTCGTTGCATCTGCGGCAGCACAATGGTCAGCGAAATGGAGCACTCGCCGACTTTCGGACCGCGGCGACTGATTTCGCCTTGGCACAACTGGCCTGACGCTGACAAATGCGGTGTTCCTGACAGCACTGGTCGCAGGGACCGTTATGGCCCGCGCGCCGATCACGTGACACCCCGCAGACTGTGCCAGACATCCGGGGCGGCCAATCTTCTTCTAGCACCCTTTGGAGCACTCCCGATGTGCCACGGTGCCGGCGGCGTCGCCGCGCATCATCGCTTTGGAGCCAGGACCGGCGGCACGCCGCTCTTGCTTGGAGCAGGCTTGCTGGTGCTCGCTCTGGTGCCAGACCCGTTGAGACAGATCGCGCTGACGTCGATACCGATGGCCACATTGGGGCGCTGCTGCTGATTGCTTCGGTGGAGTTGACGGCCAACCGACGGCTGATCGACGCACAGCCATCCTGCAGACCTGTCATAGCCGTCACCGCCCTTGGCGCGCTAGCGGAAATCGTGCGAAAGCGTATCTTGCGTCACGTGACGAACGCTCTTCGGTAGCCGGATATCATCTGCGCCAATCGCACGAAGCTGTTGGAACGACCCAGAAAACCATAATAGATCAAGAAGAAACCCAAAACGCGATCAGCGCGGCAGGGCGATAGACCGCGCGATCGACGGGTGAACATGCGTTGCACAGGGACTCGCCGGATTTGTTGAAATCAGGCGCTAATCGCTGTCATCCCTCACGGGATCAACTCACGAGACGTCTTGAACGGCGGCTTTGATCGACTTTTCATAAGTCGGTGCGGAGAGCAGTATCTGGGAGGTTTACCTTTGTCAATCGCAAGGGGTTACGGTGGCGCGATGCACCTAGGGAATATGGACCACACAAGACGCTCTATAATCTTTGGAAGCGATGGAGTGACAAAGGTATCTTTGCCCAGATGTTGGTCGGTCTTGCCGCGGAACACGACGAGCAGAAGACGGTCATGATCCCCTCTGAGGGCATCACTGCGTGATGCCCTGCCGGGCAATGGATGCAACGTGCCTCAAGCCCATCGCACAGCGTCCAGCCTTGCGGTGAAAAAGGGGGACGTGGACGTCTGATCGGGCGCACCAAGGGCGGCATGAATACCAAGCTGCATGCGGTTTGTGACAGATGAGCCATGGTGCGCCATTGGTTCAAGCACAATGGCAAATGACACCCTTTGTATCTGTTTAGTCACCGCCGGTCAGGTCAGCGACTACATCGGTGCAAGGGCATTGGTCAGCCGTCTGCCAATGTCGAATGGTTGCTGGGTGACCGCGGCTATGATGCCGATTGGTTCACAGAAGCGTTGAAAGACAAAGGGATACGCGCGTGCATCCCAGGCCGCAAACAGCGCAAGACAACTGTCCGATACGACAAGTGCCGCTACAAACGCCGCAATCGGATTGAGATCATATTTGGCAGATTGAAGGACTGGCACCGTGTGGTGACACGCTACGACCGTTGCCCCAAGGTCTTCCTTTCAGCCATCGCTCTCGCGGCAATTGTCATTCATTGGCCATGACTCCTGAGCCTAGATCGGCACAATGTCACCCGGGGGTCGAAAATGCTGCACGTTCTTCTGCTGCAAATACTCGGCTACCGTTGCAGCAGCGAGGTCGCCATTACTGGTGTATTGGCCGTGAACATCGTCAAGACAGGAACAAGGAGAGGCTTAGCCAACAAGAAAAACTACTAAAACGTCGAAGAATAGCCCCATCTATCGAGCCAAAAAGCCGCCCGCCGTATAGCACCGCCGCCGACAGGGACGTAACAGAGACGTTGTCGCGAGGCGTTTGAGGCGTCGGTGCTTGTGTTACAAAGGTCAGAAAACCGAAGCCCGATTCCGGACCTCACGTTCCATGCCGCCTTACTACACATCAGTACCCGCTGTGGCGCGCCATCGCCTTAAAAGGCAGGCAAGCTGTTTTTCAATACCGATCTGACTAAAGCTGTACTTGCGAAACGGTCAATGGGCGGCCAGCGATACCCGGGTTTTGCACCCCGGGGAATGAACTTGCTGGCCGCACAATTGGATCGTCAGTTACATTGCACCAATTTCCTTGAAATAGCGTTCTGCGCCGGGATGCATCGGAACTCCATAGAGCTTAGCACCGAGCTGAGGATTCATACCGCTGAAGCTGGTATTCGTCTCCTGCATGTCACCAATGTTCTCCCAAAACGCCTTGGTGAACTGATAAATGAGTTCTTCATCGGCATTGTCGTCCGTGAAGATCACTTGGGCGAGCCCAAAGGTGCTGATATCTTCATCCTGACCATTGTACGTGCCAGCAGGAATTGTGTAGGGAACCAGCAATCCGTGGTACTCTTCATTCATTCTTGCAACCACATCTTCCGAAACGTCCAGGTATCTGATCGGAATGGTTGCCGAAAGCCTTTGTGCATTCCCCAAACCAAGTTGATAAACATGCGCGCCGCCGACAAAAACACCATTCTGGATCTCGTCAAAAACCTGACCGGTGGCAATCTGGCCGACATCGAAAGACTCTAGCGGAATGTCAGCCGCTTCGAGCATTTTAAGGTTCATCCCATGGGTGAAGCTGGAAGGGATGTTGATGTTGAACGGATGGCCCTTGATCTCATCGAGGGATGTGATGCCGCTGTCTTCGCGCACAAAGATGTTCTGGGGAACAGCGCCGAAACTGAAGACATACCGGAGACGCTTGAAATCCTCGGACATCGGAGATTCAGCATATTGGTCGCGCTGGTTGTAAGCAAAGTTCAGCGTAATCAGCGTATTGAGCGCGACGTCCACCTTATCGGTCAAAACCAGCCCCAGATTATCCCTGTATCCTCCGGTGGTCTGAACAGAAAACTTGAAATCATCCTGCGACTTGTTGGCAACGTCGGCCATCAGGGCGCCGTTGATATACGGTCCGGATCCCGAACCGCTGGCTCCGATGGATGCCTGTTGCTGCGCCTGCGCAACCTGAGTGCACAAAGATACCGTCACGCCCGCAACGGCTGCGAGTAGTTTGATTTTCATAGTGGGTTCTCCTTGTTGGATTGGGTTGGGTGATCGAGTCTTGTTTTGATTGGATATCTTCTGCGAAGGAAAAAAATCGCTGCAACGATGGCCATACCTGCCAGCCCGAGCAGGTGGCCTGGAAACAGCATCGCGACGGCCGCCAGCACAAGAAGGCAGCGCTCGATCCACGTGATCCAGCCGCCGCACCAACCTTGTATTCCGGCCGCCATTGCAAACACCCCAACGCTGGCGGTGACGGCCGCCAGAACAACCGGCAGCCAGGCCGCTTGCATCAGCAAAGCCTCGGAGTAAAGGAACATAAAGGCTACAATGAAACCGGGCAGCGAATGCACAAACGCGACGATGGTCGTTGTCCACCAGTTTGCGCGTGCGATACCTGCAGCGACGACGGCAACGAGCGCGACCGGCGGCGTCGAGCCGGATTTGATCGCGAAATAGAACAGAAACAGATGAGTTCCCAATATCGGCGCGCCCGAGGCGATCATTGCCGGTGCGGCAAACATGGCCAAAAGCAGATATGCGATCGGCGTCGGCATGCCCATACCAAGTAGTGTTGCCGCAATCACCGCCAGCAGGGCGGTAATCAACATTGAGCCATCGCTGATTGACAAGATGATCTCGGTGAGGCGCGGCCCTAACCCAGTTGACACAATGGCCGCCTGAAGCAGACCAATGGAGATAATCAATGCGGTGATTGCCGCGGCCTGCCGCAGACCCTGATCCATTTGCCCGAGGAGGTCTGACAGAGGCACACGTGTTACGGTGCGCAGAGCCCCGACCACCAGAGCCACAGTCAGAGCGATCAGGCTGGCATAAGAGGCGGTATAGTTCTCCACAATCAGCAGGTAGAACAGCAATGCTGGCGCAATGATCAGATGCCAGCCATCCCCGATACAATCGCGTGCCGAGGGGATTTCATCTTCAGGAAGACCCTTTAGCCCTTCCTTCAGAGCTTCGATGTGAATAACCCAGTACAGCGAAAGATAGTATAGAAATGCAGGAATGAGAGCGGCCACAGCGATTGTTGCATAAGAGATCCCCGTGATCTGGGCCATGATGAAAGCCGATGCACCCATAATCGGCGGTACAAGCTGGGCCCCTTCGGATGTGTTGGTTTCAACAGCAGCGGCGACATGGCGCTTGAAACCAGTTCGGATCATCAGCGGAATCGTGAACGATCCTGTGGCAACCACGTTGCCGACCGAACTGCCGACCATCGTGCCCAACCCCGCAGATGCGACCATGGCGCCCTTTGCGGCGCCGCCGGTTTGCCGCCCCAGACCAGCATTGGCCAGGTTCATGATAAAGTCGCCGGTTTTTGTTGCCTGCAGCACAGACCCGAACATCATGAACATGAACAGGTAAATGGCCGCGACTTTCAGGCCGGTCCCGAAGATTCCTTCACTTGTGTAGGTCACGATGTAGGTGAAGCGCTGCAGATCCATGCCGGCATGTGAAAACACGCCTGGCAATTTGTCCCCGAACAGCATGTAAGCACAGCTCAGAACCCCCAGCAGCGCCAATACGATGGACTGCCGCCGTGATGCCTCAAGCGCGACTGCGACCAGAACAAGACCCACAATCGTGTCCCGTTGCGTCAAGTAGCTGGAACCCCAAAGGTTCAAAAGCCGTTCATATCCGACGATGATATAAAGAAGGCTGCCGACGGCCGCGCAGGCCGCGACGATATCCAGTATCCATTGCGCGGTCCTGAGAAGCGGTTTGTCGGAACGGGTGCGCCCCAGAAATGTGATCAAAAGCGTTGCGGCGGCGAAAATCGCAAGATGAACGACAGTTGTTTTATATGGTCCAAACAGGGTTGCGTAAGCCATGTAGAAAAAGAGCGCGAACCCCACAACACGCAACGCATGATTCACGATCCGATCGATTTCAGACGACATAACCTGCGCCTCCTGCCCTGTTGCGTAGGTCTCCAGGTGCCAGTTCGCAGTTGTCCCGAACCAGCGGACGGCACCCACTGTCGTTTGCAGACAGTTTAGAAAGAGCGCTCACGTCCGCGTCTGGTCGTTTGGCCCGAACCAAAAGAAAACGGCATAGCTCAGAGATGTCTTGTCGGAAGAATCTGTCCCGCAAATTCAGGTGGTTGCTGTCAATCATGTTATCCGCCTGCCTTTCCCACTTCTTCAAGCAGGATCGGCACGCCCATGGTCACAGAGTGGATTCCCATGATCGAGGTGAGCTGGATCACTTCGAGGATTTCCTCTTTGGTCGCCCCGGCCTCAAGTGCATTGGCCATATGCCGACGCGCGCCCGACGGCCACAGATGTGTGGTGGCCACGTTGATCGCGATAAAGATCAGTTCCTTGGTTTTCTGATCCAGCGGACCCTTCAGCGGAACCGAGCGGAATTGCAGGAAGGCCTCCAGATAGTCGGGATCGAGGTCCTCCAACTGGCTCCAGAACGGATTCCAATCGCCGGTTGCGCGTTGCGCCTCGGTCGCGGGATATTTGTGTGTGGTCATTTCAACCCCCTCTGTGCTTGAAACTGTCACGGCGAAAAGAATAAAGCGCCGCCGGGTCCACCATCACGTCGATCACAGCGGGTTTGCCGCAATGCAGTGCTGCTTCGATGGCCTCGGCAGTTTGCGACAGGGAGTCCGCACGATACCCTTTTGCGCCATAGAGTTCGGCCAGTTTGTCGAATGGCGGGGAGGATATGTCCGCTCCGATGTAACGCCCGTTGAAGAAGTCCCGCTGATAGGCTTTTTCGGCTCCCCAACAGCCGTTATTCATCACCACGGTCACGGTGTTGATGCCGTAATCCACCGCCGTCGAAAGCTCGGATGTGGTCATACCGAACCCGCCATCGCCCATCAGCGAGATGACGGGGCGGTCCGGACAGGCCAGTTTCACACCCAGTCCAGCGGCAAAAGAAAACCCCACCAGCCCGAAATCCAAGGGGGTAAACAGGCTTTTCGGCTGCCAGTAGTTCAGCTTATCCGTGGCTTGAAGACACAGCGTGCCCGCATCCATGGTATAGGCGCTATCCTTCGGGCAGACATCCCGCAGTGTCTTAAACAGTCCCGAGGGCTGGATAATGGAATTGGCCACATCGGCCTCGGTGTCGCGGCGTTCCAGATAGGCCTGTCGCTCGGCTAAGTAGCCTTTGGTCCATGCCTCCGCCTGAGCGCGGTGGCTCAGCTTTTCAGCCTCGGCCCGCAGTTGGTCGGCAACGGTCGGCGCATCCCCCCAGATACCAAGCGTGACCGGGAAATAGCGGCCGATCGCAGTGGGGTCCTGTTCAACGTGAATGATCGCCGCATCGCGGTTGATATTGTCGTAGCTGTAAAAGGTTGCGTTGAATCCGATCCGGGTGCCAAGGGCGAGGATCACATCCGCCTCTTTCACAAGCCGCGAAGCGACCGCGTTGCCGCGCGGTCCCATCTGCCCCGCATTCAGCGGGTGACCAAATGGAATGGCATCACCATGGCCCGGAGAGGACACTAATGGCGTGTTGAACGCCTCTGCAAGCGCAATGGCCCCATCGGCAGCACCGGTGTTCTTGATGCCGCCGCCCACCATGATCACCGGGCGGGTCGCCTCGGACAGCATCCGGGCAGCTTCGGCAATTGCCGCTTCCGGAGCAGCGCTGGTACAGATCGGGCGGTAGCCCCCGGGCTTGGGCGCCTGCACAAACTCTGCCTGCCCCGAAAGCACGTCGCGCGGCAGGTTCAGATGTACCGGACCCTTGCGCGGGGCGTTGGCGACACGGAACGCCTCTTGCACCAGTTCCGGCACACGATCAGCCGAAGGTACGGTCCAGGTCTTCTTGGTAACCGGCGTAAGCAAAGCCTGTTGGTCCACCTCCTGAAAGGCATCGCGATAGACATGGCCTGATGCCAGCGCACCGCCAATGGAAACGATGGGCGTGTAGGCGGCTCTGGCCTGGGCCAGTCCGGTCACGAGGTTCGTCACGCCCGGCCCGTTCTGACCCGCAAGCACCACGCCGGTCTCGCCACTCGCGCGGGCATAGCCGTCAGCCATATGGGTGCCGGTTCGTTCATCATGCACGCCGATGAAATTGATCTCTTTGCGTCATAAAGCGCATCGAACATTTCCATCGTCGCCGAACCGATCAGGCCAAAGACGAATTTTGTCTCTTCGGCTTTGAGCACCTCGACAGCAGCCTGTCCGCCGGAAAGCTGGATCATTGGTTTTTCCTTCTTTGTCAGTTTGCCAATGCACGATCCAGAAACTGGAGGATCGGCTTAGAGAAGAGATCGGGCCGTTCGATCAGCCCGAGATGTTGCAGTTCAGGTATAATGACGGTTTCCGCACCCGGGGTCTCAGCGGCGATCGCATGGCTCATTGCCGGGGTGGAACCGCTGTCATGTTCGCTGGTCATCACCAGCATGGGTTTGATAATGGACGGTTCTGGTGCGATGAGCTCGCGCACACCCTTGGCCAGCACCTGCCTATGTGCCGCGTAGTTGGCCGGATCGTTGGCCAGAACGACATCGCGGATATCTGCAACTGTGTTTGCGTGGTTGCGGCGAAAAGCGTCGGTAAACCAGCGCGCCAGTGTCACTTCTATACCTGCGGCCGGCCCACCTGATGCAGTGGCCTGCGCCCGCTCTTCAACAAGGCGCTGCTGGTCTTCACCCCGGTCGTGGGGGGAATTGAGGATCGCCAGCGCGGAAATACGCTCGGGATGATCGATGGCGCAGCGTCGGTTGATCATCCCGCCGAGCGAAAACCCGACAAGCGCCGCCCGGTCGATCTGCAACTCATCAAGAAGCGAAACCAACTGCTCGCTGAGGTTTGTCAGGGTCACTGGCCCCTCTGGCAAGGCGGTCTCACCATGCCCAAGAAGGTCATAACAAAGCACTTTGAAGCGCTCTGCGAGCACCGGGACAATCGGGCCCCATGTACTGTGGCGCGTCAGACCGAGCCCGTGGATCAACACCACAGTTGACGCTCCCTCAGGTCCCGTCAGATCATAGGCGGTGCCCGCCTTAAAAGCCGCCATTACACCCCCGCCGGATTGCTCGGATCGCGACCCATCTCAGCCAAATCCTGATAGCGGTCGCCGATACGGTGGTTTGGATGCCCACCCACCGACGCGCCAAGAGCGACGATGATTTCGTCCTCAGCGGGTGCGTCGCAGATCGAGGTCTGGATCGTCTGGTAATGAGACCGCCGCCCACCATCGTCTTTGTCCATCAGCGGTATAGTGATCGAACAATTGGCCGCGCCGCGCGTGTTGGAAAAGACCAGGTAGGTTTTGGCATCCACCGCTTCGCGCAACTGATTGCCGAAATGGACCGTGTGCGTCATCGCCTGGGCGTGCTCAATCTCGCCCCCCATGCCGACAACGCTCGCCTTGCCACAGCCTTCCAACCGGTCGCCGGTCACGTCCAGCAACATCTCGGTCAGCGTTTTTCCCACGAATGGCCCGTGTTCCATGATCTCAGGACGCATATTCTCGACATGACCGCGCCCGAACCACGGGTTCTTGAGTATCGCCATTGCGGCCACCAGAAGTGTCGGCTCTTGGACCTTCTTCCAGCCCTCCAGATAAGTGGTCTGCTGCCAAAGCAACGTGCGTCGAATCTCAATTGACATGGATCGGTTCCTTCTCAGTGGATGCGGGCATGACCTCGACAACAGATGACCGCATCAGGCGCTGCCGTCGCCGCATGTCCAATTCTATCGAGGCGTAGAGGTGCACGGCGTTCCCGCCGGTACTTTTGTTTGTCTTCAGTTTCCCAATCACCTGTTGGCCACCCCCAACAAGCGGGTTTTCTCCAACGATGTCGCGAGTTGTTCGAAACCGACCGATGGGGCGGTCGGTTCCGCACCGGCGAAAGTAGCGAAGATATGCCCATTTCCGCTTGGTCATCGGGCCACGAACTGGCTGCCCAGCGGCTCGGACGATGTGTTCATCCAAACCGTCTTGGGTCGTGTGTAATCGTAGACGGCCTGAAACCCGCTCTCACGGCCATAGCCCGAGGTTTTCATGCCTCCGAACTCGGCGATCGGGGACACCGCCCGATAGGTGTTGACCCAGACGATTCCGGCACGCACCGCACGGCTCATGCGCAGCGCGCGGGCGCTGTCTCGGGTGAAGATGCCTGCTGCCAACCCATGCACGGTGTCATTGGCTAGCGCCAGAGCCTCTTCTTCGGTTCGAAAACTCAGGACACTCAGTACCGGGCCAAACAACTCCGTGTCGACGATGTGCAGATCCGGGCGAGGACAGTCGACAATTGTCGGCTGAAAATACATGTCCGAGCCTGCTTTGGCGCGCTTGCCGCCACAGACGATCCGTCCGCCTTGTTCGACTGCGCGCGCCAGTTCCCGCTCGATGGTTTCGATCTGCGCATGGGTACAGAGCGGACCCATCTCCGTTTCTTCCGCCATCGGGTCACCGATCTTTGCGGTCTTTGCAATTGCGGCCAAGCGCTCCAGAAATGTATCTGCGATAGTCTCTTGGACAATCAGACGCGACCCGGCGACACAGCTTTGCCCTGACGCCGCGAAAATCCCCGAAACCGAGCCGTTCACCGCGCTCTCCAAATCGGCGTCGTCAAAGACGATGAAGGGAGATTTGCCGCCGAGTTCGAGGCTGATTTCGGCAAAATTCTCCCGCGTATTCCCAATCACGTGGCGCGCCGAAGCCGGACCCCCGGTGAACGAAACCCGCGCCACCAGCGGATGCGAGGTCAGCACTCGACCGCAGGGATCTCCGTGACCAGTAACGATATTGACCACACCATCGGGGATACCTGCCTCGGCGATCAATTTGCCAAATTCCAACATCGCGGCAGAGGCATGTTCAGACGCCTTCAACACCACCGTGTTGCCTGCTGCCAGCGCCGGGCCGATCTTGACCGCGGAAAGGAACAGTTGACTGTTCCAGGGCACCACCGCTGCGATCACTCCCAGCGGCTCGCGATCGGTAAAGACGAACATGTCCGGCTTGTCGATCGGCAGCGTCTCGCCGTTTATCTTGTCGGCAGCCCCGGCAAAGAAGTGATAGAACTCACTGATGTATTTCGCCTGCCAGCGGGTCTCCTTGAACATCTTGCCGGTGTCGCGGGTCTCGATTTCCCCCAAGGCTTCGGACCTGTCCGCCAGAAGATCCGCCAGCCGGCGCAGGCAGTGGCCCCGCTCGGTGGCGGTCATCCGGGACCAGGGGCCGTCATAGCAGGCCCGATGCGCGACGCGCACCGCCCGGTCCACATCCTCGGCGCTCGCCTCGGGAATCTCGGCCCAATTCTCGCCGGTTGCCGGGTTCAGGCTCGGGAAGGTGCCACCATCTGAGGATTGCACCCATTCCCCGCCAATCAGCATCTTGTATGTCTTCATTTTTTCGGAACCTTTATGTGAGGACTCATCCATCATTCCACTCCGCAGACATGAGATCTGCGCATTTTTCGCCTACGGCATATGCAGCGGCATTCGTATTCGCAGACACGATGAAAGGAATGACCGAGGCATCGGCGACCCTGAGACCGCGGAGACCCGTAACCTTGAGGTCCGGATCCACCACGGCCATACCGTCAACGCCCATCTTGCATGTGCCCACAGTGTGCCAGCTTGTCTGTCCGGTTGACCGCGCATAATCGAGAAGTTCATCATCTGATTGGGCATCCGGACCCGGCAATACCTCCCGCTTGATAAGCTGGCTAACTGAGGGGGTACGCGCCAATTGTCTGAGAATTTTCAGGCTTTTGACAACGGTGTCCCGATCGCCCGCATCTCCGAGATAGTTCGCAACGATCACCGGGTCATCTGATGGATTTTTGGACCGGATGTGGATCGATCCGCGTGAGGCTGGTCTGAGTTGAAATGAATTGAGACTGAACCCGGGCCAGGGATCCACACCGAGGCCTTTTGCCATTGAGAACCGATCTTTTCCGGTGACATGCGCGACCTGGAGTTTGAGGTCAGGAGACGACAGCGACGGCTCGCTTTTCATCAATGCATGCACTGTCACCGTCGATGTCGCCATGAGCCCGCGTCTGGTGATTGCGTATTTCAATGCCATCCACGCCCCGCGCAGGCGGTTGTTCAACGCATCATTGAGCGTGATTGATCTTGTGGTTTCATAGGTGATGCGAACATTCAAATGGTCCTGAAGGTTTGCTCCCACTCCAGGAAGATGTGCGACCGGCGAAATGCCATGCTGGCGAAGAATGCGCTCATCTCCGATACCAGAGCGCTCCAGCACAAGCGGAGAGCAGAGCGCACCGCCACAGAGAACAATCTCCTTCTCTGCAAAGTACCTGCCAGAGGTTCCATCATCATTGCGGACTTCGACACCAACGGCGCGACCGCCCTCAAAAAGAATGCGGTCAACAAGCGCGCGGGTCCGCACGTACAAGCCGGATTTGCCACGGACAGGCCTGAGGTAGGCGCTCTCGGCCCCGCAGCGTTTGCCCCTGTCCACAGTCAGCTGAAGATAAGAAACCCCCTCGTATTGCGCCCCGTTGTAATCGGACGTCTGCGGAATCCCCAGTGATTTACACCCGTCCAAAAACGCTTCGGTTATGGCGTCGCTGTGAGCTATGTCGGTCACCTTGATTGGGCCACCGCGCCCGCGCCATTCCGGATCACCGTCGGGACGATCCTCGATCCGCTTGAAGATCGGCAGAAGGTCATCGTATCCCCAGCCCGGACAGCCGGACTCGCGCCATTCATCATAATGGGCCGGATCGCCACGTACGAAAAGCATGCCGTTGATACTGCTGGATCCGCCAAGCACCTTGCCCCGGGGCCAAAACAGCCTGGCCCCTTTCATTTCCGGCTCCGGCTCGGTGTGAAATGCCCAAAGGATCGAGGGATCGGCGAGCATGCGCCCCACGCCCAAAGGGACAGACATCCAGGGGTGGTTTGCCTCACCGCCAGCTTCCAGGAGGAGGATTCTGTGACGCCCGGACCCACTGAGCCTAGAAGCGAGTGCACTTCCCGCTGACCCAGCGCCGACGATGATGAAATCGAACCGATCAGACGCCATCGCGAGTCCCCATGAAAATACGGTCAAGGATTTTTGCGAGGAAAAGGATTGCGAGACCGGCGAGAAGCCCCTGGCCGATCGAAGCATATTGAAGCGCTTCGAGAACATCTTCGCCAAGGCCCTTGGCACCGATCAACGAGGCGACGACCACCGTCAACAGGCTGAGCAGAATGGTCTGATTGATCCCGGCACGAACACTGGGTGCGGCCAGAGGAAGCTCAATCCGTGTCATCAAAAACCACTCAGACGCACCGAAAGCCACCGCTGCCTCGCGAATGGAGGCTGGAACGCTCTGAATACCCAGAACTGTCAGGCGCACGACCGGTGGCGTCCCGAAGATCAAACACGTTATGACCGCCGCCGCCTTTCCCGTGCCGAAAAATGCGATGACCGGGATCATGTAAACAAACGTTGGAACAGTCTGCTGCATGTCCAGAATTGGGCGTATAATGCGATAGACCCGCGGTCGGCGCGCCGAAAAAATCCCAAGAGGAATACCCAGGCAAATGCTGATGCAAGCCGCTGTTCCCAGCAGTGCCAAAGTTTGCATCGCGAGCGTCCAAAGCCCAACAAGACCGATATAGCCCAAGAACAGGGCTGCAATCAGGGCAGCGGACAAATTGGCGGAAAGTAACGTGATACCGACCAGGAACGCGGCCACGATAATCCATGGGGTTTGGACAAACACCGTTTCGAGAAAATCCAGGACAACACGGATACCGAAGCTAATCGAGTCGAAGAAACCGTCACCATAAATGGTGATGGCGTCGAACACCGTCTCGATCACATAGACAGCCCCCCGCCTGATTTCAGGAAAATCGGGAAACCCGCTCACAAGCGGAGCTTCAATCGCAAGAACGTAGTGTCCGAAGCTGATTGCAAATACGCCCAAAACAAACGCCACGGCGACAGTCAGCCGCCAGCGATCCGTGAGCTTTCGCTCTTCGCGTGTGCTGAGCCAGACAGAAAAGCGCCGCGCGAGGATCGGGTTGGCCACAACGGACATCAGAAATCGAGAGGCGGCGAACAGGAAGAAGCCGGCAAGCACCAGACCGAAGCGGCCGTTTTCAATCTGTTGAACTTCGCTATTGGCTTGCTTGATGATCTCCGTAAGGCCTTCAATGTTGCGGCGCAAAGCGTCGACATTCGCCGCCCCTGTTTCTATTGCGGCCTGCAGCTGAGCCTGTCGCAAAGACAGCTGAATCTCGACAGAGTCGATGCGCTCGGTCACCGAAGATGCAAGGTCCGCCCAAATTCCTCGTCCAATCAAAATCAGCGCCAAATTCTCGATGAGCGTGAAAACGAGCATCCACGGCCAAAGACCTCGCATGCCGTACCAGATCGGGCCCAACAGCAACGCCGCATGGTTGACCGACCAGACAAATCCACGACTTTCGCTAATCCTGTCAAATACTGCGGCATAACGATCTCGGCCTTCTTGACCCAGATAACTCACCAGCGCAGTGTCACGGGCCCGGTCATAACGTCCGTTGGTCAATGCGCTTCCTCCTGAATGGCGGCTTTCAGAAGGTCGGACTTCGTCACCACTCCGACTGCGGTTTCTTGGTCGTCCACGATCACGATCGGGCCGCTCTCATGGGCTGCGATGCGGATCATCTCATCCAGTCGCATATCGGCGCGCAGTCGGCGCGCGTTCTCATTCGGGGCTCCGTGTTGAGTGCTCCACTGGCCAAAGTCAGACATGACAGCAGATGCCGGCAGCACTCCGAGCCGCGAGATCCCCGATACGAAGTCGCGTACATAGTCGTCAGCCGGCCCTGAGATGATTTGCTCCGGCGTCCCAGTCTGAACGATGGCCCCATCCCGCATGATCGCGATACGGTCCCCGATGCGAACAGCTTCTTCGAGATCGTGCGTGATGAAGACCGTTGTCTTTTTCATCACGGATGCCAGGTTTACGAACTCTGACTGCAACTGACGACGGATCAGCGGATCAAGGGCGCTGAACGGCTCGTCCATCAGCAGAACCTCTGCATCAGCGGCTATTGCCCTTGCAAGACCAACACGCTGCTGCATCCCTCCCGACAGCTCTTCTGCGAACTTGTTGGCCCAAGCACCCAGCTCAACCATATCCAGTGCATCATATGCTTTGGACATCTGATGTTTCTGGGGAAGCCCGCGAATTGCCAGTGGTAAAGCCACGTTGTCGATGACGCTTTTATGGGGCATCAACGCGAAGTTCTGAAAGACCATCGCGATATGCTCGTTCCGGAAGCGCCGCAGTTCCTGCGAGCCGAGATTGGTGATCTCACGGCCAGCGACCACGATGTCGCCAAACGTCGGATCAAGTAATCGGTTGATGTGACGGACCAGCGTGGATTTGCCACTGCCGGAAAGCCCCATGACACAAAACAACTCGCCTTCTTCAATCGACAAGGAGACATCCGCCACGCCGATTACGCAATTGTGCCGGTCCAGAGCGTCAGATTTGCCGATCCCACCACTTCGGATTTGTTCCAGAACAGCGGGTTCGGCCTCGCCGAATATCTTCCAGACATGTTTGAGTTCGATAGCGGGATTTGGCGACATACCAAAGACGTTCCGAGTTGTGGGGCTGGAATGGTTCCCGGTGCCCACCTTTCAAGAGAGCACCGGACAGCTGCGACTTCAGAGGCCGAACCAACTGTCGACGCGCGCGGAATTGGCCTCTATCCACGCCCTCACCAGGCTTTCCGGATCCTTGCCTTCATGGCCAATCTGGTAGGACCATCTGTTCACCGTCTCGATATCAAGCTCGATGTTGGACATCAGCTCGACCGCCAGCGGCGCACGCGTCTCAAGGCTCTTGGACCAGGCCATCTGCATCGTCAGAGGCGCACTGGCACAGGTAATCTTGGAACGCTCGAACCAATCATCCTCAGACTGAGCGACCAGCTTCCAGCAACCCGAGCCATCGTTTTCCGGCTCGTCCAGTTTAACCAGATCATAGGCTTCCCAAACCGAATCCGGTTTGGCACAGAAAGTGGCGTATCCTTCGTGCTTTTTGACGGCATCAGCCATCGCGGCTTGGTTCACGCCAACCTCAGCCCTGATCGCTTCTAGACTGTCTGACAACCCATAGTCGCGGATCTTGACCATGTTCTCGTTTGTCGACACCCAACCATTGCGACCGATCCATATTTCGCCTTTGCCGTCGCCGTCCCTGTCCAACTGCGCGGCAATTTCCGGACGCGCGAGATCATAGATCGATTTTACATTCTGTTCTTCATAGAAGTACCGAGGAACACAAAACCCACCGGAACCGTGATACGGTTTCCGACTGTAGTCGACCGTCCCATTTCCATCGACATATTTGTCAAAGAACGCACGCTGATTTGGAAGCCAGGTATCGGCATGGATATCAAAGTCGCCCTCGCCGGGCGTCCATTCCAGCCCAGACCGCAGAGTTCTCTCCGGGTTTGGTTTCGACCTCATACCCCATCCGTTCCTCAAACAGGATAGCCAAAAGGTGTTTGATCGCCTGAAATGACGGATAGGGATTGTCATTGATCGTGATCGTTTCGGCAGCTGCGCTGCCGGTTCCGACAATCAGTGCGGCAACCGAAGCCCTGAGCCCACGAGCCAGTATTGCTTTACATCCAAACATGTTGCTCCTCCCTTTGTGCCGGGCATTGAGTGGCTTTTTCGCCAGAAGTCGGCGCCACTATACTCCGGTCAACACACTGACTTTGACATTTTGTATGACAAAATACTGATGCATAGGTGGGTTATATCGGCATTATTGCCAAATATCGACTAAAAAGTTCAATAATTGTATACAAAGATAAAGCTTCACGAGGCATCCCACTCTTGGAGATGGTAAGCGGTTCAAAACATTTTCTCATATTTTCAAATGATTAAACTACATCTGACCCCTCACCTCCACTTGACCCCACACTGCAATAGCGGGAAACCCCTTGATCCGGGCGGCCCAGCTTGATCAAAATGTCAGACAATATATTGCCCAAAGCAGCAGACGGGGCTAGGCTTTGGCTCAAAGTCGAGTCGGCACTATGTAGCTTGATAATGCTGACGACTGCCGCCCAAGCAGCCATCGAGGGAGGAGATACCTTTGCCAAGATCCAGCAACAAAGAAGAGGCACTTGGTGTGTTCACAGACCTGCAAAACCAAGGTTTCAGTGAAGCGTCCGCATCAAGCTCTTCTATGCGAGAAGCTGCACAAGCCTGGATTCGCGAAGCGATCCTCGATGGGCGCTATCACGCAGGGGAGAAGCTGATTGAACGAGAGCTGTGCGATGCTACCGGCGCAAGCCGGTCGGTCCTGCGTGAAGCTCTGTCGCATATTGAAGCCGTCGGCTTGATTGTCAGACAATCCTACCGAGGCTATACCGTCGCAGATATGTCCTCTCACAGCATTGACGAAGTCTTCGAGTTGCGGGCAGCGGTCGAAACTCTTGCGGCCGAACTCTTTACAGAGCGCGCGAGCGAGCAGGAAATTGCGGACCTTAAACACGCCTTCAAGGAGGTTGAGGCGGCAATGCTCTCCGCAAGTGTCGTCAGAATTCGCAAAGCCAAGGAACGGTTTTTTGCGATCATTTTCAATGGCTGCCGCAACAGCGAAATCCGCCGGGCGCTGGAAAATGTTATTGACCGGATTTCCTACCTGCGATCACAGTTGATGAGCGATCCACAAAGACGTCACGACTCACTCCACGAGATGCGCCGCCTTGCATCTGCGCTCTGCGAACGCAATCGGCTGGAGGCCCGCGCCGCGTCCCTTGCTCACCTGGAATCCGCACGCGTTGCCCTCACGCGTGTTTTGTCCGATTCGAAACTGGCACAGGTTTGAGGAAGCAAAAAAGAAGTTTGCGCCGGTAACAGAACTCTTCCAGGGGGCTCGGACCGCCGTGTTACGGATTGCGAGTGATCCGATTGAATGTCCGCTGCCTCAATTTGTACTCGTGAAAGCGGCACAAGCAGCAAAGATCCGGTTTCCGCCCCGCCTGTTTAAGCCACGTGCCCCTTTAGGTCAGGCGCCGCGATGTTTGATTAACGCGCATCTGAGATTTTTCCTGCAAATCCGAATTCTTGGAGTCCACTGCTACTTGGTCTCCGAGCACTTCAAGAATCCCATTGCGCAGATCGTCCCTGGCGTAAGTTACTGTCAGCGGTGCTTCCAATGCCCCCTTGGCCTTAAACTGGTCTGTAAACTTCCGGCGCTTTGCGAAACACTTGATCGCATTCGAAAACTAGATGTGGGTTTCTGGGCTGAAAAGACGTTCCTATCGTGTGCAGCATTCGGCGTTTTGGGCTCACAGCGGTCTTGCGACACCGCAGTAAGAAAAATAAGAGGGCGGCTCAGAATTCCTGGTAAGGAAAAGAAGGAAAACGCCCGCCTTTCAGCGAGCGTTTGTATTTCAAGTCCGGATGACCGTCACATCTTGGACCGTTCCGATTTTAATGCCAGCCACAGACAGTAGCACATGATCAGAACCACCAGCGTGAAGGGGATACCGGTTGACACCGCCGCGCCTTGGAGGGCGCTGAGGCCACCTCCGAGCAGCAATGCGATCGCGACCAGCCCCTCCAGCGTGCACCAGAACACGCGCTGGACCACCGGCGCATCCATTTTGCCGCCTGCGGTGATCGTGTCGATCACCAGCGAACCGGAGTCCGACGAGGTCACAAAGAACACCACGATCAGAACCAGTGCGATTGGTGCGACGATGCTATAGAGCGGCAGTTCCTTCAGGAACCCAAACAGCGCGCCTTCG
Organism: Ruegeria sp. AJ12; assembly: GCF_056536245.1. Taxonomy (NCBI): domain Bacteria; kingdom Pseudomonadati; phylum Pseudomonadota; class Alphaproteobacteria; order Rhodobacterales; family Roseobacteraceae; genus Ruegeria; species Ruegeria sp. AJ12. The sequence continues at coordinate 4,042,377 of NZ_JBQFJJ010000001.1, forward strand.
GGGGCATAGCTGTCGATCACTGTTGCACGGACACCGTCAGCGCCGCCTGCGTTCAGCATGTCGATGGCTGCGCCACCGAATGTCGACATCCACAGGGCACAGACCGCCGTGGGCGCCAGCAGAGCGCAGATTACGAACTCGCGCACCGTCCGACCCTTGGAGATGCGGGCGATGAACATGCCGACAAAAGGCGACCACGCGATCCACCAGGCCCAGTAGAAGGTCGTCCAGCCGTGGAAATAGCTGGTGTCTTCTCGTCCGAATGGATTCGAAAGGGCTGGCAACATCGTGACATAGTCGGTCATCACGCTGAAGTAGCGCGCAATGGCCGTGCCGATACCGGTGACCGCGATCACAAAGATGAACAGGCCAACGGCCATGATCATGTTGATCTCGCTCAGCCGTTTGACACCCGCATCCATGCCCATCAGGACCGAGCCCAGCGCAATCAGCGTGATACCGATGATCAGCAACACGACCACGGTCGGGCTGGGTTCAATCCCAAAAACCTCATAAAGGCCAGCAGCCACCTGCTGCGCCCCGAGGCCCAGAGACGTCGTCAAACCGAACAGGGTGGCAAAGACCGCCAGCGTGTCGATGATGTGGCCCCACCAGCCCCAGACGCGTTCACCCAGGATCGGGTAGAATGCCGACCGCAGGGTCAGCGGCAGACCAAGGTTATAGCTGAAGATCGCAAGGGCGAGACCCACCGCCGCATAGACAGCCCAGCCTTCAAGGCCCCAGTGGTGGATGGTGCCGACGACACCGGCGTATTCATTGCCCGGCACCGCGATATCAATGCCCAGTGGTGCAGCGTTGCCGCCCTCGGCAAAGTTGTAATAGACCGGCTCCATAACGCCGAAGAACAACAGACCGATACCGATACCGGCCGCAAACATCATCGCGATCCAACCGGCATAGGAATAGTCTGGTTTGGCATCTTTTCCGCCGATCCGGACGCTGCCGACCGGCAGGATAATCAGAACCAGACAGAACAAGGTGATTGCATCGACCGACAGCACGAGGAACCAGTCAAAGGTGCTGGTCAGCCAGGGCCGAAGCCATCCAAAGAACGTCGCTGCCGCTTCCTGGTTTGCAAGTGCGATCAGAACGAACGCAAAGATGAGGATACTTGAGATCAGAAAAACCGGGTTGTGAATATCCAGACCAAACGGTCTGACGTTGTCTTGCCCCAGTTCATACTCTGTTTCGAAATCGTAAATCCGGGGATCCGGATCCAGCATTTTCTTCGTTTGAGCCATTCGACTGCCCCCTGTTCGCTAGGTGCAAACGCCAAGGTATTCGGCCGGCAGACGGTTATGAGTTTTGTAACCCCCTTGGCGCATTTCCGTCATCTCGACCGCGGGTTCGTGGTAACACCCTACACCGTCATCAAAATTTCACAAAATGCATTCGGTTTGCTGAATTTGTCCCACCGAAATGGAGGGTTTCGTCGGCGTTTCTTGAACCACAAGCGACTGGGCGATCGAGCGCGGGCATTTGGCGGAGGGCGTGGTCGGTTCGGGACAGACTATCCCATCGGCCTTCATCCCGATCCGGGCCCGCGGATTGGGGTGAAGATCGTTCCGGGACCAGCATTCGGATCACAGCACCCAAGCCAGATCAGTTTTGAACCTGAGTCCCACCGGTTTTTGATGCGCCGCCGCGCAATACGGTCGACGAGGCTCTGAACGCTCCTGCGCTGATCCTCGTCCTCTTCCAGCGTCTCGATGTGATCGGCGTCCAGCCGGAACGTTGCCCGCATCGGCATCATCCCGTCGACAACAACCATCTCGTGATCCGTTGGATCGATGGTCAGCCTGCCGGTCAGACGGACGGGCTCATGGACGTAATCCGGCGTCCAGTTTTCAGACAGCACCACGCGGACCATCTGGTTTGGGGACGGTGGCGGTAAGTGGCTGCACATGCCGGGTTCGGGCACAAGATAGGCCACGGACTGCCCGTCAGCGTCCGGCGGCGCGGGAATGGCGTAGCCCGCGATGGACACGGTTTGGCCGTCATAGACCGGATTGCCCGCCGAATGGGCCATTTCGCGGCGTTGGATGACAGCCTCGCGCTGAGACAGCAACCAGTCGATGTCGATTCCCTCCGCGTCCAGCGCATCCTCGGTCTCGACCAAAAGCTCCTGCCATTTCTGACGTTCTTCCGCGCTGCCAACATCCTGTTGCAGGCGCCCGCGCAGGCGCACCGCAAAAACCACATCATCGAACTGTTCCGGTGTAAGGTCGCGGAACGGATCCTCGAAAACCTGGACCGAAGGGTCCGGCAGATCCGGCCAGTCCAGCGGCAGGGTTGGGGATGCCCATACGGCATGACCCGTCAGGATCGTAAAAACCGCCGCGATGATGCGCACCCATATTGTCATCCGTTTTCTCCGATCGCGGATCGTCTCTTCCGCACAGCGTAATTCTAGGGGATTTAACGCCTGCGTCTACGGATAAGGGGTCACAATCACGACAAGGCAGGCACCGCCGACCCACTCAGTTTCCCTTTCCTTCCCCGCCAATCTCCTGTATGCGCGCGCTATCTGAGACGTTGTGCCCTGACCCCGGCACTCAG
>NZ_JBQFJJ010000002.1:0-414084 GCF_056536245.1 Ruegeria sp. AJ12
TCGGCCCGCAAACTTCACGCCCACACGACGCAGACCCTGACCGCACCCGACGCGGTGCGCGATGAAATCAACAGGGTGTCCCGCAACGGGTATTCCACCGATGATGAAGAGTTCATGTCCGGCATGACCGCCATCGCGGTACCGATTCTGGACAGTCGCGAGCGGCTTGTCGCCACGCTGTCGGTTCACGCGCCGGTGCAACGTCATGACATTGACGGGCTGATGCAGTTTCTGGACACCCTGCATCAGGGTGCCCGGAAACTTTCCAGCCTGCTATCCGATTGATCAGTTGAGCCGAGGCTGGTTGATCCCCAAAAACGGGCGGCCCGCCACCTGCCTACTCGATCTTGCCGGGCAGGCCAGGTTGCCGGAAGCGACGTCAAACACATCCACCACGCACAAGAGGTGCGTGAATGTTGGCGTTGACCCGCAAGGCCGAGGTCACGCCGTCATAGGCCACCCCGCCCAGTTGAACATCGCTGCGGAAACCTGCGTTGACGGCGATCTCAGGGCCGTCGAACAAGGGTGTAAAACCGGGACTGTCGAGGAAGATCGGAAATCCCGGCCATGTTGCCGGCAGTTGAGGCGTTTCGCCCTCCGGAATGTCCCGAACGGCAAGCGCGCCGGGTCCACATGCCTCGGTCGGTGTCAGAACAACCCAGTGGCTGTGCCAGACGTCACCGTCATTTGTCGGGTCCCCATCGTTGTTTTCGTCAAACAGCGGGGTGTCGTCAAAATCCGGGTGGCTGGTCGCTGCCAGCGCCAGAATTCCGGTTCCCTCTTCGAACCCCACGGCAGACGGGTCCAGCGATGTCGGCCAGACATATGCAAACACATCCGATCCGCCAACGGCACCTGTTGCTTCGGGAATGTCCGCGCCAGCGGTTCCGTTTGTCGTCATGTGAAACGTAACGGTGTTGCCAGTGCGATGGACATGGGCGGCCAGAATATCAAAGGATGCGATCTTCGCCGCGTCCGACTCTGAAAGAATGGCGCCCTGCTGATTGATGGCATGGCCATGGGAATGGTCGCCATCCGCAAGCGCGGCCGTACCGAGCAATGCGATGACGGCTGAAATCGGAAAACGTGATTGTGTCATGATCTGTCCTTTCTGATGATTTCGACTCACTATTAATAGCGAGTCGAAACTATTGCAATAGTAATTTCGAGTCGATACATTCTAGCCATGACACCGGATATCGAAATTCGTGACCTCATCAACCGTTTGGCAAGGCTGGATGCGGCCGCGGGATGGGACGGGGATCTGAACCCAACCCAGCGGGCCGCACTTGGGTATCTGTCGCGGGCCAACCGGTTTTCCCGAAGCCCCTCTCATGTGTCGGACTACCTCGGCACAACCCGTGGCACGACCACGCAATCGCTGAAATCGCTGTTGCAAAAGGGCTATGTGACCGAGCAACGTTCGGCACATGACAAACGGGTGATCAGCTACTCATTGACAGCCGCCGGACAAAAGGCGGCTGAGGCTCCTGCCCCGGTGCAAGCGGCAATCACAGCACTTGACGCGGACGACCAAAAGCTGTTGCAGGACCTGCTGACGAAATCTCTGCACACTGTTCTGGCACAAAACAATGGTCGCGACTTCGGGTTGTGCAAATCCTGCATTCATCATCAAAAACAGGATGCGGGCCCGTTTTGCGCGCTGTTGAACGTCTCGCTGTCACCGCATGAAACCAACCAGATTTGTCACGAACAGGAAAGCGCATGACCAAGCCGGACCTTAACGCTCGGATCGACGGCCTCTTTTTTGGGGCGGTTCAGCACAGATGGGAGGGGCGGGACCCGTCCGCAATCGGCAAAACCGCGGTCTCTGGGCCACAGCGCATTGACGACACCGGATTTGTCGGGGACGCGCAGGCGGATCTGGTCAATCACGGTGGCCGGGACAAGGCCATTCATCACTATGCATCGGAACATTATCCATCGTGGAAGGCAGAAGGCGCGATCCCGCCAGACGCCACACCAGCAGCCTTTGGCGAGAATATCGCCACGCACGGCATGACAGAAGAGACGCTGTGCATCGGTGACATCCTGCGCCTCGGGACAGCAACCGTTCAGATCAGCCAGGGCCGCCAACCTTGTTGGAAAGTGTCCGAGCACACGCGGAACAAACGCATGGCCTATCTCTTTCAGAAAACGGGCCGAACCGGTTGGTATTACCGCGTTCTCGAGCATGGCGCGGCAGGCGTTGGTGATGAGGTCCGTTTGTTGGAGCGCCCACAGCCCGGCTGGTCTGTCAAACGGGTCACCGCCGCACGACTGACACGGCGCGTGTCGGACAAAGATGCCGCAATACTGGCCCAGTTGCCCGAACTTGCCATCGGTTGGCGGAAAGCATTTGAAAAAATGGCGTCCGGTGACCGGGACGAGGACACCAGCAGACGGCTCACAGGACATCAATGACAGGCGGGAAGGTTGCCGGGCAGGCTCAAACTCCGACTGGCATCACAAAAACCCCGTGTTCCGCCGAACTGGACCGGCCTATTGATTTTTTGTCGCGCGCAAAGAATATGTAAAGCATTGTCAAGATCGCGACGAGGCTCCCTCAGGGTTCGACAGCATGACCAAGATAAAGAACATGGAAGAATTCGCAGCCGTCAGCGGTATCTCGCGGCCAACCGTGTCCAAGTATTTTCACGACCCTGACAGCGTGCGCGCCACAACCCGCGCACGTATCGAAGAAGCGCTGGAGCGGTTTGACTATCGGCCCAACATCTACGCGGTGAACCAGAACCGGAAACTGACCAAGAATATCGGCATCGTGGTCCCATACCTCGCCGATCCGTTCTTTGCCGAGATTGCCAGATATCTGGAACAGAGTTGCATCGCGGCGGGCTATCGCCCTTCGCTATTCAGTTCGCATGGGGAACAAAAGCTGGAAAACGAAATCCTGGACAGCTTGCGATCCCTGAAGCCCGCGGGCGTATTGCTGGCCCCGCTCGGGCGTGCATCGAACCAGTCGCACATCGAATCCTTCTGCCAAAACGTGCCCACGGTGCTGTTCGATAGCAACCTCGAAGGTCTGGGGGCTGCTTTCGTCGGTTCGGACAATTTCAGTTTCGTGTCGCAGACGGTCGAGTATCTGACCCGGACCGGCGCGCCCCCGTCGTTCTTCGAGATGCGCACCCCGGCAAACCCCAACGCCAACAAACGGCGCAAAGCCTATATCGAAGTGATGGAGCGGCTGGGTTTCGAACCCCATGTTGTAAAGATTGATGGCGAAGGCTGGGCGTTCGAAGAAATCGGACGGCAGGGCGCGGCCAAGGCGCTGGATGCCGGCGCGTTCAAAACCAACACGGTGCTGTGCAGCAATGACCGTCTGGCAATCGGCTTTTTGTCAACGTGCTACGAGATGGGGATTCGCGTCGGACGCAAGGATGACTGTACTCTGCGCGTGGCTTCAAACGACGATCATCCCTTTTCCAGATTTACCTGCCCCTCCCTGACAACCGCCGCCCATGACTATGACAACGTGGCAGGACGCAGCGTCGAAACCCTGTTTGAACTCATTGAAAATGGGGGAAAATTCGACACAAGAACGGAAACCCTGTTCCCTGCGCGGCTTGTTTTGAGAGATTCCGCATGAGTTTATTTTTACGCGCGTAAAGTTTTTATTGACGCCGCGACAACTTTTACTCTACGCTTCCCGCACGACATCCAAGCTCAGGGAGGACAGGGATGTATCTGAAGAACGCACTTCGTGCGGCGACTGCAATGACTTTCGTCGCAACGGCAGCGGCCCATGCACAAACTATCACAATCGCCACAGTGAACAACGGCGACATGATCCGGATGCAGGGCTATACCGACAATTTCACCGAAGCGACCGGCATTGACGTTGAATGGGTGACGCTGGAAGAGAACGTGCTGCGTCAGCGCGTGACCACCGACATCACCACCAAGGGCGGTCAGTTCGACATCATGACCATCGGCATGTACGAAACCCCGATCTGGGGTGCCAATGGCTGGCTGGTTCCTCTGGATGGGATGTCCGCCGAATATGATGTCGGGGACCTGTTGCCTGCAATGGCCGGCGGCCTGAGCAATGACGGCACGCTCTATGCGGCGCCGTTTTACGGCGAAAGCTCGATGATCATGTACCGCACCGACCTGATGGAAAAGGCCGGATTGGAAATGCCTGAAGGCCCCACATGGCAGTTCATTCGTGAGGCCGCAGCGGCCATGACGGACCGCGACAATGACATCAACGGCATCTGCCTGCGCGGCAAGGCCGGTTGGGGTGAAGGCGGCGCTTTCATCACCGTAACCGCAAACTCGTTCGGCGCGCGCTGGTTCGATGAGGACTGGAAGCCCCAGTTCGATCAGCCTGAGTGGAAAGAGGCTCTGACATTCTTCGTCGACATGATGAACGAATCCGGGCCGGCGGGTTATGCGACCAACGGTTTCAACGAGAACCTGTCGCTTTTCCAGCAGGGCAAATGCGGCATGTGGATCGATGCCACTGTTGCAGCCTCATTCGTGACAAACCCCGATGACTCGACCGTTGCTGACAAGGTCGGCTTCGCTTTGGCACCGAACTCGGAAGGCGTCGACAAGCGCGCCAACTGGTTGTGGGCCTGGGCCCTCGCCATTCCTGCCGGCACACAGCAGGAAGACGCGGCCAAACAGTTCATCGAGTGGGCAACGTCGAAAGACTACATCGAGTTGGTGGCCGAGAATGAAGGCTGGGCCAACGTGCCTCCGGGCGCGCGGACCTCGCTCTATGAGAACGACAACTACAAGGACATTCCATTCGCCAAGATGACGCTGGAGTCGATCCTGCTGGCCGATCCGCAGAACTGCTGCGCCCAGCCGACGCCGTATACCGGCATCCAGTTCGTTGCGATCCCGGAATTCGCAGGCATTGCCACACAGGTCAGCCAGGAATTCTCGGCAGTCTATGCCGGACAACAGACGGTGGATGAAGCCCTTGCCAAAGCGCAGGCCTTCACTGCTGAAGAGATGGAAGCCGCAGGGTACTGAGGCATCCTCCCCAGTGGGGGACAGGTGATCTGTCCCCCGCTCCCCACTTCCACAACTCGCGTTTTTCTCGCAGGCTGAGTTACGCCTGAACAGAGAGGGTTTGCGTAATGGCTACTCAACACTCCCGATCCGTTGCTCGCCTGATGATGGCACCCGCAGTGGTCCTGCTGCTTGGCTGGATGCTCGTGCCGCTGACGATGACGCTGTACTTTTCCTTCAAGAAATACCTGCCGTTGCGGGGCGGAGATCTGGGCTGGGTTGGCTTTGACAACTACATCCGCTTCGTCTCGTCCAGCACATTCTGGCCCGCCGTTCAGGCCACATTGGTGATTGTCGGCGGCGTTCTGATCATCACGATCATTCTGGGCATCCTGCTCGCAATGCTGCTGGATCAGCCGATGTGGGGACAAGGCGTTGTCCGTATCCTTGTGATTGCTCCGTTCTTTGTGATGCCGACCGTCTCGGCATTGGTCTGGAAGAACATGTTCATGGACCCGGTAAACGGCCTGCTGGCGCATCTGTGGCGTTTTTTCGGGGCCGAGCCAATCTCTTGGCTGTCACAGGCCTCGATGCCCTCCATCGTCATCATCGTCTCGTGGCAATGGCTGCCCTTTGCAACGCTGATCCTGCTGACCGCAATTCAGTCGCTGGACAGTGAACAGTTGGAAGCCGCCGAGATGGACGGTGCCCCGCCGCTGAAACGCTTCTATCACATCATCCTGCCACATCTGGGCCGCGCCATCACCATCGTGATCCTGATCCAGACGATCTTCCTGTTGTCGATCTTCGCCGAGATCTTTGTGACCACCGGCGGTGCATTCGGCACTCGCACCCTCACCTACCTGATCTTCCAGCGTGTGCTGGAAAGCCAGAACGTCGGCCTCGGATCAGCCGGAGGTGTCTACGCCATCATCCTTGCCAATATCGTTGCGATCTTCCTGATGCGCATCGTCGGCAAAAACCTGGACGCGTGAGGAGACAGAACCCATGGCCCGCACCGTCACAACACAACGCAAAACCTTCAACACGGCTCTTGCCTGGATCGTCGGTCTGCTGATCTTTTTTCCGATCCTTTGGACCATCCTGACCAGCTTCAAGACCGAGGCGCAGGCGATTGCCAGCCCTCCGATCTTTCTGAACTTCGACTGGACGCTCGAGAACTATGCCATCGTGCAGGAACGCTCGGACTACATGAGGTTCCTGTGGAACTCGGTGATCATCGCCGGCGGGTCAACCATCCTGGGTGTGATCATCGCCGTACCCGCCGCGTGGGCGATGGCATTCGTGCCGTCCAAACGCACCAAGGACATTCTGCTGTGGATGCTGTCCACCAAGATGCTGCCAGCAGTAGGCGTGCTGTACCCGATCTACCTGCTGTTCATTCAGCTGGGGCTGCTGGACAGCCGTGGGGGACTGGTCGTGGTGCTGATGCTGATCAACCTGCCGATCATCGTGTGGATGCTCTACACCTATTTCCGCGAGATACCGGGTGAAATCCTCGAAGCTGCACGAATGGACGGGGCGACGCTGAAAGAGGAAATCCTCTATGTACTGACGCCAATGGCCATTCCCGGCATCGCTTCGACCGTGCTGCTGAACTTCATCCTTGCTTGGAACGAGGCGTTCTGGACCCTCAACCTGACGGCTGTCGACGCGGCACCGCTCACAGCGTTCATCGCCAGCTATTCCAGCCCCGAGGGCCTGTTCTTTGCCAAGCTCAGCGCAGCCTCGACCATGGCAATCGCACCAATCCTGATCCTTGGCTGGTTCAGCCAGAAACAACTTGTCCGCGGCCTGACCTTCGGCGCTGTGAAATAAGGAGCATTCCTCATGGGACGCATACAACTCAAGTCCGTGACCAAAAGCTTCGGCGACGTTGAGGTCATTCCACCGCTGGATCTGACCATCGAGGATGGCGAGTTCACCGTCTTCGTCGGCCCATCGGGCTGTGGCAAGTCCACACTCCTGCGTCTGATCGCTGGGCTGGAAGACATCACCTCGGGCCATATCGAGATCGATGGCACCGATGCCACAGATGTACCCCCGGCCAAGCGTGGCCTGGCGATGGTGTTCCAGTCCTATGCGCTCTACCCGCATATGACGGTGCGCAAGAACATTGCCTTTCCCCTGCGCATGGCCAAGCTGGATCAGACCGAGATCGACCGTCGCGTCGAAGGCGCCGCAAGTGTTCTGAACCTGACCGATTATCTCGACCGGCGTCCGGGGCAGTTGTCCGGTGGTCAGCGCCAGCGGGTCGCCATCGGGCGCGCGATTGTTCGCGAACCGGCGGCGTTCCTGTTTGACGAACCGCTGTCGAACCTTGATGCGGCCCTGCGGGTTGGTATGCGACTGGAAATCAGCGAACTGCACGAACGCCTTGCGACCACGATGATCTACGTGACCCACGATCAGGTCGAGGCGATGACCATGGCCGACAAGATCGTTGTCTTGCAAGCCGGTGTCATTGAACAGGTTGGCAGCCCCCTGGAGCTTTATCGCGCGCCGCGCAACCTGTTTGTGGCGGGCTTCATCGGCTCTCCCAAGATGAACTTTATCGAAGGGGAAGAGGCAGCGAAACACGGCGCTCACACCATCGGCGTCCGCCCGGAACACATTGCTGTGTCGGATACGGAAGGACCGTGGTCCGGTACCGTCAGCGTGTCCGAACATCTCGGCTCGGATACGTTCTTTCATATCCACGAAACCGGGCTGGCCGAAACCGTCACCGTGCGCGCTGACGGCGAAGTGGGGTTTCGCCACGGCGATCGCATCCACCTGACGCCGCGCGCCGATATGATCCATCGCTTTGACGCAAAGGGCCTGCGGATCGAATGACGCGACTGGCGGGCAAAACCGCACTCATCACGGGTGCCGGGCGCGGGATCGGATTGGCTTTCGCAAAGGCCTATGTCGCCGAAGGCGCGCGCGTTGCTCTTGCGGATATCGACATCGCACGGGCCGAACACGCTGCATCCGGCATGGGTGAAGCGGCGATTGCCGTCGAAATGAATGTCACCGAGCAACGCAGCATCGACGCCGCAGTTGCCCGCACCCATGAACATTTCGGACCCATAGACATTCTCATCAACAATGCCGCGATCTTTACCGCCGCGCCGATTACCGAAATCGAACGCGCTGATTATCAACGTGTCTTCGACATCAACGTGTCGGGCACCCTCTTCACCCTGCAGGCCGTGGCACGACACATGATCGAGCATCGGGTCAAGGGTCGCATCATCAACATGGCCTCACAGGCCGGTCGACGGGGCGAGCCGCTGGTCGCGGTCTACTGCGCCAGCAAGGCTGCCATCATCTCGCTGACCCAGTCCGCCGGGCTCAACCTGATTGACCACGGCATCAACGTGAACGCCATCGCCCCCGGTGTCGTGGATGGAGAGCATTGGGACGGCGTTGATGCGTTCTTTGCAAAACACGAAAACAAGGCACCGGGCCAGAAAAAGCGCGAAGTGGCGGCTGCCGTGCCCTATGGCCGCATGGGACGTGCGGAGGATCTGACAGGCATGGCGGTTTTTCTCGCGTCAGACGACGCCCGCTACATCGTTGCCCAGACATACAATGTCGATGGCGGGAACTGGATGAGCTGATGGGCGTTTCGGCGAAAACGACTGAACCGGTTCCGCTGCGTCGCAGCCGCCTGTCGGACTTGCCCGCCGCCGTCGGGCGCCCGCGATACCGACTATCCGAGTTGACACCCGGCATCGTGCATATCGGATTGGGCAACTTTCACCGGGCCCATCAGGCCTGGTATCTGCACAGGCTGATGCAACAGGGGCGTGCGCTGGATTGGGCCATCATTGGCGCGGGCGTGCGAAGCTATGACGCCGGAATGCGCGAAAAGCTGTTGGATCAGGAGTGTCTGACGACGTTGATAGAGCTCGATCCGTCCGGCGCGTCAGCCGAAGTGATCGGCGCAATGATCGACTACCTGCCGATTGAGGCGGACAACGCCGCCCTGATCCGGCAGATGTCTGATCCTGCAATCCGCATCGTATCCCTGACCGTGACCGAGGGCGGGTATTTTCTTGATACCGGTTCCGGAGCGCTGGACATCGACCACGAAGACATTCGCCACGATGCCAGAAACCCCGACCATCCGCGCACGGTTTTTGGCGCAATCGTCGCGGCGCTGAAACGGCGCAGGAACGCGGGTGCGACGCCGTTCACGGCGCTGAGTTGCGACAACCTTCAGGGCAACGGTGCCATCCTGCGGAATTGCATTGTCGGGCTGGCGCGCCTGTCCGATCCCACACTGGCCGACTGGATTGATCAGAATGCCGAATTCCCCAATTCAATGGTGGATTGCATCGTCCCCGCCACCACGAACGAGGTTATCGCTCAGGCGAACTCGTTGGGCATCGCGGATCATGCGCCGGTCACCCATGAAAACTTTCGCCAATGGGTGATCGAAGACAGGTTCTGCGCCGGGCGTCCGCCGCTGGAAGACGTGGGTGTGACGCTGACAGACAATGTGCATGCCTACGAAGCCATGAAGCTGCGCATTCTAAATGGCGGTCATCAGCTTCTGGCCAATGTCGGTGAAATCCTCAACGTTCCGACCATCTCGGATTGTATGCAGGACGCGCAGATCACCGGGTTTTTCCGCAAGGTGCAATCCGAGGAAATCACACTTACGTTCAGGCCGTTCCTGAAACGACCCCGGCGGACTATCTTGAACTGGTCGAACGCCGGTTTACCAATTCCGCGATCCGCGACACAACCCGCCGCGTCGCGTTCGACGGCTCGTCGCGCCACCCCGGATTTCTGGTGCCGTCCCTGCGCGATGCGTTGCGGTCCGAGGCTTCGTTCCAAGGGCTTGCACTGGCCGAAGCCTTCTGGGCCCGGATGTGCGCGGGCACGCGCGAGGATGGCACGGACATTGACCCCAATGACCCGATCTGGCCCGATTTGCAACGGACAGCGCGGGCGGCACGCGAGAACCCCGCGGTTTGGATCAGTCAGACCAGCCTGTATGGCGATATCCATCAGAACCACGCATTCGCGCGCGCCTTCTCAGACTGGTTGCATCGCCTGTGGCGGGATGGCTGCCGAAAAACCCTGGATCAGTATCTCGGTGTTTCGTCCTAGGTCTTTGCGCACCTACCGGTGCAATCGCGGATCAAGCGCAAAACGCTCCTGCTGCACATCGTCAAAATGACCATCCACCCGGTCCGCGTCGAAAATCAGGTTCCAGCTGTGCCGGGACACCGTCGACGGAACCAGCGTAAACAGGTTGTCTTGCAGCAACTGGTCGCCAAAAGCCTGCTGTCCGGGCCCGTGCGCGCCCGGAACAAGCCAGTTTGGGTTTGGCAAGTCATCGGGATTGAGAACATGCACGTCGGACAGCTTGGCCACGCGAGCCGATGTCAGAACATGGGCAGCCGTATCGAGGACCTTGAACCCTTTGTGAACCGCGACCTCGATGATGGCCGTTGACGGGTCAATCGAGGTATAGACGGCCCGTACCCCGCGCGAGTTCCACCGACCGCCCACACGATAGGATCCCTCGCCCGTATTCCATGTGGCCGCATGCCGGTCCTGATCAAGCCGCCAGAACCGAAGCTCACCGGTCCCAAGCGGCGGTGGAAGTGGCGTCACGTATAGACCCCGTACTCCAGTCGCGTCAGGTAGGTCTCGACGGCTTCAGCCCCTGCAGCCGTTGCAAGCAGGTCGATCGGGCGTCGGTTGTCCAGCCCGATTGCAGGCTCAGAATCCACGCTTCGGCGGCATCCTGCGATCCCATGACATCCGTGGCCTGAGCGATAATCTCGGCAAAGCGCCACGCCCGGCTGCTCTGTTCAGTCGAGAGCATCTTCTGTGTCGTATCAGACCTGCGGCGCTGCAACGTGCGGATGCTGATCCCGATCGCCTTGTTCAGCGCGTCGCCTGTCGACAACACGCGCACACCTTCGACGAGATGAATCAACGATTTCGACGGTATCCCCTCGACAATCAGATCATGCGCATCCAGCGGGTTCCGGACCGTCCGTTTCATGATCTTGCCGCCGCCCAAAAGACGGTACGCCCGCGCTACGTCATTTTCCTGCGCAACCTGAACGTCCTGAGGCACCAGCGGGTCTGTCACTGCATTTGCGACCATCAGCACTTTCCTTTCGTCACGTGTCGCCATTTATATGACACTTGTCGCGAAACTTTTCAAGGGCAGCAATCCGAGATCGGTAACGCATGCGCATTAACTGCCAACCTTCAACCTCTGAGACATGACCCCGTCTTGATCGTCGCCGAGACAGCCTTTATCGCTGTACGGGTTCTGGCGGGTGTCCAGCTCGTGCATTTTTGAAAGGAAACAACATGAAACCGTTGGAAATGCTTCTCAAGAATGCGGCTCAATCGCAGAAGACGATCGTCTTGCCGGAAGGCTCTGACCCCCGTGTGATCGAAGCTGCGCTCGAGGCCAGCGAAAAAGGAATTGCGCGTATCATTCTGGTTGGAAACGAAGAGCTGATCGCCTGTCAGTTTGCCCTCCTCAAAGCCAAGGTTGGGGACGGGATCGAAATCGAGGACCCGGCGACATCGGCGTCCTTCGACGAACTGGCCCTGCTGCTCTACGAATTGCGCAAACACAAGAACATCTCTTTGGAACAGGCCATTCGCGAAGCCCGCAAACCGCATGTATTTGCGGCACTGATGGTCAAGAAAGGGCTCGCCGATGGCACCGTCGGAGGGGCCACGACGACAACCGCCGACATTGTGCGCACCGCCATTCAGATCATCGGGACCAAAGCGGACACCAAGCTGGTCTCGAGCTTTTTCCTGATGATGTTCTGCAAGGATCACCATCCCAAGAAAGGGGCCCATATCTTTGCCGATAGCGGGTTGGTCGTCGATCCCACCGCTCAGGAGATGGCGCAGATTGCAATCGATTCTGCGGGCAGCTTCAAGGCGCTGGTAGGTGATGTGCCGCACGTGGCTATGCTGTCGTTTTCGACCCGTGGCAGTGCAAGCCACGCCGCGGTCTCGAAAGTTGTCGAAGCAACGAAACTTGCGCAGGAAGCTGCGCCTGACCTGCTGATCGATGGTGAGTTGCAATTCGACGCGGCCTTTGTGCCGGATGTGGCCGCGTCCAAGGCGCAGGATTCACCGCTGGGGGGCAACGCCAACGTGTTCATTTTCCCAAATCTCGAAAGCGGCAATATAGCATACAAGGTTGCGCAACGGGTCGGCGGGGCCCTGGCGATCGGGCCTATTCTGCAGGGCCTCGACAAGCCCGCAAACGACCTGTCGCGGGGATGTTCTGCAGAAGACATTCTGCACATGATCGCAGTGACGGCCGCACAGGCGGATGCGCGCGACCCCTAAACCTTCTTCAGGACCAGAAAGGTCATCATACCAATCGGTGGCAGAACCTTTTGCTGTTCCGGGATGAGTGTTTTCTCTTGCAGCACTGTTTCAATTTCGAAATCAGAATGCCATCCGATCGTGTTTGCCAGCGGAGCAAATACGCGTTCAATGGAGGCAAGCAGGCCGCGCTTGCGCTTGAAATGATTGGTAATCACCACTTTGCCGCCCGGTTTGCACACCCGCGCTATTTCGGCCATCACCCTTTCGGGTTCCGGAACAACAGACAGAACATGCATCGCCGCAACTGTATCGAAATGGTCGTCCGGGAAATCGAGCCGGCGGGCATCCATTTGTCGCAACTCCCTGACATGGCTGAGCGTCATGGCTCTGACTTTGTCGCGTGCCTTTTGCAGCATGTCCTCACTAAAGTCGATCCCGGTCACCTGCATCTCGGGTCTGTAATGCTCAAGTGACAATCCGGTGCCCACGCCGACTTCCAGAACACTGCCAGGGTGCCTATTTATGTACTCTACCGCGTGCCGTCGGCCGACATTTGTGATAGCCCCAAACGTCCTGTCGTAGACAGGTGCCCAGCGAGCGTAGGAGGTTTGAACGGCTTTGATGTCCATATCTGATCCTCAACGGTTAGAAGATGTTTTTTTGTCGAGCCACGCCCAGGCGACCATTCCCACATATCCAACGCAAAGCGCGATCAGTGTGGCCCAGGCAAATGTCAGCAGCGCCGCCCCGACAACGGCAACACCTATGAGAAAGAACTTTGCGTTTTCGCGGGAGATCCGCGTGGTCTTGAAAGACCAGGTCGGTATTTGGCTGATGAGCAGCAAACCGATGAGCGCCATATAAACGCAAATCAGAACACTGGGCAGCAATGGAGCATCCGCAAAAGCGAAGGACAGATACATTGGCAACATGACCAGCAGCGCCCCTGCAGGGGCCGGGACCCCCTGGAAATAGGCATTGTTCTGATCGCAGGTCTCGGACTTGCTGCCCACATTGAACCGGGCCAGGCGCATGACGCAGCACACTGAAAAAAACAGAACCGCAAGCCATGCAGCGCTGCGTATATCCTGCAAGGCCCAGAAATAGAGAACGAGCGGCGGGGCCACCCCGAAGTTCAAAAAATCAGCAAGTGAATCGAGCTCTGCCCCGATTTTGCTGTCACTGCTGAGCAGGCGCGCGATACGCCCGTCAAGCCCATCAAGCACACAGGCCGCAATAATCAGCTGTACTGCGAGCACGTAATTGCCCTGAACGCCAAATCTGATTGCCGACAAGCCCGCGCAGATCGCCGTAATGGTCAGCGCATTGGGAAGCAAATGGATGAGCGTGAATCCGGTCTCTTCGTTTTTTGATGGGTCTGCCACTGATCCAGCTACCTACTTTTCTTCGGGCGCGGGCAAACTGGCAAGGACGGTTTCACCTGCAATCATCGTTTGCCCGACACGCACCTGCGGTTCCACGCCATCCGGCAGATAGACATCCAGCCGTGAACCGAAACGGATCAATCCAAATCGCTCTCCGGTTTGAAGCGCGTCGCCGGGTTTCGTGAAACAGACGATCCGTCTGGCCACCAGGCCGGCAATCTGGACAACGGCCAGGTCCTGACCATTTGTCATGCGAACGCGCAAGCTGTTGCGCTCGTTGTCGGCACTGGCCTTGTCCAGGGATGCGTTGAAGAATTTGCCGGGGCGATAGGCAACGGCGGCAATCTCACCTTCAATGGGCACCCGGTTCACATGGCAATTGAAGACACTCATGAACACACTGACACGGGTGAGAGGCGCGTCGGGCATCCCAAGCTCGCTCGGCGGCACCGCCCCTTCGATCATCGAAACCACCCCATCCGCCGGGCTGACGATCAGCCCGTCTTTTGTCGGAGGCACACGTTCCGGATCGCGAAAGAAATAGTAGCACCAGATCGTGAGGCCAACGCCGATCCATCCCAGAATGTCTGACAGCAGAAACAACCCGACCGTTATGGCGGCGAAGATCCCGACAAACCGAATGCCCTCCGGGTGCATTGGTTTGATGAACGTGTCGCGCATGCGCATCGCAAGTTTTCCCTAAGGTAAATCGACGGCACTTTCATAAGTGGATTGGTGTGGAACGCAAGTGTAACGGACGCCATTAACGTGGGTCCTGTGCACCGGCCGACCTGCATAGGTCTGTCCTTCAATACCAGAAACGCAACCGAGATAATGTGGCCCTGCGGAAACGGCCGCTCGAACCGAGCAAATGAGCAGAATCGGTTCGGCTAACGGCGCCTGTAGAAAGGCTCGGAGGGTTTGAATTCGATCATGTCGCCTGTGGGGTCCGCGATATCCAGAAGGGGCACAGTGGTTT
Source organism: Ruegeria sp. AJ12 (assembly GCF_056536245.1). NCBI lineage: Bacteria > Pseudomonadati > Pseudomonadota > Alphaproteobacteria > Rhodobacterales > Roseobacteraceae > Ruegeria > Ruegeria sp. AJ12. Next base: position 14,689 of record NZ_JBQFJJ010000002.1, read on the forward strand.
GCCGAACAAACGGGTGCAGAGGTCATCCCCACCGAACCCGAGCCCGGTCAGTGGTATTGGAGCTATGGCGTGCCCCTGCCGCATGTGGCAGCACTTGAAATCATCGGACCCACCCCCGAAACATTCCGGTTTTCATCCCATCAAACAGGTGTTGAAGCAGTTTGAAACGCCAACTCCGATCTTCTGGCACCTGGGAACACGGGATTTCGCAACATTCTGCAAAACTTTAAAATCGGCAGGTGCGAAAGTCGAACGCATCGAGCATCTGGACAGTGACACCCCTTATGGCAGACGAACCTATACGCGCGGCGTGTTCGGTCCGGGTTTTCGGTCAACGCGGCCTTGTGCAATTTTCTGGAAGGCCCGTCCGATAAGGCCCGGAGTTGGAACAGGGCCATTGTGTCAGGTGGTGGACTTCAGCCTAACGTCGCCGCGCTGAACCACGTGCTTGAGGCGCTCGGGCTCAAACTACGCGCATTGGAAGGAAAAGAGGGCGTTACAATCCGCCTCAAGACACCCACAGGGGACCTCACACTTTCCGGTGCAATCCCAAAGTTTTCGGGAACAGTATCCAAATGGGCCAACGGGTTGCTGGAACAGGGCGTTTGTCATCCGCCAGGGATGACCTAGGAAATACGCCAGCGCCGCATCGCAAAGAGGCGCTCGTTCCATTCCACGTTCATTTCAGCTTCGGCCGTAATGCATCCGAAAGAGGAGTTTGCAGTCAGTGTCATGGAAACCGTGGCCGTTCCGTCAGGGCGTTCAAAAACCATCCGGTGATCAACGGTCGTCTCTTGCACGGCCGCATCCGACATATCCAAAACATGCAACATGCTGGTTTCATAGCCGAAAACCGTGCCGGTTTCGTGAAAGGCCGTTTTAGCGAGTGGCTGATGCCAACCCGTCTCGACCACGTTCCCACGAACATTGCTCCAACGTTCCAGCTCATTTGGTGAATGGGTAGAGTGTGTTTTCTGTACCGGCAAATCTTGTCGCGGGGGCAAAGGCGTTTGCAAGTCAGTCACCTTGCCCGCGACGACGGGCACCCGCAGCACTCCCATCTCCAGCAGGAGATCTTCAGCTGACGCCGTTGTGAGAATAAGTGGCCAAAGGGACGACGACACTGCCAGCCGGATACGATGCCCCTTACAAACGCGATAAGCCGTTGAATGAAAGCGAATATCCGCAACAAACCTGCCTGCCTTTGCGTTGGTTGGTTTGCGATCCATGTTTTCGTCCAGTGAAAGATTTCGGACGCCATAGCTGATAAGTGCGGCAACATCGTCCGTGTTGACGTCACTGAGCCGCGCTATGATCTGGCCCGGAACATCAGCGCTTTCACCGCTTAAACCAAGAGTAACGGCACCATAGATAACCAAGTCTTCATCCAAGGGGGCCGTTTCGAAAAGCAACGATCTGGAATCGTCTGAGTTTTGGTCAAGGGGCAACCCACCCGAGCGGCCAAAATACCCTGTGTCGCCCGAACTCTGCCCCACCAACGGGTCGGCGGAAATTCTCCAAGGCGGGTTGCCGTTTGCTGAGTTCAGTTCAGACAAGGCCAACTCCTGTGTCACGGTTTCCCCGGGCGTCGGGCCACTTTGGATCCATTTGCCTGATCGTTTTTCCAATATGTCATCCGGCGTATCGAACTCGCGTAGCCAGACACGCAAACGAGGCCAATTCGGGGTTTCTGGGGTGGCCGGTTTCAACCAGTGATCCCACCACTCCAACGCCAACGCCTGAAAACCCATCGCCGGTCCCGGAACCCCATGATCCGGATAGTGGTGTCCCCAGGGTCCGACGACCCCCCAGACCAAGTCAGGTCGCCGATCGACTAAAGACATGACCGAGTTCGAGTAGCGATCGCTCCATCCACCGATGGACAGGATCGGAACGGAAAGTGCATCCGCGTCATGAATGACAGATCCGTGCCGCCAGTACTCACCCCGCCCATCTTCTCGCAGCCAGTTTTCAAGCGGAAAAGAGAGGTTCTCAATTCTCTCGTTCCACACTGTTTTCCAATCTGACCCCACACTTGGCGAGGGCGGCGACGCCAGAATCGAGGGCAAGGTTGCGCCCCACTCGAACGTATCGGACAGAACGCAACCGCCCATGTAATGGATATCATCCTCGAACCGATCATGTGTGGCACAGACGGCAATCACTGCCTTCAGCGGTTCCGGGGCATTGATACTTGCCTGAAGAGATGCGGTGCCGCCCCAGGACGTACCGAACATCCCGACACGGCCGTTGCACCACGGCTGAGCGGCCAACCATTCGATGACTTGCCGCGCATCATCCAGCTCTGCCTTGGAATACATGTCCGGCATATGCCCTTCGCTGTCACCCGAACCGCGCATGTCGACCCGGATGCAGGCATAGCCATGCGCGGCAAAATAGGGATGGTTCCGCTCATCCCGCGCACGCACCATGTCGGTTTTGCGATAGGGGATGTATTCCAGAAGGGCAGGCACAGGCGTCTGCGTCACCGGGCGCCACAGCCGTGCGGCCAATCGCACGCCATCCGACATTTCGATCCATAGATGGTCGGTCTCTGTCACCTCGAAAGGGTTTTTGGTTTGGTCCGTCATTTTGATCTGCAGTCTGCCTTCGGGGTCTGCCCCAGTTCTGCAAATTCAGAATGAACTTGCAACCGAATAGGAAAATTCATTCAAAAATAGAATTTGACTTAAAAATTCTAGTCTGATTTCAATTCATATGGAACACAGCTGCTCACTTCGAACTCAGAGAACCGTATGCCATCGGAAAATGTCATCGCCTTACCGTCCGCAATCTCCTCACTCGGGAGCGAGGTTCGGCAATTGCGCAAAGCCCGTCAGCTTACACTCAAACAACTCAGCAAAGCGGCGGGTATCTCGCTGAGTCACGTGTCGGCGATTGAACGGGGTGTATCCAAGCCTTCGGTCGACGTCTTGCAAACCATCGCCAGCGCGCTGAGCGTCACGCCCGATTGGTTCTTTGCCCGCCGCGCCGGCGCCGGTCCGATGGAGCAGGCCTTTGTCGTGCGCGCCCAGAACCGCCGTGCGCTCAACACCCTGTACGGTCAGGATGCGGCTGAGTTGGGTTATACCGATCAGTTGCTGTCCAGCTCGATCGGCGGTCAGTTCTATATGGGCTTGGCGGTATACGCGCCCCATGCCGCGCGTCCCGAAGAGCCACTGCAAAAGCACGAAGGCGAAGAGCATGGTCTGGTGCTGGAGGGCGAGCTGGAAATGCAGATCGGCGACGAGTTCATAATTCTGCGCGCCGGAGACAGCTACAGTTTCGACGCGCGCATCCCGCATCATGCACGTAACAGGACGGACCGGGTGTGTCGGCTGATCTGGGCGGTCTCGCCGGTGGTCATTCCGAAGGATGTCGTCGCGCCTCGGACTTCGGACGCGGAGTCTTCATCATGAGCCGCGATGTTCTGCTTCAGCCCTATCAGTTGAAACATCTGACCCTGAAAAACCGGATCATGACCACCAGTCACGAACCCGCCTACCCCGAAGACGGCATGCCCAAGGAACGCTATCGCGCCTATCACGAAACGCGTGCCAAAGCGGGTGTTGCGATGACGATGACGGCGGGTTCGGCAATTGTCAGCCGCGACAGTCCGCCGGTGTTCAACAACATCCTGGCTTACAAGGATGAGGTCGTGCGCTGGATGGGTGAACTGTCGGATGCGTGTCACGCGCATGGCTGTGCGGTGATGATCCAGTTGACCCATCTGGGGCGACGCACGGGTTGGAACAAGGGCGATTGGTTACCCTCCTTGTCGCCGTCGCACTATCGCGAACCAGCGCACCGAGCCTTTCCGAAGAAGATCGAGGATTTCGATATCGAGCGTATCGTGACCGACTACGCCGACGCGGCTGAACGGATGCAGGATGCGGGTTTGGATGGGATCGAGTTGCAGGCCTACGGTCACTTGCTCGATCAGTTCTGGTCGCCCCTGACCAACACGATGGATGCACCTTTTGGTGGCAATCTCGACAATCGGCTGCGCTTTGGCTTCATGGTTCTGGACGCGATCCGTGATCGCGTCGGGCCCGATTTCATCGTCGGGGTTCGCTACACGGCCGATGAAGTCGAAAAAGGCGGTATCACCGAGCAAGAAGGGCTCGAAATCGCCCGGAGGCTGCGCGACAGCGGTCAGGTCGACTTTCTGAACGTCATACGAGGGCGCATTCACACGGACCCGGCACTGACCGATGTGATACCGGTGCAAGGCATGAAAAGTGCGCCGCATCTGGATTTCGCTGGGCGGGTGCGGGCGGAGATTGGTATGCCCACCTTCCACGCGTCTCGTATTCCCGATGTCGCGACGGCCCGGCACGCGGTGGCTTCGGGCCTTCTGGATATGGTTGGCATGACCCGCGCGCATATGGCCGATCCGATGATCGTGTCCAAGATTCAAGCCGGACAGGAAGATGACATTCGCCCCTGTGTCGGCGCGACATATTGCCTGGATCGGATCTATCAGGCGGGTGAAGCCTTGTGCATTCACAACCCGGCGACCGGGCGTGAGTTGTCGATGCCGCACATCATCCCAACCGCTGACAAACGCCGCCGGGCAGTCATTGTGGGCGCAGGTCCCGGCGGGCTGGAAGCGGCGCGTGTAGCGGCGGAACGCGGGCACGATGTCACGGTCCTCGAAGCTGCCCCGGAACCCGGTGGACAAGTACGCCTGACCGCGCAATCCAAGCGCCGCGCCGAGATGATCGGGATCATCGACTGGCGCATGGCTCAATGCGCTGCCCGCGACGTGCAATTCCAGTTTAATACCTTTGCCGAAGCCGCGGACGTGACCGCCCTGTCGCCGGACATGGTCGTGATCGCGACGGGTGGATTGCCTGAGACAACGATCCTTGATTCGGGCAACGAGCTTGCGATTTCCGCCTGGGATATCCTGTCGGGTGACGCGCCGCCTGGTGAAAACGTGTTGATCTATGATGATGCGGGCGACCACCCGGCACTGATGGCCGCCGAGGTCATTGCCGCCGCCGGGGCAAAGGTTGAGATCATGACCCGGGATCGCAGTTTCGCACCGGAAGTGATGGCGATGAATCTGGTGCCCTATATGCGGTCCCTGCAGAAAACCGGCGCCCAGTTCACCGTCACCCGAACCCTGAAGGCAATTGAGAAGTCGGGCAACCAACTGCTGGCTCATATCGGGACCGACTATTCAGACCTGGTCGAAAAAAAGAATTACGATCAGGTGGTTGTCAATCAGGGAACTCAACCTCTGGACGACCTCTACTTTGATCTCAAACCCCTGTCGCGCAACCGCGGCGCGCTGGATCAAGACGCGCTTGTTCAAGGCTCGGGCGCTCTTTTTCCGCAGACGAATTCCGACGCGGGTTTTGATCTCTATCGCATCGGCGACGCGGTTTCAGCACGCAACATTCATGCCGCAATCTACGACGCACTTCGAATTGGAATCCGATGGTAGCACGCGCAAAAAACAGCCATTCACCACATAGGGACGTCGTCAATACGAGAAAAAACTACGAAATTTCTTGCGAAAAAGAAACGCTGGCGTAGCATTTCCGTAAGACCGAGCGAGCGAAGGGAGGAATCGTGAGCCAGGGCACATCAAGAAACTATACCCGCACTGCAAGCGAAGAGGGTCTTGCCGCGTTCGGCGCCGAGGTACGTCAACTGCGCAGGGCCCGCCAGATGACTCTGGCCGAGCTTGCCAACAGCAGCGGAGTTTCGATCAGTCATCTCAGCGCAATTGAACGCGGTACGGTGAGCGCGTCATTGAACAAGATATCGCGCATCGCGGCGGCCCTTGGCGTACCCGAAGAATGGTTCTTCAATCACCGTCCCGGCGCGGGCCCGCTGGAACGCGCTTATGTCGTGCGTCAGTCGAACCGTCGCAACCTGAATCTGTTGTATGACGAGCCAATCGAACAATCAGGCTACGCGGATCAGTTGCTGTCCAGTTCCATCGGTGGCGGATTTTGTCTGGGTGTTTCAGACTATCGCCCCTATTCCGAACAGGTGATTGACCAGTATTTCTCGCGCGATGGCGAGATGCACGGGGTCATTATGGAGGGTGAGCTCGAGCTTGTGCTTGAGGATGAGACCGTCACCTTGCGCACCGGCGACAGTTTCAGCTTTCCCGGTGATGTCCTGCACGTCCTTCGCAACGTAACAGACCAACCCGCGCGCATGATCTGGGTGAACTCACCCGTCATCATTCCAAGATTCTCAGCGCTTGGCGCTGATGAGCAACTGCCACAGTCACACAAGAAAAAGAACGGATAACGCCTGCTGGCACCTGAAGTCGCGGGGACACGCCCCGCAAGCAACCAAACCGGACAGATGCCCGGACACGAAGACAAACAGGGAGTAAGCAAATGAGTTCGATTTTCAAAGGGGACGTATCACGGCGATCCGTTCTGGCCGGTGCCGGTGCACTCGGTGCGGCCAGCCTCGCCTTTCCTCATATGGCCGTCAGTGCCGATGGCTCGGTTCTGACCATTCGGTCTTATAGCGACCTGCAGGTTCTGGACCCCGCCTTCTGGCTGGCGCTGCCCGAGGCCGACATCATGCGGTCGATTTATGCCCCGCTGGTGTCAAACCAACAAGGCGACGAATGGAACTGGCGTCCGGTGGCTGTGGAAAGCATTGAACAACTGGACGATCTGACCATCGCCTTCAAACTGCGTGACAATATCGGATTCACGGACGGGTTTGGCCAGATGACGGCTGACGACGTTAAATTCTCGATCGAACGGATTGCTGATCCGGCTAACGAAAGCCCCTATGCTGGTGATTGGGGCGCCCTGAAAGAGGTGGAGGTCAAGGACACGCTCTCAGGCCTGATCCATCTGAACAACAAGTTCGTGCCACTCTGGACAACCACGCTGCCAACACCCGCATCCTGCATCGTTTCAAGAAAGGCGGTCGACGAAATCGGCGGCAAGATCGGATCCGAGCCGGTGGCGCAATCCGGTCAGTACATTCTGACCGAGTGGGTTCCCAAGCAGAAAACCGTACTTAAGCGCAACCCCGACTGGGCCTATGAACCGGGCGGGTATGAGGAAATCCACATCCTGCCCATCGAAGACCCGTCGACCGCAGAACTGGGTTTTGAAGCTGGTGATCTGGACTATACCTGGACGTCGGTATCCTCGCTGCCGCGTCTCAAGGAAAACCCGCCTGCGGGATCGGTTGTCGAGGAAAAACCCTCGCTGGCCTATGTCTGGCTGGGCATGAATCAGGACAATGAAGCGCTTAAAGACGTTCGTATCCGCCGTGCCATCCAGCATGCGATTGACCGTCAAACGGTTGTTGATGCGGCTTACTTCGGCGCTGCAGCCGTGGGCAACGGCATCATTGCGCCTGGACTGCCCGGCAGCCGGGACAGCGTGACCTACGACTATGATCCCGATAAGGCGCGCGAGTTACTGGCAGAAGCAGGCGCCGAGGGTATGACCGTCACTCTGGACATTCTGAACCAATCCGAGCGTCTGACGGCGGCGCAGGTCATTCAGGCCAATCTGGCCGAGGTTGGCGTCACCTGCGAGATAAAACAGAATGACAGTGGTACGTTCTGGACACTGGGGTCCAAGGATGGCGACTACTTCATGAACCTGCAACTTGTGCTCAGCCGGTTCTCGATGAACCCCGACCCAAGCTGGGCGACGGTCTGGTTTACACCGGAACAGGTTGGCGTCTGGAACTGGGAACGGTTCAACAACGAGGAGTACAAGGCACTGCACGACGAGGGCCTTGTCGAAAGCGATCCGGCCAAGCGCGATGAGATCTATAAGAAGATGCAGGGTCTCATGGACGAAAGCGGGTGTTATGTGTTCCTGACGCATGAGGTGGTCGGAGTGATCCACAAAGATACGGTCAATCCGGGTCTCAAGCCGAATGGTGAGCCGTTGCTGCCGCTGTTCAAACCCGCCTGATCCACGCAAACGGGCGGCGCGTGACCGCCGCCCGCACGGCCTTTGGGGGGCGCGTATGCTGAGCTATTTTTTCAAACGGCTTGGGCTGGCTGCGGCGATCGTGTCGGTCGCTATGTTCCTGCTGTTTTGCATGATTTACCTGATCCCCGGCGACCCGGCCTCGGTCGCGCTGGGGCCTCGGGCGACCGAGGAAATGCGCGCCGCCCTGCGTGAGAAGATGGGATTGAACCAGCCAGTTCTGGTTCAGTTCTGGAACTTCTACATCGGGGCATGGACAGGTGATCTGGGAGACGAGGTTCTGTCAGGCCGCCCCGTCACCACGGTCGTGTTCGAGCAACTGCCCTATACGTTGGCGCTGATCGTTGGCGGCATCACGTGGTCCGTGGCTCTGGGCATACCGCTGGGTTGCTGGGCTGCGGTCAGCCGGGGCAGTTGGGCCGACCGCGTTGTCGGTATCCTGTCCGTGGCGGTGATTGCGGTGCCCTCCTTTGTGATCGCGATTTACGCACTGCTGATCTTCGCAGTCGAACTGCGCTGGCTGCCCGCCATCGGGGCGGGCGAACCCGGCGATCTGAGTGATCAGCTGACTCACCTTATCCTGCCCTCGCTGGCGGTCGGATTGGGCTGGGTTGGCTATATCGCCCGCATGGTCCGCGCCTCGATGCTGGAAGTGCTTGAGGCCAGCCATATCCGCACGGCGCGTGCCTTTGGGCTGCCGGACCGAACGATCACCTATCGCTATGCTTTGTCGATCGCGATCCTGCCAACAGTCACATTGCTGGGCGTCGGGATCGGTCAGATGCTCTCATCGGCCGTCTTTGCCGAGATCGTCTTTGCCCGCCCCGGCGTCGGCAAACTGGTCTATGACGCCATCCTGACCCGTAACTTTCCCATCGTGACAGGCACCGTTCTGATCACGACCGTCCTGTTCGTTCTGCTCAACCTGTTGGCAGACCTCATCATCGGAGCTTTGGATCCCCGTGTCAGAAGCAGTTTCTAACCCCGCCCCCGGGCGCATGGCCGAGCTGTGGCGCCCAATCCGCAAAATCCTGCGCGAGCCCTTGGGCGCGTTGGGGTTGTTCCTCGTGCTGTTCGTCATCTTCGGCGCCGTCTTTGCCGATCTGCTGACCGGCTGGGAGCCAACCAAGATCAACCCGCGCGATCGGTTTCAGGCCCCAAGCGGTCAGCACCTGATGGGCACAGACCAACTGGGGCGCGACCTCTTTGCACGCGTGCTCTATGGCGGACGCATCGCGTTGTTTGTCGCTCTGGTCTCGACGGCCGTGTCGCTGGTCATCGGTATCATTCTGGGCCTGATCGCGGGCTACGGGCCGCGTTGGCTGGACAATCTGATGATCTTGTTGTTCGACGCGATGAAGAGCTTTCCAACAGTGATGCTGGCGCTTGCACTGGTGACGCTGATGGGGCCGTCGCTGACCGCCGTGATGGTCGTCGTCGTTCTGGTCACCGTGCCCGGATATGCGCGGATCATCCGCACTCAGACCATCGCGTTGAAAACGTCGGAATATGTCACGGCGGCACAAAGCATGGGGGCGTCATCGGCGCGTATTCTACGGGTGCACATCCTTCCGAACGTGATCGGTCCGCTGGTTATCCTTGCGTCGATGGACATCCCGGTCGTCATTGGCATCGAAGCAGGGATGAGCTTTCTGGGCCTTGGCGTGCGCCCCCCAACCCCAAGTTGGGGGTCAATCCTGAATGACGGGTTCACCAATATCCGCGATACCGCATGGATCGCAATCGCAGGCGGTGTGCCGATCATCATCACCACGCTGGGCTTTACCTTCCTCGGTGAGACGCTGCGGGACGTGTTCGATCCCCGGCTGAAAGGACGCTGATGACCACGCTGCGTATTGACAACCTGAACGTCAGCTTCTCGACCGAAGCCGGGCCTCTGCACGCTTTGAAGAACGTCAGCTTCGATGTGCCTGAAAACCGGATCGTCGGCATTGTCGGAGAATCCGGCTGTGGCAAGTCCACGCTGATCAACGCCATTCTGGGTCTGCTGGCCGACAATGGCAGCATCGACAGCGGCTCGATCCTGTTTGAAGGGCGGGATGAACTGACCACCCTGCCCCCGTCGCGCATGCGGGACCTGCGCGGTCCGCGTATCGCCACCGTGTTTCAGGACCCGATGGGTGCGCTGAACCCGGTGATCTCTGTCGGCAAACAGATGCTGAATATCCAGTACCGCTCGCCCCTGTCCAAAGAAGAAAAGACCGAACGTGCCGTAGAAATGCTGGAACTGGTCCGCATCCCGGATGCTCGCGCGGCCCTGGCGCGTTATCCGCATCAGTTCTCGGGCGGGATGAAACAGCGGATTGCCATTGCCATGGCCCTTATGATGGAGCCTGCTCTGCTAATCGCGGATGAGCCAACGACCGCGCTGGACGCGACGCTTGAAGTGACAACCATCGAGCTGCTCAAGGACCTGCAGCAAAAGATCGGCTGTTCGGTCATGTTCATCTCGCATCACCTTGGGGTCATTGCGGAGCTGTGTGACGATGTGGTGGTGATGTATGCGGGTGAAGTGGTGGAACGCGGCAGCGTCCGGCAGATTTTTCAGGACCCGCGCCACCCCTATACGGCGCGGCTATTGGAATGCGACCCGGCACGGCAAAGTGAGCGTACCCGGCACCTGCCGACGATCCCGGGTGAAATCCCGGATCTCAGGGCAAGGCCTGCGGGGTGCATCTTTGCCAATCGATGCGACCGCGTCAGCGACGTTTGCGCGGCCCCTCCCCCCGACAAGGACATCGGGAATGGTCATATCGCCCGCTGCTTTGTTGCGGACACACCCGCAGAAACCGGAGTGACGGTATGAGCAGCGATCCTATTCTCAAGGTCGAAGACGTACAGGTGTCCTTTCCGGTTGGCGGTTTCGGCCGCCGTGGTGCGATCCTTGGTGTCGCCGGGGTGAGCTTTGAGGTGAGCCGCGGGGAAACCTTTGCACTTGTCGGGGAAAGCGGGTCGGGCAAAACAACGCTTGCGCGGGCCGTGAACGGCCTGCAGGAGATCAGCGCAGGGTCAATCACGTTCGAAGGTCAGCGCATCGATGAACTGGATCGCAGGGCAATGAAACCCGTTCGGCGGCGCATGTCGATGATGTTTCAGGACCCGGTGGGATCACTGTCCCCGCGCATGACCGTTGGCGATCTGGTCACCGAACCCTTCCGCATTCACGGGATCGAGGGCCGAAGCCTGCGGGATGAAGCCGAGCGTCTGCTGACGCTGGTGGGATTGCCGACAAGCTTTGCCGCGCGCTTCCCGCATCAGTTGTCGGGCGGACAGGCCAGGCGGGTCGGTGTGGCGCGCGCGATCGCACTGGATCCGGCGCTGATCATCGCAGATGAACCCACGGCCGGTCTGGATGTGTCGGTGCAGGGCGAGGTGCTGAACCTGCTGAACGATCTGCGCGAACGGCTTGGGCTGGCGATGGTGATCATCACCCACAACCTGCACGTGGTGCATCATGTCGCGGACAGAACCGCCGTTATGTATCTGGGTCGCTTCGTCGAAGCCGGTAACACCGAGGACGTCTTCAGCGCGCCGCAACATCCCTATACCGCCGCACTGTTGTCAGCGAACCCCGAACCCGACCCGGACAAAACCCATGACCGGATCACCCTGCCCGCCGAGGTGCCCTCGTTGTTGGCGAGGCCGTCGGGGTGTGAGTTCCATACCCGCTGTCCCTGGGCACAATCCCGTTGCAGCGTTGATGCGCCGGAACGGCAGATCACGGACGGGCGCGCAATTGCCTGCCACTATCCGCTGGAGCCCGGGGCCCGTCCGCCCGAGCAGAAAGAAAGGGCCTTGTCATGACCGGTATTGAGGTTATCGAGACAGTCTGGATCCCAATGCCAGACGGAACACGACTTGCCGCGCGTTTGTGGTTGCCAGAAGAGGCGAAGGTCAATCCGCTGCCCTGTATCCTCGAATACATCCCCTATCGCCGCCGGGATCGCACACGGATGCGGGATGAAACCATGCATCCGCATTTTGCAGCCGCCGAATACGCGTCAATCCGAGTTGATATCCGGGGTTACGGAGACAGCGAAGGCGTTGCCGAAGACGAATACTCGCATCAGGAAATCCAGGATGGTCATGACATCATCCAATGGATCGCTGATCAGGACTGGTGCGATGGAAATGTCGGGATGTTCGGGAAAAGCTGGGGGGCGTACAACGCATTTCAGGTCGCGGCAACGCGCCCCCCAGCGCTGAAGGCCATCGCACCGGTAATGGGAACGGATGACCGGTGGCGCGAGGACATTCACTTTTACGGTGGCTGTCTGGCCAATGACAATTTCTGGTGGGGCTCGATCATGCAGCTCTACAATGCGATGCCTCCTGATCCCGAGATCGTTGGTGCAGATCGCTGGATCGACATGTGGCGCGACCGGCTGGAAGGGGTCCGCTTCTGGCCCGCCATGTGGCTGGAACACCAAACCCATGACGAGATGTGGCGGCGCGGCTCGATCTGCGAAAACTATTCCGATGTCGAGATTCCGGTCTACTTCTTCGGCGGGTGGATGGATCTGTATCGCGACACGCCGTTCCGCATAGCCGAACATCTCAATGGCCCTGTCAAAATCCTGATGGGGCCTTGGGCGCATCTCTACCCCCATGAAGGAATACCCGGACCGAAAGCTGATTTTGTTGGCGAGGTGATCCGCTTTTGGGACCATTGGCTGAAAGGAAAAGACACTGGCCTGATGGATGAACCACCTCTGCGGTTCTTTCTCCAGGACAGCGCCGCGCCTTCAGGCAGCCACCTGCAACGAACAGGTCGCTGGGTGGAAGAGCCCAGCTGGCCATCGCCCAACGTCACCGAGCAGACCTTTTGGCTGAACCACCAGAGCCTGAACAAAACGTCAGAGCCCGGCGCTGCGATGTCTATCTGCTCCCCACAGACGTTTGGGTCTGCGGCGGGCGACATGTGCTCGTTCGCTATTCCCGGCGATATGGCAGCGGATTGCCGGATCGACGCCGGAGGCGCATTGCAGTTCAAAGCGGCGCCACTCGACAAACCACTCGACGTGTTGGGCCAACCCAGCGTCGACCTGACCGTGTCCGCTGACCGGCCTCAGGGGATTGTCGTCGTATTGCTGGTGGATGAGGCGCCCGATGGTGCGCAAACGCTGATTGCGCGCGGGTTTTGCAACCTCAACCATCGCCACAGCGACACCCAACCGACGCCAATCGAGCCCGGCGAAGACATGTCCGTCGTGGTCCCGCTGTATGGAACCGGCTACCGGGTGCCGGCAGGCCACCGCCTCACGTTGCAGATCGCCTCATGCTATTGGCCGGTCCTTTGGCCTTCACCCGAACCGGTAACGCTGACGATCCGGCCCGGCACGTCCAGGCTCACCCTGCCCGTCCGAACCCAAACCGAAGGCGCAGATGCACCGCGTCCGCTGCCCGAACCACCAGACCCGGATACCGCGCAGCGAAAAACACATGTCCGCAAGGGATCAATGGAACGCTCGGTCCACACGGACCTGACCACCGGAGAGGTGACGCATCGCTTCTTTCTGGATGGTGGTGTTTTTGGTCCGGTCGGGGATTTTCGCCTCGACGACATCGGAACGGTGCTGAGCGACGTGTCCGACCGGCGCTATACGATCCACCCCAACGATCCATTGTCTGCTGTGGCAACCATGGAACAAACCGCCGGTTTCGAACGCAAAAACTGGTCCGCGAAAATCTGGACGTATTCCGAGCAAAAGGCGACGGCGACCGAGTTTCACCTGACGTCACGCCTCAGGGCCTGGTCAGGCGAGGACCTTATCTTTGAAGAAGAAGAAACCTACGTCATTCCCCGCAATGGAATGTGACGAACAGAGATGTCCATCTTACCTGTGGCCATAGGAGATTTCTGATGCCAGCGTTCCTTGAGTTCGGGCCCAACGCCGAAACACACCAACTGACCAAGGGTGGCGTTACCATGCGTGTTGTCACGCAAGGAGATGGACCTCCGGTCGTGTTCGTACCCGGAGGCGATCAAACAGCCGAGGCTTACTCCGAACAGTTCTCGCGTCTCTCCGACACCTATCGCTGCATCACCTATGACCCGAGGGGCGCGGGTGACACGCACTCTCCTCCTCCGCCTTGGACGATGTCGGACTATGCTGCAGATTGCGCTGCGGTGATTGACGCCTTTGCCGGTGGGCAGGCCGCCGTTTGTGGCCTGTCTCTGGGCGGGCTGGTCACACAGCAAACCGCGATAGACTTCCCCAGCAAGGTGCGATTGGCCATCCCCATGGGCACCTCGGCATATATCGACGGGTTTACGCGCGACTGGATGCAGGCCGAGATCGACCTGCGTAAGGATGGCATTACTCTGCCCGAGTACTTCCTGGCACCGCACTACGCCGTTTATGCGTTCCCGGCCAAGGCTCTGCACGAGCCCGAGTTGTGGGAGCAAGTCAAAGAGTCATACACTGATCGCTTTCGGGATCGGGACCCGCAGGCGACCATCGATCAGTGGGAGGCCTGTCTTGAATTTGATTGTCGCGAAGCGCTGAAAACCTGCCCGGTTCCGATGCATGTCATCGCCTTTTCCGAGGATGTCCAAACCGCCCCGATCATGTGCAGAGTTGTCTCCGATCTTGCACCGAAAGGTACTTTTCACGAAATACCCGGGCTGGGTCATGTGTCGATGACCCGCCATAGGCCAGAGATCGTGGCGGCCAAGCTGCGGGACATTTTGACCGCCGAATTGATACAACACTAGCCGGTTGATGGATTAAATGCGAATTGCAGTCGCAGGATTTCAACACGAAACCAACACCTTCGTTGCAAACCCCACGAAGCTGAGCGATTTTGAGCAGGCGGACAGCTGGCCGGCTCTGCTGACGGGGCCGGATGTTTTGGAGGCAACCCGCGGTATGAACCTGCCAATTGCCGGGTTTGCACAGGCTGCGGCTGACCATGACCTTCTCCCTATTCTATGGTGTGCCGCTGAACCGGGCGGCAAGGTGTCCAACCATGCGTTCGAAACTATCTCCAACCGGATCACACAGGCGATTTCTGAGTTAGGGCCGCTGGACGCCGTCTATCTTGATCTGCACGGTGCGATGGTTGCCGAGGCCTTCGATGATGGTGAGGGTGAGTTGCTTGCGCGGGTCCGGCATGTAATTGGCCCTGAAACACTGCTGGTGTCCAGTCTCGACATGCATGCGAATATCACGCAAGAAATGGTGGATCAGGCAGATGCGTTGACGGTTTTTCGTACCTATCCCCATCTGGACATGGCCGAAACCGGGGGGCGCGCATATCGGATGCTCGCGGCCATTTACCAGTGCGGCCGACCGGCAAAAGCATGGCGTCAGGGCGACTATCTTATCCCCCTTCATGCACAACAAACCAGCACGGGGCCAGCACAGAGGCTGTACGGCGCTCTTGAGAAATTCGAGGGACCGGACACGCGTCTGGCGGAAATCGCGTTGGGTTTCACAGCGTCGGACAATCCCGGCACGGGGCCATCGGTTGTCGCCTACGACCCGGATCTGACCGAAGCCGCTGCGATTGTCGAAACACTGTCGGCACAACTGGCAAAGGTTGAACGGGACTTCAACCGCCCCTGCTCACACCCGCCGAAGCTGTCAGCCGGGCACGACAGGCCCCCATTGGGTGTCCGGTTGTCATTGCCGATGTGCAGGATAATCCTGGTGCAGGGGCATCCTCAGACACAACCTGGCTGCTGCGAGAGCTTGTTCAACAGGATGTTCCGCCTGCACTTCTCGGGCTGATCCACGATCCCGCCCTGGCCGCCAAAGCACATCAAACCGGACCTGGCGCGACATTCGAAGCAGCGATCGGTGGCCGCGGCCCAGGAGACAGCCCGCTACATGCCAGAGTCCAGGTAAAACGGGTCAGCGATGGGCAGTGCCCATACACCGGTGCAATGTATGGCGGCGGTATTGCCACGCTCGGACCCTCGGCAGCCCTGCAGATAGAGAAAACACAGATTCAGATCGTCGTTACAAGTGTTCGGAACCAATGCCTGGACCTGTCCCAGTTTCGACACTTCGAATTAAAGCCGGAGGAGGCCCAGATCTTATGCGTAAAAAGTACGACCCACTTTCGTGCAGATTTTGAACCGATCGCACATGAGGTTTTGCTTTGTGCGGCGCCTGGGCAGTTTCCCTGCTTGTTGCGGCATGCCCACTATTCCAACCTGCGGTCGGGCGTTCGGATCAACCCGACCGATCACATCGGACAGCCCGCCGACCCATGATCAAAGAGTGAACTCACCTGATCGCATGATTTCAGTCCAGGCCGTGCATGTGCGAAAATGTCCATCCCCGACAAAGCCCGACCGGTGTTTCAGCCGATAGAACTGGCCTCGGTCACCCAATCCGCGAACTTCGTCATTGCAGGGGTTGGGGTGCGGTCAGATGGCCATCCCAGATAATATCTTCCTGCGGCTACGGTTGCACCAAAAGGTTGTACCAGGCGGCCTTGTTCGATGTGGTGATTAAACATGCGCACGGGCAGTAAGGCGGCCCCGCCGCCAGATGCGGCCAACTCTGCAAGCGCAACCGAACTATCAAGGACAGGACCATTGACGGGCGGACAGGCAACACCAACCCCCTTGAACCAGTCTGGCCACTCAGAGCTACGATAGCTGCGCAACAGACAGATCTGCCCAAGATCCGGGGGGCTCTGCAACCGAGCGGCCACCGCCGGCGTACACAGCGGTGACAACGGAGCGTCAATCAGCGGCGTCACGTCATGACCCGTCCAACCGCCCTTTCCGAACCGGATCGCCATGTCGAGGCCTTCGCGCAGGATTTCAACGCGATTGTTGTTTGTCGAGACTCTGAGGTCGATCTCCGGGTTGGCCTCGCGGAAGGCATCGAGCCTTGGCAACAGCCAGCCCAGGGCAAAAGTGGTATTTACACCAACATTCAGTACCTCCACATCGCGTCGTCCGCTCAAGCGATCCAGAACACGCGCCATGGCCTCGAACCCCTGTTCGAGAACCGGGAACAACAATAGCCCCTCGTCAGTTGGCGCCAGGCCTTGTGGTGTCCGCAAAAACAGGGTCGCACCAAGACGATCCTCAAGCCGCGCGATCTGGTGGCTGACGGCGGCTTGCGTCACTCTCAATTCGATTGCCGCGCGGGTGAAACTGCCCTGCCGCATGGCAACTTCAAATACTCGAAGAGCGTTCAGTGGCAAATCGGGGCGATCCATACCATTACCTTACCTAATACTGTGCCATAACATTTCTCGTTTGAGCCCGGTGGGCAAGTTGTTTTAGCCAAAGGCGCGACGTCGGAGGACGCCACACATGTATCAGCGCCCCAAAAACGGCGCGCATTCTTGAGAGGAACAAATCATGCGGTTTTCCGCCTTCGTCCTGTCGCGCATTGCGGCAGGTATCACCCTTGGGCTGTCCATCACTCATCCCGTGGCGGCGCAATCCACATTTGAGTCGCTCGCCGCTTCGGCTGCCCAGATCGAATACCGTCTGGATGGAAGGGTTGGAATTGCCTTGGTGGATACCGGAACCGATACATCCTGGTTTCACCGCGCACATGAACGGTTCCTGATGAACAGCATCGTGAAAACGCCGGTCTGTGCAGCGATTTTGGCGCATAGTGAAACTGGCCAGATCTCCTTGTCCGAGCCGCTGCCAATTCATGAAGCTGATCTGTTATCCTATGCGCCGGTCACAGAAAGGCACGTCGGAGAACACATGACGATCTCGGACTTGTGTCTGGCCGCTCTTGATATGAGTGACAATACAGCCGCGAACCTGCTGATCGATCATCTTGGCGGCCCCAAGGCTGTCACGCAGTTTTTCCGCAGCATCGGCGACATGATCAGCCGCCTTGACCGGCGAGAACCGGACCTGAACACCTTTGCCCCAGGCGATCCTCGGGACACCACCTCCCCGGCTGCGATGGCAGAAACGCTGCGGGCTCTTTTGACGGGGATGCTCTCTCCGGCCTCTCGCGACCAACTGGTCGAATGGATGAGCCATGGTGGTGTGACCGGAGCGCTCTTGCGTGATGACGCGCCGACAGACTGGGAAATTTCCGACAAATCCGGCGCCGGCAGTCACACGCGCAACATCGTTGCGCTTGTGACACCCTCTGGACGGGCACCTTGGATTGTCGTCATTTTTATCTCGGACACCGATGTGGATTTCGCGACTCGGAATGCCGCCATTCAGCAGCTCGGAGCAGAGGTCATCGAACTCATACAAAACTAGAAGTCAGCGTCGCCACGGGCCTTCGCCCTGCTCCGAATGCGAGGGCCCCAAGTGTACCGTCCCGAAGATCAACGAGCACAGTGCCAACTCTCCGGTCCCTTACCGCCCTCACGTCCTCCGACACGTCGCACAAAAAGCCCAACAGTATAAAATGAGACCTTCCGTATCCCATTCACACCTGCAAGGAGGCTTTCAAATCAAAATGCCCGCACTTTTGGCCGCATCTCTAAAAGTCCGACCGACAGGCACAGAGCTGCCATCCACAAGCTTCAATCGGATCGTGCGATCAGTCGTGTACCGGCCAGTGACCGCCTCCGTTGCCACCCAGTGCGAGCGATGCACCTGGGTTCCAGCAACGGGTGCAGCCTCGGTGATCGCATCGCGCAATCGCATTGCCACGAGAGATCGACCACGATCGGTCACCACCTCGACATAGTGATCCTGCGCCGCCAATCTGATCAAATTCCCTCGACACGCCCCAGGCAGTCGGCGCAGGATCGGGGCTTCGCCCATCTCCCTGGACATAGATCCGGACGCCAGCCGCACAACTCCGACAATCGCAGTCACGATCAATGCGCTTTGCAGGTAGAGTTCGATGGCAGCCAGCACACCGATCCGGGAACCGAACATGGTCGCAACACCGTAGACCACGAGAGTCGCGGGGACGGCCGCGAACAGGCATGCCAGGATCGTCCAGCCAAGACCATCCAGTTGTCGATGACGTTCGAACATGACGAGAACGAGATGGACCGGCAGCACCGTGCCAAAAACGATCAAAGTCCAGTAGAGCAAGCGCGCCCAAGTCTCGATGCTGATGGCCGTCCCAAATGGACCGGTCAGCCCTGCCAGAAACGAGAGTATCAGCAGAATTCCCAAGTTCCTCCGCGAGCGCAACAATTCACCGGAGGAGGCCAGCATCACCTGCACTGCAGCACTGTTGGCGAAAAACGTACGCATTTCACGAATCCCGGCTTGCAAACCCAATCGGCGGCCTTCCATCCGGGTGTAACGGCGCGAATGGAATTGGGCCGCAAAGCAGGTATAGCATGAATATCAGAAAGCACCCCCTAACCAAGAAGACGCCAGCCATGTGGGCGCTGGTGTTCGCAAATTGGCTTATCACACCCCAAGCGATTGCCTGTTCCACTATGGCCATCGGACCAATCGCAACACCTTTGATCGCCTATAGCTACGATACCTCGGCGACCGGCGCGGGGTATGTCCTTGTCAATCCTGTGGGTGCGACTCGCACATCGATTATGGAAAACAGCACCGCAACCTGGAAGACTCTCTTTGGAAGTGTCAGCTTCAACCAGATGGGTCCGGGTATGCCGGCCGCAGGCGTCAATACGGCGGGCTTGTTCGTCTCGCTCATGTGGAACGATGATGCGCGGTTTCCGTTGGCCACGGGCAACGACATTGTTGGCGAATTGGAACTGATTCAACGCGTCCTTGACCGCGCGGCCACTGTTGAGGAAGCCTTGCACGTTTTCCAGGATACAAGCGTTCGGGCCATGAGCCGCATCCACTACTTTGTCGCTGACGCCACGGGGCGAACGGCTGCGGTGCTGCCAACGACCGACGGATTGGTCGTGGATGTCGACGAGACCATGCCAGTACGGGCGCTGACCAATTCCAGCTACGCGGACTTGCTTGACGCCCTGTCCGACTATGTGGGTTTTGGAGGATTGCTACCGCTGCCGTCTCGCGCCGAGACCTCTCATCCAAACAGCGTGGAACGGTTCGTGCTTGCGGCCTCCGCCTCCCGGGGGCAAGAGCCGGTCGCCACGCAGGACGGGTTCGCTGCCCTAGCGGCAGTGCAAAACCCCGAGACGCGCTGGCAGATCGTCGTCGAACCCAGCGAAGGCGTAATCACACTCCGGCTCGCGGGGCGTGAAGAAGAGTGGCACATTGATATGACTGAAATTGACTATGCCTGCAGCCCAGGCCCCACCGGCCGGAGCCTGAGCCGTCTTCCGCCGCTGCAGGCGGACATTCAGTTCCGGAAGCTCCCCGCCAATGAAGTTGCAGAAACACTATCCGTAGTATTGGAGGGCTTTTCGCATTCCCTTGGACTACCGGCGGAACTGGCTTGGCCTATTGCACAAGCCCAGTTCAGCGCGCTCACCTGTTCAGAGTGAACTGAACTACAGATAGGCATGCACTGCACAGCGACGGCGCGCCAAGATCAACAATGGTACGCCACTCTCGGGAACGCCTCGCGGCATCGGTTGCCTCGGTGTCTGGCCCTTGAGGAACAACGGCAATCCCGGGATTTGTGCAAAACTGACCCACCCCGTGGTCAAGGATGCAGCCCAACCTTTTGCGATCTCGTTACCGAGTGACTTGAGCGCTCCGAGCAATAAGAACATCGGGTTGACTGATCCCACTTCACCGAAAAACGGGATGAGCTAATCCCGCGCCGCGCATAGGTCGAACAAAGTACGGCCACCGCGCAATGACCCCGTAAATCCGACCGCTTTGATGAATGTGTTCTGAACCAGCACACCTCCTAATTTTCTGAAATATGGATACGCGCAGGCACTGACCGATCCTCCAACGACATTTAGCGCATGCTGAAGGTTCTGAAGGTGTAGACGCCCCCGCTGGCCTCGATGTGCCGCTGTGGGTTTGTAAACAACCCAAATGAAGACGCCTATGGAAGAGATTAGGCTCGGAATCCATTGATTTTTGCTTGGCTGCGTGATTCATTGCGCAGCAAGCAAGCGGTGACGATTTCTGATCTCTTCTGGTTAAGCGACGAGCAATTGGCCCGTCTTGAGCCCTACTTTCCCAAATCCCACGGCATGCCTCGCGTCGATGACCGACGCGTCTTGAGAGGCATTATCTTCATCAATCGCAACGGTTTGCGGTGGCGCGATGCATCCAAGGAATATAGCCCACACAAGACCCTTTATAACCGCTGAAAGCGATGGAGCGAGTAGGGCATATTTGCTGAGATGATGATGGGCTTGTCGGCTGACCATGGCGACGAAAAGACGGTCATGATCGATGCAACATATCTCAAGGCTCACCGCACGGCGTCCAGTCTTGCGGTGAAAAAGGGGGACGTGGACGCCTGATAGGCCGAACCAAGGGCGGCATGAATACCAAACTGCATGCCATCTGCGACAGCCAGGGCCCGCCCTCTGAACCTTTTCATGACCGCCGGGCAGGTCAGCGATTACACCGGCGCGAAGGCTTTGTTGAGCAGTTTGCCAGCTGTTGATTGGCTACTGGGAGACCGAGGCTATGACGCTGATTGGTTCAGAGAAGCGTTGAAAGACAAGGGGATACGCGCCTGCATCCCCGGTCGAAAACAGCGCAAGAGACCGGTGCGATACGACAAACCGCGCTACAAGCGGCGAAATAGGATCGAGATCATGTTCGGCAGGTTGAAAGGCGGGCGGCGTGTGGCGACAGGCTATGACCGATGCCCCAAGGTCTTCTTATCAGCCATCGCATTGGCCGCACTCGTGATCTACTGGTTATGAGTCCTGACCCTAGAAACTTTGCAACAAAGCCCGCTACGACCGGTGCCCACAAGTCTTTCTGTCTGCCATCGCACTCGCAGCGCTCGTCATTTGCTGGCTATATGTCCAGAACCTCGATATACTGATTTGATCTCTCTCAGATGACAGCCGAGCGCCAATAGGGTTGGCCAGAGCAAATAGGTTTGAACCTCAACGTTTTCTCCAAAGGTAAGGAGGAGAATGGTAAGTAGCAGCCCCACCGGGAGTTTGCCTCGCTCAAACCTTATTGCGTCCAGGGTGACGACCGAGAAATGAACCAGAAACGGTATGAGAAACGCGGCAAATCCGGTCAGGCCTTTGACAAATAATAGCCCGTACCAGGTGTGATGGCTGCCGATCGGCATGTACTCAACAAGATGCGCTCCGGGTCTGACTGTGCCGTGCCCGAAAACCATCGCATCCGATTGCCAGCGCTCATACGCAATGCGCTGCAACGTTTCGCGTACGCGGGTGCTGTCGCCGCGCGCTCCAGGGTTTAATCCAGCCCAGTACTTTTGGCGCCATGTTGTGCGCAAAGGACCTTATGAAGGTCTCGACCGTCACCCGCTACAAGAGCAACGAAAGCACAGAGCTTGCCGGACTGGTGCTTCCGGTCTGGCCGATCAACGAAAGCGCCAGGTATCTTCTTTGCACCCCTTCCAGATTGCCGGGTTGTCCAATCTCCACAAGATCTGCCGTTCCAAACACCTGTTGTGACTTGTCTTTGAATATTCTCAATTGGCGATCAATGTCCAATTGACCAATGCCGTCCGGCAGGCCAAGCGCCCCTTCAAAGACGGCACGCAAAGACGGCGTTCCAATCACGCGAAACCATCGCCCATCGTTTCCACTTATTTGACTGATGGCGACACCCAGATCTCGATCAAGCGCCAGCATCAGCCTCATATCGTTGTCGCGTTGACCGACCGATATCTCAAACTGGCGCTCAATGTAGGAGTTGATGACGGCATCGGTAAATCCTTCGGGATATGCGTATGCCTGCTCACCTGTCTGCAGATTGAGCGCATCATAGAAATGCCTGTAGTTCGCGTCCGGCGCCAATTGATAGGTCGAGAGCGGAGACGTCGGATCACTCGACAGCAGCCTGCGCGTATATCCTGCAGAATTCTCATCCTGAGGGAGATCAAAGAGAGCGATTGCGGCTGACAGTAACCTCGGATCCCCGAAAACAGCATCGATTGTTGTGGGCGGCGTATTGCGCCGCGCAACAGCATCAACCAGCCTATCTATGCGGCTTTGTTTTGCGGGGTCGGGGCGGGCGAGCTGGTCTCCAAAATCGAAAGCACTTGCCAGCGCGACGTATTTTGAGTTCTCGCTTTGATTGATAGCGGAATTTTCATCAAGAGGATCCGCTGTCAGGACGGATCTGAGCAGATCCTTGTCCACCGGTTCAGCGTCCAGCCCAAAAACGGCGAGCGTCGTGTTCAAGAGCACCTCGTTTTCAAGAAAAGCCTCTGCGGATGTCAGGCTGTCTGGGTTTTTCTGCGCAAGCTCTGCAAACGCATAAATTGATGTTTCGTCATCACGACGCCCCACGAAATCAAACGCTCTGGCCAAATCTTGGAAGCGTGGGTCACCAAGCCGATTTGCAAGGGCACCCGGATCGGCCAAGTCGCTGTTTAGAACGTCATTTATCAGCCGTGTGTTATTGATCTGATCTTCCAACCCAAACTGGACCAAAACTGCATTCAGAACTCTGCGGTCGGCGGTCACATCTTCTCCGCGCTTTGCGGCGCGCAGTGTTTCGGCGACCTTGTCCGAAACCTTGCCCCGCAATTGCTGCGGCAGCGTATCGACATTGCCCTGAAAGGCGGACGCAAAGTCGATGTATCGCTGGTCTCCGAGGCGGTTGACCAGCGATGTTTCATCGGAAAGATCGGAGTTCAGAACGCGTTGCAGAAACACTGTCTTGCCAGCGTCGTCCTCAAGGCCGAAAACCTCAAGGGCGCGCGTTAAAAGCCTGTTGTTGGATCGTTGAAAGAGATCGTCAACAGACCCCAGCGCCTGCAGTTGAGGTGAAAGCGTGTCAGCCGCTGTTGACCCTGGCAGGCTTGCACCGGTGCCTGCGCCGAAGTTGAACAGTTGCGCGAGTTCACGGTACCTTGGATCTGCAATCCGGTTGGCCACCGACCTTTGATCATTCAGATCGGACAGCAGAATACTCCGCAACAGACCGGTGTTGTTGATGTCGTCCTCAAGCCCGACAGAGCCTAAAACCACCCGCAGAACCTGACGATCATCAAGCAACTCGTCGACATTTTGTATGTTTGTCAGCCGATTACGGACGGCCTCCAGGTCTCGAGCCACGTCTCCGGTTGCTCTCAAAACGCTTTCTTGCTGATCTCTTGTCCTGTTCAGAAAGGTGAGCGCACCGATACCAGAGCCGGATATAACTGGTAGAAAAGTCATCGCCACCTCTCAAAAATCTAACTTAACCGCTACCGGATTGGTGAAAAATGATTTCAGAACAATTAACTTTGACGCCAGAAAGCACGGATTAAGCAAAAAGTTTCGCGATCTGTTTTGACTTTGTCGGCTGCAGCGAATGGTAGCTTCGTCCCGCACACTGGACTTGTCGCATCGACCCAGGCAATGGCCGCTCAGCGGGACAAAACAGACCTTCATTGACTTCTGAAAATCGCGTCTGTCGATAAACTGGATAACCTCAACAATCTCACCACTTCCAAACCTAAGCTCTGCTGCTGAGCGACTCGCCGAACTGAGCGCGTTTAGCCTCTTTGCAGAACTGAAGGTCGATTTGATCGCTTCCAGGTTATAGGTTGGCTTTCGCTTTTCATTCACGAGTTCTCAACCAACACCATTATGGCGTCTTTTCAAAGGGCACCGCTATGGAGTTTCGCGCCCGTTCTATCGTCAGATCCGTTTCTGCTCCAGAATACCACCGCATGCTACAGCTAACTGGTGTTGCCGTTGACCCGAACACAGGTGCCATTGTAAGCCCCGCTAGAATCAATGCTGGCCGTAAGCAGGTCTGAGGATTTCTGGCCCAAAATCTCAATCCCAACGAGACATGGTCGTCGCATCAACTATGATCCCGTGTTCAGCCATAAGATCAAGCACATTGCGATAGGAAAACCAACAACGACAGTATCAGCGGACCGCCAGCAAAGTCAGTTCTTTAGAGAACCGGTGCTGCTTCAACGGCTTTCTGCACTGCACGTGACTTTTCCTTTCTAGGCTCAGGACCCATTGATTTCCGTTTGGTTGCGTGATTCATCGCGTTCAAAACGGGCAGTGAACATGTCCGATCTTTTCTGGTTAAGTGACGAGTAGATGGCGCGTCTGGAGCCCTTCTTCCCAAAGTGCAACGGCAAACCTCGCGTTGACAGCAGGCGTGTCTTGAGTGGGTTTACCTTTGTCAATCGCAAGGGGTTACGGTGGCGCGATGCACCTAGGGAATATGGACCACACAAGACGCTCTATAATCTTTGGAAGCGATGGAGTGACAAAGGTATCTTTGCCCAGATGTTGGTCGGTCTTGCCGCGGAACACGACGAGCAGAAGACGGTCATGATCCCTCTGAGGGCATCACTGCGTGATGCCCTGCCGGGCAATGGATGCAACGTGCCTCAAGCCCATCGCACAGCGTCCAGCCTTGCGGTGAAAAAGGGGACGTGGACGTCTGATCGGGCGCACCAAGGGCGGCATGAATACCAAGCTGCATGCGGTTTGTGACAGATGAGCCATGGTGCGCCATTGGTTCAAGCACAATGGCAAATGACACCCTTTGTATCTGTTTAGTCACCGCCGGTCAGGTCAGCGACTACATCGGTGCAAGGGCATTGGTCAGCCGTCTGCCAATGTCGAATGGTTGCTGGGTGACCGCGGCTATGATGCCGATTGGTTCACAGAAGCGTTGAAAGACAAAGGGATACGCGCGTGCATCCCAGGCCGCAAACAGCGCAAGACAACTGTCCGATACGACAAGTGCCGCTACAAACGCCGCAATCGGATTGAGATCATATTTGGCAGATTGAAGGACTGGCACCGTGTGGTGACACGCTACGACCGTTGCCCCAAGGTCTTCCTTTCAGCCATCGCTCTCGCGGCAATTGTCATTCATTGGCCATGACTCCTGAGCCTAGATCGGCACAGACCAACCACCAATTGGATCAAAACACCCAGAGGCGCAACATACCGACCAAAGTTCGCGACAGAGCCGGCCAAGGTAGTGGCAACGTCAAGGGCTGCGATGGGCCGCGGACGGGGTCAAGATTGTGCAAGTTCAAAGACTCAAAGAGGTTTAACGGGCAAAATTAGGGCAAAATGCGCAATACATCTCGTTTGGAGGTTCCTCAACGATCCTTGTTCAGACCCGCCCTGCCCCATTGGACATCACATTTCAGCCTCAAAAGTGAACGCGTCCGGTTCGAGTTCTTGCCAGAATGCGAAGATCGCGGTTGCGTTGAGACCCGAGCGCCATCCGTGCGCTCGGAAGTGTTCCCGGTCGAGATCATTGTCGAGGCTGCTCATGAACAGGCGCTTGTCTGCGTCACGCTGGGTCGGGTTTCGCCGCGAAACCAAGTCCTCGACAATCGACAGCTTGCGCGCGCGCTCGGCGCGTTCCGCGATGCGCGCGGCGTAGGCCTGGTCTTCCTGCGCCTTTTCAGCGTGGCGGTGTTCCGCTGCGGCAACGGCCTCGGGGCTGGGTTCGGCCTTACGCGTTGCGTCAGGCACGTGATAGTCGTTGCGCAGAGCCGCCGACAGATATCCCAACGTTGACTTCACGCCATCCTGTCCACTCACGTAATCCAGCTTCTGCTGCACGTAATCCTCGCCATGTTCGGCAATCCACTGGCGCGCCAAACGGTCCGACACGCCCTGCTGTCTGAGCAACTTGTAGACTGGCAGATTGCGTACCCCGTCGCTGTCGTCGATCTCGAACATCGCTTTCTGAGGGTTGCCCTTGATCGCAAACCGGATGTCCATGACGGTGCGGCCCTTCTTCTGAAACTCGGGTTTTATCAGAATGTCCGAGCTTTTGTTTACCTCTGCGACCGCTGGTTTGATGATTTTGGCGTTAAGGTGCTTGAAGCTGCTGTAATAGTCGCTGCCATCCACACCCATGAGTTTACGAAACACCTCCAGTGACCACCAGCCCGTCGACCCGGTGCGTACGAAACGATAGCAGTTCTCATACAGGGCCAGACCATGCCCCGAACTGAAATTGCGTTGTATCTGAACATTGATCAGGGCATAGATTTTCGGATCATAGAGCTTCTGCGCCAAGGCAGGCGAATAGGCGTATTCGCAGATACCATTCTTGAGCTTGGCAAAACTCAACAGCGAAGAGACACCCCATTCCTGCCGCCCCTGTTCATCCAGCATGTCCCATTCGGCGACTGTTTCGGCCAACGCTCTGAGGCTGGCGCGCAACGTGTCGAAATCGTTTGAATTGTAACCCACCATCATCGCAAGCGTCCGCGCGTCGATCGTGTGGGTCGCAGCCGATGTCAGGGCGTCATAGGCGTTGAGCAACAGGACGTTCGACAGCTTCCGTTGCAATAACGAAAGCTTGCCGCTGATGTGAATGGCGGCAACGTTCTTTTTGACCGTCTCCCGACGCAGGGCGCCCGAAAGACTGTCCATGTCCAATGTTGTATCCGGCATGATTCTGCCTGACTGCTCGTTTTGATATATGTGCCATGAAAGGTACCCGTGGATCAATCTGTTTTGGGTGCCCAAATACGGGATGGTGGGAATCCCGTAGACAGGTACCTTAACGCTCCGGGTAGCAGGTTATCCACAAAGCCGCGACTCGGATCGAGCCGCAAGGGACTCCCGAAGATCGAAAACAGGCCCCCAAGCGGCCTGATTAGGGTCTGTTGACGGTGTATTCGTAATATCCCGCGAATCGGGACCCGTGTTCCCGGACTCTGGTACCCCTGATCCCGCAAACGGGAACCTTTGATCCTGTATTTGGGCTCTCTTGAAACCGGAAACAGGTGCTCAAGTACACCTTACTATTTGTTTTATAACAATTAAATGGTGGTAAAGATTCTAAACATTCCAAAAAGAATAAACTCTTTGGTGTGCCTCTCTCTCAAATTCATTGCAGTTTCGCGGCGAAACCGTAAGCGATTTAACTCTTCTGTGGAAAAAGCTGACATGAAGGATAGCCGTGCGGTGAAATGTTCGCTACATTTCCGAATATACGCCGCAAAGGCGAACATTATCTGAGGCATCGACAGTGAACAAATCTACGCAACCTCCATTGCCGCCCTATCTGAATCTGGATCCGGAGATCGCGGCGGCAAAGTTGCCTGATCCTATCGGGACATCGCGATTCGCAAAAGCGGCAGCGTTCTGCGCCAAGGGCCGCGAAGACCTCGCCCGTCGGGGATATGCTCCGGACGGCGAAAAGCGCCTGCGCCGGTTTTCTATCTGGGAAATCACAAAGTACCTGATCCCGGTGGCACCAGCGCATCTGCGCCGGGTCCTGAAAGCAAATCCGGAATTGCCACAGGGTGAAGGCGAAGCCGGATCCAAATGGTTTACCCTGGATGAGGTCCTGACCCTGCGCAAGCATTTCGCCGCCGAAGGTGTCAGCACCAAGGAGTATCTGCCCTATCGGCCGGACAACCTGCCCGCCAAGGTCGTGGCTGTGGCGAATTTCAAGGGCGGCGTGGGCAAAACC
Source organism: Ruegeria sp. AJ12 (assembly GCF_056536245.1). Taxonomy (NCBI): domain Bacteria; kingdom Pseudomonadati; phylum Pseudomonadota; class Alphaproteobacteria; order Rhodobacterales; family Roseobacteraceae; genus Ruegeria; species Ruegeria sp. AJ12. The sequence goes on from NZ_JBQFJJ010000002.1 coordinate 43,057, forward strand.
TCGACCGCAGCGCATCTGGCCATGTCGGCGGCGCTGGACGGTTACAAGGTGCTGGTCGTTGATCTCGACAGCCAGGGGTCGATGACATCGATATTGGGTGGGCGGGTCGCTGACGAGTGGCAAACGGTCTTTCCGCTGATCGCCAAGGATTATGCCCGTGCGGTGCAGGAAGAAAACCGGGTGCGCAATGCGGCCGGTCAGCCGGAGATTCCGCTGGACGAAACCTTGCAGGAGGCGCTGACCACCCTGCCCCGCGACGTTATTCAGAACACGCACTGGCCCAATATAGATCTGATCGGTGCCCAGCTGAACCTGTACTGGGCTGAATTTCAGATCCCGGTTTGGCGCATGGGCCTGCGCAGTTGGCCGCTGTGGGATGGATTGACCAACTTTCTGCAGGACGAAGGTGTGTTGAGCGATTACGACATCGTCATACTCGATACCCCTCCTGCACTTGGGTACCTGACGATCAATGCGCTGGCTGCCGCGGACATCCTGCTCGTGCCGCTTGGGGCGTCATTCCTGGAGTTCGATTCCACGGGTCGGTTCTTTGACATGCTCTACACGACCTTTGCCAGCATCGAGGATGGCGAGAACGCCGCGCAACGGGCGGCGGGTTTACCGGAACTCAAGTTCGAATGGGATGTAGTGCGGGCGATTATCACCCGGTTCGACGCCAGTCAGCAGACCGATATGGCCAACGTGATCCAGGCCTATTTCGGGGATTTCATGAATGCATACCGTCAGGACTACACGGCGCTGGTCGGACAGGCGGGCGAGCAGGTGAACGGCATTTACGAGGCAGATTATCGCGATTTCAACCGGGACACTTACGTGCGAGGGCGGGAGACGTTTGACCGGACGTATGCGGAATTCAAAGAGGTTCTGATCGGGTGCTGGTGGCGCGATGCCCAGATGGGAGGAGAGGCAGATGGCTAAACGCAGAAGACTGAGCGCACCGGACACGGCGGAACTGGAGCAGCTTGAGGCCGGTTTCGCGGCGAAACCGTCGATCAGTCCGTTTGACACAAAATCCGGGCCGCCACCGATCGCGCAGGTTGCGGCCGAGGCGGCCTCGCTGAACGGTATGGCGGGTGTGACCGATAGGGTTGCGCTGGCCAAGGATCAGGGCGACGCAGAGCGGTGGCGCGATGCGCAGGACGCGGGGCTTGTCGCGCAGATGGTGCCGCTGGATCAGATCGATGCCGATTTCATTCGCCGCGACCGGATGGTCGAAGATGAAGAGGCGATGGCGGAACTGCTGGAGTCTTTACGCGTTCATGGATTGCGCACACCAATCGAGGTCACGCAGAATGCAGAAGGCTATGGTCTGATATCCGGCTTCCGGCGTCTGAATGCTTTTCGGCGCCTGTCCGAAACGGATCCGCGATTTGCTGAGATTCCGGCCTTTGTGCGTGACGCCGGGACAGGGCAGGGCGCTTACGTGTCGATGGTCGAAGAGAACGAGCTGCGATCAAACCTCAGCCCGTATGAGCGGGGCCGGATCGCGGTGCTGGCCGCGGGGCAGGGGGTGTTCCCATCCTCAGATGCGGCCATCGATGTTTTGTACGCAGCCGCCTCCAAGGCTAAGCGGTCCAAGGTGCGGGGCTTTGCAATGGTTCACGAAGCCCTGGGGGACTTGCTGCAGCACCCGGTGGCCCTGACGGAAAAGGCGGGGCTTAAACTGGCCGCGGCATTGCGGGATGGGGCCCAATCCGAATTGCGTCAGGCCTTGGCCGGGGCAGGGGAGCTGGACGCAAAATCCGAATGGTCGGTTCTTGATACTGCGCTCAAGGCAGGTCCGGAACCTGAACGAGACAAGTCCCGCGGTGGACGGCCACAACAGGTTCAGCGCTTGGCCCCGCAGATACTGTCGAGCGGCGGCAAGATTGTCTCCGAGGTCTCGGCAGGCGACGTGAGAATTCGTGTTCAGGGTCGTGATCTGACGATAGAAGAGGCGCAGCAACTGGTCGAACAGGTCGCGCGGTATCTCGAGTAGTTTCGCGGCGAAACCACCGAGGGTGAACTGGGTTCAAACGACGGTGCCAGAGGCCGCTGCGATTTTTGATTGTAACGCCGAATGATGCCGATGTCGGAACGTCAGTCATGTAATTTCCAATGTTGTGTGCAAAAAGACGAAATAATGAGCATTATATGCTGCAACCGTGATTTTGATGGAAGGAAAATAAAATGAGCAATGGGAACGGTTTTGACCTCACGCATTGACCCGGGCGGGGCGCACAGGTGTCGGCTAACGTCCCGGTGTCATCCGGATCAGCACAGAAAACCGAAAGCTGCTACCGATCAGGTCTTTGGGGGCTTTGGGGACCCGTTTCGTTCGGGCAACTGCGCTCAGCGCGGCCTGATCGAGAATTGGGTCGCCCGAGGATTGTGTAAGCTGGTGCGAGATCAGGCGCCCGTCGCGTGACACTGTCAGACCCACGGTGGCATCCCCACTGGCTTTGGTGCCACGCGGATAACGTTTGTTGCGTTCAATGCGCGCGCGGATTTTCGCGCCCCACACGGCCTGCAACTGCGCCTTCTGCCCGGGGGAACCGGTGGTCACTTTTGCCGTATCTGTGCCGGCGTGCGCTCCACCACCCGATCCAGCCGAGACTTGCTTGGCGGCCCCAGCCGACGCCACGTCAGATTTGCGGGCCTCTGGTTCGGGCGGTTTCAGCGGTCTTTGCCCTGGTTCAATTTGGGGCTGGGCTTGAACCTCAGGTTCCAGCCGAGGGGGCGGGGGTGTGGTGTCGATTTGCACATCTTCATGTTGCTCCGGTGGTACCATGGCAGTGGTCATCTGAGCACGCGGGGCCTGATCAATCTGAAAATCGGGCACGGTGAGCATGCCGGTTGGCGGGCGTGGCCGCAGTATCAGGTCTTGTTCCGGCGGTGGCTGTATCACCGGTGGACGTTCCCACATACGGACCATCTCCACCACAGTTGGCGCTGCACCCTGAATGGACACCGATGTATCTCCACCGCTACCGCCCGCCGTGATACCTGAGTTCGGTTGGGCTCCAAATGCCATCAGATGCAGCGTGGCAGCGAGGGCCACGAACACAGGAACTTCCAACCAGCGTTTCATTGCGGCATCACCATCAACTCGACTCTGTTCAGCCCAGCCTGTGCCAGATCGCTCAACAAACCAGCCAGTACCCTGGCCTCCAGTTCTCCATCCGCGCGGATCCGGAGGTTCGCCCCGGCTTCGCTGATCGCAGTCACTGCAGTCAACGCTGCGACCCCCTCGGCCTTGTCGAACGACATGTGCCCATTTTTGTCGACATAGAGTATGTGCTCTGCTTCGGGCTCGACATCAGAAGCCGAATGGGGCGGCGTAATCTCGAAAGGGTCCGGCTGCATCAGGTTCGACGCCATCAGGAAAAAGATGAGCAGCAGGAACACGACATTGATCATTGGCACAATGGCTTCAGGACGGGGTCTGCGGGGTGGGTCCGAGAAATCCATCGCGCTATTCCACAATGACGACCGAAGAATAGCCTGCGTCATGCAGCGCTTCGGTCACAGTTACGATCCGTTGCAGCGTCGCACCGTCCCTGCCGCGCAGGATCAACATGTCGGTGGGCGCCTGCATCAGCGGGGCAAGATCGCCAGCAATGTCTGCGGTTGCGATGCCGTTCAGCAGCACAACGTCCGGCAAGATATCGACCAGCCGCGGCGGTCCGGTGTATTCGCCTCCCGTCGCGGCCAAAGGCAGTGGCAGTATGGCGTCCGTTCCGAAGCGCGATGCCAGCATGAAGAACACCAGCAGCAGAAACACCACATCGATCATGGGTGTCAGGCTGGGTTTGCGTCTGGGTTTGGCCGGCGGTGCGAACTGCATGCGATCACTCGGCTGCCAGCTTGAGTTCGGTCGGTTTTATCGCGACAAACAACCGGGTTGCGCCGTCTTCGACATCGCGGCGCATGCGGTCGATAACCGCCTCGAACCATGTCAGCGCGGCTGCCGCCGGGATCGCTACGGCCATGCCGGCGGCAGTGGTCAAGAGCGCTTCCCAGATGCCGCCTGCCAGCAAGGCGGGATCAGCGCGGTTACCCGAGTCCTGCAACGCCTGGAACGCGGTGATCATGCCCAGGACGGTGCCCAGCAACCCCAGCAAAGGGGCAATCGTGGCGATCAGTTCCAGCGCCCGCAACCCGGCTGCTGCGCTGGCGATTTCACGCTTTGCGACGCGAGAGACATCCTCGCGGGCCCGGCTTTCGGGCAGCCTGCCAATAGCGAGGATCGCATTTGCCACAACTTTGGAGCGCACCCCCCTTCGTCCCTGGACAGTGGCCAGAGCCGCCTCGGTATCGCCGGCTTCGAACAGATCGACAGCCAAACCCGCTTTGCCCCGCGACCAGGCGCCGATCAGAGCCAGACGCCAGGTTTTCCATAGGATCAGGGCAACCATGGCGATCGAAAGGGCCGCGATAACCCAGATCGACGGCCCTCCGGTGCGCAGAAATTCGGTCGCTTTGGCCGAGGCATCCTGGGCTGCCAATAGCAGCTCCTCCTGTTGGGGGAGTGGTGTTACTGTTTCCCCTGGCTGAATGCTGTCAACCATGCCCTCTGCCTCGACCGATGGGAGAAGGGCAGGGCCAGCCTCCGGTTGCTGCAGGGCCGGCTGGACCGGTTCGATGACGGGTACATCCGGTGCCGGCTCCGCCGGCGTATCTTGCGCCGCCAAAGTCTGGGGTGAAGCGATCAGTGCCGCGATCAGGATCAGACGGGTTTGCATAAGGTGCTCCGTTGCAAGGGCGGCCATACACCCATCGGGCTGTGACAGGCCTGGACCCGATCAATGGTGTAGAGCGTCATTGCGTTTCTTCTTCGCCAGGGCCTGCTGCTGGTCGAACATGCACGACATTGCGTGTCGACATATCCAAACCGATCAGAGGCCGCACAGGCGGCACTTATCTGATTTGCAGGCTAGTGTTGTTTGCTGGCTGGGTGCTGCTGCTTCTGTGCAGACAGCGCAATCTGGCGCGGGCTGTTATCGTCCGTTCAGGATTGGGCGTAGATTTTCGACTGTGCTTTGTCAATATCAAGGGTCGCAAACGTGTCAATTCTCCCCGACATCCTCGCGTTCGGAGATCGCCCAGAAGGTTGCGGGTACGAAGAATTTTGAAGTCGCCGCGTTGCGAATGAGCGACCTTTATCGACACTAGCCAATTCGGGGCAGCACAACGTTAAAGAGGCCCGACTACAGACTATCCTTCAGGTCGTGCAAATCATCGTGCAGAGATTTGGATATCTCGACGAACCCCGCGCCGTGTTTCTGGCGCGGGCCTCAAACCGGCGCTGTGAGGGAAGCCGGGCGCCCTGATCCAGAATATCTGCGAACAGACGCTCGGCCCGGTCATCGTTTTCAGAAACCCGACCGGTGCTGAACTGCTCGGGGTCAAAGGCCAGGATGATCTCGCCGTGATAGGGTGCACCACCAGTGCCTTCGGCGAATTCCATGCTTTCAAGGCTGGTCAGATCGTCGATAAGCGGTCCGGCGAGCAGTTCGATCATGATCGACAGGGCGGACCCCTTGTAGCCGCCGAAGGTCAGCATCGCGCCGTCCATGGCGGCCTGCGGATCGGTTGTCGGGTTTCCGTCCTTGTCGATCGCAACGCCGCGGGGCAGGGGCTTGCCCGCGCGCCGGTAAAGCTCGATCTCGCCCCGGGCAAAGGCGCTGGTGGCGAAATCGAAGGTGAACGGGTCCTTGCCCTGTCGCGGCCAGCTGAATGCCAGTGGGTTGGTGCCCAGGCTTCCGCGCGTGCCCCCGGCAGGGGCGACCCAGGAATGACTGGGGACCATTGCCATCGCGGCCAAGCCTGCGGCAGACAGGCGTTCCACCTCGGGCCAGAGCGCCGAGAAATGGAAACAGCGGTTGAGGGCCATGGCCGCAATCCCATGCGTGCGTGTCTTCTCGACCAGCACCGGCAAACCCTGTTCGAATGCGAGCAACGACATCCCCCTCTGCGCGTCCACATGAACGATGCCGTTGTCCGAAGGTTTCAAAACAGGCTCTGCATGACCGTCGACCTTGCCGGCCTGAATGGTCTGGGCGCACATGAACAGGCGAAACAACCCGTGAGACTGGCAGTCGTCGATCTGACAGGTGGTCAGCGTATCGGCGATCGCCGACGCGTGAGCAGAGCCAAAGCCGGATCTGGTCAGGATATCCATGCAGAACGGTCGGATGTCGTCCAGTTTCAACGTGACCGTATCGCTCATGATTTTCCCCTGTCCCGCGTGATGTTTTACAAGGGATAGCTTGGCAGATGGGTTGGGGAAACCGGTTTTCTTCGAAAGGGGATCAGCCCTGCGTTTCGGCTTGCAGGTAGGCGATGACATTGGTGATGTCGGCGTCCTTTTTCAGGCCGGGGAATTGCATCTTGTTGCCCGGTACGGACCCTTTGGGATCAGCGAGGAATGCGGTCAGGGTCTCGACGGTCCAGATGATGCCGGAGTCCTGCAAGGGTGAGGAGAACCTGAATCCATCGACCTGTCCGGCAGTGGCACCGATGATGCCATGCAGCGATGGCCCGGCTCCGTGGCGGCCTTCTTTCAACTGATGGCAGGCCTTGCATTTGGCGAAGACCTTCTTGCCAGCCTTGATGTCCCCACCGACCGCAGCAACGGTTGTGGTGGCCTCAGGCGCCGCCTCCGCCTTTTTGTCATCCATTTTAAAGATCAGCCGCGCGGTCACGGGAACAGTACGGGTGATGCCCGGCAGCTCGGCCAGTTCCATCAGCTTGTCGACCCCGACATTCACCCCCGCGTCTTCGGTGCTGAGAAACACCATGTCATTGGTCGACACCAGAACCGATGTCTCGGACAGACGCAGTACAAACATCTCGGCGGTGAATTCCACGTCGACGCCGGCAAGCGCCAGAACCGCATCGGCATCGACGGTCGTGGATTGCCCGGCACCCAGGGCGGAAACCTCGTCCATATCGAACGCGGCGGTCAACTTCGCGGTGGCGGCCTTGCGAAAGACATACTCGATCATCCGCTCGTTGCGGATGTCGATGTTCGTTTCCACCGAGGACAGATCGATCTCGATCTCGGCCTTGCCGTCCGGGCTGACATGACCGCTGAGGTTGGTGAATGAATTCACCTCGCCCACAGTGTCTTTCTTGATGGTGCCATAAGCCAGGTGAGACCCGTCCGGCACAAGCGTCCAGCTTGTGGCCCAGATCGGGGTTGCAACAATTGCCGACGCAATCGTGACTGCCTTGAACAGAAGTTTCATTTCATTCCTCCACGGTGTATGTCAGTCCTGACCCCGCGGGCCCGGTCCGTGAATGACAAACACACACAGGTCGCGTTTTATTCGATGGGCGCTGAAATCAGTTCCGAACAGGCCGTGCGGAGTGCGGTGCAGACGCATACGAAACGTGTCTGGCGTTTTGCGCTGGCCCTGTCAGGCGCATCGGACGTGGCCGATGACTTGTTGCAGGCCACCTGCCTGCGCGCGCTAGAGCGTCATCATCAGGTCAATTCGCATGAGCGGCTGGATTCCTGGCTGATGACAATCTGCCGGTCGATCTGGCTGAACGAGGTGCGCGCGCGGTCGGTACGCCGCGCTCAGGCCTTGTCGGTCACGCCCGAGGCGGATTTGGTTGCAACCGGACCCGATTCAGAAACGAATATTTTCGCGTCTGAAGTGTTTACCCAAGTGATGCAGCTGCCAGAAGCGCAGCGGGAAACGGTCATGCTTGTCTTCGTCGAGGGATACAGCTACCGCGAAGCCGCTGCTTTGCTGGAGGTTCCTATCGGTACGATCATGAGCCGGCTGTCAAATGCCCGGCAGAAACTCAGGACCGTAATGCAGCATGATGCGGCAGATGCCGCGCAACGGAGTGGCAAATGACGTTTTCCGACGAGACGCTGTTGGCGTATCTGGAAGGCAGCCTGGACGAGGGCCAGTGCCGCGCCATTGAGGCTGCGGTAGAGGCCGATGTCGCGCTTGAGCAGCGTCTGATGGCGCTCGACCCGTTTGCGCCGGTGGTTCAGAAGGTTTTTGAAGAGGTGCCCGCCCAGACACCACATGTGGAGTTGCCGGAATCGACCCCGTCGGCGCCAGCTTATTCCGGGGGACCGTTGCGTTTGCTGGCCATTGCCGCGTCGGTTGCGGTAATCGCCGTGTCGGCAACATACTGGGCGACGCGCCCGGCCGAGATGGGATGGGCGGAACAGGCCGCGCTCTACCAGTCACTCTATGTGCCGGAAACGATTTCGTCGCTCGACAGCTCTCCCGCGTCTCTGGACGAACAGTTTGCGCAGGCCGAGGAACAGCTTGGCCGTTCGCTGAATCGCGAAGCGCTCGAGGCGTTGCCGGGGCTGGATCTGAAGCGGGCTCAGATATTGTCATTCAAAGGCAAGCCGCTGGTGCAGGTTGTGTTTGCAGACGAACAGGGTCAGCCGCTGGCGTTCTGCGTCATTCGGCAAGGTCCGGGCGCCCCGAACAAGGACATGCAGCAGGCGGTCCTGAGCGGTCTGGCGACCGCGACATGGGCGCGGGACGGGTATGGTTACATGCTTTTGGGTGCTGATGCCGAGACCGATCTGGGTGAAAAGCTGGATGTTCTGACGGACACGTTTTCCAGCTGATCGTCCGGTGTCTCAGGGCATTTCAGAAAACCCCTTGTGGAGCTTTTGAAATGCCCGAAGAATGTCACTTATGAAATCGAAACCTGTCAGGTCTGTTCCGGATGACGAGGCTGAGGATGTGGGGCCTCCCAGCATTTATGATGCCGACGCGCCCGACGAGGATGACCTCTGGTTTCTGCCGCCCGACGAGGACGAACCGCAGGAGGATTTCCTGCCGCCCGGGCCACGCGCTGATCGGCGTATGCTGTTTGATCCGCGCGACTGGCGCGCGGCGCAGGCGGATCTGTCGGTTGAGCTGGCCGATCTGGCGGTGACATTCGGAGCTTTGGATGAACGCTTGCGGGCTGGGCCGGATGGCTGGACGCATCGGCTGGCCCTGATGGACGTGTCCGATCTGGGCTGGTGGACCGGCGACCGGATCAGCGTCGACCGGCTGGCCTTGTGGACCGGTCTGCGGATCGGGGCGACCAGCGATGATGTGCAGGCCCTGTTCCGGGCGGGCTGGGCGGTTCGCCGGTTGACCTCGGGCGCAGCACCGGCGGTTGGCGGGTGGGACGCTGGCCTGACCGCGTTTCTGGACCGAATGGCACAGGGGATCGAGGACGTCCCGGAGGCGGTGGCTGATCTGGCCGAGGTCATGCGCAATGCTGACGGGCTGCATCCTGTGACGCAGGCGGCAATGGCGTTTCACGCGTGGCGCGCCTTGTCACAAGGGATCGGACAGGACACCGAAGCTGCCATCATTGCCGCGCGACACGCGGCAGGCATGGGGCGGGGCGGGGCGATGTTCATGCCGCTGGCCCTGTCAGGCCCCGGCGCTTTGCGCGGTGTTGGCGAGGCGGATGAAAAGCTGGCTGCCTGGATCAGAGGGGCGGGGCAGGCGGTGCTGGCTGCGCTGCTGCATCTTGACCGGGTGAGCACCTGGGAAGAGCGCGCCCGCGAGGCAACCGAAGACCTGAGCGGTCGCACCCCGCCGAGACTGATCGAGGTGCTGACCGCCTGGCCGATGGTCTCGGCCCCGCTGGCCGAAGACCTGACGCAGGCCTCGCGCGCGGCGGTTCAGCGAAACATCGACCGGTTCACCCGGCGCGGTCTTATCCGTGAGGTAACGGGGCAGGGCCGCTACCGGGTCTGGACTGCGGCCCTGTGATACGCCCTCAATAAATGTCGGTTAGGTCGGGCGGTCAGCGTCCGACCCCAACATAGGCTTCAAATCCTGATTTCATCACGGTGCCCTCAGAATAGATATTGCGCAGGTCCACCATTCTGGGGGTCTTCATGGCCCCGGCCAGATCCGTCAGGTTCAGGGCCCGGAATTCATTCCATTCCGTTAGTAGCACGACGACATCCGCGTCTTTTGCCGCCTCATACGGATCGTCCGACCATTCCACGCCCGGCAGCAGCTCTTCGCCCTCGGCCCGTCCCTGTGGATCAACGACCTTCACTTTGGCGCCGCCACCGATGAGGGCTGGCACGATGGTCAATGACGGCGCGTCGCGCATGTCGTCTGTGTTGGGTTTGAAGGTCACACCCAGCATGGCAACTGTCTTGCCGTTGAAACTGTCGCTGCAGGCCTCGCGGATTTTTTCGATCATCCGCTTTTTGATTTCATCATTCACCCGAATGACCGTTTCGGTGATCTGCATCGGATGTGCGTGTTCCTGCCCGATCCGTGCCAGCGCGGCGGTGTCCTTGGGAAAGCACGATCCACCGTAGCCGGGACCCGCGTGCAGGAATTTGTTGCCGATCCGGCCGTCCAGTCCGATGCCGCGCGCGACCTCTTTCACGTCACCGCCGACGCGTTCGCACAGGCCTGCGATTTCGTTGATAAAGGTGATCTTGGTTGCCAGAAAAGCATTGGCGGCATATTTGATCATTTCGGCGCTTTCCAGATCCGTGGTCAGGATCGGGAAATCGCGTAGATAGAGCGGGCGGTAGATTTCCGCCATCACTTCGGCAGCACGGTCGCTTTCGACGCCGACAACAACGCGATCAGGGCGCATGAAATCGTCGATCGCAGCGCCTTCGCGCAGGAATTCCGGGTTCGACGCGACATCAAACTCTGCCTTTGGGTTCGCGGCCGAAACGACTGCGTGCACCTTGCGGTTGGTTCCGACCGGAACGGTCGATTTGGTGACGATCACTGTGTAATCGGTCACCGCGTTTGCGATCTCTTCGGCGGCGGCCATCACGTAGGTCAGATCAGCGTGACCATCGCCGCGCCGGGTTGGCGTGCCCACCGCGATGAACACCGCATCCGCGCCATCAACGGCAGCGGCCAGATCGGTGGTAAAGCTCAGGCGTCCGGCGGCCACGTTCTTGGCCATCAGCACGTCCAGTCCCGGCTCATAGATCGGAACCTCGCCCGCCTGCAGCATCTGAATCTTCTGATCCGCCTTATCGACGCAGATCACATCATGGCCAAAATCCGAGAAGCACACTCCGGACACCAGACCCACATAGCCTGTGCCGATCATCGCAATACGCATTAATAAAATCCTTCTTACCAATTACCGCTGGTGGCGCGCGCACAATCAGGGAATCCGGCGCCGGTTTCAATGCCTGAGCGGCGCCTTGGGTTGCATTCCACAGATTCTTGCTGTTTTTGAGACCATAAACAGGCGCAATTGCACTTAAGGGCTCAGATATGACCAAAACGGCATTGATTACCGGCATAACAGGCCAGGACGGATCGTACCTGGCCGAGTTCCTGTTGGAAAAAGGATACGAAGTTCACGGGATCAAGCGGCGGGCATCATCATTCAACACCCAGCGCATCGATCACATCTATCAGGATCCGCACGAGCCCAACCCGAAACTGCACCTGCATTACGGTGACCTGAGCGACACCTCGAACCTGACGCGAATCATTCAGCAGGTTCAGCCGGACGAGGTGTATAATCTCGGGGCACAATCGCATGTGGCGGTCAGTTTCGAATCCCCGGAATACACGGCGGATGTGGATGCCATCGGGACCCTGCGCCTGTTGGAAGCGATCCGGTTTCTGGGGCTGGAGGACAAAACGCGGTTCTATCAGGCGTCGACGTCCGAGCTGTATGGGCTGGTGCAGGAAACGCCGCAGCGAGAGACAACGCCGTTCCACCCGCGCTCGCCTTATGCCGTTGCCAAGCTTTATTCCTACTGGATCACAGTGAACTACCGCGAGGCCTACGGGATGTATGCCTGCAATGGGATCCTGTTCAATCATGAGAGCCCGCGCCGGGGCGAGACCTTTGTGACGCGCAAGATCACGCGCGGCCTGGCTAATATCGCACAGGGCCTCGAAGAGTGCCTGTACATGGGCAACATCGACAGTCTGCGCGATTGGGGACATGCCAAGGATTACGTGCGGATGCAGTGGATGATGCTGCAACAGGACACGCCCGAGGATTACGTGATTGCCACAGGCGTGCAGTATTCCGTTCGTCAATTCATCGAATGGTCCGCTGCCGAACTTGGCGTTGTGGTCGAGTTCACGGGCGACGGCGTTGATGAGGTTGCGACCGTCAAACATATTGATGGCGACAACGCCCCCGCGCTGACACCGGGGGACGTGGTCATGCGGATCGACCCGCAATACTTCCGTCCGGCGGAAGTTGAGACGTTGTTGGGGGATCCCTCGAAAGCAAGGCAGAAACTGGGATGGGTGCCGGAACTGACCGTGCAGGACATGTGCGAAGAAATGGTGCGCGAGGACCTGAAAACCGCCAAGCGCCACGCGCTGCTGAAACAGCACGGCTATGACCTGCCTGTCAGCCTGGAAAACGGCTGAGGAGGGCGTCATGCGCAAGATCTATCTGGCAGGGCATCGCGGTATGGTCGGAGGCGCCATCCTCCGACGGCTACAGGATCGGCAATCCGCGGGCGAGGCGCTGGAGGTGATCACCCGCACCCATGCCGAACTGGACCTGACCAATCAGACGGACGTGCGCGACTTCATGCAGGCGGAACAGCCGGATGTCGTGATCCTGGCAGCGGCCAGGGTGGGTGGCATCCATGCCAACAACACGTACCCGGCTGATTTCATTTATGAAAACCTGATGATCGAATGCAATGTGATCCATCAGGCTTTTGCAGCAGGGGTCAGACATCTGTTGCAACTGGGCAGCTCGTGCATTTACCCCCACAAGGTTCTGCAGCCCATGCGCGAGGACGCCCTGCTGACAGGGGTTCTTGAACCAACAAACGAGCCCTATGCCATCGCAAAGATTGCCGGGATCAAGCTGTGCGAAAGCTACAATCGGCAGCATGGGGTCGACTATCGCTCGGTCATGCCGACCAATCTGTACGGGCCGGGGGACAATTTTCATCCCGAGAACAGCCATGTCCTGCCAGCGTTGATCCGTCGGTTCCACGAGGCGCAGCGCGACGGGTTGGATGAAGTAGCGATCTGGGGGACCGGAAAGCCGCGGCGCGAATTCCTGCACGTGGATGACATGGCAGAGGCATCCCTGTTCGTTCTGGACTTGCCGCGGGATGTCTACGCAGCCAATACGCAGCCGATGCTCAGCCATATCAATGTGGGCTACGGGTCGGATGTCTCGATTGCGGAGCTGGCGGAACTTGTGGCTGGGGTTGTGGGATTCAATGGCCGGATCACGCAGGATACGAGCAAGCCGGATGGCACCAAGCAAAAGCTGATGGATGTGTCGCGTCTGGCGGATATGGGATGGCGCGCCAGCATCGGGCTCGAAGACGGTGTTCGTGAGACCTACGCGTGGTATTTGAAGCAGCCGACAGCAAATCTGCGGGCCAGTTGACCGCCCGGGCACGCGGCCCAGGCGAAACGTTCATCAGAACCAGCGGCCGATGGCGGTAATCGTGGGCGCCAACGTGGTTGCGTCCGTCACAGACGACAGAACCTTATAGGTCACAAGTGCGAGTGTTGGGGCGTCCAGTCCAAGGAAGCGGCCTGTGGCACCGCCGCTGCCGCTGACGACGGGTGCGGTTGCGAAAGAGATAGGAAAATCCCAAGTCGCTGAATCGCTGGAAAAAAGGGCACCTTCAGCGGTGGCACACGCCACGGGGTTCTGCATGGCCGTACAGATCTGAGTGCCATCCGCAAACCGGACATAGTCACCAGTCGATGTGCTGCCGCGCTCGATCACAGCACCGGTCGGCGCACCGGAAGACTCAGAAACAGAACCCAACAGGTTGCCGGGCCCATATCCGAAATCGGCGCGCATCAGACGTCCTGATGTGGTATCGTCGGCACTGGTCTGCACGGCTGAGCCGCTCGCGATCCCCGTCGCCGGATCAATCGTCAACGCTTCGATCCAGCTGCCGCCGTCGGGCGACACCTTGATGGAAAACGCGATATTGCCCGACAAACCCATTTCCGCGTGTCCGGTCCAGTTTGACTGAAACAGCAGCGAGGCGGTGTCACCCGCACCGGCCTTGTTGATTTTCAGCTGATGCCCGCTGCCCTCGTGACTGAGCAAGGTGGCCGGGCCGCGCACCGACAGGCGATTTGTGCTGTCATAGCCCGTGGCGATGCCCAGCCCGTCGAGGTTCTGAGTAGAAACCGGGGGTTCGATCCAGTTGGCCCCGTCCCAGACCTTCAATTGCCCGGATGCCTGATCCCAGGCCCGCCAACCGGTATCCGGCGTAACGAAATGCCAGGCCGTGTCCAGCCATGCGGCCAGTTCACCCGGGTGGCCGTTCCAGTCTCCGGTCGGGGCTGCTCCCAAGGCATGCACTTCGCCCTGTTCCGGCGCGGTTGGTGGATTGATTGCGTTGGTGGCGACAACGCTCAGCTGCACCACCAGATCCAACTGGCGCAGCGCTTCGTTGTGGGTGACATGTTTTTGCGCCTGCGACGGTTGCAAAAAGGGTAGGGTCAATCGGGGTGAGGTCTGGGACATGGGCATCCTCCTGTGGCTGTCGGTCCGACACTGTCATTGCGCGCCACCCTGCAGCGATGCCCGTAAATCCCGTCTGACCTGCCCGAACGCCTCGAAATCGGTTTGTTAACCTCAGATTTCCAATGTGGAAACAAACACGCGGTAACACCCGCTCTGTCGCAGGTGTTGAAGGGCAAACCGCCCCGACCTGATTCTACGGGAGCTGGAGATTCGCGCAGATGATCCGACGATGACCCGCTAGGTTACTTGCGGGCATAAATGTCTTCGTAGCGGATGATATCGTCCTCACCCAAGTATGTCCCGGTTTGCACCTCAATCAGCACCATCGGCACTTTGCCCGGATTCTCCATCCGGTGCACCGCGCCCAGAGGGATGTAGACCGACTCGTTCTCGGAGACGAGGCGCACATCCTCATCAATGGTGACCTTTGCAGTGCCTTCCACCACAATCCAGTGTTCCGACCGGTGGTGATGAGACTGCAGGCTGAGCGACGCGCCGGGGTGCACATGAATGCGTTTGACCTGAAACCGGTCGCCGATCACAAGGCTTTCAAACCAACCCCAGGGGCGGTGGTCCACCGGCAGGGATTCTGCCTGTTTGGCACCCTTGGCTTTGAGCGCCGCGACGGCCTGTTTGACATCCTGTGCCTTGTCCATACTGGCCACGAGAACGGCATCTGGCATGGCCACGGCGATCATGTTCTCAAGACCCATGGCCACAACTTCCTGCGACGGCGATTCCGACCGTACCAGCACATTGCGACAGTCGATTGTGGTCACGTCCCCGGTTGTTGCGACGCCCTGCGCGTCGGGATGGGTCAGCTCCTGCACAGCTGTCCAGCTGCCGACATCCGACCATCCGGCCGCATAAGGAACAACGCTCAGGTTCGGCGCCTTTTCCATCACGGCATAGTCGATCGAGATATCTTCGACCCCGGCCCAGGCCACAGCGTCGAGCCGCAGAAAGCCAAGATCGGCCACGGCGTTGCCCACGGCGTGTTTTACCGGTTCGATCAGGGCAGGGGCATAGCGTTCAAACCCTGCGATGATATCGCGAACGGCAAACAGGAAAATGCCCGAATTCCATAGATAGCTGCCGGCGTCCAGCATGGACCTCGCGCTGTCCAGATCGGGTTTTTCGACGAACCGATCCAATGGCACCGCAGCGCCAGTGCCGTCCGGAGTCTGGCTGAGCTTTAGATAGCCATAGCCGGTCTCTGGCCGGTCCGGGGTTATGCCAAACGTCACCAGATCACCGCGTTCAACAATGGTGCGGGCGCCCTCGGCCACCGCCTGATGAAAGGCTGATTTGTCCGGCACAACGTGGTCAGACGGGGCAACCAGCATGATGGCGTCAGGGTCCTTGGCCGCCAGATACAACGCGGCGGCCAGGACCGCCGGGGCGGTGTTGCGCCCTTCGGGTTCGATCAGGATCGGGCCGGGGTCCACGCCAATTGCGGTGAGTTGTTCAGGGACCACAAAACGAAAGGCTTCGTTGGTTAGAATCAAAGGCTTGGCATACGGCGCAGCCTTCGGCCCACGCATCCTTTCGGCGCAATCCTGCAGCAGGCTGGTCTCGCCGATCAGCGGCACAAACTGCTTGGGATAGCTTTTTCGGGAGAGAGGCCACAAACGGGTGCCCGAGCCGCCGCAGAGGATGACGGGGTGGATGTTTGTCATGATGCACGTACCTTTGGCCGCCGATTTGCAGACGGTATCGCCTTAATTGACCGGCAGGGGAAGGGCATTCGGTTACTGTGCCGCTTTCCCCGTGGCCACGATGTCATTGAGGTATTGGCTCAGGTCGTCGCGCAGGTCGTCGCGGGCCAGTGCAAAGGCCACAGTTGCCTGCAAAAAGCCGGCTTTCGAGCCGCAGTCGAACCGTTGCCCTTCAAACTTGTATCCAAACACGGGAACGCCGTTACCGATGTCTTCGGCGATTGCATCTGTCAGCTGGATTTCGCCACCGCTGCCTTTTCTCTTTTGGTTCAGGTTGTACAGAACTGAGGGTCCCAGAACATAGCGGCCGATCACGGCGAGGTTCGACGGTGCCTCCTCGGGTTTGGGCTTTTCCACCATTCCCTTGGTACGTACCACGGTGCCAATATTGTCGCCGACATCCAGAACGCCGTAAGAGCTGGTTTGCTCTGGCGGTACTTCCATGGCGGCGACCATGTTGCCGCCGGTTTCCTCATAGGCCTCGATCATCTGTTGCAGGCAGGGCTTTTCCGCCGCAATTACATCGTCGGGCAGCATCACGGCAAAAGGCTCGTCGCCGATAAGGCGCCGTGCGCACCAGACGGCATGACCCAGCCCCAACGCCTTGTGCTGGCGGATGTAAGCGATTGCACCACTTTCCATGTTGGTCGCGTTCAGCGTTTCCAAAAGTGCGTCCTTGCCTTTGGCTTTTAGCTCTTGTTCCAGAACGAGGTTGTGATCGAAATAGTCTTCCAACGCGGATTTGCCGCGTGATGTGACAAAGATGAATTCGGTGATGCCCGCTGCGCGCGCCTCGTCGATGGCATATTGCACCAAAGGGCGGTCGACCAATGTCATGATCTCTTTCGGAACCGATTTTGTCGCCGGCAAAAACCGTGTGCCCAGTCCGGCCACGGGGAAAATCGCCTTGGTAACCTTGCGTGCCATGGTGCCTCTCAAATTCAGCAAAAATGCGGACGCAAAAGCGCATCCGGAGTTTCTCTTAGGCTGCGAAGCCGGATCAATCAATGATGCCCGGTGTTCCGAGCGCTAATTGGTCAAAACGTGCCACCTTGAACGGTTGGAGTCAAAAACAACCGTTGGTTTCTTTGGGTTTTGTCTCTGTCCCGCGTGTGTTGCCGGTGGACGAAGCGCGTCGCGGGTTGGCTGAACAATGCCTGAACTCGGCAAGAAATTGCCCCGCGGCCGGGAATCGGCCGCGGGGCTGTCTGTCAAACTTGTGCCAGGATCTTTTCCAGCGGATCGTGTTCGGCGACGAAATGATCCGGGGCAACCTCGCTCAGTTTGGGGATGTAATCCGTCTCGCCTGCCACCAGTCGACTGGGAAGGAACCGCAGCGCCGCCTTGGGATCCATGGGAGAGGGCAATTCGCCCGGCAGTTTTATCCGCTGCCGGCTGCGCTCGACATCCGGATCAGGGATCGGCACCGCAGAGATCAGGGATTTCGTATAGGGGTGGATCGGCTCGGAACAGATGACCTCGCCATCACCCAGCTCTACGATCCGGCCCAGATACAGGACCATGATCCGGTTCGATATGGCCCGCACGACCGACAGATCGTGGCTGATGAAGATCATCGACAGCCCAAATTCCTGTTGCAGCTCGCGCAGCAGGTCCACGATCTGGGCCTGGATCGAGACGTCCAGTGCCGAGACCGCCTCGTCGCAGATGATCAGTTTGGGCTTGTTGATCATCGCCCGGGCAATGCCCACGCGCTGATTCTGCCCACCGGACAGTTCATGCGGATAGCGATTGATCATGTTGGCCTTCAGGCCGACACGCTCCATCATTTCGGCGACCTTCTTTTTGCGTTCGCGTTCGGTCAGGTCGGGGCGATAGGTCTTCAATGGCTCGGCAATTGAGGCCGAGATTGTCATGCGCGGATCGAGGCTGGCCAGAGGATCCTGGAACACGATCTGCAGGTCCTTGCGATACTTGTTCAACTCGGACCGTTTCAATCCGACAATGGGATGGCCCAGCCAGCTGACATTGCCAGCACTGGGTTCGATCAACTGCAGAACAGCACGCGCCAGTGTGGACTTTCCACATCCGGATTCGCCGACCACACCCAGGGTTTCACCCTTGCGAATGTCGAAGCTGACGCCGTCGACGGCCTTCAAGGGCACCTTGTGTCCAAACAATCCTCCCGAGATATGGATCGGGAAATGCACTTTGACATCATCGACCTTCAGCAGCGGCGCCTCGGTTTTCTCCAGCGCGCGTGGTGCATCCCCGGCATCGATCCGCGGCATTGCCTCAAGCAAAGTGCGGGTGTAGTCGTGCTGCGGTGCGCGAAAGATGTCGTGCGTTGTGCCGGCTTCGACAAATTCGCCCATGCGCATCACCTGAATGCGGTCACACATCCGTGCGACGACACCCATGTCATGAGTGATCAGAGCTATGGCTGTGCCTTCGTCTTTTTGCAGGCGCACCATCAGGTCGAGAATGTCGGCCTGCACCGTCACATCCAACGCCGTTGTGGGTTCATCCGCGATCAGCAGCTTGGGGTTGCACAGCATCGACATGGCGATCATCACGCGCTGACGCATCCCGCCGGACAGCTCGTGCGGATACTGATCCAGACGCCGTTCGGCCTCGGGGATACGCACGCGATTGAGCCACTCCAGGCACCGTTTGCGCGCGGCTGATCCCTGCAAACCCTCGTGGATTTGCAGAACCTCGCGCATTTGCTGACCCACCCGCAGGTGCGGGGTCAGGGCCGTCAGCGGGTCCTGAAAGATCATGCCGACATCGGCGCCCCGGATCTGGTTCAGTTTGCCCACTGGCAGGTTCAGAATCTCCTGGCTGTTCAGCGTGACCGACCCCAAAGCGCGGCCAGCGGTCGGCAAAAGCCCCATCGCTGCCATGAAGGTCTGGCTTTTGCCCGACCCGCTTTCGCCGACGATGCCCAGGCATTCGCCCGGGTTAATCTCAAAGGAGATGTCTTTGACGGCCTCGACCACGCCATCCGGTGTATCGAACTGGACGCTCAGGTCCTTTACGGAAAACAGACTCATATCAGCGGTCCTTCGGGTCCAGTGCGTCACGCAGACCATCGCCAATGAAGAACATGGTGATGATGATGGTGACGTAGAATGTTAGGGGGAACAGCAGCTGCCACAGGGTTCCATAGCCCATGGTCCCGGCCCCTTCGGCGATCAGGCGGCCGAGCGAGGTATAGGGTTCGGAAATCCCCAGACCCAGGAACGAGATGAAACTTTCAACAAGGATCATCTCGGGCACCAGCAGCGAGGCGTAGACGATCACGACACCCAGCAGGTTGGGCAGGATGTGGCGATACATGATGGTGAATTCGCTGACGCCGGCGGCCCGGGCCGCCTCGATGAACTCGCGATTTTTCAGGGTCAGTGTCTGCCCGCGCACAATCCGAGCCATGGTCAGCCACCCCACCGCGCCCAACGCGATGAACAGGGTAAAGAACGACCGCCCGGCAACCACCAGCAGCAGGATGATGATCAGCGTCGTGGGGATCGCCAGCAGGATGTCGACAAAGCGCATCATCACGCCGTCGGTGCGCCCGCCGATATAGCCTGCGGCGATGCCGTAGCACGTGCCGAAGATCAGCGCCGTCGCGGCCCCGATCAGACCAACCAGCAGCGAGGTAGTCGTGGCCTGAATGACCCGGCTGTAGAGGTCGCGCCCCAGATCATCGACGCCGAAATAGTGTCCCGTTTCAATCGACGGCATGCCCATGCCGCGCACGTCTCCCATGACGTTCCAGTCGATCTCTTCGTTGTTCCAGACGGCGAAACAGGGTCCGATTATCGTGAACAGCACGATAAGCCCCAGAATAAAGACGCTGGCCATTGCGGCCTTGTTGCGGACAAACCGCATGCGCGCATCCTGCCAGAGCGAACGCCCCTGAATGGCCGTGTAGTCGGTGACGTCTTCGGCCAGATGGGCGGCTTTTTGTGATTTTCCAAACATTGCCAGCCCCTCAGTAGCGGATTTTCGGATCGAACCAGGCATAGGCCAGGTCGGTCAGCAGGTTCACGATAACGGTCAGCGCGCCATAGAGGATCGTGACCCCCAGCAGCACGGCATAGTCACGCGACAGGGCCGATCCGACATAGGCCTGACCCAGGCCGCCGGTTGAAAAGTAGATGTCCACAAAGACCGATCCCGTCAGCACGTAGACGAAGACCGGGCCCAGGTAGGACACGACCGGCAGCAGCGTGGGTTTCAGCGCGTGGCGCCAGATCACGGTTCGGGTCGGCAAGCCCTTGGCCCGCGCGGTGCGGATGAAGTTCGAGTTGAGAACCTCCAGCATCGAAGACCGGGTGATCCGTGCGATCGAGCCCATGTAGGATGTGGCCAGCGCGATGACCGGCATCACCAGATATTGCCACTGGCCACCATTCCAGCCGCCACCGGGCAGCCATCCCAGCCACAGAGTGAAGGTCAGGATCAGGATCGGGCCCATGATGAAATTCGGCAGCGCTTGCGCCGCAATTCCCAGGCCGACGGCAAAATAGTCGATCCAGCTGTTGTGCTTGATCGCGGCTGCAATCCCCAAACCGACGCCGATGGTCGTCGCAACCAGAAATGAGAGCGAGCCATAAGTCAGCGAGATCGGAAAGCCCTGCGCGATGATGTCATTCACGTCCCGGTCTTTGAATTTGAAGGACGGGCCGAAATCGAAATGCACGACGATATTGTACAGGTAGTCCCAAAGCTGCTTCCACAACGGCTGGTCGAGCCCATAGCGTGCCTCGATATTGGCCAGAACCTGCGGTGGCAATGGCCGTTCCGAAGTGAACGGTCCGCCGGGCGCGTAGTGCATCAGAAAGAAACAGGCGACGATCAGCAACAGGATCGTCGGAATCGCGACGAGCAATCGCCGCAGACTATAGGCAAGCATGTCATGCCCCCATCATTATTGGCCCTGCCCCGGACAGGTCCGGGGCAGGGCGAGGTTCCATGACGATTACTCGGCGAGCTTGTAGAGGTTCTTCGAGTACCAGTTCTGCTCGACATTGTTCACGGGCCAGTTCCCAACGTCGCTGTCCATCATGTAGACACCTGCATAGTGGTAGATCGGGATCACAGGGGTTTCCTGCGCAAGGATGCGCTCGACCTCGGTGTACAGGGGCGCCGGGTCGTCCGCAGTCTTAGCTTCTGCCAACAACTCGTCGACACGCGGGTTGGCATATTTGCCGTCGTTGTAGCCGGAATCCGACTGCAGCAGATCGAGGAAGGTGGAGGCCTC
This sequence comes from Ruegeria sp. AJ12, assembly GCF_056536245.1. Lineage (NCBI taxonomy): Bacteria > Pseudomonadati > Pseudomonadota > Alphaproteobacteria > Rhodobacterales > Roseobacteraceae > Ruegeria > Ruegeria sp. AJ12. The sequence goes on from NZ_JBQFJJ010000002.1 coordinate 64,483, forward strand.
GTTGTAGTCGCCGCACCATGCGCCACGCGCCAGATCGAAGTTCTGGTTGCCGCGCTCTTCCAGGAACACCTTCCATTCCATGTTGGCAAGCTGAACGTTTACGCCCAGTTTCTGCTTCCACATCTGGCTCAGGGCGACGGCGACCTTTTTGTGGTCCTCCGAAGTGTTGTAGACCATCTCAAAGCTCAGCGGGTTGTCAGAGCCATAACCAGCTTCCGCGAGCAGTTCCTTGGCCAGTTCATCGCGCTCGGCCTGGGACATCGACGCCATCTCGACGGCGGGAACGGTGAACCCTGCGGTCGCTTCGGGGGCAAATGTGTACGCTTCGGGCTGACCTCCCGCCATGACCTTTTCGGTGATGATCGCGCGGTCGACGGCCAGAGACAGGGCCTGACGGACATTCGGGTTCTTAAAGGCCTCGGGTCCGCCGTCGGACAGGTTGAACGTGTAGTAGTAGTTGCACAGACGCGGGAAGCTGATGGCCTCATCCGGGTGTTCCTGGCTCAGGCGCGGGTACTGACCGGCGGGGATCTCGGTGCGGTCCAACTCGCCCGCGAGGTAACGGGTCAGAGCGACGTTTTCGTCATTGATGACGAGGGCGACGACCTTGTCGATGATGGTGTTGTCGTTGTCCCAATACATCTCGTTACGTTCCCGAACCGAGCGTTCCTGCGGCAGATGCTCGGTCAGAACATATGCACCGTTCGAGACAATGTTCTCTGGTTTGGTCCAGGCATCGCCAAACTCCTCGATGACCTTCTGAGGAGCCGGGAAGGTGGTGGAATGCGTCGTCATCTGGGCGAAATAGGGCAGGGGGGCACTCAGACGCACTTCCAGGGTTTTGTCATCAATCGCTTTGACGCCGAGTTCGTCGACGGGCGTCTCGCCGGCGATGATCGCTGCGGCGTTCTCGATCGACATCAGTTCCATGAACCACGCATAAGGCGAGGACAGTGTGGGATCGACGGCGCGCTTCCAGGCGAAAACGAAATCGCCTGCAGTCACCGGATCGCCATTGGACCATTTCGCGTCACGCAACGTAAAGGTGTACACGTCTTTTGTGTCATTGGTTGTGTAGCCGGTTGCAACACCGGGAACCAGATTACCGTCCTCGTCCTGGTTCATCAGTCCTTCAAACAGATCGCGGACGATTTCGGCGCCGGTCACATCCTCGACGACCTGCGGGTCGACCGAGCTGTGTTCGTCGAGAATACGATACGTGAAGGTCTGGTCCTCGGCCAGCGCTTCGCCCGTGTCCGGATGTGTGCCGGCCGCGAAGGCTGTGCCGGCGATAAAGGTCGAGGTCATCAGACCCACCAGTGAAGTTCGGATGTATCTGTTCATGGTGTTTTCTCCCATTTTGGGTGCCGGATATGCGCCTCTGTCACGGAATGCGCGCGGTCACCGTTTTTTCCGACATGGATCGAGAACCAGCCTTGATCGAAAGTGGCGATACGTGGTCGCAATGCGCACTGCGTCAATGCCTTTCAGTTCGGTGTCGGAACGTGATTGCGAAAGCTGTCTTTCACTGCGCAGGAACGTGCCATTATTTGAAAAAAGGTTAAAGACGCTCTCCCGGGTGAACTCAACCAAAGGAGGAAAAGAACCGAACCGCGGGGTCGTGCTGAAACTTTGTGATCAATCAGAGTGTTGTTGTAACACTTATGTTAAGGTCTGCGCGCGCAGCAGGGGTTGGTGGACAAGAATTCAGCCATGCCCGATCTGGAACCATGCCTAAATCCGGCGAATCACCTGTTGCAAAGCCGGTGCGGATGGGGAGAGATTCTGCGCTTTTTGCAGACAACCCAATCAGGGGACCAAATCGGATTTCATCCGTTCTTCAGGAAAACAGGTAGGCTCGCGCCCGGTCGCTTCCTGCCAGCGTCCGATTGATCGGCGGGTTTTGAAGCCCGGCAGACCGTCGGCCCCGCCGACATCGTGCCCCTGCTGTTCCAGTGCACGCTGCATGGCGGCAATGTCGGATCGGTACAGCCCGCCGACCTTGCCCCAGCGTCCGTTGAAATCCCCCACCCCGTATTGAATGCGGTCACCGACATGACCTACGAACAGGGCGTAAAGATCGCTCTTGTTGTATTCCTTCAGCACATAGAAATTCGGTGTGACCAGAAAAGCCGGGCCGTTCCGGCCAGCTGGCATCATCAGATAGCCTTCTGTGGCCATCTCATGTGCTGGAAAGGGATTGCCGGACACCCGTGCGATACCCATAGCGGACCAGTCGCGAATGGATCGGCCCTGATCGGGGCCTTCCAGGGCACAGGACAAGGACTGCGGAACCGCCACTTCGAATCCCCAATCGCGCCCGGAGACCCACCCATGTCGGGCCAGATAGGTGGCAATCGAGGCGACTGTGTCGTCAGCCGAGCCCCAGATATCGGCGCGCCCGTCGCCGTCGCCATCGGTCGCATAGGTCAGAAAGCTCGACGGCATGAATTGCGGTTGCCCGAGCGCGCCCGCCCAGCTGCTTTTGAGCGCACGGCCTTGCGCGTGACCGGCCTCGGCAATCTGCAAGGCCGCTATCAACTCGGCTGTGAAGTAATCCGACCGGGTGCTCATGAAGCCTTTGGTGGCAAGAACCTGAAAGGCGTTGTGCCGGATCGGGACCTGTCCATAGCCGCTTTCACGACCCCAGATGGCCAGAATGATACGCCCGGGTACGCCGGTCTCCGCCTCAACCCGCGCAAGCGTGGCGGCATGGCGTTTGGCCATTTTGCGGCCGACCGAGGTGGCCCCCTGTACGGACCCGGCATTGAAATAGCGACCGGGTGAGCCAAACTCGGCCTGGCGTTGCGCCTTGGGCGTCTTCGCAGCGCTTCCGGGCGGCACGAGGTCGGGCAGGTCCCAGTTCAATGCCACGCCCGAAAATGCCTGATCCATGGTGGCGCGCGAAACACCCTTGGCGCGAGCTTGCGGCCAGATCGTCTTTTGCAGCCAGGTTTGAAACTGCCGCTCGACCGCCGCGCGATCCTGCGCAAAGGCGCCGCCGGCCAGAAAAACCAGACAGAATATCAAAAGAAGCAAACGCATTACACAGATGTCTGTCGTGACCCTTGTCTCAAGTCAACAGAAAGCCGGCCAGTCGGGTGCGATAACGGAGGCCCTAACCCAGGGTTGAGCGACTGTTGTACCGGGCAATCGCGGGCCCGGAAAAAACCTTGAGAAAATCTCTGCATTTGCCGATAGTTGGCGGACCAGAGGGCACGAGAGGACCGTCAGGCATGGCCACTTTCAGAACGTCTCCCGCGTCGGCTGTCCTGTTGGCGGCATTTGCGGTTCTGATGGCCACGGCCCAACTGGCGGGGGCCAGCGACAGCTTCATGGACCCGCAAGGGCCGATCGCGGCGGTTCAGAAAACGCACCTGCTGCGCGCGACGGGCCTGATCCTGATCGCGGTCGTCCCGGTACTGATACTGGTTCCGCTGATTGCGCTGAGGTATCGTCGCCGCAAGGGCGGCACCGCCACGTACCGGCCCGACTGGGATTTCTCGGCAAAGCTCGAATTTCTGATGTGGGGCGTGCCGGTGGTGATCGTTGCGCTCCTGTCGTTTTACCTCTGGAAAGCGACCCACCGTCTAGACCCGTATTCCGCGTCTTTTGGCGAAGAACCGGCCCTGCGGGTTCAGGTTGTCGGTCTGGATTGGAAGTGGCTGTTCATCTACCCCGATCTGGGGATTGCCACCGTGGGCGAGCTGGGGATCCCTGTCAAACAGCAGGTGGCGATGACGCTGACGACCGATACGGTGATGCAGTCTTTCATGATCCCGGCGTTGGCTGGCCAGATCTATGCGATGCCGGGGATGACGACCCAGCTCCATCTGGTGGCAGATCAGCCCGAGCAAATGCAGGGCGAAAACACACAGTACAACGGGCGCGGTTTCACCAAGCAAAAGTTCAATACCGTCTCGATGGAACCGGGTGATTTCAATTCATGGGTCGACACGGTCCTGGCAAATGGGATCTTGCTGGACCCGGATACCTATCAGACGCTTGCCATGCGCACTGATCGGGATGAAGTGCAGGCAGCACTGGGTACGAGCCAGATGCCGGACAACGCGCTCTATTTCAAATTGGACGAGGGTGACCTGTTCCACACCATTTTGCACCGGTATCACAGCGGCGAACCTTTGCCCCTGAACCAGCAGCCCGGGACATCCGCCTATGGGCAGGAGGCCAGCCAATGACGACGACTGAGTCCGGGTTCTTTGGCCGCCTCAACTGGGATGCCTTTCCCATAGCGGGGCTGATTCAGGACCCCAACACCAATGAGATTGTCGCCAATGCGGCGGCGGGCATCGTTATCGTCGGCGTTGTCGCGGTGGTGGGTCTGCTGACATGGTTCCGGCTTTGGGGGCCGCTCTGGCGGGACTGGCTGACCAGCGCAGACCACAAGAAGATCGGCATCATGTATATCGTGTTTGCCATTGTTATGCTGGCCCGCGGCGTTCTCGAAGGCGTTGTCATGCGCGCCCAGCAGGCGGCCGGACCGGGGGACGGATTTCTGGAAGCCGAGCATTTTGCCGAGCTGTTCAGTACCCATGGCACGATCATGATCTTTTTCGTGGCCGTGCCGTTCGTGTTCGGTCTGGCGAATTTCCTTGTGCCGCTGATGATCGGTGCGCGGGATGTGGCCTTTCCGGTTATGAACCAGATCAGCCTCGGCCTGACCGTCTCGGCGGGTATGATGCTGATGGTTTCGCTGGTGGTGGGTGAGTTCTCGACCGGCGGCTGGACGGCGTATCCGCCTTATACCGGCGCCGCGTTCAATCCGGGTGTGGGGCCGGATTACTGGATCTGGGCCATCGTTGTGTCGGGGATCGGTACGACGCTGACAGGTATCAACTTTGCAGTTACGATCTACAAGCTGCGCGCCCCGGGTATGAAGTTCATGCGGCTGCCGATGTATTGCTGGACGATCATCTGCAGTTCGATCCTGATTGTCTTTGCGATGCCACCGCTGGGCGTTGCGGCCATGTTGCTGGCCGCCGACCGTTATCTGGATTTTCATTTCTTCACCAATGACCTTGGCGGCAACATGATGAACTATGCCAACCTGTTTTGGCTGTTCGGTCACCCAGAGGTCTACCTGCTGGTTTTGCCTGCCTATGGGATTTATTCCGAAGTCTTCGCGACATTCTCGGCAAAACGGCTTTACGGGTATAACTCGCTGGTCATTGCCACCATGTCGATCGCGGTGCTGTCCTTTACCGTCTGGCTGCACCATTTCTTCACCATGGGTCAAAGCGCGCTGATCAACGCCGTCTTTGGCATCGCGACCATGCTGATCGCCATTCCGACCGGGGTTAAGGTCTATGACTGGATGGCAACGCTTTGGCGCGGGCGCATCCGGTTCTCGGTTCCCATGCTCTATGGGCTGGCCTTTCTGCTGCTGTTCGTCATTGGCGGGCTCAGCGGTGTGATCCTGGCCAATCCCACAGTGGACTATCAGGTGCACAACACCCTGTTTCTGGTCGCCCATTTCCACAACGTTCTGTTGCCGGGTGTGCTGTTCGGGTTGCTGGCGGGCTACAATTACTGGTTCCCAAAGGCGTTTGGCTTCCGCCTGAACGACTTTTGGGGCCGTGTTACAGTGGTTTTGTGGACGGTCGGGTTCATGCTGACTTTCCTGCCTTTGTACTTTGTCGGCCTGATGGGGATGCCGCGCCGGTCGTTCAGTTGGGAAGACCCCGGTTTTCATCCCTATATGATCGTCGCGGTGGTCGGGGCGCTGGTGATCCTGTCCGCGCTGCTGTCGGTTCTGGTGCAGCTGTGGGTCAGTATCCGGGATCGGGAAAAGACCCGCGTGCCCGTCGGGGACCCGTGGGACGCACGCACATTGGAATGGTCGATCCCCGCCCCGCCGCCACCGTATAACTTTGCGATCAGTCCCAATGTGACAGACCGCGATAACTTTGCCGCCGCCAAAGAGCGTGGCAACGCGTATCCAAAACCGGAAGCCTATGAAGACATCTATATGCCACGGAACACCGGCATCGGGTTTATCCTGTGCGTGCTCAGCGGTGTCTGGATGTTTGCGCTTGTCTGGTGGATCTGGTGGCTTGCCGCGCTGATGACCTTGCTGATCATCCTGTCGATCATCGTCTGGAGCTTTGACACCAGCACTGAAATCGTCATTCCAGCCGAAGAGGTGCGCAAAGAGCACGAGGCGTGGCTGACGCTGGTGCAAAACTCGACAGCGGTTGATCGCGACCATGAAATGGCGCCGGAGAACCGCGGACTGGCCCGACCTGATCTGGAGGCGGTGACATGAAACGCGCGCCGACGCACAGCTATCCGGGCATCAACCTTGGCGAACGTCACGCGAGTGCCCACAAAGCCACCGAGGTCGTGACCTTCGGCTTCTGGGTCTTTCTGATGAGCGATCTGGTCTATTTCGGCCTGATGTTTGCGGTCTATATCACCATGATCGACGCACAGGCCGGCGGGCCGGGTCCGCATGAGCTGTTCGATCTCACCAGTATTTTTGCCCAGACCATGATCCTGTTGACCAGCAGTCTGACTGTGGGCCTGGCCATGCTGGCGTTGAAATACAACCTGCCCCGGGGCCGCATCATTCTTTGGTTCGGTGTGACCCTTCTGTTGGGTATCAGCTTTCTGGTTCTGGAAATCCGCGATTTCACGGCGATGGCCGAAAAGGGGGGTGTTCCGCAGCGCAGCGGCTTCCTGTCGGCGTTTTACGGCCTTGTTCCCCTGCACGGTCTGCATGTGGCGGCGGGATGTGTGTGGCTGATCGTGCTGGGTATTCAGTTGCGCGTCATGGGCCTGACCGATCTGGTGATGTCGCGTGTGGTGCGCCTGGCGCTGTTCTGGCATTTCCTCGATCTCATCTGGATCGGCATCATCACCATCGTTTACTTCGGAGGGCTCGCCTATGGATAGACGCTCGGAGATGCACCGTCGGGAGCGCCGCCGCTACATCATAGGCTACGGTGGCTCGCTGCTTCTGACGCTGGCGGTGTTTGCCATCGCATATCACTTCGGTATTGAAACCAAGGGAGTCTATCTGACCATTGGCCTGCTGGGGCTGGCTCAATTGCTCGTGCAACTGGTTTACTTTCTGCACATCGACCGACGCCGCAGCAGTCGCGAGGATTTGGATCTGATCCTGTTTTCAACTCTGGTTCTGTTGATCATCATACTCGGAACAGTGTGGATTCTGGGCAATCTGGCTGTGCGTATGCACATGCACGCAATGTAGGATTTCTGTTCCGAGGACAAAAGGAAACGCACATGAAATCCCTTAAGGCAATCGCGGTTTTTGTGATGCTGGCCGTCATTGCCGTGGGTCTGATCCTGTATTGGCGGCATGAAGAGCGTTACCCGTCGACCAGGGACGCCTATGTGGGTGCAAACATCATATACGTGGCTGCGCTGGTGACCGGACAGGTGGCCGAGGTGCATGTGATTGAAAATCAGTCGATCAAATCCGGCGATCTGTTGTTCACGATTGACGACACGCAGTTCAAGGCGGCGTTTGATCAATCTATGGCCGATCTGGAGGGTGCGAAGGCAGAGGCAAAGTCTTTTGCCACACAGATCGCGGCGGCCGAGGCAACGGTGGAAAGTGCGCAATCGTCCTATGACACGGCGGAGAAGGCGTTAGATCGGGCCAAAGTTCTGTTTTCGACAGGTGATGTTGCACAAGCGTCCTTGGATCAGACAACTTCCGATTTTGCCCAGGCTTCGGCACGGTTGACCGCCAGCCAATCCGCTCTTTTGGCGCTGCAAAACATTCTGGCGGAAAAGCAGGACGGCGTCTTGTCGGCGCGTGCACAGCTGGAAATTGACAAAGCCAATCTGGGTTGGACCAAAGTCTATGCAACGGCGGATGGGTGGATTGCCAACCTGACCCTGCGACCGGGTTCCACGGTTTCAGAAAACCTTGCGCAGTTTTCGATCATTGAGGCCGCAGACTGGTGGGTCGATGCCAATTTCAAGGAAACCTCGCTGCCGCGTATTCGGGCTGGTCAGCCGGTGACAGTTGAAATTGACATGCTGCCGGGCCTGACGCTGACCGGCAAGGTGGCCTCGATCGGGCGCGGCTCCGGCGACACGTTTTCGTTGCTGCCGTCCGAGAACTCCAGCGGAAATTGGGTCAAGGTCACGCGCCGGTTCCCGGTACGAATTGAGCTTGATCCAACGGATGCCGCTCTGCGTGTCGGTGGCAGCAGTCGGGTGGTTGTAGACACGACAGATTCCACGGACGGAAAATGACATCCGCTACGGCCAGCCACGTCAATCCGGTGATCGTGGTCGCCGTTGTTCTCAGTGCCATTCTCGAGGTTTTGGACAGCACCATCGTCAATGTCGCCTTGCCGCACATACAAGCGGCCTTTGGCGCGACCACCGATCAGGCGACCTGGATTTTAACCAGCTACATCGTCTCGGCGGTTGTCGTCATGCCGCTTACCGGTTTTGTGGCGCGCAGGGTGGGACGGCGGCGCCTGATCCTGACGGCCGTGACCGGGTTCGCGACGATGTCGGTGATGTGCGGCCTGTCCTGGAGCCTTGAGACGATTGTCGTGTTTCGTATGGCCCAGGGCATGTTCGGCGCGTTTCTGATCCCCCTGTCGCAGTCCATCCTGTTTGATGCTTTCCCGCGTGAAAACCGAGGTCAGGCCATGGCCGTCTTTGGCCTGGGCGTTGTGGTGGCGCCGGTGCTTGGGCCCACGGTTGGGGCGATCCTGACCGAGTACTTCTCATGGCGGATGGTGTTTTTCGTCAACCTGCCCGTGGCCGCCGTGGCGCTGTTGTTGCTGGCCGGGGAGTTGCCGGAAGATGAAACCGAAGAGGTCAGGATCGATTGGAAAGGACTTGCCTTACTGGCCATCGGAATCGGGTGCCTGCAATTCGTGCTGGATCAGGGCGAGACCAAGGATTGGCTGTCGTCCCGCGTCATACAGGTGGCGGTCATAGCATCCATCCTTGGCGCGCTTGGGTTCGTTTACCACGCCCTGACGTCGAAAACGTCGGTTGTCGATCTTCGCCTGTTTGCGGATCGCAACTTTGCCCTGTGCAACCTGATCATCGCGGGCTTCGCCATTTCGCTGTTCGGGGGCATCGCGATCCTGCCGACCTTTGTCCAGAACCTGCTCGATTACCCGGTCATCGACTCCGGGCATCTGTTCATCCCGCGCGGCATCACGGCTGGCCTGTCTATGGTGGTGACCGGGGCTGTGCTGGTCAGCCGGTTCGATCCGCGTATCCTCGCCGGTGCCGGCTTGCTGCTCACAGCGGTGGGGAATTTCATGCTGGGCGGGCTGAACCTGAACGCGGGTTTCTGGCAGGTGGCGTGGCCCGGTGCCGTCAGTGGCCTGGGTATGGGACTGGTCTTTGTGCCGATGTCGATTCTGGCGTTCGAGAGCATCAGCAAGACCCGTCAGGATGAGGCGTCGGGCCTGTTCAATGTCACGCGTCAGCTGGGATCGTCCGTGGGGATTTCGTTGGTAGGCACATGGGTGGTGCGCGGATTGCAGACAAACACGGCGGCGCTGAGCCAGAATGTGACGCCTTACAACCCGGCGGCGCAGGCCTATTTGCAGCCGCTGGGACTGACACCGGACAGCGCAGAGGGCGCGGCCATCCTGGGGCAGGAGATCGCGCGGCAGGCCGAAATGATCTCGTATCTGACCGTGTTCAACAATCTCGGGCTCCTTGCTCTTGCGACAATCCCTCTGTTGTTTTTCTGCCGGGCACCGAAACCGGGAACGCAAGCCACCGTGCAGGCGCATTAACCGGTCAGGATCAGCCCCAGCCACAACGCCAGCCAGCACAGCACAAGGCTGAGCAGGATGTTTCCTGCAGCCAAGACAAGCGTGCGGTCACGCTTTAGTTCCAGCGTTTGATAGGCAAAACTTGAAAACGTGGTAAAGCCTCCGCAAAATCCGAAGACAAGCCGCTTTTCCTCTTCACCCATCTCAACCGGTCCGCCGAGGAATCCGATCCAAAGTCCCAGCAGCAGACTGCCCAGAACGTTCACGATCAGGGTCGACAGCGGCAGGTCATGATTGACCCGCAGCGCCAGCCAGTGCCGTAGTACCGCGCCCAGACCCCCACCCAATCCAAACATCGCATGCAGGTAGAGGTCGGTCATTCGGAATGCCTCGTGGGCTGAAAACGGCGACCCAAGGCCTCACCCATCACTGCCGCCGCAAGGCCAACGGCGATTTCCAGACCCGCGGCGACGGGTACTGTCCATAGATTGGTTTCCGCCAGCCGTTCCAGCTCTGCCACGAAGGACGAGAATGTGGACAGCCCGCCGCAAAACCCAACGGCTCCCAGATGCAGGACATGGGCATGCACCCGGTGGCGAATGGAATACAGCCAGCCCAGAACGAAACAGGCGACGACGTTGATGCCGAAGGTCGAGGTCAGAAAAGGCGCGCCGGGTATGCTCAGCGCAAACGCCTCCCGCAGCAGCGAGCCTGCAGCACCCCCGACAAACACGGCTGCGAACATCAAGAAATGTACCCGGATTGCCGGTCGTGTTTTCTGTTCCGTCACCTATCCGGCCCGCTTTGCGTGTCTTATCGCCTTACAGGCCGCCCCGATCCGGATCAACCCGATGCAAGCCCCTCGCGTCACTTCACAAATTCGTCTGTTCCGGCAGGCGGGGGCACAATCGCTTGCAATCAAAAGCCAAATTGTTCCACGTTTGCATCAGGTGGCGCGGCATGGGCGTCGAATGAATCAAGGTCGCGCAATGTTCGGCGCCACCCAGAGGGATCAGGAATGATTGTACGCAGACTCTATTACTTCATCAGCTATGTGTGTCTGCCCCTGGTGGCGATCTGGGGGTTTTACTGGCCACCAGCCCATTGGTTCCTTGTATTCCTGGTGCCGTATGCGGTCGTTGGTCTGTATGACATGCTGACCACCAAGCACAACGTTCTGAACAACTATCCCGTTTTGGGTCATTTCCGCTATATGCTGGAATTCGTCAGCCCGGAAATCCGTCAGTACTTTGTGGAAACCAACGAAAGCGGCCGGCCCTACAACCGGATCATCCGCGCGCTGGTCTATTCGCGCGCCAAGGGTCAGGTGGACACGCAGGCCTTTGGTACCCAGTACGACATCATGACCGTGGGGTATCACCGGGCCAACCACTCACTGGCCCCCAAGGACGTGCCCGAAAGCGAAGAGCGCGTGATGCTTGGCGGTCCGCAATGCGAAAAACCGTATAACGCGTCGCGCCTGAACGTCTCGGCCATGAGTTTCGGAGCGCTGAGCGCAAACGCCATCCGGGCCCTGAACGGTGGCGCCAAGGACGGCGGCTTTGCCCATAATACGGGCGAGGGCGGGTTGTCGCCGCATCATCTGGCTGAAGGTGGTGACATCATCTGGCAGATCGGAACCGGCTACTTCGGGTGCCGTACCCCTGAGGGCGGGTTTGACAAGGATGCCTTTGCCGAGAAAGCCAAGAAAGATGTGGTCAAGGCGATCGAGATCAAACTGTCTCAGGGGGCCAAGCCTTCACATGGCGGTGTTCTGCCAGCCGCAAAGGTCGACAAGGAAATCGCCGAAATCCGGGGCGTGCCGGAACATCAGGATGTCATTTCACCGCCCATCCATTCCGCCTTTGACGGGCCAACGGGGCTGATGCAGTTCGTACAGCACTTGCGCGAGATGTCCGGCGGCAAACCCATCGGGTTCAAATTGTGTATCGGCAATCGGTCGGAATTCCTCGCGATCTGCAAAGCCATGTTGGAGACGGGGATCCTGCCGGATTTCATCACCATTGACGGGGCCGAGGGTGGAACGGGCGCGGCGCCGGTTGAGTTCACAAACCGCCTGGGCATGCCGCTGAACGAGGCCCTGATCTTTGTGAACAACTGCCTGCGCGGCGTTGGGCTGCGCGACAAGGTCCGTATCATTTGCTCAGGCAAGGTTGCCACCGGCTACGACATGGTCGAAAAATTCGCGCTGGGGGCGGATATGTGCAACGCGGCACGGGCGATGATGTTCGCCGTAGGCTGCATTCAGGCCCTGCACTGCAATACGAACCGCTGCCCGTCGGGGGTGGCCACGCAGGATCCCATCCGGGGCCGCGCGGTGAATGTCCCGCAGAAACGCCAACGGGTGCACCGCTTTCACGATGCGACGCTGGAAAGCTTTCGTGAACTCCTGGGCGCGATGGGCAAAGAAAAGGTCTCGGACCTGCATCCGGGCGATATCCGCCGTCGCACCGCGGATGAACGCGAGCGGTCCTATGCCGAGCTTTACCCGTTCATTGAGGACGGCGCTTTGTTGACCGACTCGATCCCGGAGGACTTTGCCGACGATTGGAACCGGGCCTCTGCAGCCCAATTCTGATTTATTTCGCAACACTGCCAAGGATTGACCTTTTCCATCCGTCTTACAAACGTGATGCGGATGAAAACCTCGGACGAAGATCTGGCCATGGCGGCAGCTGGCGGCGACGCGGATGCGTTCGCGACTCTGCTTGCGCGCCACTATGACCGGGTTTTTCGGCTGGCATTTCGTCTGACCGGACGGACCGGCGACGCAGAGGATCTGACGCAGGACATCTGCGCGGCATTGCCTGCCAAGATTGCCGGATTCCGCGCTCAGGCAAAATTCACCACCTGGCTCTACCGGGTTGTCGTCAATGCCGCCGAAGATGCCCGGCGGCGCAACGCCAGCCATGACCGCGCAGCCTCCGGCTGGGGTGATGTCGAAAAAATGCGCCGTGCCGAAGCGGCAGAAGCGGCTGAAGCCATGGATTGGCTGCACCGCGCAATGCGCGCGTTGCCACCGGATTTGCAGGAAACGCTGGCCCTGACACTGGACGAAGAGATGACCCATAGGGAGGCGGCAGAGGTTCTGGGCGTGTCAGAGGGCACGGTGTCCTGGCGAATGTCCGAAGTCCGAAAACATTTGCGCGTATTGCGACAAGAGGAGCTGGCGCAATGACAGACGAGTTTGACGATCTGAAGATGCATATGGATGCAGCGACGCCTGCGCCTGACGAACAACGCCGTGCCGAAAACCTGCAACTGGCGCAGGAAAACTTTGCTCGTGCCCAAGGATCGCACGCCGGGGCACGTCCCACTGTTCAGCGAGGCCCGATGGCCCGCCTGACAGAAGGAGCGAAATCCATGTTGAACACCCTTTCACAGCGCGGCGTGCTGACCGCGACCACGGCCATAGCTGCCGTTGCTTTAGTGATGATCGTGCCGCAAGCCCGGGATGTTGTGGTGAACCCGACATCGTGGAGCGAAATCCGGGTACCGTCGCCTGAAACCCGTGCCGAACAGGACGGACCTGTAATCGCCGGATTGTCGGCGGGCGCTGATTTGGAGGCCCCGGTTGTGGTTGAGGAGGCAATCTCGCCAACGCCGAGGCAGTCTTCGGGAGTGCAGTTTTCGAAGGATGCAGGACGTTTTGGCCTGTCTCACGGTACATTTTCTGGAGACAGCACCTCTTCGATGGTTGCACCTGGGATTGACGGCGGTGGAGTTGACCTGAGCCCAAACACCGAAGCCTTCGCCAATGCCGATACCAACCCGCTGAAGGTCACAATCGAAGAACCCGTGTCCACCTTCTCGATCGACGTTGATACGGCCTCGTATTCTATCGTCCGATCTTCGCTGATGAACGGTCATCTGCCGCCGAAAGACGCGGTACGGGTGGAAGAGATGGTGAATTACTTCCCCTACAGTTACCCCGCACCCGATGGCGACGTTCCGTTTCGTTCGACGATCACCGTGACCCCAACGCCATGGAACGAAGGCACGCAGCTTGTCCATATCGGTATTCAGGGCGCGTTGCCTGCGATTGAGGACCGCCCGCCGCTGAACCTTGTGTTTCTGATCGATACATCCGGGTCTATGCAGGATGCCGACAAGCTGCCCTTGCTCAAACAATCCTTTCGCCTGCTGCTGTCTGAATTACAGCCCGAGGATCAGGTCTCGATCGTGACCTATGCGGGCAGCGCCGGTCAGGTGCTGGAACCGACGGCGGCCACGAACCGCGCGAAGATTTTGACCGCTCTGGAGCAATTGGAAGCCGGTGGCTCGACCGCCGGACAGGCCGGGTTGCAGCAAGCCTATCAGGTGGCTGAAAGCATGGCGGCCGAGGGCGAGGTGACCCGCGTGATCCTGGCCACGGATGGGGATTTCAACGTTGGGCTTTCCGACCCGGAGGCGCTGGAGGATTTTATCGCCGGGAAACGCGATAGTGGCACCTATCTCAGTGTGCTGGGATTTGGCCGGGGCAATCTGGACGACGCAACCATGCAGGCGCTGGCGCAGCACGGGAACGGGCAGGCGGCCTATGTCGACACGCTGAGCGAGGCGCGCAAGGTGTTGGTAGATCAGTTGACAGGGGCTTTGTTCCCGATTGCCAATGACGTGAAGATTCAGGTCGAGTTCAACCCCGCGCAAATCGCCGAGTACCGACTGGTCGGATATGAAACCCGAACTCTGCGGCGTGAGGATTTTTCGAATGACAAGGTGGATGCCGGCGACATCGGCGCAGGCCACAACGTGACCGCGATCTACGAGGTGACGCCCGTGGGATCGGACGCGATCCGCAACGAGCCCTTGCGCTATGCCACGCAAACCGAACCGCAGGCATCGGACGAGATCGGGTTTTTCAGGCTCCGCTACAAAACCCCGGGGGAAGAACAGAGCCGGTTGATCGAACAAGCGATACTATCGGCGCAGGGCAAGGCAAATGACGATGTTCGGTTTTCCTGCGCAATTGCTGGATTCGGGCAGTTGCTGCGCGGCGGCGCCTATCTGGGCGACTGGAGCTATGACGATGCCATTGCCCTGGCGAACGGGGCAAAGGGTCAGGACAGTTTTGGGTACAGGGCCGAAGCGGTCACCCTGATGCGATTGGCGGATACCCTGTCTCGATGAGTTTGGGGGGGCGGCAGTGTCCTGTCGTCCCTCGTTATTCAGTTCAGCGAGGGGCGCGGATTGCTTGCTGCATGAGAGTTGATCCGGCGCACGCTCCACTCGACCGCGTCCCGCATGGTTTTCCCAAGCGCTATATCGAACGCATTGACCAGATCCTCGGTCTGATCGCTGGCTGCCACAACGTTTTCCTGAAACGAGCTGGACGCGATGATCTTGTCTTCAAACTCGTCGATGATCTTGATGTTCATACGCACTTCGACGCGCACGGTTTTCGCGTTTTCGGTTTCCGAAATGACGATACCCTGAAACTCCCGCAGGTCCGGGGCAATGACGTAGTCGGCGCGCAACCCAACGGTCGAGCGACCAACGGCTGCGACCCTGTTCGAGTTCTCATAGCTTTCGACCAGCAATGCCTGAACGATCAGGGGCGCTCGATCGACCCAACGTGCGCGCGGCAAATACTGCACCTGCAACGGAGTCGGCTGGATCGCAATCTGATCCGTGTTCACCGCCGCTGTTGCCGTCGGTTCTTGAACAACAATCTGTTTTTGAACCTTCGGTAAAGAGGACGAGAACGTGCTTTTGGGTGTCAGCAGATACAGATCGTTGGGCTTGGCCGCCTGTTGCAACGTTCCCAATCCGGCGCATCCGCCGAGCGACGCAATCATCAGGAACAGAATGAATGGCCTAATCATTGGCGGAACTCCGATGCTTGCGTGCCCAGAAGGAAACGGGCCGGATCACGTTCCACCTTGTCTACAAGGCGGTCAAGGCTGATGACAAGCCTTTGCGACTCTTCGATAAAACGCACGAACTGGGGCAGGCCGACCCGCAGGAAATCTGATACCTGGCGGCGGTTGCTTTGCACAATGCCGTCGATTGTGCCGAGCAATTCCGATGCGGAGTTCGATGCGCTGAGCACATCGTCCGAGATTTTGTCGATCTTCTCGGTGATGTTCGAAACGGTCGTGGTGACCTGATTTGCCGCCTTGCGGATATCCTCTGCCACCGGGGCCACATCCTCTTCCATCACGCGGTTGGCGGAGTCAAAGGCGCGTTCGGCTGAAACCAGAGTTTCCTTCGCGGTGTCCATTGCCGCAGTGATCGACCCAAGCGTGGTGTTTGCGTTCAGCACGGTATCGTTGACGATCTCCAGCGTGACGCTGCCTTCTTCCGACAATTTGGTTAGCCGCTCGGCCAGGGCCGATCCACGTTCGATAAACGGCCGGATGTCTTCCTGCATCACCTGATCGGCTGTGGCGAGGGTTGTTTTTGCCTCGTCCAGCGCCTCTTTGGCGGATTCCGAGGCCGTCTTGACGGAATTCAGGGTATCGTTCCCGGTTTCCAGCGTCGTTTTGGCGGTGTCGACCAAAGGTTCCAAGCGCTTGGTGAACTCGCCGATATCTTTGGCTGCCCCACCGATATCGCTGGAGACAGATTCAAAATCCGACAGTGTCTTGTCCAGCCGTCCGGTCGCCGAGGCCAGATTGTCCAGGATATCTGATACTGCCTGACGGTTTTTATCATTCACGACGGAGTTCAAATCCTGAAGCAGCGTAATCGCCTCATCCAGGAGCTTGGGGGCGCCTTCGAAAAGCGTCTGGATTGTACTACGTTTGCTCTTGATGACACTGTCTTGCGGCAACCGCTCAGCTGTCGAAGACCCACCGGTCAGTTCAACGTAGCCAACGCCGGTCACACCCAGGGATTGCAGTTGCGCAACCGTGTCTTCTGTTACGGGGATATCCGCATCCACTTCGATCCGCACCCTGACTTTGGACGGATCGTCATCATCCAGATTGAGCGAAATGACCTGACCGACCGGCAAGCCATTGAAACTGACGCCCCCGGCGGCCGACAGCCCTGACACGTTGTCGAACAGGATATCGTAATAGGCGTATTGGCGGGTGACTTCGAATTTTGCCAGCCACAGGAAAAAGGCAAACGCGCCCAGGATGCCCGCAAGGGTGAACGCGCCGATCAGGATATAGTTCGCTCGGGTTTCCATCGCCTCTACCTGTTTTGCCCCTTCTCCTGCGCCGCGCGGGCGCGGGGGCCTGTGAAGTATTCCTGAACCCAAGGATGATCGACCTTGGTCATCTCTTCAATCGGTCCTTCCACCAGCACGCGTTTTTCCGCAAGAACTGCAACGCGGTTGCAACTGGCATAGAGGCTGTCCAGATCATGGGTCACCATGAAAACAGTCAGACCAAGCGCTTGTTGAAGCTCTCCGATCAGGTCATCATAGGCGGCGGCACCAATCGGGTCCAAACCGGCGGTGGGCTCGTCCAGAAAGACGATCTCGGGGTCCAGCGCCAAGGCCCGCGCCAATGCGGCGCGTTTGCGCATGCCGCCCGAAAGCTCGGCAGGGAACTTGCCGCAACTGAGTTGCGGCAGCCCGACAAGTGAGACTTTAAGCGCGCCAAGGGATTCCATCAGCTTTTCGCTGATCCCGGTGTGTTCACGCAGCGGTGCCATCACGTTTTGCAGGACGGTCAGCGAGGAAAACAACGCCCCATCCTGAAAGGCAACGCCCCAGTGCCGTTCGATCCTGCGGCGGTCTTCTTCGGGCCCGTTCAGGACATCCACGCCCAGAACCTCTATACTGCCCGCCACCGGCGTGTTCAGCCCGACAATTGTGCGCAACAGAACAGATTTCCCGGTGCCCGAGCCGCCAACGATACCAAGAACCTCACCGCGCCAGACGTCCAGATCGAGGTTATCGTGCACAACCTGTGGTCCAAATTGCGTTTTCAAACCCCGTACCCGGATCACTGCTTCACGCTGCGCATCGGTTTGAGTTGCCTGATGCTGAACCGTGCCGTCCATGTCAGACCCCGACCTGCGAGAAGAACACCGAAAACAGCGCGTCGATGGCGATAACCATGAAAATGGATTGCACGACCGAAGCGGTGGTTCTTTGACCCACGCTTTGGGCCGAACCCTTGACTTGCATGGCCTGCCAGCAGGCAATCACGCCGATGACCAAAGCGAAGAACGGGGCTTTGATCAGACCGACCCCCAGTTGCCAAACGCCTGTGTTCTCTTTCAGGCGGGTGATAAACATGCCAGGGCTGACGCCAAGATCGATCCAGCTCATCAGGGCACCGCCGAACAGCCCGGCCATATCGGCCACGAACCCGAGAATGGGCAGCATGATCAGCAAGGCGACCACGCGTGGGATGACCAGCACTTCGATCGGATCCAGGCCCAGCGTGCGCATGGCGTCGATTTCTTCCTGCACTTTCATGGACCCGATCGAGGCCGTGAAAGCTGATCCGGATCGGCCGGCGACGATGATGGCTGTCAGCAGGATGCCCAACTCGCGCAGGATCGAGATCGATATCAGCTCGACGACAAAAATTTCAGCCCCGAATTGTTTGAGCTGGGTGGCGCCCTGAAAGGCCAGAACGACGCCAATCAGAAACCCCATGAGCGCGACGATGGGCAGGGCTTTGAATCCGGTCTCCTCCATATGGGTGAACAGGGCCGCGCGGCGCAGCCTCCAGGGCATGACAACGGTGCGCGCAAGTCGATGTAGCGTCAGCCCCAAAAACCCGAGGATTGAAAGCGTATCGGTCCAGGCGCCGACAGTGCCTTGCCCCACGCTTTCGACCCAATCGGTGAAACTGCGTGGCTCAGCCAGTTTTCCGGGATCGTCCGGGATGTTGTGCGAGACGGTATCTATCAGCGCAGCATGTGCCGGCTGGACGCCCTGAAACTGCAGCTTGGCACCGCTGGACGTGAACCTGCGCGCCAAGTTGGCAACCAGCCACGCGCCGCCGGTATCCAGCGCCTCGACATCCGACAGATCGAGCGTGACGTCACCGCCCTTGGGTTGAATGGCGGCAAAAGCGTTTTCAACGGTTTCCAGCGATTGCGTCAGCATTTTGCCGGCAATGCGCACAC
This sequence comes from Ruegeria sp. AJ12, assembly GCF_056536245.1. Classification (NCBI taxonomy): domain Bacteria; kingdom Pseudomonadati; phylum Pseudomonadota; class Alphaproteobacteria; order Rhodobacterales; family Roseobacteraceae; genus Ruegeria; species Ruegeria sp. AJ12. The sequence goes on from NZ_JBQFJJ010000002.1 coordinate 83,292, forward strand.
AGGTGCCGTCGGCGTCATGCTCGGTTGTTATGGTCGGACGCGTCATGCGGCTATGTGAAGTGAAACGCGCGCATGCTGCAACGGCTTTGTGCCGACCAAACCGGATTTGTCTGCACAGGAGTGCGCGGCTGCGACACCTAGACGTTCAGCAGGCAAATGAATCCCGTGTTGTGAGAACTAAATCACTTGTTTCGACTGCCGGGGATGGTATTCTTGCGCAAGTTGTTTTGTTTTTGTTGTTCGGTTGTGTTCCATGTCTGACCATCACTCCAATGTTGACGTTGAAATCGGCTCTGAACGGGGCTTTGGATTTGTGTTCACAGCAGTGTTTCTGATCATCGCGCTTTGGCCGGTTTGGGGCGGGGGTACGGTCCGTTGGATTCCTCTGGCTATCGCCGCGGGCATTCTGGCGCTGACCTTTTTCGCGCCGCACACGCTGACCAAGCCAAATCGACTGTGGTTTAAATTCGGCATGTTGCTGGGGGCCGTCGTTGCGCCGATCGTCATGTTTCTCGTGTTCATCACGACTTTTGTGCCGTTCGGCATTGTTACCCGCCTGTTGGGCAAGGATCTTTTGTCTGAGAAATTAGACAGTTCGGCGAAAAGCTACTGGGTGGATCGCAAGGATCAGCCTGGCAGCATGAAACAACAGTTTTAAAGAAGGGAGTACCGGGCGTGACATTTGTTTCCGAGCTCTGGTCATTTATGAGAGTCAGAAAAAAGTTTTGGCTGCTGCCGATCCTGATTGTTTTGGGTGTGTTCGGCGGGCTTATCGTGCTTAGCCAAGGTTCGGCTATTGCGCCGTTCATTTACACGCTATTCTGATCCTATGACTTACATTCTGGGCATTTCAGCGCTGTACCACGACAGCGCAGCCGCCTTGCTGCGCGATGGCAAAATCGTCGCCGCCGCGCAGGAAGAGCGTTTTACACGCCGCAAACACGATCCCGGCTTCCCCGAGAAGGCGATCGAATACGTGTTGGCCGAATCGGGCATTACGTTGGCGGACGTCGACAATGTCGTTTTTTACGACAAACCGTTTCTCAAGTTTGAACGGCTGATCGAGACCTACATTGCGGTCGCTCCGCGCGGGTTCAATTCTTTCCGCATGGCGATGCCGGTCTGGTTGCGGGAAAAGCTGTTTCTCAAGGATTTGCTGAACAAACAGTTGCGCAAATTCGACCCGGAATTCCCGATCAGCAAACTGCTGTTTACCGAACACCATGTCAGCCATGCGGCCAGCGCATTCTACCCGTCTCCGTTCGAAGAGGCGATTGTGCTGACCGTGGATGGCGTTGGGGAATGGGCCACGACCACCGTAGGGATCGGGCGCGGCAACGAACTGACCATGGTCAAGGAGCTGCATTTCCCGCATTCTCTGGGCCTGCTCTATTCCGCATTCACCTACTACACCGGGTTCAAGGTCAATTCCGGCGAATACAAGGTCATGGGCCTGGCACCCTATGGTGTGCCGCAATACAAGGACCTGATCCTCGAACATCTGGTTGATCTGAAAGAGGATGGCTCCTTCCGCCTGAACCAGAAGTATTTCAACTACACCGCTGGTCTGACCATGACCAGCAAGGCGCTGGAGGACCTGTTCGGCCACCCGGTTCGCAAACCGGAAACCGATCAGCTGACACAGTTCCACATGGACATCGCCGCATCGGTTCAGGCGGTAACCGAGGAAATCATGCTGCGCATCACCCGCGATCTGGCGCAGGAGCACGGCATTCGGAACCTGTGCATGGCCGGGGGTGTTGCCCTGAACTGCGTGGCCAATGGCAAGATCCTGCGGGATGGTGCCTTTGACAATCTGTGGGTGCAGCCAGCCGCTGGCGATGCTGGCGGAGCGCTGGGGGCAGCCTACGCCGCGTGGCACCAGGAGTTGGGAAACCCGCGTCAGGTGCAGCCGGGCGACCAGATGATGGGCGCGTATCTCGGGCCCCGGTTCGAAGACGACGCAATTGCCGAGGAACTGACCAAGGCGGGGGCGAAGTTCACAACCTACAAAAACGGCGAAATGGTCAACGAAACCGCGCAGGCCCTGGCGGATGGAAAAGCTGTCGGCTGGTTTCAGGGGCGTATGGAGTTTGGGCCGCGCGCCCTGGGTGCGCGATCTATTCTGGGTGATCCACGTTCGGAGTCCATGCAGAAGACACTGAACCTGAAGGTAAAGTACCGCGAAAGCTTCCGCCCGTTTGCGCCGTCGGTCTTGCGCGAAGACGTGGGTGAGTGGTTCGAGCTGGAGGGCGACAGCCCCTATATGCTGATCGTAGCAGATGTGCAGGACCGGATCAGACGCCAGATGACGGATGATGAAAACGCCCTGTTCGGCATCGAAAAGCTGAACGTGAAACGGTCCGACATTCCGGCTGTGACCCATGTGGACTATTCCGCGCGCATACAGACAGTGCACGAGGACACAAACCCAGCCTACCATGCGCTGATTTCCAAGTTCAAAGAACTGACCGGATGCGCATTGGTGGTTAACACATCGTTCAACGTGCGTGGCGAGCCGATTGTGTGCACGCCCACGGACGCATTTCGGTGCTTCATGGGCACGGATATCGAGGTTTTGTCCATCGGCAATTGCCTGCTGCGTAAGGAAGATCAGGATCCTGCGCTCAAGGAAAACTACGAGACGAAATACGAGCTGGACTAACCTGTTGCATGCGCACGGGAACCGCGACACAGTCCGCATCTGAATAAAAGGTGCGGAAACGGGGATCGTGCCATGCGCCAGGCCGGAAACGTCTTGTTCATCATCATCGACCAGTTGCGGGCAGATTGCCTGACCGGTGCGTTGGCGGCGCATGTCGATTTGCCGAATATGCGGGCCTTCATGGAGGAGGCGGTGACGTTCACCCGTCACTTTTCGGTCACCAACCCCTGCGGGCCATCGCGTGCATCGATCCTGACCGGCCAATACGCGATGAATCACCGCTCGGTGCGCAATGGAACACCGCTGCGCCATGACACGCCAAACATCGCGACGGAAATGCGGAAGGCCGGGTACTTGCCGATGCTCTTCGGCTATACCGATACGTCAGCCGATCCCCGCGTTCACCACCCAAAAGACCCGGTTCTGACCTCTTACGAGCAATCGATGGACGGGTTTCTTGAGGTTGTCGAAATGCGACTTGAGGAATCCTATCCCTGGCGCGCGCATCTGATGAAAAAGGGTTATACGTTTGAAAATTATTGGGATGTTTACAGGCCGGTTTCTCCGGATGGTGCCTCGCCCAAGTTGAATGATCCTGCTCTGTACCGGGCCGAGGACAGCGACACTGCCTTTCTGACCGATGCATTTCTGGAAGGCATCGCGCCACACCGAAATGAGAACTGGTTCGCGCATCTGACCTACATTCGGCCCCATCCGCCGCTGGTCGCTCCAGCACCGTATAATGATGTGTACGACCCGGCCGGGGTTCCTTTGCCGCAGCGGCTGCCCACGCTCGATGATGAACGCGCTCTGCATCCGTTTTTTGGACCCAAGCTTAATTCCAACTCTGCCGCGGGTGTTGTTTTTGGCTTTGCTGATGTCCCGCCGACGGATGAAAACATTCGGACCCTGCGAGCGGTGTATCTCGGGTTGGCAACCGAAGTGGATCATCATGTCGGTCGGGTTGTTCAGTACCTCAAGGACAGCGGTCAATATGACGACACGCTATTGGTGATTACGGCTGACCATGGCGAAATGCTGGGTGACCGGCACAGCTGGGGCAAAATTACGGTGTACGACGCGGCATACCACACACCGCTGATGATACGGATGCCCGGAAATGGCGCGCGCGCCGGGGCCAGGGTTGCCGTGCCAACGGAATCCATCGACATCACACCGACAATCCTTGAGTGGGTGGGTCAGGCGGCCCCCAATGCGATGGACGGGCGATCTCTGTTACCGCTCTTGCGCGGCGAGTGTCCGGACGATTGGCGCACGTACTCCTTCAGCGAACTGGACTTTGGCGAACCCGAGAACCCGACGGTGTGGCAGAGGCAGTTGGGAACTGGCAACAGCGATTCCTGTCTGGGCATCCTGCGCGACGACCGGTTCACCTTGGTTGAGTTCGCCGCCGACCTGCCGCCCCTTCTGTTTGACCAGCAGGGCAGGGGAGAGCTTGAGAATGTTGCGGACAGACCTGAATTCGCCACCGACCTCGCCCGGCTGTCCCGACAGATGCTGCGGCACAGGATGCGCAACATGGACCACACATTGTCCTTACACTCGATCACGCCGATGGGCCCGAAATCTCAGCCTCGGTTCTAAGCCGCCAGCCCGACGGGACCATGGCCCAAAAATCCTAGACAAATTCGCATCTTACGGTATCGTCACCCTTAAAATACTGTGTTTCGATTTAACACCGCCGGGTAGCCACGGTGAAGTCGCGCGCGATTTGCAGATCAATCGCTCAGCCTGAACAGCTCTCCCGGCTTTTGGAGTTTTGGCGCGCCGGGCATGACGCCCGGGTCGTCTGACAGGTGGGAGATGTTCATGTTTGACTGGTTTGTAAACATATTGCAGACCTATCCCGAGCTTGCGGTATTCCTGTCCATCGGTATCGGATTTTGGGTTGGACCCTGGAAATTCCTGGGTTTCAGTCTTGGGACGGTCACGGCCACCCTTCTGGCAGCCGTGGTGATTGGCCAAGTTCATATCGACATCGACTCGGCTGTTAAATCGACGTTCTTCATCATGTTCATCTTCGCGGTTGGTTATGGTGTCGGACCGCAGTTTATCCGTGGTCTCAAAGTCGATGGTGCGCGCGAGGTGTTTTTCGCGCTCAGTGTGTTGGCGCTGTGCCTGATCGTACCGGTGATATCGGCCAAAGTCGCGGGGCTTGAGCTTGGTTATGCCGCTGGACTGTATGCCGGATCGCAGACAATTTCGGCCGCAATTGGTGTGGCGACGGACCAGATCAATCAACTCAGTCTGTCTTCCGAACAGGCTCAAACCTACGCCAACCAGATCCCGATCGCCTATGCGGTCACGTATATCTACGGCACCATCGGGTCGGCTATCATTCTGGCCAAGATCGGACCCAGGCTGATCGGTGTTGATCTGGTCGCGGCCTGCAAAGAATACGAGGCCAAACTGGGCGGTGGCGCGGCTATCGAAACCGGCGACGGCATTGTGTCAGGGTATCGCGCCATCGAAGCGCGGGCATTTGAAATCCCCGACGGCAGTGACCTGCTCGGCCAGCCGGTCAAGGATTTGCTGCCAGGCGTTCGGATTTATGCGGAACGGATCAAGCGCGGCGATCAGATCATCGAGGTCGATGACAATACGGTTCTGCAGGCCGGAGACATCGTGATGTTCTCGGGTCGGCGCGCGGATCTGGTGGGATTATTGGAAACCAGCCTGCGCGAAGCGGATGCGCCAGAATTGCTGAGCATCCCCTCGGAAAAGCTGGACGTTCTGATCACCAGTAAAGAGGTCCATGGAAAGTCACTGGAACAACTTGGCAAACAGCCCATAGCGCGCGGTGTCTATGTCTCGAAACTGATGCGCAACATGGTCGAATTGCCGCTATTGCCCGGCACCGTGGTGCATCGTGGCGACATCCTGACGGTTCTGGGCAGCAAACGCCATGTCGAGGCGGCGATTGCCGAGATCGGATATGCCGACCGCCCGGTGGACACGACAGACTTGGCCTTTGTGGGCTGGGGCATTTTCATAGGCGGCCTGGTTGGCACGCTGGCGATCATGATGGGCGGATTCCCGATCAGCCTGTCGACCACCGGGGGAGCGTTGCTTGCGGGGCTGGTTCTGGGATGGCTGCGTACCGTGCACCCGACATTTGGCAGAATCCCCGGTCCGTCCTTATGGCTGATGAATACACTTGGCTTGAATGTCTTTATTGCGGTGATCGGGATCACGGCAGGGCCCGGATTTGTTGCGGGGCTTCAGCAGGCCGGCGTTGCCTTGCTGCTCTGGGGCATTTTGGCCACGTCCTTGCCGATGATCTTTTCGGTATATGTCGGGCATTACGTGTTCAAATTTCACCCGGCAATCCTGTTCGGCGCCTGCGCCGGTGCCCGAACGACTACTGCAGCCCTGGGCATGATTCAGGAAGCCGCCCAGAGCCGCATCCCCGCATTGGGTTACGGCATGCCTTACGCAATCGGAAACACGCTGCTGACCATCTTTGGCATGGTCGTTGTTCTGATCCTAAGCTGATTTGGAAAGGTGAGTCCCATGGACCGACTGAAACTGCACGATTACGAAGCGCTCAGCCCCTTTCAGATCAAGGATGAGCTGATCAAACTGGCCTCGGACGAAGCCCGCAAATCCAACAGCGCCTTTCTGAACGCGGGACGTGGCAACCCGAACTGGATCGCCACTCGCCCGCGTGAGGCCTTTTTTGCATTGGGCCAGTTTGCCATTCTGGAGGCCAAGCGCACCATGAACCATCCTGCTGGACTGGGCGGGATGCCTGCGATGAAAGGCTGCCATGACCGCCTGCTGGGCTGGGCCGCGGCGCATGGGGATTTGCCCGGTGTCGATACGCTGATGGAGGTGGTCAACCATGCGATATTTGCTTTTGACTTTGATGCCGATGCGTTTGTGCACGAACTGACGGATTCCATTATCGGTGACAACTACCCGGTGCCGGATCGCATCCTCAAACACAACGCGGCCATCGCGCATGAATACCTGATGTGGGCCATGTGTTCCGGCCAGCGCCCCGATGCACAATTCGACCTGTTCGCTGTCGAAGGTGGTACGGCCGCCATGTGCTATATCTTCAAAACGCTCAAGGCGAACCGGCTGTTGAATCCGGGCGATACAATTGCGCTGTGTACGCCGATTTTCACACCGTATCTGGAAATGCCGGAACTGGAGGATTACAGCCTCGAATCCGTGCACGTGGAGACCGACGAAGAAGATGGTTTTCAGTTGACAGACGCGGCAGTGGACAAGCTGAAGGACCCCAAGGTCAAAGCCTTCTTTCTGGTCAATCCGGGCAATCCGTCTTCGGTTGCGCTCAACACCGCTTCCTTGACAAAACTGGCTGATCTGGTGGAGACTCACCGTCCCGATCTGATTGTCCTGACCGATGACGTTTATGGAACATTTGTGCATGATTTCACGTCCGTCATGGGGCAATTGCCGCGCAATACCATCGGTGTCTATTCCTATTCGAAATATTTTGGATGCACCGGTTGGCGCCTTGGCGTGATTGCAGTGGCGCAGGACAATATCTTTGATCTCAAATTGGCAGACCACCCGAAAGAGATCAAAGACGCGCTGGACAAACGATACGGAACGCTCAGCCTGACGCCGAGCGACATCCGGTTCATCGACCGGATGGTGGCCGACAGCCGCGACGTGGCCCTCAACCATACGGCTGGGTTGTCCTTGCCACAGCAGGTCATGATGACGCTGTTTTCATTGGTTGAACTGGTCGACACCAAAAAGGCCTATCAAACCGCATGCATGGAACTGGTGCATCGCCGCTTCAAGCTGCTGACCGAGTCCCTTGGAATCGAGATAGATCCCGGCGATCACTACGATGCCTATTATGGCATACTCGATTTTGAATACTGGCTGCGCAAATACGTGGGCGAAGATGTCGTCGCCTGGATCAAACAGAATGTGCATCCCTTGGACATCGCGTTCAAGCTGGCCGAGGATCACGGGATCGTTCTGCTGAACGGCAGCGGGTTTGACGCGCCGGGCTGGTCGGCACGGGTGTCCTTTGCCAACCTTCCCGATGAAGCTTACTCCGAGATTGGCCGTGCAGTGCGTTCGGTGGCACGCGGTTATGTCGAGGCGTATCGCGCGGCTAACAACCAACCCCTGCATGGGTAATCGGGTCGAAGAGCCGGACCTATCCCCTCTACACCTGCATCAGATCTGATGTTACGCATATGTCGTGCGGAGGACGACATTGGACATTACCGAACAGCGTATCAAAGCGATGACAACCGCCGGGTTGAACCTGATCGGTCAGGCGCTTTCGATCTATGACAGCGAGTTGCGGCTGGTGCTGAGCAATCGACGGTTTCAGGAAATGTTCGATCTGCCGGATGAGCTGGTTCGGCCCGGTGCGTTGTTCCGGGATACGATTTTCTTCCTGGCCAGTCGCGGCGAGTATGGCGATGAGGGCGACATCGAAGACATGGTGACCCTCCGCGTCGAACAGGCGCTGGCATTCGAGCCGCATTACATGGAGCGTGTGCGCCCCAACGGGCAGGTCCTGTCGGTCGAGGGGGCTCCGCTGCCGCAAGGCGGATGGGTTGCGGTCTACACGGACATCACCGGAACCAAAAGGGCCGAGAACCTGCTGCGGGCGCGGTCCGAAGAACTGTCCGATCAACTGCTGAGTCACGCCGAGGAACTGTCGGCTACCAACCGAAAACTGGCCGCGACCATTACCGCATTGGAGGAGGCCAAGAGGGAACTGACCGAAATCGAGGCCCGCACGCGCATGACGACCGAGATGATGCCGGCCCATATTGCGCATTTGGATGCCAGCGGGCGTTACGACTATTCGAATCGCCGCCTCAGTTCGGTCATGCCGGGGCGGCCGTCAGAAATTCTGGGTCTGCACATTTCCGAGGCTCTGGGGCCAACCGCATTCGGGCGCGTCGAACCCCATCTGCAAAAGGCATATGACGGCGAGACCTCGGTGTTCGAGTTCACCGAGGATCAGGATGCCCGGCGCATCCGGGTATCGTTCACGCCCGACGGGGCAGGGGGCGTCTATGTGATGTCGGTGGATATCACCGAGGAAACCCAGGCGCGCGTTGCCCTGCAACAGACCCGTCGGCGCGAGATGGCGGCCCAGATGACCAGTGGGCTGGCGCATGATTTCTCCAATCTGTTGACCATTATTCTGGGTATGCAAGCCAGGCTGGACAAAATGGGCCTGCCGGATGAGGCCAGCGAGCTTGTATCCGCGACCCAGCAAACAGCGCGTCGGGGCGGGCAATTGCTGAACCGTATCGCCGACATGACCGGCAATCGGACACCGCACCCCAAGGCAACGGATATGCACGGGCTACTGGAAGATTTGCGCATTCTTGCGTCTCCGTCATTACCGCGCGGTGTGGGTCTGTCTGTTGTTTGCACGCTACCGGATCAGGCTCTCATGCTGGATCCCGGGATGGTTCAGGACGCGCTGTTAAACCTCGTACTGAATGCGCGAGATGCCTGTGGCAATTCAGGCCAGATCACGATCAGTGCGCACACAATCGGCGCCATTTGGGTTGAGATCACTGTGTCCGACACCGGACCCGGTTTTTCGACCGAAGCGTTGAAGAAGGCGCTTAATCCGTTTTTCACCACCAAGGGCAGTCAGGGGTCCGGTCTGGGTCTGCCCATGGTCTATGACACGGTGAAACTTGCCGGGGGCGACCTGAACTTGCGGAATACGCCGTCGGGCGCGTCCGTCATTGTTCGCCTGCCGTATAGACCGGCACCGCCGGTTCAGGACGGGTTGGTTCTGCTGGTCGAAGATAATGATGACCTGCGCGGCCAGTTTCGCGACATGCTGGTGAATCTTGGGTATTCGGTCATCGAAGCGATTTCGGTTGATGAGGCGCTGGCCCTGACGGCAGACATCGAAGATATTGTGCTGGTCTTGTCGGACATCCGGCTCGCCGGGTCGGGCACCGGGCTCGATCTGTTGGCTCGGGTAAAGAACAGCCTGCCCTGCATTCTAATGACATCCTTGCCAACATCTGATCCCTTGTACCGTGAGGCCCTGGCCGTCGCGCCGGTTTTACGCAAACCGTTTTCGCAGGCACAGTTGTCCGCCCTGATCCGAACCGAGGCCGCCTGATGACGCAACCGTTGGTCACCATTCTCGACGATGAACCCGAAATTCGTCGCATCCTGACCGATGCGCTTGAAGATGCGGGGTTTCGAACACAAAGTTTTTCGCGCGCCCGGGAATTCGAGGCCGCGCTGAACCGGGTCACACCGGATGTATGTCTGGTTGACCTGTCCCTGCCCGACACGGATGGGCTGGCGCTGGTGCATCGTCTGGCATTGGAGCAGGGTGCCGCGGTTATCATCATTTCCGGACGGGCGCAGGTTCAGGATCGGGTCACAGGGCTGGAACTCGGCGCTGATGATTACATCACCAAGCCATTTGACCCGGCTGAGGTCGTGGCGCGTATTCGTGCCAGGCTGCGATCCCCACGCGCGCAGAGCGCACAGTCGGATGTGGCAGAGTTTAACGGCTGGACCGCATATTTCGACCGGTACATCCTTGAGGATGGCAATGGTGAAGAAACGCCGTTCAGCCACGCCGAAAGTGAAGTGTTGCGTTTGTTTTTGGAAAGCCCCAAGCGGCTGATCAGCCGGTCTCAGATGCAGGAATCCCTGGGCGGTGCGGCTGGAGACAGCTTTGACCGGGCAATGGATGTCCGAATTTCACGGCTGAGAACCAAACTGGGTGAAGACCCCAAAAACCCGCGTCTGATCAAAACGATCTACGGCGCCGGGTACATTTTTTTGGGTGATGTGGTGTGGCGGTAGGGTGTTTGACAAGTGATGCAGTCGGCCCGACTGCTGAGGCCGTTGTAGAAATTCGTTTCTCTAAAGGGGCTTACGTGAATCGGAATGAAAAACCGCGAGGCTCAATCTGTGAGTGCTCGATGCCATACCTGCAATGTTGCGGTGCGGGGTAGTATCTCAGCCCGGTCCCGCTTAATTAACACCAATCCGTCATTTGTGCCGGGCAGACTGTCATAACGACAATCATGACCTGCGTGAGCCGACGGAATTGGTTTTGGAGAACGCAATGATCAAGCAAGCCTGGGCGAATTGGCGATCTGGCTACATTGGTCGTCTGTTGAGCGAGAGCCTGCGCAACCAGGGTTGGTTGTACGGGGTAGCGATGGTCGCAATGGTCGTTGCAGCGGTAACCACGGCGGGCGCGGCTTGGATGATGGAAAACATCGTTAACGCGATGACCACGCCCGACATGCGTTCGCAGGCACAATGGGTGGCACTGGCGGTGATCGCGCTGTTTGGCGCCAAGGCCGTGGCGTCCTACGTCCAGTCGTTATATCTCGCACGAGCCGGTAACCGGATCATCGCTGCGCAGCAGACCAAGCTCTACGAAAAACTGCTGAAGCGGGGCGTCGGCTATTTTGCAGAAATCGAGTCGTCCAACCTGTTGATGCGTGTCACGGCCGGGGCAGGGGCAGCCCGGCAACTTGTTGACGTCATTGTCACAAGCTTTGTCCGGGATGCCCTGACGCTGATTGGTTTGGTCTTCGTCATGGTGTACCAGCAACCGCTCTTGTCCCTTCTGTTTTTTATCGTCGGTCCGTTTGCGTTGATCAGCGTACGCTACCTGCTCAAAAACGTGCGCAAGATCATGCAGTCCGAAATGAAATACCTGTCGGAAATCATTCAGGTCTTGCAGGAGACTGCCAACGGCATTCGGGTGATCAAGGTGTTTGCGATGGAAGACCGCATGGCGGGGCGCATGAATGTCGCAATCAAACGGGTTGAACAGCGGTCCAACGAAATTGCCAAACTGCAATCCATCGCCAGCCCGATGATGGAATTTCTGGCCGGGATCGCGGTGGCCGGTGTTCTGGTCGTCAGTACGATGGGCCTAGCCGGAAGCGAGCCGCCAACCGCAGGTCAGTTGATGTCCTTCATAACGGCGCTGCTGATGGCGTATGAGCCGGCGAAACGGCTGTCGCGTATGCGTGTTGTTATCGAAACCTGCATGGTGCCGATCGGCCTGATGTTTGAACTCCTCGATGAAGAGGACAACATGCGCGAGCATCCCGCGCCCAAAGACTTGCGCGATGGTCCGGGCGAGGTGCGTCTGCACGATGTCACCTTTGGGTATCAGGGTGCGTTGCCGGTGATCCGGAATATGGACCTGACCTTCGAAGCCGGAAAGACCACGGCCCTTGTGGGCCAGTCCGGCGGTGGTAAGTCAACTATATTCGGTCTGATCATGCGGTTTTATGACCCTGATAAAGGCCTTGTTGAGATCGACGGTCAGGACCTGATGGAGGTCAGCTTCGCGTCGCTGCGCCGCAAGATTTCTTACGTGGGTCAGGATACGTTCCTGTTTTCCACCAGCGTGCGAGAGAACCTGCGCTACGCCGAGCCGTCGGCGACCGACGAAGAGATTGAAGAGGCCGCGCGTGCAGCGCATGCGCATGATTTCATAAAGAATCTCCCGCAGGGCTATGACACCCAGGTCGGGGAGAACGGCGCTTTTCTGTCCGGCGGACAAAAGCAACGACTGGCGATTGCGCGGGCTATTCTGCGCAAAGCTGAAATTCTGTTGCTCGACGAGGCAACCAGTGCGCTGGATGCGGAGTCAGAGGCGCTAGTGAAGGAGGCACTGGAAAAGCTGACGCAAGGCGTTACGACGATTGTGATCGCGCACCGCTTGTCGACCGTTCTGGAAGCGGACAAAATCATGGTCGTTCAGGATGGAGAGGTTGTCGAGCAGGGCCAGCTGGACGGATTGATGGAGCAGAACGGTGCCTTCCGTCGTTTGTTTGATCAGCAATTCAAGCGTGCTGCGTCGTAAATCCCAGTGAAGTTCGCTGAAGTTTTCCGCGCAGAGTAAACAGACATTGATCGCGGGCCAAGTTGGGTTCGGCAACGCCAACGGAAACAGAATTGGCTGAGCGGGAGCAGTGCGTATTTACTCACGCAGCGCCTGATCCTTGATTTTCACAACGGGTTGGATCAGGTAGTCCAGAACGGACTTGCGACCGGACAGTATGTCCACCTCGGCGATCATGCCCGGGATGATCTCAACCGCCATACCACTGGCGTCCAGCATTGTATCCGTGGTTCGAATCTCGACCACAAACACCTCTTCGTCATTTCGTTCGGACCGTGTGATCGTGTCCGCCCCTATCCTGACGATTTCACCGTCCAACCCCCCATAGCGCGCGAAATCATAGGCCGTGATCTTGACCTTGACCGTCTGCCCAGCGTGCAGAAAGGCAATGTCCTCTGGCCGCACAAAGGCCTCGACCAGCAATGACTCATCCAGAGGGACTATTTCCAGAAGCTCGGTGCCGCTGCGTGCCAAGCCCCCGATTGTCGTCCTGTGAATTCGGTTGACGATGCCACGTACCGGCGATCGGATCTGGGCGCGTGCGGCCCGATCCTGCAAGGCAGGCAGCGCGGGCTGTAGGGCCGCAAGTTCTGCAGTTGCCAGCGCCAGATCGGTCAGGGCCGCGCTGCGAAACCGGCTGCGGGTGGCCCGGATGCGGTCTTCGATTTCATCCAGCCCGGTTTCGAGTCTCTTGGTCACCGCCTCGGCCCTGACCATGCGACCTCTCCACTCGGCCTCGCTGCGGCGCAAAGCCAGAAGCGTGGTTGCAGGCTCCATCCGGCGCTCGACTAACGGAGCCATTATCGCCCGTTCCTCGGCCAGCACCTTGAGCGTTTCATCTGCTGTGACCTGATCCACCAACCCTTCTTCGTACTCTCGTTGCCGCTGTTGCCGCTGGCGTTCCAGAATGGCAATCTCGGCCTGCAATTCAGACTGCCGCCCCTGGTACAGGGCGGTTTCGGATTTGACGACTGCCGGTGCCCCCTTGATCAGATCCGTGTCGAACCGCAGGTCAGTTTCGTCAATTTCAGCCTGCAAACGCTGGGTACGGGCCAGCAGGCCAAAGGCACGCTGTTGCTCTTGGCTGATCTGGCTGTCGATCTGCGTTGTGTCGAACTCCATCAACAGGGTGTGTTTGCCTACAATCTCGCCTTCCCGAACATGCAACCTTTGCAGCACACCCGGTTCCGTGGCCTCAATTACCTGCACATCCCCCGAGGGTACGATCCGCCCGTCCACTCTTGTGACGTCGTCCAGTTCAGTCAGGTGAGCCCAAACTCCCGCCGCGCCGATGCAGGACAGGATCACAAGCAACAGCAAAGACCCTCGGACGGGCGAGCGCCCGCGCATCTCGCGCGCGAGCGTGGCGAGATCAGGATGCGGCGACATTCAAATGCCCCCGGGTGCGCCGCGCATGCTGTGAAAGCAGGCTCTTTGGGCCGTCCACGGCAATTTTTCCGTCTTCGATGACAATCACACGGTCGACAAGCTCCAGAAGACTGGTGCGATGCGTGACGATGACCATTGTAGTGTCTTCTGAGGCTTGCTTGAGACGTTGGATCACCTGCGCTTCGGTTTTGACGTCCATGGCGCTGGTTGGTTCGTCCAGTAGCAGAACCGGAGGCCACCCGATCAAGGCCCGTGCCAGCGCGATGGCCTGTCGTTGTCCGCCGGACAACCCCTCGCCGCGTTCCGCAAGGTTCAGATCGTAGCCGGCGGGGTTTCGGGCCACGAAGTCTTCGACACCCGCTATCCGACCTGCTTCAATGAGGTCTGCGTCGCTGGGCCGGATCGCGCCGCTGACAATGTTGTCCCGAACCGAACCGGAGAACAACCAGACATCCTGCAGAACCGATCCGATATTGCGCCGCAAGTCACCCGGGTCGATCTGACGTATGTCCAGACCGTCGAGCATGACGGACCCAACCCGCGGCGAATAGAGACCCAAAAGCAGGCGCGCTATGGTGCTTTTTCCCGACCCGATCGGTCCCAGGATGGCCACTTTTTCACCGTGGTTGATTGTGAACGAAACGCCATTCAACGTGTCCTGGCCCTGGTCCGGATAAGCGAAACAGACATTGCTAAAGGAAACGGCGCCCTTGAAACCGGACCTGTTGATCCACTGGCGCCCGTCAGGCCGTTCACTTTCGGCCTGCATCAGGGCGTTGAGATTGCGATAAGCGGATCTGGCCTGATTAACGCGGGTCAACGTCTGGGACAGTTGCCCCAAAGGCGCCAACGCGCGCCCGGTCAACATGACCGATGCGACCAGAGCGCCCATGCTTGCCTGACCCTGGGTGATCAGGAAAACGCCATAGAATACGATCAGAACCTGGGCGGCCTGCTGAGTAAAACCGGTCAGGTTCAGCGCGAATTGTGCAATGGCCCGGCTGCGGGTGCCATGCGCGGATTGCCGTTCTATCGCGCCTTCCCAGCGTGTGCGCATCTGACGCCCGGCAGCAGTTGTCTTGATCGTTTCGAGGCCCGAAACGGCTTCGATCAGAACCGATTGCTTGGACTGACCGTCTGAAAAGCTCTGTTCGGCCAGGCGCGACAGCATCGGTTGCACGGCCAATCCAGTCAAGAGGACCACGGGGACAGCCAGCGCCGGTATTAGTGCCAGCGACCCGCCGACCAGGTAGATGACATAGATAAAGAGGGCAATGAACGGCAGATCAACGACGGCCACCAACGTGGCCGATGTAAAGAATTCGCGCAGGGTTTCGAATTCCCGTATTGTGCTTGTCATAGCGCCGGTCGAACCGGTGCGCGACTTCATACGGATGTTGAGCAGTTGGTCAAAGATTCGCCGCCCCATGAACATGTCTGCCTTTTGTCCTGCCTGGTCGATGAAACCGGCCCGCAACAGTTTCAGAACAAAATCAAAAACAAGGGCCAGCCCCACGCCGATGGTTAACGCGATCAAAGATTCTGTTGCTTCATTTGGAAGCACGCGGTCGTAGACGACCATGATGAAAATGGAGGTCGACAGGCCCAGCAGATTGGCCAGAGCCGCAGCCAACGCAACCTGAATGTAAGACCATCGGTTGGCTGAGAGGGCGGACCAGAACCAGTGACCCGCGGGACCGGTATGTCCGGACGGGGTTCCATCCGTGTGGCTGCGACGAAACAAAATAGCGTAGCCGCTGTAGGCAGTGCTCAGACTTTCGGAGGAGATTTCGCCAACGCCATCCCCCAAAGACGGATCGAATATCAGCAGCATTCCATCACGGGTTCGCCCGTGAAAGACCACGGCCCCGCCTTGATCCAGCAACAGAATGGCCGGTACCAGGCAGTTTTCGAACGCCGACAGACGTTGCGCCCCATATCCGGCCTGCACTCCCACCCGGTTTGCCACCGAGACGACATCCCGCACCGTCAGGTCGCCGTCCGGACCGGATCGGGCCGCATGCAGGGTGGCGAGCGTCAAGGAGCGCTCCAGCGTTTTGGCCACGTTCAGAACGCAAGCTTCCATCGCCGTCAGTGAAGAAGGGCCGGATATGGTAGACGTTGGTGCCACTACAGGTCACCTCGAGTGTTCAGCGAAATTTCAAGCAGATCGAGAATGTCGCCAGTGAGGCTCAACGCGGCATAGTTTGTCAGGAAAAAGCTCTGTTCCGCCAGGATCAACCGTTCCTGCGCGTTCACATAGTCCCTTTGCGCATCCAGGATTTCGATCAGACTGCTGCGTCCAATCGTGAATTGCGCGCGGGTCGCGGTGACGCTTTCTGCATTGGCCTGAACCGCAACTCTGGCGGCTTGCAGACGTTCGGCACCGGCCTTCTGGTCGGACCGAATGAAGCCGAGTTCGCGGCCGATCTCCCGCGCCAGGCTCTCGCGTGTGAACTCCGCGTCTCTGACCCTGGCTTCTGCCGCCGCGATCGCAGCCCGCCGCTGACCTGTGCTATCGAGTTCGTAATTGAACGAAAGATCCACGCCAAAATTGGCGTCGCGTCTGTCGTCCTGATTGGCAAAGGCGGCAACGCGTATGTCGGGTTGTCGACGCGCCAGCGCAGCGGTGCGTTCGGCCTTGGCTGCGATCAGGCCTGCATCGGCGCGGCGGATCTGGGGACTGTCCATGACAATTTGACTATCGCTGCGGGCAAGACCCGGGGCGGGCACAGGCGGTGGCAGCTCGCCCGGCGCAGAGCCGAACACCTCGCGAAATCGAGCCTCGGCCCGGTCCACCTGCGCCTTGGCGTCGGCAAACCGGGTGCGCGCGTCAGCCATGCGCGAGCGCGCCGTCAGAACATCTGCGTTGGACCCGGCACCGCCCTCAGCCCGATCAGAAATCTGCCGAACCAACTCTTCGTGGACCGAGACGTTTTTGGCGGTTATGTCCAGAATTGTCCGACGATCCAGAACCAGTACATAGGTTTCAATTGCGGCCAGGGCCGTGGCGGCGGCAGTTTGCAATTGATCGCCACGGCTTTCCAGAACACGTGCCTGTGCCGCAGCCAGGTCGCCCGAAGCTGCCCCACCATCATACACCAGCTGAGACACTCGCAGGTAGGGCGAAACATCGGCAACGTCGGAATCGATCCGTTCCGACCGTGCGTTCACACCCAGCGAGACCTGGGGCAGAAATGCGCCTTTGGCCGCATCCTGATTGGCGGCTGCGACGTCCAGCCTGGTACCGCTTTGCGCTAGGTTCGGGCTGGTTTCAACCGCGGCGCGCACACGCTTACCAAACGCGCTTTGAGTGAGTTTTTTGGATGGTTGCGTGGCACCTGCACCGGCTGTACCGCTGGCAAATGACGCCTCAACGACGGACAGATCGGGCGTTGGCGCACAGGCAAAGAGGCAGGCTGACAGCCCAGATATGGCCAGCTTATGCAATGTGCGTTCAAGCCCCCGCATGGGTGCTCTCCGGCCGGTGCTTGGCAAACATGTTTTCACTGTCCTGACTGTTTGCTATTGCCATCAGGAACTCAGATGTCGCGGAAGCGCTGTCGGAGCATGTACGTGATAAAGGGCGGGCGATCTCCTTCTGGGCCTGCGTTAACCACGCGGCGTGTGACAGCGAGATCTGATGCGCATGGACCAGCCGAAGCGCTCCGTTGCTTGCCATCATCATGCTCTGAGACTGTGAAAGACCCTCGAGCTTGTTCTTGTCGATGCCCAGAAAACCAGGTGAAAACGCGACGGTTTGGTGCTGTGCCAACGGGGTGAACAATCCCAATTTGTGAATAATGCGGCACAATCGGCGCGTTTCTTCCGAGGCGGCAATTCGAGCCTGAAAGAAAGCCCGGATATTTTTTAGCGCCGGCATCAATCCTCCATCGGCGTCAAAAAATGCTTCGTCACTTGCATCATCCGTGACCAGACCAGTGGCTTCATCCACCAGCAGACGGAATTGATTTTTGTTTTCATGGTCCGACCCTTCAACGCGGTCCGCGTGAAACGGGAGACAGCGCAACAGGGATGGGATATAGGCTGCGCGCCAGGCGCCATCTGCCGAGACAAACGGTGTTGGCTTCGCCGGGTTCATTGATAAAACAGCTACGGGTTCGATACCGTTTCCTGTAGACTTGAATGCGATGGGAAAAGCGGCCGCTACCTCAAAGATCTCCGCCTCGACGACCGGGCAATCGGGGATGGATCGCGCAAAATCATAAGACGTGATGCGTCGCCAATACCGGTGACCATGTCTTTGATAGGTGACTGGAAGTAGGCCATTCTGTGCCATGCGTGCTCCATCAGGATTGGCTGAGTTTTTTGCGCGGATGCTGCGGGGCCGTCCGGGTCAGCTTGAGGTGCCGGTCGGGTCGGTGTGCAGGATATTGTCCGCAGACAGACTGCTCAGATCGCCCAGCCCGTCGAAAATCGCGACATTTTCAACGCTTGCCGTATCAGATGCGGCGTAGTCGACTTTCACCAGAACACTGTCCGTGCCATCTGTGGCGAGCATGTAAATGTCGTCTCCGGATTGTGCGCCGGACAGACTTTCTGCCGCCGCTTCGAGCGTTCCCGATGTGAGATCTGCCAGAATGGAGGTCAAACCAATGAAACCAGTGTCTGTGCCAAGGGTACCGCCCAGTGTGAGCAGCTCGAATTCCGTCCCATCACCTCGCAGCGAACTAACGTCCAGACCGCTGAACATGAGTGCATCGGACACGTCAGCCGCCGGTCCGACGGAGAACCCGATGATCGTGTCGACACCATTGTCGGACGGGGTCGCCTCGAACACGACAACATCGCGACCGGCTTCGGCGACATCAATCGTGTCATCACCCTCACCGCCAAGGATGACGGTATCCAGATTTGAGGCCGTCAGAGTGTCGTTTCCATCGGTGCCGATCTGCAGAACCGACGGTCCACCGTCAGGTGTGGTGATCGTCAGCTCAATGGGCTGGGCGGCGTCCTGGACCGTCATCGTGAAGGTGACCAGGGGTTGCGACAGGTCAGTGAAAGTTGTCGCAGCCCCGGCAAAGTTTATGACGTCTCCTGCTCCTGGCTCTGCAAGAAACAGGTCAAATTCGCCGTTTTCGGTGTCTGAGCCGGAGTCAAAGGTCACTACGGAAGAGTCAAATCCCAGCTGAGCAGTCATCGCCAGACCACCTGAGATATCCCGGTCCGGATCAGCGTGAATCTGGAACGTCACGGTCGACCCGCTGCGCCCGGCTTCTGTTATGATGTAAGCTGCGGGAACATGCGCGGTCGCTTCGTCGGAAACCGGCACAGGATCGGGGCCTCCGGAAACTGTCGCCTCGGCCGAGAAATCCAGGGTGTCGCCGGCATCCGTTCCCGCAAAAAACGACGCAGGCACCGTCAGCGACCATGTTCCATCCGCTGCAACGGTGGCCGTACCGACCGAAACGCTGTTGAGCGTGACATCAACCGCCTGACCTGCTCCCAGGCCAATCGAAGACCCGCTGACAACCACACCTGCGCTTTGCGCATCGGCCAGCGACACTGCGCCGTTCGTGCCGATTGCAGTCAAACTCAGAGCGGGCCTGAAATCAGTGGTGACCGACGTCGTGGCTGCTGATGCGCTGTTTCCGGCCACGTCATCCACGGTCGCGGAGACCGTGTAATTTGTGACATCCGAAAGCCCCGCCAGGTCCAAGGCCGGAACAGTGGTCGTCCAGGCCCCGCCTGATACAACACCGGTATAGGTCTGGCCCCCAAGGGTAACCGAAACGGTTTGCCCATCTTCGGCTGTGGTTGTCCCGGATATTGTCAGGTCGCTGTCCCGCTCGACCACATCCAGCACCGCGCCGACCGGCAAGGCATCCAGTGCAATTGTCGGAGCTGTGAAGTCGGTCGTGAAACTGGATGTGTCCTGACTATCATTTCCCGCGCTGTCCACCGCCGATGCACTGACGGTATAGGTCTCCGAATCCTGCAGACCGCTCAAATCAGCGGGCGAGGCCGTATAGGTCCAAACCCCTCCGGAAACCGTGGCGGTCCCGCTGGCATCGACCGTGCCATCCGCCCGGGCAATCTCAACCGAAATCACCGCGCCGTTCGGGAGGTCCGATGTTCCGGATACGGTCAGGTTCGTGCCCTGCTCGGCAGCATTCATGACAGCACCATCAGACAGGTTCGTGATCGAAACGGTCGGTGCGGTGAAATCCGTATCGAAGCTGTTGCTGGCCTGAACCGCCGGGTTGCCTGCGAGATCAGACACATCTGCGGTTACTGTTATCGTTGCACCATCTGACAGGGTGGAGAGGTCGCTGGCGGGTGCAGTCACGCTCCATCCGCCGCCCGAGACTGTGCCGGTGTATGTTTCACCGTTCATGGAAACGGTGACGACCTGTCCGTCCTCGGCATTTGTCGAGCCGGTGATTATCAGATCTGTACCGCGTTCCGCTGCGCTCATGATTGCGCCATCCGAAAAGGTGTCGATGCTGAGCGTTGGGGCACTGGCATCCTTTGACAGTGGGACACTGGCCTGCGGCGCGACCAGCCCGTCGGCATCCGCGACGTCTGCCGTCACTGAAAAGGCGCCGCCATCCGTCAGCGCGGCAAGGTCCGCTGCGGGTATTGTGACGCTCCAATTGCCGCCCGACACGGATCCCGTATAGGTTTGGCCATCAAGTGTAACCGTCACTTGCTGACCATCGCCGACATTTCCGGTCGTTCCAGTTATGGTCAGGTCCGATCCGGTCTCAGCTGCATTCAACACTGATCCAACGGACAAGGGCGCAATCGCAACGCTGGGTCCTGTCAGATCCACCGGCACAGAGACAGAGACCGGAACCGAAGAGTTACCGGCTGCATCGTCGACGGTGACGCTGATCGAGGCCGGTGTGCCCGTGCTCAGGCCCGCAAGGTCGCCGCTGGGAACCGTAATGCTCCAGCTTCCACCAGAGGCGGTGCCCGAATAGGTCTGGCCTTCGAATGTCACCGTGACGGTTTGACCGTCTTCCGCCGTTGTTGATCCGGTCAGTGTCAGATCGCTGCTCAGGTCGATCAGGTCAATCGACCCGCCCGCAACGGCGTTGAGTGTCAAGGTCGGTGCGGTGAAATCTGTGTCAAAACTGTTGCCGGCCTGAACTGCCGGGTTTCCCGCCCGATCTGCGACGTCTGCGGTGACCGCGACGGTTGCGCCATCGGACAGCGCCGCCAGATCTGACGCGGGTACAGTGACGCTCCATTGTCCGCCCGATGCCGTTCCCGAATAGGTTTGTCCGTTGATTGTGACGGTGACGGGCTGGCCGTTTTCCGCATCAGTTGTGCCGGTCACCGTCAGGTCCGTTGACTGTTCGGCTGAGTTCAGCACGGCCCCGTCCGAAAACCCGGTGATTGATATCGTCGGTGGGACAGTGTCGACATCGAAGGTGGCCGATTCGACGGACAGTTCATCGCCCATGCCGTCCAGATGCCTTACTGTAACGGTTGAAGCGCCTTGCGGCAGACCAGCCGCCTCAACGGCAGTCAGTGAAACGTCCCAACTGCCGTCCCCGTTTGGGGTTATGGTTTTGACCACCGATCCGATCGTGACTTCGACGGTGGTTGTTCCGGTGGGAGATATTGAACCCGTGCTGACACTACTCAGCGCTGTGGCCTGCAAACCGGCGAGGTTGAGGCTGGGGTATGTGGTTGGTGCCGGCGCAGGGTCGTCAGAACCGCCGCCGCCTCCTGCGGCCGCGGCTGCTCCGGCCAGTCCGACGCCCCCCAGAACCGCTCCGGCACCGCTGATACCACCCGCAGCACCGGCACCGCCGGCCTCGGCAACCACGCTGAATTGTGCAATTTCAGCCACGGCTTCTTCGGCGATCATTATCGCGCCGCTGTCCAGGACCTGGACGTTTTCAGCGGCCACGACCAATGTCCGCCCATCCGCCATCTTCAATTGAACATCGCCGTTCTTCAAAAGCTTGACCGAGCGGACACCGGGCAGTGTTTCTGCGAACTGAAACGCATACAGTTCTTCCACCGTGGCCTGCGACAAGGCCGGCAGCGCCATCAGCGTTGACCCAAGACCCCCGGCGATCCCGCGACCGGCCCATCGGCGTATCTTGCCGTCAATCCACTTGCGGATATGGGTCTTGCGATCTGTATCCGAATAATCGGCGGCTGGTCGGGTGTTGGAGTCAGACGTGTTGGTCATCAAGCCCTCACTTGCGGTTTTTGCGATCCCTTGCGGGGGACAGTTCGGTCCGGATCTGGATCTGTTCATCTGTCTTGCCCTTTGATTACTGCTGGGATCGGACCAGAAAAGTTTGAGTTAAACTGAAGCCGAACTCCTCGATTTCACCACATTCCCGCTCTGGTTTCGCTTTGGCATCGGATCATCCTGCTGTCTGGGCCAGGGGTGGCTTTGGGGGTGATCGGTTTGATGCTTCAGTTCGAAAGAGTGGTTGCAACGGGGAGCACGGCGCTCGATTCAGGTATCGGCGATACGGCTTTAAAAACGTTTAACGGGGACACGTATCTCTACACGGTCACCGGTCCGGCCGGCGGCGTCGCGGTCTGGCGGCTGGTGGACGGGGCGATTCCGCAATTGGTGGACACCGAGTATTACGCCGGCTCAATCACCTTTCTGGTGGGGCGTAGCGCCGCGTCTGTGACATTGGCGGGCGCGGATCAACTGGTGCTGGACGTCAACACCGCCACGGGTCTTGTCGGTTACGATCTGAACTCGGACGGAACCATCGGCGGTCTGCAGGAAACCGGAACCCTGATCGGCGGGGGCAACATCTCGGCGGTTGCGCAGGCCTCACTTGGCGCGGGCGATGTGCTGGCCCTTGCGCATCAGGACACCGGCCAGATCGGAACCTATCAAGTAAATGGCGACGGGACCTTGACGCTGGCCGGATTGGTGGCGGGGCGCTCCGATTCGATGCAGGTTTTGCAATCCGGGGCAGGGCAGTTTGTTGTGTCTGTTGATGGGGCCGGAAATGGCATCACAACGTACGAGCTCAACACCGTTAGCGGAGCCCTGACTGAAATTGACAACAGCGCATCCATCGCAACCTTGGGAGTCGCAGTGCCGACGGCGGTAGAAGTTGTTCAGGCATACGGCCAGTCCTGGGTCGTGGTCGCCGGGTCAGGCAGCAACTCCTTAAGCGTAATGGAACTGAGCAATGACGGCAGACTGATCCCGACCGATCACGCGTTGGACACGCTGAATACTCGGTTCGGTTCCGTTCAGGATGTGTCCGTGGTCGAAGTGAACGGACGTGTGTTCGTTGTCGCGGGCGGCGGGGATGACGGCGTTACCCTGTTCACTCTCACGCCAGACGGACAGCTTGTTCATTTGGACAGTTTTGCGGATACGTTGGACAGCGGCCTTCAGAACGTTCAGACTCTCAGCGTTGCGCATGTCGGAGACGAGCTGCAGATCTGGGCTGCTGCCCAGCAGGACGCCGGACTGACGCAGCTGACCGTCTCGGTAGCCAATCTGGGTGTGGTGCAAGAGGCATTCGGCATCGTGAACGGCACCTCACAGGACGATATGCTGAGTGGGAGCGTGCTGGAGGCGACGTTGTTGGGTGGGGCAGGGGACGACATCCTGATTGCCGGAACCGCTGCAACCGCAATGACGGGCGGGACTGGTGCTGACATCTTTGTGATGCAATATGGCAGCGAGCCCACGACGATCACCGATTTCGAGTCGGGAATCGACCGGTTGGACCTGTTTGATTTCCCGATGCTGCGGTCTCCGGCGCAGTTGACCTTTACCAGCACCGCGCGGGGAGCGGATATTCAATACCTTGACGGAATCGTTCATGTGCAGTCGGCATCCGGGGGGCCGTTGTCCAGCGAGGATGTGTTCGGGGCGGGTTTTGGCGGGCCGGATCACATCCCGGTCGATTTTGGGGATTTCGGTGGACTGAACCCAGACAGTTCAGATGGCGTGCAAGGGGCCGTATCGGTAAATTCCGAGACCTCAAACCCGGGCCTGACAGATGCTGAGATCAGGTTTACGCCCTCTGGTGGAGGCACCATCAGCGCCAGAGCCGACGATGAAGGACGTTTCGACCTGGACTTACCTCCGGGAACGTTCTCCGGCGAGTTGGACATCATCAAGACCTACTCAACGGCGAGCGACAAAATCAATGCTCTAGACGCATTGCAGGTGTTGCGCATTTCTGTCGGACTGGACCCGACCTGGGGTCCGGCGGCGCCGGAGAACCTGATTGCCGCAGACATTACGCGGGACGGTGCGATTAATGCGCTGGACGCGTTGGCCATATTGCAGGTGGCAGTCGGACAAACCCCGGCCCATGAACCGGAATGGGTGTTTCTGGATGCCGATGCGGACCTGTCCGGCATCACGCGTAACAACGTGGACTATGAGACCGGCGTGGATATCGTGGCGGTTGATGGGGTGGTGTCGGTGGACATGACATCAATTCTGCTGGGAAATCTTGAGGCCGTTTGAATCCAGCTGCGTGGGATCATCCAATTTGCAGGATTTGGTTTCCAGCAAAATCAGATGCTTAGGATACTCAACGTGTGAGAGACGGAAATCTTGAACGTTCGATTTGGTAAACCGGATTGCAGTGCCTCTTGGTGTGCAGGTTCGATCCGCGTTGAGTTTTGTTGGAAAGATGCTGTGGAGCGGCCCAAGGCGGTCTCGTCAGATTGGCTGAGTGATAGGCTGCCGCTCATCTAGTCTGCGGAGACCAAGTCAATCAACTGGGATCATCTGTTTGCACCAGTTAACAAGCCTCAACCAGACGCCAACGACATTGATCAGTAAGGAAGAGCCTTTCAATCGACAGCCTCATCGGCGTCGTCTGCCAGATCGATCCAGATGGTTTTGAGCCGCAGACCTGGTTTGTAGACCAGGCACTATGGCACTCTTTATCTCTGCGCTTGACTGCGGCGACCTTGCCAAACGGAAATCCAAGCGAAATCCTGAGCGGAGCGAACCTGTTGCGTCCCTCGTGGTCACTGTTTGGGGGGCGACAGAAACACAAAGGTGTGACTTCAGAAGATGAGAATACGCGTGAAACTGGACTTATGAATTCCGCCAACTGTCACTTTTTGGCTGACGCGAGGGCGATGAAAATCCTATCAATAAATCACAACAAAAAAATCAGTCCAATATCGGGAGAAAATCAATGGCTGACAGAAAGACACTATCCAGACGCTCTGTCCTAAAAAGCGCAGGTGCCGCTGCGCTGGCGGCGCCGCTTTACAGCAAAAGTGCGCTGGCCTCGTCGGGGGAAATCAACATCCTGATGTGGTCGGACTATCTGCCGCCCACTTTTATCCAGGAATTTGAAACGCTTACCGGGATCAAAGTGAATTATACCGGCATCGGTTCGAACGAAGAAATTATCAACAAGATGAAGGCCACCAAGGGTCAGGGATTCGATATTGTCTCGCCCACCAACAACCGCTCGCTGCAGTGGGAGCCGCTGGAGTTGTTGCAGCCGTTCGATATGAACAAGGTGCCGATCGATCTGGTGAACCCCGCGATGGCCAAGATCGGCACGGATGCGTGGGACTTTGGCGGCAGCGGCGCACACTGGCTGCCACATATCTGGGGCACCGAAGGCATCGCCTATCGCACCGACCTGTGGCTGCCGGATGGTGACGCGCCGTCTTATGGCGACGTTTGGGCCGAGGAAAACGCCGGCAAGACCATGGGCCGTGCGCATTCGATGATGTTGGGCGCGGGTCTGTACATGGAACGTGCGGGCGAGATGGAGCCGGGTTCTGTCTGGGCTGCTTATGGTGACGAAGACACCATGCGCAAGGTCTGGGGTCAGATCGCCGATTGGTGTATTGCCCGCAAGGATCGCATCAAGCTGATCTGGAACGATGCGGACACGCAAAAGAACGGCTTGCTGAACGAAGGTGTCGTTGTCGGCCAGACCTGGGACGGTCCGCCGCTGGCACTGAAATCGGCCGGTGAACCTGTCCACTATCAGGCGCCTGTCGAAGGTGCGATGGCCTGGGTTGACGGTATCTCGATGCCGACCGGGGCCGCAAATATCGACCAGGTCTATGCCTTCATCGACTTTGCCTATCAGGCCAAGCCGGCCGGCGTCGCGATCGACAGCCACGGGTATAACTCACCGGTTCTGGGCGCGGATCAGTACTCCGGCGACACCTACAAGAAGAACTTTGCCGAGGCCTATCCGGGCGACTCGCTGGCCAACCTCAACCCGTGGCCGGCCGAAGCGCCCTGGTACGCCGAAACCCGGACCGAGTTCGTCAACAAGTTCAAGAGCGCCTGATCGCTTTGAAATCCAGCCCCCCGCATACTGTGCGGGGGGCAGTTTCCCGCATGCCGGTTTGGCATGTCGGGCCGACAATGGTGCGGTGAGTACGCGCCCATACGGAGATATCAACCATGAGTGCAGGGGTCGGAGTCGATCTGGAGAACCTGTGGATCCGTTTCGGTGATTTTGTCGCCGTGCGCGATGCGAATGTGAACATCAACGGGGGCGACTTCTTTTCCTTCCTCGGACCGTCTGGCTGCGGCAAGACCACCATCTTGCGGGCCGTGTCCGGGTTTCTGGAGCCGAGCGAGGGCAATGTTCTGATCGGCGGCAACAATATGAAGGGCATCGGGCCGAACAAACGCCCGACGGCTCTGATCTTTCAGAACCTCGCGTTGTTCCCGCTCATGAAAGTCTGGGAAAACATCACCTTTTCCATGGAGATCAAAGGTGCCAGTTCGGCGGAACGTCGCAAACGAGGGGATGAGCTGCTCGATATGATCGCGCTGCCGGGGCAGGGGGACAAACTGCCAAGCGAGCTGTCCGGTGGTCAGCGTCAGCGGGTTGCAATCGCGCGTGCGCTGTGTGCGGAGCCGGACGTGTTGTTGTTGGACGAACCGCTGTCAGCGTTGGACCTGAAACTGCGTCAGCACATGCGGACGGAACTGCGTGAGATCCAGCAGCGCGTTGGCATCACTTTTATCTACATTACCCACGACCAAGGCGAAGCCCTGACCATGTCGGACAATATCGCCGTTATGCGGGCAGGAGTGATCGATCAGATCGCGGACGGCAAAACCATCTACAACGATCCAACAACAGCCTTTGCCGCTTCGTTCGTCGGCGAAAACAATGTGTTCCGGGGCAAAATCAAGAGCGTTATGGGCAACGAAGCGTTGATCTCCACCAACCGCTCGGGCGATTTGGTCGCGCGGATTTCGACGGCCAATCAAGGCAAGATGAAAGAAGGCGATGACGCCATGATGTTCATCCGACCCGAAGCCTTTGCCATCGCCCCCGACGGGGCGACCGGAGATCACTTTGTCACCGCACGGGTGAACCACGAAGAATTCGAAGGCAATGTCTTCAACATCTTTACCGAAGGCGAAGGCGGAAAAGAGATCAAAGTGTCCCTGCCGAATATCGGTCAGTCCTTCGAGGATCACACCGGTCAGACCATCACGCTGGAATATGAGACGCGAAACGCGGTTCTGGTTCCGGCGGGCGAACTGGCCGCAGAGTAAGGGGTAGAACACATGCCCCGATTTCTGAAGGACTTCTTCAACCGCAACGGCACCGGCATGGGGGCGGCAATCCTTGGTCTGGTTGTATTCTGGACCATCGGCCTGATCATCCTGCCGCAGCTGTCGATGCTGGACTTTTCCTTCCGACCGAACCTGCCGCCGCCGGAGATTGGCGGGCCCAAGGACGTCTATACGCTGGAGAACTACAAGTACCTGATTTACGGGCCGGAAGGTGGCAGTCAGGCCTATAATGCCGTTGATTTACGCGTGTTTTTCCGAACGCTCCTGGCGGCGATCTGCGTGACGATCTTCAACCTGATCATCTGCTACCCGATCGCTTACTATCTCGGTCAATCCAAGGGCAGTCATATCCGTATCTTCGCGATCATGCTGATTATCCCCTACTGGATCAACGAGATCCTGAGGGCGTTCGCGCTGCGCATCATCTTTGGCGAAACCGGCGTGCTGAACACTCTGTTTGTAGGGCTGGGCATCTGGGATACGCCCTTTGATTTTATCCGCAACGATATCGCGCTCTATGCCGGGCTTGGATACGCCTACATCCTGTTGATGATCTTCCCGATCTACAACGTGATCGAAAGTCTGGATCACAACCAGATCGAAGCCGCGCGCGACCTGGGTGCACCCTGGTGGCGGATTCACTGGCGGGTCGTCATCCCTTATGCCAAGCCGGGGATCAGTTCGGGCTGTACCATGGTGTTCATGCTCAGTGCCGGTGCGCTGGCCGCGCCCCAGATTCTGGGCGGACCGTCGTCGCTTTGGTTCACGCAGCTGATCTATCAGCAGTTCAATGACAACAATGACTGGCCGCAAGGGGCCGCCTACGCCATCGTTCTGCTGGTCACCTGTATCCTGTTCGTGCTGGCCGTGATGCGCCTGTTCAAGGTCAACATGGGGGATATCGGGAAATGAACGCGTCCTTCCTCCGCATCAGCATCTGGGTCTATCTGGCGATCTTTTTCGCCTATCTGCTGGGTCCGCTGGTGATCATGTCGGTCACGGCGTTCAACTCGTCCGGTTTCCCGAGGATGAGCCCCTGGGAATGCCTGACGTTCCAGTGGTTCAACGAGCTGTTTCAGGATCAGCGCATTCTGAATGGCATCAAGAACTCGCTGATCATAGGGGCGGGTACGGTTGTTCTTTCGGTGGCGATGGGTCTGGCCGGTGCACTGATGCTGACGCAAATCTGGCCCAAGCTGCGCGCGACCTACTATACGATCATCATCGCGCCGATCCTGATTCCCGGTGTGGTTCTGGGTATCTCGACGCTGGTGTTCTGGGACCGGATCAACCGGATGCTCGGGCTGGGCGCGGACAGTGTTCTGTCGAACGGGATCTTCCTGACGGTGATCGGTCAGTCCACCTTCATCGCCAGTTACTGCATGCTGGTTCTGGTGGCGCGCTTGCAGCGCTATGACGTCGCTCTCACCGAAGCGGCGCTGGATCTGGGCGCAAGCCACGCACAGGCCTTTCGGAAGATCCTGCTGCCCTTCATGCGCCCGGCGATTGCCTCAGCAGCCGTGTTGGCGTTCCTCGCCTCGTTCGAAAACTACAACACCACCACGTTTACCTTCGGCGAGTACCCGACGCTGACCATCGAGTTGGCGCAAAAGGTACGCTACGGCATCACCCCGTCGATCTCGGCGCTGGCCTTTATCATCGTCGCGCTGACCGTCTTCTTTGCCCTGCTCAACGAAGCCAAATTGAAACGTCAGGAACTGGTGGCGGCGGCCCGCAAAAATGCGACGGTCGAGGAACTGGCAGGCAAGATCAAACTGCCCAGCTTTTTTGCCGGAAACACTGCAGCGGTTTTGCTGGTGGTTTTTGCGGTGGCAACGATCACGGTGGTTGGAACTGCGACGGTTTACAACCCGGCGCAGTGCATCGCGGACGTCCGTGAGCAAAAGCAGCTTGAAGCGGAACAGCGCATTCAGGAACTGCGCAAGCAGCGCGAGGAACGGCGCAAACAGCAAGAGGTGCAGGAAGCCGAACAAGAGGGCGCACAGACCGCGCCAAGACCGTCGAACAACAGCGGCTTTGGTAATGTCTTCGCACCGAATTCTCTGGGTGGTGACAGTGACGAGGACTCCTCAGACACTGAAACCCAACCCTCGAACAACAGCGGTTTCGGAGGGGTGTTTGACCCCAACAGCCTGCAAAGCGATCAATAGCGGCAGCGCTTCAAAAGACCAGACCCGCCCGCACCGGCTTTAGGCTGGTGCGGGCGGATCACGTTTGACAATAGCAACATCGCAGCCATCTATCCGATGTCCGTTCCAGGCGACGGGGCGTGCGTTGTAGTTGATCAAAAACGTATGATCCGCCGTTTCGCGCCGCCTCAGACCTTCCGGCATTGGGTGCAGGACAAGGCCGGTTTTCTGCACGGCCATGGTAACAACCTGATCCCACAAATCGTCGTTTGGAGCGCCCGCAAGATACCAAAGGCCTTCCGACCCTTTCATTGCGGCGGTTCCGTCAGCAAAAGTCAGCAAAGTCTCCGCACCGCCTGACAGCCGGTCGATCCAATGCAGCGCGGCTCCGCCGCCGTCGACCGCTCGCGTAACATTGGGCGGAAGCGTTTCGACCAGATCAACGTGACAATCCAGACCGTCCAGCCCGGGCCGGCCCGTTTCGGGGATACGAAACTCGGGCGTTATTGCGCCGGCTCTTGGTCCCAACAGAGTCAGATCACCGCCTGCTGTCAGCCGCTTCTCCAATTGGCCGTCCACCGTTGCAAGCCCGGGTGCAAGGATCAGCTTGTACCCATTTGCGGGTACATCGGTTGCGGAGATGAAATCAATCGACAATCCCGCTCTCCGCAGGGCCTGATAGGCCGAAAAGACCAGCTTGAAATAGTCAAACCCGGCCCCTTGCGGCAACGCAGACCAGGCCCAGTCAGAGGCGTAGTCAAACAGAATTGCGACCTGCGCCCGTGTCTGTTGAACTGCGCCGAGATCCTCCAGATCCTTTGCGGTCTGAGCGGCTTCGGCCAATCCCGGTGCTGCGCGGTTGTCCGGCGCGAACAGTCCCGCATGCATCTTTTCCTGTGCAAACGGTGCCTGCCGCCAGCGGAAATAGCTGACCACTTCGGCGCCGTGTGCCACGGCTTCGAGCGACCACAGACGCACCATGCCGGGCAGCGGAGCCGGGTTGTAAGGGGCCCAGTTGACCGGGCCGGGCTGTTGCTCCATCACCCACCACCGGCCACGGCCGACAGCGCGGTAGAGATCGTGGTGGAAAGCCTGCATGTCGGGATCGCCCTGCTGCAGAAACGCTGTTTTGTGGGATTCTCCGGATTCAAGCCGGTCGGACAGGAACCCGATCGGATAGCTGTCCCACGTGGCGATATCCAGATCCGCACCGACTGCGAAATGGTCGAATTCCAAGGTGCGGCCCATGTAGTTATGCAGCATCGGTGCATCAGTCAGCCGACGCAAAACATCGACCTGCGCCTTGTTGAACGCCACCACCTGATCCGAACTGAACCGGCGAAACGCGAGATCATGCGCCGGGTTGGGCTCCGTCACGGTCAGGTTAGGGAGGTCGATCTGATCGAAAGAGTTGTACTCCATGGACCAGAACACATTGCCCCAGGCCTCATTCAGAACATCGATGGTACCGTATCGATCCGCCAGCCAGTTGCGGAACGCCGCCAGGGCAGGGACACCGTAGCTGATCGCAGTGTCATGGCAGCCATATTCATTGTCGATCTGCCAGGCGGTTACATGCGGGTTACGCCCATAGCGCTCCCCCATGATCCGCGCAATGCGGACACATTCGTCAATGTAGCCGGCATGGCTAAAGCAATAGTGTCGGCGGGATCCAAATTTGCGTGAGTTGCCCGTTGCATCCACCGCAAGCATGTCCGGGTGCTTGTCCAGCATCCAACGTGGCGGCGTCGCGGTTGGTGTACCCAAAACAACTTTCAGCCCGGCGGACCCGAGAGTTTCAATCGCCCGGTCCAGCCAGTCAAATTGCAGGTCGCCCGGGCGGGGTTCCATCCGGCTCCAGCCAAATTCGCCGATCCGGACCCGGCGCAATCCGGATTCGACCATGCGTGCGGCATCCTCCGCCCACATCGCCTCTGGCCAATGTTCGGGGTAATAGCAAACGCCAAGTTCTGGCTTCATAAGTGGACTCTGTGTTCTGCCTGACCCCGCCCCGCGTCCGCGCTGGCAAAGGTCATTCCATTGGTAGGTTGCGATTCAATTGCCTCGGCACTTAACCCGTCTCGGGCGGATGTGCAAAACAGTGTTGTCAGATCTGAACCGCCA
This sequence comes from Ruegeria sp. AJ12, assembly GCF_056536245.1. Classification (NCBI taxonomy): domain Bacteria; kingdom Pseudomonadati; phylum Pseudomonadota; class Alphaproteobacteria; order Rhodobacterales; family Roseobacteraceae; genus Ruegeria; species Ruegeria sp. AJ12. Next base: position 115,028 of record NZ_JBQFJJ010000002.1, read on the forward strand.
AAAGCCGGGCAGGACGTATGGGCGGCGTCAAATGAAATGGCCCGCAGGAATTTGCCATTAGCGGAATAGGCCGCGACCCGTCCGACACCCCATTGTGCGATCCAGATGTTGCCATCGGTGTCCACCACGGCGCCGTCCGGGTTCAGCCCGTCGTCACGCAGATCCAGAAATACGGCACTGTCCCCTTCGGGCCAGCCCGTCTCCGCGTTCAGGTCCCAGCGCCGCACTTGCCGCGTGCGTGTGTCGCAGAAATAGGCGCAGGAGCGATCCGGCGCGAAACAAATCGCGTTTGAAATCGTCACATCACTGACCAGACGTCGCAGTTCCCCCCGCCAAAAGCGGTAGATTGAACCAGCCCCGGGTTCCGCGTGTTTCCCCATGGTCCCAATCCAGAATCCGCCCCACGGGTCAGCGCGACCGTCATTGGAGCGAGTCACAGGATTGTCCGCCTCAAGAGGCACGACCAGGTCTTTCCGACCTGACGTCAACTCAAACCGCCAGAGCCCTGTTTCTGAGGCGACCAACAGCGTGTCATGATCCACCCACCCGGCGGCCGAGACATGCTCGGGGAATTCCCAACTTTGCTGTTCATCGTCCTTCCGCGTCATCAGACGCTTGCCCACGATATCAAACCAGAAAAGCTGTTGCCGCCCGGGGTGCCATAGGGGCCCTTCGCCCAACCCGCACGGACGGTCGTCAAAGACTGCGCTCATGCTGCGGCCCTGTCATATGCGGCGACGATGTTTTTGGCGTGATCCGCGATCTCGGCAACCTGCAAACCGGGTTTGTAAAGGGCCGAGCCAATACCAAATCCGTCGGCTCCAGCCGCGATCCACTCGGCAAAGTTGTCCGGGCCGGCACCGCCAACAGCAAAGACCATCGCGCCCGCCGGCAGAACCGGGCGCAGCGCGGCCAGACCTGTCGGTCCGGCGATCACACCGGGGAACAGTTTCAGCCCCGTTGCTCCGGCCTGCAATGCGGCAAAGGCTTCGGTGGGGGTGTAAACGCCCGGCCAGCTTTGCAGGCCCAAGGCCACAGACCGGCGGATGACATCGGTATCGCAGTTTGGGGAGACAATCAGTTTGCCGCCAACCTCAGACACTGCCTCAACCTGTTCGGGCGTGAGAACAGTGCCCGCCCCGATCAAGGCGCGATCTCCGAACGCCTCGGCCAACAAGCCAATGCTGCGCAGCGGATCCGGGGAGTTTAACGGCACCTCGATCCGGTCGATCCCGGCTTCGATCACGACCTGCCCGACAGCCATGGCTTCGGAAGGGTCCAAGCCCCTAAGGATCGCAATGATTGGACGGCTCATACGGTCTGCCTCGTCAGGTTTCGGGCCAGTGCAAGACCCGCCAAGGTGGTTGGAATGGCACTAACGGTTTCTGCCAATGCCCCCTGTTGTTCCAGGGCCCGCGCGTAGATCTGCGACACGTTTTCCGCCCCGATGATCGCCAATTGCTGCCCCAGCCAATAGGGTCGCGTCGCGGCCAGTTCCACGCCGATCAATTGGCCGGACAGGCGCGCGCGCGCGGTGTTTCCGTCCTGCCCCAGCAACAGATCCGCCGCGCGCAGGCCAAACAATCGGGCGGCCAGTTGCTCCGGCTTTGTCAGAGCATCCGCAACCGCCTCTGCAAAGGCCGCGTCATCCCAGCCATCGCCGATGGAGTGCCGCAATACCGATTGGCTGCACAAAAGCTCGAAAATCTCGCCCGTCATGAATGTGCGGAAACTCACAACCTCTCCGGCGCTGATCTGAACCCACTTTGTGTGCGTCCCGGGCAGGCAGAGAACGCCATCCCAGTTTTGTCGGGACGCCAGAAACCCAGCGATCTGAGTTTCTTCCCCGCGCATCACGTCAGGTGGGGCGTTCTGTTTGAGGCCGGGCACGACGAACGCCCGAATGCGGGGGTCCGTGTTTGGAACACGGATCGGGGCGGCGGGTACGGGCTCGGACGGTACCGCAGAGTAGGGGGCTTCAACCCAACCCTGACGCGCGCCGACCATCCCGCAGGCGATGACGTCCACCGGTGCGGAACCCAACCAGTCAGCCACCAGTTCCAGTAACGCCGGCTGAAACGCGCCCTTTGCCACGCGTGCCATCCCGCGATCCGATTGCGCCTGATCCAGCACGGTTGCCCCTTGCATGGCCCAGGCCCGCAGATGGGACGTACCCCAATCAACGGCGATCCATTCTGTATTCATGACATCACCCTGTCACCACCACGCCGCCATCAACGGCCATACACTGACCGGTCATGGCGCGGCTGGCCTCTGATGCAAGAAACAGCGTGGGTGCGACCATATCTTCGGGCGTCAGATGTTCTTTCAGACATTGACGCTCCATATGCGCCGCTAGGTCTTCCGGCGTGGCCCACATGTCCAGCTGCTTCTGCGTCAAAACCCATCCCGGCGCCAAGGCATTCACGCGGATGTTCTGCGGGCCTAGTTCACGCGCAAGAGATCGCGTCATACCGGTAATACCGGCGTTGGACGTTGTGTAGATCGGATAGCCGGAGTTGCCCATCATGTAGCTGATCGAGCTGAAATTGATAATCGAACCGCCCTTGCCCAGCATCTGGCGCCCCGCTTCCTGACAGGCAAAGTAATAAGCCTTGAGGTTGACCTCGATCATCCAGTCCCAAAACTCGGGCGTGCTTTCCTCCAGCGAGTGGCGCTTGTCGTTGGCCGCGTTGTTGACCAACACGTTCAATGGCCCATGCGCCTCGGCGGCCTTGGTCATCGTGGCGTGCAGCAACTCGGTATCCGTCATGTCACCCTGCATGAACAGGGGCGCGCGGTCGTGTTTGTCGCGCATCTCATCCACAAAAGCGCTGGCATCCGAGCGACCTATGAAGGCAACGTTTGCACCCTGGGCCAGAAACCCATCCGTGAGCGCAGCGCCAACGCCCGAGCCGCCGCCGGTGATGTAGACGGAGGCACCGTTCAGATCGTGAAATGTCGCTGGCTGGTCCATCAATGGCTCTCTCTCGTCACAAGGCGGGTGTCTTTGCCGACAAGGAAATCAAGATCGGCACCCCGATCAGCCTGCAGCACATGGTCGATATACAGTTTTGCGTAACCGCGGGTGTAATGCGGATCGTCCGGTTTCCAGTTGGCGCGACGCGCCTCCAATTCCTGCGCATCCACCAACAGTTCGAGCTCGCCTTTGCTGGCCGAGACGCGGATGCGGTCACCGGTTTTGACGAGTGCAAGTGTGCCGCCCGCTTGCGCTTCGGGACTGACATGCAGGATGACCGTACCGTAGGCCGTGCCGGACATGCGGGCATCCGAGATGCGGATCATGTCGCGCACGCCGTCCTTCACCAACTTGGCCGGGATCGGCATGTTGCCCACCTCGGGCATACCGGGATAGCCCTTGGGCCCGCAGCCTTTGAGCACCAGAATGGTCTCGGGCGTCACCGGCAGGTCGTCGCGGTCAATATTGGCTTTCAGGTCTTCGATGTTTTCGAACACGTAAGCTTCGGCCTCGGTTTCCAGCAGCGTATCCGTTGCGGCCGACGGTTTCACAATTGCCCCGTTTGGCGCGAGGTTGCCGCGCAAAACACGCAATCCGGCGGCGGGCTTAACCGGGTCGTCGAACGGCCGGATCACATCGTCGTTAAAGCACTCTGCACCCTCGTAATGGGCCGCGATATCCTTGTTCAAAACCGTCTTGGCCGGGCGCAAGAACGGTTTGAGTTCTGATAGAACAACTGGAACACCCCCGGCGTAGCAGAAGTCTTCCATCAGGTATTTGCCCGACGGCATACAATTCACCAGCAACGGGATGTCCGATCCGATCTCGAAATCCTTCAAGGTCAGATCAACGCCAACACGACCGGCCAGCGCCAGCAGGTGCACAACCGCATTTGTCGATCCACCCACGGCTGCATTCGCCAGAATGGCGTTTTCAAATGCTTCCTTGGTGAGGATGTCCGATGGCTTCAGGTCTTCGTCCACCATCTCGACAATCCGTTTGCCGGTCAGATGGGCCAACGCCATACGGCGGGCATCGACGGCGGGCAGGGCGGCGTTGGTGGGCAGGGACATACCCATCGCCTCAACCAGCGACGCCATCGTGGACGCGGTGCCCATCGTCATGCAGACACCCGCGCTGCGCGACATGCCGGATTCGGCATTCATGAAATCCTGAAGGGTCATTTCTCCGGCACGGACAGCCTCGGAGAATTTCCAGACATCCGTGCCCGAGCCGATGTCCTGACCGCGATACTTGCCGTTCAGCATCGGGCCGGAACTGACCACAATAGATGGCAGATCGACCGAGGCCGCGCCCATCAGTTGCCCCGGTGTGGTCTTGTCGCACCCGCCCAGCAGCACGACCCCGTCAATGCCATAGGCGCGGATCGATTCCTCGACATCCATGGCCAGCAGGTTGCGAAACAGCATGGCCGTGGGCTTCATCTGCGTTTCACCCAGCGACATCACCGGAAACTCGACCGGAAAACCACCCGCTTCCCAGACACCGCGTTTGACGCCTTCGGCCAGATCGCGCAGGCCTGAGTTGCAGGGGGTCAGTTCAGACCATGTGTTGCAGATTCCGATGATAGGACGCCCATCAAAAGCGTGATCGGGAAACCCCTGGTTCTTCATCCACGACCGGTGGATGAAGCCATCCTTGTCCAGCTTGCCATACCAGTGCTGTGAACGGCGTTTCTTTGTCATTGTCTTTCAGCCTTGCGAAGTTGGGGTCAGGCAGCCTTGGCGGGTTTGCACCAGTCCGGCAGCCAATCGGCGTGCGCTGCAAGAAGATCATTCACCAGATTGCGGATCTGGCGCAGATCCAGTTCCGCAGCGGTATGGGGATCCAGCATGGCAGCGTGATAGATGTGTTCCGGATTCTGCTCAACCAGGGCCCGTACCGTCAGCTCCTGCACGTTGATCTGCGTGCGCATCAACGCGATCAACTGCGGCGGGATATCTGTGACGACTGACGGCTGAACACCATTTGCATCTACGAGGCAGGGTGTTTCAACAACAGCACCCAAGGGCAGCTGCGGGATCTGGCCCGTATTGGGCATGTTGCCATATGTTGCATAGGCAGCGTCAGTGACGATTGCGTTCATCAGGTCAGCCGCAAATTCGTGACTGCGGGTGACTTCAATGTCGCGGCCATCCGTCAGGGTCTTGGCCTGCTCCTTCCAGTTGGCGACCTGCTCGACACAGCGCGTCGGGTACTCATCCAGCGGAATGCTGAACTGCTCGATCAGGTCTTCGCGGCCATCCTTGATGAACCACGGAACATATTCCGCAAAATGCTCGGAACTTTCGGTGCAGAAATAGCCGAGATGATCCATCACTTCGTACCGCACCTTGTTCGGGCAGCGGGGCATCAGCAAGGGCGGCTTGGGAAGACGCCCACTTTGATACCCTTGACGCAGGGCGGGGTATAGGTCGCGACCGTTGTGCTGCAATTGCAGGAAAAAGGCGACGTGATTGATTCCTGCGACTTTGTAGCGGAATTCGTCCTTCGGCAGGTCCAGATCATGGGCGAGTTCTTCGACCGTATTCTGAACAGAATGGCACAGGCCGACCTGTTTCAGGTTTGGGAAACGCTCGGCCAGTGCCCAGGTGTTGATTGCCATCGGGTTGACGTATTGCAGCAACGTGGCATTCGGACAAAGCTGCATCATGTCCTGCGCGACGTCCCACAAAACGGGAACTGTGCGAAGACCTCGCATGATCCCGCCGACCCCCATCGTGTCCGCAATCGTCTGTCGCAGGCCGTATTGCTTGGGGATTTCGAAATCCGTCACCGTGCAGGGCTGGTATCCACCGATCTGGAACGCGGTGATGACAAAATCGGCCCCATCCAGCGCTGCACGTCGGTCGGTGTGCGTTGAGACGGTCGCACCGGTCCCAACCGAGCGGATCATCGCGCGCGCCACGGTCTCGCTTTCCGCTAGGCGCACCGGATCGATATCCATCAGCGCAAAATGACTGTCGGCCAGCGCAGGGGTCAGCAGTGCGTCGCCCACGATGTTTTGCATGAAAATCGTGGAACCCGCACCAATAAAGGTGATTCTGGTCATGTAGCGAACTCCGGTTCGAAGTTATTTTACGGCACCGAGGGTCAATCCCGCGATGAAGTGTTTCTGCATCAGGAAGAACATGGCCACCGGCGGCAACGCCGCGACGATGGAACCGGCACTCATTAATTGATACGCCGCCCTGAATTGCGCGTTAAAGCTGGTAATTCCGGCCGTAACCGGCTGGCTTTCCGCGCCCTGGGTCAGAACAACGGCCCAGAAGTAATCGTTCCAGATGAAGGTAAAGATCAGCACGCTGAGCGCGGCAATCGCAGGCTTCATCAGTGGTAGTACGACGTACCAGAAAATACGCCATTCACTGATGCCTTCAACCCGTGCAGCCTCAATCAGCTCGAACGGAAGCGCGCGAATGAAATTTCGCATGAACAGCGTGCAGAATCCGGTCTGGAATGCGATGTGAAACAGGACCAGGCCGGTTTTGGTGTTGTAGAGACCCAGTTGCAGAGTCAAGTCGCGCACCGGCACCATGAGAATCTGGAACGGCACAAAGTTGCCCGCAACGAACAGGAAGAAAATCCAGAGGTTGGATTTGAACTTGTAGATCCCCAGTGCGAACCCGGTCATGCAGCTGAGCGCGACACATCCGATCACGGTGGGTACGGTGATCATGAACGAGTTCAGCAGATAACGCGGCATGTCGGAGTTGAAGAACACCTGCCCATAGTTGAAAGCGCCCTCGAAACTGGACGGCATTCCCCAATAGTTTGCATTGGTGAAATCTGCCGCGGGTTTGACCGAGAATAGCGCAACTGCCAAGAGAGGGCCGAGCCACAGCAGCAAAGCCAAAGGCAGCATCGCCTGATAGGTGATCTGTGCCGTGCGGGGTTGTTTTTCGATGGGTTTGGGAAACATCTCAGTGCCCCTTCTCTTCGCGGTACATCGACCAGAGGAAATAGGCGATGAAACACAGCATGATGAGGAACAGGATCACCGCGATCGCCGCGCCGTATCCCATGCGGAAACCATATTCGGACAAGGCGACCTCGAACATGTAATAGGCCAGCACGCGCGATGACCCGAAGGGTCCCCCTTGGGTCATGATCGAGATCAGGTCAAAGGACCGCAGCGCGCCGATGATGGTCACAACAAAGGCGATGAAGGTCGCGGGGCGCAGTTGCGGCAGGATGATGTGCCATAGCATCCGCCCCCCCTTGGCGCCGTCCAGACGTCCGGCTTCGATCTGTTCGGGGTCCACGGCATTCAGGCCAGTGAGATAGAGGATCATGCAATAGGCCGTTTGCGGCCAGAGACCGGCAAAGATGATGCCGTATGTCACAAACCTCTCGTCGCCAAGAATATTCAGGGGGCCCATTCCGAAAAAGCTGAGGAATTCATTCAGAAGGCCAAAAGTCGGGTCGTAGAACCAGGTGAACACAAGGCCGACGACAACCTGACTAATGACAAAGGGGAAGAAAAACAGTGATTTATACAGACGAATGCCCCAGACTGTCTGGTTCAGGAACAAAGCGATGAACAGCCCAGCCGGGATCGCCAAAAGGTACAGCAGCAGCCAGATCAGGTTGTTCTTCAGCGAGATGTAGAACGCATCCCGGTCGACCCACTCCCAATACAGGTCTTCGTAGTTGCGAAAACCGACATATTCTGCGGCGCCCAGCCCGTCCCATTCGTACAGCGACAGGTTAAAGGATTGAAACACCGGGATGATCACATAGACCATAAAGAACAGCAGGCCCGGAGCCAGAAAAAGCCAGGGCGCGATGCGTTGTTGGTTCCTGTGGAACCAGCTTTCTTGTTCTGGGACGTCGACGGCAACGGTCATGGCAAAACTCTGGCTTTGTGGGGCAGGGCGGGCCATGACCCGCCTTGCAATTGATTAAGTTTCCGGGCCGAACATTGGTCCGGCCCTTTGGGCACAATCAGTTGTCGTAGATGCGCTGACGTGCACGTTCCAGCTTGGCCAGAATCTTGTCCGCATCGTCCGGCTTGACCATGAATTCCTGGAAGCCTTCCATCGACGCCTTGGCCATTTCTGCAGGCGCGTCACGGTCCCAGAACTGGGCAACACCGCCGGGGCTGTTGGTCGACAACATCTCAAAGCCCTGCTGCAGGAACTTGTCGTCATCCACCGACGATTGAGCATTCACCGGAAGCTGCCCAAGGTTTGCGCCGTTGTTGATCTCGGTCTGTTCGGCCGGTGATACGGCAAAGCGCAGGAATTCACGGGCCGCTTCTTTATTCGACGCATTGGCCGGGATGTGGAACGTATCCGTTGGTGCGTCCTCGGCCAGTTCGACATCGGGGTTGATCGCGACAAACTGGTAGAAGTCCAGTTGATCGTCGGTCAGCCCGGCCTCACGCAAGGGCGCCACCGCGAAGTTGCCCATCAGATAGGCCGTCGCGTCACCATTCACCATGAAGGGCAGGGCTTCCTGCCAGCTATAGGTCTGGTGATTGTCGATGAAGGCACCCATGTCGATCAGCTGTTTCCAATTGGCGAAGGTCTGCTTGACCCGATCGTCTTCCCAGCTGACTTCGCCATTTGCGAGTTGCTGATGGAAGTCGAATCCGTTGGTGCGCATGTTCAGGTAGTCGAACCAGCCACCCGCCGTCCAAAGGAACTTGGTGCCGATGGTATAGCAGGCGCGGCCCGAATCGACGATCTTCTGGCAGTTTGCCAGCTCTTCTTCCCAAGTGGTCGGTTCGCTCAGGCCCAACTCGTCAAAGATGTCTTTGCGATAGTAGACGCCCCACTGGTAGTAGGTGTAGGGCACGCCCCACTGCTTGCCATCAATGGTCATCGCACCTTTGGTCGATGCGAGGTTGTCGGCAATCGCAGGCTCGGCCCATAGGTCTGACACATCCTCGAACAGGCCGGCCTCGACATACGGTTTCATCCGGTTGGCGGCATACCAGGTGGCCACATCCGGTGTGTCTGCAGTCAGGAAGTTGCGAATCTGGGTCTTGTACGCCTCACGGTCGATCACGGTGGTTTCGATCTCCAACCCCGGGTGCTGAGCCGCGAATCGTTCGATCATCGCTTCCATCGTCGCGCGCGGTGCGGGGTTCGAAGTATCGAGAAAGATTCTCAGATCGCCAGTCAGTTCAGCCGCAACCGGCGCAGCAAGTGCAACACTTGCAGCCAGAGCGGCCGCTGTGCGCTTGAACATGGAATGCATGGTTTCCTCCCTTAAGCTTCCATTTTGGTTCCAAATAATGAAACCATGTTTTATATATTGAAAACTACACATCGACTCGGTTAGTCTTGTCAAGACCTTCGTGCCTCCGGCCGCAGGTTAAGTGGAGGAGAACAGACAGCCTTGGCTGGTGACGGAACAATAGGCAAAGCATGTGATGTGCTGGATCAGGTCGCGTCGTTTGAGCGACCCGTCCGGTTTGCGGAATTGCTGGACAGCAGCGATTATCCCAAGGCAACGCTGTATCGGTTTCTGCAATCCCTGACCAATCAGGGAATGCTGTCATACGACCCAGACAGGCAGACCTACTCACCGGGGCTGCGGCTGGTCCGGCTGGCGCATGCGGCGTGGACACAAAGCTCGCTGGCACCGATTGCCCGACCCTTTCTGGATGCGCTGAGCCGGGAAACCGGCGAAACCGTGCATCTCGCGCAGTTGGATTCCAGCCAGGTTCTCTACGTCGACAAGCGTAACGCGGCGCAGCCGGTCGAGATGTATTCCCAGGCGGGCAAAGTCGGGCCGGCATATTGCACCGGTGTCGGCAAGGCGATGATGGCCTATCTGGACGAAACCGCGCTGAACAAGGCAGTGGCGCAGCAAAGTTTTCATCGCTTCACGGATAAAACGCTGGCCTCGGAACAGGCGCTACGCGCGGATCTCGACCTGATCAGAAGCCGTGGATACGCAGTCGATGATGAAGAACACGAGCCCGGCATCATCTGTATTGCCTGCCCCATCCTGACGTCCGGTGGCCGGATGTTGGGTGCGATTTCGGTGACCGGGTCCACCGAACGTATGAACTTCAAACAACTGGAGACATGGGTCCCTCGCGTTCGGCGCGTCGCCGAACAGATCGGAACCGAAGCACAGGCATGGCGGTTCCCCGAGACCCGCCCGAACGCCACTAACAACAGGATGCAAGCGACATGACGGGTGTAAATCTGAACCAGGCAATCAAACGGTACGGCCAGACACAGGTCATTCACGGTGTTGATCTGCAGATCGAAGATGGCGAGTTCTGTGTGTTCGTTGGCCCGTCAGGCTGCGGAAAATCCACCTTGCTTCGGATGATCGCAGGGCTCGAGGAGACATCCGAAGGCGAAATTCACATCGGTGCCCGCGATGTGACCCATATGGACCCGGCCAAGCGCGGTGTCGCCATGGTGTTTCAGACCTATGCGCTCTATCCGCATATGACAGTGGCGGAAAATATGGGGTTCGGCCTGCGGATGAACGGTGTGCCCAAAGGCGAAATCGACCAGAAGGTACAGGAAGCGTCGAACATCCTCAAACTGGATCAGTACCTGAAACGCAAACCCAAGGCGCTGTCCGGCGGTCAGCGTCAGCGCGTTGCAATCGGTCGCGCGATTGTACGCGGCCCCGAAGTGTTCCTTTTCGACGAGCCGCTTTCGAACCTCGATGCGGAACTGCGCGTCGAGATGCGCGTGGAAATCGCACGCCTGCATCAGGAAATTGGCGCCACAATGATCTATGTGACCCACGACCAGGTTGAGGCGATGACCATGGCCGATAAGATCGTGGTGCTGCGCGACGGTAGGATCGAACAGGTGGGAGCACCAATGGATCTGTACCGCGACCCCGACAATCGGTTTGTGGCCGGGTTTATTGGATCGCCTGCGATGAACTTCCTTAAGTGTGACTACGCTGATGGACAGGTCACCCACCCGGCGCTGAGCCAGCCAGTGGCTGTGCCTGCGTCCGTTCCGGCGGGCCTGAGCAAAGTGACGCTGGGCATGCGCCCCGAACACATACACATCGACCGGTCAGCCGACACATGCACCGTCGACCTGACAGAAGCACTCGGAGGTGTGTCCTATTCCTATCTGATCTCCCCGAATGGCGACAAACTGATCGTCGAAGAACGCGATGACCAGCGCAGCACAACAGGCGAACGGGTGGGCATCTCGGTCCCGTCCGAGCGTGTAATGGTGTTTGATCCCGAGACGGGCCAGAGGTTTCGTTAAACCATCGAGAGGTCGAAGAGCCAGCGGACAATTCGAGGTGTGATCACAATTTTGGGTCAGAACCTGCCCAAAACCGTGCCATCGGCGAAGTTTGTGCCAACCCGTGTCAAATTGCGCGGGTCTACGCGATTGATTCCAAGACAAACGTGATTTAAGGGAGGCCCTGTCAAATCAGAGTCACCCAAGGGGCAGATCGTAACATTGCTCCTTCCGTGCCGCAGACTTTGTGGCCGCAACTCTCAGATCGTTCGCCCCTGAAAGGCTAAAAAAGGTAAAGTAATATGGCAGATAAATCGAACTTCGACATATTGTATACCATTGTAGACGAAGCGCCCGAACTGGCCAGCGCCTCGTTCCTGCCCATCATCCGCAAGTTCGCCTCGGCGGCCGGTGTGAGCGTCGGCACCAAGGACATCTCGCTGGCCGGGCGCATCATCGCGACCTTCCCGGAAAACCTGACCGAGGAACAACGCATCACGGACGATCTGGCCGCATTGGGCGAGTTGGTGAAAACACCGGACGCCAATGTGATCAAGCTGCCCAACATATCCGCCTCGGTCCCGCAGCTGGTGGCCGCGATCGAAGAGTTGCAGGCGCAAGGTTACAATCTGCCAGACTACCCCGAAGACCCGTCAAACGACGAGGAAAAAGCAACTCGTGCACGGTATGACGCGATCAAAGGGTCTGCTGTGAACCCCGTGCTGCGTGAGGGCAACAGCGACCGCCGTGCTGCGCGGGCGGTGAAAAACTATGCTCAGAAAAACCCGCATTCGATGGGTGACTGGGCGTCGGACAGCAAGACCAAAGTATCCTCCATGCCGGGCAATGATTTCTATGCGAACGAGAAATCGGCCACCATCACCGCGGCACAAGCCGGTGACGCGAAGATTGAATTTGTCGGCAAGGATGGCAGTGCCACCGTTCTGAAAGACGGCTGGCCGCTGGCCGAAGGTACTGTCGCCGACGCGACATTCATGTCGGTCAAGGCGCTGTCCGCGTTCATTGCGGATGCCATTGAGGACACGAAGAAAGACGGCACCATGTTCTCGCTGCACATGAAAGCCACGATGATGAAGGTCAGCGACCCGATCATCTTTGGCTACGCGGTCAAGGCATGGCTGGCACCTGTGTTCGAGAAATTTGGAACAGAACTGGATGAATTGGGTGTAAACCCGAACTCCGGTCTGGGTGATCTGCTTGAGCGCGTAAAGGGCAACGCCGACATCATGGCGGCCATCGATGCGATCAAGGGCGACCGTCCGGCGATGTACATGGTCGACAGCGACAAGGGCATTACCAACCTGCATGTCCCGTCCGATGTGATCATCGACGCCTCAATGCCCGCCGTGATCCGCGCAGGCGGCAAGGGCTGGGATGAGACCGGCTCAAAGGGCGACACCAACTGTGTGATCCCCGATCGCTGCTACGCTCCGGTTTATGACGAGACCATCAAGTTCTTCAAAGCCAATGGCGCGCTGAACCCGGCCACAGCCGGAGCCGTGGAAAATGTCGGTCTGATGGCGCAAAAGGCCGAGGAATATGGCTCGCATCCGACCACGTTCCAGGCTCCTGCGGATGGCACCATGCGCATCGTTCTGGCAAATGGTGACGTGTTGCATGAACATGCGGTTGAACAGGGCGATATCTGGCGGTCATGCACGGTCAAGAAAGCGCCGATCGAGAACTGGATTCAACTGGCGATGGACCGTCAGCGGTTGACCGGATCGGAGGCCATCTTCTGGCTGGACGCAAACCGCGCGCATGACGCGGAGTTGATCAAATACGTCAAACCCGCACTGGAAGCGGCGGGTGTGGCTGACAAGTTCCTGATCATGGCTCCGCGCGAAGCGACCCGCCAATCTCTGGAAACGATCACCGCTGGCAAGAACAGCATCGCCATAACCGGCAATGTGTTGCGGGATTACCTGACCGACCTGTTCCCGATCCTCGAGCTGGGCACTTCGGCCAAGATGCTGTCGATCGTCAAATTGATGAACGGTGGCGGTCTGTTCGAAACCGGCGCCGGTGGTTCAGCCCCGAAACACGTGCAGCAACTGGTTGAGGAAAACCACCTGCGCTGGGATTCGATGGGTGAATTCTGTGCACTGGGTGAGTCGTTGAACTTCCTCGCGGACAGCAAGGGCAATGCCAAGGCAGGTGTTTTGGGCGCGGCAGCCGAAGCGGCCACACAAGGCATTCTGGACAACAACAAGACTCCAAGCCGTAAGGTTGGCCAGCCGGATAACCGCGATAGCCACTACTGGTTTGCGCGCTACTGGGCCGAGGCGTTGGCGGCACAATCGGACGACGCGGAGCTGGCTGCTGAGTTCGCTCCGGTCGCAAAAGATCTGGCCGACAAGGAAGGGCAGATTCTGTCTGAACTCGCCGCGGCACAAGGCGGCGCGGCCGACCTGGGCGGGTACTACCACACGGACCCTGCCAAAGCTGCCGCAGTGATGCGCCCCAGCGCGACACTGAACGCGATCATTGGCTGAACCATCGGGCCTGCACCATCAGAGTGCAGGCTCTTCCCGCATAATGCCGAAACGGTAGAGTGCGGGATTTTTGTATGTCATAGTTCCGGTTACGCGCTCGCGAACAGGGCGTGGGCTGACATGATGTGAACGAGTGACCTTGATGACAAACGGCATCGATGCGACGAGACAGGGTGATGGCCCAAGCGTGTTGTTCTTTGGGCGTGAAAACTGTGACGGAACGCAAAAGGCACTGCAGTTTCTGAAATATGCAGGGTTCGATGTCCGCTATGTCGAATCTCAGGGTCTGGGCCAGACGTTACCCGACTGGGTGCGCGACTGGCGCGGCGATTATGTCTTTTGCTTTCGCAGCTATTTCATTCTGGATCAGGCGCTGATTGATGCGGCCTCGGTCGCAGCGATCAATTTTCACCCCGGACCACCTGAGTATCCCGGCAGCGGGTGCATCAACTTTGCGCTGTATGACGGGGCCAAGGAATATGGTGTGACGGCGCACATCATCAACGCCAAAGTCGACAACGGCACCATCATTCAGGCCCTGCGCTTTCCGATTCTGCCGCATGATGGCTTGCGATCCCTGCTCGCCCGGACCCATTTGTACCTGTTCCACCTGTTTCAGGAGGTTGTTGGCGGGCTTGCGACGGCCGGGCAGACCTACCTGAACGACCAGATTTCCGCGTCGAGCGGGGAAAGCTGGCGCGGCGAAGCGCGACGGATGAAAGAGTTGTCCGCCCTGCAGCAACTGCCGCTGGACATTGACGCGGCAGAGTTTGATCGCCGCCTGCATTCCATTCATCTGCCCGAGTATCCGCTGCATGTACTGCTGCACGGTCGGAAATTCGTACTGACCGGCGAAGCAGACGAGACCTGAGGCGGAGATCAGGGGCAGGCGACCTGCGACGGATCAAAGCGGGTCAGGTCAACAAACTCATCTTCGACTTCGAATTGCGCCATACCGTTTTCATCCAGAAACCGGGCCACTTCGCTTGCCACGACAAAATTTCCGATCTCCTGATGATGATGATCCGGTTTGCCATAGAGATCACTGGCGGGAATGTTCTGTTCGGTTGCATACCCGATCACTGCTGGCTTCAAATCCAGCCAGGTCAGACCATTCTCGATCGCAGCCTGATTGATCAGATCGCGGACCTCATCGCTGTATCCCACAGGGTCTTCGCGAAAGGTGATCCTGTCTTCGCCGACAAACTCTGAGATGTCGGGCAGTGAAAACACAACCAGACGGGCGCCTTTGGCGGCAACGGCAGCGGACAGAGAGCGAATGGATTCAAAAAACAGGGTCTGTTCCGTCTCGGAAGGCACGGATGGCAGAAGATTCTGGTCGAACACCTGCGTTTTGAATATCAGCAACAACTTACCCACATAAAGCGAGGCAAAGCCGCGTTTCATACGCTGGGCGAGTGTAGGCGTGTGGCTGCGTGTGCCCGGGTTGTCCTGCCATTTACGGAACCGGACGTTGTCGATCAGGTCATTGCGGTTTAAGATAAACAACAGCACCGTGTCATGAGGAATCTTGTCTTTGAATTCATCGTAGGTCAGTGCGTGTTGTAGCGTCCCGTGGCCCCCAGTTGCCAGATTCACGAAATGCGAATCCTGCGACCACCGAGACAAGAGGGCCGGGATCGTTTCGGTTTCGTCAGACAAAGTGCCCCGGATGAACGAGTCGCCAAGGACCGGTATCTGCGCTTTGTCATCGCCGGAAGAAAACGGCCCACGAAACCCGTGTTCATTGATCTCGTGAAAGGACGCGACCTCGTTGCGAAACTCAAAATAGGATTGGTTGGGCGCTTCCCGCGAGAATACAACATCATGCGGCAGCAGCCGTTTCGGACCGCCGGTACAGAAATAATTCTCTTCGTTTACAAGCGGGACGTTGGCCAGTTTTCGGCTGACATGTGGCTGGAAGTTCAACGGATCGAACAGGCGCAAACCGATTTCCACAACACCCAATGTTATCAATATGCTGAGTAAAATGAGAAAACTATTCTTCAACACGAACTGGCAGTCCCCAAAACTAAAAAACCTGTCACAAACTCAAATGCACCGATCATGACACCCACGTGATGTCGGCAGCGTACCTGCCATGGAACGTTCAGGCAACTGTGTAGCCGACCTCGTGCATCGTTCTATTTTTGCAGTATC
The DNA here is from genome assembly GCF_056536245.1 of Ruegeria sp. AJ12. Taxonomy (NCBI): domain Bacteria; kingdom Pseudomonadati; phylum Pseudomonadota; class Alphaproteobacteria; order Rhodobacterales; family Roseobacteraceae; genus Ruegeria; species Ruegeria sp. AJ12. The sequence goes on from NZ_JBQFJJ010000002.1 coordinate 130,894, forward strand.
TTCCGCGAAATCAAAAAGTTCAGCGTCATTCCTGCAAGCGTTGCAATGGCCAGCGCGAATATCGGATACTCCTTGGCCGTGTCCGACAGGAAAAGAACCACGAAAAAGGTGGTGAAATTGGTCACCAACCCGATCTGCATCCCGCCGAGATAGCTCAGAAACTCAAGAAACGAAGCGGGTTTGCGCGTGCGAAACGTGAAGGTTCTGTTGAGATACCAGGTAAAGGTGATCGAGGCGAGGATCGACAGACAGCGAGACAAGAACGTGCCTGCTCCAATCGCGTACATTGCGGTGAACACGCCAGCATCCACAAAGAAGGCCAACGATCCGACGACGGCAAAGGTCATCATATGACGAAAGGTTTCGCCTGACGGCACGCTGGCGCTCCTGTTTCAGATTGACCACCTATTCGGCGGCATGTTTGAGCATTCGCAGACAACATGCAACGAACGGCAATGCAAGACCAAGGCCGGATAGGGCGCACAGGGCAGTCAAAGGACTCAATAGCTGCTTGAAACGGTCATAGGACAGGGAAATACTGCCGGCTTTCTCAATACAATCAAAACTTTGCCGATTTCAGGGCCGCTGTTGGTTTTGGATGCCAAACCTGAACGCATGGGCTAGAGTGTGTTTTGGGAATTGCGACAATTCACTGAATTCTGTTCTTCGGTTTCGACATATAATTGGTTCAAACATGCGTGTATCGAGTTTTCTTCGTTCTACCCTGATTCACACCAGCGCCGTGAGTGTGTTGTTGGCCACCGGAGGAGCGGCTGACACCGCGTCTGGTGAAAATGTGGCGTTTCCCGGTGCCCAAGGGTACGGCAAACACGCAACCGGCTGGCGGGGTGGAAGTGTTTACTATGTCACGACGCTTGAGGATTCCGGGCGTGGCAGCCTGCGCGAGTGTCTGCAGCACCCGGGTGTTGGCCGGGTTTGCCTGTTTGCGGTTTCAGGCACGATAGAGGTCGACAAGCAATTTCGGGTGTCACCCAATACATATATTGCCGGACAAACCGCGCCAGGGCAGGGGATACAACTGCGCGTCCGCGATGTGCAATCCTCCCCGCTCATGATCTACGATTCCAACAACGTCTTGCTGCGGTTCATGAAGTTTCGACCCGGGCCAAGCAAAAAACCGTCACCCAGCGTCGACGGGTTGGGCATTGAAAGCAGTACGGATGTTTATGTGGATCATGTTTCAGTAGCCTTTGGCGTCGACGAAAACCTCGGCATTGGCAGTGAACGATATGCCAGCCATGACATCACCATCGCCAACACGATCCTGGCATATGGCCTGGACAAATCCACCCACACCGAGCGGCGTCATTCCAAAGGCGCGTTGATCTGTTCCAAGGATGGGGCCGTCTCGGATTGCGGGCGGATTACGCTGGTGGGCAACCTGTTTGCCCATAACCGGGATCGCAATCCCGATGTCTCGTCCTCGCAACTCGGGCCGATCGATATCGTCAACAACGTGTTTTACGATGCAAGCTCGCAATTCGGCGAATTTCGGAACCTCTATGGTGACACCTGGATCAACTATGTCGGCAACGTGATCCTGCCGGGGCCCAGCACACGCGACCGCAACCGCCCGGCGGCGTTTGAGGTATTTCCCGTTGAACCGAGCCATAAACTGGAGGTCTTTGAGCAGGACAACCTGTATCTGGACAACCGGTTGGATATGCTGTGCGACCGCTCAAAGAGAGGGCGAATTGCCGACGTTGCTGCGGTTGCTAATCTGGTTGAACAACCGGCGCATGGCCTGTCGGTCACGCCGCAGCCGGTGGGGGGCGTACTGGATCACGTGCTGGGAAATGTCGGCGCGCGCTTTGGCCCGGATCGGCAATTGGACAGTCTGGATGCGTCGATCATCGAAAACGTTCTTGGGTGCGACGGGCACAGGATTGACCACCCGGACGAGGCAGGTGGCTGGCCCGATCTGCCAGAGATCAGTCTGTTGAACGACCGGGATCTGGACGGTCTGCCGGACGATTGGGAAGAGATGCACGAAGGCCTGGACCCCGATGACCGGAGCGACACGTGGAAAGACCGGGATGGCGACGGCTGGTCAAATCTCGAAGAATACCTGAGCGTTCTGGCCGGTGACCCTCTGCCATAGGTCAAAGCACCCGGTCAGCGCAGCCATTCCTCCTGCCAGAAATGGTACATCAGCGCGACCCACAGATGGGGCCCCCAATTGCGTGTACCGGCCAAGTGCTCATTCCACCGTTTGTTGAGTTGCGCGCGGCCAAAAATCTCACCTACTGTTGTGTCAGCAGAAAACACCTCTTGCGCGACGGATTTCAACGGGCCCCGCAACCAGTCGTTCAGCGGTATGCCAAAGCCTTGTTTGGGCCGGTCATACAACGCCTTCGGCACGCGTTTGTCCAACAGATGGCGCAGGGCAACCTTGCCGGATTTGCCATCATAACGCAGCGACGCAGGCGAGCGCCAGGCCGCCTCGACCACACGGTAGTCCAGCAACGGCGCACGCACCTCCAGCCCCACCGACATCGACGCGCGGTCGGCTTTCACCAGAATGCTCTCGGGCAGGTACAGTTCCGAGTCCAGCAGCATCATGGTGTCCTGCGGTGTCAAACCGTCCGGTATATGATGTGACCGAAAGACACCCTGACAATCCTCCACAGGGGGCTCCCACAACGTGAACAAGGCGTTGTAGCGGCTCCGAAAATCCGCGTGGCGCGCGATTGAGGCCACCTTGGACAACCGGTCCGGCGTAACCTGATCGCGCATGCTCGCCGGTGCGAGCGGCTGAAGGACCTTGGCCGCCGCCTGCGTTACAAATGCGGGTGAGGCTGCCAGTGCGGAAACCGCCGGGCCGGGCAATTTGGCGCTCAGGCGTTCCATCGCCATCATGCGCACATAACGCTCGTATCCTCCAAAGGATTCATCCCCGCCATCACCCGACATCACCACCTTGAGCTGCGCGCGCGCCAGTTGCGAAACCAACAGCGTCGGAAAGGCAGAAGGGTCGGCAAACGGTTCGTCATAAACCTGCGGCAGCGTTTGCAACAGATCAAAGGCCATCTGCGGCGTTGCCGTCACCTCGTGATGGTCGGTGCCCAGATGTTGTGCGATGGCCGCCGCATGATCGGCCTCGTTGGTGGCGTCATGATCGAAGCGGACGGTGAAGCTGATGACTTTGTTGTCCGATTGCTCCTGCATCATCGCGGTGATCAGGCTGGAATCTATCCCGCCCGACAGGAACGTACCAACGGTGACATCCGCGACCATACGTTCGCCAACCGCCGCATGCAGGGCGTCTTCAATCCCGGCCAAGGCCTGCGCCTCGGTATCGTAGGGGTTTGCCCGTCCGGCCTCGACCCGCTCGCGCAGATCCCAGAAGGCTTCGAGCCCCTCAACGAGGTCTTCGGAAGATGCCGGTGGCGCGTTCAGGTCGACCTCGACCATCGTGCCCGCAGGCAGCTTCATCACGTCCCGGTAAATCGTCAATGGTGCCGGGATAAACGCATAGCGCACATATTGCGCCTGTGCCCGCCGGTCGGCCTCGGGCGGTCCGAATGCGGAATGGGTGCGCAGGGCCTTCAATTCTGAGCCGAACAGCAGATGGCCGCCTTTTACGCCCAGATACAGTGGCTTTTTGCCCAGTCGGTCGCGCGCAAAGACAACCCGGTTCTTTTGTCGGTCGAACACCGCAAAGGCAAACATGCCATGCGCAAGTTCCAGTGTCCTGCGAATGCCCCACAGATCCATCGAAGCCAACAGAACCTCGGTGTCCGACGTGCCCCTGAACGCGACGCCCTGGTCGATCAATTTCTGACGCAGGTCGAGAAACCCGTAGATTTCGCCGTTATAGACGATGCAAAACCGTCCGCTGGGCGATGTCATGGGTTGCGCACCGGTTTCCGACAAATCGACGATGGACAAGCGCCGGTGACCCAACGCGACACCGGCATCCGGATCGACAAACATCCCGTCGGCATCCGGGCCGCGATGCGCAATACTGTCACACATCGCCTTGAGTGCAGCGGTCCCCGCCTCGACGCCGATGGGTTGGAATGCAAGATATCCAGCAATGCCGCACATGACCCTGACTCTCTATCCGATATTCGGGGCGGTTGACGACCCCGGCTGGCCCGCAGGACTTTGCAAGACATCATCATAGGCGCGCGCAACAGCGGCCAGAGAATAATTGTTTGCGATCCGGTCCCGCGCGGCTTGGCTGCGCGCCACATATTCCTGCGGCGACCATTGTGCGGCTTTGATAAGTGCCTGAGCTAAAGCCTGCGCATCTCGCGCGGGCACAACAAGATGGGCATCATCCACAATCCGCGCCGCGTCGCCGACATCCGTTGTCACGACCGGGCGACCAAAGCTCATGGCTTCTGCGATAACATTCGGGAAACCTTCGGTGCGCGATGACAGAACCAGCAGGTCAATCTCATTGTAGAACGCGTGCATGTCATGTAGGTCACCGCACAGCGTGACGCTCTCTTCAGGCAGATCGTTTTCTGCCATCAACTCGCGCAAAGCATTGTTGTCTGACGAGACATTTTCTCCGGCAAGACGGGCTGAAAGATCGGGTAGCGTGCGCCGGGCCAGTGCAAACGCGCGGAAAAACGTCCCGAAGTCTTTTTGTGGATGAAACCGGGCCGCCAGTCCAATCACGCGCACTGGACCGTCGCGGGACTGCGGTGACTCCGGCAAGGTAAACCCGTTTGGTATGACCCTAGCGTTTGTATCGGCAAATCCATATTTCGTGTGCTGTTCCAGTGCACGGTTCGAGTTGTAGATGATCGCCGTGCAGAAGCGCGACAGTTTCTGGGATAGCCGCACGGCCATTCGCGTGCTGCGTGTAAAGGCAGCCGGGTCGTCCAGCGCCTGGCGCACCGTCCAGATCACCGGAACCCGCCGCATCGACAACACCTCGGCGATCAGTCCGACCACCATCGCGTGATACATCCAGCACAACACGACGTCGGGTTTATGGGTACGGATCAGCCGGGCAATACGCCAGATCGCACGCGGAAAGGAGACCGGCGACTTCGCGTGAAGCGAGACATACTCGATCTTGTCATTCCCGGCCATCGCACGGCAACGATCCGACACTTCGGTCAGGGCTATGACCACGGCTCGCTCACCCGAATGCGCCAGCAGGCGTGCCAGCATCGCCTGCGCACCACCCTGAGTCGAGAAATCCGTGACCACGTGCAGGATCATCTATCCGGCTTTCTGCGCAGCGAGGGCGCGGTTGCCCACGTCGCGAACGACCTGTGCGAGACGCGCCGTGTGTTCCAGACTACATCCCGGATCGACAAGGAATGCGAGGCTTGTTTCGCCGAGCTCCCGTGCCACGGGCAAACGCTCCGAGGGTCCCAAACCATTCTTGCGGAACGTCTCTTCCAGGTAAATCTCAGAACAACTGCCTGAAAACGCAGGGAAACCGGCCTCGGTGATCTCGGCGATGATCCGGTCGCGCGACCAACCGGAGGCCAGAGCCTGCGGGCGCACAAATGCGTAGAACCGATAGTACGCATGCGTGATACCTGCGGGCGGGATCGGCACGTGGAAGGCGGGGCAACCCGACAAAGCCTCGATCAGACATTCGGCATTTGCCGTGCGATGGGCCCGCCATTCATTCAGCCGCCGCAGCTGCATACGCCCAAGCGCCGCCGAGGGACCCGTCATCCGAAGGTTCGTTCCCGGACCGGAGTCGTGCAGCCACCGAAAGCCCGGCGGGTGGGGCTTGTTGAAAACGGTGTCGTAGCCTTTGCCGTGGTCCTTGTAGCTCCAGACCCGCGACCATAGATCGTCGTCGTTGGTCACCAACAGCCCGCCTTCGCCACCGGTTGTCATGATCTTGTCCTGGCAAAAGGAAAAGGACCCGAACGTGCCGATGGTGCCGATATGCCGATCCCCGATCATGGCACCGTGCGCCTGCGCACAATCCTCGATCACCCACAGGTTATGGACGCGGGCCAAACCCATGATCGCGTCCATGTCGCAGGGCCAGCCGCCCAGATGCACAGGGATGATCCCACGGGTGCGGGGCGTGATCAGCGGTGCGATTGTCTCGACCGTCAGATTCTGCGTCACCGGATCCACATCGGCAAACACCGGCGTGCCACCCGCCAGCATCACCGAGCTGGCAGAGGCAATGAAACTGCGGGGGGTCACAATAACTTCGTCGCCGGGGCTCAAGTCCAGCACGTGCAGGGCCCCGTCCAGGGTCACCGTTCCGTTCGCCATCGCAATCGCATGTCTTGCACCGGTGTAGGCCCGGTATTCGTCCTCGAACGCGCGGACATCCGGACCGGTCCAGGCATTGACCTTGCCCGAGGCCAGAACCCGGCTGACCGCGTCAATCTGTTCCTGATCGTAAATGGGCCATGAAGACATGGGTAACCTCCTGCTAAACGACCGTTCGAACCAGTACGAACCCCTCGGCGGCATGACGGTGAACAGTGGCCCCGCGCAAGGTTGCCAGTGCGCGCAGGCTTTCCACCGAACGTTCGTGGGGCGGTTGCTTGGCCTGGCTTTCGAACAGCCGGAACGCCTCTAGTTTACGCTCCAGCGTGTCCGAGATGTCCACGAAAATATTCGGAACAAAAGGGGGTGTCAGGTACGGCGCATTCCAGTTCGTCTCAGACAGGGTCTCATAGGCCGCGATGGTGGCCGGGTACTTGTCCTGATGCGGTCGACTGGCCACGAGACTGGAAAGAAAAGTCAACTGGTGGTCCATATGGATATCACCCGGATGCGGCGCCAGGATCAGATCGGCGCTCAGCTCTCGCACCAGTGACCCAAGACCCGCATTCAGATCCGAATGCGGTTGCTCCGACAACTCAGCGGCCGTGAAATCCAGCCAATGCGTTTTGGTGACGCCCAGAAAGGCATGAGACCGGCGGGCTTCCGCCCGTGTGATTTCGGTTTCTTCATCTTTGAACTTCGGCGGTTTGGCACGGGTCACGACAACCACATGGACCTCCCGTCCGGCGTCGACCAGCCGCGCAATGGTGCCGCCAGCCCCCAAAATCTCATCATCGGGATGCGGGGCAACGACAAGGGCGGGGCCTGCGCCTGCGTTGATCAAATCGGTGGTAATCATGAAGTCTTTCCCAGTTTCGAGTGCAGAGGCGGGGGCGTGTCGGCGCCGGACCACTCCAGAATATCAAGACACCGGCCATCGCCGCAGGCCACGGTGAACGCCTGACCATCACTGTCCTGCACCTGGCCGGGCAACCCGACAAAGTACCCGTCCGGCTGGGTGTGTCGCGCGCGCGTCAGTACCAACTGGCGGCCATCCGGTCCAAAGGTAAAGGCCCCAGGATAGGGCGGGCCAGAGGCACGGATCAGACGGTCGATATCGGCAGCCGGTTTGGACCAGTCGATCAGACCGTCTTCGGGCCGGCGGCGCGCGCAGAGGCTTATTCCTGTCTGCGGTTGCGGCTCTCGCGGAATGTCCCCCACGGCAATCTGCTCCAGAAGGGGCGGCAGCAAGCCGGAAACGGCCCGCAGCGACCGGTCATACAATTCCCGGGCGGTCACGGTTTCAGGGTCCACCGCATACCGGGCCTGGGCCGCGATCGGTCCGTCATCGGCGCCTTCGCCCAGCCAGAACAGCGACGACCCGACATTGCGTTCCTGCAACAGAACCGTCCATGGGATGACACCGCGTCCGCGCAGACGGGGCAGGGCCGATGGGTGAAATCCGATGCACCCGATCCGGGGAATGGCCCGAAATTCTGGTCCGCAAAGTTGCGACCATCCAATGACCAACAGCAGATCAGGCTGCACCGCCCTGATTTGCTCAAGTGTTTCCGGCGCATTGGTCTTTTCGATATGGGACACCGGTACGCCATAGCGTTTTGCAACGATCCCGAGGTCCACAAAGTCGGAATGGCGATGGGCCAGGTGCGGCGGCAAGGTCATCACCAGATCGGGTGCATGGCCAGCCGCACAAATCGACACCAGCGCCGCATGCGAGGTTTCCACCGCACCCACCAAAACGGTTTTCATGCCGGTGTCTCCTGCAGGTTGGAACAGGCGGGCGGATGATCCCTCAGCCATTGGGCCGCAGTTTCAATTCGGTCTGTTCTGCGGTGCTCACCCCGGATCGCAACACCAACCGTTTCGAGCAAAATCCTAAAGTCCAGTGCCAAGGACCGATGCGCGACATACCACAGATCCAGGCTCAGCTTTTCCTCATTGCTGAGATTGGTGTTGCCGCTGACCTGTGCCCAGCCGGTCAAACCCGGTCGGACGGAACAACGGTACTGACCCCTCGACCCGAAACTCTGGATCGTTTCCGGCAACAGCGGGCGCGGACCAACCAACGCCATCCTGTTTTGCAGAATCAACACAAGCTGCGGAATTTCATCCAGCCGCAATCGCCGGATGAGTGCCGTGGCCTGCGTCTGTCGCTGATCATCGGGTAGCAATTCCCCGTCGGGGCCGCGCGCGTCGGACATGCTCCGCAGTTTGAAAAGGTGGAAAACACGCCCCCCGAGACCGCAACGTCGCTGCGAAAACATCAAAGGTGCACCCACGGACCACAGGACAATCACACAGGCAATCAGGAAGAACGGCAGGGCGACAACACCCAGGACGACGCACAGCAGAATTTCCGGCAGTCTGTTCACAATTCAACCCAACTCAATACTACGCGGCAGGCCGCGCCACATCGAAATCACTTAACAATTCGTCAGCCAGCGTTGACGAGGAAAACGCATGCCCACGCGACCAAAAGGGGCGAGCGCTCTCAATCTGTTCGAATTGTATCCGATTTGCAAGAAGTCTGGACGCCGATAGTCGAATCAAACCCTCCGGCGTTCGGGATCGGTGGACTGGTGCGGGAATTCGGGATACTCAGTCAACGATTCGAGCGGCTGATTGTCATTGTTTCCGATGCAAGAACCGATGAAAGGCGGGTGGAAAAGCAGATGGAAAATCATTGAATTCCATCTATTTGACCTCGGATTTGCGCGGTTGGCCTGACAAATCTCACTGCGCCGCCTGCTGCGTCTTGCGAATATCCCAAGATATCGGTTCAATTGCGCGAAGGTGGATGGAGTAATTCCCTGATAACACGAAGCCGGATTATGAGGCTCTGGCAGCGTGGGCTGTGCCATCGTATCCGACCGTCGGAGCAAAGCAATTTTTAAAACTGGAAAGAGCAGTGCCGGATAATCTCGAACGAACGTATCAGGCCAATCAATTTGAACGTTTCGCGCGCCCGATGATTTGGACCGTGCTGCGGCGACATGCGCTTTTGATGGCAGGAATTTGCCTGCTGTTTCTTGTGATCGCTTATTTCGTTCTAAACCGGCTGGAACCGCGCTACAGCGCACAGGCGACCGTTGTCATGGCCCAGTTGGACACAAGGGTCAGAACGACGGATGTACAACTTGAATCCTTTGAGCTGTCGCGCGTCGCGATTGAAACTCAGCTGGATATTCTACGATCGCGCGAGTTTGCGGCGGATGTGGCGCAGGCCATGGATCTGTATGACAACACTGTATTCATGCCGCTTGCACCACCGGATCAACCTGTTCCGTTCGAGTTTCGGCGCGAGCAAGTTGTGGACAAGCTGCTTGGCTCCTACAACATCCTGCGCCAGGGCGAGAGCCTCGCCATCAAGATAGAAGCCGAGTCAAACGATGCGCCTTTGGCCGCGGAAATTGCCAATACCGTCGCGGAAACCTATATCGCCGAAAGTGATCAGGACCGGCAGGCCGGGATTACGCGGTCGATTGAATTCCTGCGCGCACGCGTCACCCAATTGGGTGAGGAACTGTCGGCAGATGAAATCGCGCTCGCCGCATTTGTCCGGGAAAACAATCTGGACGATGAAACGCTGCCTGATCGTCAACGTGCTGATATCGAACGCCTGCAGGCAATTTTCGATGTCATTTCAGCCGATGACGGTGCATCGGACGAGGCTGAGGAACTCAAGGTGGAACTAGATCTTGCCCGCGCTGAGTTACTTGAGCGTTCAAGGGCAGAACTGAGGCTCATCGGAATGGAGCGGTCTCTGGAGTTGCTACGGTCGCGCTATCAAAGCTCAATCGAACGGCTGAACGAATTGGAAACACAACTGCAATTTGTCTCAGAGGGCGCACGACAAGTCACCATCGCCCGCGTCCCGACACGGCCCTTCTGGCCGAATCCGTACGTCATTCTGGGCGGAGGTCTGTTGATAGGTGCGTTTCTGTCCGTATTGGTTGTGGCCGTGCTGGAAGCCTTGAACACACGGGTCTGGAGCGACAGCCAAGTCACCAATTCGGTCGGCACCGTCAACTATGGATTCCTACCCAAGATCAAAAAACGCAACATGTTCGACAAACGGCAAGAGTTGGTGCCCTATTTCCTTGAGAACCCGCGCTCACCTTATGCCGAAGCGTTGCGAAACTTTCTGACACTCTGGTTCAATCGTGAGGGTCTGGGCCGCGTCGTGATGGTAACGTCCGGCCTTCCAAGCGAGGGCAAGTCGACCGTCGCGGTATCTATCGCGTTGGCGGCAGCACGCGAAGGTTTGAAAGTGCTGGTTCTGGACCTGGACTCCTACAGGATGGGTGCCAGCCGGACATTGACAACAACTCCGGCGGCGCAACCTTTGGAAGACGCAGCAAGCGGAAAGGCCCGACCCAAGGCCCTCCAGATCGACGGGATACCTGACGACGCGATTTCTCTGCTGAGCGTCTCAATCAGGTCCGAAGCCTCGGTCAGGGACGAAACATCGATGCTGGGCGACCTGAAGTCACGGATCGATCCCAGCTATGATCTGGTTTTGGTGGACACACCTCCAATCCTTGTGGTTAACGACGCCTGCAGGATCGGGACACTGATCGACAGCACTCTGTTTGTCATTCGCTGGGGTCGGACGCGCGTGGAAGAACTGCAGGATGCATTCGAAAAACTGGACATGCACGGAATCGAGACCACAGCAACGCTGATCAACGATGTCGACTTGGACAAACAACGGAAATACGGTTACGGCACGTATTCCTATTACAACGACTACAGCAAGGCCGGGTACTCCTGACGGTGGGCCTGTTTCACTTGCCAGCCGAAAGGACTGTGATTAGCTTTATTGACAGGGGCGTTGCCCCAGAGTTTTTTACGGCACGGAATCGTGTGTTTGTATTGTAGCGCAGAGAATTCCCCGACCATTTGGCGATGGGGCGCGATCTGCGGATTTAGTGAGTTGGGAGACAGAGTTTTGCACAGCTGTTTCAGAGCATTGTTTTTGATTTTCACACTGGCGGCCACGTCAGTCTGGGCCGAAGGCTATCGCCTGCTGCCACAGGACCGATTGTCGCTTAAGGCCATGCGTTGGGATGCACCGTCGACCACCTATGTCAGTTGGGATGGTGTCACAGGCGAGTACACCATTGCCGGAGACGGTACCGTGATGGTCCCTCTCGTCGGCCAGATAGAAGCTGAAGGACACACGCCGTCAGAACTGGCCGCCTTGCTGGAGCTGAAATTTCGCCGGCAGATCGGCATGGCCGAACCTCCGCGCATCGCACTTGAAGTGGTGGGACATCTGCCGGTCTATGTTCTGGGGGACGTCAATTCGCCAGGTGCCTATGATTTTCATTTTGGCATGACGGCACAGCAAGTTCTGGCACTGGCGGGTGGACCCATTCGCCCTCCGATCCAATTCTCGTCCAGCAATGACTTTCAGATTCTGCGCATGGGCGGCGAGATTCGTCTGCTGGCCACGCAGATCGAAGAACTGGAACAGGAACGACAACGGCTGGTTGCTGACCTTGCCATCCTGGAAAGTGAAGAAAGTAACGGTGAGTTGCCGGAACTTCCCGAGGGGCTGGAGGGCGAAATACTGGAAGCGACCCTGGCGGCGCGACAGGGGTTGGGCGAGCGCATCGAGGACCTTCAGAGTCTCCTGAAAGAGCAGATATCCAGCCTGACAATTCAACTCGAGCTGCGCAACACGCAGATCGAGAACGTGACCAGAGAGTTGGACAACCTCACGTCGCTCAAGGAAAAAGGTCTGACAGTTTCGAACCGCGTCACCACTATGACCAATGCGCTGAACGATCTGGAATCCAAGCGACTGGATCAGGAGGTTGCGCTGTTGGTCGCGCGTCAGGAGCTGAATCGCGCGGAACGGGACGGGCTGGAGTTGGACGACAACGCCCGTTCGGATTCTCTTGTGCAACTGAACAGGGTCGAAAGCGAACTGGCATCGCTCAAAACACGGCTGGAGACCGCTACCACGCTGCATGGGGAACTCGCGGCGGCCGGTCTCCTCAGCGACGATGATGTGGCCAGCGAGACGATCATAGAGTTTGTCGTAACGCGCGGTGACGACAGTCAGACAAACCGTGTCAAAGGCACCGATCTTGTCCAGCCGGGCGATACGATCGAAGTTATCCGGAGGACTGTTCTGACCTCGAATTGACGGCATTGTTTGTCGGGGGTCTGTTTCCCACGCTTATTGGTTGACGAGTTTTATCATGACATTGCCTGCGGATCGCACGGTCGACTTTCTGATTATTGGCGCGGCAAAATGCGCCACCACCTGGTTGCAGCAATCGCTGTCGCAAACCCGGTCCATCTACATGCCGGGACCAGAGCTTCATTTCTTTTCCCGCGAATATGACAAGGGACTGGGCTGGTATCGGGAACAGTTCGAAATCAGCGAAGACGCCTCGCTGATCGGCGAGAAATCCAACTCATATCTGACCGTACCCGAAGCTGCCCAACGTATACGTGAGTTTGCACCAGGTGCGCGGCTGATCCTGCAGATGCGCGATCCGGTACAACGTGCCTATTCCGACTATTGCATGCTGTTTCGCCGCGGCGAAGTGTCCGATCGGATCGAGGATTATCTCGACCCCGCGCGGGCGGCAGATCAACGGTTCATTTCAGACGGGCGGTATGCGCATCACCTGACCCGGTTCTACGACCTGTTTCCGAAAGACCAGATACTGCTTCTGGCCTACGAAGATATACGCCGCAACCCGACCGGAAACCTGGAAAAGGTGCAGGCCCATCTTGGCATCGCGACCAGACTGGAGGCGCCCGTCAAAAAGCGGGTCAAGGACAAGAACGCGCCGATGGTTCCTCTGCCTTTGCGTCAGGCGCTGGCCCCGGTTCGGAAGGTGCTGGATCCGGTGCGTCATACGTGGCCGGTGCGGACTCTACGCAATGCTGTGGCCAAGCCGGTCAGGTATCCGCCGCTGTCAGATGATCTGTCGAAAAGACTGGCAGATTTCTATGCGGACGATATCGCCTTGATTGAGGCATCCAACCCGGGCCTGTCGCAGGCCTGGTCCATGCCTGATGCTGCGGAAAAGGCGCGAATCAATTGAAGTGGGCGAGGGCTTTGACTCCTGCTAAGTTTCCGCATTGGAAACAAAAGCTGACGATCGGCGCCTGAGTGTCAAGGTTTCGAATGCGGCATTAGGTTTTCGTGAACTGCGCGAACAGCAGGCGAACATTAAGAAATAAGGCAATTCTTTGGTCAATCGGTGTCTGCAAGGTGAAAAAAGCATTTTTATCCCCGTTTTGCTGTGGTACCGTTTACCTATATTAGGAAGACACGGGCCGATTGTGTCGAATACTTGGTCGGCCCGATTTGTAGTTTGGTATGTACGAGTGAAAGGGGTCTTGGTGTCAGAAGCGTGTATTTTCGCGCGTTTGGGGCCGTTGTGGGGGACTTTAAACGAAGTAAGTCAAGCTTGTTGGCACCTGATATGTGCTGATGGATGAGTGCGGCTTTGAAGGCGGGACGGTTGTTTTCGGTCCGTTGATTTGAGTCGAGTGGTAGTGGGCAATTTATACGCCGGAGTACTGAGTATGTATGAGCGTGAGTTTGTTAAGCTCAAGAATGGGTCCGTTAAGGACAACATGGTCGAGCCCGATCTGAAGCTGGGCGATTTTGTCTCGATCCTGAAGCAGAAACTCAATGAGTTGAGCGCGAACCGCCGTCTTGTGATCGGCGATGTCGTGGCTTCGGCTATTTCCGTAATTGTGGCGGTGGTTCTGGCCAATGGCGGCCTTCTACCGGCAGAAGGCGCAGCGGTTTTGATGCCGCTGGTTCTGATGTCTTGCCTTGTGGCATTGGCCATCCTGCCAATGTCCGGCCTCTATAAGCGTCACACACGCTCTACATCGCTGCGTGACGTAACCTTGATTGTGCGCGCCTCAGCGCTCTGTGTTGGAGTGCTCGCACTTTTGAGTACAGCCGTTCAGGTCACCTCGCAGGTTCCGTTGGCGGTTTATGTCGTCCAGTTTTTCCTGATCGTCCCGGCGTTCGGGGCTCTCCGCGTCCTGGCCCGCAGCACTGAGTTCAAGCGCAAGGTGCAATGCCAGAGGGTACGCACCGACGGCAAGATTCCGGTTATCCTGGTTGGTACCGGTGCCAGCTGCGATCTGTTCGTTCGCTCGCTGCGCAATACCGAATCCAAATACGAGCCTGTCGGGATCATTGATGACGCCCGCAACACCCAGGGCCTCTACTTTCATGACGTCAAAATCATCGGCTCTCTGCTGGATGCGGACGCCGTGATCGAACGTCTCAAGTTCTATGACGAGTTGCCCCAGCGTGTTCTGCTGACCGAACCCGTCACGCATTTCGAAAGCGACGGTATTCGCAAATTGACCCGCTGGGCCGAGGCCAACAGCATTACCGTGTCGCGTCTGACCGGGCTGGAAGAGCTGGGCACCGAAAACTCGGGCATTCGCACGGTCAATCCCGAAGACATTCTGGATCGCCCGCAAAAAGCGGTTGAACGTTCCATGCTGCGGGAGATGTTCCAGGATCGTCGCGTGCTGATCACCGGAGCCGGTGGGTCCATCGGCAGCGAACTGACCCGTCAGATCGCTTCGTTTGAACCCGCAGAAATCGTGATGATCGAAAACTGCGAGTACAACGCCTATTCGATCGATATGGATCTGAGCCAGAACTTCCCCGAGGTCGCGCGCCGTATCTATGTTGCCGATATCCGCAGCGCGGATCGTGTGAACTCGATCTTTGAACGTCACCGCCCCGAGTTGGTGTTCAATGCAGCGGCTCTGAAGCATGTACCCATGGTCGAGTTGAACCCCTGCGAAGGCGTTCTGACCAATGTGATCGGGACCCGTAACGTCGCTGACGCCGCCCGAAACGTGGGCGCCATCGCGATGGTTCAGGTCTCGACCGACAAGGCTGTCAACAGCACCAGTGTCATGGGTGCGACTAAGCGCGTCGCCGAGTTCTACGCTCAGGCGCAGGACCGTGTAACCAACGAAACCGATGAAAAGACACGCTTCTTCTCGGTGCGCTTTGGTAACGTTCTGGGCTCGTCGGGCTCGCTTATCCCGCTGTTCCAGCGTCAGATTTCCGAAGGCGGTCCGCTGACCGTGACCGATCCCAAGATGGAACGGTATTTCATGACCATTCGCGAAGCGGTCCAGTTGACGCTTGTAGCCGCGGCCAAGGGTCTGAATCTGGAAGACAGCCATGGCGAGATCTTCGTTCTGGATATGGGCCGCCCGGTCAAGATCGTCGATCTGGCCGAACGGATGATCCGCCTTGCCGGTCTGGTGCCCTACGAAGATGTCGACATCAAATTCATCGGTATTCGCCAGGGTGAAAAGCTGTACGAAGAACTGTTTGACGTCACCGAAGATCACCGCGACAGCGGTATCCCCGGCGTGTCCTCGGCGATCCCAGAAGGCATCTCGGCGGCCCGTTTACGCGCAATGATCCTCAAGCTGGAACAGGCAGCGCATGAAGGGAACGACCTTTCAGTGAAGAAACTGCTGAAAGAACTGGTCCCGGGCTATGGCGCTAACGGTTTGCGTCCGATCGACGCAAAGGATCTGGTGGAGCGTCCGGCAAGACCCAAGCTTCAGGCAATCCCGACGGAAAACCTGACAGGCGGATTTCAGAAGCAAGATACGCTCGAAACCATTAACGGCGGTCGTTAAAATTATACTTTAATGCAATTTGATCTCACGGCCTGATCCCCCGGCGGTGAGCAGTACGAATGAACAAGGGCTCTTCGGAGTTTGGTTTTGTATGACAGGATTTAGTCCGTCCGACGCCCGCAGCCGGTTTCAGGCGCAGTGGGATCGCATTCTCAGATTTCTGGGCGCGGGCGTGGTGAACACTCTTTTTGGGTACACTGTCTTTTCTGTTCTGGTGTGGACCGGCGCACACCCGCAGGTGGCACTGGTCGTGCAATTTGTGGTGGGTGTGTTGTGGAATTTTCAGGTTCATGGCCGCTACGTGTTTTATTTGCAGGGCTATGGTCGGCTTCCGCAGTATGCGATATCTTATTTAGCGATCTATGCCTTTAATGCCGTCCTGTTGTGGGGGCTGCTGCACTTTGGGCTCGACGCATATCTTGCGCAGGCCATTGCGCTGGGACCAACGATCGCGTTGTCCTACGTCCTGATCTCCCGTGCCCTGCGCCCCAACCCTCAGGAGGCGGTCCAGTGACCCAATCCGCAGACCCTGATTTCGAAGCGACCCCAGGGCTGGACGCTCGGGCACATCCGTCCCGCCGGTTCGGTGGCACTGTTTTCACCCGAGCCTTAGTCACAGGTGTATTGGTTGTTTTGTTTGCGGCGCTCTATGGGCGGATCATGGGGTACGGTCTGCGCCGGGACGAACTGATGTTTGTGCCGCCGGCTGAATTGCTGGACTATTGGGGCCTCTACAGTGATTTCTTTTACAATCATGTCCCCAATTCAGCCTGGTACTACAGGGGCTTTTACCTGATTTTCGGGGGCGAGGGTCTGTTGGCCTCAGCCCGCTTTGGTCAGTTCATCGCATGGTTGCTGTTGGCATCAGGTGTGGGATGGGCAACCTGGCGGATATCCGGTTCCGCGTTGCTGGCGATCTTTTTTACAGTGGCGTTGGTGGTCAACGAGACTTTGCAGACCCAGGCTGGCATGGCCGCCAGCAACAACCTGCTTCCGTTGCCATTCGCCGTCTGGGGGTTGGGGCTCTTCATTGTTGAAACCTTGCGTGACCAGCCAAGGTTTCCTTTGCTGGTGCTGTCCGGACTGTGCTTGTCCATTGCCGCCGGGGTAAAAGTCAGTGCAGCAATGTACATCCCTCCGGTCGCTGTCGCCGCCTTTTTTCTTCCCTGGCACATGCAGTTCTCTGACAGAGTACGGTCTGTTGTCCTTCCGGTTCTCATTGGCGGCCTGATCGGAGCCATACCCTTGTTCTGGTACCTTGGGGCAAACCCGGCCGGATTCCTGGCGCATGTGATGCAGTTCCATACCGGACCCCATATCGCGTATTGGCAAGCCAATGCCGCGTCCGAGCCCGGTCTGGCCATGGGCGTAGGAGGCAAAATCCTGTTGGCTTATGCCACGTGGTTCAGCGGAGCGGCGTTGATCGGGCTCATGGTCCTGTTTTATCTGGCGGTTCTGGGCGGTATGCGCGTGCTGCGGGACCGGTCGGGGCTGGGTCAGGTTCTGTTGGTTCTGGCCATACTCGCCGTTACGGCATTGTTCAGTTTTGTTCCGACGCCGGGCTTTCCGCAGTACTACATTCAACCCCTGATCGCGGTACCCGTGTTGGCGGCCCTGATGTATCGGCTAGTGCCTCAGGACAAACGCGTGCAAATCGCGCCACTCTGCGCTGCCGGGTTCGCATTGCTGTTTCTGTTGGGCGCGCCCCGGCTTGCGCCCGGGTTACTGAGTCTGGCGAACCCGGATGGATTTACCACGGCGCGCATCGCCAAAGGGGGTCAGGCCCTCAGCGAGGCTGTGGCCGAAAGCGACCGTCCCGATGGGCCGGTTGCAACCCTGATGCCCCTGTATCCGCTTGAAGCCCATTTGCCGGTCTATCCTGAACTGGCGACCGGACCGTTCGCCTATCGCATCGCTCCCTACACCGACCCCGATCTGGCGCAGCAATATGTGATGGCCGGAGAGGACGAGTTGCAGGCTCTGTTTGATTCCAACCCACCGGCTGCTTTCCTGTTAGGATATGATTCTGCACTTGAAGCTCCATTGTTGCGCTATGCAGAAACAAACGGCTACGCTGCAGTGCAAAAAGACGGGTTAGATAACCGCTATGGTCAGGGTGTGATATACTCACGACATGCAGGTGTGTCAGAATGAGCATGAGACGCAAATGATCCCACCCGCGAGACGACGAACGACACGCAAGACACCGGCGTGAACATGCAGATTTTAGTAAAGGTTTATTTGAGGGAGTGGCACACATGAAAACAGTACTTCTGGCAGGAGGACTGGGCTCGAGGCTGGCCGAAGAAACGGTTTCGATACCGAAACCGATGGTCGAGGTTGGCGGTCGCCCGATCATCGCGCGGGTCATGGACATTTACAGCCATTTTGGCCACCGCGACTTTGTCGTTGCTGCAGGGTACAAGGCTCTGTTGCTCAAGCAGTTCTTCGCGAACTACCACCTGATTGCGAACAATATTTCGGTCGCGCTGGACACTGGCGAGCTGAAACTGGTGCCCTCGGCACCCGGTGGTTGGAACGTATCCGTGGTTGATACGGGCGCGCATACAATGACCAGCGGCCGTATTCGCCGTCTCAAAGACTGGCTGGATCCCGGTGAAACCTTCATGTGCACCTATTCCGACGGTCTGGGCAACATCGACATCGACGCGCTGATCGATTTCCACAAATCTCACGGCAAACTGGCCACCGTAACCGCAGTTCAGCCGCCCGCACGGTTCGGGAATATCGAACTCAAAGGTGACCGCGTGGATGCCTTTACGGAAAAGGTGCGTCGCCGCGAGACTTGGATCAACGGCGGGTATTTTGTCTTTGAACCCGGTGTTATGGACTACATGGTCGACGACATGGAGCCGCTGGAACAATCGCCCCTGTCGCAGATGGCGCGCGATGGCGAGTTGATGGCCTATCGTCACGAAGGATTCTGGCATCCGATGGACACCATCCGTGATCGCAATGCCCTGAACGCCTTGAGCGAGGAAGAAACGCCACCGTGGATGAAATTCGGCGAGAAAGCTTCGGCTGAATACCCGGTTGCGATCTGAGGGTACAATGCAAGGTCTTCAGGATCAGATGTTCGGCGGCCAGTTCCACGGCCGCCGCGTCCTTGTGACGGGGCACAGCGGGTTCAAGGGCGGTTGGATATCGCTCTGGCTGAACCGGCTGGGGGCTGACGTGACCGGACTGTCATTGCCACCGGAACCGGGGCCATGCTTTTTTGATGCCTGCGATCTGGCCGAAACAACCGACAGCCGCTTTGCCGATATCCGCGATGCAGCGGGCTTGACCGAAACGCTGCAAGATGTGGACGCAGAGGTTCTGTTTCACATGGCTGCCCAACCGCTGGTGCGGAAATCTTACCGGGACCCATCGGAGACCTTTGCCACCAATGTGCAGGGCACGGTGAACGTGCTGGAAGCGGCGCGCAAGATGCCGTCGCTCAAGGCGATTATCGTGATTACCAGCGACAAGTGTTACGACAATCGCGAATGGGTCTGGGGCTATCGGGAAAACGATCCTCTGGGTGGAAAAGACCCTTACAGCGCATCCAAGGCCGCGACAGAACTTGTGGCGCAGTCCTACGCCCATTCCTTTTTCGCCGATCCGCAGGGGCCGCAACTGGCCACGGTCCGGGCCGGAAATGTGTTCGGCGGCGGCGACTGGGGCGAGGACCGGCTGGTCCCCGACATTATCCGCGCCTGGGCAAAAGACGAACCGGTGGTGATCCGCAACCCGGCCAGCATCCGACCGTGGCAGCATGTTTTGGAGCCGGTCTCAGGCTACCTGCAGGTTGCCGAGAAAATGCTGACGGATGGCGCGGAGTATGCCGGAGCGTGGAACTTTGGGCCTGATGTTTCAAGTACTGTGGATGTTCGGCAACTGGCCGACATGATCCGGCGCGCCTGGGGGGCAGGCGCGCCCGTGTTCAGGTTCCCGGATCAGGCGCATGATGCCCCGCACGAAGCCGGCATCCTGCGGCTTGACAGCACAAAAGCCCAATCGCGACTGGGATGGCGTCCGCGCCTGACCCTTCAGGAGGCTATTGATCTGACCGCTGACTGGTACAAAGCTCATGCAGCCGACGGCCAGATGACCAAAATCACCGCCACGCAGATTGAACATTTTGAAAGCCTGATGGCACCCGTTGAACCCGACCGCCCGACGGTCGCAGCGCAGTAAGCTGCACATTTGAGGAGTGAGTATTATGAGAGTGAATTACGGGCAGACAGTACATGGCCAGGAAGAGATTGATGCCGTTGTCGAGGTTCTGAAGACATCGACCCAAATGGGCCCCAAAGTGCGCGAAATGCAGCAGAAAGTGTCGCAGCTTTTTGCCAAATCGCACGGGATCATGACCAATTCGGGCTCTTCGGCGAACTATCTGGCAGTTGAGATCCTGGACCTGCCAAAGGGCAGCGAGGTTGTTACGCCCGCGCTGACCTTTGCGACAACTGTCGCGCCGCTGGTGCGTCAGGGACTGGTGCCCGCATTTGTTGACGCCGCCGAAGGCACATACAACATCGACGTGGATCTGATCGAACGGATGATCACTCCCAAGACGTCGGCGGTGATGATACCTTCACTGATCGGCAATCTGCCGGATTGGAAGAAAATCCGCGAATTGGCCGATACGCATGGCCTGAAGGTCATTGAAGACAGCGCCGATACGCTCGGCGCGACGATGGACGGGGTCAGCACCGGCAAATACTCGGACATCTCAACCACCAGCTTTTACGGCAGCCATGTGATCAATGGCGCAGGCAATGGCGGTATGTTGTGTGTCAATGATGACGAACTGGCGCGCAAGGCGCTGCTGATGCGGTCATGGGGGCGCAGCTCCTCGCTGTTTGTGGAGTCCGAGGCCATTGAGAACCGGTTCAACGTGCAACTGGACGGCATCGAATATGACGCAAAGTTCCTGTTTGAAGCGTTGGGCTACAACCTTGAACCATCGGAAATCAGCGCGGCCTTTGGTCTGGTGCAGCTGGGCAAACTAGAGAACAACATCAAAGTCCGCGAAGAGGCGTTTGACGCCCATCGTGCCTTTTTTGCCCAGTACGAGGAATGGTTCATCCTGCCGGAACAACTGCCGGGATCCCGCACCGGCTGGCTGGCGTTCCCGCTGACAATCCGCGAGGCGGCGCCATTCACCCGCCGCGAACTGCAGATTTTCCTGGAAAAGGCCGACATTCAAACCCGACCGGTCTTTACCGGCAACATCCTGCGGCAACCGGCGATGAAAGATGTCGAGTATCGCAGCGATCCGGCGGGATATGCGGTGTCGGATGCGGTGATGCGCGGCGGTATTCTGCTGGCGTGCCATCATGGCCTGACGCAACCTCAGATCGACTATATGCATGAAAAGGTGACAGAATTTCTGGCACCGCATGTCACCGGGCTGTCGCGGGAGGCCTCCTGATGCCACTGGCCCCGACCGAAGCGATCAAGGATCTGATCCGAGAGGACTTCAAACAGGGTACCGGTCCCTGCGCCGCCAATGGCGGGGTCCCGGTCTATGTGCACTATGAGGACTCGGTCATCGAGCCACCAAAACCCA
The DNA here is from genome assembly GCF_056536245.1 of Ruegeria sp. AJ12. Lineage (NCBI taxonomy): Bacteria > Pseudomonadati > Pseudomonadota > Alphaproteobacteria > Rhodobacterales > Roseobacteraceae > Ruegeria > Ruegeria sp. AJ12. The sequence goes on from NZ_JBQFJJ010000002.1 coordinate 152,399, forward strand.
CGGATATCGAGGTCGAATCCCAGATTCACCGCCCGGCCTATCGCGGGCCGATCAAGGTCCTCAAGCGATTGGCCTCGCCCATCAAACAGGTCACCTTGCGCAACGTGGACAGGTTCCTTTCGGAAATGAAGGCGCTGAACCCTGCTCCGCGCGTTTTGATCGTCGGTGGCGGCAGTGTGGGGCAGGGCATGGGCAAGCTGTACGAAGACCCCGATGTCCAGATTTTCGCTTTTGACATCTACCAGTCACCCAACATTCAGTTCGTCGCCGACGCCCATGACATCCCGATGAAGGATGACGTGTTTGACGGCGTGGTCATCCAGGCGGTTCTGGAACACGTGCTGGACCCGCGTCAGGTCGCTGCCGAAATCCATCGTGTTCTCAAACCCGGCGGCCTGATTTATGCCGAAACGCCTTTCCTGCAGCAGGTGCACGAAGGACCCTATGACTTCACCCGGTTTACCGAAAGCGGACACCGGTACCTGTTTCGTGCATTTGAGCGGATCGACTCGGGTGCCAGTGCCGGGCCGGGCGTGCAGTTCATGTGGTCGGTGGACTATCTGTTCCGGGGCCTGTTCCGGTCGCGCACGGCCGGGAAAGTGGCCAAGCTGTGCGTGTTCTGGGCCCAATACCTGGACCGGCTGATCCCGGAACCTTACCGCGTCGACGGGGCCAGCGGCGTGTTCTTTCTGGGCCGGAAGTCCGACACGACACTGCAACCCAAAGAGGCTGTCGCTCATTATCAGGGCGCGCAATAGCCATGCGGAGGCCGGGCATTTCACCGGATCGCCCTAATCGTGTAAGCTGCGGTGCAACAAGCAGAGACGGGTATGTTTAAGGTTTTACGTTGTTTGCTGAGTAGGAAGCGGTTCTGATGATGCGGGTTCTGATCACCGGCGCGAACGGGTTCATCGGCTCGCATCTGGTTCGGGCCTGCGCCGCGCGTGGCGACGATGTGATTGCCCTTGTGCGTCCCGGGGCATCGATGGAGAGGCTGGCGGGTGTTGACGGCCTGACGCTCCGACAAGCGCATTTGACCGATGCCATCGCGCTGCAAGCCGTGTTTGCCGAAACCTCGCCCGATCTGGTGTTTCACGCGGCCGCCAAAACCCGCATTGCCAATGCTCCCGATTTCTCGGACGCAGCTGCCAGCCTGCAGGAAAACGTCCTGAGCTTCCTGCAGGTCCTGGGCGCAGCGGCCGCCAGCAAAACACCACCAGGCGCATTTGTCCGACTGGGCACAATCGCGGAATACGGCAACAACCCGGTCCCTTATGTCGAAACGCAGTGCGAGCGCCCGCGCGACAGCTATGGCGCGTCGATGCTGACAGGCACGAAATACCTTGAGATGCTGCGCGACCGCCTGCCGTTTCCCGCCGTAACAGCGCGACTGTCACTGACCTACGGCCCCGGCCAGACAGGTCAGCAGCTTGTGCCGTATCTGATCGACAGCCTGCTGAACCGCCGTACCGCCAAAATCGGCCGGCCGGATGACGCACGGGATCTGATTCATGTGGATGACGTGGTGCGGGGATTGTTGCTTCTGGGCTCTGACCCCCTTGCTGCAGGGCCCGTCGTCAATATCAGTACGGGCATTGCCACCGAGGTGCGCACCGTCGCCACCATGCTGCGCGACTTGACAGGAGCACCCACAGAGTTGTTGTCCTATGGGACGCCCGAGGGTCCGCCGATCGATCTCGTCAATGATCCCGGACTCATGACTTCCCACTATGGCTGGTCCGCACGGATTTCTCTGGCTGATGGCCTGAGGGACACGGTTGACTGGGCGATGCGCGCGCGTGCCGGCGCAAAAGTGACAGGACAGGTATCATGACCCTCGTTTCCATCCTCATCCCCGCTTACAACGAAGAGGCCAATGTGCGGATGGCCTATGACCGGGTCATCGCCGTGTTTGACGGCCTTGACGGGTATGAGCCCGAGATCATCTTCACCGACAATCACTCTGAGGACCGGACCTTTGAAATTCTGTCGGACATCGCTGCAGACGACCCGCAGGTCAGAGTCATACGCTTTGCCCGAAACATGGGGTATCAGGGCTCGGTCCTGACGGCGTATCGGTCGGCCAATGGCGCGTGTGCGGTGCAACTGGACTGCGACATGCAGGACCCGCCGGAGCTGATCCCGCAGATGCTGGATCTGTGGCGGCAGGGCAACCACGTGGTATATGGCATCCGCCGCAGCCTGCCGGACGGTCCCTTCGTGGCAGCCGCACGGCGCGGATTCTACGCGCTGATCGACATGATCAGCGATGACGACCTGCCCCGGAACGCTGGCGAGTTTCGCCTGACCGACCGTCGCATTCTGGACGAGCTGCGCCGTGTTGACGACCGGTCGCCGTATGTCAGGGGCCTCATCAGTGGCATGGGATTCAATCAGGTCGGGTTCGAATACGACCGTGCGGCGCGAACGGCCGGGGAATCGAAATTCCCGTTCCGCGCGATGCTGGGGCTGGCCGTTGATGGATTGATCAATCATTCGCTTCTGCCTCTGCGGCTGGCATCGATGATCAGCCTGACAGCGGGTCTGGCCATGTTCCTGCTGATGGTGGGGTATCTGATTGCCAAGCTGGTCTTCGGCGCCGAATGGCCAGCGGGTTTTGCAACAACCACTGTCCTGCTGCTGTTGTCGATGACCCTGAACGCCATGTTTCTGGGCATTCTGGGCGAATATATCGGGCGGATTTTCCTGCAGTCCAAGGACCTGAACAGACCGATCGTTGAACATGAACTGAACCGGCCCGGACCAAACGACCAGCCAGTGACCCCGGCATTGCGCGAGGCCGAGAAGCCACGCAAAAAGGCATCGGGATAACCGCGCGTGAAACTGTTGATCATTCAGGGCGGTTTCGGGGCAGGGGGCGCCGAAAAGATCGTCTCGGTTCTGGCCGCACATCGGCATGAACGCGGGGATGACGTGCACGTCGCCGGGCAGACCATGCCGTCGGAAGGATCCTATTTCGACTACCCGGATGCGGTCAGCCTGCATGTTGCGACGGCTGACGGTGGGCAACTGGATCGCCTGCGTCATATCCGGCAGGTCATTCACGACGTCGCACCCGACGTGATCGTTACCTTTCTGACCAAGATCAACGTCCTGACATTGCTGGCAACGCTGGACAAGCGGGTGCCGGTCATCATTTCGGAACGCAACAATCCACGCGCGCAGACGGCCCATCCGCTCTGGCGCCATGCCCAGAACCTGCTGGCGCGCCGGGCTCATACGGTTGTGATGCAGACCCAACGGGCCAGCGAAGACCTTCCGCGCGCCGTGCAACGCAAGGCAAAGGTGATTGCCAATCCCTGTGCGCTGCCACCCGGCGCGCGCGAGAATCTTGGAACGGGGTCAAACAATCTGGTTGCCGTCGGCAGGCTGGACAAACAAAAGGGCTTTGATCTCTTGCTGGCTGCCATGCCCGCGATTCTGCAGGGCAACCCGGATGCAAGGCTGACCATCTTCGGGGAAGGCCCAGAGCGCGCGTCGCTCGAGAAAATGCGCGATCAGTTGGGCTTGTCGGATGTCGTGTTCCTGCCCGGTCCCAGCCCATTGCCGGGAGAGTGGATGGAAGGCGCCGATATCCTTGTTTTCCCGTCCCGCTACGAAGGCTTCCCGAATGTCCTGGCCGAAGCCACAGTGACGGGGTTACCCGTGGTATCTTTCGACTGCCCCTACGGTCCGCGAGAGTTGATCCGACCGGAGGAAAACGGCCTGTTGGTGCCGCCCGAGGATGTCGAGGGGCTGGCACAGGCTGTGCTGCGTCTGACCCGGTCTCCTGAGTTGCTGCAACGCATGCGCGAGGTGAACATGGAGAGCCGGGTCTGGCTGGCACCGGACAACATTCTTGCAGAGTGGGACGAAACAATCGACGATGCGGCCTAAGACCGCGCCCGCTCTGGCAGTGAAAGGATACAGAGGATAGTGAGACAGGTGTGAATGTCTCGAATTCCATACCGGACAGAACCAGCGAGTTTCAGTTGGTCGAGGATCAGGTCGAACGTCTGGGCCTTGTCGGCGTGCGCGCAATAATACGGCGCAACCTGGCCTTGTTCCTGTCTGTTTTTGCAGCGGTCATGCTGGTCGCCAGTTTGGTCTTGCTGTTCAAAGACAGGCTTTACGCGACTGAATCCGTCATCGTCCTGGACGACCGCAAGGTCACGATCCGCGCAGACCTGCGCCCGATCGCGAATCTTGAAATTGCGTTGTCCGAAGTCCAGACTGAAGTCGAAATCATTCGGTCCCGGGATTTCGCCCAAACAGTTGTCACACGGCTGGGTCTCGAAAACGACGACAGCTACAACCCGTTTCTGCTGCGCCCGCCCAGAAACCCACCGACACCGGAGCAAAGCCTGACGGCCACGACAACCAAATTGTTGGAAAGATACGTCGTATCGCCGTACCGAAACACCCTGGGAATCGGAATTCAGGTCTATGACACCAACCCAAACCGCGCGGCCCTGATCGCCAATGAAATTGCGCAGGCTTACATTGATCAGACGCTGGAGGTTCAACGGCGCAGCGCGCTTGAGAAAATCGACCTGCTGACCGAACGGATGGGTGTCATGGAGCAGGAAATTTCAGGCATCGAGTCGGACCTGTCCGACTTGATCCTGACCAATCAACTGGACGATGCAGACACCGGAACGGCTCTGAATGCCGAGATACGCAGCGTCGCAGCACGGTTACAATTCCTGCGCGACAGCGATGCTTCGCTATCAGAGATCGAACCTCTAGAGGCTCGTGCGGATCGGGCGCGTGCGCAACTTGAGCAGCGATCCAAGGCAACGCAGGAGCGCATCACGCTGGAACAGCAGCTCGAAGACCTTTTGACCCGTCGCGAAATCCTGTTTCAGCGCAGCAGTGACCTGGCCGTGCATGCCGGGTTGATGGCACCGCTGGCACGCCAAATTTCGGCCGCGCAGCCGCCGCTGGAGCCAGCCTTGCCAAACCGAAACACTGTTCTGGCCGGCAGTTTTGCCAGCGCGCTGGTTATCGCATTCATTGTCGTTCTGCTCAGCGAGATGCTCAACAAACGACTGTTTGTGCGCCGGTCCGTTCACCCAGCCCTGGGCTTACAGGGTGCGCTGGCTTTTCCACGCTTTCCCCGCGCCGCGCGCAGCAGCATGTCAACGTTGCTCGACATATTTGATCAGCGCGTGCCGCCCGATCCGCGCGCCGAAGGCGCCCGACACATCCTGTCGGTTCTGATGGATCGGTTGTCTCAGGACGGATCGACCCGGATGATGATCACTTCGTCATCCCAGAGCGACCGATCGGCATTCATTACCCTGTGCCTCGCGGTATCTGCCGCCGGTGATGGGTTGCGTGTGCTATTCATCGACCTTGATCCGAGTGACGACCCGTCCGTCGCAGGGCTGTTGCCGCGGCACCAATCCCAATACGGCCTGCCATTGCTGTTGGGGAACGCCTTGCTGATGGCTCAGGAGGCGGAAGAAATCACCGACAAGGTTAAGTACGTCAGACCGTCAACTGATGCCCATATCCCGGTGGATATGTTCGATTCGCATAATATGTGGTCCGGGTCGGCAGCCCTCGGCGACCTCTACGACAAGGTTGTCATCCACGTCCCCCCGATTACTGACAATGCAGTTTTGGGCAGGTTGCTGCCATTTACCGACAATGTGGTGTTTGTCGTTCGTGATCAATCATCGGATATGGAGGGTATTATCCGCTCTTTAGAAAAGCTGCACCAGTTGAACCTGAATCCGATCAAGCTCGTGAATTTCGGATAGTTCGGGGTGTCGATCTATGCTGGGCTCACATAACCAAATAACGATCGGAACGGCTACCAAACCGGAATCCCGGCTCGAATTCGCGTTGGTTGCCATTGCCGTGTTTCTTTCCCCTCTGAACTATTTCCGTCCAAGTTTTGTGTATTTCACACTCGGGGATTTCTTTACATTTTTTGCCTTTCTGGTCGTGCTGTTCAGCGGGCGGCTGCCTCTGCGGCCAATGGGGGCGGCGTCGGCTCTTTGGTTTGCGTCGGTGTTGGCATTTCTGGCTGGCTTCGCCGCCGCGTCGATCATTAACGGCAACGCAATGGATGGGGCGCTTGGACTGCTGCAATATTGCTTTTCCTTTGTTCTGCTGCCGTGGATCATTCTGCGAAGATCACGGAAGGAAACCGAAACTCTGATCTTCCTGTTTGTATTGTCCATCGCGCTCGCGATGATTCATGGGGCCTACTACATAAACTTTGTGCCTGGCCAGAACGACTTTGTGAGCGGAAACGGACGCCTGAGTGGACTATTTGAGCGCGAAAACGAATCCGGTGTCTTGGCCGCCTTTGCATTGGTGTTTCTGATATGGATGCGCTCGGTTCACCGGGTCACGACCGTCAGCGCGATCCTGTTGTTTGTGCCGGTGGTCTATGGTTTGCTGCTGACCGGCTCGAACACTGCATTCTACCTGTCTATCCTCGGAATCATACTCTTTGTCTTGCTCACAGGATCTGTAAAAGCAACGGTTGGCCTGACGGTAGGCGTTGTCCTTTTCTTTGTTGCTGCGGCGCTGTTTGGCGAGCTTTTCCTTCCCGAGGTATTTCAGGAGCGCGTTTTTTCTGCTTTACGCAACGCCGATATCAGCGAATCCGGAACAATCGATGACAGGCTGTTTCTGATCCTCGAAGCCATGCGATTTGGTGAAAACACAACTTGGCTAGGTTTCGGGATAGACCAATATGAAGAAAAAAGCGCCATCGGCGCACCTGTCCACAATGCCTATCTTCTCACCCTGACCGAGGGTGGAGCAATTTCTCTGATCGGTCTCGCCGGGCTGTTCGCATCGGGGATCTATGTGATCTGGCGCTACAACATGATCCAGGGCGAGGTCAGGAACACGGCATTGGCGGTGACTATTCTGATCATGCTGGTGATGGTTCTGAACACCGCACCGCATTTCTATGGCCGGTTCTGGCTGGTGCCTTGGATGCTGGGTCTTTCCGTTTGTCTTGCGGGGCGAACCACTGGTGTCACGCCAGCTCGGCCCAACCCGGTTAAACCCGCTGAACAGGCTCACTGATTTGTTGACATGCCATGCCGCGTCAGCACAGTTTCGACGGGAATTGGTTTAAGATGTTGATTGATCCGCATTGCAGCGGTTTGAATGACGAGTGACTGGAGTGCGTCGTGTTGCAAAAACCGGAACCCCTTCAAACCGGACAGGTGCAGCCAGGTCGAAAGATCGCGGTGGTGGCAAATCTGACGTCTTCTCTTGTGAACTTTCGCTTTGATCTGTTGCGCGAAATGGCCCAGAGGGCCGAGGTGATTGCCTGTGGCCCCGAACGTCACGACGCGAGCGAGATCGCCTTGCGCGAGATCGGTGTCAGGTTTGTACCGTTTCCAATGTCGCGGACCGGGATGAACCCGGTAGAAGACCTCGGAACGCTTCGCGCGTTGAAACGGATATTCGATGAGTTTCAGCCGGACACGGTGTTTGCCTATACGATGAAGCCCATCATTTACGGGTGCCTTGCAGCGCGTATGGCGGGCGTGCCGCACAAATACGCCATGTGCACAGGTTTGGGGTATGTATTCAACGCGCAGAATACCAGCCTCAAACGAAGATTGGTGCGCGCCATCTCTTCCAATCTGTACCGGGCGTCGCTGAAAGGCGTTGACGAACTGCTCGTCTACAATCGGGCCGACGAAGAGGAATTTCGGGCCCGTCGGATGGTAGGCAACGGGACCCGGCTGAGCATCGTTCCGGGCTCAGGCGTGAACCTGACCAAATACGCGTCTTCCGGACCACCGGAAGGACCGCCGGTATTTCTGATGATTTCCAGGCTTTTGCGCGAGAAGGGGGTTTTTGATTTTGTCGAAGCAGCCCGAGCTCTCAAACGGACTCATCCGGCCGCACGGTTTCAGATACTTGGTCCGATGGATGCAAACCCCGATTCCGTTGGCCAGAAAGAGATCGACGCTTGGACCCGAGAGGGCGTGGTTGAGTATTTGGGCGAAACAAACGATGTCCGCCCTTACCTCGCCAATTGCTCGGTTTTTGTACTGCCGTCTGCCTACCGCGAGGGCATTCCACGCACGATCCTCGAGGCGATGTCATCTGGTCGCGCGGTGGTCACATCTGATGCCCCCGGTTGTGCAGATCCTGTTGTGGAGGGCGAAACGGGGTTCGTGGTCCCGATGCGGAACCCGCAGATGCTCAGCGAGGCAATGTCACGGTTTCTGGACAACCCCGCTCTGATCTCTGAAATGGGGCTGGCGGCCCGGAGCCGGGCGGAGGACGTTTTTGACGTACGGCGGGTCAACACGATCCTTTTGAAGAAAATGGGTCTGTTGGACGAAAACGAACAACTGTCACATGTTCAGACCGCGCAGGACGGATGAAGAGCCAACGTCGCTGATCCACTGACTGGTCGGACAGAAAGCCACATAAAATCAGTATCCTGTGCTAATTCCTGAGCCCTACGGGATTCCCCTAATTTCTGCCGATGTCATCGTTTGCTAGGTTGATCTCAACAGAAAGATACTACCGGTGAGGCCTAACGGCTTTATCACTCACTCGGAGAGAATGACCAGCATTTGGGGTGCTGGTCATTTGTTTTTGGGGTTGCCGTTTCGGAAGATGTTTTCGATCAGCGCGCTTTGGGCGGCAGTTGGTATCCGTATTTCTCCAGATCTAGACCTGTCAGCTTTTGCAGGGCCGCATTGGAGTCGGCAAACGCGCCTTCGAACTGAACCGCTGCTCGTTTGGCCATGCGTTCTTCCAACATCTGATCTAGCGCTCTGGGGAACATCTTGCCCAAAGGGTCACTCAGCTTGCCGAACCGTCGCGTGGCGTAGGGAAACGGGATCACTGCGCCTGTGCTCAGTTGATTGTCGCTGAAGATGCGATTTACCGCACGCTGCAAAACCTGAAAACTCTGCGACCTTTTCTTGTTGGTCTTCAGAAATTCACGTTTTGGGACCTCAACACCCAACGACCCGCAGAGCTGTGACACAAATGCGTCTGAATCCTGAACAAACTGCTCATAAGTCAGCCCATGGACCCGTTCGGGACCAAACAGCGACTGATAATACTTGAACAGCCGATCATATCGATAGAAATCCGGGCTGAACATCGGGACGCGACGCATCATTGGTTCCGTTTGCGCCAGATACCCCTTGAACGACTTGTGGCCGCCGTCTGTGATGTACTGGCTGTACATCGACAGGATGCTGGAGAGCTGCTCGCGGAAAACGATCAGAATGTGGGCCTCGGGAAATGTGTTCTTCAGGCGCTGCGCGATCAAGGGGCTGTCGAATCCACCCGATGCCGGATAGCCCGAAAACCGTTCGTGAGAGAAGACAGCGACTTTCCCGGAATTATGCGCAGTATCGAGAAAATCCGCATATTGTTCACGAACGGCAGAAGCATCAAAGGTCAGCGGTTGTGGCAACACGAATCTATTGGAAAGGACATATTTCCGCTCATCAGGCGGGCTGACAAAGGGGCCATCAGACTCAGCGAAAAGCTGTTTCTGCAACGACGACGTTGCCGTCTTGTGATACCCGATGTGAATGAGAACTTTTGCTTGTTCCATAAAACGTTAATCAATACCCAAAGTCGATCGACCACCCCACAACCTCGCCTTCAAAAAGGCGATTCACCGTACCCTTAGCCCCTGATTCTCGCGGGTTGCAAACCAATCTTTGCATGTTCAAAACCGGTTCCCCAAAACAGGACTGGATTTCCCCATCAAACTGCGCTTTCGTAAAACGATACAAGCGTAAAAAACAAAATGATAGAAGTAGTGGCGAGAAGAATCGCCAATTTAATGGTTTGACGAGTGATGAAAGGTATTTGACCTGAGACGAGTACCAAGGGTTTTTGCACCATGTTTTTAAAGGGTGCCCGGGATAGCGCCCGGACAAACCGCCAAGTGACGCAATGATCGGGTTTGACGCCAGATCTTTGATTGGGCGGCTGGCCAAGAACATGTCGTGGCTGTTCTTGTCGCAAATCCTTATGGCCGTTTTTGGACTTGCAACGCTGATCATCACCGCACGTGCCGTAGGTCCCGCCGCAGTCGGCATCCTGGCGCTGGTAGACGCCTATGTTCAGGTTCTGGATCGGCTTTGCCGTCTGGAACCCTGGCAAGCGGTCATCAAATACGGCAGCGATGCGCTGACCGAAGATGACACGCATCGGTTTGGTCACCTCATAAAACTGTCTGTCGCGATTGACATCATGGGGGGGTTGCTGGCCGGAACGGTGGCCATCCTCTTGGCGCCAGTCGTGGCGCCGCTGATTGGCCTGCCCGAGGACGGCGGGTCCGCTTACATTGTCCTTGTCGCGCTGGGTCTGTTCCTGTCTCTGCGGCCAACCGGCATCGCCGTTCTTCGTATCCACGACCGGTTCGATCTTTTGGCGATCTCGGACATGGTGGTCGCAGGGCTGCGTCTGGTCGGGACGGTTATCGTATTTCTGTTGGATATGGGCCTGTGGGCCTTCCTCGCGTTGATGCTGATGCACCAGATCCTGACCGGGCTGGTTGCCTTTTTCATCGCATTGAGAGAGTTGCGGCGACGCGGGATGCCTTCCTTCATGTCCTTGAAACTGCGCACGGCGCTGCGGCAGAACCCCGGCTTTCTGAGATTCCTGTGGAACTCGAATTTCAACGTCGTTCTGAGGCAGTCGACCCAGCGGCTGGATGTGCTGGTTGTCGGGGCGCTGTTGGATGTCACGTCGGTCGGTTTCTATCAGATCGGGAAACGGATCATGACCAATATCGTGCGAGTCGGCGGGCCAATCCGGCAGGTCCTCTACCCCGAAATGACACGTCTCTGGTCGGCTGAGGAATACGGCAGGTTCTGGAAACTAGTGCGCTATGTGTCCTTCGTGATGCTTGCATTCTCGCTGGCCATCTCGGTTCCCCTGGCCTGGAAGATGACGGATCTGGCCGTGCTGTTGTTTGGTGCTGAGTTTGCCGGCGCGGCACCGGTCATGACAATCCTGATGTTTGCGGCCGTCATCTACCTGGGCGGTCTGGCCCTCAACCCAACGCTTCTGAGTATGGGCCTGGACCGGGCACTTGTGCGCACGACGATGGTGGCCACGGGTGTTTTTGCACTTTCTTTCATTCCGCTTTTGTGGGTTCTGGGGATCGAAGGCGTTGCCCTGTCCCATATAGTATTCAACATCGTCTGGACGACCGGCTGCATCCTGGCGATCCGGTCCTACCTCGCGCGATAACAGGGGACGCAACCGATTTAAGCATTCCCCGATTTGGCCCCCGCATTAACCGGAATCTAGTGATTAACGAGACGAGCAATGACGAAACGTATTCTGTTTCCTTTTGAAGGCGACACCGTGATCGGTGGCAGCCACGTGTCAGCCATGAAGCTGGCCGCCGGTCTGGACCGGTCGAAATATGAACCTTACATCATGGTCCACTATCAGGACGGGCTGGCTGGCGAATATGCCCAATCGCTGGGGCTGGAATACGAGGTTCTAAAAAAACCAAGCCTGATGTCGCCGGGACAGATCAACTACCCGGGTGATTGCGGCCCCGGACGGTATCTGATGTCGAGTGTGCCGGGGTTCATCTCGGTCCTGAACCGGATCAAGCCGGATATCGTGCACACCAACGAAGGGCGGATGCACTCGAACTGGGCCTTGCCGACGAAATTGTCGGGGCGCAAGCATATCTGGCATCATCGTCAGGACCCCACGGCCTTTGGCATCAATAAACTGGCCCCGGTCTTGTCGGATCACATCATCAGTGTTTCCCATTTCTCGAAGCCCAGGAAACCAGTGCGATCCGTTGACAAGAAATTCACTGTCATTCGCAGCCCATTTGACTTCAACCCGGATCCTCCGGACCCGGCGCAAGCCCGACAGGACCTCCTTGACGAGATGAGCTTGCCTCAGGACGCCTTGCTGTTGGGGTATTTCGGAAACTTCGTGCCCCGAAAACGCCCGGACCATTTTGTCAAAGCCGTGGCTGCCATTCAAAAGCAGATGCCAGATGTTCCCGTGCACGGGTTTCTGTTCGGCAGCGTCGTAGACCGGGGAAATCAGCTGGACAAGGAATGCGAGGACCTAGCGGCCGAGTCCTGGATGGAAAATCAGATCCATATGATGGGCTTCCGACAACCAATTGACGGGTACATGGCCGCGATGGACGCCAATCTGGTTACAGCCCTGGACGAACCCTTCGGGCGCACGTTGATCGAAACGATGTATCTTGGCACGCCGGTTGTCGCCACACGGCACGGCGGAAACGTCGAGGCTATCGTCGACGGCGAAAACGGCTTTCTTGTGGACCCGTTTGATGCAACGGCCTTCGTCGACCCCGTCCAACGCCTGCACAAAGACCCGGAATTGCGGGAAAGGATCATCGCCGCTGGCCAGCGTCACGCCCGGGACAACTTTGGAATGGCAATCCATATCGAAAGCGTCTGCAGAATTTACGATCAGTTGCTGGCCTGAGTTGTGAAGAACCCGGCAACTAAACAGCGGGGTTCTTTGCGCGAGCGACGCTGGGAAACTGCAGGTAAGACAGACGTCGGCTCTCGCGCCGACTTCGCGCCAGCGAGTCCAGGATCAACGCGCAGACCACCGACAACATCGCCGCAACAAAGCCCGAAACAGCAACAACCAGCGATGGCATTCGCGTGACAAGCCCTGTTTCAAGGAATTCGCCCAGAACCGATGCAAAAACCCACAGCGACGGCAGGAAAACGATGACAGCCAGCGACAGGAAGAAAGCCATGGGCTTTTCCTCTTTGATCAGAAGGCTGATCATTTTGAGGATACGCCACCCGTCTTTGAACGTGGACAATTTGGAGTTCGAATCCGGCAGACGTGAAAAGTAGCTTGTCTGAACCTCACCAATCGGCATGCGCATCTGCATCGCGTGAACTGTTAGCTCTGTTTCGATCTCAAAACCATCCGAGACAGCCGGGAAACTTTTGACGAACCGTCTGCTGAAGACCCTGTAACCGGACAAAAGGTCGTTGATCTTGCTGCTAAAGAAGAATTTTACCAAACCGGTAAACAGCGCATTTCCAAATTTGTGCCCGGGGCGGTAAGCCTCGGTTTCGGTGTTCACGCGGGCACCATTCACCATGTCCAGATTCTGGGAAACCAGCAAATCCACCAGCTCGGGCGCGGCGGAACTGTCATAAGTCGCGTCACCGTCGGCCATGATATAGACGTCCGCATCCACATCCGCGAACATCCGGCGCACCACGTTTCCTTTACCTTGCAACGGCTCTGTCCGCACGATTGCACCAGCGTCACGAGCGATCTGGATTGAGTCATCGGTTGACTTGTTGTCAAACACGTAGATGGTTGCTGTTGGCAGGGACTCGCGAAATTGCGCGACGGTTTCTCCGATGGCTACGGCCTCGTTATAACAGGGCAAAATGACCGCGATCTCCAACGCCTGCTGAGCAGGTGAGACTGCAGCACCAGTTTTGAAATCCTCACTACTCTGTTTCATGAGTATAATTGCCCTCAATACCGTGTCGGTTGCGTCGATACCACCGTATTGAGGCAAAAATGCGGACGCGCCTAATTTACCGGTAAATACAACAGGCTGCCATCTTCGGTGCGCACCAATTCCGTCAGGTTCAGGTCCTGGGTCAGTTCCTGCTGCGTCGGCAAATAGAACCGCCAGGTTACTTCGTCGAAAAAGGCCAAAACCGCATTGCCCTGCCGCAGGTCTTCATGCATTTCGGCCAGCAACGTTTCGTATGGGCGACCGGGCAACGGTTTGCCGGTGCGACGATTGAATTTCATCGGCAGCCATTCCGTGTCGCGCTGGGTCAGCAGATGCACAATGTCGGGTGCATTCGTATAGACGAATGTCCCTGGATCGAGCTTGTTTATCTCGGCAACCAGCGGTGACTGATACCACTGCGGTCCGGCAAAAAATATGCCTTCTTCGCGATACTCGGTCATCAACTTGCCGGTTCTTGCCAGATTGGATGCCAGAACCAGCGCGCCGAAAACCAGAAGAAAAACACCCAACAAACTCTGCAGGCGTGATCCATCGCGGGATCGCAAAAGGCTGCTGTATTGCGCACCAATGATCACGATCAGAACATAAACCGGCGCAAAGTAAGAGGGCTTGAGCGGCAAGTTCGGCTCGATCAGCAAGGACAGCAGCAAAAGAGCGAAGTGGCCAAAGATGTAAACTGCCGCGATCAGGGGAAAGGCGGCAAACCTGTCGTCGCGGTTGGATGGTGTCGCGACTACGCGATCTCGCGATTGTTGCCAGACAAGGGCGGCCAGAAGTGCGATCAGGGCAAGCGCTACCAGCACCTTGATGAAGGTCGGGACTACGTTGGGGAAGAACGAGACCCAGATCGACGTCGCGCCCTGCAATACCGTATCAAAAGTGGCGTTGCCCAGGAATCCGAACTCACGTCCAAGGCCCGTGCCACCGGTGCGTGCCTCGATCATACCCCACACGACCAGTGGCAGAATGACCGCTGCGAGGAAGGCAATCGCATGCAATACCCGTATTTTCATATTGCGGGGTCCCAGAAAGGCCGCCGTCAGCACACCAACCACCCACACGGGCGCCCCGTTGAACCGGGTCAGAAAAACCAGATCCGAGATAAGACCGGCCAGAAGCAGAAACGTCAGTGCACCGGACCCGGCATAAAAGCTGAGCAAGGCCAGCGTGATCACGAGTAGAAAGATAAACATGGCTTCGGACAGCACCGTGACGTGCAATTCAAAGACCAGCGGCGAGGTCAGAACCAGCAATGCGGCAAATGCGGCAATGGTTTTCGAAGCCCCAAACCCGCGCGCGAGGCCAAATACAATCACGCAGTTCAAAACCAGGAACACGGCGTTCAAAACGGTTGCGGCCGCAATGCTGTCCAAGCCTGTCGCGGCCGTTATCTTGATGGCCCAGAAGTAGCCCGGCGAATTGCCCTGCAGAAAGAATGGAAAATCCAGATAATAGGCGGAATCCGGACGGATTCCGATCCCCCACGGTGTTGCAACAACAAACAAGAGAACCGCCAGTCCCGAGAGTGCGGCGGCCAGAGCATAGTCAGGTATTCCAAGCCGTTCTGAACCGACAGCGCTCATACCAGACCTCCATCATCACCCTTAGAAAACAAGCTCGATACGTGCTTCATGATACTCTTCTTCGTCTGAATGTCTCAGATCAACAATGTGGATTGGCTTACACCTGATCGATCTCATAAAACGTGTTTCCGGCTACAAAACCATCCAGTTCAACCTGTCGGGCATAATGGCCAAGATCGCTGGTCGTGTTGATAAAGCCCGAATTGCGGAAGTTCAGTGAAGTGTTACACAATACGCCCACGCCCGAGATGGATTTGAACTCTGTCAACAAATCAAAGAAAAATGGGTTCTGGTCGCGTCGTACGGTCTGCACGCGGGCGGACCCATCCACATGGGTGACAGCGGCCAGATTGGGGTCGGTCACCTGATGAAAGCTGAGCATATATGGCGATGGCCCGGTCACGTCAAAATGCAGATGGGCGTCTTCCTCCAGACAGGACGGCGCAACAGGGCTGTTTTCTACACGGCCTTTGATCCGGTTCAGCCGCGCCCGCGTTTCCGCCTTGAAAGGGGCCGCCAGAATCGACCGGTTCCCCAAAGCACGGGGCCCGATCTCGCAATTGCCGCGGGTCCAGCCGATGATTTTCCCGTCATACAGGGCCTGTGCCACGTCCCTGAGGTTCAATTCCGACGCCCTCAGACCGTCCAGTTCCAGCTTGTCATCGCAAAAAGACTGGCCGGAATACACTGACCAATTCAGCTTGGCACGTCCGGTGAAATGGCGCATCGCATCGACCGCTGTGCCAATTGCGCACCCCGAATCCCCCGTTGTCGGGGGCACAAACACGTCGCGGAACAATCCGCTCTTTTCCCATTGCGCGTTCCAACTGCCATTCAACCCGCAACCGCCTGCGATGATCAGCGGATGTCCGTCGCGCAGATTGGTTTCGGCAAACTGGCGAAACTGCTCAAAAATGGCCTCTGAGAGCTTGGTCGCGAGATTCTTCAGCCTTTGGCTGTCCGTGCCGATGTTGAAGAACGGCGAGTTCACGAATGAGCTTTTGCGCAGCGGATCGGTGGAGGTGTCAATCGACAGAAGTTTGTCGATCAACTCCTGCTCATCCTCATCCGCCGGTCCCGGCTCTCCAAACGCGCATGCCGCCATCAGGCGTCCGGGGTCAGCGGGGCGCAACTCACCGCCCGAGATTGGAAAATCTGGATCAGCCAGTGCATAGAGAAAGGCAAATCGCGTACCGGGGGCCGTCATGACCTGCCCGCGATGGTGTATGTTCAGATCTCGGTCGATTTCGTAAAAATCACCCAGCGCACCTTCCCAAAGCAGCACATAGCAAGGTTCGCCCTGAGCATACGGAGACAGCGCATAGCTGCACCAGATATGAGCACGTTCATGGGTCGAGGTGTAGTAGTCGACCGTCTTCCCAAAAAATGTGCGCTTACCCACGGTTTCCGACCCCGACCCGATGCCGAAGTACCCCGCACCCGATGTCGTCACATGATCCCGGCCGTTGCTGGACCATCCACTGAGGGCCAAAACGTCAGGCAGGTCCTTGAACCACAGTCCCGCGTCGATAAAGGTGTCCGGCGTTACGGGTGTGTATCTGGGAAAGCTGTTTTTTTCCGCCTCGTAGGAAAACAATAGGCTTTCATCGATGCAGTCCACACCGGCGACCGTACCGTCGTGGCCAGATTTGAACGATAGAATCTTCATCCCTTGCGCCTCATCAATTCTGCCGGCTTCGAATCCAGCGAAATACACCGGCCAACACCATGGCCGGACCTCTCAGGGCTTTGCCCCGATCTCATTGCCTGATTTTGCAAAATGCATGCCAAAAACCCGCAGCCTTGGACGGGATCATAAACTGGCTCCATGGGTACATATACAAACCTGAAAATCGAAAACCGAACCAAATGCCAATTGATTGCACTCAACCTAACAGAAGGGGCAGGGGGCGTGTAAACACTCTTTTACTGCGACACGTGAACGCCAATCGGGACAAGCGAAATTGTGGACGGATATCGGAATCTGATGAGATTGTTCGTAAAACACGACCATTCAAATCGCGGCTAATCGCCGCCAGATCGGGCGGAAAACCGGGCAATCACGTTGATTTGGCTGCCTCCGCGACCGGTCCCATTTCGAACAGGCGATTTTTAGCGTGCCTGTGTGACCAACTACCTTGCGTGGCCAAGCGTCTGAACGTTACTGTGTGCGCGTTGTAGGCATGTATTTGGCCAAGGATGTTTTGAGTTATGTCAGTGATTTTGGGTTTGGCAACGATGAACAACAGTGCGGCGGCGCTGTTTGTCGATGGAAAACTGGTTGCCGCGGTTGAAGAAGAGCGGCTGACGCGGGTCAAGAATGACGGCGCCTTTCCGCATCACGCGATTGCCGAAGTTCTGCGAATCGGTGGATTGAAGTTTGCCGAGGTGGATGATGTTGCTGTCTACTGGCAGCCCTGGCGCATGGCCGGGCGCGGTGTGGGCACGGTCCGCAAGATCCTGCAAAGCCCGTCCACCGCCAAAAGCGTAACCACCCGGATCGGCGCGTTGTTTTCCT
This sequence comes from Ruegeria sp. AJ12, assembly GCF_056536245.1. Classification (NCBI taxonomy): domain Bacteria; kingdom Pseudomonadati; phylum Pseudomonadota; class Alphaproteobacteria; order Rhodobacterales; family Roseobacteraceae; genus Ruegeria; species Ruegeria sp. AJ12. The sequence goes on from NZ_JBQFJJ010000002.1 coordinate 170,001, forward strand.
CTGATACCAGGGGCGAGGGCTCACAGGACAGCGGATGGATGGACCTGTTCCGCATCCGCAAGATCCTGACGGCAGAACACGGCCCGTCCGAGTTCAAGCTGCATTACATCAATCACCATCTGACCCATCAGCTGTATGCCGAGGCAATGCGCGACTGGGACAGCTTTGTGTCCCTGTCCTATGACGGCGGCGGTGAAGAGAGCTCGACCATCGTGACAACTGTACGCAACGGCAAACGAGAGGCCATCGCCGATCACCGCTGGCCCAATTCGCTGGGCCATTTCTATTCCGCCTTCACCGGTTTCCTCGGCTTCAAGATGCTGGAAGGGGAATACAAGATGATGGGTTTGGCGCCCTACGGCAAACCCATCTACCGCGATACGATCCTCAAGGAAATTCTGCATCTCGAGGACAATGGTGGATATCGCCTGAACACGACTCTGTGCGATTATCACTCGGCACTGCGCGGGGTGTTCCACCCGCGTCTTGAAGACCTGTTTGGTGAAGCCCGGACCCCCGGGACCGTGCCCGACGAACGCCATATCGATCTGGCCGCGTCAGTCCAGGCCGCGTTTGAGGAGGCGCTTCACCATATTCTCGGTCCGGTTCGCAAAGCGAACCCCGATTTGCGCAAACTGGTCATCTCGGGTGGCTGCGCATTGAACGTAACGGCCAACGGAACATTGATTTCGCACGGCACCTTTGACGAAATCATCATCCCGCCGGCCCCACACGATGCCGGATGCGCCGTAGGCGCGGCGCTGGCTTGCATTCCTCATGATCAAGTGGATCTGCCATCGGTACGCAACCCCTATTTGGGGGCGGAGTGGGATACGGCATCAATCACGATGGCGTTGAACGACTATTGCGCGCAACCGCAAACGGCATTGGCCGAGGCGGACCTGATCGAACAGGTGTCCGACCTTTTGGCCGACGGCAAGATCATCGCGTGGTTCCAGGGTCGGGCAGAGTTTGGTCCCCGCGCGTTGGGAACCCGGTCTTTCCTTGCCGACCCGCGTCAGGACAGTATTCGCGACGATATCAATGCCAAGATCAAGAAACGCGAACATTTTCGCCCCTTCGCACCCAGCGTCGCGGAAGAGGCTGCATCCGATTTTTTCGAGATCGATCAGTCCAGCCCGTACATGAATATCGTCGCACGTGTGCGGGACGAACGCGCCGCCGATATCCCGGCCATCACCCATACGGACCAGACGGCCCGGGTCCATTCTGTGGCGCAATCGGCCAACCCGCTTTACCATGCGCTGCTGACCAAATTTGGTGAAAAGACAGGTGTACCGGTTCTGTTGAATACATCGTTCAACATTCAGGAACCGATCGTCTATTCGCCGCTGAACGCGTGCGCGACCTTTGCCGCCTCGGGCGTGGATGCCCTGGTGATCGGCGACTATGTCGTCTTGCGTGAAGCCCTGAAAGAGGAAAGCCCGAGCAAAGCCGTGGCATAGCCCTGTGTTCCTGAGCATCGACTTCGAGGACTTTTCGCACGATCTGAAACGCGCGCTCGGTGTCTGGGAAACTGGACCGTTGCGTGTGGATGCCCTGTGGCACAGCTATGAAACGATTGCCGCGTTTCTGAAAGAGCACGGTGGCCCAGACGGCGGCACCGCAACGTTCTTTTGTACAGGTGTGGTCGCGGAAAACGCGCCTGACCTGATCGCACATATCGCGGGACAGGGGCACGAGATTGCCTGCCACTATCATTTTCACGACAGCATGAGCCAACAACCGGCGCAGACGATTGACCGGATGATGGGCCATGCAAAGGACAGATTGCAGGCGGCGGCGAACACTCCGGTGCGGGGCTTTCGAGCCCCAAAGTTTCATCTGAACCGGGACACGCCCGAGCAATACCAGCTGATTGAGCAGCATTTCGACTATGACAGCTCGTCGTTCTTTGGAACGACGGACGAGTGTCGCGCGTTTGCGCAAAACATGTCTTTGTCCAATCTGCGACTCGTCCCCTTGTTTTCCGGTCAGTACAGAGGTCGGGGTCCGCAGATTCGGCTGGGCGGCACTTATCTGAAACTGGCACCGGATGCCGTGGCACGGGACTTGATCGATCAGGCCCGCAGGGCCGGGTTTTCACCGCATGTCTACCTGCATCCCTATGAGGTTGTGACACCAACAGAATTCAGAGTACCGCGGCAGGACCTGTCCAAACTTGGTATGGCCAAGGCCACCTATTGGGCCGGTCGACAAAACCAATGGCTGATGTTCGGCGGCGCGCGGCTTTTGCAAAAACTGGCCCGGCTCATCCCGCCTCAAGGTTTGTCCGGTCGATTGGATCAGCTTTTGGTCAGCCAATAAAAAAGGGCCGGTCACAGGACCGGCCCCAGTTGTTCAGCTGAACCGAGGGATCAGTTCGAAGCTGTATTCAGTTTTTCATTCTGCTCGCGCAGGGTGTCCGAAATGATCGCGTACCATTCGCCGGATTCACGCATTTCGTTCAGGCCCTTGTTCATCATCGCAATGTATTCGCGCGCAAACGGGTTGGTGCGATGCGCGAGGAAGCTCATGGACGACAATGTCGATACATACGGGTTTTCAACGATGTCAGCCGAGGTCAGCCCCATGTCCTTCATGGTTGCCGCGAAAAGATCAACTTCGAACGCGGCAACGTCGGCCGTCCCGGTCAAAACCGCATCAAGGCATTCGCGGGCCGAATTTGGTTGGACCACGTTCGTGTTCTCGCGGTTCAGCCCGACCTCTTCCAGAACAACCATGCTCCAACCGGCCATACGACAGATGGTTGATCCTTCCAGATCCTTGAAGGTTGTTGCCTGAGTGTACTGGCTCTCTGGCAGAGTGAAGAAGCCGCCAACGATATCGTAAACCGGAACAGATGCGACAAACTGGGTGCACCGCGCTTCGGTTTCCGCAGACCACTCATAGGTGCGGTTTGTACAATCCGGTATGGTCCACGCAATCGAGATATCAAACGCACCAAGTGGCAACAGCGTGTCCAGGTGCGAGCTCCAGTCGTCCACAAAACTGACCGAATAGTCGCGGCTGTTACCGGCACGCTGAAGGCTGGTTGTCGCCAGACGGGTCATGATCCCACCGCCGCCGAGCGCTTCGCTGGTGAATGGCTCCCATCCGTTGCCTGCCACCATCTTAATCGGGGGCGCATAGACATTAGAGCGTTGGACGCTCGCAGCACGCTCTTCTTCTGCCGCGATGATTTCCTGTGCCGACCGACCGTTGGGCAGGCTACCGTCTTCACAGGGCAAGGCCAGAACCAAGCCTTGTTCCAACGCGTTCGGGTTGGTGATGACGTTGCGGTTCGCGTTAAAGATCGGCTGATAATTCGACGTGCCGTAGGCTGCGATGGCGATTGTTGCCATCGTGTCGCCGTCCTGAACCGTGTAGTTTGTGCACGCTTCCTGAGCGGCGGCGGCACCGGCGCTGAGTGCCGTGACGGCGGTGGCCGACATCACAACTTTCTTTGGGTTGAAATTAAACATGTCCACTTCCTCCAGACTATAGGTTTGTCAGGCTTTTCAGAGCCTTATCCATTTTCCATTTGGTGACGCAGCGCGGTTGACACGATGTCGCGCCACTCACCGGATTGCTGCATGATTGCCAGACCCTGATTCAGCGTCTCAAGGATCGCTTCCCCATCAGGATTATCTTTGTGGGTCATGACGTTCAGCGACTTGATCGCCGCTAGGTTGGGGTTTTCGACAATGCGGTGTTCATACCCGAGCCGGCTGATGGCTTCGACCGCCAGATGGGCCTCGATGGCCACGATATCGGCAGTGCCGATCATGACGGCATGGAAGCAGTCATCCGGGGATACCGGGCGCAGCAGATTGATCGCTGGTTCGTACAGACCCACCGCATCCATGTGCGAGAGGGTCCAACCTTCGGGACGGCAAATCGTGGTGCCCGCGAAGTCCGCATAGGTCAGTGTCGCCTCATAGCCCGAGCCCTCGCGGGCAAAGAAGGTATCCACGACCTCATAGAACGGGTTTGAGAAATTGTAGGTCTCGCACCGCGTCCGGTCACTTTCGGACAGCGCGGCGGCCTCTTCGCAATTCGGGCGCGACCAGGGGAAGGTTCCGTCAAAGGCCAGCGTGGGCATCAACAGGTCCAGATGCGAGGACCAGTCATTCACGAACTGAATCTTGTAGCCTTGCTCTGGCGCTGCGCGAAACAGGGCGGTTTCCACCAGTTGCGTGTACAACCCGCGATGCGGCAGGGCCTCATCCGTAAAGGGCGCATAGTTGCCGCCGGTGATCAGCAGCAACTGACGATCCCGGATTTCTGGTTGCTCACCCGAGCCGGCCTCACGGATCAGCGCCGCCCCCTGTGCGCGGGCCGCCTCGATCTCGTCCCTGGCAGCCGCTTTGGCGGCAATGACTGCCTCTTCGCTGGATTTCTTGGCTGCGGCCTCGGCCACGGCGACCCGGGCCTCAGCGTCTGCAATGGCCTTTTCCGCACGTTCTTCCGCGGCCTTGACCAGTTCTGCTGCCATTTCTGCGGCCAGACGTTCGGCTTCGGTATTGGCCAGTACCGGTGCGCGCCCGATGTCTTCGAGGCACGGCATGGTCAGCACGTCACCGACACGAATGATATTCGGGTTCGACCCGATCACATCGCGGTTGGCATCCCAGATGATGCGGAAGTCTTCAGTTGCATAGACCTCGATCGCCAGTTCCCGAAGGCTGTCGCCCCGCTGGATCTCATAGGTCGAACACGCCTCTTGCGCCGACGCCGCGCCTGTTGCGGCAGCGAGCGCAAGGCTTGATATGATAAGATGCTTTCTCATGGTCGCTGTTACTTTGCCTTCAGTTAGGGTCTCGCCAGTTTCACGACTGCGATTGATAGATTGTCTTGATCCGGATCGTCCTTGGCACGAACCGCCTGCAACAGCGCATCGGCGATGTCCTGCGCGAGGACCTGAGCGTGATCTCTGAGAATGGCCTGAATCTCAGCGTTGCTAAGGTATTGCAGCCCGTCGCTGCCCAGAATCAGAACATCTGCCGCCGACAGCGTGAGGGGGTCCTCCGGACAGTCTACCTTTGGGATTGCGGCGCCCATGACGACGGATGTGAGCTGATTGCGATCCGGGTGCGCGCGCGCCTCGCCCTCTGACAGAACGCCCTGCGCAACTTTTGCGTCAATCAGCGGCGCCATCGAGTGATCTTCGTTCACCTGCGTCAGGTCACCGTCCCGAAACAGGTAAAGCGGGCTGTCCCCGATCGAAATCCAGAACACGCGCTGATCCAGCAACAGAACACCCAGCAGGGTCGACCCCATCTTGAACCCGTTGCCTTGCTCATCATTGTGATTGGCGATGGCAGCGTTGGCCTGCATCGCCGCCAAGGGTAGTGCATCGATCAACGCGCCCTCGGACTGCTCTTCTGCCTCAAGCTCGGCATCCAGCGCATCGCGCCATGCCGCAATCACCAGCTCAGACGCGACCTCGCCGGCGGCGTGACCGCCCATTCCGTCGGCAACCACCACATAGCCCGCATCCGCCGCGTCAAACATTCGCGAGGCGATCGCATCTTCCTGCGTGTCGCGCTGTCCCTGATCCAGGATCAGCGCAATATCATATGCCGGAGACGCCAGCATCTATCAGGAATCCCGCCAGTCAAAGGCGTCGTCGCAGAAGGCGGCAAAACGGATCGAGGTTTCGCTGATCCGGATCAGATCGCCGCTGGACAAGGCAATGGTGCTGAGAACAGGCTTTCCGTTCAGGCGCACCAGGTTGGCCTTGCCGCCGTGCCCCAAATAGCATTTGCGATCCTCGGGATCATAGGCGATCACAGCATGGTTGCTGCGCGAAATGCCGGTGTCGCCGAAATCCAGTTGGATCGCCTGATCGTCGTTTCGGCCAATCTGCATCAGACCTTCGGTCAACGTAACGCTGGCACCGCGACCCGGCCCATTTGTGACAACGAGCCAGCCAACAGGGAATGTCTCTTGCGCTGCCTCGGACTTGCCAACAGGTTCTGCTGTTTCGATGAGATCCTGAACGTGGGTATCGGCGCGATCAAACCCCAGGAACGTGGTTTTCACACGGGACCGCCGGTCAGTGGCCGGGCTGGGCTCAGGTTGAGGGTCTTCAGACAGCTGTGCCTTAGGCTCCGGTTGAACCTCCGATGTGTCTTCCGCCGTTTCTACGTGGCTTGCAGACCCATCGACATCATCCGAAAGAACATTTTCTATTTCGACAGGGTCCTCGTGCGGGGTCTGAACTGTCGTGTCCTCGGACAGGCGCAAGGTGACAACTTGATCCGCCTCTTCCCGTGCAGCGCCGGAATCGTCATCAGGCACCTCAACGTTGGAATCTTCACCCTCTTCCGGACCCGCTGCGAGTACGGACACGTCCGCGACATTGTCGGACGCGGTGTCCTGATCGGATGCACCGTCGGCATCGGTGAATTCAGGCATCTTGTCTTCGGGGATCAACTCATCCGTTTCCTCATAGGATTCGGATGTCATGTTGCCGCCAGCCAGTGCCTCGCGCAGGGCATTGAAATCTGCAATTGGCTCTGCCGCGCCCTCTTCAGGTTTCGCGGTATCTGTGGCTTCGTCTTCCTTGGCTTTGCCGGCACCTTCTAGAAGCCGGCTGAGAGGGCTTTTGTATTTGAACATGGTGTCGACACCTTTGAATACTCGGCACACTGGTCTTGTGCCATTGGTCTGCTACTTACCCCTGCGCTCGGCAGCACAGCGGCACTTACGATGATGAAAAACCAAGTAAACTTTTACTTTCTGCGACGGGCCGGGTCCCGTCAGGGTGGCGGGAACACGGGCCACCCTCAGCAAACACACACTGGCAGATCACAGATGAACCGGTCAGATCACTCCTGTGCTAGCCGCATGACCGCAGCCGTCTCGGCCCCGTTGCGCGACACGGTCAGACGTGCCTGGGGCTGATCTTCGGAAACAAGGGCGTTCAGCACCGCGTCCAGACTTTCCGGCTCGTTCACTTCAATGCCGGTCTGGGATTCGCGCATCAGGACATCGCCTTGCCGAAGGTCACCGGCCCTATCTGCCGGAACACTGGACACAACGGTCTGCCATCCCGCATCGTCAGCATGCCGAATGGTAAACGCGTACCCGTTTTGCAGCCCCAGCACTCGGATTGCGGGCAGCGCCAACAGTCCGTTTTGAGCCCGAGTCTGACCGAGCGGACGGTACCGCGCCGCGACCCGGGTGTACCCGTCAGGGTCAACCTTGAGACTGTCCAGGACTTGCGCCGCAAACGACGCATCAGACCGCACGGGATTGCCATTCAGGGTAAAGATCGCAGCGCCGCGTGTGACCCATTCGCCGATGACTGACATGTCGGTTTGCGGATCGACACCTGTCACTGCAATCACGTTTCCGGTCGACGCACGGCGTCGCGAGGTCGTGAACGGGATCTCCACGTCCCAGTGGGCAAATGCGACTTGCGACTCAGCCAGATCGGCTGAACCCGCCGGTGCCACCGGGGTTTCCGGTTCAGCCGCAACCTCAGCACTTTGCGGGTCAGCCTCCTCTGCGGGTACCGGTTCTGCGGAGGCCGCTTCTGTGGCGGCCACCTCCGCAGGTTCGGCTTGCGCCTGCTCGACAGGCTGCTGTGAAACAGTTGATGTGTTTTCGGACGATGCCGCTTCCTGCCCGTCAGTTGCGTCCGCAATAACAGGTGCAGGTTCCTCAACACTGGTCGTTGTTGCGACATCGGGTTCCGACCTGCCGCCGGGCAGGAGAAAAAATCCACCCGCGGCAACGGCCGCGATGATGACCGCAATTCCGATGACCGCCTTGCTGCTGCCGCCTGACCCGCTTTGAACGACGGTGTCCACCGCGACCGGAGTTTCCTCCTTGGACGCGAGTTTCGCGATTTCCTCGTCTTTCTTTGCATCGCCGCCAAGGGCTATGTCGGGGTTCCCGGCCAGCAAAGCCGTCACAACCGCCTCGGCATTTTCGCTTTCGGCCTTGATGCGCGCCTTTTCGGCCTCTTTGTCCTTACGGTCCATTCCGACGATGACAGATACGGGGCGATAGGCGAACGTGTCGAACATGACACCGGGGCCACGGAACATACGCAGCCAGTCCAGGGCGGACTGCAGACGATCGGTGGCGTGGACTTCCATCGCCTTGTCTATCGCTTCCAGAAACCCCTCGGGATAGCCGTCGAACCGCCCGGCCAGCGGCACATAAGGATCTTCCTGGCCGTTGTTGAACGCGTTCAAACGGCTCTGACCGTCAATCGGGCGCTCTCCGCTGATGGCGTGATAAAGCGTGGCTGCGAGTACATAGAGGTCGCTGCTGGGGTCCTGCTCGGAGCCACGGACGTAGAACTCATGCGGTGAGTACCCATCCTTGATCACCCGAAGCGTCAGCAGGGCCGCAGTTTTGTTTGCAGCCTGTTCACGCGCCGCGCCAAAGTCGATCAAAACCGGATCGCCGTTTTCATCGATCAGGATGTTGTCCGGAGAGATGTCCCGGTGCAGCATGCCGCTCTGGTGGATGAAGGACACCGCCGACAGCATCTTTTCAGTGACCTGGACAATGAAATCCGGTCCGCTGTCGGTTTCGGGATCTTCGACGTAGTCCAACAGATCGCAGCCACGGATCAGATCCATGGCGATATAGGCGGTATCGTTGTCTTCGAAGACCTGATGCACATCCACGATATTGGGATGCACCAGACGGGCGTGGTTGCGGGCTTCCTGAATGAACAGATCGATAATGGCGCGCAGGTCTTCCTTGTAGGCCGGATCGGACGGTTCGACCAGATCGCCATTGCGGCGGCACAGGGCACCCGGAAAGCACTCTTTGATGACGACATCCCGCTCAAGGCTGTCGCGTGCAAGATAGGTAATTCCAAACCCACCATTGCTGAGAAAGCGGAGAATTTCATACTGCCCGCGCAGCAGCTTGGCGCCGGGTTGTAGACCTTCGATTTTTGGTTCGTCGTGCGATGCACCGACAGCCTGGTTGTGGCTCATTTCTTTCCGCCCGTTCTACTCGTTTTGCGGCAATTTTAACTGGGCAAACAACCCGCGAACTCACAACCAAACACAACCGCAGGACACTTGAGAACGGTTAGACGTTTCAAATTTGACTTTATTGGGGCCGCCTGATGGCTTCACTAAGGATCGTTTTGTTGGAATGTCCATATCTAGTTTGCGATGAACGTGAATTACCACATATAGACTTTCGACCGACAGAAACTGAAAACTGAGGCCCGGTTTCCAGGCATTTGGTGCACGGATTCGAAACAATACAGAGCCGATTCTGCGGTGTTTCGAATCGCTGCAGTGCAGCTCAATTTTAGCGGGAAGGTGTCAGGTTCCGGTTTTGGACTGAACTTCTGCCACAGTGCTGCCGGCCCAGGCCAGATTGTCGCTCAGCTGCGCCAATATGCTGATCGCATCCTTCAGCGGGGTCTCACCGCTTTCAAACTGAAGCAACAGCAGCAGGTCCGTGGCCTTTTCAAACTCACCGGGAATCCAGTCAGCGTCCGGGTCTATTTCGCCGCCCTGTTCCAGCCGTTCGGCAAAATCCTCGACGATTTCCTGGCAGCTCTGCAGGAACTGGGCGGGTTCGATGTCCGCCGACTCGCGCAGGTCTTCGTAGATGCTGGCAATCGCTGCAAGCCAGTCTTCGAGGATCGGGTTGGTCAGTGGCGGAAGCGCGGACCCAAGGGCCGCCTGAATGGATGGATTGTCCACCGGGTTCGGGGCCGGATCGGCGCCTTGAAGAGTCTCCAGATATGGCAGGAAATCCTGTTCCAGATCTTTGCGGGCCGCCTCCAAATCCCTTTGGCGCCGGGTCGAGGCAGCCTCAAGGACATGCTCGGCCAGTTTCTGACCGCCACAGGTTTCCCAAAGGGCGAAATCGGGCTCTGGCTCCTGCGCCATCGCACGTACCGCAACCGGAGTTCCGATCGGAACCACGGCCTGGAACATCCCGTCTTTTTCCTTGTTCAAACGAGCCAGGACTCGGTCCAGCGCGTCTCGCACCGGCGGCAGGTCGGCATGGGTGACCGCAAGCAGGCTGTTGGCGCGCAGTTCCGGCGGCACCTTGGCCCACAAATGGCGCTCGGTCTCGCGCCAGGCATTGGTCCCGTTGGTGCACCAGATGGCGCAGTCAACGAACTTCAGCAGATCCAGGGTTGGTTTATAGGTATCATCAAGCGCACCCGATCCTGGCAGATCAAACAGCGAGATTTCCTTTAGGGCCGGAGTGTTCAACCCGACCGAGATAAAATCCGGATTGTCCGCCGCGGCCTTTTCCAAGGCGATGCCGGAATACGTCTTGGGCTCTTTGTCCCACCACCCAACCGTCGTCTCCGGCGTTTCGGCATAGGCGACAATGACCAGCGGGAGCTTCAGGTGCTGCGGCCCGGTCGGAAGAATATCCGCACCCGCCAGCATGTTGGCAAGGCTGGACTTGCCTGCGCCAAACTCTCCGGCAAACCCGATGTTGACGGCATTGGACAGACGCTCCGCATGGGCCAACGCCCGGTCCCGCAACGCGTCAAGTGCCGCCTCGGACGGCAAGGATTCCGTTGCAGTCAAAAAGCGCTCAAGCTGACGCACTTCCTGTTCGGTTCCGGGAAATTCGATCATTCCGCAGCCTCTGCCAGTCCTTCATCCGCCGTCACCGTCCCGAAAGCCGTTTCCAGCTCATCCGAGATTCGGCGCGCCCGGTCGAACGCATTTTGCGCAGCGGCCTGCGCGTTTGTTTCTCCGGTTCCGGCCCGGTTTTCGAGATGCCCTGCAAGCAACGCCAGATAATGATCCAGAACCGTGTTCAGCCTTTCAATGATGTCTTCGCGTGTGGTGTCGATCAGATCATCGCCAATCAATTCGAATTCCTGCACGATCATCTTTTCCGCTCGGGAAACGACGCTTTTCCGCGAGATCAAACGCGACAGCCAGTTCACCCGCAACTCGACCGTGATGCCACGGGTCAGAGCCGTCGTGTCCGGCCTGAACCAGCGCACCGCGCTTGTGTTCATGCGATTGTCACTGGGTTCCTGCCAGCCTGGCAGGGCGCGCAGGGCGGCATTGCTCTGCATATCGATGGTATAGAGCTCGCTCAGCATCCGCTGACGCACAACCTGCGTCGCGCCTTGAACCAGTTCTCGCATGCGGTCGCGCAAAGGGGTGAAGTTCAATTCGGTCTCACTCCCTTTGGCCAACAATGGCGATTGGCCATCCGGACCGCGCACCACGGCCGAAACGGCTTCGGCCACGGTGTCATCCATGACACCGCGTAGATTGGACAGGACGTCGTCCATATCGCGGGTGATGTCCTGGGTTTTGTCAGCAATCAGCGCGCGCAGTTCGCTTAGTGTCTTGTCGTTCTCGTCGGCGCTGGTCTCAGTTGCATTTTCTTCGTCCTCCATCGCACGCAGATGCGCCTGAGATCGCTCCAGTTCACCCTGCGCGAAACTGTTGAGATGCTGCCACGCCATGCGCAGGTGTTCGCTGCGCGGCCCATCGGACAGGGCCTGGGTGACATGTCGGCGCAAGTCCGGCAGTCCCGACGCGATCATGGCCGCAAAGCGCAGCACAGCTTCACGGCTGATCGGGCCTGCGCCCTGCTTGATCTCTTCAACACCGTCCAGATACTGCTTCATCTGTTCGGGATGCGCCCTCAGCCAGGCCAGCACGTGGTCGTGATTGACCCCTGTTTCATCCCCGGTCAGCGCGTAGTGGGCCCATTGGGCGCTGCCCATCAGGACATCAACCTCCGAATTTCCAAGCGCCTGTTCCAAACCGTCCAAAACATCCGCGCGAACCTTTTTGGCATCTTCGGCGCCTCCGCCCAGCTCGTCAACGCGGTTGATGAACACCACGATCTGGCCCAGTTCCAAGGCCTGCATCAGGCGGAACAATTTCAGATCGGCCCGCGACAAAGCCTGGTGCGCGGACAGTACAACAACAAAGAAGTCTGATTCCTTCAGGTACTGCCGCGAAATCTCCTCGCGGATCAGCAGCGGGTCGTTGACGCCCGGCGTGTCGGTGACGGTCAACGGAAACGGAAAGTGGCCGACGTCGAAATAGACCTCGGCCTTGCGCGTGATGTCGCTGTAAAGTCCGCGATCACTGCCGGGATCAGGGCTGCCGTCTTCGGTCGGATCGTCGCCGGCACAGACATAGCGCGCCAGATCATCGGTTGTCAGGTCTTCAAGGTCGTGATGCTGGCCCAGCAGGTGTTCGTAGCTGTCCCCCAGACGCCGGCGGGCGCGGGTTTTCATCGCCTCGACCTGTTCCTCGATCATCTCGCGCTTATAGCTGTCCTCGTCATCCGGGAACATGTTACGCAGCTCTTCGCCTTCGGCAATCAGGGATTGCCACTGGTGGTTGTCGAAGAAATGAAACTCGGCACCTTCGGTTCGTCCGCTGGGATGACCGAAATGCATATCCGTAATGACCGTGGTCCAAGGGTTCACGTCAGACGGCAGGTATTCGGCCTGACCCGTGAACCCATTGATCAGACGGGATTTCCCCGCTTTGATCTGCCCAACAAAGGCAATTGACGGCTTGAGACTGGACAGGTCGCCAATGATGCGCGAGATGAACTGACGGGTTTCGTCATTGCTTGTCTCGTTCATGTCTTCGGCGATGCGAATTAACTCGCGGCGATGGGATTCACTCATAACTTATTACCCTGATAACTTGTAAAAACACGTTGAATTAGTTGAAAACTTGAAGGTTCGGGATGCGATCATTCTCCCGCCTCCACCAAAGAGGTCCACAGATTGACAACCGCGCCCAGCTTGCGGGCTTCGTGCATTGCGATGGCAACCTGCTCGCCGTCATTCAAAATGGCCAGACCGGAGCCTTTTCCGCCTGATGGGCGCATGACGATGAGTTGCGGGTGATCCAGTTGGGCGGCTGTATCGCGATCCCACCCGGCAAGATCGGCGGCAAAGCGGGTCAGCAGTTCCTGATCCGGGTGCGCCGTGCCCGAGGGCGCGCATTCCCCGTCCAAACGTGGTTCCGATCCATCCGAGCCGAGGCACAAAACCCGCCCGGTGGCAAAGCGCGCGGCATCTTCGAAGAACGTCTCGGCCAACGCACCTGTGTCGTCCGCGCCCGTTTCTGATGCCGGGTCCTCGGTGTCCGGCACCACAGCAACGATGGGATCCTCGGACAGGTCGATCCCTGCGCAGGCCTTTTCAACTTCGCTGAACGTGATGCCCACGTCATCTGCTTCGAGCGCCGTGTCGGGTTTCAGCGAGATCAGGTCCAAGGGGGCAGGGGCGCTGGCGATGTCCGAAACCAACTGTGCCAGTTTGTCGGTGAGCGCATCGCGGGATTCGGTCTCGAAATCGGGAACCGGTCCAGTGCGGACACGAAAGACATTGGTAATGCGGGAGCTGTTGACCTCAATCGCCAGACAATCGCCGTTTGCGGCGGTGAACTCCAGCCTCCGGGGCAGAACAGTCCCACGAATGGTGCGCAACACCGCGTCCCGACGGGCCGATGCCGTCTCACCAGCAAGGGTCACGGCAGGCGACAGACGGGCAACCGACGTCCGCCCGATGTCTTCGAGCATGTCGAGTATGTCCGTATCCGTCATGCTGTGACCCCCTTTGGTCCCGTTCACACCGCGGCCGTTACCGGCCCCAGGCTGAGATGCGATTTCGTAAGCGCCAGCCCGACATTCGCGCTGTTGCGGCAGATGTAGCAGACCACATGATCGGGATACTCCGGGGTCCGCAGAAAGATGTTCAGCCGATCTTTGGAGAACACCGCGATTTCCCCAAATCCCGGGCTGTCCGCCTGTTCCGTTCCGGACTGGCGCAACAAAGCTTCGAACGCGCTGACCCCGCGCCCCTGAAACAAATTTGCAACCGCAAACGCAAAAGTTTCCAACTCATCCGCGCTGTTGGCATCCGACACACTGGTGCCGAGCAACATCCCCGTTTCCATGTCAACATACCCGGCTGCAATACAGTCGGGTATGGTTTCCATCGCGGCAGTCAGGGAAGCTTGGATCGACATCTACATCCTTGTTATCAATTCAAATGCATCTCAATACCAAGTCGGAATGTGCTACAACACATGCCACTCCGCCCCGCTGTTTTCGCTGGCTTTCGGGATTGAGCGCAGGGTTTCTTTGGTCTGTTTTGACTTTTGTTCAAGAGCAATCTGATCGAACTCCGCCAGAAAAGCCTTGAACACGTTCTTTAGACCTTCCGCATCCTCTGGCAGATCTTCACCGTTTGCGATTTCCGACCACATTGCTGATGCGCTCAACAGGTCTTCTGCCGGCACATCCAGCATGCCTCCCAGTATCGGTCCTTGCACGTCCCCATCATCCTTGGGTTCCGGTGAAACGCGCATTTCGACAAGCCCATTGCTCTCCGGCTCGGGTTCGTATTCGTTTGCCACATTTCCCGATTGGTCGGCCATCAGGGCCGTGATCGAAGACACGGAAACTTCGATCCCCCTGTCATTTGGGTGCTCATCCGATCCCGTCGTCTCAGGCTCGGCTGCGGGCGTCTCCGCCAACCTATCGCTGATAGAGGTCATCAACACATCGTCAGAAGTGTCCTCCTCGGTCGCAACTGCCGAACCGCCCATGTCGTCTTCGGCAAGCAACTGATCTTCCAGGTCTGTATCGTCGTCCAACTCGGCCTCGGCCAGCAGATCAAGATCGTCGTCTTCTGTTTTGGGATCAATCCGGGGGGTCAGATCCAGCGGATCGCTTGACGTGTCCCGAAAGAACGCGCGCAACTCGTCTTCCTCTGCGTCCTGCGCTTCCGCCGCGACCTCTGCAGCAGGAACCATCTCGGCCCGCATGCGTTCGGCATCCTCGGCATCGATCCGCGCCCGCTCAGCTTCATCGGGGCGCCGTTCGACCCGGGCCGGGCGCACCGGAAAGCTGGTCACGACCCCGGTATCCTGAGAGTCGCTGCCGGTGTCTTCGATCACCGGGTTCACCAGTTTGAGTGGGGCTGCGGCGCGAGCCTCCTCTTCAACGACGGCTTCGCGACTTTTGAGAGCAGATCGCAACGGCTCTACGCCCACGACACTCGACAGGCTTTTGTCGATTTGGTAGCGCGCCAGTTGGTCGGCGCGGTTGTCCATAATCTGTTCGGTGATTTCGAGAAAGCTGTCGATCATCTTGCCACCGCCGCTGCGCGACCAAAGCTCGGCATCACCGGTTTTGTCACGCGCCACGATTGCGTCACGGGCCGAAAACAGAATCGACCGGTTGAACAGATGCCCGGCTTCGCGGTTTACCCGGCGCAAAACTTTCTGCCGGTCTTTCGATCCAAGGGCATCAGCGCGGGTGACCAGCAACAACGAATTGTGCTGCAGGCGTTCCGGCAGAGAGGCCCAGGTGGCCCGCTCTGTTTCTCTCCAGGCTTGGGTCGAGTGCGTGCACCAAAGCACACCATTCGCCTGTCCCACAGCGCGCCGCCATACATCCGTTGAAATTTTGGGATCGGAAATACCGGGCGTGTCGATCAGATCCACCGCCTCAAGAATATCCGCCTCAAGGTAGATGCGGATGAACTGAGCGTCATTGACACCAACTGTCTCCAGCTGATCCAGCGCGATATCTTGGGTGCTGCCGTCGTGACGTTTGACATAGGCTGACTGCGTGCCCCAGCTGAACCAGACCGGTGGAAGCTGCGTGGCCGTCACCTGTGTTGGCAAAGTGTGGGTGCGCAGGAGAAAGTTCATCAACGTCGATTTTCCGGCGCTGAACTCTCCCATAAGCGCGAAAACGGGCTTGCGGCGGGACCACTGCTCGATGCGTTCCCATGCCTGTGGAGAGACGAAGCGGGTTTGTGAATCTTTTGCCATTTTTCTACTTATGCTGCTTCGTTGCTTAGATCTTTGAGGATGTCACCCAGAATCTCGTCGCGTGATTTCTGCGGCTGCAATCCGGCCATCAAGGCCGCATTCTGACCGGCATCCTTTTCCGCCGACGCCGAGATGTTCAGAAGTGTCTCCTTCTGCTCGCGCATGAAATCGGCCAAGGTGGCCCGTACGTTTTCCAGAACAGCCGCGACCTGGTTTTCCTCGATGTCTTTGGTGATCGAGTTCGCCTCGGATGTGATCAGACGCGTGTAATCCGCGGCGTAGGCCTCGAACCCTTTGCGACGCTGCCACCAACGGCGCCACCAGGTGCTTTGCAGGTCCAAGGCGATGGTGCGCCCGATACCCAGCGGGGGCGGGACACGCGGCACGATGGGCGCTTCGATGCTGAATTCGCCCAGATGGTTTCCAAGCAATTTGTGATACAAGGCTTCGACATCCGCGGCAGAAGCGGTATAAAGCGCACCGGCCTCCTTGCGCATGGATCTTGCAAAACTAAAATACGCGGCCTTTTGCAACGTGCGCAGCCCGGCAGGGTCGTACTGCCATGTGCCCTGTTCGCCGTTCTGTTCAAGATGTGAGATCAGCGAGTCGGTCGCGCGTTTTACGAAATTGGCCTCGGCCGAGTTCAGCCGCTCCAAAACCTTGTTTCGCAGGACGGTTGTCAGTTCCGCCACTTTCTTCTCGTACTCGGCGGATACGGTCGCAATGGCGTCTTCCGGCGACGCCCCGTCCAGATCACGCACCACGCCGTCGCCGCTATTCAGGTTCTTAGCAACGGCCGTTGCGCGAATTTGACTGGCGATGTTGCGGGCCCGGTGACGCACACGGTCCAGCAGGCGCGCACCTGCACCCTCGGCAATCCGTTCGTTCATTGCCAGCAGCAGGTCGGGCAGACCCGACAGAGCCCAGATTTTGTCGAGTGACGCGGCCTGATCGCCAAATCCGGCTGCGAGGTAAAAGGTGTTCAGGGTCTGACGCGACTCTTCCGTCAGGATATCCGGATTGCCGGTCAATGCGGCTTCGGCCCATAATGCGCTACCAAAGACAACGCTCGTATTGGTGTCGATACCGTTCTGCTTCAGCGTATCCTGAATCCGATCTCGAATTTCCGGAACCTGATTGACCGGATTGGACAATTCGTCGATGCGGTTCACGAACAGGATGATCTGGCGGTTTTCGAACTGCGCGATGATCCGCATCAGCGCCATGTCCATCGTGGTCAGCGCCTGGCTTGCCGCCAGCACAACAATGCACACTTCGGACCCACGGAGGCTGCGCAGCGTGATCTGCTCGCGCACCATGAAAGTATCATTCACACCGGGTGTGTCGCACAGTTTCAGCGAGATTGGATATTGCGGAATATCCATGAACAGCTCGGCCGATTTCGTCACGTCGGCAAACCGGCCTGTCTTGGGATTGATGTCCGGATCGTCCTCGTCACCGAGACAGACATAGCGCTGGATCAGTTCCTCATCGAAGTAGTCGTATTGATGGCTCTGGCCCAGAATCAAATCGAAATGCTTGCCCAGCCGATCCTCGGACTTGGCCTTCATTTCGGCGATCTGGTGGCGGATATCGTCCATCTCGTCATCGGCACCCGCACGGTTGGCCAGTTCGCCCAGCCGACCGCCGCCGACCATCAGATTGTCCCATTCTTCCTGCTCGAAAAAGGTGAACTTGGACTTCGTATCGCCGGGGGTGCGGGTGTTGATGTTCAGCGTGGTTACGACGGACGTCCACGGGTTTACATCCGATGGCAGCAGGCTGGGACGGCCGGCAAGGATGTTCACGATCGAGGATTTTCCGGCTTTGACTTGGCCCACCATCGTCACGCTGGCGGTAAAATTCTCCATCCGTGTCTTGAGCGTGGACAAGCGTGCCGTGGATCGCGCATCGGCCACCTCTGTCAATTGGTCGATCTGTGCCGTAAGCGATGTCATCGCCGTCGTCATCGGCGCCAGCGCTTCGTTGCCGACGGACAAAAGGTGGTCGTTTCGGGCCATTGTCAGCCTCCGGTTCCGGTTGCGGCAATCCGGGGCGCGTTCGAAACGCGCCCGGCTGGCATGCTGGTCAACGCGTCAATCCGGGCGATCAGATTCAGGGCATTCCCGAGGATTTCCGCCTCGGCCCTGGGCGTGATCGCTTCATAGGCATGGGAATCTGCCAGAACTTCGATCGAGCTAAAACGATCCCCGTTCTCAAGGCAGGCAACGCGGCGCCCAGTTGGAAAACCGTCGGATTTCGTGGATGGCAACGGCATGCGGGCATTGGCCAACAGATAGTGTTCACCGGAATGCGTGCGCAGGGAAATACCAAAGCCAGTGTCAGGATAGTCGCGGTTCAGGGTTTTGAGTTCACCAAGAAAACTATCGCGAGCAAAGATGACTGCATCTTGCTCAGGGGCAGCGGAGTTGTTCAGATCGGTCACAGCAAAGAACCTTGTACTGGAGTTGAGCGGAAAACTCGTACGGGTGCCAAGGTGGCGGAAAGACTCATTAACTCCTGAAGACCAAAAGGACCCTTCAAGGCGGTGTTATTTTGACGTGAATAAGATATTTTGGCGTTTGAAATGTGGCGCGAATGTGGTCGTAAGAAACCCGGAATGTCTCAACCTGTGAGGGTATAGAGCAATCTGACAGGCACAAAGTTCCAAATGATAGCACCTGAGAAACCTGAGTAAGACAGATGGAGTTCTTGTTTCTACCAGGCTGACATTTCTACTTCGGTGAAATGTTATTTTAATTTATCAGATAGTTATTAGGGTTTGATGTTATCAATGGTCGCTCAGCGGGCGCAAGTGAGGCGTCAGGTGCCACGTCCCGAGACATCAATTGTCGGCACGGCTCCAAAAAACGTCTTATGGGCCACAGCTGTCTTCACTCAACGTAAGCGCGCTTTCTGCGCGCGCTCGGCAAACTGGATTGTATCGCTTTCGAGAACAATTGTGGCGTGCAGATTACCGGCCCCTCGAAGTCAAAGCGCACATTGTCAGGAAGCGGTCTTCGGATCATCCCGAAACTGCAGCAGAAAAGCATGCGAGGTGTTTCCGGAGGCGTCAGTCCATTCGACGAAACCGAAACGATCGACTTCCGGTTTGTCAGATATTGTTGCGGTTCAGGTCCCAATAAACTTGTTTTTCATCCGATTTTATCTCTCGCACTCATCTGCAAGCTTTGTTATTGAGCGGTTCACTGCGGCGCGACAGTGCCGGGATGCGGGTGTGGCGAAATTGGTAGACGCACCAGATTTAGGTTCTGGCGCCGCAAGGCGTGGGGGTTCAAGTCCCTCCACCCGCACCAGTCTTGCTTTGTAGCCGCATGGTCATATTTGCGGCCTTAGTGATATTGTCTGGCGATGTATTCTTGCGAGCGACTTGTTCGCGCCGATTTGGCGTTTGGGCAAATCCACGATCTGTTTTGGCGCGGACATGCCCTGAATTGGGCTTAAACGCCTCCTGCCGCAGCCCTCGCAACAGCTTTCAGGACGGCCTTCCGCTTGCGTCGACTGATCGGCAAGCGTTCTCCATTGGACAAGAGCAGTTCCGTACTTTCCGTGGGGCCGGTAATCCTGTCTGCGTGGGACAGAACCACCCAATGTGATCGATGGATGAGCATTCCATCCAGATGGCTCAACGCCTCGGCCGCCCGGCCAATCGGAAAAAGAATAAGGCTTCGGCCCTTGCTCGTGGTTACGTGCAGGTAGTGCTGCTCGGCAGAAAGCGAGATGATGTCACGCCCGAGTTCCCTTGGCACTTTGGACCAGAAGGCACTTTCAAGAGATGTCAAAGAAGGTGGACCAGAAGATCTGGCCTCGGTGTCACCCGCCTCAACGTGGCCAGTTGTGCTCATCATCGGTACTGAGAGGTTCTGCAATCGTGCACTGTTAACAAGCAGCCACACACACAGGATTGGACCCAGAAGCGCGAGTATCTCATCTACCAGAAGCATCAGAACCGTCGGGTCCTCGCCCAGATCCGGTGCCGGCTCAAATATCAGATCAAGCACCATCGATATCGGTGCAAAGACAATGGCCGCCAGAACGGCAGCAATAGCGAACTGTATCAGGGCAGGTATGTTCCGGGAGGCCAGCCGGTCATCCACAACGGTTTGCAGGAACATAAGCAACGGCAGGAGAAGCGCCACGTGCAGCATCCAAAAGCCGATCCGTGCCGGAAAAGTGAGATCGGCGGTAATCGCAGGGTTCAAAGCCAGGATCAATATGCTCAGGGTTGGCACCCAGACCAGTGCGAAGAGTGGGGGTGATTGCCACACTTCACGACCCAGTGCCGAGACCAGTTTGGAGTACCGTTGAGAGACGTTTCGAAGCATTTTCGCTATTGCAGGTTGATTAAGTTACACCTCGGAAGGCTGACAATACTCACCTTTAGGCGGGTCGCTTAAGGAGACAGCGTATCAAGATCGTCCAGTACTTCCATGCGAATTTCCTTGGTGAGGATCGGCTCATAGCGATGTGCAGCAATATCAAAATCACCCGGATTGTCGAACCAATGGGTGACGCCATCCAGCAGGACCATTTCCAGGCGCCCACCGTCGCGGGAGATGCGCCTTGCGGCCTGCGCGCACGCATCGGGCGACACGTTGGAATCCTCCTGCCCGATATACAAAAGGGTAGGGACATCGACGGCCCAACCATGCGTCGCAGTTCGCGTCCCGAACCCGCAATAAGGATAGAACAGGACGGTCGCAACAATACCGTCGGCCCAATCCCTTGGAAGGGAGGTCAAATTTGTGGGTTTTGAGCTCTCACCAAAGCTCATCGCGTCCATGACGGCCCAGCCTCCATGGGACCAACCGAATAACGCAATGCGGGCGTTATCCAGCGATGGGTTGGCCGTTATGAATTCTACAGCGGATACAACATCGGCTCCGCGCTCGAACCCCCACGGGCGTGCGCCATCGCAAACACGTTCAAGCTGTTGGACTTGTGTGACCCCGCGGGGTGTAAAACTGTCGACAATTATGGTCGCCCATCCAGCCTTGAGCAACGCGTCGGACCAGAGTTGATGGTGGCGCCGCTGACCCAGACAGCCTGGCATGAAGATCGCGGTCGGGGCAGCCGACCCTTTGGATTGGTCCGGGCGCGACAACGAAAAATATGGAGCCAGCATCTCCGTATGCTCGGACAGGGTGAGTTTCGGGACGAACCATCCCCTGAACACGTGACCGTAGAGCAGCAGAAGAACCACCGATGCCACAGCTACGACGCAACCCAGAGCGCGAAAAGACACACCGATCTCCTTTCCAGAGCAGTCATCAAAGTGCCGTGTCAGAACCGCCAAATCACACCGGCTGCAAGTTCGAAGGCCGTGTCGTCAAATGTAATCGGGCTGTCTTTGGCGTCACCGAGCAGCGTGCTGTACTCGACCAAGCCGTAGAGACCGAATTGCTCGGTCAGAAAATGAGCCGCTCCGATTTCAAGACCCGCTTCCTGCAATCCAGCACCCGCTGAGTAGGGTGTATAGCCAGAGGCCGCGGCTTCAGCCGAGGAAACGCCATAGAACGCGTTTGTGTGGGCACCGTTCGCCCAAGTCACAAAGGGGGCGATCGTAATGATCGTCCGCTCGCTTATGGGCACATCGAAACCCAGACTTGCTTCGACGGTCGTTCCCTCATGACCGGAGCTGCTCAATCCGCGTGACGCCAGAATCTCAAGGTCCGCGACACCGATTTCGTATTCAAGAAAAGCGCGGAGCGCAGCACCCGCTTCGACATCCGTAAGGCCAGACAGACGGTTGTCATCAGCGGCGGTACGTTCGTCGAAATCATAGCCAATCGCGAACCCGAAACTCAAAGGCCCACCAGACCGCTCACCATTCAGGGCATAAAAACCGATACCGGTATCCGTGCGCAAAAAGAGGCGTTGGTTCCATGTCAAATCGACCTCCAGGCCGGGGTCAACCTCGGTTTCATCTGAACCGGAATATGTCGGGCCGCTGCTGGCACCCAGCCCAAAATAGCCTTCCCAGCTGTCGCCAAGACTCTGGGCTTGCGCAGTGCCGGGACAGATAAGAAATGCGATTGCGGTCAGTGATCCTGTCACGCGAGTAAGGTCGAGAGAAGTCATAGGAGTTTCCTTGCTGGCCTGGCCGTTTCGGAACGAACCAAATTTTGATGATCCAGAGAGCGATGTGGGATGATTTGGGAAGCTGGGCCGTAGGCGGTAAAACGCGTCTGGGCACCCACCCGGCGCGGGTCAGCTTGCCGGGGTCACCAGATGTTGCGCCAACCAGTCGGCGATTTGCGGCATCACCGTGAAGCGGTCCTGCGGGCAGTGGTCGTCGCTGCCGCTGTAGATCAGCGTGCCATCCACGGTAGAACCGTTTGCAAGCTCCATATCGAATTTTGGCGCGACATAGTCATTGCGCGCGTTCACAGACAGGATTGGGACGTCCGTCACGGTCTGACCAGGTATGATGACACCCTGGTCAATCAGTGAAAAGCCGCGCATATGGGCAAGGAAAGCCGCAGGATCATCGCCACCGTCAATCTTGGTCCGGTCGTAAAGCGCAAGGCGATACATGAGCCCGACGCTGTCCAATTGATCCTCTGGAACCTGAAAAACCGTGTGTAGTGGGCCGCATACGTTCACGGAGGCCGCGAAGAGGTCGGGTCGGGTATGCGCCAGCTTCACCGCCGCATTGCCGCCAAAACTGATCCCAAGTATCGCTATCCGGTCCGCATCGAACGTACTGTTTGCTGCAAGAGATTCCGCCAACGCCACGGGCAATTCGTCATAGTTCGGTGCAAGCGCAAATTCAGCGTTGGTGCCTGTCCCGGCGATGTCGTACATCAGGAAGGCCATACCTCTTTGCGCTACATCTTCAGCAAAGGTGAAGAACTCCCCCTGATTTACATCTATCCCGTTGGACGCGATGACCAAAGGCCAGCCGTCAGCCGGTGCGACACCCGACGGATACAGGATATGGGCATCGGCCTGACCATTTTGAAACGGAACAGAAACGTATTCGACACGATAGCCGCGCAATTCATAAGCCCGGTGCAACGTTTCAAGACTGGCGTCAAACGCGGCAGCCTCGGCCTCATTTGGGTTGATCAATGGATACTTGGCCAGCGTGTAGTTGGCGGATGCGCGCATGTAGAGGTCTGCTGCCGCACCGAAGAGGCCAAGGTCTTCCTGCTCTTCTGCCAGCGCCCTGAGCCGGTCGGCCACCTGAGCAAACGCCTCGGTCCAGACGGAACCGCCTTGCGCGCGGGTCAGGTCCGGGTGTTCGGACCCGGCACCGGCGGTGCGAACACGCTCGAGAACGGCATTTGTGGTCAGCGGATCGGCACCGTTCCACACCCAATGGTTCGGCCGGATATCACGGAAGAATTCGGCCTCCTCGGCCTGAACGGGAAGCACATCTGCGATCAGGCCGAGGCCAATGCACAGGGCAAGGAAGCTGGGGTTGGTTTTGATTGCTCGTTTCATTTTCGGCTCCTGAAAATTCGCGGGAGGGGAGGCAAATCTTGCTTCCGACGAACACAGGGATAGGAGGCCTGGGCGCCCTAGGCATTTGAGTTTTCATGAACGGTCAGAACGTCTTCACAAGCGGTTTGTGCGCCCGCCGGCTGGCACTCGCTGTGTGTCCGCTGCGGACATCCGCTTAATTGCATAAGACTCTGGGATGACTGCCAAGCTAGAAAATGGGAATACTTTGAAGTTGTGCGCTTTGAACGCACCTCCACTTGCTTGAACCTAACAGTTGCGTGAGATTTAGAGGTTGAAGCTAAGTAAGCTTTGCTCTCCTCAGGGTCTCAAACCAGTATTGAAGCATATGTATTTGAAAGCGGAGTTTTGATGCGATTGAGCGTGGGCATTGCTGTTTCAATCCTGGTCGCCGTGTCCATCGGGGTTTCGACGTTTATTGTCCATTCCCTTTGGTGGACGACCGCGCGGGACAACAGCCGCATGCTCGCAGCCGAAATCAACAGTCAGATCGCAAATACCGTGCGTATCGAGGTGGGCGTGACGCTCAGCTCGGCCGAAGCCGCCTGGGCGGCGGTCCGCACGATCTTTGTCCAGAACGTCATCGCGACGCGACAGGCTGACAAGCGAGAGTTTGTTTTTCTGTCACAACTGCAGGCTCAACCGAATATCTCATGGATTTTCTTCGGCTGGCCCGATGGCAACTTCTTCGCGTCACACCGTCTGGGTGACGGTGGACTGGAGATGATTGAAATCGACAAGGACATTCGTGACGGGATGCTTCGGAAGGATCGCTACATCTTTATTCCGGGCGACATTCAGTTCGAGGAGCGGACATTTACCCAAACGACTTATGATCCGCGCGATCATGCCTGGTTTGAGAATTTTATGGGACTGAACTCAACCGGGTGGATCGAAGCGCGCGACCTCCCGGATAGTGACAAAACCATTTATGCCTTTGTCGGTCCAATTGACGTCAACCGTAAGCGGCAGGGGGTTCTGGCGGTTGCGATCGAAACGGATCGGCTGTCGCGCTTTCTCGCCACGCTTACGCCCGGTGAGTTCGGCGCCGCGTTCATTTTGGATGCCGATGGAAAAGTCATTGCGGTACCCGATGCTGAGGCTGACGAGGTCACTCCGGCGCGCATGGGCGAAGGGGAGCTGTATGAAGTGGCCATGATTTCTGGGGAAAGGTTGTTGGGTGACCCCGAAACGAATACCCCCGGCACACTAACGAAGCGCATTGTCATCGACGGCGTGCCCTACGCGGTGGCACTGACACCGTTGGGTTTTTATGGTTGGCGTGTTGCCACCGTCATTCCCGAGGCGGCCTTTTTGTCGGGGATCGACGAAACTCTGATAAACCTGATCTATATCCTGATCATTGTGGTGATTATCGCAACCGGGCTGGCGATCTGGTTGGTCCGACGAGTCGTCGCAAATCCGCTGGCACGCATCGCAGAGGACCTGAGCAAAATCGAACGCTTTGATGTCGAACGCATTTCGAGCAGGCCCTCCAAGCTTTCTGAGCTGGCCAATCTTTCTGCCGCAACCGCCAGCATGGCCGCAGGCTTGTCGGCATTTCGAAAGTATGTTCCAACCGATCTGGTGCGTATGCTGGTGGCTGAGGGCATCAAGATACAGCCTGGTGGCGACCTCAAGCAAATTTCTGTCCTGTTTTGCGATGTCAAAGGGTTCACGGGTTTGTCCGAAAGACTTGGACCCAAAATCGTCCAGCTGATGGAACCCTTCTTCAGCGCGGCGTCAACGGCCATTGCGCGCAACGACGGGACGATCGACAAATTCATGGGGGATGCGGTAATGGCGTTCTGGGGAGCGCCACGCAAGGACACCAACCACGCCGAAAACGCCTGCCGCGCCGCATTGGACCTTGTCGCCGCTGTAGAAAAATCCGGAATTGAGGATGACGGCGGCAACCCGCTGCGCGTCAGAATCGGGCTGAACAGCGGAGAGGCTCTGGTCGGAAATATCGGATCGGAGCAGCGTTTGAATTACACCGCAATTGGCGATGTGGTGAACGTTGCCAGCCGGTTGGAGGGGGCCAATAAGGACTACGGTACACTGATTCTGATTGGGCCGGAAACAAGACAGCAGGCGGCAGGCACAATCATAGTGCGCGAATTGGACACACTTAAGGTATCTGGGCGCGTCGAAGAACTGGTGGTTTACGAACTGATTTCCATGTCGGATGAGTTTGAGGAACCCCCAACATGGATAAAGGCCTATGAACAGGGCCTTGCATGTTATCGGGCAGGACAATTTGAAAACGCTATCGCCGCATTCGAGACCGCTGACCGTACACGAAAGGGAGACGCCGCGTCAGTCGCCATGATATCGCGCACCCAAGCCCTGTTGGAGGGGCTACCGCGGAAAGGCTAGCGTGCAGTAAATGCAACAAATGACAAGGTGTAGTATTGCTTCTGGAAAGTTGAAGCACCTCGAGAATAGGGTGCTTCTACTACATGACGGTTGCTGATCGCGTGCTGAAGCCAAAGCAACCATCGCAGCATTTCATCGGCATGCATGTATTTTGAGGCCGATGAGCGTAGTGACCTACGTAGCCGCAATGGGCCAAGCTAATTCTACAGGCAACCCGACGTTGACTTGAGTATCAGCCAGCAGTGCAAACTGGTGCGGCTGTCACGGTCGGCGTTATACTACACGCCGGTCGGGGTCGACGCGGACACGCTGGCCATGATGAAAGAGATCGACCGAGTGTTCACCAAGGACCCGTTTTTCGGCAGCCGCCAGATCGCGGCTTACCTGGGCAGAGAGGGGGCGATTGTCGGGAGGCATCGCGTAAGGCGATTGATGGCAAAGATGGGCCTCGAGGCAATCTACAAACGCCCCCGGACCAGCCAGCCCCATCCCCAGCACCCGATCTATCCGTACTTTCTAAGGCAGATGCAGATCGATCGTTCTAACCAGGTCTGGTGTGCCGACATCACCTTCGTTCCGGTGCGAAACGGGTTCCTTTAGCTCGTGGCGATCATGGATTGGGCCTCGCGCAGAATCCTGAGTTGGCGGCTCAGCAACACAATGCATGCCGACTTCTGTGTTGATGCGCTGAACGGGGGCACCGCCAGACACGGTCCACCAGAGATCATGAACACAGATCAAGGATCGCAGTTCACCGGATCGGCCTGGATCACGACATTGACCGAAGCTGGTGTGCGCATCTCTATGGATGGCCGAGATTGCTACCTCGATAACATCTTCATCGAACGGCTGTGGCGATCTTTGAAGCAGGAGGCCATCTATCTCGAAGAGATCAATGACGGCTTCCAAGCTCGGCGGGTTGTCAAAGACTGGATGGCATTCTACAAAACTGAGCGGACTCATTCCACGCTTGATCAGCGGGCGCCGGATGGCGCATATTGGGCAGGCTTGGAAGAGCAGAAAGCAGCATGACACCTAAACCCGATACACCTTAGCGAGGCTGCAAAACTGTCCGAAAAGGTGGGACCACTTCATTTGAACCCGGCGCATTGAGCCGGCATCTTTTCCTCGGTTTGCAGGACAAAGGCTTCGACATCTTGTGTATGGAAGCGCAACAGGTCAGCGCAGCGCAGTCAGCTATGCGGAACAAGGCCTTTTTGAGCCCATTTACACAAACCCCGCGATGCCTGCCAAGGGCCCACGCTCATGCAATGCGTTCATTCAGATCGATGGAGTGCAGGGGAGCGCGCGATATTCGTTTGTTGACTATGGTCTTTTGCAAAAGAGCACCGTTGCCGGTTAACTCGAATATACGACCCGTTCGCTTCTGAAGGACTGATAAGTCATGAGAAATCAGCAAAACGGCGGCAGACGATTCCGAGGCGTACTCAGTTATGACATCGATCGCCAACCTTTGGATCGACATATCGAGCCTTGATGATGGTTCGTCGCAGACCAGGAATTTTGGCCGGGACAGCAAGACGCGCACCAGGGCCAGGCGTTGCAGTTCCCCGCCGCTCACCTGGTCTGGGCGGCGTCTGAGGAGCAACTCGTCAATCCCCAATCGTGCCATAAGTCTCGCTTTGGAGAGCGGGCTAATGTGTGCCCCTGGCGTCAGTTTTTCGAACACATCTCCAATAACCAGGTTCGGTGGAAAAGATGTCACAGGATTCTGAAACAGTTTTTGGAACCTGATCCGCTCGCGTCGAAGGACTGTCGGTGTCAACGGCTCACCACACCAGGTCACAACTCCATGGGTTGGCGTGTGCAAACCAAGGCAAATGTCGCCCAGCGTGGATTTTCCAGCCCCGCTTGGGCCATGAAGACCGACAATTTCGCCGCTATGGATATTGATACTTGCATTGCTGATAAGAGGGCATGAGTTTGAAAACCCGAACGTGATGTCTTGCAGGCTGATACATGCTTCGGATGCCGGCTGTTCTAAGGCGTTGTGATGCGGCCAGTTTGTTGGTTCGCTCTGAATCAACGTTTTTGCGGCTTTGCTTTTGGGTTGCTGCAGGACGGGATGACGTGGGCCCTGCTCAACAACCTCGCCCTTGTCAAACACCACGACCACATCCGCTAGAGCCCGAACGACATCGAGATCATGAGTGATGATAATCAAACCTCGCCCAGAGGCTTGAACCAATTTAAACAATTCAATGACGCGGAGTTTGTTTTCGGTGTCGAGGCCCTTGGTGGGCTCATCAGCCACAACAAAGGCCGCGCGCGCTGCCAAAGCCATTGCGATCATAACCCTTTGCTGCATGCCACCCGATAACTGGCTTGGGAATTTTTCCAGGTCTGTGGCGCTCAATCCGACCTGAGTGCAAAGCGCATCAGCGGTGTTCCACCGGCTGTCCGGGTTCCGCCGCCATCTAAAAACCTCGGCAACCTGGCGACCAATTTGCATTGTCGGGTTGAGCGCGACGGCAGGTTCCTGGGGCAAGACGAATACGTGTTCCTTCCACAATGGTACGGTTTGCTCTTTGCCGCTCACCGCAATGTTGCCGGTCACCTTCAACCCGTGCATTGGCAGGCCGGACAACGCCGCCGCAAAGAGGGATTTACCCGATCCGGACCTGCCAATCACACAACAGGTCCTACCTTGATCAAATCGCAGGTGCGGTACATTCAGGGACAGCTGGTCCGCAGCTACGGTGAGATTTCGAACGTCAATACGGTGCATCAATCCACACCCGCCCTTGCTTTGACAAACGATTGGGACAGGATCAACAACGCCAATACGATCCAGACAATGGCCAGAATTGGTGCAGCCAGTTGGACCTGAGAAATTTGCCAGTAAACGCGCAGATCATTGATCATCATGCCCCATTCGGCCTG
Source organism: Ruegeria sp. AJ12 (assembly GCF_056536245.1). NCBI lineage: Bacteria > Pseudomonadati > Pseudomonadota > Alphaproteobacteria > Rhodobacterales > Roseobacteraceae > Ruegeria > Ruegeria sp. AJ12. The sequence continues at coordinate 198,575 of NZ_JBQFJJ010000002.1, forward strand.
TGGAGGTGCGATGCCGATGCCAAGAAAACCCAGCGTGGCGATCGCCAACACTGTTTGACCCACCGAGAGCGCGCCAAGTGACAGTAAGTAAGGAGCCAAAACCGGAATGACCTGATATCTGAAAATTCGATACCCGCTGGCCCCTGCAAGCTTTGACGCAAGTACATGGTCGCTGAGAATAATGTTCTGACCGACCGAGTAGCAAAGCCGAAAGTACTCGGGCCATTTTACCAGCCAAAGCAGTAAAATTATGACCAGAGCCCCTCCACCCAGTACATCGGCCAGAAGTATTATTACCAAAAGGCCGGGCAGGGCATAGAGCGCATCCGCGAACATGGTCAGACTTGCCGAGACGGCTCCGCCGAACCACATTGCGACTCCCGCCAGTGCACAGCCCGTCGCAAGGCTGCAGGCGACGACCGATAATGCGATCCCGGCGGAGTAGCGTGCGCCATGAAGAACGCGAGCCAGGACATCGCGGCCCAACTGATCTGTGCCCAGCGGATGTCCTGCGCCCGGAGGGGTGAATGCTGCGAGCAAATCTTGCGCGTTGGGGTCCACTGCGTAGATGAAAGGGCCTAGCGCTGCGGTCAGCACAAAGGCCAGTGTCAGCAAGACGCCCAACTGCAATGTTCCCGACACACGCATCACACAGCCTTTTGGCGATAGATGCGCCATGTCAGGAGATCACATAAGGTTGTGCAACTCAGGTAGAACATCACCAGCGCCAGAACGAGGCCTTGCATCAAGGGCAAGTCCAGTGCTTTGAACGCGTTAATCAGCGCCCAACCGAGTCCATGGTAGTTGAAAATCGTCTCGATCACGATCACGTCGTAGATCAGGAACATGAACACAACCGGCAGGTAGTTGAGCATAGGACGTAGCGCATTCTTCGCTCCGTGTCGCCAGAACACTTGATTCTCTGGAACGCCCCGCATCAGGGCATTCTGCATGTAGGGTTGCCTGCGCACGTCGATCACTGCTGCTCGCACGATGCGGCTCAACGCGCCGGAAACAGAGAGTGCAATTGTCAGAATCAGCACCCATAGCCGTGCCCAACCCGCTGTGCCGCTGAGTGTTGCAAGACCGAGTTCGACGACAAAAAGCTGCACCATGAAAATCGCGATGAGAAAGGAGGGTATCGTTGAAACCACAGCGCTGAGAGTGGTCAGAACGATATCCAACCTGCTTCCCTCAAAACGTCCGCATATATACCCGATCGGCACCGCCAAGCAGACGCCTGCCCAAAAGCCCCAGAACACAAGACGCATCGAATTGGCTCCATGATGAGACAAATCGTCAAGCACATCGCGTCCCGAAACCAACGATACGCCAAAATCAAACATCAGCGTTTGTCCAAGCCAGGCGGCATATTGGAGAGGGATAGGCCGATCCAGGCCGTAGGATTGACTTACGACGCTGGCCAAGTCCTGGTTGGGTTCTGAGCCCGAAAATCGCGCAGCTGCAATTTGCAGCGCAAGATCCCCCGGAAGAAGGTGCACCGCCCAGAAGGAACACGTGGCAACCAGCAACGTGATGACCAAAATGAGCAGTGCCTTCTTCGCTAACAGAGCGCCGAGCGTCATGCGGCCTACCGCTCTGCCCAGGTCAGACGATTGAGGCCGAAGTCCCGCTCGTACACATCAAACGTGAAGTTCTCGACGTCATCCGAGACCGCATAGACATCATCGTACCAGGTCACCGTCACCATGGGATGTTCTTCATGAATCATGGTGACCATGTCAGTGCGAAGTTTTTCCAGTTCGGCGGGGTCAACAGTTCGCTGATAGGTTTCGACCAGCTCGTCAAACCGGTCGTTGTTCCAGTTCATTGAACCCCAGAAACCACCACTCTTGTAGAAGTTTTCGACAAGCGCACCGATTGGATCCGGAACATAGACGAAGCTATCCGAGACGATGCCTGCTTCCAGTGTGCCATCGGTATGCCCGTCAGAAATGACAGTCCAGTCACCCTGCTTTATTGTCGCCTTGATGCCGATTTCTTTAAGCATTTCCTGGATCGCCACGCCGATAACGGGCAATTCCGGGCGGGAGTCATATGTGCGCATTTCGATTTCGAAACGCTCACCGTCTCGAACAAGGATGCCGTCTTCATCTTTTTCAAACCCGGCATCTGCGAGCAATTCGGCCGCTTTGGCGGGGTCATACGCATTGGGCACCAGAGATGCGTCATGCCATGCTGGCAGGCTTGCAGGAAACAGTTGTGTGGCCGCCGTGTCAGGGTTCCCGACAATGGACGTGGCGATCCCCTGCCGGTCAATTGCATAGCTGATCGCCTGACGCACGGCGACCTCGTCCAGAGGCGCCAGTCCAGCGTTCAGTTTCAGCGCCCGCACGCGAGGAATCGCCTGAATTCTTACGTCGACATTGTCTGTCCCAGCCAGCATTTGCGTGGCGGTCACCGGTAAGCTGAATGCGAATTCCACTTCACCCGCTTGGGCCATTGCTTGGCGTGCCTGCGCATCTGGAACGAACAGGTATTCGACGTTACTGATCGTTGCCTTGTCCCCCCAGTAATCTGCATTTGCAGAAAGCTTCAGCATGGTGGGGTCAGAGCTATCAACAACCGTGTAAGGTCCTGTCCCCGAAACGCTCTCGCCGGGTTCATCAGTCAGGTTTGCGGCTGAAATAATGCCGGTGTTCCAGTCTGCCAAAATGGCGGGCAGGATTGAATAAGGGTGTTCCAAGGTCACGATGACGTCATCGCCCTCAAAAGTGATGTTCGAGACCGGTGCAGTTCTCAGCGAGCTTTCGTCGCGGAATTTTGTCAGGTTTGCTGCGACTGTTTCTGCCGTGAGAGGACTGCCATCGTGGAATGTGACGCCTGACCGGATTTTGAAGCGCCATTCATCCAGCGTATCGTTCGAAGTCCAGCTTTCAGCGAGCAGGCCCACAATATCGCCCGCTGGGGTTGGCATGGTCAGTGTCTCAACAACCCCCGTCCGCGAAAGGGTTGTTCCAGCCGAAGGGATGAGCGCACCAATCTTCCAGGGCGAAGCGATGCGAAGCGTGTCGTCGGCAGGACCTGCGAGGACCGGCTCTGCGGTCAGAAAGAGCGCTCCACTGAGAGCGGCAGCAAGGAAGGTGTGTTTCATCGGGCAATCTCCTGAGGTCGCGTCGAGCCAACACGTCTGTCCGCAGCTGTGCATCAGGAGACTTGTCAATCTGGCGATTGCGAATCCCGGAGCGCTTTCACGGCACAAAACGTCTTGATCGTGTCTTGATAAGGTTGGCTGGATCGCAGAGATCGGGGCTCACGCCCGCGTAATACACGACAATTTTGGTAAAGTAAAATGGTCAAGGCAAAGGACTAGCCTCCTCCTTTGCCAATGCGGCCATAACCAGTTTTTATTTGGCTCGCCATCATGTTCAAAACACTGCCACTGTGTTTGTGAAAGCCCGCGCATGGCTGTTAGCGGCCTGCTGCCTGTTTCAGGCACCTGTAGGGCGCCGAGACCTCGCAAAAAGAACCAGAAGCGATCCCAATGAAATGACGGAGCCGAAAAGCAGCGACTGTCCGATTGAAACAACAGGTGGCAAAAAACCCGCCCGATGGGCAATCATTTCGAAGCCCAGGCTCAAAAAGGGGAGTGCGGCCATTCCGGCAAGGTAGTTTTCGGTCTTTACTGCGCGTATTGCGCTAAGCGCAAGGTACAGCGAAGGCCCGCGTAGGAGTATCCCGACCGCACAGGCTGCAACCCACAGCCGCACATCCAGAAGTGTTGCAGGGTTTGTGAGCAGGCTCAGCGATTGCGGCAGATAGCGTTCGGTGGGCGGTATCCAGTGGGCCAATGCAGCGAGGCAACCAACTGCCAGAAGCATTACGAACGCGCTCGCCAGAAGCATGATGCCCGTCAGTTGAGCGCGCTGCCGCACGCTGTCGCCTTGGTTCATCGGATGAAACTCCGCGATAACTGTCGATAAGATGACGCAGATCTCAGAAAGGATCATCAGTTTGACCGCGGGATTTGACCATCCTCCGTCCAATGTCTGAACCAAAAGCACAAGCCCAAAGAGGATGACGACATGTCCAGGCAATTCGCTCAGACCGGGGCGACGACCGACAAATTGCCAAAGAAGAAGAACACTCATTGGCACGGAAACAACCCCCAGGAAGGCTGCATTTGCGGCACTTGTGTGCAGAAGCGCCGCGGTAAACAGCGCGGCCGTCGCAACGCGCAAGAACCCGTACAACCATATGAAAGGGTCGCGCAGCGCAGCTCTCTGTCCGTCGATCCCACCGGTTGCAACGAGCAAAAACATCCCGGCAATCATCATTTGGATCAATGTGAACAACCATGGATCCAATCCTGTCGCCGTCAGAACGGCCCGACTGGTCACCAACAACAATGCCCAACTCGCAAGTGATGCGATAAGTGCAAAAAACCCGGATGTTCTCATAAACTGGCTCGCTTACATTGAATCGCTTTTCACCAAGTGAGTGTGTTCGTGATGAAATCGGGAAAGACCCGATCGTACGGTCCTGTCGGGTTCAGGCGCATTTCTGCCGTGAGCGTACCCTCGATGAGTAGCGATGGTATGCCGGATCGATGTGCGCCAAGTATATCTGTCGCCATGCCATCTCCGATTGCCAGCACTTGGGCAGGTTCGATTTTTGCAGCAAACCGCTCCAGGTCATCCAAACAGCTATCGTAGGTAGCGATTTCAGGCTTTCCGAAGTGGACAACCGATCCCCCCAAGTTTTCGTAGAGATCCGCAAGCGCGCCGGCGCATGGCACCTTGTTTGAGCCTATGAAAACCTCTCTGTCCGGGTTCGCACAAAGAAATGGAAGCCCATGCTCGATGCCTGACAACAAGAGTTTTTCATGAGATGCAACGTCAGGCAGTTCAGGATCCAGACCCGTGCATAGCAGTGCGCTTGCCTTTTCGGGACACGCCTGCCCGGTGAGCCCGGTGTCTATCAATATGCGACGGTCCCTCTCGGGCCCGAGATACCAGATATCCGTTGCGCTGCCTGGTGTCGAAAGCCAGCTTCGTTGGCGCAGCGCAACATGGCAGAGCTCGCCAGCGGTGATTATGGCATCGTAGCAGCTTTCATCAATGCCAAGATCGCCCAGGAATCCGCCAAGAGCCTCGGAGCGGCGCGCCGTATTCGACAATAGCAAGACCGGAGCGGTCGATCGCAACTCCCGAAGGGCCTCTACTGCAACTGGAAACTGCTGTGTTCCGTCGCAGATTACCCCCCATACGTCGATCACGAATGCTCGGTAGTTGGGGGCAATTTCGCGCAAACGCTCAATTCTGATGCTACCGGACACTGCTGGGGGCTTCTGCACAACATTCATTCAAACCACACCCTCTTGTTTCTGCGTGCGCAGCCGCCCAGCCGTCGGAGCAGAATTGGACTTGATTAGCCTAAGAATGGCAGGAAGCATTCGGTCCATCAGTGCGGTCTGAATTGTGTCTCGACCGTCTTTGAACGGGTCTTGGCTTTCTGCGATGCCCCTGACGGAGCCGCCGCTGGGAGATCCGTGTGTATCGGGGGGGTCTACGGCGGACGATGCTGAAACACCAAAAGCCTGCGCGGCGGCCTCCCTTTCTTGGGCTGCAGAGTTCAGGTAAGTTGAAGCTAAACCCACAGAACCGAAGCAGAGCCGTACTTCGCAGTCGTCCAGCCCGCTCGAATAGCCGGGCGACACGGCAACTCCGGCCTCAGAAAGAAAGAACCTTGTAACATCGACGCTGTTGCGGATCACACCATGCGCGTATCGTAGACCCTGTAAAGGGTTGCACGTTATCAACAGCGAATGCCCCGCCTCAGGAACATGGACCAACCGGAAATTCTGCGTCAGCCCAGAGCGCAGGTCGGCCGATCCGCTGATCGTCGTGTTCCAACACTCAAGCGCATTCGTGACGATCGTTGCACGGCGAGCGCATTCCCTTGCGTTCGTCACCAGATAGTCACTGGGTACGGTGAGCGCCGCATGTGCCATGATCATACCAAGGCGGGGGATGGAGATGATCGTGCTAACGCCATACGCGCGCATCGCCTCAATGATGTGCGCAGGTCCACACGCCCAGCCAATACGCATGTTGGCCAGGTTATGCGACTTGGATACTCCGTCAACCGTCACCACGCGACTTGCCATGCCGGGTTGCGCCGCAAGGTATGACGCCTGCTCCGACCCTGGAAACTCCGTGCCTGAAAACACATGATCGGCAAGCACCAGCAGATCGGACTCAACAACAAATTCTGCTAGCGCCGCCAACTCTTTCGGTTGATAAAGTGCCCCTGTTTGCGTCGGATTGAACAGGAAAAGGCCTCTTGGTTTAGGCATGAGACCTGTGTCGACATTGGTACCGTACCAGGCCTCAAGTGCTTCGACAGTCAACTTGAACCCATCTTCCGCCTGCGTCGGGACACACGCGAGCGTTATCCCAAAGCGGTCGCACCAGTCCGGCAATGAATGATAGAACGTGGGGGCCGCAAGAAACACATCCCCGGGCTGCGCGACACAATGCAGGAAAGCACCAAACAGCCTCGTTGTTCCGCAATCGATGCAGATGTTTTCTGCGGCATGTGACGGAATGCCACCCTTGAGAAAGACTCTGGAGATTTCCTGCTCCAGTGGTTCGAACGATTGCAGGAACAGATAATCATCCAAAGGGCAGGACTGCGGATCAAGAAGGGCTGACACGCCAGCGGCGATGGCTTCGGCAGGCGGTCTTCTGGTGCCATCTCCACGGGCGAGTGAAATGACCCCCGCATCGAACATCCCGGGGTGAATTTTTGCGCCATCATCGTCAACGCCCGCCAAAGCTGATCGACACTGCTGCAATCGGTTCAGGTGTTCGTGATGAAACTCTGCATTTCCCGTGTCACCCGGGCCCTCTTTTCTGTCCATCTGCTAGATTGCCAATCCGTTGGTTTGCAGGAAACCAGTGTATTTTTGGGATAGTTCCCGCGCAGCATCATGCGCATCTGATAAGGGGAGAAATTTGCAGTCATACTCAAAAATCTCTTTCATTTTCGCTTGTTGTGGGGCCGCGAAATGAACTGTTCCCTGATCGTCGATCTTGTCGATCCCGTCGCAGACCTGGCCGCCTTCATTGACTTTGATCGCATCGTCGATGCTGATGCCCTTTGGAAGCGAAATAGAGCGTTCGGTCCGGCTGAGCCATATTGGATAACCTCCTGGCAACCCGTCGGGTCCCGGGGCATGAACCAGCAGTTTCTGCGGCGATAGGAGAGCTTCGAGAACGGCAACGGCAGATGACGCCGTGACGGGTTGCCCTTCGATACCCCCGGTCCGTCTGTGGCGTTTGGTGAGCGCTTTGAATATTTCCTGTTGGTCGATCATATCGCTGACATCGCTTCCATTTGCCGAAACATGGAATATCAGAGGTGCCCCATCGGGGTTTCCCAAACGCGATAGCCGGTAACTGACGAAATGATGTGCACAGATCCGAACATCCACATCACGGACGCAAAGCTTAAGTGCGTCAGCGACTGCCAGCCTGAGCGCCGGCACAACATTTGCGATATTGCCGATGCCAATGTGAGGGGACAACCCCGCAGCTGCAAGGGCTGGATTTACAGCATCGGGGAAAGCAGCGTTTACGACAATCGGATCGATTTCCGCAGCTGCAACGATCCGCATCAGTTTGATCGTTGGTGAAAGATGTAGAGGCAACCAAGGTCCAAATCGCGTTTCCGCGACTTGTTCACGAAGACCGTCAGGAAGCTTTGTCACCACCCACCATGACTGCATGGATGCGGTGTTGAAGATCACATCGGGGGCGATGTCTCTTAGAGTATCGCAGGACCGTCCCGCCTCGTCCAAATCCATCTGACGCGCTATGATATCAATGTCGTGCCCGATGTTCACCGCATGTTGTCGCAAGGTGTTTGCCGTCCGTGTCGCTCGCTCAAGATCGCGCGCGCAAAGAACGATGCGGTCGTACCCCGTTCTGTGGCTGAGGATGTAGAGAACATGGTTGGCCAAGACGCCATTTCCAATCACTGCCAGTGTGCGTAGCATGCAAATTCTCCTTGAAATACCGTAATGGATTCACAATATCCTACTAAATCTATCAGGAATCCAAAATCCCCCTTTTCTACCTCGGCGGGAATCTGCCCTTAGAACCTCGATCCGCACATCGCTGAACTTACTAACGCCAGCTGTCAGTGATTCAGTGTGCTCAAAACCGGACCCGCTGCTTCAAATCCCGGGGTTTAGGATGCGCTGAACCCATCTTTAGGATCCGCGGCAGAAAACTAAGCTGTCTGGCTCAGGACTCTTTTGCTATGCGTCGTACCCCGGTTATGGGAAAGTCGGCGCCGAACGCTCACTTCGTCCATATTCCGTCACTAAGTCACAAGTGCTTGGCGTTTGGGTCAGCATCACGTGACGTGGCCAGATGATCGGGTTCAAAATCTCAACGATCGAGTCAAAGATGCGAGATATTCCACAAATACCAATATCCGCGATCATCCACCCGGGTCAGGTCGGTGCGTTCAAACGGCTCCGATCACGAGATCGCATTGCCGCGCCGACCCAGCGTATAGAAATCATCTGTGCAAAGCCTGCGTTCGTTAGGCCCGCCCAGACCAAGCTCTTGAAATTCCTCGCCGAATGCGTAGCCATGCTCAACGCGGTGGGCATCGCCTCGGTCGTATGACGTTGTGCAGTGCGGGCCATGCTATGGTCGACTTCTGACGGCAGAATAGTCTCAGGGCTGACCGTGCGTAGATGGGCGGCGCTCGCCTCTCCCCGGTGGCAGCATGCCGAGTGCGTTGGTGTCACAATGCATTCAATTCGGGGGTCCGATGATCTCACGCGATTGCATCGTTCACGCGCCGGGTGTGGACAATCTGTGCTTTGAAAATGCCAACGACACGGGAGAACTGGGTATCAGCGTGTCCGGCGCCGTGCCGATTGCCCGCTTCGACGACATCGAAATGGCGGGTTGGCTTATGTTCGGCCTGACCAGCGTGCACAACCCGATTGGTCTGGCGGTTGAGCATGTTATCTGGCCCCTGAAACGCCGGCCGGCAGATCTTGGGAGGGACGGTGAAACCATTCTGATCGACCCATACAGTATGCCGCGCCGTGCGCATCGGCAGATAATCAGTTGTTGCGGGTTGATCTGTACAAATACATGAACACAAACAGGGATCCAACGGATGTGGTCACAATGCCCACTGGCAGTTCCTGTGGCGCAAGAAGCAGCCGGGACAGGATATCGGACAGCGTCAGCAGCACAGCGCCGACGATGGCCGACGCCACCAACAGGTTGCGGTGCAGCGTTCCCGCAATTCCGCGCGCGATATGGGGCACCATCAGCCCCACAAACCCGATGACACCCGCCACCGAAACAAAGGTTGCCGTTGCCAGAGCCGCAACAAAGAACATCCGGAACCGTAATCCCTGCACCGGAATCCCGAGCGTAGCGGCCGTGAAGTCACCGGTCAGCAGCGCGTCGAGCCAGCGGCTGCGATAAAGCGCGTAACTCAGGATCAGTCCAAGCCCTGCCAACACAAGCGGAAACGTCTCCCACCGGGCGAGACCTAACCCGCCCAGCATCCAGAAAATAACCGAATGCGCTGCGCGGCTGTCGCCGGCAAAGATCAGATAGTTGGTAATCGCCGAAAACAGAAAAGAGACCGCGAGCCCTGCGAGGATCAGCTTTTCCGGCGCGCTCGTCCGCAAGCTTTGGACAAGGGCCAGCACAATGCCCGAGGCGATGAGCCCGCCACAAAAGGCCGCAATGGGCAGGGTCCAGATCCCCAGTATGTCGCCGGTGACGGTGATGACCAGAACCGCCCCCGCCGCTGCGCCCGAGGACAGTCCGAACAGGAAGGGATCGGCCAGATCGTTGCGCGTGGTGGTTTGCAGAACCACACCTACCACCCCCAGCCCGGCCCCGATGATGGCCGCAAACAAGGCGCGCGGCAGGCGCAGGTCGAACACGATCCGGTGCAGAGGCGACATCTCGCCTTCAGTGAGACCAAGGCCCAGCCCGATGGCGGTGAACACATCCGTGATCGGGATCGAGGTCGTACCATAGATCGTTGACAGCAGCACAAGGGCGGTCAAAACAACCGCCCCCATCACAATCAATCGACCTGTCAGGCCCATCTAGTTCATATCCGGATGCATGGCCCGCGCCATTTTCTCGATGGCGTCGATGTTTGCCGGTCCGGGTGTCAGCTCTTCGTAGCGCAAACCGATCCAACGCGCGTTTTTGACTGCATCGGTCTGTGACATCACAGGGTGTTCCTGCAGGAATTTGAACGTGTCGGCAGCTCCGTTCCCGGTCTGGTAGTCCAGCAGAACCAGAAACTCGGGGTTCGACGCGGCCACGGCTTCCCATGAAGTGCGGCCCCAACTGGTATCCAGATCATGGGTGACGTTTTCGCCGCCAGCAGCCGCAATCATAGCGTCCGGAATCGCAAACTTGCCGGCCGTAAACGGCGCATCCGCCGGACCGTCCAGCAGGAAGACGCGGGGCTTGGACAGATCGGCGGTTTTGGTTTCGATGGCGGACAGCTTGTCTTTCCAATCCGATACAAGAGCTTCGGCCCTGTCTTCGACATGCATGACCTGACCCAGGCGCAGGACATCGTCAAACAGCAGGTCCATGCTCGCCTCGGGGCGATCCTTGTTCAGATGCACGCAGCTTTCGGTCAGGACCATCGTCTTGATACCGAATGGGGCAAGGGTATCCGGCGTCACGTCGCCGCCCGGTTTCATGCCATAGTACCAGCCGGCAAAAAACAGATCGGGCTCGACCGCAACCAGGTTCTCGATGGTCGGGTACTTCGGAGCAAGTTCCGGGATGTCGCCGCGCAGCGCATCAAAATCCGGGCTGGTTTTATACCAGCCGGTGATCCCGGTCAGGCCAACGATCTGATCCTGCAAGCCGAGGGCAAAGGCCATGTCAGTCATGTTCATGTCGTGGACAACAAGCCGCTCGGGCGTGGTTTCAAACACAAGCGGTTCGCCGCAATTGTCGACGGTCACCTCATGCGCCGCAGCACCGCTTGCCAGGCCAGTGATCAGCGCCACGGGCCAGAGTCTCTGCATCATGGTATGCTCCTGTTATGATGACAGTTTTCGTTTTCGGATATCGAGCGCGGGAATCACGCGGCCCTCATGGGTAAAGCACAGGTAATCGACGCCAAACGTCTCGCGGACGCGGTCCGGGGTCAGCACTTCGCTAACGGGTCCAAAACCGGTCAGGCGGGTGGATTTCATCAGCGCGACATGCGAGGCGAATTCGGGGATCATGACCAGATCGTGCACGATCATGACCACCGTGATCCCCAGATCTGCAATCAGAGACAGCATGTGTCCCTTGGCATCCGGGTCCAGATGGTTGGTCGGTTCATCCAGAAACAACAGTGAGGGGTTTTGCGCCAAAGCGCGCGCGATATGCGCCCGTTGCCGCTCGCCCCCCGATAATCGGGTCATCGGTTTGTCCGCCAGATGCGTCAGTTCGGTTGTTGCCAAGACGCGATCCAATGCCTGCTTGTGGTCTGCGGTCGACCTGTCGGTTTTGACGGGTATCTGCCCCAGCGCCACATAGTCACGCAGCCGCAACCGCCCGTCCGGAAACTCCTGCTGGCTGACCACGGCCATCGCACGCGCCCTTTGCGGCGCCGTCAGTGTGCGGAGACTTTGCCCGCGAATACGGACGTCCCCAAGGGCAATACGCTCGACGCCGCACAGCAGATTCAGCAGAGTGGTCTTTCCCGCGCCGTTTGGCCCGGCAATGGCGAGCACCGCGCCTTCTTCCAGAGTGAACGAGACATCCTGCAGCAGCACATCACCGTTCAACGCATAATATTCCAGACCCTCTGCGACCAGAAAGCTCATCCCTTGCCCCCCACCGGCAGGCAGGGCATCCGAGACAGGGTCTTGTAAAACAGGGCAGGGGGGCGATCTGACGCGCTGGTCCAGCCATCGGCGCTGCTCCTGAACTGATGCGCAAAGTCGACAAGCGCCGTTAGGTCGGCCTGAGTTTTAATGTCGCCAAACAGGTATTGCGCTTTGCCCGCCGCCTGCAGACCCACAGTCATCGGTCGGGCGCATCCGGCCATGCAGGGGATCAACCGTGTTTCGTACCCTGTGGGCAATTCTGCATCCAGGGTGGCTTGTGCGATTTCCGCCTGTATCGGGCCCTGGCAGGTCGCGCAGATCAGGACGAAATGATCAGGAGCGGTCGGCATTGTTCGCTCCGCCTGATGCCACGCGCGGACAGAAGGTACGAACAATGTGCGCACTAGGATGTGCCATCAAAGCCTCCTTCCAGGACACCCCGCCCCGGGTTGGTTGAACATGTGATGGCAGGTCTCCTGACTTGCGGATCATCGCTTGGCCAACCTTCCCGGCATTGGATGCCAGTGGCGATATGGCGTTGCTCTCCGCTTACAGTTGCGGGGGCAGTCACGGCCTTGGCACCCGTCCGGCGCCGCACCGTATTCCCATTTTCATCCCTCGGATCATCCGCCGGGAACCATCGCAGCCAGCTAGTCTGCTGTCACAATAATTGTCAAGCGTTTGGTGATTGGACCAGCGCATCAGGCGCAGAACAGTCTGCGGGGCCGGTTCTGGTTTGCGGTGGCTGCTGGTCGGCAAGGACCAGATGCGCATCCATACACCCGCTTGTCACTTGATCATTCACATTGCACGGTTTCGGAAAACCAGCGCGGTCAGTAATCCGAAACGAGCAGAAAATCCGGGTCGACGTCTTCCTCGATCGTTGTAAAACGCGGGATTGGATCCTCGAACACGTTATCTGTGCGATCGTCGTTGACGGTCGAGACTTCACCGATCAGACAGTCGCCGCGCTCTGCCCAGAACGCATGCCAGACACCGGGCATCAGTGTCACGCTCTGGCCCGGTTTGAGGCGCAGAAGTTCGCCGGGTTGAATGGCGACAGGGCAACCGTCGCTCGGAACCACAATTGGCGTGTCGCGATCAATACCGCCTTCGGCGTCGGACGCGTAGATTTCCATCACCAGATCACCGCCGCCGCGGTTGATAATGTCTTCGGCCTTCACGATATGGCGATGCATCGGTGACAGTTGTTTGTCGCGGGAAATCAAGAGCTTTTCCGCATACAACATCCCGCGTCCCCGGCTCAGGTCTTTCTCATCACCGTTGCGCAGGGTGAACAGGAACAGGCCCAATTCGTCAAACCCGTTCTGGGCATAGTCAGTGATATCCCAACCCAGGCCGCGGTCGCGAATACCTGACGCCAGCGTGCTGCGCATCTGGTCGGGTGACCAGTACGCAAAGGGGGGCAGGACCGCACCGAAGGATTTGATGAACGCCTCAGCCTCGGTCTTGATGCGGTTGATGTCGGATCGTTTCATGGTGTCTCCCTCGTGGGATCAAAGCTCGTGTGCCCAAGGCGGGTTCGCGCCGGCGCGAGATACGGTGACCGCTGCCACTTTGGCACCATAGTCCAGTGCTGCGCGCAAGCCGTCGGTGGTCAGATTGCGTATTCCGGGTTTGGTCAGATGCCCGGCCCGATTCAGTTCGGCCAGCACGCCCGCGTTGAAGGTGTCTCCGGCCCCGACGGTATCCACGACTTGCACCGGGTTCACGGGCACAGTGGTTTCGGACCCATCGGCGAGATACCCGGACGCGCCGTCGCCGCCACGGGTGACAATTGCCACTGCGGGTCCCGCCTGCAACAACAGCGGTACTTTCTCGGCGTGGCTTTCGGGCCCCGGAATGATCCAGTCCAAGTCCTCATCCGAGACCTTGACGATATCGGCCTGCGCGATCATCCGGTTGAGCCGGGTGCGGTATCGGGTCTGATCCTGGATAAAGCCGGGCCGGATATTCGGATCCAGCATCACTGCGCGATCCACTCCTTGCCGATCCAGCAAGGCGGCATAGGCGTCTGCACAGGGCTCACAGGCCAGGCTTATACCGCCAAAATAGAGTGCAGATACGGCGGGCAAGTGGTCTGGCATGTCTTCGGCGCGCAGCATTCGGCCGGCTGAATTCTCATCGAGGAACGTGTATGAGGCATGGCCATCCTTCAACTCCACAAACGCCAGGGTGGTCGGCTGGTCTGATTTTATCGCATGCGATGCATCGACATGGCTGGCTTGCAGTGCGTCGGCCAATTGCCGACCGAACATGTCCGAGGACAAACCGGTCAGCAGTCCCGCCGGAGCCCCCAAGCGCCCCAGAGCGATGGCCGTGTTGAACACGGCACCGCCGGAATGCGGCACAAAGCCCTGAGCCCCCGAGATCGTCGGTTCCGCGATCATGTCTATCAGGGCTTCGCCACAGCACAGGATCATCCCATGCTCCTTTTCTCGAAATTTGAGGTCTGGCGGATTGTTTACCGCTTCAAGGCATTTTTGCAGAAGTTGTTAGCGCCAACAATGCCAAATTCGGCCTGTTCAGAGACGTAGAGGTTCATGGAACGCCGCAAATCGCTGAACCGGCCGCCATCGTTGAACGCATTCTGAAAGGTTTCACCGAACAGCCAGCGGTTCTTTTCCGCCACTCCGCCAACAAGGAACACACCGCCTGCGGGCATCAGGGTCACCGCCATATCCCCCATCACAGCGCCCAAATGAGACGTGAACAGACTGGCCGCTTCAACGGCGACAGCATCCGTGCCGGATTTGGCATCCTGCAGGATTTCCTTGGCGGTTCGGACGGGCGTGTCAACCTGACCTCCGGCCATGCCCACGGCTTGATAGAGGATCGGGAGACCTGTGCCGCTCAGAAACATCTCGGCTTCGAGCGCCAAACTATCGGAAAAGAAGCATTCGGGCGCGATCTGACGCGCCGCATCAAAGATATCCACCTCGTGACGATGGCGGGGGGACAGGCCGACATGGCCGCCTTCGCCCGATACGGTGTGGTAGTGACCCTCGGAATAGAGCAGGGCGCCAACCCCAAGTCCGGTGCCCGGACCAACGACAAGCCGGGTCCCCTGGGGCGGACGGGCTTCGCCCTGTAGGACCACAACATCGGCTTCGGTCACTTCTGCCACTGACCATGCCGCAGCGGTGAAATCGTTGATGACATAGGTGTGCTTGGACCCTGTCGCCCGGGCCAGTTCTGCTTCGGAGAGGTTCAGATGGGCATTTGTCAGGCGAATGGTGCCGTCCTTTACCGGTCCTGCACCGGCGGCAACGACAGCCTGCGGGTCGGTTCCGATCTCGTCGCGCAGGTTGTGAAGCGCCTCAAGCAAATCTGGCAGACCGCCCGTTGGGTGCTTGCGCAGGTCAGTCAGTTCACCGTCCGAGACAACGCCGAGACGGGTGTTCGTGCCGCCGATATCTGCAACAAGGTTCCAGTGCTCATGTACTGCGCCGGCGGGTTGAGCCAGCGGCAGCGCGACATTCCTTCCAGTCGCCAGTGCAGATTTCAACGCCTTGAACGAGGCCT
Source organism: Ruegeria sp. AJ12 (assembly GCF_056536245.1). Lineage (NCBI taxonomy): Bacteria > Pseudomonadati > Pseudomonadota > Alphaproteobacteria > Rhodobacterales > Roseobacteraceae > Ruegeria > Ruegeria sp. AJ12. The sequence continues at coordinate 213,987 of NZ_JBQFJJ010000002.1, forward strand.
TTGGCGTGCGTTCCAGTGTATCGAAATCCACATCCACAAGACCAAAGCGTTTTTCATACCCGTAGGCCCATTCGTAATTGTCGAGCAAAGACCAGATGAAATAGCCTTTGACCGGAACCCCTTGGTTCAGCGCGTCCTGAACTGCGGTCAGGTGTTGGTTCAGATAGTCGATCCGGTCATCATCCTGCTGCCGCTCTGGGCTGGCCATGCCGTTTTCGGTCACATAGATGGGCAGATCGCCGGTATGGTCCTTCATCGTGCGCGTCAAAAACCGGGTGAGCGCACCGGGTTCAATTTCCCAGTCCATTTGGGTTTTAGCCAGAGGGCCTTCAACTTCTTTCAGGCTTGGCCACGCGGTGTCGGCCGGAGCGATCAGCTTGCGAGTGTAGTAGTTGAGCCCGCACCAATCGACAGGCGTTCCGATGGTGTCAAAGTCATCCTGCCAGTTTTGGGGTAGATAAGGCTCTAGCCCTTCCAGAAGGTTTTCCGGGTAGGCTTTGTTAAACACACCGCCCAAAAAGAACCGGTTGTAAATACCGTCATACAGGGCTGCGGCCCGCTGCGCCTCGGCGCTGTCATTGGCGGGTTCGGCCCATTCCAGATTAAACACGGCGCCCAGATTGCCTATGCCAAGGCCCCGCATGGCCTGAATGGCCCGGCCATGCGCCAGCAAAACATGATGCATTGCGCGCGCCGTCGCGCGGATGTCACGCAGACCGGGGGCGTGGTGGCCGTCGAAATGGCTCAACCAGCTGACGCACCAGGGTTCGTTGATCGGCGCAACACTGTACATGCGGTCCCCGATACGGCCCATGATGATTTCGGTGAAATCGGCGAACCAACCCGCGATGTCCCGATTGCGCCAGCCGCCGAGATCTGCGAGAGGCGAGGGCAACTCCCAATGATAGAGCGTGGCGCAGGGACGAATGCCGCGTTCCAGCAGTGCATCCGCTAGCCGGTCATAGAAATCCAGACCTTCCTCGTTCACCTGACCGCGCCCCTCCGGCAGGACGCGCGCCCAACTGGTCGAAAAGCGGTAACAGTCAAAGCCGGCTTCGCGGACAAGGTCGAAATCCTGCGAAAACCGATTCAGGTGATCACAGGCCAGGTTGCCGTTTTCATTGCGCACCACATTCCCAGGCGAGGCGGCAAACGTGTCCCAATGGGTCTGGCCCGCACCGCCCTGCGCGTGCCCTTCGATCTGATAGGCAGAGGTTGCCACGCCAAAGAGGAAATCTTTGGGAAAGTCAGCACGTGTGTATTTCATATTTACAACCTGTCGGGCGCCGGGCCTGTTGATCTGCCAACTACCAGTTCAGCTTCCAGCAATCTAGTTTTGATCCGGTCATTCGGGGATTTGATCCGATCAATCAGCATTTCTGCGGCCAGTTCACCCGCATGCCGGACCGAGGATCGCGTCGCCGTGAAGATGGGAACATCCTGACCGTTCTTCAGATAGGACAGGTCGTCATCATGCGCGATCACGGACACGTCTCGACCCATTACAAGTCCTTTTTCGTCCAACGCCCGCCGTACGCCGATGGCGGCAATCATGGACGATACAATGATGGCGGTCGGCGGATCGGCCAGTTCCAGCATGTCGCGGGTTTCGTGATGGCCGTACACCTCGGTCATTTCGGCACTGCGCATGATGTCCGGGTCGGGGGAGAGACCTTCCTGTCGCAACGCCTCAAGGTATCCGTCCCGACGACGCTGCGCAAAATCCATGTCCTCCAGCCCGTTGATCAGGGCGATGCGCCGGTGGCCCAGGTCGATCAGAAACTTCGTTGCGCGCAGGAACGAGCTTTTGTTGTTCACGTCGATCCAGTCGTACGGCACATCCACACCGGTCGAACGTCCGTGAACGATGAACGGCACGCCCATTCTTTTCAGAACCTCGATCCTCGGTTCATCGACCTTGGGGCCCTGCAGAACAACCCCATCAACCGCGCCGCGCTGAAACAGGCTGCGATAGGCTTCCTCGATAGAAGTATCGTCTGCGTTCGTGAACATCAGATCATAGCCATGCTCGGCGTATTTTTTGACGGCACCTGCAACAAAATCTCCAAAAATCGGGTTGACCATCTCATGCCGCGACGAACTGGGAATCACATGACCGATCACCATCGATCTGCCGGTTGCCAAGCCTTTGGCGCGGCTGTTGGGGCGGTAGCCATGTTTATGCGCCGCCGCCTGAACCCGAACGCGTGTATCCTCATTCACCTCTGGGTAACCGTTCAGCGCACGGCTGACGGTGGTCTGCGAGAGGCCCAGGATTTCCGAGAGCTGCTTTAGGTTCATAGTCTTTTCAAAGCGCCTTCAAACGGAGTGCATATCTGTTTTGTGGGCAATTGCCCATTCCGTCAACCGGTTTCGGTATGCTGTCCAGATTTATTAATATTTCAGGGATATGCAAACGCGTTGTTGACAGAGCTTGAATGTTAGCGGATAAAATCCTCCATTCAAAGCGCTTTGAAAACTGAGTCTCAAAGGCGCATGACACTGTTGGGAGGAAAATTCATGAAACACTCGCTTTACGCAGGTGCGGCCACGCTCGCCCTGATGGCGGGCGCGGCCCAGGCCGACAAGGTAACCGTGTTCGGACCATGGCTGGGGCCGGACCAGGAAAATGTCGAAAAGGTGCTGGATGGTTTCGCCGCCGCGACCGGACATGAATACGCCTATGTCGGGTCGGACAGTTTCGAACAGCAGATCCGCATCGATGCCGAAGCCGGATCGGCCCCCAACATCGCAGTCTTCCCTCAGCCCGGTCTTGCGGCAGATATGGCCAAGTCTGGCTTCCTGACGCCTCTGGCCGATGGTACAGCCGAATGGATCGGCGACAACTATGCCGCGGGCCAGTCCTGGGTTGATCTGGGAACATACCCGGGCGCGGACGGCGAGGATCATCTGTACGGGTTCTTCTACAAAGTCGATGTGAAGTCGCTGGTTTGGTTCATTCCGGAAAACTTCGAAGACGCCGGATACGAAGTGCCGACAACCATGGAAGAACTGAAGGCTCTGACAGATCAGATCGTTGCAGATGGTGAGACGCCATGGTGCATCGGGTTGGGTTCCGGTGGTGCCACCGGATGGCCCGCCACTGACTGGGTTGAGGATATGATGCTGCGCACGCAGTCTCCCGAAGACTACGATGCGTGGGTTTCCAACGAGATGAAGTTCAACGACCCCAAGGTTGTGGCCGCGATCGAGGAATTTGGGGCTTTTGCCCGCAACGATGACTATGTGGCCGGTGGTGCCGGTGCCGTTGCAACCACCGACTTCCGCGACAGCCCCAAGGGCATGTTCAGCTCGCCTCCGCAATGCTACATGCACCGTCAGGCGTCTTTCATTCCGGCATTCTTCCCCGAAGGAACGATTGTTGGTGAAGACGTCGATTTCTTTTATTTCCCTGCCTATGAAGGCAAGGATCTGGGCAGCCCGGTACTGGGTGCAGGTACACTCTGGGCGATCACCAATGACAGCCCCGGTGCACATGACCTGATCGCCTATTTGCAGACACCTGAGGCGCATGAAACCTGGATGGCGCTGAGCGGGTTCCTGACACCGCACAAGGGTGTCGACACCTCTGTCTTCTCGGACCCGACGCTGAAGAAGATGAACGACATCCTTCTGGGTGCCACGACGTTCCGGTTTGACGGATCTGACCTGATGCCCGGCGGCGTGGGTGCAGGCACGTTCTGGACGGGCATGGTCGACTATGCCGGTGGCACGCCAGCGCAAGAAGTCGCTGACGAAATCCAGTCATCCTGGGACGCACTGGACTAAGACGTCTGAGTTCGGGCAACCCGTGAAACCGGGTTGCCCACACCCCCGTCGCAAGGGAGAGCGGCATGCATCCGGCAATTCAAGGCCTGCTGACCATCGCCATCGGCGTGTCAGGTTGCGTAGGCTATTTCTACCTATCCAATCAGTTTCTGGACAAGATCCTGTTTCCGCCCCGCGGACCGAACGCGGGCCGCAACATCAACCGCGCGAACATGATCCGTCCTTGGCTGTTCCTGTTCCCGGCGCTCGCCGCATTGGGCCTGTATCTGGCCTACCCGGTTGTAGAAACGTTGCGCCTGTCACTGACCGATCGCGTACCCGGTGGCGGATATGAATGGGTTGGGCTGAGCAACTATGCGCAGATGGCCGCTGAACCGAAATTCTGGGAAGCGATGCGCAACAACATGTTCTGGCTCATCGTGGTGCCCGCGATGTCGACGGCATTTGGCCTGCTGGTGGCCCAGCTGACAGACCGTATCCGGTGGGGGAACATTGCCAAATCGCTGATCTTCATGCCTATGGCGATCTCCTTTGTTGGCGCTTCGGTGATCTGGAAGCTCGTTTACGACACGCGACCCGCCGAACAGGATCAGATCGGCATGCTGAATGCGCTCTACATCTTCTTTGGCGGAACGGAACCTCAAACATGGTTGACCGTTCCCTTCTGGAACAGCTTTTTCCTGATGGTTGTCCTGATCTGGATCCAGACCGGGTTTGCCATGGTGATCCTGTCGGCTGCTTTGCGCGGCATTCCCGAGGAAACGATTGAGGCCGCGATCCTGGATGGGGCCAACCCGTTTCAGATTTTCTTCCGGATCAAGGTGCCGCAGATCAAAACCACCATTCTGGTCGTCTGGACCACGATCACCATCACCGTGCTGAAGGTCTTTGACATCGTGTTCGCCATGACCAACGGGCAATGGGAAACTCAGGTCCTGGCCAATTACATGTACGACAAACTGTTCCGGGCCAATGACTGGGGCGTCGGGTCGGCCTCGGCCATCGTCATCATGTTGCTGGTGACCCCAATCCTGATCTGGAACGTGCGCAATGCGCGCAATGAAATGCGCTAGGGGGCCAGAGACATGAGCGATATTGCAGGAACAAAACCGGCTCTTAGATGGGTCGTTCACGCTTCGGTTCTCTTTTTGGTCGTCCTTTGGGTTGTGCCGACGCTCGGACTGCTGATTTCGTCGTTCCGCACGGCGGATCAGATCGCGACCAACGGCTGGTGGAAGTCGCTGTTTCCGTCCGAACAGAACCTGACCCTGCGCAGCGCAGCGCCGGACACTCAGGTTCAGGAGAACGGGCTCTATGTGATCGAAGGCAATCTGTTTGACGCGGGCACCACCGCCAAGATTTCCAAATGGGGTGTGAGTTCGCGCGCGGTGGATGCGTTCGAGCCGGGGCAAACGGCTGAGCTGCGCAATGGCGGCACGATCACCGTGGACGCCGAAGGCAACTACCGGATGGAGAACCAAGAAGAGTTCACCGGCAGCAGGGGCGCACGGGTCTTTGTGTCGGCATCTTTGCCACCCGAGTTTACTTTGGATAACTATCACAAAGTTCTGCTGGCTGAAGACAGCACCGACAGTATGGGTCGCGCGTTCTTCAACACGCTCACCGTAACGATCCCGGCGACTATCATCCCCATTCTGGTGGCTGCATTTGCCGCCTACGCGCTGGCGTGGATGGATTTTCCGGGGCGCGCGCTGTTGATTGCTGCTGTTGTGGGTTTGTTGGTTGTGCCGCTGCAACTGGCGCTGATTCCCCTGCTGAAATTCCACCTGAACATTGGGATCGGGAAGGGGTATCTGGGCGTCTGGATGGCGCATACCGGGTTCGGGATGCCATTGGCCATCTACCTGTTGCGCAACTACATGGCCGGGTTGCCGCGCGACCTGATCGAGAATGCGCGGGTCGATGGCGCGACCGAGTTCCAGATCTTCACCAAGCTGATCCTGCCGCTCAGCTTTCCGGCGCTGGCGTCGTTTGCGATCTTCCAGTTCCTCTGGACGTGGAACGATCTGCTTGTCGCCAAGGTTTTCCTGATCGACGCATCGGGCGAGACGACGGTGATGACAAACCGCATCGTGGAATTGCTGGGCACGCGCGGCGGAAACTGGGAAATCCTGGCCACGGCGGCGTTCGTCTCGATCGCTGTGCCGTTGGCTGTCTTCTTTGCAATGCAGAAATATCTTGTCCGCGGCCTGTTGGCCGGGTCAGTCAAATAGAGGCGTGTTATGAACGTGCAGAACACAGCAGAACTCACCAAAGCAACCAAAGTGGCCTCCGACTGGTGGCGCGGCGGGGTGATTTACCAAGTCTATCCGCGCAGCTTTCAGGACAGCAATGGCGACGGGATCGGCGACCTCAGGGGTATCGCTCAGCGACTGGGTTACATCGCGTCGCTTGGCGTTGACGCGATCTGGATTTCGCCGTTCTTCAAGTCGCCGATGAAGGACTTCGGCTACGATGTCAGTGATTACCGCGCCGTTGATCCGATGTTCGGAACGCTCGAGGATTTTCAGGTTTTGCTGGGTCAGGCCCACGCGCAGGGGCTGAAAGTGATGATCGATCTCGTGCTGTCACACACGTCAGACCAGCATCCGTGGTTTACCGAAAGCCGCGCCACCCGTGATAACCCAAAATCCGACTGGTTTGTCTGGGCCGATCCGAAACCGGACGGTACACCACCCAACAATTGGCTGTCGATCTTTGGAGGATCGGCCTGGCAGTGGGATTCGCGCCGCCAGCAGTACTACCTTCATAACTTCCTGTCGTCTCAGCCCGATCTGAACTTCCACAATATCGAAGTGCAGGATGCCTTGTTGGATGTCGCCCGGTTCTGGCTGGACATGGGCGTGGATGGCTTCCGGTTGGATACGATCAACTTCTACTTCCACGATCGGCAGTTGCGTGACAACCCGGCTTTGCCGCTGGATCAGCGCAACGCTTCGATTGCGCCGATGGTGAACCCGTACAACCATCAGGATCACCTCTATTCCAAAAGCCAACCGGAAAACATTGCGTTTCTGGAACGGCTTAGGGCGCTGACCGACGAATACGAGGGCCGTGCCTGTCTGGGGGAAATCGGCGATGCGCAGCGCGGGCTCAAGATCATGGGGGACTACACCACCGGCGATAAACGGATGCACATGTGCTATGCGTTCGAGTTTCTTGAAAAACGGACGCTGACAGCCGAATACGCAAAACAGGTGTTCGATCAACTGGAAGCAAAGGCAGGGGACGCCTGGCCGTGTTGGGCTTTCTCCAATCACGATGTACAACGCCATGCCTCGCGCTGGGGGCTGGATGACGCATCCATCCGTCAACTCGTGGTGCTGATGATGTGCCTGCGCGGATCCGCCTGTTTGTATCAGGGGGAAGAACTGGGCCTGCATGAGGCAGATGTTCCGTTCGAACGCTTGCAGGACCCATATGGCATCGAATTCTGGCCTGAGTTCAAAGGCCGCGACGGGTGTCGCACACCCATGGTCTGGGCTGCCCAAGACGAACAATCCGGGTTCAGCACCGGTGATCCGTGGTTGCCCGTCAGCGATGCGCAGTCCGAGCATGCGGTTGACCGGATGGAACTCGACCAGAACTCCATGCTGCACCATTACCGGCGGGCAATTGCCCTGCGCCACGCAAATCCCGCTTTGGCGTCTGGTGCCCAAACAAGCATGGCACAGGACGGGCCCGTTCTGACATTCCGGCGAGAGAACGCATCCGAACAGATTTTTTGCGCCTTCAACCTGGGGTCGGAAACGGCCGAGATCACTCTGCCGTCGGGCAACTGGCGGTTCATCGGGCAGGAATTGGGCGCGGTGGAAGGCTCAGAAAAACTGACACTGGAGGCCTCGCAATTCTGCATCATGGCCAAGGATAAGGGGTAAGACATGTCGGAACTCAACCTCACGGATGTCGCCAAGTCCTATGGCCCTGTCGACGTTTTGAAACACATTGATCTGGATATCGAGCAGGGTGAACTGATCGTGTTTGTCGGGCCCTCGGGCTGCGGCAAATCCACGTTGCTGCGTATGATTGCAGGTTTGGAAAAAATCACCGGCGGCACGCTGGAGATCGAGGGGCAGGTCATGAACGACGTGCCGCCCGCGCAGCGCGGCATTGCAATGGTGTTTCAAAGCTACGCGCTTTACCCGCATATGACTGTGCGCGAGAACATGTCCTTTGCACTCAAGATCGCCAAGATGCCGGGTGACGAGATCGATGCGGCGGTCGACCGCGCGGCACGTATCCTGCAGCTGGAGCCGTTCCTGGACCGCTTGCCCAAGGCCTTGTCCGGTGGTCAGCGTCAACGTGTAGCCATCGGGCGGGCCATTGTGCGCGACCCCAAAGTGTATCTGTTTGACGAACCTCTGTCGAACCTCGATGCCGCATTGCGCGTTGCCACCCGGATCGAGATTGCGCGGCTGAAAGAGGCGATGCCCGACAGCACGATGATCTATGTCACCCACGATCAGGTCGAGGCCATGACGCTGGCCAGCCGGATCGTTGTTCTGGCCAATAAAGGCGTCGCGCAGGTCGGCACGCCGCTGGAGCTCTACGAAACGCCGGACAACGAGTTCGTGGCGCAGTTCATTGGGTCGCCTTCCATGAACCTTTTGCCCGGAACCATCACGGAAACGGGGCAGACGACAACGGTGGCGCTGGACTCAGGCGGTGTGGCCGTGTCTGCGATTCCAACGGACGCAGCGGATCAGGGGAAACAGGTCAACATTGGCATCCGCCCGGAAGACTTCATTCTGACAGACGGCGAGGCTGTTTTCAGCGGCGATGTGGACTTCACGGAAGCATTGGGAGAAGTCACGCTGCTCTACTTTGCAGATACCGAGGGCGCGGAATCTGTCATTGCAAAGCTTCCAGGCATTCAGCGGGACCTGCGGGGGAAAAGCGTGTCGGTGATGGCCGCACCGGAAAAAGTCCACCTGTTCCACAACGGGCAGTCTATGCGGAAATGACCGCATAGGCGTCCACGGCAGGCGCCTGAGAAGCACACCTTTTCTGCTTCGCTACAAACGAAGTGTTTGATTGGCTAGAAATGCGGGTTTGGACGCAGGCTCATACGGTTGGTACGGCGGGGCAAATCCCAAAACCCTTAAGCCATTGAAATCTGCTTGGCACGAGGCCCGGCAGTTCGCTCTCGTCGTCTAGGCATTCCGACAGCTGTGAAGATGATCAATGCACGTCCGGCATCCGGGAATTCAGAAACCTCTGGGGCGATAGACGCAATCGGCCAAAGTGCTCTTGTTGAGGTCCGCGATGAAAGAGGCCTCGGCCTGGGCCAGTCGCGCCTTCAAGCGACAGTGCGGTGTCAGGGTACAGGCAGCACCGCCCGGGGAAAAGCACTCTACCAGCACTTGGCCGGTTTCAAGAAAGGCCACCACATCGCCAATCCGTATCTCTTCTGGCGGACGGGCCAGCTTGGCCCCGCCGCCGCCGCCGCGCCGGGTTTCCAGATAACCCGCCCCGGCCAGCGCCGAGATCACCTTGGCGAGGTGGTTGCGCGACACTTTGAACTCGACCGCGAGTTGGGCAGTCGAGATGGCGCTGTCCGGTGACCCTGCCAAGCGCATCAAAACGCGCAGCCCGTAGTCGGTGAAAGAAGTGAGGCGCAAGGTCGCGATCCTGTTTTGGTATTTGCAATGCGTATTAACCGGGCGTATTCGGCAAATCAAATACCAATTCGATCTCACCCATGCCCGTCGCAACGAAAAGGATCGACCGTGAGACATGATGCCGTGACTCTTCTGCCGGATGAAACCGGTACTTCTGACCTTACGATTCTTATCCGGTTTCACGGGGCGACTCGTGCAGGCCCCATGTCGCTGTTGGAGCGGGTCGAGCAGTGGCAGAACCGATGATGAGACTGGCAAGTGTTTCCGCGAAAGGCCGAGGCTGCACAGATCAATTGCTGGCAACCGTAGTCGCGCGTTTGCAGGCTGGTAGGATTCGGGTTGGCGGGGCGCTGCGAGCGCAGAAGGCGCACACTGGGACTTCCCATTGCAACAGCGATCTGTGGCTCTTGCCTGATGGACCGATTGCCCGGATCACGCAAGACCTCGGTCCTGGTTCAATGGCATGCCGGATGGATGCAGAGGCGCTGGAAGAAGCTGTCGCGACCGCAACTGCGCGGCTGACCGCGGGCGGGATCGATCTGGTCGTGTTGAACAAATTCGGCCTCAGCGAGGCAGAGGGACGTGGTTTTCGTTCTCTTGTCGTCGAGGCTCTCTCGCGCGACGTGCCAGTTTTGATCGGTGTACCCGTTGCGCACCGCGCGGCCTTCGAACGTTTCGCGGGTGGCATGGCAACGACGCTGGTCCCCGAAGAAAACGCGGTTCTGGCTTGGTGCCGTGCAGGGACCGTGTCCACTGCATCGCGTGCAAAGGAGGCGTGAATGCACGATCCGACACCCCAGACCCCGACTGTCGCGCTGATCGATCACATCTGGACCAGGTACCATGACACGCACCGGCGCGAGTTGCCGGGCCTTGTTGCCTTGGCCCGTAAAGTCGAGACGGCCCACGCAACGGATCCGAACACCCCGCACGGGTTGACCGATGCGCTTGAGGCGATGTTGGCGGAGCTCGAGGTTCACATGCGCGATGAAGAGGAAACTGTCTTCACTGCGCTGCAATCCGGATTCCTGGCGTGCGCCGCCAGGGCCGTCCCGGGTCTACGCGAAGCTCATGATGGTCACGAAGCTGCACTGAACCGCATCGCGGCGATCACCCACGGATTCAGGCTTCCGCACTATGCCTGCCAAAGCTGGCAACGCCTCTACGCCGGGCTCGGTAAGCTGGTTGAGGATCTCGACGAGCATATGTACCTCGAAAACGAGGTGCTGTTTCCGCGCATCGAGTCACGCGTATGAGAGACGGAAGTGTACCTGCCGCGCTGTGCAGCGAAGTAGAGGGTGTCGATATGGCAGGTATTGATCCCGTCGTGGCAAACTGGCCGATTGGATACGAACGGGACCTGCACGCGCTGCTGACTGACCCGGGCCGAACCGACCTTTCCACAGTAAAGGGATCTGAGAAATGACAGCCAACACCGATTCCGCGCATCGCCCGCGCTTGCCCGGGCAGCGCCCGGTGGCGCGGTTATCGGCGGCCATCGTTCAGCCGATTCTGCCGCGTGTGGCGCGGCGGGTCGCAGAGCGCCACCCGTCTCTCTTTGCAAGGCTCGGACCACATCAGACAACGGATTACATCATCGATCCTGTTGAGCTGCCCTTCGCCTTGCATCTGCGCCCTGATCCACAAGCGCTGATCTTTCGCGCCGTACCGCGCGATTTGGCACCCGTTGCCGGGGCATCGATCCGGGGCCGTTTCATGCTGCTGCTGGAATTGATCGATTCAGAGGAGGACGGCGATGCCGCCTTTTTCTCGCGCGATCTCGAGGTCACCGGTGATACCGAAGCTGTGGTGAGGCTGAGAAACGCGCTCGATGATGTCGACGGCTCCATCGCAGAAGACGTCGCCGACATGTTCGGCGCACCGGGCCGCGCGATCCTGGCGCGCTTGCGCCGCTCATACCCCGCAACCTGAAAGGATACAGGCCGACCATGAGCCTTGCCGAACTGATTTGCCCCGCCGGTACGCCCGCCGCCTTGCGCACCGCCGTTGATGCAGGCGCCGACGCCGTCTATTGCGGCTTCCAGGACGCCACCAATGCCCGCAACTTTCCGGGCCTGAACTTCACACCGGAAGAACTGGCTGAGTCTGTCGCCTATGCGCATGCCAAGGGGACCAAGGTTCTGCTGGCTCTCAACACCTATCCGCCGGCGGGCAAGGTTGACCTCTGGCGACAGGCGGCCGATACCGGTGCGCGGTTTGGCGTCGATGCGTTCATCGTTGCCGACATGGGCGTCGCCGACTACATCGCCCGCACCCATCCTGGCAGTCGGTTACATCTGTCAGTGCAGGCCGCAGCCTCCAGCCCCGAGGCCATCCGCTATTATTGCGAGAATTTCGGAGTGAAACGCGTTGTCCTGCCGCGCATTCTGACGATCCCCGAGATCCGTCAAATCCGCAAGGAAATCCCCTGCGAGATCGAGACCTTTATCTTTGGCAATCACGGGCTGATGGTTGAGGGTCGATGCAGCCTGACCAACTATCTGACCGGGCAATCGACCAATATGGATGGCGTCTGTTCCCCGGCCTCGGACGTCGAATATGTCCGTCACGAAGACGGGTCGATGTCCTCGCAACTTGCCGGATTTACCATCGACTGTTTCAGCCCGGACGAAAAGGCAGGCTATCCCACGATCTGTAAGGGCCGCTATTCCGCGCCGCACCGGCCCGAGGGATACTATGCCTTTGAGGAACCCATCAGCCTCAACCTCTCACGCCTGTTGCCCGAGCTGATCGACGCGGGTGTTCATGCCTTCAAGATTGAAGGACGGCAACGATCCAAGAGTTATGTGCGCAATGTTGTGAAGGCCTTTCGCGCGGCGGTGGATGATATTCGCGCGGGACGAGAGGCGAACATCTCCGACCTCGTCGCTTTGACTGAGGGGCAAAAGCAGACACAGGGCGCCTTTGAAACAAAGAAGTGGCGATAACGAAGATGACAAAACTGACATTGGGTCCGATAGCCTATCATTGGTCCGCCGAGCGTCGGCACGATTTCTACGCCCGCATCGCGGATGAGGCACCCGTCGACGAGGTGTATCTGGGTGAGGTGATCTGCTCCAAGCGCGCGCCATTCCAGGAGGCAGAACTGCCAAAGATCATGGAGCGGTTGGAGCGCGCGGGTAAGCGGGTGATCCTGTCTTCGCTTGCCGAAGTGATGTTGAAGCGCGAGCGTAAGGCAACCGAGGATTTGGCCGCGATGGATACGCCTGAGGTCGAAATCAACAATGCGGCGGGGCTCTATGCGCGTGGCAAACGCCCCCATCGCGTCGGCCCCTTCATGAATGCCTATAACGAGGCCACGATCAAATGGATGGCTGATCAGGGGGCGACGCATGTTGTTTTGCCGACCGAGTTGCCCGCCCCGGCCATTGCCGTTGCGACGCGGGCAGGCCGTGACTTGGGATTGGGCATTGAGGTGCAGGTTTTTGGTCGCGCCTCGCTGGCCGTTTCGGCGCGCTGCTACCATGCGCGCGCACATGGCCGAACCAAGGACAACTGCCAATTCGTCTGTGAGGAAGATTCCGACGGGATGCCGCTGACCACCAGCAAGGATCAGCCAATTCTGCGGGTGAATGGCATCCAGACCCAGTCGGAGAGTTACATCAACCTCCTGCCGGAAGTAGCGAGGCTGGCTGGATGTGGCATTACCCACATGCGTCTGATGCCACAGGCGGTGGATATGGTGGCCGTCGCTCGGACCTATCTCCAGGCATTGGAGGGCAGCTTGGATCTGCCAGAGGCGGAAGCCGCGCTACGTCAGATTTGCGATGGGACTCCGTTCAGCAACGGCTTCTTTCACGGTGAGGCCGGATACCGCCGCATCGCCAATGCCAACCCGGCCTAGTCACGCGTTGGGGCTATCCAATGGGCGCACCCCATCGGCCCATGTTTCTGGCCGGCGCGATCTGGGCAATTGTCGGGGTTGGTTTGGTCGGCTGGGATACGGGCATTGACCTGACGCGTTCACCGTTCGGCGATAGATGGGCCTGGCACGCGCACGAGATGGTGTTTGGGTTCGCCGCAGCCATGTTTGCGGGCTATGCGCTGACCGCGATGCCAAGCTGGTCCAACGGGTTCCGTATGTCGGGTGGTGGTGTCGCCCTCCTTTTGGGGCTTTGGGTGCTGGCCCGGATGACCGCAATGGGTGCATTCGGAACCAATCCCACCCTGGTCGCAGCTGGGCTTGCAACCTTCATGGGGTTTGTGACGCTGACCCTTACGCGTGCCGTCTTACGGTGCCCCTCTACGAAAGGGTTTGGATTTGCGCTTTTCGCGCTGATGATGACCGGTGTTCAGATCTCAATGCTTTGGATCGGCTTTATACCCTCTATCCCGGTCCTGGCGTTTGCCGCCCTGCTGTCGGTGGTGGGTGGTCGTATGATTCCTGCTTTCGCTCGGAACAGGCTGGGCGACTTTTCTCCTTACGAGAAGCGCCTCAGGTTGGCGCAACCTTTCGGTTACGCCTCGGGCATAGCGATCCTGATCGCGATCTTGCTGGAAGCATTTGGGACAGCATTCGAATGGATCATTGCATGCCTGCTGGTTGCCGCCGCCGCCGAGACGGTTCGATTGTTGCTTTGGCTGACGGCAGACACCTTCAAGGATGCTTTGCTCAGCATGCTGAGCCTGGCCTACCTTTGGCTGCCCTCGGGGCTTTTGCTGGTCGCGCTCAGCAAGGGACATGTTTGGACGCTGCCAGACAGCGCCGCTCTGCATGCATTGACCGCAGGGGCAATGGCGTGTTCGATCTATGCCGTGGCTTCGCGCGCTGTGGCGCATCGTGCGGATCGATTGCGACCGGCCTGGATCGACCAGATTGGCTTCGTTCTGTTATGGATGGCTGCTGCTTTGCGTGTATTCGCCCCGGTCGATACGATTGGGCAAGGCGCTGCGCCCGTTATCTGGTGTATTGCCTGGGCGATCTTTCTGGTGCGGCACAGCGCGGCTCTGCTCCGCCCGGTAGTCCGGCCGGTATTCAGCGGTCCCAAACAGTCGATCGGTAACCCGCCTTGTCCACCGAACTGATTTCCGCCCAGTCAAAGCGTGCTGAGCGGTCCGGACGCTTTACACCGAGCTTCACCTGCTGCAAACTTGTGTCCGGAGGAGCAACTTCTGTTTTACCGCAGGGTCGGCCACCAAACAGCACCAGCGTAGGGATGTGTTTTGGGAGGAGAGCGCCATGACATCCAAGACCGCAGGTTCCACACCACCGGACAACCTGACGCCGCGGCAGCCGGGCAGCCCCGTCGTTAACAAGGTTACGGTGGATGATATCACTGAATCACTGAAGGCCGGGTTTTCCGACTTTCTGGCGCGCCCCGTCATGAGCGCCTTTTTTGGCCTGTTCTATGCGGTGTTCGGAATCCTGTTTGTCTGGTGCCTGGTCTGGCTCGGCAAGGTCTGGATGGTCATTCCCGCCGCTATAGGCTTTCCGCTGGTCGCGCCTTTTGCCGCCGCTGGGCTTTATGAGATATCCCGCAGGCTGCAGAAGGGAGAGAGCTTTGGCTGGTCTGAAATCGTCACGGTCATTGCCAATCAACGCAAGCGTGAAATGGGCTGGATGGCTTTTGTTACCCTGTTCATTCTCTGGGTGTGGTTTTACCAGTTCAGGACCTTGCTGGTGATCATCCTGCAGGACTCATCCTTCTCGGATTTAGACGGGTTTTTGAACACCGTGTTTTTCACACCGGAGGGCTGGACTTTCCTTGTGATCGGCACCTGTGTCGGTGCATTTCTGTCTGCTGTGCTGTTCTCGGTGACGGTTGTAGCCATGCCCATGCTGCTCGACCGGGAAATCGACTTCATTTCTGCAGTCTTGACGTCCATTCGCGTCGTTCAGGAGAATCCCTTTGTCATGCTAACCTTTGCGGCGATAATCACCGTCACCATGCTGTTGTCGCTGGTTCCAGCATTTTTGGGCCTGATTTTCACTCTGCCAATCCTTGGTCACGCCACATGGCATCTCTATCAGCGGGCAGTGCGACCAGCCGAATAGTAACCTATCCAACCTTCACCCCAAGCAACTGCGCTTCCTTTGGTTCACAAAGAAGAAGAGCTTCGTTTTCAGCCGGGTCATAACACGCGCGCAAGGAAGGCTTTGGTGCGCGCCTCTTGTGGTGTGGCGAAAAGCGTTTCGGGCGGACCTTGTTCCAAGATGCGACCCGCATCGAGAAAACAGACTTTATCCGCCAACTCTCGCGCAAAACCCATCTCGTGGGTGGCAAGCACCATCGTCATACCCTGCTGGCGCAGATCGCGCAGCACGTCGAGAACCTCGCCAACC
Organism: Ruegeria sp. AJ12; assembly: GCF_056536245.1. NCBI lineage: Bacteria > Pseudomonadati > Pseudomonadota > Alphaproteobacteria > Rhodobacterales > Roseobacteraceae > Ruegeria > Ruegeria sp. AJ12. Next base: position 229,722 of record NZ_JBQFJJ010000002.1, read on the forward strand.
AACTCTGGATCCAGCGCGCTTGTGATCTCGTCGAAGAGCATGATCTGAGGCTCCATCGCCAGCGCTCGAATAATCGCTACGCGCTGCTGCTGGCCGCCGGAAAGCTGGTCCGGGTAGTGCTCCATCCGGTCGCCCAGCCCAAAACGGGAGAAAAGCTGTTCTATTCGAGGACGGAGGTCTTCCCGGCTCAGCCCGTGTACACGGCGCGGGGCGAGCATTACGTTTTCCGCAGCCGTCATGTGCGGAAAGAGATTGTAGCTTTGGAACACCATGCCGATCAGTTGGCGCACTGGCTGGGGGTCCAGTCCCGGCTCGGAGATATCCGTGCCATCCAGCAAGATGGTTCCATCATCAATGGGCTCCAGCAGATTCATGCAGCGTAAGAGCGTGGACTTGCCCGAGCCTGACGCCCCAATCAAACAAACCATCTCTCCATCGGCCACATCAAGATCGATGCCCTTGCAGACCTCATGATCGCCGAACCGCTTGCGCACGCCGCGCAAGGACAACTTCACTGTCATGTACGCGCCCGGTTCTGTTTGTTCATCAGGTAATCCGCATATCGTGTGGCGGGAATTGTCAGCGCAAGAAAGATGAGCGCCGCGCCGACATAGGGCGTGAAATTCGCATAAAGCGACTTGTAGACGCCAGCTTGTCGGAAGATTTCAACCGGCCCGATGAAGGACAACAATGCTACATCCTTTTGCAGGGCGATGAACAGATTCATATTGGCAGGAACCACGTTGCGAATGGCCTGCGGCAGCACCACAAAGCGCATAGTGTCCCGATCACTGAGACCGAGTGAGGCGGCCGCAGATCGTTGCGACTGGTGGATCGAGTCGATGCCCGAGCGGATCACCTCGGCCACATACGCCGAGTAGACAAGGACCAGCGCCAATGTGCCCCATATGTAGGGGCTGTTCCACGGTCTCGGCAGGCCTAGCCCGGGTACACCAAAGCCTATGATGTAGATGACAAGAACCACGGGCAAGCCACGGAATATGTCGGTGTAGGCGATCCCGAAGAGCCGGAGTGGAAAAAGCGCCGGCGCGCGGGTGTCCCGGCAAAGCGCAACGGCAAGTCCAGCCACCGCGATAAGCGGGGCCGACCAGGCAAAGATCATTACGTTCAGAAGAAAGGCGTTCAGCAACCCGGGAAACGTCGCCGCAAAAACCCGGCCGTTGAAAAAGGCACGCTGCACGGCCTCCCAACCGGGGGCGAGCGGCACGAGGACAACAATGGCCAGAGCCACGCTGACCGTGGAGATCAGCGCGATCAGGTTCGAACGTCGCCGTACCCCGGCCTCGTAAACCTCGCGACGTGTGGGCGCTGCACCTGAGCGCCCGGCCACACTGTTCCGCAGCGATGTTTCGTCCATCTATTCGATCACCGGAACACCCGTGGCCTCCGCCAGCCACTGGGCTTCGATAGCGGCAAGTTCCCCGCTTTCGGCCAGCTCCGAAATGGCGGTGTCGACACATTCTTTCAACGGGTTGCCCTTCTCCATCAAAAGGCCGAACTGATCCGGGCTTTCAGATTGCTCCGGCGGGAACTGGCCCAGCAACGCGCCACCCTCTACGACCACGGCGGACAAATAGAGGGCAGTGGGCAGGTCATACAGAGCCGCATCAATCTGACCTGCCATGATTGCGGCATTCACATCGGCATTGTCGTTGTACAACAGAGGTTCACTCGCAGGCTGGATCACATCGTTGAGTATCGGAAGCGCAGTGGTGGTGGCCACGGCCCCCCATTTCAGGCCCTTGAGGCTTTCGAGCGTCGCTTCGGCCCCTGCTTCAACCACGTTCTGAGTGGTCAGCACCGCCATCGCCGAGGTGTAATACGGCAAGCTGAAATCAACCATCTCCTCCCGCTCGGGCGTGATCGAGTATTGTTGCATGTTGAAGTCAAAGTTCTTTGCGCCAGGCTGTATCGCCTCGTCAAAGCTCGTCCGCACCCAGGTGACGTCGTCTGAGCTGAAACCCATCTTGTCGGCGATGGCATAGGCAACGGCCGCCTCGAACCCTTCGCCACTGTCGGGCGCGTCATTCATCACCCAAGGGTAGTAGGCCGGGTTGCCGGTGGCGATGGTCAGCGTACTTTCCACAAGAGTCTTACCCGCAGCGCAGGCCTCGTGCTCCGCTGCGAACGCTGCGCTTGTTGAGATCATTAAAGCCAGAGCTGTGCTAGCAAGCAGTTTCATCCAAACGTCTCCCTGTTTACCGATTGCTCACAGGTTCTAATGGGCAAAGGGATTTGTCCAGTGGTGGAACAACAAGACATGCGCGCGCCGATCTGCGGTCAAAGACCAACGCCCTGTCACATGATCACCGCAGGATACATGCACAAGGGCACCACGGCGGGGTAGGGGCGAAGAGTATGGCTCTTGCTGATTGGCCCGATTAGACTGGTCCGGAGTGATTGCTAGTGCGTGACGGGCCTCTGGTCTGGCTGAATTGCAAATGGTTGGCACGGCACATCGTTCAGGTGCATCGGCGCGGTTCAATCGCGCGATTGAACGGTATTTCTTTCGATGAGCTTTGGTGCCAGCGCTATGTTCTCAACTTCGATGGACTTGTCTCTCACCAGCTCGTTAATCTGGCGAACCGCGTTGGCAACCATGTTGTTGACGGGCTGCCTTAGCGTAGTCAGAGCGAACTCTGGCATGGAAGCCATCGGGATATCATCGAACCCGATAACCGAGAGATCATCAGGAACGCTGATGTTTAACTCGTTCCGCAAAATACTGATCGCTTCGATCGCCATGTAGTCGTTTGCCGCAAATAGGGCATCGGGATGTGTTTCCTTCGGGCCGCCAAACATCTTTCGAATTGCCGTTCCTGTTCTATCGAGATCAAAGTGACCGACTTCATGTGCAAAAAGACTGCGGCCACTTTCCCGAAGCTCAGCCTCAAAACCAAATTTCCGGTCTCGGCTTGTGGATGATCGCTCCTAGAGGAATGTCTTTGGACGCGCGTGGGAAAGCTTCATGACCGATAAGGATCGGGCGTCGGTACACCGCTCCTGGACGGCGGCAACCGTGTTGTTGATCAAACGGAGCCTGCGCAACGGATCGGCCAGTATTCCGCTGAGTCGTGATTATCGTGATTTTGACAAGAATCTGATGCCAAATGATATTTGGGAGAAACACCGGAGCCGTTTCTGCCACAACCTCATGCCTCAGAAGCCTTCTGAAGCCTATGTGGTGCGCATCGAGGGCGCACTAAGAGCAGGCCTTGAGCAGGTTGTCCTCGGCCTTGATGATGAAAGCCTGTGCATTGCAAAGGGTGGAATATCGTTACCAAAGCCTCCCAAATCTGAAGCTGATGAAGGCATTGAAACAAGGCGTCGTCAGCTTCTGGCGCGGCTTGGTCAGATCCAGTTCGTTGACGTTATCATCGAAGTTGACAGGCATACCGGAATATCGCGAATACTGCTGGGGCGACCGTCAACATTCGACCGCAAGCAGACCATCCTCTATGCTGCAATCCTGGCCCTCGGATCCGATCCCACACCTGCCGATATCGAGCGGATGGTGGCGGATGCCAGTGCCGACAGCGTTGGTCAGATGATGCGGAAACTTGAAGCATCAGGACGCCTAAGGGAAGCCAATGACGCCCTCGGGTCCTTCACTGCAAAGCTTGACGTCTCCAAAGCCTGGGTTGGTGGAATGATCGCCTCGGCAGATATGATTGGCTTGGATGTGGCACGCACGCTCCGATCCGCGGCGCAAAACCCAGGCCCTGGGGACCTATGTCCACCTTTCTGATCAATGGGCATTGCCTCACGATCAGCCGCTTGTACTGAACCAGAGGCAGGCCGGCGCGGCCTCCTAACGTGCACTACGCACGACGACGAAAGCCTCGAAAAAGTCGCCGTCGATACTCATGGCGTAACCTATTTCTCGATGGGGTTAGGCAAGTTTTTGGGCTTCGATATCTGTCCGCGACTGGCACGTTTGGCGGATCGGAAACTCTATGTATTCAAGGACACCAAAGTTCCGGAATTGCTAGAACCGATTATCTCTCAAACCTTGTCGAGACGGGCGATTGAACGCCATAGTTCCGCGTCGATCAACATGCAGGTTCACAATACTGGTGAAACCTTTGGAAAACTCCAACGATCAGTCCTCCTGTGTGACTATTTCGGGCGACCCGCGTTCCGGATGGGAACCCAGTGGCTCCTCACTCAGATTGAACCCATGCACACGCTGCAATGCGCCATCCATGCGGGCCCGGTCTCACTACGCCGTGGTCGGAAGTGCGAGCAAATGGCCGCAATCTCCGGGGTTCTCGCGCTGTTCACAAATGCCATCATCTGGAATGCCTATCAGTACGATCAGGCCACAAGCCGAGCAGACTGGAACCGGCCCAAGAGCCATGTGCGCCACATCCCCCGATCACATAGGCACATATCAACCTCAAGGGCACTATCACCTTCGATCTTGAGCAACGCAGAAATCCGGGACAGAATGAGGGAGAAAAGCGATAACTTAACCGATTGTACGCAGAAAAAATCACTTAAAAATAGCCTTTTGCTTATGGAACATACTGCAGGTTCGTTACGGTAACCCCGATGTGACTTCAATGAGGTGTTTGGCACTCAAATAAAATAACATAATGTAAATTATGCGCTTAACTGCAAAAATTTACCCCTGCTGTCGGAGTACGTAAATAATGGGACCGAATTATTGAGACTCGCTTCTCAATGAATTCAACATCTTGAGATTTTTGCGCTTATTTAATGTTTCGATGGTTCAAGCGCTACAAGTCTACGTCAAACGAACGCCAGTGAGCCTCGTCGCAACCTGAAAACCGGCGCAGTGTGTCTTACTTGAATTTGGTTGATCAGCAGAATGCCCTGCCCCAGCACACGGCCCATTGCCGCCTTTGACACAGAGCTTTTGTCGCTGCAGCGCGGCCCGTCGAAGCGGACTTTCGCCGTAAGCGCAAAGCCCGGAGTTGCTCCTATTCACAGTTTGCGGGACAAACCTGCCATTCGCGGCGACTGCGCCAATGGCTGTTGTCGGTGAACAAGATCCAGGCGATGTCGTGATCCACATCTGACGCAGCTTAGATCGCCAAAACGCGTGATGCCCATCGCTTCTTCATCGCGGTGGTTTCCGGTCTCGGACTGCTACCGGGCTCAAGATGCGGCAGATTGAATCCAGATTGTCTTTGTCTGCATATACTGCTCCAGAGCTTCAGTGCCGTTGTCACGCGCGAGGGAGCCGGATTGCTTGTAGCCCCCAAACGGTGTCTTGATGTCACCTTCCGAGAAACCGTTCACGGATACCGTTCCACAAGGCAGCGCGCGGGCCATGTGAAGGGCACGGTCTATATCTTGCGTGAACACTGTGGCGTGCAGGCCGTAGTCGGTATCACTGGCCACGGCCAGGGCCTCTTGGGCGCTGCGCATCGGCATGATGCCCAGAACCGGGCCGAAGATTTCCTCGCGGGCGATTTTCATCCCGGGTGTGACATTCTGGAAGACTGTCGGTTCAATGAAGTACCCCGGCAACTCGCTGTCGCCCCCCATCACCTTCTGGGCGCCCTCCTCGATTCCGCTTTGGATGTAGCTCATGACCAGTTCCTTGTGACCCTTGGTGATCATGGAACCGATATCGGTGGCCGGGTCCAAAGGGTCGCCGAGCGTGAAGGATTTGACGCGCTCCATGATCCGCCCCGTGAACTCTTCGACCAGCGGTTCCGCGATCAGCTGGCGCATATTGGCCGAGCAGTTCTGCCCGCCATTCCAGAAAGCCGACATGGCGGCATGTTCGATCAACTCGTCGCTGATCTTGGCATCATCCAGAACGATGAAAGGGCTTTTGCCGCCCATTTCCAACCCGACTCCTTTCAGGTTGCTGTCACCGGAGTAGCGCATGAACATGCGGCCCACTTCGGTTGAACCGGTAAAGGACACAGTGTCGATGTCGGTGTGCAGACCTATGGCCGCGCCTGCGGTTTCACCGAAGCCCGGCACAATGTTGATGACACCAGCGGGCACGCCGGCCTCGTGCATCAGCTCGGCAAGACGGATGGTGGAGAGCGGCGTCTGTTCGGCCGGTTTGATAACGGCCGAGCACCCCACCGCCAGTGCTGGCGCGATTTTCCAGGCGGCCATGACGAGCGGGAAGTTCCAAGGCAGGACCGCCCCCGCGACACCCGCAGGTTCGCGGGTGATCAGCGCCATGGCACCCGGCCCGGTCGGGGCGATCTTACCAAAGGTTTTATCAGCCAGTTCGGCATACCATTGGAAGAAGTTGGGCACTTCGCCGCCGATCTCGTCCATGCAATCGTTGATCGTCTTGCCGGTGTCGAGGCTTTCCAGAACGGCCAGCTCATGGGTGTGCTCGCGGACCAGTTGGGCAACTCTCAGCAGCACCTCTTTGCGGTCCTCCGGCGCGGCGCGAGACCAAGTGCCCTCATTAAAGATCCGGCGCGCAGCGGCAACGGCGCGGTCCACATCTGCGGCTTTGCAATGGGCCACCACGGCCAGAGCCTCGCCGGTTGCCGGATTGGCCGTTTCAAACCTATCGCCGTCTGCGGCATCGCAGAACTGCCCGTCGATAAAGGCCTGACCATTGGGGCTCAGCCCGTCTGCGATCATTCGGTAGTCGGCATGAGAAAGCGTCATCTGGGTCTCCGTTTGATTACATGCGCAGCGAGCGTGCGAATGCTCGTATATCGTCGAGCAACATTTGAGGTTCTTCCATTGCAGCGAAATGGCCGCCGCGGGGCATTTCGCTCCAATGGGTTACGTTGTAGATGCGCTCGACATAGGATCGGGGCGGCCAGCGAAGCATTTCCGCAGGGAACACGGCGCAGCCTGTTGGAACTTCCACGCGGTGCCCCTCCGGGGACAGGATGCGCCCGCCTTCTTCGCGCCGTCCGTAGTAAATCCAGGAGGCCGTGTTGAAGCTGCGGGTCACGATGTAGATCATTATGTTGGTGAGAAGCTCGTCTTTGCTATGCGCCTGTTCGAGTTTGCCTATGGGCACGTCGGACCAGTCGTGGAACTTCTCAACCAGCCACGCTGCAATGCCGACGGGGCTGTCCATCATGGCATAGCTCAGTGTTTGCGGGCGCGTGGCCTGTTGCGTGCGGTAGCCGTTCTGCATCACCTGATCGGCGTCGAACTGCTTGGCCCAGGTGATCTCCTCCGGGGTTCGCGGGCCGTCCGGATGACGCATCGTCAAGACATTAATATGGATGGCCCGGCAGGCGGGCGTATGTTCGAAGCCGAGCCAGGAGCATATGGCCCCGCCCCAGTCACCGCCCTGCGCAAGATAGTTTTCAAAGCCCAACGTGTCGGTCATCAGGGCGTCGAGGACACCGGCCATCTTGCGCGGGCCATAGGGGCGCGGTGGCCGACCGGAAAAGCCGAAACCCGGCAGCGAGGGGGCGATAACGGTGAAGGCGTCAGAGACATCACCGCCAAAGCGTTCCGGATGCGCCAGCGGTTCGATCAGGTGCAGGAATTCGGCGACCGAGCCTGGCCAACCATGGCTGATCATCAGCGGCATCGGATTGGGCCCGCTGCCCCTTTCGTGGATAAAATGCATGTCGATCCCGTCGACAACCGCGCGAAACTGCGGAAAGGCGTTCAGCCGGGCCTCCTGCGCGCGCCAATCGAAGTCTTCGACCCAATAGGCGCAAAGCTCTTTCATGTAGTCCAGATTGGCACCGTAGCCCCAGCCGCCATCGTCGGGCATTTCATGCCAGGGAAACTCGGCCACACGTGACCGTATCTGATGCAGTAGGTCGTTTTGCACATCGCACTTGAACGGGGTCACTGAAGCATCCCGTGTCATCGGATCCTGCTCAACTGTTTCAATCGCCATGGCCCATCCCACATCGCTATCGTTCAATCACTGGTCCAGACAGTTAACTGCTTCACCCGCACCGCAGCGAGAGACAGGTGGCGACATTCGAAGGGACAGTTGAGCAATACGCTCAGAGTGCGGTGGCGACCTCTTCCGCGATGATCTTCACCCCGGCTTCCAGATTGGACACTGGCACATAGGCAAAGCCCAGGCGAAAGCTGCGCCGGTTATTCATACCGAGATAATAATCCTGTCCCCGGTCGACCAGAACCCCACGTTGGCGTAGACGCACCGCCAGTTCGGAGGCGTCAAACCCCTCGGGCCCGGTCAGCCAGAAGGACGTCCCTCCTTCAGAATCGGTCCGTTGCAACATCCCCAGATGCCTGGTGATGGCGTCATTCATCGTGTGCCAACGCTCGTTGTAACGCCGCTCGATATTGCGCAGATGGGAATCATAGTGACCAAGCTGGAAGAACAGCGCAACGATTTCCTGCACGATCGTGGGCGTGTGACGCATCATCACGCCACGCGCGATACGGGCTTCGCGGATGATATCGCGATGTGCGACGATAAAACCCAGCCGGATGCCCGGTGACACGGTTTTCGACAGGCTGCCGACATAGATGACGCGGCCCGTCTCATCCATCGACCGCATGGAAGGCGAAGATTTGGCGACATAGTTCATCTCGGCCTCGTAGTCGTCTTCGATGATCAGGAAATCCTTGGCAATCGCGGCGTCCAGAAGCTCCTCGCGCCGGGCCTGGCTCATGGTGACCATGGTCGGGAACTGATGGCTGGGGGTTGTGAACACAAGCTGGCATCCGGATGGAATGGCACTTGGGATGATACCGTCTTCGTCGATGCCAACCCCGATCAACTTGCTGCCAGCCAGTCGAAAGGCATTGCGTGCCCCGAAGAATCCGGGGTCTTCTAGGGCGATGGGTTTGCCGGAGCGGGCAAAAATCGTGCCCAGAATGTACAAAGCATTCTGCGAGCCCAGAGTGATCAGGATTTCATCGTCATCGGCATAGATACCGCGTGTGTTCAACAACCGCTGGCGCAATTGCTGGATCAGTTGCGGGCTGTCGCTCTCGACGGAATCGCTGGTCCAGAGCGGCATTTGCTTGCGCCCCAAAGCCTGCCGCGTGCATTCGCGCCAGCCGTCCACCGGGAAGAGATCCGGGTCAATCTGATTGTAGATAAAGGGATAGGGATAAGCGTTCCAATCCAGAGGGTTGACCACCGGCATCAGGCTGTTCGGCTGAAAGGTGACCGGGCAAGGCACGTGTTGTTTCGCGTCGTGCCGGTCTTTGGATTGCGCTTTTTTGAGTTGTGCCATTTGCGGCGCCACAAAATAGCCCGAACGATCGCGCGACACCAAAAGCTCCAGATCAACCAGACGGTTATAGGCGGCAAACACCGTGTTCCTTGACACGCCCAATTGCTCCGCCAATTCACGGCATGACGGCAGCGGCCGGTCGGACGCCAGAGACTCAGACGTGATGGCCGCACTCACAACCTCGCAGATCTGGTCGCGCAGACTCAGAGGCGAGTTTTCGGGCAGCTTCATGAATCTGGGCGTGATGGATGTCAAATTCTATCCTTTCTTCGCGCGGACTGTAGAGCCTCGCAGGACAGTCTGTCAGCTTCAATCCGATCTGTCCCTTTCTTTCAAACTATCTGTCACTTTCCTTGTTCCGGCCCGGGGTGAAAAATGCGGACAACAATAAATCATGATGGGAGTGACGAAGATGAGACTGAAATCCGTAGGAAAGATGTTGTGCCTGGCGGGCGCCCTGGCGTTGCCGGCAGGCGTGGCCAGCGCCGAGAAGGTGCTGAAGCTGGGCACGGTTGGCTTTATCGGGATGCCGATCGGAGATGCCATCGACCAGGCGCTGATCCCGACCTTGGAAGAGGTCTCTGGCGGGCAGCTGAAGATCGAGCCGCATTACCGCAAATCGCTCTGCAGTGAACAAACCTGTGGCGAGCAGGCCAATCAGGGCCTCTTGGCGCTTTGGACAAGTTCGACCGCAAATTTTGGTAACTTTGGCACGTCGCTCGCGATTTTTGACCTGCCCTACATCTTCAAGAGCATTGAGGACGCTGATCGCATTTCGTCCGAGTGGCTGGCAGAAAAGCAATGCCAGATCGCAGCCGAGGAAGCGGGCCATGTCTGTCTGACGGTCTATTCGTCGGGCGGCTTCCGGCAGCTGGGCAACGCCAACGGCTCGGTGAAGGTGCCCGCGGACATGGAAGGTCTTAAGTGGCGCGTCACCAAAAGCCCGATTGAATATACACTGGTCAAAAACTGGGGCGCTGTCCCGGTGCCTTATGACTGGGCCCAGCTTTACCAGGGTCTTCAGACTGGTGTCGTCTCCGGCCAGTATGTCGCCACACCTTGGCAACATGTCGCAAAACTGCACGAAGTCGCACCCTATTTCACCGAGATCGGTGGCTCCTGGTCTGGTAACCAGCTTTCGATTGACAAGCGTCAGTATGACGCGCTGACTGATCAGGAAAAGGAATGGCTGCACATGGCGGCCAAAGCTTTTGGCCAAAAGGTGCAGGAACTGGATCGTGAATGGGTCGAGGCCGGTGAGGCCGCCATCAAGGAAACTGCCAAGGATTGGTATGTTCCAACCGAAGAGGAACTGACACTCTGGCGGGCGGGTGCCATTGATGCCTGGCTCAATGCCAAGGGCACTTATGATCCCGCAACCGCCCGTCGCGTTCTGGAGGAACAGGGCATGACCGGCTTCATTGCCCAACTGGAAGAAGCCGGCGCGCTTTAAATCGGGAACGAAACGATTGAGACAGGCAAGGGCGCGGGATCGGGTTCCGCGCCCTTGTATGATAACCTAACCTCAATGGGGCAGATTGAATGGAAAGCGTCGCACTTCTGACCATCTTGGTGGTGATGATCATGCTGGGCGCCCCTGTGGGATTTGTGATGATCCTGATCCCGGTGGTTTATATCCTGCTCACCGACGCGGCCCCGATGATCCTGATCCCCAGCCAGATGTTTCAGGCCATCGACTCGGTTCCTTTGACAGCCATTCCTTTCTTCATGCTGACCGGCGAGTTGATGACTTCTGCCACGATCACCGACCGGCTGGTGAATCTCAGCCAGCGGATCATCGGCAGGATGCGCGGCAGCATGGCGCAGGCCAACGTTCTGGTCAGCATGTTTTTTGCCGGCATGAACGGCTCGGTCGTGGCCGACACGGCGACAGTTGGGTCCTTGCTGGTGCCGGGCATGAAAAAGGCCGGGTATCCTCCTGAATTCGCAGCTGCCATTACGGCGGTCAGTTCGACCATCGGCGGGATCATTCCGCCCTCGATTATGATGATCGTGCTGGCCAATGCGGGCGGCATATCTGTGGGCGCGTTGTTTGCGGGTGGGATTGTTCCGGGGTTGATGATCGGTGGGCTGCTGATGGTGATCAATTACATTATCGCGAGCCGGAAAAACTTCGAACGCAGCGAGGAGCCGTTCAGCCTGAAGGGCATCGCCATCGCTGGGTACAAATCATCCTTTGCACTTTTGATCCCTGTGGTGCTGGTTGGCTCGGTCGTCTTCGGCATCGCCGGTGTGGTTGAGGCGGGCGCGCTGACGGCAACTATCGCGCTGTTTGTGGGCCTCTTCATCTACCGCACCATCACCTGGAGCAATTGCAAAAGCGCCTTTGTACGCGCTTTTCGCAACTCGGCCATGGTCTTTATCATCATCGCCGCGTCCGGGCCGTTCAGCTGGCTGCTGACCTCCATGGGCGCGATCGGACAGCTTGAGACCTGGCTGCTCAGCTACACGTACAACCCGATGGTCTTCGCTCTGGTTCTGGTGCTGTTCATTTGCCTGCTGGGCATGGTGATGGATTCAGCGGCCAACATCATCGTCGCGGGGCCGGTACTGGTCGATGTTATGGTCAAAGCCGGCTACCCGGATGTGCAGGCCGCCCTTGTCGTGGTGGTCGGCTTTCTGATCGGGTCGGTCACCCCGCCCGTGGGTGTTGCGTTCTTCACGGCCGGTGCTATTGCCCAGGTCCGGCTTGAGAAGGTTGCCATCGCCATGCTGCCCTACCTTCTTGCACTTTTCGCGCTGCTCTTTGTGCTGATCGCGGTGCCGGACTTCACCATGTACCTGCCGCGCGTCCTGGGCTTCACAAGCTGAGAAAGGAGCCACCGATGATTGCCGCCATCAAGTTCATCGACCAGGCCGTCAAGAAGACGCTGACGGTCTTCTGCGCGATCCTGCTCTTGGCGATGGTTGCCTTCACAGTCTACTCGGTCGTAATGCGCTATGTTTTCAAAGACCCACCCATCTGGGGAGACCTTCTGACGGTGCTGAGCAACATCTGGTTGGTCTTTTTCGCGCTGGCCCTGACCGTGCGTGACAAGGATCACATTGCACTCGATCTGATCTACAACTGGCTCCCCCCGAAAGCGGCGTTCTTCATTCAGCAGTTCTGGACGCTGGTGATCTTTGCCCTCGGTATGGTGATGATCATCTGGGGCATGGAGGCCGTGGCCACAATGGGCGGCAAATACTGGGAGATGTGGTATTTTGCCTGGGAAGACGGTGGGATGGTCTTCAAGCCCAACTACATGCCTAAAAAATACGCCATCGCTATCGTGCCGATCTCAGGCTTGCTTGTTTGCGTGGCTGCAATAGCCTCGATTATAGAGGACAGCCTGCGGCTGAAGGCGGGAACTTATAGGCAATCCCATGACCTAGAACCGGACAAATAGCAGCGCAAGTCAGAGCATCTCTTCCGCAAGCTTAGCGGACCTACATACTGAGCGCAGCATTCGGTAATATGGGCTCACTGCTGACCTCTGCCGCGCTTTGCTTCAAGGTCACTCCGCAGCCCCAATGAGACTTTGGTCACGGGTGTTGGGGTGACTGCAACGCGGGACATAGCACCATTTCGCTGCACAAACCCCAACGGCGGCAATCATCGCATCGCGAATACGGTGGAAAACGCCTTGGGCGGGAGGCTGATCTTCTCCATGGTCGCAAAGTAATCGGTTAGTGCGAAAAAAGCCGACATTCAAGTTGCGCGACATCCAGTCTCTCTTCTGCATGCTTGCGTGGCGGTTCCATGCTCGTCTTGCCAGCACCAAACTTGCATAACACTAAGGGCTCAAACGCCTCCCATTGTATGAGAGTGTCTCATATTTCTGACCATTCTTATTAATTTCCTTTGGAGGTCATGGAGATGTAGCCTCATCACCAGTACCGCGTCAAAATCAGGGTAGTTCGCAATGGATCGACAGGCACCAGCAAAACAGGGCCAACAGGAAGAGCTCCCTAGAGGGCGGCGGAAGCGAGGGCGATCCAATGCTGGTTCGGAAACTTCCGGCACAGCCGCTCGCAATTCGAACTATTGCGCTTTGAAAAATGGCCTCATCAGGCAACCCGCATTTTCCGAAAACCGGTTGGAGAGTTTGCACCGAACCGCCTTGCGGGTCCTCGACGAATTGGGAATTCGCGTTTTGCATGCTGAGGCTCGAAATAGGTTTGCAGCGGCGGGTGCGAACGTGGATGAAGCGACGGAGATCGTCCGAATTGATCGCGCATTGGTGGAACAGGCCCTCGCGTCAGCACCCAGCGAATTTACTCTGCATGGCGCCACGCCGGAAAAGGATGTCTCGCTGGGAGGAGACAGCGTTGTTTTCTGCCCAGTAATTGGTCCGCCCTATGTCTCCGATCTTGATCACGGCAGGCGCACAGGGACGCTGGAGGATACTCGGAACTTTATTAGGCTATCCGAACATTTTGATGTGATCCATGTACAAACCACCAACGTTGAATCCCAGGATATTCCCTCTCAATTTCGGCATTTGCATACTACTGAAAGTCAGCTGACGCTCAGCCGGAAGCCAGTTTTCATTTATTCTCGTGGCGCGCCACAGGTGCGTGACGCGCTCGAGATGGTAAGAATCGCGCGTGGCCTAAGTGGCGAACGGTTTCGGGCGAAGCCTTACTGCTACACGTCGATCAACACAAATTCCCCGCGTCAACTGGATGTGCCCATGTGTCAGGGCATCATCGACTTCGCGGAGGCGGGGCAGATGCTGATTATCACGCCTTTCACGCTGGCGGGTGCCATGGCGCCAGTTACGTTGCCCGGCGCGCTTGCCCTCCAGCATGCAGAGGCATTGGCGGGGATTACGCTTGCGCAGATTGTCCGGCCCGGTACGCCCGTGGTCTACGGTTCCTTCACCTCAAATGTCGATATGAAATCCGGGTCGCCAGCCTTCGGGACACCTGAGTTTGTGTCCGCCGCATTCGGGGCTGGCCAACTGGCGCGGCATATCGGCCTCCCCTGGCGTGGTTCTGCCGCAACTTCGTCGAATGCTACGGATGCGCAAGCCGTCTACGAAACTGCAATGTCCGCCTGGGGCACTCTGTTGGGAGGGGCAAATTTCATGATGCATTCGGCTGGCTGGCTGGAGGGCGGGCTCACTGCATCGATGGAGAAATTCGTCCTGGATGTGGAGCTGTTACAAATGTTCGGTGAGATCTTTCAAAGACAGCAACTTGACGATGCCGACACGGACTTTGAGGCGATAGCAAGCGTTGATCCCGGTGGGCACTTTTTTGGCAGCGATCACACTTTGTCACGCTACCGAACCGCATTTTACGAACCGCTTGTCTCAGATTGGAACAGCTTTGGCACCTGGACTGAGGCAGGCAGTAAATCTGCACCTCAACGTGCCAATGAGATCTGGAAACGCATTCTACGCGAGTTTGAACCTCCGCGCTTGGATGACGCGGTCGCCGAAGAGCTCAGGGGCTTTGTGGAGCGCCGCACGAGCGAGGGCGGTGCGCCGCCGGAATCTTGACTTCTCCGAAAACTCGGAAGCCCTAAAACGAGGCACTATCGTATGCGTATCAGCGAAATTCATGTCTTTCAAAAAGATCTGCCGATAAAAGGTGGCCCATACACTTGGTCAGGAAACTCTTTGCATTCGGTTGATTCCACTATCGTAAAGATGGTTTCCGACACAGGGCTGGTTGGTTGGGGAGAGGTCGCACCCGTTGGGCCAACTTATCAACCGCAACATGCACTTGGCGCACGCGCGGCGATTGCGGAAATGGGGCCAAATCTGATCGGGCAATCAATTCTTACGCCACTTCTCTTGCGTCGGCGGATGGACGGTCTTCTCAACGGTCACAACTACGCCAAGACGACAATCGATGTCGCGGCTATGGACATGCTGGCCCGGAACTATGGGGTTCGGGTCTGTGATCTGCTCGGTGGTGCGGCGGCCGAAGGGCTGCCCGCATATTATGCGAGCGGTCTAGGCGAGCCTGATGAGATCACACGACTGGCAAAAGAAAAAGTTGCACAAGGCTATCCAAGGTTTCAGATCAAGGTTGGGGGCCGGGACGTTGCCATTGACATTGCGGTCGTCCGAAAAGTTTGGGAGGCGGTTGGCAACAGGACACAAATTGTTGTCGATGCAAACCGCGGCCTGACGGCAAGCCAAACCTTGCGGTTGAGCTTGGCCTGCAAGGATATTCCATTCGTTCTAGAGCAGCCCTGCAGCACCATAGATGAGATCGCTTCTATTCGGGCACAGGTTGCTCACCCCATCTATCTCGACGAGAGTACGGAGAGCCCCAACGACGTCCTTCGGGCCATCGCAATGGGGATTTGCGACGGGTTTGGTCTCAAGTTGAGCCGTTTGGGTGGTCTGACTCCCTTTGCAACAGTGCGTGATATATGTGCGATGCGGTCTCTCCCGCATACCTGTGAAGACACCTGGGGTGGCGATATTGCTGCAGCTGCCTGTATTCACATCGCAGCAACCGTTGAGCCACGTCTGTTAGAGGCTGTCTGGACGGCAGGAAGCTACATTGAGCAACATTATGACCCTGAGAATGGCATTGCCATCGAGGGCGGTTACTTCGCGGTCCCCAAAGGGGTGGGACTTGGCATCACGCCCGACGAAAGCCTGTTCGGTGAGCCTGTTGCAAGCTTTGGCTAGAGTTTTGGCGCACATCCGTCAAGGTCTAGGTCGGGCCAGCGGGTGCCAATCTAGTCGACACCTTGGCACCAGTTCTGGTCGGATTTTGCTTGAAGGCTTCAAAGATTACACATGAGAAAATAGCGTGCCTGCGCTCCAATACATGTGCGATCGCATTTTTCACAAGTGAACGCGGCAGCAATGCTATTTTGCACCGAACACACGCTTAATCGGAACCATGCAGGACGGGCCGATTTGGCAATCACACTGTATGTCGACCACCGAATTCATCGGGAAACCCAATCTCCAGTTGCACCGAGGTTTCCCAGAATTTGCCGAAATGCTGTGTGACCTCGGTGCAGGGCGTCGCTCTCAAGTTCGACGAGCTTTTCGGGGCTGAACTCCGATTGCTGTAAAACGACGACAGCCGGGTCGAATGGAGGGTCGAGAAATGCAAATGTGCCCTCGCCCAAGTTTACCCCATCCAGCGCTGTGCGACCTTCTTGAATAGGCGCGCTATAAGCCCAGACGTTTTCGAAAGTGAACCGCCGCAATCCCTGATTCAGCAAACGGCGGGTCAGTTCGGTAAGAGGCAGGAACCCGTCCCCCACCGGGACACCCGCAACGGTGAGCTGGCCAGCGTCCTCAGGGCGTATCATCACATGGTCTTTGAAATGGATGGAGTGGACATGGGGCAGCACCGCTTCCAACGCTGCAATCGGGTCCTCGAGAACCATCTGCGAATTGCCGTAATCATAGAGGATTTTCAGATTGGGGTGGGTCACCCGCTCCACAATCTCTGCCAGTTCTGGCCCGGTGAAATCCTCGTGGTTTTCCAGCACGATGATCACGCCCAGTTCACCCGCCTCCTGCATCACCTCCGCCAGATCAGAAGCCGTGTTTTGCATCATCTCCCGCACCTCCCCGCCATGGCGGGTATAGGTGCGCAAGGACGTTGCCCCCATGCGGTGGGCCACCTTCAGCATCTCGGACATATTGCCCGGTGACGTGTCCGAAGTGTCGATCTCCAGGCTCATCCCATGGGCTGTCAGATAGGTGCGCAGCCGATCCATCCGCTCAGTCTCGCGACCGCCCAGATGACGGTAGCTGGTATCATTCAGCGAAAGGCTGATGCCCTGAAAGCCCATTGACCGCGCGAGATCCGAAAAGGCAACGGCGTCAAATCCGGGCTTGTGCGCGAAGTGATGCCAAAGGCTGAAACTGTGGATGGTGGTCTCAACGATCATGCAGGTTGCCTCATGTAATCCAGTTCTACGCCAAGCGCGCGGCGGTACCGGGCGCAAATTTCTGCGTCCGTCAATACTTCGGCCCGCCATGCGCAATAGCCCGCAAAGCGCCAGGCATAGGCCGGGCGCAGCAAGGCATATCGTTCAGCAAGATCCGGGCGGGCCAAGGCTTGCCAGAAGGCATCTACCTCTATGCTGGTCAAAGCCTCACGTTCCGCAAGGATCTGAAACGCAGGTGAGAGAAAGCTATAGATGTCCTCGCAGATATCACCAGCAGCAGGGCATTGCCAGTCGATCAGACGCAGCGCCGTTTTCGAGCCGACAAGGTTCACACCTATGTCCGTATGGATAAGGGACAGCTTTTCCAGTGCGGGTACCCCGGGCGCCGGCAGCGGTGCGGAAGCTGGCATGTGCTGGCAGCGTGCAAAAAACGCAGCCCCCTCGGCTATGATATCCGGGGATGTCAAAGGCACTTTGCGAAACCCGGAGGGATCGGCGGCTTCCTTGCGTAAAAGCAGCTCTGCGACGCTTGGCATATCCCCGTCCCACATGTCCCCTTCGACAAATTCGTAAACCAGCAGCGCGGCTTCAGGCCAATACCCAACCAAATCCGGAGCAACGTCCAGCCCAGCAAGGCGGCGCAAGGCCTCTGCTTCATCATCTGGCAAATTGGGAAAGAGGGTGCCTGTCATCGGCTCTGCAAACTCTTTGGCGACAAGGCGCACGCCAGGCGCATCGACACGCCAGACAGTGTTGAGATACCCTCCCTTGAGTTTCCGAAAACCCGTCCGGTTGCCTGCCAGACCTTGCTCACAAAGGAACCGTCGCAGTTCAGCCTCTGTCATGCGAAACCTTTCAGCGTCTCATAGAGTTCTACGTCAATCGGAATGCCCTGTTTTGCAAGGTGCTGCTTGTTCGCCTCGCGCCGCGCATTTGGCAGACGGGCGCCGTCCTGTTCGGTGATGGAGGCCACAAGCGCAGTGATCGTCTGATCAAAACTGCCGTCAGACAGTTTGCCCGGCTCAAAGGCCACAAAGAACTGGCCGTTATCGATCGGCTTGCCGTCATTGTCGGTGAATGACCCCTGATCCGGCCCCAGCTTGCCCCCGGCAAGGGCGGCGCACAGCACCTCAACCAACAGCCCGATGCTGAACCCTTTGACGCCGCCCGCGGGTGCCATCGATCCGTCAAGCCCGGCTCCGGCGTCGGTTGTGGGATCGCCATTCGCATCCAGCGCCCAGCCCAGGGGGATCGGTTCGCCTTCTTCGGCAGCACGTTTCACCGCGGTCCAGGCCACCTGCGTTGCCGATTGATCAACCAGAAAGGCTGTCCCGCCATTCGGAGCAGGCACTGCATAGGAAATGGGGTTGGTTCCGATGATCGGGGTCTTGCCGCCGACCGGCGCAACGGTAGGAACAGCATTGGTTGCACCGATGGCCAGAAGGCCTGCGCGCGCAAGATACCCGGTGTGAAATCCCAAGGTTGCAGCATTATAGGAATTATGAACGCCCATCGCCGCAACCCCATGCGCCTTGGCCGCCGGGATCAGATGCTTGAACCCGGCCTCAATCGCCGGATGGGCGAACCCGTGCTGCGCGTCCACGCGAAAGCTGGTGTCGGACAGCGCCTCGATCTGCGGGACGACCTTGCCATCCACCTTGCCGCTGCGCAGATGGGCGCAGTAATATTGCAGCCAGTAGAACCCGTGGCCCTCCAATCCGGACAGTTCGGTATCCAAAATGGCGTCAGTGAAATACCCTGCGTTCTCTAGCGCGGTGCCGCTGCCGGTCAACGCATTCCAGATCAACGCACGGGCGTCCTGGGGGAAGAGTAAAACGCTCATTTCGCATGCATCCTTCTTTTGCGGTCACGGATGACAGCCGTCATCTCTTCGGTTCCGTCGTGGTAACTGCCGAACCATTTATCGAGCGGGAATTCCGGGCTGCCATAGTTGCATTCGTAATAACGGTGGTGAAGCTGGTGAAAGAACCCGCCAATCAAAATGCGCGCCTTGTTCCTGGCAAACACAGCCTCGTATCCGGAATGACCAGTCGGTGCCCCCAACATCTGCCAGTGCAACAGGAACATCATGTGTACGGGATGGGCGGGCAGCACAAAAAAGACTAACAGACTGCTGAAGTAGAACAGGTGTTCAACCGGGTGCATCGACAAGCCGGACCAGGGGCCGACATTGACATTCCGGTGGTGCACCGAATGCACATGCCGGTACAGCGGCGGCCAGTGGATCAGGCGATGGATCAGATAGAAGTGGATCCCCTGCAGCAGGGTCAGCAAAGGGAAAAGCAAGACAAACCAAACCGGGTTTTCGGAAAAGGTAACTGGCGTCGTCCAGCCGGTGGCGTAGGCCCAACGTATGGCGATCTCAAAACCAGATGCAATCGGCACACCATAGACCAGCGTGTGAAACATGTTGTCCCATGTCTGGTATCCAAAGAGGAACAGCGCATTCTTGCGACCGGTGATCGGACGGGCATCAAAACGCAGCACGTCGCCCTGTACGTCAATTCCATAGAACCAGATATGCAGACCGCCAACCACCATAAGGACAGCAACCATGTTGCGCAGCAGAACCATTGTGGTCCAATCCCAACTGAGTGTTGCCTCCGCAGGCACAAAGGGCATCAGCCAGAATGCGATGACAAAGCTGTAGACCAGAAACAGCGCCCGGTCAGAGACCTGCAAGAAATTCTCAAAAAGCCAGCGCAGAACAGCCCATGGCTGGGGCGGCCAGTACCAGTAGGGCATGGATTGCAACGGTAGTTCTGGCGCGTGGTTCCAGGTCGAAGATTTTCGTTGATTTGTAGACATGGCTCAGCCTGCTTTCAAAGGGAATGCCCATGTTTCCTGGTTTCGGTGATGCACCGAGGGCACTGTTGCAAGCCGTCCGGTTCGACTTCGACCTAAAAACTCGGAAATGGGGCGGCCATTTGGCCGCCCTGTCCAAGTCAACTTTCGAGCCAGACGAGATCGAGGTGTTGCTCCCGCCCTTGCTGCATCTCGTAACCATGAACGCCCTCCCGGTAAGACCGGAAATACGACCGCCAGTAGGGCTGGATGATGGCACCGGACTCGCGCAGCAACGTTTCCAGCTCAGCCATGATCGTGCGTCGGGCATCAACATCCGGTGTCGCCAAAGCCTGGTCCAGAAGGGCATCGAACTCGGGATTCGAATGGGCGCTTTCGTTCCAGGGAACGCCTGACCGGTACGCGAGTGACAGCACCTGAACACCGAGTGGTCTCGGGTTCCAGTTTGTCGACGAGAAAGGATACTTAGCCCAGTCGTTCCAGAAGGTTGAGCCAGGCAATACCGTCCGCTTCACCTTGAGGCCGGCGTCGCGAAGTTGGGCCGCGACCGCGTCGGTGGTGTTCTTGATCCAGTCGACATCCACCGAGATGATTTCAAACTCATGCTCGGACTGACCTGCGTCTGCCAACAAGGCATTGGCCTGTTCTACATCGCGAACATGGGGTCCGATATCGGCATATTCCGGGTGCATCGAACCCACGTGGTGGTTCTCGGCAACGACTCCAGTGCCGTTGATGCCCAGTTCGAGCAGAATGCTGTTTTCAACAGCCAGCTGTGCAGCCCCCCGGACGCGAACATCATCATAAGGCGGTTGATCCGCATTCATCCTGATGACGATTGTCGCTGCGGTTGCGATGCTGGAATTCACAATTCCGATGTTTTCGAACGCGGGCAAGGAGTCCGGCGAGGTTTCGTGGTTTCCATCGACCTCTCCGGCATCGAAAGCAGCGACTTCCGACGCAAAATCTGTTCCGTAGTCAATCCACTCGATACCATCGAGCCAGAACTCACCGCGCCACCATGGTGTCTCCTTTCGGCGCACCTCAGCCTTTTGACTGACAGCGTACTCAACAAGTTCACAAGGCCCAGTGGTGATCGCAAGTGCCTCGAAAGGATCCGCGCTGCCTGAATAACTGCGATGCATTATAAGGGCAGGATAGTCCGCCATGCCGGCGACCAGCGAAATGTCAGCAGTGGGCAGGTTCACGCGGACCGTGTGGTCGTCAATTCTTTCTAGCGAACCATCGCGGACCTTTTTGGTTTCGGTGTCGACGAGCCCACCCATCCTGGCCGCCATCGAGTTTCCTTCTACGTCCGCCTCGCACCAGCGGGATATGTTGTGGATCACGTCGTCTGCATTGAATTCGTCGCCATTCGACCATTTGATGCCTTTGCGAACGTTGAGAGTGTAAGTCTTGGCATCGTCGCTCGTCTCCCAGCTTTCAAGTAGCCAGGGCTCGAAGGTGAAGTCACGGTTCCAGCGCACGAGGTACTCGTTGCACTGACGGGCGACATTGGCAACTTCGTCCCAGTCGAACGTACGCGGGTCCTTGAAACTTTTCACCGACATCGAAATCCGCATAACGCCGCCTTTTTGCGGGCTTTGCGCAAATGCCGGGGTTGCAGTAATTCCCCCGAGTGCCAAAGCCCCCGAAGCTGTCACCCCGAAAGCAGCCATGCTTGCCAGATACTCTCTGCGGCTGAGTTTACCCGCCCTGAAGCTGGCGGCTGTTGGTTCCGCAAGCGGATGCAATGATCTATCCGTCATCATGAAGTCTGTCATGTGTTCCTCCCAGGTTGCCATTCCAGGTGCCGATTACTCGCTTCGAAGGCGACAACACTTGATCTTTCCAAGGCGAGACTTCCGGTCTGGTGCAGTCGATATTTGGTTCGGGCGGCACCGCCCCAACATTGGGGAGCGTAGGTAATTGCTTTGTCTTAAAGAAATTAATAATATTCACCAAAAGTATGATGGAGATTAATTCATGGCGGTCTTGGATCTGCGGCATTATCGTGTGATCCGCACACTCCAAACACAACGTACAACTGTCGCTGCTGCGGAGGAGCTTGGCCTGACGCAATCCGCTGTCAGCCATCAGATTGCGGAGGCAGAGCGACGTCTGGGCCGACCTCTTACGAGACGAGTGGGTCGTAGGCTCGCCCTAAATACCGCGGGTGAGCTTCTGGCAGCCGCCGCTGAGTCAATCCTTCGTGAGGCGGAGTACGTTGAGCGCAATTTGTCAGCGGGTCCGGATGTTGATCGTACCGAGATCATGCGAATTGCCAACTATGCCTATAGCTCTTACAAATGGCTGCCCTGGTTCTTGAAGGAAGTGCAAGCAGAGTTTCCGAGCCTGTTATTCGAATTTGAAGCCAATACATCGAAACTGCCTGTCCGAAGCGTCGCCGACGGAGAAGTGGACATCGGAATCGAACCCGGGACTATCTCGTCGCCGTCCGTGCATGTGGAGCCACTTTTTGCAGACGAGCTTGTTGGTGTTTGCCACGTGAACCACAAGGTTGCTTCGAAGGACTATCTTGAGGCAGCCGATTTTCTGGATGATCCGTTCATCACCTATTCTTCGATTTTTGAAACTGGCATCGAGGAAGACTTGTTTTGGCGCCCGTCAGGAATGAGACCAAGAACGTTACTCAATGCCGGGCTGACCGATGCGGTTGTTGAACTTGTCAGGGCCGAATTCGGCCTGACCATTCTCAGCCGCACAACAATCACACCGTTTCTCAAGGATAAAGAACTGACCTGTCTAAAGCTCACGAAAAATGGCCTCCCTTTGCAATGGAATGCCCTATACCGGCTGGGAAGCCCCCGCGCCGATAGACTTGAATGGATTGTGGGAAATTTGCGGGAGTGGTGCCAACTGAGATTTTAGTCCTGCCGCCGGTCCTGCCTTTGTCGCTGGGCTAGACGAGAGCATTCGACATGACGAAGACTGGCGGCCACGATTGCAGTAAATAGGCATTTGCAGATCGCGACAAAATACCGGGGGGGGGCGATCAGCTGTAAGGTGTCCCACTTCGACCTCGCTCACAGCGATCAAATTGTGCTGTTGTGAGGAATGGCCGGTTCGGTGACACTGTTTCGCGGCGAGGCCGGGCCCAATGAATGACCGATAAGGACCTGTCATTGCCATTGCCTATGGCAGCAATTCGCGCTTCGCACCTGTTCATGCGAAGCGCAGCATTAGGTAGATTGGGCTCACAGCGGCCATCAAGGACAGCGCAGCAAGGCCCCCTAGCCATCAGCTTGAAGACTTCGAGTTCGGCCCATAGCCGACCTTGGATTACTTGACACTTTGCTGCGATGCGACCCGTAGATGTAGATACAAACATTCGCGGCGCATGAGCAATCAGTCTGCACCGAACGTTAAAGAACTATGAGAAACTGCTACATGCCCAAGAAAAAGGCAATTTGATTGGCGTTGGCGACGCCTACTCACGCAACGGCGACTGGCCCTTCGCGCCGCGTCGCCAGGGAAGGAAAGCAAGCACCAGAATGATGCACGCGATCAAAATCGTTGCTGAAATCGGACGCTCCAGGAAAATCCAATGACCATTATCCGAAATCAACATGGACCGGCGATAGCTGGCCTCGGCGATGGGGCCCAGGATCATCCCGATGACGATGGGTGCCAGAGGATATTCAAAGCGGCGCAGGACATAGCCCAAGACGCCAAAACCCAGCATTACCCAAAGGTCGAAGGTCGAATTCTGCAGCGCAAAAACACCAACAGCCGAGAGCAGAAGCACGATTGGAATGAGGTATTTCTTTTTGACTTTGAGGACAGATACGAAGACCGGGGTCAGCAGGATCCCGAGCACCAGCAAGAAGATATTGGCCGCGAGATAGGCAAAGATGACGCCGCCCGCGACACCGACATTCTGTTCAAAAAGCTCGGGCCCCGGAAAGAACCCCAAGAGGAACAGCGCACCCATCAGAACAGCGCTTGAGGCATCGCCGGGGATGCCGAGCGAAAGCGTCGGGATCAATGTGCCACCACAGCAGGCGTTGTTGGCAGATTCAGTGGCCACAACGCCGCCCTCTGCGCCTTTGCCGTAGTTCTCATCGGGGCGGGCCTGGGATTTGGCGACCGCATAAGCCGTAAAAGACGCGATCACCCCGCCCGCGCCAGGAAGTGCGCCAAAAAACGTACCGATGGCCGAGGAGCGAAAGAGATTGACCTTGTGCGAGAGGGCAAGGCGCACCGAGGCCAGTGAAACGCGGACATTCTGTACATTTGGCTTGGCGTTCAGCCCGCCCGCCTGCACCTGCATGAACATTTCCGAAAGGGCAAAGAGACCGACCACGACGGGCACGATGTGGAAGCCGTTGAGCAGGTTGTAGTTGTCAAAGGTGAAGCGATAGGCTTGACTGAAACTATCAGTCCCCATCGTCGAAAGCATCAGTCCAAACGCACCTGTCATCAGCCCCTTGATGGTGGATTCACGGGCGACAACAGCAATCGAGAGCAGCCCTAATAGCGCCAAGGCGGTGTATTCGGGCGGTGCAAATTTCAGCGCCATGGCGGACAGCAGCGGTGAGAAGACCAGCAGGATAAACCCCGCAAAGACGCCGCCGATGGCCGAAGCCGATACGGCCAACCCGATCGCGTCACCCGCGCGTCCATTGGCGGCCATGGGGTAACCGTCCAACAAGGTTGCCGCCGCAATCGGAGTACCGGGGATGCGCAGCAGAATGGCCGTGATCGCCCCTCCGCAGGAACCCCCGACAAAGATGGCGATCAGCATGCCCATACCGGGCACCGGCGGCAGGTAAAAGGCGACCGGCAGCATCAGGATAATGCCCATCAACGGCCCCAGGCCCGGCAGAACGCCGATGACCAACCCAGCCAGGCAACCCGCCGCCGTCAGCAGAACCGCCTGCGGGGTAAAAAACAGCCCCGCGCCTTGTGTGATCAGATCGCCCAGCATGCCCGACCTTTCCTAAAACACAGTTGGCAGGCCTAGGCGCCCAACCGGCATAACCACATTCAAAACGGTCGCAAACACGAAGCCGATGCCGAAGGTCGCAAGGCAGGCAGCGATGATCGCCATCCACCAGCGCGCACCGAGGGTCATCATCATCATCACCATCATGACAGGAGTCGCAGCGACATAACCCGCCCAGGGAAGGACCCAGAGGTACAGTACAAATACCGCCGCCGAGATCAGCGCACGCAGCGTCAAAATGCGGCCCGGCTCATCGGTGGCAAGGGGCTCGGCCATCGTCGCGGGGCGTCCCGCGACCATCCCGGCCAGAAGCCGCGCGGCTTCAAGGCTGCCCAAAATCACCAATCCCCATGCCACCATTCGGGGGAACATGGCAGCGTTGTCAAAGGGCCCACCGGTGTTGGCATCCTGCTCGACAAAGCTGGTCTGGAACTGCCAGAACGCAATCCCGGCCATGCCAAAGAAAAGGATGGCAACGACGGCCAACTCAGCCGAACTGCGGGCTCTGCTGGATATATTCCGTCGTGCCATCGGGGAGGACCTTTCTGCTTACTGTTCGTCGAGGATGCGCTGCATCGCGTCGATACCGCTTTGCAGCTGTTCCCCTACTGCACCCACGACCTCATCATATTGATCATAGGTGAAGCCTGTGGGCACGAAACCGGTATTCATTATCCGCTCCTGCACATCCGGGCGCGCAAGGGCCGCAGCCATAGCGTCACGCAGTTTACCGACGATCTCGGGCGGGGTGTCGGCATGCACCAGCCACCAGTTCCAACCCATTGGCGACAGGCCGGTCATACCCAGATCATAGCCCAGATCGCCAATCAGCGGCGCACCGTCATAGATTTCTGAGACAGAAGCTTGCTCGCTGAGCGCGGCAAGCGGGCGCAGATGCTCTTTGTTGGCCTTGTAAAAGGCTGGATTGGAGATCATGAAATCCAGAACGCCTGCGCGCAAATCGCGCACGCCTTGCTCCAGTTCGTCATAGGGAACCACACGACCGCTGAGTCCATTCACGTCAAAAACCCGCGCCAGTACCATGTGCGGCAGGTTTGTGGGCGAGCCCGTGGTGTAGCGCACCGAGCCGGGGTTTTCCTCCATCATGGTCAAGAGATCATTGAGAGTCTCAAAGCGATCATCATCCCGACGCACAACAATGGAAAACGCGTTGGCCGTCGCAGCGTGTAACGGGATGAAGTCATTATGGCTCCATTCGGCATTGCCCAGAAGCGGTTGCAGAACCAGCGGCGCGACATAGCCATCATAGATCGTGTAGCCATCGGCGGGCTTTGCATTGGCCGTCTCAAAGGCCCGTACACCGCCCGCGCCAGGGGTCGAGACGACCGGGATAGACACGCCCAATTCCTCGCCCATGGCATCCGCGATGATCTGGCTGACGGCCATCGCGCCGCCGGGGCCCCACGGGAAGATGTTTTCGATGTTGCGTTCAGGGTATTCGGCACTGGCCGCACCGGCTGTCAGGACCGCAAAGGCGAGCCCTCCGGCCCAGGCCCGGGCTGATGTTAAGATGGTCATGGTGTGATCCTCCCTTTTTTACATCTTTTGGCTACTGAGCCGCCGGTGTCGCCACCGGCGCGCGCGCAGCTCTTCGGTTTTGCAGTCCGAAATGCCGGAAAATTTCGGCCGGGGCGTCATGCGCGGCGAAATGATCCGATATCCGAGATTTCAGCAAAGTCTCAATCTCGGGGTTCTGAATTGGCGTGCTCTGGCCCGGATCAGCGCGCAAATCGTAAAGTGCGGTTTCGCAATCCATCAGGGTCTGGCCGTCCTGGCCGACCTGGCTGTTGGCAAAATCGAGCGGCACTTTCAGAAGCGGCACACCCTTGGTGAAATCAAAGGGCGGTGCCAGCGTGGCTGATTGCAGCTCGTGAATGTCAAAGGGTTTCATAAGGTGCGACGGCGCGAGGGTATAAAGGTTCAGCCCCTCCGCGCCGGGATCATCCGGATAGAGGAAATAGCTGAAACGCCCATCGGTGATTGAGATCGGCCCTGCAAACATGCCCAAGGCAACGGTTTCGTGCAGAGGCATTTCGCCCTCCAGCAGAGGCAATATCGATTGCGCGGTGACAGTTGGCGGGATGTCACAGCCATGCAGCTCCAAAAATGTCGGCATCAGGTCAGGCGTCTGCGTCAGGCTTTGCCGCCGCGCGCCTGACTCCGTCCGTCCTGGCACCCAGGCCATCAGCGGGATATGTGAGATTTCTTCGTAGTAGGGCATGCGGTTCTTGCCCCACCATTCGTGCTCGGAGAGCAGGAAGCCGTGATCGGTAGACAGGATAAGAGCCGTATCTCCCCAAAGGTCGTGAGCGTCGAAATAGTCCAGCAGCTTGCCGAAATACTCGTCACACATGGTAACCAGCGCCGCGTAATTGCCCCGGATCTCGGCGATTTCTTCGGCCGAGTTCGTGGCTTTTTCGTAATGCGGCCAATCCAGTATCTTGCCCGAGTAGCCGGTTTCATAGGCTTTCTTGAACCGCTCGGGCGCCATGAAAGGCTCATGCGGATCGAAACATTCCAGCTGCAGGAACCAGTCCCCTGCCGTCCGGTTCATGTCGAGGAAATCAAAGGCCGAGGCAAAACATTTGGCAGTTGGGAAATCCACCTCCTCCCGCATCTCTTCGCGATTGATCGCGGCGCGCGAGCGCTTCCACAAGACATTTTCGTGACTGAAGCGCGTCAGGGTCTCCGGCCCATTGTTCTCCAGCGGATAGTGGCGCTCATCGTGGATCTCACGGTACCGTTCCAGCGGCGGGGCCACCAATGCGCGGGCCGGATCATATTCCTGGCCCCGCACAAAGTCCCAGCTGTCAAAGGCATTTGCATAGCCTGCGCCACCATCCTCGAAGTAATGCAGATGGTCCGAGATGAGATGCGTATAGGTGCCCGCCCGACTAAGTATCTTGGGAAAGGACTCGTCGAAAGGTTCCAGTGGGCCCCATGACCGGTGCATAAAGTTGAGCCGACCGGTATGCATATCACGACGTGCGGGCATACACGGCAGGCTGCCGACATAATGCCCGTCGAAAGTTGTACCCTTGGCGGCAAAGCGATCGAAATTCGGTGTCGCGATTGCTGTACCACCATAGGCCCCAAGCGCGTGACGGTTCAGCGAGTCAAACAGAACAAAAACCGTGCGCATTCTCTGGCAATCCCCCCAATTTCGATTCTGTCATGATTGATCGCACCAAGGCATTCTGTAAAATTGAAAAAACGACTTCTGCAATAGAAAATTGGAATGTCTATGGATCGCAATCTCGAGGCTTTTCTGGCCGTTGCCCGTTCGCGCACATTGACGGAGGCAGCAGAGACCCTGAACCTCACGCAGCCAACCCTGACCAAGCGCATCGCCAACCTCGAAGCCAGCATGGGTGTCAGGCTCTTTGATCGGCACAGGCGCGGCATGAAGCTTACTGCGGCAGGCGCCAGCTTTCTTGACCGCGCTGCGCGGATCGAGCGTGAGTTTTCGCAGGCTAAGGAAGAGGTTCAGGCCCTCACCTCGGCAGGCATGCCGATTTTGCGCGTTGGTGCGGGCCCTCTGTTTCATCTGATCTACATCGCGCCGCTGTTTACGCAGCTCAGGCAGAGGTTTCCGCGTCTGCCTATTGAACTGGTCGCCGACACGAATATCCGAACGATCCCCAGATTGCTCAATCACGAGCTCGATTTGGTGATGGGCGTGATCGAAAGCAGCAGTGACACCTCACTGCTTGTGACCCATACCCTGACCGAGGTTGAGCATGGCATTGTCATGCCCCCGGGTCATCCCCTTGCCCAGAGCGATGCGGTGGATCCGTCCGATTTCAAAGCCACGTCCTGGGTCCTCTATACCGAAGATCCTGATACTGAGGATCTCATTTCATCACATTATCAGGATCGAGGACTGGCCCCGCCGGGATTTGATGTGCGGACAAACTCCTTTGCAACCGGCCTGCAGTTGGTCTTGCAGGGTGGGTTTGTGATGTCTGCGCCGCGCCAACTGAGATCCGTGATCGAAACGGCAGGCCTTGCGATCCGCCCCGTGCGTCACGGTATGCCCAAACGCAAGGCGGGCCTACACTATCGCGCAAGTTCGCGAAACACAGCCGCGATCCAATCTGTCCGGGAGATCATGCAAGGTCTGTTTGCACCAAAGCACCAGCCAACCTATCTAAAATAAAAAACATATGGCGGGACGGCCCATTCCTGCCATTCACCACCTAACTCTGGTTCTGCGGTCGCAGCCCGCGTAGCGGTCATTTGCGGCGCTGCCAAAATATTAGTTTGCTCAAACTCACAGTCTGCCGCGGTTCCAGGTTTTTCCGACTTAGTGTTTACAGAACCGGTTCAAAGCTGCCGCTGATGCCTCAGGTTGTGTGGTTCGGAAACGCTGTGGTATCGCGCAGCAATACGTGGTCAAATCCGGCCTCTGCAATGACCTGCTGGCGCACGGCATCCGTAGACAGAATCCGTGCCTCCAATTCTCGAGTCTTGGCCTCTACGCGGCTGGCCATGTTCACCTTCTCGCCAACCACCGCAAATTCGAGCTGTTCGTTCGTACCGGCATCACCAAGCATGCACAAGCCCTAGTGTAGGCCGATCCCGATCTTGATTTCCTTGTCGCCCCGCGCGGATCGGTCTCTCTTCCAGTCGCGGATTCTCCCGACCATGGCACAGGCGCAGGCCAGAGCATTTATTGCGTCTTTTGGTGATGTGGTCCGCGTGCCGAATGTCACCATCAAACAAATCGTCTTCTAGCAGCTTGTCCAACGTTCCACGATTGTTGAAGATCTCAGTCGCCATACGCCGGTGGAACGCGTGTAGAAGATTCAGTGTTTCAGAGGGATGTTTTACGTTGGCATAGGTGGTGAAACCAACGATGTCGGCAAAGAGGACCGTAACGTTCTGTTGCCTGCTTTCCTTGAAAGACTCGTCGTTCTTCGACAGCTCTTCGACGATGCCCGGCGAGAAATAGCGCGACAGATTGATGCGTTCAGGTTCCACAACTGTGCGCGTGAGCAATAGATCACTATACCGCCTGACCGTGATCGACAAAATGAACGCAACAGGGACAAACACGACAATTTCTTGCAACCGCATGTCCAGCCGCAATGAGTCTGGATCATGGCGTTTAAGACGTAGGGATAATCGAAAAGCACATGCCGAACGGTCGTTGCACTGGGATGTCCTAAAGACAGAAGCCGGACGAACAAGACCCCTGCTGTCCAAATAAGCGCCGCAAGACTCGCATATGTGCGCAAGGACCGCCGGGAATAGGCCAGCGTGCCAAGCGCTAGAAAGATGAACAGTGTGATATAGCCACCGAACCGGTGTTGTAGCTCGATCGGAATATCGGGATTGATCAACGGGTTGGGATGGACAATCACCCAAGTCAACGCAGCCAGTTAGGCAGTCATCAAAGACAACTCCAACAATTTTCGATGCGGCCGCACAAACCGCAATTGCGCCGGGCCGATCAGCGCAAGGCCAACTCGAAGGCCATCCAAAAGACGACTTCGGGCCGCAGATAGTGAGTTGAGAACAAAACAAGCATGACCCCGGTCGCGATGAACCTTGTGCGCACGGCGAGGTGCTTGCCGCGCTGCACATGCACGTCGAGCGCGGCTTGAGTCGTTGGTGTGGCAGAGGGCCGAGACATGCCATGTCGCAGGACGTCCGATGTCATTAGAGCCATTGCAAAATCCTTCGACGATGCACCTACGTGGTTTCGATGAATAGTCTTCGGTAACGCACTGGTAATTCTGAAAGCAATAAACGGGCCGGTCCCTATTGAGCTGGCCGCCTATGAACAGAGGCCGTTGGAAAAGCTTCGTCCAAGATCCTTGAACGCCGTAATTAGACCAGCCAAAGCCATATTCAGACCGACAATCATGTATTCACGACAATCGCGCCTCGTTGGAAAACGAAACGTGTTTGCCAAGCGGAAGCTCTCGGATGCGTTGCCCGGTCGCGGCAAAGATCGCATTGGCTAATGCGGCAGCTACGGGGGGTGTGCCGGGTTCGCCCGCGCCACCGATCTGGTGACCGCTGTTGATAATGTGCGTTTCGATCACCGGCGCGGCGGCCATGCGCAGCGCCTCGTAGTCGTGGAAGTTGCTCTGTTCGGCGGCGCCGTTGACGATCGTGATTTCGCCATACATCGCGGCGGTCAGACCATAGATGATGCCGGACTCGATCTGCGCCGTCACGCCATCGGGTGTAACTGCAAGGCCAGGGTCAATGGCGGCGACGAAGCGGTCTACCGAAACTTCGCCATCCACGGCGGTGACCTCGGCGACTTGCGCCACGATGGACCCAAAAGACTCTTTCAAGGCGATCCCGCGCGCGCGTCCCGCCCCCATCGGAGTACCCCACCCGGCCTCCTGCGCCGCCTTCTTGAGCGCTGCAAGATGACGCGGGTTATCGGCCAGAAGCGCGGCGCGATAGGCAAACGGATCGGCCCCCGCGGCGGCTGCGCATTCGTCAATAAAGCTCTCTATAAAGAACCCGTGCTGCGATTCATCGACGCTGCGCCATGCACCGGTCGGTACATGGCTAGGGCTGCGAAGGTAGCCAATGTCTTGGGCGGGTACACCATACGGGATCAAGGCCGCTTCGGGAGGTTCCAGCTTTTCGACGTAAGTGTTCTGCCAACCCCGCAAGGAGCCGTCATTCCCGATTGCTGCGCGGAACCTGCTGGTAGCTGCCGGTCTGTAGAAATCCTGGCGGACGTCTTCTTCGCGTGACCAGATTAACTGGACAGGCTTGCCAACGGCTTGCGCGACACGAACGGTCTGCAATGCCCAATCGGCCCGCGACTTTCGCCCGAAACCACCACCCATGAGCTGGTTGTGCAGCGTGACGTTTTCTTCGTCCAGATCGAGCGCCTCTGCCACCGCGCGCCGAAATCCAAGCGGGTTCTGGCAACCAATCCAGATATCGCAAACACCGTCCTTGACATGCGCAGTGGCATTCATCGGCTCCATGCAGGTGTGCGCCAGGAAGGGAACGCGGTATTCCGCGCCTATCACCTGTTCCGCTTCTGCAAGAGTCGCATCGATATCACCGGTTTCTCGATCGCTCTCTCGGCCATCACCATTCAAGATTGCCCTGTCGTGCCGGGCATAAATGCTCTCCATGTTGACGTCGTCATTTCCTCGGTTGTCCCACTCAATGTCCAGAACGTCGAGCGCTTGTTTCGCGGTCCAGTAACTGTCCGCGACCACCGCGACGGATTCGCCCGTTTCGGCATACCCGCCGATTCTTGCGTCATTTTCGCTTGGCGGCAGTCTGATGACGTCTATCACGCCGTCCATGGCGCGCGCCGCTTTGTCGTCAATCCGGCCGATACGCCCACCGTAGACGGGCGACCTTTGGGTCGTCGCATAGACCATATCGGGTAACCGGACATCCAGCGCGAATTTGGCGGTGCCGTCGACCTTGGAGGGGATGTCGCGACGCGGAACCGAGCGGCCGATGATCTTGAAATCTTTCGAATCCTTCAGCTCTGGCGTATAGGACGGCTTCATCTCTGCTGCGGCTGCCGCAAATTTCGAATAGGGCTCGCTCCGAGCGCTTGCGAGGTGGACGAGCATACTGTTTTCGGTCTCAATCTCCGAAACCGGAACGCCCCATGCATCAGCCGCGGCGCGCTTAAGCATCTCTTTCGTCGCCGCACCGGCCACGCGCATACCAAATTGACCGGTAGCCCGAATGCTCAGGCTACCGCCGGTGATCTGCATGTTCATGGAATTCGCCAGACGCATCATAACGCCATCAAAGCTGGGCACCACAAAAGCCGGCAGGTCCACCCCACTCAGGATAAGGCCGCGGCCCAGTGTATATGTGCTGTATTCCGCCACAGCAGGCGCTTCCTCAATGCGAACGCGCTTCCAGTCGGTATCCAGTTCTTCGGCAAGCATTTGAGTCAGTGCGGTTTGCGCGCCCTGACCCATTTCGCCATGCGGAACAATCGCGGTGACGACGTTGTCCTTGTCGATCTTGACGAAGGCATGCACCAGTGTTTCGCCATCGCCTGCCACAATATCCTGAAGGTCATCTGCGAGGTTTCCCGGTCGCACAGCGACACCAACCAGAATACCGCCGCCCGCAACGACACCTGCTGAAATGAAAGCACGTCGGGTCCACTTTTTCATTGTCTTATCCCTCCTGAGTGGCGGCGGACTTAATGGCTGCGCGGATGCGCCCATACATGCCGCACCGGCAGATGTTGCCCTCCATCGCGTCATTGATGTCGGTATCGGTGGGGTTTGGATTATCCTGAAGAAGGGCCGCGGCTGACATCAGTTGACCGGATTGGCAATAGCCGCATTGCGGCACCTGATGCTCAATCCACGCCGCTTGCAGAGGGTGCAAAGTATCTTCGGTCGGCGCCAGCCCCTCGATGGTGACGATCTCTGCCCCCTCAGCCATGCCCACGGGGGTGACGCAGGACCGCGTAGCAACCCCGTCGATCATGACCGTGCAGGCCCCGCATTGCGCGATGCCACAGCCAAACTTGGTGCCCGTCAGTTCCAATTGTTCGCGGATTACCCAGAGAAGTGGTTTTGCGGGGTCGACGTCCAGGGTGTGTCGAACGCCGTTAACGGTCAATGTTGCCGTCACTTTGACGGTGCTCCAGTGTTTCGAGCCGGTGTGGCTTGGATTTGAAAGGGTTGCGTGACCTCTTCACAGAAGTCGTACAACCGCTTGGAGTCTTCCATGTTTTCAGCGGCCTTCGCGGGCTGGGTCACCTGACAGTCGGCGTAGTAGGCGCCGTTTTCCAGGTCGCTACCCGGCATGACTGCGCAGAGCGTTTGGGTGCGGGCGCCTTCGTCAGGCGTTACAATGCGCTGTCCACGTCCGGTCAGCATGGCCGCCATGTATTTGACCATCAACCATGTCGACATGTGCCGCGAGAGGTTGGTTCTTACGACGCCGGGATGGACGGCACAGGTCTTTAGGTGCGGATGCTCGACGGCGAACTGTTTGGCCAATAGGATAGCACCCAGTTTCGACTGTTGATAGCGGTGCCAACTGTCGTAGGTGTCGGGATCCACGACCTTGACTGCATCAATATCGATACGCGGTGCTTTTGCGAGATCATGGTTACCGGGTGGATTGGCAATCAAAGAATGCCCACTGGACGACAACCAAACCTGCCGTTCGGTCCGATCCACCAGCAAACGGGCGAGCAGATGATGTCCGATGACGTTGGTGCCGAACTGGATTTCAAAGCCATCCCTGGTCCTACCCGGTGGCGTGTTCATGACTCCGGCGTTGTTGATGAGGCAGTCGATCCGATTGTAACGTAAGCGAAGGCTGCGCGCGAAAGCCGCGACCGATGCCAGATCATCAAGATCGACGACCTCGTCTGCATCCACCAAAGCGCTCGGCCACTCCTCCCCAACTTCAACTGCAAATCCTATTTGGCTCTCCTTGTTACGACCGGCCAGAACGATGGTTGCTCCTGTGGCGGCCAGCGCTGTGCTGGTGGCCGCCCCAAGACCCGAATATCCGCCCGTAACCACAAAGACTTTGCCAGCAAGGTCTAGGCCCGCGGCGGCTTCGGTCGCAGTGGCGGGCAGCGTTTGCTTCGGCGAGGGTTTCATCGAGCACCTTTGGGTAAGAAACAAGAATCAAAATTCTGATTATGTTTTGACATGAAGGATTGACTGTGTCAACAAACCGAATATGAATTCTGGTTCGGGAGACTTAAGTGACCAAAGACCGGTGGATTTCCGAACTGCACTGGCGCCGCGACAGCAAACAGACCCGAAGCGAAAAGACTCAGGCGGCACTCTTGGATGCGGCCGAAGAACTGATTGTTGAAAAGGGTGTGGACGGCGCCTCGGTGACCGAGATTGCAAAACGCGCGGGCGCCTCCGTCGGGGCCGTCTATCACCATTTCAAAGACAAGACGGCACTGCGCAATGCCGTTTTTCATCGAATGACATCGCAAATTGCCGACATGAACAAACAGGCTGCGGACCCGGCCCGCTGGGAAAATGCAAGCGTACGCGAGATGATTGAGGCGTTTATCACTTTTCGACTGCATCAAACTAAGGCTGGCGGCATGTCGAAACGTGCCACCGCCTTGGTGATGGCGGACGATCCTGATCTCAAAGCACATATGGCCGAGATCAAGGCCGAAGGAAATTCAAGGCTCTTACAACTCCTCCTTTCACGGAAAGAAGAAATCACACACCCTGATCCAGAATTCGCAGCCGCGTTTGTAATCGATCAACTAAGCGCCATGTTGTACGCCCGGACAGACCCCTACCAAAAAGCCTCGGCCTTGGCAGAATGCAGTGATGATGTGTTCAAGGCCGAAGCGCTCAGGTGGGCTACAGTTGTTCTCGGTTTGAAGGACTAACGGCGACAATGGCTCGGTTCATGTCACCGACACCGGCCAAGATCGCGGTTATAATGTCTCACGAGCACCGGTAGCGCCGAAGTCACTGAATTCGCGGCAGCCGGGCCGTCGTCTCAGGCAGCTGATAGTTGAAATCGGAGGGGACCTAGTTTCATCGTCCCACCTTCACCTGAACTGTAGCAAGGCGGCCCAAACAACAATCATCATTTCCGGGAATTCAGGCGCGTTTCTTGCGCTGCGTCCCGATTATTTGCTGGCCGCGCCGCGATCCGGAGATCCTGACGCGTTCCAGACACTGACCGTGCCGATGACCGTGTGTAACGCGATCATCATCGCGGCGGGATTAACAGCGAAAGAGGAATCGCTGAAGAAACTCGAACGGCTGGGACAGTTGATCGAGCGTTTCGACTAAAGAGGAACCCAAGGGAGGATCACATGAATGTTCTGACGGCAACGCGCCTTGGCGCGATCAGTATCCTTATATCTACGGCGGCGATGGCCGATGGCCACTTGAATGAAATGGGGCTGGATGGGTTGCTACCCCTGGCCCAGGCAGAGGGCACATTGACGGTCTATTCCTTCACCAGCCGCATTGGCAAGGTCGAGAAGGCGTTTGAAGAGGCCTATCCCGGTATCGATCTGCAAGGCTTTGACATCACCTCTACCGAGCAGATTGCCCGGCTAAAGGCGGAGGCTCAGGCGAGCGTCACCAACGCCGACGTCATCTATATCTCGGACACGCCGGTTGTGCTGACCGAGCTGTTGGAGGCCGGGATCATTGCGCCCGATGTGCCGCCGCGCGTGGCAGGCCGTGTCCCGGATCAATACAAGAGCCCACTGCTGGCGCAACGGCTGTCCACCAAGGTTTTGATGTATAATGAAGAAGCCAATCCAGATGGCGCGCCGGTTGGCAATCTCTGGGAACTCACAACGGGTGCTTGGAAGGGCCGAGTGGTGATGGTCGATCCATTGCAGCGCGGCGATTACCTGGATCTGATCACCGAGATTGTGCTGCGCTCGGACGAGATGCGGGTCGCTTATGAGGCGCAATTTGGCAATGCTATTGATCTTGGCGGAGCGGCGAATGCCGGTGAAAAGTTTATCTCTGATCTCTTCGCCAATGATCTGATCCTTGTCGGGTCCACCGATGACGTAAACGCTGCCGTGGGTGCGTTGGGGCAGGAAAATCCACCGGTGGGATTCACCAGCTATTCGGATCGCCGTGACTACGAGGAAGAAGGCTGGGCCCTGCAAGTCGCCAATGCGGTCGAACCGGCGCCGGGCATCATCTTTCCTGCCATTTTGGCGCTTGCGGCAGAGCCTAACAACCCGGCTGCGGCCCGTTTGGCGATCGACTTCCTGATGGGCGACGAAACCGAAGTGGGCGGTGCGGGGCTGGCGCCGTTTTACGTCGCGGGCGATTATGTGACACGGACTGACATCCCGCCACATCCTGACGCTGTGCCTTTGGACGAGTTCACAGCCTGGCGTCTTGCACCCGCCGAAACGGCCACGATCCGAAGCGACATTGGCGATCTGATTTTAACGCTTCAATAGCCAAACGCAGCGCTGAGGGGCAGTCGTGGTGACGCGTCTACTCCTAGGCAATCTTGACGTCACCAACCAGGGATCATCTCAATGGTCGAAACAGCCATAGGCGCGCAAGGACGGCGTGTGCTCTTTCGCCAGGGCACGGTGCTGAAGGCCGTGGTTCTGTTGCTGTTAGTGGCAATGATCGTCCTTCCGCTGATCCGAACGGTCGTGTTCACGCTTCAGCCGGACACGATAAAAGCCTGGTCCGATGTGCTGACGGGGCGGCTGTCCACGAACCTGTTCTACAAACCGCTGGGCAACACGCTGTTGATCGGAGTGGTTGTTTCTGCCGGATGCGTTTTATTGGGCGGATTCTTGGCGTGGTTGGTCGTGATGACGAACGTGCCCTTCCGCACGACCATCGGTGTGATGGCCACGTTGCCATTCATGATCCCGTCTTTCGCGGCAGCACTCGCTTGGGGGTCGCTGTTTCGCAAGGACCGCGTCGGAGGACAGGTAGGATTGTTACAGGGCCTGGGGCTGGACATTCCCGACTGGCTGGCCTGGGGCATGGTGCCGACGTTGATTGTGTTGACGCTTCACTATTTCAGCTTGGCATTCACGATCATCGCCGCGGCGCTGGCGACCGTGAACTCTGATCTTGTGGAAGCGGCGCAGATCGCCGGGGCAAAAGGGCGTCGCATCTTGATGGGGATCATCCTGCCGGTGACGACCCCTGCGCTGGTCGCAGCGGGTTCGCTGTGCTTTGCAGGCGCAGTGTCAAACTTTGCGACCCCTGCGCTTTTGGGGTTGCCGGTTCGGATGCAGACCCTGTCCACGCGCCTTTTCGGGATGATCGAGGTTGGGCAAGTCGGGCGCGGCTATGTGATCGGCATGTTGCTGGTGCTGATCTCCGGCGCTTTTCTGTGGGCGGACAATCGGATCGTTTCGGGGCGCAGATCCTATGCAACCATCACCGACAAGGGCGGTCGGACGAAACGGTTTGACCTGCGGAGCGCGCGATGACCGCCGTTTGGTGTGGCCGCCATCGTGCTGCTAAGCTCGACCGTAATCCCTGTGATCGTGCTGACCGCGTCGAGCCTCGCGCCATCCTCCGCCAACCTCTTTTCCAACTGGACGCTGCATTATTGGCTGGGACAGAGCGACCCGAATGTTTCCCAAGGCATCCCTGGTATCGCCTACAACGAGGATATCGTGAGGGCGTTGACGGTCACGTTGGGGCTTGGTCTTGCGGTTGCGTTTGCGGGGATGTTCGTGGGCCTGCTGGCGTCCTACACGACCGCCCGGTTCCGCGACGGCTGGGCGTCTGCCGCCATAACCCAGATCAGCTTTCTGCCGCTCTTGGTTCCAGGTATTGCTTTTGGCGCGGCTTACATCGCCTATCTGGGCGCACCCATCGGACCGCTGCCAGCGTTATACGGAACTTTCGCCTTGTTGGTCATTGCTGGCACTGCGTATCTGTTGCCGTTCTCGGTACAGACCGGTCGTGCGGTGATCCAGCAGGTCAGCGGCGAGTTGGAAGAAAGCGCACGTATCACAGGCGCAAGCTTTGCACGGCGCCTCCTTGCCATCACAGTGCCACTGGCGATCCGAGGGCTGGCCGCGGGCGGTATCTTGATCTTCGTTAAAATCATCCGCGACCTGTCCTTGGTTGTGCTGCTCTTCACACCAACGATGCCGGTCTTATCGGTCGTTGCGTATCGCTATGCCTCGGAAGGGTTCGGACAGTTTGCGAACGCGATTACTGTGGTGATCCTATTCATCTCAATCTCGGCCACGTTGATCGCCAATCGGTTGCAAGCAAAATCCCAACCCTGGCTGCAAAACTAAAGGACCCCATGCTGGACATACGTAATCTAACAAAGCAATTTGGCGATTTTGATGCGGTCAAAGACGTGTCGATCACTGTGCCGGACGGTGCGTTCCTTGTGCTGCTTGGACCATCTGGCTGTGGCAAGACCACCTTGCTGCGAATGCTGGCTGGGCTGGAATTACCGTCTGCGGGGCAGATCATGTTCGCCGGTGAGACGGTGTCGGACGGTGACCGGAACTGGACGGTTGATCCCGCCAAGCGCAACTCTGGTCTGGTTTTTCAGTCCTATGCACTCTGGCCCCATATGTCGGTGCGCGGCAATGTTGATTGGCCGCTGAAAGTGATGAAGATGCCCAAGGCCGAGCGGGCCAAGCGGGTCGGCGAGGTGCTTGAGCTCTTGGACATCGCGCAACTGGCAGACCGCTATCCCAATGAAATTTCCGGCGGGCAGCAACAGCGTGTCGCAATTGCCCGCACGATCGCACCAAAGCCGTCGATCCTGTTGTTTGATGAACCGCTGTCGAATTTGGACGCAAAGTTGCGAGTCGAGATGCGCACCGAACTCAAGCGCCTGCATCGCGCAACCGGGGCCACCACGGTTTATGTCACACACGATCAGATCGAAGCGATGACAATGGCAAGTCATGTGGCTGTTATGAACCAGGGGCGGGTGCAGCAGTTCGGCACGCCAAAAGATCTGGTGGAACGCCCCGAAACCGCCTTTGTCGCGACCTTTGTCGGATCCCCGCCCAACAACATGGTGCCGGTGGTCAAGAACGGTACCGGATATCTGGTGGGCGGACGGCATATGCCGATGTCGGCCCCGGTCGAGGAATGCTTGGCGATGTACCGGGCGGAGTCGATGACCCTTGCCGACAGTGCCGGGGGCACGACCTTGCCAATGGAATTGGTGGAAACCAGCGCCATTGCGGGGC
This sequence comes from Ruegeria sp. AJ12, assembly GCF_056536245.1. Classification (NCBI taxonomy): domain Bacteria; kingdom Pseudomonadati; phylum Pseudomonadota; class Alphaproteobacteria; order Rhodobacterales; family Roseobacteraceae; genus Ruegeria; species Ruegeria sp. AJ12. Next base: position 269,246 of record NZ_JBQFJJ010000002.1, read on the forward strand.
GAACGATGGTGACGGGTCTCCGGGATGGCTTGCGCCTGACCGCGATAGTCGAGAACGCGCCGGAAGCGGGCATCGGCGACACGATTCAGTTTTGCCTGCCGCGTCAGCCCGACAGTTGGTTTGGCTTAAATGGTGAAAGGATCGAGTGATGCGTTTGTTGTTGGTTCGCCACGGTCAATCAGAATGGAACGCGGCGCGGCGGCTGCAAGGACAGGCGGATAGCTCATGTGTCAGATTGGAATTTTGACGACGAGGGTGATGAAAATCGTTGTGATGTATTTCCTTGTAGTTTCCATTCGAGATGATGAGACCAGAGAACGGGTCTTTAGGGTGGTTAGCCCAATAGTTTGTAACTTCAAGTGGCAGTTTCGGATTGTCGCGAATACCGAATACTGGGATGCCTAGGTGTTCTGCCAAATCACGCGGACACAATGGCGCGTCCGGCATGAGAACCAACTCTGCTCTGAACTCTTCCGCATATCGCACGACTTCTGCTTTGAAACCGTGCTCGAACCTATGTCCCATTTGCCCTGCGTTTCCTCATATCTTCGTAAAGCGTCTTGATCATGAGTTCCATCGTTTGAGCGTTTTCACCACCGATGTGTCTGTCCGCACGAAGCAGGGTGGTTATCTCCGCGAGCGTATCCTTTTGAGCTCGCGGTGTGCCGGTGTCGCGATAGAACTGGCTCACATCCAAGCCCGACCAGGATGCCAGCGCCGCAAGGCTATCGACGTCGGGTCGTTTTCCCTGACCCATGCGGGTCAAAGTAGAAGCCGAGATTTTGGCTTTCTCTGCAACTTTCTTCCAAGAAACCTCTCTATCTCGCCTGATTGCATCGAGGGCAGCATAGAAGCCCTCCGCATCAAAGAAATTCGACATGTGCTCTCCCGTTTCATTCTTGCAACTGCTCAAGAATCGGACATCCCTGTGATTGCTAACTAGCAACACAACGTCACTACAGCAACAAAGGAGCATGCTATGTACGCTTTCAAGATTGTTGATGCGGCAAGCGGTCAGTACCGTGTGCGCTTCACCTACAACTCCGAAATCATGGTGTGGTCAGAGAACCTCACCTCCAAAGACGCAGCGAAAAGGAACATCTCTTCGCTCAAAGCAAATGCCCTCGGCGCGCCGATTGTCGAACTTACAGTGGGTGAGACAGGAAGCGGGTATCGTTGGGAGTTCGTCAAGTCAAGTGATGGTCAGCACTTCACCCGCTTTGTGGCGTCGAACGGCGAAACCATGGTGCGCAGTGAGCGCTATACACAAAAACACAACGTCAAGAATTGCGCTTCGTCTGTGTCCAGCAACGCGGGCTCGGCACGTGTCATCGATGAGACGAAAGCTCAGGCCGCGTAACCAACAGAAAGGACAAAAAACTATACCAAAGAAGAACAACCGAGCACGTGCAAGGAGTACCATCTCAGGTCGCTTCGTCAGCAAATCGCATGCAAAGCGCAAACCTTCGAGCGACTATCAATTAGCGCGTCGGTGGAGGGTCAACGACGCGGTCCAGCCTCGTCACGCCCCAGCCACAACGTGTTATGAAATTGGACTGGCTGCGTGTTCCCGTCAATCGCTGTCCGCCTTGGTTTGTCACAATAACGCCGCGCTGCCCGCCAACAACTGCTGAACCAGTGGATTGGGAAACCGCCGTCGGAACGTGACCGCGTGGAAGTTTTCTTTAATGCGCGGATGCTCCTCGGCTTCAAGCAACCTGCCGGACGACAACTCGTCCTGCACAACGATCGGTGCGACCAGCGCCAGCCCGATATCTTCGCGCGCCAGCAGGCGCATCATCGCCATGTCATCCACCTCGGCTGCGATTTGTGGGCGGACTGACATACGGCTGGCCATAGCGTCAAACGCGGTGCGGACGCTGTTGTTGGTTGTTGGCAGAATGAAAGGATGCTCCTCGAGCAGGTCCTTGATGGGACGTCCGGGATCCAGCCGCTCAGGCGTGCCAACGATGCTGACCGGTTGCTCGGCAATGTGATGCGTTTCAAAACTGGTCAAACTGTCACTTGCTGGCTCGTGATTCATCAATACCAGGTCAAAATTCAACGTCTCCAACCCGCCGAGCAGTTCGCTCGGACTGCCGGACCGCAGGATCACCTCGACATCCTTGCGGGCCAAAATGGGGCGCAGAAACCCGATCTGAAAGTTTCGCGACAGTGTGGACTGAGCCCCGACCCGCAGGGCCTGTCTTGTGTTCCCGGCATCCTGCAACGTAGCCACAAGCTCTTGACCCGTCGCAAAAATTGCATCGGCGTGATCCAATGCGATATGCCCCGCCTCGGTCAGGTGCAGTTTGCGTCCGCGGCGTTCGAACAGGGGATGGCCCAGACGTTCCTCAAGCTCCTTGATCTGAACCGACAGCGCGGATTGCGACAGGTTCAGACGTTGTGCGGTTCGCGTGAGGTTCCCGTCATGCGCGACGGCCCAGAAATAACGCAGGTGGTGATAGTTAAGTGGCATATCGTTCTATTTAGTAGAACTATAACCGGCAAACAATGAATTTTTCATAAACCTATTGCCGCAGTATGTCCTGAAAAACGGGCGCGCCAGCCCCCATCGCTGAGGGATACGACCATGATCTACCTGTTTCTTCCACTCCTGAGCCCGCTGATCCTGCTGGCTTCGGCTTATTATGCAAGCCGCCACCCCGGGATACGCCCTGGTCTGGTTCCGAAATTGTCGGAATGGGCTGCAGTGGCCGCCTTTGCCGTGGCCGCTTTGTCGGGCTTGATGTTGATCCTGCACGGATCGGGCACGTCTGCTCTGATCGGGTTCTGGGGAGTTGGCCTGTCGGTGCGTCTGGATGCGGTCAGCGCGATCATGCTGGTTCTGGTCAGTTTCATCGGCTGGATCGTTCTGCGGTACTCGGCGACATATATGGACGGCGAGGCGGGGCAAGGCGCATTTACCGGTTGGATGATGGTGACGCTGGCTGCGGTTCTGTTGCTGGTGATGTCCGGCAATCTCGTGCAGTTGCTCGCGGCCTGGGTCGTGACCAGCCTTGCCATGCACAAGCTTCTGCTGTTCTACCCGGAACGGACCACTGCGCGGCGCGCGGCCCGCAAAAAGGCCGTGGTGGCCCGGATCAGCGAAGTGTCTCTGGCGCTGGCCGTCCCGCTGCTGATCCTGAGCTATGGCACGACGGATATAGCCGCGATCCTGTCCCAGGCACAACCCACCGTCATGACGATTTCTGCGGCCTTGCTGATCGCACTGGCGGCGGTGATGGCCTCTGCCCAGTTTCCGATCCACGGGTGGTTGACCGAGGTGATGGAAGCGCCCACCCCGGTATCCGCGCTGCTGCATGCCGGCGTCATCAATGCCGGTGGCTTTCTGCTGATCCGCTTCGCCGATGTCATGCTCGCGGCACCCGGGATCATGGCCCTTCTGGTGATGCTGGGTGGGTTCACCGCCTTGTTTGCCGGGCTGGTGATGCTGACGCAACCGGCGGTCAAGACCTCGCTGGCCTGGTCCACGATCGCGCAGATGGCCTTCATGGTGATGCAATGCGGCCTGGCGCTGTTTCCACTGGCGCTGCTGCATATCGTTGCACATTCGCTCTACAAGGCGCACGCGTTCCTCAGCGCGGGCGAGGCGGTCCGCAACGTCGCCGCGATCAAACGTCCCGGCCCGGTTGCCGTTCCAAGCGCACGCAACGTGATCCAGGCCTTTGTCATCGGTATCCTGATCTATGGTGTGGTCGCTGCTGTGTTCGGAATCGACGGCAAGTCAATCCAGGCGATTGTACTGGGTGTGATCCTGATCTTTGGCGTGGCCTACCTGCTGGCGCAGGGTTTTGCAGATGCAGCCCCCGGAGCACTGACCCGTCGGACCGTGGTCTATGCCAGCGTCACGTCGGTCAGCTATTTCCTGCTGCAAATGGCGGCCCAGCATCTGACTGCAGGAACTCTTCCGGCAACGCCAGCCCCCGGACCCTTGGAGTGGGCTTTGATGATCCTGGCACTGATCAGCTTTGGCGCCGTCGCACTGGCACAATCGACCTTCCCGCTCTGGGCCTCACATCCGGCGGCGGCCGGGCTTCGGGTGCACCTGTCGAACGGGCTTTACGCAAACGCAATCTTTGACCGGCTTCTGGACGGATGGTCCAAGCCCCGGACCGTGTGAAGAGGGACCAGACATGTATATGAAACACGAAAGCTATCCCGCCGCCCTGCTGGAGCTGGTCGCGATTGCCGATGACGCCGTCCGGCAAATCCCCCCACTGTTCCCGCTGGCCTCAAACGTGGCCGTGAACCCGTTTCTGGGACAATCGGACGAGACGCTTGCCATCACCGCAGCCCGCCTTGGCCGGGTTTCTGGACTGCGCATCACGCCAGACAGGGCGATCTTTTCGAAAAAGCTCAAATCGGGCGAGATTCTGGACGCCGATCTGGCCGAGGCCCTGTCCAATGTCGAAAGCCGGTTTGACTCCCCTGACCTGGAGGACATCAAAGCGGCACTTGCAACCGAACCATCGCCTGTCTCCGCTTTGCCCACCGTCGCCGATCTGGCCGCCGACGTGTCTGGTATCGACTGGCCTGGCCTCATTGAAGAACGCATCGGGGCCTGGGCAGCCAGTCACTTCGATCAGGGACAGGCCCTGTGGCAGCCCAGCCGCACCGGCGGCGCCTTCAGCGCCTGGCGGGAGTTCGCGTCGCGCGATCTGACGCTGGAAATTCACGGCCTCAAAGGGTTCGGCGCTTACGTTGCGGCTACCAACAGGTCTCCCTGGCGGGCAATCGGGCGTGCTTCGGAAACACTTGGGGTTACACCCGAAGCCGCGGAAACCGCGTTTCACCGCTGGTTGGTTACACTTGGCGGTTGGTCCCAGTATGCGCGGTACCTTCTGTGGCAGGCCGAGCTCAACAACCAAAACGACACCACAGCGAACGAGCTTCTGGCGATCCGGCTGGTCTTCGAAGAAGCGCTGTTCGAGCTGTATCGCGACCAGATCGCGGCGCGGTGGTCTGAAACCATCGCTCAGCACGAGGCGCCCGTGACGCCAACACGGGATCTGGTGATCGATGCGCTGTTGCAGGACGCTGCCGAACGCGCGCAACAGCGCAAGCTGGCGCAAACCCTGTCCGAGGGTCAGCCGCGCAGGGCCGAGGGCCGTCCGCTGGTGCAGGCCGCCTTTTGCATCGACGTGCGGTCCGAAGTGTTCCGCCGGTCGCTCGAGGCGCAGGACAGCGGTATCGAAACCATTGGCTTTGCGGGGTTCTTTGGCTTGGCCAGCGCCCATAAATGCGCCGGATCCGATGTGACAGAATTCCGCGGACCGGTCTTGTTGCAAAACAACGTGACCTCGACGGCAGCCGAAGATACACAATCCGATCTGAGCCGCCGGTACACCGCCCGGGCCAAACGCGCCTGGGGCCGGTTCAAGCTGGCCGCCGTGTCGTCCTTTGCCTTTGTCGAAGCCACAGGACCGGTCTATGCGGGCAAGCTGTTGCGAGACGCGCTGGCGGCGGGCAAAGGCGCGGCTAAATTCGATCCGGCACCGCGCCTCGACCCCTCGATTGACCTGCAAACACGGATCGAATCCGCCAAGGCCATTCTGGGTGCAATGTCTTTGACACGGGATTTTGCACGCATTGTCATGTTGGCGGGGCACGGCGCAGATGTGACCAACAACCCGCACGAAAGCGCCTTGCAATGTGGGGCCTGTGGCGGACACGCCGGGGATGTCAGCGCGCGGTTGCTGGCGGGCCTGCTGAATGAAGGCGCGGTGCGCGACGGATTACGCGAACACGGCATCGACATCCCGGCGGACACGCTGTTTTTGGCGGCCATGCACCATACGACGACGGACGCGGTGACCCTGTTCGATCAGGACCACCCCGCCGGAAGCTGGTCGCAGGATATCGCAAAGCTTACAGGCTGGCTGCAGGCCGCCGGGCGTCTGGCACGGGCCGAACGCGCGCTGCGGTTGCCGCGTGCCGGCGGTGCCGAGGATATCGCCCGCCGCGCGGTCGACTGGGCCGAACTGCGCCCGGAATGGGGTCTGGCCGGATGCCGGGCTTTCATCGCCGCACCGCGTGCTCGGACAGATGGAACCGGGCTGGCCGGTCAGTCCTTTCTGCACAGCTACGATTGGCGTGCGGATGAGGGGTTTGGCGTGTTGGAACTGATCATGACAGCACCGGTCGTCGTCGCCAGCTGGATCAGTCTGCAATACTATGGGTCCACGGTAACGCCAAGGCTGTTTGGCGGTGGCAACAAGCTGTTGCACAATGTGGTGGGCGGTATCGGCGTCGTCGAAGGCAACGGAGGCGCTCTGCGTCCTGGCCTGCCATGGCAGTCCGTTCATGACGGTGAACAGTTCCAGCATGATCCTTTGCGCCTGTCGGTCATCATCGAAGCGCCGCGCGATGCGATGAACAGCATCCTGAAGAAACACGCAGGGGTGAAAGAGCTGTTTGACAATCGCTGGCTGCACCTGATCGCGATGGACGAAAATGGCGATCTGGCATGGCGCTACAGTCGCGATCTGGAATGGATCCCGATACAGCGGCAGGCAGGCAATGAACGCGCCATCGCAGCCGAATAGTTCCGAGCTCTAAGACAGGCCCGGCGCTCTTTGCCGGGCCTTTTCAGTTTTAAAGGGCAGATCTGAACAAGGCGGCAAGATGATCTTCGTTCAGGTCAATCGGATTGCCCCCACAGGACGGATCCATGATCGCCCCCTGAACGAGTTCAGGAATAGACGCCTCCGTAACACCTAGTTCGGATAGGCGTCGGGGAATACCCAGCGAATCGTTGAATTCCTGCACGAAGCGACGGAACCCGTCAAAGCCGCCATCTATGCCCAGATAGGCCCCTGCCATCTGGAACTTGTCCGCGATAGCCGGGGCGTTGAACTCCAAAACCGCAGGCATGCAGACCGCGTTGGTCGTGCCGTGATGCGTGTTGAACACCGCGCCTATCGGGTGGCTCATCGCGTGGATCGCGCCGAGGCCTTTCTGGAAGGCCGTGGCGCCCATGGCCGCCGCGCTCATCATCTGGGCGCGGGCTTCGATATCGGTGCCGTCGCCGTAAGCGCGCGGCAGATAGTCCTTGACCAGCCGCATGCCCTCCAGCGCTATGCCCTGGCTCATCGGATGGTAATGCGGGCTCGAAAACGCCTCGACACAATGCGCAAAGGCGTCGAGACCGGTGCCCGCAGTGATAAACTTGGGCATGCCCACTGTCAGTTCCGGATCGCAGATTACAACTGTTGGCAGAACCCTGGGATGGAAGATGATCTTCTTCGCATGGGTTTCCGAGTTGGTGATGACGCTGGCCCTGCCGACCTCTGACCCGGTTCCGGCTGTTGTCGGCACGGCAATGATAGGCGCAATCGCGTCCGCGTCCGCACGGGTCCACCAGTCGCCGACATCCTCGAAATCCCAAACGGGGCGCGTCTGGCCCGCCATGAACGCAACCATCTTACCGAGATCCAGACCAGAGCCGCCGCCAAATGCGATCACCCCGTCATGCCCACCAGCGCGATAAGCCGCGACACCCGCCTCAAGGTTTTTCTCGTTCGGGTTCGGATCCACATCCGAGAACAGGCCCCGGCCCAGACCGGCCGCCTCCATGATATCCAGCGTCTCGGACGTAATCGGCAGATCGGCCAGCCCCTTGTCCGTCACCAGCATCGGGGACTTCATACCCGCAGACGCGCAGGCCTCTGGCAATTCCCTAATTCGCCCTGCCCCAAACTTGACAGCAGTCGGATAGGACCAGTTTCCAACAAGGCTCATGATGTCACCTTTTTCTGATTGTAAGTTTTTGGACGAATAGGATCGTCGGAGCCAATAGCAGGCAAGCCGCCAATCATCTGCAGCGTTCTCCATCTGGGCTCAAGAGAAAACATCCCTGCATTTTCCGGCCAAAATATCTTGTGGATTGCCGTCATTGCGCCATGGACTCGAAAAAAGACACCTGTCAACGCCCCGGCTCGCCATCAGGCGCGCTCAAACCCACGGGCGATTTCCCAGTCGGTGACCACGCGTTCGAACTCTTCAATCTCGACCTCGGCCGCACGTACATAGTGATCAACCACATCGTCTCCCATCGCCGCACGCAACATGGCTGAACCATGCAAGGCATCCCGCGCCGCGCGCAGGGTGCCGGGGATCATACCGGTTGCACCCTGGTAGACATCGCCTCTTGCCGGCGGCGGCAGTTCCAACCCCTCCTCGACGCCGGCAATCCCGGCAGCCAGCATGCCCGCCAGAACCAGATAGGGGTTCATGTCCGAGCCGGGAATCCGGCATTCCACGCGAACCGCCTTTGTGCCTTCGCCGCACAACCGAAACCCGGCAGTACGGTTGTCCACCGACCAGATGATCCGCGTCGGCGCAAAACTCCCCTTCATGAAACGCTTGTAGCTGTTGATGTAGGGCGCCATGAAACAGGTATAGTCGGCGGCATATTTCAGCAGGCCCGCCATGTAACTCTTCATAACCGCGGACATGCCAAACTCGTCCGCCTCATCAAAGAACACCGGACGGTCCCCCGCCCAAAGCGACTGATGCACATGGGATGAACTGCCCACCTTATCGTGATGCCATTTCGGCAGGAACGTCGCCGCATGGCCATGTTGCCAGGCGATCTCCTTCACCGCATTCTTGGCAATCGAATGATATTCCGCTGTCTCCATGGCTGGCGCATATCTGATGTTGAGCTCTTCCTGTCCAGTCTCGGCCTCGCCTTTCGAGTTCTCGATCGGTATCCCGGCCTCCCACAGATGATTGCGGATCGGGCGCATCACATGCTCTTCCTTGGTGGTCTGCAGGATGTGATAGTCTTCGTTATAGCCCGAGATCGGCGCCAGATCGCGGAATCCGTCCTTGCGGATCTGGTCAAAGCTCTTTTCGAACAGAAAGAACTCCAACTCGGTCGCGGTCATCGCCTCGTAACCCATGGCCCTTAACCGCTCGACCTGTTTCTTCAGCACCGAACGGGGCGCATGCGGGACCTCGGCATGCGTGTGGTGATCCAGAACATCGCACATCACCATCACTGTTCCGTCGAGCCACGGCACCGGGCGCAGCGTGTCCAGATCGGGCTTCATGACGTAGTCGCCATAACCCCGCTCCCAACTGGTCGAGGCGTAACCATCCGGCGTTCCCATCTCCAGATCGGTGGCCAAAAGGTAGTTGCAGCAATGCGTCTCTTCCCATCCACCATCAACAAAATGCCCGGCATGGAACCGCTTGCCCATCAGGCGACCCTGCATATCGACCATGCAGACCAGAACCGTGTCCACCTCACCCGCAGAAACCTGGGTCTTGAGATGTTCAAATGTGAGAGATGCGTTCACGGTGTCTCCTCCTTGTTATGTACTAAGGCCGACCTTTTGAATGCCGTTGCCCTGCCCGCCACCGTGGCGACCTGTGCGCCTAAGTGCAATAGATCGTTGTTATTTGATCCAGGCTGACGGCTGGCGCCGATCCACAATTCGCTACGAATCTGTCCAAGGATTAAGCTGACGCGGCGCGAATGTTCAGAAATCCAGACCGAGATCGACCGTCCGGACTGAGTGCGTCAGCGCGCCAGACGATACATAGTCCACCCCGGTTGCGGCGATCGAAGCCACCCGGTCGCGCGTGACATTTCCGCTGGCTTCGGTCTTCATCCGGCCATCCACCATGGCAACCGCTTTGCGCAAGGTATCGTTGTCCATATTGTCCAGCAACACGACCGAAGCGCCGCCAACCTCAAGCACCGCGCTGAGTTGGTCCAGCCGGTCAACCTCGATCTCGACGGCCATCATGTGACTGGCGTTGGCCTTCGCAGCGCTCAGCACCTGACGGATACCCCCGGCTGCGGCAATATGATTGTCCTTGATCAGGATTGCATCGGACAGTGAGTAACGATGGTTGAAACCGCCACCATGCAGAACGGCCAGTTTTTCAACGATCCGCAGACCCGGTGTGGTTTTACGGGTGCACGTTATCCGGGCGTTGGTGCCCTGAGTCTGCGCAACGAACGCCGCTGTCTGGGTGGCTATTCCCGTCAGCCGACCGGCAAAGTTCAATGCAACCCGTTCTCCTGACAGAATGGATGCAGCCGACCCTTTGACGGTCATCAGGGTGTCGCCTTTTTGACAGGTCGCACCGTCCTGACAATGGGTTTCAATGTCCAAGGCCGGATCAACCAATCGGAACGCAAGCGCGGCCACCTGCATACCCGACACGACGGCCTCCTCACGCGCGTTCAGCCGGGCCTCATACATGGTCCCATCGGGAATAACGGCACGCGTGGTGATGTCGCCATAGGTGCCCAGATCTTCCATCAATGCCGCGCGAACCATCGGTTCAAGAACCAGATCAGGCAGGGTTGCGTAACTCATGACAGTTCCTTGCAAGCTTGAGAGCGGACGGCGAGCGCGTCGGACAAAAGCATCCGTGACCGCTGGCCCTGTCCTTCAGCCGTATCAGGGAAATCGGACCGTTCATGCGCGCCCCGGCTTTCTTCCCGAAGCAATGCGCCGACTGCGATCAACGTGGCGGTTGCACACATGTTTTGGAACGCCGGGCAGTCCTGATGCTCGGTTTCCAGGGCGGCGATGGTCGCCAATGCACGCGTCAGACCATCACGATTGCGCACCACACCAACGTCGCGGGTCATTGTCCGCCGCAATTCCTGCAGAGCCTTTGCGGCCTTGGGCGCGTTGGTTCTGGAGAAATGAACTTCAAGCGGATCAGATCCAGATACAGCAGGCAAGCTGCCAGATATGTCATCTGCGCAAATGCGGGCATAGACCAGAGCCTCCAACAGCCCATTCGACGCCAGCCGGTTCGCCCCATGCAGCCCGGTCGAGGACGCCTCTCCGCAGACCCACAACCGGTCGAGACTGGCTCGCCCCTGTGTGTCGGTTGCGATGCCGCCCATATGATAATGCGCTGCGGGTGCAACCGGAATGGGATCTTGTGCCGGGTCAATTCCGTTGCGGGCACAGTATTCAGCAACTGACGGGAAAAGCTCTTTGACCCGTTCGCCCAAGGCCGCGCGGGTGTCCAGCATTGGCCGGTTGCCAGCCTGTATCTCGGCAAATATCGCGCGCGCCACGACATCGCGCGGGGCCAGCTCGGCATCCGGGTGGAGGTCCTGCATGAACCGAACACCGTGCTTGTTGATCAGGATCGCACCCTCACCGCGCAACGCCTCAGTCGCCAGCGGCGCGGGGTCTTCGCCGACATCCATAGCCGTGGGGTGAAACTGAACAAATTCGGCATCCGCGATCACCGCTCCGGCGCGGGCCGCCATGCCGATGACCTGCCCGCGAATCCGGGGCGGATTGGTGGTCAGCGCAAACAGCCCACCCGATCCGCCTCCGGCAAGCAACACGGCCGGTCCGCGCAGCGTTACCGTATTCGATCCACCCTCGGACGCGTCCTGAATGGAAACGCCGGTTACGCGATCACCATCGACGGTCAGCCCAACGGCGATTGCCCCTTCAAGCACCTGAATAGAAGGGGTTTCCCGCACTTGTTCGATCAGGGCGGCCATGATCTCGGCCCCGGCTTGATCCCCCTTCACGCGCACCACGCGCGCGAAACTGTGGGCAGCCTCACGCGACAGAACGTAACTGCCATCTTCGGTCCGATCGAAAGGCGTGCCCAGTGTGGTCAGATCAAGGATGTAGGCGCGCGCCTCCCGCGTCACCAGATCCGCAACCGCGGGCACAACCGTGCCCGCCCCGGCCTGAACCGTATCCGCCGCATGACTTTCCGGACTGTCGGATAGATCCATCGCAGCCGCCACACCACCCTGCGCCCAGGCCGAACTAGCCCCCTCACCCAACGAGTCCGGCGAAATCACCACCACGGGCCGCGGCGCAAGTTTCAACGCAGCGTACAGCGCTCCGATACCCGCCCCCACGATGATGACGCGATCCGTGGCGATGTCGGTCATTTCAGGTCAGATACCCAGTTTGCGCGACAGATCGATCATGGCCTGCACGGACTTGCGCGCTTTGCTGGCGACATCTTCGGCAACCTCGACCTGACCTTCCATTGTGTGCAGCACGTACAGGATCTTTTCGAGCGTGATCTTCTTCATGTACGGGCACATGTTGCAGGGCCCGACAAAGTCGACCTCGGGCAACTCATCCGCAATGTTCGATGCCATCGAGCACTCTGTGATCAGCATCGCCTTTTCAGGTTTTTCGTCTTGAACGTATTTCAGGATGCCGCTGGTCGATCCCGAGAAATCGGCTTCGGCCACGACATCGGGCGGGCATTCGGGATGGGCAATAAGGCGTGTGCCCGGGTTCCACGCGCGAAAATCGCGCAGGTCCTGTGCGGTGTACTGTTCATGAACGATGCAGGAGCCCGGCCAGTAGACAATGTTTTTATGGCTTTCATTGGCCACATTCTGCGCAAGATACTGGTCGGGCGTCATGATGACCGTGTCACTGTCCATCGCGTTCACGATCTGCAGTGCGTTTGACGAGGTGCAGCAGATATCCGAGGCCGCTTTGACCTCTGCCGTCGTGTTCACGTACGACACGACCGGCGCACCCGGGTATTTGGCCCGCATCTCCTCGACCCCCTCGGCGGTGATCGATTCCGCCAGAGAACAGCCAGCGGCCATATCCGGCATCAGAACGGTTTTCTGCGGGCTCAAGATCTTCGACGTCTCGGCCATGAAATGCACGCCGGCCTGCACGATCACGTCCTCTTCGACTTCGCTGGCCTTCATGGCCAGTTGCAGGCTGTCGCCCACGAAGTCCGACACGCCATGGAAAATCTCGGGCGTCATGTAGTTATGCCCCAAGATCACCGCGTTGCGCTCTTTCTTCAGCGCGTTGATCGCACGCACATACGGCGCATAGATCGCCCAGTCCGGCGGGCTGACCACGCGGTCCATGCGCGCATAAATGTCCTGCATTTCATTGGCCAACGTGGCCGATGGGGCGAGGTCATAGACGTCCGACAGAACGGACCGGGCTTGTATAAGATCGAGCAACGGACGAGCCACCTTTTCAGTTGTCGTTTGCCTGGTGCACTACTTAAGAACATAGGCCTAGCCGAAACAAAATCTTTCTGAAATAGGAAAGTGTGACGTTAGCGCTAAGTTACCCCAACAATGTCACAAATGACGTTCGCCTCCGAAAAATTTTTGGTGCTTTGGCCGCCGCGTTCATCCCAGAATGCCCGGCAAACGCAGCCCATGTACGCGCGCGCACTCCCTTGCACTTTCATACCCGGCGTCAGCGTGCCGCCAGACACCCGACGCCGGATCGTTCCACAGAACCCGCTCCAGCCGTTTGGCCGCCGCATCGGTGCCGTCCGCGCAGATCACAACGCCTGCATGTTGACTGAAACCCATGCCAACACCGCCGCCGTGATGCAGTGACACCCAGGTCGCGCCAGAGGCCGTATTGACCAGTGCATTCAACAGCGGCCAATCCGAAACAGCGTCTGACCCGTCTTTCATCGCCTCGGTTTCACGGTTGGGAGACGCCACCGAACCACTGTCCAGATGATCCCGCCCGATGACAACGGGGGCTTTCAGCTCTCCGGTCTTCACCATTTCGTTGAAGGCCAGGCCGGCCTTGTGACGATCACCCAACCCGATCCAGCAGATCCGCGCGGGCAGGCCCTGGAAGGCGATACGCTCCTGCGCCATGTCCAGCCAATTGTGCAGATGGGTGTTTTCTGGAAAAAGCTCCTTCATTTTGGCGTCGGTCCTGTAGATGTCCTCGGGGTCACCCGACAAGGCGCACCAGCGGAACGGGCCGATACCCTGGCAGAACAGCGGGCGGATATAGGCGGGTACGAAACCGGGAAAGGCAAAGGCGTTCTCCAGCCCTTCATCCTGCGCCACCTGCCGGATGTTATTTCCATAATCCAGCGTCGGCACACCCGCGTTCCAAAAATCGACCATGGCGGCCACATGCTGTTTCATTGAAGCGCGCGCAGCCTTTTCCACCGCTTTGGGATCGCTTTCGCGTTTGTCCTTCCACTGGGCCATGGTCCATCCCAGCGGCAGATACCCGTTCACCGGATCATGCGCGCTGGTCTGGTCGGTGACGATATCAGGGCGCATGCCACCGGCCTGCATGCGGCGGTAGATCTCGGGAAAGATTTCAGCGGCATTGCCCAGCAAACCCACCGATTTCGCCGCACCGGCCTTGGTCCAGCGATCAATCATGGCCAACGCCTCGTCCAGCGTTTCTGCCTTTTCGTCCAGATACTTGGTGCGCAGGCGGAAATCGATGCTGTCCGGGTTGCATTCCACTGCAAGACAGCAGGCCCCCGCAAAAACAGCGGCCAGAGGTTGCGCGCCACCCATACCGCCCAAACCTCCGGTCAGGATCCATTTGCCGGTCAGGTCACCGCCATAATGCTGCCGACCAGCTTCGGCAAAGGTCTCGTATGTGCCCTGAACGATGCCCTGCGTACCGATGTAAATCCACGAGCCAGCTGTCATCTGGCCGTACATCGTCAACCCCTTCTTATCGAGCTCGTTGAAATGATCCCAATTGGCCCAATGCGGTACAAGGTTCGAATTGGCGATCAGCACCCGAGGCGCATCCGAATGGGTGCGCACAATTGCAACCGGCTTGCCCGACTGCACCACCAGCGTCTCATCCTCTTCCAGATCCTTCAGGCTGGCGACAATCGTGTCAAAATCGTTCCATGTGCGTGCCGCCCGGCCGATGCCCCCGTAGACCACCAACTCATGCGGGTTCTCTGCCACATCCGGATGCAGGTTGTTCATAAGCATGCGCAGCGGCGCTTCGGTCATCCAGCTTTTTGTATTCAGTTCAGGGCCGGTTGGCGGGTACACATCACGCGTGTTTTTGCGAGGGTCAGTCATGGGGTAAGCTCCAATGCTGTGTCCTGGATGGCGTCCAGGATGTCTTTTAGCCAGCGGCGCAAGCGGGCGGCTTTCTTGGCGTCATAGGTCCATGGCGGAGTTTCGGCGCTCAGATAGATCGCCTGGGCCAGTTCCATCTGAATGGCGTGAATACCCATCGCCGGTCGGCCATAGTGGCGGGTAGACCACCCGCCCTGGAAGCGCCCGTTCAGCACCGTGCTGTAGGGCGATGAAGCCGCAAATTCATGCGCGATGGCTTCAATTTGGGGCGAGCAGGTCTCGCCGCCGTTGGTTCCGATATTCATGTCCGGCAGGGTGCCGTCGAACAGAAATGGGATATGACTGCGGATGGAATGGCAATCATACAGCACCGCAACGCCGTGGATCGCTTTCACACGTTCGAGCTCTGTGGCCAAAGCTCTGTGGTAAGGCATGTGAAACGCTTCCGTTCGTTCTACGATATCCCGATCAGAGGGCGGACTCGTCCAGATGTCTTGCCCGTCAAAATCCGTCAGCGGCACAAGTGTCGTTGTGTTCTGACCCGGATAAAGCGAGACGCCAGACGGATCGCGGTTGGCGTCGACCACATAACGATGAAACGTGGCGCGAACGGTTGTGACATCCGGCAACAGCCCTTCGTAAAGGCTATGAATATGCCAATCTGTGTCAGCCAGTTCCCGGCCACGGCCATTCATCTGTGCTTGGACTTCCGACGGCACGTATGTGCCCGTGTGGGGCAGACCCAGGACCATCGGCCCGGAGCCCCGCCGGATTTCCACCACCTCTGTCATGCCCCGAGCTCTGGCATCGCAATTCCCGTTCGATGCGCAATTTCGCCTCTGGCAATCAAGGTCGAGGCTGCTTCAATCTCAGTCGCCATGTACCGGTCATCACCCAGAAGCGGGACTTCAGACCGTAGGCGCGCCATCACACCCTGCAGTGTTTCACTGGTTACCAGAGGCGCGCGGAATTCAACGCCCTGCGTGGCGCATAACAGTTCAACGCCCAGAATACGCTCGAGATTGGTGACCATTGGCCCCAGTCGCCGCGCGCCATGAGCCGCCATCGAGACATGATCCTCTTGGTTGGCTGACGTTGGCGTGCTGTCGGTCACGCAGGGGTTGGCCAGATGCTTGTTCTCGCTCATCAATGCCGCCGTAGTCACTTCGGCGATCATATACCCGGAGTTCAATCCCGGATTCGGGGTCAGGAAAGGCGGCAGGTCAAAGCTGAGCGCCGGGTCAACGATCAAGGCAATGCGACGCTGCGCGATGGCCCCGATCTCGGCCACGGCCAGCGCAATCATGTCGGCGGCAAAGCCGACCGGTTCGGCGTGAAAGTTCCCGCCCGATACGATCATTCCGGCTTCGGACAGCACCAGCGGATTGTCCGTGGCTGCGTTGGCTTCAATCTCCAGAGTGGTTGCGGCCTGACGCAGCACATCCATTGCCGCGCCCACGACCTGCGGCTGGCAGCGGATGCAATAGGGATCCTGCACGCGCGTGTCGCCGTCGCGGTGGCTTTCCCGAATGACCGAACCTGCCAGAATGGCCCGCATCGTGGCCCCCGCCTCGATCTGACCGCGATGACCGCGCAGCGTATGGATCTCGGGCTGCAACGGCGCTGTTGACCCCATAATGGCGTCGGTCGTGAGCGCCGAAGTGACCAGCGCGCTCTGCGCCGCCTGCCACGCTCGGAACAGCCCGGCCAACGCGAAGGCGGTGGAAAACTGCGTTCCGTTGATCAGCGCAAGACCTTCCTTGGGGCCAAGTTCGATGGGTTCCAGGCCAGCCGCTGCCAATGCGGCATCACCCGGCATCACCGTACCATCGAAGTCCGCCTCGCCAGCACCCATCATGACAGCGGCCATATGGGACAGCGGCGCCAGATCGCCAGAGGCCCCCACCGACCCTTGTGCCGGGATCACTGGCGTTACACCTGTCTCCAGCATCCCTTGCAGCAGGTCGATCAACTGAGGCCGCACGCCCGACGCACCACGACCCAGGCTCAATAGTTTCAGCGCCATCATCAGACGGGCATGGCCACGCGGGATCGCGGGACCAACCCCGCAACAATGACTGAGTATCAGGTTACGTTGAAGCGCCGCAGTATCCTCGGGCGCAATCTTGACACTGGCCAGTTTGCCGAACCCCGTGTTCACGCCGTATACCGCCGCGTCTCCGGCGGCCGCATCCGCGATACGACGGTGTGCGGCTTCAATCGCCGGACGACAGGTGTCATCCAGTCGTACGGCGCATTCCTCGCGAAAGATCTGTTCCAGCTGCTTCAACGAGACAGAGCCGGGCATCAGGGTCAGGGTCGTCACTGGATGCCTCCGAAGATGCGCGCGTGGAGCGGGTTGAAGCCGATGCGATACGCCAGTTCCGCCGGGTGTTGGACGTTCCAGATCGCCAGATCAGCGCGCTGACCCGGCGCAATCTGTCCACAATCCGTCAATCCAAGAGCACGGGCGGCATGGGCCGTGACGCCCTTCAAAGCTTCCTCTGGTGTCATCCGGAACAGCGTACAGCCCATGTTCATCGCCAACAGCAAAGAGGTCATCGGCGCAGAGCCGGGATTGCAGTCCGTTGCCAACGCCATTGGCGCGCCATGCTGGCGCAACAGGTCGATTGGGGGAACCTGGGATTCACGCAACGTGTAGAATGCACCGGGGAGGATGACACCTACAGTACCTGAACTGGCCATAGCCTCAGCACCTGCTTCGTCAAGATACTCGATATGATCTGCCGATAGCGCACCATAGCTGGCCGCCAATTTTGCCCCGCCGAGGTTTGACAATTGCTCTGCATGAACCTTGATCGGCAAACCCAACTCTGTCGCCGCGTCAAACAGGGGAACCAATTGGTCCGGCAGGAACGCGATCCCCTCACAGAACGCATCAACCGCATCGACCAACCCTTCGGCATGCGCGGCGCGCAGGGCCGGGATACAGATTTCCCCGATATAGGCCTCGGGCCTATCTTCGTACTCGGTCGGGATCGCATGCGCGCCCAGAAAACTGGTCACAACGCGAACCGGGCGATGATCCGGCAGGGCCCGTGCGGCGCGCAGCATATCCAGTTCGGTCTCGCGATCCAGCCCATAGCCGGACTTTACCTCGATCAGTGAAACGCCTTCGGCCAGCATGGCATCAACGCGCGGCAGAGCTTGCGCGATCAACTCCTCCACACTGGCCTCGCGCGTGGCCCTGACCGTCGAGATGATGCCGCCACCGGCGCGGGCGACCTCTTCGTAGGTCGCGCCTTTCAGACGCATTTCAAATTCAACGGCGCGGTGACCTCCATGCACGACATGTGTGTGACAATCGATCAGGGCCGGCGTGACCAGACGGCCCTCAAGCGAAGTTCTGGGCAAAGCGGCATAATCAACCGGCAGCTCGGCCTCTGCCCCGATCCACGCGATCTGCCCGTGTGCAATGGCAATCGCGGCGTCCGCGATCAACCCATAGGGCACAGCGCCGTCGATCATCGTCGCGGCGCTCAGACCCGAAAGAACCCGATTTTCCGCTTGCATCCGATTCTCGACCTCCCGGCATTTCCCTCTTTTCTAGTACAAGTCTTTCTGTATTATGTCTATGCATAAAAGAGGTGCACGATGATGACTGTCTTTGCAAAACGGGCCTTGCTGAGCACAGGATGGGTCGACGACCTGCGGCTTGAGGTCGAAGGCGGAAGGATCACCACCCTAAGGCCGGACAGCACCGCAAAGGACACAGATGTCACCGTCGATACTCTGTTGCCGGCGCTGGCCAATCTGCACTCGCACGCCTTTCAGCGGGCCATGGCCGGAATGACAGAGCACCGAAAGGCCGGGCGCGACAGTTTCTGGACCTGGCGGGATCTGATGTATCGCTTCACGGCTCACCTGACACCTGATCAGGTGCAGGCCATCGCTGCCCTTGTCTACATGGAGATGCAGGAAGCCGGGTTTGCCTCGGTTGGTGAGTTTCACTACCTGCACCATCAGCCCGACGGCACACCCTATGATCGCCTTGCCGAGCTATCAGACCGGATCATGGCAGCCGCTGTCGACACCGGGATCGGCCTGACGCATTTGCCGGTGCTCTACACCTATTCAGGGGTCGGGCAAAAACCGCTGGAACCCGGCCAGAGACGCTTTGGCAATGATGTGGCCCGATATTGTGTTTTGCTTGATCAGGCGGAGGACGCCGTCGCTGGTTTGCCTCAGGACTGTAAGGTCGGGATTGCACCCCACTCTCTGCGCGCCACCTGCCCATCCGACCTGACCGACATTCTACAAGCCCATGAAGCAAAACCAGTCCATATTCACATTGCCGAACAGCCACAAGAAGTGGCCGAGGTGCAGGCCGGATTGGGTGCGCGCCCGGTGGAATGGCTTTTGGCCAATGCCCCGGTGGACTCACGTTGGTGCCTGATCCATGCCACGCATATGACAGATCGGGAAACTCTCGACCTTGCGGCCGCCGGTTCGGTGACCGGACTGTGCCCGATCACCGAGGCCAACCTTGGGGACGGCCCCTTCAACGGCCCGACTTATCTGAATGCGGGCGGCGCCTTCGGCGTTGGGTCCGATTCAAACGTGTTGATTTCCCTGACCGAGGAGTTGCGCATGCTGGAGTATTCTCAGCGCCTGCGCGATCTGTCCCGAAACGTATTGGTTCCCGGTGAAGGGTCAGTCGGTCGGACACTCTATTGCGGCGCCGCACTCGGTGGTGCTCAGGCCCTTGGGCGCGCGAGTGGCCAGATTGCCGAAGGCCAGCTGGCCGATCTGGTTGCCATCGACAGCGAGCACCCGGCTCTGTGCACCCTTGGGCCCGATAAACTGCTGGATGGATTCGTCTTCGCGGCCAAGGACGAGGTCGTGACGGATGTCTGGTCTGCGGGCCGCCATCAGGTGCGGGACGGGCGCCATGTCGATCGCGACAGGATCCTTGCAAGGTACCGTTCGGCTATGGCTGAACTCCTACCCAACCTTTGACTGCCTTGATGGCACTCTTT
Organism: Ruegeria sp. AJ12; assembly: GCF_056536245.1. NCBI lineage: Bacteria > Pseudomonadati > Pseudomonadota > Alphaproteobacteria > Rhodobacterales > Roseobacteraceae > Ruegeria > Ruegeria sp. AJ12. The sequence goes on from NZ_JBQFJJ010000002.1 coordinate 289,085, forward strand.
ACCGGGCATCTATAAAATGGACATAATACAAATATGTATACTCTAAAAACTGTGAACAGCCCGTGACCACTTCGAACAACGTCAGCTTTCAGGATATTCGCAACGAAGTCATCGACCGGATCCAGACACGGGTTTGGCCGCAAGGCACCTTGCTGCCAACCGAGCTGGAACTCGCTGCAGAGTTCGGCTGCGCGCGGGCGACGGTCAACCGGGCACTGCGAGAACTGGCTGAACAAGGCATCGTAACGCGCCGACGCAAGGGCGGAACACGGGTTGTCACAACGCCGGTCAAACAAGCCAAGCTGCCCATAACAGTCGTCCGCCAGACGATTGAAGACATGAATGCCGAGTACCGCTATGCCCTTGTCAACCGTACCCTCATGGATTGCCCGGCATGGCTGCAGGCAAAGCTGAACATTGTGGAGGGGTCGCAGGTCTTGCACCTGCAATGCATGCACCACGCTGACAATCGTCCATTTCAGTTCGAAGAACGCTGGATCAATGTCCGTGCAATTCCGCATGTCGTGGATGAAGGCTTTCTGACAATCGGGCCCAACGAATGGCTGCTGGCCGAAATTCCGTTTTCAAATGCCGAGATTGCGTTCTCGGCCGTTCCCGCCACGGGCCAGCTGCAGGAATTTCTGTCCGTGCCCCCCGGAACACCTTTGTTTCAGCTTGAACGCACGACATGGTTCCGCAACGATCCCGTTACATTCGTTCGGATGACGTTCCACCAAGGGTATCAGATGCGCACGACCTATTGACGACTGGCGTTGCCGCGCGCAGGGAAGTCGCGCATTGGCCCATGCATCGGACAGGCTGGTAAATTCATCTGCATCGGCCTGAACCACGCGATCACACCGTGGAAAGCCGTATGGGCCTGTCGCAGTTCATGTCGCCACACCCCGGCAACGTGATTTCCACAGGGACTCCACCAACCGCCCGGTTCAGCCCTGTTCGTCTTGCGACCATGATCGGCGGAAGTTATGTGGCGACGTCTTGTACCTGCCGCGAAAGTGAGTCGAGAGCCGTTCGGTGCTGGAAAAACCCGATGCAAAGGCGATCTCCGAAACGCTCAGATTGGTTTCACTGAGCAGCGCGAACGCCCGGTCCAACCTCAGGCCATTGTAGAATCTTCCGGGTGACATTTTGGTATGTTGCAGGAATAGACGTTCCATATGACGCCGTGACAGCGACGCCTTTTCGGCTACCTCTTCAAGGCTGAGAGGGTTTTCAATGTTCTCCCGCATGACCTGGACCGCTTCGATCAGCTTGCTGTTGCGTGTCCCCAGAACGGCCGAAACCGGTGACACCTGTTTGCTGCCGCTTTCGCCGACCCGCCGGTGCAGGCACATTTCGGACACGTTCAACGCCAGCGCATTTCCGAACAGGTCTTCGATCACCTCGAGCATCATGTCTGTGCTGGCGTGCCCGCCGCCGCAGGTCCTCAGGCTGCCGTCACTTTCATACAGGTTCTGGGACGGAACCATCGTGGGAAAATTCTCGCAGAAGCCCGGCCGGTTCTCCCAATGCACAGTGAACCTTTTGTCTCCGATCAGCCCAGCCTTGGCCAAGGCGAACGCCCCGGTGCAAATCCCCCCGAACTCGCAGCCATGCGCTTTTTGACGGCGGATCCAGTTCAGAACCCCGGCATCAAACGACGCCATCGGCTCGGTTCCCGCGCAAACGAAGGTATAAGCCCCCTTGTCCAGATCGCACATCGGATGATCCACGTGAATTCGAATGCCGTTGGAGCAGGTGACAGGGGATCCGTCCGGAGACATCACATACCACTCAAACAGTTGTTTCCGGGCCAGCTGGTTCGAAATGCGCAGGGGCTCGATCGCAGCACTGAACGCCAGCATCGTGGTGTTGGGCAACAGCAGAAAGTGGATGGCCTTGGGCGGCCCGTCATAAGACACGTCCACAGACATTGCACCTTTGGGCAGAAAGCGCTGGTTTTCGGTTTTGTTTCTCATGACCCAATATGCCCGTGCGCGTCCGGCATGCCATACCACATTTGGCAGTCGGGACGAAACCGCGTCACCCACCGGTGCATTTGCGGTGGTCAGTGTCCGATATTTCAGACCCCGTAGCGCGCCATGAACATATCGACAGCCTGCCGCGCGACTTCGTCAATTTCTTCCTGACTGAAATTTTTCTGAATGCCGAATACCGCACGCGTCCAGATCCGGACCTTGCAGAGCTCGGAAAACTGCTCTGCCGCGATATGTACATTCTCAACCGCAAGTTCCCCCTTGGCCACCGCCTTTTCCAGATACTGCGCCATCTGACGCTTTCCATTTCGCGGTCCGGCCTCGTAAAATGCACGGGCCAGTTCAGGAAACCGGTCCCGCTCGGCGACGCAAATCCGAAACACCTGCTGAGCGAAATCTGACACGAGAAAACTGGTCAACTGCGTGGCGGTAATCCTGAGAACCTCACGTGCAGGTTTGGTCTCATCAATCATTGCAATGACCCGCTCCGCCATGAGATTGCACTCAGTCTGCGCCACTTCCACAAACAACAGACGCTTGTCGGGAAAATAACTGTACAATGTCGCCTTGGACACGCCCGCCGCGCGGGCGATGTCGTCCACGCTTGCCCCTTCGAACCCATCCGCCATGAAAACCTCTCGGGCACCGCGCAGGACTTGGTCGAATTTCCGGCCTGTGCGCAGAATGGTGGCGGTCTGGGTCATGTCATCTCCCTGGAAGGTGGCTGCATCAAGCTTATAAACCGTTCGGTTCAGATACAAGGATTCTCCGGGCCCGCCGGCCGATTGGCTGCGGGTTTTTATTGGGTCGGAGCGTACACGATGTCAATTTTCATATAGGTTCCGAGCGTTCAGGGGTCCACTGCGGCAATTCCGACCAGCCGGACCAGGGTGCTTGCGGCGGCCTCAAACCATGTTAGGACATTGACCATGGTCGAGATCTTTCTGCGCACGCTTCCGTTTTTTGCGATCATCGGCCTTGGATATTGGGCGGGGCGCACCCGCTTCTTCTCCGCCGAAGCCACGGCTTACCTGACAAAGTTCGTTTTCTACTTTGCCCTATCTGCGATGCTGTTTCGCTTTGCAGCCACTCTGCCCTTTGCAGAGATTTTCAATGGCCGACTGATCGTGGGCTACCTGATTGGTACCGTGGCCGTTTATACGCTGGCCACCTTTGTTGCGTGGATGCGGGGCCTCGACATCCCGACCGCCGCAGTCGAGGCCCAGTGCGCCGCCATCGGAAATGTCGGGTTTCTGGGTCTGCCGATGCTGGCGCTGTTGTTTACCGAGGCAGCCATCGGACCGGTGATGCTGGTGCTGACGGTGGACCTCGTCGTGTTCTCATCCCTGATTGTCATCCTGATCAATGGCGGCCGCGACGGTAAACTGACACCGGCCACGTTTCGCCTGATCGGAATGGGCCTGATTAAGAACCCGATGATCGTGTCCATTTCGGCTGGGCTGATCTGGTCCGCGCTGCAGGTTCCGGTTCCCCGTCCGATGTATGATTTCCTGACCATTCTGGGTGGGGCCGCGACACCCGGGGCGCTGTTCGCCATTGGCGCGTCGCTGGCCGGAAAATCCGCCGAGCGGATACAGGTCGCGGGGTGGCTGAGCTTTTGCAAGCTGGTCCTGCACCCGGCCTGTGTGGCCATCGCCTTGATCTGGCTGGTTCCGATCGATGCCTTTCCGGCGGCTGTCGCCATCGCGGCGGCTGCATTGCCCGTCGCCGGCAACGTTTACATGCTGGCGGCACATTACGGGGTTGCGCCCCATCGCGCGTCAGCCGCGATCCTGCTGTCAACAATGGCAAGCATTCTCACCGTGCCGCTGGTGATTGCCTGGGTCGGGACGCCCTGACTTTTGCATGTGCAAAAATTTCCTGCGCTCCGACACGCGGACTTTACGGCGGGTCCGTGGATCGTTAGCCATGTCGCAACTCAAACATAAGGACGATGCCAGATGGAAACCGTTTCAGAGAACGCCTGTTTCGGTGGTGTTCAGGGCGTGTACCGCCACGCTTCTGCAGCCTGCAAATGCGACATGACCTTTAGTCTCTTCCAACCGGCAGAGGCAAAGGACGGCCCGGTTCCGATCTTGTGGTACCTCTCGGGTCTCACCTGCACCCACGAAAACGCCATGACCAAGGCAGGCGCGCAAGCCTGGGCTGCCGAACAGGGGATCGCACTGGTCTTTCCCGATACCTCGCCACGCGGCGAAGGTGTGGCGGATCACGAAGATTACGATCTGGGTCAGGGCGCCGGGTTTTATGTGAACGCAACCCAGGACCCGTGGGCACCGCATTTTCAGATGTGGGACTACATTGCGGAAGAGCTGCCCGCGCTGCTTGCCGAACAGTTTGCAATCGACGCTGACCGTCAGGCAATCACCGGTCATTCCATGGGCGGTCACGGCGCGCTGACGCTGGCGATGAACCTGCCGGGCCGGTTTCGTTCGGTCTCGGCCTTCGCGCCCATCTCCAACCCGATGGGTGCGGATTGGGGGCGCAAGCAGCTGAGCGCGTATCTCGGCAACGATCTGGCGGCCTGGGGCAGACATGACGCCTCGCTGATGATGACGGAAAAAGGCTTTGACGGCCCGATCCTGATCGACACCGGCACCAATGACCAGTTCATCGACCTGCTACGTCCCGAGACATTGGCACAGGCCATCGCGGAACGTCGCCAGCAGGCGACCTTCCGTCTGCAACCGGGTTACGATCATTCGTATTTCTTTGTGTCCACGTTCATGGAAGACCACGTCACCTTTCATGCCGAGGCACTGTACGGAGACTGAGAGATGAGCGAATTCGACTATGACCTGATCATCATCGGGTCCGGTCCGTCGGGACGCTCGGCCGCGATCCAGGCGGGTAAGCTGAAGCGCCGCGTGCTGGTGGTCGACCGTAAAGACCGGCTGGGCGGTGTTTCGGTTCACACCGGCACCATTCCGTCCAAGACGCTGCGGGAAACCGTTCTGAACCTGTCGGGCTGGCGCGAGCGCAGCTTTTACGGACGATCCTACCGTGTCAAGGACCAGATCCGGGCCGAAGACCTGAAGGCGCGCCTGCACATGACGCTCGATCACGAGGTCGATGTGCTTGAGCATCAATTCAACCGCAACCATGTCGAAACGCTGAATGGCCTTGCCAGGTTTACCGGTCCGCATGAGATTGAGGTGGCGACAGATGCGGGCGAAACCACGCGCCTAACAGCGGCCAAGTTCCTGATTGCCACGGGCACAAAGACGTACAGGCCGGACTACGTCCCGTTCAACGGAAAGACAATTGTCGACGGGGACACGTTTCTTGAGATGGCGGAAATCCCCCGCTCGCTGGTGGTGATCGGTGCCGGGGTGATTGGCGTGGAATATGCCACCATGTTTTCCACGTTGGATGTGCGTGTAACCCTGATCGAACCTCGGGAAACATTCCTGGATTTCATCGACAAACGCCTGATCCACGATTTCACCCATCAAATCCGTGAAAACGGCGTCGATCTGCGACTGGGATCCGCCGTCGAGAAAATCGAAGATGCCGGTGATCATGTCGAAGTGACGTTGGACAACGGTCGCCACGTGCGCGCCGAAATGCTGTTGTTTGCAGCCGGTCGCATGGGCGCCACCTCCGCCCTGAACCTCGACTCTGTCGGGTTGGAAACGGATCATCGCAACCGGATCAGCGTCGACCGCAAGACCTATCAGACGGACGTACCGCATATCTATGCGACCGGAGATGTGATCGGGCATCCGTCACTGGCTTCGACCTCGTTGCAACAGGGGCGCGTCGCCGCCTGCCATGCGCTGGAAACGCCAACCTTGCCGGAAAGCCCGTGGTATCCCTACGGTATCTACTCGGTACCCGAGATCTCGACCTGTGGCATGTCCGAGGAAGAACTGCAGGAACGCGGCATTCCCTACGAGGTGGGTGTAGCCCGGTTTCGTGAGACGTCGCGCGGGCATATCATGGGGTTGGAACATGGTATGCTAAAGATGCTATTCTCGCTGAAAACCCGCCGGGTGCTGGGCGTTCAGATCGTCGGCGAAGGGGCAACCGAACTGATCCATATCGCGCAGGCGGTTCTGAACCTGAAAGGCACCGTGGATTACTTTGTGCAGAACACGTTCAACTATCCAACACTTGCCGAGGCCTACAAGATTGCCGGGCTGGATGCGTTCAACCGGATGCCCATCCCGGAAGAGTTCAAAGTGCGCAAAAAACCACCCGAGCCTGCAAAGAAGCAGGCAAAAAACGCGTGACCACACTCTACATCGATGGCGATGCCTGCCCCGTTAAGGCCGAGGCGGAACGGGTTGCGACGCGGCACAAGATACCGATGGTTTTGGTGTCGAATGGCGGGCTGCGCCCATCGGCGAACCCCTTGGTGCAGGTTGTTATCGTGGCGGAGGGCGCGGACGAGGCCGACAAATGGATCGCTGATCGCTGTGGTCCGGGCGACGTTGTGGTCACATCCGATGTTCCGCTGGCCGCCAAATGTGTCGCGGCCCAGGCCCGTGTTTTGCGGCCCAACGGCGAGGCATTCACCGCCGCCAATATCGGCCAGCAGCTTGCGATGCGCGATCTGATGGCTGACCTGCGCGCGGCCAATCCGCTGGGCTCTGGCGGGGGTGGAAAACCGTTTGGCAAGGCAGATCGCTCACGCTTTCTGGATGCATTGGAACGGGAATTGCGCGCCGCCAAACACGGCTAAGCAGATCAATTGCAAATGCTACAGCGAACCAACTGCGGCGAATGTGGCTTGCCCGGTTTACAAGCCCTCGTTGAAATCGCACTTTACCTCCAAACTCTGACGTCACCCTCGCGAAAACGGAGGCCAAAGAATGAAGGTAAATGGTGATCACTACCGGTCGATTTGGTGGGACAAGGCGACAGGTGAGGTCCGCATCATTGATCAAAGATGGCTGCCGCACGAGTTCCGGATCGTGACACTCAAGTCGCTGGAAGAGTTCGCCGCGGCAATCCGCGACATGTGGGTCCGCGGCGCGCCTTTGATCGGCGCCACGGCGGCTTTTGGAATTGCCGAGCAGATGTCCCGCGACAGCTCGGACGCCTCGTTTGACACCGCTTACGATGTTCTCAATGCGACGCGCCCCACTGCGATCAACCTTCGCTGGGCATTGGACAAATGCCGCGATACGTTGATGCCTCTATCAGTCAGTGACCGCGCGGACCGCGCCTGGAAGCTGGCTCAGGACATCGCGGACGAAGATGTCAAAATCAATGCGTCTATCGGTCAACACGGGCTTGAGCTCATCAAAAGTATAGCGGCCCGCAAACCCGAAGGCGAGCCGGTGCGCCTTTTGACCCATTGCAACGCAGGCTGGCTGGCGACTGTGGATTGGGGGACGGCAACAAGCCCGATGTATCACGCACACGAGGCAGGCATACCGGTTCACGTTTGGGTTGATGAAACGCGTCCGCGAAACCAGGGGGCGCTGACATCGTGGGAGCTTGGCGAGCACGGTATTCCGCACCGTTACATCGTGGACAATGCGGGCGGGCACCTGATGCAGCACGGGTTGGTGGATGCGGTGATCACTGGCACCGACAGGACCACGGCACAGGGAGACGTTTGCAACAAGATCGGTACGTATCTGAAGGCTCTTGCAGCACATGATAATGGTGTCCCGTTCTACGTTGCGCTGCCCTCTCCGACAATTGACTGGACAGTTCGGGATGGGGTCGCAGAAATTCCGATTGAAGAACGTGATCAAGACGAGGTTTCCCATGTCATGGGGGTGGATGAGCACGGTGCCCTTGCCGACGTTCGCGTTACCCCGGATGGCACGGAAGGCGGCAACCCAGCGTTTGATGTCACCCCAAACCGGTTGGTCACTGGCCTGATAACCGAGCGCGGCATCTGCGAAGCCTCGGCGGAAGGCTTGGCCGCGCTGTTTCCTGAACGTTCTGGTTAACGGGTTATTGAGAACCCAACATGAGAGTCCGGCTGAACCCGTCGGGCAACCGATTGCATTTTCAAGGCAAAAACGATGATTGAGAACTGGTACAAATTGGACGAAGCCCAAACATGGCGCAAACAGGCAGGTGCAAACCCTGCCGACCAGGAACTGGGCGAACGCGTCTACACATCTCGTCTGATCGGACAAAACTCGGACCTGCTCATGCACGGCGGCGGAAACACATCCGTCAAACTGGAACGACCCGACCTGTTTGGCGAGGCTCAGCCTGTCCTTCACGTAAAGGGATCGGGATGGGACCTGGATACGATCGAAGCCCCCGGACTGCCCGGCGTCTGGCTCGAACCGCTCATGAAACTCCGCGCGTTGGATCGCTTGACCGACTTCGAAATGGTCAACGTCCAGCGCGCCAACCTGTTGGATTCAGGTTCGCCTAACCCGTCGGTGGAAACGCTGTTGCATGCATTCCTTCCTCATAAGTATGTCGACCATACACACGCGACGCCGTTTTTGGTTTTGGCAAACCTGCCAGACGCCGCCGATATCTGCCGCGAGATTTTCGGCGACCGCCTGGGTATCGTTCCCTATATCATGCCGGGGTTTGGGCTTGCAAAAAAAGCGGCCGAAGTGTTCGACGAGAACCCGGATGTTGAGGGGCTTTTGCTGCTGCAACACGGGCATTTCACATTTGGCAGCACAGCCAAGGAAAGTTACGACCGGATCGTTTCACACACCAACGAGGTAGCGGCCTTTTTTGGCATGAAAGACCTGACGCCAATTGGCGTGCGTAAACCAGCGCGGAATCTGGAGGTTTTGCCAACCCTTCGTGGGGTTATTGCCGAGGTGTCTGCTGGACGAGACGATCCGATGCCTGTCTTCGATCTTCGAAACGGACCGGAGGTGATGAAGTTCTTTGAGCGGTCAGATGTCGAAGCGCTGTCGCAACGCGGAATGGCCTCACCCGACCATGTCCTGCGAACCAAAGGCTGTCCGCTTGTCCTGCGCACTTCCGATCTGTCGGATGGGCGCGCGCGGCTCAAGGTCAAGGTCGAAAAGTTTGCCGAGGCGTATCGCGCCTATTTCGATCGGCAGGCGCCGACCGCGGATGAGCCAAAAACCTTGTTGCCGGCAGACCCGAAACACGCATGGATTGAAGGGGTCGGCGTCATCGGAATCGGCGCAAATGCAAAGGCGGCATCGATTGCAGCCGATCTGGCCGAACAGAACCTTCGCGTCAGGGCGGTGGGCGAAGATGCCGGAGGGTTTTACCCCATAAATGAAAGAGACCGGTTCGATTGCGAATACTGGTCGCTGGAACAGGCAAAACTCGGGAAAAGTGCGCCTCCACCTCTCCAGGGCAAGGTTGTGATGGTCACCGGCGGGGCGGGTGCAATTGGCTTGGCCACTGCCAGTGCCTTTGCCGCTGCCGGAGCCAACGTCATGCTGGTGGATCAGAACGAGGCGCTGTTAGCGGACGCTCAGGAATCGCTTGGCCGCTGGCACGCCACCTTCGGCTGCGACGTGACGGCTGACGCAGCTGCAGACGCGGCTATGGATGCGGTCATTCACCGGTTTGGCGGGCTGGATATCCTTGTGTCCAATGCAGGCTCGGCCATGTCAGGGGCCTTGCTTGATCTGGATGATCGCGAATTTCGCGCTGCATTCGAGTTGAACTTTTTTTCCCACAAGGCTTTCGCCGCAAGTGCCGCCCGCGTTATGCGCGAACAAGGACGCGGCGGTCAGTTGCTGTTCAACATCTCCAAACAGGCCATCAACCCGGGGCGGAACCTTGGCGCTTATGGGACCCCGAAGGCGGCGACTATGTTCCTGTTGCGCCAGCTCACGCTAGAGCTTGCAGAAGATGAAATTCGGGTTAACGGCGTAAACGCGGACCGCATCCGCTCGGGCCTGCTAACGGACCAGTTCATCAAAGAGCGCGCGGCGGCGCGCGGAATCACAGAGGAGGCCTACCTGGCCGGCAACTTGCTGGGCCGTGAAGTCGAAGCCACTCATGTCGCCGATGCGTTTGTCGCGCTTGCAAGAATGGAACGCACAACTGGTCACGTTGTGACTGTGGACGGTGGGAATACCGAGGCAGAATTGCGCTGAGGCTGGTCAACCAAAACGCTGGTTGTGGAGTGCATACTTCAGGCTGCTGCCGCTGCAACGGCGCGGTTCTCGCGAATGGGCAGGTGGACAATGGCGCTGAACGCGCCGACTGCCACGCCAATCCACCATACCATCGTGTAGTCTCCGTACTGATCATACATGCGACCGCCCAGCCATACGCCTAGGAAACTGCCGACCTGATGGCTTAAAAAAACGAACCCGTAGAGCGTTCCCATATACCGCAGCCCGTAAAGATGGGCGACCAGGCCAGAGGTCAACGGCACGGTGGCCAGCCACAAGGATCCCATCACCAGCGAAAACGCGATCACCGTGAGCGGCGTGATCGGGAAAACGATGAACAGCGCCGCAGCAAGTGTCCGGCCGGTGTAAATCGTTGCCAGAAGGTACTTCTTGGGGAAATGGTTCCCGGCCCAGCCCGCCAGAAGCGTGCCGCCGATATTGGCCAACCCGATCAGCGAAATTGACACCGCCCCCAGCGCTGAAGTCGACGTAATCCCGATGGAATGCAAAACGCCGCCGGGTTGGATCGGACCGCACATCTCGGTGACAAAGGCCGGAAAATGCGCGGTGACAAATCCCAACTGGTATCCGCAACTGAAAAAACCCAAGAAGATCAGCGCATAGGACGGGTCGCGAAAGGCTTTGCCCAATATCTGGCCCATGCTTTCTTCCAACTCGGCTTTGCTGACCGGCTGAGGTGCCCGCATGAAGGGTAGCGTGAGGACCAGTGCCAGGATCGCCATGGCAAAGACAATGAACACCTGTTGCCAGGGCAGGAAGGTCAGCAACCATTCGGCTGTCGGCGCCCCCAGCACCTGACCAAAGCTGCCGGCTGCTGTGACAATCGCCAGAGACATGGACCGGTTTTTGTCAGAGGACGCGCGGCCAACCACAGCCAGAACCACACCAAAACCCGTTCCGGCGATCCCGAAGCCGACCAGCCAGGCATACATCTGATGTTCGAACGGCGTCACGGACCAGGCCGACAAAACCATACCTGCCGCATAGATCAGCGCCCCGAGAATGATCGCCCGGCGGTCCCCGACTTTTTCGGCGATGGCCGCAAAGATCGGCTGGCCAATTCCCCAGGCGAGGTTCTGAATGGCAATGGCCATCGAGAAATCGGTCCGCAGCCAGCCGAACTCGTCGGCGATTGGAATCTGGAACACCCCAAAGGACGCCCGCACGGCAAAGCTGACCGTTATGATGATACATCCAACGATCAGAATCGGGTTCATAAGGCGGGCGGTTTGCGGCATGGGGATCTCGGGGTTTGGTTCGCCGGACGTTAGCGGATTTGAACAAACCGTCAATTCAGCAGATTTGCGGTCACGGATAAGGAAATTTGATGTGTCGTCAAAAATGGCCGCTTTTCAAGGCGCAAGGCGGACGTTAAGGCTCGGGTCATGACGGACCTGATTTCGATTTACGAGGCGCGCATTGCCGAGGGCAGCCTGACCCGGGACGATGCGCAAGAGGTCGTTCTGCCGCATTTCGAGCGTATCCGTACCGCCCTGTCCGAACCCGTCAAACGTGGACTGTTTCGCAAGGCACCCCCTCCGCCACAAGGCCTGTATCTGTGGGGCGGCGTCGGGCGCGGGAAATCCATGTTGATGGACATGTTCGTGGATACGTTGGAAGACATCCCCGCGCGGCGGGTGCATTTTCACGCCTTCATGCAAGAAATCCATGCCGGTATGCACAAGGCCCGTCAGGAGGGTGTCGAGGACGCGTTGGCTCCGGTCGCGCAGGATGTGGTGAAATCCGTCCGCCTGCTGGCCTTCGACGAGATGCAGATCACCGACATCACCGATGCGATGATTGTCGGGCGTCTGTTCGACATGCTGCATGACGGGGGCGTCGTTGTCGTGACCACGTCGAACCGGCATCCCGATGACCTTTATAAGGACGGACTGAACCGGCAGCTGTTCCTGCCGTTCATCGCGCACATCAAGGACCGGCTCCAGGTGTGGGAGTTGATCTCACCCACGGATTATCGCCAGAACCGGCTGGAAGGCGCACCGGTCTATTTCACGCCTATCGGGCCCGAGGCCCGGCAAAACATTCGCGCTGTGTGGAATGATCTCGCAGGTGGGCAGGCCGACCCGCTGGTGCTGCAGGTCAACGGCCGGGCGGTAGAACTGCCCGCGTTCCGCAACGGGGTCGCGCGCGCGTCATTTTATGATCTGTGCGGCCGTATGCTGGGCCCGGCGGATTACCTGGCCATCGCCGAAGAGGTCAAGGTTATGGTGCTGGAAGATATCCCGCGCCTGTCACGCAACAACTTTAACGAGGCGAAACGGTTCGTCACACTGATCGATGCGCTTTATGAGGCAAAAGTGCGTCTGATCTGTTCCGCCGCCGCCGAGCCCGAAATGCTGTATGTCGAGGGTGAGGGGACATTTGAGTTCGAACGCACCGCCTCGCGCCTGCGGGAAATGCAGGATCAGGACTGGGGGGCATAGGGGGCGCTGCCCCCGTCGCGCTTCGCGCGCCTCCCCCGAGGTATTTTCAGCCAGATGAAGCCCTAGCGGTTTTCGCGAAGTATATTGCCGGCCAGATAAAGCGAGCCACAGATCAGAATGCGGGCCTGTGGATCTCTGTCCGTGATCCCGGTCAAGGCATCCGTAACGCTGGTGGCCGTAAAAGCAGGCAGGTTCACGCGGACAGCGGCAGCGGCTGTGTCTTCGGCGCTGAGCGTGGCGGTCTCACCCGGTATCGAAACAGCCGTCAGGCTTTGCGCCTGCCCGGCCAGCGGAGCGAGATAGCCGGTCACATCCTTGGTGTTCAGCATGCCACAAATCAGATGCGTCGGTTTCTGAGGCAGTTTCGCCAGCACATCCGCCAGAGCGATCCCGGCGGCAGCGTTATGACCCCCGTCCAGCCACAATTCGGCCTGCGGCGCCTGGTCGACCAGCGGACCGGTTTTCAGCCGCTGCATGCGGGCGGGCCATTCGGCCCTGGTCACCGCAGCCTCATACGCGGTATCCCCCATGTCGAGGTGACGCAGGACCGCCAGCGCGGCACCTGCGTTTTGGATCTGATGTGCGCCCAGCAGGTTGGGCAGCGGCAGATCGCGCAGACCGGTTTCGTCCTGATAGACCAGACGTCCGTTTTCTTCGTGGACATGCCAGTGCTGACCATGCACCAAAAGCGGAGCCCCAAGTCGGGCCGCTGTGTATTCGATGACCTCCAGCGCCTCATCCTGCTGGGGACCTACGATACAAGGCACGCCCGCCTTGATGATACCGGCCTTTTCTGCCGCGATCTTGCCCAGCGTATTGCCCAGGAATTGTTCGTGGTCCATTGACACCGGAGTGATCACCGTGATGGCGGGCTGTGCGATCACGTTGGTCGCATCCAGGCGCCCACCCAGACCAACCTCCAGCAGGGTGAAATCCGCCTGGGATCGCGCAAAGGCCAGCAAGGCGGCGCAGGTGGTGATTTCGAAATAGGTGATGTTTTCGCCACCATTCGCGGCATAACACTCATCCAGAATCGCGGTTAGCGCGGGTTCCTCAATCAGCGTTCCGGCCAAACGGATGCGTTCGTGAAACCGCGCCAGATGAGGCGAGGTATAGGCGTGTGCCCGGTGCCCTGCCCCTTCGAGGCCCGCGCGGATCATGGCCAAGGTCGACCCTTTGCCATTGGTTCCGGCGATGTGGATCACCGGCGGCAGCTTGGTTTGCGGATTGTCCAATGCGGCCAGAAGACGCCAGACCCGGTCAAGGGTCAGATCAATGATCTTGGGGTGCAAGGCCATCATCCGGTCAAGGATGACGTCCGAGGTCTGCGCCCTCATGTCTCGGCCGTGTCCCCGGCAGGCGCGTCTTCCGCAACCTCTTCTTCAGGCTCCGGCGCGGGCAGATCGCCTTTGACTGCAGGCGGCAGGTCCATCAGCATCCGGATGATGGTGATCAGCTCCTCGCGCATGTCGGTGCGCTTGGTCACGCGGTCCAGCATGCCGTGATCCAGCAAATACTCGGCGCGCTGGAACCCTTCGGGCAGTTTCTCACGGATGGTCTGTTCGATCACGCGCGGTCCGGCGAAACAGATCAGTGCATTGGGTTCCGAGATATGCACGTCACCCAGCATCGCGTAAGAGGCGGTCACGCCACCCGTCGTTGGATGGGTCAGCACGACGATGTAGGGCAGGTTGGCCTCTTTCAGCATCTCGACAGCAACGGTTGTGCGCGGCATCTGCATCAGGCTCAGGATGCCCTCCTGCATCCGGGCGCCGCCGGCTGCTGAAAACAGGATCATCGGACGTTTCAGCCTGACCGCCTCTTGCGCGGCGGCGATGATGGCGTTGCCGACATACATGCCCATCGACCCACCCATGAACGAGAAATCCTGTGCGGCGGCCACAATTGGTGTGCGACCGATCTCACCGGATGCGACCAGCATCGCCTCTTTCTCACCCGTCTTTTTCTGGGCGGCCTTCATGCGATCCGGATATCTTTTCTGATCGCGGAACTGAAGCGGATCGTCTTTGGGTGCCGGAACCTCAACCTCGGTGAAAATACCGCCGTCAAACAGGTGATTGAACCGGTCGCGCGGTGTGATCGCCATGTGGTGGCCGCACTGGGTACAGACATTCTGGTTTTCCGCCAGTTCGCGGTGAAACAGCATCGTTCCGCATTCATCGCACTTGTGCCACAGGTTTTCCGGCACTTCGCGGCGCGAGAAGATCGAGTTGATCCTGGGGCGGACGTAGTTTGTGATCCAGTTCATGTTGGAACCTTGCTGATGCGGCGTTGACGTCAAATAAGACGCAACGGCAGGAAATGCAATCAGCGCCTGATCGCCAGACGCGCTGTTAACCAACAGACAATCATCACCGCAAAATCCACATAGAGCCATTGCCGGAGCATGCCGGTGTCGGACATGTCATAGGGCAGCAGGAACAAGGCAAGCCCGCTGAGGTTGTCCGGCAGCGAGATAAACAGCAACGCCACGACATTGTTGAAGAAATGCAACGCAATAGCCGGACCCAGGGTCCCGGCACGTGCCGTCAGATCGGCAGCGAGCAGACCGAAGATGAACGACCAGACAGCGATCAGGGCCGCGTTTTCTCCGGCCAGAACCGGGGCATAGTGACCGGCGGCGAACAAGGCGGCAGGCAGGCCCATCCAGATCACCGGAGATCGGAACCTTGCGGCCAGAGACTGTTGGATGTAACCGCGAAACAGCACCTCTTCGGCGCTGGTTTGAATCAGCACCGCAACGGCAGACAGGGGTAGCAGAACCATCCAGGTGGACAGGGCAAGGTTCTGTGTCAGTGGCGCGCCCATGTCATAGGGTGGCAGAACCGCCAGGGCCATGCCCAGAATGAGCAGCGCGACCAGTACCCGCCAAAACTGGCGTACCCCCAAGCTCCGCTGCCCAAGGATCGAGCGTAATGAACGATGTTGCAGGTTCCGCGCAGCGATGGCCACGCCAAGTGTGATAAACCCAAAGCTGCACAGCAGAATGAGCATCGCGACAGGCGATGACCCCTGCAGAAAGCCCGTCGCCCAGTCTTGCGAACCCATCCCGGCAATCACCGCAAACAGACCCAGATTCATTGCCGTGACCAGAACACCCACAAGTGCCAGACCGACAAGCAACCGCCAGAGTTCGGGCCGTGCGCGCGCGTCTTTCACGAGTTGCTCATGCGCGGCGTAAACACCGGGCGAAGTATCAGACATTGTCACCCGGGCCTTCCACCCCGATCGCATGGGAAACTTCCGGAAAAATATCAGCCGGGTTCTTGGCACCATTGATCCTGTTGGACAGCGTCGTCAGATACCCCGCCACCGTTTGCAGCAATTGTACCGCAACCGAGGCGTCGCTTTCGACAACGGCCCGCAGTTCCTCTGCCCCGATCCGCAGGAAAGAGCAATCGGTCAGGGCGACAAGGTCCAGTTGCCGGGTCTCACCGGTAATGATCGACAAATCGCCGATCAGGCGACCGGGTTCGATGATTGAAATCGGTCTCTTATTCCCGTCCTCGTCCGGCCAGTCCAAGCGGGCCTGACCAGAAATACACAGGTAGGCCGCGTCCGGGTTCTGGCCGCGGGCAAAGATGACCTGCCCCGCCGCAACGTCGTACCATTGCGCCGAAAACGCCAGCAAACGCTGGTTTCGAGCATCGATGCCTGCAAACAACTCGGTCGAGGAAATAACCTTGAGCTTTCGGCTCAGATCGGCCGATGCCCCCTCTTCATGAACAAGGTGGGTGCGCGACACACCGTCGATACGGCCATCCTTGACCTCGACAAACAGGTCGTATGCTTCCGGATGGGCGAAATGATCCTCCATGAAGATCATGATCGAGTCCGGCAGCAGTTCTCGCAGCTTCAGCCGGGTTCTCAGGCGGCTTTCGGAATCGTGGCTGGCCAGCGCCTTGTCCAGGATCAGGATGTCCGGACGCTTGATCCCGGCGCGGGAAAACGCGGCGCGTTCCTGAAAGACCGTTGGCAGGTTGTTCCCGCCCAGACCCGAGGGCAGGTCGTAGATGATAGCTGCCGCTCTGCGACGCAATCCGGCTTTGTTCAGGGCCGCGGCCACGACGTCCTCGATCTCATCTGTTCGAGCCCCGGCCATCAGTGAAATTCGACCATAGAGCGCATTTTCCATCACCGTCAGGCGTGGGATGTAGGCATCGGGTGAGACGGGGATGAACATCCCGTTCATCGCTCCCCTCAAACGCTCTGCCTGCCCTTTGCGGATCGAAAGGATCTTGTCTTTGTATTCGTCCGGGAAATCGGGCCCGATCTGTTCGGCGGTCAGAAGGAAGGGTACGGTCAGCAGCAGAGCGCGTTCCTCGTCGCTGATCTCGGCATCACCTTTTGCCTTGCGCCGATCCTGGATATCGAGCAGGCGGTGATACATCTCCTTGGACATTCCAAGCCGCAGAAACAGCGGGTGATCTGTGCCGTCCCGTCCGAACGCCTGGTTCAGAGTTTCAAGAACGGCGTTCGAGATGCTCATGGCATCGTCATCCAGTTCGTGGGTGCTTAGCATCGACAGAAATCGTTTATCGCCCGCCAGAATATCAGGGGAAATGTCCCGCGACGGCGTGGCAAAAAGCAGGTTGCCGCCCAAAGGTACGGCCGGGTTAAAACGGTCCGGATCGAACCGGTACACATATTGATCGAGGTCCTTTTCCCGCAATCGTTCCGCAACGGTGTCCCGCAGCTCGACGATTTCCCGCGCCAGAACGGGGTGCAGATCGGGATCAAGCTGGCTGCGCAATGTGCGGCGGAACATGAACTCGTCAATGCCCATCGCCTCGACCAACTGGAACCACCAATCCCGGATATCATCGATGTCGTCCAGCCCGGCCAATCCCGGATCGACCCATTCGTCAGACAGCGAATCCGGTGGATTGCCCGCGCGGACGGCTTCGATCTGTCGACGCGACGGGGTGTTAATGGCATCGGCTTCGTGCTGCGGATGTGTGCGCAGCGGCATCAAAAGGTTGTCACCCAGCGTTCCGTCAAACAGGTAGGGACGCGAATAGGCATAGCCGATCCGGGCCGCAATGACGGATTGATGCAGGTCTTTCAGCTTGTGTCCGGCCAGAATGACATCCCCCTGAACAGGCAGGAGCTCGCGCGTCAGCAACTGCGCCAGCGCGTTGCGTTCGGACGCATGGGTCGATTGGATCGCCACGCGTGCACCCTTGGGAATGGTCAGATCAATGTCTTCCAGAATGGTTTTGCCGTCATCGTCGCGTACGGTCACATTGCGCAGCTCGATATCACCGGTCAGGTGCGGGATGGTCTCTGGCTCACCTACGAAGAGGTGTTCCGGAACCATGTTTTCCGGGGCAAAGCGTTCGGTCACGATTTCCCAGCGCAGCGACATGTCCTGTACCTGGTTGTAATAGGTCAGCAGGTCTTTCCACGGGCCGCTCAGATCCTTGTACGCCCCCAACGCAGCAACCAGCGCACCCACCGTGATCTCGCCGGTGATCGCCAGATACCCGCCAACCGAGTAGAACAGAAACGGCGTCATCTGTGTGATCAGGTTGTTGAGGAACTTCATAAAGAACTTCTTGTTGTAGATCTTGAATCGGATCTCGAACAAGGTTCCAAGGCGATGGCTGAATTGCGCCAGCCGATAGCGCCAGCCGCCATTGGTGCGCAGGTCGCTGATCCCCGCCGCGCTTTCCCCGATTTCCGAGCTCAGCTGGCGGACCTGTTGAATACGATCCTTGTTCAACAGGTTGATCTGGCGTTGCAGTTTCGGAATCAGCCAGGCCTGCAGCGGGATCAACGCGATGCTGGCGAGGCCAAACCAAACACTTTGCATGAACAGGAATGTCACAATCGTCATCATCTGACCGAACTGGAACACCGGCTGCGCGATGGCATCGCCCATCAGCCCGCCCATCGGTTCAGCCTCGGACGTGATCATCGACACCAGTTCACCCTGACTGGTGGTCGCAAAATAGGACTTCGGAAAGCGCATTGCGCGATGAATCAGGGTGAACCGAAGGCGGCGCAACATCCGCTCGGCCAGAATGCCTTTCATCGTGTTGATGCGCATTTTCATCAACCCGCTGACCAGCACGGTGGCCAGAAAAGCAAAGCACAGAATCATCAGGTACTGCACCTGGGTCACCGTAAAGCCCCAGACGGTTACGGTGTTACCCGGTGCACCAATGGCGTCATTGATGATCTGTTTGGGCAGTTCCAGCGAGGCATACAGAAAGGGAAAGGACAAAACGGTCAGCAGCAACAGAACAAACTGCTGTTTCTTTGAATACTTCCAGATGAACGAGAACAGAGTGGGTTCCATACCCGGGCCTTGCGTTAATTGAGATTGCGAAGCGGTGGGTTTTTTGGGGCAACCCGCTGATTTCAGATGACAGACGGTAAGCACTGGTCTTGTGTATTGCAAGAATTGACGCGGGATTCGGTACCCCTGTGCACGGCTCCGTGATAAAGCCGTTTACGAGAGGCGGTTTCCGCGGCCTTGTGTTCGAATGCGGTTTGTCCCCTGCGCTGTCTTGGACTAGAAAAATACTGCCTGAGACGATGGGACCATGAGCAGGATTCTTGATCGCTACTTTCACCGCAAGGTTCTGGGACGCTGGCGTAAAGCCGCGCAAGAAGCCGTGGATGCGCCGGAACTGCAACTGCGGCGGCAGCGGGACCAGGCCCGGACATTGCGCACGCATCTGGATCGGTTGATTCATATTGCCGATGGCCGGCTGACACTGCCTCAGATCGGATCGGCTCAGTTCCCGAAACCGATGGGAACGGACTGGTGTTGCCGTCCTGACCTTTGGCGCGGACCTCTGGCCAGACCTGGTATCGCCTCGGCCGCGCGCAAGGCACTGATCGACCCTCAGGTCACTCTGTTTCACGATTGTCCCCAATCGCAAATTGCCGTGCGGCAAATCCGAAACCGGCACGAGAGCGATCTTGCCCCCTACAGCCTCGCGATTGAAGTGTTCAGCTTTGAGGGCTCATTCCTGTCTCTTTCGGTTGAATTGCCGACCGAAGCCGCCCGGGACCTGACGCGACAGCACCTCATGCGCGTGGATGCCCGGATCGACAGTGAACGGGATACGAACGTGTTTGCCAGGCTCAATATTCAGCACGGGCCGAACACGGAACAGGTGTTGCGACAGATGGATCTGTCCGGCCCGTCGAATTCGGTGGATTTCGATCTGGCCCATTTGCCGCTGAACGAGCGGCGGGTCGAAAAGATCTGGCTGGACCTTATCTTTGAGAACCCGCACATGAACCGCATCGTTTTGCGGGACCTGACCTTTTGCCGCCATCACCGCGCCGATTTGTGAGACGCCCTGCCATGACCCAGCCAACAGTGACGATGACCCGGTTCGAAAACGGCATTTGGCAAGGCCATATTCAGGCCGATACGGAACCAAGGATCGAAGTGCGGTATCTGGATGAGACCGTGGACGGCGTTGAACTCTCACCAGTCCAAGCGGGCTGGTCCTTACGGGTTCCCGTCCCCATTGCGGCGCTGTCTGAAGGGGTACATTGTTTTGTCGTCGTCGATGCTGAGACAACCCAAAAACTGACAGATTTCACAGTGATAGCCGGTGCGCCCGCTGCGGATGACCTTCGGGCCGAGGTCGACTTGCTACGCGCAGAACTGGATATGCTGAAACGGGCATTTCGCCAAACCCATCACGGCGACAGCTAGGTCGTTCTAAAGGGCCTCCCTATCTTTTTGGCCATTTTCATGCATCAGTAAGGCATCCGGAATAACTCGGGCGCCGCCATGGATCGCAGCAGTATCGTGAAAGTCATCGCATTGATGGTGACGGGGTTTGGGATCGGCATCGACTTTACCGGCGCCCTGATGCTGGTTCCGGCCATCGAAAACTCGTTTGATTCCGACATCACCAGCACCCAATGGGTTCTCAACATCTACGCATTGTTCTTTGCCATGACCATGGTGGCCGGTGGGCGTCTGGGCGACATGTACGGGCACCGCAAGATCATGATCATCGGGCTGACGATTTTCCTGTTTTCGTCCGTCTTGTGCTTGGTGGCGCCCAGCCTCGATTTTCTGGTCGGCGCGCGCGCCCTGCAGGGTATCGGCGCCGGATGCGTCTGGCCTTGCACATTGGCCTTTGGGGCCACAAAGGTCTCGCGTCCGGAACACCGCGCACTGGTTATGGGTATGATCCTTGCGGGCGTGACCACGGGGAACGTTTTCGGGCCGATGATCAGCGGCCTTGCCGTCAGCCTGGGTGAGTGGCGCTATTTCTTCCTGGCAAACGTGGTGCTGTCCTGCGTTTCCATGGCCACCGCTCTGCTGTTGATGGAGCGTGAGACACAGCACAAACAGGGCGAGCACATCGATTTCGCCGGGATGGGCATCCTGTCCTTTGCCGTCCTGCTTCTGCTCTATGGGCTTGACGTGGGCGCGGACTGGGGCTGGACCTCGGTGCCGTTGCTGTTGTTGTTCTTTGTCAGCGCTATGCTGTTCTTTTTCTTCCCAAAAGTGGAAAAACGGGTGAAAGAACCGTTGCTGTTGCCCCAGATGATGCAGAATCGCGAATTCCGCATCACGCTTGGGCTCAACATGTTCAACGTCTCGGCGGCCTTTGTGGCCTTGTTGTATTTTCCGCAATACATGCAAAAGGTTCTGGGCTGGTCGACATTTGAATCTGCGCTCGGGCTTGCGCCATTGACGGTTCTTTTGGCTGTGGGATCGGTCGTCTCGGGCACGCTCTATAACGACTTTGGACCCAAACGGCTGCTGTTCTGGGGTTATGTGATTGCCACCATCGGGTCGGCCAGTATTGTCGTGCTGCCAAGCTCACTCGGCTATTTCCATATCCTGCCCGGAATGGCGATGATCGGGTTGGGCGCAACACTGACGGTTGGCCCGTCGGGCACAGCCGCTGTCTGCGCAGTCAAACCCGAGCGCGCCGGCCTGGTCGGCGGGTTGAGTTTCATGACCCACCTCGTCTATGGCGCGATTTCCGTCGCTTGTGCCACCGCGATCATGTACGTGGTGAGCCTGTCCAACCTGCGGGAGCGCCTGACAGAGGCCGGGATAAGCCTGTCCGACGCCGATCAAAAGGCAATCAATGGCGGCACCCTGGAAACAGACTCGGCCCGCGCGGTGATGGCGAAACTGAGCTCTGGCGATGTCGAAAAGGTCAAGGATGCTATCATAGCGGCCTTTGACAGCGGTATGAGCATGGCCTTTATCTTTTCAACCCTGTCTGTATCGATCGGCGTCATTCTGGCGCTGATGCTGGATGAGGAAAAACTACACAAAGTCGAAAGCTGACACGCCGCAACCTGCAAGAAGGGCCGCGTCTTGCGCGACCCTTTATTCTTTATTGAGATGGCCCGTCGGGGTTGAAGGCGGACAGTCCCTTGAGGATATCGATGGCATAGGCCAACTGGTAATCCTCTTCCCTCAACTCGGCAGTTTCCTCTGCCCGGGCACGGTCTTCTTCGATCTGGCGGATTTCATCCTCGCTCAGGCTATCGTTGTCCAGGCTACCGCGCAGTTCCGCCTCGGATCGGGAGAATGGATTATCTTCTTCTTCCTCCGTCTCGGGCGCCGGGCGTGGCTGTTCGACAATGATATCCGGGCTGACCCCAAGCGCCTGGATCGAACGACCCGACGGCGTGTAATACCGCGATGTTGTCAGGCGCATCGCGCCGTCCCCGCGCAGGGGCATAACCGTCTGGACCGAGCCTTTGCCAAAGCTCTTGGTGCCGACAACGATTGCACGGCGATGGTCTTGTAGCGCGCCAGCCACAATCTCGGAGGCAGAGGCCGACCCACCATTGATCAGAACAACAATCGGCTTGCCTTCGGCCAGATCGCCGGGTGTCGCATTGAACCGTTCTCCTTCTTCCGGGTCGCGGCCACGGGTCGACACAATTTCCCCTTCGTTGAGGAACGCGTCGGATACCTTGATCGCCTGCGTCAGCAACCCACCGGGGTTATTGCGCAGGTCGAGTACAAAGCCATTGACCTTTTCCATGCCACCCACTTCGAAGATCTGTTCCTCAAGGCCTTCCTGCAGGTTCGGGAACGTCTGGTCGTTGAACGTGGTCACACGCAGCACCACGCTGGTGCCTTCGGTGCGGGCACGCACGGCTGTCAGCTTGATCGTATCGCGGATAATGGTAACGTCGAACGGTTCGGGTTCTCCTTCACGCACCACGGTGATGACGATCTCGGACCCGACCGGGCCGCGCATCAGATCAACCGCCTTGTCCAACGTCAGGCCAAGGATGCTCTCACCATCCACATGCGTGATAAAATCGCCCGCTTCGATTCCGGCCGCCGCAGCTGGGGTTTCGTCGATGGGCGAGACCACTTTGACAAAACCCTCTTCCTGCGTGACTTCGATACCCAGGCCACCAAACTCACCCCGCGTCTGCACCCGCATCTGCTCGGCATCATCCGGAGACAGGTAACTGGAATGCGGATCCAGCGATGTCAGCATGCCGTCAATGGCGGCTTCGATCAGCTCTTCCGGCTCAACTTCCTCGACATATTGCGCCCGGATCCGCTCAAAGATGTCACCGAACAGATCGAGTTGCTGATAGACGCTGGCCTTGTTTTCAGCCTCCTGCGCCAACAGGGGCCCTGCAATCTGGGTGGTTGCAATCACGCCTGCCACGGTACCGGCCAGACCGGCCATCACAAATTTCTTCATACTCGTTTATCCATCCTTGTCGGTCCGAAACCATGATTCCGGGTCCACGGGGCTGTTGTCTTGTCTGACCTCTATATAGAGCGTTTCTGAACGGTCAGTTCCAGTGCCATCACTGCTTGTTGACAATATTGCGCCTATTTCGGGCGTTTCACCGGGCATCAGACCCACTGGTGTGCCCTCGGGAATCACTTGACCCGGCTCACCATAAACCTCTTGCAGACCGGAAAACACGAATAAAAGACCCGGTTCGGGTTCTAGGATCACCAGGTTCCCAAGAGACAACAGCGGCCCGCGATAGCGGATCGTGGCCGCAGTCGGCGACGTGACCAGCGCGCGCGGGCGGGTCCCAAGCACCAGCCCCGGCCGGGTCACACCGGCCGCATCTGTTTCACCGGCGCCATGCAGCAAGATCCCGCGCACCGGCAACGGAATCTGTCCCTTTTGATCCGATACACTGGCATCCGTTTCGGCAATCTCACCTTCGGATATCTCTGCCAGACCGCTGGCAAACCCGTCCAGAGTTTCCGTGGACGATATCAGGATGGCGGTGCGGACCGGGTCTTCGACAAACCGGCGCGGCAGATCGGTACGGTTCGCGATGGCCTCGCTGAGCCGCGTGCGGGCGCTCTGCACGCCGGTCAGACCTTCCGTCAGGGTTTCCGCCGCATCCTGTTGCAACAGGCGCAGGGTCTGAACCTCGTGCAGATCCTCTGCAAGTGCCTGGGCATTTGCATTCAAACCCGGTGTGACCTCGGACAGAATCATTCCGGTGCGCGCGGCCCCCAACGGGCCGGACGGGTGCAACATCAAAACCGGCGGCGCGGTGGTCTCGATCGTCTGCAGAACGCCCAGCAACTGGGCCACCTCTTTTTCGCGGGCACGCAGCTCTGCGGATAGCTGCGCCTCACGCGTGGCGGCACGGCGCAGCCCATCCCGCATGGCCGAAAGGCCGGCCTCATAGGCCTGTATCGTCTGGGTCAGTGCACGGACCCGATCACGGGCCCCATCCGCTTCACTCAAGGAGATCGAGGCCTCTTCCAACATCGCTGCCGCTTCGAGCGCGGCCTGTGAGGGATCGGTTTGCGCCTGCGCAGCCGCAGCGCAAAACAGAGAGACTGTGAAGGCGAGCACCCTCATGACAGCAGGCTTTCCCCGGTCATTTCGGGTGGTTTCGGCAGGTCCATCAGGTCCAGCAGGGTCGGCGCCAGATCCGACAAGCGCCCGTTGCGCAAATGAGCACCCTCCGGTCCGCCGACCAAAGCCACCGGCACGGGATTGAGCGTGTGTGCGGTATGAGGCCCCCCGGTTTCGGGATCGACCATCATCTCGCAATTGCCATGATCCGCAGTGACGATCATCGCGCCGCCAACTCTGGCCAACGCGGCAACCACCTGAGCCAGCCCCGAATCCACCGCCTCACAAGCCTTGATCGCCGCCTGCAGATCCCCGGTGTGCCCGACCATATCCGGGTTGGCATAGTTGGTGACGATCAGGTCATACCCTTCCTCGATGGCTTCAACGAATTTCGCCGTGACCTCCGGCGCAGACATCTCGGGCTGCAGATCATAGGTCGCCACCTTGGGCGATTTCGGCATATACCGGTCTTCGCCTTGTTCCGGGGTTTCCTTGCCACCGTTGAGGAAAAAGGTCACGTGTGGATATTTCTCGGTCTCCGCCAGACGAAACTGCCGCAATCCCTGTTTGGCCACCCATTCGCCCAGCGTGTTCACAATGGCACGCTTGGGAAAAATCGTCGTCATATACGCGTTGTGACCGTCGGAGTATTCCACCATGCCCAGAAGGGCGGAGAGCTTTGGTCGCGCACCGGTGTCGAAATCCGAAAAACCGGGCTCGCCAATCGCGCGCAGGATTTCCCGGGCCCTGTCGGCCCGGAAATTCAGGCAAAAGAACCCATCCCCGTCTTTGACGCCTTCATAGCCATCTAAGACGGTGGGGGTGATGAACTCGTCCGTCTCGGACTGGTTATAGGCATGATCCACCGCATCATGTGCACTGCTGGCGGTACGGCCCGCCGCTTGGATCATCGCCGTGTATGCCTCGCTGACGCGTTCCCATCGGTTATCCCGATCCATCGCAAAGTATCGCCCGCTGACCGTGACGATGTGCGCACCAAGCGGCAGCCGATCCTCAAGCTCTGCAAGAAAGGTAAACGCCGATTTCGGGGCCACGTCGCGCCCATCTGTGATGGCGTGCAGAGCCACCGGCACACCTGCATCGGTGATTGCCTTTGCCGCCGCGACAATATGGTTCAAATGTCCGTGCACCCCACCATCCGAGACCAACCCCATGAGGTGCGCGGTGCCATCTGCGGATTTGACCGTGGTGATGAAATCCTGCAAAGCGCCGGTGTGAAAAAAAGACCCGTCTTCGATGGCAAGATCGATCTGGCCCAGATCCATGGCAACAACCCGGCCAGCCCCGATATTGGTGTGACCGACCTCGGAATTGCCCATCTGACCGCTGGGCAGGCCAACGTCCGGGCCGTGGGTGGTCAGGATCGCATGCGGTCCATTCTGCATGATGGCATCAAAGGTCGGCGTGTTCGCCAGATACGGCGCATTGGCCTGTGTGTCGTCAGACAGACCCCAGCCATCGAGAATGCACAGGACAACGGGTTTCGGGGCGGCCATTGAGGGTCTCCGGTTACTGCTCTTACGTCATCTTCTATCGTTTGGCTGCCGAAGGGTGAACCGTCTTTACTGATCTGTACGCAGAATTAATCAACACTGCACAAAACACCGGTTGAGCCAGCCCCCAAGGTTGGTGGATCATCGGGCGGCTAGTCCTTGCGAACCGACTTGTAAGGCCGCGCTGTCCGGTTGCGATACTTGACCGTCAGGTCCAGCGGCGCATCGTTTTCATCATAGATACCGACAAGGACCCCCTTGCCGCGGCTTTTGGTTCGCATGTCGATCAGTTGCTGCTCCGACCGCGTCGTCCGCTGGGACGAGCGCCGGGCCCAGGCGAACAGATGATCATACATCTCTGCAATTGCGTCAGCATGATCCGCACTGTCACCAAGGTCTGTCAGCTCATTAGGGTCATTTTCGAGATCGAACAGGATGGGACGATAGCCGCCCTCACAATGGATCAGCTTCCATTTCCTGTTCGCCACCATGAACATCACGGCATCCCGAACGGAAACGCTCAGCCGCTCGGCGATCGGTGACGCGGAATAGTCATATTCGCAAATCACCGCATCCCGAGACGTCTCCCGCGTTTGCCCATGTAAGATAGGCAGCAGAGAATGCCCTTCGAGGATATGCCCTGCGACCTCACCGCCCGCGACTTCAACAAAAGTTGGTACCAGATCGATGGATTCAACGAGTGCGTCGCTGACCGTGCCACGTGTCGCATCCGCCTCGGGTGATGGATCAAAAATGATAAGCGGCATCTTGGTCGACGCATCGTGAAAGAAGGTCTTCTCTCCCATCCAGTGATCGCCCAGGAAATCGCCATGATCAGACGTCAGAACGATCATTGTGTCATCCATGCGACCGGTGTGTTCCATCCAGTCAAACAGTCGGCCCATCTGATCGTCTGCCTGCTTGATCAGACCCATATAAGCAGGGATCACCGCCTCGCGCACATCCTGGCGCGAGAATGTCTGCCCGATTTTCGTATCCATAAAGGCTTTGAGCACCGGATGGGCATTCTGTCGCTCTGACTCTGAGCGGATGACCGGCAAGACGTGCTCGGGCCCAAACATCGAGGCATAGGGCTCGGGCACGATGTAGGGCCAGTGCGGTTTGATGAAACTCAGATGACAGCACCACGGGCCGTCATGGGTCTGCATGAACTCGATCCCGCGCCCGGTCAGATAGGGCGTTTCGCTGTCTTCTTCAGCGATATTCGCCGCCTCGGATGAGTTTTTCAGAAACCAGCCGGACAAGACAGTGCCGTCTTCGGCCAGGCCGGAATTGGCGAAGTCATGCCAGGGATTGTCGCTGTCATAACCTTTGGATTTCAGGAACTTGTTGTACTCTTTCGCGCCGTCGGGATCGTAGTAGCCATCCGGTCCCTCGGGCAGCATGCCATCGTCCCGCTCAAACACGTCAAACCCGCATTCCGCGACGCGGGCACCGATCAGGCTGTCGGGTTCCAGACCCAGACGCGCCATGCCCTCGGCATCCGCGCGCATATGGGTTTTGCCGACCAGCCAGCATGCCATTCCGGCCTTGCGCAGGTGATCGCCCAAGGTCATCTCGCCCACTTTCAGCGGGATGCCGTTCCACGAGGCCCCGTGAGAGTGCACATAGCGCCCGGTATAGGTCGACATCCGCGAACTGCCACAGATCGGAGACTGGATATACGCGCGATCGAACCGCACGCCACGGGCTGCCAGACGGTCAATATTGGGTGTGTGCAGATGGGGATGACCGTAACAGCTCAGGTAGTCCCACCGCAGCTGGTCAAACATAATAAACAGGATGTTTTTGGCTTTGGCCATTTCTGAGCCCCTGGAAACCTCAGAGACCTACCTAACCATTTCCGGACCCGGCGCGAAGCCAAAACTTCGGCTAGGCCTGCCGCTCCATCTGTTCCAGCATCTTTCTGGCGCGCTTACACTGCAACTGGTCCCGCAGCGGACTGTCCGGATCGACATCCTTTTGGCAAACGACGCATTTGTCGGCACCGGAAATCGCGTTCAGGCCACCACAGCTGCCTTTGATGGTCTTGCCCATCAGCAGAACACCCAAAGACATGCCAACCATGATGATCAGCAGCAGTACAAAGGCCAGAACAAAAGTGCTCATCGTGGGTCCTACCTGTCAGTCAGTGCCAAGCGCGTCTTTGAACGCCGTGCTATGAACCGTAATATAAGCATTCTCACCGCCTGTCACATCCCGCGAGATGAAATAGACGGCGATTTTATGTTTTTCTGCCAGTTCCAGCCCCTTCTCCTGCCCCATTGCCAGCATAGCCGTGGCCCAGGCATCCGCCATCATGGCGTTTTCGGCCAGGACCGTGACCGATGTGGTTCTGTGCGTGATCGGCCGACCGGTTGTCGGATCGATGATATGCGAGTAGCGCACGCCATCCTGCTCAAAGAAATTCTTGTAATCCCCAGAGCCGGCCATGCCCTGATTGTCCAGCGACACGATCAGTTGCGGGTTCTGTGGGCCGGCCTCAGGTCTTTCGATCCCGATCCGCCAGGCTTCGCCCTGATCGTTCTGACCTTTCGCCACAAGATCACCGCCGATCTCGACCAGATAATCCTCGACGCCTGCATCTTGCAGCGTTTTGGCGACTGCATCGATCCCGTACCCTTTGGCGATGGCAGACAGGTTGATCCCCACACCCGCATCAGATTTCGCCAAAGTTCCCGCCTCGGCGTCCAGCGTCAGCAGCCGGTCTTGACCCACACCCTCAAGGGCCGCGCGAATATCAGCGTCTGACGGAACCGGGTCTTCCGATGTCCGCGGCCCAAAGCCCCACAATTCAATGAGCGGCCCAAGCGTGACATCGAAAACTCCGCCGGTTTTGTCGTGCACCTCATTTGCGGCGGCCATGACCACGGCAAATTCCTCGGATATCGGCATGGGGTCCGTGCTGGCGGAGGCCGAGAAGGTCGAAACCTCCGAGTTCGGGTCCCAGTTGGACATTTTGGCGTTTACGCTGGCCAGTGTCTCTTCGACGGCAGCAGCAAGGGCAGCTTCGTCCAGATCTTCACCGATGGCCGTGACATTGAACGTTGTTCCCATCGTTTCACCGGACAGGCGGACCACGTCGGGTTCCGTATCGAACAGGCACCCGGATACGAGTGCTGCAAGGGCCAGTGCGGGCATCAGGCGCATGGGGCGGTCTCCTGGAAAATCCGTGCCCGGCGTATGCCAGCGCCCCCTGTCGGAGTCAAACCGGGATCAGAGTTTCAGCGGCAGGAACCCGAGCACAAGCAGGCCAAGCCCAGCCGGGACCCCGAACAGCCACGCACGTTTTTTCCATCCTGGCGGCTGCTGCTTCCACGCCATGCGAAAATTGTGGCCGCAGACAACAACAAAAAAGAACAGCAACGCGGCCAGCGGCGGGGTCAGATACAACTCATTCAAACGCTTGGGTTTCCTTGTTTTGTCCGGGATTTTGCCGATTGGGGCAATTGAACTCTATACAGTCCGGTTGGCTGCGGTAAGGTGAAAGGGACGGTATTCCAATCACAGGAGGAGATTGCCAATGGCCCCAAGCTCTTATCAGCCCCCGACACGTGGCGACAAGGCAGGCAAAAGCACCTACAGCCAATCGGTCGACTCGAACCTGTCGCACACACAGACCAGCGTCGCCAAGCTGCTTGAGGGTAAAGGGGATGCGGTCTTTTCGGTGCGTCCCAACGACACGATCCATTCCGTGGTGAATACTCTCAAGGAAAAACGGATCGGTGCAGTGGTTGTGACGGATCAGAACGGCACCCTGCAAGGTATTCTGTCCGAGCGCGACATCGTGCGGCGCATGGCGGACACGCCGGGCCAAACCCTGCCGCAATCGGTCGAGGACCTGATGACCAGGGATGTGCAGTCCTGCAAGCCCGATGACCTGCTGAACGACGTTCTGAAAACCATGACCGACGGCCGTTTTCGTCATATGCCGGTTCTCGACAACGACAAACTGTGCGGTGTCATCACCATCGGTGACGTCGTGCATTTCCGTCTCAAGGAACTGGAATACGAAGCGCTGCGCATGAAACAGATGATCGTGGGCTGACACTCAAAACCAGACCTGCTGGGGACCCTCCAGCAAACCACCGTGTTTAGCCTGTTTCAATGAACCGAACACCGCCTTTGAATATCTCTGCGGCGGTCAGCCTGTTGGTCGCAAAAGCGCCCGTGTCGATCGAAACGATCCCGTGCCGTGCCCGCGCATGATCAACAATCGTATGCCCATGCACGACCCATTGGCCATCCTGACGCGGAAGGTGCGGGAATTGCGGATGCCCCCACAGGCAGATTTGCCGCGGCTGGCTTTCGATGGTTTGCCTGGGGTCAAGTGCCGCGTGCACCACGGTCACATTGCCGCTGGTCCAGGTTAGCGGGCGGGTGTCCAGCCATGACAGCAGCGCGTCGCCCATCGCCTGCCGCAAACGTGCCGCCACTGCCACGGCCCCATCGCCGAAAACGGCCTCGCTGATGTCGGTGATCCCGAAGGAGGCCAGGGTTTGCAATCCGCCATTGTTCAGCCAAAGCCCCCCGACCCGCCTAGGATCCTCGACAAAACGCAGCAGCATTTCTTCATGGTTGCCCAGCAGGCAGACAACTCGCCCGTCCGATGTTTCGCTTAGGTGATGCAACTGACGCAGGACCTGCGCGCTGTAGTCCCCTCGGTCCACGTAATCCCCAACAAAGATCAGGGGGCAATCGTCGTCCAGCTTGGGCAACAAGCTTTGCAACAGGTCAAGACGCCCGTGAATATCGCCAATCACGACAAACCGTTGGTCAGGCGCGATTTCGGACAGGGGAAACCCTGCGTCCTGCGCCGCATTGCGGCCGATCAGCCCTTTTATCCAGTCTTTAACCATGCTGGCTCATCCCTACTCTGACCAGGCTTTGGCGACAATCGACAAATGGAACCCCAAACGCGATCCGGACCAGCGCCGCGACACCCTGATTTGACACCATTAAACGGAAAATCTCCTTGACCTCGCGCCGGGGAACGTATCCCTGATGGGCAAGTGTTTTGATTTGTGTTTGAGGGTTTCATGAAACGCGTTCTGGTTACGGGCACCGCAGGATTTATCGGGTTCCATCTGGCAAAGCTGCTGCTGTCAGAAGGATTCCGCGTGCACGGCTATGACGGGATGACGGACTATTATGACGTTACCCTGAAACAGCGGCGGCACCAGATGCTGCTGCAAACACCCGGATTCTCCGCGACCGAAGACCTGCTGGAAAATCACGAGCGTCTGATGCAGGTGGCCGATGAGTTCGAGCCCGAATTGATCGTGCATCTCGCGGCGCAGGCCGGTGTCAGGTACAGCCTTGAACATCCCCGCAGCTATATCGACTCCAACGTTGTCGGCACGTTCAACGTCATGGAGGTCGCGCGGCAGCACAAGGTCGAGCATCTGCTGATGGCATCGACCTCGTCCGTTTACGGCGCAAACGAAGACATGCCGTTCACCGAGGTCGAAAAAGCAGACACTCAGCTGACGATCTATTCGGCCACCAAGAAGGCAAACGAGTCGATGGGCCATTCCTATGCGCACCTGTGGGACTTGCCGACCACCATGTTCCGGTTCTTCACCGTCTACGGCACCTGGGGACGGCCGGATCTGGCGCTCTACAAATTCGTCGATGCGATTCTGGATGGGCGTCCGATCGACATTTACAACCACGGCGACATGTACCGCGACTTTACCAACGTGGACGATCTGGTGCGCGGCATCAGATTGTTGATCGATGTGCCGCCAATCCGCCCCGCCAGCGCGGACGATATTGAAGAGGGCGACAGCCTGTCTCCGGTTGCCCCATATCGGGTCGTCAATATCGGCAACGGCGACAAGGTACGGCTGATGGATTTTGTCGAAGCCATTGAAGAAGCTGTGGGCAAAGAAGCCATTCGCAACTACATGCCGATGCAGATGGGTGACGTTCCCGCCACATGGGCGAACACTGACCTTCTGCAAAGATTGACGGGCTATCGCCCGCAAACCGATTTCAAGGACGGGATCGCCCGCTTCGTGGAATGGTTTCGCGACTATCACGGCAAGTAAACAACGAGACCCACATGCTGGAAACCAACCCCAATGCCCGAAAGATCGCCGTTCTCGGACTTGGATATGTCGGCCTGCCGCTGGCAGCGGCTTTTGGCAAGACCGGCCCGGTTGTGGGGTTCGACATCAATCCGTCACGCATCGATGCATTGCGCGCGGGTCAGGACACCACGCAAGAGGTCGAGCCTGATGATCTAAAGGCTGCAACGGGTCTGAGCTTTACAACCGATCCGGCTGATCTGGCCGCGTGCGATACATACATCATCACGGTTCCAACACCCATTACATCTGGCAAACAACCCGATCTCTCCCCCCTTCTGGCTGCAACCGAGACCGTGGGGAGAGTCATGAAGCCCGGTGATCTGGTGATCTACGAATCCACCGTGTATCCCGGCGCAACCGAAGAGGATTGCGTGCCGGTTCTGGAACGCATCTCAGGCCTGAAATTCAACACGGATTTCTTTGCAGGCTACAGCCCCGAGCGGATCAATCCGGGTGACAAAGCTCATAGGATAACCGATATCTGCAAAGTGACTTCGGGCTCAACCGCTGAGGTTACCGATCTTGTGGATGCGCTCTATGCCCGGATCATCACGGCGGGCACGTTCAAGGCCGAAAGCATCCGCGTGGCCGAAGCCGCCAAGGTCATCGAAAACACCCAACGGGACCTGAACATTGCGCTGGTCAATGAGCTTGCCATGATCTTTGGTCGCATGAACATCGACACCGACGCTGTCTTGCGGGCAGCGGCAACCAAATGGAACTTCCTGCCGTTCCGCCCCGGGCTGGTCGGCGGTCACTGTATCGGCGTTGATCCCTATTACCTGACTCACAAGGCCGAAGCGGTCGGTCATCACCCACAGATCATTCTGGCCGGGCGGCGGCTGAATGACGGGATGGGCGGGTATGTTGTCTCGCAACTGATCAAACGCATGGTGCAATCCGGGATCGATGTGGGCGCGGCCCGGGTTCTGATCCTGGGCCTGACATTCAAAGAAAACTGCCCCGATCTGCGCAACACCCGCGTCGTGGACATTGTCGAAGAATTGCAGAGTTATGGCGTGGACGTGGATGTACACGACCCGCATGCCGATCCCGAGGCCGCCAAGGCCGAATATGGGCTATCGATGACCCGGCAACCCGACCAGGCCGCGTATGACGGCATCGTGCTGGCGGTCGCGCATCGAGAGTATCGAGAGATGGACCCGGACCACTTCCGGTCTTACGGCAAGGAAAAGAGCGTGCTGTTCGACGTCAAATCCTGCCTGCCGCCCGAGGCCAGCGATCTGAGGCTCTAGACCCAACAGGCAGATCGGCAAAAGAAAACCGGCGCTCCAAGCGCCGGTTCTTTGGTCTCTTATCCGCCGAAATCGTCGAGCATGATGTCTTCGCGATCCACCCCCAGATCCAGCAGCATGTTGATGACTGACTGGTTCATGATCGGCGGGCCGCACAAGTAGTATTCGCAGTCTTCCGGTGCCGGATGCTTTTTTAAGTACTCTTCGAACAGAACGTTGTGGATAAAGCCGGTGTAGCCGTCCCAGTCGTCCCCGGGTTGCGGGTCCGACAGCGCCACATGCCATTCGAAATTGTCATTCTCGGCGGCCAGCGTGTCGAAATCTTCGACAAAGAACATCTCGCGCCTGGACCGCGCACCATACCAGAAACTGATCTTGCGGTCGGAATGCAGGCGTTTGAGCTGGTCAAAGATATGACTGCGCATTGGGGCCATGCCCGCACCGCCGCCGATAAAGACCATTTCCTTTTTCGTGTCCCGGGCGAAGAACTCCCCAAACGGGCCGGAAATCGTGACTTTATCACCGGGTTTGAGGTTAAAGATATAGGACGACATCTTACCGGCAGGGATGCCCTCGGAACCCGGAGGCGGCGACGCGACGCGCACGTTGAGCATGATCATACCCCTTTCCTCGGGGTAGTTCGCCATGGAGTAGGCCCGTTCGATCGGTTCGCTGACAACAGACTTGTACTGCCACAGATTGAACTTGTCCCAATCCTCGCGATACTCCTCTTCGACGTCGAAATCGGTATAGGCCAACTGGTGAGCCGGTGCTTCGATCTGGATGTATCCGCCGGCGCGGAAATTCACATCTTCACCTTCCGGCAGGTCCAGCGTCAGTGCCTTGATAAAGGTTGCCACGTTGTCATTCGATCGAACGGTGCATTCCCATTTCTTGACGCCAAAGACCTCTTCGGGAACCTCGATATCCATATCCTGCTTGACCGCGACCTGACAGGACAGCCGGTCGCCGCAGGCGGCCTCGCGCTTGGTGATATGGCCTTCTTCGGTCGGCAGAATGGATCCGCCGCCGGAATGGATGCGCACGCGACACTGGGCACAGGTTCCGCCGCCGCCGCAGGCCGAGGGGACAAACAGTTTCTCGGCGGCAAGCGTCTGCAACAGCTTGCCTCCGGCGGGAACCGAGATTGTCTTTTCACCATTGATGGTGATGTTGACGTTTCCTGTGGACACCAGACGCGAGCGGGCGGCCATGATGACGGCAACCAGCCCCAACACGATCAGGGTAAATAGGGCGACACCCAGGCTGAAAGTTTCCATCGACGCCCCCTTACAGTTTCACGCCCGAGAAGGACATGAAGGCCATCGCCATCAGCCCAGCGGTGATGAAGGTGATCCCCAGACCCTGCAGTCCGTCCGGAATGTCCGAATACTTCAGCTTTTCGCGGACACCGGCCATTGCGGTGATCGCCAGCGCCCAGCCAAAGCCCGACGACAGGCCATATGTCGTGGCCTCGGCAAAATTGTAGTCCCGTTCCACCATGAACAGCGACCCCCCCAGAATGGCGCAGTTCACCGTGATCAGCGGCAGGAAAATCCCCAGCGCGTTGTAGAGCGGCGGAAAGTACTTATCGAGGATCATCTCGAGGATCTGAACCATCGCCGCGATGACACCGATATAGGAAATCAGGCCAAGGAAGGTCAGATCGACATCCGGAAATCCTGCCCACGACAGTGCACCCGGTTTGAGCAGGTAATTCAGAAGCAGGTTGTTGGTCGGTACGGTGATGGCCTGCACCAGCATCACCGAGATACCAAGCCCAATCGCGGTCGATATCTTCTTGGACACGGCGATGAAGGTGCACATGCCGAGAAAGAAGCTGAGCGCGAGGTTTTCAACAAAGATGGCCTTTACGGCCAGTGAAAGCAGACCTTCCATCAGTGTGCCTCAACCTGCTGGATTTTATATTCACGCTCTTCGACCTGGTTCGGTTTCCATGTACGGAAGGCCCAGATGATCAGACCGATGATGAAGAACGCCGACGGCGGCAGCAGGAGCATGCCATTGGGCACATACCAGCCACCATTGTTGACGGTCTCCAGTATAGTGACGCCAAACAGCGACCCTGCCCCGAACAATTCGCGGAAGAACCCGACCAGCAACAGGATCAGGCCATAGCCCATGCCGTTGCCCGCCCCGTCGATAAAGGACGCCACAGGCGGGTTCTTCATCGCAAACGCCTCGGCCCGGCCCATGACGATACAGTTGGTGATGATCAGCCCCACAAACACCGACAGGGTTTTTGAAATCTCAAACGCGTAAGCCTTGAGGATCTGGTCCACCAGGATCACCAGCGAGGCGATGATGACCATCTGCACGATGATCCGGATCGAGCCGGGAATCTGGTTTCGCAGGCACGAGATGAAGAAAGATGAGAACGACGTTACGAAAATCACCGCCAGCGCCATGACGGCCGACACCTGCAGTGACGAGGTCACCGCAAGGGCGGAACAAATGCCCAGCACCTGCAGCGTGATCGGATTGTTGTCGACAAGCGGGTCGATCAACATCTCTTTCTTAGTCTGCGACATCAGATCTCTCCTGCTTGCATCTTGGCCAGAAAGGGCCCGTAGCCCGCATCGCCCATCCAGAACCTCACGAGATTGTCGACACCGACCGAGGTCAGCGTGGCCCCGGCCAACGCGTCGACGTAGAAATCGGGTCCGGCGGCAGGTTGTGATTTCGCGACGGTGATCTGAATTTCACCTGCATCGTCGCGCAGCCTCTTTCCGCTCCACAACGCGCGCCAGCGCGGGTTGTCGATCTCGGCCCCGAGGCCGGGGGTTTCACCATGCTGATAGAACTGCAGGCCGTAGATGTCGTTGCCGTTGTTTTCCAGCGCGAGGAACCCATACATCGTCGACCACAGACCATAGCCATGCAGCGGCAGAATGGCCTTGTCCAAGGCACCATCATCATCGCGCAGCAGATAGATGACGCGATATTGTGCCTGACGACCGATCCCTGCCGGGTCGTCATCCAGCGCGACACTCAGCTCGGGATCGGACGCGGCGGCCTTGTCGTCGAATGTGGTGGGGTCAAACCGGTCATCGACAAAATTGCCCGTCGACAGTTCCAGCACATGCGGCTCGAACGCTGCGAAGGCTTCGGTCACGTCAATGCCGGGCTCGTAAATCCCCGCAACCTGCAGGACGTTGATCTGTTTGTCCTTTAGTTGGTTCGCTTCTTGCACCGGACGTAGACTGACGGCCGCAGAGGACACCACCATCGAAGCCACGAGGCACACGGCCACGGCGACAAAGATCGTCTTGCCGACCGAATCCGGCGAGGCGGCCAGAAACCTGGCGATCGCGCCTTTTGGTTCAGGCGACTGCGTATCAGACATGGCGACGCGCCCTCCGTTTGATGTTTGCCTGTACGACGAAATGGTCGATCAGCGGTGCAAAAACATTGCCGAACAAAATGGCCAGCATCATGCCTTCGGGGAAGGCCGGGTTGATCACCCGGATCATCACAACCATGACACCGATCAGTGCACCATATATGTAGCGTCCCAGGTTCGTGTGACTAGCCGAAACCGGTTCGGTTACCATGAAAGCGAGCCCAAATGCGTAGCCGCCCAGCACGATGTGCCAGTACCACGGCATTGCAAACATCGGATTGGTGTCTGATCCGATCAGATTCAGCAGCAGAGTAAAGCCGATCGTGCCGGCCAGACAGCCGACAATCAGACGATAATTGGCGATCCGCGTCATGATCAAAAACGCCAGCCCGATCAGGCAGGCCAATGTCGAAGTCTCACCAAAACTGCCTTGAATCGTGCCAAAGAAGGCATTCCACCATGTAATGCCGTCGGCGGCCAGCGCCTGATAACCCTCCGAGGCTGATACCGAAAGGGTGGTCGCGCCCGAGAACCCGTCAACCGGGGTCCAAACCGTGTCGCCCGACATATTGGCGGGATAAGCAAAGTACAGGAACGCGCGCCCCACCAAAGCCGGGTTGAGGAAGTTCTTACCCGTCCCGCCAAAGACTTCCTTGCCAATGACGACACCAAAGATGATCCCAAGCGCCACCTGCCACAGCGGCGCCGTGGCCGGCATGATCAGCGTGTAAAGCATGGACGTGACGAGGAAACCCTCGTTCACCTCATGCCCACGCACGGTGGCAAAGATCACTTCGAAAGTACCGCCCGCAACAAGTGTCACGATGTAGATCGGCAGGAAATACATCATTCCGTGCATGACATTGGCGAATATGCTGTTGGGATCCAACGAGATGCCAACCGCCTGCAGGATTGCAATCCGCCAGCCGGTTGCCGAGTCCGGCCCCAAGGCTGCGATGGCCGAGTTCGCTTGATAGCCGGTATTCCACATTCCCCACAGGATGCAGGGGATCGTGGCGATCACGACATAGGTCATGATCCGCTTCATATCCACGTAGGACCGTGCATGCGGTGCTGCTGTGGTCACGGTCTTTGGCGTGTAGATGAAACTTTCAACCATCTCGTAGATGGGAAAAAATTTTTCGTATCTGCCGCCCTTGGTAAAGTTCGGCTCGATCCGGTCAAAGAAGCTGCGCAAACCCATTCGGCTCAGCCCTCCTTTTCAATTTTGGTCAGGCAGTCGCGCAGCGCCAGCCCGTATTCGTATTTTGCAGGGCAGGCAAAGCCCACCAGGCCCAGATCCTCTTCGTCGAGTTCCAGTGCCCCAAGCGCCTGCGCCGTATCCGTATCCATTACCAGTAGCGCGCGCAGCAACTGGGTCGGCAGGTAGTCCTGCGGCATCAACCGTTCAAAGGTGCCGGTCGGCACCATCGCGCGACGTCCCCCGTTCAGGTTACTGGTCAGCTTGAACAGCTTGTGTGAAAAGGCCGAGCCCAGCACCGGCTGCACCGCGTATTTCGAAGGCATCGGGCGAATCCAGCCCATCGGGATCTGATCGTGGTCTTCGCGGATGATCGTGATCTGGCGGGCAAACCGGCCCAGATACGCGGTTGGTCCTTCGGCCTGATGCCCGGACAGGACCGATCCCGAGATAATGCGTGCTTGCCCGTCGATTTGCACCTCGTCCCGGGTCAGGTCGTCGGTCGACGCGCCCATAACGGTCCGGATCAGGCGGGGCTGCCGCGCACCCGGTCCAGTCAGCGCGATGACGATGTTGGGATCCAGATGGCCAGTCTGCACGAGGCGACCAATGGCGATAACGTCCGGATACCCAATGGTCCAGACCTGCTTGTTACCCGCCAACGGCTCAAGGAAATGGATATGGGTTCCGGCCAACCCCGCGGGATGGGGGCCGTCAAAGGTTGCAACTTCAACGCCCGGCACATCTGCGCCCGGAACCGAGTCACCCTCCTTATGGCACAGGTAGGTCTTGCCTTCGGTCAGCTTTGCAATTGCGCTCAGCCCAGCGGCAAAAGCCTCTCCGGCGTCAGCGATAACAACCGCAGCGTCGGCCGCCAGCGGCTCGCTGTCCATTGCCGTCACGAAAATTGCAGCCGGTTTGGTACCCGGCACCGGCAGCTTGGAATAGGGGCGTGTGCGGAACGCGGTCCACAGACCAGACGCGCACAGTTTTTCGGTCAAACCCTCGGCGTCGTCCGCATTGCCAACGCCCGAGAAATCGACACCCGTGTCATTGGCGTCCGAAACCGCAACAACGACGCTTTGCAACACACGGCGCGCGCCCCGGTTTATGGCGACGACCTTGCCGCTCAACGGTGCCACCATCATCGCTTCGGGCGCATCCTTGTGACAGAAAAGCGGTGTGCCACGCCGCACCTCATCGCCCTCCTGAACCAGCATACGGGGCTTAAGTCCAAGGTAGTCCGCCCCCAACACGGCAACGCTGGAATATTCAGGTCCCGGCTGGATGGTCTGTTCGGGGGCACCCTGAATCGGCAGCTCCAACCCTTTTTTCAGTTTGAAACTTTGCATCTCGCTCCGGTCTTCCCAGCCTCTTTCCTGCGCCCGCTGTTATCCGCCATTCGGTCCTGGCCGTGCAACAGCGCGGATTGTCCATCCGCCAGGGCCGTCTGAGCGCCGGTAACCTGCCGGTATCCGCATGCGTATTTCCGATCACGGACCCTTTACGCGGGGATGCCGCGAAACGCAAACCTCTTACCTGCGAAAACCGTACTACTAAGTGACTTTCTCATGAAGGCGCAGCGCTGTCCTGCCAACAGAAAAAACCGTGTTGCGCGCATTTGCATCCGGTGTAAGCAACGGACATGAACAATTCAGACGATCTTGAGATATTTTTGGTCGCAACACCCGGTCTCGAGGCCCCGTTATGCGCCGAGGCCGTTCAATGCGGATTCGCCGGCGCTCGTGTGATCGCCGGTGGTGTCACCTGCCGGGGCGGCTGGTCCGAGGTCTGGCGCGCCAATCTGTCGCTGCGCGGGGCGAACAAGGTGTTGGCCCGGATTGGCAGTTTTCCTGCCGTACATCTGGCCCAGCTGGACAAGCGGGCCCGCAAGTTTCCCTGGTCAGACATTCTGCGCCCGGATGTACCGGTCAAAGTCGAGGCCACCAGCCGCAAATCCCGTATTTACCATGCTGGTGCTGCCCGGCAACGGATCGAACGTGCGATTTCGGAAACGTTGGGAGCTCCCATCTCGTCAGATGCCAGCCTGCGCGTTCTGCTGCGCATCGAAAAGGACATCTGCACATTTTCTGTCGACACCTCCGGCGACCCCCTGCACAAGCGCGGCCACAAACCGGCAGTGGCCAAAGCCCCGATGCGCGAAACGATGGCCGCGATGTTTTTGCGGGAATGCGGGTTTGACGGAACCGAGCCTGTGATGGACCCGATGTGCGGGTCAGGCACGTTTGTCATCGAAGCAGCCGAAATTGCCCTTGGCCTGTTGCCCGGCAGATCACGGCGTTTTGCCTTTGAGGATCTGGCCGGATTCGAGGGGCGGGTCTGGGAAAAAATGCGCCAACGTGACGCGGTACATACTACAAGTTTGCAATTCGTCGGGTCGGACCGCAACTCCGGCGCTGTCGAGGCAGCGCGTGCCAATGCCGCTGAGGCTGGCGTTGCGCCGGAAACACGTTTTTCCCAACAGGCCGTCAGTGAACTAAAGCCCGTGCCGGGACCTGCCGGGCTGGTGATCGTCAACCCACCCTATGGCGCGCGGATCGGCGATGAAAAGCGACTCAGATCGCTTTATGGCAGTCTGGGCAAGGTCCTGATGTCGCGGTTCTCCGGATGGCGGGTCGGGCTCGTGACCAGCTCAGCCCCTCTCGCCCGCACAACGCGGCTGCCATTCCTGCCGGCCGGGCCGGTGGTCGATCACGGCGGCACCAAAATCCGGTTATACAGAACCGAAGCCCTGCCGTGATCAGGAGCCGGTCTGGGCAACAGCTGTGCCGCGATCCGTTCGGTCGAGGCCGCGGAATTTCCCTTGCACATCTCAAACCCCGGGTATAGATCACCCGCCACGGTCGGAGTGTAGCTCAGCCTGGTAGAGCACTGTCTTCGGGAGGCAGGGGTCGGAGGTTCGAATCCTCTCACTCCGACCAACATTTTCAATAACTGTAGAGTCGCAGGCAATTTGTTCTAGGGACCATCACTTTTTCCTCTATCTGCACGAACTTTATCCAACGCATTGAAAACGAAAGAACACTTCGCGGGTCTTAGTTCAATGACTTTTAGCTGCTTATCTGACATGTGACACGAAGCTGCTGTTCGCCGCGAGAGGTCAACATTTCCCCTTCAAACCTCTGCGAAGCGCTAAAGATTGGCAATTTGGGTATCCCCCGCTGCGGTCGCCAAATTCGTACTGTCAGTGCGAAGTTACCTGACGGGAGGGCGGAAAGCCGACTTTCGCTGCATTGGCCACCGGCGGCAACATCACTCAGAAAGCAGTATGCACGGTGGGCATGCCCCTCCTTGCCGTGAAAATGAACAGCTAGATTGACCCCACGAGTGCTAACGCTGATAACTGCTGATCAAAAAACGAAAAGTTGAAGCATAAAGCATGACCCTAGACGTCCGTGGCAGCCTCAAGAATACTCGCAAGAGCGAGAATGCCTTCGTCGTTGTCGATGAGCTGATGGCAAACTCGATTGATGCATTTTTGATCAGACAAGCCGTCACCGAAAGCGATCTGAACCTAGAAATCAAGTTTTCAATCAAGGCTCGAAAATCCGACTTGCTTGGACATGAATACGACTTGGAAATTGAATGCGTTGACAATGGGTGCGGGCTTGGGCCGGATCAGTTAAAGGCGTTTCTGACTAAAGACACATCATACAAAGATGACCTGAGAATTCCGGGTATTGGCAATCGCAAGGGTGCCGGCCGTATTCAGTTTTTTCACCATTTCTCTAAGCTTTCATTATCGTCTTTGCACACAGAGAATGGTAATAAGTTCGGCGTGTACTTACCTTGTAACCGCTCACGGCGGATGGACGAAACTTCCATCAAAGTGAAAGGTGTTTGGGTCTATCGGACGTGTTTCCAATACTGTTAAGCTTCACCACACACTCGATAACAGTTGCGACGGCAAGACCTGTTTGTCGTCCGCACGAGGCCAGCCATGGGGCTTGGGGAATAAGTGTTCAAAACGTGCCATCCGCGCATCGCTCAACCAGAAAAGATCAGACATGGTTACCGCTTGTTTTGCCCGTCGTGACTCATGCGGCAAAGCTGAAATCAATGGGTCCTGAGCTTGATGCTCCCTTACAACTGCGAACTTTCGCTCAGCCCGGCCAAGGTAGTGAGTATGTTTTGACGTTTGTGAAGAATTTCATGGCTTCGATGACGCCTTCCTTAACCCCGTTGCCGCTGTCCTTGATGCCGCCGAAAGGGGACATTTCAATGCGGTAGCCGGGTTGCTCCCAGATGTTGCAGGTGCCGACGTTCAACCCGTTGATATAGGCAATGGCGCGGTTGAGGTCGTTGGTGCAGACGCCGGAGGACAGGCCGAACTCGGTGGCGTTCGAGATCGCCATAACCGCAGCGTCGTCATCCGGAACACGCACGATGGGCACAATGGGGCCAAAGGTCTCTTCCATCACCAACTCGCTGTCATGGGGCACCTTGTCGACCACAATCGGAGGCAACAATGCCCCCTGACGATCTGGATGGTAGAGGATCTCTGCGCCCTCTTTCTCGGCCTGGTACACGCGGTTTTCGAACAGTTCGGCGGCCTTGTCGTTGATCACGCAGCCCAGTTCGGTCTCGGGGTCCTGCGGGTCGCCGAACCTGATCTTTTTCGCCTTTTCCAGAACCAGCGGCACGAACCTGTCCGCCACACTCTCCTGCACCAGAATACGCTTTATCGCGGTGCAGCGCTGGCCCGAATTGCCGGTGGCGCCGGCAACCGCAATCGCTGCCGCCTTGTCCAGGTCGGCATCGGAGAGGTCGTTCAGAACGATCAGCGGATCATTTCCGCCCAGTTCCAGCGCCTGCCGTTTATAGACACCTTTTTCGGCAATCATCTTGCCAACAGGAACACCTCCGGTGAAGGTAATGATGTCGATATGCTCGTTGGTGATCATCTCATCGCCAATGTCCTGCGGCCAACCGGTCACCACCTGGAACATTTCGGGCGGCAGCCCCGCTTCATACAGAATATCCGCCAATGTCAGGGCGGTCAGCGGGGTCAGCTCGGTGGGCTTGCACACCATGCAATTGTTGGTGGCAATCGACGGCGCGATCTTGTGGCTGACCATGTTCAGCGGATGGTTGAACGGGGTGATCGCGCTGATTGCCTTCACCGGCTCGCGCGTGGTGAAGATCTTGCGAGCCTTGCCGTTATGGGTCAGATCGCAGGAGAAAATCTCGCCATCATCCTTCAGGGCCTCAGCAGCCGCAAACTGATAAACGTCCTGCGCACGCCTGGTCTCGTAGAGGGCGTGCTGGTGACAGATGCCCAGTTCCAGTGTCAGCCATTTGGCAAGGTAGTCGCGGCGCTCTCCGATGAGTTCGCCCGCGCGTTGCAGGATCTGGCTGCGCTCATAGCGGGTCAGCTTAGGTGTGTAATTTGCCGCAATTTCAAACGCCTTACGCGCGTGTTCGGCGGTGCCCGCAGGCACGCGGCCAATGATCTCGTTGGTGTAGGGGTAGTGAACCGGAACCGTGTCATCGGTAAACACGACCTCGCCCCCGATCCGCATCCCCTCGTTGCGGATGTCCGTCTTGTCCATCTTGTTCATGCGTCCACCTCTTCCAATGCGGCGGCCTGGGCCGCGTAGTAGAAGGCATCGAAATTGCGCAGAACCGGTGCATCCGGCAAATCGATCACCCGGTTGACGATGAACGGCACCTCCTGCTCGGTCAGACCGCCATGGCTGCGCAGGGGTTCGTCCAGAGCGGCCAGATCGTGCCGGTCTTGGCTGGTCCCGATGGTCGTCCCCGCCGTGCAGACCATGGTCAGATCCCCGATCCGGTCGGCGGGCAGTTCGTATTTGGCGACCGCCTCTTCTTTGGTCAGCACCTCCAGCATCTCCGGCAGGGCGCCGACCCTGGCCACGATCCCGGTGCGGTCCGCACCCTCCGGCAGATAGACGGTTGCAAATGAGCCAAGCGCCCCGTGATGGACCACATATGGATCGGTGATCGGCAGGATCACGCGCGCCTGACCTTCACCCAACCAGTCATCGAACACGTCCTGCATGTAGATCACCGACGGTTCTTTCGTGGTGGTGTCATGCTTGGGTTTCATGCCGTGATCGGCGGTCACCACAATGGCGGCGCCCAACGCGTCCAACTGACCCAGATAACGGTCGAACATGGCATAGAAATCCAGCGCACCCTTTTGCTCCGGTGCAAACTTGTGCTGAATGTAGTCGGTGGTCGACAGATACATCACATCGGGCCTGAACTCTTTCAGCAGCTTGACACCGGCTGCAAAAACAAACTCCGACAGTTCGGCCGAGTAGACCTCGGGCACGTCCATGCCCAGCCATTTGCTCGCATTGTCGATCCCATGCTCGGCCAGTGTCGTTTCACCGGACCGTTCGGACGAGAACGCAACGGCCCGACCTTCGTCAAACTTCAGCCCGGCCCCCAGCAGCGCGCGCAGCTTGTCCTTGGCGGTGACCATGGCGACGCGATAGCCCGCCTCGTAGAACTGCGAAAAGATCGTCGGCGCGCGCAGGAACCGCACATCGTTCATCATCACCTCTTCGCCAGTCTCCGGCTCATAGAGGAAATTGCCGCAGATCCCGTGCACCGAGGGCGGGCGACCGGTTGCAATCGACAGGTTGTTGGGATTGGTGAACGACGGAATCACGGAATGGGCCAGCCGGTCGGTACCGGTCTCCCGGATCCGTTTGAGGTTGGGCATCAACCCTTTCCCGATCGCAACCTCCAGATACTCGGGTTCACACCCATCGAGACAGATGGCAACGGCGCAGGTCTTGGGCACAGCG
This sequence comes from Ruegeria sp. AJ12, assembly GCF_056536245.1. NCBI lineage: Bacteria > Pseudomonadati > Pseudomonadota > Alphaproteobacteria > Rhodobacterales > Roseobacteraceae > Ruegeria > Ruegeria sp. AJ12. The sequence goes on from NZ_JBQFJJ010000002.1 coordinate 333,698, forward strand.
TAATGGCGGTCGTTCGCAACAATTGGGGTTTGGGTGGTCATCTGTGTCTTCCTTGGTAATCAGGCGGCCAGTTTGGCGCGTTCTTTCAATGCCCGGAGGGGAGGTGCGGCGCTTGTCACGCCCATTTCGTCCAGCGACTCTTTGGCGGCGCTCACGACCCGCCGCATCACATGTTCGTCCATCTGGCCGATACAGCCGATGCGAAAACTGTCCACAACCGTCAGCTTTCCCGGGTAGATGATGAAACCCTTGGCTTTCATAAGGTCATAGAACCGATCAAACACAAAGCGACCATCTGCCGGACAGAAGAACGTGACAATGATCGGGCTCAGCCAGCGATTGTCCAGCAATGTCTCAAAGCCAAGGTCCCGCATGCCTGCGACCATGACATCCCGGTTGCGGGTATAGCGTGCGCCCCGGCCGGCAACGCCCCCTTCTGCGGCGTGCGCCCGGAGCGCCTCGAGGAAAGCAGCAACGACATGTGTCGGAGGTGTGAAACGCCACTGGCCGGTTTTGTTCATATGCGCCCACTGCGCGTGTACATCCAAAGACAGGGAATGGCTGTTGCCTTTTGCGGCCTCCAACTCGTCTTGGCGCGCAACGATGAAACCAAAGCCCGGAACGCCCTCGATGCACTTGTTTGCCGAGGAAACCATCGCCTCATAGCGAATCTCGGCTGGCCTAAGCTCGATCGCGCCGAAACCAGACATCGAGTCGATCAATAGCTTACGCCCGGCCGCATATGTGGCATCCGATATCTCTTCGACGGGGTTCAGTATTCCCGAACTGGTTTCGCAATGAATTGCAACCACATGGGAGATGTCCGTGTCTTCGGCGAGAATCCGGGCCACTTCGTCACCCCTTGGCGGCAGGTAGTCCCCCTTATCCAGAACTACGTGATCCCGTCCCAGATACTCCAGTGTCTTGGCAGATCGTTGCCCATAGGCGCCGTTTGCCAGAACCAGCGCTTTGCCATGACGGGGAATAAACGACGCAAGCATCGCCTCGGCCGAAAATGACCCGCTGCCCTGCATCGGGACACAGTCAAAGTCGTTAGCGCCCTCACCAAGCAGCTGCAACACGCCTGAACGCAGCTCGCGGGTCATGGCGCGAAAGTCATCATCCCAGCTTCCCCAATCCTTCAACATGGCGGCCTTTACCGCGTAGGACGTCGTCAAGGGGCCGGGCGTCAGCAGATAGGGTTCACCCAGATGAGGTGGATCGATTGCAGAATTGGATGACGTCAATGCCAGGCTCCGGAAAAGCGTAATTCGAGAACACAATTGCAGCATCCGTTGCCATATGTGAAGTTGCAATTATCAATCCAACTATAAGCTCAGCCTATGTATAAACGACTAGAGGGTTCGCAATGCGCCACAGCCAGCTAAAGGCCTTCCACTCTGTGGCGAAACATGGGGGATTCTCCCGCGCGGCAGAGGCCCTGTGCCTGACCCAACCCGCCATTTCCGAGCAGGTTCGGAAACTGGAACAGGATCATGATCTATTGCTGTTTCAACGGGAACGAAGACGCGTATGCCTGACCCCTGCAGGCGAGCGGCTTTACAGATTCACCAATCAGTATTTCGAGATCGAAGATCAGATCGAAGACTACCTGTCCGAAACCAAAGCCGCGATCGATGGCGAGCTACGCATTATCGCGGATTCAGCACATCACGTGACGACCTTTCTGGCATCCTTTCAAAAGAAAAACCCCAAGGTCACCATTACTGTACGATCCGGCAACACCGAGGACATCCTGGAAGAACTCAGATCCTACAATGCCGAAATCGGCGTGGTCGGCAGCCTGGCTCCGGGCCGGGACATGGATGTCATACGCCTTGGGTCCACCGAGATCGTGGCCTTTGCAGCCAAGGACGAGCCTTTGACCTCCAAATCCAGCCTGTCCCTGAAACAGCTGGCGGAACTGCCACTTGTTTTTAGAGAAAGCGGATCGAAAACGCGCCAGAAGCTGGAGGATGAGGCCAGAAAACAAGGTGTTACGCTAAAGCCTACCATTGTGGCAGAAGGCCGGGAGGCCGTGCGGGAACTGGTCGCCTCGGGTGCCGGGATTGGCTTTGTCTCTCAGGCAGAATACGTGCGTGATGACCGCCTCCGGCAGATCAGGCTGAAGGACATCAACCTGCAGATGGGTGAAAGCCTGATTTCACTTTCGCAGCGTCGCGACGTAAAAATCATACGCGCCTTCATGGATCTGGTGAAACAGGCGCAGTCAGAAAAGCCCTGGGCCTCGACAACACAAGTGCAACCAGACGATTCCGAAACCGCGCAGAACAGCCGCCACCGTCGTTAACGGATCACGTTTGCTCCGCGGCCAACCTCTGGCCGGACGCCTCAATCTTTTTCAGAATGGCATTCAACTGCTTTCTTTCGGTCTGACTGAGCCTACTCAAAAGCTCTTTCTCCAGCCCGATCAGCTGCGGCGACACATCCTGGTACAATTGGGTGCCAGCTTCGGACGGGAAAAGCAGCTCGCTCCGGCCATCTTCCGGGTTTGGTTTTCGGTCGACCAAGCCTTTGTCGTCCAACCGGCTTATGGCCCGGCTGACTGCCACCTTGTCGATTGTGGCGTTGACGACAATCTCGCGGTTTGTCGCTTCTTTGTCCCGAACGAGTATGGCCAGAACACGCCATTCCGACGCAGACAGACCAAACTCACCCTCGTAAATCTGCAAAAGCAAATCCGAGACGACCGCATATGTCCGCCGCAGTTGGTATGGCATGAAGGAATTCAGGTCGAGACGCAGGTCATCCACCTTGTGTGTGATGTGTTCTTCAGCAACCGAGTTGGTCACGCCCCGCTCCTTTTTTACTGCAAGTCTCGGGTGCTTTTGTCGCGCCGACTTGAGTGTTGACTTTGTTTCATGGGAAACTAAAGTGACTATATCGTTACAGATGAAACCAATTGTGACAAGGGGTTTCTGTCTGCTTAAAATCGGGGAGGAAATGAAATGAGCAACTTTCGCGCGTTGATTGCCGCGACACTTGTCGGAACCGGCTTGTCCGCACAGGCTGTCTGGGCCGAAGAGCTGGTGATGTCGTCCTGGCTTCCGCCTCAACACCCTGTCGTGGCCGGTATCATGCAGCCTTGGGCCGACGCCGTGGCCGAAGCGACCGAGGATCGGGTGACTGTCCGGTTCCTGCCAAAGCCGCTCGGACCGCCCCCGGCTCATTTTGATTTGGCCGTCGATGGTGTCGCAGACATCACATACGGTCTGCACTCGTTCACCAAAGACGACCGGTTCTTGCGATCCCGCATCGGTCAGTTCTCGTTTCTGGGCGACTCGGCCGAGGCCACATCCGTTGCCTATTGGAACGTCTACAACGACACTTTGGACGCCCAGTCCGAACATGAAGGCGTGAAATTACTGGGTCTGTTCGTGCACGGCCCCGGCATGTTCCACAACAACCAGCGGCAGATTGAAACGCCCGAGGATTTCGCCGGTTTGAAGATCCGGACACCGGGCGGCTATATCGCCGACCTTTCAACTGATCTTGGGATCACCACGCAGTTCATGGGGCCGGGTCAGGTGTTCGAGAAGCTCTCGACAGGCGTTATCGACGGTGTGACCTTTCCGGCAGAGGCGCTGCAGGCCTTCAAATTGACCGATCACATCACCCATTCGATGAACATTCCGGGTGGCATGTATAACACGTCATGGTTTCTGGTTATGAATGAAGATCGCTGGGATGACATCTCCGAAGCCGATCAGGCCGCGATCGAGGCCGTATCCGGCGCTGCACTGGCGGCCATGGCCGGAAAAACATGGGACGCCGCTGATGCCCAAGGCACAGAATACACGGCCGGAACATCCGTTGTAGTCTATGACGCACCCGACGCCGTTCTCGAAGCCATCCGGGGGTTTGCCGCCAACCATGAGGCCGCGTGGGCCGAAGCCGTTGCAGAGGCGGGTTTTAATGGCACAGCGGCCCTCGCCGACCTGCGCAGCCAGACCGGTCAGTAGCCGGAACCATGGCCCTGAAAACCATGCAAACCAAGGCGCGTCGGGCCCGAAAGATCTGGCGCTCCTTTTTGGATGGCCTGTCGGTTGCTGCGGTTCTGGTCCTGCTGGCCATGATGCTGCTGACATCGGCAGACGTCATTGCGCGGTATCTGTTCAACCATCCGATCAGCGGCGCATTTGAACTGACCGAAATCTTTCTGGCGACGCTTGTGTTTCTGGCCATGCCGCTGACAACGGCAACTGATGGCCACATCCGCGTCGATCTCTTTCCGATCAGGACAGGCTCTGCCCTGTCGGTTGCGCTCGGGTTTCTGGGCATGATCATCGTTGCGGGCATCTTTGCGGCCATGGCCTGGGAAGTCTGGGAGCACGCTCAGAAACTTCTCAAACGCGGCACGGTCACCAACTCGCTCTCTATCCCTCTGTTTTTCGTTGCCGGGCTGGTCTCGATCTCTTGCGCGATCTCCGCCATTGCGGCGGTTGCGTCCAACACTGGAAACACGCCCTCATGATCGAGTCCCTGCTGGGCATGGCCGCCCTTTTTGCCCTGGTGTTCGTCCGGGTTCCCATCGCGTTTGCGATGATCGCAGTCGGAACCGTTGGCTTTGCCCTTCTGCGCAGCTGGAAGGCCAGCTTTACCCTTCTGGGCAACACCACATTTGACACCGTTTTGTCGTTTACCCTGTCGGTGATCCCGCTGTTTATTCTGATGGGGAACCTGCTGACGGTTTCAGGTGTCAGTCATTCCCTGTTCGCCACCGCGCACCGGCTGCTGCACCGCCTGCCCGGGGGCCTCGCCATGGCAACGGTGGTGGCCTGTGGCGGGTTCAGCGCGGTGTGTGGCTCATCCCTTGCAACCGCCGCGACCATGTCCAAGGTTGCAATGCCGTCCATGCGAAAGGTCGGCTATGCAGACAGTCTGGCGACCGGATCGATTGCCGCTGGCGGTACGCTGGGCATTCTCATCCCGCCATCGGTGATCCTGATCATCTACGGCATCATCACCGAGGCCGATATCGGCAAGCTTTTCCTAGCCGGGCTGCTGCCGGGTCTGCTGGGTGTGCTGCTTTACGTGGCAGCCGTGTATGCGACGGTCAAAGTGCGCCCGGACCTTGCCCCCAAAGAAGATTCGAAACAACCGCTGACCGAACGGGACGTCATCGGTGTTCTTGCCGTTGTCGGTCTGTTTGCGGTGATCATGATCGGCATCTATGGCGGCTTTTTCACCCCGTCCGAAGCGGCCGCCGTTGGGGCCCTCGTCTCTCTGGTCATCGCCTTTGCAATGGGGGGGCTGACCGTCAAAGGCCTGATCAAAGTGGGTCTCGACACGATACGCCCAACCGCCATGATCTTTGCCATCATCATCGGTGCCGAGGTGTTTTCCAACTTCGTCAGCTTCGCAGGCCTTCCAGATGCAATCCTGTCCTTCGTTCAGTCGCTGGATATCAACGCCTTTGTGGTGATCTTTGTACTGGTTCTGATCTACATCATCCTCGGCGCGGTGCTGGAAAGCCTGTCGATGATCCTTCTGACCGTGCCGATCTTTTTCCCGATGATCATGGCACTGGATTTCGGCGACGGCATGCTGGCCAGCCCCGAGGCCGTTGCCATCTGGTTCGGCATTATCGTCGTTGTCGTGACCGAGATCAGCCTGATCTCACCGCCCATCGGCCTGAACGTCTTTGTCCTGCGCACGGTGCTACCCGATGTCCCGATCCGGACGATATTCTCCGGTATTCTGCCGTTCTGGGTCGCCGATATCCTTCGTCTGGTCCTGTTGATCGCAATTCCTGCCATTTCACTGATTTTGGTGCTTTAGGCGACGGCAGACCGCACTTGCGTGGACGCTACGATCCGCTCGCTGGCTTCAGCCTGCGGGCCTTTTGCAGCCCTGCAAGTGTCAAGGCATAGATACAGGCAACCACGACAACCAGCGCCACGATTTGATACGTCTCGACTGTATCCCCCAGCAAGGGCACCGCCAAGATCATCGTCAGGGCCGGCCATGGCGTGGTGATCGAGCTGGCCAGCGACACGTCGATGTGGCGCACGGCGTAGAACCAGACGATGAGTTCCAGGAAATAGACGAGCCCCATCAACGCCGACATCGGCTGCACAATGGCGACACCCGCCGCAATCAGCCCGGAGGGCAAGGCCAGCGTTACAACAATCGCCAGGAACACCGTGGAGATCGCAACCCGGAAAAACGTGACCTGTACCGGCGTAATCGGAGTGGTGCTCAGTTCTTCCTTGATGATGACATGGGCCACGCTCCACAGAAATGGCACACCCAGCGACACCAGAAACCAGGGCGACAGCCCGGACATGAGAAACGTACCACCTGTCCCCAGATAATAAAGCGAGCCGATCAGTATCGCGGTCAAAACCAATTCCGCAGCGGTTTTGCGGCGCTTGAGGAACAGGCTCTCCCACAGAATGGAAAACACCGGATAGGCCTGAATGGCGACTGCAGCGTTCGCGGCCCCGGCTTTTTGAACCCCCAGGACATAGAGGTAAGTCGACAGTCCGAACAATGCCCCTGTAAACACCGCCACCCACACCATCCGTCTGCGGGTACGGGATGGCAGATCGACGCCGAAAATTCCTCTTGTTCCGTGTTTCAGCTCAAGGCCAAAGACAGGCACAGCAAACACGACCTGCCAGACCGAAAGTGCCAGCGCAAAAGACAAGGCGTCGATGGCCGCCGGACGCAGGTTCGAAATGATCGGCATGATACCCAACAGCAACAAGCTCAGCAGCGCAAGCGCGATGCCTTTTCCAACGGATGGTGAAAACTGTGCCATGGGACTCACCCGATAAATTGCATTGACGTATTCAGGAATTGCGCCACTATTGCATAGATGCAATAGAAACATTGATACGATGGCAATTTGGCATCCAGACCTCAGTGGGCGACAGGGTCCCAAATACCTGCAGATCGTCGAAGCGATGGCCGACGCTATCGCGACAGGGCATCTCGCGCCCGGAGCGCAATTGCCACCCCACCGGGACCTCGCCTACCAACTCGGTGTGTCCGCAAACACCACCAGCCGGGCCTATGCCGAAGCCACCCGACGGGCCCTGCTGCGTGGAGAGGTCGGGCGGGGCACCTTCGTTCGGTCCATCGAAGAACCGGATATGGGCGAGAAGGCCAATACCCTGCATCGCGCACGAACCGGCCCAGTCGATCTGTCCCGCAATCTTCCGTTTCCGGGCTTTGCCGAACCCCACATTCGGCAGGCGCTTGGAGAGATTTCCAACGGTCCGCCGTTGCGGGCGTTGCTGGATTATCAGGCCGATTCAGACCTGGTGTCGCACGCGGACGCGGGTAGGATATGGCTGGACAGCTGCGGGGTTCGCGCAAAGCCCTGCGAAGTTGTTGCGACGATTGGGGCGCAGCACGGGTTGCTCTGTATCCTGACATCCGTTCTGGGGTCCGGAGATTTACTGCTCACGGAACCGCTGACATACATGCCGGTCCACAGTATGGCCGAACGCTTGGGTATTCATACAAAGCAGGTTGAATCAGATGCAGCAGGGATTATCCCGGACAGTTTCGATGCGCATTGCCGTGTGTCCAGACCCAAGGCGATCTACCTGACACCCACCCTTCAGGCCCCGACCACTGTGACACTGTCCGACGAACGCAGACAGGCCGTGGCCGAGATCGCCACACGCCATGGTGTCATTCTCATTGAAGACGACGTGTTCGGCCCGCTGAAACAAGACCGCCCGGCCCCGCTGGCGACCCGTGCGCCGGATCAGACGATCTATGTCACCAGCCTGTCCAAGGCGGTCGCACCTGGGCTCAGGGTCGGATTTCTGCGCGCGCCGGAGAGACTGGTGCCCGGGCTGCGGCGGGCGGTCAATCTCAGCGTCTGGATGGCCCCTCCGCTGACGCTCGAAGTGGCCGCGCGCCTGATCCGCGATGGTACAACCGGCACATTGGTTGCAAGCCAACGGACCCTTGCGGCACAGCGCCAGACCCTGGCCCGCAAGGTTCTGGACGGAGCCGGGTATGTCGCAGACCCGGATGGGTTACATGCCTGGATCCCGCTGCCGGACGGCGTGAGAGCCGATGTGTTCCGTGCACAATGTGCCCAACAGGGCGTTCTGGTAACCGAAGCCCGCAGTTTTTCCGTCAATCCCGGCGACGCTCCGGAGGCCGTCCGAATATGCCTCAGCCACGAACCAAGCGAAGATCGCTTGGTGCAAGGTCTTACAAGGATTGCGGCGTTGCTGCATGCGCCCTTGAACACCTACGATCTGACGATATAAGCGCAGAACCAAACCGGGAAGCCGAATCCCAGTATCTCGTCACTTGCCCGGCTAGGCCGTAGGTGTTTTGGGTGCGTTGCAGGATCGGGTCGCCATGTTTTGCAACAGGTTGTGCCCGCTGAACATTTTCCGCTCGGTAACGGCGAATTCGACCAGCGCCTAAACGGCGTCATAAGATGCGCCATGACCGCAAACAGGTCCGGACCGGAGGTTTCCGGCACACACAGGCCGGCAGCCGAATTGTAGACCCGAGCGGCATGGCCCCGAATGTCGATGATCCAGCCATACCCATCCGTTTGCCAGACGCCGTCGAACGTGCCAGACCCGTTTGCGCTTGAAGCAGAGGACCATAGGCAAGCACCAAGAATGAGCGTCCAGCATCGCATCAGCGGCAATCAAACGCGCCGATATCGTTTAGAACCGAAGTCGCAGCGCTCTGACGAAAGGTCCGATAGGATGCATCCGGCATATCCAGGTTGAGGGCGAACACATATGTGTCGTCGGCACATTGCAGCCATCCGACATACCAACCGATGTCCATAATATCCTCGCCGTGACGCCATCCGGATTTGGCGTACAAGGACCAGTTGTCGCCTCGCTCGTTAAACATGATGACCTGGGCAACCGCGTGCGTACGCTTCGAAATCGGCAGTTGTGCCCGCACAAATCTCGACACAAATGCGACCTGTTCCTCGGCCGAGATTCGCAGCGTCCCATCCAGCCAGTATGTCGTCAGATGATCCGCCGTGCCGATTGTTGCGTTGCCGTAGTCGAACCTGTCCAGCCAATCGGCCATGGTTTGGTGTCCTGCTATCTGGACAATCTCTTGAAACACCCACACTACCGACTGCCGAAACGCCGTGGTCAGCGTGTGATCCCGGTTCCAATCCTTGTTCCATGTGACAATCTTTTTCCACACAAACACGGTATCCGGCTGGGCAACACCCGTCTCCAAGGCGATCAGTGTGTGCGGGATCTTCGACGTAGAGGCCGGAGAGTAGCGCCGCTGCGCACGTTCCGGGTTACTGAGCCAGGTCCGGCCATCGGACAGACGCTTTATGACGATGGTCGAGGCCGCAGCGTCTACACCGGCATCGCGGACCGCCTTGGACACGTCAACGGTTTCCGCCGACCCTTGGGTCCACCATCCAATGGCCATCAGCACAGTCATCAGGCTCAGGAGGGCGTTGGATCGTTGGGGCTCTCTTCTGGGAAAGGCCGTTCGAACGAACAACCTGACAGCCGATAGTTTCTTTGTTTTGTAGTCCGACATTCTTACTGCTCCTGGCAATGTTGTTTTGGTTTCCGCCTGATGCGGGCGCTTTCAAGCGGGTAGTGTTTCAGCGCCATTGATAGGTTTTTTGTTTCTGTGCGTTGCGATTTGAGGCGTCTTTCCGAACCAGTCGCCCTGCCCTATCGGTGCGGACAGTTGTTTCGAAAAGGCATCAAGGTCATCCGTTGAGAGCCCTCTCTGCTCGGTGGGACGATTTCATTGCGAAACCGAGTTCATCCTGTCCCCGCGTTCCTTGTAGGCCGAGGGTGTCATGCCGGTCTTTTTTCTGAACGCGGTGTAAAAGGACGATCGGGAGTTGAAGCCGACCTCATAGGCAATGGCCAAAACCGTCTGCTCGTCGCGCTCTAACAAGGGGATCGCTTCTTCGATGCGCCACCCGTTCACATAGTCGAAAAAGGATTGCCCCATATGCTCGTTCAGTGTTTGCGACGTGTAGTTGGTGGACACGCCGATATGGCCAGCCAGGTTTGCCAGGGTCAGATTGGGATCCCGATACAGATAATCCTGCTCCATCGCCCTGCGCAATTTTTTGACGATACGATCCGCCTGCTCGGATGAAAGAGCACTCTTTTTGTATTTTGATGTGACTTCCGGCGTGTCGTCGTCCAACGTCTTGACGGCGTCCTGCAGTCTGACCGAGGGACGCAATCCCCATAGTGTCAGAACCAATACGATGGCCAGAACAAATAGGCTGTCCAGTTCGTTGCTTACAAAACCTGTTTTGCCAAACAGTCTCAGCAAGAACCCAGAGAGGCATACGAGTGCATAAAACCCGATCACACCCGCGACGGTCGTAACCCACCGCAACTCCAGACCTTTGGTGCTGGCAAAATGATCCTTGACCGCGGACAGGTGATTGACTTGCACGCGAACCACCCAGCCAACGTAGAACAACCACTGGAGGTAGATCGCCGCCTCCAGAGCCATTAACATCACCGCTATTGCTTTTCCGTATGTCGGCAAATCCTCGAATTTCACACCTGAAAACATCGCGGTGCGCGTGGCTTCGGGGATCGTCAGCATCAGCAGGACGGTGATCAGTGCAACAACCGGCAGGGCAAAGTGCCAGAACGTGTTTTCATTTCCTTGCTCATTCGTTCGGCTGCGCGCAATTGAACGAACATGTAGCAAGAACAGAGGTGCAATACAGAACGTGAGCGTATAGCTGAACATGAACACACCAAGGGAGACCGCCGCAGGCATATTCGGAAACACGAGCGCGGCGGTAGACGAAAACTCGCTGCCAGCGAGCACCAGAAAAAGCAGCGGCAGGACCCGGCCGAACTTGACCGGTCGGGTCAGACTGAGGCTGAGAACAGCCGCGATTAGGGCCACTGATACACCTGCCACCTGCGTGGCAATAAAAAGTCGTTCGAAATCGACGAACACACTCATCTCCTATGTCGGATCACGCGATACCAATACCTTGCCTCCGAGCCTCGGTCCGCCAATATCCAAGGACGAGACCCAGCTCAACGCCCGCGCTGCGGTCCAGATGTCTTTGCGGACAGGTTAAGACACGAGGCATGTCCATCAGGACGATCAAATCAAAGTATTCCGATAAGCTCTGGTATAAGTCGCAAATTGATACATCCGTTGTGCGCATTGGGTAGAAAAAGGCAAGACCACGATGCTGGAACAGGTCAGACCCAGGCTGGTTCAATCCGCCCTGACATTGGGTAACACGCACAGTCTGTGGCTGCATGGCGCGGGATTGTCGGGGGCAACCTGGCGCAAAATGACGGCCTCCTTACCGCATGCCAGCACCCCGGATCTGCCCTGGCATGGGTCTGCGGTGCAGGTAACGCCCCCGACTGTCGAAAGCTTCGCCGCGTGCATGCTTCCGAAGCTGTCAAAGAACAGCATCGTGATCGGCCACTCACTGGGCGGCATGGTGGCACTGGAATTGGCTGCGCGCGCGCCGGACCGCGTTTCAGCTTTGGTTTTGATCGAATCCGTTCCCAGCGTCGGACACACCCTGATCGGCCGTTTCATTTCTTTTCTGGCCCTTCAAACAGTGCGGCACATCTCTCCCAAAACGCTCGGACGCCTCGCGGGTGTCGGGCAAACGCCGGAAACCCGGGCAGAGTTGCTGCGCCAACTGTCCTCTCACAGCACGCAATCACTGGCGGCGGCGATGCAGGCCGCAGCCAGCTACGACGGTCGGGCAACGCTGGGGCGTATTCGCGCACCAACGCTGATTGTGGTCGGGCGTGACAACGGCGCGACCCACAAGGGCGCGAGACTGGCAACAAAGATGATCGAAACTGCCGAGTTGGTGACGCTGCCGGGTGGCCACATGCTGCACCATGACAATCCTGTGCAGCTCCGCAGGACGATCGACATATTCCTGAAACGCGTGTTGTGAGGCTCTCAACGTCTGTTTTGAGCCGTACTCTGTAGGCCGCCGCAATCGTCACAGTCCGAATTCTGACCCGCCCACGTCCTCCCCGATACGACCGGACGACACGCTGACGCTGCTGCGTCAGCCTCTATGGCATTGTTGAAACGAAGGATGACTTCATGAGAACGCTTTACACATTAGTGACGGCAATCGGCGCACTGGCAACGCCACCGGTGCTTGCGCAACAGGGCAATGTGCCCGCAGGCGACCAACTGCTCGGGATCTGGGAAACGGACGGGTATGGCTGGATTCTCGATGTGTCTGAGAACGAGGTCCGCGTGTTCGACACAGTTCCTGGCGCTTGCGTCTTTAACTCGAAGCTCACGGACAGCCCATCGACCTTGGCACAACGCCACAATGCCACGCTGAACCCGGGTGGAGACCAGCTGAGCTTCACCCTGTCGGACAACGTGCATCGGATCTCCGCCACCCGGATCGAAACACTGCCCGAAAATTGCGCCACGGAACAGACCCAGGAGCCGCAAGCCGTGTTCGACGCGTTCAGCGGCTTTCTGTCAGAACATTACAAGCTCTTTGATCTCTATGGCGTCGACTGGAACAGCGCCGTCGAAGACGCGCGGGCCGCCGTAACATCCGATATGAAACAGTCCGAATTGTTTGACCTGTTCACCGGTATGATCGCGGATATCGAAGACGCGCGATTGACGTTAAGAGGCAATGTCGATGGAAGCTATCGGGTGTTCATCTCGCGCGACTACGCATTGGGGGACGCTGTAGAGCGCGCCAAATCAGAGGGTCGAATTCCACCCGACTTTGATTTTGCCGCTGCGCACTGGCAGGACAACGTCATCGCCTCCGTACTGGATAACAAAGGCGCGGCGGTCGGCAACGACCTGATCCGGTACGGCATGGTGTCGGACACAACCGGTTACGTGGCCATCCGGTACCTGTTCGGATTTGCCGGCAGCGGGATCACAGGTGCCTTTCGCGACGCCGAGCCACTGAACGCCGCGCTCGATCAGGTCATCGCGGACCTGCAGGAGGCCGGTGCCGAGACTCTGATCCTGGATCTCAGCACCAATACAGGCGGGACCGATGCGGCCGCGTCCATCATTGCAGGCAGGTTTGCGGCGCAAGATTTCCCGGCATACTCCAAACAGGCGTTGGATTTTCCAGGCGACGTCAGAACAAACGTGACAGTTCCCGCATCCGACCGAACCCGATTTGAAGGCCCGGTTTACGTGCTGACATCCGAACTGACGCGAGGTTCGGCAGAGGTCCTGACAATGGCCCTGCGTGCCCTTCCGAATGTCACACATGTCGGGACGTCCACAAATGGAGCGGTCGCCGGTGTGTTGGAAAAGACCCTGCCGAATGGCTGGATTCTCGGTCTGTCCAACGAGATGTATTTCGATCACAACGGCAATACGTGGGACGGAATCGGGATCGAACCGGATGTCACAGTGGATGTCTTCCCCGTTAAAAAGCTGACCGCAGGGCACCCGCTTGCAGTGGCCACCGTTGTTGATCTGATCGCCGACCGGTCGCGGTTCAAACAATAGCGAGTTCACAAACCCAATGCGGCCCTTGCCAGGGCGATCCCTCAGATCGCCGCAAGGGCCCCTTGCGGGTCTGGCTCTGGAATTCGACGCCGGGCGTCGCGCATGACGGCCAAGGCCAATCCGCTCACGTTCTGAGGAGACTTCGGAACCGTAGAGCCACCAGACTCCAAAGGCCATATATCGAAACAGGCGCGCAAGTACTGCGCGCGCTGTTTAGGAAACCCGAGGTCACCTTGCCCGTAAAAAAAGGCGCTGTACCCCGCCAGATAAACCCACCACACACTCATAACCGCACCACCGTATCGCGCCGCCTCAGCGATCCAAAGGTTTGATCAGCAACAATACGTCGCCCGTGTAGTAAGGCTGACAGGGATGTTCGCGGACCGGTGCCTTGGCCACCTGTTCATATCCCAGCCGCTGGTAGAGGCGGACCGCGCCGGTGTTCTGGCCATAGACCTGAATGCTCATCGCTGCCGACCCGTTCGACACAGCCAGATCCTCGGCGGCTTGCAAAAGGCGGGTACCGGTTCCGGTGCCGCGCTGGCCCGCGAAGACGGCAAGGGCGTTGATGTACCACGTATCGACGGACAGCTTTTCCAACGCGACAAAGGGCGCAATCGGCGCGGGCAGATCGTCAGGATCATCCTCCGACACCGCGTCGATGGCATAGCTCAACACCATGCCCAACGGCGTGTCGTCTTTCTCGGCGATCAGCGCATTGGTGTAGGAAAACCCGCCTTCGGACCTCTGCGCTCTTTCGACACCGACATCCAGAGCTGTTTGCCCGGCACTGCATTGTCGGCTCCACAACCAATTGGGGATGCCTTCCCCTGCAATGTCGATCAGTTTGGCCAAGGATCGGGCGTCCTGCGCAGCGGCCTGCCGGATGGTCGGCATCGAACGAATGTTCATGTTTGATATCCTTTAGGGTTGGAGAATTCCAAAGGCGCGGTCAGGCGGAACACCGCCTGACGCTGACCTTGATCACTTACATTGACGACTTGGGATCGATATCGAAAATCGGACCGACCGGAACGCCGGAGTCCCATTCCAGATGGTCAAACTCATCTGTCACAGGGCGGGCGGACGCAGAAGTACCCGGTGCGGTGTCGCCCCCCAAACCCATCCCATTGGGCTCGAACGCAGCCTGATCCAGCGCCTCGTCCTGAATGCGAAACGAGACATTGACCGTCATCTGATCGCTGAACCCAAGCAGGGTCTGGACCATAGCACTTGTGTGCCCAGAATAGGCTCCGGTCGCCCCCGTGATCGCACGCAGGTTGCCGACATCGGTATCGACGATTTCGGTGCCCTGCGTGATGATCGTATCGCCCGCGTCAAAGGCAAAGACCTGTCGGCTGATGATCCACGCACCCGTCGTCGCATTTGCTCCATCGCCCACGAAATACCCGTCACAGGTCCAGGTGCCTATCACAAGGTCCGGAAATGCCGGGCGCCCGTCTTCCAGAACACCGGCGGTGTCGGCTTTCAGCGTACCCGCCGGATAGATGTAGCCCTGACTGACAAAGGCGTTGCCATGGGCCGGCATCCCGTTCTCGTGCAGCGGTTTGTCGGCCATGAAAATGCGTGTGTGATCCTCGGCCACGTCAAAGGCCATTGGCGCATCGGCCTGCGCGAGACCGGCCAGTGACAGTAACAGCGCAGAGGACGTCAAAAGAGATTTGAACATATGAGTCATCCTTTCAAATAAGACTTTGGTGCCTAAAGTATCAGGCTGCAGACCGGGCATGATCGTGCCCGGCCATGCAGTGCACATGCCGATGATCGGTGCCACAGCAGCCGCCGATCACACGGATGTTCGGAAGGAGCGTCAGAAGCTCTGCGTTCAATTGGCCCAGCTCGACCGGATCGCCATCATCGAGCACTTCGGCCTCATCCAGTTCGGCGTGGCTCATCCGAGACGCGTTTGATCGGATACCACCGATCCGCAGGACCCAGTCCGCGTTCGTGTCCAGCACATCGCGGAAATGATCCGGATGCGCGCAATTGATCATGTAGTAGATCGGGCCGCCGTTTGTGGCCGCGTCAACCTCAGCAATCGCATCGCCCAGTGACTGGCCGGACGGCAGGCACCCATCGGTTTCCAGGGTGAAGGCGATCACTACGGGAATATCGATCTCCTGCGCGGCCCGAACGATGCCGATCGCTTCGCTCGCATGGGTCAGTGTCATGGCGCTGATCATGTCCACACCGGCATTGCCCAAGGCGTGAATTTGCGGCGCATGAATCAGCAAGGCATCCTGCGGGGAAATCAGAGTGTCGGGGGCATATGCATCACCGGCCGGACCCACCAACCCGTTGATCAGGATGGGCAGATCTTCGGTTTCATGCTGGCGGCGCAGATCCAAGACGAATTCGACCGCCTGTTTGTTCGTTTCCATAACCTCCAGAACGGTTTGACCCAGCGGACCGGCCCATGCCGTGCCGGCCCGCCAGGTCGGCGCATCCATGACAAAGCCGCGGCCGGATTGCCGGGCGATACCGATGAATCTCTCAAAATACGCCTTGAGGTCGGCCCGCCCCTGAGCGGTGTCCAAAAGCACGGCCGCCGAAAAACAGGGCAGGTCGTAGCCCTTGTCAAAGATCAAAAATGTCTCGAGCCCTCCGTCCGACAGGAAGAAACGGCGCGTGTCTGTAAGCTGTTGAATTCGCATCAAACCAATCCTTTTCAGTTGATGCCAGTGGAATAACCGCAGACCGCACTCGGCAGATAGTTGCCGCGTGGTCCGGTTGTGTGGAATCCTTTTTTGGCGTATTTTCAGCGGCTAAGCTTGTACGTCGCGCGATTGCAGATCGGCCGGAGGCCGCCTACTGGACTCGCAGTACAGTCAGGAACAGACCATGGATCAGAAAGTGGATACCCGCAGCCGAATCCTCGATATTGCCGAGGCGGCCGTGTTGGAAAAGGGGTTCGAGGCAACGTCGATTGATGAAATCGTTGCCGGGGCGGAAATCTCGCGCGGCGGGTTTTTCTATCACTTCAAGGACAAGAACGCTTTGGCCCGGGCAATGCTGGAGCGTTACATCGAGGTCGAAAACGCGCTGTACGACGATCTGTTTGCCCGGGCGCGGGAACTGAATGACGATCCGTTGCACTGCATGCTGATCGGCCTGAAGCTTCTCGCTGAAATGCTGGAAGAGATGCCTACCGGCCATCCCGGGTGCGTGATCGCCTCAACCGCTTATCAGGATCGTCTCTTCGATGAAGGGGTGCGGGAACTGAACCGGCAGGCCATTCTTGGGTGGCGCAAGCGGTTTCGCGGCATGTTCGAAGAAATCGCCGAGATTTACGAACCCAGAGAGCCGGTGAACATGGACGCATTGGGGGACATGGTGTCCGGTGTGGTGGAAGGCGGTCTGGTTCTGCAGCGCGCCTTGCGGGAACACAACAGTGCCTCGGAACAGATCATGCTGTTCCGCACCTACCTGAAGTTGCTGTTCAGTTCGAAACCCAACTGACGCTCAATCGCTTTCCGCGATCAGCGCTGAACTATTGGAACCTGGGACCTCAGGCGCAGGATCAGAGGCAGAATCGCCGCGACCAGCACGGCGCCCAACAGGAACGGCGCACCGGGAAGGTAGACACCGTCGCCGCTGACAAAATGTTCGAAGACACCCGTCAGGACCAGAGGCGCCGCAACGGCGGCGACGGCGGACAGGGACGCGATCACACCCTGAACCAGCCCCTGCTGGTCCTCGCCCACCCGATTGGCCGCAAATGCGGTCATCAGCGGCGGCGCCATGTCCGAAAGGGCCGCAACCGGCAGGAAAATGGCCACCGCCAGGACCGTGGTAGAGACGCCATAACCGACCATGCCGACAATGCCCGCGAGTATGGCAAAAAGCAGGGTTCGGTAATCTCCAAAATGCCGGGTCAGTTGCGGAAGAACACCGGCCTGAACCACGGCAATCAGGACCCCGTAAGCTGACAGGGTCAACCCGATGGTGAACCCGTCCCAGCCAAAAACCTCGCGACCCCAAAAGGCCCAGAGGGTCGGATAGACCATGTTGGCGAACTCAAAGACAAAGATGCAGACCAGTGGGATCGCAAGACCTGGAACCACAAAGGCGCGTATTATGCTGCCAAACGGATTCAGATCCCTTCTCCCAAAGGGTCGCCGACTTTCATTTTTCAGCGATTCCGGCAGAACAAAGATACCAAAGGCCACGTTCAGCGCTGACAAGAGGGCCGCGATCCAGAAGGGCGCCGTGATGTGCCAGCCCGACGCGACGCCGCCCAGGGCCGGCCCCAGGACAAATCCGATGCCAAAGGCCGCACCGATCATGCCAAACCGTGCCCCACGCTCCTCGGGTTCGGAAATGTCGGCGATATATGCCGTTGCGGTGATGTAAGTGGCCCCTGCCATACCGGCGAGGATCCGGCCCGCAAGCAAGACCCAATAGGTCTGCGCCATCGCCATGATGACATAGTCGATCGTCAGGGTGACCAGTGCTGCAATCAGGATCGGTCGGCGCCCATACGCATCCGACAGGCTGCCGACGATGGGGCCAAACAGGAACATGGCCGCCGCATAGGCCGACATCATGATGCCGCCCCACAATGCCCCTTCGGCGGTGCTGTGGGCGCCGACCCGATCCATCAGATCGGGCATGATGGGAAACACGATGCCGATGCCGATAGCGTCGATCATCAGGGTTGCCAGAATAAAGAGATATGGGCCGCTCAGCTTCATGCGGCCAACCGACACCTGAATTGCCCGACTGGCAAGTCTAAATTCGACGGGTGCCTGAATTCACTTGTCAGCCGCCAGCAAGTCGCTGGCTTTTTCCCCGATCATGATCGCAGGTGCGTTGGTGTTTCCGCTGACGATCTCGGGCATGATCGAACAATCGGCGACCCGCAGGTTCTGGATGCCGTGCACCCTGAGATGAGGGTCAACAACCGCTCCGTTTGACGTCCCCATCGCACAGGTTCCGGTCGGATGGTATATCGAAACCGAGTTGGACCTAGCCCAGTCCAGCGTCCCTTCGTAGTCATCGCAGGACAGATCAGAGGTGGGCCGGAATTCTGTCGAAATCTTCGACGCCAACGGGTTATGCGTGGCGATCTTTCGAGCGATGTTCACCCCGTCAACAAGGGTTCGGCAATCCGCCTCCGTCGACAGGTAGTTGGGAATGATCCTGACGTATTCCGAAGGGTCCGGACCGTTCAAACGCAACTCGCCCCGGCTTTCCGGTCGCAATTGGCAGACCGACATGGTGAAGGCGGAAAACGGATGCACGCCTTCACCCGGGCTGTCTGCGGACCAGGGCTGAACGTGAAACTGGATGTCTGGCGTGTCCGCGTCGGGCCGGGTTTTCAGAAACCCGGTCGCCAGACTGGCCGCCATCGTCATGGGGCCTGCACGGAACAGCGCGTATTTCAGGGCGATCCGCGCCTGGTTGAACAGGCTGCGCACCTCGTCATTCAATGTCGGTTCGTTACATTTGAAGACAAGCCGCGCCTGCAGATGGTCCTGTAAACCCTTGCCGACTCCGGACAGCGCGTGGACCGGCTCGATGCCGTTTTCCTTCAGATGATCCGGGTCTCCGATTCCCGACAGCATCAGGATGTGCGGGGAGTTGATCGCACCACCTGACAGGATGATCTCACGGCGAACCGTCAGTGTTTTCTCGGCACCGGACCGGTCGCGATAGACCAGTCCCGTCGCCTTTTTCCCGTCCATCGCCACCCGCGTCACCAGCGCGTTGGTGATGATATTCAGGTTCTGACGGTTGCGGATCGGCTTGAGGTAGGCAACGGCGGAACTGCACCGGCGTCCGTTTCGCGTGGTGAGCTGAAAATACCCCACCCCTTCCTGATCTGCCCCATTATAATCGGGATTGAACGGATAGCCCGCCGCCTGTGCGGCAGCGACCCAGGCGTCACAGATCGGGCGTTGAATGCGCATGTTTGAAACGGAAAGCGGGCCGCCAACGCCGTGAAATTCGTCCTCGCCCCGTTCCTGATCTTCGCTGCGTTTGAACAATGGCAGGACATCGTCCCAGCCCCAACCGACATTCCCCATCTGCCGCCACCGGTCATAGTCCTCTTTCTGACCCCGGACATAGAGAAGCCCGTTCAGGGACGAAGACCCGCCCAGAACCTTGCCACGCGGCCAATCGATCGACCGTCCGTTCAGCCCCGGGTCCGGTTCCGTGCGATAGCACCAGTCCACCGTCGGATTGTGCATTGTCTTGAAATACCCGACGGGGATGTGAATCCACGGGTTGGTATCGCGCCCACCGGCTTCGAGCAGTGCAACGGATGTATTGGGATCGGCGCTCAGCCGATTGGCGATGACACAGCCCGAAGAACCGGCTCCGACAACTGCATAATCTACCTCCATGACTGTCTCCTCCCAAACGCATTGAAAAAAACTCTATGCAAATTGCCAGAACTATACTAGCCTTTTTTGATACAAAACGTCTCAATAATTGCGAAACGGGAGGTAAGCGATGGAGATCGGTCGAAAACTGAGTGGTATTTCAAGACGGGATTTCTTCCGCGTGGCAGGCCGGTACGGCATTAGTTCCACGCTGTTGGCCGCAGGCGGATTCGGGGGCGCGATGAGCCTCGCCAATCTGGCGCAAGCCGCAGAATCCACTTATGAAAAACGGTTCACGAAAGAACCGAAACACACGCTGAAATTTGGCGCATCCGGGTTCAACACAAGAAACCTTTTGATCGAGCGGGCCGGTGCAATCGAATTTGCGCGCGACCTCGAAGAGCGCACGGATGGCGAGATTCGCATTGAGTTCATCGGCGACAATCAGATCTGCGGACAGCTGAGCTGTGTTGAAAAAACCCAGCAGGGAATCGTGGATATCTATGCCGCGTCGACGCAGAACTCTGCGGGCGGGGCACCTTATCTGAATGTGCTGGACTATGCGTACATGTTCCCCAGCCGGGCAGCACAGTACTACTTCTTCTATCACCCCGCGAGCCAGCGGATCCTGCGTGAGCCGCTCGAAAAGCGGCATGGTCTCAAGTTCCTGTTCACCCATTGTGAGCTGCGCGGCCTGCAAATGGGCTCAACATTCCAGGACAAGCCGACCGTCACCAAACTGGAAGAGCTGTTTGGCACCAAAAACCGTGTGACAGGCACCCAGCTTGGCCGGATCGCGATGCAGCTGCTGAACCTGAACCCGGTTCCGGTTGCCTGGGAAGAAACCCTCGACGCCTTGAAAACGGGCCTGATCGACGGTGCCGAAACCTGGGCCTCGGCAGTGGCCTACGCCAACATGTCGCCTGTCGTGTCGCAGTCCGTGGACCTCAAGTTCTTCTGCGGAACCGAGCATACGTCGATGTCGGCCAAGGTCTTCGACGGGCTTGGCGGCGATTTGCAGGATGCCGTGATGGAGTCGTCTTACTTCACGCAGGCGCTGATTCAGGGTGCCAACGAAGCGGCGCTGCTGAACACCGTCGGCTTCTCTGACCCGCAATTGCCCAACACGATCTTTGCCGAAAACGGGGTGCGCCCGGCCTTCCTGCCGGATGACCAGATCAAGCTGGCCGAAGAGATGTGCGCCCCGAACTACAATCCGGAGCCCTGGGCGGAATGGCGCGAGCGGCTCAACAAATGGGCTGGCGGCATCGACACTTATCAGGAGATCTACGACATCGCGCGCGAGATCCCTGCAGACACCCTGCCGGAAAATGTCGAACCGCGCCGTTGGTGGATGGGCCAGGCCTGATAAAAGCATACAGAACCGGCCCCCGACGGGCCGGTTCCACTAAACACCGACTGGGAGGACGGGGTTCATGTCGTTTTGGGCAGATATCGGCGCCATTTTCAGCGCGTTACTGAGCCGGGATTCGTTCGAGATTCAATCCGCGTTGCGATCCGACGCAGCATGGGTTGTCGGGGCCGTCGTGGCGGCCTTGGGTGGCTATGCGGTGATGATGATTTACCGCGTCTCTCCTTTCATCGAACGCCACTTCGAACGCTCGGTCATGGTGTATTCCTATCTGGCGATTGCCCTGATCATCTTTTGGGGCGTCATCGATCGCTTTGTGTTCAACGATCAGGAACCCTGGTCCACAACCATTCCGCCGCTCCTGTTCATGGTGATGGCGTGGTTCGGGGCCTCCTACAATGTGCGTCTGCGCACCCATCTGAGCTTCAGCGAATTTCGCGGTTCCATGCCGCGCGGGGGCCAATTGGCCTGCCTGATCCTGGATGCCATCCTCTGGTTCATCTTCGCCGTGATCGTGATCGTGACGACATCCCGATTGGTGGCCCTGTCCGCTTCGAATTTCCAGATCGTTCTGGGGACGGACAACATCATGCAATGGTGGTTCCTTCTGACCGCACCCTTGTCCTTCTTTCTGATGGTCGGGCGGGTGTTTCAGAATCTGGCGGACGACCTCCACAACTGGAAAACCGGCGAGCCTTTGATCAAGCAAGCCGTGATTGGGGCAGACTGATGACAGACGGAACCATGGTCACATTGATCTCGCTGGGGGTCACGTTTCTATTCATGCTGGGTGTGCCAGTACTGCTGGTCATCGGCTACTGGGTCATCGGCTGCTCGTTCGTTCTGGGCCTGACGCTCGACAACATGGGCGCCGAGCTGCTGAACGTCTTCAACAAAGGGTTTGCACTGCTGGCGATGCCGCTGTTCATCCTGACGGGGGACCTTATCAACAAGTCGGGCATCGCGCGCAGGCTCAGCGACTTTGCCTATGCCTGTCTGGGGTGGATACGCGGCGGGCTGGCAATGGCGTCGCTTGGCGCCTGCGGCCTGTTTGCTGCGATCTCGGGTTCGAACTCGGCGACCACGGCCACCATCGGATCGATGCTGCACCCCGAAATGGTCAAGGGCGGCTATGATGAACGCTTCAGTGCGGCAACCGCCGCCGCTGGTGGTACGGTCGGGATCATCATCCCGCCGTCGATCATCTTCATCGTCTACGGGTTCCTGATGAACCTGCCGATTTCCGAACTGTTCGTCGCCGGTATCCTGCCCGGAGCCCTGATGGTGATGGGCATGCAGTTCGCCTGCTGGATCATCTGCCGGATCAACGGCTGGGGGTATCTGATCCCGCTGCAACTGAACCGGGTTCTGAAAACAGCGTTTGGCGCATGGCTTGGGTTCTTTGCAATCGGGTTGGTTCTTTGGGGCATTTATACAGGCAAGTTTTCCCCCACCGAAGCAGCCGGTGTCACCGTGGGCTTCTGTGTGATTGCCGGTCTTGTCAGCTATCCGATCAATCGCATCATGGGCGCGCGGGACGATGTGTCTCCGACCGACAAAAGCTTTGCGGAAATGCTGGTGGTCGAAGGGTTCACGATCCCGGAAATCCCATCGATCGTGATCCGGTCAGCGCAGATCACCGGCATTCTTGCGCCGCTGATTGCGATTTCGGTGGTGATGCAGCAAATCCTCTCGTTGCTGGGCGCGCAACAGACCATCGGAGATTTCGTGACCTCGATGGGCGGCTACCACGCGGTGCTGTTCACCTCGATGGTGATCGTCTTCTTCTCGGGTATGGTTCTGGAAAGCCTGCCGGTCACGATCATCCTGGCACCGATCCTTGCGCCGATTGCAGCCTCGGTCGGCATCGATCCGATCCACTTCTCGGTGATCTTCCTTGTCGGTGCATCGATCGGGTTCATCACGCCGCCCTATGGCCTGAACCTCTATGTTGCATCGGGTGTGACCGGCGTTCCTTACTTCCGGTTGCTCAGGTACACGGTGCCTTATCTTGCGGCGTTGCTGTCTGTTTGGATCCTTGTTTCGCTTGTGCCCGATCTGGCCTTGATCCTGTTGCCAAACAAATAGAATGTAGCGGGATGGCCGATACGGACGCACCAGAAAGAGAGACTCAGATCCCAACCAACCTGCGATTGCTTCTGATCCTGGAAGAGGTCGCAAGGCGCGGCGTCGCCGTCAAACCGTCCGATCTGATCGAGTCGCTGGGACTGGCAAAACCAACCGTTCACAGACTGCTTCAGACCGCCGAGGCCGAAGGTTTTCTGCAACGTGATCTGGACGGGCGTTCCTATGGTCCGGGTCCGCGACTGCGGCAGCTATCGGTCAACACGATGTCCGCGGAACACCTGCGCACCGCGCGGCTTGCGATCCTGCGCGGGGTTGCGGATGACATCGGCGAAACCTGCAACCTCGCCATCCCGGACCGCGAAGGCATGATCTATCTCGACCGGGTGGAAACCAAGTGGCCACTGAGGATTCAGTTACCCATCGGAACGCAGGTGCCGTTTCATTGCACGGCCAGCGGAAAGATGTACCTGTCCACGCTACGGAACAAGACGCTGGACGGCTACCTGTCGGCCCGCAAACTTCACGCCCACACGACGCAGACCCTGACCGCACCCGACGCGGTGCGCGATGAAATCAACAGGGTGTCCCGCAACGGGTATTCCACCGATGATGAAGAGTTCATGTCCGGCATGACCGCCATCGCGGTACCGATTCTGGACAGTCGCGAGCGGCTTGTCGCCACGCTGTCGGTTCACGCGCCGGTGCAACGTCATGACATTGACGGGCTGATGCAGTTTCTGGACACCCTGCATCAGGGTGCCCGGAAACTTTCCAGCCTGCTATCCGATTGATCAGTTGAGCCGAGGCTGGTTGATCCCCAAAAAACGGGCGGCCCGCCACCTGCCTACTCGATCTTGCCGGGCAGGCCCAGGTTGCCGGAAGCGACGTCAAACACATCCACCACGCACAAAAGAGGTGCGTGAATGTTGGCGTTGACCCGCAAGGCCGAGGTCACGCCGTCATAGGCCACCCCGCCCAGTTGAACATCGCTGCGGAAACCTGCGTTGACGGCGATCTCAGGGCCGTCGAACAAGGGTGTAAAACCGGGACTGTCGAGGAAGATCGGAAATCCCGGCCATGTTGCCGGCAGTTGAGGCGTTTCGCCCTCCGGAATGTCCCGAACGGCAAGCGCGCCGGGTCCACATGCCTCGGTCGGTGTCAGAACAACCCAGTGGCTGTGCCAGACGTCACCGTCATTTGTCGGGTCCCCATCGTTGTTTTCGTCAAACAGCGGGGTGTCGTCAAAATCCGGGTGGCTGGTCGCTGCCAGCGCCAGAATTCCGGTTCCCTCTTCGAACCCCACGGCAGACGGGTCCAGCGATGTCGGCCAGACATATGCAAACACATCCGATCCGCCAACGGCACCTGTTGCTTCGGGAATGTCCGCGCCAGCGGTTCCGTTTGTCGTCATGTGAAACGTAACGGTGTTGCCAGTGCGATGGACATGGGCGGCCAGAATATCAAAGGATGCGATCTTCGCCGCGTCCGACTCTGAAAGAATGGCGCCCTGCTGATTGATGGCATGGCCATGGGAATGGTCGCCATCCGCAAGCGCGGCCGTACCGAGCAATGCGATGACGGCTGAAATCGGAAAACGTGATTGTGTCATGATCTGTCCTTTCTGATGATTTCGACTCACTATTAATAGCGAGTCGAAACTATTGCAATAGTAATTTCGAGTCGATACATTCTAGCCATGACACCGGATATCGAAATTCGTGACCTCATCAACCGTTTGGCAAGGCTGGATGCGGCCGCGGGATGGGACGGGGATCTGAACCCAACCCAGCGGGCCGCACTTGGGTATCTGTCGCGGGCCAACCGGTTTTCCCGAAGCCCCTCTCATGTGTCGGACTACCTCGGCACAACCCGTGGCACGACCACGCAATCGCTGAAATCGCTGTTGCAAAAGGGCTATGTGACCGAGCAACGTTCGGCACATGACAAACGGGTGATCAGCTACTCATTGACAGCCGCCGGACAAAAGGCGGCTGAGGCTCCTGCCCCGGTGCAAGCGGCAATCACAGCACTTGACGCGGACGACCAAAAGCTGTTGCAGGACCTGCTGACGAAATCTCTGCACACTGTTCTGGCACAAAACAATGGTCGCGACTTCGGGTTGTGCAAATCCTGCATTCATCATCAAAAACAGGATGCGGGCCCGTTTTGCGCGCTGTTGAACGTCTCGCTGTCACCGCATGAAACCAACCAGATTTGTCACGAACAGGAAAGCGCATGACCAAGCCGGACCTTAACGCTCGGATCGACGGCCTCTTTTTTGGGGCGGTTCAGCACAGATGGGAGGGGCGGGACCCGTCCGCAATCGGCAAAACCGCGGTCTCTGGGCCACAGCGCATTGACGACACCGGATTTGTCGGGGACGCGCAGGCGGATCTGGTCAATCACGGTGGCCGGGACAAGGCCATTCATCACTATGCATCGGAACATTATCCATCGTGGAAGGCAGAAGGCGCGATCCCGCCAGACGCCACACCAGCAGCCTTTGGCGAGAATATCGCCACGCACGGCATGACAGAAGAGACGCTGTGCATCGGTGACATCCTGCGCCTCGGGACAGCAACCGTTCAGATCAGCCAGGGCCGCCAACCTTGTTGGAAAGTGTCCGAGCACACGCGGAACAAACGCATGGCCTATCTCTTTCAGAAAACGGGCCGAACCGGTTGGTATTACCGCGTTCTCGAGCATGGCGCGGCAGGCGTTGGTGATGAGGTCCGTTTGTTGGAGCGCCCACAGCCCGGCTGGTCTGTCAAACGGGTCACCGCCGCACGACTGACACGGCGCGTGTCGGACAAAGATGCCGCAATACTGGCCCAGTTGCCCGAACTTGCCATCGGTTGGCGGAAAGCATTTGAAAAAATGGCGTCCGGTGACCGGGACGAGGACACCAGCAGACGGCTCACAGGACATCAATGACAGGCGGGAAGGTTGCCGGGCAGGCTCAAACTCCGACTGGCATCACAAAAACCCCGTGTTCCGCCGAACTGGACCGGCCTATTGATTTTTGTCGCGCGCAAAGAATATGTAAAGCATTGTCAAGATCGCGACGAGGCTCCCTCAGGGTTCGACAGCATGACCAAGATAAAGAACATGGAAGAATTCGCAGCCGTCAGCGGTATCTCGCGGCCAACCGTGTCCAAGTATTTTCACGACCCTGACAGCGTGCGCGCCACAACCCGCGCACGTATCGAAGAAGCGCTGGAGCGGTTTGACTATCGGCCCAACATCTACGCGGTGAACCAGAACCGGAAACTGACCAAGAATATCGGCATCGTGGTCCCATACCTCGCCGATCCGTTCTTTGCCGAGATTGCCAGATATCTGGAACAGAGTTGCATCGCGGCGGGCTATCGCCCTTCGCTATTCAGTTCGCATGGGGAACAAAAGCTGGAAAACGAAATCCTGGACAGCTTGCGATCCCTGAAGCCCGCGGGCGTATTGCTGGCCCCGCTCGGGCGTGCATCGAACCAGTCGCACATCGAATCCTTCTGCCAAAACGTGCCCACGGTGCTGTTCGATAGCAACCTCGAAGGTCTGGGGGCTGCTTTCGTCGGTTCGGACAATTTCAGTTTCGTGTCGCAGACGGTCGAGTATCTGACCCGGACCGGCGCGCCCCCGTCGTTCTTCGAGATGCGCACCCCGGCAAACCCCAACGCCAACAAACGGCGCAAAGCCTATATCGAAGTGATGGAGCGGCTGGGTTTCGAACCCCATGTTGTAAAGATTGATGGCGAAGGCTGGGCGTTCGAAGAAATCGGACGGCAGGGCGCGGCCAAGGCGCTGGATGCCGGCGCGTTCAAAACCAACACGGTGCTGTGCAGCAATGACCGTCTGGCAATCGGCTTTTTGTCAACGTGCTACGAGATGGGGATTCGCGTCGGACGCAAGGATGACTGTACTCTGCGCGTGGCTTCAAACGACGATCATCCCTTTTCCAGATTTACCTGCCCTCCCTGACAACCGCCGCCCATGACTATGACAACGTGGCAGGACGCAGCGTCGAAACCCTGTTTGAACTCATTGAAAATGGGGGAAAATTCGACACAAGAACGGAAACCCTGTTCCCTGCGCGGCTTGTTTTGAGAGATTCCGCATGAGTTTATTTTTACGCGCGTAAAGTTTTTATTGACGCCGCGACAACTTTTACTCTACGCTTCCCGCACGACATCCAAGCTCAGGGAGGACAGGGATGTATCTGAAGAACGCACTTCGTGCGGCGACTGCAATGACTTTCGTCGCAACGGCAGCGGCCCATGCACAAACTATCACAATCGCCACAGTGAACAACGGCGACATGATCCGGATGCAGGGCTATACCGACAATTTCACCGAAGCGACCGGCATTGACGTTGAATGGGTGACGCTGGAAGAGAACGTGCTGCGTCAGCGCGTGACCACCGACATCACCACCAAGGGCGGTCAGTTCGACATCATGACCATCGGCATGTACGAAACCCCGATCTGGGGTGCCAATGGCTGGCTGGTTCCTCTGGATGGGATGTCCGCCGAATATGATGTCGGGGACCTGTTGCCTGCAATGGCCGGCGGCCTGAGCAATGACGGCACGCTCTATGCGGCGCCGTTTTACGGCGAAAGCTCGATGATCATGTACCGCACCGACCTGATGGAAAAGGCCGGATTGGAAATGCCTGAAGGCCCCACATGGCAGTTCATTCGTGAGGCCGCAGCGGCCATGACGGACCGCGACAATGACATCAACGGCATCTGCCTGCGCGGCAAGGCCGGTTGGGGTGAAGGCGGCGCTTTCATCACCGTAACCGCAAACTCGTTCGGCGCGCGCTGGTTCGATGAGGACTGGAAGCCCCAGTTCGATCAGCCTGAGTGGAAAGAGGCTCTGACATTCTTCGTCGACATGATGAACGAATCCGGGCCGGCGGGTTATGCGACCAACGGTTTCAACGAGAACCTGTCGCTTTTCCAGCAGGGCAAATGCGGCATGTGGATCGATGCCACTGTTGCAGCCTCATTCGTGACAAACCCCGATGACTCGACCGTTGCTGACAAGGTCGGCTTCGCTTTGGCACCGAACTCGGAAGGCGTCGACAAGCGCGCCAACTGGTTGTGGGCCTGGGCCCTCGCCATTCCTGCCGGCACACAGCAGGAAGACGCGGCCAAACAGTTCATCGAGTGGGCAACGTCGAAAGACTACATCGAGTTGGTGGCCGAGAATGAAGGCTGGGCCAACGTGCCTCCGGGCGCGCGGACCTCGCTCTATGAGAACGACAACTACAAGGACATTCCATTCGCCAAGATGACGCTGGAGTCGATCCTGCTGGCCGATCCGCAGAACTGCTGCGCCCAGCCGACGCCGTATACCGGCATCCAGTTCGTTGCGATCCCGGAATTCGCAGGCATTGCCACACAGGTCAGCCAGGAATTCTCGGCAGTCTATGCCGGACAACAGACGGTGGATGAAGCCCTTGCCAAAGCGCAGGCCTTCACTGCTGAAGAGATGGAAGCCGCAGGGTACTGAGGCATCCTCCCCAGTGGGGGACAGGTGATCTGTCCCCCGCTCCCCACTTCCACAACTCGCGTTTTTCTCGCAGGCTGAGTTACGCCTGAACAGAGAGGGTTTGCGTAATGGCTACTCAACACTCCCGATCCGTTGCTCGCCTGATGATGGCACCCGCAGTGGTCCTGCTGCTTGGCTGGATGCTCGTGCCGCTGACGATGACGCTGTACTTTTCCTTCAAGAAATACCTGCCGTTGCGGGGCGGAGATCTGGGCTGGGTTGGCTTTGACAACTACATCCGCTTCGTCTCGTCCAGCACATTCTGGCCCGCCGTTCAGGCCACATTGGTGATTGTCGGCGGCGTTCTGATCATCACGATCATTCTGGGCATCCTGCTCGCAATGCTGCTGGATCAGCCGATGTGGGGACAAGGCGTTGTCCGTATCCTTGTGATTGCTCCGTTCTTTGTGATGCCGACCGTCTCGGCATTGGTCTGGAAGAACATGTTCATGGACCCGGTAAACGGCCTGCTGGCGCATCTGTGGCGTTTTTTCGGGGCCGAGCCAATCTCTTGGCTGTCACAGGCCTCGATGCCCTCCATCGTCATCATCGTCTCGTGGCAATGGCTGCCCTTTGCAACGCTGATCCTGCTGACCGCAATTCAGTCGCTGGACAGTGAACAGTTGGAAGCCGCCGAGATGGACGGTGCCCCGCCGCTGAAACGCTTCTATCACATCATCCTGCCACATCTGGGCCGCGCCATCACCATCGTGATCCTGATCCAGACGATCTTCCTGTTGTCGATCTTCGCCGAGATCTTTGTGACCACCGGCGGTGCATTCGGCACTCGCACCCTCACCTACCTGATCTTCCAGCGTGTGCTGGAAAGCCAGAACGTCGGCCTCGGATCAGCCGGAGGTGTCTACGCCATCATCCTTGCCAATATCGTTGCGATCTTCCTGATGCGCATCGTCGGCAAAAACCTGGACGCGTGAGGAGACAGAACCCATGGCCCGCACCGTCACAACACAACGCAAAACCTTCAACACGGCTCTTGCCTGGATCGTCGGTCTGCTGATCTTTTTTCCGATCCTTTGGACCATCCTGACCAGCTTCAAGACCGAGGCGCAGGCGATTGCCAGCCCTCCGATCTTTCTGAACTTCGACTGGACGCTCGAGAACTATGCCATCGTGCAGGAACGCTCGGACTACATGAGGTTCCTGTGGAACTCGGTGATCATCGCCGGCGGGTCAACCATCCTGGGTGTGATCATCGCCGTACCCGCCGCGTGGGCGATGGCATTCGTGCCGTCCAAACGCACCAAGGACATTCTGCTGTGGATGCTGTCCACCAAGATGCTGCCAGCAGTAGGCGTGCTGTACCCGATCTACCTGCTGTTCATTCAGCTGGGGCTGCTGGACAGCCGTGGGGGACTGGTCGTGGTGCTGATGCTGATCAACCTGCCGATCATCGTGTGGATGCTCTACACCTATTTCCGCGAGATACCGGGTGAAATCCTCGAAGCTGCACGAATGGACGGGGCGACGCTGAAAGAGGAAATCCTCTATGTACTGACGCCAATGGCCATTCCCGGCATCGCTTCGACCGTGCTGCTGAACTTCATCCTTGCTTGGAACGAGGCGTTCTGGACCCTCAACCTGACGGCTGTCGACGCGGCACCGCTCACAGCGTTCATCGCCAGCTATTCCAGCCCCGAGGGCCTGTTCTTTGCCAAGCTCAGCGCAGCCTCGACCATGGCAATCGCACCAATCCTGATCCTTGGCTGGTTCAGCCAGAAACAACTTGTCCGCGGCCTGACCTTCGGCGCTGTGAAATAAGGAGCATTCCTCATGGGACGCATACAACTCAAGTCCGTGACCAAAAGCTTCGGCGACGTTGAGGTCATTCCACCGCTGGATCTGACCATCGAGGATGGCGAGTTCACCGTCTTCGTCGGCCCATCGGGCTGTGGCAAGTCCACACTCCTGCGTCTGATCGCTGGGCTGGAAGACATCACCTCGGGCCATATCGAGATCGATGGCACCGATGCCACAGATGTACCCCCGGCCAAGCGTGGCCTGGCGATGGTGTTCCAGTCCTATGCGCTCTACCCGCATATGACGGTGCGCAAGAACATTGCCTTTCCCCTGCGCATGGCCAAGCTGGATCAGACCGAGATCGACCGTCGCGTCGAAGGCGCCGCAAGTGTTCTGAACCTGACCGATTATCTCGACCGGCGTCCGGGGCAGTTGTCCGGTGGTCAGCGCCAGCGGGTCGCCATCGGGCGCGCGATTGTTCGCGAACCGGCGGCGTTCCTGTTTGACGAACCGCTGTCGAACCTTGATGCGGCCCTGCGGGTTGGTATGCGACTGGAAATCAGCGAACTGCACGAACGCCTTGCGACCACGATGATCTACGTGACCCACGATCAGGTCGAGGCGATGACCATGGCCGACAAGATCGTTGTCTTGCAAGCCGGTGTCATTGAACAGGTTGGCAGCCCCCTGGAGCTTTATCGCGCGCCGCGCAACCTGTTTGTGGCGGGCTTCATCGGCTCTCCCAAGATGAACTTTATCGAAGGGGAAGAGGCAGCGAAACACGGCGCTCACACCATCGGCGTCCGCCCGGAACACATTGCTGTGTCGGATACGGAAGGACCGTGGTCCGGTACCGTCAGCGTGTCCGAACATCTCGGCTCGGATACGTTCTTTCATATCCACGAAACCGGGCTGGCCGAAACCGTCACCGTGCGCGCTGACGGCGAAGTGGGGTTTCGCCACGGCGATCGCATCCACCTGACGCCGCGCGCCGATATGATCCATCGCTTTGACGCAAAGGGCCTGCGGATCGAATGACGCGACTGGCGGGCAAAACCGCACTCATCACGGGTGCCGGGCGCGGGATCGGATTGGCTTTCGCAAAGGCCTATGTCGCCGAAGGCGCGCGCGTTGCTCTTGCGGATATCGACATCGCACGGGCCGAACACGCTGCATCCGGCATGGGTGAAGCGGCGATTGCCGTCGAAATGAATGTCACCGAGCAACGCAGCATCGACGCCGCAGTTGCCCGCACCCATGAACATTTCGGACCCATAGACATTCTCATCAACAATGCCGCGATCTTTACCGCCGCGCCGATTACCGAAATCGAACGCGCTGATTATCAACGTGTCTTCGACATCAACGTGTCGGGCACCCTCTTCACCCTGCAGGCCGTGGCACGACACATGATCGAGCATCGGGTCAAGGGTCGCATCATCAACATGGCCTCACAGGCCGGTCGACGGGGCGAGCCGCTGGTCGCGGTCTACTGCGCCAGCAAGGCTGCCATCATCTCGCTGACCCAGTCCGCCGGGCTCAACCTGATTGACCACGGCATCAACGTGAACGCCATCGCCCCCGGTGTCGTGGATGGAGAGCATTGGGACGGCGTTGATGCGTTCTTTGCAAAACACGAAAACAAGGCACCGGGCCAGAAAAAGCGCGAAGTGGCGGCTGCCGTGCCCTATGGCCGCATGGGACGTGCGGAGGATCTGACAGGCATGGCGGTTTTCTCGCGTCAGACGACGCCCGCTACATCGTTGCCCAGACATACAATGTCGATGGCGGGAACTGGATGAGCTGATGGGCGTTTCGGCGAAAACGACTGAACCGGTTCCGCTGCGTCGCAGCCGCCTGTCGGACTTGCCCGCCGCCGTCGGGCGCCCGCGATACCGACTATCCGAGTTGACACCCGGCATCGTGCATATCGGATTGGGCAACTTTCACCGGGCCCATCAGGCCTGGTATCTGCACAGGCTGATGCAACAGGGGCGTGCGCTGGATTGGGCCATCATTGGCGCGGGCGTGCGAAGCTATGACGCCGGAATGCGCGAAAAGCTGTTGGATCAGGAGTGTCTGACGACGTTGATAGAGCTCGATCCGTCCGGCGCGTCAGCCGAAGTGATCGGCGCAATGATCGACTACCTGCCGATTGAGGCGGACAACGCCGCCCTGATCCGGCAGATGTCTGATCCTGCAATCCGCATCGTATCCCTGACCGTGACCGAGGGCGGGTATTTTCTTGATACCGGTTCCGGAGCGCTGGACATCGACCACGAAGACATTCGCCACGATGCCAGAAACCCCGACCATCCGCGCACGGTTTTTGGCGCAATCGTCGCGGCGCTGAAACGGCGCAGGAACGCGGGTGCGACGCCGTTCACGGCGCTGAGTTGCGACAACCTTCAGGGCAACGGTGCCATCCTGCGGAATTGCATTGTCGGGCTGGCGCGCCTGTCCGATCCCACACTGGCCGACTGGATTGATCAGAATGCCGAATTCCCCAATTCAATGGTGGATTGCATCGTCCCCGCCACCACGAACGAGGTTATCGCTCAGGCGAACTCGTTGGGCATCGCGGATCATGCGCCGGTCACCCATGAAAACTTTCGCCAATGGGTGATCGAAGACAGGTTCTGCGCCGGGCGTCCGCCGCTGGAAGACGTGGGTGTGACGCTGACAGACAATGTGCATGCCTACGAAGCCATGAAGCTGCGCATTCTAAATGGCGGTCATCAGCTTCTGGCCAATGTCGGTGAAATCCTCAACGTTCCGACCATCTCGGATTGTATGCAGGACGCGCAGATCACCGGGTTTTTCCGCAAGGTGCAATCCGAGGAAATCACACCTTACGTTCAGGCCGTTCCTGAAACGACCCCGGCGGACTATCTTGAACTGGTCGAACGCCGGTTTACCAATTCCGCGATCCGCGACACAACCCGCCGCGTCGCGTTCGACGGCTCGTCGCGCCACCCCGGATTTCTGGTGCCGTCCCTGCGCGATGCGTTGCGGTCCGAGGCTTCGTTCCAAGGGCTTGCACTGGCCGAAGCCTTCTGGGCCCGGATGTGCGCGGGCACGCGCGAGGATGGCACGGACATTGACCCCAATGACCCGATCTGGCCCGATTTGCAACGGACAGCGCGGGCGGCACGCGAGAACCCCGCGGTTTGGATCAGTCAGACCAGCCTGTATGGCGATATCCATCAGAACCACGCATTCGCGCGCGCCTTCTCAGACTGGTTGCATCGCCTGTGGCGGGATGGCTGCCGAAAAACCCTGGATCAGTATCTCGGTGTTTCGTCCTAGGTCTTTGCGCACCTACCGGTGCAATCGCGGATCAAGCGCAAAACGCTCCTGCTGCACATCGTCAAAATGACCATCCACCCGGTCCGCGTCGAAAATCAGGTTCCAGCTGTGCCGGGACACCGTCGACGGAACCAGCGTAAACAGGTTGTCTTGCAGCAACTGGTCGCCAAAAGCCTGCTGTCCGGGCCCGTGCGCGCCCGGAACAAGCCAGTTTGGGTTTGGCAAGTCATCGGGATTGAGAACATGCACGTCGGACAGCTTGGCCACGCGAGCCGATGTCAGAACATGGGCAGCCGTATCGAGGACCTTGAACCCTTTGTGAACCGCGACCTCGATGATGGCCGTTGACGGGTCAATCGAGGTATAGACGGCCCGTACCCCGCGCGAGTTCCACCGACCGCCCACACGATAGGATCCCTCGCCCGTATTCCATGTGGCCGCATGCCGGTCCTGATCAAGCCGCCAGAACCGAAGCTCACCGGTCCCAAGCGGCGGTGGAAGTGGCGTCACGTATAGACCCCGTACTCCAGTCGCGTCAGGTAGGTCTCGACGGCTTCAGCCCCTGCAGCCGTTGCAAGCAGGTCGATCGGGCGTCGGTTGTCCAGCCCGATTGCAGGCTCAAGAATCCACGCTTCGGCGGCATCCTGCGATCCCATGACATCCGTGGCCTGAGCGATAATCTCGGCAAAGCGCCACGCCCGGCTGCTCTGTTCAGTCGAGAGCATCTTCTGTGTCGTATCAGACCTGCGGCGCTGCAACGTGCGGATGCTGATCCCGATCGCCTTGTTCAGCGCGTCGCCTGTCGACAACACGCGCACACCTTCGACGAGATGAATCAACGATTTCGACGGTATCCCCTCGACAATCAGATCATGCGCATCCAGCGGGTTCCGGACCGTCCGTTTCATGATCTTGCCGCCGCCCAAAAGACGGTACGCCCGCGCTACGTCATTTTCCTGCGCAACCTGAACGTCCTGAGGCACCAGCGGGTCTGTCACTGCATTTGCGACCATCAGCACTTTCCTTTCGTCACGTGTCGCCATTTATATGACACTTGTCGCGAAACTTTTCAAGGGCAGCAATCCGAGATCGGTAACGCATGCGCATTAACTGCCAACCTTCAACCTCTGAGACATGACCCCGTCTTGATCGTCGCCGAGACAGCCTTTATCGCTGTACGGGTTCTGGCGGGTGTCCAGCTCGTGCATTTTTGAAAGGAAACAACATGAAACCGTTGGAAATGCTTCTCAAGAATGCGGCTCAATCGCAGAAGACGATCGTCTTGCCGGAAGGCTCTGACCCCCGTGTGATCGAAGCTGCGCTCGAGGCCAGCGAAAAAGGAATTGCGCGTATCATTCTGGTTGGAAACGAAGAGCTGATCGCCTGTCAGTTTGCCCTCCTCAAAGCCAAGGTTGGGGACGGGATCGAAATCGAGGACCCGGCGACATCGGCGTCCTTCGACGAACTGGCCCTGCTGCTCTACGAATTGCGCAAACACAAGAACATCTCTTTGGAACAGGCCATTCGCGAAGCCCGCAAACCGCATGTATTTGCGGCACTGATGGTCAAGAAAGGGCTCGCCGATGGCACCGTCGGAGGGGCCACGACGACAACCGCCGACATTGTGCGCACCGCCATTCAGATCATCGGGACCAAAGCGGACACCAAGCTGGTCTCGAGCTTTTTCCTGATGATGTTCTGCAAGGATCACCATCCCAAGAAAGGGGCCCATATCTTTGCCGATAGCGGGTTGGTCGTCGATCCCACCGCTCAGGAGATGGCGCAGATTGCAATCGATTCTGCGGGCAGCTTCAAGGCGCTGGTAGGTGATGTGCCGCACGTGGCTATGCTGTCGTTTTCGACCCGTGGCAGTGCAAGCCACGCCGCGGTCTCGAAAGTTGTCGAAGCAACGAAACTTGCGCAGGAAGCTGCGCCTGACCTGCTGATCGATGGTGAGTTGCAATTCGACGCGGCCTTTGTGCCGGATGTGGCCGCGTCCAAGGCGCAGGATTCACCGCTGGGGGGCAACGCCAACGTGTTCATTTTCCCAAATCTCGAAAGCGGCAATATAGCATACAAGGTTGCGCAACGGGTCGGCGGGGCCCTGGCGATCGGGCCTATTCTGCAGGGCCTCGACAAGCCCGCAAACGACCTGTCGCGGGGATGTTCTGCAGAAGACATTCTGCACATGATCGCAGTGACGGCCGCACAGGCGGATGCGCGCGACCCCTAAACCTTCTTCAGGACCAGAAAGGTCATCATACCAATCGGTGGCAGAACCTTTTGCTGTTCCGGGATGAGTGTTTTCTCTTGCAGCACTGTTTCAATTTCGAAATCAGAATGCCATCCGATCGTGTTTGCCAGCGGAGCAAATACGCGTTCAATGGAGGCAAGCAGGCCGCGCTTGCGCTTGAAATGATTGGTAATCACCACTTTGCCGCCCGGTTTGCACACCCGCGCTATTTCGGCCATCACCCTTTCGGGTTCCGGAACAACAGACAGAACATGCATCGCCGCAACTGTATCGAAATGGTCGTCCGGGAAATCGAGCCGGCGGGCATCCATTTGTCGCAACTCCCTGACATGGCTGAGCGTCATGGCTCTGACTTTGTCGCGTGCCTTTTGCAGCATGTCCTCACTAAAGTCGATCCCGGTCACCTGCATCTCGGGTCTGTAATGCTCAAGTGACAATCCGGTGCCCACGCCGACTTCCAGAACACTGCCAGGGTGCCTATTTATGTACTCTACCGCGTGCCGTCGGCCGACATTTGTGATAGCCCCAAACGTCCTGTCGTAGACAGGTGCCCAGCGAGCGTAGGAGGTTTGAACGGCTTTGATGTCCATATCTGATCCTCAACGGTTAGAAGATGTTTTTTTGTCGAGCCACGCCCAGGCGACCATTCCCACATATCCAACGCAAAGCGCGATCAGTGTGGCCCAGGCAAATGTCAGCAGCGCCGCCCCGACAACGGCAACACCTATGAGAAAGAACTTTGCGTTTTCGCGGGAGATCCGCGTGGTCTTGAAAGACCAGGTCGGTATTTGGCTGATGAGCAGCAAACCGATGAGCGCCATATAAACGCAAATCAGAACACTGGGCAGCAATGGAGCATCCGCAAAAGCGAAGGACAGATACATTGGCAACATGACCAGCAGCGCCCCTGCAGGGGCCGGGACCCCCTGGAAATAGGCATTGTTCTGATCGCAGGTCTCGGACTTGCTGCCCACATTGAACCGGGCCAGGCGCATGACGCAGCACACTGAAAAAAACAGAACCGCAAGCCATGCAGCGCTGCGTATATCCTGCAAGGCCCAGAAATAGAGAACGAGCGGCGGGGCCACCCCGAAGTTCAAAAAATCAGCAAGTGAATCGAGCTCTGCCCCGATTTTGCTGTCACTGCTGAGCAGGCGCGCGATACGCCCGTCAAGCCCATCAAGCACACAGGCCGCAATAATCAGCTGTACTGCGAGCACGTAATTGCCCTGAACGCCAAATCTGATTGCCGACAAGCCCGCGCAGATCGCCGTAATGGTCAGCGCATTGGGAAGCAAATGGATGAGCGTGAATCCGGTCTCTTCGTTTTTTGATGGGTCTGCCACTGATCCAGCTACCTACTTTTCTTCGGGCGCGGGCAAACTGGCAAGGACGGTTTCACCTGCAATCATCGTTTGCCCGACACGCACCTGCGGTTCCACGCCATCCGGCAGATAGACATCCAGCCGTGAACCGAAACGGATCAATCCAAATCGCTCTCCGGTTTGAAGCGCGTCGCCGGGTTTCGTGAAACAGACGATCCGTCTGGCCACCAGGCCGGCAATCTGGACAACGGCCAGGTCCTGACCATTTGTCATGCGAACGCGCAAGCTGTTGCGCTCGTTGTCGGCACTGGCCTTGTCCAGGGATGCGTTGAAGAATTTGCCGGGGCGATAGGCAACGGCGGCAATCTCACCTTCAATGGGCACCCGGTTCACATGGCAATTGAAGACACTCATGAACACACTGACACGGGTGAGAGGCGCGTCGGGCATCCCAAGCTCGCTCGGCGGCACCGCCCCTTCGATCATCGAAACCACCCCATCCGCCGGGCTGACGATCAGCCCGTCTTTTGTCGGAGGCACACGTTCCGGATCGCGAAAGAAATAGTAGCACCAGATCGTGAGGCCAACGCCGATCCATCCCAGAATGTCTGACAGCAGAAACAACCCGACCGTTATGGCGGCGAAGATCCCGACAAACCGAATGCCCTCCGGGTGCATTGGTTTGATGAACGTGTCGCGCATGCGCATCGCAAGTTTTCCCTAAGGTAAATCGACGGCACTTTCATAAGTGGATTGGTGTGGAACGCAAGTGTAACGGACGCCATTAACGTGGGTCCTGTGCACCGGCCGACCTGCATAGGTCTGTCCTTCAATACCAGAAACGCAACCGAGATAATGTGGCCCTGCGGAAACGGCCGCTCGAACCGAGCAAATGAGCAGAATCGGTTCGGCTAACGGCGCCTGTAGAAAGGCTCGGAGGGTTTGAATTCGATCATGTCGCCTGTGGGGTCCGCGATATCCAGAAGGGGCACAGTGGTTTGCCGAACAAACGGGTGCAGAGGTCATCCCCACCGAACCCGAGCCCGGTCAGTGGTATTGGAGCTATGGCGTGCCCCTGCCGCATGTGGCAGCACTTGAAATCATCGGACCCACCCCCGAAACATTCCGGTTTTCATCCCATCAAACAGGTGTTGAAGCAGTTTGAAACGCCAACTCCGATCTTCTGGCACCTGGGAACACGGGATTTCGCAACATTCTGCAAAACTTTAAAATCGGCAGGTGCGAAAGTCGAACGCATCGAGCATCTGGACAGTGACACCCCTTATGGCAGACGAACCTATACGCGCGGCGTGTTCGGTCCGGGTTTTCGGTCAACGCGGCCTTGTGCAATTTTCTGGAAGGCCCGTCCGATAAGGCCCGGAGTTGGAACAGGGCCATTGTGTCAGGTGGTGGACTTCAGCCTAACGTCGCCGCGCTGAACCACGTGCTTGAGGCGCTCGGGCTCAAACTACGCGCATTGGAAGGAAAAGAGGGCGTTACAATCCGCCTCAAGACACCCACAGGGGACCTCACACTTTCCGGTGCAATCCCAAAGTTTTCGGGAACAGTATCCAAATGGGCCAACGGGTTGCTGGAACAGGGCGTTTGTCATCCGCCAGGGATGACCTAGGAAATACGCCAGCGCCGCATCGCAAAGAGGCGCTCGTTCCATTCCACGTTCATTTCAGCTTCGGCCGTAATGCATCCGAAAGAGGAGTTTGCAGTCAGTGTCATGGAAACCGTGGCCGTTCCGTCAGGGCGTTCAAAAACCATCCGGTGATCAACGGTCGTCTCTTGCACGGCCGCATCCGACATATCCAAAACATGCAACATGCTGGTTTCATAGCCGAAAACCGTGCCGGTTTCGTGAAAGGCCGTTTTAGCGAGTGGCTGATGCCAACCCGTCTCGACCACGTTCCCACGAACATTGCTCCAACGTTCCAGCTCATTTGGTGAATGGGTAGAGTGTGTTTTCTGTACCGGCAAATCTTGTCGCGGGGGCAAAGGCGTTTGCAAGTCAGTCACCTTGCCCGCGACGACGGGCACCCGCAGCACTCCCATCTCCAGCAGGAGATCTTCAGCTGACGCCGTTGTGAGAATAAGTGGCCAAAGGGACGACGACACTGCCAGCCGGATACGATGCCCCTTACAAACGCGATAAGCCGTTGAATGAAAGCGAATATCCGCAACAAACCTGCCTGCCTTTGCGTTGGTTGGTTTGCGATCCATGTTTTCGTCCAGTGAAAGATTTCGGACGCCATAGCTGATAAGTGCGGCAACATCGTCCGTGTTGACGTCACTGAGCCGCGCTATGATCTGGCCCGGAACATCAGCGCTTTCACCGCTTAAACCAAGAGTAACGGCACCATAGATAACCAAGTCTTCATCCAAGGGGGCCGTTTCGAAAAGCAACGATCTGGAATCGTCTGAGTTTTGGTCAAGGGGCAACCCACCCGAGCGGCCAAAATACCCTGTGTCGCCCGAACTCTGCCCCACCAACGGGTCGGCGGAAATTCTCCAAGGCGGGTTGCCGTTTGCTGAGTTCAGTTCAGACAAGGCCAACTCCTGTGTCACGGTTTCCCCGGGCGTCGGGCCACTTTGGATCCATTTGCCTGATCGTTTTTCCAATATGTCATCCGGCGTATCGAACTCGCGTAGCCAGACACGCAAACGAGGCCAATTCGGGGTTTCTGGGGTGGCCGGTTTCAACCAGTGATCCCACCACTCCAACGCCAACGCCTGAAAACCCATCGCCGGTCCCGGAACCCCATGATCCGGATAGTGGTGTCCCCAGGGTCCGACGACCCCCCAGACCAAGTCAGGTCGCCGATCGACTAAAGACATGACCGAGTTCGAGTAGCGATCGCTCCATCCACCGATGGACAGGATCGGAACGGAAAGTGCATCCGCGTCATGAATGACAGATCCGTGCCGCCAGTACTCACCCCGCCCATCTTCTCGCAGCCAGTTTTCAAGCGGAAAAGAGAGGTTCTCAATTCTCTCGTTCCACACTGTTTTCCAATCTGACCCCACACTTGGCGAGGGCGGCGACGCCAGAATCGAGGGCAAGGTTGCGCCCCACTCGAACGTATCGGACAGAACGCAACCGCCCATGTAATGGATATCATCCTCGAACCGATCATGTGTGGCACAGACGGCAATCACTGCCTTCAGCGGTTCCGGGGCATTGATACTTGCCTGAAGAGATGCGGTGCCGCCCCAGGACGTACCGAACATCCCGACACGGCCGTTGCACCACGGCTGAGCGGCCAACCATTCGATGACTTGCCGCGCATCATCCAGCTCTGCCTTGGAATACATGTCCGGCATATGCCCTTCGCTGTCACCCGAACCGCGCATGTCGACCCGGATGCAGGCATAGCCATGCGCGGCAAAATAGGGATGGTTCCGCTCATCCCGCGCACGCACCATGTCGGTTTTGCGATAGGGGATGTATTCCAGAAGGGCAGGCACAGGCGTCTGCGTCACCGGGCGCCACAGCCGTGCGGCCAATCGCACGCCATCCGACATTTCGATCCATAGATGGTCGGTCTCTGTCACCTCGAAAGGGTTTTTGGTTTGGTCCGTCATTTTGATCTGCAGTCTGCCTTCGGGGTCTGCCCCAGTTCTGCAAATTCAGAATGAACTTGCAACCGAATAGGAAAATTCATTCAAAAATAGAATTTGACTTAAAAATTCTAGTCTGATTTCAATTCATATGGAACACAGCTGCTCACTTCGAACTCAGAGAACCGTATGCCATCGGAAAATGTCATCGCCTTACCGTCCGCAATCTCCTCACTCGGGAGCGAGGTTCGGCAATTGCGCAAAGCCCGTCA
Organism: Ruegeria sp. AJ12; assembly: GCF_056536245.1. Lineage (NCBI taxonomy): Bacteria > Pseudomonadati > Pseudomonadota > Alphaproteobacteria > Rhodobacterales > Roseobacteraceae > Ruegeria > Ruegeria sp. AJ12. Next base: position 375,026 of record NZ_JBQFJJ010000002.1, read on the forward strand.
GCTTACACTCAAACAACTCAGCAAAGCGGCGGGTATCTCGCTGAGTCACGTGTCGGCGATTGAACGGGGTGTATCCAAGCCTTCGGTCGACGTCTTGCAAACCATCGCCAGCGCGCTGAGCGTCACGCCCGATTGGTTCTTTGCCCGCCGCGCCGGCGCCGGTCCGATGGAGCAGGCCTTTGTCGTGCGCGCCCAGAACCGCCGTGCGCTCAACACCCTGTACGGTCAGGATGCGGCTGAGTTGGGTTATACCGATCAGTTGCTGTCCAGCTCGATCGGCGGTCAGTTCTATATGGGCTTGGCGGTATACGCGCCCCATGCCGCGCGTCCCGAAGAGCCACTGCAAAAGCACGAAGGCGAAGAGCATGGTCTGGTGCTGGAGGGCGAGCTGGAAATGCAGATCGGCGACGAGTTCATAATTCTGCGCGCCGGAGACAGCTACAGTTTCGACGCGCGCATCCCGCATCATGCACGTAACAGGACGGACCGGGTGTGTCGGCTGATCTGGGCGGTCTCGCCGGTGGTCATTCCGAAGGATGTCGTCGCGCCTCGGACTTCGGACGCGGAGTCTTCATCATGAGCCGCGATGTTCTGCTTCAGCCCTATCAGTTGAAACATCTGACCCTGAAAAACCGGATCATGACCACCAGTCACGAACCCGCCTACCCCGAAGACGGCATGCCCAAGGAACGCTATCGCGCCTATCACGAAACGCGTGCCAAAGCGGGTGTTGCGATGACGATGACGGCGGGTTCGGCAATTGTCAGCCGCGACAGTCCGCCGGTGTTCAACAACATCCTGGCTTACAAGGATGAGGTCGTGCGCTGGATGGGTGAACTGTCGGATGCGTGTCACGCGCATGGCTGTGCGGTGATGATCCAGTTGACCCATCTGGGGCGACGCACGGGTTGGAACAAGGGCGATTGGTTACCCTCCTTGTCGCCGTCGCACTATCGCGAACCAGCGCACCGAGCCTTTCCGAAGAAGATCGAGGATTTCGATATCGAGCGTATCGTGACCGACTACGCCGACGCGGCTGAACGGATGCAGGATGCGGGTTTGGATGGGATCGAGTTGCAGGCCTACGGTCACTTGCTCGATCAGTTCTGGTCGCCCCTGACCAACACGATGGATGCACCTTTTGGTGGCAATCTCGACAATCGGCTGCGCTTTGGCTTCATGGTTCTGGACGCGATCCGTGATCGCGTCGGGCCCGATTTCATCGTCGGGGTTCGCTACACGGCCGATGAAGTCGAAAAAGGCGGTATCACCGAGCAAGAAGGGCTCGAAATCGCCCGGAGGCTGCGCGACAGCGGTCAGGTCGACTTTCTGAACGTCATACGAGGGCGCATTCACACGGACCCGGCACTGACCGATGTGATACCGGTGCAAGGCATGAAAAGTGCGCCGCATCTGGATTTCGCTGGGCGGGTGCGGGCGGAGATTGGTATGCCCACCTTCCACGCGTCTCGTATTCCCGATGTCGCGACGGCCCGGCACGCGGTGGCTTCGGGCCTTCTGGATATGGTTGGCATGACCCGCGCGCATATGGCCGATCCGATGATCGTGTCCAAGATTCAAGCCGGACAGGAAGATGACATTCGCCCCTGTGTCGGCGCGACATATTGCCTGGATCGGATCTATCAGGCGGGTGAAGCCTTGTGCATTCACAACCCGGCGACCGGGCGTGAGTTGTCGATGCCGCACATCATCCCAACCGCTGACAAACGCCGCCGGGCAGTCATTGTGGGCGCAGGTCCCGGCGGGCTGGAAGCGGCGCGTGTAGCGGCGGAACGCGGGCACGATGTCACGGTCCTCGAAGCTGCCCCGGAACCCGGTGGACAAGTACGCCTGACCGCGCAATCCAAGCGCCGCGCCGAGATGATCGGGATCATCGACTGGCGCATGGCTCAATGCGCTGCCCGCGACGTGCAATTCCAGTTTAATACCTTTGCCGAAGCCGCGGACGTGACCGCCCTGTCGCCGGACATGGTCGTGATCGCGACGGGTGGATTGCCTGAGACAACGATCCTTGATTCGGGCAACGAGCTTGCGATTTCCGCCTGGGATATCCTGTCGGGTGACGCGCCGCCTGGTGAAAACGTGTTGATCTATGATGATGCGGGCGACCACCCGGCACTGATGGCCGCCGAGGTCATTGCCGCCGCCGGGGCAAAGGTTGAGATCATGACCCGGGATCGCAGTTTCGCACCGGAAGTGATGGCGATGAATCTGGTGCCCTATATGCGGTCCCTGCAGAAAACCGGCGCCCAGTTCACCGTCACCCGAACCCTGAAGGCAATTGAGAAGTCGGGCAACCAACTGCTGGCTCATATCGGGACCGACTATTCAGACCTGGTCGAAAAAAATTACGATCAGGTGGTTGTCAATCAGGGAACTCAACCTCTGGACGACCTCTACTTTGATCTCAAACCCCTGTCGCGCAACCGCGGCGCGCTGGATCAAGACGCGCTTGTTCAAGGCTCGGGCGCTCTTTTTCCGCAGACGAATTCCGACGCGGGTTTTGATCTCTATCGCATCGGCGACGCGGTTTCAGCACGCAACATTCATGCCGCAATCTACGACGCACTTCGAATTGGAATCCGATGGTAGCACGCGCAAAAAACAGCCATTCACCACATAGGGACGTCGTCAATACGAGAAAAAACTACGAAATTTCTTGCGAAAAAGAAACGCTGGCGTAGCATTTCCGTAAGACCGAGCGAGCGAAGGGAGGAATCGTGAGCCAGGGCACATCAAGAAACTATACCCGCACTGCAAGCGAAGAGGGTCTTGCCGCGTTCGGCGCCGAGGTACGTCAACTGCGCAGGGCCCGCCAGATGACTCTGGCCGAGCTTGCCAACAGCAGCGGAGTTTCGATCAGTCATCTCAGCGCAATTGAACGCGGTACGGTGAGCGCGTCATTGAACAAGATATCGCGCATCGCGGCGGCCCTTGGCGTACCCGAAGAATGGTTCTTCAATCACCGTCCCGGCGCGGGCCCGCTGGAACGCGCTTATGTCGTGCGTCAGTCGAACCGTCGCAACCTGAATCTGTTGTATGACGAGCCAATCGAACAATCAGGCTACGCGGATCAGTTGCTGTCCAGTTCCATCGGTGGCGGATTTTGTCTGGGTGTTTCAGACTATCGCCCCTATTCCGAACAGGTGATTGACCAGTATTTCTCGCGCGATGGCGAGATGCACGGGGTCATTATGGAGGGTGAGCTCGAGCTTGTGCTTGAGGATGAGACCGTCACCTTGCGCACCGGCGACAGTTTCAGCTTTCCCGGTGATGTCCTGCACGTCCTTCGCAACGTAACAGACCAACCCGCGCGCATGATCTGGGTGAACTCACCCGTCATCATTCCAAGATTCTCAGCGCTTGGCGCTGATGAGCAACTGCCACAGTCACACAAGAAAAAGAACGGATAACGCCTGCTGGCACCTGAAGTCGCGGGGACACGCCCCGCAAGCAACCAAACCGGACAGATGCCCGGACACGAAGACAAACAGGGAGTAAGCAAATGAGTTCGATTTTCAAAGGGGACGTATCACGGCGATCCGTTCTGGCCGGTGCCGGTGCACTCGGTGCGGCCAGCCTCGCCTTTCCTCATATGGCCGTCAGTGCCGATGGCTCGGTTCTGACCATTCGGTCTTATAGCGACCTGCAGGTTCTGGACCCCGCCTTCTGGCTGGCGCTGCCCGAGGCCGACATCATGCGGTCGATTTATGCCCCGCTGGTGTCAAACCAACAAGGCGACGAATGGAACTGGCGTCCGGTGGCTGTGGAAAGCATTGAACAACTGGACGATCTGACCATCGCCTTCAAACTGCGTGACAATATCGGATTCACGGACGGGTTTGGCCAGATGACGGCTGACGACGTTAAATTCTCGATCGAACGGATTGCTGATCCGGCTAACGAAAGCCCCTATGCTGGTGATTGGGGCGCCCTGAAAGAGGTGGAGGTCAAGGACACGCTCTCAGGCCTGATCCATCTGAACAACAAGTTCGTGCCACTCTGGACAACCACGCTGCCAACACCCGCATCCTGCATCGTTTCAAGAAAGGCGGTCGACGAAATCGGCGGCAAGATCGGATCCGAGCCGGTGGCGCAATCCGGTCAGTACATTCTGACCGAGTGGGTTCCCAAGCAGAAAACCGTACTTAAGCGCAACCCCGACTGGGCCTATGAACCGGGCGGGTATGAGGAAATCCACATCCTGCCCATCGAAGACCCGTCGACCGCAGAACTGGGTTTTGAAGCTGGTGATCTGGACTATACCTGGACGTCGGTATCCTCGCTGCCGCGTCTCAAGGAAAACCCGCCTGCGGGATCGGTTGTCGAGGAAAAACCCTCGCTGGCCTATGTCTGGCTGGGCATGAATCAGGACAATGAAGCGCTTAAAGACGTTCGTATCCGCCGTGCCATCCAGCATGCGATTGACCGTCAAACGGTTGTTGATGCGGCTTACTTCGGCGCTGCAGCCGTGGGCAACGGCATCATTGCGCCTGGACTGCCCGGCAGCCGGGACAGCGTGACCTACGACTATGATCCCGATAAGGCGCGCGAGTTACTGGCAGAAGCAGGCGCCGAGGGTATGACCGTCACTCTGGACATTCTGAACCAATCCGAGCGTCTGACGGCGGCGCAGGTCATTCAGGCCAATCTGGCCGAGGTTGGCGTCACCTGCGAGATAAAACAGAATGACAGTGGTACGTTCTGGACACTGGGGTCCAAGGATGGCGACTACTTCATGAACCTGCAACTTGTGCTCAGCCGGTTCTCGATGAACCCCGACCCAAGCTGGGCGACGGTCTGGTTTACACCGGAACAGGTTGGCGTCTGGAACTGGGAACGGTTCAACAACGAGGAGTACAAGGCACTGCACGACGAGGGCCTTGTCGAAAGCGATCCGGCCAAGCGCGATGAGATCTATAAGAAGATGCAGGGTCTCATGGACGAAAGCGGGTGTTATGTGTTCCTGACGCATGAGGTGGTCGGAGTGATCCACAAAGATACGGTCAATCCGGGTCTCAAGCCGAATGGTGAGCCGTTGCTGCCGCTGTTCAAACCCGCCTGATCCACGCAAACGGGCGGCGCGTGACCGCCGCCCGCACGGCCTTTGGGGGGCGCGTATGCTGAGCTATTTTTTCAAACGGCTTGGGCTGGCTGCGGCGATCGTGTCGGTCGCTATGTTCCTGCTGTTTTGCATGATTTACCTGATCCCCGGCGACCCGGCCTCGGTCGCGCTGGGGCCTCGGGCGACCGAGGAAATGCGCGCCGCCCTGCGTGAGAAGATGGGATTGAACCAGCCAGTTCTGGTTCAGTTCTGGAACTTCTACATCGGGGCATGGACAGGTGATCTGGGAGACGAGGTTCTGTCAGGCCGCCCCGTCACCACGGTCGTGTTCGAGCAACTGCCCTATACGTTGGCGCTGATCGTTGGCGGCATCACGTGGTCCGTGGCTCTGGGCATACCGCTGGGTTGCTGGGCTGCGGTCAGCCGGGGCAGTTGGGCCGACCGCGTTGTCGGTATCCTGTCCGTGGCGGTGATTGCGGTGCCCTCCTTTGTGATCGCGATTTACGCACTGCTGATCTTCGCAGTCGAACTGCGCTGGCTGCCCGCCATCGGGGCGGGCGAACCCGGCGATCTGAGTGATCAGCTGACTCACCTTATCCTGCCCTCGCTGGCGGTCGGATTGGGCTGGGTTGGCTATATCGCCCGCATGGTCCGCGCCTCGATGCTGGAAGTGCTTGAGGCCAGCCATATCCGCACGGCGCGTGCCTTTGGGCTGCCGGACCGAACGATCACCTATCGCTATGCTTTGTCGATCGCGATCCTGCCAACAGTCACATTGCTGGGCGTCGGGATCGGTCAGATGCTCTCATCGGCCGTCTTTGCCGAGATCGTCTTTGCCCGCCCCGGCGTCGGCAAACTGGTCTATGACGCCATCCTGACCCGTAACTTTCCCATCGTGACAGGCACCGTTCTGATCACGACCGTCCTGTTCGTTCTGCTCAACCTGTTGGCAGACCTCATCATCGGAGCTTTGGATCCCCGTGTCAGAAGCAGTTTCTAACCCCGCCCCCGGGCGCATGGCCGAGCTGTGGCGCCCAATCCGCAAAATCCTGCGCGAGCCCTTGGGCGCGTTGGGGTTGTTCCTCGTGCTGTTCGTCATCTTCGGCGCCGTCTTTGCCGATCTGCTGACCGGCTGGGAGCCAACCAAGATCAACCCGCGCGATCGGTTTCAGGCCCCAAGCGGTCAGCACCTGATGGGCACAGACCAACTGGGGCGCGACCTCTTTGCACGCGTGCTCTATGGCGGACGCATCGCGTTGTTTGTCGCTCTGGTCTCGACGGCCGTGTCGCTGGTCATCGGTATCATTCTGGGCCTGATCGCGGGCTACGGGCCGCGTTGGCTGGACAATCTGATGATCTTGTTGTTCGACGCGATGAAGAGCTTTCCAACAGTGATGCTGGCGCTTGCACTGGTGACGCTGATGGGGCCGTCGCTGACCGCCGTGATGGTCGTCGTCGTTCTGGTCACCGTGCCCGGATATGCGCGGATCATCCGCACTCAGACCATCGCGTTGAAAACGTCGGAATATGTCACGGCGGCACAAAGCATGGGGGCGTCATCGGCGCGTATTCTACGGGTGCACATCCTTCCGAACGTGATCGGTCCGCTGGTTATCCTTGCGTCGATGGACATCCCGGTCGTCATTGGCATCGAAGCAGGGATGAGCTTTCTGGGCCTTGGCGTGCGCCCCCCAACCCCAAGTTGGGGGTCAATCCTGAATGACGGGTTCACCAATATCCGCGATACCGCATGGATCGCAATCGCAGGCGGTGTGCCGATCATCATCACCACGCTGGGCTTTACCTTCCTCGGTGAGACGCTGCGGGACGTGTTCGATCCCCGGCTGAAAGGACGCTGATGACCACGCTGCGTATTGACAACCTGAACGTCAGCTTCTCGACCGAAGCCGGGCCTCTGCACGCTTTGAAGAACGTCAGCTTCGATGTGCCTGAAAACCGGATCGTCGGCATTGTCGGAGAATCCGGCTGTGGCAAGTCCACGCTGATCAACGCCATTCTGGGTCTGCTGGCCGACAATGGCAGCATCGACAGCGGCTCGATCCTGTTTGAAGGGCGGGATGAACTGACCACCCTGCCCCCGTCGCGCATGCGGGACCTGCGCGGTCCGCGTATCGCCACCGTGTTTCAGGACCCGATGGGTGCGCTGAACCCGGTGATCTCTGTCGGCAAACAGATGCTGAATATCCAGTACCGCTCGCCCCTGTCCAAAGAAGAAAAGACCGAACGTGCCGTAGAAATGCTGGAACTGGTCCGCATCCCGGATGCTCGCGCGGCCCTGGCGCGTTATCCGCATCAGTTCTCGGGCGGGATGAAACAGCGGATTGCCATTGCCATGGCCCTTATGATGGAGCCTGCTCTGCTAATCGCGGATGAGCCAACGACCGCGCTGGACGCGACGCTTGAAGTGACAACCATCGAGCTGCTCAAGGACCTGCAGCAAAAGATCGGCTGTTCGGTCATGTTCATCTCGCATCACCTTGGGGTCATTGCGGAGCTGTGTGACGATGTGGTGGTGATGTATGCGGGTGAAGTGGTGGAACGCGGCAGCGTCCGGCAGATTTTTCAGGACCCGCGCCACCCCTATACGGCGCGGCTATTGGAATGCGACCCGGCACGGCAAAGTGAGCGTACCCGGCACCTGCCGACGATCCCGGGTGAAATCCCGGATCTCAGGGCAAGGCCTGCGGGGTGCATCTTTGCCAATCGATGCGACCGCGTCAGCGACGTTTGCGCGGCCCCTCCCCCCGACAAGGACATCGGGAATGGTCATATCGCCCGCTGCTTTGTTGCGGACACACCCGCAGAAACCGGAGTGACGGTATGAGCAGCGATCCTATTCTCAAGGTCGAAGACGTACAGGTGTCCTTTCCGGTTGGCGGTTTCGGCCGCCGTGGTGCGATCCTTGGTGTCGCCGGGGTGAGCTTTGAGGTGAGCCGCGGGGAAACCTTTGCACTTGTCGGGGAAAGCGGGTCGGGCAAAACAACGCTTGCGCGGGCCGTGAACGGCCTGCAGGAGATCAGCGCAGGGTCAATCACGTTCGAAGGTCAGCGCATCGATGAACTGGATCGCAGGGCAATGAAACCCGTTCGGCGGCGCATGTCGATGATGTTTCAGGACCCGGTGGGATCACTGTCCCCGCGCATGACCGTTGGCGATCTGGTCACCGAACCCTTCCGCATTCACGGGATCGAGGGCCGAAGCCTGCGGGATGAAGCCGAGCGTCTGCTGACGCTGGTGGGATTGCCGACAAGCTTTGCCGCGCGCTTCCCGCATCAGTTGTCGGGCGGACAGGCCAGGCGGGTCGGTGTGGCGCGCGCGATCGCACTGGATCCGGCGCTGATCATCGCAGATGAACCCACGGCCGGTCTGGATGTGTCGGTGCAGGGCGAGGTGCTGAACCTGCTGAACGATCTGCGCGAACGGCTTGGGCTGGCGATGGTGATCATCACCCACAACCTGCACGTGGTGCATCATGTCGCGGACAGAACCGCCGTTATGTATCTGGGTCGCTTCGTCGAAGCCGGTAACACCGAGGACGTCTTCAGCGCGCCGCAACATCCCTATACCGCCGCACTGTTGTCAGCGAACCCCGAACCCGACCCGGACAAAACCCATGACCGGATCACCCTGCCCGCCGAGGTGCCCTCGTTGTTGGCGAGGCCGTCGGGGTGTGAGTTCCATACCCGCTGTCCCTGGGCACAATCCCGTTGCAGCGTTGATGCGCCGGAACGGCAGATCACGGACGGGCGCGCAATTGCCTGCCACTATCCGCTGGAGCCCGGGGCCCGTCCGCCCGAGCAGAAAGAAAGGGCCTTGTCATGACCGGTATTGAGGTTATCGAGACAGTCTGGATCCCAATGCCAGACGGAACACGACTTGCCGCGCGTTTGTGGTTGCCAGAAGAGGCGAAGGTCAATCCGCTGCCCTGTATCCTCGAATACATCCCCTATCGCCGCCGGGATCGCACACGGATGCGGGATGAAACCATGCATCCGCATTTTGCAGCCGCCGAATACGCGTCAATCCGAGTTGATATCCGGGGTTACGGAGACAGCGAAGGCGTTGCCGAAGACGAATACTCGCATCAGGAAATCCAGGATGGTCATGACATCATCCAATGGATCGCTGATCAGGACTGGTGCGATGGAAATGTCGGGATGTTCGGGAAAAGCTGGGGGGCGTACAACGCATTTCAGGTCGCGGCAACGCGCCCCCCAGCGCTGAAGGCCATCGCACCGGTAATGGGAACGGATGACCGGTGGCGCGAGGACATTCACTTTTACGGTGGCTGTCTGGCCAATGACAATTTCTGGTGGGGCTCGATCATGCAGCTCTACAATGCGATGCCTCCTGATCCCGAGATCGTTGGTGCAGATCGCTGGATCGACATGTGGCGCGACCGGCTGGAAGGGGTCCGCTTCTGGCCCGCCATGTGGCTGGAACACCAAACCCATGACGAGATGTGGCGGCGCGGCTCGATCTGCGAAAACTATTCCGATGTCGAGATTCCGGTCTACTTCTTCGGCGGGTGGATGGATCTGTATCGCGACACGCCGTTCCGCATAGCCGAACATCTCAATGGCCCTGTCAAAATCCTGATGGGGCCTTGGGCGCATCTCTACCCCCATGAAGGAATACCCGGACCGAAAGCTGATTTTGTTGGCGAGGTGATCCGCTTTTGGGACCATTGGCTGAAAGGAAAAGACACTGGCCTGATGGATGAACCACCTCTGCGGTTCTTTCTCCAGGACAGCGCCGCGCCTTCAGGCAGCCACCTGCAACGAACAGGTCGCTGGGTGGAAGAGCCCAGCTGGCCATCGCCCAACGTCACCGAGCAGACCTTTTGGCTGAACCACCAGAGCCTGAACAAAACGTCAGAGCCCGGCGCTGCGATGTCTATCTGCTCCCCACAGACGTTTGGGTCTGCGGCGGGCGACATGTGCTCGTTCGCTATTCCCGGCGATATGGCAGCGGATTGCCGGATCGACGCCGGAGGCGCATTGCAGTTCAAAGCGGCGCCACTCGACAAACCACTCGACGTGTTGGGCCAACCCAGCGTCGACCTGACCGTGTCCGCTGACCGGCCTCAGGGGATTGTCGTCGTATTGCTGGTGGATGAGGCGCCCGATGGTGCGCAAACGCTGATTGCGCGCGGGTTTTGCAACCTCAACCATCGCCACAGCGACACCCAACCGACGCCAATCGAGCCCGGCGAAGACATGTCCGTCGTGGTCCCGCTGTATGGAACCGGCTACCGGGTGCCGGCAGGCCACCGCCTCACGTTGCAGATCGCCTCATGCTATTGGCCGGTCCTTTGGCCTTCACCCGAACCGGTAACGCTGACGATCCGGCCCGGCACGTCCAGGCTCACCCTGCCCGTCCGAACCCAAACCGAAGGCGCAGATGCACCGCGTCCGCTGCCCGAACCACCAGACCCGGATACCGCGCAGCGAAAAACACATGTCCGCAAGGGATCAATGGAACGCTCGGTCCACACGGACCTGACCACCGGAGAGGTGACGCATCGCTTCTTTCTGGATGGTGGTGTTTTTGGTCCGGTCGGGGATTTTCGCCTCGACGACATCGGAACGGTGCTGAGCGACGTGTCCGACCGGCGCTATACGATCCACCCCAACGATCCATTGTCTGCTGTGGCAACCATGGAACAAACCGCCGGTTTCGAACGCAAAAACTGGTCCGCGAAAATCTGGACGTATTCCGAGCAAAAGGCGACGGCGACCGAGTTTCACCTGACGTCACGCCTCAGGGCCTGGTCAGGCGAGGACCTTATCTTTGAAGAAGAAGAAACCTACGTCATTCCCCGCAATGGAATGTGACGAACAGAGATGTCCATCTTACCTGTGGCCATAGGAGATTTCTGATGCCAGCGTTCCTTGAGTTCGGGCCCAACGCCGAAACACACCAACTGACCAAGGGTGGCGTTACCATGCGTGTTGTCACGCAAGGAGATGGACCTCCGGTCGTGTTCGTACCCGGAGGCGATCAAACAGCCGAGGCTTACTCCGAACAGTTCTCGCGTCTCTCCGACACCTATCGCTGCATCACCTATGACCCGAGGGGCGCGGGTGACACGCACTCTCCTCCTCCGCCTTGGACGATGTCGGACTATGCTGCAGATTGCGCTGCGGTGATTGACGCCTTTGCCGGTGGGCAGGCCGCCGTTTGTGGCCTGTCTCTGGGCGGGCTGGTCACACAGCAAACCGCGATAGACTTCCCCAGCAAGGTGCGATTGGCCATCCCCATGGGCACCTCGGCATATATCGACGGGTTTACGCGCGACTGGATGCAGGCCGAGATCGACCTGCGTAAGGATGGCATTACTCTGCCCGAGTACTTCCTGGCACCGCACTACGCCGTTTATGCGTTCCCGGCCAAGGCTCTGCACGAGCCCGAGTTGTGGGAGCAAGTCAAAGAGTCATACACTGATCGCTTTCGGGATCGGGACCCGCAGGCGACCATCGATCAGTGGGAGGCCTGTCTTGAATTTGATTGTCGCGAAGCGCTGAAAACCTGCCCGGTTCCGATGCATGTCATCGCCTTTTCCGAGGATGTCCAAACCGCCCCGATCATGTGCAGAGTTGTCTCCGATCTTGCACCGAAAGGTACTTTTCACGAAATACCCGGGCTGGGTCATGTGTCGATGACCCGCCATAGGCCAGAGATCGTGGCGGCCAAGCTGCGGGACATTTTGACCGCCGAATTGATACAACACTAGCCGGTTGATGGATTAAATGCGAATTGCAGTCGCAGGATTTCAACACGAAACCAACACCTTCGTTGCAAACCCCACGAAGCTGAGCGATTTTGAGCAGGCGGACAGCTGGCCGGCTCTGCTGACGGGGCCGGATGTTTTGGAGGCAACCCGCGGTATGAACCTGCCAATTGCCGGGTTTGCACAGGCTGCGGCTGACCATGACCTTCTCCCTATTCTATGGTGTGCCGCTGAACCGGGCGGCAAGGTGTCCAACCATGCGTTCGAAACTATCTCCAACCGGATCACACAGGCGATTTCTGAGTTAGGGCCGCTGGACGCCGTCTATCTTGATCTGCACGGTGCGATGGTTGCCGAGGCCTTCGATGATGGTGAGGGTGAGTTGCTTGCGCGGGTCCGGCATGTAATTGGCCCTGAAACACTGCTGGTGTCCAGTCTCGACATGCATGCGAATATCACGCAAGAAATGGTGGATCAGGCAGATGCGTTGACGGTTTTTCGTACCTATCCCCATCTGGACATGGCCGAAACCGGGGGGCGCGCATATCGGATGCTCGCGGCCATTTACCAGTGCGGCCGACCGGCAAAAGCATGGCGTCAGGGCGACTATCTTATCCCCCTTCATGCACAACAAACCAGCACGGGGCCAGCACAGAGGCTGTACGGCGCTCTTGAGAAATTCGAGGGACCGGACACGCGTCTGGCGGAAATCGCGTTGGGTTTCACAGCGTCGGACAATCCCGGCACGGGGCCATCGGTTGTCGCCTACGACCCGGATCTGACCGAAGCCGCTGCGATTGTCGAAACACTGTCGGCACAACTGGCAAAGGTTGAACGGGACTTCAACCGCCCCCTGCTCACACCCGCCGAAGCTGTCAGCCGGGCACGACAGGCCCCCATTGGGTGTCCGGTTGTCATTGCCGATGTGCAGGATAATCCTGGTGCAGGGGCATCCTCAGACACAACCTGGCTGCTGCGAGAGCTTGTTCAACAGGATGTTCCGCCTGCACTTCTCGGGCTGATCCACGATCCCGCCCTGGCCGCCAAAGCACATCAAACCGGACCTGGCGCGACATTCGAAGCAGCGATCGGTGGCCGCGGCCCAGGAGACAGCCCGCTACATGCCAGAGTCCAGGTAAAACGGGTCAGCGATGGGCAGTGCCCATACACCGGTGCAATGTATGGCGGCGGTATTGCCACGCTCGGACCCTCGGCAGCCCTGCAGATAGAGAAAACACAGATTCAGATCGTCGTTACAAGTGTTCGGAACCAATGCCTGGACCTGTCCCAGTTTCGACACTTCGAATTAAAGCCGGAGGAGGCCCAGATCTTATGCGTAAAAAGTACGACCCACTTTCGTGCAGATTTTGAACCGATCGCACATGAGGTTTTGCTTTGTGCGGCGCCTGGGCAGTTTCCCTGCTTGTTGCGGCATGCCCACTATTCCAACCTGCGGTCGGGCGTTCGGATCAACCCGACCGATCACATCGGACAGCCCGCCGACCCATGATCAAAGAGTGAACTCACCTGATCGCATGATTTCAGTCCAGGCCGTGCATGTGCGAAAATGTCCATCCCCGACAAAGCCCGACCGGTGTTTCAGCCGATAGAACTGGCCTCGGTCACCCAATCCGCGAACTTCGTCATTGCAGGGGTTGGGGTGCGGTCAGATGGCCATCCCAGATAATATCTTCCTGCGGCTACGGTTGCACCAAAAGGTTGTACCAGGCGGCCTTGTTCGATGTGGTGATTAAACATGCGCACGGGCAGTAAGGCGGCCCCGCCGCCAGATGCGGCCAACTCTGCAAGCGCAACCGAACTATCAAGGACAGGACCATTGACGGGCGGACAGGCAACACCAACCCCCTTGAACCAGTCTGGCCACTCAGAGCTACGATAGCTGCGCAACAGACAGATCTGCCCAAGATCCGGGGGGCTCTGCAACCGAGCGGCCACCGCCGGCGTACACAGCGGTGACAACGGAGCGTCAATCAGCGGCGTCACGTCATGACCCGTCCAACCGCCCTTTCCGAACCGGATCGCCATGTCGAGGCCTTCGCGCAGGATTTCAACGCGATTGTTGTTTGTCGAGACTCTGAGGTCGATCTCCGGGTTGGCCTCGCGGAAGGCATCGAGCCTTGGCAACAGCCAGCCCAGGGCAAAAGTGGTATTTACACCAACATTCAGTACCTCCACATCGCGTCGTCCGCTCAAGCGATCCAGAACACGCGCCATGGCCTCGAACCCCTGTTCGAGAACCGGGAACAACAATAGCCCCTCGTCAGTTGGCGCCAGGCCTTGTGGTGTCCGCAAAAACAGGGTCGCACCAAGACGATCCTCAAGCCGCGCGATCTGGTGGCTGACGGCGGCTTGCGTCACTCTCAATTCGATTGCCGCGCGGGTGAAACTGCCCTGCCGCATGGCAACTTCAAATACTCGAAGAGCGTTCAGTGGCAAATCGGGGCGATCCATACCATTACCTTACCTAATACTGTGCCATAACATTTCTCGTTTGAGCCCGGTGGGCAAGTTGTTTTAGCCAAAGGCGCGACGTCGGAGGACGCCACACATGTATCAGCGCCCCAAAAACGGCGCGCATTCTTGAGAGGAACAAATCATGCGGTTTTCCGCCTTCGTCCTGTCGCGCATTGCGGCAGGTATCACCCTTGGGCTGTCCATCACTCATCCCGTGGCGGCGCAATCCACATTTGAGTCGCTCGCCGCTTCGGCTGCCCAGATCGAATACCGTCTGGATGGAAGGGTTGGAATTGCCTTGGTGGATACCGGAACCGATACATCCTGGTTTCACCGCGCACATGAACGGTTCCTGATGAACAGCATCGTGAAAACGCCGGTCTGTGCAGCGATTTTGGCGCATAGTGAAACTGGCCAGATCTCCTTGTCCGAGCCGCTGCCAATTCATGAAGCTGATCTGTTATCCTATGCGCCGGTCACAGAAAGGCACGTCGGAGAACACATGACGATCTCGGACTTGTGTCTGGCCGCTCTTGATATGAGTGACAATACAGCCGCGAACCTGCTGATCGATCATCTTGGCGGCCCCAAGGCTGTCACGCAGTTTTTCCGCAGCATCGGCGACATGATCAGCCGCCTTGACCGGCGAGAACCGGACCTGAACACCTTTGCCCCAGGCGATCCTCGGGACACCACCTCCCCGGCTGCGATGGCAGAAACGCTGCGGGCTCTTTTGACGGGGGATGCTCTCTCTCCGGCCTCTCGCGACCAACTGGTCGAATGGATGAGCCATGGTGGTGTGACCGGAGCGCTCTTGCGTGATGACGCGCCGACAGACTGGGAAATTTCCGACAAATCCGGCGCCGGCAGTCACACGCGCAACATCGTTGCGCTTGTGACACCCTCTGGACGGGCACCTTGGATTGTCGTCATTTTTATCTCGGACACCGATGTGGATTTCGCGACTCGGAATGCCGCCATTCAGCAGCTCGGAGCAGAGGTCATCGAACTCATACAAAACTAGAAGTCAGCGTCGCCACGGGCCTTCGCCCTGCTCCGAATGCGAGGGCCCCAAGTGTACCGTCCCGAAGATCAACGAGCACAGTGCCAACTCTCCGGTCCCTTACCGCCCTCACGTCCTCCGACACGTCGCACAAAAAGCCCAACAGTATAAAATGAGACCTTCCGTATCCCATTCACACCTGCAAGGAGGCTTTCAAATCAAAATGCCCGCACTTTTGGCCGCATCTCTAAAAGTCCGACCGACAGGCACAGAGCTGCCATCCACAAGCTTCAATCGGATCGTGCGATCAGTCGTGTACCGGCCAGTGACCGCCTCCGTTGCCACCCAGTGCGAGCGATGCACCTGGGTTCCAGCAACGGGTGCAGCCTCGGTGATCGCATCGCGCAATCGCATTGCCACGAGAGATCGACCACGATCGGTCACCACCTCGACATAGTGATCCTGCGCCGCCAATCTGATCAAATTCCCTCGACACGCCCCAGGCAGTCGGCGCAGGATCGGGGCTTCGCCCATCTCCCTGGACATAGATCCGGACGCCAGCCGCACAACTCCGACAATCGCAGTCACGATCAATGCGCTTTGCAGGTAGAGTTCGATGGCAGCCAGCACACCGATCCGGGAACCGAACATGGTCGCAACACCGTAGACCACGAGAGTCGCGGGGACGGCCGCGAACAGGCATGCCAGGATCGTCCAGCCAAGACCATCCAGTTGTCGATGACGTTCGAACATGACGAGAACGAGATGGACCGGCAGCACCGTGCCAAAAACGATCAAAGTCCAGTAGAGCAAGCGCGCCCAAGTCTCGATGCTGATGGCCGTCCCAAATGGACCGGTCAGCCCTGCCAGAAACGAGAGTATCAGCAGAATTCCCAAGTTCCTCCGCGAGCGCAACAATTCACCGGAGGAGGCCAGCATCACCTGCACTGCAGCACTGTTGGCGAAAAACGTACGCATTTCACGAATCCCGGCTTGCAAACCCAATCGGCGGCCTTCCATCCGGGTGTAACGGCGCGAATGGAATTGGGCCGCAAAGCAGGTATAGCATGAATATCAGAAAGCACCCCCTAACCAAGAAGACGCCAGCCATGTGGGCGCTGGTGTTCGCAAATTGGCTTATCACACCCCAAGCGATTGCCTGTTCCACTATGGCCATCGGACCAATCGCAACACCTTTGATCGCCTATAGCTACGATACCTCGGCGACCGGCGCGGGGTATGTCCTTGTCAATCCTGTGGGTGCGACTCGCACATCGATTATGGAAAACAGCACCGCAACCTGGAAGACTCTCTTTGGAAGTGTCAGCTTCAACCAGATGGGTCCGGGTATGCCGGCCGCAGGCGTCAATACGGCGGGCTTGTTCGTCTCGCTCATGTGGAACGATGATGCGCGGTTTCCGTTGGCCACGGGCAACGACATTGTTGGCGAATTGGAACTGATTCAACGCGTCCTTGACCGCGCGGCCACTGTTGAGGAAGCCTTGCACGTTTTCCAGGATACAAGCGTTCGGGCCATGAGCCGCATCCACTACTTTGTCGCTGACGCCACGGGGCGAACGGCTGCGGTGCTGCCAACGACCGACGGATTGGTCGTGGATGTCGACGAGACCATGCCAGTACGGGCGCTGACCAATTCCAGCTACGCGGACTTGCTTGACGCCCTGTCCGACTATGTGGGTTTTGGAGGATTGCTACCGCTGCCGTCTCGCGCCGAGACCTCTCATCCAAACAGCGTGGAACGGTTCGTGCTTGCGGCCTCCGCCTCCCGGGGGCAAGAGCCGGTCGCCACGCAGGACGGGTTCGCTGCCCTAGCGGCAGTGCAAAACCCCGAGACGCGCTGGCAGATCGTCGTCGAACCCAGCGAAGGCGTAATCACACTCCGGCTCGCGGGGCGTGAAGAAGAGTGGCACATTGATATGACTGAAATTGACTATGCCTGCAGCCCAGGCCCCACCGGCCGGAGCCTGAGCCGTCTTCCGCCGCTGCAGGCGGACATTCAGTTCCGGAAGCTCCCCGCCAATGAAGTTGCAGAAACACTATCCGTAGTATTGGAGGGCTTTTCGCATTCCCTTGGACTACCGGCGGAACTGGCTTGGCCTATTGCACAAGCCCAGTTCAGCGCGCTCACCTGTTCAGAGTGAACTGAACTACAGATAGGCATGCACTGCACAGCGACGGCGCGCCAAGATCAACAATGGTACGCCACTCTCGGGAACGCCTCGCGGCATCGGTTGCCTCGGTGTCTGGCCCTTGAGGAACAACGGCAATCCCGGGATTTGTGCAAAACTGACCCACCCCGTGGTCAAGGATGCAGCCCAACCTTTTGCGATCTCGTTACCGAGTGACTTGAGCGCTCCGAGCAATAAGAACATCGGGTTGACTGATCCCACTTCACCGAAAAACGGGATGAGCTAATCCCGCGCCGCGCATAGGTCGAACAAAGTACGGCCACCGCGCAATGACCCCGTAAATCCGACCGCTTTGATGAATGTGTTCTGAACCAGCACACCTCCTAATTTTCTGAAATATGGATACGCGCAGGCACTGACCGATCCTCCAACGACATTTAGCGCATGCTGAAGGTTCTGAAGGTGTAGACGCCCCCGCTGGCCTCGATGTGCCGCTGTGGGTTTGTAAACAACCCAAATGAAGACGCCTATGGAAGAGATTAGGCTCGGAATCCATTGATTTTTGCTTGGCTGCGTGATTCATTGCGCAGCAAGCAAGCGGTGACGATTTCTGATCTCTTCTGGTTAAGCGACGAGCAATTGGCCCGTCTTGAGCCCTACTTTCCCAAATCCCACGGCATGCCTCGCGTCGATGACCGACGCGTCTTGAGAGGCATTATCTTCATCAATCGCAACGGTTTGCGGTGGCGCGATGCATCCAAGGAATATAGCCCACACAAGACCCTTTATAACCGCTGAAAGCGATGGAGCGAGTAGGGCATATTTGCTGAGATGATGATGGGCTTGTCGGCTGACCATGGCGACGAAAAGACGGTCATGATCGATGCAACATATCTCAAGGCTCACCGCACGGCGTCCAGTCTTGCGGTGAAAAAGGGGACGTGGACGCCTGATAGGCCGAACCAAGGGCGGCATGAATACCAAACTGCATGCCATCTGCGACAGCCAGGGCCCGCCCTCTGAACCTTTTCATGACCGCCGGGCAGGTCAGCGATTACACCGGCGCGAAGGCTTTGTTGAGCAGTTTGCCAGCTGTTGATTGGCTACTGGGAGACCGAGGCTATGACGCTGATTGGTTCAGAGAAGCGTTGAAAGACAAGGGGATACGCGCCTGCATCCCCGGTCGAAAACAGCGCAAGAGACCGGTGCGATACGACAAACCGCGCTACAAGCGGCGAAATAGGATCGAGATCATGTTCGGCAGGTTGAAAGGCGGGCGGCGTGTGGCGACAGGCTATGACCGATGCCCCAAGGTCTTCTTATCAGCCATCGCATTGGCCGCACTCGTGATCTACTGGTTATGAGTCCTGACCCTAGAAACTTTGCAACAAAGCCCGCTACGACCGGTGCCCACAAGTCTTTCTGTCTGCCATCGCACTCGCAGCGCTCGTCATTTGCTGGCTATATGTCCAGAACCTCGATATACTGATTTGATCTCTCTCAGATGACAGCCGAGCGCCAATAGGGTTGGCCAGAGCAAATAGGTTTGAACCTCAACGTTTTCTCCAAAGGTAAGGAGGAGAATGGTAAGTAGCAGCCCCACCGGGAGTTTGCCTCGCTCAAACCTTATTGCGTCCAGGGTGACGACCGAGAAATGAACCAGAAACGGTATGAGAAACGCGGCAAATCCGGTCAGGCCTTTGACAAATAATAGCCCGTACCAGGTGTGATGGCTGCCGATCGGCATGTACTCAACAAGATGCGCTCCGGGTCTGACTGTGCCGTGCCCGAAAACCATCGCATCCGATTGCCAGCGCTCATACGCAATGCGCTGCAACGTTTCGCGTACGCGGGTGCTGTCGCCGCGCGCTCCAGGGTTTAATCCAGCCCAGTACTTTTGGCGCCATGTTGTGCGCAAAGGACCTTATGAAGGTCTCGACCGTCACCCGCTACAAGAGCAACGAAAGCACAGAGCTTGCCGGACTGGTGCTTCCGGTCTGGCCGATCAACGAAAGCGCCAGGTATCTTCTTTGCACCCCTTCCAGATTGCCGGGTTGTCCAATCTCCACAAGATCTGCCGTTCCAAACACCTGTTGTGACTTGTCTTTGAATATTCTCAATTGGCGATCAATGTCCAATTGACCAATGCCGTCCGGCAGGCCAAGCGCCCCTTCAAAGACGGCACGCAAAGACGGCGTTCCAATCACGCGAAACCATCGCCCATCGTTTCCACTTATTTGACTGATGGCGACACCCAGATCTCGATCAAGCGCCAGCATCAGCCTCATATCGTTGTCGCGTTGACCGACCGATATCTCAAACTGGCGCTCAATGTAGGAGTTGATGACGGCATCGGTAAATCCTTCGGGATATGCGTATGCCTGCTCACCTGTCTGCAGATTGAGCGCATCATAGAAATGCCTGTAGTTCGCGTCCGGCGCCAATTGATAGGTCGAGAGCGGAGACGTCGGATCACTCGACAGCAGCCTGCGCGTATATCCTGCAGAATTCTCATCCTGAGGGAGATCAAAGAGAGCGATTGCGGCTGACAGTAACCTCGGATCCCCGAAAACAGCATCGATTGTTGTGGGCGGCGTATTGCGCCGCGCAACAGCATCAACCAGCCTATCTATGCGGCTTTGTTTTGCGGGGTCGGGGCGGGCGAGCTGGTCTCCAAAATCGAAAGCACTTGCCAGCGCGACGTATTTTGAGTTCTCGCTTTGATTGATAGCGGAATTTTCATCAAGAGGATCCGCTGTCAGGACGGATCTGAGCAGATCCTTGTCCACCGGTTCAGCGTCCAGCCCAAAAACGGCGAGCGTCGTGTTCAAGAGCACCTCGTTTTCAAGAAAAGCCTCTGCGGATGTCAGGCTGTCTGGGTTTTTCTGCGCAAGCTCTGCAAACGCATAAATTGATGTTTCGTCATCACGACGCCCCACGAAATCAAACGCTCTGGCCAAATCTTGGAAGCGTGGGTCACCAAGCCGATTTGCAAGGGCACCCGGATCGGCCAAGTCGCTGTTTAGAACGTCATTTATCAGCCGTGTGTTATTGATCTGATCTTCCAACCCAAACTGGACCAAAACTGCATTCAGAACTCTGCGGTCGGCGGTCACATCTTCTCCGCGCTTTGCGGCGCGCAGTGTTTCGGCGACCTTGTCCGAAACCTTGCCCCGCAATTGCTGCGGCAGCGTATCGACATTGCCCTGAAAGGCGGACGCAAAGTCGATGTATCGCTGGTCTCCGAGGCGGTTGACCAGCGATGTTTCATCGGAAAGATCGGAGTTCAGAACGCGTTGCAGAAACACTGTCTTGCCAGCGTCGTCCTCAAGGCCGAAAACCTCAAGGGCGCGCGTTAAAAGCCTGTTGTTGGATCGTTGAAAGAGATCGTCAACAGACCCCAGCGCCTGCAGTTGAGGTGAAAGCGTGTCAGCCGCTGTTGACCCTGGCAGGCTTGCACCGGTGCCTGCGCCGAAGTTGAACAGTTGCGCGAGTTCACGGTACCTTGGATCTGCAATCCGGTTGGCCACCGACCTTTGATCATTCAGATCGGACAGCAGAATACTCCGCAACAGACCGGTGTTGTTGATGTCGTCCTCAAGCCCGACAGAGCCTAAAACCACCCGCAGAACCTGACGATCATCAAGCAACTCGTCGACATTTTGTATGTTTGTCAGCCGATTACGGACGGCCTCCAGGTCTCGAGCCACGTCTCCGGTTGCTCTCAAAACGCTTTCTTGCTGATCTCTTGTCCTGTTCAGAAAGGTGAGCGCACCGATACCAGAGCCGGATATAACTGGTAGAAAAGTCATCGCCACCTCTCAAAAATCTAACTTAACCGCTACCGGATTGGTGAAAAATGATTTCAGAACAATTAACTTTGACGCCAGAAAGCACGGATTAAGCAAAAAGTTTCGCGATCTGTTTTGACTTTGTCGGCTGCAGCGAATGGTAGCTTCGTCCCGCACACTGGACTTGTCGCATCGACCCAGGCAATGGCCGCTCAGCGGGACAAAACAGACCTTCATTGACTTCTGAAAATCGCGTCTGTCGATAAACTGGATAACCTCAACAATCTCACCACTTCCAAACCTAAGCTCTGCTGCTGAGCGACTCGCCGAACTGAGCGCGTTTAGCCTCTTTGCAGAACTGAAGGTCGATTTGATCGCTTCCAGGTTATAGGTTGGCTTTCGCTTTTCATTCACGAGTTCTCAACCAACACCATTATGGCGTCTTTTCAAAGGGCACCGCTATGGAGTTTCGCGCCCGTTCTATCGTCAGATCCGTTTCTGCTCCAGAATACCACCGCATGCTACAGCTAACTGGTGTTGCCGTTGACCCGAACACAGGTGCCATTGTAAGCCCCGCTAGAATCAATGCTGGCCGTAAGCAGGTCTGAGGATTTCTGGCCCAAAATCTCAATCCCAACGAGACATGGTCGTCGCATCAACTATGATCCCGTGTTCAGCCATAAGATCAAGCACATTGCGATAGGAAAACCAACAACGACAGTATCAGCGGACCGCCAGCAAAGTCAGTTCTTTAGAGAACCGGTGCTGCTTCAACGGCTTTCTGCACTGCACGTGACTTTTCCTTTCTAGGCTCAGGACCCATTGATTTCCGTTTGGTTGCGTGATTCATCGCGTTCAAAACGGGCAGTGAACATGTCCGATCTTTTCTGGTTAAGTGACGAGTAGATGGCGCGTCTGGAGCCCTTCTTCCCAAAGTGCAACGGCAAACCTCGCGTTGACAGCAGGCGTGTCTTGAGTGGGTTTACCTTTGTCAATCGCAAGGGGTTACGGTGGCGCGATGCACCTAGGGAATATGGACCACACAAGACGCTCTATAATCTTTGGAAGCGATGGAGTGACAAAGGTATCTTTGCCCAGATGTTGGTCGGTCTTGCCGCGGAACACGACGAGCAGAAGACGGTCATGATCCCCTCTGAGGGCATCACTGCGTGATGCCCTGCCGGGCAATGGATGCAACGTGCCTCAAGCCCATCGCACAGCGTCCAGCCTTGCGGTGAAAAAGGGGGACGTGGACGTCTGATCGGGCGCACCAAGGGCGGCATGAATACCAAGCTGCATGCGGTTTGTGACAGATGAGCCATGGTGCGCCATTGGTTCAAGCACAATGGCAAATGACACCCTTTGTATCTGTTTAGTCACCGCCGGTCAGGTCAGCGACTACATCGGTGCAAGGGCATTGGTCAGCCGTCTGCCAATGTCGAATGGTTGCTGGGTGACCGCGGCTATGATGCCGATTGGTTCACAGAAGCGTTGAAAGACAAAGGGATACGCGCGTGCATCCCAGGCCGCAAACAGCGCAAGACAACTGTCCGATACGACAAGTGCCGCTACAAACGCCGCAATCGGATTGAGATCATATTTGGCAGATTGAAGGACTGGCACCGTGTGGTGACACGCTACGACCGTTGCCCCAAGGTCTTCCTTTCAGCCATCGCTCTCGCGGCAATTGTCATTCATTGGCCATGACTCCTGAGCCTAGATCGGCACAGACCAACCACCAATTGGATCAAAACACCCAGAGGCGCAACATACCGACCAAAGTTCGCGACAGAGCCGGCCAAGGTAGTGGCAACGTCAAGGGCTGCGATGGGCCGCGGACGGGGTCAAGATTGTGCAAGTTCAAAGACTCAAAGAGGTTTAACGGGCAAAATTAGGGCAAAATGCGCAATACATCTCGTTTGGAGGTTCCTCAACGATCCTTGTTCAGACCCGCCCTGCCCCATTGGACATCACATTTCAGCCTCAAAAGTGAACGCGTCCGGTTCGAGTTCTTGCCAGAATGCGAAGATCGCGGTTGCGTTGAGACCCGAGCGCCATCCGTGCGCTCGGAAGTGTTCCCGGTCGAGATCATTGTCGAGGCTGCTCATGAACAGGCGCTTGTCTGCGTCACGCTGGGTCGGGTTTCGCCGCGAAACCAAGTCCTCGACAATCGACAGCTTGCGCGCGCGCTCGGCGCGTTCCGCGATGCGCGCGGCGTAGGCCTGGTCTTCCTGCGCCTTTTCAGCGTGGCGGTGTTCCGCTGCGGCAACGGCCTCGGGGCTGGGTTCGGCCTTACGCGTTGCGTCAGGCACGTGATAGTCGTTGCGCAGAGCCGCCGACAGATATCCCAACGTTGACTTCACGCCATCCTGTCCACTCACGTAATCCAGCTTCTGCTGCACGTAATCCTCGCCATGTTCGGCAATCCACTGGCGCGCCAAACGGTCCGACACGCCCTGCTGTCTGAGCAACTTGTAGACTGGCAGATTGCGTACCCCGTCGCTGTCGTCGATCTCGAACATCGCTTTCTGAGGGTTGCCCTTGATCGCAAACCGGATGTCCATGACGGTGCGGCCCTTCTTCTGAAACTCGGGTTTTATCAGAATGTCCGAGCTTTTGTTTACCTCTGCGACCGCTGGTTTGATGATTTTGGCGTTAAGGTGCTTGAAGCTGCTGTAATAGTCGCTGCCATCCACACCCATGAGTTTACGAAACACCTCCAGTGACCACCAGCCCGTCGACCCGGTGCGTACGAAACGATAGCAGTTCTCATACAGGGCCAGACCATGCCCCGAACTGAAATTGCGTTGTATCTGAACATTGATCAGGGCATAGATTTTCGGATCATAGAGCTTCTGCGCCAAGGCAGGCGAATAGGCGTATTCGCAGATACCATTCTTGAGCTTGGCAAAACTCAACAGCGAAGAGACACCCCATTCCTGCCGCCCCTGTTCATCCAGCATGTCCCATTCGGCGACTGTTTCGGCCAACGCTCTGAGGCTGGCGCGCAACGTGTCGAAATCGTTTGAATTGTAACCCACCATCATCGCAAGCGTCCGCGCGTCGATCGTGTGGGTCGCAGCCGATGTCAGGGCGTCATAGGCGTTGAGCAACAGGACGTTCGACAGCTTCCGTTGCAATAACGAAAGCTTGCCGCTGATGTGAATGGCGGCAACGTTCTTTTTGACCGTCTCCCGACGCAGGGCGCCCGAAAGACTGTCCATGTCCAATGTTGTATCCGGCATGATTCTGCCTGACTGCTCGTTTTGATATATGTGCCATGAAAGGTACCCGTGGATCAATCTGTTTTGGGTGCCCAAATACGGGATGGTGGGAATCCCGTAGACAGGTACCTTAACGCTCCGGGTAGCAGGTTATCCACAAAGCCGCGACTCGGATCGAGCCGCAAGGGACTCCCGAAGATCGAAAACAGGCCCCCAAGCGGCCTGATTAGGGTCTGTTGACGGTGTATTCGTAATATCCCGCGAATCGGGACCCGTGTTCCCGGACTCTGGTACCCCTGATCCCGCAAACGGGAACCTTTGATCCTGTATTTGGGCTCTCTTGAAACCGGAAACAGGTGCTCAAGTACACCTTACTATTTGTTTTATAACAATTAAATGGTGGTAAAGATTCTAAACATTCCAAAAAGAATAAACTCTTTGGTGTGCCTCTCTCTCAAATTCATTGCAGTTTCGCGGCGAAACCGTAAGCGATTTAACTCTTCTGTGGAAAAAGCTGACATGAAGGATAGCCGTGCGGTGAAATGTTCGCTACATTTCCGAATATACGCCGCAAAGGCGAACATTATCTGAGGCATCGACAGTGAACAAATCTACGCAACCTCCATTGCCGCCCTATCTGAATCTGGATCCGGAGATCGCGGCGGCAAAGTTGCCTGATCCTATCGGGACATCGCGATTCGCAAAAGCGGCAGCGTTCTGCGCCAAGGGCCGCGAAGACCTCGCCCGTCGGGGATATGCTCCGGACGGCGAAAAGCGCCTGCGCCGGTTTTCTATCTGGGAAATCACAAAGTACCTGATCCCGGTGGCACCAGCGCATCTGCGCCGGGTCCTGAAAGCAAATCCGGAATTGCCACAGGGTGAAGGCGAAGCCGGATCCAAATGGTTTACCCTGGATGAGGTCCTGACCCTGCGCAAGCATTTCGCCGCCGAAGGTGTCAGCACCAAGGAGTATCTGCCCTATCGGCCGGACAACCTGCCCGCCAAGGTCGTGGCTGTGGCGAATTTCAAGGGCGGCGTGGGCAAAACCTCGACCGCAGCGCATCTGGCCATGTCGGCGGCGCTGGACGGTTACAAGGTGCTGGTCGTTGATCTCGACAGCCAGGGGTCGATGACATCGATATTGGGTGGGCGGGTCGCTGACGAGTGGCAAACGGTCTTTCCGCTGATCGCCAAGGATTATGCCCGTGCGGTGCAGGAAGAAAACCGGGTGCGCAATGCGGCCGGTCAGCCGGAGATTCCGCTGGACGAAACCTTGCAGGAGGCGCTGACCACCCTGCCCCGCGACGTTATTCAGAACACGCACTGGCCCAATATAGATCTGATCGGTGCCCAGCTGAACCTGTACTGGGCTGAATTTCAGATCCCGGTTTGGCGCATGGGCCTGCGCAGTTGGCCGCTGTGGGATGGATTGACCAACTTTCTGCAGGACGAAGGTGTGTTGAGCGATTACGACATCGTCATACTCGATACCCCTCCTGCACTTGGGTACCTGACGATCAATGCGCTGGCTGCCGCGGACATCCTGCTCGTGCCGCTTGGGGCGTCATTCCTGGAGTTCGATTCCACGGGTCGGTTCTTTGACATGCTCTACACGACCTTTGCCAGCATCGAGGATGGCGAGAACGCCGCGCAACGGGCGGCGGGTTTACCGGAACTCAAGTTCGAATGGGATGTAGTGCGGGCGATTATCACCCGGTTCGACGCCAGTCAGCAGACCGATATGGCCAACGTGATCCAGGCCTATTTCGGGGATTTCATGAATGCATACCGTCAGGACTACACGGCGCTGGTCGGACAGGCGGGCGAGCAGGTGAACGGCATTTACGAGGCAGATTATCGCGATTTCAACCGGGACACTTACGTGCGAGGGCGGGAGACGTTTGACCGGACGTATGCGGAATTCAAAGAGGTTCTGATCGGGTGCTGGTGGCGCGATGCCCAGATGGGAGGAGAGGCAGATGGCTAAACGCAGAAGACTGAGCGCACCGGACACGGCGGAACTGGAGCAGCTTGAGGCCGGTTTCGCGGCGAAACCGTCGATCAGTCCGTTTGACACAAAATCCGGGCCGCCACCGATCGCGCAGGTTGCGGCCGAGGCGGCCTCGCTGAACGGTATGGCGGGTGTGACCGATAGGGTTGCGCTGGCCAAGGATCAGGGCGACGCAGAGCGGTGGCGCGATGCGCAGGACGCGGGGCTTGTCGCGCAGATGGTGCCGCTGGATCAGATCGATGCCGATTTCATTCGCCGCGACCGGATGGTCGAAGATGAAGAGGCGATGGCGGAACTGCTGGAGTCTTTACGCGTTCATGGATTGCGCACACCAATCGAGGTCACGCAGAATGCAGAAGGCTATGGTCTGATATCCGGCTTCCGGCGTCTGAATGCTTTTCGGCGCCTGTCCGAAACGGATCCGCGATTTGCTGAGATTCCGGCCTTTGTGCGTGACGCCGGGACAGGGCAGGGCGCTTACGTGTCGATGGTCGAAGAGAACGAGCTGCGATCAAACCTCAGCCCGTATGAGCGGGGCCGGATCGCGGTGCTGGCCGCGGGGCAGGGGGTGTTCCCATCCTCAGATGCGGCCATCGATGTTTTGTACGCAGCCGCCTCCAAGGCTAAGCGGTCCAAGGTGCGGGGCTTTGCAATGGTTCACGAAGCCCTGGGGGACTTGCTGCAGCACCCGGTGGCCCTGACGGAAAAGGCGGGGCTTAAACTGGCCGCGGCATTGCGGGATGGGGCCCAATCCGAATTGCGTCAGGCCTTGGCCGGGGCAGGGGAGCTGGACGCAAAATCCGAATGGTCGGTTCTTGATACTGCGCTCAAGGCAGGTCCGGAACCTGAACGAGACAAGTCCCGCGGTGGACGGCCACAACAGGTTCAGCGCTTGGCCCCGCAGATACTGTCGAGCGGCGGCAAGATTGTCTCCGAGGTCTCGGCAGGCGACGTGAGAATTCGTGTTCAGGGTCGTGATCTGACGATAGAAGAGGCGCAGCAACTGGTCGAACAGGTCGCGCGGTATCTCGAGTAGTTTCGCGGCGAAACCACCGAGGGTGAACTGGGTTCAAACGACGGTGCCAGAGGCCGCTGCGATTTTTGATTGTAACGCCGAATGATGCCGATGTCGGAACGTCAGTCATGTAATTTCCAATGTTGTGTGCAAAAAGACGAAATAATGAGCATTATATGCTGCAACCGTGATTTTGATGGAAGGAAAATAAAATGAGCAATGGGAACGGTTTTGACCTCACGCATTGACCCGGGCGGGGCGCACAGGTGTCGGCTAACGTCCCGGTGTCATCCGGATCAGCACAGAAAACCGAAAGCTGCTACCGATCAGGTCTTTGGGGGCTTTGGGGACCCGTTTCGTTCGGGCAACTGCGCTCAGCGCGGCCTGATCGAGAATTGGGTCGCCCGAGGATTGTGTAAGCTGGTGCGAGATCAGGCGCCCGTCGCGTGACACTGTCAGACCCACGGTGGCATCCCCACTGGCTTTGGTGCCACGCGGATAACGTTTGTTGCGTTCAATGCGCGCGCGGATTTTCGCGCCCCACACGGCCTGCAACTGCGCCTTCTGCCCGGGGGAACCGGTGGTCACTTTTGCCGTATCTGTGCCGGCGTGCGCTCCACCACCCGATCCAGCCGAGACTTGCTTGGCGGCCCCAGCCGACGCCACGTCAGATTTGCGGGCCTCTGGTTCGGGCGGTTTCAGCGGTCTTTGCCCTGGTTCAATTTGGGGCTGGGCTTGAACCTCAGGTTCCAGCCGAGGGGGCGGGGGTGTGGTGTCGATTTGCACATCTTCATGTTGCTCCGGTGGTACCATGGCAGTGGTCATCTGAGCACGCGGGGCCTGATCAATCTGAAAATCGGGCACGGTGAGCATGCCGGTTGGCGGGCGTGGCCGCAGTATCAGGTCTTGTTCCGGCGGTGGCTGTATCACCGGTGGACGTTCCCACATACGGACCATCTCCACCACAGTTGGCGCTGCACCCTGAATGGACACCGATGTATCTCCACCGCTACCGCCCGCCGTGATACCTGAGTTCGGTTGGGCTCCAAATGCCATCAGATGCAGCGTGGCAGCGAGGGCCACGAACACAGGAACTTCCAACCAGCGTTTCATTGCGGCATCACCATCAACTCGACTCTGTTCAGCCCAGCCTGTGCCAGATCGCTCAACAAACCAGCCAGTACCCTGGCCTCCAGTTCTCCATCCGCGCGGATCCGGAGGTTCGCCCCGGCTTCGCTGATCGCAGTCACTGCAGTCAACGCTGCGACCCCCTCGGCCTTGTCGAACGACATGTGCCCATTTTTGTCGACATAGAGTATGTGCTCTGCTTCGGGCTCGACATCAGAAGCCGAATGGGGCGGCGTAATCTCGAAAGGGTCCGGCTGCATCAGGTTCGACGCCATCAGGAAAAAGATGAGCAGCAGGAACACGACATTGATCATTGGCACAATGGCTTCAGGACGGGGTCTGCGGGGTGGGTCCGAGAAATCCATCGCGCTATTCCACAATGACGACCGAAGAATAGCCTGCGTCATGCAGCGCTTCGGTCACAGTTACGATCCGTTGCAGCGTCGCACCGTCCCTGCCGCGCAGGATCAACATGTCGGTGGGCGCCTGCATCAGCGGGGCAAGATCGCCAGCAATGTCTGCGGTTGCGATGCCGTTCAGCAGCACAACGTCCGGCAAGATATCGACCAGCCGCGGCGGTCCGGTGTATTCGCCTCCCGTCGCGGCCAAAGGCAGTGGCAGTATGGCGTCCGTTCCGAAGCGCGATGCCAGCATGAAGAACACCAGCAGCAGAAACACCACATCGATCATGGGTGTCAGGCTGGGTTTGCGTCTGGGTTTGGCCGGCGGTGCGAACTGCATGCGATCACTCGGCTGCCAGCTTGAGTTCGGTCGGTTTTATCGCGACAAACAACCGGGTTGCGCCGTCTTCGACATCGCGGCGCATGCGGTCGATAACCGCCTCGAACCATGTCAGCGCGGCTGCCGCCGGGATCGCTACGGCCATGCCGGCGGCAGTGGTCAAGAGCGCTTCCCAGATGCCGCCTGCCAGCAAGGCGGGATCAGCGCGGTTACCCGAGTCCTGCAACGCCTGGAACGCGGTGATCATGCCCAGGACGGTGCCCAGCAACCCCAGCAAAGGGGCAATCGTGGCGATCAGTTCCAGCGCCCGCAACCCGGCTGCTGCGCTGGCGATTTCACGCTTTGCGACGCGAGAGACATCCTCGCGGGCCCGGCTTTCGGGCAGCCTGCCAATAGCGAGGATCGCATTTGCCACAACTTTGGAGCGCACCCCTTCGTCCCTGGACAGTGGCCAGAGCCGCCTCGGTATCGCCGGCTTCGAACAGATCGACAGCCAAACCCGCTTTGCCCCGCGACCAGGCGCCGATCAGAGCCAGACGCCAGGTTTTCCATAGGATCAGGGCAACCATGGCGATCGAAAGGGCCGCGATAACCCAGATCGACGGCCCTCCGGTGCGCAGAAATTCGGTCGCTTTGGCCGAGGCATCCTGGGCTGCCAATAGCAGCTCCTCCTGTTGGGGAGTGGTGTTACTGTTTCCCTGGCTGAATGCTGTCAACCATGCCCTCTGCCTCGACCGATGGGAGAAGGGCAGGGCCAGCCTCCGGTTGCTGCAGGGCCGGCTGGACCGGTTCGATGACGGGTACATCCGGTGCCGGCTCCGCCGGCGTATCTTGCGCCGCCAAAGTCTGGGGTGAAGCGATCAGTGCCGCGATCAGGATCAGACGGGTTTGCATAAGGTGCTCCGTTGCAAGGGCGGCCATACACCCATCGGGCTGTGACAGGCCTGGACCCGATCAATGGTGTAGAGCGTCATTGCGTTTCTTCTTCGCCAGGGCCTGCTGCTGGTCGAACATGCACGACATTGCGTGTCGACATATCCAAACCGATCAGAGGCCGCACAGGCGGCACTTATCTGATTTGCAGGCTAGTGTTGTTTGCTGGCTGGGTGCTGCTGCTTCTGTGCAGACAGCGCAATCTGGCGCGGGCTGTTATCGTCCGTTCAGGATTGGGCGTAGATTTTCGACTGTGCTTTGTCAATATCAAGGGTCGCAAACGTGTCAATTCTCCCCGACATCCTCGCGTTCGGAGATCGCCCAGAAGGTTGCGGGTACGAAGAATTTTGAAGTCGCCGCGTTGCGAATGAGCGACCTTTATCGACACTAGCCAATTCGGGGCAGCACAACGTTAAAGAGGCCCGACTACAGACTATCCTTCAGGTCGTGCAAATCATCGTGCAGAGATTTGGATATCTCGACGAACCCCCGCGCCGTGTTTCTGGCGCGGGCCTCAAACCGGCGCTGTGAGGGAAGCCGGGCGCCCTGATCCAGAATATCTGCGAACAGACGCTCGGCCCGGTCATCGTTTTCAGAAACCCGACCGGTGCTGAACTGCTCGGGGTCAAAGGCCAGGATGATCTCGCCGTGATAGGGTGCACCACCAGTGCCTTCGGCGAATTCCATGCTTTCAAGGCTGGTCAGATCGTCGATAAGCGGTCCGGCGAGCAGTTCGATCATGATCGACAGGGCGGACCCCTTGTAGCCGCCGAAGGTCAGCATCGCGCCGTCCATGGCGGCCTGCGGATCGGTTGTCGGGTTTCCGTCCTTGTCGATCGCAACGCCGCGGGGCAGGGGCTTGCCCGCGCGCCGGTAAAGCTCGATCTCGCCCCGGGCAAAGGCGCTGGTGGCGAAATCGAAGGTGAACGGGTCCTTGCCCTGTCGCGGCCAGCTGAATGCCAGTGGGTTGGTGCCCAGGCTTCCGCGCGTGCCCCCGGCAGGGGACCCAGGAATGACTGGGGACCATTGCCATCGCGGCCAAGCCTGCGGCAGACAGGCGTTCCACCTCGGGCCAGAGCGCCGAGAAATGGAAACAGCGGTTGAGGGCCATGGCCGCAATCCCATGCGTGCGTGTCTTCTCGACCAGCACCGGCAAACCCTGTTCGAATGCGAGCAACGACATCCCCCTCTGCGCGTCCACATGAACGATGCCGTTGTCCGAAGGTTTCAAAACAGGCTCTGCATGACCGTCGACCTTGCCGGCCTGAATGGTCTGGGCGCACATGAACAGGCGAAACAACCCGTGAGACTGGCAGTCGTCGATCTGACAGGTGGTCAGCGTATCGGCGATCGCCGACGCGTGAGCAGAGCCAAAGCCGGATCTGGTCAGGATATCCATGCAGAACGGTCGGATGTCGTCCAGTTTCAACGTGACCGTATCGCTCATGATTTTCCCCTGTCCCGCGTGATGTTTTACAAGGGATAGCTTGGCAGATGGGTTGGGGAAACCGGTTTTCTTCGAAAGGGGGATCAGCCCTGCGTTTCGGCTTGCAGGTAGGCGATGACATTGGTGATGTCGGCGTCCTTTTTCAGGCCGGGGAATTGCATCTTGTTGCCCGGTACGGACCCTTTGGGATCAGCGAGGAATGCGGTCAGGGTCTCGACGGTCCAGATGATGCCGGAGTCCTGCAAGGGTGAGGAGAACCTGAATCCATCGACCTGTCCGGCAGTGGCACCGATGATGCCATGCAGCGATGGCCCGGCTCCGTGGCGGCCTTCTTTCAACTGATGGCAGGCCTTGCATTTGGCGAAGACCTTCTTGCCAGCCTTGATGTCCCCACCGACCGCAGCAACGGTTGTGGTGGCCTCAGGCGCCGCCTCCGCCTTTTTGTCATCCATTTTAAAGATCAGCCGCGCGGTCACGGGAACAGTACGGGTGATGCCCGGCAGCTCGGCCAGTTCCATCAGCTTGTCGACCCCGACATTCACCCCGCGTCTTCGGTGCTGAGAAACACCATGTCATTGGTCGACACCAGAACCGATGTCTCGGACAGACGCAGTACAAACATCTCGGCGGTGAATTCCACGTCGACGCCGGCAAGCGCCAGAACCGCATCGGCATCGACGGTCGTGGATTGCCCGGCACCCAGGGCGGAAACCTCGTCCATATCGAACGCGGCGGTCAACTTCGCGGTGGCGGCCTTGCGAAAGACATACTCGATCATCCGCTCGTTGCGGATGTCGATGTTCGTTTCCACCGAGGACAGATCGATCTCGATCTCGGCCTTGCCGTCCGGGCTGACATGACCGCTGAGGTTGGTGAATGAATTCACCTCGCCCACAGTGTCTTTCTTGATGGTGCCATAAGCCAGGTGAGACCCGTCCGGCACAAGCGTCCAGCTTGTGGCCCAGATCGGGGTTGCAACAATTGCCGACGCAATCGTGACTGCCTTGAACAGAAGTTTCATTTCATTCCTCCACGGTGTATGTCAGTCCTGACCCCGCGGGCCCGGTCCGTGAATGACAAACACACACAGGTCGCGTTTTATTCGATGGGCGCTGAAATCAGTTCCGAACAGGCCGTGCGGAGTGCGGTGCAGACGCATACGAAACGTGTCTGGCGTTTTGCGCTGGCCCTGTCAGGCGCATCGGACGTGGCCGATGACTTGTTGCAGGCCACCTGCCTGCGCGCGCTAGAGCGTCATCATCAGGTCAATTCGCATGAGCGGCTGGATTCCTGGCTGATGACAATCTGCCGGTCGATCTGGCTGAACGAGGTGCGCGCGCGGTCGGTACGCCGCGCTCAGGCCTTGTCGGTCACGCCCGAGGCGGATTTGGTTGCAACCGGACCCGATTCAGAAACGAATATTTTCGCGTCTGAAGTGTTTACCCAAGTGATGCAGCTGCCAGAAGCGCAGCGGGAAACGGTCATGCTTGTCTTCGTCGAGGGATACAGCTACCGCGAAGCCGCTGCTTTGCTGGAGGTTCCTATCGGTACGATCATGAGCCGGCTGTCAAATGCCCGGCAGAAACTCAGGACCGTAATGCAGCATGATGCGGCAGATGCCGCGCAACGGAGTGGCAAATGACGTTTTCCGACGAGACGCTGTTGGCGTATCTGGAAGGCAGCCTGGACGAGGGCCAGTGCCGCGCCATTGAGGCTGCGGTAGAGGCCGATGTCGCGCTTGAGCAGCGTCTGATGGCGCTCGACCCGTTTGCGCCGGTGGTTCAGAAGGTTTTGAAGAGGTGCCCGCCCAGACACCACATGTGGAGTTGCCGGAATCGACCCCGTCGGCGCCAGCTTATTCCGGGGGACCGTTGCGTTTGCTGGCCATTGCCGCGTCGGTTGCGGTAATCGCCGTGTCGGCAACATACTGGGCGACGCGCCCGGCCGAGATGGGATGGGCGGAACAGGCCGCGCTCTACCAGTCACTCTATGTGCCGGAAACGATTTCGTCGCTCGACAGCTCTCCCGCGTCTCTGGACGAACAGTTTGCGCAGGCCGAGGAACAGCTTGGCCGTTCGCTGAATCGCGAAGCGCTCGAGGCGTTGCCGGGGCTGGATCTGAAGCGGGCTCAGATATTGTCATTCAAAGGCAAGCCGCTGGTGCAGGTTGTGTTTGCAGACGAACAGGGTCAGCCGCTGGCGTTCTGCGTCATTCGGCAAGGTCCGGGCGCCCCGAACAAGGACATGCAGCAGGCGGTCCTGAGCGGTCTGGCGACCGCGACATGGGCGCGGGACGGGTATGGTTACATGCTTTTGGGTGCTGATGCCGAGACCGATCTGGGTGAAAAGCTGGATGTTCTGACGGACACGTTTTCCAGCTGATCGTCCGGTGTCTCAGGGCATTTCAGAAAACCCCTTGTGGAGCTTTTGAAATGCCCGAAGAATGTCACTTATGAAATCGAAACCTGTCAGGTCTGTTCCGGATGACGAGGCTGAGGATGTGGGGCCTCCCAGCATTTATGATGCCGACGCGCCCGACGAGGATGACCTCTGGTTTCTGCCGCCCGACGAGGACGAACCGCAGGAGGATTTCCTGCCGCCCGGGCCACGCGCTGATCGGCGTATGCTGTTTGATCCGCGCGACTGGCGCGCGGCGCAGGCGGATCTGTCGGTTGAGCTGGCCGATCTGGCGGTGACATTCGGAGCTTTGGATGAACGCTTGCGGGCTGGGCCGGATGGCTGGACGCATCGGCTGGCCCTGATGGACGTGTCCGATCTGGGCTGGTGGACCGGCGACCGGATCAGCGTCGACCGGCTGGCCTTGTGGACCGGTCTGCGGATCGGGGCGACCAGCGATGATGTGCAGGCCCTGTTCCGGGCGGGCTGGGCGGTTCGCCGGTTGACCTCGGGCGCAGCACCGGCGGTTGGCGGGTGGGACGCTGGCCTGACCGCGTTTCTGGACCGAATGGCACAGGGGATCGAGGACGTCCCGGAGGCGGTGGCTGATCTGGCCGAGGTCATGCGCAATGCTGACGGGCTGCATCCTGTGACGCAGGCGGCAATGGCGTTTCACGCGTGGCGCGCCTTGTCACAAGGGATCGGACAGGACACCGAAGCTGCCATCATTGCCGCGCGACACGCGGCAGGCATGGGGCGGGGCGGGGCGATGTTCATGCCGCTGGCCCTGTCAGGCCCCGGCGCTTTGCGCGGTGTTGGCGAGGCGGATGAAAAGCTGGCTGCCTGGATCAGAGGGGCGGGGCAGGCGGTGCTGGCTGCGCTGCTGCATCTTGACCGGGTGAGCACCTGGGAAGAGCGCGCCCGCGAGGCAACCGAAGACCTGAGCGGTCGCACCCCGCCGAGACTGATCGAGGTGCTGACCGCCTGGCCGATGGTCTCGGCCCCGCTGGCCGAAGACCTGACGCAGGCCTCGCGCGCGGCGGTTCAGCGAAACATCGACCGGTTCACCCGGCGCGGTCTTATCCGTGAGGTAACGGGGCAGGGCCGCTACCGGGTCTGGACTGCGGCCCTGTGATACGCCCTCAATAAATGTCGGTTAGGTCGGGCGGTCAGCGTCCGACCCCAACATAGGCTTCAAATCCTGATTTCATCACGGTGCCCTCAGAATAGATATTGCGCAGGTCCACCATTCTGGGGGTCTTCATGGCCCCGGCCAGATCCGTCAGGTTCAGGGCCCGGAATTCATTCCATTCCGTTAGTAGCACGACGACATCCGCGTCTTTTGCCGCCTCATACGGATCGTCCGACCATTCCACGCCCGGCAGCAGCTCTTCGCCCTCGGCCCGTCCCTGTGGATCAACGACCTTCACTTTGGCGCCGCCACCGATGAGGGCTGGCACGATGGTCAATGACGGCGCGTCGCGCATGTCGTCTGTGTTGGGTTTGAAGGTCACACCCAGCATGGCAACTGTCTTGCCGTTGAAACTGTCGCTGCAGGCCTCGCGGATTTTTTCGATCATCCGCTTTTTGATTTCATCATTCACCCGAATGACCGTTTCGGTGATCTGCATCGGATGTGCGTGTTCCTGCCCGATCCGTGCCAGCGCGGCGGTGTCCTTGGGAAAGCACGATCCACCGTAGCCGGGACCCGCGTGCAGGAATTTGTTGCCGATCCGGCCGTCCAGTCCGATGCCGCGCGCGACCTCTTTCACGTCACCGCCGACGCGTTCGCACAGGCCTGCGATTTCGTTGATAAAGGTGATCTTGGTTGCCAGAAAAGCATTGGCGGCATATTTGATCATTTCGGCGCTTTCCAGATCCGTGGTCAGGATCGGGAAATCGCGTAGATAGAGCGGGCGGTAGATTTCCGCCATCACTTCGGCAGCACGGTCGCTTTCGACGCCGACAACAACGCGATCAGGGCGCATGAAATCGTCGATCGCAGCGCCTTCGCGCAGGAATTCCGGGTTCGACGCGACATCAAACTCTGCCTTTGGGTTCGCGGCCGAAACGACTGCGTGCACCTTGCGGTTGGTTCCGACCGGAACGGTCGATTTGGTGACGATCACTGTGTAATCGGTCACCGCGTTTGCGATCTCTTCGGCGGCGGCCATCACGTAGGTCAGATCAGCGTGACCATCGCCGCGCCGGGTTGGCGTGCCCACCGCGATGAACACCGCATCCGCGCCATCAACGGCAGCGGCCAGATCGGTGGTAAAGCTCAGGCGTCCGGCGGCCACGTTCTTGGCCATCAGCACGTCCAGTCCCGGCTCATAGATCGGAACCTCGCCCGCCTGCAGCATCTGAATCTTCTGATCCGCCTTATCGACGCAGATCACATCATGGCCAAAATCCGAGAAGCACACTCCGGACACCAGACCCACATAGCCTGTGCCGATCATCGCAATACGCATTAATAAAATCCTTCTTACCAATTACCGCTGGTGGCGCGCGCACAATCAGGGATCCGGCGCCGGTTTCAATGCCTGAGCGGCGCCTTGGGTTGCATTCCACAGATTCTTGCTGTTTTTGAGACCATAAACAGGCGCAATTGCACTTAAGGGCTCAGATATGACCAAAACGGCATTGATTACCGGCATAACAGGCCAGGACGGATCGTACCTGGCCGAGTTCCTGTTGGAAAAAGGATACGAAGTTCACGGGATCAAGCGGCGGGCATCATCATTCAACACCCAGCGCATCGATCACATCTATCAGGATCCGCACGAGCCCAACCCGAAACTGCACCTGCATTACGGTGACCTGAGCGACACCTCGAACCTGACGCGAATCATTCAGCAGGTTCAGCCGGACGAGGTGTATAATCTCGGGGCACAATCGCATGTGGCGGTCAGTTTCAGATCCCCGGAATACACGGCGGATGTGGATGCCATCGGGACCCTGCGCCTGTTGGAAGCGATCCGGTTTCTGGGGCTGGAGGACAAAACGCGGTTCTATCAGGCGTCGACGTCCGAGCTGTATGGGCTGGTGCAGGAAACGCCGCAGCGAGAGACAACGCCGTTCCACCCGCGCTCGCCTTATGCCGTTGCCAAGCTTTATTCCTACTGGATCACAGTGAACTACCGCGAGGCCTACGGGATGTATGCCTGCAATGGGATCCTGTTCAATCATGAGAGCCCGCGCCGGGGCGAGACCTTTGTGACGCGCAAGATCACGCGCGGCCTGGCTAATATCGCACAGGGCCTCGAAGAGTGCCTGTACATGGGCAACATCGACAGTCTGCGCGATTGGGGACATGCCAAGGATTACGTGCGGATGCAGTGGATGATGCTGCAACAGGACACGCCCGAGGATTACGTGATTGCCACAGGCGTGCAGTATTCCGTTCGTCAATTCATCGAATGGTCCGCTGCCGAACTTGGCGTTGTGGTCGAGTTCACGGGCGACGGCGTTGATGAGGTTGCGACCGTCAAACATATTGATGGCGACAACGCCCCCGCGCTGACACCGGGGGACGTGGTCATGCGGATCGACCCGCAATACTTCCGTCCGGCGGAAGTTGAGACGTTGGGGGGATCCCTCGAAAGCAAGGCAGAAACTGGGATGGGTGCCGGAACTGACCGTGCAGGACATGTGCGAAGAAATGGTGCGCGAGGACCTGAAAACCGCCAAGCGCCACGCGCTGCTGAAACAGCACGGCTATGACCTGCCTGTCAGCCTGGAAAACGGCTGAGGAGGGCGTCATGCGCAAGATCTATCTGGCAGGGCATCGCGGTATGGTCGGAGGCGCCATCCTCCGACGGCTACAGGATCGGCAATCCGCGGGCGAGGCGCTGGAGGTGATCACCCGCACCCATGCCGAACTGGACCTGACCAATCAGACGGACGTGCGCGACTTCATGCAGGCGGAACAGCCGGATGTCGTGATCCTGGCAGCGGCCAGGGTGGGTGGCATCCATGCCAACAACACGTACCCGGCTGATTTCATTTATGAAAACCTGATGATCGAATGCAATGTGATCCATCAGGCTTTTGCAGCAGGGGTCAGACATCTGTTGCAACTGGGCAGCTCGTGCATTTACCCCCACAAGGTTCTGCAGCCCATGCGCGAGGACGCCCTGCTGACAGGGGTTCTTGAACCAACAAACGAGCCCTATGCCATCGCAAAGATTGCCGGGATCAAGCTGTGCGAAAGCTACAATCGGCAGCATGGGGTCGACTATCGCTCGGTCATGCCGACCAATCTGTACGGGCCGGGGACAATTTTCATCCCGAGAACAGCCATGTCCTGCCAGCGTTGATCCGTCGGTTCCACGAGGCGCAGCGCGACGGGTTGGATGAAGTAGCGATCTGGGGGACCGGAAAGCCGCGGCGCGAATTCCTGCACGTGGATGACATGGCAGAGGCATCCCTGTTCGTTCTGGACTTGCCGCGGGATGTCTACGCAGCCAATACGCAGCCGATGCTCAGCCATATCAATGTGGGCTACGGGTCGGATGTCTCGATTGCGGAGCTGGCGGAACTTGTGGCTGGGGTTGTGGGATTCAATGGCCGGATCACGCAGGATACGAGCAAGCCGGATGGCACCAAGCAAAAGCTGATGGATGTGTCGCGTCTGGCGGATATGGGATGGCGCGCCAGCATCGGGCTCGAAGACGGTGTTCGTGAGACCTACGCGTGGTATTTGAAGCAGCCGACAGCAAATCTGCGGGCCAGTTGACCGCCCGGGCACGCGGCCCAGGCGAAACGTTCATCAGAACCAGCGGCCGATGGCGGTAATCGTGGGCGCCAACGTGGTTGCGTCCGTCACAGACGACAGAACCTTATAGGTCACAAGTGCGAGTGTTGGGGCGTCCAGTCCAAGGAAGCGGCCTGTGGCACCGC